>CBDCCO010000007.1:3220000-7280722 GCA_965214845.1 Vicinamibacterales bacterium
GATCAGACGGGGCTGCGCCCCGCACCCCCGGCGTCCGCTTGCGGGGACCCCTTCGCCCCGCGCCGCTACCGCCGAGGCGCGCTGTGCGCGCCTTGTGGAGTCCGCGCCGTTCTACGGCGCAGACGCCTGCGCGTAGACGACCTTCCGGTCGCCCTCGACGACCGTGCCGATCGGCACCGCGCCGGGCTCGCCGGCCTCCGCCAGCAGGGCCCTGGCCGCCGCCACGGACCCGGGCGCCACCACCACGACCATCCCGATCCCCATGTTGAACGTCCGGTACATCTCGTCCTCGGGCACGCTCCCCGCGCGCTGCAGGAAGCCGAAGACGGGCGGCGCCTGCCAGTCGCGAACGATCCGTGCGGCGGTGCCCGGCGGCAGCACCCGCGGCACGTTGTCGGTCAGGCCGCCGCCCGTGATGTGCGCCAGCCCCTTGACCAGCCCCGGGCTCGACTCCAGCAGCCGCGTGACGGGCCGCAGATACGACCGGTGGGGGCGCAGCAGCTCGTCGCCGATCCGGCTTCCCAGCTCGGCGACGGGGGTCTCCACCCGCAGGCCCAGCGTGTCGAAGACGATGCGCCGCGCGAGCGAGAATCCGTTCGTGTGCAGCCCCGACGACGGCAGGCCGATGAGGCGGTCGCCGGGGACAATGCCGCTGCCGTCGATCAACTGCCCGCGGTCGACGATGCCGACGATGAAGCCGGCGAGGTCGTACTCCCCGGCGGCGTAGAAGCCGGGCATCTCGGCGGTCTCGCCGCCCAGCAGCGCGCAGCCGTTCTCGACGCAGCCCCGGGCCAGCCCCTGCACGACGCCGGCCGAGACGTCGGGCGCCAGCCGGCCGGTGGCCAGGTAGTCGAGGAAGAACAGCGGGCGCGCGCCCTGCACCAGCACGTCGTTGACACAGTGGTTGACCAGGTCCACGCCGACCGTGTCGTGCCGCGCCGCCAGGAACGCAACCTTCAGCTTGGTGCCCACGCCGTCGGCGCTCGCCACGAGCACGGGCTGCCGATGGCGGCCCCATTCCGGCTGGAACAGGCCGCCGAAGGCGCCAATATCGGAGAGCACGCCCGGCGTGAACGTCTGCCTGGCCAGGTCGCGCACGCGCTGCACGAGCCGGCTCGCCGCGTCGATGTCGACCCCCGCCGCGCGATAGTCCACCCTAGAACTCCAGCACCCGCAGGGCGGCCTCGGCCGCGGCGCGGTCGGCCGAGCCTGCGGCGCCGGCCCAGTACGTGCGCCGCAGATGCGACTGGAACCGTTCCTCCGCCATGTCCTCGTCCAGCATGTCGAATGCGTCGCGCAGCAGCAGCAGCTCGGCTGCGGGCGCCGCGCGGTCCGGGAGCGCCCGCAGCACGACGGCGGGCCGCCGCAGCGCAACCGTGCCGAGCGCCAGCGCGATCGGCGCCTGCGCCGACGCGCCGGCGGCCAGGCCGGTGTCGAACAGGGCGTCGAGCGCCGGGCCATCGCCCGCGGCGGCGAGCGCGGCGAGCCCGGAGGCCGCGTTCCGCAGCAGCGGCCGGCCGTCGGCGCCGGCTGTCCGCGCCCCGTAGCGCAGCGCCTCGATGATGTACGGCACCTGCGTGTCGCAGTCGATCTGCAACAGGCAGGCGGCCGCCGACACGACGGGCTGCAGCACGTCCGGCACGCCCGCGCGCGCGGCGGCGATGACGCCGGCGGCGCGCCGGTCGCCGATCTTGCCCAGCGCCAGCAGCGCGTCGTCCTGCAACGACCCCTGCGCGGCGGCCACGGCCTGCAGCGCGTCGACGGCGTACCCGGCGCCGTGGTCCCCGAGCGCCTCGATGACCACCGCGCGAAAGTAGGTCTGGCCGCGGTCGACGTCGCGCACCAGGCGGTCGCGAACGGCCGCGTCGTCGTCGTGCGCCGCCAGGGCGCGCACCAGCGCCGGCCGCACGAACTCGGAGGTCTCGCGCTCGAGCGCCGCGAGCAGGCGCGGCGCGACCGCCGCATCCGGATGGTTCTCGAAGTAGCCGTACGCGGCAGCCCGGACCCGGTCGTTGGGCGACGCGAGCGACGCCTCCATGGCCGCGGCGGTCTCCGGGGCCGCGACACCGTAGAGCAGGACCAGTGCGCGAAACTGCACGTAGCTGTCCGCGTGCCCCTGCAGGGCCGCGCGCAGCAGGGGCCCCGCGAGCCCGGGATCCGCCCGCCGCACCGTCCGCGACGCCTCCATGCGCACGGTGTAGTCGAAATCGCCGAGCCGATCGATCGCCTGCCGGAGCCGCTCCGGCGGCGTCTGGGCGGCACCTCCGGCGACGCTGACGACCACCAGCAGCAGGGCGAGCGGGAAGCGACAGGCCGCGCACGGGCTCGTCATGGCTGCGAAGAGCGGCCGCCCTCGGGGAGCTTCAGCACCATCTGCATGTACGCGTCGCTGTCCGACGGCGGAGCGACCCGGTACTCCCGCGTGTAGCACGCGTAGCAGTAGTTGGGATGACTGGCGCCGACCGCTTCCCGCAGGCCGTCGAGGCTGAGGTACGAGAGCGTGTCCGCGCCGAGGAAGTCGCGGATCTCGCTTACGGGGTGCCGGGCCGCGATCAGCTCGTTCGGGTGCGGCGTGTCGATCCCGTAGTAGCAGGGCGAGACCGTGGGCGGACAACTGATCCGCATGTGCACCTCGCGCGCGCCGGCGGCCTTGATCATGCCCACGATCTTGCGGCTGGTCGTGCCGCGCACGATGGAGTCGTCGACGAGGATCACGCGCTTGCCCTCGATGATGCTGCGCACGGTGTTGAGCTTGACCTTGACCTTGAGCCCGCGAATGGACTGATGGGGCTGGATGAACGTGCGGCCCACGTAATGGTTGCGAATCAGCCCCATGCGGAGCGGAATGCCGGCGGTCTCGGCGTAGCCCGCGGCGGCGCAGAGGCCGGAATCCGGAATCGGCACGACGACATCCGCCGGCACCGCCGACTCGCTGGCCAGCAGGCGCCCCAGGTTGGTGCGCACCTCGTTGACGCTCTGGCCGAACACGTAGCTGTCCGGACGGGCGAAGTAGACGTGCTCGAACACGCAGTGGGCGGGCGTCACCGCCGGAAACGGCCGGTACGACCGGAGCCCGTCGCGGCCGATCACCAGCACCTCGCCCGGCTCGACGTCGCGCACGTACGTCGCGCCGATCAGATCCATGGCGCACGTCTCCGAGCAGACGACGTGGGCTTCGCCCAGACGGCCGAGAGCGAGCGGCCGGAACCCGTGCGGGTCGCGGACGGCCACGAGATTGTCCGGGGTCAGCGTGACTAGCGAGAAGGCCCCGGCCACGCGCGAGACCGACTCCACCATGGCATCCTCGGCGGTCGCCGCGGTCGAGCGCGCGTAGAGATGCAGGATGACCTCGGTGTCGCTGTTGGTCTGGAAGATCGAGCCCCGGCGCACCAGCTCCGCGCGCAGCTCCGGCGCGTTGACCAGGTTGCCGTTGTGGCAGAGCGCGATCTGCCCGTGCGAGCACTCGATCAGGATCGGTTGCGCGTTGACGATCCGGCTGTCGCCGAAGGTGGAGTAGCGGACGTGTCCGATGGCCGACCGCCCGGCCAGCCCCTGCAGGACGTCCTCGTCGAACACGTCGCTGACGTGCCCCATGGCGCGCGACAGCTGCACGCGCCCGTCGCGCACCGCCGCGATGCCGGCGCTCTCCTGGCCCCGGTGCTGCAGCGCATACAACCCCAGGTAGGTCATATGGGACGCCTCGTCGTGGCCGTAGATTCCGAAGACGCCGCACTCGTCCCTGAACTTGTCTCTGTCCATGGCGCTCGGTAGCTTCAATCAGACGGGGCTGCGCCCCGCGCCGCTCCCGCCGAGGCGCGCTCGGCGCCCAACCAACCCTGCAGGAGTCTACGCCGTTTCTACGGCGCAGACTCCTGGCACTTGCGGGCCGCCTCGGGCCCGAAGCAGCGTGACAACCCGTTTGCCCAGGCCTGCTCGGCCTCCGCGACCGGCACGTCGATGACCGGCGCACCGTCGACCGCGATGCGGCAACGGGTACCCCCGGTACGCCCGATCGCTCGCGCCGGCACGCCGGCCGCCGCGGCGCGGGCCAGCAGGTCCCCGGCGCGGCTCTCCGCCAGCGACACGACAACGCGCGAGGCGGTCTCGCCGAACAGCGTCCCGGCCAGCGCGACGCCCGCCGGCCCGTCGAGCGCCTGCGCCGGCAGCGCCACGTCCACCCCCCCGCCGCCGTCGAAGCAGCACTCGGCCAGCGTGACCGCGACGCCGCCCTCCGCGCAGTCGTGCGCCGACTCGAGCACCCCGTCCGCGGCCGCATCCACGAGCAGCCGCTGCAGGGCACGCTCGAGATCCGCATCCAGCGCCGGCGGCCTGCCGCGCACCAGCCCGTGCACGGCCTTCAGATACTCGCTGCCGCCGAGCTCGGCGCCGCCCGGGCCCAGCAGCACGACCACGGAGCCGGCCTTGCGGAACACCCGCCCGAGCGTGCGTCCCGCGTCCTCGATCACGCCCACGACACCCAGGACGGGCGTCGGGTGGACGGCCTCGCCGTCGGTCTCGTTGTACAGGCTCACGTTGCCGCCGGTGACCGGGATGTCCAGCGCGCGGCATGCTTCGGCGATGCCCTCGACCGCCTCGGCGAACTGCCACATGATGTCGGGCCGCTCCGGACTGCCGAAGTTCAGGCAGTTCGTCGCGCCCACCGGGAGAGCTCCCATGCAGGCCACGTTGCGCGCCGACTCGGCGACCGCCAGCCGCGCGCCCTGGCGCGGGTCGAGGTAGCAGTAGCGGCCGTTGCCGTCCACCGAGAACGCCAGCGCCCGCCGCGTGCCCTTGACGCGAACCACGCCCGCACCCATGCCCGCGGGCGCGATCGTGTTCGTCCGCACCATGTGATCGTACTGCCGGTAGACCCAGCGCCTGCTCGCCACCTGGGGGGAGGCGAGCAGGGCGAGGAACACGTGGGCCGGCGCGGGCGCGGCGGCCAGCAGCCCGGGAGCGAGCGACTGGCGCTCGGCGAGGTCGGCCGGCGGCCGCACGGGCCGATCGTAGAGCGGCGCGTCGTCAGCCAGGGCCCGGTTCGGGATCTCGGCCACGACGGCGCCGCCGTCGCGCACGCGCAGCAACCCGTCGGCCGTCACCTGACCGATGCGGACGGCGTGCAGATCCCACTTCTCGAAGACGCGCTCGACCTCCGCCTCGCGCCCGCGGCGCACGACGAACAGCATCCGCTCCTGCGACTCCGACAGCATGATCTCGTAGGGCGTCATGCCCGTCTCGCGCTGGGGCACGCGGCGGACGTCGATCTCGATGCCGGCGCCGCCGCGGGAGCCCATCTCGCAGGTCGAGCAGGTCAGGCCGGCCGCCCCCATGTCCTGGATGCCGATCAGCGCGTCGGTGCGCATCACTTCCAGGCAGGCCTCGAGCAGCAGCTTCTCCATGAACGGGTCGCCCACCTGGACGTTGGGCCGTTTCTCTGCCGACGTCTCGTCGAACTCGGCCGAGGCCATCGTCGCCCCGTGGATGCCGTCGCGTCCCGTCCGGGCGCCCACGTAGTAGACCGCGTTGCCCACCCCCTCCGCCCGGCCGCGGACCAGCGCGTCCGTCCGGGCCGTGCCGAGGCAGAAGACGTTGACGAGGGGGTTCCCCGCATAGCTCTCGTCGAACGCCAGCTCGCCGCCGACCGTCGGAATGCCGATGCTGTTCCCGTAGCCGGCGATGCCCGCGACGACGCCCTCCACGAGCCGGCGGGTGCCCGCATCGCCCGGCGGCCCGAACCGCAACGAATCGAGCAGGGCGATCGGGCGCGCCCCCATGGTGAAGATGTCGCGGATGATGCCGCCGACCCCCGTGGCCGCGCCCTGATACGGCTCGATGAACGACGGGTGGTTGTGCGACTCGATCTTGAAGACCGCCGCGAGACCGTCGCCGATGTCGATGGCGCCGGCGTTCTCGCCCGGCCCCTGCAGCACCCGCGCGCCGGCAGTCGGCAGCTTGCGCAGATGGCGGCGGGAGCTCTTGTAGCTGCAGTGCTCGGACCACATGACCGAGAAGATGCCGAGCTCGGTGAGGTTCGGCTCGCGGCCCAGTATGTCGACCACCCGGCGGTACTCGTCGCCGGTCAGGCCGTGCGCCGCGATGGTGGCCTCGTCCAGCATTAGTCAGATGGGGCTGCGCCCCAAACCCCCGGCGTCCGCTTGCGGGGGCCCCTGCGCCCCGCGCCGCTCCCGCCGAGGCGCGCCGTGCGCGCCTTGCAGAGTCTGCGACTCTGCTTCCATCACACGGGCTGCGCCCGAGCCCCCGGCGTCCGCTGGCCGGGCCGGCCGAGGCGCGCTGTTCGCGCCTTGCGGAGTCGGCGACTCTGCTTCCCTCACAGGGGGCCGCGCCCCGAGCCCCCGGCGTCCGCTGGCGGGGGCGCCGGCGGCCAGCGCCGCCACCGCGGATTCGAGCACGACCAGGCCGTCGGCGCTGCCGAGCGCGCTCTCGCAGGCCCGCTCGGGGTGGGGCATCAGGCCGACCACGTTGCGCCCCGTGCTGCACAGGCCGGCGATGGCGGCGGTCGATCCGTTCACGTTCCAGGCCTCGTCGAGCTCGCCGTCCGGCGCCGTGTAGCGGAAGACGATCTGCCGGTTCGCCTCGAGCGCGGCCAGCGTGGCCGCGTCGGCGTAGTAGTTGCCGTCGCCGTGGGCGATCGGGATGCGCAGCACCTGCCCCGCCCGGGCGTTGCAGGTGAACGGCGTGTCGGCCTGCTCCACGCGGACGTGCACGTGCTGGCAGATGAACTTCAGATGCCGGTTCCGCCGCATCCCCCCCGGCAGCAGGCCGGCCTCGAGCAGCACCTGGAAGCCGTTGCAGACGCCGAGCACAGGGCCGCCGGCGGCCGCGAAGCGGGCCACCTCGCCCATGATGGGCGAGAAACGGGCGATCGCGCCGCTGCGCAGATAGTCGCCGTACGAGAACCCGCCGGGCAGGATTACCACGTCCGCGCCGCCCAGGCTCGCGTCCTTGTGCCAGACGAAGGCGGCGTCGTGACCGAGCACGTGCCGCACCGCGTGGTAGGCGTCGTGATCGCAGTTCGAGCCGGGGAACACGACGACCGCGAACCGGGTCACCCGTCCACCTCCACGCGGTAGCTCTCGATCACCGGATTGGCCAGCAGCCGGTCGGCGACCTCGGCCGCCAGGGTCCGGGCCTCGGCGGCGCTCGCGGCGTCGACGTCCAGCTCGAAGTACTTCCCCTGCCGCACATCCCGCACCGCCGCATAGCCGAGCGTGTGGAGCGCCTCGGCGATCGTCTTGCCCTGCGGATCGAGGATCGACGGCTTCAGGTTCACGAACACCCTGACCTTCATCTCACGCTCCCGCGCGGGCGGCGACCCGGCCGAACACGCGGCCGAAGATCGTGTCCACGTGACGGAGCTGCACGCTCAGATCGAACGTCCGCTCGATGTCCGCCCGCGTCAGCGCCTGCACGACCTGCGGGTCGTTCAGCAGCAGCTCCCGGAACTCGAGGCCCTCGTCGTGCGCGCGCATGGCGTTGCGCTGCACCCACACGTACGCCTCCTCGCGGGCGACGCCGCGCTGGGCCAGCTGCAGCAGCACGGCGCCGGAGAAGATCACGCCCCGGGACCGGGCCAGATTCTCCGCCATGCGGTCCGGATGCACCACGAGGCCGCGCACGATGCGCGCGAAGCGCCGGAGCATGTGGTCGAGGACGCAGAAGCTGTCGGGCAGGATGACCCGCTCCACCGACGAGTGCGAGATGTCGCGCTCGTGCCACAGCGCCACGTTGTCGAAGGCCGCCAGCGCGTTGGCGCGCAGCAGGCGGGCCAGACCGGTGATCTGCTCGCAGCCGATCGGGTTGCGCTTGTGGGGCATGGCCGACGACCCCTTCTGCCCCTTGGCGAACGGCTCCTCGACCTCGCCGATCTCGGTCTTCTGCAGGCCGCGCACCTCCAGCGCGAACTTCTCCAGCGAGGCGCCGGTGATGGCGAGCGCCGCCGCCAGCTCCGCGTGCCGGTCGCGCTGGATGATCTGCGACGTCACGCGCGGCGGATCGAGCGCCAGCCGCGCGCAGACCTCCCGCTCGATGACGGGCTCGAGGTGCGCGTAGGTGCCGACCGCGCCCGAGACCTGGCCGACGCTGACGACGTCGCGCGCGCGCAGCAGCCGGTCCCGGTCGCGCTGCAGCTCCTCGAACCAGAGCGCCAGCTTCAGGCCGAAGGTGATCGGCTCGGCATGCACGCCGTGGGTGCGTCCGATCATCGGCGTACGGCGATGCTCGGCGGCGCGGTCGCGGATGGCGTCCGCGAGGTGGTCGACGTCCTCCAGCAGCAGGTTGCAGGCCTCGCGGAGCTGGAGCGCCAGGGCCGTGTCGACGACGTCCGACGAGGTCAGGCCGAAGTGCAGCCAGCGCGCCGACGGCCCGACGCGCTCGGCCACCGCGGTGGTGAACGCGATGATGTCGTGCCGCGTCGTCTCCTCGATCGCCTCGACCCGCGCCGCGTCCACGGCGCCCTTCTCACGGATGTCGCGGGCCGCCTCGGCCGGGATCAGGCCGTGCTCGGCCATCACCTCGGCCGCCACCGTCTCGACGCGCAACCAGGTCTCGTAGCGCCGCTGATCGGTCCAGATGCGCCCCATCTCGGGGGGGGTGTAGCGGGGAATCATGATTCAGATGGGGCTGCGCCCCAAGCCCCCGGCGGCGCTAGCGGGGACCCCTTCGCCCCGCGCCGCGCCGCCGAGGCGCACTGTGTGCGCGTCGGGGACGGCTGCTCGTGTGCTCGCCGTCCCCCTCGCTGGCCTGGCCATGTCGTCATTCGCTCGCGCACGTCGTCACAACCGGGCTGCGGCGTTGCGCCCTGCAGGCCGAACATCTCTCCGGGTGCTCGTCGTCCGCCACCTGCCGCTCACGTTGCCGTTCACTCACAGGTTGTCGAACAGGCTCGCGTGCCGGGCCTTGTCGGCCGGGAGCCCGACCGCGCGGGCGTCGTGGCGCTCCGGCGGGGGCCAAGCGTGCAGGTCGACGGTCGGGGCGACACGGTCCTGGCGCGTCACGACGACCCGTACGTCCGTGCGGCCGCGCGCGGCCAGGGCGTCGCGGCAGGTCTGCTCGGCGATCTCCGGCACGTTGTTCACGCGGCTGAGGTGCATCAGCACGATGCAGCGCACGTCCGGCCCCAGCCCGCCGCGGATGTACGCGGCCAGCGCTTCGTTGGACAGGTGGCCCGCGTCGCTGGCGATGCGCGCGCGCGTGGCGGCGTCGTACGGGCTCATGCGCAGCAGCTCGTCCGCGTGGTTCGACTCGATGACGAGCAGCCGGCAGTCCTCGAAGCGCTCGATCAGCTCGGGGGTGACGGTGCCGACGTCGGTGGCGAAGCCGACCGCGCCGGCCGGCGTGTCGATGCGGAACGCCACGGTCTGCGACGCGTCGTGCGGCACCGTGAACGGCACGAAGCGCAGCCCGCCCAGCGCCAGCGGCCGGGGCGGCGCCAGCTCGCGCCAGACCGGCAACCCGCTCACGTCCCATTCGTCGCGCACCGCCGCGGTCGAGTAGACGGGCACGGCGGGGCGCCGTGCCAGCAGCCGCGCGCCGCGGGTGTGGTCGCCGTGCGCATGGGTAATCATGATCGCATCGATGGCAGCCGGCTCCGTGCCAACCAGCGCCAACCTCCGCGCCACCTCCCGGTAGCTCAGCCCGGCGTCGATCAGCACGCGGGCATCGCCGTGCGCGAGCAGCGTCGCGTTGCCCGCGCTGCCGCTGCCGAGCACCGTCAGACGGATGTCGGCCACCCCCCTGCTAGCCGATGTCGAGCTGGCCCGCGGTGGGTGCGGACCCGCCCTCCGGCCCGACGACCGTCGCCGCGAAGCCGCCGTTCGAGAACAGGTCCGCCGCCACGCGCTGCACGTCGCCGGGCGTGACGGCGTCCAGACGCTCCAGATGCTCCGCCTGATCGATCTGGCGGCCGAAGTAGATCTCCGAGCGCGCGAGCTGCGACATCCGGTTCCCGGTGCTCTCGAGCCCGAGGACCAGATTGCCCTTCAGGTGATCCTTGGCGCGCTTGAGCTCGGCGGCCGCCAGCGGCCGGTCACGCAGATCCCGCAGCTCGGCGACGACGAGATCGACGACCTCGGGCACCGCGGCCGCGTCGCACCCGGCATAGATGGTCAGCATCCCGACGTCGCGGTACGACTCGAGGCCGCTGCTGACCGCGTAGGCCAGCCCGCGCTTCTCCCGGATGTTCTGAAACAGCCGCGAGCTCATCGAGCCGCCGAGCACGGTGTTGAGCACGTAGCTCGAGTAGCGGTCCGCGTGCGCCTGCGCGTAGCCCTGCGTGCCGAGGCACAGGTGGCTCTGCTCGATCTCCTTGCCGCGGAACAGCACGCTCGGACTGGCGGCCGGCGGCGTCTCTTCCGCCGGCCCGGCCGCGGCCGGGAGACCGCCGAACGCCGCGCCGATCAGGTCCCGGACCGCTGCGTGCTCGAGATTGCCGGCGACCGCGACGACCAGGTTGCCGGCCGTGTAGGCCCGCTCGAAGAAGGCCCGCAGCGCCGCGCCGGTGATGCCGCCGACCGAGGCCGGCGAGCCGAGGATGGACCGCCCGAGCGGATGATCGGGCCAGAAGCTGCTCGTGAACAGCTCGTGGACGAGATCGTCGGGCATGTCCTCGACCATCTTGATCTCCTCGAGGATCACCTTCTTCTCGCGGTCGATGTCGTCCGCCCGGAACGCCGGCCGCAACAGCAGATCCGCCAGCAGATCGACGGCGCGCGGCAGGTGCTCGTCGAGCACCTTGACGTAGTAGCTCGTGCACTCCTTGGCCGTGAAGGCGTCGAGCTGACCGCCCATCGAATCGACCTCCTGGGCGATGTCCTCGGCCGTGCGGGTGGTCGTGCCCTTGAAGACCATGTGCTCGGCGAAATGGGCCATCCCCGCCGCGGCACCGCCCTCGTGCCGCGACCCGCGCGTCAGCCACACGCCGAGGCTGACCGAACGCACGTCCGGCATCGACTCGGTCAGCAGACAGAGCCCGTTGTCGTAGACGTCGCGCGAGATCATGTTCGAGAGAGCACCTTCGGGAGGCCCCGCCGGCCCGCGCCCCCGTCCTGGCCGCGAGCGCGGTACATGTTACCATCCAGGCGCCGTCCGGGCGCCCGCCCCGCAGGCGCCGTCCCGCCATGAGTGCCGCCACCCTGGACCTAGCCGAGCTCGAGCCGACGGAGCTGACCGCCGCGGTCGTCGCGCGCGGCGGCCAGCCGTTCAACGCCCGCCAGATTGCGCGCTGGATCTACCGCCGGGGCGTGACCGACTTCGAGCGGATGACCGACCTGCCGGCGGCCCTGCGCGCCACCCTGGCCGGCGACTGCGCCTGCTCGACGCCGACCGTGCTGCGCGCCGACCGGTCCGCCGACGGCACCGCCAAGCTGCTCCTGCGCCTCGCCGACGGCCTGCGCGTGGAGGCCGTGTTCATCCCCGACACGCCCCGCATGACGTTCTGCGTCTCGACCCAGGTGGGGTGCGCCATGCAGTGCGGCTTCTGCCTCACCGGCAGGATGGGACTGGCGCGCCATCTGTCGGCCGGGGAGATCGCCGCCCAGGTGCGCGTGCTGTCGCGGCGGTTCGAGCTGGCCGGCGCCGCGTTCAACGTGGTGCTGATGGGCATGGGCGAGCCGCTGCACAACTACGACGCGACCATGAAGGCGCTGCGCATCCTGACGGATCCGCACGGCCTCGCCATGCGCCCGCAGCGCATCACCCTGTCCACGGTGGGCGTGCTGCCCGCGCTGGAGCGCCTGGCCGGCGAGCCGCTGATGCCCAACCTGGCCGTCTCGCTGCACGCCGCCACGGACGAGCTGCGCAACGAGCTCGTGCCGATCAACCGGAGGCACGGCCTCGACGCCCTGCTCGCGGCCTGCCGCCGCTTCCCCGTCGCGCGCCGGCGCCGCATCACGTTCGAGTACGTCCTGCTGGCCGGCGTCAACGATGCGCCGGCCGACGCTCGCCGGCTGGCGCGCCGGCTGGCGGGCATGCGCTCGAAGGTCAACGTGATTCCGCTCAACGAGGCGCCGGGCGTCCCGTACCGGCGGCCGTCCGACGGCCAGATCGACCGCTTCGCCCGCACCCTCGCCGCGCACGGCGCGACCGTCACGGTCCGCAAGAGCCGCGGCCGCGACATCCGCGCCGCCTGCGGCCAGCTCATCGTGGACGGCCCGCAGCAGTCCACCGCCCAGCAGCTCGCCACCGCGCTCGGCGGAGGCGCTGCAACTTCCGCCTAGGAACCCGATGCGTCGGGGTTGTCGACGAAGCGGTAGCCGACGCCGCGGACGGTGAGCAGGTGGCGGGGGTGCGCGGGCCTGGCTTCGATGTAGCGCCGCAGGCGGGCGATGAAGTTGTCCACGGTCCGCGTGTCGGTGTCGTGCCGCACGCCCCAGACCTCCTCGAGGAGCGCCTTGCGCGACACGGTCTCGCCCGCGCGGCTCACGAGGTAGCGCAGCAGCGTCGCCTCCATCACGGTCAGCGGCTGCTCCGACTGGCCGCGGCGCAGCACCTGATGGCCGAAATCCACGGTGACGCCCGCGAAGCGGTACTCGTCGAGCTCCGCCTGCCCCGCCGCGGCGTCGCCGCGCAGCCACCGCCGGCGCCGCAGCAGGCCGGCCAGCCGGGCCAGCAGAATGGAGAGGTCGAACGGCTTGGGCAGGTAGTCGTCGGCGCCCGCCTCGAAGCCCCGCAGCACGTCGTCGTTGCCCGAGCGGGCGGTCAGCAGCATGACCGGGACGAACTGGCGCGCGGCGCGCAGCCGCCGCACGACCTCGAAGCCGTCGAGACCGGGCAGCATCACGTCGAGCAGGACGACGTCGAACCCGCCCGCGCCGGCGCCCAGGAGCCGCTGCAGGGCGGCTGCGCCGTCTTCCTCCACCTCGGCCGTGAAGCCTTCCTCCTCGAGGTTCAGCTTCAGGCCGGCGGCCAGGTGCTCCTCGTCTTCGACGATGAGGACGCGGCTCATCACGCCTTCAGGGGCAGCTCGAGGGTGAAGGTGCTCCCCCGGCCGGCGCCGCGGCTCTCGGCGTACGCGCGGCCGCCGTGCCGCCGCGCCACCGCGCGCACGATCGACAGCCCGAGCCCGGTCCCGCGCACCCGCGACCGCAGCGCGGCCGGCAGCCGGTAGAAGCGCCGGAACACGCGCTTGAGCTCGTGGCCGGTGATGCCGATGCCCTGGTCGCGAACGCTGATCGCCACGCGGCGGGCGCCGACCCGGGCCACCTCCACCGCGACCCGCACCCGGTCGCCCGAGTACTTGACGGCGTTGTCGACCAGGTTGGTGACGGCCGCCACCAGCTCCTCGCGGTCGCCCTGCACCACGAACGCCCCGCCCGGCGGGCGGTGGACGTAGGCCACCTCGCCGTTCGCGAGGTGATACCGCTTGCCCGCGAGCGACACGCACTCCCCCACGATCTCGGACACGTCGACGTCGGTCGGGTGCTCGACGCGGCGGGGGTCGCCGGTCTTGCCGGCCAGCAGGATCTGGTCGATGGTCTGCTGCAGCCGATCGGAGTCGTCGAGCATCGTGTCGATGACGTCGTGCTGCTTGCCGGCCGGCAGATCGCGCTGGCGCAGCGTCTGCAAGTACAGCTTGATGCTCGCGAGGGGCGTCTTCAGCTCGTGGGTCACGGCGTGGATGAAGGCGTCGTGCTGCTCGCTGCGGCGGATCTCGCGGATCAGGAACGCGGTGTTCAGCGTCAGGCCGCCGACCAGCACGACCAGCCCGATGACGCCGAGCAGCACCAGCAGCCCGGTGCGCCAGTTGACCACGATGAAGCTGACGTTGAGGGCAACGGCGAACGCGATGAGGCCGCTGCCGAGCAGCGCCACCAGGACGATGGAGCGCTTGCGGTTGCCGTCGAAGCGATGCATGGGCCGACTCAAGGATAACGCCGGTCGGCCCGGCCGGCTACATGACGACGTTCTCGGCGGTGACCGCCTTGTTGGCGATCTGGGCCGGGGTGGGGACCTTCACGTCCCAGGCGAGCCCCAGCCACGCCATGAGCCTGATCTGCATCCAGCTGAGGTCCACCTCGCGCCAGTTCATCCCGTGCCGGGCGGACGTGGGGTAGGCGTGGTGGTTGTTGTGCCAGCCCTCGCCGAAGGTGATCAGCGCCACCCAGAACGAGTTCTTCGAGTCGTCGCGCGTCTCGAAGCGGCGCGAGCCCCAGAGGTGCGTGGCCGAGTTGATCAGCCACGTGCAGTGGAGGCCGACGACCACGCGCAGGAACACGCCCCACAGCACCCAGGACCAGCCGCCGACGGCCAGCAGCACCAGCCCGAGCACCACCAGCGGCACCCAGTGCCACTTCGTCAGCGCCCGATAGAAGGGATCCTTCATGAGGTCGGGCGCGTACCTGCCCATCGTCGCAGTGTCGCCGTGCAGCTCCTCGCCGAAGACGGTCCACAGCATGTGCGACCACCACTTGCCGTCGCGCGGCGTGTGCGGATCGCCCGGCCGGTCGGAGTTCTGGTGGTGGATGCGGTGCAGCGCCGTCCAGAAAATGGGCCCGCCCTGCAGCGTCAGGGTGGCGCAGAGCGCGAAGAAGTACTCCACGACCTTCGGCGTCTTGTAGGAGCGGTGCGTGTGGAGGCGGTGATAGCCCAGGCCGATCCCCCACCCGATGCACACCCAGTGCAGCACCGCGGCGACGATTACGGCGCTCCAGGTGGCGTTGAACAGAGCGACGACCGCCAGCACGTGAAAGACCACGAATGCGGTGGCGGTGCTCCAGCTGACCCCGTCGGCGCTTGCGAAGTCGATCTCCCTCGCGGGCATGGCAACTCCTCGTCGGTCGGGCCGGGCCCGAGCGCCCGGGGCCGATGGCGGATTAGCTTACCAAGCCTCGCCGGCGGGGGGACCGGAGCGGATGTAATAGTTGTGCAATTTCGAACATGCTGCTGTCACTTCGATGGAGATGTAAAATTGATGGCATGATGAAAACGCAGATTCAACTTCCCGACGCCCTGTACCGCGACCTCAAGCGGCTGGCGGCCGCCCGGGAATGGTCCCTGGCCGAGACGCTGCGGCGTGCAGCCGAACAGTTTCTCGCCCGGCACCCCGCCGCCGCGGTGACGCCGTCCGCATGGCGGCCGCCCGTGTCGGATGCGGTCGGGTGGCGCGGGCTGAGCCCGGCCGAGCTGCGCGCGGCGGCGCTCGACGACCTCGCGCGCGACCGCGGCGACAGCTTCGACGGCAGCGGTGCGCGCGGCGGGAGACCCCGTTCGTGACGTCGTTCGACTCGAACATCCTGCTCTACGCCTTCAGCCAGGCCAGTCCCCGCCACGAGCCCGCGCGCGGCTTCCTGGAAGACCTGACGCCGCGCGACGACGTGGCCGTGTCGGAGCTCGTGCTGACGGAACTGTACACCCTGCTCAGGAACCCGGCCGTGCTCGTGCGGCCGCTGGCACCCTCCGCGGCCGTCGACGTCGTGCAGGCCTACCGCCGGCATCCGCGCTGGATGCTGCTCGGCTGCGACCCCGACAGCAGGACGCTGCACGAAGAGCTCTGGACGCTGGCGGCCGGGAAGGCCTTCGGACGACGCCGGATCTACGATGCCCGGCTGGCGCTCTCGTTGCGCCGGCAGGGTGTCACCGAGTTCGCGACCGCCAACGTCAGGGACTTCACCGGGTTCGGGTTCGCGCGGGTCTGGGATCCGCTGGGAGAATGACCCGCGGCGCGCCCCTGGCGGCGTGGTAGCATGCGGGCAAGATGGCAGACAAGCTGAACCGCCTCCTGGTTCTCGTCGCCGCCGCAACCCTGGCCGCCTGCGCCGGGAGTCCGCCGCCGCCGGCCGAGCCCGCGGGACTCGCCATCGTCGGCGCCCGGCTCATCGACGGCACCGGCGGCGCGCCCGTCCCGGATGCGGTGATCGTGGTTCGCGACGGCCGCATCGTCGCCGCCGGACCGGGCGAGACCATCGCGGTGCCCGACGGCGCGGACGTGGTCGACGCCGCCGGCCAGACGGTCATCCCCGGGCTGCTGGACATGCACAGCCACTACCGGGGCGACCGGGCCGCAACCGACGAGCAGATGCGGACGCAGCTCTACTTCGGCGTGACCACGGCCCGCAGCATCGGCCTCGATGACGCCGAGAAGGTGGCGTGGATGCTCGAGACCCAGGCCGGCCGCCCGGATGCGCCCCGCGTGTTCACCGCCGGCGTCGGCTTCTCGCACCCCAACGGCTTCAACGCGGCCGGCGCCCAGGAGCCCGAGACGGCAGACGAGGCGCGCGCGATGGTGCGCGAGCTGGCCGGCCAGGGCGTGCAGTTCGTCAAGATGTGGGTGAACGACATGCCGGAGCCGGGTCTCAAGATCACGCCCGAGATCCGCACCGCCATCGTCGAGGAGGCCATCGCCAACGGCCTCACCCCCGTGGCCCACATCGATGCCGAGGTCGACGGCCGGCAGCTCGTGGAGGCCGGCCTGCGCGACTTCCTGCACTCGACGGTGCGGACCTTCGGGCCCGGCGGCGGCACGCCCGTGGACGACCCGGAGCCCTCGGCCGAGTTCGTGCAGATGTGCCTTGACAACGGCGTGGCGTTCACGCCCACGCTGTCGATCATCCAGAACAACTGGTACTTCGCCGAGCACCCGGAGCTGCTCGACGATCCGGAGCTGCGGGCGGCCATGAACCCCGAGGCCCTGGCCCGCTGGGACGCTCCCGAGGCCCGCGCGGAGGTCGTCGAGGCCGCGAGCTTCGAGGACCGCAAGGCGGCGTTCCGGCAGGTGCAGGACTTCGTGAAGACCATGCACGACGCCGGCGTGCGCATTGCGCTCGGCACCGACAGCGGCACCCCCAACGTGCCCATGGGCTGGGGCGTGCACCACGAGCTGGAGCTCTACGTCGAGGCCGGCCTGACGCCGATGGACGCGCTCGTCGCCGCCACGGCCACCAGCGCCAGCCTGACGGCGACCGGCGGCGAGGCCGAGTTCGGCACGCTCGAGGCCGGCAAGGTCGCCGACCTCGTCGTGCTCGACGCCGACCCGCTCGCGGACATCCGGAACACGCTGCGCATCGACCGGGTCATGAAGTCCGGCGAGTGGGTGCAGCGCGAGGGGCTGCTGCCGGCGCGGTAGCCCGCCGCCCGTGACGGTCGTCGCCTCCGACGGCGTCGAGTTCCACGCGGAATCCGCGGGGCGCGGCGACGCCATCCTGTTCGTCCACGAGTACGCCGGGGACCACCGGAGCTGGGAGCCCCAGCTCCGGCGCTTCTCCCGCAGTCGCCGCTGCATCACGTTCGCCGCCCGGGGCTATCCCCCCTCCCAGGTGCCGGCCGCCGCCGGCGCCTACTCGCAGCAGCGGGCCGTCGACGACGCCGTCGCCGTGCTCGACGGGCTCGGCGTCGAGCGCGCGGACGTCGTCGGCAGCTCCATGGGCGGCTTCGCCGGACTGCATCTGGCGCTGCAGCACCCCGCGCGCGTCCGATCGCTGGTGATCGCCGGCACCGGCTACGGCGCCCATCCAGCCGAGGCGCCGCGCTTCCGCGGCGAGTGCGAGGCCATCGCCCGGCTGATTCGGGAGTCGGGGATGGAGCCGTTCGCCCGCCGCTACCTGTCCGGGCCGGCGCGCGTCCAGTTTCGGGACAAGGACCCGCGGGGGTGGGAGCAGCTCGTGCGCCAGGTGGGCGGGCACCCCGCGGCCGGCGCGCTGGGCACGTTGCGCGGCGTGCAGCAGCAGCGGCCGTCGCTCTACGCGCTGGAAGCGGCGCTGTCCGCGCTCGAGGCGCCGGTGCTGATCCTCGCGGGCGACGAGGACGACGGCTGTCTCGAGACCAGCCTGTGGCTCAAGCGCGTCATTCCCCGCAGCGGTCTTGCCGTCCTGCCGAAGTCCGGCCACACGCTCAACCTCGAGGAGCCCGACCTCGTCAACGCGTTCATCGCGGACTTCCTGGGCCGCGTGGCGGCCGGCGCGTGGGGACCGCGCGACGCGGGCGCCGCGCCGGGGAGCATCACCGGCATCTCGCCGCCGGCACCCGGCGGCGCGTCGGGTTGACGGCGGAACACCCCCTGCCGTCCTGCGCGACGCCCTCATGGAGTACGCTTGCCACGAGGGTCCCGAGGAGGCCCGTTCCCTGCAGGAGTCCGGGCGGCAGAACGCCGCGGACTCCTCGATCCCGACTGGAGGGTTTCATGAGCAGCAAGATGTTCGGCGGGCTCGTCGCCGCGTGTGTCGCGGCGGCCATCGTAGCAGCGCCGGCCGTGTCGTCGGCGCAGGAGCAGGCGCCGGCCGTCAACCGGTCGGTAGAAGAGATCGGCGCGATGCCGGGGCAACCGGTTGTCGTCTGGGGCGACCGCGCGCAGCCGGGCGAGGACGGCTACGGCATGTTCCTGGTCCTGACGGCCGGCCAGGAGGTCGGGTCGCATGCCCACACCGGCGCCTACCACGGGATCAACCTGCAGGGCACCTGGGTCCGCACCGTCGAGGGCGACCCGGTCGAGAAGGAGCTGCCGCCCGGCTCGTACGTGTACCAGCCGGGAGGACAGTTCCACACCGATCGCTGCGCGGGCCCGGACGACTGCGTGCTCTTCCTCCACCAGCACACGATGGGCGACTTCATCCCGCCGCCCGACGCGCCCTGAGTGCGGCAGGCCCGTTGGCAGGCGGCCCCGGGGCCGCCTGCCGCGGAGCCGCCGCGGAACCCGACCTCGCGAACGCGTTCGTCGTGGACGCGACGGGCCGGCTCGTCGGCCTCCGGATCCAACGGAGCCGCGGGAGCTTCTTCGTTCAACACGCTGCGGGAGTACTCGGCCGGCATCTCCCTTGCCCACAGGTAACCGATTGGCTGCATGTTGCCGGTCGGCAGGTCGAACACGGGCTCGGCCCAATTCTCGCGGCGCTGCGTCCAATCGACCCGCCAGCGGCGCAGGGTCGGACCCAGGTTGCGCAATCCCTGCCGGGAAAACAGGTCGGCGGCAAGCGGCACGGCGACGAAGTCCGTAGCAATCAGGGCGGAACGGTTGATGGCCCCCAGGCTGGGGCCCACATCGACCAGCACGATGTCTGCGCCCGACTGCCCGGCGCCCCTTTGGACCACCTGCCAGAACGCGGTGATCACGCGAAACGCGCGGTACAGGTTCGTGCTTCCCAGGCAGTTGGGCCATTCCGTCGACAGTAGATCTGCGCCTCCAGGCCTCGAATCGGATCCCTCGCGTCATCGTAGCCTGCTGGCGGACCGGCGTGAGCAAACCGGCGCCAGCTTCAGTTGGCCAGCGGGTGCGGCCTCCGCTGACGTTCGCCCTCCGGCTTCGTCCCGGTCCATCCCGCAAAATCCCTTACAGAATACCCAGTAGAAGTCGGATATACTGGCTTCACCGTGTTGGTTCGTCCATGCACTTTCGCTGCATTCAGAAAATAAATTGGGAATGGGATGGACTACGCCATGATACCAGAACGGACGGCGAAAGCGCCATGAAGACCCTGCCGAAGAAGCCCCGAGCGACCAAGCGCAAGGGCCGCCACCCCGACAAGGCCCTCACCGCCGCCTTCTGCCGCACCGTCGCTGAGTCCGGGCGCTACGCCGACGGCAATGGGTTGTACCTCCACGTCGACCCGTCCGGGGCGCGCCGCTGGGTGCAACGGCTCGTCATCCGCGGCCGGTCCCGCGGGCTCGGGCTCGGCAGCTACGCCCTCGTCTCGCTGGCCGAGGCCCGCGAGCTGGCGCTCGCCAACCGCAAGCTCGCCCGCGCCGGCGGCGACCCGCTGGCCGCTAGGCGCCGCGCCGACGGCATGCCGTCGTTCGAGGAAGCGTCCGAGAAGGTGGTCGCGATCCACAGCGGGGGGTGGAAGGACGGGGGCAAGTCGGCGAAGCAGTGGCGGGCGAGCCTCCGCGAGTACGCCTATCCGCGCATCGGCGACAAGGGCGTCGACCAAGTGACGACGGCCGATGTCATGGCGGTGGTGCTGCCCATCTGGACGAGCAAGCACGAGACCGCACAGCGGGTGCGCTGGCGCATCAGCGCGATCATGAAGTGGGCCATCGCGCAGGGCTACCGGAACGACAACCCGGCCGGCGACGCCATCGCGGCGGCGCTGCCGAAGCGTCCCGTGAAGGTCCGCCACATGCCGGCGCTGCCCTACCGCGAGGTCTCGGTTGCGATCGCCGCCGTCCACGCGTCGCGCGGATGGATCGGGGCGAAGCTGGCGTTCGAGTTCCAGGTGCTCACGGCGGCGCGGTCGGCGGAAGTCCGGCTCGCGACGTGGGACGAGTTCGACCTCGGCGCGATGATGTGGACGATTCCGGACACGCGCATGAAGGCGCAGCGCGAGCACCGCGTCCCGCTGTGCGGCCGGGCGCTGGAGATCCTGCGAGAAGCCGGCCGCCTGAACCGGGCGGCCGTTGCGGGCGAGCCGGCCGGTCTGGTGTTCCCAAGCCGGCGCGGCAAGACGCTCTCCGAGGGCGGGATCTCGAAGCTTGTCAAGATCCTGGGGATCGCGGCCGTGCCTCATGGCTTCCGGTCGAGCTTTCGGGACTGGGCCGCCGAACGGACGAATCACCCGCGGGAGGTCATCGAGGCGGCGCTGGCGCACGTGGTTCAGAACAAGGTCGAGGCGGCCTACGCTCGCTCCGACCTGTTCGAGCGGCGGCGGCACCTCATGGACGATTGGTCCGCGTACCTCGCCGAAGAGCGCGGGCAGGTGGTGACGCTCAGCCGGTAGCCTCCGCACCGGATCGCGCAGCACCCGGTCGCCGAACGCCCCTAACGGCTGGGGCCGGAGTCCCGGTCGAAGTCACGCGCAGCTTCGAGACCGGACTCGACGGGGTAGATCGGCGTCTGCGGGCGCCCCGACGATGACCCGGCAGACGGAGGATCGCCGGGGTGACGACCCTCTTTCCGCGCTTGGGCCTGGAGCCTGCGGATCTCGGCGTCGAGCTTCTCCCCGGCCCGCGCGTTGGCGGCCTTCCGCTCGGGGCTCCAGTGCTTCGTCAACTCGGACCATGGGCGGTGAGTCATGGCGTACGGCTGCATGACTGGTTACTTCCTGTAAGGGCCGAATCGGATCGACAGCGACCGATTCGGCATCAGCGGCTCGGGCCACTGTGCTGCGTCCGCTCCCGCTCGTACTGCGCGGACAACTCCCGATAGGCTCTCGTCAACTGCCGTTCTAACGCGGTCATACAGCTCTCTCACTCGCTCAGCAGCTTCAACGCAGGCCGCCCACCCACGGTCCACGGCGGACGTTCCAGTGAGCCATCCGGCAGTACGACGAACCGCTCGCCGTCGATTTCGCGCAGTTCGACGCTCCAGGTCGTCTCCTCCAATTGCGCCAAGGTCTGGCGGGCTTGCTCGATGTCCACCCGGAGCACCGCCAGCGCCTCGATCTGCTGCTCGATGGTCATCCACAGCCACTGCGTCCCCGCCCAGCTCCCGCCGCAAATGCCGACTGAGAGCATGAGGCCGAACGCCAGGAGCCAGATCCACCCGCGCAGCAGCATCCCGCGAACCCGTCCGATCCACGCCGCCGTATCGGCTTCGATGGTACTGAGCGCGCTCTGTGCGACGCCTCTCAAGTTCTCGCCAAGCACCTTCAGCTCGCGCGCGGCCGTCGTCTCGATCGCCACCCGCTCGCTGACCAGCCGTCGCTGGAACCGCGCTGTCAAGTCGCTCCGGGTTGAAGTCATGCTCGTACAACGCTCCCTTCAGTCGCCACCGCTTCCCGCTCTCCGGGTCGTGGGCGGTCACGTAGTCCTTGCCTTGGCGCGGCACGTCGAGCCCCGCTTCCTTCAGCGCGTCGACGATGTCGGCGCGGTCGCTTACGGCGCCGTGCTCGACGCGTTGCACGAGGTAGTCCCGGATGACCTCGCGCGGGTCGGCCTCGACCGCCAGACCGGCCCGCAGCTTCGCCGCGTCGATGCAGGCGCGGTGGCCGGGCTGGTCCGCCCGCGCCCGCGCCGGGTCGTCGGGCCGGCTCCAGCCGTGCTCGTGGTTGAAGGCGTCGCGCAGCGGGCCGAACATCTGCTGCCAGCCGGGCGGCGCGATGTTGAGGCTCTTGCCCGTCTCGAGGTCGCAGCGGGCGGCGAAGATGTGCACGTGCACACCGCCGCCCCGCTCGCGGTGCTCGACCGCCGACCAGGCGTACCGGTCCGGCTCGAGCCGGCCCAGGCGGTCCGCTCGAACTTGTCGAGC
This sequence comes from Vicinamibacterales bacterium, assembly GCA_965214845.1. Taxonomy (GTDB): domain Bacteria; phylum Acidobacteriota; class Vicinamibacteria; order Vicinamibacterales; family UBA8438; genus JAAXGX01. The sequence continues at coordinate 3,242,127 of CBDCCO010000007.1, forward strand.
ACGGCCTCGATCTGCGCGCCGCTCGGCTCGTCCTCGGGCGCCCACGCGATCACGCCGGACGTGTACTTGTGCTCGAACGCCAGCGAGTCGGCGACGGCGGCGACCACCTCGGGGTCGCCGCGGCGAACCTCGACGCCCTCGCGGGGCTGCCCGACCGCGTCCCGCTCGCCGAGCAGGTAGTCGGCGGCGGCCTTCGCCGAGCCGGTGCCGCGGGCGATGAACTTAACGTGCATCGGGCCGCTCGTCTCCGATGCGGGCCAGCCGCGCGATCTCCCGCTCGATGGCGACGAGGTGGGCGATGACCTCGAAGGCGTCGGCCTTGTCGGCGTGCGTGTTCGCCCAGCGGGCGATCTGGTTCAGGTTGTTGCCGATGCGGGCGACCTGCCGGGTGCGCTCGCGCTCTACCTCGGCCGCCGCCGCGGTCCAGGTGCGGGTCCGCGCCATGGCCTGCCGCAGCAGGTCGGACAGCGGCACGCCGGCCGCCGCCGCCTTGGCCTTCCAGGCGGCGAACTCCGCCGCCGACGCGCGGACGGACGCTCTCACGATGCGGCGGTCAGCCATCGGCGCACCTCCAGGGGGGAGCGGGGACAACGCCCGCCGCTCGGTCGCGAGCCCGGCAGGGCCGCGGGAAGCCGGGGGATCGAAGGGGGCCGCAGCGCCCCCTCGCCAGCCCAATGTCGGACATTGGGTAAGCTGGCTCCTGCCACCTACAGGGCAGGAGCCAGCTGTTCCCGTGTGCCGTTCCCGTCGTTCGTGAGCTGGTCATTTCCGATCTGGTGAGCGGCCAGACTCTCAAGTGCGGCCGGGATTCTCTGACTCGAGGTTGCCCGGTTCCCGTCGGCCGCCGTTGTTCTCGTTCCCGGACCCGGCCTTGTCGTGGTCCCGTTCGCCGTGCTGGTTCTCGTCTCGGGCGCCGTGGTCGTCCTGGCACTGTGGTCCGTCGTTGTCCCTGGGTCCGTCGTTGTCCCTGGGTCCGACGTCGTGGGTGCCGCGTCCGGTGGCCCGAGGTGGTACTGGTTTCATGGACCGAGGGGATTCCGGTTTCGAGGTCGGGTTCGATTCGCCGTAGGTTCCCGACTTCCACGCCGTTGGGGTCTGGACGATGGAAGGCGCGTGTCACCCCGCCCTGCCCGACCGCCTGACCATTGCAGACGGTCGGGCAGGGCGTCTCGGCTACGCGGCCGGGCGCTCGGAGCCGGCGCGGGGCCGGCTGGCGATGAAGTCCGCCACTTCCTGCTCGACCCAGCGGACGGCACGGGTGCCGACCCGGATCGGTTTCGGGAACCGCGACTCGGCCATCAGCGCGTAGACGGCCGAGCGTGACAGCGCCGTCATCGCCATCACGTCGCGGAGCGTGAGCAGTCTCGTCGTCATGTCTTCCTCCTGTGGTCGCCGCCCGCCGACGGGCGGAACCGACGTGGTTGGTTCGCCGTGCATCACTACGGCCGAGCGTAGCACAGGAGTTCTGTAAGTCATTGTGTAGTAATAGTTTATTGCGTATGGACGTCCACGGAGCCAATGGTACGGTACGGGACGAGGACGCGACGGTGCGTGACGTGTTCTGACATTTTCTGACGTGCTGAGCCGCTTTCTGCTCGCCAAAAAAAGTGAAGAAACCGCTCGACTTGCTAGTTTCTGCTCGTTCAGAGGCGCTGCATGCGGCCCGGAACGAGGTCCCAGAACGGCCGTCGGTCTCCTCGTCGGGACTGAACGGCCGCACCTGACGGCCGACTGACGAGTGCGGCCATAGCTGCCCACTACCACCCCGGCGGGCGGCGGGTCACCTGAAAGGCCGGAACGAAGTGGAGATGCCGCAAGGCTTGACCCGCCGCCCGACGGGGTGCTTCCGCTCGGCGGACTCTCGCCGGGGCCGTGATACGCTGTCTCCGATGGAAACCCACGTGGCCGTGAGGATGCTGATCGCCGCAGGCGCGGACGAGACGCTTGCCGTCGCCGTGGTCGATGTCGCTCAGAACGCCGCCGCCGACCACGGCCGCGAGTTGTCCACTCGCTCTGATCTCGACCATCTGCGTGAAGTGCAGCGGGCGGATCTGGCGGCCCTTGAGGCTCGGCTGACGTGGGTTTTTCGGTGCGATGCTGGCGCAGGTTCATCGAGGAACGGACGGCTCCGGACGGTGCGGATTTCGGCGCGTCGCTCATGCAGTTCTTCGAGGTCTTGCACACGCCAGTCAGCAGGCGGCAGCGGGCGCTCGACGAGGACTTGGCCCGTTTCCCGCACGTGAGCCGAGAGCTGTTCGCCGGCCGGCTGCGCCCGCCGGCCTTCGACTCGGCCATGCGCTCTGCGCTGCTCGACGCGGGGCAGTTCGACTGCACGGCGATCTCGCCAGCCATCTTCGGGGCGCTGTTCCAGTCGGTCATGGAGCCTGCAGGACGTCGCGCACAGGGGGCGCACTACACGACCGAGAAGAACATCCTGAAGGTCATCGAGCCGCTGTTCCTCGACGACCTGCGGGCCGAGTTCCGGCGGTTGCAGGCTCGCCGCGACGGGCGGGCTGTGGCCGACCTGCGGAGGTTCCCGGACAAGCTCGGCTCGCTATGGCTTGTTCGAACCCGCGTGCGGCTGCAGCAACTTCCTGATCATCGCCCACCGCGAGCTTCGGACGCTGGAGATCGACGTGCTGCGGGAGATCGCTACCAGGGCTTCCGATGGCGCGTTCTTGTAAGCTATTCACTAATAGTGGTTTACGCGATCTTGGCGTACTCGCTCCCCTCACGCCATCCCTCGTTCTGACTCGGCTCGCAGTGGACCAAGATCACCAATCCCGGACTTCCCGGACGGACCAAGACCGAAGCTCCAACGATGTTCCGCTGCGATGCCTCCGCGTTGTCGGCATTTCCGTCCCCGCGGCTCAAACGCAACCTGGAGCTGGCACGGCACCATCGTCGGCTGGGAACGGGACCGTTGGCTGCCTCGGTTGGACAGGTGGGTACGTCGCCCGCCAGGATCCGTCCGCCCGTCGCAGTGGGTGGCCGCCGCGGCCCCGGCGTTCTCCCAGCGTCGTCGGTCTGCGGACACGACGTGGTACGATATTAGGCTGATCGGGCTACGGTGCGCGACGCACGGCGGCCGTCGGCAGCCGTGACTGCTGGCCCCCAACCCGTGAGTTGAGCGAGGACTACGAGAGGAAGCGTCGGTCTCATGGTGATTCAACGGTACTCGGTGACCCCTCATCCCATCGAGACGCTGCTCACGTGGGTGAAGTGCGGGGAAATCGCGATCCCGGAGATCCAGCGCCCATTCGTCTGGGATGCGACCAAGGTACGTAACCTCCTGGACTCGCTCTATCGCGGCTACCCCGTCGGCTACTTGATCGCTTGGCGGAACCCGACCGTCAAGCTGAAGGACGGGACACCCTCGGCGGGGAAGCGCATCTTGATCGACGGTCAGCAGCGCGTCACGGCCCTGATGGCTGCACTGCTCGGTCAACAGGTCTTGACCAAGGACTACGAGGTTGTTCGCATCCGCATCGCCTTCCACCCTGTTGAGGAACGGTTCGAGGTCGCCAATCCAGCGATTCGCAAGGACGCATCCTGGATCGAGGACGTGGCCGCCGTGTTCGCGCCTGACGCGAGCCTGGTGGGGTTGACCGACCGCTACACAGCCAAGAACCTCGGCGCCGACCGACAGCGCGTGTCACTCGTGCTCGAGAGGCTCCGCAAGATCGTCAACAACTCCGTTGGCGTCATCGAGTTGGCCGAGGACCTTGACATCGAAACGGTGACCGAGATCTTCATCCGCGTGAACTCGGCGGGCGCAGAACTGTCCCAGGCCGATTTCGTCATGTCGAAGATCGCCGCCAGCGAAAAGTACGGCGGGAATCTTCTCCGGAAGGCCATCGACTACTTTTGCCATCTTGCCGTGGCACCCGAGTTTCTGTCACGGATCGAACAGGGAGACAGGGCCTTCGCGACATCTGAGTTCCTCCCGTGCATGCGCTGGCTGAGCGACGTCAACGACGACATCTACGATCCGACCTACACGGACATGCTGCGGGTCGCGTTCACCTCGGAGTTCGGGCGCGGCAGGTTGCAGGACTTGGTGGCGCTACTCTCGGGCCGCAACTTCGAGACCAAGGAGTACGAAGAGACCATCGCGGAGGAGTCGTTCACGCGACTGAAAAAGGGCATCCTGGCTTTCGTCAACAAGACCCACTTCGATCGCATGACGATGATCCTGCGCTCCGCGGGCTTTGTGGACAGTGCACTGATCGGTGGACTCAATGCCGTCAATTTCGCGTACATCATCTACCTTCGCGGTCGGGCGGAGAAGATGCCGGCTGCCGACCTCGAACGGCTTGTCAGGCGCTGGTACGTGATGGCGACCCTCCGAAGACGCTACACCGGAAATCCTGAGACGACCTTCGACACCGATATCCGACAGATCGCGTCGCGGGGCTTGGCGGCGTATGCCGACATGCTGATCGACAATGAGCTTTCCGAGAGCTTTTGGACCGGCATGCTCCCGCAGTTGATGGAGACGTCGTCGTCGAACAGCCCGTACTTCTTGGCGTACCAGGCCGCGCAGGTGAAGCAAGGCGACAAGGGGTTCCTCTCCAGGGACATTACCGTCAACGACCTGCTGACGTACCGGAGCGATCGGCATCACGTGTTCCCCAAGAACTTCCTCAAGAAAACGATGCGTCTGTCGGCCGGCCGCTACAACCAGATCGCGAATCTCGTGATCGCACAGAGCGAGATCAACATCGCCATCGGTGACGATCCACCCGCCACGTACTTTCCCGAGGTTGCGGCCCAGTGCAACGGCGGAGGCAAGAAGTATGGCGGAATCACGGACGCACAAAACCTGCGCGAGAATCTATCAGACCACTGCCTCACACCGTCACTCCTTGACGGTGTGATTCCGGCTTACGATGAGTTCTTGGAGGAGCGGCGCAGGCTTATGGCGTTGAAGATCAAGGCGTGGTTCGAGACGCTATGACACCCCGTCTACCGACGCAGTTCAGGGCATCAAGCGAACGAGAGCAGCGAACGCTCCGAGGGCAAGCACGATCCGCCAAGTGATTCGTGCCTCCAGGGTGCCGATGCGGGCGTCAAGCGCCGCGAGTTCGGCTCTGAGATCGGACTTGAAGGCGTCCAGGTCGGTTCTCGTTATGGGTTCGCCGATGGCACTGCTGAACACGTCCACCAACACTTCAGCCTGCCGCTCGCTCAAGTCCGCGTCCTGGAGCCTTCGGATGGCGGCGTGCGTGTCGAAGGTCACGGTGTTCATGGGTGGTCGTCCTCCGGTTCGAGTCGGTGCTCCGCTGTCGGTCGGTCGCCGTAGAGTCGACCCAGCGTTCGGGGCGTCCTGGCTAGGGGACGCACAGCTTCTTCCGACACGATACCACGGGCGCGTGTTCACGGCGGCGACGGCCGAGTCGTGCGGCCGTGGTTTCGACCGGGGCTGGCCTTCCTGCCAAGGAAGATTTGTTGGGGAGCGACCCGACCCGGCGGGTGTGACGGAGGAACACCTGCCGGGTCCGAAAACCGCAGGTTTTCGATAGGGTCGCTCCCCTCTTCTCCCCTGACCCTTTACCCGACCCCGTTGATGGCACGTACGTTTCCGGTTTTGCCAATGGAATCAGCGGTTTAGAGCAGAAAAGCTGTGACGGGGGGTGTGACTGGAGGTGTGACTGGGCGTGTAATTTGGTCACGTCGTCCCGCTTACACCCTGTCGTGACCCCAATCATGTAAGTTCGGCCCCGGTCCCGGTGTGATCAGACGGCACACTGGATCACACTCCCGGTTCCGCGCCTTCCGCCTCTCGATCTGCCCGATGCTGTCCGTGTCCCGCCATCGCACCATCGTCAATGGCTCGTCGTGCTCGTCCCGGATCTGCCGGTTCCGGATCCGTGGTGAGCCCATTCCGCCCGCCGCCATCCGTCCGCGCCTCGCTTCGTCCCGTAGTGTACCGTGCCGGAGCATCCGGGCGAACCGGTCGCGAGGCGGGCCGGCGGTGCTGGCTCGTGGTTGGGGCCGGTCCGTTCAAGGGCCGGACGCCAGCCGGACGCCAGCGTTCGGCCGCAAATGCAAGGACCGCGCTGGCGGCCGGCGTGTCACTCGCAGAGCCGGAACGAAGTGGAGGAGACGCGCATCGCGCGGCTTGACACGTCGTCACTAGGAGTGCAGTCTCCAGCAGTGTTCAGGATAGTCCGGCACAGTCCATAAGCTACTGACTAATAGCTGTTTATCGGCCGCACGTGGGTCTTGACGAGACGCCCGCCGTCCGCTAGAATCCTGCCACTTCCGCGACATAATGAGGGGGATATAGGCAGGTATGACGCTCCCGGATCGACCCCGGAAACGCAAGCCCAAGGGCCGTCATCCCGACAAGGCCCTCTCCACCGCCTTCGTCCGAAACGTCGCCCAGGCCGGGCGCTACTGTGACGGACACGGCCTCTACCTCGACGTCCAGCCCACCGGCAGCCGCAGTTGGATCCAGCGTATCGCGATCCGAGGGCGCCGCCGCGAACTCGGGCTCGGCGGCTTCCCGCTCGTCTCGCTCGCCGAGGCCCGCGAGAGAGCCTTCGCCAACCGCAAGCTCGCCCGCGAGGGTGGCGATCCGCTCGCCGACAGGCGCCGCGCGAAGCGCATGCCCACCTTCGCCGAGGCCGCCGAGCGGGTCTGGACCGACAAGCAGGCCGGCTGGCGCAGCTCCGGCCACGTCTGGCACTGGAAGGCGAGCCTCGAGACCTACGCCTTCCCGCGCATCGGCCGGATGCCTGTCTCGGACGTGACCAGCGCCGACGTGCTGGAGGTCCTCACGCCGATCTGGCACGTGAAGGCGACGACGGCCCGGCGCGTGCGCCAGCGCATCAGCGCGGTGATGGAATGGGCGATCGCCATGCAGATGAGGACCGACAATCCCTGCCACCGGCTCGAACCCGTGCTCGGCGTCCAGCAGGCCGTCGTCGAGCACATGCGCGCGTTGCCCCACCGTGAGGCGGCGGCGGCAATCGCGGCGGTCCGGGCGTCCCGGGCGACGCCGGCCGGCAAGCTGGCGGTCGAGTTTCTCGTCCTCACGGCGGCGCGTTCCGGCGAGGTCCGCGGCGCGCAGTGGCCCGAGATGGACACGACGGGCTACGTCTGGACCGTCCCCGCCGTCCGCATGAAGACGCTCCGCGCACACCGAGTGCCGCTGTCCGGCCGAGCCATCGAGATCCTCGACGCGGCGCGGACGCTCGGCAACGGCGGCAGCCCGCTGGTGTTCCCCGGCCGATGGGGAAGGCAGCTCGACGGCACGACGCTGACCCGAATCCTCAAGGACTGCAACATCCCGGCCGTGGCCCATGGCTTCCGGTCGACGTTCCGGGACTGGGCGGCCGAAGAGACCGACCATCCGCGGGAGGTCATCGAGGCCGCGCTCGCTCACGTGGTCCCCAACAAGGTCGAGGCGGCCTACGCGCGGTCGGACCTGTTCGAGCGGCGGCGGCTCTTGATGGACGACTGGTCGGCCTATCTGGCGAATGGCAGCCGGCCGGAACCTCCGCCGCTCCGCTGAACGCCGCAGGGAGACAGTCCGCCGCACCGCCGCCGGCGTGCGGAACCATCGCATCGGCCGGCGCGTCAAGCCGCGCTTCGCACGGCTCCTCCACGTTGTTCCGGCCCTGCGGGTGACGCACCGGCCGCTGCGCTGGTGGTGGCTGGCTATGCGGAGCTCCGCTTCCGCCCGTCGAACGGGCCGTCATCGACCACGGCCGCGCGCACATCGGAACCTGCGCGCCGGGTCTGTCGGCAACAGGTCGGGCGCACGGGGAACATACGCGCCAGGAAAGTGAACGGCACTGTACGGTACGGAACGGAGTGAGGCCGGGAAAGACGGCAGCGAACCAGACGGGCTCGACGGGGAACCAGTACCGAGGCGCAGCAGATCAGAGCCGGGACAAGTGAGGAGAGCGGCGCGGCGAGCGTGATGGAGACGGGGGCGGGAGTGAGAGTGTGATCAGATCCGCCGCCTGATCACACCGGGACAGAGGCGAAGGTTACAGGTGAAGTGCCGCAGTAAGGGTGTAACAAGGCTGGCGTGGTCAACTTACACCCTCAGTCACACCTCCAGTCACACCCCGGATCACACTTGCAATTCTCTACGTCCTTGACTCCATTGACCTTGGTGACCACGTACGATCCATGCACGGGGTCAGGGAAAGGGTCAGGGTCAAGAAGGGGAGCGACCCTGCCGAATCCCTGCGGTCTTCGGACCCGGCAGGTGTTCCTCCGTCACACCTGCCGGGCCGGGTCGCTCCCCTCTGAATTGTCCGTCCCGGAAGGGTGTCGCCGCTCGGCCGGCCGCCGCCGACGGCGGGGCGAGATTCCGTCGCCGCGCATGCCGACTTGCCGGCCCACGTCTGCGTCCGCTGCCTACGCTATCCCAACGAACCGCCGCTCGCCACGCCAGCCCGGAGGCTGTGGACGCCGACCACAGCCATCATCATCTTCTGACGAACACGGCAATGGGACGGGCGTCTGAACCGACTCGCGTTCACTCTGACGCAGATCTCGGTAAGGACGGTGACGGAAACTACATTGCCACGTTCGCGGGCGCGAGCCCCAAGAATCACGGGCCTGGGGCGTTACGCCAGTTGGCAAACTTGTATTGATCACTGTCCTAACCGTCGACATCGCTCGAACACGAGTTCGGGCACGACCACCTCCCAGGCATCGCATCTCATGGCGTCGCGGTATTTCGGGTCCGACGCCTCCCGGCTCCAGCTCACGACCGCGAACGTTGCCGCCGACCTGCACCGTGACGCGGACGGCGGCCTGAACGACCCGGCGAGGCGTCCCACGGTTCGGCCGGCCCGGTCCAGCAGCGTCCAACGCCCGTCCTTCCCGACGCGCACGTCCAAGGGATCACCGATCAACAGCGCGGTGATAGCGCCGTGTACGGGATCGCTGGCACGACGGCGTCCCGCGAACCCCAGATCGACATCCTGAAGGGTGGGTCGGACATGGCGATACTCCACCGCCTCCGGGCACGGGGGAAGCTCGGCAGCCTCGCGACGGATCGCGGCGGGATGGTCAGCCAGTTCGGCAGGGAAGCTCCGGGAGCCGTCGAGCCTCGCCAGCGTCAGCGTCTGCCGTGCCCGCGTCATCGCCACGTAGTACAGCCGGCGCGGTGCGTCGGGGTCCTCGTCGCGGCCCACGCGGTCCCAGCCGCCGTCCAGGACCGCCACATGATCGAACTCCAGCCCCTTGGCGCGATGGGCGGTGAGCAGCAGCAGTCCCCGCTGGCGGCGGCGTATGTCCCGGCCCCACTCGGCCAGCCACTCGACGAAGTGGTCCACCGGTGTTTCTCCGCCGCCGGTTTCCAGCGCATGTTCCTCCACCGCCTGCCGCAGCAGATCGTGCCAGGGATCCGAGGGCCCCGCGTCGGCCCACCCGCGTAGTAGGGACGCGCCGTCGACAATTCGCGTCTCACGCCCGCGCAGCCATTCGACGAACGCCCGAGTTGCCCGCAGGCGCCAGAAATTCGGGATGTCCTCGTTCGCCATCTGTACCGGGAGGTCATGCGCCTCGCAGAACGCCCGCACCGGAACCAAATACTCCCACTCGCGCGCGATGACCGCGCACCGCGACCAGTCCCATGCCGGCGCCAGCTCGGAGAGACGCAGCAGCTCCGCCATGACGGCCCGCGCCTGGCCGACCGGGTCGCCTCCGGCCGGCAGAATCTGCACCCGCCCGCGCGACACCGGGTCCAGCGCCGCCCACTCTCCGCCCGGCGGGTCCGTCTCGCGCGCGCGGTCCACACGGATGGGATGCCCCGCCTTCATGCGGTTCCGCGCCGGCTCGATCACCGCATTGGCCGCCGCCACGATATGGGCCGTGGAACGGTAGTTGGCGGTCAGGTAGGTGGGCTTCGGCCCGTAGTCGGCCTCGAAGCGCCGAATGAACTCCACCGAGGCGCCGTTGAAGGAATAGATGTTCTGGTCGTCGTCGCCGACCGCGAACAGGGTGAGCTTGCCCGCGTCGTCATCCAGCGTCCGGCCGGCCAGCGCCGATATCAGCTCGTACTGCTCCGGACCGACATCCTGGTACTCGTCGACGAGAATCCACCGGAAGCCCGCGAGCAGGCGCTCGCGGCGCTCGTCCGCCTCCTCCGGCGACAGCTCTTCGCCGCGGAGCAGCGCGACGGCACGGCGCATCACGTCCCTGAACGTCCCGTCGTCCGGGCGCTCCGACCGGCCGGTGAAGCTCGCGCCCGCCAGGCGCATGGCAAGCGCGTGGCAGGTGAGCACCGTCACGCCGCGCGCGTCGTCGCCGATCATCTCCGTCAGCCGGCGACGGATATCGACGGCCGCGTGACGATTGTAGGCGAGCGCGAGGATGCCCCGGGCGTTCTCCCGTCTGACGCGGATCAGCCAGGCGATGCGGTGCACCAGCACGCGCGTCTTGCCCGAACCGGGCCCTGCGAGGACCAGGACGTTGGTCCGTTCCCGCTCGTCGGCCACGATGCGCTGCTGGACCGGGTTCCCCAGGCTCTCGACGATGGCGCGCCAGGATGCGGGCGTCGTCTGCCGGCCGATCTCCCGGTCCCGACCGGGCAGCCAGCGGGCGAGAAACTCTTCCTCCGCGAGCGCGAAGTAGTCCATGGCCAGACGCAGCGCCTCGCTCATGGCCGCGCGGCCGCGCTCGGCGAACTCCACCATGACGTGGATCTGCAGCACCTGTCCCTTGTAGTGAAGCGCGAGCGGCTCGAAGTCCGCCCTGGAGAACCCGCGCCGGTCCCGCTGCTCCAGCCGGATCGTCATCGCCGGGCGGAACACCGCCAGTCCCTTGTTGAGGCGGATCACCTCCATCTCGTGGAGCCAGAGCAGGGCCCGGTCCAGCAGCTTGGCCGGGTTCCTCACCGTGCTCTTGAGCACCAGGTCGGACTCGATCGCCTGCAGGAGTCTTCCGAGCGTGGTCTCGGCCAGCAGATCGGTGCCTCGGCTGGCGGGCGGCAGGCAGTCGAGCAGATGTTCGAGCAGGCGGCCGGCCGCCTCGCGGCGTATACCGGCGGTCTTCTCCAGTGCGACCCATTCGCGCCTCAGCGTGATCCGCGCGGTCTCCGCGTCCCGCTTGCGGACCGTGAGGCTGCCCGCGGCGCCATCGTCCTCGCCCCTGCCGTCGAAGGCGATGCCCCGGACGATCCGGAACAGCCGTTCCGGCAGCGGATCGGCCAGACCCTGGTCCCGCAGCACCTGGGCGGCGATACGCAGGTGGAGTGACGAACTGTCTCCCTTTCCGAGGTCGGGAGCGGCCTCCTGCATGTGGGCGATGAGTGCGGTCTCCAAAGCAGCCGCCTCTGCGAGGCGTTTCCGCGACGAGCGGTCCACGCCGGTGTGGACGAACGCGGTCAGCGCCGTGTCGTTGCTGGCGATGCCGAACCTTTCCAGGTCGTACAGGGCGCCGCGCACGCGTTCCGGACTCAGCCCCGAGATCCCCATCAGCTCGTCCGTGCTCACCCCCTCGTCGGCGCCCGCGCCGATCAGGGCTTCCGCGATCAGCAGGAGCTGCCTGCGATACGCATCCGCGATCCTTGCGTTGGCGAGCCGCTGTTCGGCCTCGTCGACCGTGCTCACCCGGAGCGAGGACGGGAACACCTGCACGACGTTCTCCTCGCGGGTGAGGAGCTGCGACTCCTCCAGCCAGGCGACGGCGGTGCGCACCCGGGTGTCGTCGGTCGCGGAGTCGCGTTCGAATGCCTTCTCCTCGTCCTCCCCGAGGATCTCGCCGGCGGTCGCCACCACGTCCCCGTCGAAGCGCTTCTTCCGGTCGAGATTGCGCAGGGCTCTCAGGATCCCGTGGATCTCCGCGCGGGTGAGACGCGAGCGCGCCGACATGCCGAACTGGCGCTCGACATCGTCCGCCGCATAGAGCAGAACGCAGCGCGCCGGGTCGCGGTCGCGCCCTGCGCGGCCGGCCTCCTGGAGATAGTTCTCAAGCGAGCCGGGTATGTCGGCGTGGACCACCAGCCGCACGTCCGGCTTGTCGATCCCCATCCCGAACGCGTTGGTGGCCGCGATCGCGCGCAACGCGCCGGCGATGAAGCGCCGCTGCACCTCCTTCCTCGTCTCCGGAGGCAGGCCCGCGTGGAAACGGTCCGCGGCGACCCCCTTCAACTGAAGGTATTCCGCGACGTCCTCGCTCTGCTGCCGCGTCGCGCAGTAGACGATCGCGCCGCCCTGTGCGTCGGGCGGCAGATGGGACGTCAGGGCCTGAAGGAGGTCCGAGAACTTCTCTCCTCCCGTGGTCGGGATCACCTCGAAGGCGAGATTGGCGCGTTCCGCGCCGCCGTCGAACACGGCCAGTTCGATGGCGAGCTCGTTCCGAAAGTGCCGGGCGATGTCCCCGACGACATCGGGTTTGGCGGTCGCGGTCAGGCACAGGACCGGAGGTATCGGTCCGTCACCGGCTTTCTCGCGGATGAAACGTCCTACATAGCGGTAGTCGGGCCGGAAGTCGTGGCCCCAGCGCGACAGGCAGTGCGCCTCGTCCAGCACCCAGGCGCCGATCTCGCGCTGGTCGAGAGCCCGCCGCAGGGAGCGCGAGCGCAACTGCTCCGGCGAGATCAGCAGGATGCCGGCGTCTCCCAGCCGGATCCGGTCCAAGGCGTCGCCCCGCTCCGGCATCGACAGCAGCCCGTTGACGGTCACGCAGCAGCCGATGCCGCGCTGCTCCAGGCCAGCCACCTGGTCCGCCATCAGCGCGACCAGGGGCGATATCACGACCGTCAACGCACCGGTCTTGTCGTAGCGCGACAGCGCGGGGATCTGGTAGCAGAGCGACTTCCCCGTCCCGGTGGGCAAGATGCCCAGCACATGTTTTCCCGCCATCGCCTCCTCGACGATGGCCTGCTGCATGGGTCGGCCGCCGGCATCCGCCGGTTCGGGACGAAAACCGTCATAACCGAACCAGCGCTTCAGCTCCCTGCCAGCGTCATGGCGCTCCCGGCACCAGCCGCAGGCCGGATCGGTGCACGCGGTGTCCCTGAGGCGGCGCACCAGTCGCCCCGCTTCCGGAAACTGGTGGCGCACCCAGGGCGGCATTACCGAGTTGCCGCCAGCGACGGAAAGCCATGCCAGGGCATAGGCCAGCGGCCAGCCGAGTTGGTCCACGTCCGCAACGACGTCGCGTGCCCAGGTCGCGCAGGCGGCGTTCTCCAGCCGCCGTCCGATCGCCGCCCCAGCCTCCGTCTGCAACGGCCGGTCCCGCCCCCGAAGTTGGCAGAAGAGCCCGTCCAGGGCGCGGTCCACGCCCCTGGGCTCGGCGGTGCACAGCCAGTGCCATGCGGCGAGCAGGTCCGGCGCTGCCTTCGCCAGCGCCTCGCACTCGTCGCCGTAGAGCTTCAGCGCAATGCGGGAGTCGAGCTCGGGATCGTTCACCCGGCCGCGCTTGAGACCGCCGTCCTGGTAGTGCTTGACGAGACTGTGATAGGGGTTGCGCGGGAAGGCAAGCGGGCTGAGACGCAGCGTGTCAACGGCCGGGAGTTTCAGAAGCCGGAGGGCCGGTTTCGCCGCCCGCAGGTGGGGCAGGTCGAAGGCGATCAGGTTGTGTCCCAGCAGATAGGACGCGCCCTCGGCGAAGTCGTCCAGCCTTTCCAGCGCGTCGGCCAGACCGCCGCCAGAATACGTCAGACTGCGGCCGGTATCCGCCCGCACTGCCCCGAGGGCATGGATCCTGTCGTCCCTGCCGACCTCGAGATCCAGGGAAACGCAGAGCAGCCGGAAGGGGTCGTCATCCTGCGACGCGGCCCGGCCGGGGTCCAGCGGTGGGTCCAGCGGGGCGTCGGCCGCTCCGCTCCTCACGCGCCGGCCGGCTCAGGTTGCCGGGGTTCTCTCATGTCCGCTCTATTATGCCGAACGTCACCACATGCGACGACGCGCTGGAGTTCGAGTGCAAGTGCACGGACCCACTGGCGAAGTGGGACACCTACGAGAAGAGGAAGTCGTCCGAGCCCAGATCACTCATCTCGTGGTCGACGAGGTAGTTTTCGAGGGTGACGTGGATGCTGCCGGCCTCGCCGCTGCCGGTGATGACGACATCGTCGCCGCTCGCCGTCAATACCAGAGAGTCGAACGAGAAGTCGCTCTCCAGCTCGATCACGTCCTGCTCGCCGCGGCCGTCGCTGAAGTCGCGGATTACGTTTTCGCCGTTCGGCTCGGGTCCGAAGGCGAACGTGTCGTCCCCGCGTCCACCCTTGAGCATGTCATCGCCCTCGCCGCCGACGCGGGCGATGTCGCCCGCGCGGACCGCGGCGGTCAGGTCCGGCTCCAGGTGCGCATGCGCCAGCGCCGCCGTGGCCGGCATGATGACCGCTGCCAGCAGGGGCACGAGCCGTTCCGCCGGGGACTTGTGCAGCATGGGGCTATGCTACGCTAGTCTGGGCGCGCGGCCACGCGATCTCGTCCCGCGGTCATTGACACCCCGCCGATGTTCGCAGAGACTACCGGGAGCCATGATCCGTGCGCGCGGCCGATGGTTGCCGGTCGCCGCGCACTTGGCCGTCGTCGACGGCGGCCCAGACAGCGTGGCGGCCCTGTATCGGGCAACGGGGCGCCACCTGCTCCCGCTCGCGTGCGGTCGCTTCCGCCTGCGGCCGCGCGGTTGCTCGAGGCCTGAGACGGGAGGGTCATCATGGCGCCCGCAAGGGTGCGAATCACCGAGCTGCGACGAAAGAAGCTGGCAGGCGAGAAGATCGTCATGCTGACCGCCTACGACACCCCGACGGCGCGCCTGCTCGACGGCGCCGGCGTCGATGTCGTCCTGGTCGGCGACTCCCTGGGCATGGTCGCGTTGGGCCACGACAGCACCCTGCCGGTGACGCTCGACGCCATGGTGCACCACGCGAGCGCGGTGAGCCGGGGCGTCGAGCGGGCGCTGCTGGTCGCCGACATGCCCTTCCTGAGCTATCAGGTGGAACTGTCCGATGCCATCCGCAACGCCGGCCGGCTGCTGCAGGAGGGCGGTGCCGCGGCGGTGAAGGTGGAGGGCGGCCGGCCGATCGCCGAGGTGGTGCGGCGCCTCGCAGCAACTGGCGGTGATCCGCCGTCTCGTGGGCGACCTGAACGTGCCGGTCGACATCGTCGAGGTGCCGGTGGTGCGGGAAACCGACGGCTTGGCGGTGGCTCGCGGAACGCGCACCTGAGCCCCGACGAGCGCCAGGTGGCGGGGGCGTTGTACCGGGCGCTGGGTAGCGGACGGCGGCAGATTGCCGCCGGCGAGACCGATGCCGCCGTCGTCCGCGAGCGGGCCGCCGCCTGCATCCCCTCCGATCCGCGGATCCACCTCGAGTACCTGGAACTCGTCGATCCGGAAGAGATGCAACCCGTGCGGACGGTCGCCGGCCCGGTGCGCATCGCGGGCGCCCTGTGGGTGGGCGCCACTCGGCTCATCGACAACGTCCTGTGCGCACCCGCGCCGCCGCGCGGCTAGCCCGGAAAATTCGTGAGGTTATCGAATCGGTCCCAGGCAGGGCCTGATCGTCGCGCGAAGGACGTTTTCGGACGCGGCGCGTGGTAGGTGGCAGCGTGGTGCAGTGGCCGGGGCGAGGTGACGGCACGCATGAGGTGGCAAGCGCCGACAGGTCGGGCGCAGGGGCGCTGGCGAGCATCCGGGGCGCGGAGGTTGCCGTGGCGACGGCGCGCTATCCGGCGCGCGCCCCGAGCGCGAGGGCGAGGTGCCGCCAGACGTCGCGGTATGGGGTCGCTCGCGGCAGGTGCAGGACGAGCCGGCGGACGGAGCGGACGACGTGGACGCTGACCTTGAGCAACCGGTCGCGCAGCCAAGTCACCTGGGTGCGGGCGCAGGCGGTGCGGGCGGCCCTCAGCCGCAGTTCCTGCATGAGCACGTAGGCGGCGGCCGTCAGCAGGACCCGCAGCTGGTTTGCCCAGAACTTGGTGCAGCTCGTGCGGTCGATCTGCAAGCCGTCGAGCAGTTCCTTGATGCGGTTCTCGATGTCGCCGCGCCCGCAGTAGACCTTCTCGTAGATGAAGCGCGGCGTCTGGCGCAGATTGGTCACGACGAAGCGCGGGTTGTCCCGCGGCTGCCGGCCGGTGAGCTGCACGACTTCGGCCTTGATCACCACGCGGCGCTCACGAGCCCACGTGCCCGCGCGATAGCGGGTGTCGAGGTAGAAGTGCGCCGTCTTCTCGCGCAGCATGTTCTCGGTGCGGGCCGCCACCATGACGTGCTCGGCAGCCCGCAACAGCACGGCGTTCCTGGCCATCGCCACGACGTAGTCGAGCCGCGGTTCGGCATCGAGGAAGTCGAAGATCTCTGGCGTGGCGAAGCCGCCGTCGAGCCGGACGAGAAAGCGCGCCTCGGGAAACGCGGACCGCAGCAGCGCGAGCAGCCGACACAGCACGCCCAGCGTGCCGTCGGACGCCTGCGCCGTGCCGGGCCGCAGCACGGCCGCGCACAGATACTGCTCCGCCTCACGGTCGAAGCTCACAAAGGCCAGCAATGGCAGGTAGCACCAGCTGTCGTAGTAGCTGTTGAACATGGTCAGCTGCTGCGCGCCATGCGTCGGGTCGTCGGTCGGGTCGAGGTCGATCGTGATGCGTCGCACCCGCCCGCGCAGCCGGCGGCGATGCCGCTCGATGACCGACGCCGCCAACTCGCGCCCGAGCCGATAGAGCGCGACGCGGCCCGCACCGTTCTCGAACCGCGAGACCGTCGGCTGCGACGCCAGCCGACCGCCCGCCACCGGGTCGCGCCCGAGCAGCAACTTGTGGATCGGATCATCGGCGAGCTGGTCCGAATCGTTGCCGGCGGGATGGCCGCAGGCGATGCCGAACACCCGCTGGCCCACCAGGTCCTCGAGCGTGTGCCGGACCTTCTCCGGTGCCCGGCGGTCAATCAGACACCGGCCGAATGCCTTGACCAACCCGTAGACGCGCTCGGCGGCCTTGAGCAGCACGGCGCCGCCATCCGAGCTCGACTGCTCGCGGTCGAACGTGGCCACGAGCGGCTTGTCGAACAGATCGGGGAACAGAACAGACTGTGCTATCGTGGGGTCCGTCACGCAAGAGCCTCCGTCGTGCCGAAAACATCTGTCGTCAACAGCGTTTTAGCACACGGAGGCTTTTGTGTCTCTACTCAGGCCGGGCGCCTCATGAATTTTCCAGGCTAGCGCCCTGGCCCTCAAATGGCCATTGCAATGGGCGGTCTTCAAGCAAGGGAGACTGCCAATGCCACGCGGACGCCCACTGGCACCACTCACGCTCACCGACGAGCAGCGGGATCAACTCAACGGGATTGCCCGGTCGGCTACCCTGCCGCACGCACACTACCGGAAGATGCTGCGCCAGGCGAATCTGCTGCGGGAGAATGCGCGGCGTGCCAGACCAGGCCCGAGCCGGGCTGCCGCCATCGCGGGCCACACCAGAGCCGATTCCGACCTGAAAACGGGAGCCGATCGGGAGCACGGCGAAGAGCGCGAGCGAAGGTGGGTGAGCACGCGCACTGGGCACGCCCGACACGGTTTTCTCACTGCGACGTACGCCGCTGGCCGGTCTGGCCAAGAGAAGCTGTCGAGACCGGGTCGGGTGAAGTGCGTCCAGACACCATGGGGCTCCAGCTATCCGAAAAGCGGGACCACCTCAACTCAGCCCGCCGACGACAACGGGCTTAACCCGGAAAATTCGTGAGGTTATCGAATCGGTCCCAGGCAGGGCCTGATCGTCGCGCGAAGGACGTTTTCGGACGCGGCGCGTGGTAGGTGGCAGCGTGGTGCAGTGGCCGGGGCGAGGTGACGGCACGCATGAGGTGGCAAGCGCCGACAGGTCGGGCGCAGGGGCGCTGGCGAGCATCCGGGGCGCGGAGGTTGCCGTGGCGACGGCGCGCTATCCGGCGCGCGCCCCGAGCGCGAGGGCGAGGTGCCGCCAGACGTCGCGGTATGGGGTCGCTCGCGGCAGGTGCAGGACGAGCCGGCGGACGGAGCGGACGACGTGGACGCTGACCTTGAGCAACCGGTCGCGCAGCCAAGTCACCTGGGTGCGGGCGCAGGCGGTGCGGGCGGCCCTCAGCCGCAGTTCCTGCATGAGCACGTAGGCGGCGGCCGTCAGCAGGACCCGCAGCTGGTTTGCCCAGAACCTGGTGCAGCTCGTGCGGTCGATCTGCAAGCCGTCGAGCAGTTCCTTGATGCGGTTCTCGATGTCGCCGCGCCCGCAGTAGACCTTCTCGTAGATGAAGCGCGGCGTCTGGCGCAGATTGGTCACGACGAAGCGCGGGTTGTCCCGCGGCTGCCGGCCGGTGAGCTGCACGACTTCGGCCTTGATCACCACGCGGCGCTCACGAGCCCACGTGCCCGCGCGATAGCGGGTGTCGAGGTAGAAGTGCGCCGTCTTCTCGCGCAGCATGTTCTCGGTGCGGGCCGCCACCATGACGTGCTCGGCAGCCCGCAACAGCACGGCGTTCCTGGCCATCGCCACGACGTAGTCGAGCCGCGGTTCGGCATCGAGGAAGTCGAAGATCTCTGGCGTGGCGAAGCCGCCGTCGAGCCGGACGAGAAAGCGCGCCTCGGGAAACGCGGACCGCAGCAGCGCGAGCAGCCGACACAGCACGCCCAGCGTGCCGTCGGACGCCTGCGCCGTGCCGGGCCGCAGCACGGCCGCGCACAGATACTGCTCCGCCTCACGGTCGAAGCTCACAAAGGCCAGCAATGGCAGGTAGCACCAGCTGTCGTAGTAGCTGTTGAACATGGTCAGCTGCTGCGCGCCATGCGTCGGGTCGTCGGTCGGGTCGAGGTCGATCGTGATGCGTCGCACCCGCCCGCGCAGCCGGCGGCGATGCCGCTCGATGACCGACGCCGCCAACTCGCGCCCGAGCCGATAGAGCGCGACGCGGCCCGCACCGTTCTCGAACCGCGAGACCGTCGGCTGCGACGCCAGCCGACCGCCCGCCACCGGGTCGCGCCCGAGCAGCAACTTGTGGATCGGATCATCGGCGAGCTGGTCCGAATCGTTGCCGTCGGGATGGCCGCAGGCGATGCCGAACACCCGCTGGCCCACCAGGTCCTCGAGCGTGTGCCGGACCTTCTCCGGTGCCCGGCGGTCAATCAGACACCGGCCGAATGCCTTGACCAACCCGTAGACGCGCTCGGCGGCCTTGAGCAGCACGGCGCCGCCATCCGAGCTCGACTGCTCGCGGTCGAACGTGGCCACGAGCGGCTTGTCGAACAGATCGGGGAACAGAACAGACTGTGCTATCGTGGGGTCCGTCACGCAAGAGCCTCCGTCGTGCCGAAAACATCTGTCGTCAACAGCGTTTTAGCACACGGAGGCTTTTGTGTCTCTACTCAGGCCGGGCGCCTCATGAATTTTCCAGGTTAAGAAAACAATTCTGCGTCTGTCGACTAACAAGGCCAGACGGCCGTCAGCCATATATGTTATGTCCCGTATCCTCCCACCTCGTGTCTTGGGACTGATTTCAATCTTCTCGACATACCGTACGAGATCGCCGGAACGGCGAACCCGGAAGATCGAACGACCACGCAACGAAGCGATTAGAAGGTCGTTTCTCCACAATGGGAACTCACGCGCGTCGTTCACAACCATGCCAGAAATCCCTATCGATGGCACCCAAGTGAAAGCAGGCTGTGCGAAGCCGTCGTGCTGGCCTATTTCGCCACTGTCATTCACTGCTTTGCCACTATACGTGAGACCGTAGCTGACATGAGGCCAGCCGTAGTTGCTAGCCGGACGAAGCAGGTTGAGTTCGTCGCCGCCTTGCATTCCATGCTCCGTTGCCCATAAATTGCCGTCTGTGTCTCGAGCAAGTCCTTGTGGAGCACGATGGCCCAGAGTCAGTACTTTCGCTGCGCCAGTTCCGATTTCGATACGAACAAGCTTCCCAAAGTGCGAGTTGGGATCTTGAGGCAGAATCGGGACCCGATCCCTTCCGAACCCGTCCTTGCCATGATCTCCAATTATGACCAGCAAGTGATCGGGGCCATCCGTCAGCATCTTTCCGCCCGCCTGGTTTCCAAGAACAAGGACAGGGAGGGTCAGGCATGGCTCCGCGTCGAAGATCGTTTTCCAGGGCGACAGTACCGGGACGTTCTCTCTTTCCAGTACAAGTGTCGTGGATGACAACCTGAACCGATAGTCACAGTTACCCCCCCCCCGAAATAGTGGTGGGTGACAAACAGCTCAACCACCCCAGCCGAGTTTTCTTTTAGCAGAATGTCCGCGACTCGAAAGCGACCCTTGACTACCGGATCGAGATCGATCGCATCCAGCGCGCTGTGATTCATCGGAACCTGTCCGTCGAGATACTCCACGGCTCCGTTCGACGTAATCAGCGCAAGCCTGCCGCTCGGCGTAGCGAGCAGCAAGTCGTCGCCCAGGGATTCAATGGCACCGCCCGTGTTCAGGGCAGCGAACCGCTCGAACTCCACAGTCTCTACTCCCAGAACATAGAAATGGCTTGAAAGGGTCAGCGCCCTACTATCCATATACTGAACCGTCGCCGACTGGTTGTTGCTGAGCGGCGCCGGGTCGTTCCCGCCGGTGCACACGGCCCCGCTCGTGCGGCAGGCCCGGCCGCCCGGGAGCGTGACCGTCACCGCCTCGCGCGAGTCCGGCTCGACCGTGATCTCCCACAGGTCGTCGCGGCCGTCGATGCGCCGCGCCGCCGTGACCTCGCCTTCCGTCACCGTGAAGGACTCGTCGCGCAATGTCTTGTAGCTGGTGGCGATGTCCTCGCTGAAGGCGACCCGGAAACGGAAGGCGCTCTCGCCGTCGTGCCCCGCCGGCACGTTCTCGAAAGCGGCCGTCAGCGACCGCCGTGCACTGCTCGTCGCGGTCCCCGTCGGTTGGGGTGGAGTTCCTCCCGAAGTCGCTTGAGTGCTCCCCTCGTTTACTACATTCGGCTGGTCGACTCCCTCATCATCTACGGTCGGCGGCCCCTGCTGCGTACAGGAGACTCCGACAACGCACAACACGGCGCCGAAACGGACGATCGCTGCACGCCCGCATGCTCCGGCCTTGGAAAGCAAAGTGCGCATCAAAATGGTCCCTCAACCAACCGCAGTACGATACCGGCAATGCCGCGCCGGAGTCGGCCAGCCGGCGGGCGCGTGGGTATCAAGCACGAGCCATCCTACCACGGCGCTCGGACGACCCCCGGACGACCCCCGCGCCGACGGAGTGCAGTCCTCGTCGACGGTGACCGCAGCCGCAACCGCAGCCGTCAGATGCCGTGCCGCGCAACCGCTGGCCGTTGCGGTCGAGATGCCCGCTGTGCTCTGATGCGGAGTTGCCGCGCTCTGCGGAGGCAAGGAGTGAACATCGTGACAGCCGACGCCACGCCCGACCGCGAATCCCGATCATCGGACGAGATCTTCCGGTTGCTGAGCGTAGAGTTCAGCCGGAACGTCGTGACACGCGCCCTGCAGCATCGCGCCGCAGCCACGGGTGTCCGCAAGCAACTGAACACCCGTGTCCGCCATCTCCAACTGGACGGATTCCGCGACGCGAGCCGGGCGCCCCACCAGAGACTTCTGCGGCCCATCCTGGACGCCATCGAACGGGGCGACCATCCACTGGCCCGCGCCGTACTCAACACCTGGATGGACTCGCACGAAGCGCTGCGCAACGCCGCCGCCGCACACCTCGCCGACCGGGGCATACCCGCACCAGAACCGCCTGACGCGTGCTTCGAGTCCTCCTGGACGACTGACGAGTGGCTGCGCGAACGCCACGCCCTGACGGCGGACGGCGGCGCCCTCGACGCCGACGACGCAGGACTCATGCTGTGTCTGGTCTCGCGGCGGTTCCCCGCGCCTCCGCCGTTGGAGTCGCCGTACTTCAGCGGCTGGATCGACGAACTGTTTCTCCTGCCACCGGACGCCCCCGAGTGGGCGGAAGTTGACGCCTTCACGAAGTGGGTGCCGGACGTTCGCCGGGCGAAGCGCCGCGAACTGTTCCGCTGGCGCACCGACGCGATCGCGCACATCTGCGACGACATTCGGACGCGGTTCGATGAAGACCTGCGCTATCTCGACGTGGATCCGGATCCTTGGGCGAACGCCGTCAGGGAGCGGCCTCGGCTGGCCGACTCGGCGCATGCGTTGGCGGTAGCGCTGCGAGACGCGCTGGAAGCGTACCAGCCGGTTCGCCCGCAGGCGGCGTCACGGGACGAGGAACTCCAGCGGTCCGAGGCCCGCCGCCTGCGCGAAGACGACATTCTCGGCCTCGTGGCGGAGTGGGAAGAACTCACGGCTCAACCCGGCCCGGCGGAGAAACCCGCGCCGGAGGCGGACGCCGAAGGCGACCAGCCAGCCGCCGACCCGGCCGGCACGGCCGACGAAGACCAGCACCGGCGCAGAACTCGTCACGCGGGCCAGCGGCAAGAGCCGTCGACGCCGGCCGGGCACGTCCAGTCCGGATCGGTTCTCGACCGGTGGCCGACGTTCTCTGAAATCCGCTTCAGAACGGGGGATGCAACGAGGGGAACCCACGAGAAACTATCCTGTAAAACACTGCATGTAAACAACTTATGTGGATATCTCCACGGACACGTCGGTTGCCGGCGTGGTTCGTCTCGTCAGGCAGCCTCGGCGTCGCGGCGGCCGGGGGTCCATTCCGGCACCCGCGTCGAGCGCCACGTCCGGCCAGCCGTGATCGCCGCCCTCGACCTCCGGCCCCCAGCGCACGCGGCGTCGAGGCCGCACGCCCGCTGGATCGCGGGGTTCAGCCCGCCGTACGCGTCCAGCGCGGTCCAGTCGCTCGTCGCGATCGCCTTCTTGATCGCGGCCAGCTCCGCCGCCGCCGCGTCGTAGGACATCATCACGGACTCGGGCGGCGTCGCCGCCCACTGGTCGAGCACCCGCCCGGCCGCCGCCAGCCGCACCGGGTCACGGCCCACGACGACCACCTCGACAGCGCGGCCGGCCGCGAGAAGCGCCGTCCACAGCGCCGAGTGCTGCGAGCCCCACGTGCGGACCGCGCTCACCGTCTCGTCCTCGTCCGTCTCCACGAACAGGAACGTCGCCCGCCCGCCGTCGAGAGCCACCGACATCTTGTGGGGGAAGTAGCGGTACTGTGCCCCGACCGCGCCCTGGTAGAGCCGGTGCGGCAACACCTGCTTCGAGATCCCCGCCGCGGTCAGCGCGTTCACCTTCTCGTCCTCGGTCGGGAGCCACGCGGCATGCCGGTGTTCGAGCACGTAGTCGAGCGACAGCAGACGCCGCAAGACGACCTCCGGCGCGGCGGGGCGGCGGTGCCGGACGTGCTCCGCGCCGAGCGCCCGGTAGATGCGCCGGGCCGCGATCCGGCAGATGCGGAGCCGGGAGCCGTTCCACGGCTGTTCGACGGCGTGCTTGCGGCACCGGCGGACGAAGCGGTTGGCGAGCGCCGGATTCGTCCGGCCGATGAAGGCGAGGTACTGGGAGCGGAGGAACACGCCGCTGTGCAGGCAGACCAGCGCCAGCCACTCGGCTTCGCGGCGGGTCCAGCCGCTACGGACGAGAGCGTCCTCCCGGCCCCGGAGATGAGCGATCATCAGCCGGCGTTCCCTGCACCACCGGCGACGTAGATGGACCAGTCGTCCATCAACCGCCGCCGCCGCTCGAACAGGTCGGACCGGGCGTACGCCGCCTCGACCTTGTTCTGCACGACGTGGGCGAGCGCCGCCTCGACGACCTCGCGCGGGTGGTTCGTCTCCTCGGCCGCCCAGTCCCGGAACGTGGACCGAAAGCCGACTTTCGCCATCCAGCGCCGTTCCGCGCCGTGCTGCAAAATACGCACTGAATACCGTAGTAAAAGGCCACTACTCCCGCTCCGTCGTCTTGACCCGTCTCCACACTTTCGCTATATTCCGTGAGAGAATTGGGAATGGGATAGATGACGATGGACCTGCCCAGGAAACCCCGAGCCACCAAGCGCAGGGGCCGCCATCCCGACAAGGCGCTCTCCGCCGCCTTCTGCCGTTCGGTCGCCGAGGCGGGCCGCTACGCTGACGGGAATGGCCTCTATCTGCACGTCGACCCGTCCGGGGCGCGCCGCTGGGTGCAACGGCTGGTCATCCGCGGCCGGTCCCGCGCGCTCGGTCTCGGCAGCTACGCGCTGGTGTCGTTGGCCGAGGCCCGCGAGAAGGCGCTCGCCAACCGCAAGGCCGCCCGCGAGGGCGGAGACCCGCTCGCGGACCGGCGCCGCTCCGAGGGGATCCCGACGTTCGAGGAGGCGGTCGAGCAGGTGATCGCCATCCACGGGGAGGCGTGGCGGGCCGGCAAGACCCCGAAGCAGTGGCGGGCGAGCCTGCGCGACCACGTGCTCCCGCACCTCGGCGGCAAGAGCGTCGACCAGGTGACGACGGCCGACGTCATGACGGTCCTGCTGCCCATCTGGACGCGCAAGCACGCGATGGCGCGGTCGGTGCGCCAACGCATCGGGACGGTCATGCGGTGGGCCATCGCGCAGGGCTACCGCAGCGACAATCCAGCCGGCGACGCGGTCACGGCGGCGCTGCCGAAGCGTCCCGTGCTCGTGCAGCACCGGGCGGCGCTGCCGCACGGCGAGGTCGCCGCCGCGGTTGCGGCCGTTCAGCGCTCGGATGCGTGGCTCGGGACGAAGCTGGCCTTCGAGTTTCTCGTGTTGACGGCCGCGAGGTCCGGCGAGGCGCGGGGGGCGACGTGGGACGAGGTCGACCTTGTCGCGCGGGTGTGGACGGTTCCGGCGGCGCGGATGAAGGCGCAACGCGAGCACCGGGTGCCGCTGTGCGGCCGGGCGGTCTGGGTCCTGCGGGAGGCGGAGCAGCTCCGCGGCGTCGCGACCCGGCCCGAGTTCGCCGGGCTGGTCTTTCCGAGCGTCCGCGGGAAGGCGCTCGATGACGCCGCGGTCTCGAAGCTCATCCGGGACCTGGGCATCGCGGCGGTGCCGCATGGCTTCAGGTCCAGCTTCCGGGACTGGGCGGCCGAAGAGACCGACCACCCGCGTGAGGTCGTCGAGGCGGCGCTGGCCCACAAGGTGCGGAATCAGGTCGAGGCGGCCTACGCGCGGTCCGACCTGTTCGCGCGCCGCCGACGCCTCATGGACGATTGGGGCGCCTATCTCGGTGAGGAGCGGGGGCAGGTCATCCCCCTGCGCCGGTGACGGATTCCGATTCCGTGACGTGGGGTCCGTGGCCCCCGACTCCGCCCAGAGATCGACCCTCAAGCAGTTCGATTTCCATTTCCATTTCCGCCCACCCCCTGGGGGGGAAATCGCGGAAATGGAAATCGAGTTGGATTTCCCGGCGTGTTCCCGAGCGTTTCCGCCCCGTTTCCCTTGGTGGAAATCGCGGAAATCGACTGGTCGCGGAGAGCCTCGGCCCGCTCGCGGCCTTTGGCGGTCAGTGCGTAGCCCCGGTCCCGCTGCTTCGTCGCGCCAGGGCGCTGGGCGTGGTCGACGAGCCCGTCGTCGAGCAGCGCATCGAGCGCCGCACGCAGGTCCTGGTACCGCCGTCCGCTGCAATCGAGCGCCTCGGCCAGGGTGCTCGCATGAGGCCGGGCCAGCGGATCGCACCGGAGCAGGTGCAGCAGCGCGCGTTCCGGGAGCGGGCGGGCCGGCGGCTTGCCGTCCGCACGGGCCTGTTCGTCCTCCTCCAGGTCCGGCGCCAGCTCGTAGCCGACGCCCGGCTCGAGGACGACGGTCAGCGGCTCCTCGGGCCAGCGGCCGGACGGCGTGAGGCGCCGCGCCCGCGGCATCTTCGCCCGGCTCAACGACACGATCATGTCCACGGCCGCGCCGATCGCCGTCGAGTCCCGGTACTCGCCCTCCGCGTCGCCGGACTCGGCGCTGGCGCTGGGGTTCTTCCGGTTGTGGTGCGAGACGGCGAACGCCGACCCGGACTCGCGGGCCAGACTGACGACCTCGCCGATCAGCAGCCCCTGCTCGCCGGGGCCGGCCGTGTCCTTCACGCGATGGACCTGGAGGTAGTGCGACCAGGTGTCGATGACGACCCACACCGGCCGCAGCCGCTCGACCAGCCGTCGCAGCGACGCCTCGTGCTCCGGGTCCCGGCTCGGCCGGCCGACGAAGTACACCCGTTCCAGGTCCGCGTCCCACTGGAACAGCCGCGCCTTGACATCCGAGGCCGCCTCCTCGCCGACCCACAGCACGTCGCCCGCAACGGTGGGCATGCCCAGGAACGACCGCCCGCGGGTGACGGCGGCCACCGCGGCGCCGGTCAGCGTGCTCTTGCCGGCCTTCTCCCGCGCGTGCAGCAACGTGACCCGCCCCGCGTGGGCGATCAGCCGCGCGACGGCCGGCGGTCCCTCGGCCGCCGTACCCTCGACATCGGCGTCACTCAACCGCACGACCCCGGCCGGCAGGTCGGCGGCCCCGTCGTACGACTCGGCGGCGGCGATCACCTCCGCCAGCTCGCGCTTGTCGTGACCGTCGTCAAGGTACGCGCAGATGTCCTTGGGTCCGTCGGGCAGCGCGGCGATCCGCGCCCGCAGTCCGGCCGCTGCGCACGCTCGCGCAACAGCCTGACCATGTCTCCGGCCCGCGTCGTCGGCATCGGGAACGACGACCACCGACCGCACGCCGGCAACCTTGAGCTGCTCGGCATGCGTGGACCTCCACTGGCCGGCTCCGCCCGCGTTGCAGGTCGCCGGCAGGTCGAGCGACCACAGCCGGTCCACGTCCTTCTCGCCCTCGACCACGACGGCCGCATCGCGGCCGGCCAGGTCGTTCAGGCGATAGAGTCGCGGCGTGATGCCGTCGAGGTTCCACAGGTAGCCGCCTCGCCCGTCCGGCCGCCGCTGCCGGAAGTCCTTCGGCTCGTAGCGCACCACCTCGAACACGCCGTCGTAGTCGTAGACGGCCGCCTCCCGCCGCGCGGGCGGGTGGCGGTGTCCGTTCGAGGGGAAGAGGTCGCGGGCGTCGATGCCGAGCGCGCCGACGACGGCGCCGAACGCGCAGCCGGCGTGGCACTTCAGGAGCCAGCGGCCGTCGTCGCCGCGGCCGACCGCGAGCGACGCCCGGCGGTCGGCATGCGCCGGGCATCGTGCGGTCCAGCCCGCACCCGACTCCCTGACGCCCTCCAGGCGGTCGAGCAGGTCGAGCATGGCCGTTACGGGGTGGGCCGCTCCGAGCCGGCGCGGGGGCGGGTGGCGATGAAGTCGAGCACCTCGTGCTCGACCCACCGGACGGCGCGGCTGCCGACGCGCAGCGGCTTCGGGAACCGGGACTCGCTCATCAGCGCGTAGACGGCCGAGCGGGACAGGGCCGTCAGCTCGGTCACGTCGCGCAGGGTGAGCAGCCTGGGCAGGGAGTTTCCGACGCTCGCACGCCGGCGGGTGAAGTCTCGGTTCGTGGTCATCTTCAGCCCTCCTTGAGATGGCGGGATTGCGCGGCGATATCACGCCCCGCGGTTCGGAGGAGGCTCTTGCAGAACCCGGCGATGGGGTGGTTTTTCTTGCCCGACAGGGCAGGAAGCCGGGGAGCAGTCGGCCAAGGGTAGCACAACGGGTGTATGCGAGCTGCAACTCGGCGTTGCGCGCGGCGCACGGCTCTTGGCGCCTCGCTCATCGCGTTGCTGCTTGATATGGTTCCAGAAGGACATTTGCACAGGAGGTCGAACGAAGCATGAACCGTCTGCGAGATTCCCTTCGCCCCCTACTGGCAGTCGATTCAGGAGGTGCTGTTTCCCGATCTGGAGCAGGAGTTGGGGCCACTGACCGCGAAGCAGCAACAGTTGGTGCAGACCTTGGAGGTCATCCGCATCGAGCAGTGGATTCCCCCGCAGTTTGGGGCGCCGGGGCGTCCGCCGAGCGACCGCGCCGCGCTGGCGCGGGCATTTGTTGCCAAGGCGGTCTACGACATGCCGACCACGCGGGTGCTGCTGGACCGCTTGGACACCGACGTGGCGCTACGGCGCCTCTGCGGCTGGGAGCGGCGGAGCCAGGTGCCGAGCGAGTCTGTCTTCTCGCGCGCCTTCGCCGAATTCGCCCGCTCGCAGTTGCCCCAACGCGTGCACGAAGCGCTGGTGCGCAAGACTCACGGCGACCAGTTGGTGGGCCATCTCTCCCGCGACTCGACGGCCATCGAGGCCCGCGAGAAGCCTGCCGTCAAGGAGAAGGCGCCGACGTCTCCCAAGCGCAAGCGGGGACGGCCGAAGAAGGGAGAGGAACGACCGAAGCGGCGCACACGGCTCGAACGCCAGTCCACCATGACCCTGCCGGAGATGCTTGACGACCTGCCGACCGACTGCGATGTCGGCACGAAGAAGAACAGCAAGGGGTACCGCGACACCTGGGTCGGCTACAAGCTGCACATCGACGTGGCCGACGGCCAGGTCCCCATCAGTTGTCTGATGACCTCGGCCTCGACGCACGACAGCCAGGCCGCCATTCCCCTGGCGACGATGTCGGCCGAGCGGACGACCAACTGCTATGACCTGATGGATTCGGCCTACGATGCCGAAGCGGTCCACGAACACAGCCGCTCACTCGGCCACGTCCCGTTGATCGACATCAACCCCCGCCGCGACAAGGCGTTGGCCGAGGAGCTGAAAGCTGAAGCCCGGCGCCTGCGGTGCATCGGCTTTCAGCTTCCCGAACAGGTCCGGTACAACGAACGCACGGCGGGTGAGCGCGTCAATGGCCGACTGAAGGACGAGTTCGGTGGCCGCCATGTACGAGTCCGTGGCGCCTCGAAGGTGATGTGCCATTGCATGTTCGGCATCCTCGCCCTCACTGCCGACCAACTCCTGCGCCTAGTAACATAACCAACGCGTCGCCGGACCCGCGCATTCCATCGCCATGGCCGGACCGCCATCAGAGCATCTACCCGTGTCCCTCAACGCTCGTCGAGAACACCGTCGAAGCCGACTGTCTCAGGTCTCTCCGCTTGACCCCCGGTCCTGTAGAACCTGTAGAACCAGACCAGAGGCGACAGACCCAGAGGGGCGATAGGACTCCAGACAGGCAAGACCTCCATCGAGCCCATCGAGCCGCAATCCCCAAGAGTTCTGCAAGTGGCTCGGAGAACAACGTGCCACAAACAGCGCAAACCCATGCAATGCAGCACTTTGCACGGATTAGACCCTTCTGGGCGCCTTCCGACCTGCTGAGACTGGACAGGACCGGATGAGCACCTTTCCGCACTCTATGAAGCGACCTGCACGGGCAAAGAAAAATCTCGCCGCCCGCATTTTCCGCATCGGGGGTCCATCCGCGGGCGAGCCGAGTGGGACGACGGGACGGTTCCCGTCCAGGCCGGGCCGCAAGGCCCACAACGGCTGTCTGAGCGGAGGGGCGGACGGTGTGTCACCCGACAGGGTCGAAGCGCAGCGGAGAACGTGCGAAGCGCGTTGACACGCCGGCCGTCCCGTAGCTAGCTACCCGCCTCTGGTGGAATCCGCCGACCGGCTCCGCCCGACCTGCACGCGCTGCCGGAGAGCGCCGCAGGCGGGGCAGTGTTCATGGCCCGACGCAGGCGAGCGACGCGAGCCGGCCGGCCGGCGGAGACGGCAGGTTCTCACCCTTCCTGGAGGGACAATTTCAAGGGGAGCGACCGCGACCCCGCAGGTGTGACGGAGGAGCACCGGCGGGGGCCGGAAACCGCCAGGTTTCCGCGTGGTCGCTCCCCTACTCCCACCCGACCCTTTTGTCTGCACGTGGGGGTGGGTCTGTGATGTGGGAATCTGTTGATAGGAAACGACTTGGCTGGTTGCCGGGTGTAAGTTCAGGTGTGACTGGAAGTGTAAGTTCGGCCGCCTGTCCTCCTTACACCCTTACTGCGGCATCATCGGTGTAAGTTCGCCTCGGTCCTTGTTGTGATCAGACGACAGGTTGGATCACACTCTCACCGTCGCCGCCTTGCTGCGCATCGTGTCGTCCGTGCTCTCCGCCTCCGGCCTGTTCTCCGTCCGTGCCCCCATCTGATTGTCCGCGATCCCTCGATGTCCTCCCATGCTTCTGCCTCTTCCCCGTCCGCCTTCTGGTCGGTTTGCTTTCTCCGTCGAGCCTCCCGCACGCAACCCTTGTTCCGATTCAAGGCTCTCCGGCTGCTCCGTTCCCCGCCCCCTCGTGCCGACCTACGCTTGCGCCCGGACCCGCGTGCTCGACTCCGGTTCGTCCCGAGCTGATGCCGTCCCGCTGTCCCCTCTTGACGGCGGCCGAGATCCTCGCCGCAGGCAGGCAGGCGGTCCGCCGGTCCCCCGGTCCACCGGTCCGCCGGTCCGCCCGGTCCGCCGGTCCGAGACGGTCCGCCCGGTCCGCCGGTCCGCCCGGTCCGAGGGTCCGGGGGGTCCGGAGGGTCCGAGGGTCCGAGGGTCCGAGGGTCCGAGGGTCCGGTAAGCGTTCGGCCACGCCGGTATTTTGTACTGGTAACGCGGGTCGATATTCGCTATGGTCTCGGCCATGGCGAGTCGGGACCCGGTAGCCCGACCGGTTACCGAAGGGGCTTCGCTGCCCGGACGGCCGTTCTGGCGGCGGCTGTATGAGCGGGTGCGAGGTCGTGCCGAGGCGGCGGAAGCGCGGTCGGAAGCGCTGAAGCGGGCGGAGGTGTCCGCCCGTTGCGAAGCAGGTTTCTGGAAGTGGCAGTTCGAGTCGTCGCGGCGCAAGCGGCTGGCGGCGGTCGAGCGGTCGAAGGAAGCCCGCCGCGCGGCGAAGGACGCGTTGGCGCTGCAGTCGGAGGTAGCCCGTCTAGGCAAGCTGCTTGCGGATGCCGGCGTCGCGTCGGACCGGTACGGCGAGATGTCCCTGCGCCGGGAGGTTGCCCGGTTGCGCAAGGCGGTGCCGGGGGCGGAGGTGCAGGCGGCCGAGATTCGCCGGCTGCACAAGGTTCTGTGGAAGGAGCGCGTCGACAAGGCCGCCCTGCGCCGGCTGCTGGACGAGACCGTCGGGCTCTACGCCGGGACGAGCAGGCTGCGCGACCAGCAGGACCGGGTCCTGTCGCTGTCGGACGATGTTGGCCGGCTGCGGTATGCGTTGCAGCGGTCCGAGGCGACGGCCGACCGCCTGAAGGTCCGACTGCTTCGCCAGACCGAGTCGGCGCGGGCGAAGTCGCCGGCGGCGGCGGACGTGGCTCTGCGCAAGGCTCTGGCGAAGTCGCGTCGCCGGAAGGCCGCGCTCGTCCGGGTGCGGAAGGAGAACGCGCGGCTGCGTCGGACGGAGCAGGCGTTGCGGCGGCGGGTCGGGACGCAGGAGGCGGAGCTTGTGAAGCTGCGTGCGACCCGGGCGGTGCTGTCGAAGGCGTTGCACGGCCGCAAGAGCGAGAAGCGGAAGAGGCCGGGCACCGGCCGCCCGCGCGGCCAGCGGTGTGGCGCTCCCGGCCACGGCCGCACGCCGCGTTGCGGCCTGGAGGAACGCATCGAGGAGCGCAGTCTGCCGGCCGCTGCGCGCACCTGTTCCGGTTGCGGGAAGCCCTACGCGGCGGTCGGCGCGGAGGAGTCGGCCCTGGTCGAGATCGAGGTCCGGGCCTATCGGCGGGTGATCCGCCGCCCGCGCTGGCGCCGGCGTTGCGCGTGCGCCTCGTCGCCGGCGGAGGTTTCGGCGCCGCCGGCGCCGCGGCTGTTCGACAAGACGCCCTACGGCACCAGCGTCTGGTCGCGGGTGCTGTATGAGCGCTACGCGTGCCTGCGCCCGCTGCAGCGGGTCGGCGCGTGGCTGGGCGACCAGGGGCTGCCGGTCTCGTCGGGGACGCTGGCCGACAGCGTGCCCCGCTTCGTGCCGCTGTTCGAGCCGGTTGCCGGGGCGATCCTCGCGCACCAGCACGCGGCGGCGTTGCGCCACGCCGACGAGACCACGTGGCGCGTGCAGGCGCTGCGCGGGGAGGGCCACTCGGGCCGGGCCTGGCTGTGGACCGCGGTCGGCAACGACGCGGTGCGCTTCCACATCGACGCGAGCCGCAGCGCCGAGGCGGCGGCGAAGCTGTTCGGCGACCTGGCGCCCGAGACGGTGATCGTCTGCGACCGCTACAGCGCCTACAAGCGGCTGGCGCGGCTGCTCGGCGGCACGGTCGTGCTCGCTTTTTGCTGGGCGCATTTGCGACGCGACATCATCCAGTGCGCCGCCGCGCAGGTCCGCCTGACCGGCTGGTGCGAGACATGGCTTGCGCGGATCGCCGCGCTCTACCGCCTGAACGAGGCGCGGCTGGACTGCTACGACCCCGACATCGAGCGCCAGAGCGCGGCGTTCGACGCGGCGCAGGGCGCGCTCGCGGCGGCGCTCGACGGCCTGTTCGCGACGGCGGAACGGGAACTGGCCGACCTGCCGGAGCACGCGCGCGAGGGCAAGCCGCTGCGCTCGCTCGTCAACCACCGCGAGGGGCTCAGCGTGTTCGCCGACCGTCCCCGGGTGCCGCTCGACAACAATCTCGCCGAGCGGGTGCTCCGGGGGCCGGCCATCGGACGGCGCCTGTCGTTCGGCTCCGACAGCGGAACCGGCGCGCAGTTCACGGCGCTGATGTACTCGGTGGTCGGCACCCTGGTGCTGAACCGGATCGATGTCCTGCGCTGGCTCGAAGCGTGGCTGGCGGCGTGCGCCGAGCGCGGCGGCCGGCCGCCGGACGACACCGCGGCGTGGCTGCCCTGGTCGATGGACGCGGCGCGCCGGCGCGAACTGACGGCGCCGACATGACCGCTCCGGTCGAGTGCCGCTACTACGGCCGCGACTTCACGACCGCGGAGATGGCGCTGCTGCGCGCGCTGATCGCCGGGCCGCCGACGCTCAACCGCCACGCCCTGTCGAAGGCGTTCTGCCGCCGCATCGGCTGGTACAAGGCCGACGGCGGGTGCAAGGACATGATGGCCCGCGTCGTCATGCTGGCCATGCACCGGGACGGCCGCATCGAACTGCCGCCGCCGAAGTGGCGCCAGAACCGGCCCGGGCCGATCACCTTCGGGCCCGACACCGAACCGCCCCGCTTGCCGCCGCCGACCACGCTCGACGCCGTCCGTCCGCTCGAGATGCGCACCGTCGTGCGCGGCGACCACGGGGGGAAACTGTGGAACGAGTACGTCGCCCGCTACCACTACCTCGGCTACAAGACCCTGGTCGGCGCCCAGATGCGCTACGCCGTGCACGCGAGCGACGGCACGCCGCTCGCCATGCTCGGCTTCTCCACCGCCGCCTGGACGCTCGCCCCGCGCGACCGCTTCATCGGCTGGTCGCGGCGAGACCGCGAGAAGAACCTGCCGCTCGTCGTCGACAACCCGCGCTTCCTGATCCTGCCCTGGATCCGCATCCCCAACCTCGGCTCGCACATCCTCGCCCTCGTCCGCCGCCAGCTGCCCGCGGACTGGACCGCGCGCTACAAGACGACCCCCGTGCTCATCGAGACCTTCGTGCAGACCCCCCGCTACACCGGCGCCGTCTACCGGGCCTCCGGCTGGATCCGCGTCGGCGCCACCCAGGGGCGCGGACGCTACGGCACGAACGACCGGGACAAGCCCACGAAGGACATCTGGCTGCGGCCCCTCCGCAAGAACTGGAAGCGCACCCTCAACCGGTAGAATCAACGCCACGCACCGAGACGACGGTCCACCATACCAGCGTGGCCGAACGCTTACAGGGTCCGAGAGCAGCGTGGTTGCGACGATAGCGACTGGGAATTGCATACGGAACGGGCGACGCTCGCGCACGGAAGACGCCTAAGCAGTTTGAAAACAATGACTTACAAGAACTTGCCGTAGACTGGACCGGAAGCCGTGAGGCACGGCGGGGACCTCCAGCGTCCTGAGCAGTCCCGACAGGGCCATGTCGTTGAACCGCTTGCCGCGCGGGCTCGGGAAGACGAGCACGTTCCCGTTGCTGAGCGTCCGCGCCGCGCCGAGGACCTGTTCGGCGCGGCGAGTCAGGGGAACACGGTGCTCCCGCTTCGCCTTGGTCCGCGTGGCCGGGACGGTCCAGACGTGCTCCTCGGTGTCGATCTCCGTCCACTCGGCGCCGCGCACCTCGCCGGACCGAGCCGCTGTGAGCACGAGAAACTCGAACGCCAGCTTGACGACGGGAGCCGCGCCCGACGCCCGCATCGTCTCGACCGTCGCCGCCACGTCGCGATGCGGGAGCGCCCGCATGTGCCGGACGAGAGCCTGCTGCGGTCCGAGGATCGGGCCGATCCGGCTGCACGGGTTGTCGTCGCGGTAGTTCAACGCGACGGCCCACTCCATGACGGTGCTGATGCGCTGGCGAACCCGCCGCGCCGTCGCCGGCCGCTCGTGCCAGACCTTGCGGAGCGTCTCGACCACGTCGGCGCTCGTCACCTCGGAGACGGGCAGCTTGCCGAGCCGGGGGAAGGCGAACCGTTCCATGCTCGACAGCCAGTCCTTGCCGTGCTTGGGGTTGCGCCAGCCGGGCCGCATCTGCGCCAGGACCGCCTCGGCGGCGGCGGCGAAGGTCGGCATGCTCTTGAGGCGCCGCTTCTCGGCGAGCGGATCGCCTCCGGCGCGGGCGAGCCTGCGGTTGGCGAGGGCCTGGGCGCGGGCGTCCTTGAGCGGGACGAGCGGGAAGCCGCCGAGCCCGAGTTCGCGGCGCCGGCCGCGGATGACGAGCCGCTGTACCCAGCTGCGGGTGCCGGTCGGCTGCACGTCGAGGTACAAGCCGTCGCCATCACAGTAGCGCCCGGCCTGTGCTACGTTTCGGACGAAGGCGGTCGAGAGCGCGTGGTGCGGCTGCCGGCCGCTGGGCTTGGTGGTCCGGGGTCGTGTCAGGAGTTCCATGGCCTACCAGTATTCCCCTCACTGAATGGCGGATACTGGTGGATCGTACCGGACGCAACCGGCCCTCGTCAAGCCGTTGGATGGGTGGTAATCATTTATTATTCAGGCGTTTACGGACCATTCAGGACGACAACGGGCGGCGGCGGATTTCCTAGCATGGTGGACAGGGCTACAGCCACACAGTTGGCCCTTGCCGTCCAGTCCGTCGTCGAGGTGGACCAGTTCTACGGCATCGAGATCGGCGAGTTTCCGGCCCGCATCGCCGCGACCGCGCTGTGGATGATGGACCACATCATGAACAACCGGCTGAGCCTGGAGTTCGGCCAGACGTACGCGCGGATCCCCATCGAGAAGTCGCCGCACATCCGCAACGCCGACGCGCTGGAGATCGACTGGGCCGACGTGCTGCCGCCCGACGAGTGCTCGTACGTCTTCGGCAATCCGCCGTTCGGCGGCGCCAAGTACCAGTCGCCCGAGCAGCGGGAGCAGGTGCGGCGCGTGGCCGCACTCGAAGGACGCGCCGGGACGCTCGACTACGTGACCGCGTGGTTCATCCGTGCCGGCGACTACGTGCGGCGGGCGCAACCGCCGGACGGCGCGAGGCCGCCGCGGATCGGATTCGTGGCGACCAACTCGATCACGCAAGGCGAGCAGGTGGCGCAACTCTGGCCGCTGCTGTTGGACCGTCGCCGCCTGGAAATCGCCTTCGCTCATCGCACGTTCGCTTGGGGATCGGACGCTCGCGGCACGGCGCATGTGCACGTGGTCATCGTTGGGCTGGACGCGGCAGACCAAGCGCCACGAGACCGACGCCTATTCGCCTACGAGGACATCAACGGGGAACCGCTCGAAGGGCGCCACGCCGTGATCACGCCGTACCTGCTCGACGGCGGTGCGCTGGCTAATCCGCATGTCGTCGTGCGGGAGGAGGGCCGCCCGATCAACAGCATGCCACGGCTCATCATCGGCTCGAAACCGATCGATGGCGGACACTACATCCTCGACGCTGCCGGCCGGGAGGA
Source organism: Vicinamibacterales bacterium (assembly GCA_965214845.1). Lineage (GTDB taxonomy): Bacteria > Acidobacteriota > Vicinamibacteria > Vicinamibacterales > UBA8438 > JAAXGX01. Next base: position 3,277,805 of record CBDCCO010000007.1, read on the forward strand.
ACTGCTCGCCGCGTGCCCCGAGGTCGCGCCGTTCGTCCGCCCGTACGTCGGGTCGTGGGAGTACTTGAACGGCGGGGAACGCTACATCCTCTGCCTGCACGACGCGCCGCCCGAGTTGCTGAGACGGGAACCCGCGCTGCGCCACCGGGTGGCGGCCGTCCGCGAATTCCGGCAGCGGAGCAAGAGCGCCCCAACGCGAAGCCTCGCGACGACGCCCATTCTGTACCACGTCAACGTGATTCCCGCCACCCCGTTCCTGGTCGTACCGGAGGTCAGCTCCGAGCGCCGCGAGTACGTCCCGATCGGCTGGCTGGAGCCTCCGGTCGTCCCGAGCAATCTCGTGCGTGTTCTCGAAGGTGCGACCGAACCGATCTTCGCCCTGCTCACCTCGGCGATGCACATGGCGTGGCTGCGTCACATCGGCGGGCGGCTGAAGAGCGACTACCGCTACTCCATCGGCCTCGTCTACAACACGTTCCCGCTGCCGCCCGGCTTCGCCGACGCGGACACCTCGGCGCTGGAGCCGCTCGCGCAGGCCGTGCTCGATGCCCGCGCCGCCCACGAGGGTGCGACGCTGGCGGACCTGTACGACCCGGACCTGATGCCGCCGAACCTCCGACGGGCGCATCAGGCGCTGGATCGCGCCGTGGATCGCCTCTACCGTCGGAAGCGCTTCACGTCGGAGCGTGAACGCGTCGAGTACCTGTTCGGACTGTACGAGCGCATGCAGGCGCCACTCGCTGCGGCGGCTGCAAAGCCGAGAGCGAGGCGTCGGCGGCGGGCGACATGAGCTTCATGCCTCGCCAAGCGACGCACTGCCCGACAGTGGGTTACGCTGCTTCGGTGAGCCGGGACAGGATGAACGACAGGATCGATGAAGCCGTACTGGCGCTCCTGTATCTGGGAATCTGCGAGCGTGATCCGATGACGGGCGTGCGCGCGTGGAAGTCGTTCGACTGGGAGGCGATGGACCGCCTTCACCGCAGGGGGCTGATCTCCAATCCGGCGAGCAAGGCCAAGTCGGTGAAACTGACCGAGACGGGCTTGCGCCGGGCAGAGGCGGCCTACCGTCGGCTGGTCGAGGCGGACGACTGAGGCCGCGTCCAAGAGGTTGACCGCGGCTGGCGGACCAAGACCTCGGATCCCAATCGGTCCGCGAACGTCGTTCGAGGTGCGATGCGATACCGTTCGGATTGCGGGGTACAGGATGGGGACGAGGATCGATAGCAGGCAGCTAAGTTATTGAAACGATAGCGTGTTACTGACCGGTCGAGGCGGTTCGGTCAGGAACTCGCGCGTTCCGTAGCGGGGATCGCGCTCGAGCGGCGTCGGCGCCCGGTTCTCCCACGAGCCCTGCAGGTCGGGATGCCCCCAGGGCGTGCGCGGCGCCGCGTACGCCTCTTGCTCCTGCGCCTGGACGGCGGGACCGCTGCCGAGGCCCACCACCGCTACCGCCGCGATCAGCACGCCGACCGTCCCGAGAATGCGCCTGGTCATCTGAATCCTCCTGCCTGACCCACCCATGATGCCCCCAAGCCCGGACCGAAGACAATAGTGAATCGCCCCCTTCCGGCGTTGCCCTCCGGGAGTGCCGGTGCTACGATTCGGCTGCTGAGGAAGAAGTGCGTGCCCTCGAATGAGGAGTGCCGAAATGCGTGCCGTCCTTCCCTCCAAGACCGCCGTCCGGCGCCTCGGCTGGCTGGGCGCCCTGCTGGCAGTCGCGCTGTGCTCGACCTGGAGCGGCCTCGCCCGGGTGGCACCCGCCGAGCCCGTCCCGGAGACGGTCGGGTTCAACAGCGACATCCGGCCGATCCTGTTCGAGAAGTGCTACCGGTGCCATGGTCCGGATGCGGGCACGCGGCAGGCGGGCCTGCGTCTGGACCGGGCAGAGGCGGCGACGCGGGACGCGACCCGCACAGTCGCCGCGGACGGCCCGCTGCAGGTCATCGCGCCCGGTGTCCCGGACCGCAGCGCCCTGATGCACCGCATCACGGCGACCGACCCCGAGCAGCGGATGCCGCTGGGCGAGCAGCCGCTCGACGAGCGCGAGGTGGCGCTGCTCGAGCGCTGGATCGAGCAGGGCGCGCAGTACGAGCCGCACTGGTCGTTCGTCACGGCCGTCCGGCCGGCCCTGCCGCAGGCGGCGGAGGCGGCCTGGGTCAGGAATCCGATCGACGCGTTCATCCTCGATCGACTCGAGCGTGAAGGGCTGCAGCCCGCGCCGGAGGCCGACCGGGCGACGCTGATCCGGCGCGTGACGTTCGATCTGACCGGCCTGCCGCCGACCCCTGCCGAGGTCGACGCATTCCTCGCCGACAAGTCCCCGGACGCCTACGGGAAGGTGGTCGACCGCCTGCTGGCGTCATCCCGCTACGGCGAGCGGATGGCCGTGCACTGGCTGGCGGCGGCGCGCTACTCGGACACGTACGGCCTGTACTTCGATCAACGGAAGGAAATGTGGCCCTGGCGCGACTGGGTCATCAACGCCTTCAACCGGAACATGCCGTTCGACCGGTTCACGGTCGAGCAGCTCGCGGGCGACATGCTGCCGGACGCGACGCTGGAGCAGAAGATCGCCAGCGGCTTCAACCGCAACGCCCGCATGACGTCGGAAGGCGGCTCGTCCGAGGACGAGTACTTCGTGGAGACCGTCGTCGATCGCGTCGGGACGACGGGCACCGTCTGGCTCGGGCTGACCGTGGCGTGCGCGCGCTGCCACGACCACAAGTTCGATCCGATCAGCCAGAAGGAGTTCTACCAGTTCTACGCCTACTTCAACAGCGTGCCCGAGTCGGGTCTGGCGCAGCACGTCGGCAACACGCCGCCGATCGTCCACGTGCCGAACCCGGAGCAGCGGGCGCGGCTGCAGGCGTTCGACGATCGCATCGCGGCGGCCCGGGAGCGGCTGGCCGATCTGGGGCCGGTCATCGAGAAGGCGCAGCGGGAATGGGAGGCGTCGATGGGCGCCGCGAGTCCGGTCCTCGGGCGCCTGGAACACGGCATGACCGGCTATTTCCCGCTGGCGACGGAGGCGGAGCGGCGCTTCGACGGCAGCCGCTACGTCGATGGCGGGAGCGCGGGCGGCCGCGGGCGGCGGCGGCTCGACGCCTACCTGCACGACCCGGACCCCAACGGCTTCTCCAACAACACCGGCGGCGGGAACGCGTTCACCGTGGCGGCGTGGGTCGAGCCCGACGCGCCGAGCGGCCCCATCGTCACCAGGACGCTCCTGGACACCGCGCGGGGCAAGGGCTTCAGCTTCCTGCTCGCGGACGGCAGGCTGCAGGTCAACCTGGTCGGAGCCGACGGCATCGGCTGGATGGACATGGACGCCGGCCACGTCGAGACGGCCGATCCGGTGGTGACGGGCGGCCGGCAGCACGTGGCGGTCACGTACGACGGGTCGCGGCACATCGAGGGCGTCCGCGTCTACGTCGACGGCAAGCCGGTCGAGCTGAACGTGCTGCACCGGAACCTCGGTCCGTTCTCGCCCACGCGCGATCCCCTGCGCATCGGCGCGGGCGGGGGGCCGGAACGCTTCCGCGGATCGATCTGGGACGTGCGGCTGTACGAGGCGGCGCTGTCGCCGGAACGTGTCGCGGCCCTCGCGGAGCCGGCTTCGCTGGCGGCGATCGCGGCGCTGCCGCCGGCCCGGCGCAACCGGCCGCAGGCCGACAAGATCGACGCGTACTTCCTCGAGCACGAGGCGGCCTTCTGGGTCGCGCGGCCGGCGCCGCAGGAGGCCCGGAAACTGCGGGACGCCGGCGTGCCGGTGACGGTCGACGAGGTCCTGGCCGAGCTGCGGGCGGCCCGGCGGGCGAAGGAGGACTTCGAGGACACGCTGCCGACGACGATGGTCATGCGCGAGCTGCCCGAGCCGCGGCCAGCGTATCTGCTCCTGCGCGGGCTCTGGGACCGGCCCGGCGAGATGGTGGAGCGGGCGACGCCGGCGTGGCTGCCGCCGCCGCCGAAGGGCGCGCCCGCCGACCGGCTGGGGCTGGCCCTGTGGCTGGTCGATCCGTCGCATCCGCTGACCGCGCGGGTCCAGGCGAACCGCTACTGGGAGATGCTCTTCGGGACCGGCCTGGTGGAGACCGCGGACAACTTCGGCGTGCAGGGCGCGCTGCCGTCGCACCCCGAGCTGCTGGACTGGCTGGCCACCGAGTTCGTGCGCAGCGGGTGGGACGTGAAGGCGATGCAGAAGCTCATGGTCACGAGCGCCGCCTACCGGCAGTCGTCCGTCACGACCCCCGAGCTGCTCGAGCGCGATGCCGACAATCGCCTGCTGGCGCGCGGGCCCCGCTTCCGCCTGCCGGCCGAGATGGTGCGCGATCAGATGCTGGCGGTCTCGGGCCTGCTGGTGGAGAAGATCGGCGGGCCCTCGGTGAAGCCGTACCAGCCGGAGGGCGTGTGGGACGGCGGATTCGGCGCCATCTACGAGCAGGACCACGGCGAGAGCCTCTACCGCCGCAGCCTGTACACGTTCTGGCGGCGCAGCACGCCGCCGGCCTCCCCGTCGATCATGGACGCCGCCGACCGCGACAACCCGACGGTCAGCAGCAGCCGCACCAACACGCCCCTGCAGGCGTTGAACCTGATGAACGACGTGGCGTATCTGGAGGGCGCGCGCATGCTGGCCGAGCGCATGCTCAGGGAGGGCGGGCCGACGGACGCCGACCGCCTCACGTTCGCGTTCCGGCTGGCCACGGCGCAGGCGCCGTCCGAAATCGAGCTGCGGGAGACCCTGAAGGTCCTGCGCGCCTTCCGGGCGCGGTATCAGGCGGATCGCGACGCGGCGCTCGAGTTCCTGAGCCAGGGCGAGCACCCGCGGGACGAGACGCTCGACGTGGCCGATCACGCCGCGCACGCGGCCGTGGCGAGCCTCATCCTCAACCTCGACGAGGTCATCACCAAGGGGTAGTGATGATGGATCCGCGAGACGAACACGCGCGGTTGACGACGCGGCGGTCCTTCCTGCGCGCCAGCGGCACCGGCCTTGGATTCGCGGCGCTGGCGACGCTGCTCGGCGACGACCTGCGGGCGCGGACCGGATCGGAGGCCTTCGGCGGCCGGCCCGACCTGCCGCACTTCGCGCCCACCGCCAAACGGGTCATCTTCCTGTGCATGCCGGGGGCGCCGTCGCACCTAGACCTGTTCGACCACAAGCCCGGGCTGCGGGAGATGGCCGGCCGGGAGCTGCCCGAGTCGGTGCGCCGGGGCCTGGATCTCACGGGCATGACGGCGACGCAGAGCGCGCTCCGCATCGTTCCCTCGGCGTTCGAGTTCGCGCAGCACGGCGAATCGGGCGCGTGGGTCAGCGAGCTGCTGCCGCACACGGCGCAGGTCGTCGACGACCTCTGCTTCGTCAACACGTGGACCGACCAGCTCAACCACGATCCCGCCCTGACGGAGCTGTTCACCGGATTTCCGCTGTCCGGCCGGCCCACGATGGGCTCATGGGTCTCCTACGCGCTGGGCAGCGAGAACCGGAACCTGCCCGCCTACGTGTGCATGCCGACCGCCAACTCGGCCAACACCGGCACGCCGTTCCTGACACGCTACTGGGGCGCGGGCTTCCTGCCCAACCGGCAGGCCGGCGTGAAGTTCGGGGGCGGTCCGGAGCCGGTGCTGTACCTGTCGGATCCCGACGGGTTCACGCGCGAGGACCGCAACCTGTTCCTCGACAGCCTGGCGGCGATCAACCAGTCCCAGCTCGACGAGACCGGCGATCCCGAGGTCGGGACGCGCATCGCGCAGTACGAGATGGCGGCGCGCATGCAGTTGTCGGTGCCCGAGCTGGCCGATCTGTCCGACGAGCCGGAGAGCACGTTCGAGCTCTACGGGCCCGACTCCCGCCAGCGCGGCACCTTCGCGGCCAACTGCCTGCTCGCGCGGCGGCTGGCCGAGCGCGACGTCCGCTTCGTGCTCGTGTCCCACGCGGGCTGGGATCACCACACCAACCTGCCGACCCAGATCGCCCGCCAGTGCCAGGACGTCGACCAGCCGTCGGCCGCGCTCGTGCAGGACCTGAAGCAGCGCGGGATGCTCGACGACACGCTCGTCATCTGGGGCGGCGAGTTCGGACGGACCGTGTACGGCCAGGTCCGCCCCGGCGCCGACATCGGCGACAACTACGGACGCGACCACTACGCGCGCTGCTTCACCCGCTGGATGGCGGGCGGCGGCATCAAGCCGGGGATCACGCACGGCGAAACCGACGAGTTCGCCACCCGCATCGTCCGCAACCCGGTGAGCGTGAACGATCTCCAGGCGACCGTCCTGCACTGCCTGGGCATCGACCACCTGCGGCTGACCTACCGCTACGAGGGCCGCAACTTCCGCCTGACCAACGTGGCCGGCCGGGTGGTGAAGGACATCCTGACCTGAGCAGACTGGAAACCAAAGGACTCGAGGACCCGGAGGAGAATCCCTGACGTCTGGAGGTGACCGCCCTCCACGCCGAGGGCGGTCACGTCGCGGTCACATCATGGCGGCCGCATCAACGCGCGCGCCAGCGCCGCAGCGACACCACCCTCCCGGCTTGCGACGCACGGCGGACGTAGCGCTCGTCCGCCGTGACGAACACCCCTTGGCGGACAAGCGCCGCGGCATGATAGGCCGCGTCGTGGAACGAGACGTCGTACGTCGCGGCAAGCGCGACGGCCTGCCCGCGCCATCCCGCATCCAACTCCGCCTCGGTCAGGCCGAATTCGACCAGCGACGCCAGCAGCGCGTCAGCCTGTGCCGGGAACCGCCGCACCAGGGTGTTGCCCACCTCGTAGATCCAGAGCTGGGGAACGACCAGCTCGATGCCCCCCGCGAGCGCCTCGTCACGCAGTGAGAGCGCCGCGTCCGTGTCGCGCTCCTCACCGTCGGGAAGGAGCCACTTGAGCAGGACCGATGCGTCCGGCACCACGATCACGTTGTCCGCTGCTCCCGACCCTGCCGGATCCAGCGGACGATCTCGTCGGTGCCGACCGCGGGCAGGCGCGCACGCAGGGCGTCCATGCGGGCGGCGGCATCCCGCCGAGCGGCGGCGCGCGACCACGTCAGGATCGCCGCGTTGACGGCGCGGCTGCGCGCGCCGCGAGGCAGCTTCTCGATGACACGCCACGCGTCGTCGTCCATCATGATGTTGACTCGTCGCGGCATGGGGACCTCCACCCTCACGTTGTTTCTGTTGCTCTGTGTAAGCTATTACACACTCTTGATGCGCACGCTGGCAAGCCTCGCCCTCGTCATGACGCTCGCGGCGGCGTCGGTTGGCGCCGCCGCGCAGGAGCCGGGCCGGGTCCGGGTCGAGGTGCGGGCCGGCGGAGAGGCGGCCGCGGGAGCCACGGTCGTCGTGGCGGGAACCAGCCAGGTGACCGGAGCCGACGGGGTCGCGCTCGTGCCCACGCCGGCCGGCGTGGTGCAGGTCACGGTGGTGCTCGCGGGATTCGTCCCGGTCACGGTGCCCGTCACGCTGGCCGGCGGCGCCGAGCGCGTCGTCCGGGTCGACCTCGAGCCGGCCCCGACCATCGAGGAGGAGGTCACGGTGGTCGCCAGCACCCGCACGGGCCGCCGCATCGAGAACCAGCCGCTGCGGGTCGAAGTCCTCGATCGGGAGGAGATCGAGGAGAAGATGCTCATGACGCCCGGCGACATCGTCATGATGCTCAACGAGATGGGCGGCATGCGGGTGCAGGCCACCTCGCCCTCGCTCGGCGCCGCCAGCGTCCGCATCCAGGGCATGCGGGGGCGCTACACGCGCATCCTCTCCGACGGGCTGCCGCTCTACGGCAGCCAGCCGGGCGGCCTGGGGCTGCTGCAGATCCCGCCGATGGACCTCGGGCAGGTGGAGGTCATCAAGGGCGCGGCCTCCGCCCTGCACGGGGCCGGCGCGATGGGCGGCGTCATCAACCTGCTGTCGCGGCGGCCGGGCGACGAGCCGGAGCGGGAGGTCCTGCTCAACCAGTCGACGCGGGGAGCGACCGACGGCGTGGTCTGGCTGTCCACCCCGCTGTCCGACACGTGGGGGATGACCCTGGTCGGCGGCGGCCACCGGCAGAGCCTCGCGGACGTCGACGGCGACGGGTGGGCGGACATGCCCCGCTACGGCCGCGGCGTCGTGCGGCCGCGGTTCTTCCGGGATGACGGACGCGGCGGCTCGCTGCTGCTCACGGCCGGCGCCACGCGCGAGACCCGCAGCGGCGGCACGGGGCCGGGCCGCGGTCTCCCGGCCACGGAGACGCCCTACCGGGAGGCCCTCGACACGCGGCGCCACGACCTCGGCGCCCTGTGGCAGACGCTCGCCGGACGGTCGGTCGTGACCGTCCGCGCCGCCTTCGCGCGCCAGTGGCACGACCACCGCTTCGGCGAGACCCTCGAGCACGACCGCCACGCCACAGGCTTCGCCGAGCTGGCGGTGCGGCGGACGGCGGGACGGCACACGTGGGTCGCCGGCGCCGCCGTCGAGCACGACGCCTACCGGCCCGCCGACGTCCCGCGCTTCGGGTACGCCTTCACCACGCCGGGCCTGTTCGTGCAGGACGACATCGACGTGCGCTCGTGGCTCGCGCTGTCGATGAGCGGACGGCTGGACCACCACAGCGAGTACGGCTGGTTCTTCAGCCCGCGCGTCTCCGCGCTGCTGCGCTCCGGCGGCTGGTCGACGCGGCTGTCGGCGGGGACCGGGTTCTTCGGACCGACGCCCCTCACCGAGGAGACCGAGGCGGCCGGCCTGACCCGGCTCACGGTGGACGGCCCGCTGCGGGCCGAACGCGGCCGCAGCGTCTCTATCGACCTCACGCGCACCCAGGGCCCGGCAGCCTTCACCGCCACCCTCTTCGCCTCGCGCATCGTCGACCCGGTGCACGTCGAGCGCGCGACCTACGTGCTGCGCAACCTCGAGCAGCCGACCACCAACGTGGGCGTGGAGCTGCTGGGCACGTTCCGGCAGCCGCCGTTCGCCGTCACGGCCAGCTACACCCACGTGCGGTCGCGCGAGCGGGTCGGCGGCGCGGTCGGCGACGTGCCCCGGACCCCGCGCCACAGCCTGGGCTTCGTGGCCATGGCCGAGAACGAGGACGGGCGCATCGGCTTCGAGCTGTACTACACCGGACGGCAGCGGCTCGAGGCCAACCCGTACCGCGACGTCAGCGAGCCCTATACCGTGGCCGGCGTCCTGATCGAGCGGCGGGTCGGCCCGCTGCGGCTGTTCGTCAACCTCGAGAACCTCACCGACGTGCGGCAGCAGCGCTGGGACCCGGTCCTGCGTCCCGACCGTGCCCCCGACGGCCGCTGGACGGTCGACGCCTGGGCGCCCCTGGACGGCCGCGTCGTCAACGGCGGGGTGCGGGTGCCGTTCTGATTTCAGACGGGGCTGCGCCCCGAACCCCCGGGGTCCGCTTGCGGGGACCCCATAGCCCCGCGCCGCTCCCGCCGAGGCGCGCCGTGCGCGCCTTGGGACCACGCGTGGGTGCTCTCGTGGTCCCGTCAGGCCGCTACGGGACGGCGTCCGGGTCCGGGTCGTCTTCCTCGAGCGGCGGGCGGAACGCGATCGGGACGCGCCGCGCGAACTCGCGGAAGTGCGCATCGGCGTCGGCGTCGCGGCCGAGGCGGCTGGCGACCACCCCGTCGTAGTAGTGGCGTCCCGCCACGACGAGGTCCCGTTGCGCGGCCGTCAGGAGCGTCAGGTGCGGGTCGCGCGCCGGGGGGACCCGCTCCATGAGGCGCCGCAGAAAGTCGCCCAGCTCCGCGAGGTTGAACCAGCCGGTGGCGCCGGCGCGCTCCCGGCGCTGGGTCACGGGCGCCAGGTACTCCACGAGCGGCCGGTCGTCGGTGTGGATCGGCCCGGGTGGAATCAGCCCCTCGGCCGCCGACAGGTTGCCCGCGTAGAACGGCAGCGTCACAGCCGGCGCCGCCCCCGGGGGCAGCGGCCGGCCGCCGCTCAGGTGCCGCCCGTTGCGGTCGATCACGGCCGGGTCGAGCGTGGTCGGCCCCGCGGCGCCGACCAGCGCCACGACCGGCCGCCGGGCGCCGAAGTGGCCGCGCCACAGCGTGACCTGCTCGAAGACGTCGAGCATCGTGCGGGCGACCACCTCGAACTCGCGCCGCGACAACTGGTAGAGCGGCAGCCACTGCACGAAGAGGCCGCCGGCCGCCAGGCGCGCGCGCGCCGCGTCGAAGTGCTCGCGGCTGTAGAGGTTGCCGATGCCGGCCCGCCACGGGACGAACAGGTCGGCGATGATCACGTCGAAGCGCTCGGTCGTGCCCAGCAGGTGATTGCGGGCGTCGCAGGCGCGGACCGTGGCGCGCGGATCGCTGAAGAGCCCGCCGCCGGGGACTGCGAAGTGCGCCGCGGCGGCCGCGATCACGTCGGGCGCGATCTCGCACACCAGCAGCCGCTCGACGGGATGCCGGAGAGCCGATCCCGCGGTGATGCCGGTGCCGAGCCCCAGCACGAAGACGGCGCCCGGCCGCGGGTGCGTCATCAGCGGCAGCAGGGCCTGGTTCTGCTCCTGCTCGGCCGACGCCGTGCCGCCGAGCGTGTAGAAGTTGTTCACCTTGATGCGCCGGCTCCCGGGCCGCTCGACGACGGCGACGACGCCGTCGGGGCCCTCCCACGTCGCGAGCACTTCCTCGTCGCGATCGCGGTCGACGCTGACGAGCGTCAGGCGGGAGGTGTCGAACGCGGTGCCGAGCAGCACCAGGACGCCGAGGGTGACGGCCGCCGGCAGCCGCGGCACGCCGTGCGTCCGCCAGCCGCGCAGGCAGACCAGCAGCGCCAGCAGCAGGTAGCCGGCGGCGAGCAGCCGCACGCTGTCCCACAGCCCCACGTTGCCGAGCAGCACGAAGCCGGCGGTCAGCGACCCCACCACCCCGCCGCTGGTGTTGAGCGCGCCGAGACGCCCGATGACGGCGCCCGGCTCGGCCTGCAGCCCCTGGGCCGCGCGCAGCAGGTACGGGAACACGCTGCCGAGCAGGGTCGCCGGCACGAACAGCAGCAGCAGCGTGTTGCCGAAGATCGAGAGCACGTAGAGCAGCCACCCGTCGCCGGTCGCCAGCGAGCTGAGCCCGGCGGTCAGGGCATGGAAGGCGAACGGCGTGGCGGCCACGGCGAGACCCGCCAGCGTCAGCAGGAGCCAGAGCACCTGCGCCGGCGCGGCGCGCAGCCGGCACAGGCGGTTCGCGATGGCCGAGCCGGCCGCGAGCGCGGCCAGGAACACGACGAGGATGATCGAGAAGGTGTAGACCGAGTTCTGCAGGACCTGCGCGAACATCCGGGTCCAGAGCACCTCGAGCCCCAGCGCGAGCGCGCCGGACAGGCCGGCGACCGCGGCGAGCAGCCGCGCGGACCCCGCGGCGCCGCCGGCGGCGGGGACGGGGGCTGCCGGCCGCGCGAGCGGGCTCCGCTCGCCCCGGTCCGGATGCCGCCCAAGGCCGGCCGACACGTCCCGCGCCGGTGCGCCGCGCGGCTCGCCCGCCGCGGCCAGCCGCCAGGCGAGGCCGGCGATCGCCGCGTTGACCGCCATCGCCAGCAGGTAGGCCCGGTCGAAGCCGAGCGCGGCCGGCAGCACGAACCCGGCCAGCAGCGCGCCGGTGGCCGCGCCGAGCGTGTTGACCGCGTACAGGAACGACCCCGTGCGGCCGAGCTCGTGCGGCTGTCGGACCAGGTGCTGGGCCAGCACCGGCAGCGTGCCGCCCATCAGCGTCGCCGGGGGCAGGAGCACCAGCGTCGCCAGCGCGACCCTGACCGCGTTGAGCGCCGCGGGCCGGCCGACGAGCGCGTCGTAGAGCGGCGCGTAGAGCTGGAAGTAGACCGCGAGCAGCAGGAAGTAGAGCCCCGCCGACGCCGCGATCCCGAGCTCGAGCCAGGCATAGGCCCGCAGCGGCGAGCGCAGGCGCGGCGACCAGCGGCCGAAGACGGCGCCGCCGACCGCCAGGCCGAGGAAGAAGACCGCGAGCGTCGCGGAGGCGGCGTAGGCCGTGCTGCCGAACAGCAGGCCCAGCTCCTTGAGCCAGAGCACCTCGTAGACGAGGCTTACGGCGCCGGACAGGAAGACGAGCACGGCCAGCCGGCCGCGGTGGCGGGCGCTGCTCGATTCCGGCGGTCGCGGCGGCATCCGTGCGAGGATAGCGCGGATGCCCCGCTTCTGCCCCGGGCAGTCCCCCACGGGTGCGATGGGAACAGGGAGCAGTGCTCGACACGTAGTACCTATGTAGAGGCTTGCGAGGAAATCATGCAGAAAATGCTCGGCGTGGCGGCGTTCGTTGTGATCGTGATGGCGGCGGGTTCGGCGGCGGCGCAGCCGGCCGTACCGGAGACCGGCGGCCGCGTGTACGGTCTGGTGGGAGGCGGGTTCGGCGACGGGCACGCCGTCGCGTCGGGAGCCGGAGCCGGCATCCGTCTGACGCAGCACCTGGGGCTGGACGTCGAGCTGACGCACCTGACGGCCCGCGACGGCGCCGCCGACACGGTCTTCCCGCCCTGGTTCGGCAACGTCCTGCGGTTCGACCTCGGGCACGCCGGCCCCGGGCATCTCGACCCCGGGCACGCCGACCCCGGGCACCTCGACCCCGGCATCCCCGAGTTTCCTGCGGACTTTCCGCTGCTGCCCTTCCCCATTCCCTTCGAGGACGGGGGGAGGGACGTAACCGCGTTCCTGACGAAGTTCACGGTCGAGTTCCCGATCGCGGACGGCCGCCTGTTTCCCTACCTCACCGGCGGCGGCGGCGTCGGCCGCGTGACGGAACGCGCCGTCTTCTTCTTCCCGGGCCTGCTCGACCAGACCCAGATCGGACTCGCCCTCACGCTCGGCGGGGGCGTGGACGTGCGCCTGTGGCGCGGATTCGGCGTCGGCGTCGACCTCCGCTGGCTGCGGGTCCTCCACAGCTACGACACGCTCGACACGGCCCAGGTGGCCGCCCGGGCGAGCTACCGCTTCTGACGCCTGCGCGGCGGCTGGTCTTCAGAACAATTGCTCGAGGGCTTCCCGCGGAGTCACTGCCGGGATCGGCGAGCGGGCGAAGTCCCTGACGTTCCTCGTGACGATGTGGCGCGCGCCGCACGCCCGCGCGGCGGCAACCTGCAGCGCAGCCTCGAAGTCGGCCATCGGCAGCGAAACCGCGTAGCGGAGAGCCGCGGTATCCGCGGGCGCGACCGCCACGAACCGGACCAGCTCGGCGATGAAGTCGCGCGTCCCGGCAGCCCCGCGCGCGGGAGTCACGAGGTGGCAGAAGTTCGACAGCGTGTGCCACGCGACGAACGCGCGGCGGCCACCAGACTCGAGCCGATCGAGGAGCGCCGACGACGGTCCCGAGTGGGGACGCCGATCGAGGGCGACATCGATCAGCACGTCGGTGTCGACCAGCATCACAGATACTTCCGGGCCAGCGCCTCGTAGCGGCCGTCGTTCCGGCGGGCTGCCTCGAACCGGCCCCTCCACCGCGACGCGAACGAGGGCGTGTCCTCCCCGGCGAGCTCCCTGAGCGACGCTTCGATGACGGACGACAGGGACAGGCCGCGAGCACGCGCGTACTGCTTGGCTCGCGGCAGCAGCTCGCTATCCACCGTAATCGTCAGCTTGCTCTTCATCGTCGGCACCGTCCGTGAGGAAACACGTGTATTGTGTACTCTATACGTATTCAGAGGACGGGAGCTGACAATGAACGGCAAGTGTCGCGCGCGGCAGAGCGTGTCGGTAATCGGCGTGGCGGTTCCGGCAGTTCTGATCCTCGGCTGGGGCGCGCGGGTCGACGCGCAGCCCGCCGGCGACTTCGTGCCCGTCACCGACGCCATGCTCCAGAACCCGGCGCCCGCGGACTGGCTGACGTGGCGGCGCACGACCGACGGCTGGGGCTACAGCCCGCTCGACCAGATCGACCGCGAGAACGTCGGCGACCTGCGCATGGTGTGGTCGCGGGGGCTCACCGAGGGGTTCCAGTCGGGCACGCCGCTGGCCTACCGCGGGGTGCTGTACATGCCCAACCCCAACGACGTCATCCAGGCCATCGACGCGGTGACCGGCGACCTCATCTGGGAGCACCGGCGCGACGTGCCCGACGACGTCGGCGAGTACCTGCTGGGCAACCTCATCACCAACAACCGCAACATCGCCATCTACGACCGGCTCATCATCGACACCAGCGTCGACACCCATGTCTTCGCCCTTGACGCCGAAACCGGCGAGAGGGTGTGGGAGACGCAGGTCCTCGACTACCGCGAGAACGCGGCGATGCAGGGCGCGGGGCCGATCATCGCGGACGGACTGGCCGTCTCGGGCCGGAGCTGCCTGCCGCGGGGCGGACCCGAGGCGTGCGTGGTCGTCGCCCACGACGCGCTGACCGGGGCCGAGGTGTGGCGGCGGCGTCTGGTTCCGGCGCCCGGCGAGCCGGGCGACGAGAGCTGGGGCGGCGTGCCGTTCGAGGAGCGCACCCACGTCGGCGCGTGGATGGTCCCGAGCTACGACCCGGCGCTGAACCTCGTCTACCTGGGGACGTCGGTCACCTCCCCCGCCCCCAAGTTCATGCTCGGCGGCGTCGACAACCAGCACCTCTACCACAACTCGACGCTCGCCCTCGACGCCGACACCGGCGAGATCCGCTGGTACTACCAGCACCTGAACGACCACTGGGACCTCGACCACCCCTTCGAGCGCATCCTCGTCGACACCGCGGTGGCCCCCGACCCGGCGCAGGTGAGCTGGATCAACCCGCGGCTGCAGCCGGGCGAGACGCGCCGGGTCGTCACCGGCATCCCCGGCAAGACCGGCGTCGTCTACACGCTCGACCGGGCGACCGGCGAGTTCCTGTGGGCCACGCCGACGGTGCTCCAGAACGTCATCAGCGGCATCGACGGCGCCACCGGCGCGGTCACCGAGAACGCCGAGGTCACGTTCACCGCGGTCGGGCAGCAGGTCTTCGCGTGCCCCACCTGGAACGGCGGCAAGGACTGGGAGTCCGTATCCGCTTGAGCTGAGAACGCAAGAATCCCCGGTTTCGTTGACAACACGGCGACCTGAACCGGTCCGAACAGGTCAGAAAACGCCTAGCAGAAGCGAGAACGGCTGGCAGTGCGGCTGGCAGAAGATGGACCCGGAGAACCCAACACTCGAAACCCTGCTGAGCTGGGGCCACTCCGGTCCGAAAGCGACCGCCGCGACGGATCATTGACGGCGTCGGCCGGGGCCGGATATGGTAGCGATATCCATCCTGTTCGGAGACAGACGTGAGCAACGGCCCATTGTGCATAGCCATCATCAACCTGAAGGGCGGTGTCGGCAAGACGACCATGGCAGCGCTGCTCGGTCGCCATGCCGTCGGCACGCTCGGGTTGAGGACTCTCGCGGTCGATTTGGACCCACAAGCGAATCTCTCCCAGGCGTACATGCGGGCGACGTACCGAGAGATCCTCAAGTCGTCACGCCCGTCGATTGTCGAAGTGTTCTCGGGCATGCACCCGCCAGGTCCCGGGAAGCCGTCACCAACACCGCTCAAGATCGAGGACGCCGTCGTTCCCATCATCCGAACCACAAGCCAAGGAGGACAACTCGATCTCATCCCGTCCCGCTTCGACTTCTCCCACCATCTGACGGACTCCCTGAAACCCGACCCACGGGTGTTGGCCGAGTGTATTGCACACCACTTTCAGGACAAGGATCTGGTCTTGATCGACTGCGCACCTACGGAGTCGGTGTTCACTACCGCTGCGTACCATGCCTCGCGCTTCGTGCTGGTGCCGGTCAGGCCAGAGTTCTTCGCGACGATAGGGTTCCCCCTGTTGCGACAGTCCCTCGACGCGTTCCGCGGCCGGAATAGGGGCCACAAGATCGATGTAGTCGGCGTAGTGATCAATAATGCCTTCTACGATGGCGGAAACGACGGGGGCCCGGAAAAGCGGCGGGCGCTGAAGGAGATTGCGGAGGAGGCCAAGAAGAACGGGTGGAAGCTGTTCCAGAACCAGATCCCCTTCTCAAGGGGCTTCCCGAAGCTAATGCGGGGTGACAACCGAAACTCGGGCAACGCGGACTTGTTTCCCCGTTTTGCGAGGGAGTTCTTCAAACGGTTGGCGTTGCCAGCACCGAGGAGTTGAGATCGATGGCGAGAGGCGATCTCCACGCCGTGCTCCGTTCAATGGTCGAGCAGCACGGGTTCAAGACCGTATCCCACGTCCTTCATGAGATGGAGGCAAGGGACCCCGGACCGAATTCGGGTGACAAAGCGCAAGCGCAACGGCAACGAAAGAACGGCCGGCGGGTCAAGCGGCGGTTGTCGGCCGTCGACTTTGTGCAGTCCATGGAGGTGCCAGCGGAGCGGGCCGCGGTGGTCAGGCGGGCCGCAGAGGAATTCGAACAACGGGTGTTCCTCCCCACACTGAACGACCTGCGCAGCTTCTGCGAGGCGTACGGCATTGACGAGCCGAGGTCGAGGTCCCGCGCGAGCGGGATTCCGAGGATCTTCAAGTTCCTCGTGACCATGGCCGTGGCAGACGTAGAGAAGATGTTGGACGACCGAGTTTTCTCAGGGCCGGCCGAACTCGGCCCCATCGCGGACGCCATCCGAGACAAGGCGAAGGAGTACCGCGAAGCGACGCTCGATCGCACTTGACGCTTTCCCGGAGAACGCAATGGCTGAACAGAACATCGAGCTGATCCGGATGTCCGCACGCGCCCGATAATCGATGTCAACATGCTCTACCGGATCGGCCTCCGCCGACATCTCGACGGCTCACCCATCGACGACTGAACCGCTCACCTTCCCCTGCTCAAGCACGCGCTGGAGGTCAGCTCACCGCTGTACCCCTCCGACTGCAATTTGGTCAGCGCCTCGACCGCCCTGGAGGCCTGCCGATCAGTCAGAGTCCTGCCCGCAGGATTGGCCGCCGCACCCAGTACCCCGACCTCGGTTGGGGTGAGCAACTCCCTCTCCGTGCCCCATGCAAGCGCGGCGGCCCAGAACGCAGGACCGGCGGTGACGACTGCGATCTGCGCCTCGACACTGTTGAGTTGACGCTGCTCGCGACGTGCGCTTCGAGCCTCGTCACGGCGGTCGTCGATTGTGATCAGGCCGTTGAGGAATGGCTGCGGCCACGCAATGACGAGTTCGCTGACGCGATTCCAGCAAGCCTGCTTCTTCGCCCACTCCGTCACGTTGCTGATACCCACGGGTGGCGAGACCAAGACCTCATGCACCGACTCGGCCACGATGATCAGGGCTGGCGCCATGGCCGGCGGCAGTCCCTGCCGGCGCCAGATGTTCTGGAAGTCGACCGCGCGGCCGGCTTCTCTGGCATCGCGTGCCGTCTTGGCGATCGCGTACGCGACGATGTTGGCGCGATACCCGCCCTCGTACCACGATTGGTCCGTGACGATTCGTTCGGTCGCCTTGAAGACGATGGCCTTGCCAACAGCTTCGCGATACCACCCCTCGTTGAAATCGTCCGGGGCGGTCTTCCATCGCTGGCCGATGCGTCGCGCGAAGGCCGCGAAGTTCTTCTGCGCCCCGAGACTGACCTCGTGGGGGCGTTCCTCCCAGACGTTGACGAACTTCGCCAGGTCCGTCTTCGTGAAGAGCTGCCGGCGCGGGTTCTCCAGATCGAACTTTTTGCGCTGAGCCTGCGTGAGACCTCCGCGAGCGTCTGCGTACTGGCCTCGGGCGCGCTCGTAGAACCACTTCGACTCTCGGAACGTGCCGTCCGGTGACGGCGCGTAGATGCGCCGGGAGAACTCCTCCATGCGAACGTGGAACGGGTGATTGGCGAAGAAGTCGGCCGCGCTGACCCGGTTCTGGCTGTTGGCGAACTCGGAGATCTTGGGCACCAGCCTGTTCGCCCGTTCCGGATCGACCACGGAGAGCTTCATCTGGACGAAGGTCTGCGACACGTCAACCTGGCGGCGTAGCGCCGCGTGGATGGACGCCGTGGTCTGGCCGCCGTTCACGATCTGAAAATTCTTCAGTCGCCGCAGCAGCAGTCTGCCGCCGCCGTCGTCGATATCGACTTGCTCGGCGGTGGCCGTGATGCCGTTGTTGTAGGCGAAGAACATGTTGGGCTCGTTCTCGATGGTCGCCCTGATCCCCTTGTTGACCTTGCCGCGATGCTGCAGGAAGACTCGTACGTTCTGTTCCAGAAGTCGCGTGCCCCACCGGTCATAAATTGCCGCGAGCACCTGTCCGGGCATGATCGCGAGATACGATTCGTGGTCGGCCTCCGGCTGCTGTGCTGGAAGCATGGGAAGCGGGCCGCCGAAGCTGCCCGCCAGGTCGACGTCGATGTCCTCGCGGCCGTGTCCGACTGTCGCCTGCCGGTACAGCCGTCCGATGTCCCAGACGCTGTAGGTGACCGTCCTGCCGTCCAGCTCGTCCGCTTCCCGCCCGTCGACTCTCTCGCTCAGCGCGCGATTCGTGATCAGGAACAGGCGAACCCGACCGATGCCGTTCCAGCGCTTCGACAGCAGGTCCGCGAGCCCGAAGGCCGGGCTCGTCTCCTCGAGCGCGTCGCGCCACTTGCGATCGAGGGCATGCCGAAGGAAGTTGGACAGCCGCCGGAAGATCGTGTTCATCTCGCTTCCGATCAGGCGCCCAACGTCGGCCGACGGATGGAAGTCGGAGATCAGGAGACTGAAGGTGTCCGAGTCGTCCTCCGCGGGATCGCCTCCGTATCCGTCGACGCGAATACCTCTCCCCGGCTGGCCCTGATACGCGACCCGGTCAGCAGAGTCCAGCTCGCCCGCCTCCATCAGGTGTTCGCAGAACTTGTGGAAGAAGACATCCTCGATGAACTGGCCCTCGGCGTCGGCTTCGGCGAGAACATCCTGGAACAACTCGCCCGCGAACTCCTCAACTGTCATCGCTGGCTCCAGAAGCTGTGATCGGCAGAGATGCCGGGACGACGCGGAATCCCTCGCAGTCCGGGAGGGCGATCATGTACTTCACGTCAGCGACGCCTCCCGGAACCACTGCCGGCGTTATTCGCGGGAATCCTTCGCGCACCTCGTAGAGAGATTCCTGCCCGACCACCCAGGACTTGTCCGAGTAGTCGTCCATCCAGTCGAATCCGACCGCCCCCAGACGCTCCTCGAAGATGTCGACGGCGACCATGTCTCTTCCGGCCAACACGACACGGATTCTGGTCGCGATGTCGGTTACCGTCAGAGCGTCCTGTCCCCCCTCCGCCGCGGTGGTCACCTCCGTGACGTGGAGAAACAGCCTCTCGGCATTGCCCGACTCGAGCTGATGCTCGGAGGAGATCAGCACGCGGGGCGTCGCGGAACCCCGCGCCTTCGCCTCGACGTGGATCCGGGAGATCTCGAAGTCGTGAGGTGCATCCAGCGGACCTGTCCAGCACCTGACGGCATCCAGCGGTTCAAGCGCGGGAAGCAGGTGCTTCTCCAGCACGACCAGTTCGCCGATCAGTCCCCGCTGCTCGTCATCACCGAGTCGCTTGTCGCGGCCGCCTTGGAGAAGCCTGTTCCACCGCCAGGTGCGCGCCAGGAACCGCTCCACGGCCTGCTCTTCGGTCTGGGCCAGCGCCGTGGCCTCGACGATGTCTCGACAGAACCGGAGAAAAATGTCCCTCTGCTCGGGATCCGTCAGCCGGATGACGATCCGTTCGTCCGGTCCGCCGTCTGCGGGCTGCGCTTCGACCCGCAGGCCGCGGAGTTCCGGCAGCCTCCTTGATCGGCGGATCTTTCCCCTGTGCTGGAGGATCAGAAGGACGTTGCGTTCGGCGTCCACCGCCCAGTACAGATCCCAAGGCGTCGCCTGTGTGACACGTCGCGCGTTTATCTGCGAGGCGTGCGCTGCGGCGATATCGCGCCAGGGATCGTCACTCGCCATCGTCCGTGTCCTCCTCGTCGTCGTCCTCCGGGTAGTGCTCGCGCTCCCAGGTCGTGTTGACCACGTACTCGACCTTCTCTTCCTCCCGGCTCGTCGCCGGAAAGCTGATACTCCACGCGACCACGGGCTCCTGTCCGCGCAGATCGTGGTCTTCTGCTCCGATCGCGAGGAGGTGGACCACGAGGAGTGCCCTCCTGCGAACAGGGCCGTAGATCCGGTCCGGATAGTTCGCTCGCTTCTTCACCGTGGAGTGTTTCGCGTCGTAATCGGCTTCCACTTGGCGGGCGTCTTTGTCGTCGACCCCGATCCGTGCGATTCCCCTTGTGCTCACGCGCTGCTTGTTGGTAATCCAGAGCGTCGCGTGATTGCTTCGATCACCTTTGGTACGACGCTGGCAGATGAGCCGGAAGCCCAGACTGAAGTCCTCCAAGGGCTTGGCCGGCGCCCTTGCCGACGTGACGCCAGCGAAGAGAACGTCCCACTCGGCAAGCTCGTCGGCCCAGCGTTGCCGGATGTACTTGCGGACTGGCCCGGTCTCCGTGAGCAGGGCACCCTCGTGATTGCGGAAGGCCAGGAGGAACGCGTCCACGAGCTGCACCGGTACACCGCGCACGAGGCGACCGCCGCCCACCTGTTCCCCGTGTTCCGGTGGGAATCCGCCGCGTCGAAGTTGTCCGGCAAGGGTGATCGCGGCCTGCCGGTTCGCTCGCAGGGTGGGCTGGTCGCGCCGCAGGATCGCCGTCTCCACGAAGTGGTTCGCCAAGCCGATCAGCACCCGCAGGCTCCTGCCCGTGCCCATCTTGTTGCGGGCGGTGACGACAAGCGTGTCCGGATGGCTGCGCACCCGAAGGCCGAAGTCCTTCGGCGTGGCGTTCACGCTCTGCATGCGCGCCAGTTCGTCGCGAAGCTCCTCGATGGACTCGGCGATGTGCGTGTACCAGCCCTGCGCCTCCTCGGGCATCCAGACGCGGCACAGATCCTCGTATCCGCGGCGATACCCGAACCAGCGCCCCATCTGCAGGAGCGTGTCGTACATCATCGAGTTGCGCAGGAAGTAGCTGACGACAAGCCCCTCCAGGGTCAGCCCGCGGGAGAGCGAGAAACCTCCCACGGCGATCACGTTCAGCCCAGACGACTCGTGCGCCGCGTAGTCCAGGGAGCCAGCCGCCCGGCTGTTCACCTCGACCACGTTCACCGCGCTGGCGCTCTCATGCAGCCGCGACTGGACGTCAGCCCAGGAGACTCCAGAGGAGTCCGCATAGTGCTCCTCGAACGCCTGACACAGCGCCGCGATTTCAGAGTCGGCCATCGCCTGAGCCGATGGTAGCGCGCCGTTGACGCGAGCACTGCTGCGAATGCGCCCGACAAGCGCATGGATCTCGTTGCGGATCTGGCCTTGCACCGCGACGAACCGCGAGACGTTCACCAGCATCGAGTTGTGCCGTTCGACGTGCCCGCGGGCAAGCCGGATAGCGCGCGCGACGACGAAGACGCGTACCGCTGCCTCCAAAGTCCCCGGCAGCCCAACGATGACGTGGTCGATTCGATGCTTCAGCGGCAGCACGTCGGCGTGGTCGTCGACGTGCTGCACGATGCGTTCCGCGTCGTCCGAAAACACCTTGGTCGCACCAAAGTAGTTGTCCGGCGGGTCCAGGCTGACGATGAAGTCGCGCGGGAAAAGATCGTGGCCGAGCATCTCGTTGTCGCTGTCGGGATCGATGAAGATGTTCGCGAACGGAGTGGCCGTGTAGCCGACGTAGCAGCTCCGCTCGAAGAGCCGGAGAAGCTGCCGGATCTGGCTGTTGATCCTGGAAACCTCATCCTGGCGATGCCGGATGTTGATCGAGGCGTTGTCCGCCTCGTCGTCGATCAGGAGCATCGGCTCGCGGATCGTGGACGTCCCGCGTTGCGCATTGTGCGCAGTCAGCCATTCGATGAGGTTCCGCAGCGTACTCGTGTTCTTCTTGATCACGAACACCGCAGGCTCGACGAGGTTCTGGAGAGGCACACCGACGCTGTCGGCGATCGTCTTGCTGAAGTCCCGCTGGGACGTAGTGAACGCGGCCGGCCGCCGCCGGAAGTCGAAGCGTCCAACGCCGACGACGGACTGGCTCGGGAGCGTCTTTCGCAGCAGATTGCTCGTACTGTCGAATCCGACGAAGCCCTCGTCGATTCTCCGTTGGGTCTGGTTGCGCAGGTTGTTGTGAATGCCGGCGATTATGACGATCACCTTGTAGCCGGCGTCGGCGGCCTTGCAGACGAGCCCGGTGTAGTTGGCGGTCTTGCCGGACTGGACATGGCCGACCACCATGCCCCGTCGGTCCCACTCTCCCGGTCTGGTCGGGTTCTCGAGGAATCCGAGTATCCGGTCCGTCACGTCATCCAGCGTGGCAAGCACGTGTGCGGAGAAGTCCTTGCTCACCAGTAGCTTGTGGTAGCGGTCCCAGTAGTACGGATCCAGTCCGGCACGCGCATCCTCCAGCCACGGCTCGAATCCCGTGTCCTGAAGAGCGGCGCCGTCCCTCATCCTGACGCCGTGCACCTCCTCGAACCAGAGTACCAATTCGTTTGCCTCTTCGTCCGTCACTCCGGGGAAGGAACATCGAAGCTGGCCGATGCACTCGCGAATCGCCTCTTGCGTCGGCAGGTCGGTGCCGAGGACGCCGCTGACCGCCGCCTTGAGCTTGTCGAGATCCTTCACGATTCTCCCTGTCCTTCCGCTGTCAGAGCCTCGATCACCCTGCCTGCCTCCTCCCAGCGCGACCGGAACGGATCAGCCGAGCGCATCCGAGTCTCCGCCTCGGTCTCTGAGAACCGGCGTTCCCTGAGAGTGCGCCAGGTCGCTTCCACGATGTCCCTGAAGTCATCGGGTGCCAGCGCCGTGGGCACCACGGACTCGGCGCTCGCGCTGACATCCGCGTAGAGTGCGTCGACGGGCAGCGTCGAAACAATGAGGCCGACCAGCCGCCTGAACTCGCCAGCCGTCTCCGGATCCAACCGGCTCTCGAACGCGGAGAAGAGCGGATGCTCGGTGTCGAGCCCGTACGCGATACCGTTCTTGTCCTGCGACCGTGTCCAGACCGGCAGGCGGCTTTCCTCGGCCAGCCGTGAGCCACGCACCGTATAGGTCCGCCTCGACGGGACGCCGATCCGTTCGATGATGCCGCGCAGCCTCTCGCGAACCCGCGGTGGCGGCTGCGCCCAAGCCTTCTTGACGTCGATCTTCCACTCTGCGTCGAGACTGCTGGGCATGTCGATGCGAACGCGGCACAGCTTCGTGAGTTCCAGTTGCCTTGCCAGCCCGAACCACGTGCCGTGGACAATCAGCCGCCGATTCCGGTACAGGTAGAACCCTTGGTTCTTCACGTACCCTTCCGGCCCACCGTACCGTGTCCAGTCGGCCTTCGAGACCTTGTCGTGATGGGGCAGGGTCACCGGCTGGATCCGGATCTCCTGTCCGGCGAGGCCGAAGGGCTCTTCCTGATGGTGCTGCGTCGCCGAATGATGCGAATGGAACGGATCGAAGGGCTTCAGCTCCCGACCGTTCAAGTAGATCTCCACGCGTCGCTCCCTGCCCTCCCTGCCGGAGAGGAAGCGATGAAACACGAACTCGACATGCCGCGCCGTTTCGTCGAGTTGGCGGACGAGGTCCCGTCGATCTCCCCCTCCGTCGGAACCGACAAGGCGGTCGAGCTTCTGCCAGACGACGAGCGTGCCGTCGACCGCGAGGCGGTCGGACCACGGCACCATCGAGACGCTCTCGGGCAACTCGACAATCCACCTGTCGCGTTCCGCGACCGCATCCAGGTCCCAGACCGCGCAGGACGTCACGCCAGCCCTGCGAGTCACCACGGTCAAGCGCCGACGCTGCGAGAACGACGCAGTCTTGAGCCCGAGACCGAATCGGCCAAGATCCGTGGCGGTCCGGCCTTCAAGGGGACTCCTGCTGCCCGGCCGCATCGCTTCGAGGAGTTCCGTTTCTGTCATGCCGGCGCCGTCGTCGAGAATCCCGATGGCAGGGTCGTCCGCATGCGTTGCCGCGTGTAATTGGATCGTCCGCGCTCCGGCGGTCAGGGAGTTGTCGATGACATCCGACACGGCCGTGTGCAACGAGTACCCGATGTCCCGCAGGCTCTCCACGAGGACGGACGCCTTCGGAGGGATCTCCCGCTCCCGATTGGCCCGGCCCGCCGTCACGTCCTCTCCATGACGCGCAGCGGCAGCTCCCGGACTGCGCTCGCGGGCTTTCGGCGAGAGGAACCCGACACGCGGCCACGAAGCGTTACGACACGGTCATGGCGGTCCAGCACGGTCGAGATCGTACGGGCGATCTGATGCGCGAGGAACGGCGGAACGGCGTTGCCCACCTGGACGTACTGTTGCGTGCGAGGCCCGTGGAAGAAGTAGTTGTCCGGAAACGTCTGGAGACGTGCCACTTCCCTCACGGTGAGACTCCGGCACTGACCCGGATCCGGATGAATGAAGTAGTGGCCGTCCTTCGACAGGTGGCTCGTGACGGTTGTGCACGGGCGATCGGGGAGCTGCACGCGGTAGCGGTCGTCGAAATTGCCCGTGTGCCAGTTCGCGTGGCCGGGCATCAGCGCCACCGGAAAATCGAAGGTCTTCGGAGATCGCCGGACGGCACAGCCGAACGCCGCCGCGAACAGATAACGCGCCAGATCCGCGGCCATGTGCGCCCTGGTCTCGTTGTTGGGCAGCGTCCGAACTTGCTCATCGAAGATCCACTCCCGAAGATGTCGAGGGCATCCCGCGGGCAAGAACGTCTCGCCAAGAGCATTGCGACACGGTGGCGCGGACCCATTCGCCGTGGCGAGAGCGCGGGCAAGAGCCCGTCGGAACCGGGCTGCCTCGCTGTTCGACATCGCCGGCTGATTCGCGGCGATGAAGGCATGGGCCGCTCGCACCGCATCCTGCCATGAGCCGGGATCGTCGCCTCGGCTGAGACGGCTGCGAAGCCTTGGCATCGCGCCGACGATGACGCCCAGCGGCACCGTGTCGAGGTCCGGCTCGAGTCGCGGCAAGTGCTCGTCGGCTAGCGCTGCGGCAACGTCGGCTCGCACGCAGATGACGAACACTCGATGGCGTGCCTGCGGCACGCCGTGCGCCTCGGCGTTCACGAGGAAGTCCTCGGGATGCAGTCCGTCGTGCCAGGATCGAGCACCCGACCGGGAAGCCAGTGCGAACAGCCGGTATCCGTCCATGCCCCCCGTATGCCGGAGACGGTGGAGCACCTCCGGGAAGATCAGATCCCCGTTCCGGTGCGCGGAGAGCATCCCCTTGACGTTCTCCATGACGGCAACCGCGGGCTGCAGCCGCCAGAGCACGTCCACGTACTGCTCGTAGAGCGACTGGCGGTCGTCCTCGTCAGCGTTGTATTCAGCATTCCCGGCGTTTCGCGACCTCCCGATGACGGAGTAGGCCTGGCACGGCGGACCACCGAGAAGCACGGTTCGTCCTCCGTGTTCCGCCCGGAGCTGCGCGATCCGGTTTCGTAGAAAGTCGCCCGCCTCGTACGTGCCCAGCTCCAGGCACCTGGTCTCGTCACAAGCGGCGGCCCACCGCCCGGGGGAGAGCTTCGCCCAGTCGGGCTCCTCGGGGACCACTCTGTTCAGGAAATCGTAGTACTCCGGGGGGAATCGGTTCGCGAACTTGCGCAGGAAAGCCCGTAGCAGCAGGGTGCGGTGCGCAACAGGGTCCTTCTCAATGGAGAGAGCGATGCGGTACCTGCGGCGTCCGTCCGGTCGTCGGCACGCGGCGAAGCCCTCCGCCAGCCCGCCAGGACCTGCGAACAGATCCACGACCGCCACCCTTCGAGTCACGGATCGCACTCAAACGGCGAGACGGCGCCGAAGCTGCCGGAATTGCCGACTGTCCCGTCTTCGGCCGGGGCGTCGCCGCATCGGGGGCGTGCAGACCAGTCCGGTCCTGCATGTCGTCGCAGGAGCTCGTGGAGTTGCATCGCATCCAGGATCTCTCGTGTAGCCTGTTGTCTGCGGTGCTCCTCCGAGGGCGGTGCAGGAACGAAGATGGCGGACATCGTGGATCGCGCAACCCGCTCGCGCATGATGGCGGGGATCGGAAGCAGGAACACGCGACCGGAGCTCGCCCTTCGGCGAGCCATCCACGCCCGGGGACTTCGATATCGTCTGCACGACCGGAGACTCCCCGGGACCCCGGACCTCGTGTTCCGCCGGTTCGGCGCCGTGTGCCTGGTGCACGGGTGCTTCTGGCACCGGCACGCCGGCTGTCCGTACGCGACGACACCATCCACGCGCCCGGGATTCTGGCAAGCCAAGTTCGATGCGAACACCGAACGGGACCGACGCAACCGACGCGACCTGCGCCAGTCCGGCTGGCGAGTCGCGACCGTCTGGGAATGCGCCCTGCGCAAGCGGGCTGCGATGGATGTTGCGGAGCAACTGGAACGTTGGCTGCGCGGAAGCGCCCCCGAGTTCGACACGAGTCCGCCCGCGTCGCATGCGCCGCCCGAGGACCGCACGCCATGACGATGATGGTCCGAAGCGTACGCTACGGATGGTGTTCCGTCGTCCGCCAAAGGCGCCCCAGCCAAAGTCGACACGTCACTCTCGCCCTGCATGCCGTACTGCATGCCGTACCCTGTCAGCCGATTGCCTCCGACAACCGAACCGCGCCGCCCGGAATGATACCGCCTTCGCCTGACGGGACGGTCCCGGCAACCCGGCCAGACGACGATGCTCTTGGCGTCAGCTCACCCGCTGTTGCCGTACAGGTCGTCCAGTTCAGCGCCATTCAGGTACCGGCCCTCGGTCGGCGGCCACGCAGCGTCGACAGCAACTGCGACCACAATCCGGTTGGAGAATCCCCGCCGCCGGTAGTTCTCCAGGCACCGTCCCGCCTGCTGGACGGTCGGGTGGCGATGCCCGCAACATCCGCACTCTTGCCCGAGGGTGGTGTATACGTCCGGCCGTGTCGTCATCGTGCCACCTCCTGCGATGGTCGTTGGTTGCCGCACCGACCGAAACAGCAAGATGTGCGCCACGACGCCGCTCGATTTGCCGCGTCACGGTGTGATTTGGACGATGGTCCCCTGTTGCACCCCGAATCACATCGCGCCAGCCGGGTCGCCGCACCGGAACGGCCTGCGTTTACTGGACGGATCGCGCCTTCGGCAAGAAGCGGGCGGCCCGACTTGCGCCGCCCATAGTGCCGGGAGCGACCCCACGAAAACCTGCGGTTTTCTGGCCCAATGGGTGTTCCTCCGTCACACCCTTCGGGCGGGGTCGCTCCCGGCTGATTCTTCCTTCCAGGAAGGGGTGAGCACTCTCGCCTCCGCGTCGCGGGGCGTTGTGCGGCGCGCCATTCGGGCGCGACGGCTCGGCGAGCGAGAGGCCGCCGATCATCGGCTGGGTCCCGTGTCCCGCTGCGGCGCAGCCGCCCGGGCGCGGGCCTGCTCGGCCCGCTCGCCGATGTTGCCGACCCGGACCGGCATCGCCTCGCGTTCGGGCGCCGGCGCCATCGCGTCCTCGCGGCTGGCCGGCTCCGGCGATGGCTGCTCCTGCTCCGCCGACCGCTCCCGCTCGCGGGCCATCAGCCAGTCCGAGATCCGCTGCGCATCGACGGCGGCGGCCCGGATCTCCCGCGGGTCGTTCTGGAGCGCCTTGACCCACGACCCCACGTACGCCGTCCCGTGCCGCGGCTCGTGCCCGACGCCGAGCTTCTCGCCGGTCATCATCGCCGCGATCTCCGCCCGCAGCTCTTCCTTCGCGTACGTCTCCGACCCGAACCCGCCGTGGTCGACCAGCGTCGGCCGGTTCAGCCGGCTCGGGTGCCCGGTCGCATGCCCCAGCTCGTGCAGCGCCGTGTGCGTGTAGGCGTCCTGCGACGCGAACTGGCTCCGCTCCGGCAGCACCACGCGGTCCTCCGACAGCCGGTAGTATGCCCGGTCGCCCGCCACGTGGTCGATCTGGACGCCGCTGGTGCGCATCAGCGCCTCGGCCCGCTCGTGCCCTTCCCACTCCGGGGCTGCGGTCTGGAGCGACCGCAGGTTGAGCCCCTCGGTCTGCTCGACGTTGAAGACGTAGTGGAGCTTGACGAGCGGCCGGTCGCGCCGGACCGATTCGACGACCGGATGCCCTGCATCGTCGAGCACCGGCTTGCCCCCCTCGTCGCGCACCGTCGTCCGGCGGTTGAAGTCGACGTAGAGGATCGGCGTGCCCTTCTCGCCCTTCCGGACGTGCCCGCCGGCTTCCTGGATCTGGCGGTAGCCGCCCCATCGCGGGTCGGCGTAACCGCGGTCGAGCGCGTTCATGGCGAGGTAGACGGCGTTGCCGCCGCGGTAGTCGCGCCCGCTGCCGAAGTTGTGGGGCAGGATGCGCTCGCCCGCCTTCCAGGGTTTCTGCCACGGCGCGGTCCCCGCCTCCAGGGCCTTGATGATGCGGGCCGCGAACTGCTCGTGGTACTCCTCGGTCTTCTCGTGCCGCGTCGCCATCACAACCCCTCGATCCCGCCTTCGTCGTCTTCGAGGTCGACATCCCACGCCGCCAGCGCCCCGACCGACGGGGCCTCGATCGGCCGGCCGGTCCGCAGCAGCTCCGCTACCGCCTCGTCGAACTGCTCGCGGGTCTCGACGCGGATCGGCTCGCCGGCCGCGTCGTCGCCGCGTTCACTCCTGTTCATGCATTCCTCCCGTCGTGTTCAACGCCTCTGCCTTCGTTTCCGCCGTCTCGATGCAGACCGCGCCGGCGACCGCGCCGGCGTTTCCGGTGCGGTCGCCGGCCAGATCGGGTCCACGATCCAGCGGTTCTCCGCCGCGTCGTAGTCCCGGACGCGGACCATCTGGTCGACCCGGCGCGCCCCGCCCGGCGTCCGCGTCTGGTGAATGACCGCCTCGATGCCGTCGACGATCCCGCGGCAGACGACGGCCCAGGGGAGCGCATCGCTCGCCTGCATGGCGCAGGTCGCCAGGCGCGAGAGCGCCGCCGCGGCGTTGTTCGCGTGCACGGTGGCCAGACTGCCGCCGTGCCCGGTGTTCAGCGCCTGGAGCAGGTCGGCCGCCTCGGCGCCGCGCACCTCGCCGACGACAATGTGGTCGGGCCGGTGGCGCAGGGCGTGGCGCACCAGGTCTCGGATGGTCACGTCGCGGCCGGCGAGGCCGCGCGCCTCCAGCCGCAGGCAGTTGGCGCGGCGCAGCCGCAGCTCCAGCGTGTCCTCGATGGAGACGACGCGGCCCGCGGCCGGCAGCAGCGACACCAAGGCGTTCAGCAGCGTCGTCTTCCCCGAGCCGGTGCCCCCCGAGATCAGCACGTTGCGCCGACCGCGGAGCACGGCCGCCGTCTGGTCGGCCACGGCCGCCGGCAGCGAGCCGCTCGCGGTCAGGTCGTCGACGGTGAACGCCCGGCCGCCGAAGCGGCGGATCGTGATCGCGGCGCTCGGGGCGGCCGGCGGGCCGCAGATGGCGACGCGCGAACCGTCGGCCAGGCGCGCGTCGATGATCGGCTCGGCGAGCGGGTCCTTGCGGAGCGGGCGGGCGATCTGGACGGCCGCCCGCGCCACGGCCTCGGCGGTCAGCGCCGGCGCGTCGAGCGCCGCCATTCGGCCGGCGCGTTCGACGAAGACGGTCCCCGGCTCGTTGATCATCACTTCCGAGACCGCCTCGTCGTCGAGCGCCTCCTCGAGCCCGGGCAGGAACGGCTTGAGGTCGGCGATGGTCAGCTCCATCTGCTACAGGTCTCCCGCCTCGCGGGCGCGCCAGTACGGGCGGTCTCGCGGCAGGAAGTCCGGCTTCAGACAGACTCGCCTCGCGTCCAGCGCACGGGTGCCGTCGTACGGGATCACGATGGCCTGGCAGTTTCCCAGCAGGGTGAAGTCGCGCGGATGGAACAGCGGCTCGCGGCGCTCGCTGAACGCCTTGCTGGCGCCGACGCTGCCTGTCCCGCCGCCGGCCGCCCCGGAGAGCAGCGACGCGCCGGCCCGCGCCGTCTGCTCCGACACCGTGTAGCTGGCCTTCATCTTCGAGACCTGGCCGCACAACGTGCTTGCGATCTGCGCCGACGCATCGTCGGCCAGCGACAGGAAGATGCGGGTCCGGAGCGTCTGGAGCAGAGCCCGCCACGCCTCGGACTGGCCGAGCACCGCGCGCAGCGACGAGATCGACTGCGTCGCCACGATCGGGATGAGCCGCGACTGGCGCGTCAGCGCGAACATCTTCTCGTCGCCCGCCGGGTCGTCCTCGCCCACGGTGACGAAGCTCTGGTACTCGTCGCAGAGGAACAGGGCGGGCCGCCACTCCCGGGCGGGCCGGCGCGCCATCTCGGCCGGCCGGCGGAGCAGCGTCTGGAGCCACGCCTGCTTGAGCATCACGCCGACCGCGCGGGAGAGGGCCGGGTTCGTGCCGGCCGGCATGTTCAGGCAGAGCACCTTGCCGGCGTCGATCACCTCGTCGAGCGGCGGCAGCGGCCGGGCCACGGCCGCCGCATCCACGCCGGCGGTCGAATCGGCTGGCGCGTCCTTCGGCCGTCGGGGCGGACAGAAGACCGCCGCCACGTCCGGCAGGTCGAAGACCGAGAGGAAGACGCTGAGGCCCTCGATGATGCTCGACCGCAGCTTCGGGTCGAGCGTGAGCCAGTCCTGCGCGTACCATCGCCGCACGGCGTCGAGCCGTTCCCGCCGCGCCGGGTCGCCCGCGGCGGCGGACTCGACCTCGAACGGGATCGCCAGCTTGGTCAACTGCTTGCGCAGGGCCGTATCGTTCGCCGTGCGGAGCGCGCCGTCACCGGCCGGGGTCCAGGACCAGGCCGCCAACTCCGTCCCGTCGGCGTGAGGCGCGAGATCGGCCATCCGGACCCGCACCGTCCCCAATGGTTCGACCCGCGCCTCGACCTCGGCGATCTGGCGCTCGATCCGCTTCGGGTCGAGCGTGCAGCGGTAGACGTCGCGGAGCGTCACCCAGCGGTCCGGCGTCATCCGGTGCAGCTCGATGATCCAGCGCACGAGGTTCACGTAGGCTTGCTGCCAGAACGGTTCCTTGCTGCGCCCGAAGAGCTGGTTGATGAGGCACGCGATGGTGTAGGCGAGCGAGTAGGAGTCGAGCAGGTCGTCACCGAGCGGGTTCCACCGCCAGCGCCCGCCGAGGCCCAGCTCGATGTAGTCGCCGCCGCGTCCGGCGTCCTCCAGGATGCCGCGCACCTGATGGCAGAAGTCGCCCTTGACCTCCAGCACGAGGCCGGCGATGCGCTTGCGGGAGTCGCTGGCCTGCCAGCCGAGGAGCTGGCGGGCGAACGGACGCATGCAGGCCGAGGTCTTGCCCGAGCCGATGGCGCCGCAGATGAGCGTCCCCGTATACAGGCCCCGCTCCGGAATCGTGAGCCAGCCCGGCGAGGCCACTTCGCGGTCGGCGACCGGATGGTGCAGCTCGCCGACCACGACGGCCGGGGCGGGGTCCGTGGCGTCGACCGGCCACGCCGGGAGCTTGCCGGCGACCCGGCGCCGGCCGAGGCCGGGGAGCCACACCCGGCCGACCGCGAGGGCGATGGACCATGCCATGACGACCGCGACGGCCGGCGCGAGGTAGTGCCAGGCCCGTATCGCGGCGTGGAGGCGCGGCGAGTGCAGGGCGATCAGGCCGGCGACCGGATCGGCGCCCGGCGCCGGGAACGGCCACCAGACCCACCAGAAGCCGGCGAAGGCGGCGGCCACGAGCAGGCGGGTCATTCCGGCACCCTCGCCGAGCGCCACGTCCGGCCGCTCGTGATCGCGGGCTTCGCCCGGCCCGTCCCGGCCTTGCCGGCCGCCAGGTGGCGCATCCGCGCCAGGGCGCCGTTGACGCCGCCGTGGACCTCCAGCGCTCGAAGATCGCCTGCCGCCAGCGCCGCGCGGATCGCGGCCAGCTCCGCGCGCGCGCCACGCGCGGCCTCATCGAGCCGCGGCTGGGAAGCAGCGGGCGCACGGGTCCAGGCGTCGAGCACCGGTTCGGCCGCCGCCAGACGCACCGGGTCCCGGCCCGCGACGACGACCTCGACCGCGCGCCCGGCGTAGCGCAGCGCCGCCCACAGCCCCGCGTGCGTCTCGCCCCACGCACGGACCGCGCCCACCGTCACGTCTTCCGCCTGTACGAACACGAACGTCGCCCGATCGGCGTCGAGGGCCAGCGGCAGCTTGTGCGCGAAGTACCGGCGGCGGGCATCCCGCCTTCCCCGATACACCCGGTGCGGCAGCACGTCCTCCGGCGCTCCCGCCGCGGTCAGCGCGGCGACCTTCTCGGTCTCGGTCGCCAGCCACGGCTCGGTCCGGTGGTCGAGCACGTAGTCGAGCGACAGCAGGCGGCGCAGCACC
This sequence comes from Vicinamibacterales bacterium, assembly GCA_965214845.1. Lineage (GTDB taxonomy): Bacteria > Acidobacteriota > Vicinamibacteria > Vicinamibacterales > UBA8438 > JAAXGX01. Next base: position 3,309,956 of record CBDCCO010000007.1, read on the forward strand.
ACCGCCTCGGACGCCTCGCGCCGATGGCGCACGTGCTCGGCTCCCAGCGCCCGGTACAGCGACCGCGGGGCCACCATGCACAGCCGCATCGAGCCGCGCCACACCCGCTCGACGGGCGCCCGGCGGCCGGCCTGCCGCCCGCACCACCGGCGATACCGCTCGATGAACCGCGTGGCCGGCTCGCCGTGGCCGCGCCCGAGGAAGGCGAGGTACTGCGAGCGGAGGAAGACGCCGCTGTGCAGGCAGACCAGGGCGAGCCACTCGGCGTCGCGGCCGGTCCACCCCAGATCGGAGAGTGCGCGCACACGGCCGGGAAAGTCAGGGGTCATCAGTCTTCCGTGCTCGTGACGATGCGGTCGCCCTGCAGGAACGAGATGACGATCCCCATCGGGTTGCGGACGACCAGCTCGGCGGGGATCTCCGGCAGGAACGAGAAGCGCATCGAGACCGACCAGGACTCGCGCGCCAGCTCCTCGCCGCCGCGCACCCGCACCAAGTCGAACGTCGCCGCCCCGCTGTGGGGCTCCGAAGGCTGCGGCAGGATGCGCACGGCCACATCCTCGACCTGGAGTTCGTCTTCCCGCAGCCCGACCGCTGTCGCCGCCACGTCTTCGGCCTGCGCGGCGTAGGCGGCATTCGCCACCTCCGGCGTCAGGAACCACAGGGACCGCTCCCAGTACTCCTGCACCGTGCCGCGCCGCCGCGAGTAGTGGTCGACGACGAAGCGGTGCAGGAAGAACCCCGTGGTCGGGTCCAGCGGGTCGGCCCGCGCCTCCATCGCCTCGTAGGCCACCGCCTCGGCGCGGCCCACCTCGTCGACGCGCACGACCAGCGGCCTGGGCTGCGGCGCCCATGCCAGCCGGACCAGCGCGATTCCCAGGACCAGGACGACCAGCGCCAGCGCCCCGGTGACGACGCGCAGATGCCGCGCCGCGTGCATCTGCTCTCCCCAGATCTCCGCGAACTCCCGCGCCGCCATCACACCCCTCCCGTCACGGCCACGCGCGCCACGGCCGCCGTCTGCACGGCCCGCGACGAAGCCCCCGAGCCGACGTTGCCCCCGCCCGAAACCAGCATCTGCGTGAATTCCCCGATCTTGAGTGTCGCCAGGCCCGCCGCCACGATGTAAGGGACGGTCACCATCGACCGCCGCAGCGCCGTCCAGATCCCGGTCGGCCCCGCCCACTCGATGTCGGGGTTGCCGATGTCGCCCGTCCAGCCCTGCACGACGAACACCCCCAGCTCGGTGACGATGCGGAAGACCGCCGCCGCCACCGCGCCGTAGAGCGAGTAGGTGAGCACCGTGCGGAGCCAACCCCAGAAGAGGAAGGAGAGCTGCGGCACCAGCACCCAGGGGATGAACACCGGGCCGAGCAGCAGCGCGATCGACAGCGCGATCTGCGCCCACATGACTTGCGCCTGCCCGATGGCGAAGACCACCAGCAGGGCGAGCGCCAAGAGCAGCATCAGCGTCAGTGTCACGACGAGGTCGAACGCCGCGTCCAGCAGACCCGGCAGGTCCGTCAGCGCGTTCCAGCCGAAGGTGAACAGACCGCCATCGACCTGTCCCCGCCCGACCATCTCCTGCCACCCGCGGAAAGCGGCGGCGACCTCCTCGACCATCGTGGTGCCCGCATCGGCCACGATCATGAGTTGGAGCCACTCGCCCATCCCGGTGATCAGGTCCGGCACGCTGCGGCCGGCGCCCGGCAACGGGGCGGTATAGAACTGGAGCATGCCGAGCGGGATCGACAACCCGATGACCATCCGCACGACGGCGGCCATGTTGACGCCGCCACCCGAGAGCGCCATCTGCGCCCCGGTCCAGACGACGACGATCAGGGCCAGCCCCTGCCAGAGCTGCATCCCTGCTCCGGCCACGGCCGGTGCGACCGAGGCCATGAGCTGGTTCACCAGGATGCCGGCTTGCTGAAGCATCAGCACCAGCTCTTGCACGGGTGACATGGCTTGTTCTTCCTCTCTTCTCTGTCCAGCGGTGCCGGGCCGCTGGCAATTACCAGTCGGACGGCGACGGCACGAACCGGTGGCTGTCGATGAGGGCGCCGGCGACCGCCGTCAGCTCGGCGGCGAAGGCGTCCTGCTCGGCCCGCGCCCGCACGGCGTCGGCCTGCCAGCGGGCCAGCGCCTCGCGGCGGGCGCGCTCGGCCTCGTAGCGCTCGCGGGCGGCGCGGGCCGTCTCGTACGCCGCAAGCTGGGCCTGCGCCAGCGCCAGCTCCGTCCCGGTCACGGCGGCGGCCAACTGCGCCTGGTCGACCCGCTGCGTCCGCATCAGGTCGTCGCCCCGAAGGTCCGCCAGCGCGGCCGACGCTTCTCCCACCTGCCGGGCAAGCAGCGACGCCGCCTCCGCTTCGGCGTGCGCGTGCACAAGGTCCGCCGCCGCGACGGCCTGCGCCCGTTCATGCGCCGCGACAAGACGCGCCTGCGCGGCCGGGTCGTTGGTCACCGCCCGCACCTCGGCCTCGGTGAGCACCGGCGGGGCCAACGCCTCCAGGTCGTCCCACACGTCGCGGTAGCTGCGGGCGCCGCTGCCCATCGCCTCCAGCGCCGCGAGCACGCCCACGGCTTCGGCCGGCACCGTCCACGTGTCGAACGCGCCGGGCAGCGCGGCCAGAACCTCCGTCGCCGGGCGCGTCGCCAGTAGCGCCGTCTCCGGCGCGGCGAGCACCCGCAGCCAGCCGGCCTCGTCGGTCAGTCCGGGAATCCGCTGCGAGAACGCTCCGACGCCGCCGGCACTCGTGCTCGTGGCGAGCCCGATCCCGTGACGCCCGATCAGCCAGCCGGCGTCGGTCACCTCGCGCAGGCGGCCGATGTTGCCCATCCCGATGTCGTTCGAGGTGATCAGCTCGGTCGTCGTGTCCAGCACGCCGTCGAGCGACGAGAGCTGGTCGACCATCCTGCGGATCTGCGTCACCATGTGGGCGATCTGCGTGATCTGGTTCGCGATGATGATCGCGTCGCACGACCCGAACAGGCACGCCTGCGCGCGCCTGCTTGTCCACGTCCCGGCGGCCACGGCCACCACGAGCGCTGCAACCAACCAACGCCATCTCTTCGTCATCGGTACACCCTTTCCGGGTGCGGCTTCGGCCGCGGCACGAGGAAATCCGAGGTCACCCACACCCGCAGCCGGTGGCCGGCGCGGACGGTGACCGTGGGCAGGCGGTTGAGGAACCGCCCGAGGATCTGCGTCGCCGACTGCCCGAACCCCTGCCCGGCGAACGCGCGGAAGCCGGCCCCGCCGCCGGCGTACGGGTTGGATCCCTGAAGGGTCAGGCCCGCGAGGACCCCGACCGCGCCGGCCGCCGCGAACATCGACGCGTAGTGCCGGTCCACCTGGTCGCCCAGCGCGCTCTCGCCGACGGCGTTGAGGCCGTGGAAGGCCAGGTCGACCCAGCGGCCGTCGGGCCAGACGAGGCGATGGAACCCGACCGCGAGCCGGCCCTGGTCCTGGTGCTCGACGGCCTGCGCCGCGCCGAGCAGCCGTGAGCCGCGCGGCACCAGGACCCGCTGGCGGTCGGCCGAGTAGAGCGGGATCGCCACCTGCGCGAGGACCGGGCCGGTGAAGTCGCCGTCGAGCTGCGTGACCAGCACCGCGCTCAGGACCGATCCTTCGTAGACCCGCTCCCAGCCGGCCGGGTCCGCCGGCGTCCTCACGACAACGGGTTCGGCCGTGGCCCCGACGGGCGGCCCCGCCACGCCGGGCACCGTCCGGGCCGGAGGCGCGGCAGCCGCGCCGGCTCCGTCGGCCAGTCCCGCCAGCAGCGCGGCGTTCGCACCCTGCATCCGCTCGGCGATGGCGGCCGGATCGGGTGGCAGGGGAAGACGTGATGGTTCGCTGCCGCGTGTCCCGTCCCTCGCGGCCGGCGTTGTCCGGTCGCGCGGGTCCCCGTCGTCCGGAGCCACACGATCGGCCTCGACCGCGCGAGCCTCGGCGTGCCGGAACGTCTGGACGACGCTCGGCGCGCGCAGCGACCGCGTGCGACGTTCGAGCGCCTCCAGCCGCAGCCGCTCGCGCAGCTCCACCTCTCCGGCCGTCGGGAGCGCCGCCGCGTCGTCCGGTCCCCTCCCGCCGTCGGGAAATCCCGACCCGGCCGGCGGTGGGGCTGAGAGTCCGGCCGCTTGACCGGCGGCTGCCGCAGCCGCGCGCCGCGAGCGGTTGTCTTCGTCGATCCGACGCTGCTCGGCGAGCTGCGACAAGCGCGAGCTGAGCTGCCCGACCATGCTCCGTCCGACAACGCCCGGCTCGCCGCCACTGCCGTCCTCGACCTCCGGATCCCCACCCAACCGGCTCAGCACCAGGCCGGCCAGCAGCATGGCGATGACGCCGACCCCCGCCTTGGTGACCAGATTCCCCGGCAGCGCGCCGGCGGGCGGCTGAAGCAGTCGCTTCCACTTCGCCATCACGGACCCACTTTCCGCGGCGCGACCGACCACCCGAGCCGCCGGCCGCCGACCTCCACCGCGCCCGCCGCGAGCACGCGCGGAACGACGTGCACCACCTCGTCGAGCACGGCCGTCACGGTGACGGGCCGCCACTCGCCGTCGACCCGCTCGTGGAGGACCGGGGAGATCGCCCGCGTCCGCAGATACGTACGCCGGCCGTCGTGCCACATCGCTTCGACATGCCACGGATAGTCGGCCGACTCGCCGGACCACCGGTAGTCGAAGCGCAACCGCCGCGGATACGCCTCGCGGCCGGCGTCCAGCTTCTCGGATGCGGCGGTCCGGGCCGTCTCGACCCGCTCGGTTGCCCGCGCCTCGGCTGCGGCGACCGCCTCCCACGCCGCGGCAGCCCGGCCGGCCGTCGCCGCCGCTGCGTCCGCCGCCGCGAGCACCGGCCCGCCGGCTGCGGTCGTGCCGGCCGGCGTCTCCACCCGCACGACCGTGTCGACCTTCGCGTCGGCGCTCTCGACCACGGCCAGTGGCACGACGCCGCCGGCCGCCGTCAGCAGCACGACGTTCGAGCGGGCGCCGGGGGCCAACGGCCGGATGAACACCAGATGCGCCGCGGCCGACACGTCCCAGTACTCCGGATCACCCGTCACGACATCGACGATCTCGGCCGTCGCCGGCAGCACGACCGTGCTGACGTGGCGCACCCGCGCCGTCACGGTGATCGGCGCATCCTCGGGTGCGGCCGGCGCGCGCAGCGCCTGTGCCGCAACCGGCGACGCGGCCAGGGCGAACCCGAGCGTCAGAACCCAGCCCCTCATCGCGCCAGCCCCTGTACGAGTACGGCCGCCACCGCCGCGAACATCCCGCCCACCACCGCGCGGGTCTTCCACGTCCACGTCCGCGCCTCCCGGCCGAGCGTCCAGTCGGTTTCGGAATCGCCGATCCGCAGCCGGCCCGGCCCGAGCACGCGGTCGGCGACGTACAGCCCGTCGTCGTCCACGTCGTACGGGACGAGGCTCGGCTCCAGGCCGCGCCGGCCGAAGCGCTTGTCTGCTTCCCGCAGCTCGTAGAGCGCCGGCGTCTCCTGCGCCCGCGAGCGCAGGTACGTGAACCGCCCGTCGTGCCACAACGCCTCGACCTCGAACGGCGGCCCCAGCGCCGCCTCGTCGAGCCGGTACGGAAAGCGCAACCGCCGCGGATACTCGTCGCGCCAGCGCGTCCACGCCGCGTCGTGCTCCGCCCACACCGCCGCCACCTCGGAAGCCGCCGCCTCGTCAATCGCTTGAAGCCGGGCGCGCGCCGCCGCTTCCTCGGCCTGGTACCGAGCCAGCTCGCCGCCCGCGACGAATGCCGGCGAGCGCCGGGGCGCGTCCGCTGGCGCGGACCGCTTCGAACCCTCGACGTACACGATCAGGTCCGGGTCCTCGCCGGACGACTCGGCGACGACCAGCGCCCACACCCGCCCGCTCTCCGCGACCAGGGTGACGTTCGACGCGACGCCCGCTTCGAGCGGCTTGACGTACGCGACGTTGGCGGCAGCAGACACGTCCCAGTAGTCGGCGTCGCCGGCCACCACGTCGACGATGGTCTCGCCCTGCGGCAGCACGATGGTCGTCGTGTGCCGCACCTGCGCCGTGACCGTGACCGCGGCTTCCTCCGCCCCGTCCGTCACGGTCCGGATACCCTGCGCGTCGGCCGGCGCCGCCGCCAGCACGCCGCAGCACCCCAGCACCATCAGCCTCCGTGTCATCGCTCCTCCCTTCCGTCAGCCGAGTACCGCCGCCCGCTTGTGATCGAGTCCCGCCGCGAGGCGCACGATCGCGCCCTCCACCCCGTAGCGCGCCACCATCTCGGCGCGCCGCTGCGCCTCCCCGGCCGACGACGTGTAGAGCCAGTAGCTCTCCGGGTCGACCACGAGACGGAGCACCGCCGCGCTCGTCGGCCGCCGCAGATACAGCTCCCGCTTCGGCTCCAGCTCGCGGATCGTCCGCAGCTCGTCGTCGCCCAACTGGAACGTCGCCTGGCCGGCGGCGGGGAAGTCCGGGTTGGCGAGGAACAGCCGCGTCGGCATCGACTCCAGCAGCGCCGCCGCCCCGGCCGTCTGGGTGATGTCGGTGACGGACTGCGTCGCCAGGATCAGCGCGGCGTTGCGCTTGCGCCATGTCCGCGCCGCTTCCGTCAGCCGGCCCAGCACCACCGGGTCCCGCAGGTAACGCCACGCCTCGTCGACGACCATCAGCTTCAACCGCGTGGCCTCGGCCGGCGATTCGATCTCGGTCCGCAGCCGCTCCAGCAGGTAGAGCAGCGCCGCCTCGCACCAGTCCTCGTGCTCGACCGCCCCGGCCAGGTCGATCACCTGCCAGTCGGCGAGCGTCAGGTCGGCTCCCTCGGCCGGCGGGTTGTCGAACCACTTGCCCCAGGCGCCCGAGCCGTGCCAGCGGGAGAGCGCCGGCCACATCGGCGCCGGCAGCGACCGAACCAGGTTGCCGAGCGAGCGGCGCGGCGGGGCCAGGGCGTACAGGTCCTCGATCCGCGCCCGCACCTCCGACAGGTCGCCGCTCGACTCCTCCCAGCCGCCGATCCGGAGCAGGCGCAGCACCCAGGCCGAGAGGAACTGGACCGTCCGCTCGGTGGGCTCCAGGCTGAACGGCCGGAGCGGGACCGCGTCCTTCTCGGGCGAGACTTCGAGGTAGCCGCCGCCGAGGAACTGCGTCAGCGCGCGGTAGGAGCCGCCGAGGTCGAGGATCAGGACCCGCGGCTTGTACTGGAGCGCCTGGACCAGCAGGAAGTTGAGCGTGAAGCTCTTGCCGGCCCCGGTCGCCCCGAGCATCAGCGTGTGCCCGACGTCCCGGCCTCCGAACAGGTCGTAGTGGTAGGGCGTCCCGGCCGGCGTCTCGAACACCGTCAGCGCCGGCGCGTCCAGATGCGCGCACCGGCGGTCGCCACGCGGCGGGCCGAAGAGCGGCGCCAGGCACGCCGAGACGCCCGCGGAGACGAACACCCGCCGGGGCTGCCGCGACGCCGGCTGCCCCGGCAGCCGCCCGAACCACACCGCGAGCTGGCCGTACGACTCCCGCGCCGCCTTGGCGTCAAGACCGCCGAAGACGCGCTGGATGTCGGCGCCCCACTGCTCCAACTGCTCCGCCGAGCCACGGACCGCGACCGACAGCGCCACGTCGCCGTAGGCGACGCCCTCGGTCTCCAGCTCGACCAGGGCCGCGCCGGCCCGCTTCGCCTCGATGCTGGCGGCGGCATCCTCGAGCGCGGCGGCCGTGCCCTCCTTCTCCTGCATGTGGGCGGCCATCGAGTAGCGCTTCGAGAAGTAGTGCCGCTGGGCCGAACGCAGCTTGCGCCGCGCCGCCTCCCGCGACCACGGCCGCCACTCGACCGCAACCGTCATCGGCGCCCGCAGGGCGTACAGCTCCTCCAGCGCGTTGGCCGTGACCGTTGCCGGCGGCGCCACGCACGACCAGATCCCGAACTGGCAGCCTCCGACGTGCAGCACGTGACGCTCGGCCGACACGTCCTCGCCCGCGAGCCGCCAGTTGACCCCGGCGTCGGTCCGCATGCCGGCAGTCCACCGGCCGATGCCGCCGTTGACTAGCCGGTAGAGCACGGCCGCCGCCTTCTCCGCCGTCAGGATCTCGATCGGCGTCAAGTCGACCACGCGGGCTGCGGACGCGGCGACCAGCGCCGCCTCGGTCTTGACGGCCCGCGCGATGTCCGCGGCGAGATAGACGGATTCGTGCGGGGCACGGCGCCGCCGCAGCCACTCGGCCGCGTACGTCCGCCACCAGCTCCGCCCGCGCTCGTGGGTCGACTGCCGCAGCCGCGGGTCGAAGCTCCACACGACGTAGGCGTCGAGGTCCTGCACGCGGTCCGCCAGGAACACCTGCCGCTTGCGCTGGGCGAGACCGGCGATGTCGGCGCCCGGCTCGCGCACGTCGAACGCCGCCGGACGGCGCTCGACGATCCACGACACCCGCATCTCGGGCGCGAGTCCCGACAGCATCCGCTGCCAGCGCCCGCACACCGCGTCGAGGTCGTCCGCCGTCCGGCCGTCCACCGCGACCGGCGACAACACACCGACCGTCAGCAGTTCGCCGGTACGCGTCAGGCAGGTCCGCTCGTCGACCCAGCCCCAATAGGGCAGCTCGTGCGCCAGCGGTCCCACGTCGCCCGTCACGGATCACCCCGCTCGATGACGACGTAGGGCGAACGGTCCTCCAGCAGCCCCGCGTCGTACCGGCCGCGATACCGCACCGCCGCCCGGATCACGCCGACCAGGTTCTGGTCGTGCCGCCACGCCAGCCAGCCGGCGCCGTACAGCACGCCGAAGACCAGCCCGCCGCCGGCCAGGCTGTTGACCGCGTTCCAGATCGCCGCGCCCAGCGTCACGGCCAGCAGGAAGAACCGCCGCTCGACCCCGAGCACCGTCAGGGGCTGGCTCAGCATCGCGTAGCCCCGCCACTGCCTTCGGCCGCGCATCAGAACATCCAGGTGATGAAGTTGGCCGCGCCCAGCGCCATGCCGAGACCGAAGATGATCCCCGCCAGCGCCTGCTTGCTGCCGCCTTCCTGAAACGCGAACATCAAGCCGCCGACGACGATCGCCACCAGGGCCAGACCGCGCGCAATCGGCCCCGTGAACGCCGTCTGGAGGTTGTTGACCGCATCCACCCACGGCGAGACGCCCTGCGCGAACACCTGGCCGCCAATTCCTGCAGCCAGCCCCGCCACCATGCCGCTCCACACCCACGCACGCTTCCGCATCGGCTCTCCTCCTCGTTACCCGACTCCGCACATCGCCGTGACGCACCAGGCCACCGTCACGAACACTCCGAGCGCGATCCCGGCCGCCAGACCGACGCCCGCGCCCTCGCGGTCGCGGGGCAGCATCCGCAGCAGGACGCTTGCGACGCCGACCGCGCACAGCCCGGCTGCCCACACCGCCACGCGCCCGCACTCCGCCGCGCCCAGCGCCCCGTTCACGAGTAATCCCCCTCTTCGTCGCGGGCGAGCGCCTCGGCCAGCGCCGGGTCCTCTCCCGCGCCCCGGCGAATCGCCCGCTCCACCACATCCACCTTGCGGCCCACCGAGCCGAGACCGATCACGCGGGCCGCGACATACACCCCGGTCCCGAACGCCGCCAGCGCCAGCCCGCCGTACGCGGCGGCATACAGGCCGTAGTCGACCGCGACGACCCGCCAGAACGGGTGCAGGTACGTCACCTCGACCCACAGCGCCCAGACGGCCAGCGCCCCCGCCGAGGCCGTCAGCCCCACGCTCACCTTCCACGGCCTCACAGCTCGATCACCTCGTGTTCTTCCCGCAGCCGGCCGCCGCCCCGGCGGCCCTCGCTCCCGCCGCCGAGCGCCCGGCGCACCGCCGAGGCGGCACGCCCCGACGAGGCGTACATGGCGAAACCCGCCTTCGCCTTCGCTCGGATCGCTCGCCCGCGGTAGTGCTCCGAGGCCACCTCGACATTGCAGCGCCCGGTGCGGCCGGCCGCGTCCACATACTCGATCTGCGCATCCGGAATGAGCACCTTGCCGTCCTGGAGCGGCAGCCCCAGGGCCTCGGCGGCGCGCCGCCGCTCGGTGTCCGCCGCCGGCTGGCTCTTCGCCTGGCGCGCCCGCTCCGCCCGCGCGGCGACCAGACCCTTCAGTTCCGCGTCGATGCGGACCCGCACGACGCGCCCGCCCGCCGCCTCGATCCGTGCCTGGGCCAGACCGGCCGCGCGGTACACCGCCACGTCGTGCCCCAGCTCCGCCGGCCGCACCGCCCCGGCGAACGCCCGCTGGCCCGTTCGTCCGGCCTTGCGCCACAGCGCCTCGGCCCGCGCCGCACCCGACGGCGTCGCCACCACGACCGTGAACTCGCCGCCCTGCGGGCCGCGCGCCTTCCGGCGCTCGACCCACCCGGCCCGCTCCGCCCGCACGAGGCCCCGGCCCGCCGCGAACGGATGCCCGTCGAACTGCCGCGCGACCAGGTCCTTGAGCGCCACGGCCCGGAACGCCCCGACATCCCGCACCACGCCGGCGATGCGTGACTCGAACGTCCGGCGCGGCTGCCGGCCGTCGTACTCGCGGCGATGCCCGCTACGTTCCCGGCGCTCCGGCCGCGCGTCGCGTCGTTCGTCCCGAGCCGGCTCCCGGTCGGGCATCCGGGCGCTCATCGGGTCCGTCCCTCCATCCGCGCACCGCCGGCCACGGCCGGCTCGATCCCCGCGACACGCTCGGCCGGCCCGACCGGGGCGCGCTCCCGCAGCCGCCAGTCCCGCCCCACCAGCTCGACCACCCGGCACCGGCCCGCGATCCGGCTCGACAGCCGGTCGTCCCCCATGAACGCGCCGATCTCGCCCGGCGTCTTGTTCGAGGTCCAGACCGTCCGCCGCCCCGCGTCGTGCCGCGCCTCGTAGAGCATCAGCAGCGTCCGCCGCGTGTAGTCCGTCGCCGTCTCCCGCTCGGCTCCCAGGTCGTCGAGCACCAGCAGCCTCGCCGCCGTCAGCCGGTCGAACGTCGCCGTCCCCTCGACCGCCGCGTGCGGCTGGAGCCGGTAGAGCAGCATCGGCACCCGCTCGAACGCCATCGATCGCTCGCCCGACCGCCACAACTCGTTGAGCGCCGTGCAGGCGAGCCGCGTCTTGCCGGTGCCGACCGCACCGCACAGGAACAGGTCCCGGCCGCCGTCGCCCGCGCGGACGAACCCCCGCGCCGCCTCCAGCGCGGCCCGGTTGCCGGCCGTGGGCCGCCACGTCGACCACCGCGCATCCCGGAACTCCCGCGGCACCGAGGGCGGCGCCGCGTGCGCCGCCGTCCAGCACCCGCACCGTCGCAACCGCGAGACCCCCTCGACCTCGACCGACTCCCAGCCCGGTGTCTGCCCGCACCGTCCGCACCCCACGCTCATGACTCCGCCCGCTCGATGACCGCGTCATACGCCTCGCGCGGCTCCGTCGACCGAGCCCCGCCGCTCTGGCCGCGCCCCGGCTTCCGGAGCTGCTCGGCCAAGGCCGGGGCCATCGACAGCAGCATCGACACGGTCCGCGTCCGGCCCTCCAGGAACCGGTCCCCCTCGGTCGTCAGGAACCGCTCGGCCAACCGCCCGAGCTCCGCGTCGTCCCACGTCGCGCAGAGCCGCAGCGCGGCGTCCGCGTCCGCCGCCTCGACCGCCCGCGTCGGCGCATACGCCACGCCCCGATGCCGCGGATACAGCTCGACCCGGAACCGCTCGACGAACGCCGCGGCACGCGACGCGACCGCGGCCGGCGGCTCCCCCTCCCCCGCACCCCCATCCCTTGAGCCGTTAGCCGTTAGCCATAAGCCGTTAGCCGTTTGGCACGCGCGTGCGTGAGACGGAAAATCTTCAGAACAGGTGCGGGAATCTTCCGGAACCAGTCCCGGACTGTTGCGGGAACTTTTCCGAAATCCTGCCGGACCGTTGCCGGAATCGTCCGGGGCTGCGCTGGGAGTCGCGCCGGACGTTTCCGGAGATTCGTCGGGAGTCGCGCCGGAGAGTCTCGGCGCCGCCGGCACGCGCACGCCGCCCGGATGGACCGACCACAGCCGCCGTGTCTTCGCGCTGACCTCCGCCGAGGCCGGCAACGGGTGCATCGTCCTGAGCGGATACCGCACGCGCTGAAAGTCCTGCCAGTCGGTCTGGTACAGGTAGCGCGACCCCTGGTGGACGAACGCCGCCACCAGGCCCACCTTCACCAGGCGCTCGATGCACCGCTTGATCGCTTTCGCCGGTCGGCCGCTCAACCCGTCGTGCGCCGCCTGGAACGCCACCGCTTCGGCCCGCATCACCCCGAAGTCGTCCGCGCCGAGCAGATACGTCGTCCAGACGCGGTACTCCAGGTCCGACAGGCTCGACACCTTCGCCGAGTGCCCGAGCCGAGCGTGCAGCAATCGATCCGCCGGCATCGCTATCTCCCTGCCGGTCCCCGCTCCGGCGATGACCGCACGAACAGCCCAACAAGTGCAGGGCCGCGGCGCTTGACAACTTCCATCTCGCCGAGCCTCAACACATCGGCTCCGGATCGCACATCCCGCACCGCGCCCAGTCCGGCCGTTGGCCGAGCACGCGGACCGTCACGTCGGCGCCGACCTGCCTTGCCAGCTCTGGCCAGCAGCCGGGGCAGATGAACGCCACGTCTCCCAGCTCCGGCTCCAACGCGCGCCACGCGGCGGCGTCTCCCGGCTCCTTTTCTCGCGTCGGCGCACAGCCGCACCGCTGGCCGTTCCCGGCGGCGCCGGCCCGAGCATCGAATCGGAGCGGCAACTGTCCGGCGTCGAGCACCTTCTTGCGGCAGGCATCTATCGCCCCCGCGCTTCGCTCGGCGCTCATCCCGCCCTCCGCCGCCGGCCGCGCAACGCGCGACCGTTCCCGCCGACCGCGAGCCATTGCAGAACGGCCGTCTTGCTCCAGCGCGGACGCTTGTCGATCCCCGGCAGCGGCGCCACCGGGAACACCCGGGCGCGCAGCCGCCGCTTGATCGTCGTCGGCGAGCAGCGCAGCAGCTCCGCCATGTCGTCCAGGAACAGCACGGCCGGCAGCTCGTCCACCTCGACGTCAGCGTCGTACCGGTCTCCGTCCATTCGGTCGTCCTCCCCGCGCACCGCACCCACGACTCGATCACCGATGCAACTCACCCATCCTGGCCAGCACCTCCGCCCGCCGCACGGCCGCGGCGCGATTCGCCGCCTCCACCCGATCCAGCATCGTGAGCGCCTGCTCCTCGAACCCCGGCGGCGCCCGGCGACAACCGTTGAGCCGCGTGTTCAAGGTGGTCTGGCTGATGCCGAGCAGGGCCGCGAACGCACGCTGCGACACCCCGACCTCCAACATCCGGGCGCGAACTCTCTGCATGGGAGTAATCTCAGGTGACTTCTTTCAGGAATCTAGAAACATCATGGGTAACAGTCAAGAATCATTTCTGATTACACTACGAGGATGGACATCATCGGACAACGCCTGCGCGAGGCCCGCTCGCTGCGGGGTCTCAACCAGGGCCAGCTCGCGGCCAGGATCGGCACCTCCCGAGTCGCCGTCTCGATGGTCGAGGGCGGCCACACCGGCTTCTCGGTCGAGAGGGTCGGGGCCGCCGCGCGGGCGCTCGGCGTGTCGACCGACTACCTGCACGGCCTCACCGACGACCCGACCCCCGCCGTCCAACTGCTGCGCGCCCTCGCCGACGCCACCGGCGGCGGGCGGCTCGATGACCGGCGCGCACGCGCCGGGCCCGGCGACGACGGCGACTACATCGGCGTTTCCGAGCTGGCCTCGGCGGCCGGCGGCGGCGCGGAGGTCTACGACGAGCGCGTGACCGGCCGGATCAAGTTCCGCCGGGCCTGGCTCGCCCGGCACGGACTCGTCGCCCGCAACTGCCGCGTCATCAAGGTCATCGGCGAGTCCATGGAGCCGACCCTGGCCGACGGCTGCTCCATCCTCGTCAACCACGCCGGCCGGCAGCGGCGCATCGGCCACATCTACGTCGTCCGCACCGAGGACGGGCTCATCGTCAAGCGCGCCGGCAAGGACCTGTCGGGCGTCTGGCAGCTCGTCAGCGACAACCCCGACAAGCGGGCGTGGCCGAACCGGCCCTGGCCCGAGGACGCCGAGATCGTCGGCGCGGTCCGGTGGACCGCGCGGACACTTCCATGAGGGTGACTCGATGAGCCGTGACACGGAGAAGACAACCGGGAGGGCGAACGACGCCAAGGGGGACCTGACCGCCGCCCCGGTGGCGGCCCGGCAGTCCCGGCGGAAGCCCGTCTCGAAGGCCGGCAGCGCCAGGGCGACGCCCCGCCGCCGCGTGCGGGTCGCCGAGGGCATCTACAAGGACCGCCACGGACTCGCCGCCACCGTCAAGGTCAACGGCGTGCAGCGCGAGATCCGCTTCCCGCCCGGCACCCCGCTCAAGACCATCCGCGCGCGACGCGACGAGCTGCGCGCCAGCCTGCGCACGCTACCGGCTGGCGGCCGGCACACCCTGAACCACGACGCCGGGCGGTACCTCGATCAGGTGCAGAGCACGCTGATCAGCTTCGGCGACCGTCGCCGCGAGCTGCTCGCGTGGCTCCCCCGGTTCGGGCATCTGCGAACGCTCGCGCTCCCGGCCCACCTGCCCACGCTCAACGCCCAGCTCCACGAGTGGCGCCAGACGCTCGCCGCCTCGACCTGCAACCACCGCCGGCACGCGCTCACGAATCTCGTCCGCGTGCTCTACGGCCGCCGCGCCTCGTTCGACTTGCTCGACCTCGTCCGCTTCGCCCCGCCGCCGCCCAGGCCCCGCTGGGTCGACCGCCGCCACATCGCCGACGTGCTGGCCGAGATCCCCGCCGGCTCGGTCACCCGCGTCCGGCTGGAGCTGATGCACTGGACCGGGATGCGGCCGTCGCAGATGGGACGGCTGCGGACCGAGGACTTCCGGCTCGACGAGCCGATCCCCTACGTCGCCGTCCCGCGCGGGAAGGGCGGCCGGATCGCCGCGGTCCCGCTCGTCCCGGAGGGCGTCGCCGCCGCCCGCGCCTTCCTCGACGCCGAAGCCTTCGGCCCGTGGCCGCGAAGCAGCGTCAACCGGACGCTCGCCGCCGCCGCGCGCCGGGCCGGACGGCCGGCGTTCACCACCTACCAGATCCGGCACTCGTTCGCCGCCGGCCTCCGCCGCGCCGGGACCGACGTGGCCGACATCCAGGACCTCTATGGACATACCAGGCCCGAGACGACCATGATCTACGCGCCGCCCGAGTTGGCGAAGCACCATGCGGCGCTCGAACGGCTGCGCGAGAACGATGAAACGGGGGCTCCGTCACCGGCTCGCGAACGGGTTTTGGCTGGCGCTATCGGCTGGCAGAGCAAGACGTAATTCTGTAAACTGTTGAATGTAAATAGCTTGTGCCGTGTTCTGTCGTCACGCTACCGGACTGGGAGGCCGGCGCCTACAGCCCGCTGACCAACACCATGTACATGCCGCTGCGCAACACCTGCGCGCGCATGATGGCGACGCGGCTCTTCCCCGAGGACGCGCCGCCGGCCGAGCGCAACGAGAGCCGCTCCGAGCTGTACGCCATCGCCTACCGCCACCAGCTCGCCCCCGACACCGAGAACGCGGGCACCGTGCCCGCGATCTCGGCCGAGACCGGCGCCACCGTCTGGCTCCACGAGCAGCGCGCGGCGACGATGTCGCTCGTGGCGACCGGCGGCGGGCTCGTCTTCGGCGGCGACGTCAACGGCCGCTTCCGGGCCTTCGACCACGAGACGGGCGCGGTCCTGTGGGAGATCAACCTGGGGTCGGCGGTGACCGGGTTCCCGATCACCTACGCCGTCGACGGGCGGCAGTTCGTGGCGGTGAGCACCGGGTCGGGGGGAACGTCGTCGCACTTCACGGGGTTGACGCCGGAGCTGCGGCCGAGTGCGGGGAATAATTTGTTCGTGTTTGCTTTGCCGTGAGGCAGTACACGATCCTTTGCGGTCCATTGACCGATGACGCCGCGCGCGGCCTCGAAGAGATCGTCGACGTCGAGGCCGAACGTCGCCCACGTCCTCTCGGACGGTGGAGGCGTAGTGACCGTTCGCGGGGGCGATCCCGTGAGCGCCGGGGCGCGCACGGTCGTTTAGCCGTACGCGTCGGGCTCGGGTCGGCGGGGGCGCCAGCGCTGCCTGCCGGACGCAGCGCAGGCGGCGCGCGGCCCGGCAGGTTGCGATGAACGTGCCGCGGAAGGTAGCATTCAGATAGCCGACCGCACACAGGCAGCCGCGCCGCCTGCTCGCACGGCAGACCTCGTGGCTGGTCGCGTACCCGGCCGCGAGGAGTCGCCGAAAGGACGCGCTCGGCCCGTGGAAACACCGATCAAGGTCACGTTGCGGTCTACGGCTGATTCGTTGCCGCCTCGGCAGTCCCCCCCCGCCGCCGCGGCCGACCAGGCTCCGCCGCGCATCGAGCACGTCTGGATCAACGATCCGGGTGAAGCTGGCTACCGCTTTCTGCAGCCGATTCCTGTAGAGATCAGGAGAGTCGAGGTCGGGGACGTCGAGGCGTCGTTCCGAGAAGCGAACATCGCGATGTCCGGCAGCGACGGCAGCGATGCCTTGCAGGCCCTCGCGGCTGAGATTCTCGAGACCTTCGACGTGCTCGTCAGCGAGCAGAATCTGGGACCAGACGCGGCTGACCAACGCCGGCTCCTCTGCACGTACATTGCCAGGACGTAGCCTGCTCACGGCCGATTCGGCGCTCACGATCGCCAACAAGCTGGAGGCCGAGATATCCGAGGGCCGCAAGCACACCAATGTTGTGGTGCGAGTCCGCGGCACGTACATCGGGCGCTTCGGAATCCGCCGAGGTTCGAGCGTTGGCCACGACTACATCCCCAGGCAGATCCACGCCACCATGAAGGAGGCTCTCGGCCTGGCTCGCTGCAGCCTCTACAGGGCGGATTACGAGAGGATGCTGAAGGAGCGAGGCAAGCTGCCCCCTGACTCTTCCCCACCGGTCTGACGTCCGGCGCCCCGGCACCTGGATCGACAAGACGTCGCGGGACGGCGGCGCGCGAGGGCAGCGCGCGGGTCACCATCGTCATGAACGGCTCGCCGCTCTTCATCGGAGGGCAGAATCCAAGCATAATCGGCCGCGACCGACGCGGCATCCGGTCGGAAGGGGAAGGGCTTGCTGGGCGACACGGTACTGATCGCGCGGATCGAGAGCGGTGAGAGCGACCGTGTGGAGTTCACCGCGTCCACAACCGATCTCGACAAGTTCCGTCAAGCGATCTGCGCGTTCGCCAACGACCTCCCCGGGAACGGAGAACCCGGGCTTCTCTTCGTCGGCCTGGAGGACGACGGACGCTGTGCGGGCTCGACCATCGACGATGACTTGCTGAAGACGCTCGGCGGTTTGCGGACCGACGGGAAGATTCTGCCCTTCCCGTTCATGGAAACCCCACCATCGCGGAAGCGATGAAGAACATGGGCTTCATGCAACGCTTCGGCATCGGCATCGAGACCGCGCGCAGGGCGCTGGCGGAGAACGGCAATCCACCTCCGGAGTTCGACGTTCAGGACGCGTTCGTGCTGGTCACTGTCCGGAGGCGATCATGACGATGGTGCGCCGCAGCCCCGCGGGCGTGGCGAGTCTGTTCGACGGGGCTGAGGGGATGGAGGACATCGCCGAGATCCTTGGCCGGATGAAAGCCAATGTTCCTCATCCTGCGTCGACTTCGTCGAAGCTCTGGACGCTTCGACGAGCAACCCGCATCGCGTCCCACCATCGCGGCCGGGAGACGCTGCTCGAGAAGGCCGTCGCGATGCTGGCCGCGAACGGCCATATGCCGGGATGGTTCAATCAGTGCCCCGCGGCATCGGGCATCGGCGATTCTTCCCGCAACAGGCGCAGCAACATCGATCTGGTGCACTGGAGCGAGGCGGATGGCCATGCGCGTCTGGTCGAGTTGAAATGGAATAGCGACGACCCGTCGGAAGCGCTGCGCCAGATCCTCCGCTACGGCGCCGCCTATCTCTTCTGCAGGGTATACAGCGACCGGCTGCCAGTCAGGCGCCGTGCGGTGCTGAAGGCCCGCGAGATTTCACTCCAGGTCGCCGCGCCGGCCCGCTACTACACGGCATCGCCGTGGCGGGATGGACTCCTGCGAGCACGTGAATGCCTGACGCGGTTCGTTTCCGGCTCACGCGTGGAAGGGTTGTCGCTGTCCCTCGACGTGCTCGCGTTCCCCGAGTGGTTCGACAGGCTGCCGTTTGCCGACGGGGAAGGGGTCCGCGCGGCATGCGAGACGGCCGTACTCACCGAGGCGGGCCGGCAGGTGCGCGATGCCTTCGACGGGCTGGTCTCCGTGCACCCCGAAGGGCGCCAGGGCGCGACCGCGCGCACGGAGTGATGAAGACCGTGAACGACAGGTTCCTGCCCGGCGTGCCAGGACCGGAAATCGAGGCCATCCTCGACGCGGCTCCCGGCAGGGAGTTGGCGACGGGGAAGTTCGACAGCCCGGCATCGTCGGCAGCTCTGGCCGCCAACGCGTTCGGCTTCTTTCTCGGACGGGCGGTGGATCTGCCGCCCCTGCCCGGCTGCGCCGGCGAGTCGTGGCCTGCCCGCTCGCTGATGCTCGAAGCCGAGGTCCGCTTCCCGTGGAGCGGCGGGCGGCATCCCGTGCTCGATTGCCTCGTGACGACGCCATCCGCATTCATCGGTATCGAAACGAAGCGATTCGAACCGTTCCGGGGCACGCCGAGGTCGGCGTGGAGCGACGCCTACTGGCGTCCGGTCTGGGGCGAGCGCATGCAGGGATACGGGAGCGTTCGCGACGGGCTGCGCGGCGAGCCGGGCCGCTACGAGCATCTGGATGCCACGCAACTGGTCAAGCACGCCTTCGCGCTGCGGACCGCGGTCCACAGGCCCGCGCATCGCGCCCTCGCGCCGATCCTCTACTACGTCTACGCGGAGCCGGATTCGTGGCCGAATGGCGGGGCAGCGGTGGACGAGGGGGCCAAGGCCCGGCACCGGGAAGAGATCGAACGCTTCGCCGCCGCCGTAGCCGGCGATGAAGTCGCCTTCGTGTCCTGTTCCTGGCCGCAACTTCTCGAAACATGGGCCCGCCATGAGAATGGCCGCATTCGCGCCCATGCGACTGCGGTGGCCGCGCGTTTCGCGCCGTAGGAACGCACGAGACATGAACCACAGCCAGATCGTCAGCTTCATCTGGGGCGTGGCGGACCTCATCCGCGACACCTTCAAGCGCGGCAAGTACCAGGACGTCATCCTGCCCCTCACGGTGCTGCGCCGCCTCGACTGCGTGCTCGCCCCCACCAAGCGGAAGGTGCTGGCCGTCCAGGCCCGGTTCAAGGGCAGGCTCGACAACCTCGACCCGCAGCTCCGGCGCGCCTCGGGGTTCGCCTTCTACAACACGTCGCGCTACGACTTCGGGAAGCTGCTCGCCGACGCCCCCCACATCGCGCAGAACCTGCGCAACTACATCGCGGGGTTCAGCCCCAACATGCGCGAGGTGCTCGAGAAGTTCGACTTCGACAACACCATCTCGAAGCTCGACGAGGCGGGCCTGCTCTTCCAGGTCGTGCAGCGGTTCGGCGACCCGAAGGTCGACCTGCACCCCGACGCGGTCGACAACGCCACGATGGGCACCATCTTCGAGGAGCTCATCCGCAAGTTCAACGAGGCGCTGAACGAGAACCCCGGCGAGCACTTCACGCCCCGCGACGTCGTCCACCTCATGGTCGACCTGCTGCTGGCCGGCGACCGGACGCGCCTGCGCACGAAGGGCGTCGTGCTCAGCGTCTACGATCCGTGCTGCGGCTCGGGCGGCATGCTCACCATCGCCAAGGAGCACGTCACCGCGGGGGAGACGCGCGGCGGCGAGTCCTGCGCCCCGGCCGTGAACCGCGGCGCCGACATCCACCTGTTCGGCCAGGAGGTGAACCCCGAGACATTCGCCATCTGCAAGTCCGACCTCTTCATGAAGTCCGAGGACGGGCGCGACGCCGAGAACGTCGTCTTTGGCAGCACGCTCTCGAACGACCGGCACGCCGGCGCCGGCTTCGACTACCTGATCGCCAACCCGCCCTACGGCAAGGACTGGAAGAGGGACCAGGACGCGGTGCGCGACGAGCACGACCGGGGCGCGGCCGGCCGCTTCGGCCCGGGCCTGCCCCGCATCAGCGACGGCCAGCTCCTGTTCCTGCTGCACATGCTGGCGCATGTCCGCAATCGGGACGAGGGCGGCTCGCGGGTCGCCATCATCATGAACGGCTCGCCGCTCTTCACCGGCGACGCCGGCAGCGGCGAGAGCGAGATTCGCCGCTGGATTCTCGAGAACGACCTGCTCGAGGCGCTCATCGCCCTGCCCGAGCAGCTCTTCTACAACACCGGCATCGCCACCTACGTCTGGGTGCTCACGAACCGCAAGCGGCGCGCGCGGCGCGGCGTGGTCCAGCTCGTCAACGCCACCGCGTTCTGGACCCTGCTGCGCAAGAGCCTGGGCGCCAAGCGCCGCGAGGTCCCGTTCGAGCGGAAGCAGGACATCCTGCGGCTGCTTGCCGACTTCGAGGACGGCGCGACCCGCAAGGTCGACCGGGACGGCGAGGAGCGCGACGCCGTCGTCAGCCGCGTCTACCCCACCACGCACTTCGGCTTCCGCAAGATCACCGTTGAACGGCCGCTCCGGCTCGACTTCCGGGCCAGCCCCGAGCGCATCGCGCGGCTCGACGACCAGCGCGCCTTCGCCAACCTCGCGCTGTCGCGCAAGAAGGGCGAGGCCAAGACCAGGGACGAGGTGGCAGGCCGGCAGCAGCAGGCCGCGATCCGCGCCATGCTCGGGAGCCTGCCGGACAGGCTCTTCCTCGATCGGGCCGCCTTCGAGGACGAGCTGTCCAAGGCGGCCCGCAAGGCAGAGCTCAAGCTGGCCGCGCCCATCCGCAAGGCCGTTCTCTCCGCGCTGTCCGAGCGCAACGCCGAGGCCGAGATCTGCCGCGACCGGGACGGCCGCCCCGAGCCCGACCCCGAGCTGCGCGACACCGAGAACGTGCCCCTCAGCGAGAATGTCGAGTCGTTCTTCGAGCGCGAGGTGGAGCCCCACGTCCCCGACGCCTGGATCGACACGGAACGCCGCGACCCCCACGACGGCGAGGTCGGGCTGGTCGGCTACGAGATCAACTTCAACCGCTACTTCTACGAGTACCGCCCGCCCCGCCCCATTGAGGAGATCGAGGCAGACATCCAGCGGGTGGAGCAGGAGATCGTGGCCATGCTGCGGGAGATGTCGGGCTGACGGCCGACAGGGCTCACGTCTTCTCGGACGGCGGCGGCGGTGGAGGCTTCGGCGGAGGAGGAGCAGAGACGTTCGCGGGCCGACTTGGACCGCCACCAGTGCGCTCCCCTGCGCTACGGGGTGGAGGCATACTGTTCCCCGGTGACCTTGAAGGCAGCCCTCGTACACCGCACGTTCGTCCTGTTGCTGACCCGAACCTGTGCGTCCATGGCCGACGTGGCCCGCTCGAACTGCCGGACGAGCTCCCGGTTGCGACGCCGAATTTCGGCGTCCGTGGACTCGGGCGAATCCACATCCAGCCAGAGCTCCCGCCATTCGGCCTCGAGGACGTTGCACTCCCTCTTCGTGGAGCTGAGTACGGCGATCTTGGTCGCGTAGTCGAGCATGAAGTCTGCCGCGATCAGGGCGGCGATGGCCAGACCGAAGCCGATTCGCCACTGTCCGCCGATGGCGTCGAGGAACGTCGCCATGCTGCCCGACGCGGCGACCAGCAGGCCGAGACGAATGAACAGATGACGCACGCGGTACTGGGACCCCATCGCCTCCGCATAGCGGGCCACCCTGGACACGTCCAGCAAATCGTTCCAGACAGCGCGGCGGGTCGCCTCGGTCACCATGGTCTTCCCTCCCGAGTCCAGCACCCAGAGTACCACCATCCGCTGGCGGGAAAGCGAAACGGCCAGGGGTGGACGCGACGGATCAGGTCGATCCACGGAATGATCAAAAACGTGTACAACCGTCACTATCTGCCGACGTATTGATCTCACACACCCGGCGAGATATGCTGGCGGGAATGCCCGACCCGAGCCGTACGCAACCGGCAGCGTCCGCCGACACTTCCGACCAGCGTTCCGAGTCCGGCGCCTCCGGTCTGCGGACGCTCGGCGCGCGGAGCTTCTTCCGCCCGTGTGACGCGGCCGCGGTGGGCGTCGACTCCCGGGCGCTGCGGCGGCTGGTGGGTGGGGGCTCCGTGGAACGCGTGGCGCGCGGCCTCTACCGCGTGGCGGAAGCCGAGCCGACCGAGCATTACACCCTGGCCGCCGTCTGCACACGTGTCCCGGGCGCCATCGTCTGCCTGCTCTCGGCCCTGAGCGTCCACGAGCTCACCACGCAGCTTCCGTGGCAGGAGTGGATCGCCATCCCGCACAAGGCCCGCACGCCCCGCCTGCCCGAGCTGCCGGTCCGGGTGGTGCGCTTCTCCGGCGCGGCGCTGCGCTACGGCGTCGTGAACACGACCTTCGAGGGGGTGCCCGTTCGCGTCACGAGCCCGGCCCGCACCGTCGTCGACTGCTTCCGTTTCCGACGGCTGGTCGGCAAGGACGTCGCGATCGAGGCGCTGCGCGACGCCCTGCGCGACGGCAAGGCAAGCGTCGACCAGATCTGGCGGGCCGCCGACGTGTGTCGCGCGAAGTCGCTCGTCGGCCCGGTGCTCGATGCGCTGACGGCATGACTCCTCGAAAGGCGATCCGGGACGTACCCGCGTCCGTTCGCCAGCGCCTGCTGAACCTCGCCCGTGAGCAGCGAGTCCGCTTCGAAGCCATGCTCCAGCGCTACGCGATCGAGCGCTTCCTCTACCGCCTCTCCGCCTCCGACGAGGTGGACCGCTTCACCCTGAAGGGCGCGGCGCTCCTCCGCATGTGGACCGGGCAGGAGCTGCGGCCAACCCGGGACATCGACTTCCTGGCCCGCGGCGCCCGCGACGAACCCGCCATTCACACCGCCCTGCGGGACGTCTGCGGCATTCCCTGCCGAGAGGACGGCGTCGTCTTCGACCCCGCCACCATCTCGATCACGAGCATCCGCCTCGAGCAGCCGGACGGCGGCCTCCGGGTGCGGATCCGCGGCGGCCTCGGCCGCGTCCGGCTCGCGGTCCCGGTCGACATCGGCTTCGGCGACGTCATCACCCTCGGCCGCAGGGAGGAGGAATACCCCACATTGCTCGACCTCCCCGCTCCCCGCCTCTGGACGTACCCGCGCGAGACGATGATCGCCGAGAAGTTCCACGCGATGGCCAACCTGGGCGACAGGAACTCGCGGGTGAAGGACCTCTGGGACGTGGCCTGCCTCGCGCGCCGCTTCGCGTTCGACGGCGACACCCTGCGCTCCGCCATCGCCGAGACGTTCCGCCACTGCGGGACGTCGCTCACCGCCGGGCGGCCGACGGCCCTGCTCGCCGCCTACTACGATGACCACGAGGCTCCCGAACGCGGGCGGCTCTGGCGCGAGATTCGCCGGCAGATCGGGAACGACATCGACGGGCCAGATCGCCTCGTGGACGCCGGTGAGGAGCTGCGCCGCTTCCTGGGGCCGGTCTGCGACAGTGTGATCGAGGAGAACCCCTTCACGCCGCCACGGCCCGCCGACAGGCCGTGGCGGCCGGGCGTTCAGACTCCGACGGGGGGCGAAGGGCCGTGAGCAAGGTCGCCGACCGGATCGAGGCGGCGCGGCCTCACCGATTCCGCCGGTACCCCGAATACAAGGAGTCCGGCGTCGATTGGCTCCGTGAGATCCCCGCGCACTGGCAAATGAAGCGGCTCAAGGCCATCGCCGCGGTGCAGTTGAGCAACGTCGACAAACACTCCGAAGAAGGTCAAGTTCCCGTCAAGCTCTGCAACTACGTCGACGTGTACTACAACGACGTCATCACGGCCGAGCTCGACTTCATGAACGTAACCGCCACACCCGACCAGATGCGGCGATTCCGGCTTCGCGTCGGCGACGTGGTGGTCACCAAGGACTCGGAATCCTGGACGGACATCGCAGTTCCCGCCGTCGTGGCGGAAGACCTACCGGATGTGCTCTGTGGATACCACTTGGCGCACATCAGGCCGGCGCAGGACCTCGACGGCCGATTTCTCGCCCGCCAGTTCTCCGCGATTGGCGCGCGGGATCAGTTTCACGTGGCAGCGAACGGAATAACACGGTTCGGCTTGGGCGGGGATGCCATCCGCGGCGGCCTCTTCGCGGTCCCGCCGATCGACGAACAACAGGCCATCGCCGACTTCCTCGACCGCGAGACGGCGAGGATCGATGCGCTGGTGGCGAGGAAGGAGCGGCTGATCGAGCTGCTTCAGGAGAAGCGCACGGCCCTCATCACCCGCGCCGTCACGCGGGGCCTCGACCCGAACGTCCGCATGAAGGACTCCGGTGTCGAGTGGCTAGGAGTCTGCGCCGCAGGAGATTTGCGGCACGAAAGGGTCGTGAGTTCACGACCTGAGTCACGTGCCGGGGCAACGGTGTCGGTCGGCAGGGCGCGGTAGATTTTGCGGCCGTTGACGAACCGAAGGCGAAAATCGGTCATCACGGGCCACATGGCCCGCCAGAGGCCGCGATCCGCGTCGATTTGTCGCCGTTGCGAGCCTCATGCCCCGCCCTCTACGTCGCCTTCAGCACGTGCAGGCGCTTGACGTTGAGCGCCAGGCACACCAGGTCCCACTCGCACCGCGCCTTCGCCAGTCCACGCAGGCTGAAGCGCCGGAAGCCCAGCACGTGCTTGATCCAGCCGTTGGGAGCCTCCGACAACCACTTGCGCTGCGCATACACCGCCCGGCCCGCCTTCGTCTTCAGCTTGTCTATCATCCGACCCGTCGCCGGATGTTCCTCCAGATTGCGGGTAACCGCCTGCTTGCCCTCCCGGCCCGCCGCCACATACCCGTCAACGCCCCGCCGTTCCAGGTCCGTCAAGTCTCGCTCGTTGCAGTACCCCGCGTCGGCCAGCACCGTCGCCGGCTGCGCGTCAAGCGTCTCGTTGACCGTGTCGAGCAACACCGGCAACTCACCCTGGTCGCTCGCGTTCGCCGTCAGACCCGTCGCCACCACCAACTGGTGCTCGGCGTCCACCGCCACCTGCGCGTTGTAGCACTGCTGGAAGCCCTCGTTGCTCGTCATCATGATCGAGCTTTCCGGGTCCGTGAAGTTGCTCTGCGCCTTCTCGTCCGGCTCGCCATACGCCCGCTTGTACGGCCGCCCGCCCTTCGGGTTCCGGTCCTGCCCAGGTTGCCGACCCCGCGCGTCGTCCGCCGCCCGAGCCGCCGCTTCCAACCGCGCCTTCGCCGCCCGGATCGCTGCCAGACGCGCCTCCCGCCGACGCAACTCCGCCGGCAACTCATCGCCCCGAACCTCGGCGCCCAAGCACGCATCCTCGGTCTCGTCGGTCTCGTCCGCCTGGCGCAACAGCGCCGCGACCTCGCCTTCCAGACGCCGTTCCGCCTCCGCCATCCGGTCGTAGCTCATCGCCTTGCGCTTGCTCGCGTTCGCACGCACCTTCGTCCCGTCGACCGACAGCTTGCCGAGGCGAGCCAGACCCAACTCCTGCGCCAGACGCACCACCTCCACGAACAGCGCCTGGAAGTCCTCCAAGTGCCGGCGCCGAAATTCGCACAGCGTCCGGTGCTGCGGAAAGTTGCCCGCCGCCAACACCCGGAACGCCACGTCCTCTTCCAGCGCCCGGGCGATCCCACGCGACGAGAACACCCCCGTCGCATACGCGTAGAGCAGCACCTTCACCATCATCCGCGGGTCATACGGGGCGTTGCGACGACCGTCTCCCTCATACGGGGCGTAGAATGCCGTCAGATCCAAACCGTCCACCAGATCGCTGACGTGGTGCGCCAAGTGGCCTTCCGGCAGCCACTCCCGCACGTCCGGTGGCAGCAGCAGCGACTGGTCCGGCGAGTAGGGGCGAAACGTCGTCGACATCAAGTCCTTCCAGCGTCGAGTGCTCGCCTATGATTGTCGCACCGATTTTCTGCGGCGCAGACTCCTAGCCCGGAAAATTCGTGAGGTTATCGAATCGGTCCCAGGCAGGGCCTGATCGTCGCGCGAAGGACGTTTTCGGACGCGGCGCGTGGTAGGTGGCAGCGTGGTGCAGTGGCCGGGGCGAGGTGACGGCACGCATGAGGTGGCAAGCGCCGACAGGTCGGGCGCAGGGGCGCTGGCGAGCATCCGGGGCGCGGAGGTTGCCGTGGCGACGGCGCGCTATCCGGCGCGCGCCCCGAGCGCGAGGGCGAGGTGCCGCCAGACGTCGCGGTATGGGGTCGCTCGCGGCAGGTGCAGGACGAGCCGGCGGACGGAGCGGACGACGTGGACGCTGACCTTGAGCAACCGGTCGCGCAGCCAAGTCACCTGGGTGCGGGCGCAGGCGGTGCGGGCGGCCCTCAGCCGCAGTTCCTGCATGAGCACGTAGGCGGCGGCCGTCAGCAGGACCCGCAGCTGGTTTGCCCAGAACTTGGTGCAGCTCGTGCGGTCGATCTGCAAGCCGTCGAGCAGTTCCTTGATGCGGTTCTCGATGTCGCCGCGCCCGCAGTAGACCTTCTCGTAGATGAAGCGCGGCGTCTGGCGCAGATTGGTCACGACGAAGCGCGGGTTGTCCCGCGGCTGCCGGCCGGTGAGCTGCACGACTTCGGCCTTGATCACCACGCGGCGCTCACGAGCCCACGTGCCCGCGCGATAGCGGGTGTCGAGGTAGAAGTGCGCCGTCTTCTCGCGCAGCATGTTCTCGGTGCGGGCCGCCACCATGACGTGCTCGGCAGCCCGCAACAGCACGGCGTTCCTGGCCATCGCCACGACGTAGTCGAGCCGCGGTTCGGCATCGAGGAAGTCGAAGATCTCTGGCGTGGCGAAGCCGCCGTCGAGCCGGACGAGAAAGCGCGCCTCGGGAAACGCGGACCGCAGCAGCGCGAGCAGCCGACACAGCACGCCCAGCGTGCCGTCGGACGCCTGCGCCGTGCCGGGCCGCAGCACGGCCGCGCACAGATACTGCTCCGCCTCACGGTCGAAGCTCACAAAGGCCAGCAATGGCAGGTAGCACCAGCTGTCGTAGTAGCTGTTGAACATGGTCAGCTGCTGCGCGCCATGCGTCGGGTCGTCGGTCGGGTCGAGGTCGATCGTGATGCGTCGCACCCGCCCGCGCAGCCGGCGGCGATGCCGCTCGATGACCGACGCCGCCAACTCGCGCCCGAGCCGATAGAGCGCGACGCGGCCCGCACCGTTCTCGAACCGCGAGACCGTCGGCTGCGACGCCAGCCGACCGCCCGCCACCGGGTCGCGCCCGAGCAGCAACTTGTGGATCGGATCATCGGCGAGCTGGTCCGAATCGTTGCCGTCGGGATGGCCGCAGGCGATGCCGAACACCCGCTGGCCCACCAGGTCCTCGAGCGTGTGCCGGACCTTCTCCGGTGCCCGGCGGTCAATCAGACACCGGCCGAATGCCTTGACCAACCCGTAGACGCGCTCGGCGGCCTTGAGCAGCACGGCGCCGCCATCCGAGCTCGACTGCTCGCGGTCGAACGTGGCCACGAGCGGCTTGTCGAACAGATCGGGGAACAGAACAGACTGTGCTATCGTGGGGTCCGTCACGCAAGAGCCTCCGTCGTGCCGAAAACATCTGTCGTCAACAGCGTTTTAGCACACGGAGGCTTTTGTGTCTCTACTCAGGCCGGGCGCCTCATGAATTTTCCAGGCTAGGCGAGATCCCGGCGCACTGGGAACTGACGCGCCTGAAGCGTATTCTCAGAAGATGCGACTATGGAATATCGGACAGCTTGGGGGGAAGTGGTGACATCCGAGTCCTGACCATGGCGCACGTTCAACATGGTGAGATCGCATTGCCTGATGTTGGCAGCATCGACGCTGTTGACCGGACGCTGGTTCTCGAGTCTGGCGACCTCTTGTTCAATCGCACCAACAGCCGTGAACTGGTGGGAAAGGTCGGCATATTTCGAGGCGACCCAGAAGATCGGGTTGCCTTTGCATCGTACCTGGTGAGGTTGACGGCGTGTGAGAACGTGGAAGCAGAGTGGCTCAACTACCTGCTTAACTCCACAGGTGTTCTCGGGATGGCTCGCAGCATGGCACTCCTGAGCGTGAACCAAGCCAACTTGAATCCGACCAAGTACCAGCAAGTCGTCGTGCCCTTCCCTGCGTTTTCTGAACAGCAAACAATCGCAGGCTTTATCAGGTGCGAGACGACCAGGATGGATCGCCTCACGACCAAGGTCCGGGACGCCATCGATCACCTCCAGGAGTACCGCACCGCCCTGATCTCCGCGGCGGTCACCGGCAAGATCGACGTGCGGGAGGTGGCGGCGCGATGAGCTTCAAGCCGGGCTTCACGGTCACCCACGCCATCACGGCCGACCTCACGCGGATCGAGCGGGCACGGGGGTTTCTGGAAGCGGCGACGCTCTCCGAGGACTGGATCCGCGAGATGAGCGAGCGCGCGCTCGTCCGGGAGGCGCACCACACGACCCACATCGAAGGAACCAGGCTGACGTTGGAGGAATCGGAAGTGCTGCTCGCCGGCAAGACGGTGCCCGGCGCGGACCCGGACGACGTCCGCGAGCTCCTGAACTACCGGGGCGCATTCGAGTTCGTCTCCACTTGGCTGGGCGGCGGCGGGCCGGTGACGGAAGGGCTGGTCCGGGAGGTCCACAAGCGCCTTGTCGAGGGCGTTCGCGGAGGCTCCGCGGCACCGGGAGAATACCGGCGAATCCAGAACTACGTAGTCAACGCGGCCACCGGAAAGGTCGTGTACACGCCGCCGCCGGCGTACGACGTGCCGATCCTGATGCGAGAGCTGATCGATTGGCTGAACCGGGAGCGCGACATTCATCCCGTGCTGGTCAGCGGAATCACCCAGTTCCAGCTCGCCCACATCCATCCGTTCCTTGACGGCAACGGCCGAGCGTCGCGCCTGCTCTCGACCCTGTGCTTGTACAGGGCCGGATACGACTTCAAGCGCCTCTTCACCATCAGCGAGTACTACGACCGCGACCGGGCCGCGTTCTACCGGGCGATCCAGGGCGTGCGCGAGCAGGACATGGACCTCACGGGATGGCTCGAGTTCTTCACGGCGGGGTTGGCCGTGCAGCTCGACGAGGTGAAGGGCCGTGGAGAACGGACGATCCGCCGGGACGCCCTCGTGCGGCAGCACGCGTTGTCCGAGCGACAGGCGGCCGCGCTGGGTCACGTCATCGAGTATGGCCGCCTCACGATTCACGACTACGAAGCTCTCTGCTCGGGAACGAACCGGCGGACGCTGCAGCGGGACCTGAGGGCGCTTGTGGAGAAGGGGTTGCTGGTTGAGACAGGCACAGCGCCGACGGACCCGACGCGGTACTACCGACTGGCCGAAGGCCTCGGGAGATCGCGGGCCGAGCTGTGACAAGCTGTGACATCGAGCTGTGACATTGGAGTCGTGGCAAGCTGTGACAAGCTGTGGCATCAAGCCATGATCGCGGGACCAAGGCGCGTTGTCAAAGGTGGGGACCCCGAACGAGGCTGATGGAACAGAGCGACCGGTGTTGACGCCGCGACCGCTCATGCTTTCCGTCATTTTTGGAGTGTCAGATCTCGCTGGAGGGGGCTCATCATGTGCGCCAAGAACGGCTCCAATCGATTCGCAACTACCCGCCCAAATCGCGCGGCCTGATCGTCAGACACGATGTCTCCGCTCGCCGACGAGGTAGTCGGCTGCCGTGCCGGCCGAGTCGGTGCCGCGCCGGAGGCACTTGGCGTGCATCGCCGCCGTCTCGGCCGATATCGACGTCTTGTCCCCAGACGGCGGGCACGTCCAGCAGCGAGCAGTGCCAGTCGGTCGGCGGCGCCGCGGGCCGAAGATGCGCTCCTGCGTGGCCCACGACCTCGGCCGCCTCGCCGTCGTCCACCAGGAACTCCTCGACGACGCCTTCCTCGAGCTGCTGCACGGTGCAGCGCTTGATGCTCACGCCGCGGCTGCAACGAGGGGACGTGTGTCACGTCCATCACAGATCCGGCGCCGATAGGGAGACTTGATCACACCTGTGCGTCGACCACAGCGCATGAGCGGGCGTCCGCGAGCCTTCCGCATTTCAAGGAGAGGACGATGGCGATTTTTTCGGGAACGATGATGGACGACATCCTCATGGGCATGGAGGACGACGATGTGCTTTGGGGCGGCATGGGCGATGACATGCTCTCCGGCGGGGATGGCGACGACCGCCTGATCGGCGGGCCTGGTGCCGACGTGCTCGACGGCGGCATGGGGCATGACATTGCCAGCTACGTCGATTCGCTGCAGGGCGTCCAGGTCGACCTGTCCGGTGGAATGGCCTCGATGGGTGGCGACGCCGAGGGCGACTCGCTCACCGGAATCGAGGAGCTGTGGGGCTCGCGGTTCGCCGACTACCTGATGGGCGATCGCGGAATGAACCGTCTGTTCGGCCGCGGCGGCAACGACGACCTGATGGGCGGCAACGGCGACGACCTGCTGCGTGGCGGTGACGGTCACGACGACCTGAATGGCGGCGCCGGCATGGACGTGCTGTACGGCGAAGGCGGCAACGACGATCTGAGCGGCGGCTCGGGCGACGACGTGCTGAGAGGCGGCGCCGGCATGGACACGCTCGACGGCGGCTCGGGCATGGACATGCTCGAGGGCGGCATGGGCGAGGACATGCTCGACGGCGGCTCGGGCATGGACACGGCCTCGTACGTCCATTCCGCCGACGCCGTGATGGTCAACCTCATGACCGGTGAGGGTGAGGACGGCGACGCCGACGGCGACACCTACGAGAACATCGAGAACCTGCGCGGCAGCATGGGTGACGATACGCTGACCGGCGACGACATGGACAACATGTTGTATGGCCAGATGGGCGAGGACAACCTGTCCGGCATGGGCGGCGACGACATGCTCCGCGGCGGGAAGGACGACGACAAGCTCGACGGCGGCATGGGCAACGACACGCTGCTGGGCGAGATGGGCGACGACCGGCTCTACGGCGGCGACGGCATCGACAAGTTCGTGTTCATGATGGGCCATGGGGACGACGAGATCGCCGACTTCGAGAAGGGCGTCGACAAGATCAAGTTCGGCACCGAGATGCTGACGATGGCCGAGGCCAACGCCGTGCTCGACACCAAGACGACGCACGCCGGCCAGCACACCTACACGTGGGAGGACGTGTCGGTAACGGTGGACGTGGAGCTCGAGATCAGCGACCTCTACGCCGAGCAGCCGGAGCCCGAGCCGGAACCCGAGCCCGAACAGCCGCCGCGCCGCCCCACGCCGGTGACAGTCACGCACGACCTAACCGACGGGAACGACACGTGGCCCGCGGAGCGCGCCGACCAGAACGACGGCAACGAGCGCGTCAACGCCGGGAAGGGCAACGATACCGTCTACGGTGGCATAGGCGACGACCTGCTCTATGGGCAGGACGGCAACGACTCGCTCATGGGCGAGGCTGGCCATGACGACCTGTTCGGCGGAAAGGGGAACGACAAACTTGAGGGTGGCGACGGTGGCGACATCCTCATGGGCGAGGCCGGCAACGACATGCTTTTCGGGGGCATAAGCAACGCTGACGGCACGGCCTCGGCGGCGGCCGCTGACGACCCCGACAAGCGCTACGCCGACACCCTTGAGGGCGGCGCGGGCATGGACTCAATGCACGGCGGGGCTGGCGACGACATGATCATCGCCGACTTCGCGGACCTTGGCGCTCTTAGCCTGGAAAATTCATGAGGCGCCCGGCCTGAGTAGAGACACAAAAGCCTCCGTGTGCTAAAACGCTGTTGACGACAGATGTTTTCGGCACGACGGAGGCTCTTGCGTGACGGACCCCACGATAGCACAGTCTGTTCTGTTCCCCGATCTGTTCGACAAGCCGCTCGTGGCCACGTTCGACCGCGAGCAGTCGAGCTCGGATGGCGGCGCCGTGCTGCTCAAGGCCGCCGAGCGCGTCTACGGGTTGGTCAAGGCATTCGGCCGGTGTCTGATTGACCGCCGGGCACCGGAGAAGGTCCGGCACACGCTCGAGGACCTGGTGGGCCAGCGGGTGTTCGGCATCGCCTGCGGCCATCCCGCCGGCAACGATTCGGACCAGCTCGCCGATGATCCGATCCACAAGTTGCTGCTCGGGCGCGACCCGGTGGCGGGCGGTCGGCTGGCGTCGCAGCCGACGGTCTCGCGGTTCGAGAACGGTGCGGGCCGCGTCGCGCTCTATCGGCTCGGGCGCGAGTTGGCGGCGTCGGTCATCGAGCGGCATCGCCGCCGGCTGCGCGGGCGGGTGCGACGCATCACGATCGACCTCGACCCGACCGACGACCCGACGCATGGCGCGCAGCAGCTGACCATGTTCAACAGCTACTACGACAGCTGGTGCTACCTGCCATTGCTGGCCTTTGTGAGCTTCGACCGTGAGGCGGAGCAGTATCTGTGCGCGGCCGTGCTGCGGCCCGGCACGGCGCAGGCGTCCGACGGCACGCTGGGCGTGCTGTGTCGGCTGCTCGCGCTGCTGCGGTCCGCGTTTCCCGAGGCGCGCTTTCTCGTCCGGCTCGACGGCGGCTTCGCCACGCCAGAGATCTTCGACTTCCTCGATGCCGAACCGCGGCTCGACTACGTCGTGGCGATGGCCAGGAACGCCGTGCTGTTGCGGGCTGCCGAGCACGTCATGGTGGCGGCCCGCACCGAGAACATGCTGCGCGAGAAGACGGCGCACTTCTACCTCGACACCCGCTATCGCGCGGGCACGTGGGCTCGTGAGCGCCGCGTGGTGATCAAGGCCGAAGTCGTGCAGCTCACCGGCCGGCAGCCGCGGGACAACCCGCGCTTCGTCGTGACCAATCTGCGCCAGACGCCGCGCTTCATCTACGAGAAGGTCTACTGCGGGCGCGGCGACATCGAGAACCGCATCAAGGAACTGCTCGACGGCTTGCAGATCGACCGCACGAGCTGCACCAAGTTCTGGGCAAACCAGCTGCGGGTCCTGCTGACGGCCGCCGCCTACGTGCTCATGCAGGAACTGCGGCTGAGGGCCGCCCGCACCGCCTGCGCCCGCACCCAGGTGACTTGGCTGCGCGACCGGTTGCTCAAGGTCAGCGTCCACGTCGTCCGCTCCGTCCGCCGGCTCGTCCTGCACCTGCCGCGAGCGACCCCATACCGCGACGTCTGGCGGCACCTCGCCCTCGCGCTCGGGGCGCGCGCCGGATAGCGCGCCGTCGCGCCGCCAACCTCCGCGCCCCGGATGCTCGCCAGCGCCCCTGCGCCCGACCTGTCGGCGCTTGCCACCTCATGCGTGCCGTCACCTCGCCCCGGCCACTGCACCACGCTGCCACCTACCACGCGCCGCGTCCGAAAACGTCCTTCGCGCGACGATCAGGCCCTGCCTGGGACCGATTCGATAACCTCACGAATTTTCCGGGTTAGCTTATTGGAGGCACGACCCCGTGGCAAACGTGGTCCAAGGACGCCTGCGGACTTGCAAGTGGTGACGCTCGACTGCGATCCCGTGTAGGAAAGTTATCGTTCCGCCGTCCTGCCTCTCGGCGCCACTCCAATGAGGAGGTACCGATGGCACGACGCAGGAAGACCAAGGGGCGGCACGCACGAGGCCGCTTCTCGAACGTTCATCCCGATGCGGCCGGCATCGATGTGGGCTCACGGTTTCACGTGGTGGCCGTGGCGCCCGATCGCGACGCCGAGCCCGTGCGGACCTTTCAGAGCTTCACTCAGGATCTGCATCGACTGGCCGACTGGCTGAAGACTGTCGGGATCACGACCGTGGCGATGGAGTCGACGGGCGTGTACTGGATCCCGGTGTTCGAGATCCTTGAGGCGCAGGGCTTCGAGGTGCTGCTGGTCAACGCCAGAGACGTGAAGCAGGTTCCAGGCCGGAAGACGGACGTCAACGATGCCCAGTGGCTCCAGCAGCTTCATCAGTTCGGCCTGCTGCGCGGGAGCTTCCGTCCGCATCAGGACGTGGTGACGCTACGCGCGTATCTGCGTCAGCGGGAGCGGCTGGTCGAGTATGCAGCCGCACACATTCAGCACATGCAGAAGGCCTTGATGGAGATGAACGTCCAGCTTCATCACGTCGTGACCGACATCACGGGCGAGACGGGGATGCGCATCGTGCGCGCGATTGTCGCGGGCGACCGCGACCCGATGCAGTTGGCCCAGCACCGCGACCCCCGCTGCAAGGCGAGCGTCGAGACGATCAGGGAGGCGCTGGCCGGCAACTATCGGGAAGAGCACGTCTTCGCGCTGAGCCAGGCGCTGGAGCTCTACGACAGATACCAGGAGTCCATCGGGCAGTGTGATCAGGCCATCGAGCGCGCGGTGAAGCACCTTTGCGCAACGAGCACGCCGCCACCGGCCCGGTTGCCGGCCCCGCGACACACCACGCGCGGACCCAACGCGCTGGCGTTCGACGTGCGCCCGATGCTCTACACGCTGCTCGGCGTAGACCTGACTCAGATCCACGGCCTCGGACCGTACAACGCGCTGAAGCTGGTCAGCGAATGCGGCACGGACATGTCTCGGTGGCCGACCTGCAAGCACTTCACGTCGTGGTTGTCGTTGGCTCCGGGCAACAAGATCTCGGGCGGTCGGATCCTGAGCTCGAAGACGCGACGGTCTGCGAACCGAGCGGCAGCCCTGCTGCGGTTGGCCGCGGTCACCGTGAGCCGGACCGACACGGCCCTGGGCGCGTTCTACCGCCGCTTGTCCGGGCGGGTCGGCAAGGCCAAGGCGGTGACGGCCACGGCGCGCAAGATCGCCATGTTGTTCTACAACACACTGCGCTACGGCATGCAGTACGCCGACCCGGGTGCCTCGCACTACGAGCAGCGTTATCGGCAACGAGCCGTAGCCAATCTCCGCCGTCGGGCGAAGGCGCTCGGATTCACGCTCCAGGAGCATCCGACGGGAGTTTCTTAGGAAAGTTGACCGGGGACCAAGTGCGTCGCGCGCGGTGCCGCTACACCGGGCGGTGAGGCGAGGTGCCGAAGCTTGCGCTGGAGTTCCACTGAGTTGTTCTTGAACGCCGAACAACGCCGGCGCGGATGATGATGCTTGCCGACCGGGTCCGCGAGCGGCTGGCGGAGTGGCTGGCCGAGCCGGGGACCGACAGGAACGCCCAGCTCGACGTCTCGCTGCGCCTGCTCTGCAAGTGGCGCAGCGCGCTCATCCAGAACACGGTCCAGCAGCACAACGGCACGCGCATCTGGTCGGGTCCGTTCGAGGGCATGGACTTTCTGCCGCGGTCGACCCATGGCTGCCACGTCTCGAAGCTGGTCGGCTGCTACGAACAGCCGCTGCAGCCGTTCATCGAAGAGGCCATCCGAGCCGCCTATCCGGTCGTCGTCAACATCGGCTGCGCCGAGGGCTACTACGCGGTCGGGATGGCAGGGCGGATGCCGGACACGCGGGTGGATGCGTTCGACATCGACCCGGCGGCGCAGCGGGCCTGCGGCGAGCTGGCGGCCAGGCGGGGCGTCGCCGACCGCGTGCGGGTGGGGGCGCGGTTCACGGCGGACGACTTCGCCGCCTACGCCGGACGCAAGACGCTGGTGCTGTGCGACATCGAGGGCGCCGAGCGGGAGTTGCTGGACCCCGAGGCCGCGCCGGCGCTGCGCGGCATGGACCTGATCGTCGAGTCGCACGACTGCGTCGCCGCCGGGACCACCAGGCTGCTGGCCGCCCGTTTCCAGTCGACTCACGCGATAACGGTCGTGGTGGACAGCGGCGAGCGACGCCTGCGGAAGGTGCCGCCGTGGTTCACCCGCCTCGGTCATCTCGACCAGTTGCTGGCGACGTGGGAATGGCGCTCCGGCCCGACGCCGTGGCTGGTGATGAGAAGCCGGCAGGAACCTGGCGAGCCGGAAGCCGCCGGACAGGCACCCGGCGCGGTCCCCGCGGCGCCGGAACGCGAATGACGCCGAGCGGGGACGGTCCCCGGCCGAACTGCGCGCTGCGCTACCAGCCCGACGGGTTCCGCGTCGACAGCCAAGCTGTCATGGGACGGCAGTCCGCCGGGGCGGGCTTCCTCAAGGGCTTCATCGAGCACGGCGGCGCGGACCGCCTGATCGCGCTCACCGACTCGCGCGCGCACTTCGACGACTTCCGCGCGCTGGCCGGGCAGCTCGACGGCGCCGGGCGTGAGGTGGTCTGGGCCCGCCCTCTGGACCGGCAGACCTTGCGGTCGGCCGGCACCGTCTTCTGGCCGGCGCCGGGGCTCGACGAGCAGGCCTGGAAGCGCCGCTTCGGCAGCGAGCGCGACTACAGCCTCTGCGGCGTGACCCACACCGTCGCCTCGGCCACGATCGCCCGCGCCCTGGGACAATACCTGATCGCGCCGACGCAGCCGTGGGACGCGCTGGTCTGCACCTCGACGGCTGTGCGCGCGGCGGTAGAGCGCATCATCGAGCAGCACGCCGACTACGTCGCGCGCCGGGCCGGCACGCGCTTCCGCTTCCCGGTGCGCCTGGCGGTGATCCCGCTGGGGGTCGACTGCGAGTCCTACGCGCCCCGCGACGACGACGCGGTCCCCGGCGCCGGCCCGGGCGCGCGCCACGCCCTGCGCACCCGGCTCGGCATCGCCGAGGGCGACCTCGCCGCGCTGTTTGTCGGGCGGCTGTCGTTCCACGCCAAGGCGCACCCCACGCCGCTGCTGCTGGCGGCGGCTCGCGCCGCGCAGCGAGTGCAGGGCCGGACCGTCCACCTGCTGCTGGCGGGGCAGTTCCCCAACCGCAAGGTCGAGAGGGAGTTCCGCGCGGCGGCCGGCCGGTTCCGCGGCGCTGCCCGGGTACACTTCATTGACGGTTCCGACGGTCCCCACGGCCCGGTCATGCGCTCGGCGTGGCGGGCGGCCGATATCTTCGTGTCGCTGTCCGACAACATCCAGGAGACGTTTGGCCTGACGCCGGTGGAGGCCATGGCCGCCGGCCTGCCGTGCGTGGTCAGCGACTGGAACGGCTACAAGGACACGGTGGCCGACGGCGAGACCGGGTTCCGCATCCCCACGACGACGATCGGCCCCGGCGCGGGCATCGACATCGCCGACCGTCACGCGGCCGGCGTCGACAGCTACGACCAGATGATCGGCATCACGAGCCTCGCCACCGCGGTGGACGTGGACGCCTGCGCCGCAGCCATCGCGCGGCTGGCCGGCGACGCGGAGCTGCGCCGCCGCCAGGGCGAGGCGGCGCTGGCGCGGGCGCGGCGGCTGTACGACTGGCGCGCGGTGGTCGCCGCCTACCAGGACCTGTGGAGCGAGCTGGCGGAGCTGCGGGCCGCGAGCCCCGGGCTGGCGCTGCGCGGCCGCGGGGAGGCGGCTCGAACCGACGTCCCCGACCCGTTCGCCGTCTACCGGCACTATCCCACGGCGCTGCTCGACGCCAGTACGGTGGTGGCCGCGAAGGGCCCCGACGCGGCCGCGGAGCTGGCGCGGCTGCGCCAGGGCGAGCTGAACCTGCACCCGTCGGTTGCCTACGCCTTCCTGTCGGATGCCGGGGTGGATGCGCTGCTCGCGCGGCTGGCGTCGGCGCCGGCACGGCCGGCGGAGCTGGCGCCCGACCATCCCGGCGCCGGGCGCCGGCTGCTGCGGACGCTGCTGTGGCTCAGGAAGTTCAACCTGGTGGAATTCCGAGCCGCGGCGGCGCGGGGCGGCGGCCAGCATCGTGCGCACCTCCTCCAGCCTCGGCTCGACAGAGGCGCCGAGGCCGTCCCCCGCAGCGGCCTTGGCAGCGGCAACCTGCTCCGCCCAGGCGGTGAACGCGTCCGCCAACCTCATCGAATTCGTGTTGGCGGTCGTGCAGAAGAGCCTACGGAATAGCGGCCCGCGCAGCGCCAGGAGCGTATACTGTGAAGAGGCCGGTTTCACGGTGAGGCTCAACGGTTTCACAGCCGATTCCGCAGTCGCGTGAAGCCGATGTCTCCCGGTGAGGCCGGCCGCATTTGGATATCCGGGATGGCCCACCTTGCGCCCCCCAAGCGCTTGCATGACGGCCGGCCGTCGCCGATGTCGAGCCTCGCCGCCCAGGGCGAGCTAAGGGTCCGTCAGGCCGCCGAGCACGGCGACCATGTCACGTCCGATCAGTTCGCGGCCGGCCTCGCCGAGGTGCGAACCGAGATCGCTGCCCTCGACACGCGGCTCTCGACCCAGATTGCGAATCTCGATACCCGGCTTTCGACCCAGATCGCCGAGGTGCGAACCGAGATCGCGAACCTCGAGACCCGGCTCATCCGCTGGATGGTCGGCACCGTCCTTGCGACGGCGACGCTGACCGTCGGGATCCTGCGTCTGTTCGGATGAGGGGGCCGGCGTGTCCTTTTCCGGGGGCACGCTGATCGACCGGCCGTGCCGGTGGCTCTTGCAGGCCGGCCGGAAGGCTCCCCGCAGCACGTCGGCCTCCATGCCCTCCACGTCGATCTTGATGAGGTCCAGCCGGGGCTGGTCGTAGAAGTCGTCCAACCGCACCACGGCGACCCGGTACTTCGGCCGCGGGTCGCCCTCGGGCCGGGCAACCGCGTCCATCCCCGATCCGTTCGCCGTCTACCGGCACTATGCCACGGCGCTGCTCGACGCCAGTACGGTGGTGGCCGCGAAGGGCCCCGCCGCGGCCGCGGACCTGGCGCGGCTGCGCAAGGGCGAGCTGAACCTGCACCCGTCGGTCGCCGTCATGATGCGACCTGGGCACGGTCAAGGCGGGGTCGAGGACCATGACGTAACAGCAGCCCGGCCGTGCTACTCTGCTGTTGATGAGCACGACCGACCGCCTCACCATCATCGGCGTCGCCCTTGCCACGGTGATCGCCATCGTCACCATGGTCAACGGAAACGTGAACGCCCGAGTGGGCGACTTGCGCGCCGACATGAACACTCGGATCGCCGACGTGAACACTCGGATCAACGACTTGGCCGCTGACCTTCGGGACTTCCGCACCGAAGTGAATAGCCGCATGGACGGGTTCGACGCTCGGCTGCGTGCCGTCGAAATCGCCTTCGCCAAGATAGACCAGCGTCTCGCCACGTTGGAACGCGCCATCATCCCGGCTGCACAGCCTGCCGAGTAGCCGCGTGCGCTCCACCACGTCGCGGGCGGCGACCAGCCAGCATCGTGCGCCCCTCCTCCAGCCTCGGCAACGGCGCCGAGGCCTTTCCCGTATCCGCCGCGGCAGCAGCACCTGGGCGGCCCAGGCGGTGAACGCGTCCGTCAACTCCGCAAGGACGCGTGGTAGCATGACCTTGTGTTCGATACGCATGCGATTGCCCGTCGCCTGCTCGACGCTGGCCTTTCCGACAAGCAGGCTGACACACTCACGGATGCCCTCCGCGAAGCCGCAGAGCATGATGCGGCCGGCATTGATGTCGAGACTCTAGCGACGAAGGCCGACCTGCGTGCAGAGGTTTCCTCCCTTGAAGCACGCCTCTACCGCGCCATGCTGATGCAGACGGCGGTGACGGTCGGCCTGCTTGGACTGCTCCTCGGGGCTCTGCGCCGGCTTGGCTGACTTCTCGCCGGCCCGCCTCCCGTGAGCCCCGAAGGGCCCGTCACTCCTCGCGCAGCGCGCGCCCGGAAGATGCGCTCCTGCGTGGCCCACGACCTCGGCCGCCTCGCCGTCGCCCACGTCAGCTCCTCCGGTCCGGCTGATCGCCTCCACCAAGTCCCTCCTTCGTCGGCCGTGAGCTGAGCGGAGGGCGAGGACAAGATAGCCCTCGAGTTCGCCGCCTTCGACGACGAACACCATCCTGCCGTAGCGGACGACGCTGCGGCGGCTCGGCTAAACCACTCCAGCAGCGCGCGTCCGGAAGGTGCGCTCCCTGCGTGGTCATGACCTCGGCCGCTTGGCCGTCGTCCACCAGGAGCTCCTCGACGATGCCGCCCGCGAGCTGCTGCACGGTGAAGCGATCGGCTCACGCCGCGGCTGCGACGAGGGGATGTGTGTCACGTCCATCACAGATCCGGCGCCGATAGGGAGACTTGATCACACCTGTGCGTCGACCACAGCGCATGAGCGGGCGTCCGCGAGCCTTTGCATTTCAAGGAGAGGACGATGGCGACTTATCTCGGTGACATGATGGACGACCTGAACGACATGCTGATGGGGGGCATGGACGACGACACCCTCATCGGCGGGATGGGCAACGATGAGCTGGACGGCATGGGCGGTGACGACCGACTGATAGGCGGTCCGGGAGCCGACGTGCTCATCGGCGGCACCAACGGAATGCTGGGCGACACCGCCGACTACATCAGGTCGAACGCGGGCGTGTACGTCGACATCGGCTCCATCTTCAACATCGACGACGACGACAAGCCGCCCATCCACAGTGGTCACGCCGAGGGCGACACCATCACCGAGGTCGAGAACATCTTCGGCTCGAAGTTCGGCGACATCCTCCGCGGCAACCATCAGGTGAACCGCCTGTTCGGCTACCGGGGCGACGACATCATCCATGGCCGCGAAGGGAACGACTACCTGCGGGGCGAGAGCGGGGCGGACGCCGTGATGGGCGACTCTGGCTCCGACATGCTCTTCGGCGACATGGGCAACGACAAGGTTGCCGGCGGTTCCGGGCACGACATGCTCTGGGGCGGCAAGGGCGACGATGTCCTGCGCGGCGGTACCGGGAACGACGTCTTGGAGGGCGGTGCCGGGGCGGACCTGATCGACGGCGGCGGCTACACGGTGGACGACGACGGCGACCCCACGGAGACACGCCTGGATCCCGATGGCTCCGACACCGCCGCCTACCCTGGAAAATTCATGAGGCGCCCGGCCTGAGTAGAGACACAAAAGCCTCCGTGTGCTAAAACGCTGTTGACGACAGATGTTTTCGGCACGACGGAGGCTCTTGCGTGACGGACCCCACGATAGCACAGTCTGTTCTGTTCCCCGATCTGTTCGACAAGCCGCTCGTGGCCACGTTCGACCGCGAGCAGTCGAGCTCGGATGGCGGCGCCGTGCTGCTCAAGGCCGCCGAGCGCGTCTACGGGTTGGTCAAGGCATTCGGCCGGTGTCTGATTGACCGCCGGGCACCGGAGAAGGTCCGGCACACGCTCGAGGACCTGGTGGGCCAGCGGGTGTTCGGCATCGCCTGCGGCCATCCCGACGGCAACGATTCGGACCGGCTCGCCGATGATCCGATCCACAAGTTGCTGCTCGGGCGCGACCCGGTGGCGGGCGGTCGGCTGGCGTCGCAGCCGACGGTCTCGCGGTTCGAGAACGGTGCGGGCCGCGTCGCGCTCTATCGGCTCGGGCGCGAGTTGGCGGCGTCGGTCATCGAGCGGCATCGCCGCCGGCTGCGCGGGCGGGTGCGACGCATCACGATCGACCTCGACCCGACCGACGACCCGACGCATGGCGCGCAGCAGCTGACCATGTTCAACAGCTACTACGACAGCTGGTGCTACCTGCCATTGCTGGCCTTTGTGAGCTTCGACCGTGAGGCGGAGCAGTATCTGTGCGCGGCCGTGCTGCGGCCCGGCACGGCGCAGGCGTCCGACGGCACGCTGGGCGTGCTGTGTCGGCTGCTCGCGCTGCTGCGGTCCGCGTTTCCCGAGGCGCGCTTTCTCGTCCGGCTCGACGGCGGCTTCGCCACGCCAGAGATCTTCGACTTCCTCGATGCCGAACCGCGGCTCGACTACGTCGTGGCGATGGCCAGGAACGCCGTGCTGTTGCGGGCTGCCGAGCACGTCATGGTGGCGGCCCGCACCGAGAACATGCTGCGCGAGAAGACGGCGCACTTCTACCTCGACACC
Source organism: Vicinamibacterales bacterium (assembly GCA_965214845.1). GTDB lineage: Bacteria > Acidobacteriota > Vicinamibacteria > Vicinamibacterales > UBA8438 > JAAXGX01. Next base: position 3,351,696 of record CBDCCO010000007.1, read on the forward strand.
CGCTATCGCGCGGGCACGTGGGCTCGTGAGCGCCGCGTGGTGATCAAGGCCGAAGTCGTGCAGCTCACCGGCCGGCAGCCGCGGGACAACCCGCGCTTCGTCGTGACCAATCTGCGCCAGACGCCGCGCTTCATCTACGAGAAGGTCTACTGCGGGCGCGGCGACATCGAGAACCGCATCAAGGAACTGCTCGACGGCTTGCAGATCGACCGCACGAGCTGCACCAAGTTCTGGGCAAACCAGCTGCGGGTCCTGCTGACGGCCGCCGCCTACGTGCTCATGCAGGAACTGCGGCTGAGGGCCGCCCGCACCGCCTGCGCCCGCACCCAGGTGACTTGGCTGCGCGACCGGTTGCTCAAGGTCAGCGTCCACGTCGTCCGCTCCGTCCGCCGGCTCGTCCTGCACCTGCCGCGAGCGACCCCATACCGCGACGTCTGGCGGCACCTCGCCCTCGCGCTCGGGGCGCGCGCCGGATAGCGCGCCGTCGCCACGGCAACCTCCGCGCCCCGGATGCTCGCCAGCGCCCCTGCGCCCGACCTGTCGGCGCTTGCCACCTCATGCGTGCCGTCACCTCGCCCCGGCCACTGCACCACGCTGCCACCTACCACGCGCCGCGTCCGAAAACGTCCTTCGCGCGACGATCAGGCCCTGCCTGGGACCGATTCGATAACCTCACGAATTTTCCGGGCTACACCCTGTCCGACATGCCGGTGACGATCAACATGTCGTACGTCGGCAACCCGGACCCCACGAAGGTCGAGGCCGCCGGCGGGCACGCCGAGGGCGACACCTTCATGAGCATCGAGAACGTGACCGGCTCGATGCACGATGACATGCTGGCTGGCGACTCGGGAGTCAACTCCATCAAGGGCGGGATGGGTGACGACACCATCAAGGGCACGGGCAGTGCCGATCCCGACGCCGAGGACATGGGCGACCGGCTCAGCGGCGGCGAGGGCATGGACACCCTCTACGGTGGGGCCGGGAACGACACGCTCGACGGCGGGATGGGTGACGACGCCCTCAAGGGCGACGACGATTCTGACACCCTGCGTGGTGGTCCGGGCGCTGACAAGCTCTTCGGCGGGCGATTCGACCCCGAGACGATGATGGCGGGTGACGATAACGTAATGACCGCCACCGTGACGTTCAACGAAAACTATCGGATAGTGGCAGTGACCGGCGACACCGCCGATTACTCGATGTCGGAAGAGGGCGTCATGGTCAGCCTCACCCCCGATGACCACGACGACGACCGCAACACGCCCGACAACATCATGGGCAAGGGCGGTGACGCCGAGGGTGACGAGCTGGAGGGCATCGAGAACCTGACAGGCAGCGACCACAAGGACATGCTTGGGGGTGACTCAGGAAACAACTACATCAATGGCGGCGCAGGCAACGACTGGGACGAGGAGGCCATCCGGGGGCGGGAGGGAGGCCTCTTCGGCGGGGGCGGAGATGACACTATTGCGGGCGGTTCCGGGAACGACTGGCTGAATGGTGAAGGCGGCAACGACTACCTGATGGGCAACAGCGGGCACGACATGCTCCTCGGTGGCCCTGGGGGAGGGTACACCGCGGCAGTTGCGCAGGTAACGGACGCCGACGGCAACGTGACAACGCCAGCGAGCCCTGAGAAGTTCGACGAGGTGTTGATGGGCGGATCGGGGAATGACACCTTGAAGGGCGGCCTCAGCGACGCCGCCACCCCCGCCCCCGAGGTCGAGTTGCTCGATGGCGGTACCGGAAACGATACCGCCGATTACAGCGACCACGCGGCCGCGAATGCTGTCACTATCACCCTGGACGATGACGGCAACTTCAACGACGCTCCCACTGCCGCCGGCTTCAATGCGGCCTTGGACCGCCTGATTAGCATCGAGAACCTGACTGGCGGTGCCGGTGACGATGCGCTGACGGGCAACAAATTCGCTAACGTGCTGGCTGGCGGCGACGGTCAAGACACACTCGAGGGAATGGGCGGCTCAGATACGTTCGTGTTCGCGCGCGAGACTGGGGCACCCGCCACGGGAACCGAGGATTCGATTGCAGACTTCTCGAAGGCGAGTGGCGACATGATCGACCTGACCGCATTCGGGCTGAGCAATACACAGCTTGGCACGATCCTTCGCACCGCGTCCCCAACTGACACCGACGCCAACTTGGTGGTGTACACACTTGATCTGACACCCTACGGCGGGCGCGACATCCAGGTCACTATGGGCGAGCGCTTCGCCGAGTTGGATGCCGACGACTTCATCATCTGATCCTCCAACCGTTTCTCGCTCGTGGGCCGGCCATCCCTTTCTTGAGGGTGGCCGGCTCTTTTTTTGAGTGCAACGGCCGACGCGAATACGGTGATGGCCGTGAAGGGCCCCGGCGCGGCCGCGGATCTGGCGCGGCTGCGCAACGGTGAGCCGAACCTGCACCCGTCGGTCGCCTATGCCTTCCTGTCGGATACCGGGGTGGATGCGCTGCTCTCACGGCTGGCATCGGCGCCGGCGCGGCCGGTGGATCTGGCTCCCGACCATCCGGCGCCGGCCGCCGGCTGCTGCCAATGCCGGCACCGTCTTCGTCGGCCAAACCGCCGACACCCCGGCGTTCGCCGTCGACTGCATCGAGAAGTGGTGGCGCACCGAGGGCCGCAAGCGCTACCCCGAAGCCAAGACCCTGCAGATCCTGGCCGACGGTGGCGGCAGCAACAGCTGCACGGCCCGCGCCTGGAAGTTCAACCTGCAACATCGTCTCTGCAACCGGCACGGCTTGCGCGTGAGGGTGGCCCACTACCCGCCGGCCACGTCGAAGTGGAACCCCATCGAACACCGCCTGTTCTGCGAGATCAGCAAGAACTGGGCGGGCCGACCCCTCGACAGCTTCGAGACCATCCTGAAATACCTGCGCACCACACGCACCTCCACTGGATTGAGGGTCCGCGCCTACCCCGGATTATGCGTGAAGGTGGGGTTGGCGACGAGACGCAAGGGCCTTCCGTGTGGTACAAACGTTGTGCTACCAAACGTTTAGCCACAACGGAGGCCCTTGCGTGACGGACCCCACGATAGCACAGTCTGTTCTGTTCCCCGATCTGTTCGACAAGCCGCTCGTGGCCACGTTCGACCGCGAGCAGTCGAGCTCGGATGGCGGCGCCGTGCTGCTCAAGGCCGCCGAGCGCGTCTACGGACTGGTCAAGGCGTTCGGCCGGTGTCTGGTCGACCGCCGGGCACCGGAGAAGGTCCGGCACACGCTCGAGGACCTGGTCGGCCAGCGGGTGTTCGGCATCGCCTGCGGTCATCCCGACGGCAACGATTCGGACCGGCTCGCCGACGACCCGATCCACAAGCTGCTGCTCGGGCGCGACCCGGTGGCGGGCGGTCGGCTGGCGTCGCAGCCGACGGTCTCGCGGTTCGAGAACGGTGCGGGCCGCGTCGCGCTCTATCGGCTGGGGCGCGAGCTGGCGACGTCGGTCATCGAGCGGCATCGTCGCCGGCTGCGCGGGCGGGTGCGACGCATCACGATCGACCTCGACCCGACCGACGACCCGACGCATGGCGAGCAGCAGTTGACGTTCTTCAACGGGCACTACGACAGCTGGTGCTACCTGCCATTGCTGGCCTTTGTGAGCTTCGACCGCGAGGTCGAGCAGTATCTGTGCGCGGCGGTGCTGCGACCCGGCAAGGCCCAGGCGCCCGACGGCACGCTGAGCGTGCTGTGTCGATTGCTCCCGCTGCTGCGGTCCGCGTTCCCCAAGGCACGCTTTCTCGTCCGTCTCGACGGGGGCTTCGCCTGCCCGGAGGTCTTCGACTTCCTCGATGCCGAGCCGCGGCTCGACTACGTCGTGGCGATGGCCAAGAACGCCGTCCTGCTGCGGGCTGCCGAGCCCGTCATGGTGGCGGCCCGCACCGAGAACATGCTGCGTGAGAAGACGGCGCACTTCTACCTCGACACCCGCTATCGCGCGGGCACGTGGGCTCGTGAGCGCCGCGTGGTGATCAAGGCCGAAGTCGTGCAGCTCACCGGCCGGCAGCCGCGGGACAACCCGCGCTTCGTCGTGACCAATCTGCGCCAGACGCCGCGCTTCATCTACGAGAAGGTCTACTGCGGGCGCGGCGACATCGAGAACCGCATCAAGGAACTGCTCGACGGCTTGCAGATCGACCGCACGAGCTGCACCAAGTTCTGGGCAAACCAGCTGCGGGTCCTGTTGACGGCCGCCGCCTACGTGCTCATGCAGGAACTGCGGCTGAGAGCCGCCCGCACCGCCTGCGCCCGCACCCAAGTGACCTGGCTGCGCGACCGATTGCTCAAGCTCGGCGCCAACGTCGTCCGCTCCGTCCGGCGCCTCGTTGTGCACCTGCCGCGGGCAACGCCCGACCTCGACGCGTGGCGCCAAATCGCCCTCGCACTCGGGGCGCGCGCCGGGTAGCGCCCCGTCGCAGCTTCCCCCTCAGCTCGCGGAATCCACACAGGCGCCTGGGGCGCCCTGTCGGCGAAGCTGTCCGCGTCTGGCGCCTCGTACGCCCCGTAACCACGCCACGCCGCTCCACCACGCTGCCACCTGCCACGTGCGGCGACCGCAGACCTCTCTCGCTCAACGATCAGGGCTCGGCCAGCGACCGATTCGACGACGTCATGAATTTTCCGGGTTAGTCGTCGGCTATTGGGCTAGGTGAACCGCCGGTTCGACATGCGGATCGCCATCACGTCGTCCATCATGGCGATGACGCTGTCTGATTCCGCTTCCGGCACGTAGCGCTTGACGAGCGCGCTCGTGTCCAAATGCAGCACCATCAGCGGCGGTTCTCCCGCACGATGTCGCTGATGCTTCCGGGGCCCCGAAGTCGCACGGACGGCTTGCGCTTCTTCAGCCGTCGGCCGCTCCAGGCGATTCCTGCCGCTTCGAGAGCCGCCTGTGTCTGCCTGACTCCGTCGACCTCCGGGATGACGCGCGCCACGCGTTCTCCTCCGTCCGTGACGACCAGCGTCATGCCGTTCCGTACCTCTTCGATGCACCCGCTCGGGTTGGCCTCCAGCTCCGCAATGGCCACCTGTCGTTCTGGCATGCACCTCGGCCCGCTGCCGCCACGCGCCGGCTCTAGCTGCCCCAGGCGTAGTTGACGCGGGCGTAGTAGTAGCCGCCGCTCAGGCCCCAGGGCGTGAACTGGCTGTAGGGCAGGCCGAAGCGGGCGGCGAACAGGTCCATGCGGTCCGAGAAGGTGTCGAAGACGTTCTGGCCGCCCACGGCCAGCGTCACGTCGGCGGCGAGGGGGATGCTGGCCTCCAGGTCGAGGATGAAGCGGCCGTCGAGGAGCGGCGCGTCGGCGCGGCGCACGGAGCGCGCGTCGAGGTGGTCGACCCACGCGCCGTAGTAGTGCAGGCGGCCGAGCAGGCCGACCCGCCCGACGCGCTGGTTGACGGCGGCGTTCCAGCGCGTCTCGGGCACGCCCCGCTCCAGGGCGAGCACGTCGCCCGGGCCGAGCAGCGCCGAGTCCTTCGTCACCTGGGTGTCGGTGCGGTTGAACGCCAGGCTGAAGATTGTGTCGCCGCGCAGCGCCAGCGGCGTGTAGGTGGCCACGACGTCCACGCCCTGCGTGCGGGTGGAGAAGTCGTTGATGAAGAAGCGGAACGAGGCCAGCGTGCGCGCCGACGTGATGCCCTCGGCGAGCAGCAGCGCGCGCTCGTGGTCCGCGAGGTTGAAGAACTGCGACAGGGCCAGGCGGTTGCTGACGTCGACGTGGAAGTAGTCCGCCGTCAGCGTGAACGGTCCGGTGTCGACCACCAGCCCGCCCGTTGCGTTGGTCGACGTCTCGGGGTCGAGCGGCCGGCCGCCGCGCAGCTCCGCGGCCAGGTAGGTGGACGGCACGGTGGCGCTGTCGACCAGGTCCAGGGTCTCGGGGTTGATGGTCGACTGCACGTTGAACGTGTTCTGCTGGCCGGGGGTCGGCGCGCGGAAGCCGGTGCTGACGCCGCCGCGCACCGACACCGCGTCGCCCAGGGCGTAGCGGGCGGACAGCTTGCCGTTCGTCGTGGCGCCGAACACGTCGAAGTGCTCGAAGCGCAGGGCGCCGCCGACGGTCCAGCGGTCGTCGGGCTGCCGCAGCTCGACGTCGCCGTAGAGGGCGACGTTGGCGCGCGTCCAGGTGCCGGCCGTGTAGTCGGGAAAGCCCGGGAAGCCGTTGGAGCCGGAGACGAACCCCTGCGTGGCGTACGGCCCGACCTCCCACGACGGCCGGCCGCCCTCGCGGATGGTGAAGCGCTCGTCGCGCCACTCCGCGCCGCCGGCCAGGTGGATGAGCTCGGTGGCGGCGTAGGAGAGGTCGAAGTTGAGGTTGACCTCCGCCTGCCGGTAGAGGCCGGGATCGAAGTCGCGCGGGCTGTCCGGGCCGAGCGAGGCGTTGACGGTGTTGAAGAGGAAGAAGTCCGCCTCGTGGGCGCCGTAGCTGGCGCTGGCGTCCCAGGTCAGGCCGCTCTCCGCGGTGCGCCGCACGCCGGCCACCGCCGACACGTCGGTGATCACGCCGCTGAAGCTCGGCGTGAAGCCGCCCGGGGCGAGCTCCTGGAAGGTGAAGCAGTTGGGGTCGGCGAACACCTGCGCCAGGGCGGCCTGGTCCGGCCGGTGGGCGGTGATCGGCACGGCGGGGCAGCCCGCCGTGCCGTCGCGCACGCCGTCGCGCGCGTCGAGCACGTCGCCGACGAGCAGGGACCCGCCGCCGTCGAGGCTGAAGATGTTGGCGCGCGTGTTGGGGTTGCGGAAGTAGAAGCCCTGCGTGGCCGTCTTCTCGGCGTAGTTGGCGTGGCCGTAGAGCTGCACGCCGCCGGCAAGCTGGTGGCCGAAGTTGCCGAACAGCTTCACCTCGTCGTCCACCCGCGAGTCGCCCCAGATCTGCGCCGGGTCGGCCACGCTGGCGTTGCCGGCGCCGATCAGCGCCGCGGCGTCGGCGCGCTGCACGCTGCGGCTCGTGGGGTCGGCGTTGCCGTACTCGAAGCTGAGGTTGGCGAAGCCGTTCTCGCCGAGCGGCAGGCCGACGTTGCCCGCGATGTTGTACGCGTCGCCGTCGCCCGCGCGGTAGGTGCCGGTGTTGAACTCGAGGCTGCCGCCCTCGCGGGCGTCCTCGAGCAGGAAGTTCAGCACGCCGGCGATGGCGTCCGAGCCGTACTGCGCCGACGCGCCGTCGCGCAGCACCTCCACCTGCCGCAGGGCGATCGAGGGGATGGTCGAGATGTCGGGCCCCTGCGTGCCGTCGGTCACGCCGCCGAACCAGACGAGGATGGCCGAGCGGTGGCGGCGCTTGCCGTTGAGCAACACCATTACGTGATCCACTGGCGTCCAGCCTGGCGCAGAGTTGTCCATAAATGACTGAATAGTGGTAGTTTATTGCTCGTGCGGCCGGACTAAAAGGGTCAGGACATCGCGTGCAATCCGGCGATTTCTCGTATAGAATAGGGGGATGTATATTGTGACACAGGATGCCCCGAAACCCCGACGAACCAAGCCCAAGGGCCGACACCCACACAACCGACTCGCCGCCGCCTTCGTCCGCTCCGCGCCCGTCGGACGGCACGCCGACGGAAACGGTCTCTACCTCTACGTCCAGCGTACCGGTACCCGAAGCTGGATCCAGCGCCTCGTCATCCGCGGCCGGAAACACGAACTCGGACTCGGCAGCGTCCACCTGGTCTCGCTCGCCGAGGCCCGCGAGCAGGCCCGCGCCAACCGCAAGCTCGCCCGCGCCGGAGGCGACCCCCTCGCCGACAAGCGCCGCACCCAGGGCATGCCCACCTTCGCCGAGGCCGCCGTCACCGTGGTCGAACAGAAGCGGGCCGGCTGGCGCAGCCCCAGGCAGGCGGCGGACTGGCTCCACAGCCTGCAACGCTACGCCTTCCCGCGCATCGGCTCGCGGCCCGTCTCCGAGGTCAACAGCGCCGACGTGCTGGCGATCCTGACTCCTATCTGGCACACCCAAGCACCGACCGCCAAGGCGCTCCGGCAGCGGATCGCCGCCGTGCTGGAGTGGAGCATCGCCATGGAGTACAGGATCGACAACCCGTGCAGCCGCATCGGACCGGTCCTCGGCCCGCAACGCAATCTCGTGCGGCACATGCGAGCGCTGCCCCATCGTGACGTGGCCACCGCGATCGAGACGGTGCGCTCGTCGAAGGCGACGCGGGCGGTCAAGCTCGCCTTCGAGTTGCTGGTCTTGACAGCCGTGCGGTCCGGGGAGGTCCGGCTGGCGACGTGGGACGAGATGGACGTGGCCGGCCGCGTGTGGACCATCCCGGCCATGCGCATGAAGATGAAGCGCGAGCACCGGGTTCCGCTCAGCCCGCGGGCGCTGGAGATCCTCGACGCGGCGCGGACGCTCGGCGACGGCAATCCGCTGGTGTTCCCGAACCGCTTGGGCAACCGCATCAAGGACACGTTCCTCTCGGCCTTGCTGAAGGATCTGGACATCGCGGCCGTGCCCCATGGCTTCCGCTCGTCGTTCCGGGACTGGGCGGCCGAGGAAACCGACCACCCGCGGGAGGTCGTCGAGGCGGCGCTGGCCCACGTCGTCCGCAACCCGGTCGAGGCGGCGTATGCGCGGTCGGACCTGTTCGAGCGTCGGCGGCGGCTCATGGACGACTGGGCGGCCTATGTCGCAGGCGGCGACCACCAGCCGGGCGACATTGCCGCTGACGACACCACGCCGCTCCTCGGGCGGCGGCCCGAGACTGAACCGTCCGGCGTCGGCGCCTGAACCCCGACGACAGCGTGAGCGGAGCGGCACGACTCCGGCGCCGGATATCGGCGCCGGTCCGGCACCGCCGGCGGCGGTTCGTGACCCTTCCGGGACGGAAGAATCTGCCCGGAGCGACCCGGCCCGAAGGTGTGACAGAGGAACACCTGTTGGGCCAGAAAACCGGAGGTTTTCGATGGGTCGCTCCGGGCATCACTCGCGGCGTAATGCAGTCTGGCTACCCTTGCCGGCGACTGCGATCGGTCCGGCAGGGCCGGCGCTCTTCGATGCGGTGGCGTTGGGGCCAGGGTGTGATTCCGGCGGTGATTCGAGTCCTGGAATCCAATCACAACCCGGCGCGGCGCAATTGGGCGGGGCGCTCGGCCTTGTGGATTGAGAGCGTCTTCGTTGCCCGTCCGATGCTCCAGTCTCCCGGCGCGCTCGCTGCATGTACCTTCCGACGGAGGCCAGGCCGCTTCGGTCGGGGTTCACGGTGTTGGGGTGCCGGCGACATCGTGGTGCGGGGTGTGGGTCGGGGTTCGGCATCGTCGGACAATTGCCCGTTTGTGGAGCGCGCGCGGAGCGGGGTCAAGGCCGAAGCCGCCTCCAGCGGGGCGGCGCGGAGCGACGCCGCCTTGACGCCGGTGAGCACGAGCGGGATGGTGTGCTGTCCGACGATGCCGTCTGGGGTCTGCATCGTGGCGTTGCCGAGGTCACGGGCGACGAGAACCATCCCGCCGCCCGGCGCGCCAAGCCGTTGGCACGGCTCCTTCGCGTGCGCTACGGCCTTCGGTGACGCACCGCTCGCCGGGACGGTCGTGCGCTGGTTATGGGCCGCAAGCGAACTTGCGGCCCGAGACGGACCGCATCGACCACGACACCCGAGCAACCCGTTTCAACCCGCTCGCTCACCGTCCGGGAGGAGTGCGGGAGCTGTACGACGAAGTGGATCGGCGGACAGGGCTGCAAGGAGAAGCGGGCCAGCGAATCACGAGGACGGAGCGGACACGGCGGCAGAATCAGGAAGCGGCAAGGAGAGGTTCGGCATGGAGCAAGTCAGGGCAACGGGACCAGAATCATGACCATGTAGCGGACCATGACGATCAGAGGAGAGGGTCGGAAGAAGGGCAGAACAGCGAGATCGGACACGAGAGGAGCCGTATCCGCGTGTAAGTTGGCTCTGTTCGATGATTACAGCGAATTTACAGCCGCAGTTACACTACATCCTCGAAAAACGCCCGAAAACACTGACAAAATCGAATGCCAACGAACCAGTACGGAACAGGGAAAGGGTCGGGAAGAAGGAGGGAGCGACCCTCACGAAACTGGCGTTTCGTGGCCCCGGCAGGCGTGCCTTCGTTACACCTGCCGGGCGGGTCGCTCCCTCCTGAAATCTTCCTTCCAGGAAGGGCGGCCGTCGCGCACCGCGCGGCGACCACGACCGCCCACGAGCGTCAGAAGTCGAATCGCGTCGCAATGCCAAACCGCCGCGGCGGATTCGTCAAGTAGCCCACGCGAGCGAGCGTCCCGCGCTCCTGATCGAGGGCGAGAAAGGCCCGTTCGTCAGTCACGTTGTTGATGAAGAAGGCGATATCCCAGACGCCGCTGAGCACACCGATCCGGATGTTCAGGATGTCGTAGGCCGGCAGTTCCGGGTTGAAGGTGAAGGTGCTCTGAGTCAGCGGCCCGCCGATCGTGTTCGGCAGCGCCAGCAGGTTGACCGTGCCGAAACCGGCCGCCTGGTCCCCGATCTGCGTGTAGCGCGCGCCGACGTGCTGGTACGTGCCGCTCAGGTAGCCGACCCAGCGCCCCATCAGCCAGCGCCAAGTCGCCGCCGCCGCGGCCTGGAACAGCGGCGTGGTCGGCAAACGCTTGCCCTTCTCGATGCCCGCGATGATTCCGGTGGAGTTCCCTGCCGCGTCGTACGACTCCAGCGTCGACTGGAGCTTCGCGTCGGCCACGCTGGCCGCGACCGCGAAGTCGAACAGCGGCGTCGGCTGCGCCGCGATCTCGAACTCCATGCCGGTGCTGCGCGACTCCGGCACGTTGAAGATGATCCGCGACGAGCACGAGCCGGCCGTCACCGTCGCTTGCAGGTTGCGGATGTCCATGTAGAACCCCGAGACGTTCAGCGTGCCGCGACCGCCCAGGAAGGTGGACTTCGCGCCCGCCTCGTAGTTCCACAACTCCTCGTCGTCCCACTTGTCCCGGTTGCCGAACGTCTCCAGGTCCCGCGGCGTGCACAGCGGCACGTTCAGCGGATCGTTGATGCCGCCGAGCCGGAATCCCTTCGAGACCTGCGCGTTGACCTGCGTGCCGGCCGTCACGTCGTAGCTTGCGATGAACCTCGGCGCGACGCCGGTGGCCGTCGTATCGCCCTCGTTCGTGCCGGCGTCTGCGTAGATGCCGTCGAACGTCTGGACACGCTGCTCGTCGAAGTCGTACCAGCGCAACCCGCCAGTCAGGTGGAACCGGTCAGTGACCGCCACCGACACCTCGCCGAACAGCGCGGTCTGGTCGAAGTCGTAGTTCAGGTCCGAGAAGAACAGCTCGTCCCGCGCCGCGTGCTCGCCCGCGGTCGGGATGCCGGAGGCGGCCTCGAAGCCGGTTATCGGCAGGCTCTGCCCGTAGCGCCGCTCGGCGTTGCTGTAGAACAGCCCGCCGACCCAGTTGACACGCTCGCTCGCCCCCGACAGACGCAACTCCTCGGTCACGGCCTGCGCCGCCGTCCTGTCGATCAGCGGCGCGTCGAGCGCGTACGCCGACTCGGGAAGGCCAATCGTGCCGCCCGCCACGCTGGCGGCCAGCGCCGTAGCATCCCGGGTAACCTCGACGTCCCGGTCCGTGACCGACGTGATCGACGTCAGCACCAGATTGCCGAAGTCGTACTCGACCTTCATGTCGCCCAGCAAGAACTCGTCGCCGTAGGGCTCCTCGAACTGCGTGAACAGCTCGCGCTCGCCCAGGGTGATGGCTGGCCGCGTGGTCGTGAACGGATTGCCCAGGATGTTGTAGGCATCGATCCGGTTCCACCCGTCCATCGACACGTCCTGATAGATGATGCGCGGCGTGATCGAGAAGCGCTCATTCGGCTGCACGAGCACAGCCACCCGTGCGCCGGTGCGCCGGCCGCTGTTCACGTCCGCGTTCGTGCTGCCGTCCGGCTGCACGGCGTCCATGAAGCCGCCCATGGCCGTGTTGTACGCGGTGACCCGCGCCGCCACCACCTCGCCCATCGGAATGTTGACCGCGAACTTGGTGCTGTTGCCAAACCCGCCAGCACTGAGCGCGTCGAAGCCGAGTTCGCCCGTCCCTTCCAGCACCCCCAACACAGGCTGGTTCGTGATGTAGCGCACCGTACCCGACAGCGAGCCGGAACCGAACAGCGTCCCCTGCGGGCCGCGCAGCACCTCGATGCGCGACATGTCGAACAGATCGATGTCCGGCGTGAACAGCGACAACGAGACGACCGACTCGTCCAGGTAGACCCCAACTTGCTCCTTGACGCCCGGTTGGTCGCGGACGATCTGACCGGCGGAGACGCCGCGGATGGCGATCTGGCTCTGGCCGGGGCCGAGGTTCTGAACCGAGAAGCCGGCGACGTTCGCCGAGACATCCTCGATGCTCTCGGCGCCGCGGTTCCGCAGCACCTGTTGTGTCGGTGCCACCATCGAGAAGGGCACTGACTGGAGGTTCTCCTCGCGCTTCCGCGCTGTCACCCGGACCGTGACCTCCTCGGTGAACTGCGGTGGCTCGTCGCTCTCCTGCTGGTCATCCTGCTGCGCCATCGCTGGCATCGCTACCGCGAGCATGGCGCCGCCGATGAACACCACCACGCGGGTCATCGGTAGTTGAGCCGTCACCCGTGTATCGCCGCCGACAGGGGGGAAATCGCTCATCCCAGCATTCTACGCGCTGGCCTCCTGGATTTCACCTTCGGGCGGGGGCGGTGCTGCGACTCGTCCGCAACGTGGGCCGCGGAACTGCCCGTCCCGGCGGCTCCGGGGTGTCCGGGGCTCCGGGGGTCCGTGGTCCGTGGACACCCGTGGGTAAGCGTTCGGCGAAGCCGGTATCCGGCTGCTTCTACCGGTTGAGGGTGCGCTTCCAGTCCTTGCGGAGGGGCCGCAGCCAGATGTCCTTCTTGGGTTTGTCGGAGCGGTTGTTCATGTTGTAGCGACCGCGCCCCTGGGTGGCGCCGACGCGGACCCAGCCGGAGGCCCGGTAGACGGCGCCGGTGTAGCGGGGAGTCTCCACGAAGGTCTCGATGAGCACGGGGGTCGTCTTGTAGCGCGCGATCCAGTCGGCCGGCAGCTGGCGGCGGACGAGGGCGAGGATGTGCGAGCCGAGGTTGGGGATGCGGATCCAGGGCAGGATCAGGAAGCGCGGGTTGTCAACGACGAGCGGCAGGTTCTTCTCGCGTTGTCGCCGCGACCAGTCGATGAAGCGGTCGCGCGGGGCGAGCGTCCAGGCGGCGGTGGAGAAGCCGAGCATGGCCAGCGGCGTGCCGTCGCTCGCGTGCACGGCGTAGCGCATCTGGGCGCCGACCAGGGTCTTGTAGCCGAGGTAGTGGTAGCGGGCGACGTACTCGTTCCACAGCTTCCCCCCGCGGTCGCCGCGCACGACGGTGCGCATCTCGAGCGGGCGGACGGCGTCGAGCGTGGTTGGCGGCGGCAAGAGGGGCGGTTCGGTGTCGGGCCCGAACGTGATCGGCGCGGGCCGGTTCTGGCGCCACTTCGGCGGCGGCAGCTCGATGCGGCCGTCCCGGTGCATGGCCAGCATGACGACGCGGGCCATCATGTCCTTGATCCCGCCGTCGGCCTTGTACCAGCCGATGCGGCGGCAGAACTCCTTCGACAGGGCGTGGCGGTTGAGCGCCGGCCGCCCGGCGATCAGCGCGCGCAGCAACGCCATCTCCGCCGTCGTGAAGTCGCGGCCGTAGTAGCGGCACTCGACCGGAGCGGTCATGTCGGCGCGGTCAGTTCGCGCCGGCGCGCCGCGTCCATCGACCAGGGCAGCCACGCCGCGGTGTCGTCCGGCGGCCGGCCGCCGTTGTCGGCGCACGCCGCCAGCCACGCTTCGAGCCAGCGCAGGACATCGATCCGGTTCAGCACCAGGGTGCCGACCACGGAGTACATCAGCGCCGTGAACCGCGCGCCGGTTCCGCTGTCGGAGCCGAACGACAGGCGCCGTCCGATGGCCGGCCCCCGGAGCACCCGCTCGGCGAGATTGTTGTCGAGCGGCACCCGGGGACGGTCGGCGAACACGCTGAGCCCCTCGCGGTGGTTGACGAGCGAGCGCAGCGGCTTGCCCTCGCGCGCGTGCTCCGGCAGGTCGGCCAGTTCCCGTTGGGCCGTCGCGAACAGGCCGTCGAGCGCCGCCGCGAGCGCACCCTGCGCCGCGTCGAACGCCGCGCTCTGGCGCTCGATGTCGGGGTCGTAGCAGTCCAGCCGCGCCTCGTTCAGGCGGTAGAGCGCGGCGATCCGCGCCAGCCATGCCTCGCACCAGCCGGTCAGGCGGACCTGGGCGGCGGCGCACTGGATGATGTCGCGTCGCAAATGCGCCCAACAAAAAGCCAGCACGACCGTGCCGCCGAGCAGCCGCGCCAGCCGCTTGTAGGCGCTGTAGCGGTCGCAGACGATCACCGTCTCGGGCGCCAGCTCGCCGAACAGCTTCGCCGCCGCCTCGGCGCTGCGGCTCGCGTCGATGTGGAAGCGCACCGCGTCGTTGCCGACCGCGGTCCACAGCCAGGCCCGGCCCGAGTGGCCCTCCCCGCGCAGCGCCTGCACGCGCCACGTGGTCTCGTCGGCGTGGCGCAGCGCCGCCGCTTCCTGGTGCGCGAGGATCGCCCCGGCTACCGGCTCGAACAGCGGCACGAAGCGGGGCACGCTGTCGGCCAGTGTCCCCGACGAGACCGGCAGCCCCTGGTCGCCCAGCCAGGCGCCGACGCGCTGAAGCGGGCGCAGGCACGCGTAGCGCTCATACAGCACCCGCGACCAGACGCTGGTGCCGTAGGGCGTCTTGTCGAACAGCCGCGGCGCCGGCGGCGCCGAGACCTCCGCCGGCGACGAGGCGCACGCGCAACTCCGGCGCCAGCGGCGACGGCGGATCACCCGCCGGTGGGCGCGGACCTCGATCTCGACCAGGGCCGACTCCTCCACACCGACCGCCGCGTAGGGCTTCCCGCAACCGGAACAGGTGCGCGCAGCGGCCGGCAGACTGCGCTCCTCGATGCGTTCCTCCAGGCCGCAACGCGGCGTGCGCCCGTGGCCGGGAGCGCCACACCGCTGGCCGCGCGGCCGGCCGGTGCCCGGCCGCTCCCGCTTCTCGCTCTTGCGCCCGTGCAACGCCTTCGACAGCACCGCCCGGGTCGCACGCAGCTTCACAAGCTCCGCCGCCTGCGTCCCGACCCGCCGCCGCAACGCCTGCTCCGTCCGACGCAGCCGCGCGTTCTCCTTCCGCACCCGGACGAGCGCGGCCTTCCGGCGACGCGACTTCGCCAGAGCCTTGCGCAGAGCGACGTCCGACGCAGCCGGCGACATCGCCCGCGCCGACTCGGCCCTGCGTTGCAGTCGGACTTTCAGGCGCTCCTTCACCGCCTCGGACCGCTGCAACGCATACCGCAGCCGCCCAACCTCGTCCGACAGCGACACAACCCGGTCGTGCTGGTCGCGAAGCCGCCGCGTCCCATCCCAGAGCCGGACGGTCTCGTGCAGCAACCGGCGCAGCGCGGCATTGTCGTCGCGCTCCTTGCACAGAACCTTGTGCAGCCGGCGAATCTCGGCCGCCTGGACCTCCGCTGCCGGCGCCGCCTTGCGCAACCGGGCAACCTCCCGGCGCAACGACGTCTCGCTGTACCGGCCCGACTCGACGCCGGCATCCGCAAGCAGCTTGCCGAGACGGGCTACCTCCGCCTGCAGCGCCAACGCGCCCTTCGCCGCGCGGCACGCTTCCTTCGACTGCTCGACCGCCGCCAGCCGCTTGCGCCGCGACGACTCGAACTGCCACTTCCAATAGCCCGCTTCGCAACGTGCGGACACCTCCGCCCGCTTCAGCGCTTCCGACCGCGCTTCCGCCGCCTCGGCACGATCGAGCGCCTGCTCATACAGCTGCCGCCAGCACGGCCGCCCGGGCAGCGAAGCCCCTTCGGTAACCGGTCGCGCTTCCGGGTCCCGACTCGCCATGGCCGAGACCATAGCGAATATCGATCCGCGTTACCAGTACAAAATACCGGCTTCGCCGAACGCTTACACCCGTGGAGTAACCGTTCGGTGCAGCCGGTATGGACATGCGGCCGGCCCAGCTAGACGCGCCGTCGGCGTCCGGAGAAATCCGTGCAGACTGACCAGCTCGGCCTGCGGGGCCAAGGCGTTCTTCGCCGCACGGCGCGCCTCCTGGCTCCGCCCACTTCAGCTCGTCCGCGCTCTTCTCGGCTGCGCGGGTTCGCGCGTCGACCGCCCAGCTGTCGGTCCGCCATACCGGCTTGGCCGAACGCTTACCCCGTGGACGGTTTCGGCTGTCCCGTGGATTCCCGTTCGGAAAGAGGGGTCTAACGAGGGAAGCAAGGTCGTCCTTCTACCAGCAAAGCCATTGCTGAGAATAATTTACAAGTAGTTCTCGGCGCCCCGTTGACCAGCACCAGCGAGTGGTCGTGGGCCAGGTTGCGCAGGCTGGCCGGGCGCACGAGCGAGGCCGCGCCGCTGATGGGGTGCGTCGCCACGTTGAACGACGGGACCAGCGTGCGGAGCTGGTAGTCGAGCGTCGTCGCGCCCTGCCGCATGACGTCCTGGAACGGGATGGCGTCGATGGGCACCGGCGACTCGGTCACCGACCGGGGCTGGCCGCGGCTCCCGACGACCACCACCTGCTCGGCGAGCTCGACCGCGAGCTCCACGTCGAGGGTGGCGGTGGCCCCGGCGCCGAGCTCCACCGCGCGCACGACCGCGTGGAAGCCGGGCAGCGTGAAGGCCACCTCGTAGCCGCCCGCCGGCAGTCCGGCGATGGCGAAGGCGCCGGTGCCGTCCGTCACGGCGACCGCGGTCGGGCCGCCGGGCTGCGTGCCGCGCGCCGCCACCGTCACGCCGGGCAGCGCGAGCCCCGTTGCGTCGGTGACGGCGCCCTCGATGGCCGCGTCCTGGGCCCGGGCCGCGCCCGGCGCCGCAAGCCAGACCAGCCCGGCGAGAGCGACCGCCGCCAGCGTCCTGTGGGTGTAGAGCGTCATGGTCATGTTCCGTCCCGCGTCGGTTCGGCGCGCGCGGGCCGGAACCCGCGCATGCGATCGATGCGCGCCCGATAGCCGCCTGCACGCTTCTCGATCAGGTCTTCCTGCAGGAGCCAGTTGAGGTCGCGCGTTAGCGTCTTGTCGGTCTTGCCGGCGTACAGCTCAGCCACGGCCGGGTCGAGGCGCCGGAGCTCGGGTCGCGGGATGGGTCGGTCCCGATCCGTGAGCGCGAGCGTCAGCTCGCGGCGCCGGCTCAGCGCCGGCGACCGGCGCTCCTGCCGGAAGCGCGCGAAGACGAAGTGCTCCCAGGCGATGGAGAGCTGGATCTTGTCGATGTAGTCGCACTGCTCCCGCAGTCCGTCCACGAAGCCCTGCAGCGCGTAGAGCAGGAACCCGAGGGCATCGCCCCGGCCGCCGTTCGCGCGGCTCGCGCGGTCGAGCTGACGGTAGTACTCGGCGCGCGTGAGATTGTAGTGGTTGCTCGGAAGCTGCGCGGACGTCAGCGGCACGCCCGCCCGGGCCAGCAGCATGAACTCGACGAGCCGGGCGGTGCGGCCGTTGCCGTCGCCGAACGGGTGGATCCAGGCGATGTAGAGGTGGACGATGATCGCTCGCAGGATCGCCGTGGCGATGCGGCCCGTGCCCTCGTCGGCCGGGAACGAGAGGCCGGGCTCTTCCTCCAGCCAGCGGCAGAGCCGGCCGAGGAGGTAGGGGCAGTCGGCGCGCGGGGCGCCCCGGTAGCGGCCGACGCCGACCGCGTGGGCGGGGACCTCGCCGGGAACGACGCCTTCCTCCAGGTGCTCCTCCAGGCCGTCGAGCACCTGCCGGTTGCACGCCGCGATCCATGCCGGGCTGAGCTCGAGAGGGCGGTCGCGGATGAGGTCGTCCGCGATCGCGCCGCAGGCCCGGACGACGTTGTCCACCTCCCGGCCGAGGTACTCCTGCGACGGCGGCAGCTCGAGGCGGCCGTCCACCCGCGCGCGAATCTGCTCCGTGCTGAGCGTGTTGCCCTCGATGGCCGTGGTCGCCTGGACGCCCTTGACGAGGTAGAGCGTCTGCATCTCGCGGGCGGCGCCGGGCGGCAGGGCGGCGCCGGCAATCTGCCGGCAGAGGGCCGCCGCCTGGCCCAGCAGTGTCCAGAGAGCGGGCGTCGCGGCGCGGAGATCGACCGTGAAGGTGATCCACGGATGACTCCGCTCGTACTCCCGATGGTCCATCACACCAGATTCTAGCTTCAAAAATGTCCTGATAGACGTCCCTGTGGATGTCCGTCGTGTCCGACCCGACCTATACTTGTCTCGAGGAGCACGTATGGACACCGTCACCGATTTCATCCACCTCAACCGCGACCGCTACGTCGACGAGCTCAGGCAGTACCTGGCCATCCCGAGCATCAGCGCCCTGCCCGAGCACGCGGGCGACGTGCGCCAGTGCGCCGAGTGGACCGCCGCCGAGATGGGGCGCGTCGGCCTGGAAAACGTGCGCCTGGTCGAGACGCCGGGCAACCCGGTAGTCTGCGGCGACTGGCTGCACGCGGACGGGGCGCCGACCATCCTCTTCTACGGCCACTACGACGTGCAGCCGGTCGATCCGCTGGAGCTGTGGGAGTCGCCGCCGTTCGAGGCGACGGTGCGCGAGGGCGAGATCTACGCGCGCGGCGCGGCCGACGACAAGGGGCAGGTGTTCATGCACTTCAAGGCTGTGGAGGCCTGCCTGCGGCAGACGGGGAAGCTGCCGGTCAACATCCGCTTCATCCTCGAGGGCGAGGAGGAGATCGGCAGCGTCAACCTCGACGCGTTCGTGCGCGAGCACAAGGACGAGCTGGCGGCGGACGTCGTGGTGATCTCCGATTCGCCGATGTTCGACCGCGGCGTGCCGTCCATCTGCTACGGCCTGCGCGGCCTGACCTACCTGCAGATCGACCTGCGCGGCTCGCGCAGCGACCTGCACTCCGGGTCGTTCGGCGGCGCGGTCGCCAACCCGGCCTTCGTGCTCGCCCAGGTCCTGGGCCAGATGAAGGACCGCAGCGGGCGCGTCAGGGTGCCGGGCTTCTACGACGACGTGCGGCCGCTGCGCGACGAGGAGCGCGCCGAGTTCGCCCGGCTGCCCTTCAACGAGCGCCGCTACCGGACCGAGCTGGGCGCCCCCAAGCTGTTTGGCGAGCGCGGCTACACGACCCTGGAGCGGCTGTGGGGCCGGCCGACGTTCGACGTCAACGGCCTGCTGTCCGGGTTCACCGGGGACGGCGCCAAGACGGTCATCCCGGCGGTCGCCATGGCCAAGGTGAGCATGCGGCTGGTGCCGGACCAGGATCCGGACCGGATCGCCGACATGTTCGAGGCCCACCTCCGCAAGGTGACGCCGCGCACCGTCGAGCTCGAGGTCACGCGCATGCACGGCGGCAAGCCCTGGATGACCGACTTCGACAACCCCTTCGTGCAGGCGGCGGGGCGCGCCATCGAGCAGGGCTTCGGCCGCCGGCCGGTGTTCAACCGCGAGGGCGGCTCGATTCCGGTCGTCGCGACGTTCCAGGAGGTGCTCGGCCTGCCGTCGGTGCTGTTCGGCGTCGGGCTGCCCGACGAGAACGCCCACGCCCCGAACGAGAAGCTCGACCTGGGCAACTTCCACAGCGGCATCATCGCCTCGGCCGCCCTCTACGACGAGATCGGCGCCTGCTGACCGCTGCGGACGGGCGCGCCCGTCCGCAATTTTGGGGCGTCCCGTCGGATTGAGAGGCGCCGGCGCAGCCCGGCGCAAGGCGCGCACGGCGCGCCTCGGCGGGAGCGGCGCGGGGCGAAGGGGCCCCCGCAAGCGGACGCCGGGGGTTCGGGGCGCAGCCCCGTCTGATTTTAGTTCAAACTGGCCATCCGGCGGCGGAGCGCCTTGACGTGCTCCCAGATCTGGGCGTGCTCCTCGCCGTCCTCCCGCCGCTCGCGCTCGCCGCGCGAGGTGAAGCGCAGGTAGGCCTCCAGGTCGCGCAGCGCCGCGGGGAAGTCGTTGAGGTGGTACGCCAGCAGCCCGCGGTCGCGCAGCTCGGCCATGGCCGAGGGGTCGAGGGCGACCAGCAGCTCGGTGACGCCGCGGCCCTGCGGGAACGACCGC
Organism: Vicinamibacterales bacterium; assembly: GCA_965214845.1. Taxonomy (GTDB): domain Bacteria; phylum Acidobacteriota; class Vicinamibacteria; order Vicinamibacterales; family UBA8438; genus JAAXGX01. The sequence goes on from CBDCCO010000007.1 coordinate 3,371,733, forward strand.
ATCCTGACGTACGTGCGCTTCAGGTTCACGAGCATGCGCATGACGATCTGCAGCTTGGTGGCGCGCACGAGCAGGCGGCGGTTGAACGTGGCGTGCTCGCCCACGTGATCGTGCAGCAGCCGGCGGCAGTCGGCCTCTGACAGCACGGCGCCGCCATGGAACGGATCCACGATGAGGTCGGTGTCGACGTGGTCCGCGCGGGCGACCCGGTGCGGCATCCGCATGAGGAAGTGCCCAGGAAAGTTCACGCCCTCGATCCGCACGCCGGCGCGCCGGGCCACCTCGATGTAGACCAGCGCCAGCGTGATGGGGATGCCGGTCCGCCGGTCGAGCACGGCGTTCAGCAGGCTGTCCCGCGGGTCGTCGTGGCGGCTGCGGTTGCCCGCGAAGCCCTGTTCCTCGAAGAGGTAGCCGTTGAGCGCCTCGAGGCGCTGCAACGGGTCCGTGGACGGCGCCCGCTCCAGGCGCTTGGCCGCGGCCACGCCCATCTCGTCCAGGCGGGCGAGGTAGCGCGAGGCGTCGAGACGCGGATACTCCAGGCGCGCGATGAGCAGGGCGGCGGTCGCCAGGTCCGGGTCCGGGCTCTTGGCCACCTGCGTGAACTTGCGGATGAAGTTGGACGAAACCAGCATCATTTAGACGGGGCTGCGCCCCGAACCCCCGGCGTCCGTTTGCGGGGTCCCCTTCGCCCCGCGCCACTCCCGCCGAGGCGCGCTGTGCGCGCCTTGCGCCGGGCTATGGCCGATCCGCTGCAGAACCACGGCCTCGAGTTCGCCCAGGCTGCCCAGCACCGGGTCGGCGGCCGTCAGGACGTCCGCGGGGTAGCTGGTCGTGATCGCGGCGCAGGGCAGGCCGGCGGCCCGGGCGGCGGTGATGCCCCACACGGAATCCTCGACGGCCAGGTAGGCCGACGGCTCGAGGCCCGGCCCGCCGCCGTGCAGCAGCTCCACCGCCCTCGCGTACGAATCGGGCGCCGGCTTCGAGCGCTCCACGTCGTCGGCCGCGACGATGGCGCGGAAGTGCTGCCGGACGTTCGCGCCGGCCAGAATCGCCTCGATCTCGTGGTGGAGCGCGCCCGACGCGATGGCCAGCGGCAGCTCGGCGGCCAGCCGCCGGATGCAGGCCGCCGCGTCCGGAAACAGGACGCCGCCGCTGCGGACGCGCGCCTCGAAGTGGCGTCCCTTCGCCGCGATGAGCCCGCGGATCTCGTCGTCGCCGAGCGGCCGGTCCTGGTCCCTGCCGAGGGTCGTGAACACGCCGACGTCGTCGTAGCCGAGGTAGCGGTCGTAGTAGGCGTCGGTGTCGAGCGTCAGGCCCGTGCCGGCCAGCACGGCCCGGTAGGCGTCCAGGTGCAGCCGCTCGGTGTCGGCCAGGACGCCGTCGAAGTCGAAGACGACCCCCCGCAGCGGGGGCCGCGCGCTACTGTCCGCCACCGCCGGCATCCGGGCTCTCGGGCGCCGCAGGCGCGCCGCCCCCGACGGGGAACCGCTGCTCGTCCTCCGGGGGCAGCCGCTCGCCGGCGCGCACCGGGGTGGCGAGACGGTTCTCGGGGGGCGGGAAGGGGCAGTCGAACTCCTCGTCGTAGTAGCAGGTCGGATGGTACGCGCGGTTGAAGTCGAGGTCGTAGATGCCCGTGGGCGTGCGGTCGAGGTCGAGGTAGCGCCCGGCCGGGTACGTCTCCGTGCCGCTCGTCTCGTCCCGGAACGGGACGAAGAGCCGCGTCACCTCCGCCGCCGGCAGCTCGACCAGCGCCGCCAGCGTGCGCGGCTCGCCGTTGAGCATGAACTCGAGCGTGCCCACGCGCTGCATCGCGCGCACCTGGCCGGTCGAGGTCGGGACCTGGAACACGGGCTGCTCGTCGGGAATGGTGAGCTGGGCCGGGACGCGGTACGCGAGGTCCGGCTCGTAGTAGCGGACGGGCAGCATCCACGAGCGCCGGTCGAGCGGGACCGGCGAGTCCGGGCCGCTGGCGAAGAACTCGTCCTTCAGCGCGCGGTCTTCCAGCAGCCGGTCGAGGTAGCCGGCCTCGTCCGGCGGCGGCGGGCTGCAGGCGGCCGCCAGCGCGGCGCCCGCCAGCACCGCGGCCGGCAGCACGGCGCCCGCCAGCGCCGCACGGACCCGGCCCGTTCGTCCGGTAAGCATGCCAGGCATCGCCGTCAGAAAATATACCCCGCCCGCTCGACGGTCTGATCGGCGAGCCGCCGGCGAATCGCGACGGTATTGACCGGAGGCACCTTGAGCAGCCGCCGCAGGGCCGCCAGATGCGTGCGCAGCGCGTCGCCCTCGGCCATCGCGGCCAGCGCCGAGCGGGCCGCGCCGTCGATGCGCCCGGCCGCGTCGCTGACGAAGGCGCGGGCGGCGTCGGCCTGCAGCGCGGCGGTGCCCACCCCGCCGTCGTGGGCCTGCCGCGCGCGGTGCACCATGCTCTCGGCCGCGTAGGCGTCGATCAGGATGTCGGCGGTGAACGACAGCAGCTCCTGCTGGTCGGTCAGCTTCTCGCCGTAGGTCTGCATGGCGAGGCCCAGCACCGCCAGACCGGCCTTCTTGAACATCCGCACCGCCCCGGCCTGGGGCGCCAGGTGCCCGTCCCCGCCGCTCGCGAGGGGCGGCGGGCTCAGCAGCTCGTCCTGCAGCGCCCGCGCGGCCTGGATCAGCGGCAGTTGCCCGCGGACCGCGCGCCGCACGAGCATGCCCGGGATCAGCAGCCGGTTGATCTCGTTGGTACCCTCGAAGATGCGGTTGACCCGCGAGTCGCGGTAGTGCCGCTCGGCCGGGTAGTCCTTGACGTAGCCGTTGCCGCCGTGGATTTGGATGTTCTCGTCGAGCACGTAGTTGAGGATCTCGCTGCCGGCCACCTTCAGGATCGACGACTCGACGGCGTACTCCTCGAGCGCCGCGAGCAGCGCGTCGTCGTCCTCGGCGGCGTGGTCCTCGAGCGCCCCGTCGATGAGGCCGGCCGTGCGGAAGACCATCGACTCGATGGCGTACGCGCGCACCGTCATCTCGCCGAGCTTGTGCCTGATGGCGCCGAAGCTCGCAATGGGCCGGCCGAACTGCCGGCGCTGGGCGGCGTAGCGGGCGGCTTCCCCGATGGCGGCCTGCGCGCTGCCGACCGTGGCCGCGCCCAGCTTGAAGCGGCCGTAGTTCAGCACGTTGAAGGCCACCTTGTGGCCCTTGCCGATCTCGCCCAGCAGGTTCTCCGCCGGCACGCGCGCGTCCTGCAGGATGACCGGGGTGGTCGACGAGCCGGCGAGGCCCATCTTGTGCTCCTCCGCGCCGCTGCTCACGCCCTCGAAGCTGCGCTCCACGAGGAAGGCGGTGAAGTGCTCGCCGTCCACCTTGGCGAAGACGACGTACAGATCGGCGAACCCGCCGTTCGAGATCCACATCTTCTCGCCGTTGAGCACGAAGCTGCCGTCCGGCTGCCGCACGGCGCGCGTCTTGGCGCCCAGCGCGTCGGACCCCGACCCCGACTCGCTCAGGCAGTAGGCGCCGACCCACTCGCCGGTCACCAGCTTCGGCAGGTAGCGCCGCTTCTGATCCGCGCTGCCGAACAGGCGGATCGGCAGGATGGCGAGACCGGTCTGGGCGCCGAACGTCGTGCTGAACGAGCCCGACTGGCCGAGGCGGCCGGCGATGATGGCCGCGCTGACCTTGTCGAGCCCGATGCCCCCGTACTCCTCCGGGACGTCGGTGCCGAGAATGCCGAGCTCGCCGCAGCGGCGCAGCAGGCGGCGGGCCAGGTCCCAGTCCTTCGTCTCGAGCTGGTCGTTCTGCGCGGCCACCTCGTTGACCACGAACTCGCGCGTGGTCTGGTCGATGAGCCGCTGCTCCTCGGTCATCCGCTCCGGCGTGAACGACTCGGCCGGGGGGACGTCGTCGAGCAGCCAGGCGCCGCCGCGTCGTGCCGTCGTGATGGTTGTGGTCGTCATCTCTCACGCTCGCTCGAAGATGCCGGCGGCGCCCATGCCGCCGCCGACGCACATCGTGACCAGGCCGTAGCGCCCCTGCCGGCGGCGCAGCTCGTGGAGCAGCGTCGCCGTCAGCTTGGCGCCGGTGCAGCCGAGGGGATGCCCCAAGGCAATCGCGCCGCCGTTGACGTTCAGCCGGTCCGGGTCGATCGGCAGCTCCTTGAGGCAGGCCAGCGCCTGCGCGGCGAAAGCCTCGTTGAGCTCCACGAGGTCCATGTCGTCGAGCGTCAGGCCGGCCAGCTTCAGCACCTTGCGGATGGCCGGCACGGGGCCGAGGCCGAACAGCTCGGGCGGCACCCCGGCTGTCGTGAACGCGACGAAGCGGCCGAGCGGGGCGAGCCCCGCGGCCGCCGCCCGCTCGGCCGAGGTCACCACGACCGCCGCGGCGCCGTCGCTCATCTGCGACGAGTTCCCGGCCGTGACCGAGCCCCGGGCGTGGAAGGCGGGCCGCAGCCCGGCCAGCGCCTCGGCCGAGGTGTCGCGCCGCGGGCCCTCGTCGGCGGTGAAGGCGCGCTCGGCCACGCGCGGCGCCCGGCCGTTGCCGCCGACGGCGCGCACGGTGACGGGGGTCGTCTCGTCCGCGAAACGCCCGCCGTCGAGCGCGGCCACCGCGCGCTCGTGGCTGCGCAGGGCGAAGGCGTCCTGCTCCTCGCGCGAGATCCGCGACTGGGCAGCGTGGTTCTCCGCGACCAGGCCCGTGCTGAGGTAGACGTCCGGGTAGCCGCGCATCAGCTCCGGGTTCGGCGCGATCTTGTGCCCGCCCATCGGGATCAGGCTCATCGACTCGGTGCCGCCGGCGACGATGGTCCGCGCCGAGCCGCAGGCGATGCGCTCGGCGGCGAAGGCGATGGCCTGCAGCCCGGAGGAGCAGAAGCGGTTGATCGTCACCGCCGCGCTCTCGACCGGCACCCCGGCCCGCAGGCTGGCGATGCGCGCCACGTTCATGCCCTGCTCGGCCTCGGGCATGGCGCAGCCCAGGATGACGTCGTCGATCTCGGCGGGGTCGAGCCCCGGCGCGCGCTCGAGCGCCGCCGCGATGGCCGTCGCCGCCAGCTCGTCCGGGCGCGTGGTGCGCAGCGCGCCGTGCGGCGCCTTGCCGACCGGCGTGCGCATGGCAGAAACGATGACTGCGTCGGTCATGTCTCCAGGTCCTCCCTCAGGCCGGCACCGCCAGGGGGACCGGCGCCGCCGCGTCGTGGACGGCGGCGAAGTCTCCCACGAGGTCGCGGAACCGCTCCGGTTTCGTCATGGGCCCCATGTGCCCCGTGCCGGGGATGCGCGCGTACGCCGCCCCGCCGGCCAGCGCGTCGACGTACGCGCGGGTGCTCTCGACCGGCACGACGCGGTCGAGCCCCGGGTCGCCCGTCACCACCAGCGCCGGCGCCGCGACGCGGCGGCAGTCGGCGGCGAAGTCGGCGCCCGCGAGCAGCCGCACCCGCTGCGCCATGGGCGCCGGCGCGCACGGGTAGCGCGTGACGCGCTGCAGATGCTGCAACCCGAACCGCGCGCGGCGCAGCAGGTTCGGGAACGCCGCCGCGATCTCGGGATAGAGCCGCAGCGGCGACGACAGGGCGAAGACGGGGAACAGCAGCCGGGGCCACGCCAGGTACCAGTCGACGCGGCAGCTCGGCTGCCACGCGGGCGCCGGCGACGACACGATGACGAGCGCCGCGGTGCGCTCCGGGCGCACGGCGGCATAGCGCAGCGCCACCAGCCCGCCGTACGACACCCCGCACACCACGGCCCGGCGCAGGCCGGCGCGGTCCAGCAGCGCGTCGACCCAGTCCACGTGCTGGTCGAAGCCGCGCCGCGGATCGAGGCCGGCCAGGCTCCCGCGCTCGCCGGGCAGCGAGTCGGTCAGCACGCGGCAGCGCTCGGCCAGCGCGCCGACCGCCGGACGCAGCCACTCCCAGCGCCCCTGCACGCCGGGCAGCACGACAACCGGCGGTCCCGATCCGACGTCGAGCATCAGGCTAGTTCCTGAGCGTCTTGCCCGTCTTCAGAGTATGCGCCATCCGCTCCCGGGTGCGGGCCTCGCCGCACAGGCTCAGGAACGCCTCGCGCTCCAGGTCGAGCAGATACTGCTCGGACACCGCCGCCGGATGGGGCAGCGCGCCGCCCGCCAGGATGTTGGCGAGCTTGCGCCCGATCAGCGCGTCGTGGTTGCTGATGCGGCCGCCCCGCCAGGCCAGGTGGACGCCGAGCTCCAGCGACGCGCGCACGCCCTCGCCGCCGACCGGGATGGGCGGCCTGGCGCGCGGCGGCCGGTAGCCGTTGCGCGCGATCTGCAGCGCGGCCGCCTTGGCGTCCGCCAGCAGCCGCTCGCGGTTCATCGTGATGCCGTCGCCGGGCCGCAGCAGGCCGAGCTGCTTCGCCTCCGCGGCGCTCGTCGACACCCGCGCGAACCCGATCAGCTCGAACGCCTGCTGCACCAGCGGCAGCGGGTCGCGGCTGCCGCGCGGCATGTACGCCATGGCCCGCGCCAGGAGCGCCTTCGCGCCCCCGCCGGCGGGCACCAGGCCGACGCCGACCTCCACCTGCCCCATGTAGGTCTCGGCCGCCGCCTGCACGTGGTCGCCGTGCAGGGCGATCTCGCACCCGCCGCCGAGCGTCAGGCCGGCGGGCGCCACGACGACCGGGACGTCGGCGTCGAGCAGGCCGATCACCGCGCCCTGGAAGGTCCGGACCATCTGGTCGATCTCCTCCCAGTTCTGCTCCTCGGCCTCCAGCAGGATGAGCATCAGGTTGGCGCCGGCCGAGAACGCCGCGGCGTCGTTGCCGATGACCAGGGCCTCGTAGTTCTGCTCGGCTTCCTGCACCCCCAGCCGCAGCATCTCCACCGTGTCGCCGCCGATGGCGTTCGCCTTCGAGTGGAACTCGACGGCGAGCACGCCGTCGCCGAGGTCCACGAGGCTGGCGCCGGCGTTCTTGCGGACGACGGGCCGCTCGGCCTTCGCGCGGCTCAGGATCCACCTGTCCGGCGGCGGCGGCGCGCCGCGCGCGGCGGCGAGGTCCCCCACCAGCGGGGGCGGCTCGGCCGCGCCGCAGGCCTCCAGCACGGTGTCCACGCCCAGCACTTCCCAGAGCTCGAACGGCCCCAGCTCCCAGCCGAAGCCCCAGCGCATGGCGCGGTCGACGTCGTCCACCGAGTCGGCAATCGCGGGCGTCACGGCGGCGGCGTAGAGCAGCGTCCGGCCGAGCGCGGCGCGCATGAGCTCGCCGACCCGGCCGTCGGCCCCGAACAGCGCGCGCACCCGCTCGCGGACGTCCTCGATGCCAGCCGCCGCGTCGAGCGCCGGCAGCCGCGGCGGCTGCCGCTCGCGGTAGTCGAGCGTCGCCGGATCGAGCGTCAGGATGCGGCTGCCGTCCGGCGTGCGCTCGCGGCGGTAGAAGCCCTGTCCGGCCTTCTGGCCGGTCCAGCCGCGCTCGACGAGCTGCTCGACGAGCGCGGGCGGCCGGAACGTCCGGCGCTCGTCCTCGCCGTCGAGGCGCTCGCTCAGGTCGCGGGCGACGTGCGCCAGGATGTCGAGGCCGGCGATGTCCATCGTCCGGAACGTGGCGCTCCGCGGCCGGCCGATCGCCGGTCCGGTCAGGGCGTCGATCTCCTCCACGGTGAAGCGGCCGCTCGTCAGCAGCTCGAGCGCCTGCGACGCCGCGTACAGGCCGATGCGGTTGGCGATGAAGCCCGGCGTGTCCCTGGCGATCACCACGCCCTTGCCCAGGTCGCGATCGGCGAAGCGGCTGACGGCGTCCGTGACGGCCGGGTCGGTGTCGGCGGTCGGAATGACCTCGAGCAGCGCCAGGTAGCGCGGCGGATTGAAGAAGTGCGTGCCGAGCCAGCGGCGCCGGAACTCGGGCGAGCGCCCCTCGGCGATGAGCCCGAGGGGGATGCCGGACGTGTTGGAGCTGACGACGGCGTCCGCCCGGCAATGCGTCTCGACCTGCGCCAGCAGCTCGCGCTTGGCGTCGAGCCGCTCGACGACGGCTTCCACGATCCAGTCGCACCTGGCCAGCCGCGGCAGGTCGGCGTCGAAGCCGCCGGTGGCCACCAGGCGCGCCGTGGCGCGCGTGAAGAAGGGGTCGGGCTTCAGCGCCCGCGCGCGCTCGAGCCCCGCGGTTGCGGTCCGCGCGTCGAGATCCAGGAGCAGCACCGGCACGCCCGCATTCGCCAGGTGCGCCGCGATCTGCGCTCCCATGGTGCCGGCGCCCAGCACCGCCGCCGACCGGAACTGTGTCATCTGCGATGCCTCGCCGGCCCGCGTGCGCGCTGCAGCGCGGGCCGTACAAAAAAAGGGCGGGGGACCCGACCCCCGCACCTTGCTCAATCGTTGCGGGGCCGCGTCAGGGCAGGGCCGCGAGCGTCGCTGACGCCTGCGTCCCCTCCTCGGAGTTCGGGTCCAGCTCGACGACCCGCCGGAAGTGCTCCTTGGCCCCTTCGAAGTCGCCCTTGTTGAGCGCCACCAGCGCCAGCTTGAAGACCGGCAGGGCCCAGTTGGGGTCGACCATCGCGGCCTTCTCGTACCACCCGGCGGCGGCGTCGACGGCGCCCTGCGCGAACTCGAGCTCGCCCAGGTTGTAGAGGTCCTCGCGCGACGCGTCGAGTCCGGAGGCGGCCGCCGCCAGCTCCTCCTGGGCGCTGAAGTCGCCCATCGCCAGCTTCGTCCGCGCGATGTCCGCGCTTATGTTCTCGTTGTCGGGCTCGATAGCGAGCCGCGCCTCGAAGGCCTCGAGCGCCTCCTGGTAGGAACCGCGCGCGCGGTAGGCCTGGCCGATCTGGGAGTACAGGTTCGTGAGCTGCGGCAGCTTCTCCATGAGCGACGTGTAGCCCGCGATGGCGGCGTCCCAGTCCTCGGCGTTGAACGCCGCGTCGGCCGCCTCGAGCTCGGCCTCGATCTCGTCGGGATCGAGCCCCTCCATCGCGTCCTCGCCGAGCGCCTGCACCAGCGCGTGCCGCACCCGGTTGAGCTCGAAGTCCACCGCCGGCGACGTGGACTGGGTGATGTTCACGTTGCCGAGGTCGTCCTGGTATCCCTCGGCGCGCACGTACACCTGCCACTGGCCGCTCGAGAAGCCGATGAGCGAGAAGCGGCCGTCGTCGTCCGTCAACGCTTCACGCGTATCGTCGCCGGGTTTCTGGATCGTGATCTGGGCGCCCACGATGGGATCGCCGGTCTCGCCGTCCACCACCCGGCCGCTCATGCGGCCGCTCTGCGCCAGCGCGGGCACGGCGAGGCCGAGCAGCAGCGCCGCGAAGATGAGGTGACGAGCTACGTGCTGTAGACGGGGCATGGCATCACTCCTGTTGCGATCTTCCTGGATTTGCATCCCAGTATATATCCGATCGCCGGCCGCACGATACACTGTTCGACATGCCTCGAACAGCAGTCCGGTTCGCCCTCGCGCTCGCCGCGCTCGCCGCCGCCGGCGCGTGCGGGTCCCCGGAGACGACCCCCGCGATGCTCGATGTTTCGCCGCCGACCTCGGCTGCCGGGATGGACCACGCGGAGCCCGCGGGCCTGCCGCTCGCCGGCCCCGACGGCGCCGGCCTGTCCGCGGACGGGCTGGCCCGCATTCGGCCGGCCATGCAGGCCTACGTCGACGCCGGCCGCGCGGCCGGCGTGATGACGCTGGTGGCGCGGCGCGGGCAGGTCGCGCACTGGGACGCCGTCGGCCTGCGCGACCTGGAGGCGGGCGCTGCTCTGGAGCCCGACGACATCTTCCGCATCTACTCGATGACCAAGCCGATCACCAGCGTCGCGACGATGATGCTGGTCGAGGAGGGCAAGGCGTCGCTCGACGAGCCGGTGGCGACCTTCATTCCCGAGTTCGCCGACGTGACGGTCCTCGCGGCCGACGGCGAGCGCGTGGTGCCGGACCGGCCGATCACGATCGAGCACCTGCTGACCCACACCTCCGGGCTGACCTACGGCTTCTTCGGCGACGAGGCGGTCGACCGCCTCTACAACGAGTCGGGCTTCTTCACCCGCGCCGAGGGGCTCGACGACTTCGCCCGGCTGGCGGCGGAGCTCCCGCTGCTGGCCAGCCCGGGCGACCGCTGGAACTACAGCATCTCGACCGACATCCTCGGCCGCGTCGTCGAGGTGGCGTCCGGGCAGCCGCTCGACGCGTTCTTCCGGTCGCGCATCTTCGGGCCGCTGGGCATGGACGACACCGCGTTCGTCGTGCCGGCTGACAAGCGCGGCCGCTTCACGGGTCACTACGCCGTGCAGGACGGCGCGCTCGCGCTGGTCGACTCGCCGCAGGAGGGCGAGTACACGCAGCCGCCGCCCTGGCTGTCGGGCGGCGGCGGTCTCACCTCCACGGCGTCCGACTACATCCGCTTCGCGCAGATGCTGCTGCAGGACGGCGAGCTGGGCGGGACGCGCCTCCTGGCGCCCGAGACGGTGCGGATGATGCGCTCGAACCGGCTGCCGGAGGCGCTGGTGCCGATTCAGCTCGGCACGTATCTGAGCCCGGGCTACGGCTTCGGGCTGGGCTTCGCCGTGGTCGTCGACGCGGCGGCGTCGCCCGAGCCGGACAACGAGGGCGTCTTCCGCTGGGCCGGCGCCGCCAACACCTTCTTCTGGATCGACCCGCAGGCGGAGCTGATCGGCATGGTCTGGACCCAGATCAACCCGTTCGCCGCGTACGACCTCGAGCGCGAATTCCAGACGCTGGTCTACGAGGCGCTCGAGTAATTCCGATTTCCCGCATGATAGCTGCGGCAAAAGTGGGACTATCGGCACCGACGTTGCGCTGATGGGGCCCTTCTCCGCGCCGGGGAGAGGCAGGGGCGGCGCGGGGTGCGGCCGGCGCGTCAGCGGTCGGCGTCGACGGCGGTCTCGAGCGCCGCGATGGCCGACGCGGCCTCGGTGCCGGCCGGCGTATCGGCCGGCACGGCGCGGTAGGCGGCCAGCGCCCGCGCGTAGTCGCGCTTCTCCGTGTACGCGTGGCCGATCTGCAGGTGCAGGCTCGTCAGCCGCGGGACCCGCTCGAGGAGCGCCTCGTAGGCGTCGATCGCCCCGTCGAAGTCGCGGCGGTCGAAGCGGGCGTGGGCCGCGTCGAGGCTTTCCTGCAGATCGCCGGCGGCAATGCCGGCCAGCGCGCCGGTCTCGGGCACCGGCGGCCGGAGGGGGTCGACCTCCATGACGAACGCCATCCGCGTGCGGCCCGAGCGGAAGATGTTGGAGATGCCCGTCGCGGTCTCGTAGCCGAACTTCTCGATCGTGAACAGCCACGGGCCGCGCGTGAGGCCGATGAAGGCGAAGCGTCCCGCGCTGTTGGTCCGGTCGCCGACGGTGCGGCCGCTGCGCAGGTTCTCGCCGGTCACGCGGGCGTCCTCGATCGGCGTGCCGTCGGGCCCGCGCACGCGGCCCTGGACCAGGCCCGACTGCGCGAGCGCCCCGGCGGGCGCGAGCCACGCGCACAGCGAGACGGCCAGAACCGCCGGGAGGCGCAACTGCATGGTCACGTTCGTCGGGCGCGGGAGGTCATGCTCAGGCGCACAGTATAATCCAGGCGCATCCGCAGCCAAGCGGTCCTTCCGTGTCGTGCCCGGCATCGTGATGCGCGGTCCCCACAGAGGCTTCTCCCACCGGCGCTCCGGAAGTCCGCTCCTGGCGGGGCTGGCCGCGGTCCTCGCGCTCGCGGCCGCCGCGGCCGGGCACGCGGGCCAGGCGCAGCCCGCGGCCGCCGGCATCGACCGGACGCGGCTCGCCCGCATCGACGGCGCGGTCGGCGCGGCCGTCGCCGCCGGCGACCTGCCCGGGGCCGTCGTGCTGGTGTGGCACGCGGGCCACACCGTCTACCGCAAGGCGTTCGGCCGCCGGGCCGTGGTCCCGGAGCCCGAGCCGATGACGGTCGACACGATCTTCGACCTCGCCTCGCTGACCAAGGTGGTGGCGACGACGACGGCCGTCATGATGCTCGTCGAGGAGGGGCGGGTCAGGCTCGGCGCGCCGGTGGCGCGCTACCTGCCCGGGTTCGGGCGCCACGGCAAGGAGCGGATCACGGTCGAGCAGCTCCTGACCCACGTCTCGGGCCTGCGCGCCGGGTTCGATCTGGAGCGGGAGTTCGAGGGCTACGAGACGGCCGTCGAGCAGGCGTTCGACGAGCGCCCGCTCGCCCCGCCCGGCTCGCGCTTCATCTACAGCGATCTGAACTTCGTGCTCCTGGGCGAGCTCGTGGCGCGCGTCGGCGGCCTGCCGCTGGAGACGTTCGCGGCGCGCCGCATCTTCGAGCCGCTGGGCATGGACGACACGATGTTTCGTCCGCCGCCCGGGCTGCGCGCGCGCATCGCGCCGACGGAGGCGTGCGCGGGGCTGGAGTGGCCGTGCGCGGGCGCGGGTGCGGGCGCGGCGATGCTGCGCGGCGTCGTGCACGACCCGACGGCGCGGCGGATGGGCGGCGCGGCGGGTCACGCCGGGCTCTTCGGCACGGCGTCGGACCTGGCGCGCTTCGGCGCGCTGCTGCTCGCGGACGGCGCGCTCGGCGGCGCGCGGCTCCTGGCGCCGTTGACCGTGGCGCGCATGACGTCGCCGGCCACGCCGCGCGGGCTGCGCGACCGGCGGGGCCTGGGGTGGGACATCGATTCGCGCTACGCGGGCAGCCGGGGCGACCTGTTTCCGCCCGGATCGTTCGGCCACACGGGCTTCACCGGCACGTCGATCTGGATCGATCCGGCCAGCGAGACAGTCGTGATCCTGCTGTCGAGCCGGGTGCATCCCGCCGGCGCGGGCGACGTGCGGGCGCTGCGCGCGCGGGTCGCGACGCTGGCGGCGGCCGCGCTCACGGCCCGCCCGGCCGGCGCCGGCGCGGCGGCGGGGGCGGGCCGCGACGCCGCGGTCGAGGCCGGCATCGACGTCCTCCGCGGCGAGCGGTTCGCCAGCCTGCGGGGCGCCCGGGTGGCGCTGCTCACCAACCAGACCGGCCGCGCGCGCGACGGCGCCCGCACGCTGGATCTGCTGTGGGCCGCGCCGGCGGTGGACGTGCGGGCGGTGCTCAGCCCGGAGCACGGCTTCCGCGGCGACCTCGACACGGCCGTGGCCGATGCGCGCGAGCCGGCGACGGGGCTGCCGATCCACTCCCTGTACGGCGCGACGCGCCGGCCGACCGCACGCATGCTGGACGGGATAGACACGATCGTCGTGGACCTGCAGGACGTGGGCGTCCGCTTCTACACCTACGCCGCGACGATGGCCTACGCCATGGAGGCCGCAGCCGCGCGCGGGCTGCGCGTCGTCGTGCTCGACCGGCCCAACCCCATCACCGGGGAGGCCGTCGAGGGGCCGCCGCTCGACGCGAGCGAGCTGGGGTTCACCGGCTATCTGTCGCTGCCCGTGCGCCACGGCCTGACGCTCGGCGAGCTGGCCCGGCTGTTCAACGCCGAGCGCGGGCTCGGGGTGGACCTGGAGGTCGTCGAGCTCCGGGGCTGGCGCCGGGCGCTGTGGTTCGACGAGACCGGCCTGCCGTGGGTGAACCCCTCGCCGAACATCCGCACCGTCACGCAGGCCGCGCTGTATCCCGGCATCGGCGCCATCGAGGGGGCGAACCTGTCGGTGGGCCGGGGCACCGACACGCCCTTCGAGCGCCTCGGCGCGCCGTGGGTCGACGGCGCCGCGCTCGCGCGCCGGCTCAACGCGCGCCGCCTGCCGGGCGTGCGCTTCCATCCCGTCACGTTCACGCCGCGGAGCAGCCGCTACGCCGGGCAGCCGTGCGGCGGCGTGCACATCATCGTCACCGACCGCGACGCCCTCGCGCCGGTCCACGTGGGCCTGGAGATCGCCGCCGCGCTGCACCGGCTGCACGGCGACCGGCTCGAGCTCGACGGGACGGTTCACCTGCTGGGATCGCGCGCCGCGCTCGAGCGCATCCTGGCCGGCGAGGACCCGGCGGCGGTCGCGGCGGGCTGGGCCGCCGGCGAGCGGGCCTGGCGCCGCCGCAGGGCGCCCTACCTCCTGTACTGACGCCTGTACTGACGCGCGGCCGCCGGGGCGCGGCGCCGGCCCGTACCGAGCCTGCGGCGCGGCCGTGCCGGTGCGGCTCGCGCCGCCGCGGCCGCGCGGTCAGGGGCCGGCGTCGCCCAGCAGCCCGGCCGCGGCCAGCTCGAGCAGCTTGGCCCGCTGCGGCACCAGCCGCGAGGCCGCGTAGCGCTCCACGGCCGTGCGCCGGGCGTTCGCGCGCAGCGCGGCGACCGCGTCCGGGTGTTCCAGCACGTCGCAGATCCGGTCGGCCAGCCGGCCGGTGTCGAAGAAGTCGACGAGCAGCCCGTTGTCGCCGTCGCGCACCACCTCGCGCACCGGGTCGGTGTCCGACGCGATCAGGACGCAGCCGGCGCTCAGCGCCTCGATCATCGACCAGGAGAGCACGAAGGGCACGGTGAGGTAGACGTGCACGGAGGAGGCCAGCAGGACGTTGCGGTAGTGATTGCGCCGCAGCAGGCCGGTGAAGTGGATGCGGTCGAGGTCGAGGTCGAGCTCGCGCAGCATCTTCTGCCGGTAGGTGTCGCCGTCCGGCAGATTCTTGCCGTAGGCCACCCGGTCGTCGCCGACGACCACGACGTGGGCGCCGGGCCGGCGCTTCTGCACCGCGGCGAAGGCCGTCATCGCCTGCGGAAAGCCGCGGTAGGGTTCCTGGCTCCGGGCCACGTAGGTGACGATCTCGTCGACGCCGGTCAGGTCGAGGCCGGGCAGCGCCAGGCGCTGCTCCCGCGGTGCGATGTACTCGGTATCGACGCCGTCGTGCTGCACGATCAGCCGCGGTCGCGCGACGGGCGGGAACTGCGCGGCCTGGTACGCCGTGGGCACGATGCCGACGTCGCAGGCGGCGAGGTCGAGCAGGATGGGCGCGTTGCGGGTCCTGACGCGGTGCTGGTTGTCCGGCGACACCTCGTCGTGGAGGAAGCCGACATCCGCGCCGCGCGACCGGTAGTACCACTCGAAGTAGCCCACGTAGCGCGCCTCCGGCCAGACGTCGCGGGCGTAGAGGCCGACGCCCGAGCCGGCGTGCGCCACGATGCAGTCGGGCGCGTAGCCCTCGGCCCTGAGCTGCCACGCGGCGCGCGCGAACGCCTGGCCGAGGAGCACGGCGCCCTCCGTGGAGACCAGGTAGGGGTGCTGCTTGGGACCGACCTGGCGGTGCGGGCTGAAGCGCACCAGGCGCAGCCACTCGGGCGGCGTGCCCTCCCAGCAGGTGGCGAAGGTCACGTCGTGCCCCTGCTCCGACAGGTGATGGGCGAGCGTGCCGAACTGGGCCGGGAAGTTGTTGTGCAGGAACAGGACGCGCATGGCGTGACATTGTAGAGTGGAGCGGGCGCGCGCGCCGCGCGCGGGCCGCCGGCGAACAGAGGGAGCGACTTGGCGGACAGCACGACAGGGCTGTTTCCGGGCGGGCGGGAAGCGGGCCCGAAGCACGCGGGGACGTCCAAGAAGGGCGTATTGCCGTCGCAGGATATTCGGCGACTCGTCGAGGCGAAGCAGATAGAGGCCTCCGAGCCGATCGACGACAAACAGATCCAGCCTGCCAGCCTTGACCTGCGGCTTGGACGGCGCGCCTACCGTCTCCAGGCTAGCTTCCTGCCCGGCAAGGCGCCTGTCGAGGCCAAGCTCGACTACCTGTCGTTGGCGGAGCTTGATCTGACGAGCCCAACAATCTTGGAGAAAGGCTGCGTGTACGTGGTTCCGCTGATGGAGAAACTGGACCTGCGGAAGGGACGCTTGGTGGCAAAGGCGAACCCGAAGAGTACCACCGGACGGTTGGATGTCTTTACACGCCTCATTGCTGACGGCGGCCCCGAATTCGAGCGACTGCCGAAACGCTATCGGGGACCTCTGTACGCCGAGATCATGCCCCGCACATTTCCCGTGATCGTGCACCCTGGCCTGAGTCTGTCTCAGATTCGATTCATCCGGGGGCGTGCCGAATTGACTGATCATGACCTACGCAAGTTGGATGATGAGGCGCAGCTCATCTACGTCGACGACGAGAGTCCCGCCAGGGCAAGCATCCGGGACGGCGTTGAGCTGTCGGTCAGTCTGCGGCGTGGCGGCGTGCGCGACGTGGTCGCCTACCGGGGCAAGCAGAACGCGCGACTAGTCGATCTCAGCCGCGTCGGCGAGTACGAGATCGGCGAGTTCTGGGAGGAGATCCGCGATTGTCCGGGTAACCGTTTGATTCTCAATCCGGGCGACTTCTACATCCTGGTATCGCGCGAGCGGGTCCGCGTGCCGCCGGGCTACGCGGCGGAGATGGTGCCGTTCGACCCCTCCGTCGGCGAGTTCAGGATCCACTACGCGGGCTTCTTCGATCCGGGCTTCGGCTACGGCGTCGCGGGCGACATCAAGGGCACCCGCGCCGTCCTGGAGGTGCGCGCGCACGAGGTGCCGTTCGTGATCGAGCACGGCCAGGTGGTGGGCCGCTTGGTCTACAGCCGCGTGCTCGACGTGCCCGACAGGATCTACGGCGAGTTGATCGGCTCGTCCTACCAGCGCCAGGAGCTGGCGCTCAGCAAGCAGTTCCGCCGGGCCGAGCCTGTGGGCTGAGGGGCATGGACGAAGACGCCCGCGCCGTTGTCGGCGCCGCCGTCGCGATCCTGGTCGGTAGCGGTTTCTGCTCCCCCTGATCTACGGTGTGTGGTATGGATGCCAATGGGCTCGACATTCTCACGGCCCTGCTCTCCCTGGTCAGCGCAATCGGCGTCCTGGTCGTCAACAGCAAGGTCGACCGGCTGACCGGCCGAGTCGACGTGTTCGAGGCAACGCTGCACACCGTCGTGACGGCGATCCTCGGCCGGAAGTCGTCGGACGAGTCGTCGCAGGTCCAGGCCATTGCCGATGCAGGCCGCTGAACACGGTGATCACGTGACACCGGACCGGCTCGACGCCCGGATTGCTGACGTGATGGCCGCCATCGCCGCGAGCGAAACCCGTACGGTGCGCTGGATCGTCGCCACCGGCGGCGCGATCATCGCTGCGATGCGTTTCTTCGCTCAGTGAGCGTTCACAACAGATAAAGCATGACGTAGACGGCCACGCCCGTGACCGAGACGTAGAGCCAGATGGGCAGCGTCCAGCGGGCGATGCGCCGGTGCCGCTCGAACTGCGCGCGCAGGCCGTAAACGAGCGTCGTCAGCGCCAGCGGCAGGATGAGGGCCGCCAGCACGATGTGGCTGACGAGAATGGCGAAGTAGACGGTCCGGGCGGGGCCCTGGCCGGTGTAGGGCACCGAGCCGACGTTGGCGTGGTAGACCAGGTAGGAAATCAGGAACAGGGTGGACGTGCCGCAGGCGGCGAGCATGCAGGCGCGGTGGGCCTCGATGCGGCGCCGCCGTATCTGGACGTACCCGCACGCCAGCAGCGTCGCGGCGATGCTGTTGAGCACGGCGTTGAGCGTGGGCAGGTCGGTCAGGTCCATGACGGGCTGCGCCGGCGGGCTACGCGCCGCCGCCGAGGGCGCGCTCGGCCACCAGCAGCCCCCACAGCAGCGGCAGGTAGGCGAGCGAGGCCAGGAACAGCGCCCGGGCGCGGGCGGCGGTGCGCCGCAGCGCGAAGCGCACGCCGACGGCGAGGAAGAGGACGCCGAGCAGCACGGCGCCGGCCACGTACGGCGCGCCGCCCAGGCCGACCGCCGCCGGCGCGAGGCTCGCCGCCAGCAGCGCGCCCAGGTAGACGAGGACGTGCGCCGCCGTGCGCCGGCCGCCGGCGTCGAGCACGGCCAGGAACGGCAGGCCCGCGCGCCCGAAGTCGTCCCGGTACAGCCGCGACAGGGCGTGGAAGTGGGGCATCTGCCACAGGAACACGATGGCGAACAGCACCCACGCCTCGGCGCTCGGCGCGCCCCGGGCCGCCGCCCAGCCGATGACCGGCGGCAGGGCGCCGGGGACGGCGCCGACCTCGGTGGCCCAGGGCGTGCGCCGCTTGAGCGGCGTGTAGACGTGGACGTAGCTGACGAGCGTCGCCAGCGCCACCGCCGCCGCGGTCCAGTGCGCGGCGTAGGCCAGCTCGCCCAGGCCGGCGACCGCCAGCACCAGCGCGAACAGCCGCGCTTCGGCCGGCGAGACGCGGCCGGCGGGCAGCGGCCGCTGGCGTGTCCGGGTCATCAGCGCGTCGAGGTCGCGTTCGGCGACCTGGTTCAGCGCGGCCGCGGCGCCGGCCACGAGTCCCGCCCCGACGACGGTGTGCGCGAGCGCAACGAGGTCCAGCGGTGCGCCCGCGCCCAGGTAGTAGCCGATGCCGGCGGTGACGACCACCAGCGAGTTCAGGCGCGGCTTGGTCAGCGCCAGGAAGTCGGCCGCGCGCGTCGCGGACGCCGGCAGGGCCGCCGCGGCCGTCTTCATCCCGCCGCTCCGTGCAGGGCGGGGGCGCCCGCGGCCGGCGCCGCGTCGAAGCGGTCGCGCCAGGTGCGGAGCGCGAGCACGACCGTCGCGGCGAACAGCAGCGCCCCGGTGGCGACGTGGGCGGTGTTGACGGCGACGGCCCGCTCGCTGAGCACCGTCCAGCCGCCCAGGCCGACCTGCGCCAGGACCAGCGCCGCCAGCAGCATGGCCGGCCGCACCAACTCGCCGCGGCCCGCGTGGCGCGCGCGCACGTGTCCCGCCGTCGCCAGCACCAGCAGCGTGACGAGCAGGGCGCCGACGCGGTGCGCGAAGTGGATGGCGATGGCGGGGTCCCACGCGGGCGGCAGGAGCCGGCCGAAGGCCAGCGGAAAGTCCGGGATGGCCAGCCCCGCGCCCGTGTGGCGCATCGTCGCGCCCAGGAGAATCTGCGCGTACACGGCGATGGGCGCGGCGACCGCGAGCCGCCTCAGGGTGCGGTCCGCAGCGAGCGCCCGCTCGCTCGCCGCGTCGCGGCCGTAGCGCGCGAGCCAGCCGCGCGAGGTGCAGACGGCGAGGCCGGTCACCAGCGCGAAGAAGAGCTGGGCGAGCCCGGCGTGACTGATGGACACGGCCGGGGGCAGGAAGAGCAGCACCGTGATGCCGCCCAGCAGGCCCTGCACGATGACCGCGCCCAGCGCGGTCCAGCCGAGCCGCCGCATCCAGCGCCGCCGGTCGACGGCCGAGAGCCAGACGGCGAGGCCGATCGTCAGCATGCCCACGACGCTGGCGATGAGGCGGTGGCCGTGCTCGTAGAGGATGCCGCCGACCATCTTCGAGAGCGGGAACGTGAACATGAAGTAGCCGTAGGTGCTCGGCCAGTCGGGCACGGCGAGCCCCGAGCCGGTGCTCGTGACGAGCCCGCCGGCGGTGATCAGCACCAGGGAGGCGGCGGCCAGGAGCCGACTGTAGCGATGCAGCCAGAGCATGATCCCGCCAGACCGCGGGCCGGCCGCGCCCGCCGCGAAGGAAGGGAGGCGGGCGGGCAGCCGAGCCCGCCCGCGCCGGATGCCGCCGTCAGCCGATGGTGAACGTGAAGCTCGCCTCGACGGTCGCGTTCTCGCCGACGGTCACGTTCTGCGTCTGCGTGCCGAGCTCCTCGTGCCAGGCTTCGATGACGTAGTCGCCGGGCGGCAGCTCGCTGATGTCGAACGCGCCGTCGGCACCGGTCACCGCGAAGTAGGGGTGGTCGAGCACGCCCACGTACGCGTTCATCCAACTGTGGACGTCGCACTGGAAGGGCACCATGATCTCGGGCTCGTCGAACGTCCGCTCGAAGCGCATGCCCTGGATGGGCTGCCCCATGTTGAACTCGGCGTTGACGGCCGGCGTCGCGTGGATGTTGTGCAGCGTCATGTCGCTGTTCACGATCTCGATCGTCTGCCCGACCTGCACGCCGAAGACGTGCGGCCGGTAGCGGCAGCCCTGCTGGTCCAGCACCACCGCCTCCGTGGCCGCCGGGAAGCTGCCGGTGAGCCCTTCCTTGACGTAGACGAACACGTTGCCCAGCCCGCCGCCGTCGCCGACGACGTAGTACTCCGTCTCGGTCTCGGTGGCCAGCTCGACGCAGGCCGGGTCGGAGTTCATGCGGATCTGCTCGGGCTCCGGGGGTGCGCCTTCCAGGGAGATCGTGCCCATGACCGCCCCGGCCGTGGCCGGGTCGAAGGCCGGCGCGGCAGGCGCCGCGGGGGCTGCCGGCGCGTCCTCGCCGCCGCCGCCGCACGCGCCCGCGGCGAGGATGATCACTGAGACGAACGCCCACAATGTTCGGTACCGCATCTGAGCTCTCCTAACGTCAAGTGTTGGAATCAAGAGAGTTGGAGGGAACAATGTCGGGTACAGTTCTCTCCTGAAACGTCTTTTCAGCCTGCCCAGAATAGCACACCTCCCGGCTGCCATGACTCCCGCGACCGCCGTCGAAGCCGCTCCCGGCGCCTTCCACCTGCGGGCCTTCCTGCCGCCGGCCGGGCAGCAGCGGCTCGCCGCCGCCGTGGCGGCGCTGGCCGCCGGACCGGCCGGCTTCTACCGCCCCCGGGTCCGCGGCGGCGGCTACATGCACTGCGACATGCTCTGCCTGGGCCGCCACTGGAACGCGCGGACCTATGCCTACGAGCCGCGGCGGGCGGATCACGACGGGCTGCCGGCGCCGGCGCTGCCGCCCGCCCTCGCGCGGCTGGCGGTGGACGCCGCCGCGGCGGCCGGCTTCGAGCTCGAGCCGGACATCTGCCTCATCAACCGCTACGGGCGCGACGGCCGCATGGGGCTGCACCAGGACAAGGACGAGGACGCCTCCGCGCTCGAGGCCGGCGTGCCGGTCGTCTCGCTGTCGCTCGGCGACAGCGCGCGCTTCCTGCTCGGCGGGTTCCGCCGCCGCGAGCCGGCGACGGCGATCGAGCTGCGCTCGGGGGACGCCTTCGTGCTCGGCGGACCGAGCCGGCTGCGCTATCACGGCGTGGCGCGCATCCTGCCGGGGTCGGGACCGGCGGCCGTCGGTCTCGCGGGGCGGATCAGCCTGACCTTCCGGCAGTACGCGCTGGCGCCGCCCGCGTCCTGAGCGGACGGGGTCCGCTCGCGCCGCGGGCCGCCTTCTCAGAGCACCGTCCGGGTGCCGCCGGCCCGGTGCGCCGCCAGTGTCACGAGGTCCTCGGCCGGGGCGCTGCCGCTCACCTGCGAGCTCACGTACGCGCCGACGGCCGGCCCCAGCTTGAAACCGTGACCGGACCCGCCGCCGGCGAGCCAGACGTTGGCGTGGTCCGGATGGCGATCGAGCAGGAGATCGCCGCGCGGCGTGTTCGTGTACTGGCAGACCCGGGCCTCGAGGAGCGGCGCGCCGCGCAGGGCCGGCAGCCGGGCGGCGGCGACCTGGCGCGCCGCGGACAGGCCCGCGGCGGACGGCGTCCGGTCGCCGCCGTCGGGGTCGAAGGCCGGGCCGAGCGCGGTCAGGCCGATCTTGACGCCGCGCCCCTCGATGTCCGGGAGGCCGTAGGCGCCGGCCTGGAAGTCGATCCAGACCGGCAGCGCGGGCGGGCGGAAGCGGCCGTCGCCCGCGGGCGGGCCGCAGAAGAACACCTCCTGGCGCGTCACCCGCAGCAGCGGGTCGAGGAGGCGCGGAAACAGCTTCGGCAGCCACGGACCGCAGGCGAAGACGAACGCGCCGGCGGACAGGCGGCTCCCGTCGCCGAGCTCGAGCGCGTCGACGCGGCGGCCCGGGCCGGGCGGGGCGACCGCCGCCGTGCGGCACTCGACCCCGCGGCGGCGCGCCCGGTCGGTCGCGGCGCGCACGGCGCGGCGGGCGAGCAGGACGCCGCCGCCCGGCTCGAGCACGGCCCGCGCCGCGCCGCCGAGGTCGAGCTGGGGGAACCGCGCCGCGACGTCGTCGCGGGCGAGCGGCTCGGTCGCCACGCCGAGGCCGGCCAGGATGCGCTCGCTGGCGTCGACGTGCGCATCGTCGTCGCGGCCGAGCCAGAGCACGCCGGTCTCCAGGAAGAGCGGCTGGCCGCTGTCGGCCGCCAGCGCCTTCCACTGCGGCAGCGACTCCTGCGCCCAGCGCGAGTAGAGGGCCCGGTCGCCGTAGCCGCGGCGGATGATGCGCGACTCGCCGCCGGAGCTCGCGCGCGAATGGCCGGCGCCGAAGGCATCGACGAGGGTGACGCGGTGGCCGGCGGCGCGGAGGTGCCACGCCGTCCAGACGCCGAACGTTCCCGCGCCGATCACCGCGACGTCAGGTGCAGCCGCCATCGTCGCGCTCTCGGGCTCAGGATGACTCCGCGGGTGAGACCTGGGCGCGGTGCGCTACGGTGCGGCCGCCGGTGACAGCGCGCGGATCTTGCGCAGGACGCGGTCCTCGATCCAGTGCGGGTCCCACCACTCGATCGGCGACACCGGACGTCCCTGCAGCAGCGTGGCGTAGTGCAGATGGTCGCCGCCGGCGAGCCCGGTCTGGCCGGTCAGGCCGAGCGGGTCGTCCCGCTCCACGAGCTCGCCCACCGCCACGCCTATCGACGACAGGTGCGCGTACAGGCTCTGCAGGCCCATCCCGTGGTCGATGATCACGCAGTTGCCGAAGATCCCGAAGTAGTCGGCGTAGACCACGACGCCGCCGTTGGCCGCGAGGACCGGCGCGTTCGCCGTCGAGGCGAGGTCGAATCCCAGGTGCACCTGCTGGTCGATCTCCTCGCCCTCGTGGGTGTAGGTGCGGTGGTCGGCGAACCCCGATTCCACCTGCGAGTTGCCGAGCTGGCGGAACGCGCCCTCCCAGAGCATGCGCGGGCTCGTCTCGGCCGCCAGCGCCACGAGCGTCGCGCGGTTGAGGCGCCGCAGCTCGCCGTTGATGAAGAGGTACAGCTCGAGCCAGTCGTCGTCGGAGCCGTCGGGCTCCTCGTCCGCCAGCTCCGGGGTGCGGCTGACGATGGGCGGGACCACGCGCCGCAGGAACCGGTCGCTCACCTCGATGCGGGACCGCCTGAACTCGCGGGGAAAGCGGCGGTGATCGAACGCGGCGCCGGCTTCGTTGCCGGCCGCGTCGCGGGCGTACAGCTCGATGGGCGTGCCCAGATCCTGATCGTGCAGGAGCGCGAAGAAGGCCAGGCGGATGTCGTCGGCGGCGCCCTCGATCAGCCCGGACGCGGCATAGCCCGGGTAGAGGTTGTCGCCGACCCGTACCCCGGACTCGGCGTCGGGCGGCGACACGGTGTAGACGACCAGCTCCGCGCCGCCGTGGTTGATGTAGTGGAACGTGGAGAGGACGGCCAGACGGGGGGGCTGGAGCCTGACCTCGACGTCGGCAGCCACGGTCGCGCTGGCCTCGCGCAGGCCGAACAGGACCGGGCGCGTGGCCGAGACGCGCACCTGCGCGGGGCCCGAGCGGAGCTCCGGATGCGACTGGCGGTCGAACGCGCGGGTGACCCGCAACTGGTCGGGTCCGTCCTGGTCGATCTCGGCCTCCGCCGGCCGGGCCAGCGAGAACAGCGGATGGACGATCCCGTTCTGCTGGATGACGGCTTCGAGCGCCGTGAGCTCGCTGCGGGGCGCCTCGACGACGGCCTGGAAGACGGCCGACCGGCCGACCAGATCGGTTGGTTGCAGGATCTCGATGACCGGCCCGGGGGCGCGTCCGGCCCCGACGTAGAGTCCGGCGGTCAGGCCGACGGCCATCACCAGCGCGAGCGCGAGCAGCAGGCGGGACACGCCTTCATATGATATAGAATTAGTAGTCCGATCGTCGTGTGGCGGTATCGTCTAGGGGTTAGGATACGTGGTTCTCAGCCACGGGACCGGGGTTCGAATCCCCGTACCGCTACCAACTTCCCAGTTCCGGAACGGGGCGCTGCCGGCTGCGCGCGCGGCCATCCTGAACAGGCGAAGCGTCGGAGGATATCCATGACCGTGAGAGACGTGCGCCCGGCGGGCGTGAGTCGGCGGGCGGCGCTGCGCCTGCTCGGGGCGGGGGCGGCCGGGGCGGGCTGCGGCCTCGCGGCGGCCGGGCCCACGGCCGTGGCCGCGGCATCCGCGGCGGTGCAGGAGCCGGCGGCCGCCGGCGCGGCGTCCGGCGTCGCGTTCCCCGCGGGGGCCGTCGTCCGCACGCTGCTGGCGGACGTCGAGCCCGAGGTCCTGGGGACGGGCGCGACGCTGTTCCACGAGCACCTGGCCTTCGACTACGCGAGCCCGCCGGCCGAGCCGCGGGCCCCCGGGTCGCCGGCCCCCGCTCCGCCGACCAACGCCGCGATGGTCGACCTGCTGGTCGAGGAGATCGACATGGCCGGCTTCGACGGCGTGAGCTGCATCGTCGACTCGGGAACCGGCCCGCGCACGGCGCAGCAGCTCGAGAACCTCTCCGCCATGGCGACGCGCTGCGACGTGCACATCGTGCTGGGCGGCAGCTACATCCTGGCCCCGCGCTATCCCGCCGAGATCATCCGGCTGCCGGAGGACGAGATCGCCGCGCACCTCATCGCGCAGGCCGCCCGCGAGCGCTGGGGCGCGCTGGGCGAGATCGGCAGCTCGTTTCCGGCGATGCACGACGACGAGCGCAAGATGCTGCGCGCCGTCAGCCAGGTGCACCTGCGGACGGGACTGCCGATCTTCACGCACGTGCCGCACGAGAGCTGCCCGTCGTGCGCGCTGGACCAGATCGACATCTACGAGTCGCAGGGGGGCGACATGGCCCACCTCTGCATCGGGCATCTCTCGACGATCAGGCGCGCGGACGACGCCGGCTGGGAGACGCACAGGGAGATCGCCCGCCGCGGCGCGTTCATCGGCTTCGACACCGTCGGCCACCGGATGAGCCAGTCGTTCATTCCCGAGCGCGAGAAGGTCGACATGGTGCTCAACGCCCTGGAGGCCGGCTACGAGGACCACGTCCTGCTGTCGTCCGACTTCGCCAACACGACGCAGATCAAGGCCAACTGGGGCAACGGCTTCTCGACGGTGCTGCTGCAGTTCGTGCCGAAGCTGCGCTACTTCGGCGTGCCCGACGAGACGATCCACAAGATCCTGGTGGACAACCCGCGCCGCTTCCTCGCATTCGAGCCGCGGGGAGCGTAGCAAAGGCGCGCACAGCGCGCCTCGGCGGGAGCGGCGCGGGGCGAAGGGGCCCCCGCAAGCGGACGCCGGGGGCTTGGGGCGCAGCCCCATCTGAATGAAGCCGGGAGCGGCGCGGGGCTATGGGGCCCCGCAAGCGGACGCCGGGGGCTTGGGGCGCAGCCCCATGTCGAAGACGGGGCCCCTCAGCGGGCACCGGCCTGATGCGGTAGCCGTTCTGCGCGTCGCCCTCGCGGTGGACAGCGTGGCACGCGTCGCAGGTGCGGGTGACGTCGTCCACGGCAGCGGTGACGGCCGCCGCATCGACCGTGGCCGGCGACAGGGCCACGTCGAGCACGTCCAGGGCGGCCACGGCCTCCCGGTTCATCCTGACGGCGTCGGGGAGCCCGAGGGCTTCCAGCTCGGGCCGGGTGGAGGCCAGCACCTGCCGCGCGAGCGCCAGCGGCGTCTTGGCCTCGGCGTACGACCCCGATCCGACGGCCTCCTCGACACCCTCGATGGCCGCGCCGATCGTCTTCATCGCCTCGTCGAACTGTTCGGGCCCGATCACCTTCTGCGCGAGCGCGAAGGCGCCCGTGCCGGCGACCAGCGCCATCACCCACCCTGCCACACGTTGCGTCATCCGAGATCTCCGGGAATCGGGCCCGCGCGCGCCGCTTCCTACCTGGCCGCCACGAGCCCCCGCAGGCGCTCGTGGATGGTGCCCGGAATGCCGAGGCTGGTATCGGCGCCGAGCTCGGCGAGCAGGGCCGCGACCGCGGGCCACTCCTGGTAGTGGAACGACTGCTTGGCGCCCTGCGCCAGGCGGAACGCCGTCCGGCCGCGCCAGTCGCGGGCGTCGATGTCGGCGCCGTGCGCCACGAGCTGCCGCACCACCTCGTTCAGGCCGCTGAACGCCGCGCAGTGCAGCGCCGTGAAGTCGCCCTCGTTGGCGGCGTTCACGTTCACGCCGGCCGTGACGAGAATGTCGACCGCTTCCTCCGCGCTCGGCACGCGCGGCGCGCGCGGCACGTTGGTCAGGTGCGCCGCGCGCCCGCAGCCCGCCGCGGCCATGAGCGGCGTCGTGCGGTCGTTGGGCGTCAGGTCGGGACGCGCGCCGGCCGCGAGCAGGCTCTCGAGGACCCCGCCCGTCGAGGTGGGCTGGAGCCTGCGGTTGCGGAACGAGGCGCTGCCCGGGCCCGGGTTCATGGCGTAGGCCGCCACCCACAGCGGGGTCGCGCCGGCCACGTCGCCGGTGCCGGTGGCGAACGTGTCGTACGCCCCGTTGCGGACGAAGCCCTGGCCGGTCACCTCGGAGGCCGTCATGCGGGCGTTGGGATCGGCGCCCCGGGCGAGCAGGGCGTCGACCAGCGGCAGCCGCTCGGCCAGCGCCAGCCGGCCCGTGCGGGCCCGCCGGCCGCCGTGCCGGCGGTTCCAGTCCTTCAGCCAAGTGTTGACGTTGCCGGCGGCGGCGTGCAGGGCGGTGACCCCGTCGACCGCGCCGTTCGGGTCGGCGCCCTGCTCGAGCAGGAAGTGGGCGAAGGCGCTCTGCCCGACGATGACGGCATACGCCAGCGGATGCGCGCCGTCCGACCCGGCGTCGTCGACGCCGGCGCCCGCGGCCAGCAGCAACCTGGCCGTCTCGATGTCGCCGTTCCCGGCCGCGGCGATCAGCGGCGAGAACGCCTGCCGCCGGTTGGGGCCCACGTCGGCGCCCGCGGCGATGAGCGCGCGGGCGATGTCGCGGTGGCCTTCGGCCACGGCCCACATCAGCGCGGTCTCGTGGGTGGCGGCCGTGGCGGCGTCGACGTCGGCGCCGCGGGCGAGCAGGGCCTCGACCACCTCGAGGCTGCCCGTGCGCGCGGCGGTCATCAGCGGCGTCAACCCGTTGGTCTGGGCGGCGTTCGGATCCGCGCCCGCGGCGAGGAGCCGGTCGACCAGGGCGTGGCTCGCGTTCTCGCAGGCCCGCGCGAGCGGGGTCACGCCGTGGTCGTCGTCGGCATTGGCGTCGGCGCCGGCTGCGAGCAGCAGCTCGACGGCCTCGCCGTCGTCCCAGTGGGCGGCCCAGAGCAGCGCCGTCGCGCCGTCGGCGCGGGCGGTGTCCGGGTCGAGCCCCGCGTCGAGCAGGGCGCGGACGCGCGCGGTGTCGCGGTCCGCCATTGCGTCCACCAGGCGCAGGTCCGGCGGAGCCGCAGCCGCGCTGCCGGCCGCCAGCGGCACGAGAACGAGACACAGGCCGGCAAGACGCTTGATTCGAGAGTGCATCGGTGTCCCTCCGCTGGCGATTGCCGCGCGCAGATGCTTACCGGGCGGCCACGAGCCCCCGCAGGCGCTCGTGGATGGTGCCCGGGATCCCGAGGCTGGTGTCGGCGCCGAGCTCTGCGAGCCGGGTCGCGACCTCGGGCCACGCCTGGTAGTGGAACGACTGCTTGGCGCCCTCTGCCAGGCGGAAGGCGGTCCGCCCGCGCCAGTCGCGGGCGTCGATGTTGGCGCCGCGCGCCACGAGCAGCTCGACCACTTCGTTCAGGCCGCTGAACGCCGCGCAGTGCAGCGCCGTGAAGTCGCCCTCGTTGGTGGCGTTCACGTTCATGCCGGCCGCGATGAGGACGCCGATGGCCTCCTCCGCCATCGGCTGCCGCGCCGCGCGCGGCGTGTTCGTCCAGTGCGCATTCCGGCCGCAGCCGGCCGCCGCCATCAGCGGCGTGGTGCCGTCGACGGTGGTGATGCCGGGACTGGCGCCCGCGGCGAGCAGGCTGCGCAGGATGTCCGCGGTCGAGCGGTGGGTCTGCCAGCCGAACCGCGGCCGTCCCGGGCCCGGGTTCGTGGCGAACGCCGCCACCCACAGCGGCGTCGCGCCCGCCACGTCCCCGGTGCCGGTCGCGAAGGTGTCGTATGCCCCGTTGCGGACGAAGCCCTGCTCCGTCACGCCGGAGGCCGTCATGCGCGCGTCAGGATCCGCGCCGGCGGCGAGCAGCGCATCGACCAGCGGCAGGCGGTCGGCCAGCGCCAGCCGGCTGCTGGGCGCCCGCGATGAGCCGGCGCGCGCACGCGGGGGGCCGCCGTGCAGGCGGTTCCAGGCCTTGAGCCACGTGTCGACCGGGCCGGCGGCCGCGTGCAGGGCGGTGACCCCGTCGACGGCCCCGTTCGGGTCCGCGCCCTGCTCGAGCAGAAAGTGCGCGAAGGCGCCCTGCCCGAAAATGACGGCATAGGCCAGCGGATGCGAACCGTCCCACCCCGTGTCGTCCACGCCCGCGCCGGCGGCCAGCAGCATGCCGGCCGTCTCGATGTCGCCGTTCCCGGCGGCGGCAATCAGCGGCGAGAACGCCTGGCGCGGGTTGGGACGCACGTGGGCGCCGCTGGCAATCAAGGCGCGCACGATGTCGCGGTGGCCCTCGGCCACGGCCCACATCAGCGCGGTCTCGCGCGTGGCGGACGTGGCGGCGTCGACCTCGGCGCCGTGCGCGAGCAGGGCCTCGACCACGGCCAGGCTGCCCGTGCGCGCGGCGGTCATCAGCGGCGTCAACCCGTTGGTCTGGGCGGCGCTGGGGTCGGCCCCGGCGGCGAGGAGCTGCTCGACCATCGCCGCGCTGGCGTTCTCGCAGGCCCGCGCCAGCGGCGTCACGCCGTGGTCGTCGGCGGCGTTGGCGTCGGCGCCGGCTGCGAGCAGCAGCTCGACGGCCTCGCCGTCGTCCCAGTGGGCGGCCCAGAGCAGCGCCGTCGCCCCGTCGGCGCGGGCAATGTCCGGGTCGAGCCCCGCGTCGAGCAGGGCGCGGACGCGCGCGGTGTCGCGGTCCGCCATCGCATCGACCAGGCGCAGGTCCGGCGCGCCGGCCGCCGCGCCGGTCGCCGTCAGCAGGAGAACGAGCCACAGCCCGGCGAGAAGCTTCATTCGAAGATGCATTGGTGGTTCCTCTATGGTGCCTGACGCATGTAGGGAGTGGACGCCGCGCTACGGCGCCGACTCCTGGCGAACTGCCACCAGCCCCCGCAGGCGCTCCTGGACGGTGCCCGGGATGCCGAGGCTGGTATCGGCCCCGAGCGCCTCGAGCAGGGCCGCGACCTCGGGCCACGCCTGGTAATGGAACGACTGCTTCGCGCCCTCGGCCAGGCGGAACGCCGTCCGGCCGCGCCAGTCGCGCGCGTCGACGTCGGCGCCGTGCGTCACGACCAGCTCGACCACCTCGCTGAGGCCGCTGAACGCCGCGCAGTGCAGCGCCGTGTAGTCGCCCTCGTTGGTGGCGTTCACGTCCACGCCGGCCGCGAGGAGGATGGCGGCCGCCTCCTCCGCCATCGGCTGGCGCAGCGCCCGCGGCGTGTTCGTCCAGTACGACACCCGTCCGCAGCCCGCCGCCGCCATCAGCGGCGTGGTGCCGTCGATCGCCGTGATGTCCGGCCGCGCGCCGCCGGCGAGCAGGCTGCGCAGGACGTCGCCGGTCGAGCCGTGCGTCTTCCAGCCGTCCCACATCCAGCCCGGACCGGGGTTGGTGGCGAACGCCGCCACCCACAGCGGCGTGGCGCCGGCCACGTCGCCGGTGCCGGTCGTGAACGTGTCGTACGCCCCGTTGCGGACGAAGCCCTGGGAGGTCATGCCGGAGGCGGTCATGCGCACGTTCGGATCGGCGCCCCCGGCGAGCAGGGCGTCGACCAGCGGCAGCCGCTCGTCCAGCGCCAGCCGGCGCATCCGCGCCCCGCCGTGCCGGCGGTTCCAGGCCTTCAGCCAGGTGTCGACCGGGCCGGCGGCGGCGTGCAGGGCGGTGACCCCGTCGACGGCCCCGTTCGGGTCCGCGCCCTGCTCGAGCAGGAAGTGGGCGAAGGCGCTCTGCCCGGCGATGACGGCATACGCCAGCGGATGCGCGCCGTCCGACCCGGTGTCGTCGACGCCGGCGCCCGCGGCCAGCAGCATGCCGGCCGTCTCGATGTCGCCGTTCGCGGCGGCGGCAATCAGCGGCGAGAGCGCCTGCCGCGGGTTGGGGCGCACGTCGGCGCCGGCGGCGATCAGGGCGCCGACGATGCCGCGGTGGCCCTCGGCCACGGCCCACATGAGCGCGGTCTCGTGCGTGGCGGCCGTGGCGGCGTCGACCTCGGCGCCGTGCGCGAGCAGGGCCTCGACCACGGCCGGGCTGCCCGTGCGCGCGGCGATCATCAGCGGGGTCAACCCGTTGGTCTGGGCGGCGCTGGGGTCCGCGCCGGCGGCGAGGAGCCGGTCGACCATCGCCGCGCTGGCGTTCTCGCAGGCCCGCGCGAGCGGCGTCACGCCGTGGTCGTCGGCGGCGTTGGCGTCGGCGCCGGCTGCGAGCAGCAGCTCGACGGCCTCGCCGTCGTCCCAGTGGGCGGCCCAGAGCAGCGCCGTCGCCCCGTCGGCGCGGGCAATGTCCGGGTCAAGCCCCGCGTCGAGCAGGGCGCGGACGCGCGCGGTGTCGCGGTCCGCCATCGCATCGACCAGGCGCAGGTCCGGCGGAGCGGCCGCGAGGCTGCCGGCCGCGGCCACGAGGAAGGCGAGACACAGGCCGGCGAGACGCTTGGTCGGGACGCGCATGGTGTCCTCCCGCGTTCGGGTTCGCTGCGAGCGGTCGATTCGACTGTCCCGCATTCTAGCTTCCTTGCCTGCCAGCCGCAAAGGTGGTACAAACGGCAAAACACACTCGGGCGGGCGACCGCCGGAAGAAGGCCCCATTATGTCCAAGCTGAGAGTGGTAGGCGCCGTATGTCTTGCGGGCATGGTTGCGGCGGCGGCGCCGCCGCCGGCCGCCGGTCAGACGGAGGCGCCCTCCCGCGCGCTCCTCGATCGGTACTGCGTCACCTGCCATAACGAGCGGCTGCAGACCGCCGGCGTGATGTTCGACCAGGTCGACGTCGGCCAGGTGGCCGCTCACCGCGAGCTCTTCGAGAAGGTCGCCAGGAAGCTGCGCAGCGGGCAGATGCCGCCGCAGGGGCGGCCGCGGCCCGCGCCGGCGGCGGTCGACGCGTTCCTGACGGCGCTCGAGGCCGAGCTCGACCGGGTGGGCGCCGCGGCGCCCAACCCGGGCCGCGTCGCGTCGCACCGCCTGAATCGGACGGAGTACGTGAACGCGGTCCGCGACCTGCTGGCGCTGGAGATCGACGGCGAGGCGCTGCTCCCCAGCGACATGGCCGGCTTCGGCTTCGACAACAACGCCGACGTGCTCGCCATGACCCCGGCGCTGATGGATCGCTACATCACCGCGGCCACCAAGGTCAGCCGCCTCGCGGTCGGCACGCTCGAGAACCGTCCGGCGATCCAGACCTACCGCCTCCCCACCGGGACGCGGCAGGAAGCCCGCATGGGCGAGGAGCTGCCGTTCGCCACCCACGGCGGCCTGGCCGCGCGCCACACCTTCTCGCTCGACGGCGACTACCTCTTCCGCATCCGGCTGCAGCGCAGCGACGTGGGGGAGACGATCTTCGGCAACATCGCCGAGCGCGAGTACCACGTCGAGCTGCGCATCGATCACGCGCTGGTCGGGCGCCTCGCGGTCGGCGGCAAGTTCGCGGGCCAGGTCGAGTACACCCTGACGGGCGGCGGCATCGCGCCGCCGGACGACGACATCGTCCACCAGCAGATCGCGCTGTACAACCAGACCGCCGACAACGACCTGGCGCTGCGCCTCCCGGTCCGGGCGGGGACGCGGCTCGTGTCGGTGGCCTTCACCAACGTCGCCCCGTCGGCCTCGCGGGGGGAGGGCGACAACGTGGTGGCCGGCATCGCGACGCTCGAGATCCACGGGCCGTTCCTGGGGCGGGTGCCGGAGGATACGCCGAGCCGCGAGCGCATCTTCGTGTGCCGGCCGGCCACGCCGCAGGACGAGGAGCCGTGCGCGCGGGAGATCGTCCGTACGCTGGCCGGGCGCGCGTATCGGCGGCCCGTCACCGACGCGGACCTGCAGCCCCTGATGGCCATCTACGAGATCGGGCGCGCCGCGGGCAACTTCGAGACCGGCGTCTCGCGCGCGCTCGAGGCGCTGCTGAGCATGCCCGCGTTCCTCATGCGCGCGGAGTCCGATCCGATTGACGCCGCGGCCGGGACGGCCTACCGGATCAGCGACCTGGAGCTGGCCTCGCGCCTGTCCTTCTTCCTGTGGCGCAGCGTTCCGGACGACGAGCTGCTGGAGGCGGCCGCGGCCGGCCGGCTGCGCGAGCCCGCGGTGCTGGCGCGGCAGACGCGGCGGATGCTCGCGGATCGGCGCGCCACGCGCTGGATGAACGACTTCCTGGGCCAGTGGCTGCAGATCCGCAACCTCGAGACGATGGTGCCGGATCCGCTGCGCTTCCCCGGCTTCGACAACACGCTGCGCGAGGCGATGGTGCGGGAGTCGGAGCTGTTCTTCGAGAGCCAGGTGCGCGAGGACCGCAGCGCGCTCGACCTGCTGCGCGCCGACTACACCTACCTCAACGCCCGGCTGGCCGACCACTACGGCATCCCCGGCGTGTACGGCAGCCACTTCCGCCGCACGTCCGTGCCGGACGCCTCGCGGCAGGGTCTGCTGGGGCACGGCAGCGTCCTGACGGTGACGTCCTACGCGGACCGCACGTCGGTCGTGCTGCGGGGCAAGTGGGTGCTCGAGACGCTGCTCGGCTCGCCGCCGCCGCCGCCGCCCGCGAACGTGCCGCCGCTGCCGGAGAACGACGGGCGGAGCGAGCCGACGTCGCTGCGCGAGCGGATGGAGCAGCACCGCTCGAACCCCGTGTGCGCGAGCTGCCACGCGAACCTCGATCCGCTGGGTTTCGCCCTCGAGAACTTCGACGCCATCGGCCGCTGGCGCGAGGACGACGAGGGCGCGGCGATCGACTCGGCGATCACCTGGCGGGACACCCACATCGAGAACCCGGCGGCCTTCAGGACGGCGCTGCTGGAGCGGAGCGAGGACGAGTTCGTGCGCACCGTCATCGAGAAGCTGATGACCTACGCCCTCGGGCGCGGCATCGACTATCTGGATGCGCCCACCGTGCGGCGGATCGCGCGGGATGCGGCCCGCGACGACTATCGCTGGTCGTCGCTCATTCTCGGCGTCGTCGAGAGCGCCCCGTTCCAGCAGCGGCTGGTGCGGGACCCCGGTCACCAACAGGCAGAGCAATAGTCGCGGAGCAATAGTCCATGTTCATTACCAAGAAGCGTTTGTCTCGTCGGGCGGTGCTGCGCGGCGCCGGCGCCACCATGGCGCTGCCGCTGCTGGATGCGATGGTGCCCGCCCTCACGGCGCTGAGCCGGACGGCGGCGTCGCCGGCGCGGTTGCGCCGGCTGGGCGTCTTCTACGTGCCCAACGGCATGTCGATGGGCTACTGGTGGCCGCGGGCCGAGGGGGCCATCGAGGAGATGCCGCCGACGCTGCGGTCGCTCGCGGCCCTCAAGGACAAGACGCTGCTGCTGGGCGGCCTGGCCGACAAGCCGGCCGACCTGATGGAGGGCGGCGGCGACCACGCCCGCTCGGCGGGCACGTTCCTGACGGCGACCACGTTCAAGCTGACGTCGGGCGCCGACGTGTACGCCGCCGTGTCCATGGACCAGGTCGCGGCGCGCGAGCTCGGCAAGGAGACCCAGCTCACGTCGCTGGAGCTCGGCATCGAGTCGAACGCGATGGTGGGCACCTGCGACGGCGGCTCGAGCTGCGCCTACACCAACACCATCGCGTGGCGGACGCCGACCACGCCGCTGCCTGTCGAGCGCGATCCGCGCGCCGTCTTCGAGCGGCTCTTCGGCACCAGCGGCAGCACGGATCCGGCGGCCCGGCTGGCCCGCCTCCAGCGCGACCGGACCATCATCGACGCCGTCTCGTCCGAGCTCAAGCGCCTCGAGCGCATCCTCGGACCGGGCGACCGGCTCAAGGTGGCCGAGTACGTCGACTCGGTGCGCGACGTCGAGCGGCGCCTGCGCACGGCCGAGCTGCAGAGCTCGCGCGAGCTGCCGCTGGTGGACGAGCCCGCGGGCATCCCGGACGACTACGCCACCCACGCGAAGCTCCAGATGGACCTGCTGGCGCTCGCGTACCAGACCGACCTGACCCGCGTCAGCACCTTCATGCTGGCGAAGGAGGTCAGCGGCCGGGCCTACCCCGAGATCGGGGTCTCCGACTCGCACCATCCGCTGTCGCACCACCAGGACGAGTACGGCAAGCTCGAGCGGCTGCACAAGATCAACGAGTACCACTTCCAGCAGTTCGCGCACCTGGCCGCCAGGATGGACGCGATGCCGGAGGGCGACGGGACGATGCTGGACCACACGGTCTTCCTGTACGGGACCGGCATCAGCGACAGCAACACGCACTTCCACGACGACCTGCCGGTCGCCGTCGTCGGGGGCAAGAGCGCCGGCATCCGCGGCGGCCGCTACGTGCGGCATCCGCTGGGGACGCCCATCTCGAACCTCTACGTCTCGCTGCTCGACCGGCTCGGCGTGCACGTCGACAGCTTCGGCGACAGCACGGACCGGATCGGGTCGCTCACCTGAGGAGGCGCCGGCCGGCTCGGCCCGTTGCGGCCGGGCCGGCCGGCTGCGTTCGGCCGGGCGCGTGCGGCGGACCGCAGCGCCTCGGCCGCCCGCGCCTCGACCCGCCTGGCGCGCGCAGCCCGCGCGCGCCCGTCAGCCGGCTGCCGGCGTGCGGTCGCGGTCCGGCACGAAGCCGCGCCGCAGATCGAGCGCCATCGGCGGCGGCTCGTGCTCCACGAGATACGCGAGCTCGTCCCGGAAGCGCTCCAGGGGGACGCTGGCCGTCGCCGCCAGGTTCGCCAGCTCGTGCGGGTCGTCGAAGTCGTCGCGGCGCAGGCGCAGCATGTACTGGCGGGCGATGCGGTAGCGGCTCGAGTCGATGTCGACCAGGCGCACGCTCGCGCGGCCGGTCTCCGGGTCGATCAGCTTCTCGAACGGGATGGGGATGAACTGTCCCGCCTGCATCGAGATCATCGCGGCGTTGCCGCCGGCCAGCACGTAGCGGGCGGCGCAGTAGCCGAGGTCGCGCGTGTACTCCATGTCGGCCGGGATCGGGTCGGCGCAGCGCAGCTCGTAGCCGATGTTCTTGGCGACGATGGTCGTCCTGAGCCCGAACTCCCCGAGCCGCGCGGCGACGGCGCTCTTGAGCAGCGCGCCGATGTCGATCTCCGCCAGCCGTACGTTGCCGTGGGCGTCGCGCTCGACGCTCTCGAGCCCGGTCAGGTCGTCCGGATCGATCCCCAGGATCAGGCCCTCGGCCAGCACCGCCACGCCGTCGCGCCGGCCGGCGGTCAGACGCTTGATGACGGCGCCCGCCAGCGTGTCGACCAGCGTCCTGAGCCGCAGCCGCCGGCCGCCGAACTCCTCCAGGATGAGCGTCAGCGTGGCCCCCGCCGACTTGCCGATGCCGAGCGCGAGATGTCCCGCCTTGCGCCCCATGGCCGTGACGAAGTACCAGCGCGACGTCGTCTTCGCGTCGACCATCAGGTTCTTGAGGATCTCGACGCCGGCGTGCCGCGCCGTCTGGAACCCGAACGTGTCCACGTAGGGCGGCAGGTCCAGGTCGTTGTCGATCGTCTTCGGCACGTGCACCACCTGGATACGCCCGGCGGCCCGCTGCACGAGGCGGTGGGCCGTGTACGCGGTGTCGTCCCCGCCGATCGTGATCAGCCGCGTCACGCCCAGGCGCAGCAGCGACACCACCGTGTTCTCGAGGTGCTCCTCGTGCAGCGTCGGGTTGGCCCGCGAGATGCCGATGTGGGAGCCGCCCCGGAAGTGGATGCGGCTGACCCCGGCGATGGTGAGCGGCGTCACGTGGTCGATGTCGCCGTGCATGATCCACTCGAAGCCGTCGTGGATCCCGATGACCTCCACGTCCGCCAGCCGGCCCCGGATGGTCGCCGCGCTGATGACGCTGTTGATGCCGGGAGCCGGCCCGCCGGCCACGAGAATCGCGAGCTTTTCGTGTTGCATAGCTTCAGACGGGGCTGCGCCCCGAACCCCCGGCGTCGGCCTCCTCTAGATGGGGCTGCGCCCCAAACCCCCGGCGTCCGCTTGCGGGGACCCCATTGCCCCGCGCCGCTCCCGCCGAGGCGCGCTGTGCGGGCCTTGCCTTGCTAGCGCGCAGACCCGCTGTCCGACAGGGGGTAGCCGTGCCGCTTCAGGCGCTCGGCGGCGTCGGCGCAGCGCCGGTGCCGCGCCTGGCGGCAGAGCCCGCGGCCGCGGTCGTACGCCGACCGCGCGCGCCGCCGGTCGCCTTCCAGGTCGGCGATCTTGCCCAGCTCGATGTGGGCCTGCCCCCGGACCCAGGCCGCGGCCGGGCCGGCCTCCGCCGCGGCCAGGTCGGGCAGCGCCTCCGCGCCGCGGCCGCGCGCCACGCGGGCCGCGCCGCGCACGAGGTGCCAGACGGCCTGCTCGCCCTCCATGCGCGTGCGATCGTCCCGCGCCAGCGCGGCGAACCCGGCGTCGATGGCCCGTTCCGCGGGGACGGCCCGCTCGTCGCGCAGCCAGGTCGCCGCGGACTCGAGCCAGAGCAGGCGGTTGCGCGGGAAGCGGCGCCGCAGGTCGTTCAACGCCCGTTGCGCGCCGCCGTACTCGCGCTCGCGGTTGTACAGCAGCACCAGCGCGAACTGGGCTTCCGCGCGCGTCTCGCCCGGATAGGCGGCCGCCTCCTCGATGAGCCGCAGGGCCTCGGCCCGGCCGCCGTCGAAGCCGACGAGATACGCCAGCATGCGGAACGCCCGCGGCAGCAGCGAGACCAGGTAGCGGTACATGCCGAGCGTCAGCGCGGCGTCCTTGCGGCGCGGGTCGAGCTCGAGCACGGTCTGGTGCGCCTCGTACGCCTGCTTCGCCTGGCGCAGCGCCGGCAGCACGTCGCCCCGGATAGACGCCCGGTACGAGGCCGCGAGCGCTACCGAGGCGCCCAGCTCGTAGTGCGCGTCGGGGTCGTCCGGCGCGCGCTCCACCGCCGCCTCCGACAACTCGACGGCCCGCTCGATGTGCGACTCGAACGTGCGCGCGAGGTCCTCGGGCGGCTGTGGGGTCCGGACGCGCCGCCGGCTGATGGCGCCGCCCGCGCGGGACAGGTTGTTGTCGACCAGCACCCGGCCCTGCAGGAAGAGGATGCGCAGCCAGGTGATGGCCGCGATGCCGCGGTAGGCGGCCGGGTCGTCCGGGGCCTCGCGGATGGCCTGCTCGAAGACCGCGACCGCCTCGTCGTGGTCCAGGTTGTACGCCAGGTCGTAGCCCTGCCGCAGCAGGTCCGTCCGGCGCCCGGCGCCCTCGGCGGCCCCGGCGAGTCCCGGCGCGGCCGTCAGCAGCGCGGCGGCGAGCAGGGCGGCCGCACCCGGCCGGCAGGCGCACATCGACATGCTGTGCCCATGATAGCGGCCCTCTCGCGGCTTGTCAGCGCCCGGCGGCCGCCGGCTTGCGCGCCGCCGGGACGCGGTGGACACTGTCTCCGTGGCGGATCGACCGCAGCGGCGCATCCGGACGATCGACGCGCATGCCGCCGGCCAGGCCCTGCGGCTCGTCGTGGGCGGGTTCCCGCGGCCGCGCGGGTCGACCATGGCGCAGAAGCGGGACTGGTTGCGGCGGCGCTGGGACCGGCTGCGGCGCGCGCTCATGCGCGAGCCGCGGGGACATGCCGGCATGTGCGGCGCGGTGCTGACCGAGCCGGTGACGCCGGGCGCGCACGCCGGGCTGCTCTTCATGCACGCCGGCGGCTACACGCCCCTGTCCGGCCACGGGGTCGTCGCGGCGGTCACCATCGCGCTCGAGCGCGGATTGCTCCAGTTGGCCGACCCGGCGGCGGAGGTCGTGCTCGACACGGTGGCGGGGCCGGTGACCGCCCGGGCCGAGCGGGCCGGCAGCCGCGTGGCGCGCGTGTCATTCCGCAGCGTGCCCGCCTTCGTCCTGCGGGCCGGCGTCGCGCTGCGGCTGCCGGGCCGGCAGGTGCCGGTCGACGTCGCGTTCGGCGGCATGTTCTACGCGATCGCCGACGGCGAGTCGCTGGGCGCGGCGGTGCGGCCGGACGGGCTGCCGGCCCTGCGGCGGCTCGGGTGCGAGCTCTGCCGGGCGGCCGACGCGGCCGTTGCCCCCGTCCACCCGCGCGATCCCGGACTCAAGGGGATTCACGGCGCCATCGTCGTGGGGGCGCCCGACGGCAACGACGCCGATCTGCGCAGTGTCACGATCCTCGCCGACGAGCGGGTCGATCGTTCGCCGAGCGGGACCGGCACCGCGGCGGCCATGGCGGTGGTCGATGCGATGGGCATGCTCGCGCCGGGCCGGCCGTTCGTCCACGAGAGCCTGGCCGGCACCCGCTTCGTCGGCCGGCTCGAGGAGCGCACGACCGTCGGCGACCTGCCGGCCATCGTGGCCCGCATCGCGGGCGAGGCGTGGATCACCGGAGAGCACGAGTTCGTGCTCGACGCGGACGATCCGCTGGCGAACGGTCTGGCCCCTTGACCGGCGGATCAGGTCACGAAAGACCGAGAACGGCGAGCAGCCCGTGCAGCTCCTTGTCGTGGCGAGCCGCCCGCCGTAGATCGGATAACTTGAAGCGCCGGTGCAACTGGTCCGTCGTGGCCGGCTTCGCGTAGCCAGGCCAGACCCTCCGAAGCGCTGCCAACGCGTCGCCGGCGGTGATGTTTCGCCGCTCGCATCCCGGGTGCAGCCGGAGCAGCAGTCCCTCCAGGTTCGGGCTCTGAAAGATGATCTTCAGTTTTTGCCTGGAGGCCTCAGTCTGCGCATCGCGGCCCGCTCGCAGGTCTCGGTCTATGCGGTCTTGGTCCAGAAGCACCAATCTGCGGTCGATCTCTCGCTGCCCAGCGTGCCTTGCCAGAAGGCGCCCTGCTTCCTCGACGACTGTCAGCGAGTCGCCGCCGCGAGTGACCCGAATGTCCAGATGCAGGTGCAATCCCTCGTTTTCGCAACAACGCTGCAGGAACCGCGCGAAGGCTCGTTCGCTCTCTCCCTCGACCCCGACGAAGACGATTCGCCGGCGCTCGACCGGGCTGCGTCGCCGCATCGTCCATCATCCGATCTTCGGGAGGCCGCCGAGCACTCCAGCCCGGTACTTGGGGTACAGCCGAGTGTCGCGCCGGAGGCCGCGAACGTCCTGTGCGCCGTGCACGCGGGTCGCACCGTCACGGTTCTTCTCGACGACGAAAAGTTCCTCTTTCTCCAGATCGTCAAGCAGCCCGACGTTGTGAGACGTGACGAGAAGCTGGGCGTTGCGTGGGTTCGTTTCCCTGGACCGGAACCAACCGAGCATTTCGCCGACGATGTCCACGTGAAGGTCGCCGTCGATCTCGTCGAGCACCGCGGGACGACCCCGGTCGAGTGCGAAGTGCAGTTGGGGCAGCAGATGGAAGAGGCGCTGAGTCCCGTTGGATTCGAAATACAGTGGGACTGGCGCGTCGAGGCCGTGGTGAACGAAGGACGCCGCCTTCCCGGCCGGGTCCCCGGGTGCGTTCACGTCCTGGATGTCCACGCCGCGGATGCCCAGGTCACTCGACGATATCCGCCTCTCGATCCAGGTTCGTACCGCTTCGTTCCGCTCGAACATGTCGACGACCGTTTCGGTCGGATATGCCCACCTCTCGTGATACATGAGATTGGCCGACGCCTGGAGACCCTTCAACGATTGGGTGCATTGCGTCGCCAGCGGCACGTTGAGCAACGCGAGAGTGGCAAGCAACGACGCATCGCCTCGAATCGCCTTGAGTCCGCCGTTCTTCGACCGGATGCCGAGCGCATCGGAAATCTCCCTGGAGACGTAGATGGGCTCACCTGGCTCTCCGCGTTGGAGGAGACGGCGCGGCCGGGCGTTCGGGAAGTGGGACAGCGCCTCGTAGCGGAAGACGTGCCTTCCGGGACCGCCGCGGCTCACGGCCAACTCGTAGCGGAACAACTCCGGAGCTTCAGCCGGCGACAGCCAGTCCGCCTCGATTTCCAGGCGGAATCGCGTCGGTTCATTCAAGGTCTGCTGCGTGGCGAACGGACTTGCGTCGAGCCAGTTGTTCTCATCCGAGGGGGATGGTGGGTAGGCCGCGATGCGGGCGGTTGCGATCAACGCTCTCAACAGCGTCGTCTTGCCCGATCCGTTCGGTCCCATCAGCACCGCAACGGTCGGCAGACGGACATCCGGCCGAGCCTTGCTGTGCCGGAACCGCGGCAGGTCGGGGGCCGTGCCCGGAATCCGCAAGTCGAGAACGACCTCCTCCCGGACGGAGCGGTAGTTCGACACGGAAAATTGGTGGATCATATCGAGATCGTAACGCTTTTCCGTTGATATTGGTTGCTGCTCGTCTCGCTTCGCCGCCGCCGTGGCGAAACTCGACAACGAACGGAGTGGCGCGTGGATCACCGGAGAACACGAGTTCGTGCTCGACGCCGGGGATCTGCTGGCCGACCATCTGGCTTCGTGAGCGGGGTCAGGCCGCAGCAGACCAGCTTCGGACGGGGGCTGCGCGGCGCCACTTTACGGCGCAGACTCCTGGGCCTCGGCGGCCGCGGCGAAGAACGCGGCGGCCTGTCGTGCGTGCTCGTCGAGGATCGCGTGCGACCAGGCGTCCTGCAGGGTCGCGAGCACGGTGCGGTGGTACCACACCATCTGCTCGAGCGGTGCGCTGAACGGCCGGATGAACGGGCGCCCCTGGGTGCGCAGCCCCTGCGTCATCTTCGACAGGTTGTGGATCTTGTCGGCCGCCGCCACCGCCCGCGCGCCGGCGCGCGGCGTCACCCGCAACTGCTCGATGTAGGCCTCCTTGCGCGCCCGCCACGGGCGCGGCCGGGGCGGCTCGGAGACGTCCTGCACCATCGCCAGCACGAGCGCGCCGAACCGCGCGCGGATGACGTCCGGCTCCAGCGCCGTGTCCTCGAGCGTGTCGTGCAGGAGCGCCGCGACGACGGTGTCCTCGTCGCAGCCGTGATCGGCCGCGATCATGGCGACCGACGTTACGTGCGAAACCTCGAAGCCGCGCCCGGCCTTGCGCCGGCTGAGGCCGTGCGCCTCTAGCGCCGTGGCGAGGGCGAGCTCCACGCGCGGGGAGTACATCGGTCGTCGCCGGTGCGTGCCGTCAGCGGCGGGCCTGGCCGGACCCGGACGGCGCCACGTAGCTGCGGCGCGCCCGCGCGGCCATGCCGCGGCCCCGGACCCGCACGTCCAGCGCATGGACCCGGCCGTCGCGCGCCCGGGGCGAGAAGCCGAGCACGTACTGGCTGTGGAGCTCCTGCGACACCCGTGTGAACGTCGCGCCGAGCTCGTCCTCCTCCTCCAGCTCGAAGTAGCCGCCGCCGGTCTCGGCCGCCAGCTCGCGCAGGCTGCGATCCGGGCGCGTGCGCCGGTTGCGGAGCCCGTCGAAGTACTCCACCTCCATGCCGATCGAGTAGATCATGACCTCCTCGGCCACGGCCCGCTCGAGGACGTCCCGCCAGCCGATGTCGCTGGCGCTGTCCTGGCCGTCCGTCAGCACCAGGATCACCTTCCGCCCCTCCACGCCGACGAGCGCGTCGAGCGACGCCGTCACCGCGTCGTGCAGGCGCGTGTCGTTACCGAAGTCCAGCCCGTCGAGCTCGCCGATCAGCGCGTCGCGGTCGCCGCTGAACTCGGCCGGGGCGATCTCGATCTTGTCGTTGAAGGCGCCCACCCGCGCCCGGTCGTCGGGCAGCATCCTGATCAGGAACTGCTCGGCGCCCGCCATGATCAGGTCCATCACGTTGGTGGTGCTGATGCTGGTGTCGAGCATCACGACGACCGTGATCGGCCGCACCGCGTTCTCGAACAGCGCGATGTCCTGGGGCTCGCCGTCGTCGAAGATGGTGAAGTCGTCCCGGAGCAGGTCCGGCACCAGACGCCCGTCGCGATCGGTCACGGTCACGTACAGGTCGACGAGCTCGGTCCCGCTCCGGAACAGCGGCTGCTCCTGGCTCTCCAGCGGGCCCGCCTGGAACGTCGCGAAAACGACCGCCGCCGCGGCGAGTGCGCGCCTCATGCTCATGCCGCGAGCTTAGCAACCCCGGTGGCGCGGCGCAACGTTTCGCATGGGGCCCCGCCGTCGACGTGGTACGCTTGCCGTGCTTGTCAGGAGGGGACGGACATGGGTAGATACACGATGAGGCTGCTGGCGTTGACGGCGGCGGCGGCCGCGCTCCTCGCGGGGTCGGCCGCAGCCGAGCTGTCGCCCGCCGTCGCGGCGCCCTATCTGCACATCCAGGGCGCGCTGGCCGGGGATTCCATCGAGGGCGTTGCGGACGCTGCCGAGGCGGTTGCCGCCGCCGCCGCCGAGCTCGGCGACACGGGCGCAGCCATCGTCACGGCGGCGCGCGCGGTGGCGCTGGCCGACGACCTGACGAAGGCGCGCGCGGCCTTCGGCCTGCTGAGCGACGCGGTCATCGGCTACGCGCGCGAGGTGGGCCTGGGCGAGCTGCGGCTGGCCTTCTGCCCCATGGCGCGCAAGTCGTGGATTCAGGAGGACGGCTTCATCAGCAACCCGTACCACGGCGCGGAGATGCTGGACTGCGGGTCGTTCCGCGGGCTGCGCTAGGGGTTTGGAGAAGGCCACGTGAGACACGAGCGCTCCTGGCGTGCGGCGGCCGTTGCGGCCGCGGTGGTGGTCGCCTGCCTCGGGCTGCCCGCGGCCGGCGGCGCGCAGCCGGCGGGAGCCGGTCCGCCCGCGTGCGATCCCGACAACGGCGGGCTGGTGCTGCCCGACGGCTTCTGCGCGCTGGTGGTCGCCGACGGGCTCGGCCGCGTGCGGCACCTCGACGTGACCGCGAACGGCGACATCTACGTCCGCAACCGGGGCGCGCGCGGCCGCGCGGCCGGCGACGGGGACGAGGGCGTCATCGCGCTGCGGGACGCCGACGGCGACGGGCGCGCGGAGGTCATCGAGCGCTTCGCCGACCACTACGGCACGGGTCTCCAGCTCCACGGCGGTCATCTCTACGTCTCGACGTTCATGGAGATCCTCCGCTATCCGCTGACGCCCGGCCGTCTCCTGCCGGCGGGTCCCGCCGAGACGATCGCGTCCGGCTTCCCGCCGCAGCGGGGGCACCCGGACAAGCCGTTCGCGTTCGACGCGGACGGGCGCCTCTACGTGAACGTCGGCGCGCCCTCGAACAACTGCCAGCAGCGGCCGCGGACCCCGGGCTCGCCCGGGCTGCAGCCGTGTCCGCAGCGGGAGCGGCAGGCGAGCGTCTGGCGCTTCGACGCCGGCCGTCCCGGCCAGACGCAGGCCGACGACGGGCACCGCTTCGCGATCGGCACGCGCAATCTGCTGGGCATCGCCTGGGACCGGGTCAGCGGGGCGATGCACGCCATGCAGCACGGGCGCGACTCGCTCGCGAGGCTCTTCGGGGCGCACTACGACGACGAGGAGAGCGCCGAGCTGCCGTCGGAGGAGCTGATCCGGCTGCGCGACGGGGCCGACTTCGGGTGGCCGTACTGCTACTACGATCACCTCCGGGACCAGCGCATGCTGGCGCCGGAGTACGGCGGCGACGGCCGGGACGCGGGCGACTGCGCGCGGTACGAGCGGCCGCTGGTCACCTTCCCGGGCCACTGGGCGCCCCACGACCTGCTCTTCTACACGGGCGATCAGTTTCCGGCCCGCTACCTGGACGGCGCGTTCGTGGCGTTCCACGGGTCCTTCAACCGGGCGCCGTTCGAGCAGGGCGGCTACCAGGTGGCGTTCGCGCCGCGCGACAACGGCGGGTTCAGCGGCGAGTGGGAGACGTTCGCCGACGGATTCGCCGGCGCGTCGCCGCTCATGAGCTCCCGCGACGCCGCCCACCGGCCGGCCGGCATCGGCCAGGGCCCGGACGGCTCCCTCTACGTGACCG
This sequence comes from Vicinamibacterales bacterium, assembly GCA_965214845.1. GTDB lineage: Bacteria > Acidobacteriota > Vicinamibacteria > Vicinamibacterales > UBA8438 > JAAXGX01. Next base: position 3,415,381 of record CBDCCO010000007.1, read on the forward strand.
ACGACGTCGGCGGTCGCGTCTGGCGCATCCTCTACACTGGGAGCTGACGCGCTCCCGTTCCCGGCGCGCCTGCCCACGCGGGCACCGGTGCGCCGGCGGCTGAATCCATGACCGAGCGAGCGAACCTGTCCGACGCCCGCGACGCGCGCTCCGTGCTGCAGGCGGCGCTCGCGCGGCGCATCCTGATCCTCGACGGCGCCATGGGCACGATGATCCAGCGGCGCGGGCTCGGGGAGGCCGACTTCCGCGGCGAGCGGTTCGCCGCTCACGCGCACGACGTCAAGGGCGACAACGACCTGCTGGCGCTGACCCGCCCGGACGTGATCGAGGCGATCCACGACGACTACCTCGCGGCGGGCGCCGACATCATCGAGACCAACACGTTCAACGGCACCGCGATTGTCCAGGCGGACTACGGCCTCGAGGCCATCGTCGAGGAGCTGAACCGGGAGGCGGCGCGGCTCGCCCGGCGGGCCGCGGCGCGCTGGACCGCACGCACGCCCGATCGCCCGCGCTTCGTGGCCGGCGCGCTCGGCCCGACCAACCGCACGCTCTCGATGTCGCCCGACGTCAACGACCAGACCTTCCGCGCGACGACCTTCGAGGCGCTGCGCGACGCCTACGCCGAGCAGGCCCGCGGCCTGGTCGACGGCGGCTGCGACCTGCTGCTGATCGAGACGATCATCGACACGCTCAACGCCAAGGCGGCGATCTTCGCCGTCCGGCAGGTGTTCGACGAGAAGGGCGTCGAGTTGCCCCTGATGCTGTCGGTGACGATCACCGATCGCAGCGGGCGCGTGCTCTCGGGTCAGACCGTCGACGCGTTCTGGGTGTCGGTGGCCCACGCCCGCCCCTTCTCGGTCGGCATCAACTGCGCGCTCGGGGCGCGCGAGATGCGCCCGTACCTCGCGGAGCTGGCCCGCATCGCCGGCACGTGGATCAGCTGCTATCCCAACGCCGGCCTGCCGAACGCGTTCGGGGAGTACGACGAGCGGCCCGCGGAGACGGCCGCGCTCCTGCGCGAGTTCGCGACGAGCGGCTTCGTGAACCTGCTCGGCGGCTGCTGCGGTACCACGCCGGACCACGTCCGGGCGGTCGCCGACGCCGTCCGGGACGTCGCGCCGCGCCCGCTGCCGGCGCCGCCCGCGTCGCCGCTCACGGTGTACAGCGGGCTCGAGCGGCTCGCGGTGCGGCCGGACGGCAACTTCCTGATGATCGGCGAGCGGACGAACGTCACGGGCTCGCGCCGCTTCGCGCGCCTGATCAGGGAGGAGGACTACGCCGCGGCGGCCGACGTCGCGCTCGAGCAGGTGCGCGGGGGCGCCAACGTCATCGACGTCAACATGGACGAGGGGCTGCTCGACTCCGAGGCCTGCATGGGCCGCTTCCTGCGCCTCGTCGCCACCGAGCCGGAGATAGCGCGCGTGCCGGTGATGATCGACAGTTCGAAGTGGTCGGTCATCGAGGCCGGCCTGCGGTGCGTCCAGGGCAAGGGCATCGTCAACTCCATCAGCCTCAAGGAGGGCGAGGCCGCCTTCCTCGACCAGGCTCGCCTCATCCGGCGCTACGGCGCGGCCATGGTCGTGATGGCGTTCGACGAGACCGGCCAGGCCGACACCGTCGAGCGCAAGGTCGCGATCTGCGAGCGGGCGTACCGGCTGCTCACCGCGCGGGCCGGCGTGGCGCCGGAGGACATCATCTTCGACCCCAACATCCTGGCCGTCGCCACCGGCCTCGAGGAGCACGCCGACTACGCCGTCAACTACATCGAGGCGACGCGGCAGATCAAGGCGCGTTGCCCGGGCGCGAAGGTCAGCGGCGGCGTCAGCAACCTGTCGTTCTCGTTCCGGGGCAACGACGTGGTGCGCGAGGCGATGCACGCCGCCTTCCTCTACCACGCGGTGCGGGCCGGCATGGACATGGGGATCGTCAACGCGGGCCAGCTCGCCGTCTACGAGGACATCCCGCCGGACCTGCTGGCGCACGTCGAGGACGTCATCTTCAACCGCCGCGCCGACGCGACCGAGCGGCTGGTGCGGTTCGCCGCCGGCGTGCAGGGCACCGCGCGGGCGCGGGAGGTCGATCTGGGCTGGCGCGAGGCGGACGTCGGCGCCCGGCTGAGCCATGCCCTGGTGCACGGCATCGTCGACTTCATCGAGGCCGACGTCGAGGAGGCGCGCCGGCAGTGCGCGCGGCCGCTCGAGGTCATCGAGGGGCCGCTGATGGACGGCATGAAGGTGGTGGGCGACCTGTTCGGCGCGGGCAAGATGTTCCTGCCGCAGGTGGTCAAGAGCGCGCGCGCCATGAAGAAGGCCGTCGCCTACCTGCAGCCCTACATGGAGGACGAGCAGAGCACGGCCAGCGCGCAGGGGAAGATCGTGCTGGCGACCGTGAAGGGCGACGTCCACGACATCGGGAAGAACATCGTCGGTGTCGTCCTGCGCTGCAACAACTACGACGTGGTCGATCTCGGGGTGATGGTGCCGTGCGACCGGATTCTGCAGGCCGCGGTCGACGAGGGCGCCGATCTCGTGGGGCTGAGCGGGCTGATCACCCCCTCGCTCGACGAGATGGTCTTCACGGCCGGGGAGATGACCCGCCGGCGGATGCGGACGCCCCTGCTCATCGGCGGCGCCACGACCTCGCGCCAGCACACCGCCGTGAAGATCGCCCCGGCGTACGACGGGACGACGGTGCACGTGGCGGACGCGTCGCGGGTGGTCGACGCGGTCTCGCGCCTGCTCAGCGCGGACCAGCGGCCGGCCTTCGACGCGGACAACCGCGCCGCCCAGGCGCGGCTCCGCGAGCAGCACGCGGGCGGCGGCGCCCGGGCGCTGGCGACCTACGCCGCGGCCCGGGCCAATCCGTTGCGCACCGACTGGGACGCGGCCGAGCTGTCCGTCCCGGCGTTCACCGGACGCCGCGCGATCGAGGTGGGGCTCGACGAGCTGACGCCGTACATCGACTGGACGTTCTTCTTTGCCGCCTGGGAGCTCAAGGGCCGGTTTCCGGCCATTCTCGACGACCCGGAGCGGGGCGCGGCGGCCCGCGAGCTGTACGCCCACGCGACGGAGCTGCTGGGCGGGATCGTCGCCGGCCGGCGGCTGATCGCCCGCGGCGTCTACGGCTTCTGGCCGGCCCACGCCGACGGCGACGACCTGGCGCTGTACGACCCGTCGCCCGGCGCCGCGGAGCCGGCGACCGAGCTCGTCCGCTTCAACCTGCTGCGGCAGCAGGAGGCGTTCGGCGACGGCCGGCCCCACCGCTCGCTCGCCGACTTCGTCGCGCCGCGCGGCCGGGGGCTCACCGATTACGTCGGCGGGTTCGCGGTCACGGCCGGCATCGGCGCCGCCGATCTCGTGCGCGAGTACGAGCGGGACAACGACGACTACCGGGCCATCATGGTCAAGGCGCTGGCCGACCGCCTGGTGGAAGCGTTCGCGGAGTGGCTGCACGCGCGCGTGCGGCGCGAGTGGGGCTACGCGCCGGGTGAATCGCTCGCGCGAGAGGATCTGCTGGCCGGCCGCTACCGGGGGATCCGGCCGGCGTTCGGCTATCCGGCCTGTCCGGACCACAGCGAGAAGTTCAAGCTGTTCGATCTGCTGGACGCCGGCGAGGCGGGCATCGCGCTGACCGAGACCGCCGCGATGACGCCGGCGGCCAGCGTCAGCGGCCTGTACTTCGCGCACCCCGAGGCGCGCTATTTCAACGTCGGCCGGCTGGGCCGCGACCAGGTGGCCAGCTACGCGGCCCGCAAGGGCGTCGACGTCGCGACGGCCGAGCGCTGGCTGACGCCGAACCTGGCGTACGACCCGGCCGAGGCCGCGCCGCTGGCCGGCAGCAGCCGGTGGGCTGAAGCCGCCCGTCCCTCCGCGCACGCCGCGGCCGCCCGACGGCGGAGGCGACCCGCCTACCAGTCGTACGCCAGCGACCCGATGAAGCTGATCCCCGGGCTCGAGTAGCGGTCGATGACCGGGTCGTCGGCGCGCCGCCCGCGGACGTTCCACCACTCGAAGTAGCGGGCGTTGGTCAGGTTGAGCAGTCCCAGCCGCAGCGTGAGGGGCCCGGCCAGCGAGACGAAGCTCACCAGGTCGGCGACCGTGTAGGGCTGCGGGGCGAACTGCCCCGCGCCGACGTCCGCCAGGTGCTTGCCGGCCGTGAAGCGCACCGACAGCTCGCTGCCCCAGTTGCCCGACCCCGCCAGGTACTGCACGCCGACCGCCCCGTCGCTCGGCGCGATCTCGTCCAGCGGCTCGTCGAGCGCCACGTTCTCGCCGCTGATGGCCGCGAAGCTGCCGCGCAGCGTCACCCGCTCGCCGAGGTGCGCCTCGCCGCGCACCTCGACGCCCGCGATGTGCACCTCGTCCAGGTTGCGGGCCTGGAACTCCAGCAGGCGGGCGCCCGGGGCCAGGGGCAGCGTGGTCAGCGCGATGAAGTCGTCGAAGCGGTTCGAGAAGCCGGTGACGCCGATGCTGACGCGCTCGAACGTGCTCCGGAAGCCGACCTCGACGTTGTGGCTCGTCTCCGGACGGAGGTCGGGGTTGGGCAGCGTCCGGACGCCCACGGCGAGGTTGGTGTAGCCGTTGTTGACGGCGCTGTAAGGCGGCGCGCGGAACCCGCTGGCGTACTGCGCGTGGAGCGTGAGCGCGTCGCTCACGCGCACGGCCGCGCCGATCTTGGGCGAGAGGGCGCCGGCCGCGAAATCGACCGGCTCCGGGCTCAGGGTCGCCAGATAGATGACGTCGTGCTGGTCGGCGTCCGTCGCGAAGCGGTCGTAGCGCACGCCCGGCGTGATGGTGACGCGGCTGGTCTCGATTTCCGCCTGCAGGTACGCGCCGGCCTCGGTGACGTCGCTGGCGGGAAAGAACTTGGTCGGATAGACGGGCCCGGGACCCGCGGCGGGCCCGGGCGGCCCCTGCCGGGCGAAGCGCGTCTCGACGTCGCGCAGCGTGTCGAACCGGTCCCGCTGGTAGCTGCCGCCGAAGGTCAGGGCGACGCCGCGCCCCGGACCGCCGAGCAGCTTCTCGCCCTGCGCCGTCCCGCCGAACGTGCGCTGGTCGAAGTCGAACGTGCCCAGCCGCTGCTCGGGTGCGGGCGGCGCGATCGGGCGCCCCCCGATCAGGGTGGTGACGGTCCGCTCGTCCTCCAGCAGCTGCGACGTGTCGCTGCGGCTGCCGTGCACCCTCCACGAGACCAGGTCCAGCCCGGCCCGCCCGGCCAGCGCCTGGTCGAGCGAGAGACGCCAGCGCTGCTGCGTGTCGGCGGTATCGAAATCGGCCGTGTCGATGCGGATCGTCGGGCCGGGCGGCAGCATCGGCACGCCCCGGATGCCGGCGAAGAAGTCGCTGGAGGTGGTGCTGATCGTCCCGTGCTGCGAGAACCCGTCGGTCTCGACCCGCGTCTCGTTGGCCTCGACCGCGGCGCGCAGCCGGTTGCCGGGCGCGGCCGTGAAGGTGAGCTTGGCCAGAATCTGCACGCCGCGCCGGCTCTGCGGGTTGGCCGCGGTGCGCGTGTCGTCCTCGGTCTCCACGGCGCCGCGGGTCTTGAACGCATCGCCGCGGTTGACGCTGCCGAAGAACATGCCCTGCACGCGCTCGTTGCCGCCGGCCAGCGAGACGTTGCCGCTGAGATCGTTCGCCCGGCCGTCCCAGGTCGTCTTGGCGCCGGCATGGAAGCGGTCGCCGCCGAGCAGGTCTTCCGGGTCCTTGGTGACGAGCGAGAGGACGCCGCCGAGCGCGTCGCTGCCGTACAGCGCGGAGCTGGCGCCGCGGACGATCTCGACGGACTGGAGCATGTCCGGATCGAGCCCCACCTGCGAGATGCCGAGCAGCCGGAAGTCGAACTGCTCGGACGTCTGCACCCCGTCGATCTGCGTCAGCACCCGATTCCCGCCCGTGCCCCGGATGTTGATCCCGTTGAGCCCGAAGCGGGTCACGTCGTTCTCCATGTAGACGCCCGGCTCGTACTTGACGAGGTCCGCCAGGTCCTCCAGCATCCGGCCCTGAACGGCGGCGGCGTCGATGACCGAGGCCGTGCCGGGAATGTCCCCGACCGGCGCCGGGCGCAGCGTGGCGGCCACGGTCACCGACTCGAGGAAGGTCAGCCGCTCGTCCGCCGCGGCCGGGCCGGCAGGCTGCTCCTGCGGCGCCTCCGGGGGCGGCGCCTCCTGCTGGGCGGCGGCCGCCGGCGGTGCGAGCAGGGCCGGCATCGCCAGCCAGAGTGTGGTTGCGGCAAGGGGCGCCACCCGGGCGCGTCGTGCGGTGCGTTTCGCCGTCATTCGAGCTCCTTCGCCGGGCTGCCGGCCGCGGCGTCCCGGCGCTCCTCCTGCAGCGCCTCCAGCGCTTCCAGCGTCCGCGGCCAGTCGCGCTTGAGCAGCCGCGACATGGCGCGGTCGGCGAGCAGCCGTCCGCCGGTCTGGCACGCCGGGCAGTAGTTCGATTCGTTGCTGGCGTAGGCGATGCGCTGGACCGGGCCGCCGCAGGTCGGGCACGGCTGGCCGTAGCGGCCGTGGACCGCCATGGCGGGATGGAACGCGGTGACCCGCTCCGGGAACCCCGCGCCGGCCTCGCCGCGCAGCCGCTCGGTCCAGCCGCGAAGGACGTGGCCCGCGGCCGCGTGCAGACGCTCGATGGCGCCGTCGTCCAGCTTGCGCGTCAGCGCCAGCGGCGACAGCCGCGCCGCGTGCAGGATCTCGTCGGAGTAGGCGTTGCCGATGCCCGCGAAGAGCCGCGGATCGGTCAGGCTCCGCTTGAGCGTGTGATTCTCGCGCGTGAGCGCGGCGCGGAACGCCGGCAGGTCGGCCGCGAGCACGTCGAGGCCGCCGCGATCGTGCGCCCGCAGGCCGGCGCGTCCGGCGACCAGGTGCAGCGCCGCGCGCCTGATGGAGCCCGCCTCGGTCAGCAGCAGCGTGCCGCCCGCGAAGTCGAACGCCGCCAGGCCCAGCTTCTTCGGCACGGCCGCGCCCGCCGGGCGCCAGCGCAGGCGTCCGGCGATCATCAGGTGCAGCACGAGGAACAGGTCGCCCTCGACGCCGATGACGATGCGCTTGCCGAGGCGCTCCACGGACCGCACCTCGCGCTCGCGGACGGTCTCGAGCGGCGGCGCGACGGAGCGCAGGACGAACGGGCGGAGCAGCCGGATGCGCTCGATTCGCTGCCCGACGATGCGCGGCGCGAGGCAGGCCACGTACACCTCGACGTCGGGCAGTTCCGGCACGTGCGCAGTGTATAATGCGCGCCCGATTCCATGGAGTATCTCGTCCGCCAGTACGATCTGCAGCAGGGCGCGCTCGAGATCGAGTACATTGAGGAGTACTTCGGCGAGTTCTCGCGCCGCAAGACGTCGGCGGAGGTCATGGAGCGCCTCGGCGACCGCGACCATCAGATCCTGATGGCCGAGGCGCCGCTGCCGGACGACCCGACCACGGTCGTCCCGGTGGCCTACAAGGTGTCGCACGAGCTGCGGCGGAACGAGACCGACGCCAAGCTCGCCGACCTCGTGACCCGCCTCGGCGACTGCGTCGCCTTCAGCGGCCGCAAGGTGCTGTACAGCTGGATCGGCGGGACGCGCCGCGACTGGCGCGGCCAGGGTTTCTTTCGGGCCCTGACCGAGGAGCAGGAGGCCTGGGCCCTCGACAACGGGTTCGACGAGATCGTCGTCAAGACGAAGAACCGGCTGTACGGCATGCGCGGGACGCTCGACCACCTGCAGTTCAACGTGATCAAGTTCGAGCCCCACGCCGACGACAACCGGGAGGCGAAGGTCTACCTCGGCAAGCCGCTCGGCCTCGAGGTGCTCGACGGCCACCGCAGCCGGCGCTCCGTGGTTCGCTCGGCCTGATCCTGCCGCGTGTCCCGTGCGGATCAACCGCATCGCGATCGACTCGGTCGACGACCGCCGCGTGGGCGACTTCCGGGTCGTCTCCGACCCGCTGCTGATGCGCGAGCGCGGCCTGTTCGTGGCCGAGGGCCGGCTCGCGGTCGAGCGGCTGCTCGCCTCCCGGTTTCGCGCGCAGGCGCTGCTGCTGACCGAGAGCGTGCTCGCGAGCCTCGAGCCGGCGCTCGCGGCCCGCCGGGTCGGCGCCGGCGGCCTGGACGTCTATCTCACCGATTCCGCCCGGCTCCGGCAGATCACCGGCTTCCGGTTCCATCGCGGCTGCCTCGCGCTGGGCGCGCGCCCCGTGCTACCGGCGGACGACGACGACGACTGGCCCGCGGCCGAGCCGTCGCGCCCGCTGATCGCGCTCGAAGGGGTGTCGAATCCCGACAACGTGGGCTCCATCTTCCGCAACGCCGCGGCGTTCGGCGCCTCCGGCGTCGTGCTCTCGCCGACCTGCGCGGACCCGCTCTACCGCAAGGCCATCCGGACGTCCATGGGGACGACGCTGACGCTGCCGTTCCGCGTGGCGGGGGAGTGGCCGGGCGCGCTGCGGTCGATCAGGGACGCGGGGGCGCGCCTGGTGGCGCTCACGCCGGACGGCCGGGCGACCGACCTGGAGACGTTCGTCGGGCGCGGCGGCGGCGACGCGCTCGCGCTGCTGCTCGGCAACGAGGGGGACGGCGTGAGCGGGGCGGCGCTCGACCTGTGCGCCGAGCGCGTCCGGGTGGACATCGAGCCGGCCGTCGACTCGCTGAACGTGGCGACGGCGGCGGCCATCGTGCTGCAGCGCCTGCGCGCGAAGGGCGTCGCGGGGGCGCCGGGGCCGCCGCGCGGTTGGCCGCGTTCGGCATCCTGATACAGTTCCGGGGGCCGGGTTCGGCGCTCGCTCGGACCGTCAGGGGGTGAAGGCATGCGGATCGCTGTATCGCGCTGGACCGTCGGCCTGGCGGCGGCCTTGGCCGCGGCGGCCGGCCAGGTCGCCGTTGCGGCCCAGCCGCCGGCCGCGGAGTCGTACGTCGAGGCCCAGGCCGCCGTGGGCCGGGAAGCCTACCGAGAGAGTTGTGCGGAGTGCCATCTCGACAACCTGCGCGGCGGGTTCGGGCCGCCGCTGGCGGGTCCGAGCTTCACGGCGGCCTGGGGCGCACGGTCCGCGCGTGTGCTGCTCGAGCACATTCGGGGCACGATGCCGCCGGGCGCCGAGGGCTCGCTCGGCGCGGCCGCCTACCTGGACATCGTCGCCTACATCCTGCAGGCCAACGGGCACGCGGCCGGGGCGGAGCCGCTGCGCGCCGACTCGGCGCTGGCCGTCGCGCCCGGCGCCGACGTGCGGGCGGCGGACCGGCTCGCGCCGCCGACGGGCGGCCCGCCCGCGCTGGTCGGCCGCGCGGTCGAGTCGTACAGCCCGGTGACCGACGTGCTGCTCGAGAACCCCCCGGACGAGGAGTGGCTGTCGTGGCGGCGCACCCCGCTCGGCCACGGCTACAGCCCGCTCGCGCAGTTGACGCCGGACAACGTCGGCGAGCTGCGGCTGGCCTGGGTGTGGACGATGGAAGCGGGACGCGTGCAGACGACGCCGCTGGTGCACGACGGCGTGCTGTTCCTGGCGAATCCCGGCAACGTCCTGCAGGCGCTCGACGCCCGGACCGGCGACATCATCTGGGAGTACCGGCGCACGTATCCCGACGGCCGCCGCTCCAACCTGATGCGCACCATCGCGCTCTACCAGGACAAGGTGTTCCTGACGACGGCCGACCTGTCGGTCGTCGCCGTCGACGCGCGGACCGGCGCGCTCGTCTGGGAAACGAAGAAGGCCGACGAGGCGGACGGCTTCTACCACACGGCCGGGCCGACCATCGCGGACGGCGTGGTCATCAGCGGCATCACGGGCTGCGGGCGCTTCACCCAGGCCGGCTGCTTCATCACCGGGCACGACCCGGAGACGGGCGAGGAGCTGTGGCGCACGTCCACGATCGCGCAGCCGGGCGAGCCGGGCGGCGACACGTGGGGCGACCTGCCGCGCGGCGTCCGCGGCGGCGCCGAGACCTGGATCCCGGGCACCTACGATCCGGACCTGGACCTGTTCTTCATCGGGACGGCGCAGGCCAAGCCGTGGGCAGCCGTCAGCCGCGGCCTCACGCCGTCGGACGCCGTCCTGTACTCCAACTCCACGCTGGCGCTCGATCCGCGCACCGGCGCGATCGCGTGGTACTTCCAGCACGTGCCGGGCGAGTCGCTCGATCTCGACACGGTCTTCGAACGGGTCCTGATCGACGTCGAGGGCGAGCCGCTGCTCTTCACCGTCGGCAAGGACGGGCTCATGTGGAAGCTGGCGCGCGGCGACGGCGCCTTCCGCGGCGTCCGCGAGACGGTGTTCCAGGACATCTTCGAGTCCGTCGACCCCGCGACGGGCCGCGTCACCTATCGTCCCGACATCGTCGCGATGCGGATCGGCCAGCCGATCCATTCCTGCCCGGCGTACTACGGCGGGCACAACTGGCCGGCGTCGGCGTACAGCCCGGAGACGTCGGCCCTGATCCTGCCGCTGAACCAGAACCACTGCATGGAGCTGGCGGCCCGCGAGTTCCCGCTGGTCGAGGGAGCCGGATCGTCCACCGGGTCGGACGTCCGGTTCTTCGAACGGGAGGGCAGCAACGGCACGTTCGGGCGGCTCAGCGCCTACGACGTCGGGAGCATGGACGAGCTGTGGCGCCACGAGCAGCGGGCGTCGTTCTCGACGGGCGTCGTCGCCACGGCCTCGGGTCTGGCGTTCGTCGGCGACGTCGACCGCTACTTCAAAGCGAATTCGGCGCCAACGCACACGGCGGAACCAAGTGCAAGAACTCCCCGATAAACACAGGAAAAACAGCAAACACCTGAAAACACTGGGGATTGCGCCTCCGACGGACGACTGGCAGCCACAGGCAGCCAACGACGCCCGGCGACGTCCGACACCGTTCAGCAGCAGGAATCCTGGACGCAATCCTGGACGCGATCCGGGCCTTTTTTTGATCCCGCAACGACAACAGACCGCAGCCGTGAGCAGCCGGCTGCAGCCGGCAACCCCCGACGTCCGCCAACGACAGCCGGGCGCACGGCCGCCCCGCAGGCCGGCCGGCGGCCGCCATCAGGGATACTCGATGCACCGCGGGACCGGGACCGGCATCCCAGGGTACGCATCGGCGACCACACCAGGACGGAGCGAGACGATGACCATCGAGTTCACGAAGACGGACCCGGCCGAGCGCCCGCTGGGCCGGGTCGCCGTGGCCATGCTGAAGTTCGACGAGACGCGGGACGGCCCGCTGGGCGGCTGCGCCATCACGGGGTTCGCGCTCTGGGAGCCGGCCGACGGCGGAGACAGGCCCCGGCTGACGATGCCCGCGCGGGTCTACTCGGTCGACGGCCGGCGCACGCGGTACGACCTGCTGCGGCCCGCCGACCCCGACTCGAGCACGCGGCCGCTCGAGGAGGCGATCATCGCGGCGTGGCTCGCGTGCGGCCAGCGCTCGGCCGAGGTCGAGATCCACCGGCCAGCCTGACGTTCCAACGCGTTGGGACGCGCCTCACGGCGCACGGGACACACCGGGAGAACCCACCAGAGCAACCGCGGCAACCTGCCCGAACCCGGTCCGGGAGACAGCCGGCGCCTGCGACCGCAACCGCCGCAATCATCGCGTTCAAGAGCCTCGACGGCGAACCGACGGCGACCTTCCCGAACCGGGCCTGCGCCGGCCGCGTCCCCTGCTTCTCGACCCGGGACGGACACTTCGACTGCCCCGGTGGCCGACATCGATCGGTGGCCGAACGCCGAACCCACCCGCCGGCTCGGCGCGGCCGCCGGATTCGGGACGACCTTCGGGTGACCACCCGCTACCCGCGCGCCGCCGCGCTCCTCGACGCACCCCGCCACGCACCACGCACCGAACGCCCCGCGAGCCCGAGCCGTCGCCGGGACGCTCGCGGCACTGGCCGGACGGCGGCAGATCCTCGCCGGAGACGCCGCGGAGGCCGAAACACTGCTGACCCGGAGCCCGACGACATGACGAGCATTCACACGAGCCCGTGGGGCGATGTGCAGAGCGCCACCGTCCTCGCCCCCGGCGTGACCCTGATCGAGACCGCCTCCCACGGCGGGCTGCACCTCGCCGGACCAGCCCTCGAGGCGATTCCCCGCGCTCTCGGCGCGACCTTCATCAACGGACCGAGCTGGGCCGAGGAAGACTGCGAGCTGGCCATCGCGCTGGCGATCCTGCACGCAGCCGGACTCGTCCCCTCCGACCAGCTCCTCGGCCTCGGGTTGACCCCGGCCCGGGTGGCTGAGATCGGCCGCCGCACCGCCCGACAGTTCGACACCTACGCCTGCGCCCTCGAGCACCTGCCCGCCGGCTGAGCCGCCGGCGAACGCCAAGGGCGCAGCCCCCCGTCCCGAACGCCCCGGATGGAGTAACCCACGCTTGGCCCTCCACCGGGCGCACGAGGGGAACACTGCGCATGACCATCACCACCAACCCGCCCGCGCGCGGCCAGCGCCGCCGCGAAGTCCGAATCGGCCGCACCGCCAAGGGCTACCTCGCATCCTCGGCGGCGGCCTGAACTAGCCGCATCGCCACGGCCGAGCCCAATCACCACCGCCCTGACCGGGCGGCTGAAAGGAAGTGTATCCAATGCAGATCCACGGCGCGTACACACGCGGCATCCAGGGGCACCTGCTCACGGTGTCCGCGACCCCGAACGCTGCCGGACGACTCCGCGTCGCCGGCGTCCGCGGCACGGCAGCGCAGGAAACAGCCACGACCGTCACTCACGCCCTCAAGCGGCTCGGTATCGGCGACGTGAGCGCCGACGTAATCCTCGAACCCGCCGGCGCCGGAGACCCGCCCCTGGTCACCGGCCGGTGCTCGGGCACGCTCGAGCTGCCGATCGCGCTGGCCCTGCTCGCCGTGGCCGGAAGGCTCCCCGCGGACCGACTCGCCGGCATCGTGGCCGCCGGCGGCCTCGACCCCTTCGCGGCGACAGAGGGCGCCGGCGTGCGGTGCATCGGCCCCCGCGGCACGACCGTCATCGCCCAGGCCGCGGCGGCGCGCCGCCTCCGGCTGATCGTCGCCGAGGACCAGGCCGCGGCCGCCTGCGCCGAGTGCCCCGAGACGACAGGCGCCGCGACGCTCGAGGAGCTCGTGGCCGTGCTCGCCGGCGACCGGGACGGCGAGCCGCTCCGGCCCCGGACAACCGCCGAGAAGCGGCTGGATCCCGCAACGTGGCGCCTCGGCGAGGGCGACCTGCGCGCGCTCGAGATCGCGTGCGCAGGCTGGCACAACATCCACGTCTTCGGCCCCGAAGGACACTCGCTCCCGCAGTACGGCTACATCGCGCAGGCCCTCCTGCCCGACCTCGCCGGCGAGGCGGCGCGCGAGACGACCAGCATCCACGGCGTCGCGGGCCTGATGGCGCCGTGGCTCGCGCGGATCACGGAGCCCCCGCTCCGGATCCCGCACCACACCGCCTCGCACGGCGCCGTCGCCGGCAGCCGGGACGGGCCCAGCGAAGTCAACCTCGCGCATAACGGCGTCCTCGTCATCGACGAGCCGACCAGGTTCGACCGCGACGCGGCCGACGCCCTCGTCGTCGTGGCCGAGGACGGACAGACCGTCATCCACCACTACACCCCGGTCGAGCACACGACCCGGATGCCGGCGCGCTTCCGGCTCATGGTGACGACCCGGGCCGACGAGCTCGGCGCCCGGCGCCACCGCGCCGCGAACCTGCTCGACCTCTGCGATATCGAGATCACCGGCGCCATGCCCACCGACACCGCGATGCCCCCCGAACGGCTGCAGGCCGGCCGGGAGCGCGTCGCCCGGGCGGCGGCGATCCTCGAAGGCGTTCCCCCGCGCCTCATCGGCGGCTCGGCGAGGTACAACGCGACGAGCCGGCGCATCTCCGCCGTGGCCCAGACGGTCGCGGCGCTCGGCGGGCGCCGGCAGCTCGAGAGCGAGGACTTCGCCGAAGCCGAACGCCTCGTCTACCGCGGCGACGGCAAGTGACGCCCGCCCCGAACCCCGACGCCCGGGCGGCCAGCCAGCCGTTCCCCTCACTCGACAGCGGCCACGACCGCAGGAAAACGGCCGCGTGAGCCGGCAGCGCCAGGGCCGGCCCCGCCGGCCGCCGGCAAGGAGGCTCGATCGAGCTCGGACGTACCAACGAACTGACGATCCTCACGCCCGACGAACGGGCATTGATCGAAGGGGCGCTCGGACCGGCGGGCCGGCACGTGATGGCCGACGCCGCACTGAAGGCCGGCCTCGGCCGGCGCCTGGACTGCGAAACCCCGGCCGGAGGCCACCGGTGCGGCCGACCCGCCACGCACTTCCGCGTGGACAACGACGACCGGCTGCACGCCCACTGCGAGCGCCACTGGCGGGAGATGGACCCGAACGACACGCTGGGGCTGCTCGGCCCGCAAGGCGCCGCCGACACGGGCGCAGGGCGGAACGATCGCCCGGCGGCGCCGGAGAGAACCTGACGAGAATCGGACGACCCGGCCCGGCCGACCTGGAACGGCGGGCACGAGTGGAAGCGCGCCAGCGGCGAGGCGACGAGACGGTCGCCGCCGGCTCTGCCTCGCAGCAGCGTTGCTGGCGCGCTGACGCGCATTCCGCCACCCGCCCGGGCTCCAAGGGGTCCAGCCGGCGTCGGATGCGCTCCTGGCGGCCGCAGCGGCCGTCCAGCGCCAGATCCCCGAACCGGGCAGCACGCTGCCGGCCGCGGCCTCGAGCACGCCGCCGACGCCCATGGCCCCACCCTCACGAAGCCCGGCAGCGCTCCGAGGACCGATCCGCCCGCCCGCAGCCCCGCGCGGCCCACCAGCAACGCGCAGCAGCCAACTCGCGACTATCGTCCGAACCACGGAACGAACCGCAGACAACAACATCACAAAGCCATGACCAGCATGAGACGACAGGAGGACCGGACCCCGGCACCCGGGGTTCCGGCCTTCCGGATCACCGTGGAGCTGCCCGCCGCGTGGCAGAGCTACATCGCCAACAACGTGGCCGACGTCTTCGACGACATGGATCCCGACGATCCGTGGAACCGCGCCGCCGCCGACCAGGAGGCCGCCAGGCTCGAGAAGGAGGGCTACGCGCTCCTCGGCCCGGTGACCGGGACGGAAGCCGAGTTCGGCGAGTACGAGGGAACGCTCGGCAACATCGCGACCTGCGAGGCCGTCAACCACGACGTCCTCGCCGGCGACGAGGCGGCCGGCATGTGGCGCTTCAGACCACCGGGAAGCGACACCGAGTACCTCATCCTCCACCGCACGGAAGGCGTCGTCTGGCTGCCCGAGCACTGGCGGCTCAAGCTGGCCGATCCCGCCTGCGAGATCGACGAGGGCGACATCGAGTGGCCGGACCCCGCCGGCGACGACCCCGACCCCGCACGGCCTCCCCTCACGGATCTCGGCGAGATGCCCGACGACTGGGATCCGCGCGGCCGCACCCCGCCGCCCCAGGACCTCGAGCTCTGGGACGACGACGCCTGCGAGCGCACGGCCCGGACGCTCGCGGCGCGCGGGTGGACCCTCGCCCAGGCCCTCGACGGCTCCCGCCTCGGCTGGTTCCACGGCCAGTGGGGACCGCTGCGCCCGTACGTCCTGAAGAGAGACAGCGACCGGGAAGCAGACACCGGGACCCGGCCCCGGGTCGAAACCCACGGGAAGCGCTCGTGACGGCGGCGCCGCCTTCGGCCGGCAGCCGGCGCGTGCCCCGTCCGGCGCGGCGCGAGCCGGCCGCCCGGGCGCGCGTCAGAAGGCCCCCGGCGGCCCGCAGGCCGGCGCCGCCGGGGCGCCGGCGCACCCGGCCAGCACGGCGTCGAAGGCCGCCGCCTCCGCGGGGGTGACCGACAGGTCGTAGCGGCGGCGGACCCGCAGCTGCGCCCGGACGTACCAGCAGCGGTTGCGCGCCGGCGTCCACACGGGCGCGCCGGTGTCGGCGAGGTAGCGGCGCAGCGCCGCAACGCTGCGCGGCAGGTGCAACACGTTGTCCGGATCGGCGGCGAACGCCGCGCGGACGCCGGCCGGCGCGCGGCACAGGCCCGCATCGTGGGCTACGGCGGCCGGGACGAGGCGGGCGGCCGGGGCCGCCTCGTCGCCCGGGCCGGCGAACAGGGCGCAGCCGGCGAGCTCGCGCCAGCCGCCCCGGGCGCGCAGCCGCGGCGGCGGCCCGGGCGGCCCGTAGGCCGACGCGTCGTAATCCGGGCAGCGGCTCCTGGCCTCGAGCCGCAGCCCCCGCCAGGTCCGCGGCAGGGGCCCGCCGCCGCCGGCCGGGCCCGCGAGGCGCCGGCCGGGCGGCGCGGGGGGATGGACCAGCCGCGCCAGCCGCGTGGTACCCGCCTCCGGCGCAGGAGCGGCTTCCGGCGGCGGGGCGCCCGGCCCGGCGGGCCCCGCGGCGTGCGCGCACCCGGCGCCGACGGCCGCGGCCAGCGCGGCGAGCGCCGGCAAGCGCACGAGCAGGCTACGGCGAACGAGAGGCCTGGACATGACTGGCGTGCTCCCGC
The DNA here is from genome assembly GCA_965214845.1 of Vicinamibacterales bacterium. Classification (GTDB taxonomy): domain Bacteria; phylum Acidobacteriota; class Vicinamibacteria; order Vicinamibacterales; family UBA8438; genus JAAXGX01. The sequence continues at coordinate 3,431,809 of CBDCCO010000007.1, forward strand.
ACGGCCCCCGCGACCCCGGGCAGGAAGCGCTCGACGGGCCAGGACACCGCCGCCGCCGGGACGAGCCCGGCGTAGACGTCCCGGAGGCGGCGCGAGAGCTCGCGCAGGTCGGCCGAGGCCCGCTGCAGGCCGACTTGCCAGAGGGCGGCGCGGTCGGCAACGCCGACCAGCGGGTCGGCCAGCGCCTCGGCGACATACGACTCCTCGCGGTCGAGGATGGCGACCACGGCCGCGCGGGCGCGCTCGCCGTAGGCGTGCGAGAAGGTCTCGAAGCCCGCGCCGTAGACCTGCGAGCGGCACCGCCGGCGGTAGGCGTCCTCGATGCGCAGCAGGCCGGTCGCCGCGACCGTCTCGCCCAGGGTGTCCTGCCCGGCGTAGGCGAGGTTGTCGAGGCAGTCGGCCAGCACGGCCAGCTGCGCGTGCGCCCGAGGGTCCCAGGCGGGCGCCGCCCGCCCGGCCGCCGGGGCGGGGGCCGCCGGGTCCACGCCGGACCCGGGCCCGCCCTGCCGGCCGAAGTACCACATGAGCAGCGTCATGCAGAGCACCGCGATCAGGGGCCGGAAGACCAGCGACATCACGCGGGCTGGGCGGGCTGGCCCGCCACGTTGCGGAGCACGTGGCCCCAGACGCCCAGATTCTGGACCAGCGGGTCGCGGCCGCCCGCGGCCGGGGCGCCGCCGAGACCGAACAGGTAGACCGCCATCGCCCCCGGGACGCGCAGCTTCCGGCTGTCGCCGGAGACCTCGAACGGCTGCCGGCCGTGCTGCACCGCCAGGGCGCTCAGCTGCGGCATGCGCAGCAGCCGGCCCGCCCACTCGCGGCTCAGGTCCGCCGGCGCGAGCAGCGCCGCGCGGGAAACGTTCCCGGCGCGGAGCTCGCTCTCGAGCTTCGAGGCGAAGGCCGGGGCCAGCGCCAGCGGCGGGAACACCCACACGGCGCCGCGCCACGCGAGCGAGAGCCCGTCCTGCTCGGCCGAATACCACTCGGTGGCCGCAATGCGGTCCTGCGCATCGGCGTTCGAGCACGGGTCGAGGTCGATCGACCCATCGAAGGCCTTCCTCACGCACGCGAGCAGCAGGCGCGGCACGATCAGGTCCGGGTGGACGTCCTCGTAGCCGGCGGCCTCGTCCGCAGGCGCGTCCGCAGGCGCACCGCCGCCGTCCGGCACGCCCGCGGCGGGCCGGTCCGCCGGGCCGCTTGCCGGCGCCCTGGCCGCCTCGGCGGCCGCAGGCGCGGCAGCGGGCCCGGGGGCTGGCGGAGAAGCGTCCGCGGCCGGAGCCGCGGGCCGAGCCTCCCCGGCGCCGCGGCGCGGCGCGGCCGCGGCCGGAGCGTCCCCAGCCGTGGGCAGCGGCGGGAGCGCGGGCCGCCCGGCGTCGTCGCCGGCCTTCGGCGCCTTCGGGGGCCTCGAGGGCGCCGGCGGGCGGCGCGGCGCCGCCGGGCGGGCCTTCGGCGGCCGCCCGGTGCGCCGCTCGACCGCGTCGACGAGCGTCGAGGCACGCTTCGCCTTCACGTCCTCGAGGGCCTGCCGGCGGACGTCCTCCGGCTGCTCCCGGACGGCGTAGGCGTCGCGGAGCGTCACGTCGCTGTTCTTGACCGCCGAGAAGAGTTCGGGAGCCTGCTCCCTCAGACGCTCGGCCTGGCGGGTGTACTCCGACGACACGCCCAGCGCGGCCGACACGCCCTCCTGCTCGCGCACGACGCCTGCCGGACCTGCCGGCTCACCGCGCCCGCCGGCCGCGCCGTCGCCGTCGGCCGCCGCGTCCCCGGCCCGCGCCGCATCGGCCGTACCGGCTCCGGAGCCAGGACCGCCGTCCTTCGCCGGCGGTTCGCCGTCCGCGGCGCGCGCCTCCCCGCCGGCCTCCCCGCCGACGCCCCTCGGCGCGACCCCGAACGCGCCCGGGGCGATGCGCCGGATCTCTGCGGCGATCACGGCCCTCTCGCTCTGCGAGAGCGAGCGCACGTGGATGTTCTCGGTCAGGATGACGTGGACCGGGTGCTCGTCCGGCTTGAGGTCGCAGAACGTCACCGGGACCTTCGCGGCCAGGGCCGCCCGGAACCGGTTGCGGCCGTCGATGATCTCGGTTCCCCGGCGCACGACCGGGTGGCGCAGCCCGTTGGCCTCGACGTCCTTGACCAGCTCGTCGAAGGCCTCGCCCTTGATGAGGGGAAAGAGCCGCGCGACCTTGTGCGCGGTGTACTCGACCCCGCCGAAGGCGTAGGTCTCGGGCGGCCGCTCCGGCGGCTCGCCGCCGGCCGCCCAGGCGCCGCCGCTTGCATCATCTGGCATCTGTTTCAATCCTTGGATCCTTGCTCACGTCCCCGCTCCCGTACCGGGAACAGCCCGCCGCTATTCCGGCCGGATCGGAGCGGGTCCGCCGCCCGAGGCGGCCGCGTCCGTGTCCGCCCCGGGATCGATCGCCCCCGGGGCGATGCGGGCCCGGCCCGCGGGACCGGCACCCGCGGCCGACTGAGCGGCTCCAACACGTTGGGTCCGGCCATCCGCCGCGCCGGGAACGCCGCCCTCGGGGACGGCCGACCGCGCGTCCGCGGGCCCGGGCTCCGGGGCGGCATCGAGCGCGGCCGCCGGCTCGCCGGCCGCGGCCTCGGGGGCGCGGGCGACGCGCCCGAGCGGCCCCTGCAACACCACCGGCGAGAACGCGTCGGCGTCGACGGTCAGGGGCGGCGGCGGGACCTCGTCGGCCCCGTGCTCGACCAGGTGGATCACCTCCGACGCATAGCGCACGAGCGACTCCTGCATGTGCGGCTTCGCGTACATCCACTGGTCGAAACGCCCGCGGAGGATGAAGCCGAGCAGCACCGCCAGCCCGTAGTACAGCACGAAGAGAACCAGTCGCGTCATCAGGACCACCCCCGCCGACCGGGCCCCCGCCGGCGCACCCGCGGGCCGTTGCGCTACGCTGTCGGCTGACAACCAGGATAGCGCCGGCCGCGCCGGAGAGCCCGCCGACAATGCCCGCCGACCGCCACGACGACCGCGCTGCCGCCCAGCCGGCCGACCACGAGCTGGTGGCGGCCAAGCACGCGCACATCCGCGAGCACGTCCGGACGACGGCCGTCGAGATGCGGAGCGCGCCGGGCCGGGGGGCCCGGAGCGCCGGCGGCATCGACGGCTGGCTGACCTCGATGGTCCGGCGCTACGCCAACCACACGCGCGACGGCGTCGCCGGGCCCGGCCACGGGGACGGCACGACGAACGACACGTTGCGCGCCGTGCTCGCCGGGCACCGCCGGGAGATGCAGCTCGCCGCCCTCGCGGGCAACGTGGTGGACGGCCACGACCCGCGGAGCGCCCGCGTCGCCGCGTCGACCACGGTCGAGGTCTCGCCGCCGCGCGACGAGCGCGCGCGGGACCCGCGCAGCCCGGCGTCCCCGTCGCGGCCGAGCATCACCACCCTCGAGCAGAAGTACAGCTACGGCCCGCAGAACTTCAGCCGCAGCGACGTGGTCGATCGCCCGCGGGGCCAGCCCGCGTTGCGCCGCGGCGCCGGCCACGCTCTGGCGCCGCCGGCCGGGCCGCCGTCCGCGACCGGGCTGGCGGCGCTCGCGGCGCGCTCGCGCGGCCAGGGGCCGCAGCGGTAGGAAGACCGCAAGGAGGATCGGCCATGGCGAACAAGGAGCTGCGCGCAGCGGCGGGCAGCGTGATCTCGAAGGCGGCCCCGGCCATGTCGCGCACGGTCAGGGCGATCGAGGACACGCAGTCCCAGGTGACGACCGGGATCATGACGGGCAACATGCCCCCGACCCGCAACCCGCTCAACGACGCCATCGGCGCCGGCCTCGGGGCATTGGGCCGGCGGCTCGGCCGCGGCGGCCAGGACGCGCCGGCCGGACCCGGCTCCGGCGCGGCCCGGGCGGCCGCCGGGGCGTCCGAGACCGTGCACAACGCGCGCAAGGTCCCCCTCGAGCAAGGCGGCCGGCCCGACGATCCGAAGCCGAAGAACGGCCCGAACTGGGCCGAGGAGGAGCAGCGGCGTCGCGAGACGCGCGAGCGCGACCGCGGCAGGGGCCCCGACCGCTAGCCCGCGCCGCAGGCGATGGACGGCCACGCCTGGGAGCGGCCGCCGCTCGACGGCCTCAACGACCGCCAGCGCGAGGCCGCCTCGGCCCCCGACGGGCCGACGCTGGTGCTGGCCGGGCCCGGCTCGGGCAAGACCCGGGTGATCTGCGCGCGGATCGCCCACCTGGTGCGCGGCCGCGGCGTCGACCCCGCCCGCATCGCGGCCATCACCTTCACGCGCAAGGCGGCCGACGAGATGGCCGGGCGCGTGCGCGAGATGCTCGGGCCACTCCATGGCGACAGCGTCCGGGTCTCCACCTTCCATGGCCTGTGCGGCCGCATCCTGCGCCGAGACGGCGCGCGCATCGGCATCCGGCCGGACTTCGCCGTGGCGCAGGCGGGCGAGCAGCAGGCGCTGCTGCGCGAGGCGGCGCGCGAGGTCCGCGGCCGCAGCGGGCCATTCAGCGCGAACGCCGTGCTGCAGCGCATCAGCAAGATCAAGAACGGGCTCGAGAGCCCCGACGACCCGAAGCAGTGGGGAGCGGGCGGGCAGGCCGCCGAGGCGGCGGCGATAGCCGGGCGGTACCAGGACAAGCTCGCCGAGCGCAACACGCTCGACTTCGACGACATGATGCTCTGGACCATCCGGCTGCTGCACGAGCACAGGGACGTGGCCGCGGCCGGCGAGCGGGAGCACCCGCACCTGCTGGTCGACGAGTACCAGGACACGAACCTGCCGCAGTACGTGCTCATCCGGCAGCTGACCGCCGAGCGCGGCAACGTGTTCGCGGTCGGCGACCCCGACCAGGCGATCTACGAGTGGCGCGGGGCGAGCATCGAGAACATCATGCGCTTCGAGGACGACTTCGAGGGCGCGCGGCGCATCGACCTGAACCTGACGTACCGCTCGACGGGGAACATCCTCGAGGCGGCGCGGGCGGTCATCGAGCCGAACACGGCGCGCATCAACCGCGCCGTCGAGACGACCCGCGAGGCCGGCGGCCCGGTGCGCCTGCACCTGGCGGCGGACCCGGCCGGCGAGGCCCGCTACGCGGCCGAGATCGCCCGCCGGCGGCAGGCGGCCGGCGGCGGGCCGGTCGCCGTGCTCTACCGGACGAACGCGCAGGCGTGCGCGATGGAGTCGGCGTTCAGGAACGCGTCGGTCCCGTACCGGATCGCCGGCGGCGAGTCGTTCTACAAGCGGCCGGAGGTCCGGGACATGCTGGCCTGCGTCGAGATCGCGGCCGGGGGCAGCGGGGCCGGCGCCGCCGTGCGGCGCTTCCTGGCGATGCCGCCCGGCGAGCGGGTCAGCGCAGCGGGGCTCGACCGCATCGACCGCGCCGGCCCGCCCTCGGCGTCCTGCCGCGAGCGGGTCGCGGCGGCCCTCGGCGACGGCTCGCTGAGCCCCAGGGACGCGGCGGCGGCGGCCCGGCGGCTCGAGAAGGTCCGGACGCTGGAGGGTGGCGGGGCCTGGGTCCCGCCGACGTCATCGTCCGGGCGCAGAAACTGACCGGCTACCGCGACGCGCTGCGCAAGAGCGACGACAAGCGGCAAGTCGAGCGGATCGAGAACATCGACGAGCTGGTGCGCGACGCGCGCGAGTTCGCGCGCGAGGGGCGCGGGGCGGCCGCCGCCGGGCGCGAGGAGCAGGGGCAGGTGAGCGCCGGGTTCGTCGAGCGCTGCAGGCAGCTCCGCGAGAACGCGCACGGCGCGCGCGAGGCCGGCACGGGCCGCGAGCCGGTCACCCTGTCCACGCTGCACGCGGCCAAGGGCCTCGAGTTCGACACGGTGATCCTCGCCGGCTTCGACGCCGAGCGGCTACCGCACCACCGCACGGTGTCGGAGGCGGGCGACCCGGCGGCGGCCATCGAGGAGGAGCGCCGCCTGGCCTACGTCGGCATGACCCGGGCACGCACGGAGCTGCACCTGACGGCGCCCCTGCGAATTGCCCACGGCGCCGGGCTCAAGCGCGTGGCGCGCTCCCCCTTCATCGAGTCCATCCCGGACCGGCTGATCGAGCGCACCGAGCCGCGGCCGCCGCAGGCCGCGCCGGCGGCGGCCGCGGCCGCGGCGCGGGAGCGGCAACGGCAACTCGAGCCCCACGCTGCGGGGACACCCGAGCCGAGCTGCGCCGCCACCGCGCGCTAGGCCCGGCGAGACGCGGCGCACCGCCCGAGAGGAAGAGCGCCGGCACGCGAGATCACGGGACAACGCCACCCAATCGGCCGGCGGCCCACCGCCGGACGGATCGGCCAAGCCGCCTCCGACCCGGCGCACCGGGCCCGAAATCGCTCATCAGAGAAGTTGTCCGGGCGCCCCGGAGAGAGCGGATCCAGCGCGCGAGATTTGGGGTCCCCGAATCAGTTGGGGTTACCCTTTGGTAACCCCAACGCCGACGCCCCATATCAAGTCGTTTCGCAGCAATAGCTTGGCTGACCCAGAAGAACGCGATATATCCGGCCCACGGATCGACAAATCTGCTTGGCGGGCCCGGCAAGCAGATTTGTCGATCTCTGAGACCCCCGCCTGGGCCCCCTCGGCGGGCCCCCTGGGCGGGCCCCCGGAGTGGGCCCCCGCCGAGGGCCCCCGGAACGGACCCGATCCGGCGACACCGTCCAGGACCGATCCTGGCAGCCGGCGACCGGCCGGCGAAAGAGAAACGGAGAAGCGCGATGGAGAACGTCCGGTTCAGCGACGGAGACATCCTCGAGGCGGGGGCGCCGTGCGTCCCGGTGAACCTGGCCGGCGCCATGGGACGCGGCCTCGCGCTCCAGGCCGCCCGCCGCTGGCCGGCGATCGTGCCGGCCTACCGGGCGATGCTGCGCTCGGGAGAGCTCGACGAGGGAACGGTCGTCCTCTGGCGCCGCGCCGGCGGCTGGGTGCTGCTGGCGCCGACCAAGCGCCACTGGCGCGATCCCTCGCCACCCGAGCTGGTCGAGGCGACCATCGCCGCCATCGGCCCCGCGTGCCTGCGCCACGACGTCAGCGAGGTAGCGGTGCCCCCGCTCGGCTGCGGCCTCGGCGGCCTCGACGCCGCCAGCGTTCTGCCGCTGGTCCTCGAGGCGGCCACCCGGCGCCCCAGGATCAGCTGGACGCTCTGCCGCTGGCCGGCCCGGGCGCGGGCCGCGGCAGAGCGGCGGCCCGCGGGCCGGCCCAACGCGTTGGACTGACGCCGCGGGCCGTGAAACACACGGCCGTCCCGCAGGAGAACGAGGGTCCCGCCCCGGGACGGCCGCGCCCGCCGCGCCCGCCGCGGCAGGTTCCGGCAGGCAGCACCGGCAGCAACGGCCGGACTAGCAGCCGACCGACCCGGCGATGCCGATCCAGGTGAGGAACGCCGGCGCCGAGAGCACCATGCCCGCACCGAAGATCAGGCCGGCGAGCGCCGACTTGCTGCCGCCCTCGCCGAACGCGAACATCAGGCCCCCGACGACGAAGGCCGTCAGCGCGAGCCCCTTGCCGATGACGCCCGTAAACGCGTTGCAGACCGCCTGGGCCGCCGTGCCCCACGGCCCGTCGCTCGCCAGCACGACGACCGACGAGTCCACGAGCACGACGGCGAACGCCGCCGCGACGGCGGAGCCGGCGAGCAGGGCCGGCCGCGTGGCGAGCACGCGGCGCGGCGCGGCCGCCGCCGCCGCGTACACGGCCCGGCGCGTGCGCACGATCACGCGCAGGAGCCGCCGCCGCCCGCGAGCGAGCGCCGGCGGCGCCCCGACGGCCGACAGCAGCACGAGGCCGGAGACGAGGGCCACGGCCTGGTAGTACGCGACGCCGCCCCCCGTGCAGCGCATTGCCACCAGTACCGCGACGGTAACGAGGCTCGAGACGAAGAGCAGCGACGACGAGACGAGACGCCGGTTGCGGTTGCCCATGATGAACCCTCCCTGAAGTGATGCCGGCAACACGGCGCAGACTACCCGAGGGTGACGCGCCCGCCGCGGCGGGGACCCCGGTACCCAATACTCCAGCAACCCGGGGCGGCGCCCGCAGGCGCAGTCGGGCGCGAGCTGCGAACGCGCGGCCGGCCGCCCGCCCCGGACGAGAGGCCGCCGCCGGCGGCACGGAGGAACCGATGGTCGACATGAGCCAGATCCAGATCACCCTGCCCGACGCCCTCATCCTCTCGGCGGCCACCGTCTCGGCGCTACTCGCCTGGCGCGCATCGCGGCGGGCGAAGCAGTGTGCGCTGCGCATCGACGAGTCGCACGGCGACGAGCAGGTCGACGGCGAGGCCGCGCCGCCCGCCGCCACCGGGACGATGGCCGAATCGATAGCCCGGATGCACAGCCGGATCGACCAGCTGACCGACGACTCGGCGTCCATCAAGACGCAGGGCGACCAGACCGCCAGGAAAGTGCGCGCCGTGCTCGACGCCAACGACGCCGCACAGATCGAGACGGCCACCCTGGCGCAGAAGGTCGACGGCGCGGTCGAGCTGATGCGCGCTGTCGACGAGAGGCACCAGGCGCGCCACGCCGAGACGCTCAAGGCGATCGAGACGGTCACGGCGGCTCCCGGCAAGCCCGGGCGCCGCGCCAAGGGCCGCCAGGGCGCCGACGCCGCGCCGAAGCGCCGCAGGCGCCAGCCCGCCGCCGCCTCGGCCGGAAAGAAGCGGCCGCAGGCGGGAGCCGCAACCGACGGGACGCCGGCCCCGGCCAAGCCGGCTGCGGCCACCGAGGCACCGGCCCCGGCCGAGGCCAAGACCATAGCGCCGACGGCCGGCGAGCCAACGGCCGCAGGCGCCGGCGAGGCCGCCGGCGACACCCGGGCCGCGAGCGGCCCGGCCGCCGAGGCCGCAGCGCGGCGCCCGAAGACCAGACAGAAGACCGGAGGCTGGACACCGGAACCCCACGCCGCCGCCGCGCCCGGCAGGCCCGGGAACAAGGACAGCGCCGAGCCGGCCGAGCCGGCCGCTGCCGCCGAGGCGCCGCCGCCGGCCGGGACCGGCGCAGCGGCCGAGGCCCCTGCGCCGACCGCCGGCGAGCCACCGTCCGCAGGCGCCGGCGACGCCGCCAGCGATACCCGGGCCGAGACCGCCGGCGCGCCGGCCGCTGCCGCCGAGGCACCGGCCACGGCCAAGGCCGAGGCCGCAGCACCGACGGTCAGTGAGCCATGGGACGCGGCCGCCGGCGACGCCGCCGGCGACACCGCGGCCTCTGGCGGCCCGGCCGCCGAGGCCGCAGCCGCCGGCAAAGCCACGGCGCCGGAAACGCCCGCCGCCGAGGCGACCCCCAGCACCGGCTCCGAGACCGGCTCCGAGGACCGCGAGCAGCGCGCCGCCAGCGCCCGATAGCCCGTGCGAACACCGGGGAGCGGCACGGCGGAGGGGACAGGGCGCAGGCCGCCGCGCCCGACGGCCATCGCGTGGTGCACGCGCTGCCTGCGCGCCGGGATGCGCCACCGCGGAGACCCGGCCGATGCCGCGTGCCGCTACTGCGGCGGCCCGGTCGAGCACCGGAAGCACCCCACCGTGCGGCGCGCCCGCGCAGCGCTCGCCGAGCGCTGGCGGCGGCGCCAGACGCGCAAGGCGGCGGGCGAGATCGTCGAGACCCCGGCCGGCGGCGGCCGCGTCAACGTCGAGACGCCGTGGGACACGGCGGCCGGGCGCGCCGCCGCTCACCACCCGCGGTCGAAGCGCAGGGCCACCGATGCCCCGCGCTCGAGCCCGAAGTCGTCCGGGCCGCCGCCCGCCAGGGGCGACGAAGCCGTGACGACGGCCGCGGCCCCGCCGGCGAAGACGTAGCCCACGTCCGTCTCCACACGCGGCCGCGCCGGCCCGAACAGGGGCGCCGCGCCCGGCGCCGCGGCGTCCCACCACGACGAGGGGCCGAGCCCCGCCGCCGGGCCGTAGCCCGGCCGCACCGCCAGCGACCAGCCCTCGCCGGTCTCCGACGCTCCCCAGCGCAGGCCGCCGCCGGCCGACACGCGCCGCGAATGATGGGCGCCGCCGCCGCCGCCGCCGCCAACGACCTCGACCTCGGCCGCGGCCGTCCACGCCAGACGCGAACCGGGACGCTGCCAGCGGTAGTCGACGCCCAGGTCGGTGGCCATCGCCACGGCGCGCGGCCCGAGTCGGCGGACCCATTCGAGGTCGCGCCCGGCGTCCCACCGCTGCCAGACCGCCAGCGACAGGTGCGACGGGGCGCGGGGGCCGCCGACCCGCATCCCGGCCCGGACGCCCGCCCGTCCGCGCAGGGCCGACGACGCGTCGCCGATCACGCCGCCGCCGCCGTGCTCGACGCGCACCCGGAAGACGTCGCCCTCGAGCTCGAGCTCGACGACGCCGGCCCGGGCCAGCGACAGCGAGCCGCCACCCGAGTACAGCCAGAGGCCGACGCGGGCCTCGCCGCCGCCGGGAGCGGCGCCGATCGACGTCTCGGCGTCGGGCTCGCCACCGGCCGGGCCGCCCCAGGCAACACCGACCGAGGTCCACAGCCGCACCCGTGGGTGCGGGGCGACGCCGACGTACGGGGCCGCGAACTGCCAGCTCACAGGAACGTCGGCCACGTCCGCCACGTGCGGGCCGGCGCCGTGCCGGCGGCTGTAGGCCCCGAACGACCAGCCGTAGAGCCCGCCGATGCGGACCCGGCCCACCTGGCGGTCGACACCCGCGACCGCGGTCACCAGCCCCGTCTCCACGGACCGCCCCGCGCTGGCGGCATCGCGGTCCATCTGCGACGAGCCACGGAACCAGACCGACCACGGCGACCGCCGGCGCCCGGCCGGGTCGAGCCAGCCGAGCAGGTCTCCCTGCGACGAGAGGGCCTCGACCAGCCGCCCGGCGCGCCGGAGCGGATCGCCGATCGCGGCCGGCCCCATCGCCGCCGCCGCCCGGTGGCCGAAGCCGCGGCCAGCCTGGCCAAGGCCAACGGGACCCGTCGCGGGCGCGCCGACAGGAAGCAACACCCGCACCGCCTGCCCGAGGCGCCGCGCGGCGGCCGCGCCGCGCCGTCCGGCGGGCGCCCGGCCGCCGCCGGGGAAGAGCACCTCCGACTCGTTCGGAAACGGGTCGCAGGCGGCCGAGCCCGCACACGAGAAACGCGCGGCGAGCGCGCCGGTCACGGCCGAGCCCAGGAGCCGGCCGCTGCGCGTGAGCGACGCCGCCCGGCCGGCGGCCGCCTCCACGCGGAGATCGTGGTCCTCGATGACCACGCTCAGCCGCACGTTGCCGCCGCGGTCCGTGCCGAGCAGGAGGTCGATCCGCTCGGCGCCCTCCGGCAGCCCATCGCCCCTGACCAGTAGCTCGACGGCCGCCGGCTGGCCGCGGTGGAACCGCAGGAGACGCGAGTGCGGCGGCAGCACAATGTCGACGCCCGGCTCCGCGCCGCCCCCGCCGGCGCGCACCAGCGCCGCAGTCACCTCCACGACATCCGAAACGGGCTGCTCACAGACCGCGGGCCCGCCGGCGCCGTCCGGGACCCCGGGGCCCGGGCCCTGAGCGACCACACGGTGGACGAGCTCGAAACTCACGGCGACCAGCCCGTCCGCCGCCGGCGGCTCGGTGACAGCCAGGACGGACGGCGCGTCCGGGCAGCGCGCCGGGTCGAGGCCGAACCAGGACAGGCCGCCGCCGTCCGGCTCATCGTCGTCGACGATGACGACCACGGCCTCCCAGCGCGGCGGGCCGCCCGCCCCGGCAGGCGGCCAGCAGGAATCGCCCACGACCGGGTCGTAAAAGTCGAGATGGAACGTCTCGTCCGCCTCGGAGACGGTGTCGCCGACGACCACGAGGTGGTCCGAGCGCGCGAGACTCGAGCCGACAGGCAGGACGAAGTACCCGCCCGGACCGCCGCCTGCGGTCCGCACGTCGGCGTCCGACGCGTTGCCCCGGCCCACCACCAGCCGGAACGGGTAGCAGTAGGTGGCGGGACTCACGCGGTCGGTCTCGATGACGAGCGCGGCCCGGAAGTCCCGGTCGGTCTCGGCCACCTCGAGCTCGAGCGGCCCGGCCTGCGACGTCAACTCGGGGGCCTGCTCGGTCCGGTGGTCGGTGAGGCCGACGGTGAAGAAGCTCTTCGGCTGGGCCAGGGCCGAGCGCACCCGGACGGCGTCGCTCGCGAGCTCCACGCAGCCCACCGCAGGGTCGGTCGGAGCAAGCGGGTCCGTCGCGTACGAGAACGAGAGGACGAAGGTCTCCCGCGCCTCGGCGAGATCGTCGGAGAAGACCTCGACGCCCTCGAGGACGACGGTCGGGTTGCGGGGCTCGAAGCAGGCCGTCCCGCGCAGGCCGAGGCTCTCGGCGGACAGCCGGCCCGCCGGCCGGTCCGGGCCGTCGAAGTCGGAGCCGTCGCCGCCTGCCGGCCCCTTGTCCGCCGTCTCGGCCTCGACCCACCAGTGGATCCACTGCGCCTGGAGAGGCTCCCAGGAACCCTCGGCATCTCCCTGGCGGGCGCCGCCCTGCAGGATCCGGGTCAACGCGAAGCGGACGTCCCGGCGGGCGCGGCTGCCGTCCGCCGGGTGCTCGGGCTCGGCCGCCGCCGTCGGCGCAAGAACGTAGGTGAACGACAGCGACTCGCCCTGCGCCCGGACGGGCGCCGGCAGCAGGATGGCGCACGCACAGGCGCAGACGAGAGCGCCCGAGACCGGCCCGCCGAGCCGGAGCCGGACCGGGGCGCCGGGGCCGGACGCCGCGCGCAATCGAAGGAAGGATCCCCACACCGCCTGCAGCAAAAGTTCCACGCCCAGACCCCGTTCCGCTCACCCCGACCCCGACGCCCGCGACCACCGCCGGCCGGCGCAAGCGTAGGGAACCGCGGCCGGAACGGACGCAATGGAAGGACGCGGACGCCTGTAAGGACACGGAACGCGAGAAAGGACTATCCTGCACCCATGGGCACCACGGACCGGCTGACGGTAATCAGCCTCGGCGTCGGCATCATCCTCGCCGTCGCCGGAGGCACGTGTTCGACGAACGCCCGAATCGACGACCTCCGGACGGACATGAACACCCGCTTCACGAACCTCCGCGCCGACATCAACGCGCGCTTCGCGGACGTCAACGCGCGCTTCGCGGAAGCCGCGGCCCAGCGCCGCGAGGAGCACGGCCGGATCGACCAGCGGCTCGACCGGCTCGAAGACATCCTCCTCACGCCCTCGCCGCCCGCCGGCAAGTAGCGCCGCCTCCCGGCGGAAGCGCGCAGCCGGGCGCCCGGCGCCTCGAACCCAACGCGTTGGAACCGGCCGGAAACCGGAAGCCGCATCACCGGGCTGCGGCCGCGCGGGCCTCAGACCCGCCACCGGGACCGGAACCCGAGGCGCCGGACAAGCCACGCGGCGGCGCGGCCCGGCAGGCCACGCGGGGCATCGAAGCCCTCCTGCCACCGGGACCGGGACCCGAAGCACCGGACAAGGAACGCGGCGGCGCGGCCGGCCAAACCGCGCGGTGCGTCAAAACCATCGGGGTGGTCCAGCCGCGGGTCCTCCGCCCGGCCGGTCACCGCCCGCAGCACGCGCGGACGCGGCGGGCGCTCGTCCGCCTCATCATCCGGGTCGCCCGGCAGGCGCAGGTAGTCCGGGACAACGGGCGCGCGCCGGCGCTCCCGGACGCGCCGCCGCGGCGCGGCGCGGACCACCCGCGAGACGGAGACCGCCGGGCGGGCCGCCTCCCGCGGGGGCGCGACGGCGGCGACCGTGCCGCTCACGGCGTCGGCCAGCGCGGCCCGGCGCGGCCCGGCGCGCCCGAGCAGCAGGAGCATCGCCGCCAGAATGGCCGCGAACGCCGCGAACACGCCGGCATCGGCGGCGGACGGCGGCAGCAGCGCGTCGGCGGGGACGCCCTGCCGGCGCAGCGTGAGGGCGAAGGCAAGCCCGAGGACCAGCGCCGCGCGCAGGTCGACGGCGGCCCGGCGGACGAGCGGACGCCACCAGCCGGCGGGCGCGCCGTCGGGGCGCACCAACCGGACACCGAAGACCCGCCGACCCAGGGTCGCGCCGAAGACGCCGTCGCCGACGAGGACGGCCGCCCAGCCGACGGCCACCCAGGCCACCGCCAGCACCGCAGGCGGGACCGTCACGCCGCCAGCCGTGCGGATCCGGACCACCTCGGCGACGAGCGCCACGAAGGCGACCACGGCGAGCGCCGCCGCACCGTCCACCAGAGACGCGAGCGCGCGGCGCGCCACCGAGGCGCGGCCCGACGGGGGCTCGGCGGCCGCGGCGCGGGGGGCCGGCTCCGGCGGCCGGTCGAGGTCGGCCAGCTCCGGGGACGCCTCGACCGACGTGGGCGACCCGAACACGGCGCTCGGCCGCACGCCGGCCGACTCTGCAGCCGGACCCGGCGGGGGCTCGCCAGTCTCCGGCCCGGCCGGCGGGACGCGTTGCGGCCGGGGGCGCGCCGGCGCCGGCGCCGGCGCCGGAACAGCGGGTTCCAGACCGCCGGGAGCCGCGGGCGCCGGACCGCCGGCGCGGTTGTGCGCCTCGCGGACCCGGCGCGTCACATCCGTGGGCAGCGGGGGACCGGGCGCGGGCGGGCCCGCATCCGAGTCCGAGTCCGGGAAGCGGTCCGGCTCCTCGCCGGCGGCAGCGGCGCTCACGCGGCGAGCCTACCGGGCGCCATCCCGGGCGCGCGATAGAATCCTCCCGATGGACAGCCGCGAAGCCCGGACGCAGGAACCAGGAGAGACCGGGGGCCGCCGCGCGGACCGCAACGCGGAGTTCTGCCGCGGGCCGGGGGCGCCGTACGAGGAAGCCTGCCTCGGCAACGGCCGGATCCCGGCCGGGCAGCGGGGCAAGGCGAGCCGCTGCCCCCGCTGCGTGGTCGAACGGCGCAAGCGCCACATGCCCCGGCGGGCCAACCGGCTCCAGAGGCCGCCGCGCCGCGCGGCGGCGGCCGACGGGCGCCCGGCGACCTTCGCCGAGGCGCTCAGGGAGGCCGACGCCGTGCTCGCCAGCCGCCGCGCCGAGGAGCGCGCCCGGAACCCGCACGTGCGGTGGCGGACCGTACGGACCGAAACCAACGACGGCACACCCGTCGCGTGGGAGAGCATCGACCTCCGTCACGCCATCAACGACCGCTAGCCTGGAAAATTCATGAGGCGCCCGGCCTGAGTAGAGACACAAAAGCCTCCGTGTGCTAAAACGCTGTTGACGACAGATGTTTTCGGCACGACGGAGGCTCTTGCGTGACGGACCCCACGATAGCACAGTCTGTTCTGTTCCCCGATCTGTTCGACAAGCCGCTCGTGGCCACGTTCGACCGCGAGCAGTCGAGCTCGGATGGCGGCGCCGTGCTGCTCAAGGCCGCCGAGCGCGTCTACGGGTTGGTCAAGGCATTCGGCCGGTGTCTGATTGACCGCCGGGCACCGGAGAAGGTCCGGCACACGCTCGAGGACCTGGTGGGCCAGCGGGTGTTCGGCATCGCCTGCGGCCATCCCGACGGCAACGATTCGGACCAGCTCGCCGATGATCCGATCCACAAGTTGCTGCTCGGGCGCGACCCGGTGGCGGGCGGTCGGCTGGCGTCGCAGCCGACGGTCTCGCGGTTCGAGAACGGTGCGGGCCGCGTCGCGCTCTATCGGCTCGGGCGCGAGTTGGCGGCGTCGGTCATCGAGCGGCATCGCCGCCGGCTGCGCGGGCGGGTGCGACGCATCACGATCGACCTCGACCCGACCGACGACCCGACGCATGGCGCGCAGCAGCTGACCATGTTCAACAGCTACTACGACAGCTGGTGCTACCTGCCACTGCTGGCCTTTGTGAGCTTCGACCGTGAGGCGGAGCAGTATCTGTGTGCGGCCGTGCTGCGGCCCGGCACGGCGCAGGCGTCCGACGGCACGCTGGGCGTGCTGTGTCGGCTGCTCGCGCTGCTGCGGTCCGCGTTTCCCGAGGCGCGCTTTCTCGTCCGGCTCGACGGCGGCTTCGCCACGCCAGAGATCTTCGACTTCCTCGATGCCGAACCGCGGCTCGACTACGTCGTGGCGATGGCCAGGAACGCCGTGCTGTTGCGGGCTGCCGAGCACGTCATGGTGGCGGCCCGCACCGAGAACATGCTGCGCGAGAAGACGGCGCACTTCTACCTCGACACCCGCTATCGCGCGGGCACGTGGGCTCGTGAGCGCCGCGTGGTGATCAAGGCCGAAGTCGTGCAGCTCACCGGCCGGCAGCCGCGGGACAACCCGCGCTTCGTCGTGACCAATCTGCGCCAGACGCCGCGCTTCATCTACGAGAAGGTCTACTGCGGGCGCGGCGACATCGAGAACCGCATCAAGGAACTGCTCGACGGCTTGCAGATCGACCGCACGAGCTGCACCAGGTTCTGGGCAAACCAGCTGCGGGTCCTGCTGACGGCCGCCGCCTACGTGCTCATGCAGGAACTGCGGCTGAGGGCCGCCCGCACCGCCTGCGCCCGCACCCAGGTGACTTGGCTGCGCGACCGGTTGCTCAAGGTCAGCGTCCACGTCGTCCGCTCCGTCCGCCGGCTCGTCCTGCACCTGCCGCGAGCGACCCCATACCGCGACGTCTGGCGGCACCTCGCCCTCGCGCTCGGGGCGCGCGCCGGATAGCGCGCCGTCGCCACGGCAACCTCCGCGCCCCGGATGCTCGCCAGCGCCCCTGCGCCCGACCTGTCGGCGCTTGCCACCTCATGCGTGCCGTCACCTCGCCCCGGCCACTGCACCACGCTGCCACCTACCACGCGCCGCGTCCGAAAACGTCCTTCGCGCGACGATCAGGCCCTGCCTGGGACCGATTCGATAACCTCACGAATTTTCCGGGGTAGGGTGTAACACGCCGTGACGTGGCAGAAGCCTCTGCCCGTTCGCGGGAATGTGAACGTTGGGGCCGGCCGGCGCATAGCCGGTCGGCCCTTTTTTTGTGTCCTCGTCATGAACAACCGTCTCGCTGTCCAGCGCGCGATTCAGCTCCATTCCGACGGCCAACTTGCTGCCGCAGTAGATGCCTACCGGGCGATCTTGGAGCAGCATCCCGAGACGTGCGCCTGCTGGTCCAACCTCGGGATGGCGTTGCGGTCGCTGGGCCGCAAGGAGGAGGGCCTCACGGTGTTGCGTCGGGGGGCGCGAGTCTGCCCAGAGAGTGCCGAACTCAACTACAACTTGGGCAACGCGCTCAAGGAGACCGGCGACCACGAGGGCGCGCTGAAGCACTATTGCGCGGCGGGGATCCTTGATCCGGACGATCTGGAAGCGGCGCGGGCCTGCGGCGGCATGCTCATGCGGCTGGAGCGGTTCGATGAGGCGGTCGAGCACTACGCGGCCGCGCTAGCCCGGAAAATTCGTGAGGGGTCTGTCTCAGGTAGAGACACAAGAGCCTCCGTGTGCTAAAACGCTGTTAACCACAGGCATTTTCGGCACGACGGAGGCTCTTGCGTGACGGACCCCACGATAGCACAGTCTGTTCTGTTCCCCGATCTGTTCGACAAGCCGCTCGTGGCCACGTTCGACCGCGAGCAGTCGAGCTCGGATGGCGGCGCCGTGCTGCTCAAGGCCGCCGAGCGCGTCTACGGGTTGGTCAAGGCATTCGGCCGGTGTCTGATTGACCGCCGGGCGCCGGAGAAGGTCCGGCACACGCTCGAGGACCTGGTGGGCCAGCGGGTGTTCGGGATCGCCTGCGGCCATCCGGACGGCAACGATTCGGACCGGCTCGCCGACGATCCGATTCACAAGCTGCTGCTCGGGCGCGACCCGGTGGCCGGCGGTCGGCTGGCGTCGCAGCCGACGGTTTCGCGGTTCGAGAACGGCGCGGGCCGCGTCGCGCTCTATCGGCTCGGACGCGAGTTGGCGGCGTCGGTCATCGAGCGGCATCGCCGCCGGCTGCGTGGGCGGGTGCGACGCATCACGATCGACCTCGACCCGACCGACGACCCGACGCATGGTGCGCAGCAGCTGACCATGTTCAACAGCTACTACGACAGCTGGTGCTACCTGCCACTGCTGGCCTTCGTGAGCTTCGACCGCGAGGCGGAGCAGTATCTGTGCGCGGCCGTGCTGCGGCCCGGCACGGCGCAGGCGGCCGACGGCACGCTGGGCGTTTTGTGTCGGCTGCTCGCGCTGCTGCGGGCCGCGTTTCCCAAGGCACGCTTTCTCGTCCGGCTCGACGGCGGCTTCGCCACGCCGGAGGTCTTCGACTTCCTCGACGCCGAGCCGCGGCTCGACTACGTCGTGGCGATGGCCAAGAACGCCGTGCTGTTGCGGGCTGCCGAGCCCGCCATGGTGGCAGCCCGCACCGAGAACATGCTGCGCGAGAAGACGGCGCACTTCTACCGCGACACCCGCTATCGCGCGGGCACGTGGGCTCGTGAGCGCCGCGTGGTGATCAAGGCCGAAGTTGTGCAACTCACCGGCCGGGAGCCGCGGGACAACCCGCGCTTCGTCGTGACCAATCTGCGCCAGACGCCGCGCTTCATCTACGAGAAGGTCTACTGCGGGCGCGGCGACATCGAGAACCGCATCAAGGAACTGCTCGACGGCTTGCAGATCGACCGCACGAGCTGCACCAGGTTCTGGGCAAACCAGCTGCGGGTCCTGTTGACGGCCGCCGCCTACGTGCTCATGCAGGAACTGCGGCTGAGGGCCGCCCGAACCGCCTGCGCCCGCACCCAGGTGACCTGGCTGCGCGACCGGTTGCTCAAGGTCAGCGTCCACGTCGTGCGCTCCGTCCGCCGCATCGTCCTGCACCTGCCGCGAGCGACCCCATACCGTGACGTCTGGCGGCACCTCGCCCTCGCGCTCGGGGCGCGCGCCGGATAGCGCGCCCCCGCGCCGCCAACCTCAAACCCCGCACTGCTCGCCAGCGCCCTGTCGCCGAAGCTGTCGGCGCGTGGTGCCTCGTGCGCGCCGTCACCCCGCCACGACCGCTTCACCACGCTGCCACCTGCCACACGCAATGTCCGACGACTTCATTCGCCCGACGATCACGCCCCGATCGTGACCGATTCGACAACCTCAGGAATAATGCGGGCTAGGAGTCTGCGCCGCAGGAGATTTGCGGCACGAAAGGGTCGTGAGTTCACGACCTGAGTCACGTGCCGGGGCAACGGTGTCGGTCGGCAGGGCGCGGTAGATTTTGCGGCCGTTGACGAACCGAAGGCGAAAATCGGTCATCACGGGCCACATGGCCCGCCAGAGGCCGCGATCCGCGTCGATTTGTCGCCGTTGCGAGCCTCATGCCCCGCCCTCTACGTCGCCTTCAGCACGTGCAGGCGCTTGACGTTGAGCGCCAGGCACACCAGGTCCCACTCGCACCGCGCCTTCGCCAGTCCACGCAGGCTGAAGCGCCGGAAGCCCAGCACGTGCTTGATCCAGCCGTTGGGAGCCTCCGACAACCACTTGCGCTGCGCATACACCGCCCGGCCCGCCTTCGTCTTCAGCTTGTCTATCATCCGACCCGTCGCCGGATGTTCCTCCAGATTGCGGGTAACCGCCTGCTTGCCCTCCCGGCCCGCCGCCACATACCCGTCAACGCCCCGCCGTTCCAGGTCCGTCAAGTCTCGCTCGTTGCAGTACCCCGCGTCGGCCAGCACCGTCGCCGGCTGCGCGTCAAGCGTCTCGTTGACCGTGTCGAGCAACACCGGCAACTCACCCTGGTCGCTCGCGTTCGCCGTCAGACCCGTTGCCACCACCAACTGGTGCTCGGCGTCCACCGCCACCTGCGCGTTGTAGCACTGCTGGAAGCCCTCGTTGCTCGTCATCATGATCGAGCTTTCCGGGTCCGTGAAGTTGCTCTGCGCCTTCTCGTCCGGCTCGCCATACGCCCGCTTGTACGGCCGCCCGCCCTTCGGGTTCCGGTCCTGCCCAGGTTGCCGACCCCGCGCGTCGTCCGCCGCCCGAGCCGCCGCTTCCAACCGCGCCTTCGCCGCCCGGATCGCTGCCAGACGCGCCTCCCGCCGACGCAACTCCGCCGGCAACTCATCGCCCCGAACCTCGGCGCCCAAGCACGCATCCTCGGTCTCGTCGGTCTCGTCCGCCTGGCGCAACAGCGCCGCGACCTCGCCTTCCAGACGCCGTTCCGCCTCCGCCATCCGGTCGTAGCTCATCGCCTTGCGCTTGCTCGCGTTCGCACGCACCTTCGTCCCGTCGACCGACAGCTTGCCGAGGCGAGCCAGACCCAACTCCTGCGCCAGACGCACCACCTCCACGAACAGCGCCTGGAAGTCCTCCAAGTGCCGGCGCCGAAATTCGCACAGCGTCCGGTGCTGCGGAAAGTTGCCCGCCGCCAACACCCGGAACGCCACGTCCTCTTCCAGCGCCCGGGCGATCCCACGCGACGAGAACACCCCCGTCGCATACGCGTAGAGCAGCACCTTCACCATCATCCGCGGGTCATACGGGGCGTTGCGACGACCGTCTCCCTCATACGGGGCGTAGAATGCCGTCAGATCCAAACCGTCCACCAGATCGCTGACGTGGTGCGCCAAGTGGCCTTCCGGCAGCCACTCCCGCACGTCCGGTGGCAGCAGCAGCGACTGGTCCGGCGAGTAGGGGCGAAACGTCGTCGACATCAAGTCCTTCCAGCGTCGAGTGCTCGCCTATGATTGTCGCACCGATTTTCTGCGGCGCAGACTCCTAGGAAGGCATCGGGACGATAGCAGGCTCTGCGCGGGGCTGGGAATGGCGCTCTGGAAGCTACGGCAGCCGGCTGCGGCCTCGGCTCTGCGGCGCGCGGTCGCGCTTTGATCCGGCATCATCCGACTTGCGCCGGCATCTGCACAATGTGCTGCGCTGGCTGGGGAACGACGAAGAAGACGAGGAGCAGATGCGCGCGGGACTGGCGCGGGAGGCCGACTCGCCATCGCTGCTTGCGGCGCTGGGACAGAGCCTGATCGCTCAAGGCCGCCTAGACGAAGGCCTGGAGTGCTGCCGCAGGGCGCTCGCGGTCGACCCGGACCATCACGACGCACGGCTCACGCGTGGCCGTGCCAACTTCCTGGCGGGGCGCTGGGCCGTAGCCTGGCCCGATCGCTATCGTCCGGTGCTGGGCATCGACAGGCGCCCGAAGGGCACATCCGGAAGCGAGTGGGAGGGGCAGGACCTCGCCGGGCAGTCGATCCTGCTCTACGGCGAGCAGGGGCTGGGCGACGTTATCCAGTACGCCCGCTACGCGCCGCTGGTGGCCGAAGGCGGGGCACGAGTCGTCGTGGCTTGCAAGCCGCGGCTGGTCGGCCTGCTGCGGCGCATCGGCGGCATCAACAGCGTGGTGCCGGACGACCAGCCCCCGCCGCCGACCGACTGGCACTGCTCGCTCCTGGACGTGCCTGCCGTCTGGGAACACGACGTCGACGCGATTCCGGCGGCGTGCCCGTATCTGCCCCCGCGCGTGCGGCAGACGCCCGTGTTGTTCCCGGCAAGCCAGTTCCGGGTCGGCATCGTTTGGGGGGGAAGCCCGACGCAGAAGCAGAACCGCCGGCGCTCCTGCCGGCTCGAGAAGTTCGCGCCGCTGTTCGATCTGCCCGGCGCGGCGTTCGTCAGCTTTCAGGTAGGGTCGCCGGCCCGGGAGCTGCGCCAGGGTTGGCGCGGGCTGGTCCACGATCCGGGCGACGCGCTGACGACTCTGGAGGCGACGGCCGACGCGCTGATGGAGGTGGACCTGGTCATCACGGTCGACACGATGCTGGCCCATCTGGCCGGTGCGCTCGGCCGGCCGGTCTGGACGCTGCTGGCGTTTGCCCCCGACATGCGCTGGATGCTCGGCCGCGCCGACACGCCCTGGTATCCGACGATGCGCCTGTTCCGGCAGCCGACGCCCAACGACTGGGCCGGCGTCTTCCGCGAGGTGCGCCGCGAGCTGAAGGCGCAGCTGGCGCGGGCGGGCCGGGCCGAGCTTGGCGCTCCGACCGCTGCCGCGCTGGCAGCGGTTGACGAATCCGATGTCTGGCTTTGACCCCCGCAAGTACCCCGCAAGTACCACGGGCGTCGCCTGGACGAGGTCCTCAGGAGCGTGAACGGAGATGTTCGGAGCGCGCTGGGAAGAAGCGCACGCGGCATACCAGCTTTCGATCGACGTGGAAGGCGCCGAGCGAGCTGTCCTCCGATCCCTGGACTTGGATGAATTCGACATCACCGCGCTCTCGATCGAGAACAGCCGCCCGGGCCGCGAATCCTATGAGGACCGTCATGGTCCCCGCCAGCGACCGGCAGGTCGCCGTGTTGGGCTTCGACGAAATCTGGGTCGGGCAGTCCGTGTTCTCGCAGGAACCGCGCGGATGAGGAAGCTCATCGGCGGGCCCGGCTTCAACCACTTGGTCGAGGCGCGGCACGGCTACGTGCTCTACAACGCCAACGACCACTACATCGGCCGCAGCGTCGAGCACTACGGCGAGTGGAGCCCGGGCGAGACCGCGCTGTTCAGCCAGTTCTGCCGGCCGGGCCACTACGTCGTCGATGTCGGCGCCCACATCGGGACCCACACGCTCGCCTTCGCCCGGCTGGTCGGCGACCGGGGACGGGTGTTCGCCTTCGAGCCGCAGCGGATGGTGGCCCAGGTGCTGGCCGCGAACGTCGCGCTCAACAGCCTGACCAACGTCCATACCCACCATCTGGGGGTCGGCGCCGAGGAGGGCGCCCTCTGGCTCCCCGACATCGACTACTCGCGCGAGGGCAACTCGGCGGCGTCGCCCTGGACGCGGTTGCCCGGCCCGGGGACGACCCGCCGCCGAAGTACCGCGTCGCCGTGGTGCGGCTCGACGACTTCTATGACCAGCCCCGGCTGGACCTCCTCAAGATCGACGTCGAGGGCATGGAGGCCGACGTGCTGCGGGGAGCCGGCGGGTTGATCCGGCGGCACAAGCCCGTCATCTACTCGGAGAATGACAGGGTCGAGAAGTCGCCCGAGCTCGTCCGGCTCATCCTGAGCCACGGCTACCGGCTCTTCTGGCACCGCCCGCCGCTGTACTCCCCGGACAACTTCGCCGGCAGTACCAGGAACATCTTCGCGAACGCAGGATCGTGTCGTTCAACATGCTGTGCGTCCATGCAGGGGCGAATGTTCAGGTCCAGGGAGCGGAGGAAATCACGGACGACGCCGCGCACCCCTGGCGTCGCGCGCAGCTCGCTGACAAGATCGCGACGGTAGGGTTCGGATGCGGCTATGGGTGGCCGATGCGGTCACAGGTCACGGATCCCGATTTCGCCGCGACAGCCCAGCCGTTCAGGTCGTTCGTGCTGCTCATCGATGGTCGCGCCAAGCGGCATCGACCGGCAGGGTATGATGAGTCATCATCCATGGACGATGCCGCCTACAAGCGCCTGTTCTCCCGGCCGGGCATGGGTGCGGGATCTGCTGCGCGGCTTCGCGGCGCGGGACTGGAGCGGGGCGCTGGACTTCGCGTCGCTGACCCCGCTTCCGGCCAGCTACGTGAGCCGCGACCTGCAGCAGCGGCACGGCGATCTGGTGTGGCGCATCCGTTTCGGCGGCGAGCGGTGGCTGTATCTGGTGCTGCTGCTCGAGTTCCAGTCCGGGGTCGACCGGGCGATGGCGGTTCGGATGCTGACGTACAGCGGTCTGCTGTATCAGAGGCTGGTCGGCGAGGGCGTGCTGCGCGAGCGCGGTGAACTGCCGCCGGTGCTGCCGGTGGTGATCTACAACGGCCGGTTGCCGTGGACGGCGCCCGCGGACGTTGCGGAGCTGATCGCGGCGGGCGGGCCGGCGCTGGCGCGGTATCAGCCGTCGCAGCAGTATTTCCTGCTGGACGAAGGCCGGGTGGGCGGCGGCGCGCTGCCGGCGGGTAACCTAGTGTCGGCGCTGATTGCGCTGGAGACGAACCGCGACCGGTCGCGGTTGTCTGCGCTGCTGGGCACGTTGATCGAGCTGTTGCGGGCGCAGGGCGACGAGGAGTTGACGGACGCGTTCACCGCCTGGGTTGCGCAGGTGCTGCTGCCGCGGCGGATGCGGGGGACGGCCTCGGCGCCGCTGCCGAGTCTGGAGGAGGTGCAGACGATGTTGGCCGAAACCGTGCAGGAGTGGACCGAGCAGGGCCGCGCGCAGGGGATCGAGCAGGGCCGCGTCGAGGAACGCGTGTTGCTGTGTCGCCTGGCGGCGCGCAAGTTCGACGCGGCGACCGGGGACCAGTTGGCCGCCGCGCTGGCGGAGGTGACCGATCCGGGCCGCTTGGCACAGGTCGGCGACTGGATCATCGAGTGCGGGACGGCGGCCGAACTGTGCGCCCGCCTCGCCGACACGCCCCGCCGCAGCCAGTGAAGGAGCCGATTGCTCGCCGAGGGCCGCTCCGCCAGCCGGCTGAATCGTCTGCGGCGGCGCACGAACGGTCAGTCGAAGGGGGCGCCCGCGTCGCTTTCGGTCCGAAGATGTGCCGAGACTTCCCGTAGCGAATTGGGTACGGGACGGGCGGCGAAGACTCACCGCTACTCCACAAACCGTTTATAATCAGTAAGTTACGGGGACTCTGGCGGGGTTACGCGGGATCGACAGCCACTACGGCTGGAGCGGTAGCAAACTGCGTCTTCTTCAAGAGGGTAATGGGATGGACCGGCCTAGTTGTCGAGGCAGCATCCGCCACAGCTCGTGGGGCGGATCGGCGAGACGCGGAGCGCCAGGGTCATCCCACGCCGCCGTATCGGACTGGGACGGAGCCACCGAATTTCTCGAAGTGAGCGCCGGCCTGACTCAGATGGGCGGGTTGATCGACCACTATCACGCTGAGACGTTGCAGAGGGTGCGGTGAAGTGGAATAGCGGTTCCGGGGATCTGGAACACAATCCACTTCCTCCGAAATACGCACCGACCCGAAGGCGACGCACGCGAACGCGGTCGCCGCCGCAACCGTCGCCGCGACGTAGATCACCTGCCGGGCGATGGC
The DNA here is from genome assembly GCA_965214845.1 of Vicinamibacterales bacterium. Lineage (GTDB taxonomy): Bacteria > Acidobacteriota > Vicinamibacteria > Vicinamibacterales > UBA8438 > JAAXGX01. The sequence goes on from CBDCCO010000007.1 coordinate 3,456,597, forward strand.
CACGAACAGCGGGTCGTACTTCACATCCAGCCCTCCCCGTTGTCAACGCGTCAGGAACGCCCCGCCGGGGGCGTCCAACTCTTCCGCTCGCGACGTCGACATGCTCTCGACCCGCCATCGCCCCCCGGCCGGTGCCTAGTCGCCCGCGGCGACACTCCTCCTCGCGTGCCCGCGCCGTGCGTCCTTAGGACGGTGACGGAAACTACATTGCCACGTTCGCGGGCGCGAGCCCCAAGAATCACGGGCCTGGGGCGTTACGCCAGTTGGCAAACTTGTATTGATCACTGTCCTTACCCCCCAGCTCAGCCGCCAGAGGCGACACCTCCCCCGCGTCGCGACCGTGCATCCATCCCCGGGGGGCAGTCCGCCTAACACGGCTGTGCCGGACCTGCCGTGTTGCGAACGCCCTCGATCGACCTACACCAACATCTCCACGAGGCGCGCACCCAGGTAGTACGGCCAAACGAGCAGGGCGAGCGCGCCTTGCCCGAACGTCAGCCCCGAGAAGCCGATTGTGAACAGCCAACCGATTAGCCACAGCATGATGCAATTGCCGCCTTGTTGCGATACGTTGATTTGCTTGTCCATCTGAACCCCTCGGCAGCACGTCAGCGAGCCTCATGCCAAGCGTCCTACGCAGCAGCCCGAATCGGCCTTCACGTCCAACGAAGTCGCCATCAGGCGCCTCCGGCCCGGCGGACCCTGTCAAGTAGTGCACGCCAACCGGCGGCCATCCCGGCCCGATGCTCGGTGACGATCAAGCCCAGCGCGGTGTGCCGCAGAGCGATACGCGTACCGCCGTCGAGCGCGGCGAGCCGGTACTGAAGGTTCGAAACGACCGGGTACGACATGAACAGCGGACCGTTGATCTCGAGGAGCGTCGGCCGCTTGATTGCCTGAACGTGGCCCCAGTGATGCCCGTTGCCACCGCCCAGGTCACGGAACCAGCGCCCGCCGGGCCACGGTTCAAGAACCATCGGCAACGGTGAGCCGTCCGGCGTTTCGTTCTCCGGCCCCATCTGTACCAGGAGGGCCTCGAAGGTTGTCTCTGGCGGAGCGTCTACATCCACGCTCTCGCTCACGTCGAGCGTCAGGTCGTTGAGTACGTGCGGGAGCGTTGCGGCCATCGGTTCTCCTTCGCTCGTCGGTCACGGCAGCCGGCTGCTTCGTTCGGCTCTCTGCTTCACGCGCGCGAGTTGCCCCCGCCAGTGGCGTCGGAACGTCGCCGCCCACTCGTGAAGCGGGCGTAGCGCATCGGCGTTGGTGCGGTAGAACGCGAAACGCCCGTCGCGACGCACATGCACTAGGCCGACGGTGTGTAACACCCGCAGGTGCTTCGAGACCGACGGCTGCGCCAAGTGCAAGGCGTCGACGACCTCGCCGACCGAGCGCTCCGCCCCGGCGAGAAAGCTCAGGATGGCGCGTCGCTTCGGGTCGGCGACCGCGCTGAACGGGTCCGTTGTCGTTGCCGTGCGGGCCATGCGTGGCTACGGCTGCCTGCCTGCCGCCCGCGCCATCACCAGCTCGGCAGGTCCCGGCAGGCCCATGCTCTTGCGGATCGCCCCGAGCGCGCCCATGTGGTACGCCTCGTGGAACACGAAGAAGGCAACCGCGTCGAGAACCGGCCGGCCGGCATGGGGACTGCCGCAGGCGACGGTGCCGCGTACCGTCGACTCGGCGGCGCCCTCGAGGGCCGCCGCGAGATCCGCTTCGACCCGCTGCCAGTGGCGCAGAAACTCAGCCACCGTCGGGTACTCGGCACCATCAGTCGCGCTGGAAGTGGCGAACGCCCCGCCGAACGGACTCTCTTTCCGCCCGCCCACCAGCGCGATCAACTGGCAGCGGTAGTCGACCATGTGACCCACTTGCCAGGCGATCGATGGTCCGTTGCCGCCGCGTGTGCGCCGGCGCGACAGATTGTCGGTGAGATCGCCGAGGACGAGCGGCATCAACATGTTGGTCGTGCCGAGGCTGCCGGCGACCGCTTCGAGCGTTGGGATCATCGTGAGCCTTCCTCAACTATCTTCATTCACCTATCGTTGCGGCTGGGCCGCCTGTTCGGCGTCGCGAACCCGCAGGATATGGGGAGGATATGGGGGGAGTTGGCAAACGCACGTGGCGATCCCTTGCCGGTGCGCACGGTGCGTTGCCATGCTCCGTGCTCGCCGCCCACGAGTCAACCCATCGCATCGTCCGCCCGATCACGACGATTCGGCCGGCGCCTCGTGCAGGGCGACGCGATTGCCTTCGGAATCCTCGAAGTGGGCGATGAACCCATGCTCGCCAATGCTGGTGCGCGGCACCAGCCTCTTGCCGCCCGCCGCGTCGATCCTGGCGAGGGTCCCGTCGATTTCGTCCACATGGATGTACACCAGCGATCCGTCGTGCGACGGAACATAGCCGCTGCCCTGGATGAGCGTCCCGGCCGCACCGGTTGCGCCCTGGGCCATCGGGAACCACGCCATGGGACTGGGGCCGGCGGTCTGCTCGACGAGCTCGATTCCCAACACCGCTTCGTAGAACGTACGGGCTCGTTTGAGGTCATCGACAGGAATCTCGAACCAGTTGACGGGATTTGCGTGTGACGGCATGTATTGGGCTCCTCTCTGCGCTTGCGTGCGTCGCCACGGGGCGATCGTGCTCATTTGTATACATTCCCATTCTGGAATATGTCAAGCGGCCCCTGCCAAGCCGACGCCGATGCGGCGCATGGGAGGCGGGCCGGGGCTCGGCTCGGCGCTGACACGTCAGGGAAGCAGGTCGTCGACGACGGTGGCTTCGTTTGGACGGGCCAGAGGAGTGACCGTTTTGCCGGGGCGGTGGATCGAAACGGACCGGTAGGCGTCGTCGGCCGGGTCGCGGTGAACTTCCAGACGCTCGGCAGGGAGGGCGAGGATCCAGTACTCCGGAATGCCGCAACGCGCGTAGAGACGCTGCTTGACAGTGCGGTCGTGCCGGAGTGTGTCGTCGGATACCTCGACGACAAGCAGGGCGGTAGTTGGATGGCCGTCGCGGAAGTCCCGGGCATTCTCCCGCAACGACGGCGATGTCCGGCTCGGGTGCCGAGTCTTCACCGAGTCTTCACCGGGCGGCGAGGGACCCTGCACCCGCGCACGGTGGCCGACGCCGAACGTGCGCCGCAGGGCGTCGACGACGAGCTCGATGCCAGTGAAATGCTGACTGCCCTGTGGTCCCACGGCGGCGAAGATCGCTCCTTCGATGAGTTCCAGCCGCGCGTCGGGGCCGAAGACGCCGCCCTCGACCGCGCGGTCGTACCGATGCCGGGGCACCAGCCGCGGAACGAGTTGATGAAGAGCATGCACGCCGGAGGAGCGAAAGCAGATGCTGGAGGACGCCCGACGCGAGCTCGAGGAGGAGGAGTGTCGCCACGGCGACCAGGCGCCGGCCGGGGACGACGGCGCGGCCGGGAGCACGTCGACGCAGCGAATGTCGGACGCTCCGGCGAAGCGTTCTCGACGCGTCGACGCTCGCTCAGCCTACCAAGCCGTCACAATCCCCTCCTCGCCAGTCTGGGCTGCCGGACCGGCAACACATTCCGACGACCGCCATTCCGATCCCGAAGCCCTGTACTGGGCCCTTCCCCAGCACCGCTCGGAAACCCGGTCGGCGGATACGAAGGGACCGCGATACGGCGTGCGACCCCCCGCGCCCGAGGCTAGAATCCGACTGACGATCCGAGTTGCAACCCGCCCCGCGACGTCGGACCGACCCGCATGCTGCTCACCACGGGCACGTCGGACCAAAGCGCGGCGAACAGCGCTCCTCCGATGGCGAGCGCCGCTCCCCCAATCTTGAGGCCCAGGTTTCTCTCCTCGAACGGCAGGAGCGGTCCAGCGTAAACTGCACGACCGGCGTTCGTGGCGGCGTCGATGCCAACCCCAGCGCCCGCAATCCCGCCACTCAGGACCCCTCGGGCCTCACTCACGCGCAGGTCCGGTTCCACGGCGAGCGCGCGGTCCGTGAACTCGCTTGAGATGGGCACCGAGTTGCAGGTGCCGCCGGTGATGAACTGAACGGCTTCCTGCGACAGCGTGTCAGCGGAAACGGCGGTGGGCTGGCGGGGTTGCGCCGGCTCGATCAACAGCATGGCCACGCCGGCAGCCGCCATGCCGAGCCCGATGGCGACCCGGCCCATAGCAGCCCGTGGCAGAACTCCACGCTGCACCGAACCTGGCCGGCAGCGGCGCAGAAACGGCTCGGATCGGGCCAGATTCGGGCGGTTTCGACCGCATCACGACCTGTTATCGGGGCGAAACCGCTCTTGTCGAGGGCCGCGCGACTTTTGCCACGGGCTGATAGACGTGCGGGTGCCCCGGATGTTGGTCTGCATCGCTACGCCGTCCGTACGGATCAAACGCTGAGCCGATTCGAGCAGCGACTTCTCCTCGTTCTGTCCGAAGGCAGGAGTCGCGAAGCCCATCAACAGAGCCACCATCACCACGTCGCACGTCAACACGCCGCCCCGCCGCCGCGTCCGGCGTCCGACTCCGGACGACCGATTTTCTGTCGCTATCACCATCGGCAAACAATACCATACAGCCAGTGACCGCCCGCTGCGAGCTCGCGGTTCGGTTCGATCGCGCCTGCTCAGCCGGTGTCACCGCCACCCAGATGGTCGAATACACCACCTGTCTGGCGTAAACGGCTTAGTCCGTGGCTGTTCAGACCTGTGTCTCGTTGTGTGAAGGCCCTGCCTGATGCAGTATCTCGTTGCCGATCAGCGATTAGGCGCTCACGATGACTGGCATGGCATGTTCCTTGCTTTCGACTAGGCCGTTGTGGCTATTGACAGAACCGTGCAGGAGTTTATTGATCGCGTGCTGGCAGAGGAACCCGTTGTGCCACTGCCAGCATGGGTCGAGTGGGCGGAATCACACAGCGGTCTGATTGCCGACCGGGACGTTGTCGACGTCTTCGCCGGGAACCCGTCGAAGACGACGCCGGTGAAATCGTCCACCCGGGCGTAGAATCGCCAGAAGGCGTTGCGGAGAATCGCCTGTGCGGGCATCTCTCGTTGGGCATCTCTCGTCCCCGGCAAGGGGGGGGTTGGCGGGGAGTCCAAGAACGCGCCACCTGCCGCTGGTTTCGCGGCCGCTGGCGGGTTTCTACTCGGCAGGCGGGGCGGCGGGGATGGTGGCCCGCTCGAGCGTCTCGAGACGCTGGTCGATCTTACCGACCCGACCTCGACGGTACGCGGCCGGGTATCGAAGTCGTCCAGTCGCGTGCTCAGCTCGTTCCGCACGACCGCGATCTACACCGTGAGCCGCCCCACCCAAGGCGATCACGCTGGCCTGTCAGCGCGGTGCCGGTCCGCACGATGGTCACGACGAGGGTTCGCGTGTCACTCATGCGGGACGGCGATACCACGGCCACAGGCGCGCGCGGCCGAGGGGACGAGCGCCGTTTCCCAGCCCCGCATCAGCAGCTGCACCGGCCCGCCCGCGGCAGCGGCGATCGTGGCCACCTGTATGAGCGTACGCCGCCAGGCGAGCGTGGCAGCCGCCGACGCGATCTCGCCGCGGACGGCACCAACCATGCTGCGCACGTCAGCGCGCCAGGCGTCGAGGTCCTGCCGGGTGGTGTGGCCGCCTTGCGCGGCGGCCTGCTGCACGGCGGCCGTGAGAGCCGCGGGCTGGTTCAGGTCATCCCGGCGTCGGTCAGCGCGCGGGCGATCGCTCGGTCTGAAATCGACGGCCTCCGACCCAACGAGTGCGGAGAACCTTCCTGATGTCCTGCAGCACAAGCCCGTCGGCGCCGCCGGAGGGCTGACCTTGCCGCCTGCGAGTCCACCACCACCGGCCGCCGGGCGCGGGCGGTCCTGGCACTACATGGTGTTCTGCGTGCGCTGCGGCGCTCGGCCGGCACTGCCGCTGCCGCGGGGCGCGGCGCTGTGCCGGCTCTGCGGCGGACGGCTGCCGGCGGCGGCCGAGCGCTGGTCGCAGGGCGCCAGCTCGAGCGCAGGGAACATCACGCTGCCCGCGCCGCGCCGGCCACGGGCCGGCGGCGGCTGAACCCGTCGTCGCGCTTGGTGTTCGGCGAGCGCGAGGTCGCAGAGGCAGAGGCTGTGCGGGAGTGGACCGAGCAGTGGGTCGCGCAGGGGATCGAGCAAAGGGCTCGAACGAGGGATCGAGCAGGGCCGCGTCGAGGAACGCGCGCTGCTGTGTCGCTTGGCTGCGCGCAGACTCGACGCTGACGCCGGGCAGCAGGCTGGCCGCCGCGCTGGCGGCGGTGGCCGATCCGGGCCGTCTGGCGCAGTCCGCGAGTGGATCATCGAGTGCGGGACGGCGGCCGAACTGTTTGTCCGCCTCGCCGACACGCCCTGCAGCAGCCAGTGAGGGAACCGTCAGGCCGTTGCCGCGCGCGACTCCGGCAACAGGCTGAACCGCCTGTGGCGGCGCACGAACGGGTCGGGCGACTAGGGGCCCGCTCCCCCAAGTTCTGGTGCGTCATCCTCTGTCACTGACGCGCCGGGCCTCACGGTTGCCGGAACGGCCCGGCTCCAGCCCCTCAGCCTGCCGCTTCAGCTTCAGCAGCGGGTAGTCCTCGTAGCGTGGCGCCAGCGTGCGGTTCGTGCAGTCGGCGATCAGGTCGAGCCGTTCAAGCACGACTTGGCCGATCAGGACCTCGCTCAGCGGCGGTCCGACGATGCAGTCCATCGTCATTGAGCGGTTGCCGATCTGTACCACCACCGGACCTGCCAGGGGGCGTTCCTCGCGCCGTTCGTCGGCATAGGTGACGAAGGCGGTTCCCTGCGTCTGCAGGCCCAGGCGCTCGACGACGTTCTGCGGGAGCACGAGCGTCACGGCGCCGGTGTCGACGATGCCGTCGACCGTCGAGCGTCGGATATCGGCCTCGGCGCGGTCACCGCGCCGGAAGTACTCACGGTCGCCTGCGTTCTCGAGGGTAACGTCGGCGTGGATCTCGCCCATTGGATCCTCGATTATAGGCTTGTCGTCGGAAGACGGAAACCATCAGGCCGGGGCCGAATCAGGCTCCGCCAGGGGACTTGAGCAGCCGCGACGGCGCACGAAGGGGTCAGGCGAAGGGGGTGCGCGTCGCTTTCTGTCCGAAGAAGTACGGGAACTTCCCGTAGTGAATTGGGCACGGGACGGGTGGCGAAGACCCGCCGCTGCTGACCACACCATTTATAATCAGTAAGTTACGTGGATTCTGGCGGGGTTGCGCGGACATCGACTGTCTGTTGGAGCACGGGCAGCGTCGGTCCGGTGCCGGCTAGGAGTCTGCGCCGCAGGAGATTTGCGGCACGAAAAGGGTCGTGAGTTCACGACCTGAGTCACGTGCCGGGGCAACGGTGTCGGTCGGCAGGGCGCGGTAGATTTTGCGGCCGTTGACGAACCGAAGGCGAAAATCGGTCATCACGGGCCACATGGCCCGCCAGAGGCCGCGATCCGCGTCGATTTGTCGCCGTTGCGAGCCTCATGCCCCGCCCTCCACGTCGCCTTCAGCACGTGCAGGCGCTTGACGTTGAGCGCCAGGCACACCAGGTCCCACTCGCACCGCGCCTTCGCCAGTCCACGCAGGCTGAAGCGCCGGAAGCCCAGCACGTGCTTGATCCAGCCGTTGGGAGCCTCCGACAACCACTTGCGCTGCGCATACACCGCCCGGCCCGCCTTCGTCTTCAGCTTGTCTATCATCCGACCCGTCGCCGGATGTTCCTCCAGATTGCGGGTAACCGCCTGCTTGCCCTCCCGGCCCGCCGCCACATACCCGTCAACGCCCCGCCGTTCCAGGTCCGTCAAGTCTCGCTCGTTGCAGTACCCCGCGTCGGCCAGCACCGTCGCCGGCTGCGCGTCAAGCGTCTCGTTGACCGTGTCGAGCAACACCGGCAACTCACCCTGGTCGCTCGCGTTCGCCGTCAGACCCGTCGCCACCACCAACTGGTGCTCGGCGTCCACCGCCACCTGCGCGTTGTAGCACTGCTGGAAGCCCTCGTTGCTCGTCATCATGATCGAGCTTTCCGGGTCCGTGAAGTTGCTCTGCGCCTTCTCGTCCGGCTCGCCATACGCCCGCTTGTACGGCCGCCCGCCCTTCGGGTTCCGGTCCTGCCCAGGTTGCCGACCCCGCGCGTCGTCCGCCGCCCGAGCCGCCGCTTCCAACCGCGCCTTCGCCGCCCGGATCGCTGCCAGACGCGCCTCCCGCCGACGCAACTCCGCCGGCAACTCATCGCCCCGAACCTCGGCGCCCAAGCACGCATCCTCGGTCTCGTCGGTCTCGTCCGCCTGGCGCAACAGCGCCGCGACCTCGCCTTCCAGACGCCGTTCCGCCTCCGCCATCCGGTCGTAGCTCATCGCCTTGCGCTTGCTCGCGTTCGCACGCACCTTCGTCCCGTCGACCGACAGCTTGCCGAGGCGAACAAGACCCAACTCCTGCGCCAGACGCACCACCTCCACGAACAGCGCCTGGAAGTCCTCCAAGTGCCGGCGCCGAAATTCGCACAGCGTCCGGTGCTGCGGAAAGTTGCCCGCCGCCAACACCCGGAACGCCACGTCCTCTTCCAGCGCCCGGGCGATCCCACGCGACGAGAACACCCCCGTCGCATACGCGTAGAGCAGCACCTTCACCATCATCCGCGGGTCATACGGGGCGTTGCGACGACCGTCTCCCTCATACGGGGCGTAGAATGCCGTCAGATCCAAACCGTCCACCAGATCGCTGACGTGGTGCGCCAAGTGGCCTTCCGGCAGCCACTCCCGCACGTCCGGTGGCAGCAGCAGCGACTGGTCCGGCGAGTAGGGGCGAAACGTCGTCGACATCAAGTCCTTCCAGCGTCGAGTGCTCGCCTACGATTGTCGCACCGATTTTCTGCGGCGCAGACTCCTAGCCTGGAAAATTCATGAGGCGCCCGGCCTGAGTAGAGACACAAAAGCCTCCGTGTGCTAAAACGCTGTTGACGACAGATGTTTTCGGCACGACGGAGGCTCTTGCGTGACGGACCCCACGATAGCACAGTCTGTTCTGTTCCCCGATCTGTTCGACAAGCCGCTCGTGGCCACGTTCGACCGCGAGCAGTCGAGCTCGGATGGCGGCGCCGTGCTGCTCAAGGCCGCCGAGCGCGTCTACGGGTTGGTCAAGGCATTCGGCCGGTGTCTGATTGACCGCCGGGCACCGGAGAAGGTCCGGCACACGCTCGAGGACCTGGTGGGCCAGCGGGTGTTCGGCATCGCCTGCGGCCATCCCGCCGGCAACGATTCGGACCAGCTCGCCGATGATCCGATCCACAAGTTGCTGCTCGGGCGCGACCCGGTGGCGGGCGGTCGGCTGGCGTCGCAGCCGACGGTCTCGCGGTTCGAGAACGGTGCGGGCCGCGTCGCGCTCTATCGGCTCGGGCGCGAGTTGGCGGCGTCGGTCATCGAGCGGCATCGCCGCCGGCTGCGCGGGCGGGTGCGACGCATCACGATCGACCTCGACCCGACCGACGACCCGACGCATGGCGCGCAGCAGCTGACCATGTTCAACAGCTACTACGACAGCTGGTGCTACCTGCCATTGCTGGCCTTTGTGAGCTTCGACCGTGAGGCGGAGCAGTATCTGTGCGCGGCCGTGCTGCGGCCCGGCACGGCGCAGGCGTCCGACGGCACGCTGGGCGTGCTGTGTCGGCTGCTCGCGCTGCTGCGGTCCGCGTTTCCCGAGGCGCGCTTTCTCGTCCGGCTCGACGGCGGCTTCGCCACGCCAGAGGTCTTCGACTTCCTCGATGCCGAACCGCGGCTCGACTACGTCGTGGCGATGGCCAGGAACGCCGTGCTGTTGCGGGCTGCCGAGCACGTCATGGTGGCGGCCCGCACCGAGAACATGCTGCGCGAGAAGACGGCGCACTTCTACCTCGACACCCGCTATCGCGCGGGCACGTGGGCTCGTGAGCGCCGCGTGGTGATCAAGGCCGAAGTCGTGCAGCTCACCGGCCGGCAGCCGCGGGACAACCCGCGCTTCGTCGTGACCAATCTGCGCCAGACGCCGCGCTTCATCTACGAGAAGGTCTACTGCGGGCGCGGCGACATCGAGAACCGCATCAAGGAACTGCTCGACGGCTTGCAGATCGACCGCACGAGCTGCACCAGGTTCTGGGCAAACCAGCTGCGGGTCCTGCTGACGGCCGCCGCCTACGTGCTCATGCAGGAACTGCGGCTGAGGGCCGCCCGCACCGCCTGCGCCCGCACCCAGGTGACTTGGCTGCGCGACCGGTTGCTCAAGGTCAGCGTCCACGTCGTCCGCTCCGTCCGCCGGCTCGTCCTGCACCTGCCGCGAGCGACCCCATACCGCGACGTCTGGCGGCACCTCGCCCTCGCGCTCGGGGCGCGCGCCGGATAGCGCGCCGTCGCCACGGCAACCTCCGCGCCCCGGATGCTCGCCAGCGCCCCTGCGCCCGACCTGTCGGCGCTTGCCACCTCATGCGTGCCGTCACCTCGCCCCGGCCACTGCACCACGCTGCCACCTACCACGCGCCGCGTCCGAAAACGTCCTTCGCGCGACGATCAGGCCCTGCCTGGGACCGATTCGATAACCTCACGAATTTTCCGGGCTAGGAGTCTGCGCCGCAGAAAATCGGAGTCTCCTCAAATTCGTGTGGGTAGCGGTGGCTCCAGCTTGATGCCTCCGCAGCAGAGGTACAGCATCGAGATGAGCGGACGGTGTGAGTGGAAGCCGTAGGCGCGCCGTGCGATGACGCGGAGCTTGTTGTTGATGCCCTCGACGGGTCCGTTGGTCATGCGGGTGTCGAGGTAGGCGAGGATCCCCGCCGCGTGCTTCCGGATGGTCCGCGCGAGCTTGACGAACGGCGCCAGCCGTGACCGCGCCGCCCAGTCCAGCCACTGCTCGAGCAGCTCCTCGGCCTCGTCGGGTCTGGCCTGCTCGAGGATGGTCGCCAGGTACTCGTTCAACTCGTAGGCGCGGTCGAGGGCGCGGTTCTCGCGGCGCAGGGTTGCCAGCCGTTGTGCTTGGCTGGGCTTGAGGCGCGCCGGATGCTTCAGCAGCGCGTAGCGCGTCCCCTTGAGGGCTTTGGCCGCGGTCGCCCCCAGGCGGTGTTGCTCCGCCCGGCGGACGGCGTCGACCGCGTCGGCCGCCAGCCGTTCAACGTGGAACCGGTCGTAGACGACCCTGGCCTGCGGCACCCGTTCCCGCACCGCCTTGCCGTAGCTCGCCGCCAGGTCCGCCGTCACCAGCGTGATCCGGGCGCAACCGGCCGGTCCCAACAGGTCGAAGAACCTGCCCAGCGTGTCGGCGCTGCGCCCCTTCCCGGCCCAGACCACGCGCCGGCGGTCAGGGTCGACCAGGACCGTCAGATAGTGGTGCCGCTTCCGATAGCTGAACTCGTCAATGCCGATCCGCCGCAGCCCGGCCAGCCGCGTCGAATCCAGCCGCCGAGCCACCACCCGCTCGACGATGCCGCCCACCGCCGGCCACGAAATCCCCACCAGACGACTCACCGTCGTCCGGTCCGTCACCTGCGCCAGATAGGCCACCAACTCCTCGAGCGGCGCCGTGAACGCGCTGCCGTGCACTGCCCACGACACCTGCTCGACCCGAACCCCGCAGCGACCACACGATACCCGCCACGGGGCATACCGCAGCCACACCGTCGTCCGACCCCACGGCACATGGCGCCACAGCCGAGCCGGTTGCCGGTCGTAGCGTGGGGCCCGGCCGCCGCACGCGCCGCACCGCGAGCGCCGCCACGACGGCCGCGCCGATACGCGGAACATCCCGTTGCTCCCGATACGCACCTGCTCGACGTACAACTGCGTGACACCGAGCAATCGCCGTAGTAGGGTCGTCACACGCATGGGGCTGTCCTCCTCCTCATGGGTTCTCCTTTGCCATGCCAATGAGAACAGGACGCCCCTGCGTTTTCAATGATTTCCAGCGGCTCGCCGAGGGCTGACCACCCGCCGGCTCCGGTCAGCTGCGGGCCGCGATTCACGGCCCGACCAGCCCAAGCCCAATCTCCCCTTTGGACGGCCCGGACGCCCCGTCCAGGCCGGGCCGCAAGGCCCATAACTGCACTCTGAGCGTAGGGACGGACGGCGTGTCACCCGCCAGGGTCGCAGCGAAGCGGAGAACGCGCGTAGCGCGTTGACACGCCGTCCGTCACGTAGCTACCCCACCGCTCGCTGAACCTGCCGATCACTCTCACCCCGGACCCACACCTGATTGAGGAGAGCCGAAAATCGGTGCGACAATCGTAGGCGAGAACTCGACGCTGGAAGGACTTGATGTCGACGACGTTTCGCCCCTACTCGCCGGACCAGTCGCTGCTGCTGCCACCGGACGTGCGGGAGTGGCTGCCGGAAGGCCACTTGGCGCACCACGTCAGCGATCTGGTGGACGGTTTGGATCTGACGGCATTCTACGCCCCGTACGAGGGAGACGGTCGTCGCAACGCCCCGTATGACCCGCGGATGATGGTGAAGGTGCTGCTCTACGCGTATGCGACGGGGGTGTTCTCGTCGCGTGGGATCGCCCGGGCGCTGGAAGAGGACGTGGCGTTCCGGGTGTTGGCGGCGGGCAACTTTCCGCAGCACCGGACGCTGTGCGAATTTCGGCGCCGGCACTTGGAGGACTTCCAGGCGCTGTTCGTGGAGGTGGTGCGTCTGGCGCAGGAGTTGGGTCTTGTTCGCCTCGGCAAGCTGTCGGTCGACGGGACGAAGGTGCGTGCGAACGCGAGCAAGCGCAAGGCGATGAGCTACGACCGGATGGCGGAGGCGGAACGGCGTCTGGAAGGCGAGGTCGCGGCGCTGTTGCGCCAGGCGGACGAGACCGACGAGACCGAGGATGCGTACTTGGGCGCCGAGGTTCGGGGCGATGAGTTGCCGGCGGAGTTGCGTCGGCGGGAGGCGCGTCTGGCAGCGATCCGGGCGGCGAAGGCGCGGTTGGAAGCGGCGGCTCGGGCGGCGGACGACGCGCGGGGTCGGCAACCTGGGCAGGACCGGAACCCGAAGGGCGGGCGGCCGTACAAGCGGGCGTATGGCGAGCCGGACGAGAAGGCGCAGAGCAACTTCACGGACCCGGAAAGCTCGATCATGATGACGAGCAACGAGGGCTTCCAGCAGTGCTACAACGCGCAGGTGGCGGTGGACGCCGAGCACCAGTTGGTGGTGGCGACGGGTCTGACGGCGAACGCGAGCGACCAGGGTGAGTTGCCGGTGTTGCTCGACACGGTCAACGAGACGCTTGACGCGCAGCCGGCGACGGTGCTGGCCGACGCGGGGTACTGCAACGAGCGAGACTTGACGGACCTGGAACGGCGGGGCGTTGACGGGTATGTGGCGGCGGGCCGGGAGGGCAAGCAGGCGGTTACCCGCAATCTGGAGGAACATCCGGCGACGGGTCGGATGATAGACAAGCTGAAGACGAAGGCGGGCCGGGCGGTGTATGCGCAGCGCAAGTGGTTGTCGGAGGCTCCCAACGGCTGGATCAAGCACGTGCTGGGCTTCCGGCGCTTCAGCCTGCGTGGACTGGCGAAGGCGCGGTGCGAGTGGGACCTGGTGTGCCTGGCGCTCAACGTCAAGCGCCTGCACGTGCTGAAGGCGACGTAGAGGGCGGGGCATGAGGCTCGCAACGGCGACAAATCGACGCGGATCGCGGCCTCTGGCGGGCCATGTGGCCCGTGATGACCGATTTTCGCCTTCGGTTCGTCAACGGCCGCAAAATCTACCGCGCCCTGCCGACCGACACCGTTGCCCCGGCACGTGACTCAGGTCGTGAACTCACGACCCTTTTCGTGCCGCAAATCTCCTGCGGCGCAGACTCCTAGGGGCTGAGGCGCGCGTGCGGCGGCGCGCGGCCTCGCGGTGGATCGCGATCACCCTACTCGCGTCGGCAAGGGTGTGCTCGCCGGCCGTGTGGCGTCTGGCGAGTCTGCGGTTCAGGAGCGCCTGCCCGCAGGCCTCGGCGGAGCGAGACCAACACAACGCGCTGCCGACGCCTGCCGTAGCGCCACCCGCGGATGACGAGCCGCTGCGTCCCAGCGGCTCGCCCCGGACAGGAAGGCGGCCATGGCCTTTGTCGGGATGGCGACCCCGGCTGTTCGGTGCTTGGTCAGGCGCCTTCTTTCCCCTGAGCAGCCAAAACGATATTCGCTGTGTCTTCGCTTGCCTCTCGACTAGCCATTCTGTACCCAATTTGTATGTTGACGGGAATTGTCCATCCCATCCTCAATTAGTTTCGGACCAAGAAGAAACTCGGCCGCGCTCCACGGTCAGGCAATCTTCAGCCCCGAATCATGCTCCCGCCAGCGAGCCGCTCCGTGACGACCGCATCGACGGCAGTCTGAACGGGCGCGGTGTCGCGTCGATTGCGGTCAGGTCGGGCCGCGAGGTTGCCAACCCGCGAGGAAGCCGGGAGTCCACACCGTTCACACACGTAACCTTCGGTCGTGCCGGTCCGGGACAGATGCGCTCTGATGTGCGCTGTGGTCGGCACGCTGATGCTGAAGCCAGCGTCCCCGAGGAGATCGCCAGCCCCTGCATGCACCGCATCGGCAACCAGTCGGGCCGGAGCCGCATCGCTGCCTTGGTGCGCGGCCCCTCCCGGCTTCTCGCTCTTGCAGCCCCGCAGCGCCTTCGACAGCACCGCCCGGGTCGCGCGGTCCCCGCGTAGTAGTAGACCCTCTTTTGAAGGAGCAGGCAATGGCGATTTTTCGCGGCGACATGATGGACGACCTGAACGACATGTTCATGGGGGACATGGAAGACGACATCCTGTGGGGCGGGATGGGCGACGACATGCTCTCCGGCGGGGACGGCGACGACCGTCTGATCGGCGGGCCTGGTGCCGACGTGCTCGACGGCGGCATGGGGCATGACATTGCCAGCTACACCATGTCGCAGCAGGGCGTCCAGGTCGACCTGTCCGGTGGAATGGCCTCGATGGGCGGCGATGCCGAGGGTGACTCGCTCACCGGAATCGAGGAGCTGTGGGGGTCGCGGTTCGCCGACTACCTGATGGGCGATCGCGGGATGAACCGCCTGTTCGGCCGCGGCGGCAACGACGACCTGATGGGCGGCAACGGCGACGACCTGCTGCGCGGCGGTGACGGTCACGACGACCTGAATGGCGGCGCCGGCATGGACGTGCTGTACGGCGACGGCGGCAACGACGATCTGAGCGGCGGCTCGGGCGACGACGTGCTGAGAGGCGGCGCCGGCATGGACACGCTCGACGGCGGCTCGGGCATGGACATGCTCGAGGGCGGCATGGGCGAGGACATGCTCGACGGCGGCTCGGGCATGGACACGGCCTCGTACGCCGGTCTTCAGTTAGCGGGTTTTGGGCCGAGTGTCAATTTTTTGACTTGTACAACGTTTCGAATTGTGGCATAACGGTGGTGTGACGACCGCCGACCGGCAATCGCCCCCGCATCGGATTGCGGAACTGTCCACCGACGTCGAACGGCTTCGCGGAGAGTTGACGCGGCGGGAGCGCGACGCCGAGAGCGCGACGCCGAGAGCGTGCAGCGCAAGAACAGCCGCCTGCAACGAGAAAATGACCGCCTGAAGCAACAGATCGAGGACCTGAAGCGGCAATTGGACGAGGCACGCCGGGCAGGTCGCCGCCAGGCCGCGCCGTTCGCCAAGGACCGGTCGCAAGGTCGCGGCAGGCGTCCCGGACGGCGGGCCGGTGCGGCGTACGGCCGCCACGGCTGCCGTCCGCGCCCGGCGCGGGTCGACGAAACCCACGCGGCGCCGGTTCCAGTGGAATGTCCGGACTGCGGCGGCGAGGTCGACGTGACCCGCGTGGCGTCGCAGTATCAGGAAGAGTTGCCCGTGGTACGCCCGGTCGTGCGGCGCTTCGACATTGAGGTCGGCCACTGCTCGCAGTGTCAGCGGCGGGTGCAGGGCCGCCACGTGCTGCAGACCTCCGATGCGCTGGGCGCGGCCGGCGTGCAGCTCGGTCCCGAGGTTGTCGCGCTGGTGGTTGAACTGCACACGGAACTGGGGGTGCCGCTGGCGAAGGTCGCGCACCTTCTGCGGACCACCTTCGGCCTGCAGGTCACGCCGGGCGGTCTCGCCCACGTGCTGCACCGGGCGGCCCGCGCCGCCGCGCCGGCCTACGCGGCGCTGTGCGAGCAGGTCCGCAACGCGCCCGTGGTCACGCCGGACGAGACCGGCTGGCGTGTTGGCGGCGAGCGCCACTGGCTGTGGACGTTCGTCACCCCGGAGACGACGGTCTACGCCATTTGCCCCGGCCGGGGGTTCGCCGCTGCCGCCACGGTGCTGGGAACGGACTACACCGGCGTGCTCGTGCGCGACGGGTGGGCGCCGTATCGCTGCTACGACGGGCTGCACCAAACCTGTCTGAATCACCTGCTGCAACGCTGCAAGCAGCTCCGGGAGGATCATCCCCACAGTCGCTGGGCGAGCGAGGTGCAGGCGGTCCTGCAGGCCGCCCTCGACCTGCGGGACCGCTGCAACGCGGGAGAACTGAGCGAGCACGGGATGGCCACGGCCCGCGGCCGACTCACGGCCCGGCTCGCTCGGCTCGTCGACGACCCGCCGCCGCTCGCTGACGCCGAGCGCTTCGCGGCGCACCTGGCCACCGAATTCCCGGCCGTGTTCCTGTTCTTGTGGGACCCCTCGCTCGATGCCACCAACTGGCGCGCCGAACAGGCCATCCGGCCCGCCGTGGTCATTCGCAAGGTGTGCGGCGGCAACCGCACCCGCAAGGGCGCCGACACCCAGCAGGTGCTGGCCAGCGTCGTGCGCACCGCCCGCCAGCGCCATCTCGACCTGCCTCCGCTGATCACCGCGATGTTGTGCGGCGTCGAGCCCGTTGTCCCCAAGCTGCTCGCGATGTCGCCGGCGCCCACGTAGGCGCGCAGCGTCCGACCGACCACGCGGCGCGACCCGTCCCCACGGCTCACCCACCGTTGCGCCCGGTTGCCCGCCGACAGGCCGACGCTGGTGTCCACGCTGGTGTCCTCGCGTCCAGTTCCCCACCGCAGCGATGTTCAGCGACACCATCCGGAGACACCGTGTGAACCCGCCGTCGGCTCAAAGCAAGTCTCGTGGCGGCACCGAGCTTTGGCGGCTCAGGCCCCGTTTCTGCCCATGTTCATTGGCAGATCACCCACTAAACAAATACCCGAACGGCTTCCGGAGCTGGACGCGGCGATTCGAACCTGGAAGGAGGTTGGGCAACGGATCAGTTCCGACGACGACGACCGCTTGTGGAACAAGCTGAAACTCGAGTGGAACTACAACAGCAACCACATCGAGGGCAACACGCTCACCTACCACGAAACGGAGTTGCTGCTCGTCTTCGGTCGCACGTCGGGCGGCCACCCGATGCGGGACTACGAGGAGATGAAGGCGCACGACGTGGCCATTGATTATGTCCGGAGGCTGGCCGCTGAGGAACGCGAGTTGTCGGAGGCCGAGATAAGGCAGCTCAACAGCATCATCCTCAAGGAGCCGTTCTGGGCGCCGGCCGAGACACTTGACGGCCGGCCGACCAGAAAACGGATCATTCCGGGCGAGTACAAGCGCGAGCCGAACCATGTGAGTCTCCTCAAATTCGTGTGGGTAGCGGTGGCTCCAGCTTGATGCCTCCGCAGCAGAGGTACAGCATCGAGATGAGCGGACGGTGTGAGTGGAAGCCGTAGGCGCGCCGTGCGATGACGCGGAGCTTGTTGTTGATGCCCTCGACGGGTCCGTTGGTCATGCGGGTGTCGAGGTAGGCGAGGATCCCCGCCGCGTGCTTCCGGATGGTCCGCGCGAGCTTGACGAACGGCGCCAGCCGTGACCGCGCCGCCCAGTCCAGCCACTGCTCGAGCAGCTCCTCGGCCTCGTCGGGTCTGGCCTGCTCGAGGATGGTCGCCAGGTACTCGTTCAACTCGTAGGCGCGGTCGAGGGCGCGGTTCTCGCGGCGCAGGGTTGCCAGCCGTTGTGCTTGGCTGGGCTTGAGGCGCGCCGGATGCTTCAGCAGCGCGTAGCGCGTCCCCTTGAGGGCTTTGGCCGCGGTCGCCCCCAGGCGGTGTTGCTCCGCCCGGCGGACGGCGTCGACCGCGTCGGCCGCCAGCCGTTCAACGTGGAACCGGTCGTAGACGACCCTGGCCTGCGGCACCCGTTCCCGCACCGCCTTGCCGTAGCTCGCCGCCAGGTCCGCCGTCACCAGCGTGATCCGGGCGCAACCGGCCGGTCCCAACAGGTCGAAGAACCTGCCCAGCGTGTCGGCGCTGCGCCCCTTCCCGGTCCAGACCACGCGCCGGCGGTCATGGTCGACCAGGACCGTCAGATAGTGGTGCCGCTTCCGATAGCTGAACTCGTCAATGCCGATCCGCCGCAGCCCGGCCAGCCGCGTCGAATCCAGCCGCCGAGCCACCACCCGCTCGACGATGCCGCCCACCGCCGGCCACGAAATCCCCACCAGACGACTCACCGTCGTCCGGTCCGTCACCTGCGCCAGATAGGCCACCAACTCCTCGAGCGGCGCCGTGAACGCGCTGCCGTGCACTGCCCACGACACCTGCTCGACCCGAACCCCGCAGCGACCACACGATACCCGCCACGGGGCATACCGCAGCCACACCGTCGTCCGACCCCACGGCACATGGCGCCACAGCCGAGCCGGTTGCCGGTCGTAGCGTGGGGCCCGGCCGCCGCACGCGCCGCACCGCGAGCGCCGCCACGACGGCCGCGCCGATACGCGGAACATCCCGTTGCTCCCGATACGCACCTGCTCGACGTACAACTGCGTGACACCGAGCAATCGCCGTAGTAGGGTCGTCACACGCATGGGGCTGTCCTCCTCCTCATGGGTTCTCCTTTGCCATGCCAATGAGAACAGGACGCCCCTGCGTTTTCAATGATTTCCAGCGGCTCGCCGAGGGCTGACCACCCGTCGGCTCCGGTCAGCTGCGGGCCGCGATTCACGGCCCGACCAGCCCAAGCCCAATCTCCCCTTTGGACGGCCCGGACGCCCCGTCCAGGCCGGGCCGCAAGGCCCATAACTGCACTCTGAGCGTAGGGACGGACGGCGTGTCACCCGCCAGGGTCGCAGCGAAGCGGAGAACGCGCGTAGCGCGTTGACACGCCGTCCGTCACGTAGCTACCCCACCGCTCGCTGAACCTGCCGATCACTCTTACCCCGGACCCACACCTGATTGAGGAGAGCCTAACTTTCCTACACGGGATCGCAGTCGAGCGTCACCACTTGCAAGTCCGCAGGCGTCCTTGGACCACGTTTGCCACGGGGTCGTGCCTCCAATAAGCTAACGGTCGCTCCCCTCGGCGCGACCCCGCACGATACCCGATCGCCGAGTTTCTGTCGCGACAGGAGCGGGTACGCCCGCCGACGACGTTTGCCAAGGTCCGGGTCAGTCCGCTGACCCCGCACGTGCACGGTGTCGTCGTCAAGGTGAACAGGCCCGAAGTACAGTCGTGGGGCCTCCCGGAGGGCACGAAGGCGGTCTTGCTGTTCCGGGGCCGCCACTCGGGGTCGGTGACGTGGCGGTGCCTGGACGCGGAGGCCTTCAAGAGTCTGCGTCCCGAGGAGGATCGTTACCTGTCCTGGGCAATGGTCGACCAACTCCCTGTGGGTGTGGCCGCCTATGATGACCGGGAGGCCGACCGGGCTGTGAAGGACGATGGCGAATGAGGCGGTCCGGTGGGCGGCGGTTCGTGTCTATGCTGCGGTTTTTTCCTGAGCAGTGGACACGCTGCTTCGGGGCCTGTTGGTGTTCGCCGTGCGCTGCGTGGCCGGGTGGCCGCTCCCACGTGTTGGACTTCGGCGGCGAGGATGAGCCGATGGAGCCGGAGCAGTTCGATGTCACGATCGCGCGCCTGCTTGGCAGGGATGACGTAATGATGGGGCCGGGAGAAGTCGACGCCGAGATTGTGCGCCTGAGCGTGCCGGCGCCGGTGGCGGACGACAGGGAGGAGACGTGAGAAGGAGCGACGGGCGTGCGGTGAACCGGCTCCGGTCAGGCGGGCTCGTCGGCGCGCTGGCCGTCGTCGCCTGCTCGGGCATGCTGGCGGCGGCGGTGCGCCAGGCCGAGCCGGCCGATGCGGAAGAGCCCGCCCTCTGGCACTACTCCGCGAGCGGCGACGGGCTCGGGCACTGGCTGTTCGCCACCGCTGGCGAGGCTGAGGTCCGGACGCCGTTCGGTCTGCTGGCCGCCGACGCGGCGAGAGGCCGCGTGCCGGTGACGCTCGAAGCGTTCTGCCGGGAAGGGGAAGTGCCGCTGGAACTCGAACTCCTCGTCCCGCCGCACCCGGACGAGCCGGCGACGGCGCGGACGCTCTCGCTGCGCAACCTGTGGTGGACGCTGACCGGCAGGACCCCGGCGCCGCGCAGCGACGAGACGAAGGTCCGGATCGGTGCGGCGATGCTCACGGCGGCGTTCGTCCGGCCGGCGGTCACCTACGCATGGGAGCCCGACTACCGCGCGCGGCTCGACGCCGCCGCGGCGGTCCCGCAGCTGCTGCGGGCCGCGGACCAACCGCCGCTGGTTGTCTCCGCGACAGGACGGATCGCCGTGGAGGCGCGCTTCAGCCTCCCTGACGGCTACCGGGCGAGGCTGCGGCAGATGCAGGAGTCCTGCCCGGCGGTGGTCGCGGCGGGACGATGATGTGGCTGTGGGAGATCGTCGGCTCGATGGTCGCCGGCGCGGTCATCGAGGTGCTCGAGCGGATCTTCTTCGGCGTGTTCCGAGCCGTGCGGTGGGTCTGCCTCGGCGTGTTCCGCGCCGTGCGATGGGTCTGCCGGAAGCTGGCCGGGATGGTGGGCCGCGGGGCCGCCGCGCGGCCGCGGGATGGCTGCCGGAGGATTGGCTAGTCCAACGTGTTGGGCTTCACTGGCCGCGTCCGTGCCGGCGGGGCGGCGCTGCCTGCGTCAGGGATGGTGGTTCGACGGGATTGGTGGGGCGTGTGAGGACGGGCGTGCGGGCCGCTATCACCTGCCGGGGTGCACTGGCGGGCAAGTGTTTCGACGATCGCGGCGACGCGCGCCTCAGCACGTTCCTCGACGCCGTTCCGAGCTTTCTCCGCCCTCTTGTCGAAGTACACGACGATCCGCCAGAACAACATGACCACGGGGATCATGGCTGCGAGAGTGCTGCCGACCACTGATAGAACGAGCTCCACCGTTCCGGCCACTACCCCGGAAAATTCGTGAGGTTATCGAATCGGTCCCAGGCAGGGCCTGATCGTCGCGCGAAGGACGTTTTCGGACGCGGCGCGTGGTAGGTGGCAGCGTGGTGCAGTGGCCGGGGCGAGGTGACGGCACGCATGAGGTGGCAAGCGCCGACAGGTCGGGCGCAGGGGCGCTGGCGAGCATCCGGGGCGCGGAGGTTGCCGTGGCGACGGCGCGCTATCCGGCGCGCGC
This sequence comes from Vicinamibacterales bacterium, assembly GCA_965214845.1. Classification (GTDB taxonomy): domain Bacteria; phylum Acidobacteriota; class Vicinamibacteria; order Vicinamibacterales; family UBA8438; genus JAAXGX01. Next base: position 3,477,957 of record CBDCCO010000007.1, read on the forward strand.
CCCGAGCGCGAGGGCGAGGTGCCGCCAGACGTCGCGGTATGGGGTCGCTCGCGGCAGGTGCAGGACGAGCCGGCGGACGGAGCGGACGACGTGGACGCTGACCTTGAGCAACCGGTCGCGCAGCCAAGTCACCTGGGTGCGGGCGCAGGCGGTGCGGGCGGCCCTCAGCCGCAGTTCCTGCATGAGCACGTAGGCGGCGGCCGTCAGCAGGACCCGCAGCTGGTTTGCCCAGAACCTGGTGCAGCTCGTGCGGTCGATCTGCAAGCCGTCGAGCAGTTCCTTGATGCGGTTCTCGATGTCGCCGCGCCCGCAGTAGACCTTCTCGTAGATGAAGCGCGGCGTCTGGCGCAGATTGGTCACGACGAAGCGCGGGTTGTCCCGCGGCTGCCGGCCGGTGAGCTGCACGACTTCGGCCTTGATCACCACGCGGCGCTCACGAGCCCACGTGCCCGCGCGATAGCGGGTGTCGAGGTAGAAGTGCGCCGTCTTCTCGCGCAGCATGTTCTCGGTGCGGGCCGCCACCATGACGTGCTCGGCAGCCCGCAACAGCACGGCGTTCCTGGCCATCGCCACGACGTAGTCGAGCCGCGGTTCGGCATCGAGGAAGTCGAAGATCTCTGGCGTGGCGAAGCCGCCGTCGAGCCGGACGAGAAAGCGCGCCTCGGGAAACGCGGACCGCAGCAGCGCGAGCAGCCGACACAGCACGCCCAGCGTGCCGTCGGACGCCTGCGCCGTGCCGGGCCGCAGCACGGCCGCGCACAGATACTGCTCCGCCTCACGGTCGAAGCTCACAAAGGCCAGCAATGGCAGGTAGCACCAGCTGTCGTAGTAGCTGTTGAACATGGTCAGCTGCTGCGCGCCATGCGTCGGGTCGTCGGTCGGGTCGAGGTCGATCGTGATGCGTCGCACCCGCCCGCGCAGCCGGCGGCGATGCCGCTCGATGACCGACGCCGCCAACTCGCGCCCGAGCCGATAGAGCGCGACGCGGCCCGCACCGTTCTCGAACCGCGAGACCGTCGGCTGCGACGCCAGCCGACCGCCCGCCACCGGGTCGCGCCCGAGCAGCAACTTGTGGATCGGATCATCGGCGAGCCGGTCCGAATCGTTGCCGGCGGGATGGCCGCAGGCGATGCCGAACACCCGCTGGCCCACCAGGTCCTCGAGCGTGTGCCGGACCTTCTCCGGTGCCCGGCGGTCAATCAGACACCGGCCGAATGCCTTGACCAACCCGTAGACGCGCTCGGCGGCCTTGAGCAGCACGGCGCCGCCATCCGAGCTCGACTGCTCGCGGTCGAACGTGGCCACGAGCGGCTTGTCGAACAGATCGGGGAACAGAACAGACTGTGCTATCGTGGGGTCCGTCACGCAAGAGCCTCCGTCGTGCCGAAAACATCTGTCGTCAACAGCGTTTTAGCACACGGAGGCTTTTGTGTCTCTACTCAGGCCGGGCGCCTCATGAATTTTCCAGGCTAGACCTCACCGAGTTGCCAGACGACTACCTACCCCGCACCAACTACGTTCCGGCGTGCAGTCCGGCGACGTACGAGGAACGCACGCCACGGCCTCCCTGGACCGAGCCAAATGCGAGCAAGCCGCGAAGGGTGACGGACCACTACCGCATCGTGAACCGGCGCATGGTGGGGCCGCTGGCGGAACGTACCTTGATCACCAGCTTGGCACCGAAGGGTGTGGCGCAGGTGCACACGACCGTCGCAACCGCCTTTCGCGAACCGCATCGATGCATCGAACTGGCCGCCTTGTCAGCGTCTGTCGTCCTCGATTTCTTCGTCAAGAGCACAGGCACCGGCGAGATGAACCTGTCCTGGATCGAGCGATTGCCGATCCTGACCGCCGACTGTCACCCCGGCGTGCGCGCAGCGCTGTGGCTTCGCGCGCTGCGCCTCAACTGCCTGACCACGCACTATGCCGACCTGTGGTCCGAGCTGTGCGCCGTCGACCTGCTGAACGTCGGGGAAGCGGAGCGGGACGCCGGCGACAAGAGCGCCGACGCGGCCCGCGCGAACGGTTCGGCCGGACCCGCGCTCCCGTCGATCGACGCCTTCCGCATCGACGCCTGGACACGCCCTGACCCCCGGTTGCCGGACGACTGGGATGTGCTGCCAGCGACGTGGAACCGCGACGTCGCCCTGCGCACCGACTTCGCCCGCCGCCAAGCGCTCGTCGAGATCGATGTCCTCGCCGCCCTCACCCTCGGCCTGACGCTCGACGAGCTACTCACCATCTACCGAGTGCAGTTCCCCGTCATGCGCCAGTACGAGGCCGACACCTGGTACGACGCGAACGGCCGCATCGCCTTCACCGTTTCCAAGGGCCTGCCCGGCATCGGCCTCCCACGAAAGGCCGTCAAGGGCGACACCGCCTGGACCCTACGCCGCCTAGGCGGCGTCAACGCAACCAACAGCGCGCTCGGCTGGGAGGACGTCCGCGGTTTGCGCGAAGGCGTCATCACCCGCCGCATCACCGACGACACCCTTCCCGGCGGTCCCGTCGAGCGCTTGATCGAGTACCACGCACCTTTCGACCGCTGCGACCGCGAGCAGGACTACCGCGTGGCTTGGCAGGCGTTCATGCTACGGTTGGATCCCCGGCGGGGCAACACCGTTCCCGCGCGCCCGGTTGGAGGGACGGAACATGGGTCGGAGAGGCTCCGTCCGTGAGATAGAGGGAGAATCGATCCATGCTGGAACTTCAGGTCCGTCATCGCGACGCATCGATCCAGGTCGCGATCAGGCTGACTCGCTTTATCGCCGATTGGCCGGCGGCGCAGCAGAAGTTCATCGGCGGGATCGCCGACCGCTTCCGCGACTGGCTACCGATCGGGCCCGGGAGCTTCAGCATCACGCCGGCGTTCTCCCTGGATGATCTGCGGTGCAGATGCCAGCTCTTCGGCGGCGCATGCGCCGTCGTGCTCGCGCCCGATGCGCTGTCCCTGAGCTTCTCGAACGTCAGACGACGTGATCAGCCCGAAGTCGTCGAGACGGTCCGGCGATCCCTGGATTGGCTCGCGGCCACGCTTGGCGAGAACGGGCGGGACTGGATGTCGTTCAACACGAGCGCGCACATGCAGGCAGCGGACAATGCGGCCGTGGATGCGTACCTCGCTCAGTTCGTGCGCGAAGACGTGGACGGCATCATGCAGTCGGAGCCCGGCGCTGCGTATCTGCCCTCGACGCACCTGACATGCTCGGACGAGAACGGACAGTGGACGTTGCGCCGCGTGGTCGAGAAGTCGTTTGCGGTCGACCACGCGGTTTTCGTAGACACCCAGATCCACATCAACTCTCCAGATCTCGCCAGCTTCGACGACCACATGAATCTGCTCACCCGTCTCGGCAAGCTCTCGGACCGCCTCGTCGGCCTTCAACCCGAGGATGATTCATGACAACGACACCCCACGGCATGGGCGCAGCGCGAGACATCGACGTCTACGCGCTGCCCGCAACCCCGGTCGCGGGCTCTCTGCATCTGCAATTTGGGATGCAAAGCCACGCGCACCAGCCCGCACGGGCGCCCGGACCGACCTTCGCACCCTGGTGGCCAACGACCGATGAATCGCCAATGTCGGTCGGAGCGCCGGCGGTCGGGTTCCAGCGGTCACCCGGATCGAGGTCTGCGTGGCTGGCGGACGCCCGGCGCGCCCTGGCGGAAGTCGACGGAGAGATCGCCGAGGATGGCCTGCCCGAAGTCGCCCCTTCCGCCCGCCAGGAGGCGACACGGATCATCGTCGCCCTGGCACGGCATCCGTGGGCTCCCACGGTCTATCCCACGCAGGATGGCGAGATCGCCATCCACTTCAGGTCACCGGACCGGCCGAGTTCCGTAGTCATCCTGCTCAACCGCCACGGAGGGGGAGAGTGCTACGCGTACACAGGCGGGCGCAGTCGGCGCGCCCACTACGACGTGGCGTCGGACTTGCCCGACAGCTTCGTCATTGAGCAGTTGCGCGTCCTGATACCGAAACGGATGACTCATCCTGCGGTGCCGGCGGGCCTCGGCAGGTCCGAGATGATGCTGCTTACCGGTGTTCCGACCGGATTGTAGGCGCGCGGCTGCGTGAAGCACCGGCCAACCTCGACCTGTGAACCACCTGCGAATGGCACCACCACCGCACGTCGACCCCGCGGAGGACCTTGGCCGGAGCGTCTTCTCCCGAAGTAGGAGCAATCGTGCACGCCGCGGCCAGATTGACATGGACATTTTTCTGGAGCGTGAGGATGCGGCGTCGATCTCGGTCGACCGGCTGGACCATGCACCGATCCAGGAACTGGCCGAATGGTCCAGGGAGCGGGGGCGGAACAGAAGCCCGCCGCGGAGGTTCTACGGGTGGGCGGTGCTGATCGCCGAGGACGCCAGCAGAAGCGGCCGAACCGTGCTCGCCACGCCGATGCCTGAGAACCCATGCCACGCCGACATCCTCCTTAACGTCAGCGGAGACGAGAGAAGGCGTCAGCAGAAACAGCATGCCAACGAGCTGGCGGCCCATGCGAAGTGGGTGGAGGCGGAGTCGCCCGCCGAAGAGAACGGGGCGTGAAGGGATGACGACGGTCACCATCGACTTGCCCGACGAGTTGACGCGGGAGGCGAAGGGCCACGGGCTGCTCAAGGCCGCAGCTTTGGATGTCATGCTTCGTTCGGCTGGAGATCCCGATCTGCTTGCGTCCGTGACATCATGAATACCCGATGATACCGTCTGTCGTCGCCGCCGAGGTCACCGGCGCGCTCCGCGACTTCCTCGCCACCGGCTTCGGGCCGTCCAACGCCGCGCTGGCGCACCTCGTCGACGACCTCCTGGCCGAGCCGGACAACCTCGCCAAGGGGCCGTATCTCTCCGTCGCGCTGCCCTTCGAGCAGGCGCCGGAGGGCGGCGAACCGTTCCCGGACGTGCCGCTCGGGTTCACGCCCTACCGGCACCAGCGGACGGCGTTCTCGCGACTTGCCGCGGGCGCCGGGCGGTCCACGGTGGTCGCCACCGGCACCGGCTCGGGCAAGACGGAGTGCTTCCTCTACCCGATTCTGGACTACTGCCGCGGGGCGGTGGGAGCGCCCGGGGTCAAGGCCATCCTCGTTTACCCGATGAACGCCCTGGCCGCGGACCAGGCTCGGCGCATCGCCGAGATCATCGACCGGACGCCGGGGCTGCGGGGCAAGATCACCGCGGGGGTCTTCGTCGGACGCGACAACCAGCCGCAACGCTCGGCCCACAAGGCGATGGGAGGCGACCATGTCGTCACCGACCGGGACACGCTGCGCGAGCGACCGCCGGACATCCTGCTGACGAACTACAAGATGCTGGACTATCTGCTGGTCCGGCCCTTCGACTTCCGGCTCTGGCGCCACAACGGGCCGGACACGCTGCGGTACCTGGTCGTGGACGAGCTGCACACCTTCGACGGTGCCCAGGGAACCGACCTCGGCTGTCTCATACGGCGCCTTCGGGTGCGGCTGGGAGCATCGCGCGAGAAGCTGATCTGCGCCGGAACGTCGGCCACCCTAGGCGACCAGGGGGACGAGGCGGAGCTGCTCGCCTACGTCTCGCGGGTTTTCGACCAGCCCTTCGAACCGGGGGCCATCCTCGGCGAGGTCCGACAGAGCATAGACGCTTTCCTCGGCGACGCGGTCATCAGCCGCCACCTGCCTCCGGCCGACGATCTGCTGGTCTGCGTGGACCCAACGTCGCATGCGACGGCGGAGGCGTACATCCGCGCGCAGCATGAGCTCTTCTTCGGCACCCCCGTAGAGGGTGACTTCACATCTGACGCGTGGCGGCTCGCCCTCGGGGACAGGCTGCGCGAGCACTCGACGTTCGTGAACCTGCTCCGCGTGCTCGACGGCCGCCCGACGCCGATGTCGGACATCGTCGAGCGGCTCCGTCACAGTCTGCCGACGGCCAACGACCGCGAGGTGCTCGGCGTCCTTAACGGGCTCTGCGCTCTGATTTCGGTGGCGCGCCGCCGAGAGGAGACCGCCGGCGGGAGTACGTTGCGCCCGTTTCTCCAGGTCGGCCTGCATCTCTGGGTGCGCGAGCTGCGGCGCATGGTGTGCAGCCTGCACGAGGAAACGACCGAAGGGTCGGTCGAGGAATCGCCGGACCGGCGGGCGGGCGTGACGAACGGCTCGACGGAGCTCCGGGGGGAGGACGATCGCGGGACGAGCCCGCCGACCGAGGCACGGGTGGGAGTGGTGAACGACGCGACCGCCCCCCGGCGGCTGCGCTTCTTCGACGATCTGAAGCCAGACGAGCCCTCGATCCACCTGCCCCTCATCCAGTGTCGCGAGTGCCACGTCACTGGCTGGGGCGCCGTCAAGCGTCCCGCGGAACAGCGCCTCGAAGGCGATCTGCGGGTGTTCTACAACCGGTTCTTCCTCCGCGACGTGGACGTCGCGTACCTGTTCCCGGCCGAGGCCCCGCCCGGCGTGCGGGGCCTGCACGTGGCGGTCTGCGGGGCGTGCGGCATGGTCCAGACCGCGGCCGACACGACCTGTACGGGGTGCCGTTCGGAACGCGTCGTGCGCGTCTTCCGGCCCGTCTCGGTCGAGTCCCGAGGCCGCGGCGAGTCCCAGTCGACGAGACTGAGCCGGGATTGTCCGTACTGCGGAGCGAGAGAAGCGCTGGTCATCGTCGGCGCCCGCGCCGCCAGCCTGCTGAGCGTCGCCCTGGGGCAGGCCCAGGGGTCCCGCTACAACGACGACCGCAAGGTGATCGCCTTCTCGGACAACGTGCAGGACGCTGCCCACCGCGCCGGGTTCTTCGCGGCGCGAACCGCCGGCGTCGGGATCCGGGCGGCCATCGCCCAGGTCGTCGAACGGCACGACGGCATCGCCCTGGCGGATCTCCCCGAGAGGGTGGAGACGTGGTGGCGCGATACGAAAGTCAACCCCGGAGCGTTCGACGACGCGCGCTTCGTGAGCGAGTTCATCGCCCCCGACCGGCTGTGGCGGCGCGACTTCGTGGCGCTGCAACGCGAGGGCCGGTTGCCGGCCGGCTCACGGCTGCCGGAGGCGGTCGCAGAGCGATTGCGCTGGGACGCGCTGGCCGAGGTCGGCTACCGGTCTGCCATCGGTCGCACGCTGGAACGGACGCGCGCCACCGCGGTCGGCGTCGACCGAGAGGCCCTGGAGCGGGCGTGCCGCGACGCCCATCAGCGCATCCGGGAGAAGTTCGGGGCGATGCGCGAGCTGGTCCCGTCGGCGGTACGGTCGCTGATACTGGGTGTCCTGCGGCGGATGAAGGACCGGGGGGCCATCCGGAACGACGTCACGAGCGCATGGCTGGCAGCCGGGGCGGGACGCTGGTGGTTGTCTCGACAACCCGCACTCCAGGACTTCGGGCCACGCTCGGCCCGGCCCATCTTCCCGGTGGACACGCCCCACGCCGGCGACGGCATCGAACCGCTGTTCTCCAGAAACGGCGGACGGAGGTCCTGGTACCAGAAGTGGGTCGAGAGGGTGCTGACGCCCGTCGATGTGCTCGCCGCGACGCGCGAGGCTCCGGACGTGCTGCTCGAGGCGCTCCAGTCGCTGGTGGACGCGGGCCTCGTCTGCCGCATCGCGGGGCGGAGCGGTCGCGCCTGGGCGCTCGACCCGGCGCGTTTCCATTTGACCGCGCGCACCGCGGTGATGCACTGCGCCGGGTCGAACCGGACCCTCGTGGTGCCGGAGGACGAGGCGGACCAGTGGCTGGGGGTTCCCTGTCTGGACCTCGGCGTGCAGGCGGTCTACGAGCGCTACGCGGTGGAGCCGCCCACCTGGTTCGGGCGTCTGTATCGCGAGACCCTGGTTCGGCGCCTCGTCGCAGCCGAGCACACCGCGCTGCTCACCCGTGACGAGCGCGACCGCGTGCAGCAGCGCTTCTCCAAGCCGAACCCGCAGCCCTGGGAGCCGAACCTGCTGTCGGCGACGCCCACCCTGGAGCTGGGGATCGATGTGGGCGACCTCTCCACCGTGGTCCTCTGTTCGGTGCCGCCGGCGCAGGCGAACTACCTGCAACGCATCGGTCGCGCCGGCCGCCGCGACGGCAACGCGTTCACCGCCACCGTGGCGACGGGCCAGCCCCACGACCTCTACTTCTACGCCGAGCCATTCGCCATGCTCGCCGGTCGCATCGAGCCGCCGGGCGTGTTCCTGAACGCGCCGGCGGTGCTCGAACGCCAGCTCACCGCCTTCTGCCTCGACGGCTGGGCCGCGACCGGTCTGCCCGACGACGCCGTTCCACGGACCCTTCGGCATGTGCTCGACAACGTGGAGCAGGGCAGGTTGACCGGCTTTCCCTATCCGTTCTTCGACTTCGTGCAGCGCCGCGGCGACGACTTGCTCGAGACGTTCTGTGATGCCTTGGCTGGCGAGCTGTCCGATGATTCCCGCGACTACCTGATCGCGTTTCTCCATGGTGACGCCGCTCTCGATGGCGACGACGAGCCTCGCCTGTCGCTACGGTTCCGCATGGTGAACCGGTTCCACGAGATCGTGAAGGAGCGCAAGGCCCTGCGCGCCGACGTCGACGCGCTGGGGCGCCGCATCCAGGTCCTGAAGCGCGCGCCGGAGGACGAAGCGACGACGAAGGAGATCAAGCGGCTCACGCGCGAGCGCGGCGGCCTGCAGGGGCTGCTCCGCAAGCTGAACGGACGCGAGACCTTCAACTTCCTGACCGACGAGGGGCTCTTGCCGAACTACGCCTTCCCCGAGGCCGGAGTGACGCTGAAGTCGGTGATCTACCGGTCGCGCGAGCAGGACGACGAAGACGCCGGCGAGCAGGGCGACGAGCGCGACGTCTACGAGTACGTTCGTCCCGCCGCCTCCGCCCTCGGCGAGCTCGCCCCCGAGAACGAGTTCTACGCCGGCGGCAACCGCGTGAGCATAGACCGGATCGACCTGCGCGTGTCGTCGATCGAGACGTGGCGGCTCTGCCCCTCCTGCGACCACTGCGAGCGAGTCGACGTCTCGGACGATCACGTCGCCTGCCCCCGCTGCGGCGACGTGATGTGGACCGACGCCGGTCAGCGCCGCGAGATGCTCCCCTTGCGGATGGTGCATGCCGCGGCCACCGACCGGCGCGCCCGCATCCTCGACGAGCGCGACGACCGCGAGCCGCTGTTCCACACGCGCCAGCTCGTGGCCGACATCGAAAGCGCGCCTATGCCATGACCCGCTCGGACTCGGCGTTCGGTTTCGAGTACATCGAGACGGCGACGTTCCGCGAAATGAACTTCGGGCGCCTGGGCACCGGCGGGCAGCCGGTGACCTTCGCCGGTTCGGCGCTGCCGCGCGACGGCTTCCGCGTCTGCCGCCGTTGCGGCACGGTGCAGACGCGGGGCGACGACGACCCGCAGCACACTGCGACCTGCAGCGCCCGCAAGGCGGAGCGGCCCGACATCGCCGACTGCCTCTACCTGTACCGCGAGTTCAGCTCCGAGGCCGTGCAGATGCTGCTGCCGGTGCTGGACACGCCGGGGTCCGAGCGGCGCGTCAGCTCCTTCGTCGCGGCCCTGGAGCTCGGCCTCCGGCGCCACTTCAGCGGCCGGATCGATCACTTGCGGGCAACGACGCGCCGGAGCCCCCGGCAGACAAGCGTGGCAGGTGGCCCAGGATCGGGCGGAGCGCCAGAGGACGGCGGAGGCGCAGCCCACCAGTACCTGCTGCTGTACGACACCGTGCCCAGCGGGACGGGCTACCTCAAGGAGTTGATGACCGAGCCGGAGAAGCTGCTGTCGGTCTTCGAGAAGGCGAGAGAGGCGCTCAAGTCCTGTGTCTGCAACCAGGATCCGGAGAAGGACGGCTGCTACCGCTGCGTGTTCGCCTACCGCCGCAGCCGCGAGATGGCCGAGACCTCCCGGGACACCGCAATCGACATGCTCGACCGCATCCTCGCCCACAGGGACGAGTTCGAGGAAGTACCGAGCCTCCGGGGCGTCACCATCAACGCGACGTTCGACAGCGAGCTCGAGGCGCGCTTCGTGGAGGCTTTGCGGCGCATCGAGGTAGACGGCGCCCGGGCCGTGCACGTGCGGGCCGACCTCGTGAACGGCAAGCCGGGCTACGTGCTGAAGGTCGGCGCGCGCACGTACTACATGGAGACGCCGGCGGACCTCGACGCCTCGGACGGCGTCGTCGAGCCGAGCCGCCCCGACTTCCTGATCCGACCCGCCCGACCCGAGCCCGGCCAACGCCCCGTGGCGGTCTTCACCGACGGCTTCGAGTTCCATCGCGACGCGACGAGCGACGACTCGCTCAAGCGCATGGCGCTGGCCCGGGCCGGATTCCTCGTCTGGTCGCTCACCTGGCACGATCTGGAGTTCGTCTTCGGCAACGCGCCCGACGTTCCCGACCTCCTCGCCGGAGCAGGGGCCCACGACGACATGGCCCCTCTGCAGGCCGCGCTAGACGACCGCTGGGACACGGCGGGACTGCGCTCCCGGCTCGCCGAACCGACGCTGATGCTCCTCGTGAACTACCTGCGGGCCCCGGAGCCGACCCGGTGGAAGCAGGCGGCGTTCACGGCGCTGTTCGGCTTGTTCGACCAGCCGCGGATGTTGAGCGACGCGCTACGGGCCGACTTCGACCGTGCCGCGACCGCATTGCCCGGCCAGACCCGCGACGCGTTGGGTGAACTCACGCCCCCGATCGCCGTGGCCGGCATCGGAGCCTGGCACGGATCGGAGCCGGCGTGTTTCGACCTCTTTACGGCATTTCCGTTGGCCGCCGTCCAGCAGGGAGACCCGGATGCCGCGGTCGTCGTCGTGCATCTGCATGACGACCAGGAAAACCGCCAGCGCGACGGCTACCGGCGCATCTGGAACGGTGTCCTGCGGCTCTTCACCCTGCTCCAGTTCCTGCCCGGCGCCTGGTGGACCACGCGGACCGGCGTCGAGCGCAATGTCTATCCGGAGTTTCCTCCGCCGGCCGAGAGTCCGGCCGCACCCCAAGCTGCCTCGGGCCTGTCGGACGAGGATTGGGACGGCGCCACGGACTTGGCGGCTCCGGAGGTTCACGACCTCCTCGGCGAGCTGTCCGGCCGTGGCGCTCCCGTACCGGAGGTCGGCTGCGAGCTCGTCGGAGCCGGAGGAGCGGTGCTCGCCGAGGCCGAGCTCGGCTGGCCGGCCCACAGGGTCGCGGTGCTGCTCTCGAATCGACAGGCGGACGTCGCCGCGTTCGAGGCGGCGAACTGGCAGGCATTCACGACCGGCGGCGACGAACTTGCCGAGGCGCTCGCCGACGCGCTTGCGGACGGCACAGCGCCGACGGAGAGTGAGGGAGCGGGTTGATGGCCGCAAGAACGAAGATGGCGATGTCCAGTGACTTCCTGGACGCCTTCGCGAGGCTGCCCCGGCCGCAGCAGCGTAGCGTCCGGACCCTCATCTCCCGGTTCAACGCCGACTCCACCGCCAAGGGACTGAACTACGAGAAGATCCACGCAGCCCGCGATCCGGCCATGCGATCGCTCCGCATCGATCAGGGCTACCGGGCCATCGTGCTCAAGCCCGCGCAGGGCGACGTCCACATGCTGCTCTGGGCGGACAAGCACGACGCAGCCTACGCTTGGGCGGGACGGCATGAGTGTCGAATCAACCCCGAGACCGGCGCCCTGCAGGTGTACGAGCCTTCCGCCGAGCCGACTGCCGAGACCGAGGTCCCGGCGACCGCGCCGCCGGCCAGCACTCCCGCTCGACCACCGGCCTTCGGAGAGCTGCGTGATCGGGAGCTGGCCCGGCTCGGGGTCCCGGCCGCGATGCTCGCGGAGGTGCGCACGGTACGGGACGACGCCGAGCTGGACGCGATGCAGCCTCGCCTTCCCGTGGAGGCGTACGAGGCGCTCTTCCTGTTCCTGGCGGGAGACAGTTACGACAAGCTCGTCCGGGACCGGGAGCCTCCGCCGGAGCCGATCGACACCGGAGACTTCGCCACCGCGCTGGCGCGCCACGAGTCGCGAGGCCGCTTCGTGGTGGTCGAAGACGAGCTGGAGCTCGAGGCGATGCTCAACGCCCCGCTGGAGCGCTGGCGGGTCTTCCTCCACCCGTCGCAGCGCCGCCTCGTGGAACGCGACTGGAACGGACCGGCGCGGGTGCTGGGTGCCGCAGGCACAGGCAAGACGGTGGTCGCCATGCACCGCGCGCGGTGGCTTACCCGGAATCTGCCGGGGCGCGGCCGCATCCTGTTCACCACGTTCACCAGAAACCTGGCCGCCGACATCGATCACAACCTGGGTGCGATCTGCAAGCCGGAGGAGCTGGCCCGCATCGACATCACGAACCTCGATCGATGGGTGGTGCGCTTTCTGCGGGGGCGGCGCTACCAGTTCCGCATCCTCTTCGGTCGCGACCACGATGCGTGGCAGCGGGCGCTGGACCTCAAGTCGCCCGACCTGGACTGTCCCGATGGCTTCTACGACGACGAGTGGGAGGAGGTCGTGCAGGCCCACGGCGTGACGAGCCTGGACGAGTACCTGCGCGTCTCGCGGGTCGGCCGCGGCAGCCGCCTGAACCGCGCCGCCCGCGCCAGGGCGTGGCGCGTGTTCGAAGAGTACCGCACCCAGCTCGCCGAGCGCGGCCTGAAGGAGGTGAACGATGCGTACCGCGACGCCGCCGTCCTGCTGCAGAACCACCCGGAGGCGCTGGACTACGTCGCGGTGATCGTGGACGAGGGGCAGGACATGGGTGCGCAGGCGTATCGCTTGCTCCGCGCCATCGTGCCTGCCGGCGCCAACGACCTCTTCGTCGTCGGCGACGGCCACCAGCGCATCTACGGGCGGAACAAGGTGGTGCTCGGCCGCTGTGGAATCGACGTCCGCGGCCGGTCGCGGAAGCTGCGCCTGAACTACCGCACCACCGAGGAGACCCGCCGGTGGGCCGCCCGCCTGCTGACCGGCTGCGCCATCGATGATCTCGACGGCGGCTCGGACGACGACAAGGGGATTACGTCGCTGACCCGCGGTCCGGAGCCACTGCTCAAGCACTTCGACAGCCGCGAGGACCAGTCAGCGTTCATCGTCGCCTACCTGAAGCAGATCCAGGCAGAAGACTCTTCGCTCCGCGGCGTCTGCGTCGTCGCCCGCACCCGCCGCGAGCGTGACGCCATCGGGGGCGCCCTCGAGAAACAGGATCTGGCGCACGTGGCGCTGGAAGCCGACACCGTCGACCCGGCGGACACCGAAGGCGTCCGGCTAGCCACCATGCATCGCGTCAAGGGGCTGGAGTTCGACCGCGTCGTCATGGCCAGCATGAACGCCGACTTGGTGCCGCTGCCTGCCGCCATCGACGCCCGCGGCGACGCCGTCGAGCGCGAATCCGCCGAGACCGAGGAAAGGGCGCTCGTCTACGTCGCCGCGACCCGAGCCAAGAAGGAGCTGCTGGTTCTGAGCTTCGCTGCGCCTAGTCGGCTGCTATAGTTCAAGCACAGTAGTGACGGTCTCGGATAGGTTCCCGATAACCGTCCCACACCACTCGGCGATTGCTGTGCGTACTCGGTCAGCGGTTCGCGACCTGCCTGGGGTAGCGGCCAACGCGAGACGCAGGATCGGCCTACAGATGGCCGCCGGCCGGTTCCTGTGGCGCCAGCCGGCGCTGAGCGTCGAGGTCCGGCCGAGCGGCGTCTGGGTCGGCAAAGACGATCGAGTTCTGCAGGGAGTAGAATGGCGCGCCGCGGAAGCGGATGTCGAAGGGGGTGGGCGACTTCGCCGGCGACCGCCGACGCCGAGCTACATTCCAGGTCCTCGCCAGACTGCTTGGCGGAGAATGGAGTGCACTTCAGCATCGGGGCGGGCAGATCGCGTGGGTCGAGGAGGACGGGCGGCTGGGCCTCGGCGGGCACCCACTCGGAGCCGAGGGGTCGGTATCGAGGAGGCTCACCGACCGGCTCAGCATCCGGTTCGGTGCCAGCGCCGTGGTACCCTTCTCGGTGAACCCGACCGTCTTACTGGCGTAGGGATTTTGAGGAGTTCGGAGATGCAGGAGATCATCCATCACCCCCTCGGTCGCTCCCGGCGCGTGCACTTCCTCCGGGTCAAAGCCGAGAATGAGCAGGGCGAACCCGAGCGCGGAGGTGGCTGGATAGTCGTGCGTGACGGCATCGAGGTGATCGGGAAGGGGTGGGAGTCAGACAGGATCCTACCCCGCATTATTCCTGAGGTTGTCGAATCGGTCACGGTCGGGGTGCAATCGTCAGGCGAATGCAGTCGTCGGACCTGGCGTGTGGCAGGTGGCAGCGTGGTGAAGCGGTCGTGGCGGGGTGACGGCGCGCACGAGGCACCACGCGCCGACAGCTTCGGCGACGGGGCGCTGGCGTGCAATGCGGGGGTTGAGGTTGGCGGCGCGCCGGCGCGCTATCCGGCGCGCGCCCCGAGCGCGAGGGCGAGGTGCCGCCAGACGTCGCGGTATGGGGTCGCTCGCGGCAGGTGCAGGACGAGCCGGCGGACGGAGCGGACGACGTGGACGCTGACCTTGAGCAACCGGTCGCGCAGCCAAGTCACCTGGGTGCGGGCGCAGGCGGTGCGGGCGGCCCTCAGCCGCAGTTCCTGCATGAGCACGTAGGCGGCGGCCGTCAGCAGGACCCGCAGCTGGTTCCTAAGAAACTCCCGTCGGATGCTCCTGGAGCGTGAATCCGAGCGCCTTCGCCCGACGGCGGAGATTGGCTACGGCTCGTTGCCGATAACGCTGCTCGTAGTGCGAGGCACCCGGGTCGGCGTACTGCATGCCGTAGCGCAGTGTGTTGTAGAACAACACGGCGATCTTGCGCGCCGTGGCCGTCACCGCCTTGGCCTTGCCGACCCGCCCGGACAAGCGGCGGTAGAACGCGCCCAGGGCCGTGTCGGTCCGGCTCACGGTGACCGCGGCCAACCGCAGCAGGGCTGCCGCTCGGTTCGCAGACCGTCGCGTCTTCGAGCTCAGGATCCGACCGCCCGAGATCTTGTTGCCCGGAGCCAACGACAACCACGACGTGAAGTGCTTGCAGGTCGGCCACCGAGACATGTCCGTGCCGCATTCGCTGACCAGCTTCAGCGCGTTGTACGGTCCGAGGCCGTGGATCTGAGTCAGGTCTACGCCGAGCAGCGTGTAGAGCATCGGGCGCACGTCGAACGCCAGCGCGTTGGGTCCGCGCGTGGTGTGTCGCGGGGCCGGCAACCGGGCCGGTGGCGGCGTGCTCGTTGCGCAAAGGTGCTTCACCGCGCGCTCGATGGCCTGATCACACTGCCCGATGGACTCCTGGTATCTGTCGTAGAGCTCCAGCGCCTGGCTCAGCGCGAAGACGTGCTCTTCCCGATAGTTGCCGGCCAGCGCCTCCCTGATCGTCTCGACGCTCGCCTTGCAGCGGGGGTCGCGGTGCTGGGCCAACTGCATCGGGTCGCGGTCGCCCGCGACAATCGCGCGCACGATGCGCATCCCCGTCTCGCCCGTGATGTCGGTCACGACGTGATGAAGCTGGACGTTCATCTCCATCAAGGCCTTCTGCATGTGCTGAATGTGTGCGGCTGCATACTCGACCAGCCGCTCCCGCTGACGCAGATACGCGCGTAGCGTCACCACGTCCTGATGCGGACGGAAGCTCCCGCGCAGCAGGCCGAACTGATGAAGCTGCTGGAGCCACTGGGCATCGTTGACGTCCGTCTTCCGGCCTGGAACCTGCTTCACGTCTCTGGCGTTGACCAGCAGCACCTCGAAGCCCTGCGCCTCAAGGATCTCGAACACCGGGATCCAGTACACGCCCGTCGACTCCATCGCCACGGTCGTGATCCCGACAGTCTTCAGCCAGTCGGCCAGTCGATGCAGATCCTGAGTGAAGCTCTGAAAGGTCCGCACGGGCTCGGCGTCGCGATCGGGCGCCACGGCCACCACGTGAAACCGTGAGCCCACATCGATGCCGGCCGCATCGGGATGAACGTTCGAGAAGCGGCCTCGTGCGTGCCGCCCCTTGGTCTTCCTGCGTCGTGCCATCGGTACCTCCTCATTGGAGTGGCGCCGAGAGGCAGGACGGCGGAACGATAACTTTCCTACACGGGATCGCAGTCGAGCGTCACCACTTGCAAGTCCGCAGGCGTCCTTGGACCACGTTTGCCACGGGGTCGTGCCTCCAATAAGCTAACGGTCGCTCCCCTCGGCGCGACCCCGCACGATACCCGATCGCCGAGTTTCTGTCGCGACAGGAGCGGGTACGCCCGCCGACGACGTTTGCCAATATCTCCCGTTCTTCGCGCAGCCGACGCACCTCACGGCGCAGCCGGCGAATCTCTTCACGCTCCTCGGTGTTCAGGCCGTCGGCGCGCTCTCCCGCGTCGCGGTCAGCCTGCGCAACCCAGTTCCGTATCGCCTCGGCCGACGGCTCGAACTCCCGAGCCAGTTCGCCCGGTGTGCGTCCGGACCGAACCAGCTCGACCATCTGCTGCCGGAATGCCACCGGGTACGGCGGTCTCGACTTCGGCATCGTGGACTCCTCCTCACCAACAGGTTAGGTGTCCACGAAATCGGGGCAACTCCACGAGCTCCGTGCCCCAGTCCCAGAGCGTGACGACCACGTTGCGCTCGGCGCCGGCCGGTCGCGGCGGCGTCTGGGCGGGCGCCTCGCCGGCCGCCACGCGGGCGGTCCAGTCGGCGAACATCGCGCGCTGCGGGCCGAGCCGCCGGAACGCGGCGGCCATCGACGAGCCCATCGGGCCCATGGCGACGCGCCGGTCCCAGGCCTCGAGGTGCGAGTCCACCGCGTTGAGGATGCTGCCCGGAATCTCCCGCGTCGCCCGGTTGCCGATCTGGTGGCAGTTGAGGCAGCCGGTCACCGCGCTGCCCAGCGTCTGCTGCGAGTGGTCGCCCGGGGGCAGCTCCAGCATCGACAGCCACCACGCGGCCGGATAGACCTCCGCCGCCGCCAGCGCGTCGGGCGCGACGACCGCGTCGAGGTCGAGGGCCTGGCCCGGGGTCGCGGACACGCGCGGCGAGTCGACGAGGCCGTAGCCGCGCACGAACACCTCGTAGGTCGCCGTCGGCAGGTCGGGCACGACGTAGCGCCCGGCGTCGTCGGTCGCCACGCTGCGGATGAACCGCGTCGGCAGGTCCGTCGTCTCGGCGATCACCCACACGCCGGCCTCCGGACCGTTGGCGCTGGTGACGACGCCGCCGATGTCGTCCGCGTCCAGCTCGACGCCGGCGGACTGCGCCAGCCCTGCCCCGCCGCCGAGGCCCGTGCCGAGGACGAGCGCGAGCGCGGCCGTGGCCGCGGTGGCCGCCGCAACCGACGCCGGAATCGACCATCTGCTTGCGCTCATCGCTGCCTCCTGCAAGATGGGGCTGCGGCGCAAGCTGCTACTCGCTGGCGGCCAGGGACCGCAGCAGGTCCGCCATGCTCGTGTCGCTGTAGTCCGTCAGGCTGCGCGTCAGCCGGGCGGGGGCGCGCGCGTTCAGGGCGCGGTCCAGCGGCGTCTCGCCGCGCCGGTTCGTCGCGTCCAGCCGGGCGCCGCGGCTCACCAGGAACTCCACGACGCTCCTGAAGCCGTGGAAGGCGGCCATGTGCAGGGCGGTGTCGCCGGCCGCGTTGGCGGCATTGACGTCGGCGCCCAGCTCCACCGCGGCCTGCACGGCGTCGATGCCGCTCGCCATGACGCGGCGGCGATCCGCATCCTGCGTGAGGGCGATCTCCATCTCGGCCGAGTCCATCTCGCGGCCCCGGCGGTCCCGGCCGGCCCGGCCGAACCCGCGGGTGAGCATGCCGGCCGCGGCCATCAGCGGCGTCACGCCGCCCTCGAGACCCGCGTGCGGGTCGGCGCCGCGCGCGGCGAGCCGGCGCATGATGTCGCCGCGGCCGAACTTGGCCGCGAGAAAGAAGGGCGTCGCCCCCACCCAGTCCATGTTGAGCGCGAACAGCTTGCCCTGGCGGGCATAGCGGGTGCCGCTCACCAGACGGGCGTTCGGGTCCGCGCCGTGGTCCAGCATCGTCTCGACCAGTTGCGCGTCGCCTCTCAGGATCGCCGCGTGCAGGGGCGCGTAGCCCGCCGCGGCCGCGTTCGCGTCGGCGCCGGCGGCGAGCAACAGGGCGGCCAGCGCGCCGTGGCCGCTGTGCGCCGCCACGACGAGGGCGCTGGCGCCGGACGGCGCCGTCTCGCGCGGGTCGGCGCCGGCGGCGAGCAGCAGCCGCGCGGACGCGAGGTCGCCCACGCGCGCGGCGAACAGCAGCGGCGTGAACCCGCCTTCGTCGACGAGGGTTGCGGCGCCGGCGCCGCGGGGCCGCGGGGAGCGCGCGATCACCGTCGGGCGGACGTGCGAGCGGGCGCGGACGTCCGCGCCCGCCGCCAGCAGCAGCTCGACCACGTCGGCATGCCGCTGCGACACGGCCCACATCAGCGCGGTCTGCCCTTCCGTGGCCTCCCGCGCCCGCACGTCGGCGCCCCGGGCGAGCAGCGCCGCCACGGCGCCGGCGCTGCCCGTGCGGGCGGCGGTCATCAGCGCCGTCTCGCCGCTCGGCAGCGCCGCGTGCGGCGAGGCGCCGGCCGCCAGCAACGCCCGCACCAGCGCGGCGTTGGCGTTCTCGCAGGCCAGATAGAGCGGCGTGACGCCCAGCTCGTTCGCCACGTCCGGCGCGGCGCCCGCCGCGAGCAGCCGCTCCGCCGCCTGGACGTCGTCCAGGTAGGCCGCCCAGTGCAACGCCGTCGCGCCGTCCGGCTGCGCCGCGTCGACGTCGAGCGGCTCCTGCAGCAGGGCCCGCACGCCCCGGGCGTCGCCGTCGCGGACCGCCCTCACCAGCCGCAGATCGGGCGGCTGGGCCGCCGCGGACGCGGCCAGCAGCAGTCCCAGGCACGCCGCGACCACGCTCCGCAGAAGTCTGCACGGTTCCATGGCACAGACTCCTGCTAGACGTTCGAGAGCGTCTCGATGCCGCCCGTGCTCGTGCCGAAGCGCTCGACCGGCAAGCCCAGCTTGTCCATCAGGGTGACGTGCAGGTTGGACATCGGCGTCGGGTCGGCGCACTGCACGTGCCGCCCGCAGTCGAGCGTGCCGGCTCCGCCGCCCGCGAGCAGGATCGGCAGGTTCTCCGACGAGTGCCGGTTGCCGTCGCTCAGACCGGCGCCGTAGAGCACCATCACGTGGTCGAGCAGCGAGCCGTCGCCGTCCGGCGTCGCCCGCAGCTTGTCCAGGTAGTACGCCAGCAGCGAGATGTGGTACGTGTTGATCCGGGCCAGCTTGGCGAGCTTGTCCGGGTCGTTCTGATGGTGCGAGGTCGGGTGGTGCGCTTCCGGCACGCCGATCTCCGGGTAGGTCCGGCCGCTGTACTCGCGGCTGAGCATGAAGCTGACGACGCGGGTCAGGTCCGTCTGGTACGCCAGCACCTGCAGGTCGAACATCAGCTTCGCGTGCTCGTCGAAGGAGGTGGGGATGCCCAGCGGCGCCGCGATCGCCGGGAGCGGCTCGTCGACCTGGGCCTCGGCCCGCTGGATGCGGCGCTCGATGTCGCGCACCGCCTCGAGGTACTCGCCGAGCTTGCCGCGGTCGCGCGCCCCGAGGTCGCGGCGGAGCGCGGCCACCTTGTCGGTCACCGCGTCGAGCAGGCTGCGGTTCTGCTCGATGCGCGCCAGCCGCGCCGCGGGATCCGTGCCGCCGGCATCGCCCAGCAACCGCTCGAAGACCGTCCGCGGATTGGTCTCCATGGGCAGCGGCGTCGTCGCGCTGCGCCAGCAGATCGTGTTGGTGTAGGCGCAGGTGTATCCCGCGCCGCACGTCCCCACGTCGTCACCCGACTCGAGCGCCAGCTCCAGCGAGGCGAGTTGGGTGTGCCGGGCGGTCTCCGCGGCCACCACCTGGTCCACCGAGACGCCGGCGCCGAGCTCGGAGCCCTGCGTGCGCCTGGGGGGCACGCCGGTCAGGAAGCCGGTGGCGCCGGTCTCGTGGACGTTGTCGGGACCCTTGTTGCTGAGGCCGGAGACGACCAGCAGGCGCTCCCGGAACGGCGTCAGGGGCTGGAGCGTGGGCGTCATCTCGAACCCGGCGCCCGCCGCCGCGGGCGTCCACTGCTCCATCACGATGCCGTTCGGCACGTAGACGACGCCCAGCCGCTGCACGGGCCGTGCCGCGGTCCGGCTCAGGGCCGTCAGCGCCGGCACCATGCCGTCGAGCAGCGGCAGCGCCAGCGTGGTGCCGATTCCGCGCAGCACGGTCCGCCGAGGGAGAGCCTTCCTGCTGATCATCATGATTCCGATCTCCGCATCTGAAAGGGCGTGCTCTCGACGATCCCGAGCACGAGGGACGACCAGGTGTAGTCGCTGGCGGCGGCCTCGCGCAGGATGCGCCGGACGGCCGGCATGTCGTAGTGCTCCAGCCCCCGGCCGAGGGCATACGTCGCGAGCTTCTCGGTCACCGTCCGCACGAACTGCTCGTGCCGGCTCAGCAGCACCGCCTTGAGGCCGGCCAGCCCGTCGAATCCGGTCCCGTCCGGGAAGGCGCCCGACGCGTCGATGGGGCCGCCGCCCGCGCCGGTGGCGCGCCACTTGCCGATGGCGTCGAAGTTCTCGAGCGCGAAGCCGAGCGGATCCATCGGGGCGTGGCAACTCGCGCAGACCGGGTTGTCGCGATGCTGCTCCAGGCGCTCGCGCACCGACGCCGGGCGGCCGCCCGCGCCGCGCTCCGGCAGCGCCGGCACGTCGGGCGGGGGCGGCGGGGGCGGCGCGCCGAGCATCTGCTCGAGCAGCCAGTGGCCCCGCAGCACCGGCGAGGTCCGCGTGGGATAGGAGGTCACGGTCAGAATGCTGCCCTGCCCCAGCAGGCCGCCGCGCGCGCCGTCCTCGAACGTCACGCGCCGGAACCGGCTGCCGTAGACGTCCGGAATCCCGTAGTGCTGCGCCAGCCGCTCGTTGGCGTACGTGTAGTCGGCCCGCAGCAGGTCCAGGACGCTGCGGTCATCGCGGATCTGGCTCGCGACGAACAGCTCCGTCTCGCGCCGGAAGGCCTCCCGCAGGTTGTCGTCCCACTCCGGGAACAGCTCCGGCGTCGGGACCACGCTCGGCAGCGTCCGCAGGGCCAGCCACTGCAGGGCGAACCCGTCGACGAGAGCCTGCGCGCGGTCATCGGCCAGCATGCGCCGCACCTGCCGTTCGAGCACGCCCGGGTCGCGCAGCCGGCCGCGCGCGGCCGCGGCGAGCAGCTCGTCGTCGGGGATGCTGCTCCAGAGGAAGAACGAGAGGCGCGCGGCCAGCTCGAGGTCGCTGATCGCATGGATCGCCCCGGGCGACGCCGCGGCCCGTTCGCGCTCGACCCGGAACAGGAACTCCGGATCGACCAGGACGCTCTCCAGGCCGCGCTGTATCCCGGTCTCGAAGCCGCCGTCCCGCCGCCCGGCCGCGTAGAACGCCAGCAGCGTGTCGAGGTCGCCGCTCGTGACCGGCCGCCGGAAGGCGCGGCGCGCGACCGAGGCGAGAATCCGCCGCGCGCAGGGCAGCTCCTCGGCGGCGGACGCCGGGCGGCACACGAAGAGCCGGCGGCGGCTGGGCGTTTCGCCCGCCCCCGCAGCGTTGAACGGACCCGCGATGCTGACCTGCTCGACCGCGGCCTCGGGCGACTCCGACGGCGAGCTCCAGCGCTCCGCGATCGCGAGCACCTTGCCGGTCGCCCGCGGCTGCAGCACGCCGTCCCGCTCGGACCGCGCCTGGACGAACGCGACGCCCAGCACCCGCGGTCCCGCCCGGGCGGACAGCCTGAAGGCCAGGTTGTCGTCGGCGTGCAGCGCGTACTCCTCCCAGGCGGTGTCGCCGAGCACGGCGCCGGCGAACGTCCGCGGCGGCGGCGTGCCGGGCGCGCCGCCGATCTCGAACGCGGTCACGCGCTCCCCGTCGAGCCGCACCTCGAGCCGCTGCCGCTTCTGGAGGCCGCGCACGTAGTCGTAGAGCTGCCGCTGCAGCCGGATCCTGACCTCGTACTCGCCGTCGAGCGGGAAGTTGTGCCGGATGGCGACGCCGCCGCGCGATCCGAACGGCAGCTCCTCGCTCATCCGCAGGTCCTGGAAGCGCATGGCGGGGACGACGTAGGTGTCCGTCGTCGGCTCGATGTTCGGCGCGCCCACCGCCAGGCGGCTGATGCGGCGCGCGGCGAAGATGTAGCGGTCGAGCAGCGCCGGGGACACCGAGAGGATGTCCGCCATGTTGTCGAAACCGAGATCCGCGTTGTCGGCCGGCAGCAGCGCAGCGCCGTCGATCTCCAGCGCGAGCAGGTCCCGTATGGCGTTGGCGTACTCCCGCCGGTTCAGGCGGTGGAGCGTGGTGCGGCCGGGATTCGGCGCGGCCGCGGCGGCCTCGTCGAGGGCCGTCTCGAGCGTGGCGGCGACGGCCGCGTACGCGGCCTCGTCCGGCCGCGGCCGGCCCGCCGGCGGCATGGACCCGGTGCGCAGCTTGCGCACCACCTTCTCCCACGCCGCGGCATGGTCGCCGACGCGCGCGGGGTCCATCGTGTCCAGCGCGAGCCCGGCCGTCCGCAGCTGGTCGTTGTGACACGTCTCGCAGTAGCGGCCCAGGACCGCCCGCGCCGACTCGACGTCCGGCGCGCTCGCGGCGCGCACGCCGACCTGGCCGCCGGCGGCCACCGCGACGCCGGCCCCCACCAAGCATGCCGCCAAGGTCCTCATCGTCTGCCCTCCGAATCCCTCGGGACGCCGCACGCCGCCGCTACGCGGATACCGTAGTCTACTCCCGCTCCGCGTGATCCTGCGCGCAAGAACGGAGGAAATCACGCGCAGTCGTCACAACCGTGGCACGAGGTTTTCTCCGTGCTCCGCGGGGTGGCGAAGATGCCCCGCAGATGCCGGTAGAGCGAGACGACGGCGGTCCCGACGATGGCCGCCACCGCTGCTTCCTGCCAGTCCATCACAGCCCCCAACCCAGCAGGGATCCCGACTGGTAGACGAGGAGCGACGCCCCGTAGGCGAGCACCGACATGTAGGCGAACATGAACACCGGCCAGCCCCACGAGCCCGATTCGCGCCGGACGACGCCGATCGTGCTCATGCACTGGCACGCCAGCACGAAGAAGACCATCAGCGAGATGCCCGCCAGGGGCGTCATCAGCGGAGACCCGTCCGGATGCTCCGCCTCCTGCAGCGACGCCCGCAGGGACTGGCTCTCCTCGTCGGCCTCGGCAATGCCGAAGACGATGCCGAGGGTCGAGACGAAGACCTCCCGCGCGGCGAACGCGCCGAGGATGCCGACCCCGATGCGCCAGTCGAAACCGAGCGGCTCGATGGCCGGCTCGATCAGGCGCCCGACGCGCCCGGCGATGCTGTACTCCAGGCTCTCGCCCGCTTCGCGGCCGTCGAGCAGCGCGATCCGCTCCGCGCGCGCTTCCGGATCCGCCACCGCCGCCTCCACCGCGGCACGCTGCTCCGCGTAGCGCTCGGCGATCTCCCCGCTGCGCGGATAGGAGAGCAGCGCCCAGAGGATGATGGTCATCGTCAGGATGATGGTCCCGGCGTCCACCAGGAACTTCCGCAACCCGCGCCACGCCACCAGCACCACGTTGCGCCAGAGCGGAACGCGATAGGGCGGCAGCTCCAGGACCAGCGGCAGTCGCGGTCCCTTGAGCACGGTCCGGCGCAGGACCGCCGCGGCGCCCAGCGTCGCCGCCACCGAGAGCGCGTACATCGAGAACAGGACCACGGCGCCGGCGCTGAACAGGCCGAGCACCCGCGCGTCGCCCGCGAACACGACGGCCGTCACCAGCGCGTACACCGGCAGCCGGGCGCTGCAGGAGACCATCGGCAGGGTCAGCATGGTGATCAGCCGGTCCCGGCGGCTCTCGATGGTGCGGGTGGCCATCACCGCCGGGATCGCGCAGGCGAAGCCGGACAGCATCGGCACGAACGCCTTGCCGTGCAGCCCGACCCGGCCCATCAGCCGATCGATGACGAACGCGACGCGGGCGAGATAGCCGACGTCCTCGAGGACCGCGATGAAGAGGAACAACATCGCGATCTGCGGCACGAACACCACCACGTTGCCGACGCCGGCAATGACGCCGTTGACCATCAGGTCCTCGAGCGGGCCCGCGGGCAGAAACGCCGTGACGCCGGACTGCAGCGCCGCGGTGGCCGACTCGATGGCGCCGATGAACGGCTCGGACCAGGCGAACAGCGCCTCGAACAGCAGCGCCATGACGACGGCGAAGACCCCCAGGCCGTAGAAGCGGTGCGTGAGGATGCCGTCGATGCGATCCGTCCAGCCGCGGTTGCCGGCCGCGGTCGGCGACTCGCGGCGCACGTCCGCCACGACGTGCTCTATCCATCGGTAGCGCGCGCCGATGACCTCCTGCTCCAGGTGCACCTGCTCGCCCGCGGCCCGCAGGCGCAGGTCGTCGACGGTCTTGCGCGCCGCGGCCGGCAGGCCCTCGACGTCGTCCTCGTCCGTCGCATGGGACAGGAGCGACCAGACCGCCCACGAGCGGCGGGCTGCCGGGGTCCGATCGAACGCGCCGCCGCGCAGGGCCCCTTCCACCTGCGCTACCGCGCTCTCGACCGCCGCGGGGAACTCGGCCCACTCGATATCGCCTCGCGGGGCCAGCTCGATGGCGCCCCCGATGGCGCGCTGCAATTCGCCCAGCCCCTCGCCCGTCGACCCGACCGTCGGCACGACGGTGATGCCGAGCCAGTCGGAGAGCCTGGCGGCGTCGACGGTGACGCCGGCCGCCTTGGCCTCGTCGACCATGTTCAGCGCGACCACCACCGGCACGCCGGTCTCGACGATCTGCAGGACGAGATAGAGGCCGCGCTCGATCGTCCCCGCGTCGACCACCACCACGACCGCGTCGGGCGCCTCGCCGCGCCGGCCCAGCACCTCGTCCACCGCGACCTGCTCGTCCGGCGAGTGCGTGCTGAGGCTGTAGGTGCCGGGCAGATCGACCAGCTCGACGGCGGCGCCGTCGGGCAGCGCGATCTGCCGCGACGACCGGGTCACGGTGACGCCGGGGTAGTTGCCCACCTTGGCGCGCGAGCCGGTCAGGGCGTTGAAGATGGTCGTCTTGCCCGAGTTGGCGTTGCCGGCGACCAGCACGCGCGGGACCCGCGTTCTGGCGACCGCGGCGCGCGGCGGATGAACGTCGAAGCGGGTCCGCCCGGCGGGTGCTCCGTCGTCGCCCCCGGCATCCACCTGACCGAGCGGCGCCAGCGAGACCTCGGCCGCATCCGCGGACCGCAGGCTCAGCAGGTAGCCGCGCAGCCGGATCTCCAGGGGATCGCCGAACGGGGCGCGGCGGACCATCTCGACCCGCGCGCCCGGCAGCAGCCCCATCTCCATGAGCCGGCTGCCGACGCGCCGCTGGCAGTCGATGCGGTGGACGACGGCGCTCTCGCCGATCGGTAGTTGATCGAGCGTACGGAGGCCCTGGTGCACCGTTGGAGTCTACAGCAGACGCCGGCCCGTGCCGCATCGAACCGTCGCGATGGCCCAAGGCGCGCACAGCGCGCCTCGGCGGGAGCGGCGCGGGGCTGTGGGGTCCCCGCAAGCGGACGCCGGGGGCTTGGGGCGCAGCCCCATCTGAATCTGGATGACGGCGACTATAATAGAGCCGCAGCAGTCATCCTCGGACGCACAGGAGGTCCCCATGACGCTTCCGGCCTCGCGCGCATTCCTATTCCCGCTCGTGGCGGCCGTGGCGCTGGCCGCCGCGGGTCTGCCGGGGCAGGCCCAGGACCGGGACTTCACCCCGGTCACGGACGCCGTTCTGCAGAATCCGGATCCTGCGGACTGGCTCAACTGGCGGCGCACGCTCGACGGGTGGGGCTACAGCCCGCTCGATCAGATCGACACCGGCAACGTCTCCGACCTGCGGCTGGTCTGGTCCTGGGGCCTCGAGCCGGGCGTGTCGCAGACGACGCCGCTCGTGCACGACGGCGTCATGTACCTCGTCAACCCGGGCAACGTAGTGCAGGCCCTCGACGCGCGGACCGGCGACTTCATCTGGGAGCACCGCCGCGAGATGGACGAGCGGCTGCGGCCCGCCGCGCAGATGCGCAGCCTGGCCATCTACGAGGACCTGATCATCCTCAACACGGTCGACGCGCACATCGTCGGCATCGACGCCCGCAGCGGCGAGGTGCGCTGGGATACGGACGCCGCGCCCGACGACGACGGCTACGGCTTCTCGAGCGGACCGGTCATCGCCGACGGCACGATCGTGGCGGGGCTGCGGGGCTGCGAGCGTTTCCGCGAGGACACCTGCTACATCGTCGGCATCGACGGCCGCAGCGGGCGCACGCTGTGGCGCACGTCGACCATCGCCCGCCCCGGCGAGCGCGGCGGCGACACCTGGGGCGACCTGCCGCTGCTGTTCCGCGCCGGCAGCGACGCCTGGATTCCCGGCAGCTACGACCCGGTCAACCGCCTCGTCTACTACGGCACCGCGCAGGCGAAGCCCTGGACGCGCGACGCGCGCGGCACGGACGGCGACGCGCTCTACAGCAACTCGACGCTCGCGCTCGATCCGGCCACCGGCGAGATGCGCTGGTACTTCCAGCACATCCCGGGCGACAGCCACGACATGGACGAGACGTTCGAGCGCATCCTGATCGACTACGACGGGCGGCAGTCCGTGTTCAGCATGGGCAAGCTGGGCATCCTGTGGGAGCTCGACCGGGCGACCGGCGCGTACGTCAACGCGGTCGACCTCGGCTATCAGAACCTCGTCGACGTCGACACCGGGACCGGCACGCTCACCTACCGCGACGGCATGGTGTCCGACGTGGGCGAGCAGCTCTACTTCTGTCCCAGCACGGGCGGCTTCAAGAGCCTGCGCGCGATGGCGTACCACCCGGACACCCGCGCGCTCTACGTGCCGCTCAACCTGCACTGCGAGACCGCCGCGTTCGGGCCGGTCGAGATGCGCGCGGGCGGCGGGGGCACGGGCGGCGTGCGCGGCCGTCTCAACCACTTCCATCCGGACGCGCCCGAGCAGCTCGGCGAGTTCCAGGCCCTCGACATCCGCAGCGGCGAGACGCTCTGGAAGCAACGCCGCCGCGCGCCCTACAACACGTCCGCGCTGACCACCGGCGGCGGCCTCGTGTTCGTCGGCGACTGGGAGCGCTACGTCTTCGCCTACGACGCGGCAAGCGGCGAGGAGCTCTGGCAGAGCCGCCTGACGACCATGGCGAACGGCTATCCGATCACCTACGCCGTGGACGGCACCCAGTACGTCGCCTTCGGGGCCGGCGGCCCGCTCGGCGCCTCGAGCTGGACGAGCATCGTGCCCGGCGACCTGCTGCGCGAGATGCGGAACCCGCGCGCCGGCAACGCCCTGTTCGTCTTCGCGCTGCAGAACTGATATTGAGGTCGGACGGTTCGTACTAGTGGTCCGTCAGGAACTGCCGCGCTTCCTCGACGGTCGGTGCGTCCTCCGCCCCGCGCCACTGAGCCACGAGCTGCGCGTACTGCGCGCGCGCGGTGTCCGCATCGTCGGCGGCCACGGCGGCGCGGGCGAGCCCGCGGAGCGAGAGCGACCGGTTCGGCGTGCGCTGCAGCGAGCGCTTGAACTGTTCGACGGCTTCAGCAGGCCGACCCAGCTCGAGCAGGATCTCGCCATACAGCTCGTGCGCCGGCTTGAGTGGGGTCGGCGCCCCGCGCGGCGCGCCCCGCGACTCGGCCAGCTCGATCGCCTTGTCCATCGAGGCCGCCGCGGCGTCCGCGTCGCCCCGCGCGACGTGCAGGAGCGCCGTGACCTCGTGATGCGCGATCGCCGCGACGGCACCGTCCAGCGCGCCCAGCGCCGCGGCGGCCGCGGCGGCCGCTGCCAGGTCGCCGGTCCGCACGGCGCTGATGCCGTTCGCCAGGTGTCCCCCCGCCGCGGCATGTGGCGACACCTCGATGACCTGCCACTGCTCGGTCTCGATCACGTACCGCGGCCGGGTGACGGCTGCCCGCTGCAAGGCAATCGGCGCCTCGGTATTGGCGATGACCATCTCGCCGTTCTCGACCGCCTGCCACGCCCTGGCATAGTCACCACGCTGCAGGTCGCCGTACTGGCCCCAGTCGAGCGCATGCGTCAGATTCCTGGCATTGAAGTACCGCTGCGTGTCCGATTCGTAGGTGTCCTGCCGCTCGAACATATCGAGCGCCGCCGCATACGAGGCGTCGTTCGACGACGAGACGTCGTCCCACATCCCGAGCTGGATGAAGATGTGCGACGGCATGTGCAGCGCGTGCACGACACCGGGCGCGATTGCGGCGAAGCGCGTGGCCGCCGGCAGCGCGATCGCCGCGTGAATCGGATCGTCGAAGGCGTGAATGATGTAGTGCGCGGCGCCCGGATGATCCGGATTGTCGTCGAACACCCGCAGCGCGATGGCGCCCGCCTTCACGTTCGTGCGATACGGCTCGTAGCCATAGTCGCTCGAGGTGGCCAACAGCGCCAGCGCGTAGAACGCTTGCACCTCCTGATCGTCGGGGTAGGCGGCGGCAAGCCGCTCCATCTCGTCCGCGTACGCGACGCGGCGATCGGTTTCCTCGCCTGTGCCGAAGAACAGGGCATCCACGGCACGGACGAATCCCTTCTCGCGCTCGGTCGGGGCCCTGGCCAACCGGGCCTCCCGGGTCGGCCCCAGCCGCTCGAGCGCCTGCCGCGGCAGGTCCCACTCCCGGAAGCGCTGGAGGGGGTGGTTGTAACTCATCGCCTCGCCCCAGTAGGCCATGGCGAAGTCCGGAGCCAAAGCCTGGGCCTGACGGAACTCCAGGGCCGCATCCTCGAGGCCGAAGCTGTGGAGCATCGCCGCGCCACGGACAAAATGGACCTGGGCATCGGCGGGGCCGGAGGTCGGAAAGTCGATGACCCCGAGATCCAACGGCAGGGGGGCACCGGACGTCGCTTGCGCGGCGCCGTCCGGGACAGCCACGGCCACGGTCAAGGCGACGCACACGACGACCAAGGTGACAGTTCGCATTGGTCTCTCTCCCGATTGTCGCCCCGACGCGCAGAGGCCGGTCGACCCTGATCTACCGCGGTAGCGACGCGCGATTCCACATAGAACGCGGCTATCGTATCAAGAGCGGCGATAGAGTCAACAGGTTCTACCCCGATGCTCTACGCTCCACGGTGCGCAGCTCGCACCACGCCGCTTGAACCATGGCCGGCTCCCGTCCCGCCTTCGAGCGGTCCGTCTGGAGCGAGGCGTTCCGATCACACCGTGCCCATGACCGTCGAGCCATTTGATCAGGTCGGTCAGCTCGGCGCCGTCCAGGTACGTCTTCTTGACGTAACGCCGCGCCGACGGATCTGGAAAATCAAGCTCCCAGAACCGCTCGGGCAACTCACGGACCGTACCACCGAAGTACCAGAAGCGATCCGCAACGAGTACATTCCGCCCGCCGAGGTCCTTGCTGGCCTGTTCCGGTTTCGGGTGGAGCCAAGCGGGCGCGTCCTCGCGTCGCCGTAGGCCGAAAAGTGGATCGGGTTCGTAGATGTTGTCGGGCGTCTGAGATCGGTCGGGCTTCTTCTGGTCGAACTCCCCACACTCGTGGTAGTCCCGCATCGCCAGCTTTCGGGCGACCCGCATGACGTACGTCAGCCGAAACCGAGCCGGCATGGGCCAGAGCCCGACGATCCAATCCCCCACCACCGCGTTTCTTCGGATCTCCGGCTTGCACAGACACACCGTACAGACGCCGCCGTCGACGTTCGGAGCCACACCTACGTCCGTCGCCACCACGTAGCTGAAGACCTTGTGCATCACACAGCTCACATGAACAGCTCGCGCAACCAGACGCTGGCTTCCGGCACGCCGTGCGCGTCGAACACGAACTCCTGCCCCTTGCCAACGGTGTCGACGTACACCCACGGTTCCCGGCGTCGCCAGCGTGCCTCGTCGGAATGGTAGCTCAGCCTCGGAGGCCAGCCGGGAGGCCAGAACCATGCGGGCAGCCTCCAGCGCGAGCAGAGCTTCCCCGGAGCCGTCAACGTGAGATTATCGCCCGGTCCGCCGAACACGCCCCCGCCGCTCCGCGCCGTCTCGGTCCCGTCGATGTTGAGCGTTCGGCTCGCGATGTAGATCGTGTTGTTGGTCGGCCAGCGCCCCCCGTTCAGATGTGGATGTGCCGACAGCCACGGATGGACGGCGAGCGTGGGCTCCGGGTCTGGCCCAACGCGCACCGCCTCGGACACCTGGAGCCAGCCAAACAGCCTGTGCACCACCGGCGTGCTCCTGACGTAACGCCACGTGGCGCCGGCCGGCGATTCCACAGGGCGGAACCTCCCGAAGAACAAGAAGAGATCGCCGGGACCGACACCCTGGTTTTGCAGATGGCCTTGTGCGGCCGCGTGCTGTCCGAATGCCGGCCGCCAGCCAGACGGACGCGGGAGGGCGCCGGCCCGCAGGTCCGGATCCAGATGGCACGTGTACTCGCCGGGCACTCGGCCCTTGGTCAGACACTCCACGAGCGGTCCCAGCGACATGCTCCCCCACCGAACGTCCCGAAACCTCGTCGGAGCACGGCGGTCCGGGATCGGGAGCGGCAAGCCGGTGCCGTCCGGGAACACGGGACTCGGCACACGGCCGTACTGGGAGTCGAACGCCTTGCGGCTGAACACGATCTTCACGGCGTCTCGATTCCGTGCTGCTGGTGATGGAGAATCGCGGTAGCAGGCAATGGAGATCGGGAGTTCACGCGCCGGTGCCTACTGGCGACATCACCGCGCTCCGGTTGACCCTGGACTCTTGGGAGTCCGCAGCCGAGAGTCACCACCTTGACTGTACTGCATCGGTAGCCAACCGTTGATGCAGATGCGCTGCACCGGGGGCATGCAGGGTTTCTGGCGTTGATCGCTCGGATGAGGAGCACAGGGCGGTCCGTGGAGGGCTTCCATGGTCTTGGTGGTTTCCCGTCTACAATGAGCGGTACAACGATGGAAGCATGGCCGACACTGATACTAAGTCGCTGATTACGAATGACTTGCGTGTATCGTGGAGCTAACGCTGCAGTAGCCCGCCGATCGTCGCCTTGCGGCTCCGTTCGGCGTCCAGCCAACCCTGCAGGAGTCCGCGCCGTGCTGCGGCGCGGACTCCTGGCCCGGAGGTGTCACGTGCGCCAACCATTGCGCTTCGTCCGCCTGCTCGTCCTCGCGCCGGCGATCCTCGGCCTGGCGGCTCCATCGGCCGCGCCGGCCCAGACGCCGGCAGCCTCGTACACGGAGGCGGCGGCGTGGCCGCACCCGGCCACCACGGTCGCCGGCACGCCGTCGCCCTGGAACTTCGGCCAGATCGTGGCCGCCGCGACCGGGACCGACGGCAACATCCTGGTGCTGCACCGCGGCGCGCGGCCGATCATGGTGTTCGCCCCCGACGGCACGTTCGTGCGGGCCTGGGGCGAGGGCCTGTTCAGCAACGGCAAGGTGCTCGGCATCCCGCCGGAACACCGAACGCCCGGCGCCTCCGGCTACACGGCGGCGTACGGCGCGGGCGGCTGCCACGCCTGCGGCGCGCACGCCATCCGGGTCGACCGTGACGGCCACGTCTGGGTGGTGGACGCGGCCGGCCACGTCGTCTACAAGCTGCGTGAGACCGGCGAGCTGCTGCTGCAGCTCGGCACGCGGGGGGTGTCCGGCAGCGGGCCGGACACCTTCAACCTGCCGACCGACATCGCCTTCGCCCCGAACGGCGATCTCTACGTCAGCGACGGCTACGGCAACGCCCGCATCGTGCGCTTCACGCGCGACGGCGAGTACATCGGCGAGTGGGGGTCGCGCGGCACCGGGCCCGGCGAGTTCGGGCTGCCGCACGGCATCGCCGTCGCGGGCGACGGCCGCGTCTACGCGGTCGACCGCGACAACCACCGGGTCCAGGTGTTCGACGCCGACGGGACCTTTCTCGACGAGTGGACCAACCTCGCCGGCGTGCAGGCGCTCTTCGCGGCCGGCGACCGCGTCTGGGCCGGCGCCGCGCTGCGAGAGCTCGACGGCACGATCGTGGCCGAGCTGCCGGGCGGCGGCGGCGGACACGGGATGACGGTCGGGCGCGACGGAGCCGTGTTCGTCGCGCGAATCGGGCAGGGGCGCGTGCAGAAGTTCGTCGCCAGATCAGTCGACTGACCGGCGAACGTACCGGTCACTGCCGAGCGTGACCACCGCGCGGAATCCGATGTAAGAGATTCCGTCGGCTGACGACTACCTCTCGCGGATGGCCGGGTGCCGACCAACGCCGGAAGCGCTATACAGGGACATCGCCGATCGCTTCGCAGCGCCGCTGCAGCGCCTCGCGCGAGCCTACGAAGCCGACGCCGACAGACGGCAGGATCTCTTGCAGGAGATCCACTTCGCCCTGTGGCGCAGCCTCGAGGGGTACGAGGCGAGATGCTCGCTGCGCACGTGGGTCTACCGCGTGGCGCACAACGTGGCGTACTCCCACGTGTCCCGCCGGCGCCGCTGGGTGCGCACGTTCGTCAGCCTGGAGGACGTCGAGGCTGCAGCCGATGGCGATGCCGGTGACGGCGCCGCCATCAGGCGGGACGCGCTCGCTCGGATCCTGGCCCTGATACGGCGCCTCGAACCAACCGATCGGCAGATCATGCTCTCGTACCTCGAAGGCCTGGACGCTGCCTCGATCGGGGAGATTACCGGCATGTCGGCGAGGAACGTAGCAACCAAGGTGCACCGCATCAAGGTGCTGCTGAGCCGCCGTCTCCGGCAGGGAGCACCCCGTGGCAACTAGTCTTCCAGACGACGACCCGCGACGGGTGTGGCAGACGCAGACGACGGATGCTGCTCCGATCGACATCGACGAGATCCGCGCTGGCGCCGTGAGGTTCCGACGGACGATCAGACGGCGGAATCTGCGCGAGCATGTCGCAGGCGCCGTGGTCACGGCCGTGTTCGCGTTCTACGCCTGGGCTGCGGATGGCCCCTGGACGCGAACGGGGGCACTGCTCGTCATCGCCGGCAACCTCTACGTCGGACTCCAGATCAGCCGGCGGGGATGGTCCGGTCCGGCGGCGCCGGACACGCCCGTCATCGCCGCGCTCCGCGCCGATCTGGAGCGACAACGCGACGCCCTCCGGAGCGTCTGGCGCTGGTACCTGCTGCCCTACGTCCCCGGACTGACCGCCTTCGCCGTCGGAGTGGAGGTCGACAATCCGCCGGTTGCCTGGGTATCCCTGGCAATCTACCTGGCACTGGGTCTGGCGTCGTTCGCCGGGATCGCAGCATTGAATCAAGCAGCCGCGCGCGAGATGCAGCGGGAGATCGACAGGCTGGACAAGCTCCGACGCGACGGGTGACGGCTGCACCTGGTGCGCGGCCGGGTGGTCCGTCACCGTGGACCAACGCGCTCACGAAGACGTTCGTGTCAAGCACGATCCGCACGGGCTTGCGCGACTGCGTCGTCGGCGAGGGCCTGGACCTCCTCGGCCGAGAGGTGCTTGTTGCGTTCCCAGACCGACTCGAGCGTCTCCCAGAAGATCGCCTGCCGGACGGCGCGGTCGACGAACCGGGACAGGTCTCCCTTCCTGCCCCCGGTCCGGGCGAGGTAGCTGCGAAGGGTGCGGTCGGTTTCATCGGCGACGACCAGGCTCCAGCGGGCGCTCATCTTGTGAAATATCGCACGGCGAACCGCCGGGAGGGAAGAAGCAGTCGCCGGGGCAGGGCCGTCCCGCGCGGCGTCCTGCCGGCTCACAGCGGCGGGCGGCGATCCGCGAAGCCGGTCAGGCCCTCGTAGGCGTGGGCGAGCTGGAGCGCCTCGAAGTCGCACTTCGGCGAGGCGACGATCTGGATGCCGAGCGGGAGCCCGTCGGGGGTGAAGCCGGCCGGCACGGAGATGGCCGGGCAGCCGGTCACCGTGATCAGGTAGCAGGCCGCCATCCGGTCGATGTACGTCGCGAGCCGGACGCCGTTGATCTCGCGCACCCAGTCGGTGTCGACGGCGAACGGCGCGACCTGCGTGGCGGGACAGACGAGGTAGTCGAAGCGGCCGAAGAAGTCGACCACGCGGTCGAACAGGGCGGCCTGCCGCACCTCGGCGCGCGTCACGTCCATCGCGCTCAGGGCCAAGCCCTGCTCCGTGTTCCAGTTTGAACGGGAAGTGACGGAGTTGACAAGAGCGGCGATAGAGGACAACAAGGGCACAGATTACGAACGTAGTCGGCCTGACCATGTGCAGTTGATCTTCGACCGGCGCGTCAGCCGACGCGTGAGGCACGGGAAAGCGTATGAAGGAGGGACTGGCTACTGCGCGGGGGGCTCGCGGTCAGCCAGCAGGATGTTGTCGATGCGGCGGTTCAGCTCGCGGATGTCCCGGCGCAGGTCGTCGCGCAGCTCGTCGATCGACTCCTCGACGGCAGAGATCCGATCCTCGACGGCCGCCAGATCGTCCTTCGTGGCGAAGCCGCCGAAGAACACCATGACGACCATCGCCGCTGCCGCTGCGGCGGCGATCCAGGCCGGGATGTCCCTGCGCTCCATGGCGCGACTGTATCACGGTCTTGTGAAATATCGCACGGCGAACCGCCGGGAGGGAAGAAGCAGTCGCCAGGGCAGGGCCGTCCCGCGCGGCGTCCCGCCGGTTCACAGCGGCGGGCGGCGGTCCGCGAAGCCGGTCAGGCCCTCCCAGGCGTGGGCGAGCTGGAGCGCCTCGAAGTCGCACCTGGGCGGAGCCACGATCTGGATGCCGAGCGGGAGCCCGTCGGGCGTGAAGCCGGCCGGCACCGAGATGGCCGGGCAGCCGGTCATGGTGATCAGGTAGCAGACCGCCATCCAGTCGATGTACGTCGCGAGCCGGACGCCGTCGATCTCGCGCACCCAGTCGGTGTCGACGGAGAACGGCGCGACCTGCGTGGCGGGACAGACGAGGTAGTCGAAGCGGCCGAAGAAGTCGACCACGCGGTCGAACAGGGCGGCCTGCCGCACCTCGGCGCGCGTCACGTCCATCCCGCTCAGCGCCAGGCCCTGCTCCGTGTTCCAGACCACGGTGTCCTTCAGCGCCGCCCGGTGCTCGCGGAGGTGCCGCTCGTGGGTCCTGGCGAAGGCGAACGCCCGCAGCGTCCGGAACGTCTCGTCGGCGCCGCGCAGGTCGGGCTCGGCCTCCTCGACCGTGCAGCCGAGCTCGGCGAAGCGGGCGGCCGCCGGGCCGCAGACGTCGAGCACCGCCGGCTCCACCGGACAGCCGCCGAGGGTCGGGCTCCAGGCAACGCGCACGCCCGCGAAGCCCCGCTCGAGCGGCTCGCGGAACCGCGCGCCCGGCGTCTCGCTCGAGTGCGGCACGCGGCGGTCGGGACCCGCCATGACCGAGAGCAGCAGGGCCGCGTCGGCCACGTGCCGCGCGATCGGGCCGGCGACGTCCAGGGCATCGAACAGCACGGCGCGGGGCCACATCGGGACCCGCCCCGGGGACGTGCGGAAGCCGACCACGTTGCACCAGGACGCCGGGTTGCGGAGCGAGCCGCCCACGTCGGTGCCGTCCGCGAGCGGCAGCATGCCGCACGCCACGGCGACCGCGGCCCCGCCGCTGCTCCCGCCGCAGGTGCGGTCCGCCGCCCAGGGGTTGCGGGTGGCGCCGAAGACCCGGTTGAAGGTCTGCGAGCCGGCGGCGAACTCCGGCGTGTTGGTCTTGCCGATGACGATGGCGCCCGCGGCCCGCAGGCGCTCGACGTAGAGCGCGTCCTCGGCCGGCACGAAGTCGCGGTAGATCGGCGACCCGAACGTCGTGCGGATGCCGCGCGTCGGCGTCACGTCCTTGACGGCGATCGGCAGCCCGTGCAGCGGCCCGGGCGGCTCGCCGCGGGCCAGCGCCGCGTCGGCGGCCCGCGCGCCCTCGAGGGCGGCTTCCGGGAGCAGCGTGACGATGGCGTTCACCCGCGGGTTCACCGCCTCGATGCGCGCGAGGAAGCGGTGCATGAGCTCCTCGGCGCCGAGCTCGCGCGCGGCCAGCCGGCGGACGAGCTCGCGCGCCGGGGCGTGGAGGAGGTCGGCGTCGCCGCCGGTTGCCCCGGGCATGGGGCTCAGCGGTGCCCGAGCACCGGATGGGGCGCGTAGGGCTCCTCGAGCAGCCGGCACTCGTCGTCGTCGAGGGTGATGTCGAGCGCGGCGACGAGCGTATCGAGGTGCTCGATCCGCGTCGTCCCGACGATGGGCGCGGTCACGCCCGGCTGGCGCAGAATCCAGGCCAGCGCGAGCTGCGCCGGGGTCGCGCCGCGCCGGCGCGCCAGCTCGACGAGCCGCTCCACCACGCGGAAGTCCGACTCCGCGTAGTACAGGTCGTGGGCGTACTCGTCCGTCTGCGCGCGCAGCGTCTCGCCGCTCCGCGAGCCCTCGCTGCCCGCGGGCCGCACGCGGTTGCCGGCCAGGAAGCCGCGCGCCAGCGGGCTCCACGGAATGACGCCGATGCCCTCGGCCCGGCACAGCGGCAGCATCTCGCGCTCTTCCTCGCGGTAGACGAGGTTGTAGTGGTTCTGCATCGCGACGAACCGCGTCCAGCCGCGGCGCTCGGCCACGTGCAGCATGCGCGCGAACTGCCAGGCGTACATGCTCGAGGCCCCGATGTAGCGGGCCTTGCCGGCCCGCACGATGTCGTCGAGCGCCTCGAGCGTCTCCTCGATCGGCGTGTGCGGATCGAAGCGATGGATCTGGTAGAGGTCGACGTGGTCGGTCCCGAGCCGCCGCAGCGACGCGTCGATCGACTCGAACAGGTGCTTCCGGGACAGCCCGCCGTCGTTCGGCCCCTCGCCCATGGGAAAGAACGCCTTGGTGGCGACGACGGCCTGATCGCGCGTCGTGAACTCGCGCAGGGCGCGGCCCAGGATCTCCTCGCTGACGCCGCGCGAGTACATGTCGGCCGTGTCGAAGAAGTTGATGCCGGCCTCGACGGCGCGGCGGATGAACGGGCGGCCGGCGTCCTCGCCCAGCACCCACGGCCGCCAGGCCGGCGAGCCGAAGGTCATCGTGCCGAGGCAGAGGCGGGAGACGCGCAGGCCGGTCCGGCCGAGGTTGACGTACTGCATCGGGTCGCGGCGAACCGGGGTCGGCTCAGGGCACCGTGTGGTAGTGGCCGTGCGCCGGGTCCCAGACCTGCCGCGGGCCGGAGCCGCCGGTGTTCGTGAAGGTGTAGACGATGAAGCCCGCCAGGGCGATGGCCACGGCGGCCACGGCGTACGACGCGGTGCGCGACCAGCGCTCGGTCTTGCCCGCGCAGCACTGCTTGAACTTGCGGCCGCTGCCGCACGGGCACGGATCGTTCCGGCCGACCTTGGCTGCCATGCTGCCCGTCCTGCCGCCAGTATACTGCCCGGACGCCGGCAGCGACACCCCGGCGGGAAGGACGCCCCATGATCACCGACAGCGCACTCGTCGCCCTGGCCGGCCTGGTGGCCGTCGTCGCGCTCCTGTTCCTGCTGATCACCCGCTTCAAGTGGCACGTCTTCCTCGCGCTGCTCGTGCCGGTGGTGCTGTTCGCGCTGATACCGGGCATCGACCGGCAGGCGTTCATCGACGCGTTCGAGCAGGGATTCGGGCGCACCATCCAGGGCATCGCGGTCGTGATCGTGCTCGGCTCGGTGCTGGCCGACGCGCTCAAGCACACCGGCGGCATCGAGCGCATCACGGCCTCCATGATCCGCTGGGTCGGCGAGACGCGCATGCCGCTGGCGCTGACGCTGAGCGGCTTCGTCATCGGCCTCGCGATCTTCTCCGACGTCGGCTATCTCATCCTCAACCCGCTGGTGCATTCCGCGGCGCTGTCGAGCGGGCTGAACATGAGCGTGATGGCGACCGGGCTGGTGGGCGCGATGCAGCTCACCCACGCCATGGTGCCGCCGACCCCCGGGCCGCTGGCCGCCGTCGCGCTGGTCGGCGCCGACATCGGCCGCATCATCCTGTACGGGGGCATCGTCACGCTGATCGCCTCGCTGGCCGGCTGGGTCTACGCGCGCGCCGTCGGCCCGTACATCGAGTCGCCGCCGTCGCGCGAGTTCGTCGGCCAGTCGTTCATCGACCAGGGACGCGAGGCGGAGCTGCCGCCGACCTGGCGGGCCTACGCCCCGATTCTCATTCCCCTCGGTCTCATCGCGGGCCAGAGCGTGACCGCGTTCGCCCTGCCGGCCGGGCACGTCGTCAACCGCGCCATGCTCTACCTCGGCTGGCCGGTCGTCGCGCTCGGCATCGGCATCCTCGTGGCCTACGGCAACACGCGGGCCGATCAGCGCGAGGCGCGGACGGCGACGTGGATCGAGGATGCGCTGCGGGCGTCGGCGATGATCATCATGGTGACCGGCCTCGGCGGCGCGCTCAGCCAGATCCTGCGCGCGACCCCGGCCGTCGACGCCATCGCCGGCGCGGTGGCCGCGACGGGGCTGCCCGCCATCTTCCTGCCGTTCGTGCTGGGGGTCGCCGGGAACATGATCACCGGCTCGACGACGGTCGGCGTGATCACCGCCGCGTCGGTCGCCGCGCCGATGATGGACACGCTGGGCCTGAGCCCCGAGGCGACGATGCTGGCGGGCGCGGCCGGCTCGATGATCATCAAGTACGTGAACTCGAGCTACTTCTGGGTCTGCACGTCGCTGTCGCGGATGCCGCTCAAGTCGGCGCTGCTGTCGTACGGCGGGGTGACCCTGGTGAACGGGGTCACCGCGATGGCGGCGGTCTATGCGCTGTGGGTGGCGGGGCTGATATAGCTCCTACTCGTCCGTCACCGTGACGGTGACCTCGCGCGCGGTCTTCAGGGCGATGTCGTGGGCCAGCGCCCGCAGCACGTAGGTTCCGGGCCGGCTGAAGGTCGCCGTGGTGCTCAGCTCGCCGTCCGGGCCCAGCAGGGACGCGGCCCATGCCGGAACGGGCTCGATGCCCTGGCACAAGGGGCTCGCCCCCGCGCGCCGCCGCAGGTCCGGATTGAATTGCGGCGGATCGAAGGTCACGTGCTCGTCGTTGCCGCGATAGACGAGCCAGCCGGCCATCAGCCCGGCGAGATGCGTCCGGTCCGGACGCGGCTCGGGCAGGCCGTCATCGTTCACCCGCGCCGTCAGCGCCAGCGGCTCGCCCACGGCCACGGTCCGCTCGGCCGGGCCCGCGAGCTCGACCACCGGGTACTGGTTGTCGCTCTCGCCGAAGCGCTGCCCGTAGCTGGCCTCGTTCATCATCGTGATCTGCCGGTCGAGCACGTACTCGGGCCTGAGCGACGCGTACGCCTGCTCCGTCCTGCCGCGGACGGTGAGCGTCCACACGAGCTCCCGGTCGCCGAAGTCCGCCGGCACGGGCACCTTGAAGACGAACTCGGCGCGCCGGGGCGTGAAACGCGTCGGCTGGCCGCGATCGGGGCCGCCCGGCTCGACGTTGTTCTCCGGACCGATCGGCACGTGCACGATTTCCCGGCAGTTCCGGTTGAAGAACCCGAACACCATGTTGAACGTGCCGTCCGGGTTGGCCTCCCAGCCCTCGAAGGCGGGCACGACGTTCTGCCCGCGGTCGTGGGCCATCTGTGCCGCGGCGGCGGGCGGCAGGAGCGCCGCCAGCACGGCGCCGACCGCCGCGGCGGCCAGGCATCGTCCGGAACTCATGCGCATCAGCCTGAGAGCGTCGTGCAGGGCAATGGCGAAGCGGTCAGTCCTGATTGTCGGTCCGCCGGCCCTGGCGCCCCGTCTCGCGATCGGAGGCTATCCCGGCGAACTGCTCGTCGGTGAGGAACGTGAACTTGGCCAGCAGGACGAACATGTCGTCGATGGACCGCTCGCCGTGCCCCTTCCAGTTGCGTGGGTCGACCACGTTGCGGTTCTTCGCCGAGTTGTCGTACCAGCCGGTCAGATGGAGCACCGCGCCCTTGGGCAGCAGCGGCGCGTAGTCGTCCTGATAGACGTAGACCTTCGCCCAGTTGTGGTCGTAGCCGGCGCAGCTCAGCACCTCGCGCCGCGGGCTCAGCCGGTAGTTGTGGACGTTCGCGTCCGGCGGATAGATCGCTTCCAGGCACATCCGCCGCCCGCTCGCGTGCATGTGCGGCTCGAACGTGTTCAGCAGCCCGGGCTGCGGCATGATGTAGTAGCCATCGAGGCGGACGCTGTCCTGGTCCGCCGGAATGTCGAGCGCGTCGCCGATGCCCCCGATCGCGCCGAACTCCCAGCTGCCGTACTTCGGCTCGTACCCCTCGGGATGGAACACGAAGCCGACGTCCGCCCGCACCGGCACGATCTCGCCCGACGCGTAGAGGTGCACGGTGAACCGGAGCGCCGAGTCGGCCGGCAGGACGACGCCGACGTCCTGCGGGTAGGTCGTGGCGTTCTGGCCGATCTCGTGCGTGAACCGGAACTGGGAGCGCGCGTCCTCCGACGCGTAGTACTCGTCGCCCGTGTGGATCCCCATGTGGTGGATCGTGAAGCGCCCGTAGCCGCTGCCCTCGTTCGCCTGCCGCAGGAGCCGCGCCTGGGCCGCGTCCTCCAGCAGACGCACTTCCTGCACCTCGACCGCCTTGATGTAGCGATCCGTCGTCAGGCCGGTCGGCACGGGGCCGTACTCGTCGTGATAGTCGGCCGCCACAGCGGGCACCGTCATCACCGGCGTGGACACGACGAGGTCGGGCGTGCCGATGGTCCACACGCCTTCCTCCGGAAACACCAGCGGCGGCGGCAGATCGGCCGGGTTGCCGCGCGGCGCGCCGTGGTCGGCCCAGGCCGCCAGGGTGGCGATCTCCGCGTCGCTCAGCGAGATGTCGTCCTTGTAGTGCTGGATGCCGATGGTCTTGTCGATGAACCACGGCGGCATCTCGCGCAGCGCGGTCCTGTCCTTGATGGCGCGGGCCCACGGACGCGTCTCCTCGTACGTGAGCAGCGACATCGGCGCCACGGCATCCGGCCGGTGGCAGTTCTGGCAGGAGCGCTGCAGGATGGGCGCGACGTCCTTCGTGAACGTCACTTCCGTGCCGCGCTCCGCCTCGGCCGCGTGGGCCGGGAGCGCAACCAGTGCGGCCGCCGCGAGCACGGCGCCGGCGAACAGCATCTTCACGGAACGCGAGATCATTTCTCTTGCCACGACCAAGGCCTTTCTCGCCGTCGACATGGGACGGCGATTGTTTCTCGAGTCAGGGGTACAGATTTTCGTAGGAGTGCGACCCGCAGTCAAGGACCGGAGCGGTCGACCGCTGGAGGGGCCACCCGAGCGATCGCCACGGTGGCCCCAAGCCGCGCACGGCGCGGCTCGGCGGGAGCGGCGCGGGGCTGTGGGGTCCCCGCAAGCGGACGCCGGGGGTTTGGGCGCAGCCCCATCCAGAATTGGAGTGGAACGGACCTGCCGACAAGGGGAATAATGTGCCGTGGAGGAGATCGCCATGACCCAGCCGATTCGCTCGGTTCCGCGCGCCGACCTGCAACTCGATCCCCGACTGCCGCGGCGCGTCTTCCTGGAGCGCGCGGTGCGGGCCGGGGCGTTCGGCGCCGCGGCCCTCTGGACGCCCGGCGTGCTCGCCGACGAGCTGTTCGTGACGCCGAGCGGCCGCGCGCTCGAAGGGCCCTTCTATCCGGACAAGATGCCCCTGGACACCGACAACGACCTGCTGATCGTCAACGACTCGATCACGCCGGCGGTGGGCGAGGTCACGCATCTCTACGGCACCGTCACCACCCGCGCGGGGACGCCGCTGCGCAAAGCCTTCGTCGAGATCTGGCAGTGCGACACCAACAAGTCGTACCGGCACGCCGACGGCGTCAACCCGGAGGAGCCGCCGGACTCGAACTTCCAG
The DNA here is from genome assembly GCA_965214845.1 of Vicinamibacterales bacterium. Lineage (GTDB taxonomy): Bacteria > Acidobacteriota > Vicinamibacteria > Vicinamibacterales > UBA8438 > JAAXGX01. The sequence continues at coordinate 3,519,606 of CBDCCO010000007.1, forward strand.
GGCTACGGCCGCTTCCTCACCAACGCGCGGGGCGAGTACTACTTCCGCACCATCAAGCCCGTCCCGTACATCATCGGCGACATCTTCCGCACCCCCCACATACACTTCGCGGTCAGCCGCAACGGCGGGCGGGTCTTCACGTCGCAGATGCTCGTCAACGGCCACCCGGACAACGCGCGCGATCGGCTCACGTCCCGGATTCTGGATCCGCTGGCCAAGGAGACGATCCTCGTCGACTTCAATCCGCTGCCGGGGTCGAAGATCGGCGAGCTGACGGCCCACTTCGACATCGTGCTCGGGCAGACGGTCGAGGAGCTCGACGACGGGACGCTGGGCTGGGGCCTCGGTCAGCCCGAGACCGGGCGCGACAGCGGCTGACTGCCGCCGCGCGCGAGCCCGGACAGGAGTCGACGATGGGATTTCGAGCGCTTGCGTTGGGGAGGGCGGTGGCGTTGGCGGCGGGGCTCGCCGCGACGGCGGGCTGCATCGTCGAGGAGCCGGCGCCGGACGACCCGTCCCGGGACGACGACCCCCAGTTGCGCCGGCTGCCGGCCTTCGGGGCCCTGGATGCGGACGGCGACGGCGTGATCTCGGGCGGCGAGATCGACGCGGCGCCGGCATCGCTCGCGGCGCTCGACGACGACGGCGACGGCCGCCTGGCGGGCGACGAGCTGCGGCCCGGCGGCGGTCCCATCGGCGGTCCGGGGCGGACGCCGGCCGCGGCGACCGCGGCGTTCATGGCGTTCGACGGCGACGGGAATGGCGCTCTGGAGGGCGGGGAGCTGCCGTCGCCGTTCCGCAGCCTCGTGACCCGCGCCGATGCCGACGGGGACGAGGCCGCCACCGAGGCGGAGATCCTGGCGCTGCTGACGTCGGAGGCTGACGGTCCCCCCGACCGGGAGGCGGAGGAGGCCGAGGCGCCGCCGCCCGCCGCGCTGCTCATGGCCGCGCTCGATGCGGACGGGGACGGCGCGGTCTCCGCTACCGAGATCGTATCCGCGCCACGGTCGCTGCGCGCGCTCGACGGCGACGGCGACGGCCGGCTCACGCCCACCGAGCTGCGGCCCGCCGCGGGCGGCGAAGCGGGCGGCGGCGCCTGAGCCGCGCTCGGTCCCGGTTCCGCGCGCGCCGCGTCAGAAGCGGAGCAGCCGCGTGAACTTGACGATGAACGCGCGGTTCTGGAGCAGCGGCAGCCGGCCGGGGCGCAACGTGGTGTCGCGCTGGTCGTTGTAGACGACGAACAGCTCGCTGCCCGGGCTGTACTCCCAGCGGAACCGCACGTTGGTCCCCATCTGGTCGACGGCGGAGTTGTACTGCACGAGCGCCGACAGGAACATCCGCGCCGTGAAGGTATAGGTCGCGCGGGTCGTCGCCACCGTTGCCGTGAACTGCCCCTGCGGCAGGTTGATGCGGTTGATCTGGACCGTCGGCTCGATCGACATCTGCGGCGTCAGCCCGATGCGCCCCTGGCGGTACCCGAACCCCGTGAGGTCGCCGCCGAAGAATGTCCCCTGCTGCACGAACGCGGTGCCGGAGACGCTCCGCTGCTGGCCCATGAAGTACGACAGGAAGACGTCCTGGAACTCGTATCCCCCGATCGGAATCGCCACGTTGCTGGCGATCCGGAACGGCTCGACGAGCAGCTCGTAGCTGCGCAGGAGGTCGACGGTGATGCGGTCGCTGTTCTCGAACTCGGTGATGAACTTGCCTCCGATGCCGCGGGTCTCGAGGTCGCGCCGGCCGTTCTCGATGTAGTCGACGCTGCCGCCGAACGTGAACTGCCGGATGGCCTCGATCCCGCGCGGCCGCGGCCGGTAGTGGCCCGCCACGAACGTGCGCCGGAAGTCCAGCCGCCGCAGGAAGCCCACCTCCGGGTTGAAGTTCCTGCCGACCAGCAGATGCTCCGCCTGCAGGCCGAACAGGTCGGCGTCGTACGTGAACTGCCCCTGGTAGCTCGCGTCGTCGCCTACGCGGCCGTAGGTGCGCGTGCGCGCGTAATAGCCGTTGATGGTCACGTTGTCGTAGAACGAGAACGAGGCGTCGGCGCCGTAGACATCGTTCTCGCCGTTGCGGTCCAGCGACACCGAGCGGCGCGTGAAGATGGCCCCGACCCGGCTGCGGCGCAGGATGTCCCCGCTCACGCGCATGACCGTGAAGTTCGTGGCCAGCGCGTTCGCGTCGGGCGCAGCGTCGGTCTGCATGTTGAGCGCGCCGATGCTGAAGCGGCCGACCTTGCCCGTCAGGCGGCCGCCGCCGACGATGGGCACCGTGCGCCCCTCCTGCAGGCCGATGCGCCGGCTGAAGAAGACCAGCGGCGCCTCGTTGCCCGCGCGCGTGCCGGGTGGACCGCCGAGGCGGCCGCCGTTGTTGCCGCCGCCCCCGGTCCCGAGCGCTCTGGGCCCGGCCCCGAAGTCGAAGATGCCGCGCGCCTCGAGGAAGAACTCGCGCTTCTCCGGGAAGAACAGGCTGAAGCGCGTCAGGTTCACCTGCTGCTCGTCCACCTCCACCTGCGCGAAGTCCGTGTTGTAGGTGAAGTCGGCCGTCAGGTTCTGCGTCACCCCCCACTTGGCGTCGACCCCCGCGTCGCCCGCGCCGCGGTTCGTGAACGGCGGGCTGGCCGTCAGGTCCGTGGCCGACGAGCCGATGGCGTAGGGCTTGACCTCCAGCCGCCGGTTCTGCGTCGCCACCTCCAGCCCGGCCAGCGTGGCGGCGGCCGACAGGCGGAAGATGCCGGGGCCGACCGCAATCGGGACCGGCGTCAGATGGGACGTCTCGTTCTTGCGCCGCACCTGGCGCTCGAACTGGATGCCCCAGAGCTGCGACCGCCCCTGCTGGAAGCGCAGCGACTTGAAGGGGATCTCCATCTCGACCGACCAGCCGCCCTCGAAGCGGCCCGTGCGCACGTCCCAGACCGTGTTCCAGTCGGTGTTGGGGTTGCCCTCGTCGCTGATCTCGAAGTCGAAGAAGCCCCCGATGGGGTTCACCATGAACGCCATGCCGTTGCGGCGGTCGTAGAACGTGTCGAACGCCACGGCGATGCGATCGTTCTGGATGAGCTGGAACGAGTCGCGCTGCATCTCGTCGGCGATCCACTGGTCCTCGGGCGCCGAGTCCCAGCAGCGCGCCGCCACGTAGACGTTGTCGTCGTCGTAGAAGACCCAGACCTCGGTGCGCTCCGTCGCCGGCGCGCCCTCGATGGGAAACTGCTGGACGAATTCGCTGGCCGAGCCTATCTCGTCGTAGACGGCCTCGCGGAGCGAGCCGTCCAGGTCCAGCTCGGCGGTGAGACGGTGCGCGAGCAGCGTCGCCCGGCCGTCCGCGTCCCGGTTGAGGACCTCCGGCGGCACGGGCACCGGCGGCCCGTCGATCACGCCGGCGGCGACGGCCGGCGCGAAGCCCGCGGCCCCCCGTGCGGCGGCGGCGGGCGGCGCGGGGCGGTCGCGCCCCGGCAGGACAATCCCCGGCCGCCCCGGCGGCCCCGGCGGCGTTGCCGGGGCGGGCGGGGCGGCGGCCTGGTCGGCAACAGTAGCCGGGCCATCCTCCGCCATGGCGGCGGCGATCCGGTCCTGCAGCGTGAAGAGCTCGCGGAGCCGGCCGGTAACGTTCGCCGTCCGCAACACCGTGCCGGTCTCCACGTGCACGAGACGGGCCGTGATCCGCACCCGCTCGCCGACCCGCTGGTAGGCGCCCGAGACGACCCACGGCGTGCCGAGCAGGCGTCCCACCTCGCGGGGCAGCAGGCCGCGCGCGTCGCCGCTGTCGACCGCCGCCAGGCCGGCGACCCGCTCCAGGTCGACCGCCACCGTCTCGGCGAAACCGGCGCCAATCCAGTCGTCGTCCGCCAACCCGGAGATGTTGACGAACGGCAGCACGGCCACCCGCTCGCCCGGCTGGGGAACGAGCCGCTCGGCGCCGACCGGTCCCTGGGCCGCCGCCATGGCCGGCATGGCGGCGAGCAGCAATGCGAGTGCGACAGCGCGTCTTGCCATGATCCTTATATCCGCCGGCCATCGCGCCGACGATGAGGAACGGTTCGGCGCCCGTTGCCACCGCCGGCGGCAGGGGCGCGTCGGGCGGATCGTGCGACAGGTCCTGCCCGCAGGCGAAGAACCGGAGAAACGGTCGCCGCCGGCGCGTCGCGTGGTCCCGGATCGTGCCGCGCAGCATCGGGTAGCCCGCCTCCAGCGCGTCGAGCACCGTGCGCTGCGTCGCGCGCCCCGCGATGTCCAGCCGCACCTCGCGGCCGGCCCGGGCCAGCGTGCACAACAGCGCCGGCAGCACCACCCGTATCATGACAGCGTCTGCACCTCGACCGACAGGACCGGCGGCAGATCGCGCACGATGCAGGCCCAGGTGTCGCCCGCGTCCGGGGAGACGTAGACCTGCCCGCCGGTGGTCCCGAAATAGACCCCGCACGCGTCGAGCGTGTCGACGGCCATGGCGTCGCGCAGCACGTTGACGTAGCAGTGCGCCTGCGGGAGGCCGTTCGTCAGCGCCTCCCACTCGCCGCCGCCCGTCCGGCTGCGGTACACGCGCAGCCGGCCGTCGGGCGGGTAGTGTTCCGAGTCGCTCTTGATCGGCACGACGTAGATCGTCTCCGGCTCGGCCGGGTGCACCTCGATCGGAAAGCCGAAGTCGCTCGGCAGGTTGCCGCTGACCTCCCGCCACGACTCCCCCGCGTCGTCGCTGCGCATCACGTCCCAGTGCTTCTGCATGAACAGCACGTCGGGCCGGCTCGGATGCATCGCGAGACGGTGCACGCAGTGCCCCACCTCGGCCTCCTCGTCCGGGATGCCGGAGGACTGCAGCCCGCGATTCACCGGCTGCCACGCGGCGCCGCCATCGTCGCTCCGGAAGACGCCGGCCGCCGAGATGGCCGTGTAGATGCGCCCGGAGCCCCGCGGATCGAGCAGGACCGTGTGCAGGCACAGACCGCCGGCGCCCGGCTGCCACGACGGCCCCGTGGGGTGCCGGCGCAACGCCGCCAGCTCGCGCCACGACCGGCCCCCGTCCGTCGACCGGAACAGCGCGGCGTCCTCCACCCCCGCGTACACCGTATCGGCATCTGTCGGGTCCGGCTCCAGATGCCAGACGCGGGCGAACTTCCAGGGATGCGGCGTGCCGTCGTACCACTGGTGCGTGCCGGCCTCCCCCTCGTACTCGAACTCGTTGCCCACGGCGGTCCACGTGCGGCCCCCGTCGTCGGAACGCTGCACGACCTGGCCGAACCAGTCGCCATGCTGCGCGGCGTACAGCCGCTCGGGGTCGGCAGGCGAGCCCTTCACGTGAAACACCTGCCACCCGCCGAAGTGCGGGCCGTCCACGCGCCACTGCCGCCGCGCGCCGTCCGCGGTCAGCAGGAACGCGCCCTTGCGGGTGCCGACCAGAACCCGGACCGTGCTCATCGGAAGCCTTCCTGCGGCGGTCCCCCTACTTCGCCAACGGGTGCGGCCGCACCTGGAACTTGACCGCCTTCTGGTGCGTGCCGGGGCCGCCCTCGAGGTGCCACGCCGCGTAGTTCGAGTAGCTCGACCAGAGCCCCCTGCCCTTCCAGCCCGTGGTCGGGTCGTCGATGCGCCCGACCGACGAGCGCGAGAAGAAGCCCATCGGATACGGCACGCGCATCGTCACGAACTCGCCTGTCGCCGGCAGGAACACCTGCAGCGAGTCGGTGTTCACGTCGCCGTAGACCGGCGTCTCCGGGCCGAAGCCGAGCACATCGTGGTGGTCGATCTGCGTCAGGTAGCTCTCGTCCGAGTTGATCGGCATCTCCGCGTTCTCGAACGTCGGCTTGTACATCCGGTTGAACGTCCAGCCTTCAGGACAGCTCTGGCCGCCGGCGGTCGCATCGCTCGTGTCCGCGCACCGGCTGCGGTCGAACGAGGCGAAGTGGCCGCTGCCCCGCCAGTCCTGCCACGCGACGCCGTCACGGGTCACGTGCAGCCCGCCGCTGCCGTAGGGCGGCGGGTCCACCACCGTCGGCGGCGGCGTGTACACCTCGGAGATGCAGGACAGCGGCGGGTTGTCGCCGAGCTCGAGCCGCACCAGGGTGTTGTCGGTCGGGCCGTTGTCCGAGCACCAGATGCTGCCGTCCGCGTCGTTGACGGCCGGCGAGTAGCAGCCGAACGCCACGCGGTGGTCGCGCGCCGGGTCCACGGGCTCGTCCGGCTCGGTCCAGCCCGGCGAGATCACCCCGTCGCCGTTCGTGTCGATGACCGTCGGGCACCAGCCCTGCGCCGCCTCGGCGTCGCCGGTCTCGTCCCAGATCGTCGTGTCCACCCAGCCGACGCCTTCCCGGAAGCCGTAGTAGAAGCGCCCGTCGTGGCCGAGCTGGTTGTGATCGGCCGAGAAGCAGGTGTCGATCCCGCTGAACTCCTCCGTCTCCGGGTCGTACGCGAACACCTGCCGGCGCCCGCTCTGCAGGGGGAAGTAGTCCGCGAAGGGGTTCGCCGCGTCCGTGCAGAAGCCCGGCTGCGCCTCCTGCGCCCGGACGCGCCCTGTGAACCAGACGCGCCCCTCGCCGTCCATGGCCACGCTGCGCGGATCGGCCGCACGCGCCCAGAACGCCTCGTTGCCGTAGTAGGGCGACTCCGGCGTGTCGGTCTGGATGCGCGGGGCGTCGGTCGGAATGTGGATGTTGAACGCGCGGTGCTCGACCGGATCGACGACCGCCAGGATGTCGCTGGGCTGGACGACGCCGTAGACCAGGCCGTTCGCGTTGACCGTGGCGTCCCGGACGTCGGACCCGGTGCTGTCGGTGCGCCCGTCCTGCTCGGTGCCCCAGTCCCAGAGCGTGACGACCACGTTGCGCTCGTAGCTGGCCGGCCGCGGCGGCGTCTGGCGCGGCGCCTCGCCGGCCGCCACGCGGGCGGTCCAGTCGGCGAACATCGCCCGCTGCGGGCCGAAGCGCTGGAACCCCGCGTTCATCGCCGCGCCCATCGGCCCCATGGCCGCGCGCCGGTCCCAGGCCTCGAGGTGCGAGTCCACCGCGCCGAGGATGCTGCCGGGGATCTCGCGCGTCGCCCGGTTGCCGATCTGGTGGCAGCTCAGGCAGACGGTGACCATGCTGCCGAGATCCTGCTGGGAATGCTCGCCCGGCGGCAGCTCGATCATCGACAGCCACCACGCGGCCGGATAGACCTCGGCGGCCGCCAGGGCGTCGGGCGCGACGACCGCGTCGAGGTCGAGGGCCTGACCCGGCGCCGCGGACACGCGCGGCGAGTCGACGAGGCCGTAGCCGCGCACGAAGACCTCGTAGGTCGCCTCGGGCAGGTCGGGCACGACGTAGCGCCCGGCATCGTCGGTCACCACGCTGCGGATGAACCGCGTCGGCAGGTCCGTCGTCTCGGCGATCACCCACACGCCCGCCTCCGGACCGTTGGCGCTGGTCACCACGCCGCCGATGTCGTCCGCGTCCAGCTCGATCCCGCCGCCGGGCTGCGCCCCGCCTGCGCTCCCCGCGGGAACCGCCGTCAACCCGAACCCCACGGCCAGGGCGGCCGTCCCCAACATCAGCACCGACCTCATCGGTCCGCTCATCGCTGCCTCCTTCTCCGCGCCGCGGGCTCGCCCGCCAGCCGGCGTCGACCGCATCCGCTCGGCCCCGGTGCGGTCAGCCGCCGACAATCATAGCCCGTCGGCGGGGCGTCGCCGTCCGTCACGCAGACCATGATACGCCGAGCCCCATCGGTGCGAGCCGCGCGGGGCGAGCCGAGTGCACCGGCGGCAGAAGGATGGAATGCCGCGTTCGACCGCGGACACCACCAGAGCTGCGGACTGCTGCGGAACGCTGTCGCGCTACGGCAGTGCGAAGACGTAGAGCGCGCCGCCGCTGCCCGGGGCGTAGACGTCCGGGCTCACGGTGCGCCGGATGCTGGTGAACGGCCCGGTCTCGGTCGGCACGGCGACGTACTGCCGGCCGTCGACCTCGTACGTGATTGCGAAGCCCGACGCGGAGTTGCCCAGGCGCGTCTGCCACAGCACCTCGCCGGTGCGGACGTCGAACGCCTTGAAGTAGCGGTTACCGATGGTATATTGCCCCTGTTCATGGGGCTGTTCTGGTTGCTGTCCAGGATCCTGCCAGGATCGTGTCCCGTTTCGGCCGGGTGCGCCGGGTGTCGTCCGGGGTCGATGTGCGTCTGCCACTGGCGTCGGCTGCTGCCGGTTGCTCGTGTCTGTCGATCATGCCGGCCGCCGCTTGCGGCTGTTGAGAAGAGCCTCCGTCTTCTCGATTCCGGCCCGCGCGACGCTGGGGATGGCGTTGAGCGCGTACCGGCGCGTGGTGCCCTCGTCGGCGTGCCCGAGCAGGTAGGCCGTGGTCGTCAGGTCGCCAGTGGCCTCGTAGACCAGCGTCGCGAAGCTGTGCCGCAGGTCGTAGGGCCGGATGCCCGGGTCTCCGATCGCGCGGGCAGCCTCCTTGACGTGCTTCCATACCGTCTGGTTGTTCACCTTCCCGTAGAGGTCGGCCGCGTCGAACGCCCTCAGCGCCTCGAGGCCCTCGTCGAGCAGCGGCACGAAGCGCGCCGGCGCGCCGCGCCCCTTGCGCCGGCCGCGCGTTCGCACGCTGCGGCTGTCCCAGTCGATGTCGGCCGGCTTCAGCTCGCGCAGCTGCTGGTGCGTGAGTCCGGTCCAGGCGATCACCCGGCAGATCGTTCGCGACTGTTCGCTCCGTATGGCGCCGAGCAGCGCCCGCACCCGTTCGGTGGGGAGTCCGCGAGCCTGGGTCGGCTCACGCGTCGGCCGGCGCACCGAGCGCACCGGATTGCGTGCCTCCTCTCCGTCGAGACTGGTCCACAGCGCCTGCAGCATCTGCAGGCGCTTGCGCACCGTCGCGGCGGCCATGCCCCGCTCGAGCCAGCCAGCGGCCACCTCCTCGATCTCGTGGCGGCTGATGCTCCCGCGCCGCCGCGCCGGTCCGAGGGCTTCGGCCCATCGTTCGAGAATGGTGACCTGCTCGTCGAAAGTGGTGTTCGCGCGCAGGCTTGCCGCGTGGATGCGGATGTCGCCCGCCAGCGTCCCGTCGCCGGACGTGGCGGCGACTCCCCCGAGCGCCTCGCGCTGTTCGGCGCGCCAAGCCTCTATCGTCCGGCGCGGCGTCCCGGCCGGGAATGTCTTCGAGCGGGTACGCCCGAGCGCCTCGACGTAGGCCTCGAGGCGGCCGTTGGGCCGGCGCCGGATGCCGGTGGCGATGCGCTTCGAGCGCTTGCGCGGCGGCTTCGGCGGCTTGCCGCCGGGCGGCGGCGTCATGTTCCGGCGGACCGCGCCTCCACGCGGCGCCTCTCTTCCCGCCAGGGCAGCGACGGGAAGTGCTTCTCGAGGTCTGCGAGGAACGTTTCGCGTCCGTACTCGTTGAGCCGCTCGTGGTGGTTGATGATCGCGGCCAGCGCGCGGCCCAGCCGCACGTCGTCGATGAGCGGCAGCCGCTTGCCGGTTGCCTGCGCCTGTTTGCCCCGCCTGGCCGTCCTCGGCTCGTCCGTTCGTCCGAGCAGGTAGTCGGTGCTCACCTGCAACGCGTCGGCTGCCCTGACCAGGGGATTGAGCGCCATCGAGCTGCGTCCGTTCTCGATGGCGGATATCACCGTGTGGTCGTACTCGCCTATCGCGGCGGCCAGGTCGACCTGCCGCAGGCCGGCTCTGCGGCGGGCTTCCCGCAGCCGCTCTGGCAGGTTCGGCATTCGGTAGTCACTGTAGCAGCGGAGGCGGTCTTGCGGCTTGTGTTGCATGCGACTACAGTGGCGAATATGGATACGACCCACTACGAGAAAGCCTGCTGTTGCCCCGCTTGGGCCGGCAACTGCTCGACCTCGGTGACTACCTGCGGCTGCAGGAGCGGTTCCAGGCGTTTCTGGAGTCGTGATCGTCGGCCGCTGTTCGGCGGCCAGAGCGGTCGGCCGAGTGGCCGACGCCCTGCCCGCCGCGGACGACCTGCGGCGGGCCGTGGGCCTGGTCGCCCACACGTTCTCCACCCCCATCGGCGATGTGTGGGAATTCGAGCTGCGCGACCTGGCTGCCTGGACGCGCGAGGCGAGCGACCTGCACCGCCGGATGGCGGCGCCGTCGGTCAGCGCGCGCCGGCGACGGTGATTGCGCCGGCTGCCGACGGCAGAGTGCTTGCAGGCCGCCCCACAGGGCGCGGGCAGCCAGTTCCAGGAACGCGGCGGCCCAGAACACGGGCACGACAAGCACCAAGTTGAGCAGCGAGCCGATGCCGATCGCGAGCACCAGCAGGAAGAGGGTGGAGGCGTCATCGGGGCCGCCCGCGGCGAGCGCGCCGAAGAAGAGGCATGCCGGGCAAATGGCGTAGAAGAGCCAGAATGCCAGCGGGTGCGCGATGAGCAACTTCTCTTCCGTCGGCCTGGGCGTCATCGTCGGGGCGACCCTCGGCCGATCCTACACGAACACCCTGAGCGCCGCCGGCAAGCAGGCTGGCCGGCTCGGCGAGCAGTGGCAGAAGACGAACGCCCGCCTGCGCGCCGCGGGCGACGTCGTTAAGTACCGCACGCGGCTCGATGAGCTGCGCAAGAAACAACAGGCCCTCGGCCGCTCGAGCAGCCGACTGACGGACGGCATCCGGGAGACCGAGCGGCGCTACCGCGAGGCGAAGCGCGCGGCCAGGCAGTACGGCATCGCCGTGGGCGCCGCCGCCGACGAGCAGAAGCGGCTGGCGCGGCAACTGGCGCGGACCGAGACCGCGCAGCGGGGCCAGGCCCTCCGCCAGCGCGGCGCCGGCCGGCTCGGCGCGCTGCGCGGCGCGGCGCTCGGCATGGCCGGCGCCGGCTACGCGGCCGCCCGCGTGGTCGGCGGCGCCATGGCCCGCGAGGAGCAGGCGCTCTATCTGCGCAGCGTGATCGGGGCGCCCGACAAGGACGCCGCCGTCGGCCGGGCGGTGGCGCACGCGCGGGAGTTCGCCCGCGGCAGCCTGGCCAGCGAAGAGGAGATGCTGGAGATTCAGTACCAGCTCGGCTCGGCCGACCTCGATGAAGAAGCAGCCCGCACGGGCGGCGAGATGGTGCACAAGCTGGCGAAGGTCACCCGCGGGGCGGCGGGGCAGGTGGCGGAGGTCGTCGGCATCACGTACAACAACATGCTGGCGAAGGCGGAGGGAACGACCGAAGAGAAGATGCTGCGCCTCGGCAACGTGCTCGCCAAGACCCAGATGAAGTTCCAGATCAAGGACTTCGGTCAGTTGGGCGAGTCGCTGAGCGAGGCCGCGTCCGGCGCGTCGTCGGCCAAATTGCCGTTCGAGTCGATGGCTGCCGCCGTGGGGCTGCTGAACAGCGCCGGCCAACAGGGCAGCGAGGCGGGCACGGCGCTCAAGGCCGTGCTGAAAAACCTGACGAAGGCCGGCGAGGAACTGGGCACGACTGTCGTGCGCACTGCGGACGGCCAGTTGAACCTGGTCGCCACGCTGCAGCAGATCAAGGACGCCACGGACGGCCTTGACACGGATTCGCGCGCCGACCTGTTGCGGGAGATCTTCGGCGACGAAGGCGAGGCCGGTATTGTGCCGTTGCTCGACAAGCTCGACAACTTCAAGGCCGGTCTTGAGGAACTGCGCGCGGTCTCGGGGTCGGGCATGCTCTCGGAAGAGTATCAGCGGTTCCTCAATTCCGGCGCCGGCCAGTGGAAGATGCTGACCGACAACGTGACGATGGCCGGGCAGGCGTTCGCGGGCGTGCTGCTGCCGTCGGTGAATGCGCTGCTGCGGCCTGTCGCGGGCGCCGCCGCGTCAGTTGGCGTCCTCGCCGAGCAGGTGCCTGCGCTGAGCTACGCTGCCGGCGGCCTCGCCATAGGGCTCACCGCCGTCGCCGCCGCGGCGGCGGTGAAGGCGGCCGGGCTGTGGGCGCTCGGCGCGGCCACGTCCGGCTGGGCGGCGACCACCGAAGCCGCGAGCTGGGCGGGGATGAAGTACAACGCCGTCATCCGAGCGACGGGCCTGGCGTCCTACGCCGCAGCGACAGCACGCTGGCGCGCCACCGCTGCGACCCGGACCTGGACCGTCGCGCAGTGGCTGGCGGCCGGCGCCGGGTCGGCGCTGGCCCGCGGCGTCGGTGCGATCTCCCGCGCCCTGCGGCTGCAGGTGGCGTGGTCGGCGGTCGTCGCCGGCGCCACGAGGGCCTGGACCGTCGCGCAGTGGTTGCTGAACGTAGCGCTCAACGCGAACCCGATCGGGCTGGTGGTGGCGGGCGCCGCGGCGCTCGTGGGCGTCGGATACCTGATCTACAAGCATTGGGACAGGGCGAAGAGCCTCTTCTCCGCGTTCTGGCCCGTGCTGCTGGCGCTCCTGGGGCCGTTGGGCGCGATCGTCGGCGCGGTGATCCTGCTGTGGAAACACTGGGACAAGCTCACCGGCGCGATAGGGCGGGGGTGGGAGCGCGTCAATAAGTTCTTCGGCGGCGGCGACGACGAGCAGGTCGGCGACGCCGCGCCGTCGCCGGTGGCGGCGCCGACCCCCAGCCGCGGCGTCGCGCCGGCTGCCGCGGCCGCCACGTTCGCCGCCGCCGCCACGGTCGGTGTCGCCGCGGCCCCGGCTCCGGTGGTCGCGCCGCTCGCCCTGGAGGTGCCCTCGCCGTCGGCCCCGGTGTTCGGTGCCGCCGCGCCGCCGGTCGCGCCGCCCGAGTTTCCGGCCATAGACATCCCGACCGGTGAGTTTCCGGCCGCAGACATCCCGCCGCCCACTGCGGGGCGCACGGTGGTCATCCGCGTCGACCGCCCGGTCATCGAAGTGCACGGCGACCTCGACCCCGACGAGGTCGCCGTGCACGTGCAACGCGAGTTCGAGGCGATCCTGCGCCGCGCGGCGGCGGAGGCCGACCTCGCGGAGGACGATGGCTGAGGACGTCCTGCAGCGCATCCCGGCGGCCGACAGCGGCACCCCGGGCCGCTCGGCGCTGCTGACCGTGGGCGGCGTGGCGCTGCGCGTCTCGGCGTCGGCCTACGACAGCCTCCGTCGCCAGACGCGCTACCGCTGGCCGGCGCTCGATCGTCTCGCTCGGCGTCCCCTGCGGCAGTTCACCGGCCCGGGGGACGACGAGATCGAGCTCCAGGGCCTGATATTCCCGGCAGCCGGCGGCGACGCGGCCGCGCCGGCGGCGCGGCGCGCCCTGGCCGCGGCGGGTGAGCCGGTCCTGGTCTCGACGGGCTACGGCGACGTGCTCGGGCGCTGGGCGGTCTTGAGCGTCGAAGAGGAGCAGAGTCGGCCCCACGCCGACGGCGCCCCGCGCCGGATCGCATGGACGCTCAGGCTGGCGCATGCCGGGGAGGACGATACCGGCGCCGCCGCGCATGCGCCCGCGGACCGCGTGGCTGACGCCGGGGACCCGCGCGGAACCCTGGCGGCGGTGGACGCCGCCGCGGAGGCGGGCGAGGATGCGGCCGGTGTCCAGGCCGCGGCCGGGGCCGCATGACCTCGGCCGCGATCCGCGCCGCCATTCGGGCCGCCGTTGCCGCCGGAGGCAGCGCGGCCGACGTCCAGCGCGCCGCCCATCGCGCCGCCGCCCGCAGCGCGGGCGCGCCGGACCCGGCGCCGGCGCCCGCCATCACGTCCTACCGCGCCGTCGAAGGCGACATGCTCGACGACATCGCCTGGCGGCACTACGGCCCGTCAGTGGCTCCGGCTGCCGCCCTCGCCGTCATCGTCGCGGCGAATCCCGGTCTCGTCACTTCTCGGCCCCGCCTGTCGGCCGGCGCCATCGTCGAGCTGCCGCCGATCGAGGCGGCGGCCGCCGACGACGAGACCGTGCAGCTCTGGGACTGAGCCGGGCCGCACCATGACGCCCGCCTACCGCGTCGTCGCCGACGGCTCCGACGTGACCGGCCGCCTGCGCGCCGTGCTCGACGAGCTGCGCGTGACGCTCACGTCGGACCGGGACAGCGACACCCTCGAGCTGGTCGCCTCGGGGCCGGTCGCCGCGGCGCTCGACAGCCGCGAGCTGCGGGTGGCGCTCGGCTACGGCGAGCGCCTCACGGAGATGGGCGTCTACACGCCGGCGTCGGACGAGCTCGAGCTGGCGCCCCGCCGGCTCACCATCCGGGCCACGGCCGCCGACCTCGGCGCCGAGATCCGCGCACCGCGGACCCGGGCCTGGGACGGCGTCACGCTGGGGCAGGTGGTCGCGGCGATCGCGGCCGAGCACGGGCTCGATGCCCGAGTCGACCCGGCGCTCGAGGCCGAAGCGATCGCGCATATCGACCAGACCGCCGAGAGCGACCTGCATCTGCTGCGGCGCATCGCCCGGCACTACGACGCGACGGTGAAGGTCGCCGGCGGGCGGATCGTGGTCTTGCCGGCCGGGGCTTCCAGAAGCCCCGGGTCAGGTGCGAAACTCCCGACCCTGACGATCCGCCCGGACCGGCCGGGGCTGATTGGAGGGCGCGTCTCCAGGAAGCGCCGCGAGTCGTACGCCTCCGTTCGAGTCCGATACCCGGACCCGAGCTCCGGCGAGATCCGGCACGCCGTCGCGGGGTCCGGCGCCCCGGTCTTCGAGCCCCGCGACCCCGCGCCGGACCAGGCCCGCGCGATGGCCGCCGCCGCCGGCCACCTGCGCCGGCTGCGGCGGCACCTGGCGTCCCTTGATGTGACCCTCCCCGGCAACCCGGCCGTGGTCGCCGAGACGCCGGTCGAGTTGGCTGGGTGGGGGGAGCGCGACGGCGCCTACGTCGTCACACGCGCGCGCCATGTGCTGCGGACCGGTCAGGGCTACACGACCGAGATATCCGCCGAGGTGGTGGGTGATGGCCGATAGACCCGGCCGCGGCCGAGTGCACAAGCCCGACCCCGAACGCGCCGGCCGGACCTACTGCGGGCGTCGCCTGGCTTCGCCTGGTGAGCGCGAGCCTGACTGCCGGGCGTGCATCCGCGCGTGGCGGCTCCGCCGACATCGTCGCCGTCGCGTGACCTGAGAGGCGGGGCCGGCAGCCCTGCATGCCTTCTGCATATTCCAGGTTAGCACTGCATACATATCCACGGTTGCGCAACTTTTCTCGCGTGAATAAGCCCTGCCTTCTCGCGTGCCTCTAGTCACGTCGAGGTGGGCGATGCCGGCTGGGCCGTCGGCCGCGACACATTGCGGGGGGTCGCCGTGGACGGCATTCCGCGGCGTACTGCGCCGGCCGGCGGCGCCGGGTCCGCCGGTTCGGCCGTGGTGCGTTCGCTCGCCGACATCCGCGGCGTGAACGGGCTCTCGATGCTCGCGGTCGTCGCCGAGAGCGCGGGGCTTCCCGAGCCGGTGCAGCTCAACACGCACGGCGCCCCGCTGTTGCCGGCGAGCCTGGCCGCGGGCGTTCCGGTCCGGCTCTCCCGCGTCGGCCCCGGGGCGCCTCCTCCGGTCGTCCCGACCAGCATGGTCAGCGAGGGCTGGCTCCCGGCGCTCGAGGGCCACAGCGGCGCCGACGCCCCGGTCATCCCCTTCCCGCTCTACTCGCTGCTCACGGTCGAGCCGGGCCGCGCCCGGGGCGGGCACTGCGCTGACCTCGCCCTGCGGATCTTCATCGAGGGCGTCACGGCCGTGATGCGGCAGGACTGGCGGCGCGCGGTCAGGCAGGTGGTCGGGGTCACCGTCCCGCTGCGGGAGTTCCTGTCGTGGTTCTACGACGGCTCGCGGCGGCAGCCGCGGCCGACCGAGTACTGGCCGGTGCTGCTGGCGGCCTGCCACGCGCTCGACCGCCAGGAGGCGCGGTTCCCGTACAGTGTCGACGGCGGCGGGATGCGGCGCGTCGTCAGCTTCGCCGACCTGCCTCGCGGCGCGGGCCGCCTGGACGACAACGTCACGCTCTGCGTGCATCTGCCGCCCGGCTCGTCGGAGGGGCCGGCGATCAACCGGATGCGCCTGCGGTATTGGGGTTGGACGTCGGCGCCCGCGTACCGCGCGCTGCTCGGTCTCGCGTATCACTGGTTCCGGCCGGGCCTGACCCGCGTCCGGGACAAGGGCGGCGAGTGGGTCCAGAGCCGCGACCAGGACCGCTACGAGCCGTTCAGCGACGACGGCCTGATCGCCCTGTGCTATCCGACGTCCAGCATGCGTCGCCGCCGCCGGCTCCGGGACCGTGCGCTCGAGTGTCTCCAGCGCCTGCACGCGGCGGGCGATCTGGTTCTCGCCGGGCGCCGGGTGCTGCCGCCGCCGGGATTCCCGTAAGTTTCAGTTTCAATCCTGTTTCAATCCTCGCTCCCGCGCAGGGAGCGTCCGTGGCCCGTTTGTTTCAATCCTCTGTTTGTTTCAATCCTCTGTCGCCGCGTCCCGCCTCAGGGTGTGGCGGAGCGCTCGGCGGCCCGCGTGTTGGTTTCGCTGGCACGCATGTTGCTGCGCGCGACGCGCGCGCGGTTAGCTATTTTGTACGTACCCACTAGCCCGGATTATGCGTGAAGGTGGGGTTGGCGACGAGACGCAAGGGCCTTCCGTGTGGTACAAACGTTGTGCTACCAAACGTTTAGCCACAACGGAGGCCCTTGCGTGACGGACCCCACGATAGCACAGTCTGTTCTGTTCCCCGATCTGTTCGACAAGCCGCTGGTCGCCACGTTCGACCGCGAGCAGTCGAGCTCGGATGGCGGCGCCGTGCTGCTCAAGGCCGCCGAGCGCGTCTACGGACTGGTCAAGGCGTTCGGCCGGTGTCTGGTCGACCGCCGGGCACCGGAGAAGGTCCGGCACACGCTCGAGGACCTGGTCGGCCAGCGGGTGTTCGGCATCGCCTGCGGTCATCCCGACGGCAACGATTCGGACCGGCTCGCCGACGACCCGATCCACAAGCTGCTGCTCGGGCGCGACCCGGTGGCGGGCGGTCGGCTGGCGTCGCAGCCGACGGTCTCGCGGTTCGAGAACGGTGCGGGCCGCGTCGCGCTCTATCGGCTGGGGCGCGAGCTGGCGACGTCGGTCATCGAGCGGCATCGTCGCCGGCTGCGCGGGCGGGTGCGACGCATCACGATCGACCTCGACCCGACCGACGACCCGACGCATGGCGCGCAGCAGCTGACCATGTTCAACAGCTACTACGACAGCTGGTGCTACCTGCCATTGCTGGCCTTTGTGAGCTTCGACCGCGAGGTCGAGCAGTATCTGTGCGCGGCGGTGCTGCGACCCGGCAAGGCCCAGGCGCCCGACGGCACGCTGAGCGTGCTGTGTCGATTGCTCCCGCTGCTGCGGTCCGCGTTCCCCAAGGCACGCTTTCTCGTCCGTCTCGACGGGGGCTTCGCCTGCCCGGAGGTCTTCGACTTCCTCGATGCCGAGCCGCGGCTCGACTACGTCGTGGCGATGGCCAGGAACGCCGTCCTGCTGCGGGCTGCCGAGCCCGTCATGGTGGCGGCCCGCACCGAGAACATGCTGCGTGAGAAGACGGCGCACTTCTACCTCGACACCCGCTATCGCGCGGGCACGTGGGCTCGTGAGCGCCGCGTGGTGATCAAGGCCGAAGTCGTGCAGCTCACCGGCCGGCAGCCGCGGGACAACCCGCGCTTCGTCGTGACCAATCTGCGCCAGACGCCGCGCTTCATCTACGAGAAGGTCTACTGCGGGCGCGGCGACATCGAGAACCGCATCAAGGAACTGCTCGACGGCTTGCAGATCGACCGCACGAGCTGCACCAAGTTCTGGGCAAACCAGCTGCGGGTCCTGTTGACGGCCGCCGCCTACGTGCTCATGCAGGAACTGCGGCTGAGAGCCGCCCGCACCGCCTGCGCCCGCACCCAAGTGACCTGGCTGCGCGACCGATTGCTCAAGCTCGGCGCCAACGTCGTCCGCTCCGTCCGGCGCCTCGTTGTGCACCTGCCGCGGGCAACGCCCGACCTCGACGCGTGGCGCCAAATCGCCCTCGCACTCGGGGCGCGCGCCGGGTAGCGCCCCGTCGCAGCTTCCCCCTCAGCTCGCGGAATCCACACAGGCGCCTGGGGCGCCCTGTCGGCGAAGCTGTCCGCGTCTGGCGCCTCGTACGCCCCGTAACCACGCCACGCCGCTCCACCACGCTGCCACCTGCCACGTGCGGCGACCGCAGACCTCTCTCGCTCAACGATCAGGGCTCGGCCAGCGACCGATTCGACGACGTCATGAATTTTCCGGGCTAGCGCGTAATTCCTTGAAGGAATTACGCGCGCAGGTGGGAGAGCAAAACCGGTACGTCGGCGTCTTAAGTCGTACGTACGTCGGGCGGCGAAAAAAGTAGCATTTTCATTGGGTTTTTTGGACCCGAGCGCCCCATCAAGCGACATTCGGCGCCCCATCAAGCGACATTTTGCGCCCCATCAAGCGACAGAAAGCGCCCCATCAAGCGACACTGTTTCGTTTCACTTGTTTCACATGTTTCACTGTTTCAACCCTCGCCTCGCGGCGAACCAGGAACGTCTCCCTGTTTGTTTCAATCCCGTTTCAATCCCGTTTCAATCCGTTCAATCCCCGCGGCGAACCAGGCCAGTGTCCGCTGGACGTCCGCGCCGATTCGCAGGCGCCGCGTCCTCCCGCCGCCCGTCGGCGGGTCCTGCTCGTAGGCGTCCACCGCGGCGACCACGCCTCCGGCGCCGACGGACGCCGTCAGCGCGTAGCGCGCCTCGCCGCCAGCGCCCTTGAGGTCGATCCGCAGCACCTTCCGCGGCCCGGCCCCGCGTCCCGAAGGCCTCGGCCCGTGCCGCGTGACGGCGGCGACCGCCCAGGCCACGGCGGCACGCTCGACGCCCTTCACGCTGGTCTCGGCGATGGGCTGCGCCGCTGGCTCGCCTGGGGGCCGGACGAGAACCTCGCGCCGCCCGGCCGGCCCGGTCCGCCCCGCCGCGAACGGCCCCGGCGGCGGCTCCGGCCCGCCGGCCAGCCAGGCGGCGGCGAGCCGCATCTGCCCGGCCCAGACGAGCCAGGCGCTCCATGCCGCCCGGTCGGCGCCGCCGTTCGCACAGCGCCTCGCCAGCGCGTCGGCTTCGGACCGCACGGCGCCGAGTGCCCGCCCGGCGTGGCGCAGCAACCTGCGCTCGCTGCGGACCTCCGTTTCAATCCATCGGGCGTCGACTCCCACCCGTGTCTCCTCCCTGTCCATTTCAATCCTCCGTTTCAATCCCCGCGGCGAGCAGTCTCATCTGGCGAGGCGCCCGCAGCCGCTCAGCGGCGGCGCGGGCCAGGTGGGCGCGGATCTCGACCCCGATCGCCTGTGCGCCGATGGCCGCCGCCGCGGCCGCCGTGGTCCCCGTGCCGGCGAACGGGTCGAGGACCGTCTCGCCCGCCCGCACGCCGCTCAGCCGCAGGCAGCGCTCGGCGAGCTCGTCCGGGAAGGCCCGCATGAGCCGCCAGCGCGGCGCCGGCGGCAGGACCCAGACGTCGGCGGCCGGGTCGCCGTCGAACGCGGCCGGCTCGTAGCGGTAGCGGCGCTGGCGCGCCAGCAGGAAGAGCGTCTCGCTCCGCCGCCCCGGCCGGTCGCCGGCGTGCAGCCGCGCCGGGCCGGCCCGCACCACCCGGACGGCGGCGCGCACGCTCCAGCCCGCCGCGGACAACGCGTGGGCCAGCCGCCACGGGACGCCGAGCAGCGACTTGCGGGCGCTCGCCACGCCGGCGCCGCCGGCCGCATCGAGCACCCGCCCCCGGCCCCGGCGGGCGCCCCCGCGCCCGCGGCCGGAGTACGTGCTGTCGGCCGCGTGCAGCCACGCCGTGCCCTGCGGCCGCAGCACCCGCCGCACCTCGCGGAACACGCCGGCGACCCGCGCGACGTACTCTGGCAGGGTGTTTTCGTTGCCGATCGCCTCGGGCCGCCGGCCGTCCGCGTCGAGCCAGAAGCCGGGCACGCCGGTCACGACGGCGTCGACGCTCGAGCGCCCGAGCGACACCAGCGCGTCCTGCGCGGGGGCCGCGATCCAGAGCGGCTCGGGCCCGGTCCCGGCCGCCGGGAGCCGGACGGCGCGCGTTCCCCCCGCTCCCCGTGTTTCGGTTCCCATCGCTGTCTCCTGCTCGCGGCGGCCCGTCCGGCCGCACGCGGGCGGCCTAGGGCGCATCGCCCGGGCCCTGGCCGCCTTCGTCTTCGCCGCCGGCGCCGGGGTCCGCCGGCGCGCGGTGCGCCTCGTGGATCCGCGCGACCTCCCCGGCGACGGCCGCGATCGCGGCGCCGAGGCCGCCTTCGAGGGCGCTCATCTGCGCCTCGATCTCGTCGAACCGGCGGTCGACCGCGGCCATCCCGACCAGCAGCACCGCGACCAGCGCGATCCAGAGCAGCGTCCCGATGACCGTGTTGTGGCTGTCCGTGTCTCGGCGTTTCCCCATGGTGCTCTCCTCCGTCTCTGGCCCGCCGTTCCAACGCGTTGGGCCGGCCAGGTGATGTACCCTGGCAGCCTCTGGTGGCCCCGCGCGAGCCGCCGCAGTAAACGCTCTGTGTACCTCAGTGCACCGGAGCGGGGGTTGAAACGACGTCCGTCAGCCAGCGCGCGCGGCTGCCGCCCGCCGGGTCGCGCTCGACGAGCAGCACCGAAGCCATCCGCTCGGCGACCTCAGGCACGTGCGTGATGACGCCGACCATGTGGTCCGGCGTCGCCGCCCGGTCCAGCGCGTCGAGCGCCTCGTCGAGCGTCCGGCGGTCGAGCGTCCCGAAGCCCTCGTCGAGGAAGAAGCACTCGAGCCGCCCGCCCCGCTCGCCCATCGTCTCGACCATGCCGAGCGAGAGCGCCAGCGATGCCATGAACTGCTCGCCGCCCGAGAGCGCGGCCGGCGAGCGCGTCGCCCCGCTCCAGCGGTCGAGTACCTTCCACTGCTCGGCCGTGTCGCGCGGGTCGCGGAACGCGTAGCGCCCGTCGCTCATCTCCTCGAGCCGGCGCGACGCATGGCGCAGCAGGTCCACCGATCGGCGCAGCGTCAGCCACTTGGGGAACCCGCCCGGCCGCAGCCCGCCGGCCAGCTCCTCGATGCCGGCCGTCCGCGCGGCCGCCCGCGCGGCCAGCGCCCGCAGCCGCTCGATGTCGCCGACGCGCGCGGCGAAGCGCCCGGCCTCCCCGGCCGCGGCCTCGGCGGCGCTCCGCGCCCGCTCGGCCGTGCGGGCCGCGTCGGCGGCCAGCGCCTCGGGGTCCGCCTCCCCGCCGGGCGCTGCCGCGGCCGCCTCATGCCTTGCCGCCCGCTCGGCCCCGGCCGCCTCGGCCAGCCGCTCGCGGCAGTGGGCCTCGACCTGTCCGGCGGCCTCGGCGACGCGCGCGATCGCGCGTTCGGCCTCTTCGGGGTCGGGCGTCAGCGGCAGCCGGGGCACGGCTGTCCCGGCGCCCGCCGCCACCGCCGCCTCGTGGAGCCGCTCGCGGCAGCGCCCGGCCTCGGCCAGGGCTCTGGCGAGCGGCTCGGCGACCAGCGCGCGCCGGTCCCCGTCCAGGACGGCGAGCGCCTGTGCCGCCCGCCCCAGCCGGGCCGTTGCGGCCGCGTGGGCGTCCGCGGCCTCGTCCGCGGCCCGCGCGCGGTCCTTCGCGCTCCGCTCGACCGCGTCGAGCGCCCCGGGGTCCGCCGGTCCGGCCGCGGCGGCCAGGATCCCGGCCTCCTCGGGCGCGGCCAGCCGCCGCAGCGCCTCGCCGGCCTCGAGCGCGGCCGCCCGGGCCTCGGCCGCCGCGTTCCGCCGCCTCGTTGCCTCGGTGGCGGCCCGCACGTGCGCGGCCCGGGCGTCGCGCACGGCGGCCGCGGCGACCTCGGCCGCCGTGCGCAGCCGCGCCGCCTCGCCCCGCAGCGCCTCGAGCGCCTCCCCGCTCGCCCGCACGGCTGCCTCGAGGGGCCGCAGGGCCTCGTCCCTCGGCGGGCACTCGCCGCCCGCGGGGGCGTCCGTCGCCGCGAGCAGCGCGGCGAGCTGCCGGCGCTCTTCGGCCTCGAGCTTCGCCGCGCGCTCCTCGGCCGCGCCGAGGTCCCGCGCGGCCTGCTTGGCCGCCGCCGCCGTCCTGGCCGCCAGGGCCTGCGCCTCCCGGGCCGCCCGGTCGGCGTCGCCGGCGGCGTCGAGCGCCGCGGCCGTGTCGGTCCCCGGCGGCCGGCTCCAGTCGGCGGGCAGCGCCCGCGCGCACACCGGGCAGGGGTCGCCCGGCTCGTGGCCCTCGGCGGCGTGCGAGGCCGCCTCGCGCCGGCGTACCGCAGCCAGCGCCTCCTCGGCCCCGGCGCGCCGCGCCTCGGCCTGCTGCCAGCGCCCGGCGGCGGCCGTCGCCTCGGCCAGCGTGTCGACGGCGCGCCGTTCGAGCGTCTCGGCGTCCGCCCGCGCGGCCAGCGCCGGCTCGCGGGCTTGGTAGGCGTAGCGGTCGTACTGCCCGGCGAGAGCCGCGATCCGCTCGCGGGCGGCTTCGGCCTCGGCCGCGAGCCGCGAGATCCGGTCCGCTGTCCCGGCTTCCGCTTCGGCGCCGACGGCGTCCCGCAGGGCCGCCTCGGCCGCGTCGAGCCGCGCGGCGGCCTCGTCGGCCGCGCGGACCGCCTCGTCCTGCGCCCTCTCGCGGGCGCCCTGCTCGGCGGCCGCAGCGCGCGCGTCGCGCACGGCTTCGAGCATGCGGCCGGCGGCCTCGCGCGCCCCGGCCTCGGGAGCCGGGCTCGCGTCGACGGCGGCCTCGGCCGCGAGCCCCTCCCGTTCGGCCGTCCGCTGGCGTTCGTCGAGCCCGCGGGCGGCCGCCGCGACGGCGCGCACGTCCCCGGCGTCGGGCCGGGCGCCCCGGGCGGTCTCGAGCGCCGCCTCGATCCGCTCGCGGGTCTCGCGCGTCTCGCGCACGGTCCGCGCCCGCGCCTCGAGCGCCGCCGCCCGGGCCGTCTCGCGCTCGGCGGCCCCGGCCGTCCTCGCGGCCTCGGCGCGGAGCTCGGCGAGCCGCGCGCGCGGGTCCTCGGGATGGTGGTCGAGCTCGACGGCCAGGCGCTCGCCGAGCGTGCGGCCGGCCTCGAGCGCCGCGGTTGCCGCGGCCCCGGCCGCGTCGAGGTCGTCCGTGCGCCAGATCTGGCGCAGGATTCGCGCCCGGCTGCGCGGTTCGTCCTCGGAGAGCAGGCGCGCGAAGCGCCCCTGCGGCAGGACGATCGTGCGCAGGAACGCGCCGGCGTCGAGGCCCAGCAGGGCGGCGGCCCGCCGGTTGACCTCCTTGACGCCCTCGACCGTCTCGAGCGTCTCGTCGGCGTCGCCGTAGCGCGAGAGCGTGGCGGTCTGGCCGCCCGTCTCGCCGCCGGGGCGGCGGGTCAGGCCCCGCACGGCCTCCCACACGTAGTCGTCCGCCCAGAAGCTGAAGGCCACCCGCAGGTAGCCGGCGCCGTCGTTCATGAGTTCCTGGCTCGCGTGCCCGCTGAATGACGTCTGCCCGTAGAGCGCGTAGGTCATCGCCTCGAGCAGCGACGACTTGCCGGCGCCCGTGTCGCCGACGATCGCCAGATGGTCGCGGCCCTCGAAGTCGACGATGGTCGGCGGCGACGTGCGGAAGGAGCGGAGCCCCTCGATGCTGAGGCGGATCGGTCTCATGTCGGTCTCTTTCTCGTGGCCGGTCTGGCGGGGCCGTTCGCGGCGGCGGCGAGCCGGCGCCCTGGTGGTCGGCGAGGGGGCCCCGGTCCGGTGCTACCGCCCCTCGCCGCCGGGCGCCGCCGCGAGGCGGGCGCGCAACTGGTCGAACTCGGCCGCCAGCGCCCCGATGCCGAAATCGGACGTCCCGGGCGCCTCGGCGTTGGCCAGGGCCTCGGCAAAGAGCCGGCCGATGGCCGCGTCGGCCCCCCGGCCCTCGCCGCCGCGCGTCTTGCGCCACTCGTCGAAGAGCTCCCCGACGGGCGGCTCGGCGACGTCGGTGTACTCGTAGTCGGTGATGGCCTTCGCCTCGTCGTTGCCGACGCGGCAGAGCAGCTCGACGACGGCCGCCTTCGGCGAGCCGGCGCGCAGGCGCTCGGCCATGTCCAGCACGCGCTCGTCGGAGAGGACGACGGCCTTGACGAGGTGGCCGTCCAGCCCGCCCCCGGCCGCGAGCGCCTCGAGCTCGGCCATCGTCCCGCGGAAGTCGACCAGGGGCCGGCCGGTCTCGTTGGCCGTGGTCTCGACTCGTGCGCCGCCGGCGACGATCTCGACGATCGCGGTCGTCTTGCGCGGCTCGGCCTCGTCGAACCCGATCCGTACCAGTGCCCCGGCGTAGCGGGCCGCCGGGGAACGGCCGACCTGCTGCGCGTCGTGGATGTGCCCGAATGCGGCGTAGTCGAGCTCGGGGACGTCTTCCGCGTCGGCGGCGTAGTCGTCGGTCACGGTGACCCGCCGCTCGGACTTGCCCGGCCGGCAGCCGGCGACGTAGGCGTGGGCCGCGTAGACCCTGGCCGCCGCCCCGCTCACGGCGGATGCCTCGGCGGCGAGCCGCGTGTTGATGCGCGCCACGGCGACCGCGTACTCCCGGCGCTCGTCAGGCGGCGGGCCGTCCGCCCCTTCCCGGCGGGCCATGGCCCGGGTCAGGAACGGCACGCAGGCGACGGCGGCCTTGCCGGCCGCGGTCTCCACCCGCAGGACCCGCGGCGCGGTCACGAACCGGAGCCGCCGGGGCCCCGGGCCGTGGGCCAGCCCCTCGTCGAGCGCGCGCAGCAGCTTGAACGAGTCGTGGTTGCCGGCGACCACGACGGTAGGCGCGACGGCGGCCAGCCGCTGCAGGGCGACCAGCCCGGCGCGGAGCGCGTCGTGGCTCGGGTGGAACGTGTCCCATACGTCGCCGCAGTGCAGGATCAGGTCCGGCCGGGCGTCTTCGGCCGTCCGCTCCAGCCCGGCGAGCGCCGTGCGCTGGTCGTCGAGCCGCTCGTGCGGCCCGAGCCGCGCCCCGAGATGCCAGTCGGCTGTGTGCAGGATGCGCATGCAGTCTCTCCCTACTTGTCCAGACCGTCGCGGTACGCCGCGCGCTCGCCGGTGCAGGTGAGCGTCCCGCCCGAATACACGCAGACAGCGATGCTCTCGCGCACGTTGTCGGATGCGACCCAGACGCTTCGCATCGGCGCCGCGGCGTGGATGCACTCTGCGTCCGCGATGGCCGCGGCGGCAGCCAGGGCGCACAGCCACGGCGCCTCGTGCGTCTCGGACACGGAGACCACCGTGGCGCCGGCCTCGTCGTTGTGCCCCGTTGCGGGCTCGCGCCGGAGCAGTTCCGCGAGCGCGGCGGCGGCTTCCTCGGGCGCCACCCCGGAGAAGGGGTTCGGCTCGAGGCGGATGGTCGTGCACTGCCTGCCCGCGAGCGTTCCCGCGGTGTGTGTGTGAACTCTCACTGTCGCTGTTCCTTTCCCGACGCGTTGGATCCGTGCCGCCGCCGGGATCACGCCCGGGCCGCGGCCAGAAGCCCCGGGCCGTCGTTGCTCGCCTCGTTGACCGCGAGTCCGACGGCCCGGATGCGGTAGTCCCTCTGGCCGCCGAGGCGCGCCAGCGCCGCCAGCTCCGGCGGGCCGGTGTCCGGGCTCAGCCAGTGGTCGACGTCGTCGTCCCCGAGCACCGCCGGCTGGCGGTGATGAATGGCGGCCAGGCGTGGGCCGGGAACCGTCGTCAGTACCGCGAAGCCGTCGATCCGGCCCCTTGGGCCGCGCCACGGCTCCCAGATCGCTGCCAGGTGCAGGACGGCGCCGTCGCCCGTGTCGACCAGGTACGGCTCGGGCCGCGCGCCCGGGCGCCGGCGCCACTCGTACCAGCCTTCGACCGGCAGGATGCAGCGCCGCGCGGCGAAGGCGCCGCGGAACAGCGGCTTGACCGCCACGGTCTCAGACCGCGCGTTGGCTGGCGCGAAGCTCGCGTCGCGCGCCCTCGCGGGCACGAAGCCCCAGCGCATGCGCGCCAGCGAGCGCCGCTCCCCCGCCGCGCGCACCACGGCGTAGTCCGCCCCTGGCGGGCCGTTCCAGGTCGGCGGCCCCTGGGCCGCGTTGTCGGTGTCGAGGCAGTAGATGCGGCCGAGCAGGCGCACCTCGGCTGTCTGGATGATGCGGGTGCACATCGGCTGGCTCCTTGCGACAGGGCGGGCCGCTACGCCCGGGCGGTGGTCCACTCGCGCCAGTCGAGCTCGTCGAGCCACCCGGCCTCGTCGTCGCGCTCGGCGACGAGGAAGCGCCCGAGGTCTCGCCGGTCCTTCGCCTGGTGGT
The DNA here is from genome assembly GCA_965214845.1 of Vicinamibacterales bacterium. Classification (GTDB taxonomy): domain Bacteria; phylum Acidobacteriota; class Vicinamibacteria; order Vicinamibacterales; family UBA8438; genus JAAXGX01. The sequence continues at coordinate 3,545,612 of CBDCCO010000007.1, forward strand.
AGCGCAGGTAGATGCTCCGCTCGTCGACGGCCAGGATCTCGATCTTCCCCGTGGCGTGCGACATGACGAACTTCGCCCGCCGGGCGAGCCCCGAGCCCCTCGTCAGCGCCTCCTGGAAGATGCGCCAGCCGCGCACGATGGGCACCTCGTAGGGCGCGTTGCCCGCCGTCGGCCGCCCCTGGAACAGGTAGTACGGCGGGCAGCCGGCATACGAGAGCCGCGCCCACAACTCGGCGAGCACGTCCGGGTCGTCGTTGATGCCGCGGACGAGCGGGCACTGGTTGACGCAGGTGACGCCCGCCGCCTGCCAGCCGGCGAGCCCCTCGACGGCAGCCTCGGTCAGCTCGCGCGGGTGGTCGAAGTGGGCCATCAGGTAGATCCGGCGCTCGGGCCCCGAATACCTGGCGAGCAGCGCCTGCAGCTCCCTGTCGCGGCTCAGCCGCCACGGGTCGAAGGCCGGCATCTTCGAGCCGATGCGGATGATCCGCACGTGCCCGATGCCCCGCAGCGCCTCGATGATCTCGCGCAGCCGGCGCGTGGACATCAGCAGCGGGTCGCCGCCCGTCAGCAGGACGTTGGTGATCTCCGGGTGCTCGCGGATGTAGGCCAGCCCCGCCGAGACGTCGTTGGTCGCCTCGTCGTTCCCGTTCATGAACAGCCGCTTGCGGAAGCAGTAGCGGCAGTACGCCCCGCAGACCTCGTTGCACAGCAGCAGCGCCGTGTCGTCGTACTTGTGCTGCACGCCGCGCGCGACCGTGTTCGCTTCCTCGTCGCTCGCGTCGAGCGCGCCGTAGGCGTCGAGCTCCTCGGTGCGCGGGATGACCAGCTGGCGCAGCGGGTCGTCGGCCCGCGACCAGTCGATCAGCCCGGCGTAGTAGTCGTTGACGCGGAAGGCGTAGCGCCCGGCGACCGGCGCGAGCCGCCGCCGCTCGCCGTCGCCGAGCCCCGGCAGCTGGTCGAGCCGGGTGATGTAGCGGACCTTCCGGGCGCCGGTCTCGGGCCGATGGCCCGCGGCCCCGGCCGTCGCCGTTGGGGACATGGTCGTCATGGTTGGTCTCCCTGGTTTGGGGGCGGGCCTCGTCGAGCCGGCTGCCCAACGCGCCCAACTCGCCGCAACCGGGCGAGGCCCGCCCGTTTCCGTCCGGGTTGCTGCAAGGATGCCGGATGGCCTGCGTCCTAGCGGCGGCCGGACGCGGCCGCGAGCCCGCTCCGGGCCGCCGTGGCGGCCCGCCCGTCGGCCGGGAGCCAGGGTCCCCGCGCCGCGCCCTCCTCGCGCCAGATCACGGCCGCCGGGTGCGACCGGGCGACTTCCTCGAGCGCGGCCCGGACCCGCTCGCACTCGCCGCTCTCGACGCCGGCCCCGGCCAAGCTGGCCAGGGGCGGCTCGGCGCCTTCGCCGTCGTCGACGCCCGCCCCGGCGGGATCGCCGCCCAGTGCCTCGATGGTCAGCGCGTCGGCGCAGAGCCCGCGGCGCGCGTCGCACCCGATGGTCAGCACCAGCGGGCCCTCGCCCTCCTCGGCGCGGATCATCACCGTCACGGCGAGCTCGGCCGTCCCCGGCCCCGCGGGCCGGTAGTCGACGGTCATCGGCGCGGCCTGGCCCAACTCGCGCCACGCCTGGTCGGCGCGGAACGCCGGCCGCCAGTCGCCGGGCCCCTCCATGAAGGCCGGCGCCACGGGCGCCCCGCCGATCGTCTCCGCGTCGTAGTCGGCGACCGCGTAGCCGGCCTCGATGGCCTCGGCGTCGTCGATCCACTCGCTCCTGGCGAACTGCGCGACGGCCACGATCCCGGTGATCGCGCCGCGTACCCGGGCCAGCGTGTCGCTCGTCATGGTTATCTCCCCTCTTGGCCGGCCCCGCCGGCGGCCGCCCGCGGGGCGGTCTCCTGCGTCCTTGGGCGCGGCTCGGGCTGTGCGGCGGCGAAGCCGCGTGTGCGTGGACGGGACGGCGTGAAACGCCCGCGCGTGGCCCGCGCGGGCTGGCGGGAAACTCTCGCCGCTCCCCTCCATTCTCGCCCGTTTCCCCCTCCCCCCGTGGTCCGTCCGTCCCTCCGCGCGCCGCTCCGGCGGCGCGCGTTGGCGCTCTGCGCCCCTGTCCGCTTTCCCGTTCCAGCGGCCGTCTAGCCGTCGGTGCGGGCGGCGGACGGCTCCGGGGTGAACAGCTCGCCGGTCCACGTGCCGTCGACCACCGGGGCGAGCGCGACGATCCCGCCGTCGGGCGTGCGGGCGGCCCACAGGCCGCGTTCGGTGTCGTGCACGGCGATGTCGACCGCGCCCCGCCCGGCCAGCGCCACGATCCGCGCCTGCGAGACCGCCCAGGCGGCCGAGGCCGCGGCGCTCTCGGCATAGCGGCTGGCCAGCGTCTCGATGTGCATGGCCACGGCGCTGCGCAGAACCCGCCCGTCGGGGCCGTTCTCCTGCTCGCGGATGCGCGCGACCACCCGCTCGTGGGCCTGCTCGAGCCCCATCTGGTGCATCGTGCTGGCCCGCGTCGGCACGCTCGCCTCGTCGACGGCCGAGTAGCGCATCACGGCCCCGTGGTCCGCGCGCAACCCCTCGACGGCGGCCAGCGTGTCGTCCTGCGTCGCCAGCGACCGCCGCTCGAGGTAGTCGCCGCTCTCGAGCGCGAGCCGCGTCCGCACGCTTGCCGGGTCCATGCGCGGCCGGCGGTCCGCCCAGCCGGTGAAGACGCCGGGCGGCCAGCCGGGGTCGTCGATCAGCAGCGGGTCGGGCATCTCCTGCCCGCACTCGGCGCAGACCCGCCGGCGCCCCTTCGGCGTCCGGATGCGGACGCCCCGGCACTGCCGGCACCAGCCGGCTCCCACGTACCCGATCTGCTCTCTCATTGGGCTCTCCCTCTCCTTCGCCGTTCGATTACGCTTGGCCCGGCTTGCCTTCCGACCGACATCGCGCACCGCTCCCGGGCTCGGCCCCCCCCGCGGCGGGCGCCGACTGGCGCCGTCCGCTCGGTAGCGGCCGCTACGACTACCGGCGGACCGGCGACCGGCTGGCGGTCGCCGCCGCGCACCTCGGTTCGCTCTTCGCCGACGGCGACAGCGTGATGTTCGTTACCCGCAAGGCGGTGCGCGGGGAGCCCGTCCGCGTGCGCCAGCACCGGCCCGCCGGCTGGGGCCCGGACGTGCTGGCCCGGCTCGACTGGGCCAACCGCCGCGGGTGGGACGTGTTCGTCGCGGTCAACACGCTGCGGCCCCTCGCGGACCCGGCGACGGGCCGCCCGGCGTGGGGCCGCACGCGAAGGCATGTCGACCGCATCCTGCGGCTGCAGCTCGACGTCGACGCCTGTCCGGAGCAGGCGTTCCCTGCGCTCAGGGCGGACGTCGTCTCGGGCGTCCTGCCCTGCCCGGATGTGGTGCTGCGCAGCTCGCACCGCCGCTTCCAGTGCCTCTGGCACCTGCCGCGCGACGACCCGCAGTGGACCCCGGGCGCGGCCGAGTACTTCAACCGGCTGCTCGGCCGCCGCTACGGCGGCGACCCGTCGGTCTACCCGGTCAGCCAGGTGATGCGCGTGCCGGGCTTCTACAACCGCAAGGCGGACTACGGCGGCGACCCGCCGGTCGTGCGTCCGGTGGGCCTGCCGCGGCGCGACTGGTACCGGGGCCCCGGCGCGCGGGTCAACGCGGTGGCCGACTTCGAGCCGCTGCAGGCCGTCGTGCGGCTCGCGGACCTGCGCGAGGCGCGCGCGAAGACGGGGGTATTCCGCGAGGCCGACCCGTCGGACGGCGCCCTGCGCGCGCTCCAGGCGCACTTTGCGGCCGACATTCCGTTCTCGCTGCGGCTGCACCGGCCGGCGGCGGAGGCCGACGGCATGGACGTGGACATGGCGCTCGCCGCCGGCCGTGAGGCCGCGGCGCGCATCGCCGAGCGGCTCGACGCCGAGGACGCCCGTCTCGGCCGCGGCCGGGGCCGCTCGGCGGCCGAGGCCTCCGGTCCTGTCGCTCCGGCCGCCGGGCCGCCGCCGCGGTCCGGGTCCGGCGAGTCCCGGCCGTCCGCGCGGGCCTCTGAGTCCGCGGCCGCCGAGCCGGCCGCCCAGCCCGTGGTCGAGCCGGTGACGGTGCAGCGGCGGCGCATCCGCGAGGCCATCGTCTCCGGCTCGGGGCATGTCCCCGAGCGCGTGGTCTGGCGTCTCGGTCCCGGCGGGCTCCCCGAGAGCCGCGTGGTCAAGCCGACGGCCGCCGAGATCGGCTACGCGTTGGGCCTCAACCCGTCGCTGCCCACCTACCGGCCGGACGTGGCGCCCGCCGCGCGGCCGCGCAGAGGCGGGTCTCCGGCGGCGGCGGGGCCGGGAGCGCCGGTGCCCTCGCAGCTCGACTCGCGGGACTGGGGCGTGGCGCTCCAGGCGCTCGAGGACGGCTACGCCCCGGACGCCGTCGTTCTCGCCCTCGAGCAGCGGCGCACCGCCGGCGAGAGCCCGAAGCCGGACCCGCACCGCTACGCGGCGCGGACCGTCGAGCGCGCCGTCGAGCACTGCCGCCGGCGCGCCGCCGAGGCCGGCGCGTCGTGGGAGCCGGGGGACCGGCGCCCGGGCGACGCCGTACCCGAGGTCTCTGCCCCATCGGCGGCCTCGTCCGTCCCCGCCGGGCCGCCCGTCGGCGCCCCGCGTCCCGGGCGGCCGCTCGATGGCATGGATGCGGTAGAGCTGCGCCGCGGGCTCGGCCGTTCCCCCGGGGAGCGGGGTCCGCAGTCCGCACCGCCTCCGGCGGTCGGCGCCGCCGCGGCTGCCGCCGGCCGCGCGCGCGGCGCCGGCCGCCGGGGGCGCTAGGGCCGGGGCCGGGACCCGGCCCGCTATGTTCGCAGCCGGCTGCGTGGCCACGGGGATTGGGCGCGTCGTGGGAGCCGGGGGACCGGCGCCCGGGCGACGCCGCACCCGAGGCCTCTGCCCAATCGGCGGCTTCGTCCGTGCCCGCCGGGCCGCCCGTCGGCGCCCCGCGTCCCGGGCGGCCGCTCGATGGCATGGACGCGGTAGAGCTGCGCCGCGGGCTCGGCTGTTCCCCTGGGGAGCGGGGTCCGCAGTTCGCACCGCCTCCGGCGGCCGGCGCCGCCGCGGCTGCCGCCGGCCGCGCGCGCGGCGCCGGCCGCCGGGGGCGCTAGGGCCGGGGCCGGGACCCGGCCCGCTATGCTGGCTACCGACCGCGAGGCCGCGGGGATCGGCCGCGCGCAGCCTGGGGGATCTGAACATGGAATTCGCGCGCATCGAAGGGCAGCCGGAAGAGTCCCGGATGCTGACGATCGTCTACCCGCTCTCGCTCGAGGAGCACCGCTGGGCCCTGGACCAGGGCTACCTCGTCGGCACCACCGCGGAGCAGCGGGATGCCTGGGGTCTGCCGCAGTTCGACGGGCTCCCGGTCCTCACGCCGGCCGAGGTGCTGAGCGTCGCCTTCGCGGATCCGGACGACCCTGTCCACGAGAAGTTCGATCCGGAGATGTCGCCCGACGAGGGCTGGAGCTCCGACGACCCGAGCCTGCCGAGTGCCGGGCGGCTGGCCGAGTACGCCGAGGAGGAGCGGCGGGTCGAGGCGCTCATCACCATCCGGCACCGCGGCCCGGTGGACCCCGCCGACCTCGGCCCGGACGATCGCGCCCCCGGCGCGGAGGTCGGCACGGAGGCCGGCGATGCCGGGTCGGCCACGGAGGCCGCGGCGGCGGCCGTCTGACCGCTGCCGGCGTGCTCCCGCCGCCGTTTCCGTTACCCTCCCGCCTGGGGGCCGCCCGCGCCAGGCGGCCCGCCGCCGCGCCTTCGGGAGGTGATCGATGGCCACTGTTCCCTCGAACCCGACCCGCGCCCGCGCCCGCCGCGGCGGACGCCTCGAGCCGAAGGGCGGCTGGCGCCTCGGCGTCAAGACCGCGGCCCCGCCCCCGGGCGCGGGCGCCCCGGACCCGGAGGAGACCCCGGCCGAGCGCCAGGCCCGCGAGCGCGCCGACGCGCTGCGGGCGCGCCGCCTCTCGCATGAGCTGGCGCGCCGCGACGCGATCGACCTGGGGCTCGATGCCGACCACACGCGGCCGGGCATGCCGCTGGTGCGGCGCTTCCGCGGCGGCACCGAGCCGCGCACGGCGCACCACGGCGACCCGGTCGAGGACTCGCGGACCGCGCGGCGGCCGTCGACCTCGGTCTGGGCCCAGGACCCGCGGCCGGAGCACCTGCGGGAGGAGGCCCGCGAGGACGAGCCGCGGCTGCGGCGCGAGTTCGAGGGGCGGGCGGCCGTGGCCGAGCTCTCCGGTGCCGTCGTCGGCGGCATGGGGCGGCTCGTCGCCGTCCGCTGGACGGTGCTGACGGACCGCTCGATCGCCAGCGCCGAGGAGACGGCCTACCAGGCGTCGAAGCCGCGCCTCGCCGACGACGGCGGCGTCCCGTCGCCGGCCAGCTTGTCGGCCATCTCGGCCGAGCACCGCGAGGTCGTGCCGCCGCTCCCCGTCTCGCTCGCTGAGGTCGACTGCGACCCCGCGCTGCTGCATCTGGCCGGGGGCGAGTACCCGGGCGCCGAGCACGAGCCGCCGCTTCCCTCCCTGCCCAGGGACGAGCACTCCCGCCTCGTGCAGGGCGGGGCGCTCGATGTCATCGAACGCGCACAGTCCCTGCTCGAGAGCCGCCACGCCAGGCGCTGCCTGACGGACCCCGAGGGGTCGCTCGAGGCCGAGCGCGCCTGGGCGGACGGCCGCGCCGGCCTGCGGGCCCGCGCCGCCGCCGACGCGCCGCGGCCCGAGGAGAGCCGCGTGCTGCTCGCCGCCATGGACGAGTACGCCGAGCGGACGGGCCGCGGGTGGGCCGAGGCCCGCTTCACCGGGCATGTGTTTCGGGCGGTCGGGCGCGACCCCGTCGGCGACCGGCTGCCGGCGGAGACGCTCGAGCTGGCCCGCGGCCAGTTTCCGGACCTTCACGCCGCCGTCTCGGTCGCCCAGGTGCCGCCCGGGCAGATCGCGGGGGAGGGCGGCGGGGTCGACGCCGGGCGGGCGCGCGCCATCGCGCGGCTGCACGCCGCGACGGGCCGCGACCCTGTTGCCAGCCCCCTCGGCGAGGACGTGGTCGAGCGGGCGCTCGCGGCCGGACCGCGGCTGACCGGCCAGCTGCGGGCCGTCGACCCCGACTCGCCGCTGGTGGCCGCGCCGGCGGGCCTCGACGTTGGCCGCCACGAGCGGATCGTCGCCGGGGCGCTCGATCGGGCGCTGCTCGTCCCGCCGGCCTCGCGCGGCCCGGCGAGCGTCGCCGACCTCGAGCTCGACGTGGCCGAGGCCGCGGCGCAGGCCCTCGGCCCGGACGCGCCGGCGCGCGGGGAGCCCGGCCCCCGGCGCGTCCCCCGCCCGCCGGTGCGGGCGCCCGGCGACATCGACAGCCGCTTCAACGGTTTCCTCGACGCCTGCGCGCACCTCGGTGCTCCGGTGGCCGTGGCGGGCGGGCCGCGGGCGGAGGCCGCGGCCGTGCTGCTCTCGCCGCAGCACTTCGACTCGCGGGAGGTGCACGAGGACGGCGTCAGCCGCCTGCGCGTCTCGGTCCGGCCGGGCGTCGAGCCGTTCGACGCGGTTCCGCGCGCGGCGGCCGCCGTCGGCTGCGAGCTGGTCGGCCGCGCCGGGGATGCCGGCGACGATGGCGGCCGGGCCGCCGGCGTCTTCGGCGTGCGGGTGGCCGCCCGGGTGCTCGACCACCCGCTCGACGACGGGCTGCTCGGCGACCGCTCGCCCGCGGTGCTGGCCGGCACGCGGCTGGCCGGCGAGGTGGCCGCCGCGGCCCGCGACCTCGGCGACCACGAGCGCGAGCGCCTCCGGCAGCTCGACCGGGCCGACCGGCGCACGGAGGCCGCCGAGCGCCTCGACGGCGTCGTGGGCGCGTTCAGGACGCGCGGCGTCGAGGTCGACGCGCCGGCGCCCGACGCCTGCGGGCGGCCGTCGTTTAGCCGCGGGGCCGACGGCTCGGCCGCCGTCCGTCTCGGGCACGGCGCGCTCGCGCACGCGCACGGGCAGGCCGCCCGGGAGATCCCGGACCACGACCTCGCGCGGCTGCACGCCGAGGCCTACGTGGCGCTCGGCCGCGCGAGCGGCGCGCTCGCCGGTCCCCACACCGAGCGCGCGCCGGACTACGAGGCCGCGTACCCGCCCGGCGGGCCGCCCGTGGGGGCGGACCTTCCCGCCGCCCCGGGCGGCGCGGCGCTGCGCGAGCAGATCGTCGCCGACGGGTTCGCCGCCGCCCAGATGGAGGAGGCCTGGGGCGGGGAGCGCCTGCCGCTGCGCGGTGTGCGCAAGGCCGAGGGGCGGACGCTCGAGCTCGAGGGCGGCTGGCCGGAGGCGGCCCGTGAGCAGGCCGCCTCGTACGGGCAGGCGCTGCGGGCCTCGGTCAACCGGGCCACCAGCCAGGTCGCGATCACCTTGGGCCGCCCGGCGCCCGAGCCGGCCGCCCCGCCCCAGCCGGCGCCGGCCGCGTCCGCCGCCGGCGCGCCCGGCCGCGAGCGCCCCGCCGGACCGGCCCGCTGAGCCTGCGCCGGGCCCGCGTCCCAATGCGTTGGAACGGCCCCGGGCCGGCGGCCCGGACCGGGGCCGCGCCGGATCCCGGCCGTTCCCCGCTATGCTTCGCGGTGCGTGAACCCAAGGGGCCGACCCTGCGCCAGCTGAGGGCCGAGTGCAGCGAGTCCCGGCGGCCGCCGCGAGGGCCGCTATTCACAAGGGAGGTAGTCGTCATGGCGAATGGAACGTCCGGTCAGGGGGGGCGGAGGCCCGATCCGTCGGCCTCCACCACCCGGGAGGAGGCCGTGAATGCTTGGGGTCGCAGCCTTGCAATGAAGACGCTCAAGGGCGAGAGCATTCTCCAGAACCGGCACGACCTGCCGCATCCGCGGACTCTTCCGTCCGTGGAGACCTCCGCTTCGGGCCAGGCCAGGCGCGTGGCTCCGAACCGCTTCCATGGGATGAACAGTCTCATCCTGCGGACCGTTTCCGTCCAGCGCGGGCTCAAGGACCCGACCTTCTCCACCGAGCGTGCCGCAGTCCGGTTCAACGCGATGCACGGCGACGTCGACAAGACGGGCCGCCCGGTGCGGCCCGTCCAGGCGCGTGCCACCCGCATCGAGGTGCCGAATGCGGCGAGCAACGCGGACGAGGTCAGGCGGACCTACCGCAACGTTACCCTCGCCAAGGACGGCAACCCGAACCACAACGAGTTCGGCGAGAAGGTCCGCGGCAAGAAGGGCGACGTCGCGCGGGACGAGAACGGCGCGATCAGGCGGGAGCTCGTCGAAGTGGAGGGCAGCCGCCGCGCCGCCGGCGTGCGCGTCTACTTCCACCGCGACGACCTCAATGTGCCGCACCTGCAGCCGCGGGAGCGGCCCACGGAGCAGAACCGCGAGTACCTGCTGGCCAACACCGTCGGCAAGAACCGCCGCTTCGAGGGGCTCGAGGTCAACGAGTCCGCGGAGCTGGCGGGCCGCGCGGAGCTGGTCATGCAGCCGGCCGGCACGAAGGTCGGGGACCAGACCCTCGAGAAGGACACCTACCGGATCAACATCGGTCCGGAGGCGTCGTTCACGTCGGTCGACCACCACCGCAGCGCGATGATCCACGAGCTGAGCCGGTTCTCGATGTGCCGGGACGGCAACGCGGACGCGCTTGCGGTGGCGAAGGCGGACCCGGCCAAACGCGAGAAGATGCCCGAGTTCGCCCGGAGCGAGCTTGCCGCATCCGCGGCGACCCTGGAGAATGTGACGGCCGTCGGCCACACGTGGCATCCGCCCACGTATACCCAGGAGAACCGGGCGGCGATCCGGCAGACGCAGGCCGACTACCTGCGCGAGGACGGTTCGCTGCCCGAGATCGGACGGCAGGCCCATCGGGTCGAGCGCATGAACCAGGGCCAGGAGCCCACTGCCCGCGACCAGGCGCAGCGCAACTACGACCGCCGCCAGCAGGCTCCCAGCGTGGAGGCTGCTGCGCAGGGGTTCGCGACGCGCGGCGCCCGGCCGATGCAGCGGGCGGCGGCGGTGCCGGCGGCCGGCGAGGCGGCTCCCGCGAAGGGGCTGCGCAGCCGGACAGGCCGGACAAGCCGGCGCCCGAGGCCCCGGAGAAGCAGGCCCGGCCGGCGGGCCGGACCCCCGCGGAGGCGAAGGACGCCCTCGCGACGGTGACCGGGGGGCGGCGGGGGCGCGCGGCGAAGCCGACCGTGCAGCTCGGCCAGAACCTGGCGAAGGAGCCGGCGAAGGCTCCGGAGCCGGCGACGGCGGCCGCGGGGGGCAAGTCGCGTGCGCGCGGCAAGCAGGACCGGGAGTCCCGGAGCAGCGGCGCGCAGCGTTAGCGCGCCATTCCTTGCAGACCCTGGGGCCGGCCGCTCTCGCCGGTCCCGGGCCAGGCACCGAACGGCCGTCCCGGTCCGCCGGGGCGGCCGTTCCTCTGTACGGCGGGCCGGCGCCGAGCCCAACGCGTTGGGAGGGCTGTTGTCCCGGCTCAGGCGCGGGCTCGCGGGCCGACCGGGGGCCGGCAGCCGTCCCGGTGGCGCTCGAGGTCCTTGCGCGCGGCCTCGGCGCTGGTCGCGCGGGTCACCAGCCGCCCGCAGCGCTCGCACGTCGCGGCGTACACGCGCTCGGTCCCCTGTCCGCCGCGCAGCTTCACCTGCTGCTCCTCCAGCGTGCCGATCAGCACCGGCGGGTAGCGGGGCGACTTGTCGGGGACGGTCAGCCGTATTCGTCTCGGGCTCATGGTTCCATGTCCCTCTCGGGCGGGAGTCTAGGCCCCGGCGGCCGGTGGCCCGTCGGCGTCTCGCGCGGCCGCGGGTGCGGCTCGGGGGCGTCCGGCGCCGTCGGCGGGCCGTTCCCCGGCGGCTAGACTCGCCGCTGATGCCTGGGTCCGTGGGAGCGCGCGGGCGGCTCGCCGACGCGCTCGTCGTCGCGGTGGTCTCCGGCGGCAGCCGTCTGGCCGCCGTGCGCGGGCGCTTCGCGAAGGCCGACCCGCGCGAGAGCATGCGCCGGCTCGTCATCGACGCCGTCGATCCGGAGCTGCTCTCGGCCGTCGTCGGCCCGGCGCTGGCCCCGCGCTGGGTCCCGCTGCTCGAGGCGCAGTACCGGCGGTTCGAGCTCGCCTACCCTGCCGACTGGCCGGACGTCGAGCAGGCCTGGAAGGTTCAGCGCCGCAAGTGGCGGCGGCGGGCGGCGGTCGCGGGCGGCCCGCGGCCGCTCTCGCGGCCCTATCCGGAGCGGGACCCGGCGGCCTCCCGCGCGCCGGCCGGGCGGGCGGCGCCGCCGCGCGGGCGCAGCGCGGGGCCGCGGCCGCGGCCCCCGGCTCCCGGGCGGCCCGCGGCGCCGGCTCCGAGTCCGGCGCCCTTCGGGCGCGCCCCGGCGGCCGGGCCCGGCGAGGAGAGCGTGGCTGCTCCGGCCGAGGTGGATACCGGCGGCGGGGCCGCGGCTCTCGCTGAGGAGATCGCGCGCGAGGACGGGCCGCGGCCGGCGCGCGAAGAGGCCCCCCGGGCCGGGCAGGCCGCGGAGCGTGACCGATCGTTGCGGTCGGCGGGCGGAGCCGGGCGCCCCTCGCCGGACCGGCCGCCTGCGCCGCCGGACTCGTCTCCGGATCCGCCTTCTCCCGCTGCTCCGTCTTCGGACCCGCCGCCTCCCGCCGCGCGTGCCGCGCCGGGCGGCCCGCGGGTGCCGGCAGCGGCGGGCGGCGAGTTGCCGCCGCTGCTCGTCGAGCGGCTGCTCGACGCGATCCTGACGTCGCGGGAGGCGGTCGACGCGGTGCGGTCCGCGTTCCTCGAGGCCGGCGGCGGCGCCGGCGGGTGGCACGCCTGGCGCCTGCCCCCGCACGTGTGCGAGCGGCTCCGCGAGCGCGCCAGGGAGCGCGCCGTGTCCGCGCTGCGCTGAGGAGACCGGCCGTGTGGAGCGTTCTCGAGGTCTCGGCCCGCGATCCGGTCGTTCCCCCTGGGCGGGATGGGCGGGAGTCTCCCGTGCCGGCGCGGCCCGTCCCCGGGCGCCCCGCGCCGGAGCGCCGTCGGCCGAAGGTCGTCTCGCGGGCGCCGCTCCCGGCGGGCTACCGGGTGCGCCCGGAGTACTTCGACGACGCGCGGCCCCGGGTGCTGCACCGGCCCAGGCCCCACTCGGGACGCCGGCGGGAGCGGGCGCGCGACTACCGCAAGGTGACGCGCGCCGAGCGCGAGGCGCTGACGCTCGAGACGCTGGGCGTCTTCCGCGTCGTCTCGCGCCGCTCGCTCGTCGACGCCTGCTTCGACGGCCATCCGTTCGCGGCCAACCCGGTGCTCGCCGGCCTCGAGCGCCGGGGCCTGGTGGCCTCGCACACGGTCTCGCCCGCCCGCCGCCGCCGGGGCGCGGGCGGGGCCGCGCCGGCCGAGCCCGGCAGCAACTACGGCTACAAGGTGCTGACGCTCACCGGCCGGGGCCGCGACGTCGTCGCCGGCCGCCGGCGCGACCCGCGGCGGTCGGCCCGGCGCGTGGTTGCGGCCGACGACCAGGTCTTCTGGCAGGGCTGGGCCGACCTGCGCCAGCTCGAGCACGACCACCACGTCTTCGACGCCGTGGCCGCCGAGAGCCGCGAGCTCGAGAAGGAGGGCCGCCACATCCGGCGCGTGCGCCTCGAGCACGAGCTGCGCGGCATCCTCTCGTCGGCCGAGCACGCCGGACGCCGGACGGGGGGCGAGGAGGGAGCCATGGCCGCGCGGAGCGGGGCCGCCGGGCAGCTCGGCCTGCGGGTGGTCGGTCGCGGCGTCCCGCTGCCCGACGCCCTCGTCGAGATCGAGCACCCTGACGGCTCGGTCTCCTGCCGCTCGGTGGAGGTCGCCTCGGGCCACTACACCAGCGTCCAGGTCGCCGAGAAGCGCGCGGCCGGCTTCCGGCTCTACGGCTGGCGCAGCGGCACCGCCAAGCGGGGCGGCACGAGCGACTGGGAGGAGTTCCCGCTCTCGTGGGGGCGGTAGCTGGCGCCGCGCGGGCGCGGCCGGGTTGAGGTTCTGGTCTGGTGGTCCCGGACGCTCCGGCGTGTTGTCTGGCGGCGAGATCGCCGTTCCCGGCTGCATCGCGGCGCGCGTAGCTCGTGAGCGTTACGCCGGCGTCGCCGCTGCAGTGACGCCGGCGTAACGCTATCGCCGTGCGTTTCATGGAGGTGCGCATGGTCCCGAGGATCCACGCGGGCGGGAAGAGCTTCAGCGGGCTGGTGGCGTGTCTGATGCACGATGCCGGCACGCCGGCCGAGCGGCGTCCGAAGACGGCCGCGCGGGTGGGGATGGTGGAGCTGGAGAACCTGCCGGCGTGCCCGGCGGCGACGGCGGCTCGGATCATGGCGGGGACGGCGCGCGACGCGGTGGTGTTGAAGGAGCTGGCGGGAGTGAGTGCTCAGGGCCGGAAGCTCACCAAGCCGGTGTATCACTACAGCCTGTCGTGGGCGCCGGAAGAGAGGCCGGACCGCGCGGAGATGCTCGGGGCGGCACGCGGCAGCCTCGCCGCCCTCGGCATGAGCGATCGCCAGGCTCTAGCCCATGTTTAACAACGGTACAGCCAAGGCATTTTAGAATCAGCAGCTTACGCCGACCGAACGGCGCAAGTGGCACTACAAATGCGCGTCAACCGGGGGAAGGGGGGCGGTCAGATGATCGTCTTGCGGACGCCGCCCGGCTGCGGGTCGACGCCGAGCGCATCGTAGATGGCCCGCTGTTCGGGTTCGGCTTGCGTGGCCGTGCGCACGTGCAGGGTGCGCCCGTCCGGGCGCCGGAAGGTGGCGGTGACGCGCTGCTGGCCTTCGAGGATGCGGCGCAGGGTGGACCAGCTGGCGTGCTCGCCGTGCGCGCGCAGGCGGGTGCGGATGACCTGCACGAGCTGGTAGGCGATAACAGTGAGCAGCAGGTGGCCGTCGGCCCGCCGCGGCTTGTGGTGGTAGATGGGGCGCAGTCCGAGCTCGGACTTGAGCGAGCGGAAGACGGCTTCGACGTCGGTGAGCGTGGTGTAGGTTCGCCACAAGGCGTCTTCGTCCCAGTCGGTCTCGCTGCTGCGCAGGCAGTAGACGCCGGGATGGGTGGCCATCGAGCCGTCCTGCGGGCGTCGGGTCCAGGTGACGGCGACGGCCTGGTTGCCGGTCTCGTCGGCGGTGACGTCGATCTGGTAGTGCTTGGCGGCGCGGGTGTGGCGCGCCTTCAAGCGCCCGATGCGCTGCCAGACCTGGGCGAGGCGCTTGTGGGCGCGGGGGCGCGCCAGCCCGTCGTTGAGCTTGGTGAGCGCGGCCTCGAAGCGGGTGGCGACGCGCTCGACGATGGCTCGTTCCTTCTGTGCTCGCTCCTCCGAGTAGCAGTACAAGCGCACCTCGTCGGGGTCGGTGGAGACGACCTTGTGCAGGTGCACGGTCTGGTTCGACTGCGTGCGGACCGACACGGCGGCCTCGGCATCGAATTGCCGGTGGCGTTCGCGGCTGACGACCAGATAGCGGTAGCCGTGCTCGCGCAGCCAGGTGATGCAGGCGTCGGTGGCGACGCCGCGGTCCATCACCACCAGGGCGCCGGCCGGCGCCCGCAGCGCCTCGAGCATGCCGGCCAGGGTGCGGTGCTCGCGGACGTTGCCGGCGAACAGTTGCGAGCGGCGGACGAAGCCGCTGGCGTCGAGCATCAGCCCCAGGGTCAACAGCGGGCAGTCGCTGCGTTTCTCCTTCGAGTGCCCGCGCTTGGCCTGGGGCTGCTCGCTCGCCTCGCCTTCGAAATAGGTGTTGGTCAGGTCGTAGAGGGTCACGGTCGGCTGCAGGTCGAACAGCCCGAGGGCGCGGTCGAACAGGTGCGCCTCGATCGCCTCGCGATGCTTCACCAACGCGTCCGAGGCGCGGTAGAGCTGCATCGCGCTGACGGTCTCGAAGTCGACGCCGAGCAGCTCGCCCAGACCGCTGCGCGCTTGCAGCCAGCGGTGCGTCGCGCGCTCCGATGCCGGCTGGGCCAGGCGCCCGACGAGGGCCCCGGCCGCCGCCGCACGCAACGCGCCGTTGACGCCCAACTCGGCCAGCAGGGCCGGCAGCTCCAATTGCTCCAGCGCCCACAGGCCGACCTGCTCCACCCCGACGCTACGGGGACGGGCCAGGCGCAGCGAGTCGACATCGACCCGTTGCACGGCCGCCGGTCCGGCGGCCGTCTCGTCCCTCGGTGCGGCGCGGGCAACCAACTGCGCGGCGATCCGCTGCGCCTCATGCTCGACGGCGGGCGGGAAATCGGCCACCAGCGGCGGTTGGCCGGCCAGGATATCGTCGATGCGGGTGCACAGCAGCGGCCACTGCTCGCGGGGGATGTCGAAGTGGCGCCCGAGATTGAGCAGCGTGCGCTGCCGGACGGTGTTTCCGACGCGCTCGGAGTGGACGAGGCGATGGGAGAAGTAAGGCTGTCGGTCTTCGGTTCGCCGGGTTTGGGTGCGCCGCACGAACATACGGGCCACGATAGCGGGTGGACCCGCCACAGCGCAACCCAAGCCATACGATTATGGCACTACATTGAGCTCAGCCAAACGCCGATCATTTAGAATCAATAACTTACAGAGACGAAACTCTCGAAATGCTGCCCGAATCGGCAAAATGACCGCCGATCTTGTTAAACATGGGCTAGTGGTCGAGCACACCGACCGGAACCACCGCCACGTGCACGTGGTGGTCAACCGGGTGTCTCCGGAGGACGGCCGGGTGGCGTCGAAATCGCACGACGCCCTGAAGCTGTCGGCGTGGGCCGAGCGGTACGAGCGGGCCCGTGGCGAGATCGCCGTTCCAGGCCGCGTGGTGGCGCGCGAGGCGCGCGAGCGTTACGCCGGCGTCGTCGCCGCGATGATGCCGAAGAATGCGGTCCCGGAGGATCGCCGGCGGATCCGTGCCGCCGCGTGCGAGCAGCACCCGCTGCCGCCGCGGGAGCGGGCACGCGGCGGCGGCCGGCCACGGCGGACCGACGCGCAACGCCGAGACTGGAACGAGCAGTATCGGCGCGAGCGGACCGAGCAGCCTTCGCCGGCCGAGCGGCGGGAGCAGCGGCGGTTGATTGCCGGCAGGCACCGGCTCGACGCCTGGGCCGAGGCCTGGCGGATGCTGGTGCAGCGGCTTGAGCGAGAGCCGGAGGCCCCGGCCGAGGCGGCGCCGCGATCAGGCGAGATGGCCGATATTCATGACTGAAACCGAAAGGCATCACGAGATCGCCGCGCGGATCGCTCGGTTGCAGGAGATCCGGGCGGAGCTCACCGTTGCGAGGTCCAGACAGTAGGAGGGCCTCGGGCGTCTGAACGCCGCCGGCGGCAGGATCACGCGGGCCGCGGATGGGAAATACGCCTTGCCTCCGCTGCCGCCTTTCGCCCCCTGGCCCTTACAGGACCAGTTCGCCCTGTTGGGACGCCGCCATCAGTCGCCTGAAGGCCGACGCGGGGAACCTCATCCGGGAACTCACCAATTCTGGACTCGACCCCGAGCTCTTCAAGCTCCATGGCGGCTGAGCCGGTGGCCGCCGCCCTTGCTCCGCTCTCGTGGGGGCGGCAGCCGGCGCCGCGCCGGCGCGGCCGGGCGGCTCCCGCCCGGTTACGCTCCCGGCTGCCCCGGATGGTCCGGGGCCGGCGAGCGCCTTGAACGTGCAGCCCTGGCAGGTGTCGCTCGGACTCTCGGTCGCCACCGTCATCCCGGCGGCGTACCTGCTCTATCGCCTGGTGGGCTACCTCGATGGGTTCTGGGGGGTCGTCTGGGAATACTACGCGTTCCACATGGTCGTCGTGCCGTCCGCGGCGGTGCTCGTCATGGTCTTCGGCTACTACCATCTCGCGCGGGTCTTCTTCCTCGGCGACGTCGGCTCGCGCATCCAGGTGATGGACCGCTCGATCCGCGCCGGCCAGAGCGGCGACCCCGAGCTCGCCGAGGCGCTGCGCCGCGAGGAGCAGGGCGACTACCAGTCGTGACCCGGGCAGGGAGGTGCAACGGTGTCGGTATCGCTCAAGGGCCAGCAGCAGTGGGAGAGCTTCCACGTGCTGTGCAAGCCGCCCGAGCTGCTGTCGATCGACCGCCGGCTGTTCGGCTTGCTCGTCATCCTCTTCGCCGTGTTCTGGCAGGGTTTCGGGCAGTTCCGGCTCGGCCTCGTGATCACGGTGGCCGTCTACTTCCTGCTGCGCCGCATGACCCGCCAGGACCCGCACTTCTTCTCGGTCCTGCGTCTCGGGACGCGCTTCGACGTCGCCTGGTGCGACCCGGGGGCGCCGCCCGAGCGCTTCGGGGCGTACGTGCTCGACCTGCCGCTCGACGAGATCGAGCCGCACCGCGAGGAGCAGGCCGGCTGATGCGCGCCCGCGGCCCGCGGCCCGTTTCCAGGGGGGGAGGCCTTCCGTGCTGGACCTGTTGAAGCCCAAGGAGGGTGCGGTTAGCACCCATATCCCCTACTGGGGCTTTCTCGCGCCCGACGTCGTGCTGACCGTCGACGGGCAGCTGCTCTTCTTCGCCGAGCTGACGCCGGCCGGCGTCGACGGGCGCGCCCCGGAGGCGCTCGACGCCGTCAACGTCGCCTGGCAGAAGCTCTACTCGACCCTCGACCCACCGCACCGCGCGTTCCTGGTCTTCGACCGGCCGCCGGTCGAGGCGGACGTCTCGGCGTTCGGGGGCGACAGCATTGCGATGCTGGCGCAGCGCAAGCGGCGCTCGTGGGTCGCCGGGCGCGTGCGCCACATGCGCGTGTGCCTGGTCGTCGCCTTCCAGCCCGGGATGCGCCACCACGTGCGCACCGAGCAGGGCCGCTGGCCGCTGGCCTACGTCAGCCGCTGGTTCGGCCGCCAGCGCGTCGAGCACCTGACGTTCTACCTGCGGGAGGTGGTCGACCGCGTGCTGGCCGAGTGCCGCACGAGCTACCGCGAGCTGGCGAGCTTGGTCGCCGAGGCGACGCCGCTGCGCAGCCTCGAGCACGACGAGATCGGGGCCGTGCTGCACCGCGTCGTCAATCAGGGGCAGGGCGAGTGGACGCCGATGCGCGAGCCGGTCCGCTACGGCCTCAACTGGCGCCTCGCGCACGAGGTGGTCGCCTTCGAGCGGCGCTACATGACGGTGGGCGACAAGGTCGTCGGCCTGTTCTCGATGGCGCTTCCGCCGAGGCGGTCGGCGGCCAACGCGTTGGGCGAGCTCTGGGCCCTGCCCTACGACCTGACGGCCGTGCTCGAGTGGCGCTCGATCGAGAAGACGGCGGCGCTCTCGCGCATCCGCTCCGTGCAGAAGCACGCCAACACCCAGCGCTGGAGCTTCTGGGCGGCGGTGAGCCAGACCGAGGGGACCGACATGGCGCTCGACGACGCCTCGTCGAGCGCGGCCGTCGATCAGCTCTACCGCGCCTCGCTCGAGCTCGACACGGTGGGCGTCGGCTACGGCGACCTGAACCTGTCGATCGCCGTCGGCGCCGCCGAGCAGGCCGCCCTCGACCAGGTCGGGGCGCTCATCCAGCGCGTCTTCGTCCAGCAGGACGGCAAGGCAGTCAAGGAGCGCTTCGGGCAGGCCGCGGTCTGGTTCCAGCGCTTCCCGGGCCAGCCGGCCCAGGCGCTCGCGCGCCCCGTCGTCGTCTCGTCGGGGCAGGCCGCCGCGCTCTCGCCGATCTTCGGCGGGGCCCGCGGCTGGGACGTCTCCCCGCATCTTCGCAAGCCGTCGCTGACGCTCTTCGAGACCCGCTGGTCGACGGCCTACGGCTACGACCTGTTCGGCGGCGCCGACGTCGGGCACACCGGGGTCTTCGGCGCCACGGGCTCGGGCAAGAGCTTCCTGCTCAACTTTCTGCTGCTCCAGTCGCTGCAGTACAACCCGCGGGTCATGATCCTCGACCTCGGCGGCTCCTACCGCTGGCTGACGAAGTTCCTTGGCGGCGAGTACATCTCGATGGACCTCGAGGAGGCGGCCCCGGCGGGAGGGGTCGGCGCCGGGGCGGCCGGGGGCCTGCGCGGCGTGCCCGGCATGAAGCCGTTCAGCCTGCCGCCCACCGAGCGCACCTCGAGCTTCCTTGCCCGCTGGGTGCAGCGCCTGCTCCAGCTGGGCGGGCACACGGCGACCCCCGAGGAGATCGAGGACTTGCGGCGGCGCATCGTCGATATCTACAGCTACGACCCGGCCGACCGGACGCTCGCGAGCTTGGTGCGTTCGCTCAAGCCGCACCTGCGCCCGCCCCTGATGCGCTGGGTGGGCGACGGCGCCTACGCCGCGACGTTCGACGGGCCGCCCGACGCCGAGGAGCTCGACCTCGACCACGCCTGGACGGTCGTCGACCTGGCCGGGGCGCAGGAGCACCCCGAGTGGTGCACGGCGGCCCTGTTCTATCTCTTCGAGCGCTTCCGGCTGCTCATCGACGACGAAGCGCGGGTCGGGCAGCTCAAGCTGATGATCGTCGACGAGGCCTGGCGCTACCTGGCCGACCCGGCCGTGCTGACCGCGCTGACCGAGGCGGCCAAGACCTGGCGCAAGCGCAACGCGGCGCTCGTCCTGGCGACGCAGTCGGTCGTCGACGTCACGCAGAGCGACCAGGCCAGGTCGCTGCTCGAGATGCTGCCGACGAAGCTCTTCCTGGCCAACCCGGACTTCCCGCGCTCGGCGGCCGAGGTGCTCCAGCTGAGCGAGGCCGAGTACGAGACGGTGCGGGCGCTGCAGGCCAAGGAGGAGCTGTTCCTCTACCGCGCGGGCGAGCGCAACGTGCTGCGGCTGCGGGTGGACCCGGAGACGTACTGGCTGGCGACGTCGTCGCCGACCGAGAGCGCGCTGCGCGCGCGCATGGTGGAGAAGTACGGCCTCTCGGCCGCGCTGGTGCGGCTGGCCGCGGGGCAGACGGAGGCGGACGACGAGCTCGGCCGCCGGGAGGTGATGGGATGACGCTCTGCCGCTCGTTGCTCCTTCTCGCCGCGGCCGCCGCGGCGCCGGTCGCCGCTGCCGCGGCGCAGCCGCCTGCGGTCCCGGACGTTCCGGACCCGGCCGGGGAGACGTTCGAGGACCTCGACGCCCTCGAACGGGCCCTGCGGGAGGCCGAGGCCGAGATCGAACTGCTCGGCGGCCTCGACGCGCCGCCGGCGGGGCCCCGGGCCGGGTGGCCGGACCTCGAGCCGATCGCCGGGCTGCCGCCCATCCGCACCGTGATGCACCCGGGCGACCGCTCGGTCCCGGTCGTCACGACGCTGCTCCGCCACACGA
Organism: Vicinamibacterales bacterium; assembly: GCA_965214845.1. Classification (GTDB taxonomy): domain Bacteria; phylum Acidobacteriota; class Vicinamibacteria; order Vicinamibacterales; family UBA8438; genus JAAXGX01. Next base: position 3,565,733 of record CBDCCO010000007.1, read on the forward strand.
CGATCCTGCTCCCGGCCGAGGAGTCGATCGTCGACTACGTGGTGGGCGACGCCGCGTACTTCGACGTCCGGGGCGCCGACAATGTGGCCTACATCAAGGCCATGAGCGACGGCCGGCGCACGCAGGTGACGCTGGTCACCAACTTCAACCGGGCCTACTCGTTCGACGTGTTCTCGACCGCGGACCTGCGGCCCGACGAGGTGCTGACCGTGCGCTGGCCGGTTGAGCGGCCCGCCGGCTCGTCGGCGCTCGTCCCGGGCTTCGACCCGGCGTCGTTCGACATCAGCTTCGCGCCGGCCGAGTCGCTGGCCGACTACCGCGCGCGGATCGGCCGCGCCGAGGCCGACGCGCTCGGGGTGGCCGAGGAGGCGGCCCGCGAGGAGGCGCGCGTGCGCGAGCTGGGCCTGCGCCGCTTCGACGAGTACCTCTCGTCCTACCCGCGGCGGATCCAGTTCCGCTACCGGCTGTCGGAGGAGATTCGCTCGGCCCCGCTGCTGGTCACCCAGATGTGGACCGACGGCGTGTTCACCTACCTGCGCTCGCGCGCCCAGGAGTCGCCGGCGCTCTACACGCTGTCGGGCCGCGACGGGGACGAGCCGGTGCTGGTCAACGTGGACCTGCGCCCCGACGGGCTGTATGTCATCGACCATGTGGCCGCGGCCGGCTACGCGCAGTTGCAGGGCGCGCGCGGCGACTGGTTCGTCTGGGACGTGCCGCCGCTGGCTATGCTCGCCGAGACGCCGCTGCCGCGCGGCACGGCCGAGCCCCCGTGGGTGCGCACCCGCCGTTCGCGGCCCTGGGTCAAGCGCCACCCGTGGCTCTTCGGCCGTAACCGTTCGGCCAAGCCGGTATCTGGCTGCTTCTACCGGTTGAGGGTGCGCTTCCAGTCCTTGCGGAGGGGCCGCAGCCAGATGTCCTTCTTGGGCTTGTCGGAGCGGTTGTTCATGTTGTAGCGACCGCGCCCCTGGGTGGCGCCGACGCGGATCCAGCCGGAGGCCCGGTAGACGGCGCCGGTGTAGCGGGGAGTCTCCACGAAGGTCTCGATGAGCACGGGGGTCGTCTTGTAGCGCGCGATCCAGTCAACCGGCAGCTGGCGGCGGACGAGGGCGAGGATGTGCGAGCCGAGGTTGGGGATGCGGATCCAGGGCAGGATCAGGAAGCGCGGGTTGTCGACGACGAGCGGCAGGTTCTTCTCGCGGAGTCGCCGCGACCAGCCGATGAAGCGGTCGCGCGGGGCGAGCGTCCAGGCGGCGGTCGAGAAGCCGAGCATGGCCAGCGGCGTGCCGTCGCTCGCGTGCACGGCGTAGCGCATCTGGGCGCCGACCAGGGTCTTGTAGCCGAGGTAGTGGTAGCGGGCGACGTACTCGTTCCACAGCTTCCCCCCGCGGTCGCCGCGCACGACGGTACGCATCTCGAGCGGGCGGACGGCGTCGAGCGTGGTCGGCGGCGGCAAGAGGGGCGGTTCGGTGTCGGGCCCGAAGGTGATCGGCCCGGGCCGGTTCTGGCGCCACTTCGGCGGCGGCAGTTCGATGCGGCCGTCCCGGTGCATGGCCAGCATGACGACGCGGGCCATCATGTCCTTGCACCCGCCGTCGGCCTTGTACCAGCCGATGCGGCGGCAGAACTCCTTCGACAGGGCGTGGCGGTTGAGCGCCGGCGGCCCGGCGATCAGCGAGCGCAGCAGCGCCATTTCCGCGGTCGTGAAGTCGCGGCCGTAGTAGCGGCACTCGACCGGAGCGGTCATGTCGGCGCCGTCAGTTCGCGCCGGCGCGCCGCGTCCATCGACCAGGGCAGCCACGCCGCGGTGTCGTCCGGCGGCCGGCCGCCGTTGTCGGCGCACGCCGCCAGCCACGCTTCGAGCCAGCGCAGGACATCGATCCGGTTCAGTATCAGGGTGCCGACCACCGAGTACATCAGCGCCGTGAACTGCGCGCCGGTTCCGCTGTCGGAGCCGAACGACAGGCGCCGTCCGATGGCCGGCCCCCGAAGCAGCCGCTCGGCGAGATTGTTGTCGAGCGGCACCCGGGGACGGTCGGCGAACACACTGAGCCCCTCGCGGTGGTTGACGAGCGAGCGCAACGGCTTGCCCTCGCGCGCGTGCTCCGGCAGGTCGGCCAGTTCCCGTTCCGCCGTCGCGAACAGGCCGTCGAGCGCCGCCGCGAGCGCGCCCTGCGCCGCGTCGAACGCCGCGCTCTGGCGCTCGATGTCGGGGTCGTAGCAGTCCAGCCGCGCCTCGTTCAGGCGGTAGAGCGCGGCGATCCGCGCAAGCCATGTCTCGCACCAGCCGGTCAGGCGGACCTGCGCGGCGGCGCACTGGATGATGTCGCGTCGCAAATGCGCCCAGCAAAAAGCGAGCACGACCGTGCCGCCGAGCAGCCGCGCCACCCGCTTGTAGGCGCTGTAGCGGTCGCAGACGATCACCGTCTCGGGCGCCAGGTCGCCGAACAGCTTCGCCGCCGCCTCGGCGCTGCGGCTCGCGTCGATGTGGAAGCGCACCGCGTCGTTGCCGACCGCGGTCCACAGCCAGGCCCGGCCCGAGTGGCCCTCCCCGCGCAGCGCCTGCACGCGCCACGTGGTCTCGTCGGCGTGGCGCAACGCCGCCGCGTGCTGGTGCGCGAGGATCGCCCCGGCAACCGGCTCGAACAGCGGCACGAAGCGGGGCACGCTGTCGGCCAGCGTCCCCGACGAGACCGGCAGCCCCTGGTCGCCCAGCCACGCGCCGACCCGCTGAAGCGGGCGCAGGCACGCGTAGCGCTCATACAGCACCCGCGACCAGACGCTGGTGCCGTAGGGCGTCTTGTCGAACAGCCGCGGCGCCGGCGGCGCCGAAACCTCCGCCGGCGACGAGGCGCACGCGCAGGACCGGCGCCAGCGGCGGCGGCGGATCACCCGCCGGTGGGCACGGACCTCGATCTCGACCAGGGCCGACTCCTCCACGCCGACCGCCGCGTAGGGCTTCCCGCAACCGGAACATCGGCGTGCAGCGGCCGGCAGACTGCGCTCCTCGATGCGTTCCTCCAGGCCGCAACGCGGCGTGCGCCCGTGGCCGGGAGCGCCACACCGCTGGCCGCGCGGCCGGCCGGTGCCCGGCCGCTCCCGCTTCTCGCTCTTGCGGCCGTGCAACGCCTTCGACAGCACCGCCCGGGTCGCACGCAGCTTCACAAGCTCCGCCTCCTGCGTCCCGACCCGCCGCCGCAACGCCTGCTCCGTCCGACGCAGCCGCGCGTTCTCCTTCCGCACCCGGACGAGCGCGGCCTTCCGGCGACGCGACTTCGCCAGAGCCTTGCGCAGAGCCACGTCCGCCGCCGCCGGCGACTTCGCCCGCGCCGACTCGGTCTGGCGAAGCAGTCGGACCTTCAGGCGGTCGGCCGTCGCCTCGGACCGCTGCAACGCATACCGCAGCCGGCCAACATCGTCCGACAGCGACAGGACCCGGTCCTGCTGGTCGCGCAGCCTGCTCGTCCCGGCGTAGAGCCCGACGGTCTCGTCCAGCAGCCGGCGCAGGGCGGCCTTGTCGACGCGCTCCTTCCACAGAACCTTGTGCAGCCGGCGAATCTCGGCCGCCTGCACCTCCGCCCCCGGCACCGCCTTGCGCAACCGGGCAACCTCCCGGCGCAGGGACATCTCGCCGTACCGGTCCGACGCGACGCCGGCATCCGCAAGCAGCTTGCCGAGACGGGCTACCTCCGACTGCAGCGCCAACGCGTCCTTCGCCGCGCTGCGGGCTTCCTTCGACTGCTCGACCGCCGCCAGCCGCTTGCGCCGCGACGACTCGAACTGCCACTTCCAATAGCCCGCTTCGCAACGCGCGGATACCTCCGCCCGCTTCAGCGCTTCCGACCGCGCTTCCGCCGCCTCGGCACGATCGCGCGCCTGCTCATACAGCCGCCGCCAGCACGGCCGCCCGGGCAGCGAAGCCCCTTCGCCAACCGGTCGGGCTTCCGTGTCCCGACTCGCCATGGCCGAGACCATAGCGAATATCGACTCGCGTTACCAGTACAAAATACCGGCTTGGCCGAACGGTTACCACCCGTGGGTAACCGTTCGGTCGTCCCGGTATGGACATGCGGCCGGGCCAACCGGACGCTGGCGTTGTCGACGGCCAGCACCGGTCGATGTCCCCTGTGCACGGAGGGCGCCCGGACCGGATCGGCTCGCTGTTCGACGATGCTTGTCCGGCTGCCGTAACGCCGGATACCGGCTTGACCGAACGCTTACACCCGTGGGTAACCGTTCGGTCGTGCCGGTATGCAGCGGCCCGGCCAACGTCGTCGGACAGCGACAGGACCTGGTTCTTCTTGTCGACCTGTGCTGATCGAGACCCTCGTCGAGGTCGTGCCGCCTCGGCCGTGCGATGCAGCGGGGCTGCTGGACGAGATGTCCGGCTCTACGCGGGGACCGCGCGACCCGGGCGGTGCTGTCGGAGGCGTTGCGGGGCCGCAAGAGCGAGAAGCGGGAGAGGCCGCGCACAGGGCAGCGACGCCGCTCCGGCCCGACCGGCTGCCGATGCGGTGCGTGCAGGGGGGCTGGCGATCTCCTCGGGGACGCTGGCGTCAGCATCAGGGTGCCGACCACAGAGCACATCAGTCCCGCACCGACACGACCGAACGGTTACACCCGTGGAGTAAGCGTTCGGCGAAGCCGGTATTTTGTACTGGTAACGCGGATCGATATTCGCTATGGTCTCGGCCATGGCGAGTCGGGACCCGGAAGCGCGACCGGTTACCGAAGGGGCTTCGCTGCCCGGGCGGCCGTGCTGGCGGCAGCTGTATGAGCAGGCGCTCGATCGTGCCGAGGCGGCGGAAGCGCGGTCGGAAGCGCTGAAGCGGGCGGAGGTGTCCGCACGTTGCGAAGCGGGCTATTGGAAGTGGCAGTTCGAGTCGTCGCGGCGCAAGCGGCTGGCGGCGGTCGAGCAGTCGAAGGAAGCGTGCCGCGCGGCGAAGGGCGCGTTGGCGCTGCAGGCGGAGGTAGCCCGTCTCGGCAAGCTGCTTGCGGATGCCGGCGTCGAGTCGGGCCGGTACAGCGAGACGTCGTTGCGCCGGGAGGTTGCCCGGTTGCGCAAGGCGGCGCCGGCAGCGGAGGTCCAGGCGGCCGAGATTCGCCGGCTGCACAAGGTTCTGTGCAAGGAGCGCGACGACAATGCCGCGCTGCGCCGGTTGCTGCACGAGACCGTCCGGCTCTGGGATGGGACGCGGCGGCTTCGCGACCAGCACGACCGGGTTGTGTCGCTGTCGGACGAGGTTGGGCGGCTGCGGTATGCGTTGCAGCGGTCCGAGGCGGTGAAGGAGCGCCTGAAAGTCCGACTGCAACGCAGGGCCGAGTCGGCGCGGGCGATGTCGCCGGCTGCGTCGGACGTCGCTCTGCGCAAGGCTCTGGCGAAGTCGCGTCGCCGGAAGGCCGCGCTCGTCCGGGTGCGGAAGGAGAACGCGCGGCTGCGTCGGACGGAGCAGGCGTTGCGGCGGCGGGTCGGGACGCAGGCGGCGGAGCTTGTGAAGCTGCGTGCGACCCGGGCGGTGCTGTCGAAGGCGTTGCACGGGCGCAAGAGCGAGAAGCGGGAGCGGCCGGGCACCGGCCGGCCGCGCGGCCAGCGGTGTGGCGCTCCCGGCCACGGGCGCACGCCGCGTTGCGGCCTGGAGGAACGCATCGAGGAGCGCAGTCTGCCGGCCGCTGCGCGCACCTGTTCCGGTTGCGGGAAGCCCTACGCGGCGGTCGGTGTGGAGGAGTCGGCCCTGGTCGAGATCGAGGTCCGCGCCCACCGGCGGGTGATCCGCCGTCGCCGCTGGCGCCGGAGTTGCGCGTGCGCCTCGTCGCCGGCGGAGGTCTCGGCGCCGCCGGCGCCGCGGCTGTTCGACAAGACGCCCTACGGCACCAGCGTCTGGTCGCGGGTGCTGTATGAGCGCTACGCGTGCCTGCGCCCGCTTCAGCGCGTCGGCGCCTGGCTGGGCGACCAGGGGCTGCCGGTCTCGTCGGGGACACTGGCCGACAGCGTGCCCCGCTTCGTGCCGCTGTTCGAGCCGGTAGCCGGGGCGATCCTCGCGCACCAGGAAGCGGCGGCGCTGCGCCACGCCGACGAGACCACGTGGCGCGTGCAGGCGCTGCGCGGGGAGGGCCACTCGGGCCGGGCCTGGCTGTGGACCGCGGTCGGCAACGACGCGGTGCGCTTCCACATCGACGCGAGCCGCAGCGCCGAGGCGGCGGCGAAGCTGTTCGGCGAGCTGGCGCCCGAGACGGTGATCGTCTGCGACCGCTACAGCGCCTACAAGCGGCTGGCGCGGCTGCTCGGCGGCACGGTCGTGCTGGCTTTTTGTTGGGCGCATTTGCGACGCGACATCATCCAGTGCGCCGCCGCCCAGGTCCGCCTGACCGGCTGGTGCGAGGCATGGCTGGCGCGGATCGCCGCGCTCTACCGCCTGAACGAGGCGCGGCTGGACTGCTACGACCCCGACATCGAGCGCCAGAGCGCGGCGTTCGACGCGGCGCAGGGTGCGCTCGCGGCGGCGCTCGACGGCCTGTTCGCGACGGCCCAACGGGAACTGGCCGACCTGCCGGAGCACGCGCGCGAGGGCAAGCCGCTGCGCTCGCTCGTCAACCACCGCGAGGGGCTCAGCGTGTTCGCCGACCGTCCCCGGGTGCCGCTCGACAACAATCTCGCCGAGCGGGTGCTCCGGGGGCCGGCCATCGGACGGCGCCTGTCGTTCGGCTCCGACAGCGGAACCGGCGCGCGGTTCACGGCGCTGATGTACTCCGTGGTCGGCACCCTGGTGCTGAACCGGATCGATGTCCTGCGCTGGCTCGAAGCGTGGCTGGCGGCGTGCGCCGACAACGGCGGCCGGCCGCCGGACGACACCGCGGCGTGGCTGCCCTGGTCGATGGACGCGGCGCGCCGGCGCGAACTGACCGCGCCGACATGACCGCTCCGGTCGAGTGCCGCTACTACGGCCGCGACTTCACGACGGCGGAGATGGCGTTGCTGCGCGCGCTGATCGCCGGGCGGCCGGCGCTCAACCGCCACGCCCTGTCGAAGGAGTTCTGCCGCCGCATCGGCTGGTACAAGGCCGACGGCGGGATCAAGGACATGATGGCCCGCGTCGTCATGCTGGCCATGCACCGGGACGGCCGCATCGAGCTGCCGCCGCCGAAGTGGCGCCAGAACCGGCCCGCGCCGATCACGTTCGGGCCCGACACCGAACCGCCCCTCTTGCCGCCGCCAACCACGCTCGACGCCGTCCGCCCGCTCGAGATGCGCACCGTCGTGCGCGGCGACCGCGGGGGGAAGCTGTGGAACGAGTACGTCGCCCGCTACCACTACCTCGGCTACAAGACCCTGGTCGGCGCCCAGATGCGCTACGCCGTGCACGCGAGCGACGGCACGCCGCTGGCCATGCTCGGCTTCTCCACCGCCGCCTGGACGCTCGCCCCGCGCGACCGCTTCATCGACTGGTCGCGGCGACAACGCGAGAAGAACCTGCCGCTCGTCGTTGACAACCCGCGCTTCCTGATCCTGCCCTGGATCCGCATCCCCAACCTCGGCTCGCACATCCTCGCCCTCGTCCGCCGCCAGCTGCCGGCCGACTGGATCGCGCGCTACAAGACGACCCCCGTGCTCATCGAGACCTTCGTGGAGACTCCCCGCTACACCGGCGCCGTCTACCGGGCCTCCGGCTGGGTCCGCGTCGGCGCCACCCAGGGGCGCGGTCGCTACAACATGAACAACCGCTCCGACAAACCCAAGAAGGACATCTGGCTGCGGCCCCTCCGCAAGGACTGGAAGCGCACCCTCAACCGGTAGAAGCAGCCGGATACCGGCTTCGCCGAACGCTTACCCCGTGGATGTCGTTCGAGGTGGCAAGCGATGCCGTTCGCACTGTGGGGTACAGGGTGGGGAAGATGAGTGCGTATGTGTAGGTAACACATTTTAAATAAACGTGTTACAAGTATTCATGGGTGGAGCGGTCAGCACCATGAACTCGAACGCCCGCCTGACGGCCGGCGTAGCCGAGTCCGACGACCGGCCGCTCGACGGCGTTTGACGCGCCGGGCGACCGGCTGGTTGGGCGTCTCCGGCGTGCCCGCCACGGCACGGCGACGCGCAGGACGACCGGGGCCTACGCCCTGAACTCGTAGACCAGACCGTCCTCGGGAACGCCGTCGAGCTGTAGCGCGACCCTGCCCGCGCCGGGTCCGTAGAGCGCTCGGTACCGTGCCCTGACGAGGGCGAGGTCGAAGGCGTACGACGCCGTCGGGAATGCTTCGCACGTGTCGCCGTTCGCGTCGTGCCGGAGCACGGCCGGCAGCCGCACCGGCGACGACTCGACGAACGAAGCGGCGATGACGAGCGTGAACACGTGCGTCCTGCAGCCACCGCTGACGTTCGGTGCGCGGGAGCGTCAGCCGTTCATTCAGGCGGGGAGCTCGGCGGCGGCGGGGTGATGTCGGCGTGGCCGGACTCGGCGGCGGAGGCGCGGGCTGGCCATCCGTACGCTCCGGCAACATCCGTCCTCACGATCATGGCCGCGCCGCCGACGCCGCGGCGGCCGACGCCGTGACAGCGTCAGAGCCATCGGCACACCAGCCGGCGGTGCGCGTGCCGGCTCCGGACGCGGCCGGGCGCGTGCGGGATGCGGGGGCGGCGGCTGCCCTTCGGCACCCCCGGCGGAGCGTCTCGGCGGGGGTGATCCACGACCAGTGGATCGACTACGACCCCCGCGAAGGGCGAGCTGGTGCTGACGCAGATGCACGCCGCGCGGCGATGCGGAGTCGGGGGACCGCGCTCCGCATCGCGGTCGGGGCTCGGTCCGACGATGCGAGCAGGGGTGAGATTAAGCCGATGGCTGGCCGACCGACAGATCGACCGCGATGCGGCGCACACGCCCACGCGCCGAAGTTCCGCGTGGCACCGCCGGCGGGGCGTATGTTCTTGTGGGGTGGCGACCGGACCACCTACCCGAAGCGGCCACGGCTGGCGAGTCCGTGTTGGTAACCGTTCGGTCGTCCCGGTATGGACATGCGGCCGGGCCAACCGGACGCTGGCGTTGTCGACGGCCAGCACCGGTCGATGTCCCCTGTGCACGGAGGGCGCCCGGACCGGATCGGCTCGCTGTTCGACGATGCTTGTCCGACTGCCGCAACGCCGGATACCGGCTTGACCGAACGCTTACCGTGTTGGACGGTCATGGACCGTTGCGGACCGCAGTCATCACGTGGTCCAGAACGTGGTATATGACTGATCGCGAAGCCTCGACACGGCCCGTATTTGTTGGTCGTGTGGCGATCCGCATCTAGTACCAGACGATCTCGCCCGTGTCGCCGTCGAGCGCCAGCGTCGAGTTGTGGTAGAGGTGCGTGTTCGCGGTGCCGCCCAGCAGGAACTTCGGCGCGGGGGACGTGACCGACGTCCCGACGTAGACGAGGTTCAGCTCCGGGTCGTAGCTGGGCGCCATCCACGATCCGACGTGGCCGCGCTCCTCGTAGGGCACGCCGCCCCACGTCTCGTCGCCCGGCTCGCCGGGCGCCGGGATCAGGCGCCGGCGCCACAGCTCGGCGCCGGTCGTCGCGTCGTGCGCCGTGATCACGCACGCCTCGGGGCCGGCCCACGGCCGGCAACTGCGCCCCGAGACGACCTTGCCGTTGGCGATGATCGGGCCGGAGGAGTGCCGGGCGGGCTGCGTCCTGTAGTCGAGGATCTGCGTCTCCCATACCAGCCGGCCGGTGGTGGCGTCCACGGCGTAGGCGTAGTCGTCGTTGCCGGTGTCGATGACGAGGTTGCCGTGGATGGCCACGTTGCGGTTGACGGCGACGAGGCCGCGGATGTACTCGTCCACGTCGTCCGGGATGGGGCGGCGGTACTCCCACAGCAGGTCGCCCGTCACGGCGTCGATCGCCTGCAGGACGTCGTTGGGGTTGGGCATGTACATGGTGCCGTCGTAGACCAGCGGGGTTCCCTGCTGGCTGCCGGGGTGCAGGCCCCGCGACCAGACCATCCGCAGGTCGCCCACGTTGTCGCGGTCGATCTGGTCCAGCGGGCTGTAGCCCCAGCCGTCGAGCGTGCGGCGCCACATGAGCCAGTCCCCGGGATCCGGGTCCTGGAGCATCGCGTCGGTCACCGGGACGAAGTCGGCGGGCTGGGCGGCCGCGGAGCCGGCGCCCGGCGGCAGGAGAGCGAGCCCAAGGGGCAGCACGAAGCACGCGGCGAGCAAACGTCGGTTCATTCCAAGACTCCCTGCCATCGTGTCGGAGACGCGGTCCGGGCGCCGCCTCGTCAGCGGGCCGTGTAGGTCCGGCTGTAGCCGTTGCGGCCGTTCGTCATGGTGTAGCGGCCGTCGGCAGCCACGGACGCCCTGAGCCAGTGTCCCTGGCAGTCCTCGGTCTCCTCGAAGTTGGCGATCAGGTCCTCCGCCGTGTTGTGGTCCGGGGCCTCGAGGGCGAGATGGGTCTGCCAGATGTCCTCGACGCCCGGCACGGCGGCGGCCCGCTCGTACATGTGCGGCCCGGTGATGCCCTTGCGGGGGCCGTTGTTGAAGACGATCACCTGCGGGCTGATGGCCCACAGGTGCGCCGGCGCGCCGGCGCCGTCGAACGCGCCGTGGCGGCTGGTCTGGTAGAGCGTGACGTGGCCGAGCCGGTTGACGGGGCACGAGAGCTGCATCTCCATGTCCCAGTCGAGGTCGCCCAGGTTGAGGAACGAGAAGCGGCCGAAGCTGAACAGCGCGCCCAGCGTCCGCTGGTTCTCGGGCGAGGCGGCGGGCTTGTGCTCCGCGCCCTCGCAGTGGGGGTTGGGCCCGCCGCCGGCGAGAGTCTCGCTGATCAGCTCCCGGTTGGAGGAGATGAACTTCACGTCGACGTCGCCGAGCTGCATCGTGTCGCCCGCGGCGGCGACCATGCGGGCGTCGCCGGCCACCTCCAGGTAGAGCTCGCGCCACACCTGGTTGCGCTCCTCGGTGTCGCCCCCGTGATCGAGGAAGTACTCGATCGGGATCAGCTCGTCCAGCTCGGCGAGGCTGCCGACGTGGTCGGTGTGGAAGTGGGTGATCAGCATGTAGTCGAGCTTCTCGAGGCCCGCTTCCTGCATCGTCGCCGCGATGCGCCGGGCGTCGCGGCCCGCCGGGCGCGGCCAGCCCACGTCCACGAGCAGCGACTCGCCGGTCGGCGCGATCACCAGGGTGGCGCCGCCGCCCTCGACGTCGATCCAGTAGATGTCCATGTTCCCGGTCTGCGCGGACGACGTCCCGGCCGAGAAGTGCAGTCCGGCCGCGAGCGACAGCACGAGCAGTCCGATCGCCACGTTGATTCGCATGCCAACCTCCTGACGGAACCGGCTTCCGGCGTCAGTACTTGTCGTAGCCCTCGGTGAGCTCGATGTAGGTTCCCAGCGGGTCGGTCAGGAAGGCAATCTTCAGCTCGACGCTCTCCACCTCGCGGTACTCGACGTCGAACCCGATGCCCAGCGCCTCGAGCTTCCGGCAGAAGGCTTCCAGGTCGTCGACCTCGAATCCGATGTGGTCGAGCGCCCGCCCGCGGGTCGGGGCGGTCGCCTCCTCGGCGTCCCCGAAGCTCATGTTCATGCCGGGCACGTCGGTCGTCGTCCCGATGCGCCCGCGGGGGCGGACGCCGAGCGAGAACACCTCCGTGTACCAGGCCAGCAGCTCCTCGTAGTCCGGCGTGATGAAGTGGATGTGGTAGCCGGCGATGGGGACGTGCAGCGACGGGTCTTCCTGCAGCTCGACCCAGACGCCGTCGGGGGCCATGACGTAGGCGTTCGGCATCCCCTCCGCGCCGATGAACTCGGGGCCGACCTCCATGCCGGCGGCGCGCCACCGGGCGACGAACTCGGCGGTGTTGCGCACCTTGAAGCCGAAGTGGTCGAGCACCGACCCCCGCATGGGCCCGGTCGGCTCGCGCTCGGTCAGCGCGATCAGGAAGTTCGGCAGCCGGATGGCGGTCAGCGGCCCCTTCTCGACGACGACCCCGCCGAAGTACTCCACCCACAGCTTCTTGTGGACCTCGATGTCGGCCACGTTCAGGTGCACGTGGCCGTAGGTGATGCCGTCGGCGTTCGGCGTGGCGAGCTGGGCCTCGGCGGCCGGCGCCGGGGCGAAGGCGAGGGCGAGCAGCAGGATCGAAGTCGGCAGCAGCCTCATGGTCGGTGCTCCTTTTCAACGGAGACATCTAGAGTATCGTAGTTCGGCAGGCCCCGGTACCCGCCCGGGTGCCGGGCAACGGAGGCAAGCCTGTCACGCCGATTCCGGCGGGCGCCGAGCCGCCTGCCGCTCCTGCCGCTCGTCTTCCTGCTGCTGGCCGGTGCTCCGGTGGAGGCGCAGGCCCCGGCGCGCGCGAGAGGGATCGTCGTCGACGGCGCCAGCGGCGCGCCGGTGCCGGACGCCCGGATCGCCAGCGGCGCCGAGACGGTCGCGACCGATGCCGCGGGCCGGTTCGAGGTCGCGCTGGCGGCGGGCGACGAGACGTTGCAGGTGACGGCGGAGGGCTACCTCGACACGGCCGTCGAGCTGGAGCCCGCCGCTGCCGGCGAGCGCCCCGCGCTGGAGATCGCGCTCTTCCGGAACACGTTCGCCGAGACGGTGGAGGTCGTGTCGCCAGCGCCCACGGCGGACCGGCCTTCGGCGACCCCGATAGCGGCGGAGGAGGTGTTCGCCGTGGCCGGGGCGATAGACAACATCTTCCGCACGCTGGACACCCTGCCGGGCGTGGCGCTGACGGGCGACTTTGCCAGCCGGCTGGCGGTGCGCGGCGGGACGCCGGATCAGAACCTGACCGTGATGGACGGCGTGGAGATCCACAACCCGTTCCGGCTGTTCGGCCTGGTCAGCGCGTTCAACCCGGAGACCGTCGAGCGCTTCGAGCTGACGGCGGGCGGCTTCGGCGCCGCCTACGGCGACCGCCTGTCGTCGTTGCTCGTCGTCGACAACCGGACCGGGCAGCGCGACTTCCAGGGCTCGACCTCGGCCAGCGTGACCGACGCCAACGCGGTCTTCGAGGGGGCCGCGCCGGGCGGCGGCTCGTGGCTGCTCAGCGGCCGGCGCACCTACTACGACCTCGTAGCGGGGCTCTTTACCGACCAGGGGCTGCCGCGCTTCGCCGACGTGCAACTGCAGGCGAACTGGACGTTCGGCCCGGGGCACCGGCTGTCGGTGCTGGGGCTGACCAGCCGCGAGCGCTCCGACTTTCGCTTCGACGACGAGGACGACCCGGCGGCGAGCGAGCGGGGACGCTTCATGTCCGAGGCGGGGAACGACCTCGGCTCGCTGCGGTTCGACGCGCTGCTCGGCAGCGGGGCCACGTCGCGCACCATCCTGTCGTGGTACCGCAACACGGACCTGCTCGACGTGAACGCCTCGTTCGAGTCGGATGCGCGGCGGTCGAACACGCCGGACGAGGGGATCGCGCGCGGCCTGACGGACATCGTCTTCAACCGGGCGCTGGCCGTGCGCGACCTGTCGCTGCGGCAGGAGCTCGCCGTGCAGCTCTCGCCGGCGCACACGGTCGATGCCGGGTTCGAGCTGCACCGCCTGGCGTCCGGTCTCGCCCTGTCCGTCGCCGGCGACCGCAACGAGAGCGTGGCCAACCCGTCGAGCGTGCGCGGCGGCGCCGGGCTGCCCGACGAGCTGGACTCGGCGCTCGCCGGCACGCGCGCCGCGGCCTGGGTCCAGGACCGCTACACCGTGACGCCGCGGCTGTCGCTCGAGCCCGGCCTGCGCGTCGACTGGAGCACGGTCAACGGCGACGCGGTCGTGTCGCCGCGCTTCGCGCTGACCGTCGCGCTCGGCGGCGGCAGCCGGCTGCGCGCCGCGGGCGGCCTGTACACGCAGAGTCCGGGCTACGAGAAGCTGATCCAGTCCGACTACCTGTTCGACCTGTCGCCGGCGCGGGTCCGGACGCTGCGGCACGAGCGGGCGACGCACCTCGTGCTCGGGGTGGAGAAGGACCTGGGCGCGGAGACGCTGGCGCGCGTCGAGGGCTACTACAAGACGTTCGACGATCTCATCGTCGGCCGCCTCGAGTCCGAGGCGGAGCGCCGGGCGCGGGTCGAGCGCTACGACTTCGGGGCGGCCCTGCAGGCCAGCGTGCCGGCCGCGGCGCAGATCACCACCGTCCCGGTGAACGGCGGCCGCGGCGCCGCGTACGGCGTGGACGCCTACCTCGTGCGCAGCGATCCCGGCGCCAGGCTGGCGGGCTGGCTGTCCTACGCCTGGGGGCGCGCCGACCGCGAGACGTACGGTCTGCGCTATCCGTTCGAGTACGACCGCCGCCACGCCTTCAACGCGGTGGGCCGTCTCCGGCTGGGTGAGAGCTGGGCCGTGGCGGCCACGGCGCAGGTGGCGACCGGTTTCCCCTACACGCCGGCGGCCGGCGTGCGGGTGGCCGCGGAGGAGGACGCCGCCGGCCGGCTGGTCGCGGCGCGCGACGCCGCCGGGGCCCTCGTCTACACGGTCGACTTCGGCGGTCTCGCCAACCTGCAGCGGGGGCGCCTGCCGCACTACGCCCGCGTCGACCTGCGGATCACGCAGCGGCCGGGCGGTGCCGCCGGCCGCTGGTCGTGGTACATTGAGGTGATCAACCTGCTCAACCGCGACAACCCCGTCGAGCTGGAGACCGGCCTGGAGCACGACCCCGCTGGCAGCCTGCCGCGCGTCGTCGCGCGCCCGACGGCCGGCTTCCCGCTCATCCCCTCGTTCGGCGTGCGCGTCCGGTTCTAATTAGATATGATTTTCATGATCGATATTTCATATTCCGATAATGAGAGTTTCTGAACGCGGGCAGATCACCATCCCGAAGCCGCTCCGGGACCGCTTCGGCATGAACGCCAATGTCGAGATCGAGATTGCCCCGACCGAGGAGGGGCTGCTCATTCGCAAGCGAACGACCGCCAGCCACCCGGTGGATCGCGTCTATGCCGTGCTCGGGGCGAGCAGCAACACGGACGACTACATCGAGAAGATCCGCGGCCGATGATCACTGCCGTCGACACGAGCGTCCTGTTGGACGTGTTCCTGCCGGACGAGCACCATGGCCCGCGGTCGGCGCAAGGGCTGCGGACCGCCTATGACCGGGGAGCGCTCCTCGTTTGCGACGTGGTCTACGCAGAGCTCGTTCCGGCCTTCAATGACCGGGCTGCGCTCGACAGGGTGCTGCGGGAGATCGGCGCAGCCCCATCACCTATCGATACCGCGATCGCCCATGAGGCAGGGGTGCGCTGGCGTCGCTGTCGTCAGGCCGGGGGTCCGCGCAAGCGGATCATCACCGATTTTCTGATCGGGGCACACGCACTCGCGGCCGCCGACGCCTTTCTGACGCGCGACCGCGGCTTCTACGCCACCTACTTCCCGGAGCTGACGCTGAGCGCGTCAAAGGGGTAACCGGGAGACTGCAGGGGACCTCCATGGGTGCCCGGCGCCCGCTCGGCTCCGCCGGCGGGGCATCCGCGTGCAGTTGTGGGAGAATCTGCGCAATGACCTTGCTACGTCTCTTCGTGCTGATCGGTCTGGCCGTGCTCTTGGGCCTGCCGGCGCCGCGCACGGCCGTTGCGCAGCCGTCCGATGCCGGCGGCGACGGCGCCTACCGCGGCTACCTCGCCGTGCGGCTGGGGGAGGGCGGGGCCCTCGAGGTGCTCGACGAGCTGAACGCCGGGCGGCTCTTCGTGCCTGCGTCGGTGCTCAAGGTGCTGACCGCGGCGGCGACGCTGGAGCACCTGGGCGCCGGGTACCGCTGGGTGACCCGCCTGGCCGCGCACGGCGCGGTGGACGGCGCGGTGCTCGACGGCGACCTCGTCGTCGAGCCGGGCGCCGATCCCACCTGGGGCGAGTTCTTCGACGGCGGTGCGGCCGGGCCGCTCGCGGCGCTGGCCGCGCAGGTGCGGGAGCGCGGCATCGAGCGCGTCACGGGGGATCTCGTGGTCGCTGCCGGCCGCTTCCCCGGCCGGCCGCATCCCGTCGACCGCGGCTACGACGATCTCCCTTACCGCCACGGCACGCCGTCGGCAGGCCTGGCGGTCGACGAGGGCACCGTCGCGGTGCGCGTCGCGCCGGGCACGTCGGTCGGCGCGCCGGCGCGGGCGGCGGCGCCGGAGGGCCTGGAGCTGATCAACCGCACCGTGACCGTCGGCTCCGACCGCCACGGCGCGGGCACCCTCGACTTCATCCCGCTGTGGGGCACCGACACGCTGCTGCTGCGGGGCGAGTACCCCATCAGCGAGTCGTCGTTCCTGGTGCCCGCCAGCGACCCCTCGCCCGCACGCCGCGCGGCGCAGCGCCTGCGGGACGCGCTGCACGAAGCCGGCGTGACGGTAGCGGGCGGCGTGCGGCTCGCGAGGCGGCCGGGCGCGGGCGCCGGCTCGCCGGCGGTGCTGGCCGAGCTCCGCTCCCCGCCGCTCGGGGAGCTCCTGCCGCACGTCCTCACGCGCAGCCACAACTGGTACGCCGACACCCTGGCGCTGACGCTGGGCCTGGAGGTGGCCGGGAGCGGCCGCTTCGACGACGGGGTGGAGGTGATCGCCGACTTCGTGGCCGGGCTGCCTGCCGCCGGCGCGCCCGTGCCGGTCGAGGCGTGGCTCGCGGACGGGTCGGGCCTCTCGCCGGCGAACCTGGTGGCGCCGGCCGCCGTCGTGCAGGTGCTGGTCCACGCCGCCGGCCGCCCCTGGGGCCCCGCGCTCATCGACGCGCTGGCGAAGCCGGGCGTGGGCTCGCTCGCGGCGTGGCCCGCCCTGGCGCCGGTGGCGGCCAAGACCGGCACGCTGCGCCACACCGTCGCGCTGGCCGGCCTGCTCGAGCCGGCGTCGGACGCGCCGGTCTTCTTCTGCTACTTCGTCAACCACAACCCGGGCCGGCGCACCGCGGCGCGCCGCGAGATCGCCGCCGCCCTCGGGCGTTGGCGCGCCGCCGCCGGCCGTTGAGGCCGGCGTGTCGTCTACAACCCGCGCAGGCCCTCCGTGAGCGCGATGGACGTGCCCCAGGGGTCCGTCAGCAAGGCGTAGCCGATGCCCGCGGGGCCGCGGCGGTAGGGCACGTCGAACGTCACGCCCTGCGCCTCGAGCGCGCGGCAGAACCGCTCGAGGTCTTCCACCTCGAAGCCGATGTGGTCGAGCATGCGGCCCTTCGTGGGCGCGCCGCCGCCGTCCGGGTTGTGGGAGAAGTTGAAGTTGATGCCCGGCAGATCGACCGCGTCGTAGCGCCAGCGCAGGCCGGGGACGCCGCCGAACAGGCGCGCGTACCAGCGCTGGGCTTCCGCCACGGCGTCCGCGAGGAGGTACAGGTGCAGATGGTGGGCGCGGATCGGGCCGACCAGCGGCTCGTTGTGCCTTCGGGTGACGGCATCCGTGCCGCCGTCGGCGCGCGTGAACGTCAGGTTCGTCGCCGTCTCGTCGAACAGCTCGATGCGCTCGCCCCCGGGCGAGTACACGTTGGCGATGCCCCCCGCCGAACCGAGGCGCTCGAGGGCGATGCCCGCCGCCGCGACGTCGTCGAGCGACCGCACCCGGAACGCCATGTGGTTCAGGATCGAGCCCTCGGTGCCGCCGGACGAGGCGCCTTCGTCGAGCAGCACCAGGACGTCCGGGAACGTCACCACGACGGTGTCGCCGACGGTCCTGGCGTCGCCGCCGAGGGCCACCCAGAACCGGGCGTTGGCCTCGACGTCGCGGACCACGTAGTGCAGGTGTCCCATCGCGACGCCGCGCGCGTTGGCGGTGGCGAGCTGCGCGGCCGCCGGCGGCAGGGCGCCCGCCATCAGCAGGACGAACGCCGACGTGGCGGCAAGGAGTTGGCGGGCTGGTTTGTGCATGGTCCGATCAGCATAATCCAGACGGACTGCTATCATGCCGAACGGAAATGTCATCCGAACCGCACGCCGTCACGCCGCAGGACATCTTTCTCTCGCGCGACCTGACCGAGGACGCGGCTGCCGCCTTCCTCGGGCAGTACGGCCTGCGCGACGGCGCCGCCGCGGACCAGCAGCTCCAGCAGCTCGCCGACGACCTGCCCAGCCGCCAGGCGCTGGGGGCCCTGGCGGGCATGCTGCTCGACGTGGTCTCCAGCGCGCCTGATCCGGACGCGGCGCTGCTCGGATTCTGCCGCTACGTGGCGACGCGCACGCCCAAGGCCGGGTTCATCGGCAATCTGCATGCGGACCCGCGCATGCTCGACATCCTCACGCAGATTCTCGGGACGTCGCCGTTCCTGAGCGAGATCCTGATCCGCAATCCCGAGTACCTTCACTGGCTGCGGCGCGAGCTCGACGGCGCGGCGCCGGACCGCACCGCGTTCGACGCGGAGATCGGCCGCTGGCTCGACGCCAGCCAGGGTGTCGAGAAGCAGGTCAACGCGCTCAAGCGGTTCCAGCGGCGCGAGCTGCTGCGCATCACCTGCCGGGACCTGTTCGGCATGCTGGACCGCAGGACCCTGACGGAGACCACGACCCTGCTGTCGGGCCTGGCCGACGCCCTCGTCGACGCCGCGCTGCGCGTCGCGACCGCCGAGCAGACGGCGAAGGGGGGTGCGTTGCCCGGGCGGTTCGCCGTCATCGGCATGGGCAAGCTGGGCGCCGCGGATCTCAACTACAGCTCCGACATCGACCTCATCTACGTCTACGACGTGCCCCCGGGGGCGGCCGGCGACGCCCACTGGCGCTACCAGAAGCTCGGTCGCCGGCTCACGGTGCTGCTCTCCGAGCATACGGGCGAGGGCTACCTCTACCGCGTCGACATGCGGCTGCGCCCCATGGGCTCGCGGGGGGCGCTGGTCTACTCGCTGCCGCAGCTCGCGGAGTACTACGAGAGCCTGGGTGAGACGTTCGAGCGGTTCGCGCTGATCAAGGCGCGGCCGATCGCCGGCGACCTGGCGCTCGGCGAGCAGTTCCTGGAGCTCGTGCAGCCGTTCGTCTACCGCAAGTACCTCGACCACGCGGCCATCGAGGAGCTCGCGCGCTACAAGGCCCGGGCGGACCGCGAGCATGCCCGGCACGGCGACCTCGATCGGAACGTGAAGGAGGGCCGGGGCGGCATTCGCGAAGTCGAGCTGTTCGTGCAGATGTTCCAGCTCATCTACGGCGGCGACAAGCCGTCGCTGCGGACCGGGCGCACGCTCACGGCGCTGGAGCAGCTCGGCGCCGAGGGCTTCGTCGAGACCGATGTCCAGCGCGATCTGGAGGCGGCGTACATCTTCTTCCGCAACGTGGAGCATGTCCTGCAGGCCGCCGAGGGCCAGCAGACGCACAGCCTGTCCGGCACCGAGCGCGGCATCCGCGCCCTGGCGCGGCGTCTCGGCTTCGACGAGCCGGAGACGCTGACGGCCGTGCTGGACCGGCACCGGGAGCGCGTGCATGCCGTCTACGCCAGGTTGTTCGAGGGGACAGCGGAGGATGAGGGTCTCGCCAGCCGCGAGATATTCCGGTTGCTCGCCGACGACGGCGACGGCGCCGGAGACGAGGTGCGCGCGCGTCTCGCGGCGGCAGGCCTCGACGAGCCGGACCGCACGCTGGACGCGATGCGCGCGCTCGGCGCGACGTGCGCGCAGGGACGCTCGTCGACGCGCAACCTGCTGGCCAACCTGCTCGCGACGATTGTCGCGAACGAGGTGCCGCTGTCTGCGCCCGCCACCGTTCTGATGCGGCTCGAAAGGGTGGTGGCGGGCACCGGCGCGGCCGCCTCGTTCTACCGCGCCCTGCTCGAGGACCCGGCGCTGCGCCACCGGCTCCTGGCCGGCCTCGACGCCGGCGACCTGTACGCCGCCCGGCTGGCAGCCTACCCGGAGGTCCTTGACTTCCTCGCCAGCGGCGCGCTCGACCGGGACGCGTTCCAGGCGGCTGTCGTGCAGGCCTTCGACGAGGCGGTCGCGACCGGCGCGGACAGTGAATCCACGCTCGATCCGTTCCGTCGCGTGAAGGCCATCCAGGAGTTCAAGGTGCTGGCCGAGTGGTTGACGGCCCGCCGTCTCGATCTCCTCAACGAGAAGCTGTCCATGGTCGCGGACTGCGCGGTGCGCGCGGCGGCGCGCGCCGTCGCGCGCCGGTCGCCGCCGACGCCGGACGCGGCGAACCCGGACGCCGGCTGGGCCGTGTTCGCGCTCGGCAAGCTCGGCGGGCGCGAGCTCACGGTGTACTCCGATCTGGACCTGGTCTTCCTGTACGCGGGCGACGCGGGCGATGCGCGCCGCTTCGAGCGGCACCAGAAGTTCGTGCGGGCGATCTACGACCTGCTCTCGAAGACGACCGCGGCCGGCTTCGCGTACAAGCTGGACACGCGGCTGCGTCCCGAGGGCCGGATGGGGGCGCTGGCGACGCCGCTCGGCGCCTTCGAACGCTACCTGGCCGAGCGCGCGGAGATCTGGGAGCGGATGGCCTGGACGCGCTGCCGGTTCGTCGGCGGCGACGCGGCGCTCGCCGGTCAGGTGCAGGCGGCGGTCGGCCGCTTCGTCTACGGGTCGTGGAGTCCCGAGATTCCCGGGTATGCGCGGCACGTCCGCGGCCGCATGGAGCGCGAGCTGACCGCCGAGGCGGCCGGCGGCCATCTCGATCTGAAGCGCGGCCGCGGCGGGCTGGCCGACATCGACTTCCTGCTGCAGGTGCTGCAGCTCAGGGAGGGGCCCGCCCGCGAGGGCTTCCGCGTGCCCGGCACGCGGCGCCTGCTGTCGGCGCTGCCCGCCACGCAGGTCCTGCCTGCCGGCGAGGCGGCGGCGCTGCGCGAGGCCTACGCCTTTCTCCGCGAGCTGGAGACCGTGCTCCGCATCCACACCGACAGCGACGCGAGCGCCATCTCGACCGACCCGGCCGCGCTCGAGCCGCTGGCGCGCCAGCTCGCCACGCCGATGTCGGGCGGCGAGCTGCTGGCGCGCTATCGCGAGACCACGGCGGAGGTCAGGACGATCTACGAGACCGGCCTGGACCGCCTCGCCGCACCACCCGGCCAGACTTAGGGATTGTCGCGGCCGTGCGGCCCGCACCACGCCACCTGCCCCACGATGCTGTCGCCCTCGCCGAGCGGCCGGGTCAGGTGCGCCGGGTTGTCGCTGACCAGGAACCAGCGCCCTTCGCTCCGGTGCAGGCGCTTGACCGAGAGCCCGCTCTCGGTGAGCACCGCGAACAGCTCGTCCTTGAGCGGCCGCGTCCGGTGCTGGTCGACGGCGACCAGGTCGCCGTCCCGGACCGTCGGCTCCATCGAGTCGCCGGCCGCGCGGAAGCACGTCAGATGCTCCGGCCGCGCCCAGGGCGCCACCGCGTCCCTGGCGACCGCTATCGACATCTCCGACGACTGCTCGAACACCAGCGCGCCGGTGCCGGCCGGCCGCTGGAAGTGAGGCGCGAACGGAATGATGGCGACGTTGTCTTCGCGCCGGCCCGGCGGGGCGTCGCGCTCCGCCGCAACCAGGCTCGGGATCAGGTCCGCCGCGGCTGCTGCCCGATCGACCAGGTCCCGCACGACGCCCATTCCCGTGCGCAACTGCGCCGCCATCAGGTCCTTGTCGATCAACCCGACCGCGTCGGCGATGTGGGCGTCCTTGGGCAGGTGGAGCACTTCCGCGATCTCCGGGGGCACTGCCGGCCGCGACAGCTTCCCTTTCCGCGCGGGGCCGATGTAGAACTCCAGGCCCAGCACCGACGACATCCGCTCGAGGGTGGTGCTTCGTGCAGCCCGGCCCTGGAGCAGGCTGCGGAGCTGGCCCAGCGGAATGCCGGTGCGCACGGAGAACGGCCGCAGCCCTTCCGTCTCCACCCTGCGCTGGACGGCCCGCCGCAGGTAATCGACGCCGAAACGTGTCACGTCTAGCACGATACACGAAACCGCCCTTGCCACGACATGTTATTTGTGGCAACGTAACCGCGTCGTGGATGACACGGTGCGGCACCTCGTCGTTCTCTGCGCACTCTTCGCCGAGCAGACCGGCCGCAGCATCTCGACGGTGTCCCGTTGCGCGACCGGCAGCGGCGACACGATTGCGCGGCTGCGCCGCGGCAGCGCCATCACCACCCGCCGCGCGGAGCGCGCCCTGCGGTTCCTCTCCGAGAACTGGCCGGAACCGGTCGAATGGCCTACCCACATCCCCCGTCCGACGCCGCGCGCCCGGACTCTCAAGCCCGCGCCGCGAGCGCCCCGCAAGGCTCGGCCGCGCAGGACCATCCGACGCCGGGATTGAGGCCGCGGGCGGATGCCCGCCGGGCCCGGCCCGCGCTAGCTGGTAAGCTCAGGGGGACAGGAGGCCGAACGATGAGCAGACAGCGTGTGCGGGATCCATTGACCGCCAGCCGGCGCGCGGCCGCGCCGAAGACGCGCTTTCGACAGGTGGGCATTGCCTGTCTGGCCCTGGTGTGGCTGGGACTGGCCGGGGCGCTGCCCGCGCTGGCGCAGTTCGACCGGAGCAACTGCGCGGACTGCCATGTCGCCAACGTCTACACCGCGCCGGCGCCGGCCCACCTCGACGAGTGGAGCCGTTCGCCGCACGGCCGCAACAGCGTGGGCTGCGAGCGGTGCCACGGGGGCGATCCGGGCACCTTCGAGCGGCTCCAGGCGCACCAGGGCGTGCTGGGCAGCTTCAATCCGTCGAGTCCGGTGCACCGCACGCAGCTCCCGAGAACCTGCGGCGGCTGCCACACCGGCCCCTACGTGAACTTTCAGACCAGTCGGCACCACGAGTTGCTGGGCGAGGGCGACCGCCGCGTCCCGACGTGCTCCACCTGCCACGGCAGCGTCGGCGCGAACCTCCTGTCTCCCGCCGGACTCGAGCGGCAGTGCTCGACCTGTCATGGCCCGGACGGCGTCGCACCGCGCCCGGGACGGGCGGCGGGGGCACGGTTGCTGCTGGAGGGAATCGCGGACGTGCGCGAATCGCTCGACGCGGCCGAGCACCTGATCGACCGCATCCGCGACGAGCAGCGGCAGGCCGCCTTCCGGGCGGCCTACCGGCAGGCCGAGGTGCCGCTCATCCAGGCGCGGCAGGCCGGCCACCGCTTCGTGTTCGACCAGCTCGAGGAGCGTCTGGCCACGGCCAGGGAGCGTACCGGCGAGTTGCTGGCCGGGCTGGTGAACCCGGCCCCCTGAGGTCCGCCGCCGACGCGGCTACATGACGCCGAAGGCCTTGCCCATCGCGCCGGCGAGCGGCTCGGCATACGCCAGTCCGTGCCGGTTGTGGCACATCGCCACGGCCAGGCGGTTGTCGAGATCGGCCCAGCCGATGGAGCCGCCGAGCCCCGGATGGCTCAGGATGCGCCCGCTGCCGACCACGCCGGGGGCCTCGAGCCAGAACCCGCCGTTCGACACGCGCGTGATCGTGCCGCGGCCGACGTCGAGCTTGTCGGTGTCGGGGCGCGGCTCCAGGCAGCCGCGCACCCGCTCGGGCGAGAGCAGGCGCACGCCGTCGAGCTGGCCTTCGTTGGCCAGCAGCGCGAAGAAGCGCGCCGAGCTGATCGCGTTGTAGATGCCGCCGGCGCCCGGGATGACCGCCTGCCGCACGATGGAGCGCCCGAACACGTCCTGCGTGCCGGCCACCTGCAGCGGCATGGAGCGCCCGCGCGCCGTGCTCTGATCGGCGATCGAGGTCTCGGAGTTGTACATGTGCGCGACCCGCGGCTCGTCGTCGGGCGGCAGGCCCATCCACAGGTCGTCGATGCCGAGCGGCTGGGCAATCTCCTCGTGCACGAACTGGCGGAACGGCCGCTGCTGCGGATCGGTCCGCTCCACGACCACGGAGTTGATCCAGCCCCAGGTGTAGCTGTGGTACGCGTTGGTGGTGCCGGGCTCGAAGACCGGCTCCAGGTTGGCCAGCGCGTTCACCATCCAGTCGTAGTCGGCCATCTGCTCCGGCGTGACCCCGGCCGGCATCGCCGGGATGCCGGTGCGGTGGCTGAGGCCGTCGCGCACCGTGGTCCTGTCCTTGCCGTGCGCGGCGAACTCGGGCCAGTAGCGGGCGATCGGCGCGTCGTAGGAGACCAGCCCCCGCTCGGCCTGGATGTGCAGCGCCGCGGCGGTGATGGCCTTGGTCACCGAGAAGACGTTGAAGAGGGTCTGCCGGTCGACCTCGCGGCCCGTTGCCCGGTCGGCCACGCCGCCCCAGACGTCGACGACCAGCTCCTCGTCCTTGTAGACGGCGAACTGGATGCCCACCTCGCCCGCCGCGATCGCCTCGTCGACGGCCGTCCGGAAGATCTGCTGGGGATCGGCTCCCGCGCGGCCGCCGCTCTGGGCGAGCAGCCCGGCCTCGCGCAGCAGGTGCATGACGCCCAGGAAGCTCACGCCGGCGGCGGCGTTCCGGATGAACCCGCGCCGCGACAGGGGAGCGGGAAGGTGCCCGGCCGGACGTCGAACGCGGTCATTGATGTCGCTCATGCCGCGAAGCATAGGAGATCGGCCGGCGCCATACAAGGGGCGCGGGGCGGGGCGTGGAATCGTGGCGCGCCCCGGCGATCCTGGACGACCGCCGGGGCGCGCGCAGGCCTACTGCCGCGAGGCCGCGGCGGCTGCCGCGTCGTCCGCGCGGCCGCCGGAGAGGATGCCCTCCATGCCGTAGTTCCCCTCGTGGCAGGCGTACTCGTAGATGGGCTGACCGAGGCTCGTGAACGGGTACGCGACCGTCCAGGGCCGCGTGTACATCTGCGGGTCGTTGACCTCGATCTGGTACTCGACGGTGTCCCGGTCCACCCGCGTGAAGCGCTCGACGAGGACCATGCCCTCACCCGACCCGCTGTGCGAGTTGAAGGCCGACCAGGGCTGGAGCGCGCTCACGTTGGGGTGCACGTTCGTGGTCGTGACCACCAGCGTGTCGCCGTCCCAGTGCCCGCGCGGCACGCCGTTCCACTGGGCGATCTGCTCCGGCAGGGCGGGGACATCGCCCAGCGGGACGATGCGGGTCTCGTGGACCTGCTCGTGCAGGATGGCGACGTAGCCGGGCGCCTGGAAGAT
This sequence comes from Vicinamibacterales bacterium, assembly GCA_965214845.1. Classification (GTDB taxonomy): domain Bacteria; phylum Acidobacteriota; class Vicinamibacteria; order Vicinamibacterales; family UBA8438; genus JAAXGX01. The sequence goes on from CBDCCO010000007.1 coordinate 3,590,628, forward strand.
CTGGAAGTTGTTGTTGTAGGCGCGCGGGAACATGGCGTTGGGCATGCCGCCGCGGGTCACGCAACGCTCCCAGATGTGCCGGTCCTCCCAGGTGTCGTCGTCGCGCGGACTGTTGTCCCTGGCGTACTCCCCGGCCGCGGTGAGCGGCGGGAACCGGCCGTCCGGGGGATCCACGAGCAGCGACGTCCGGTTCGTCGGCGTCCCGCGCTCCATCCAGAAGTTGTTGTACGCGCCGACGTTGCCGCCGGCCACCGTCCGCCGCGCCGCGGCCAGCAGGAGCTCCTCGTCGCGGTTGGCCGCTTCGGCCTGCCGCTGGCTGGTCTCCTCGTCGCTCAGGGTCGTGCGTCCCTGGTACTCGTCGGGCCGCTCCATGGGCACGGCGCCGGACGAATGCCAGACACCCTGCAGGTCGGGGTCGCCCCAGGCCGTGCGCGGGTTCATCCCCTGCGACTGCGCGGCGGCGAAGGCCGGCGCCAGCAGCAGCGCTCCGATCACCGTCCATGCCGCGAGATATGGATACCGCATCTGATCCTCCTGATTACTATCACTCCGTCCGATCACTTCCACGGGCTGTCGTTCCGCTACCGCCCCTCATGATGGACCGGCGACGCAGCCTCTTGCAAGGCGGCGGCTACTCCATGGCCTGCTCCGCGGCGCGGGCGCCCGCCAGGATGTTCTCGAGGCCGTAGTTCCCCTCGTGGCAGGCGTACTCGTAGAGCGGCCCGCCGAGGTCCGTCATCGGAATCGACGCGGTCCAGTTGCTGTGGTACTCCGTCGGATCGGTCAGCGTGAACTCGTAGTCGATCGTGTTCTCGTCGACGCGCGTGAAGCGCTCGATCAGGTGCGTGGTCTCGCTGGCGCCGTACACGGTCACGGACCGGCCGGCGACCTGGGCCAGGTTGGTCGTCTCGACGACCAGCGTATCGCCCTCCCAGCGGCCGCGCGAGTCGCCGAGCCACTGCCGAATCCCGCGATTCGTGTGGGGACGCCCGTCCAGCGGGATGATGCGGGCGTCGTGGATCATCTCGATGAGGATCACGACGTAGCCCGGCGTCTGGAAGATCTGGTAGTTGTGGTTGTAGAAGCCGGGCATCATCGAGCCCGGCATGCCGCGCGAGATGCAGCGCTCGTACAGGCTGCGGTCCTCCGGTCCGGCCGGGTCCAGGCCCCGGGCGGCGTTGTACGCGGCGCGGCGCGACGCTTCGGCGGGCATCAGGGTCGGCAGCTTCCCGTTGGACGGGTCGACGATCAGCGACGTGCGCGCCGACTCGTTGCCCCGCTCCATCCAGAAGTCGTTGTACGCGCCCGTCTGCCCGGGTGGCGGCGGCTGATCCGCGTTGCGCGCCCGCTCCTCGTCCCGCGCGACGCGTTCCTCGTCGTTCAGGAACGCCTGTCCCGCCAGATCGTCGGGCCGTTCGAGGCGCGTCGTGGTGGTGTTCGTCCAGACGCCCTGCAGGTCGGGATCGCCCCACGGGGTCTCCCACGCGCCCTGCGCGGAGGCTGCTACCGGCATGAGCGACCCCACGACGACTACGGCGAGCGCCGCAACGAGACAGCGACCGTTCATCTGACACCTCCCTGGCCCGCTCTCCGGCGGGCCGTCCAGTACACGCATGATGGCGCAGCGCGGCCCGGTGTGCAACCGTGCCGGCGTCTTTTGCGCGACTCGGACCCCTCCCGGCTTCAGGAAGTCTTCAGGAAAACTTCAGATTCGCGGCGCGCGCGGGTCCGCTAGATTGAATTCGACCCGTGCTGCTCGATGCGCTAATCCGCTGGTCGCTGCGCAACCGCCTGGGGGTGCTCGTCGTCGCGGCCGCCTTCCTCCTCTGGGGCGGCTACGTGGCCGCGCGCATGCCGGTCGATGTCCTGCCGGAGCTGACCGCGCCCACGGTGACGCTGCTGGTCGAGGGGCACGGCATGGCGCCGACCGACATGGAGGCGCTGGTCACCTTTCCGATCGAGGCCGCCCTCAACGGGGCGTCCGGCGTGCGCCGGGTGCGTTCTTCGACGGCCGTCGGCGTCGCCGTCATCTGGGTCGACTTCGACTGGGGCGCCGACGTCCACCGCGCGCGGCAGACGGTGGCCGAGAAGCTGGCGGCCGTGTCGGCGACCCTGCCCGACGGCGTCGACCCGCCGGTGCTGGCGCCGCTCTCGTCGATCATGGGCGAGATCATGTTCGTCGCCCTCGAGTCCGCCGTACACACCCCGCTGGCGTTGCGCACGGTCGCCGACACGCTCGTCCGCCGGCGCGTGCTGGCGACGCCCGGCGTCGCCCAGGTGACCGTGATCGGCGGCCAGCGGCGGCAGTTCGAGGTGCTGGTCGATCCCGAGCGGCTGGACGACTACGGCGTCGCCCTGAGCGCGGTCGAGGCGGCGCTGCGGCGTGCGAGCCGCAATACCTCGGCCGGCTTCCGCCGGGCCGGCGGACAGGAGTACCTGATTCAGGGCGCGGCGCGGGCGCGCGACGCCGAAGGCATCGGCGCCACGGTCGTCGCGACCCGCGCCCTGCGGCCGATCCGCGTGCGCGACGTGGCCGAGGTGCGCGTGGGCGAGTCGCTCAAGCGGGGCGACGGCTCGCGCAACGGGCAGCCGGCCGTCATTTTCGGCGTCCACCGCCAGCCCGACGTCAACACGCTGGCGCTGACCCGCGACCTCGAGCGGGTGCTCGACGACATTCAGGCCGATCTGCCGGCGGGCATGCAGCTCGACGCCCGGCTGTTCCGGCAGGCCGACTTCATCGAGCTCGCGCTGTCCAACCTGAACGGCGCGTTGCGCGACGGCACGCTGCTGGTCGTCGCCGTCACGCTGCTGTTCCTGGCCAACCTGCGCGCCGGCGCCATCACGCTGCTGGCCATTCCGCTGTCGCTGCTGGCCGCCGTCGTCGGCCTGCGGCTGGCCGGTCTGTCGATCAACGCGATGACGCTCGGGGGCATGGCCATCGCGGTCGGCGCGCTGGTCGACGACGCCATCGTCGACGTCGAGAACGTCGCGCGCCGCCTGCGCGAGAACGCCGCCCTGCCGCCGGAAACGCGGCGGCCGGTGATAGCCGTCGTCTATCGCGCCAGCCGGGAGATCCGCGCGTCCATCGTCTTCGCCACGCTCATCGTCATGCTCGTGTTCCTGCCGATCTTCTTTCTGGCGGGCGTGGAGGGCCGGCTGCTGCAGCCGCTCGGGTTGGCGTACCTGATCGCGCTGGCGGCGTCGCTGGTGGTCGCGCTCACGGTGACGCCGGCGCTGTGCGCGTACCTGCTGCCCGGCGAGCGGCGCATCCGCGAGGGACGCGAGCCGGCGCTGGCGGCCGCCCTGCGGCGCGGCTACGGCCGCGTGCTGCCCGTTGCGCTGGGGCGGCCGGCGCTGGTCGTCGGCGCCGCCGTGCTGCTGCTGGCGGCCTCGCTCGCCACCGTTCCGCGCATGGGCCGGGCGTTCCTGCCGGCCTTCAACGAAGGCGCTCTCGTCATCAGCGCGGTCACGCTCCCGGGCACCAGCCTGGAGGAATCGAACGCGCTCGGGAGCGCCATCGAACGGCTGCTGCTCGACGTGCCGGAGGTGGCGGCGACGGCGCGGCGGACGGGCCGGGCGGAGCTCGACGAGCATGTCCAGGGGGTCGAGTCGGCCGAGATAGACGTCCGGCTGACGCCGGCCGGCCGGCCGCGCGACGTCGTGCTGGCGGAGATTCGCGAGCGGCTCTCGCTGGTGCCCGGCACGTCCATCACCATCGGGCAGCCGATCTCCCACCGCATCGACCACATGCTGTCCGGCCAGCGCGCCAACATCGCCGTCAAGATCTTCGGCCCCGACCTGGGCGTGCTGCGCGTCCTGGGCTCCCAGGGCCTGGCGGCGATGCAGGACATCGCCGGGCTGGTCGACCTGGCGCTAGAGCCCCAGGCCGACATCCCGACCGTGCGGGTCGGCTTCGACCGCGCCGCGCTCGCCCGCCACGGCCTGCCCGCCGGCCAGGCGGCCTCGGTGCTGGAGACGGCGCTGCTCGGCCGTCGGGTGGGCCAGATCATCGACGATCAGCTCGCCGTGCCGCTCGTCATGCGCTACCCCACGAGCGATCTGGCCGACCTGGACGCGATGTGGCAGACGCGCCTCGACATGCCGGCGGGCGCCCGGGTGCCGCTCGGCAGCCTGGCCGACATCGTCGAGGACCGCGGGCCCAACTTCATCGGACGCGAGAACGCCCAGCGCCGGATCGTCGTCACCGCGAACGTCGCGGGGCGCGACCTCGGCAGCGTCGTTGCGGACGTCCGCGAGCGGGTGGCCGCGGGCGTCACGCTGCCGGCGGGCTATCGGGTGGAGTACGGCGGGCAGTTCGAGGCGGAAGCCCAGGCCGAGCGCGTGCTCCTGGGTCTCGGCTTCGGCGCCGTCGCGGGCATCTTCCTCATCCTGTACAGCGCGTTTCTCTCCGCCCGCGACGCGGCCATCATCATGCTCAACCTGCCGCTCGCGCTGATCGGCGGCGTGGCCGGCGTGTTCCTGGGCGGCGGCGTGCTGTCGCTCGCGGCGCTGATCGGGTTCATCGCCCTGTTCGGCATCGCGACCCGCAACGGCATCATGCTGATGCTGCGCATCCGGCGCCTGCGCCGCGAGGAGGGCGTGCCCGACGCGCGCGAGGCGGTGATCCGCGGCTCGGTCGACCGCATCGTGCCGATCGTGATGACGGCGCTGTCGACCGGTCTGGCCCTCCTCCCGGTCGCCCTCAGCGCCGGCCAGCCGGGGAGCGAGATCCAGGCGCCGCTGGCCCTCGTCATCGTCTGCGGGCTGTTCTCGTCCACCGCCCTGAACATGTTCGTCGTCCCGGCGGCGATTCTCCTGACGGAGAATCGCTCCTACCGCGGCATCCCGAGCCTCCGATCCCGGTTCGCCGGGGCGTAGCAGGCTCCCCTATTCCCGCCTTGCCGCCCCCGGCGGCGCCCGGCTCGGCGCGAAGTCAGGCACGCGGGATACATTGACAGCCTCCAGCGAGGTTTTCATACTCAGCACATGACGAGCATGATTCAGATCCGCAACGTGTCGGATTCTCTGCACCGGCGGTTGAAGGCCCGCGCTGCCATGGAAGGCATTTCGATGTCGCTCTACGTGCTGCGGGAAATCGAGAGGGCGCTTGCGCGCCCGAGCCGACAGGAGCTGTTGCGGGCGATTCGCGAGCAGCCGCCCGCCGCGCTCGGTCGTTCACCGGCGGACGTTCTCCGGGAAGAGCGCGGGCGGCGTTGATGGTGCTGGATGCCTCCGGCGCCGTGGAGCTGCTGCTGAACACCGCCCGCGGCGCAAGACTCGGCACGAGGCTCGCCGCGGACGCCGAGGTGGTGCACGCGCCGCATCTCATCGACATCGAGATCGCCCAGGTGCTGCGGCGGTACGTGCTGGGCGGAGCGTTCGGCGAGCGGCGGGCCGTGCAGGCGCTCGGCCACTCGCGACAGCTCGATGTCGAACGGTACCCGCACGAACCGTTCCTCGACCGGGTCTGGGGGTTGCGCAACAACGTCAGCGCGTACGACGCGCTCTACGTCGCTCTGGCGGAAGCGCTCGGGGAATCGCTCGTCACCGGCGACCACAAGCTGGCCGCCGCGCCAGGGCTCGACATCCGCGTCGAGCTGGTCTGAGTTCTCCAGGTGAGGGAGGCAGCTTCATGAGCATGAGAATCGTCGTCGTCACCATCGCGCTGCTCGGCATCGCGGGGGCCGCGGAGCGGGAGGTCGCGGGCCAGGACGAGGACCTGTTCGTCTTCCGCCGCATCTGCAACATCGAGCCGGGCCAGGAGGCCGCGGCGGCGGCGATCGCGCGGACCATGGACGAGCTGGTCGCGCGGAAGTACCCCTTCGTGGAGATGTCGGTGCGGATCGGTCGCTGGATGACGGGCTTTCAGAGCCTCGAGCACCCCGTCGACCAGATCATGTTCAGCGAGCGGCACCCCGATCCCGACATGCGCCAGGACTTCGCCGACATCCTCCTCGCGGACGACGAGTTCGGCGCCCTGCAGCTCGACATGCTGGGGGTCGTCGACCTCACCCGTTGCACGGAAACCCGCTTTCGCGAGCGCCAGTAGGCGTCTGCGCCGCGGCCCCGTCTGATGGAGCCACCTACGTGCGCGACTCGACGCGGAACGTCCACCAGCCGTCCGGCCGCGGCGTGTCGAGCGGTGGCGGCTCGCCGCCGCCGCGGGGCTGCCGCGCCTGCACGGCCGGCTTCTGCAGCTTCCGGATCCGCGCGGCCCACACCCGATCGAGCTGGGCGGGGTCCAGCTCGCGGTTGAGGGCGACGGGGTAGACGACGCCGTCGAGCCGGAGGCGTCCCGAGTGGTCCTCTCCCACCAGCGGACACCAGTACTTGTCCGCGCCGAACGAGCAACTGATGAAGAGGTCGCCCTCCGGCGTCGCCATGCAGTTGACGTTGACCGAATGGGGCCTCAACCAGATCCCGATCTGGATCTGGCACAGCGCGACGTCGTTCGCGAAGCTCCAGTCGGCGACCGGCTCCTCGTGGGCGTCACCCAGCAGGATGAAGCCCGGGGTTCCCTCGCACGGACAGTTGGCGGTCCAGACGACGACCCCGGCCACGACCACCACCGCCAGCGCGGCCGCGATGGCGGGGAGGTTCTTCCTGACGGAACTCGACAACGTGCCGGCGGTGCGCGGGTCCGCGGTCATGCTCGACCTCCTCTCGCGGTGCTCTTCTCCAGCACCAAGGGTACCAGTGACGACCAGGCCGCAGCGGGTCAACGCTGGCGTTCGGCAAGGCCCCGCAGCGTGTCCGCCAGCGCGCCGAGTCGTTGCCGGGTGCGGCCGGCGGCTTGCGCGGCGGCGTTCTGCACCTCGTCGGCGGCCGCGGCCAGCGCCGCCCCGACCGCCGGGTCGCCGCCGGATCCGGTCTCGTCGACGCGGCCGAGCAGGTCGGCCAGCGCCGTCCTGCGCTCCGCGCCGAGCGTGTCGCTGCGCGCGAGCTGATCGAGGTAGGCCCTCGCGACGACCGGCCGCGCCGGCCAGTCGACGCGCCGCTGCTGCTGCGCGTTGAACGCCGCGGGGCTGACCGCCGCCGCGGCCGCGGCGATCTCGTGCTCGGTCAGGTGCTCGCTGGGCAGCAGCTCCAGCACGTCGAGGCCGCGGGCGATCTCGCTGGCGTAGATGTAGCCCCGGTACCAGTACGACGACCAGAAGCCGCCCATGACGAAGCGCTCCGCGTCGAGCGGGCCGCGGTCGAAGAACGCGATCTCCACGGGGTTCGACGAATTGGTGAAGTCGAAGACCGAGATGCCCCCCTGGTACCACGCCTGCACCATGATGTCGCGCCCGGGCACCGGGACGAGCGAGCCGTTGTGGGCCACGCAGTTCTCCCGCTCGGTCTGCGGGGCCGGGAGCTTGTAGTAGCTGCGGAACTGCAGCCTGCCGTCGACGATGTCGAAGATGGCGTTGGCGCCCCACTCGCGGGGGTCGGACGCGCGGCAGCGCGGACGCCCGCCGCCGCCCCACTCGTCGGTGAAGACCACCTTCGTGCCGTCGTTGTTGAACGTGGCCGAGTGCCAATAGGCGAAGCCGGGGTCGACGACCTCGTCGACGCGGACCGGATTCACCGGGTCGGAGATGTCGAGCAGGATGCCGTTGCCGGAGCACGCGCCCGCGGCGAGGCCGATCTCGGGGAAGGCCGTGATGTCGTGGCAGCGGCTCGACTCGGCGGTGCGCTGCGTCCCCGGTCCGTGGTCGCCGCCCCGCCACAGACCCGCGAGGGCGCCGCTGTCGGGATCGCGGAACACGGCCGGCCGGCTGACGATGCGCGCCTCCTCGGGGCGCGCCAGGGGAATGCGGATGACGTCGATGCGAAAGAGGGCGGTGTCCGGGTTCTCGGCGGGCGGCGCGTCCGAGCAGCCGGCGAGCTCGTCCCCGGAGCGGACGGGCGCCGCGCCGGCGCCGTACACGTAGACGTTGCCCGCCTCGTCCGGGTCGGTCACCACCGTGTGCGTGTGCGAGCCGCGGCAGGTCTGCACCGCGGCGACCTGCCGCGGCCGCCGCAGGTCGCTGATGTCGAAGATCCGAATGCCGCGGAAGCGCTCGGCGCTGACGGGCTCGGCGACGCCCTGCAGCCCGCAGTCGAGGCGTCCGCGCGTCTGCTCGACCGACATGATCAGCAGGTCGCCGACCACCGACACGTCGCCCTGGCCGCCCGGACAGACGACGGAGGCTATCAGCCGGGGCGCCGCCGGCGTCTCGATCCCGTAGGTGTTGAACCCGTGGTAGCTGCCGACGAACAGCCGCTCGCCGGCGAACGCCAGATCGGTGATCCCGAAGCTGAGCAGACCGCGCCGCTGCGGGTCTTCCTCCTCTTCTTCTTCTTCCTGCTCCTCTTCCTGCTCCGTCGCCTGCTCCGTCGTCTGCTCCGCCGCCTGCTCGGGCTCGGCGGCGCCCGCCTCCGGCTCGGGGTCCGGCTCCACCGGCAGGCGCCTGCCGGCCGGACGGCGGGGATCGAAGAAGCCCGCGGGCTTCGCGCGCGTCGCCACCAGCGCCATGTTCGAGGCCGCCTGTCCGGCGTCCTCGAAGCCCGCCGCGAGTCCCACCCGGGGGTCGGGCGAGAGCCCGGCGAGCATCGCGTCCATGCGGTCGATCTCCGCCGTCTGGTCGGACGTGACGTCGGAGGTGAACGCGAAGAGCTGCGAGTCCTGCGCCGCCCCGCGCTGCTCGAGGAGATTCTCGACCATCGTGACGGCGCCCCCGTGGTGCTCGATCATCCGCTCGAGGAAGAGCCGGTCGAACGCGCTCCCGGTCGCCGCCGCGAGCTGCGCCATCTCGTCGGCGGTCAGCATGCCGGGCATCGGCTCCCAGCCGGCGGCGTGGTGCGCGTCGACCGCCGTGACCGCCTGCCCGCGGTCCCGCAGCCACGCCTGCATCATCTCGATCTCGTCTTCCTGCGAGAGCTCGATGCGCTGCGCGAGGCGCCGCATGGCCTCGCTATCGGTCCGCTCGGCGACGAGCGCGGTCATCTCGAGGGCCTGCGCGTGGTGCGGGATCATCCCCTGCATGAACTTGACGTCGCCGTCCGTGAACCGGATTCCGGCGAGATCGCTGGCCTCGCCGGCCGAGATCTCGCGGCTCGGCTCGCCGGGCGCACCGGGCTGCACGATCGGCGCCTGCGCGTGGCCGACCGCCGGTCCGAGCGAGAGCAGCGCCGCGCCAGCCACGGCCATCACGACGAGGGGCGCCGGTCGGGTGTCATCGAGAGGCATGAGCATCTCCGCGAAGCAACGTTTCCGTCCGGGCGTCCGTGCCGTTCAACGGCGCGGACGCCCGGAGACCATCACTGTCCGCCGTCGTCCGGCAGCCCGGGGGTCCCCTCCGGAAGCTGGGCGCCCAGCGAGTTCTGGAACATCGAGAGCTGCGTGTAGTTGCCGACGATGAGCACGACCTCGACCAACTGCGTCTCCGTGTAGCGCCCGGCCAGCGTGTCCCACGTCGCGTGGGAGACGAACCGGCTGCCGTGCAGATCGTCCACCGCCTGCAGGAGGGCGCGGTCGAAGTCGCTCCAGCCGTCGGCGTCCGGACCCTCGGTGACCCGCGCGATCTCTTCCGGCGTCAGCCCGGATTCCTGCCCGATGACGTCGTGGCGGCCCCAGATGTAGTCGCCGCGCGACAGCCAGGCGGTGCGCAGGATGACGATCTCGCGCTCGCGCTCCGGAATGGAGGCGTTGCGGACGAAGTACCCCGTGTAGTCCCAGTACCGGCGGCACATCTCCGTGTCGTCGGGACAGAGCTCCCGCATGGGTGCGTCCGACGCGTCCGCGGGCAGCCCGATCCGGGGGCCGTCGAGCATCTCGAACGGCGCCACGCGGGTCGCCTCCTGCGCTTCGGCGGCGGTCGCTGCCGCCATGAGCGCTCCGCCAATCAGAATCACGCCGGCCGCCAGGCCAATTCTCCGCATCGGATACCTCCCTGCCAAGGGCATCGCCCCATTGCGACGCTCGCCACCATACCGTACCATCACGGCGTGGCGTTGCGAGAGGAGGAACCATGAAGCTGCGCACGTTCCTGATGTCGACGGCGGCTGCCGCCTGCCTGCTCGCGCTGCCCGCCGCGGCCGCGGCGCAGTGCGATCCGGACGGCGACGTGCAGTTCGTCTGCGGTCCCGGCAACCCCGAAGACCTGGCGGCGGTGCCGGAGTCGCCGTGGGTCATCGTGTCGAGCATGGCCGCCGGCGGCGGCCTCGTCGCGACCGATGCGCGCGACCATACCTCCCGGCCGGTCTACCCCCTCGACACCTCGGCTCCGCGCCACGACACGGCCACCTTCGCGTCGTGCCCGGGCCCCGACGCGAGCGGCTTCCAGCCCCACGGCCTCGGGCTGCGGCCCGGAGCCGACGGGGTGCACACGCTGTACGTGGTCCGGCACGGCGACCGCGAGGCGATCGAGGTGTTCGAGGTCGACGCCCGCGGCGACGCGCCGGCGTTCACCTGGGTGGGCTGCGCCATCGCCCCGGAGGGCGTCCGCCTGAACTCGGTGGCGGCGCTGCCCGACGGCGCCTTCGTCGCCACGCACTTCCGGCCCGACGGGGGCGAGCTCTGGGAATGGCAGCCCGGCGCCGGCTGGAGCCAGGTGCCGGGCAGCGAGTCGGCCGGCCCGAACGGCATCGAGGCGTCCGCCGACGGCCGCTGGCTCTACATCGGCGGCTGGGGCACGCAGTCGCTGATCCGCCTCTCGCGCGGCCGGACGCCGATCGAGACCGACTCCGTCGCCGTCGGGTTCCACATCGACAACGTCCACTTCGCGCCCGACGGGTCGCTGCTGGCCGCCGGCCATGCCGGCAGCGGGCCGGACTCCATCTTCGCGTGCATCCGCCAGGGCGACTGCGACGGGATCACCTCGCGCGTGGCGCGGGTCGACCCGGACAGCCTCGCGGCGGAGGAGGTCGTGCGCTACCCGTCCAACGACCTGCTGATCGTCGGCACGGCCGGCATCGAGGTGGGCGACGAGATCTGGGTCGGCGGCATCGGGGGCGGCCAGCGCATCGGGCGCTTCCCCGCGTCGCGCTAGCAGATCAGGTTTCTACCGGCCGGCAGCCGCGTCGCCGGGGCCGATCACGTCGACGCTGGCGACGATCAGGGGGTCGACTCGTCCCACGGCGCCGGCGTCCTTGTCCGCGTAGGGCAGGGCCGCGAGGAAGTGCCGCATGCAGTTGAGGCGGGCGCGCTTCTTGTCGTCGGACTTGATGATCGTCCAGGGCGCGTCGGCGGTGTCCGTATAGAAGAACATCGCTTCCTTGGCGGTGGTGTAGTCGTCCCACTTGTCGAGCGACTGCCGATCGATCGGGGACAGCTTCCACTGCTTCAGGGCGTCCTTCTCGCGTGCCTCGAAGCGGCGCTTCTGCTCCTTGCGGCTGACCGAGAACCAGTACTTGAACAGCCTGATCCCGCTGCGCACGAGCATGCGCTCCAGCTCGGGCGCCTGACGCATGAACTCCAGATACTCCCGGGGGCCGCAGAACCCCATCACCCGCTCGACGCCGGCGCGGTTGTACCACGAGCGGTCGAACAGGACGATCTCGCCGCCGTGCGGCAGGTGGCGGATGTAGCGCTGGAAGAACCACTCGGTCTGCTCGGCGTCGGTCGGCTTGTCGAGCGCCACCACGCGCGCACCGCGCGGGTTGAGATGCTCGGTGAAGCGCTTGATGGTGCCGCCCTTGCCGGCCGCGTCCCGGCCCTCGAACAGGACGACGATCTTCCCGCCCGTCGCCTTCACCCAGTCCTGGGCCTTGAGCAGCTCCACCTGGAGCCTGGCCTTTTCCCGCTCGTAGGGCTTGCGGCTGAGCTTCTTGCTGTAGGGGTACTCCCCGGTCTCGAAGATCCGGCGGACCACGTCGCGGTCCCGTCCGGGCACCTCGGCCATGCCCGCCCCGCGGTCGCCGTCCTCGACGACAAGACCTTCAGTCTGCCGCGCCTGCGCGGCCGGCCCGCCGCCGTCTCTCCTCTGCGCCATGCGTTCCTCCACGCCATGACGTTACCACTTGCGGCGTCCGACTCTACCGCCAGCGGAAGATCCTGAGCGCCACGGCGAAGCTCGCCCCACCCCAGCCGCCGAGGATCAGCAGCTCCGGGCCCGCCGCGATCAGCCCGTCGCCGTCCAGCATCACGCTCCGCAGCGCGTCGTTCAGCGCGGTCAGCGGCAGCGCCTGGACGAACGGCTGCATCGGGTCCGGGAAGTTCGACGCGGCGAAGAAGACCCCGGAGCAGACCCACATCGGCGCCATGACGACGTTCATGATGCCGGAGACGCCCTCGATCGTCTGCGCGCGACTGGCCGTCAGCAGCCCGATGCCGCCGAAGGTCATCGCGCCGAGCAGCGACACGACGGCCAGGCTGGCCAGCGAGCCCTCGATGGGCACGCCGAACAGCAGCCGGGCGAATCCGACCAGCGCCACCACCTCGAGCGCGAGCAGCACCAGGCGCGCCGTCACGAGCGCCGCCAGGTACTGGTAGCGGCGCATCGGCGTCGCGATGAGCCGCTTGAGCAGCTTGCGGGTGCGCTGCAGCACCAGCGTGAAGCCGATGCCCCACATGCCGGTGCCCATGATGTTCATGCCCAGCAGCCCGGGTATCAGCCAGTCGATGTAGCGGCTGCCGGGGGCGGTGACGGTCTCGTTGCGGCCCGTCCAGACGTCCTTCCGGCCGGCGGCGCGCTGCAGCAGGTCGTCGACGGTCTGCCGCGCCAGCCGGCTCTCCGGCCGCGCGGGGTCGTAGCGGTACGTCGGCGGGTCGCCGGGCACGACGACCACGTGCGCCAGACCGTCGCGCAGCGCCGTCGCCGTCGCGCCGGGAGCGATCGCCACGACCTCGACGCTGTCGTGCGCGGACAGGCCGTCGACCAGCGCCGCCGCGCCGGCTCCCGGCTCGACGCCGACCGCCACCGGCGCCTCGGGCGCGGAGCGGAAGGCGATGCCCAGGACGAGCGCCATCAGGAGCGGGAAGACGAAGACCCAGAAGATCATCTCCGGCTCGCGCACCATGATGAGCAGGCGGGTGATCGTCATCTCGACGAACGGATGACGCGGTTCCGCAGGTCGGGTCTCAGTCATCGCGGAGTCGGTGGCCGGTGAGCGCCACGAAGACGTCCTCCAGCGTGGCCGTGCGCGTGGCCAGCGTCTCGATCTCGACGCCGGCGGCCGCGGCCAGGCCCGCGAGCGCCGGCAGCGCGCGGTGCAGGGAGCGGGCCGTGACCGTCCAGGCATCCGCCGTCCCGCCCGCGCGAACCGTGTCGATGTCGGGCAGGCCGGCCAGCCGCTCGCGCAGGTCTGCCGGCTCCGCAGCCGCGCCGCCGGCGAACGCGACCTCCACCACGTGCGGCGCGCCGATCGACCGCACCAGCTCGTCCGGGCTGCCCTGGGCGGCGATGCGTCCCCGGTCGACGATGGCGACCCGGTCGCACAGCGCGTGCGCCTCGTCCATGTAGTGGGTCGTCAGCAGGATGGTACCCCCCTCCGCGCGGTAGCGCAGCAGCAGCCCCCACAACTGCCGCCGCGACTGGGGGTCGAGCCCGGTCGTCGGCTCGTCCAGGAACAGCAGCTCCGGATCGCCGACCAGGGCGCAGGCGACCGCCAGGCGCTGCCGCTGGCCCCCCGACAGCTTGCCGACCCAACTGCGGCGCTTGCCGTCGAGCTCGAGCAGCCCGAGCACGTCGTCGACCGGCCGCCCGCGCGGGTAGAACGAGCGGAACAGCCGCAACGTCTCGACGACCGACAGCTTGTCGTCGAGCTGCGACTCCTGGAGGTGAATCCCCAGCCGCGCGCGCAGCGCGTCGTCGTCGCGGCCCCACGCGCGGCCCAGCACGCGCACCCGGCCCGCGTCGGGTGCGAGCAGGCCCTCGAGGACCTCGATGGTGGTCGTCTTGCCGGCGCCGTTCGGCCCGAGCAGGCCGAAGCACTCGCCGCGCCGGACCTCGAGGTCGAGACCCGCGACGGCCAGCACGTCGCCGTAGCGCTTGACGAGGCCGGCGCAGGAGACGGCTGCCTCGCTCGAGGCCATCCGCTTGCGAGTGGTCCCGCGACTCAGGAAGACCAGCCGACCCGCCCCGTCACGCCCCGGAGCACGATGGCGGCGGCCACGACGTGCTGCACCATGAGGGTCACGACGGCCGCCGGCGTAGCGCCCGGAAACGCCGCGCTGCCGCTCTCGGTGAGCATCCAGAGGTCGGGCAGCAGCGAGACCAGCAGGGCCACGAGGACGATGCGCTGGAACAGCGGGACCGGGCGCTCGGACCGGCGGTTGGTCATCACGGCGACCCCCAGCCCGGCGGCGACGCCGACGACGGTCCAGAACACGGTCGGCACCGCCATGGCGAGGGGCTCGAACTCGGCCGGAATATCGAAGACCAGGAGCGCCGCCGCCCGCACGACGAGGGTGGCCGCCAACGCCGCCAGGATCGTCCGGAACCACACCGCTCGGCCCACCGTCAGTCGCTCCGCGCTCATGAGGCACCTCCACGTCCCGCTGGCGCCGCCGCACCCGGGTCCGGCACGAGACGCGCCGCGCCGCGGGAACAGTCGATTATAGTCGTCCCGGTGGGGCACACGGCAGCGACGACCTGAACCGGCGCCCGACCGAGCGCGAGCCACCCATGCCCAGCGACCCCGCCGACCTCGAGTTCAGCGCCGGCGAGATGCGGCGCATGGGGCACGCCACGGTCGAGCGGCTCGTGGACCACGTCCTGAGCCTCGAGACGCTGCCGGCCCGGGGCGACGTGGACGCGGCCGACCTCTGCCGCCGCCTCCGCGAGCCGGCCCCCGAACGGGGCGTCGAGTACGAGCCGCTGCTCGAGCGGCTGCTTGCCGAGTGGGTGCCGCGGTCCTTCACGACGCCGGGGCCCGGCTATCTCGCCTACATCCCGGGCGGCGGACTGTATCCCGCGGCGCTGGCGGACCTGATCGCCGGCGTGGTCAATCGCTACACCGGGGTGCGGCTGGCCGCCCCGGCCCTCGTCCAGCTCGAGTCCAACGCGCTCGACTGGCTGCGCGACTGGATGGCGTTGCCCCCCGGGACCCGCGGGCTGTTCACCAGCGGGGGGTCGATGGCGCACTTCAACGCCGTGCTGTGCGCGCGCGAGCGGCATCTCGGTGCGGATATCCGCCCGGGCGTGCTGTACGGCTCGACGCAGATGCATCACTCGCTGGCGAAGTCCGCCCGGCTGGCCGGCATCATGCCGGACCGGGTCAGGACGGTCCCGGTCGACGAGCGGTTCCGGATGAACGTGGACGCGCTCGCCGACCTGATCGCCGCGGATCGCCGGGCCGGTCTGCGGCCGTTCTGCGTGGCGTCGGCGGCCGGCACCACGAACACGGGCGCGGTCGATCCGCTGCACGCCGTCGCCGACCTGTGCGCCCGCGAAGGGATCTGGCACCATGTGGACGGCGCCTACGGCGCGTTCTTCCACCTGTGCCCGGAGCTGCGGCAACTGATGCCCGGGCTCTCGCGGGCCGATTCCCTCACCCTCGGTCCGCACAAGGGCCTGTTCCTGCCGTACGGCACCGGGGCCCTGCTGGTGCGCGACGGCGCCGCGCTGCGCCGGGCGCACGAGGCGACCGCGGGCTACCTGCCCGCCCGGACCGATGACGACGAGTACGACCCTCACGTGTACGGGCCGGAGCTCTCGCGCGGGTTCCCCGGCCTGCGCGTCTGGCTCTGCGTGAAGCTGTACGGCGCGGCGCGGCTGCGCGCCGCCCTGGCGGAGAAGCGGGCCCTCGCCCTGGAGGCGGCGGCGCGCGTCGCGGCGGTCCCCGGGATCGTGATGGCGGCGCCGCCGCAGGTGTCGCTGTTCGCGTTCCACCTGCGCTGGTCCGGATCGAGCCCGGCGGAGGAAAACGAGGCGACCCGGCTGCTGGTCGAGCGTGTGAACCTGCGCAAGCGGGTGATGCTGTCGGGGGCCGTCGTGGAGGGGAGGTTCCTGGCGCGCGTCTGCGTTCTCAGCTTCCGGACCCGCGCGCGTCACGTGGAGGCCTGCGTGACGGACCTGGCCGAGGAGTCGGCCGACATTCTGGCGACCGCCTCGGCATGATCCGGCGGAGCGCATCCCCGCCGGCCCGGGAGCCCGAGGCCCTCAAGGCGCCGCGGCCTCGGCAATCCGATAGAGCTTCGACCGCGTCCGTATGAACAGGCTGCCGTGGGCGATGGCCGGCGTGGCCATCGCGAGGTCGCCGAGCGGGTTGCGGCCGACGACCTCGAAGGTCCGGCCGGCGCGGATCACGTAGGCGTCGCCGTCCTCGCTCAGCGCGAAGATCCTGTCGTCGTAGGCCCAGGGCGAGGCGGTGAACGCCGCGCCGACCGCGATCCGTTGCCGGGGGTAGACCTCCTCGCCGGTCCGCGCGTCGTGGGCGGTGAAGAACCCGCGGTCGAGGAGCGTGTACATGACGTCGCCATAGACGATCTGGGAAGGGTTGTAGGGGGCGGCCTGCGGCTGCGACCACGCGATGAACTCGTTGGCCGTCTCCGAGCCGCGGAGCGAGATGTCGCCGCTGGCGCCGGGGCGGACGGCGAAGACCGGGCGCTGCTGGTCGCCGAGATACCCCGAGCCGAGATAGAGCAGGCCGAACTCGGCGAAGGGCGTGGGAATGGTGATGGACGACATGCCGGCGAGCTCCCAGAGGAGGTTGCCGTCGAGGTCGTAGGAGCGCACCCTGTCGGTGCCGTTGGTGACGATTTCCGTCCTCAGCTCGTTCTCCCAGATGAACGGGGTCGCCCAGTTGGTGCCTTCGTCCCTCGCGATGCGCCAGACCTCGTTGCCGGTCTCCGCGCTCAGCGCGAGCAGATACGACTGGTCGTCGTTGTCGTTCACGACGTAGAGGCGGCCGTCGTGGAGCGCCGGCGACGCGGCGGTGCCCCACCCGAGCCGGGTGGTCGCGGGCTCGACGTCGTGCGACCAGCGCAACCCGCCGTCCGCCGCGTCGAGGCAGAAGACGCCGAGATTGCCGAAGTAGACGAAGAGCGCGTCGCCGTCGGTCACCGGCGTCTCCGTCGCCAGGGTGTTCTTCATGTGGTAGCCGCGGGCCGGCGGGCCGCGATGCACCTCGCGTTCCCAGCGCACGTCGCCGGTCGCGACGTCGAGGGCGTAGACGATCCAGCGGTGTTCCGCGGCCGAGGGGCTCCAGAACTCGCGTCCCCGATAGAGGCCGCCGAGAGGCTCTTCGACCGGCTCGGTGCTGACGACGGTGGTGACGTAGACGGTGTCGTCCCAGACCACCGGCGAGCTCCAGCCGAGGCCCGGGAGGTCCGCGGCCCAGGCGACGTTCTCGGTGGCGCTCCAGCGGGTCGGCAGCCCCGAGGCCCCGGAGACGCCGCGTGCGTCCGGACCCCGGAACTGGGGCCATCGATCCTGGGCGGTGGCCGGCGCGCAGCAGACCACGACGAGCAGCAGCGCGAGCGTGTATCGACTCATCTCGTTCCCCTTCGCGTTCGTCACGGTGCGGTTCGTCAACGCTGGCGGATGACGATCCGCGCGAGGCCTCGCGGATCGGGCGGGAGCTCGTCGTCGCCGGCCGGCATCCCGCCCACCGAGAGCATGTAGGCGATGGTGTCGACGTACTCCTGGTCGGTCATCGAGGCCGGGTTGTCCTCGGGCATGGTCTGGCGGGTGTACGCGAACAGGGTGGCCAGCGAGCGGCCGTCCCATTCGCGCAGGAAGCGCGCCCGCACCAGCGGGGGCGTGGACCGCATGTCGGGATCGTCCGGCGCGCCGTTCAGGCGGCGTCCGTGACAGAAGCTGCACGCCCCCGAGTAGGCGTCCCGGCCCCGCGCCGCCTGCGCTTCGGTGAAGACGCCGTCCCAGACCGAGGCCGCCTGTCCCGCGTCCGCGACCGCGTCGAGCACCGCGGCCGCCTGCTCGACGGTCACTCCCCCGAAGGCGTTCGTCCAGGCGTTGCGGACGTAGCTCGCCAGGGCGGCGGTCTCCGCCGCGGCGAGGGCCGGGAACGGCGGCATGTTGCCGTTGCCCTGATTCAGGATGCGGACGATGCGGGCCGCGTCGCCGAGCCGGTCGTTGCCGCTCAACGCCGGAAACGCCGGTGGGTTCCCCGCGCCCGAGGCGCCGTGGCAGCGCGCGCAGTGCTCCGCGTAGAGCTGCTCGCCCTGCTCGAAGCGGGCGGCGTCGTCGACCTGCGCGCCGGCGGCGCCCGGGACGATCAGACATCCGAGAGCCACGACGGCCACCGCGAGCGGCTGCACGCGAGGCGCTCGCGCCCCGCGCCGGCGCCGGCGATCAGGACCAGATATCGGCATCCGAAAGCTCCACCTCGTGCGCCAGCTCCGCCCGAATGGTCGTGTCGGCCTGCACGTCGCCCTCGAAGCGAAAGGGACGGTAGCGCCGGCCCGACACGAAGAGCCGGTACTCGCCGGCCGGGACCCGTATCTCCGCCACGCCGCGCGCGTCGGTGACGGCCCGATACGGGTGGGCGACCACCCGCGCGCCGGAGACCGGGGTCCCGCTCTCCGCGTCCAGCGCGACGACCGTCAGCAGGCACGCCGGCGGGGACACCACGCGGACGCCGAAGCGGGCGCTGCCGCCGGCGTGCGCGACGTCCGTCCCGTCCGCTCCGTCCGTCCGGGCCGCGGCCTCCCAGGTGTACAGGCCCTCGGCGTCCGGGGCCGTCAGGGCGACCTCGGCATGGTAGAGCGCGTCGGTGCCGGGCCACGGCTCGTCGCCGAGGGCGCTCGTCGCCCGCAGCTCGCCGTCGTGGCCGCGCACCTCCACCGCCCAGCCGGCCGGCGGGCACCCGGCGGAGCAGGCGACCCCGAGCCTGACGGCGAAACGCTGTCCGCGCTCGATGGCCGGCGGCGTGTCCCAGACGACCAGCCGCATCGCGTGCGGCTCGACATTGCCTTCCTCTGCCATCTGCTACGCCTTGTCGGACTCCTTGGCGGCGTGCGTGCCGGCGATGTAGCCGTGGACGTGGCCCTTGCCGAGGCCGTGCTTGTTGAAGCCGCCCACCGCCTCGCCGCCGGCGTAGAGCCCGGGAATGACCTGCCCCTGCATGTCGATGATCTGCTGGCGTCCGTTGCACCGCAGGCCGCCGTAGGAGTCGTGCCAGACCACCATGATCGACAGCGCGTAGAACGGCGGCGTCTCGATGCGGTTCATCGGGGCGTCCACCTCGCGCTCGAACTCGGGGTCGGCGCCGGCGTCCACGCACTCGTTCCAGCGGGCGACCGTCTCGGCCAGGTAGCGCAGCGGCACCCGCTGGTACTTGTGGCCGGCGGCGATCTTCGCGGCCAGCTCCTCGACGGTGTCGGCCTGGAAGAAGTAGCCGTTGTCCGCCACGTAGGGGTAGCGCAGCTCCCAGCCCGTGCGCTCCACGGCCTCCTGATCGAAGATGGCCCACAGCGGCCCGGAGTGGTAGTCCGGCGCCTGCGACCCCTCGTTCATGGCCAGCGCCGCGTCGAGGCCGTGGTCGTAGTCGTACATCTCCCGGACCCACTTCTTCTGGCAGTTGCGCCAGTCGAGCGGCTTGTGGTCGAGCCCCTGGCCCGGCGCGCCGCCGTCGCCCGGGTAGCGGTTCAGCCCCGGCTTGGCGGGCAGCCGCACCTCGTTGAAGAAGCGCCTGCCGACCTGGTTGACCGCGATGAATTCCTCGAAGCCGACGGTGCCCACGTTGATCCCCGCCGAGCCGCGGAAGCCGAACGTCGGGTGCCCCGGCATCATGGTGGTGTACGCGTCCGGCGTGCCGAGACGCGTCGAGATGTGGAAGGTCGTGGGATACGACAGGTTCTGGTGCATCCCCGCCAGGTTGGCGCCCACGCGCAGGCCGGCGACGAGCGCGCTCGCGTCCTGGCCGTGGGGGCCCTGCAGGGCGACGCCGCTGGTCGGGAAGGCGGGCTCCCGCATGGCGGGATAGAACATGCTGCGGACCTCGGGATTGCCGGCGTGGCCGCCGCTGGCCAGGATGATGCCCCGGCGGGCGCGGATGGTCACCGTCTCGCGCCGCTCGTCGACGTTGCCGTTCTGCCAGTAGCTCTGCATCAGCTCGCCGGTCTCGGGGTGGCGCCGCGGCGAGTAATGGGCCCTGATCCCCAGCACCCGGCCCGCGAACGGCTCCTCGCGAACGAGGTCGGCGAAGCGGCGGTGCAGCATGAACTCGACGCCCTTCTCCCGCGCCGAGTACTCCAGCGGCCGGGCGAGCGCCACGCCGTTGCTCACGGCCTGCGGTCCCACGAGGCGGCGCGCGTCGTTCATCTGCTGCGGCGCGAACGCGCTCGTGCGCTCGGGGTCCGCGACGCCGGCGTCCTCGGGCGTGATCGTGCCCGCCTTCATGTCCGTGCGGTCGCCGAGCATGAGGAAGCAGCGCGCCCCCCGCGCGCGGGACAGGCCGCCGCCGCCGTGCGTGCCGCTGACGCGCGCGAAGCGGACGTAGTTGTCCATGAGGAACTGCCGCGTGGCCGGGGAGTTCTCGGCCCACGCGCGGACGAGCTCCCGCTCGTTGTAGCGGTACGGGCTCTGGGCCTTGGGGTCGACCACCGACCAGTCGGTGATGTCCGCGAACAGCAGCTCGACGCTGTCGTCGAGCTCCTCCGGCGCCTCGGCGGGATCGACGCTGATGAATCCTTCCTTGTCCTTCTCGCCCTTCATGTCCCGGCGCTGGGCCGGGTCGCCGCCGCCGAGCGACACGTACGACCCGCTGTGCAGCATCCGGCCGCCGACGTCGTAGTTCGCGTCGACCACCAGCACGCTGGCCCCGAGGTCGCGCGCGCGTATGGCCGCCGTCAGGCCGGCGCAGCCGCCCCCGGCGATGACCACGTCCACCTCGTAGTCCCAGGCGACGTCGTCGGCGCCGGCGGCCGGCGCCTGCGCCTGCGCCGGGTCCGGCGTCAGCAGCGCGCCCGCGCCCAGGCCGGCGGCGGTGCCCGTCCTGACGAAGTCCCGCCGGCTGATGCCCTGCTCGTTCTCCAGGCGCGGATCGTCGCGGTCGCTGTCCTTCTTCGCCATCTCCAGCCTCCCTCTCGAGTCGCCCTTACAACGGTATGCCGAACAGCCCGGCGGCGTTCCCCCCCAGGATGGCGGCGCGGTCCGCGTCGCTCAGGCCCGGCGCCTCGAGCACGTGGTCCACCACGTCGAAGCGCGGCAGCCGGGCATCGTCCGGGGTCGCCGTCCAGGGAAACGGGTAATCGGTTCCAATCACGATCTGGCCGGCCCCGAGCACCGCCACGAGGTGGCGCAGGGCCTCGCTCGAGAAGACGAGCGCATCGACGTAGAGCCGCTTCACGTACCCGGTGGGCAGCTGTTCCAGCGGACCGGCGCACTGCTCGGGGCGCGTGGCGCAGCCGTAGTCGGACCGGTCGGCGTACGACGGCAGATAGCCCCCGCCGTGCGCCGCGCACAGCTTCAGCCCGGGGAAGCGATCCAGCGTGCCCTCGAAGATCAGATGGGACAGGGCGATGGTCGTCGCCAGCGGGTTGCCGATGACGTTGCCGAGGAAGCCGTTCCCCTGCAGCCGGGACGCCAGCTCGGGCACGCCCTGCGGATGCAGGAAGATGGGCACGTCCAGCGCCTCGGCCCGGGCCCAGAACGGATCGAAGCGGCGCGAGGCCAGCTCCTCGCCGCCCACGCTCGCCCCGACCGAGCCGCCCCGCAGCCCCAGCCGCGTGACCCCCTCCTCGAGCTGCTCGGCCGCCAGCTCCGGATGCTGCAACGTGGTCGTGGCGAGCGCGACGAACCGGTCGGGCCAGGTTTCGCAGATCGCGGCGAGGCCCTCGTTCTGCGCCCGGATCAGGCGGGGCGCAAGGTCGCGGTCGACCCCGTACCAGAACGGGTTGATGCTGAGGACCTCGACGTCGATCCCCGCCGCGTCCATGGCCTGCAGGCGGTCCGGGCCGATGGTGAGCGGCGCGTTCGGCGCCGGGCCCGCCCCCATCATCTCGCGGATGCCGGGAATCTCGCAGTGCGCGTGCACGTCCACCGTCCGGACCCGGCGTCCGCCCACGACGACCTCGCGCCGCGCAGCCTGCGCGGCCGAAGCCACGGCGCCCCGCACCCCGCCGCCGGCCAGCGCCATGCCGGCCATCGCCGCCGTCGTCTGCCTGATGAAGCGCCTGCGGCTCGGCATCGTCCCCTCCGGATACGCGTCCTGCGTGGACGCCCATGGTAGCACCGGAAGCCGCGGTTCCCTACCGGGAAGGGCCTGATTGTCGTCACCCTGGTGCGCATGCGACGATGCCCTCAAGCGACGCGCGGCTGCCCGCGGTCGTTCCGCGGAAGCCGAGCATCGGGACATCCTGCACGCGGCGCTGTGCGACAACGCCGGCGCGTTCGCTGAACGCGCCGACAGCATGCGTCGACGATTGCGATCCTCGGTCGACAGCACGGAGACAATCCGGGCCGCCCGCGATCGGGACTGCGCGACGTGAACGGTTACGTCGTCGACGCCAGCTGGGCGTGCTGTCGGCTGCTCGCGTTGCTGCGGTCCGCGTTTCCCAAGGCCTGCTTTCTCGTCCGGCTCGACGGCGGCTTCGCCACCCCGGAGGTCTTCGATTTCCTCGGCGCCGAGCCGCGGCGCCACTACGTCGTGGCGATGGCCAAGAACGCCGTGCTGTCGCGGGCTGCCGAGCACGTCATGGTGGCGGCCCGCATCGAGAACGCGCTACGCGACCGCACCGCGCACTTCTACCTCGACACGCGCTACCGCGCGCGCACCTGACTCCGCACCTCGCCTGCCGACCGAACGTCTATTCCTGGGAACACCTCGTTGAACTCGTATGCGGGACTCAACTTCACCCACACTTGGGGCGAATGGCCGCGGGTGAGCGTGCGCAGCCGTCGAATCGAGGTGACGGCTACACATTATCCGGCCACCTTCCCGGAGCTTCAACTCGTCTTCCGGGACGCGCGCTTCCAACGGTGCCGGTGTGGCGATCCGGAGAGCGGCGAGTCCGGCGCTCCGGACGTAGATTTATCCTTTTCAAGAGGACATTATCACGAATAGTTCACCCTTTAGAGAGGATAATCGGGCGATGGACGCGAAGCACCCTCGCCTGCGACAGGCGTTCAGAGAGCAGCTCGCCGACTCGCTGAGGAAGCCGCTGCCCAGGCTCACACGGCGCGGCGTCTTCGGCAGGGTGCGGTTTCCCGGCAAGGCGACCGCGGTCGTGGGGATGCGCCGGGCCGGCAAGACCACGTTCCTGCACCAGCTCCGGCAGGAGCGCTTCGAGCAGGGTGTTCCCCGGCAGCAGTTGCCCTACGTCTCGTTCGAGGACGAGCGGCTTGCCGACCTCGACGCCGCCGACCTCGACCTGCTCGTGTCCGAATACGGCCGCGCCTTCCCGGACGCGGACGAGGCCGCGCCGGTGGTCTGGCACTTCGACGAGATCCAGATCGTCCCCGGCTGGGAGCGTTTCGTGCGGCGGCTCCTCGACGCCGAACGCACAGAGGTGATCGTCACCGGCTCGTCCGCCGCGCTCCTGTCGCGAGAGGTCGCGACGGCGCTCCGGGGCCGCGGATGGCGGGTGCTGATTCACCCCTTCAGTTTCGACGAGGCGCTTCGCCACCAGGAGCGGGCGCTTCCGGACGATGCAACCGTCCTGACGGGCCGGGAACGGACGCGGCTAGAACGCGCCCTCCTCCACTGGCTCGGGACCGGCGGCTTTCCCGAGGCACAGGGGCTCGACGCGCCGTCGCGACATCAGCTTCTGCGCGACTACGTCGACGTGGCGATGCTGCGCGACGTGGTCGAGCGTCACGACGTGCGCAACGTGACGTCGCTGCGCTGGCTCGTGCGTCACCTGCTGGGCAACGCCGGTGGAATGTTCAGCATCGAGAAGTTCCACGCGGCGCTGAAGTCGCAGGGCATCCCCATCGCCAAGGACACGTTGCACCACTTCCTCGGGCACCTGGAAGACTGCTTTCTCGTGCGGATCGTCTGGATGGAATCGGCCTCGGAACGCCAGCGAATGGTCAATCCGCGCAAGGCGTATCCGGTCGACCCTGGGCTGATTCCGGTCTTCGACCGAACCGGCCGGGCAAACCTGGGCCATGCGCTGGAGACGGCGGTCCTCCTCGAGCTCGAGCGCCGGGGCTGCGAGGTGACCTACGTGCGGACCCCCGAGGGCTACGAGGTCAACTTCCTCGCCCGGGACGCGACCGGCGAAACGGAGCTGATCCAGGTCTGCGCCGACCTCTCGGACCCGGCCACCGCGACGCGCGAATGCCGCGCGCTCGCCGCGGCCGGCAAGCTGTTCCCGCGCGCCCGCCGGCGGCTGCTGACGTTGACACACGACGGCCTGCCCACCGAACCGCCGGCCGGCGTGGAGATGCATGGCGCCTGCGAGTGGCTGCTGGAGGGCACACGGTGACCGAGTGTCCTGATCGGAGACGCGGGTATCGGCGCCAACGTCGCGCGGCTCCGACTGGACCGACGATCGACCTTCAGGCATGCTTCGCATACTTGGCTGCTATCGACAACACTTGAGGATGGCGTTTGACGCACGGAAGCTCGGGCGGATGACGGACATCCGAAGTCCCAGGGCGGACAAGTTGCGGAGGTGACTCGTGAACGTGACGCTCGACCTGACACCGGAACTGGGTCGGCGCCTGGCGCTGGCGGCCAGACAGCACGGGGTACCGGTGGACGCGTACACCGTGCAGCTACTCGACCGGCACCTTCCCGGCGACCGTCAGGCCGGAGCGCTGGTGTCTCTTCTTCAGTCCTGGATGGATGAAGAAAATGGCGGGGAACAACAGGATACCGGCGAATACCTCGTTCGCGCACTGGACGACGATCGTCTGTCCACCCGTCGACTCTTCCCGCCGGAGCAGAAGGGCGTCACCTGGTGAGTCGAGTCGTTGCGCTCGACGCCGGGCCACTGGGTCATCTCTCGCGCTACGTCCAGGCGGCACTCTGGCGGGACATCCCCGTTCACTCTTGACCGCCTGACGCGGTTTCCGTGCCTTGGCGTCGCGACGGGGCGAGTTTCGCCCACAACGTCAGCCGCAGCTCGTCGCCGAACAGCTCGTACGTCGGCCGCCGGCCCGAGTGCGCCTCGCCGTCCTGGAGGATCTTGCGCACCCCCTCGCCGCGGGATTCGAGGAACACCTGCCCGGTCCGCTTGCTCCGGACTCTGGACAGGAAGCTCACGAGGAGCTGGTTGCGCGTGAACGTGCGGTAGGGCATCTCGTCGAGCGTGATGGTGTTGGGCAGCTTGCCGGGGCTGTAGAGTTCCAGCCGGTTGGCAAACAGGAACAGGCGGATCTTCGATCCGGAGATGGCGTAGTCGCGGTGGGCGACGGCGTTGACGATCGCTTCGTCGACGACGTCGAGGTCGTACCGCGCATCGGCGCCGCCATCGCTCGATCGGGCGTTCGGCGGCGGCTGCATGAACTGCGCGACGAAGGCGATCCCCGCGTCGATCTGGTCGGAGACCGGCCCGGCAAGCCGCTCGGCGTGGACGAGGTCGTCGGAGGTCAACCGCTCGCCCCGATAACAGGCGGCTTCGATGGAGGCGGAGGGCAGGAAATCGGTCGGTTCCCTACCGAAGGTCAGCAGGCCGGCGACGGTGGGGCGGTCGACGCCGTTCTCGTCCCGGAAGGTCACCCGCGTGTTGCGGAGCAGGTCGAGCCAGGGGATCGTCGGCGAGCGCCCGAAGAACGCTTCGAGGCGGTGGCGGTTGAGGTCGTCGACGGCCGCCGTGAGCACGGCCTGTTCGTCGAACACGTACTCGCGGCCCCGCTCCTGGAACAGCCGGGCCAGTTCGGGAGGCGTGAGGTCGCGCTTCGTGGAACCGACGCGCACGTAGTAGCGTCCACCCGACGTCCGGTGGACGTAGAGCCCGCGCGGAACCTCGGCCAGGAGCACCTGCCGGTCGTCTCCGGCCGCGTCGGGAAGCAGGACCTTGCGCAGGACAGGTCGTATCGGCGGCTCGCAATTGTGCGTGGCGACGTTGACGATCCAGCGCTCGACCGCGTCGACGCGCGATGGCGCAATCCCCGCCACGGCGCCGGAATCCGCGACCCCGAGGAAGACGCCGCCGCCCGCGGCGTTCGCGAACGCGACCAGCTCGCCGGCGAGCGCCTCGGTATCGGGTGAGAGCACGCCGCGGTCTCCGAGACGAACCTCCTTGAACTCGGCCCTGCCGTCTTCGCCGGCGCGGAGCTGGTCCAGAATCCGCTCGGTGGTGTCGAACATCGGTTCATGCCTCGGTTCGGCCGGTTGCGTGACGAGGCCGTTGGCCTGCGGGCCTTCTGTTCATCGAAACCCTGCCTCTACACGAACAGATCCCGCTGCTTCTTCTTCGGAAACAGATCGGCCTCGATCTCCCACAGGAGGCGCTCCTCCGCCGGCGCGTGATCGTCGGTGTACTCGAGATGTACGAGGTGGAGGCGTCCCGTCTCGCCGTCGAAGGGTTCGACCGCCGCGACCACGCCGCGCCGGTTGCGGACGGTGGCGAGCATGCCGGCGCGCGGAATCATCGTGTCTGTGGTCGCCACTGTCGATTCGCGATCCACGGCGGGCTATTGTAGTCGGCCATGCGCGTTCCCCACGGCCCGCGAGGGAGCGGCCGCACGGCGATCGTGTGGCTCGAGAGAAAATAGGCTGCAGGCGAGCGGCTTCCCGTCGAGCCGATCCTGCCTGCGAAGGGTCGACGCGCGTGGAACAGTGCACGCTGGGCTGCCGGGGAAAGCCGCAGCAGTCCGTGCAGCGCTTATTTTCCCGAGCAAGTCCCTGTTTTTTAGTAACTTACAGAAATATAATGGCGGAGAGAGTGGGATTCGAACCCACGGTAGGAGGGTTACCCCTACACACGCTTTCCAAGCGTGCTCCTTCAACCACTCGGACATCTCTCCGCTGAGTGGCGGGACGGACGCCGGGCGGGGCGGCCGGGCCGCCCCGCCCGGCGCCCCTACATGTTCTTCGGCACGAAGGCCAGGAAGCGCCGCGGGTTGTCGACGAGGATCTTGTGGATCGTCTCGTCGGGCACGCCGGCGTAGCGCAGCTTCGGGACGAAGATGTGCAGGACGGACGAGTAGCCGGCGCCGCCCTTGGCCTTGAGCTCCGCCTCGCGGGCGAAGTCGGCCGACAGCAGCACGTAGTCCTCGTAGCCGGCGTCGATGCACGAGACGATCATCTTTACCTTCTCGGCGTCGCCCTGCGTGATCTGGTGCCCGACCGTGTCGAAGCCGAGGAAGGCGCCGCGACTCGCCAGCTCCTTGTGCAGCTCGGCCGTCGGGTCGCCGGTGATGTCGGCCAGGTGGCCGATGCAGACGAGCCGCGGGTCGACGCCCATCTCCTCGATGATGTCGAGCTGGTCGAGCGCGCACTGCGAGCAGCCCTCGTGGGGCGTGTGCGTGAAGAGCGGCAGCCCGGTGCGCTGGTGGACGAGGCACGACGCGCGCAGCACCTTGCGCTCGTCGGGGTGCATGGTCATCGACGAGCCGATCTCGCCGATGGCGCCCCAGCGCTCGGCCTCGGCGTCGCGCATGAAGTCCGCGGCCACCTCCTCCTCGGTCTGCTGCGCGATCTCCGGCGGGTAGCGCCGCTGCGTCCACAGGCCGCCGGCCAGGACGATGTGCAGGTTGACCCGCCCGGCCAGCTCCATCAGCTTCGCGGGGTTCTGGCCGAGGTCCTTCGTGCCGCCGTTCACGATGCAGCTCACGCCGTCGGCCGCCGTGGCGTTCACCTCCTCGGTCATCAGGTCGAGGTCGGCGGTGAAGCTCGGCCGGGCGTCCTCCGGGGGCGTCACCCAGGGCGGCAGCGGGTCGCCGAGCGACAGGTGCTCGTGGAACAGGGTGGCGCCGTTCGCGAGCTCCCCGGGGTCGACGTCGTGGAGCAGCGTGCGGATGATCGCCCCGTCCGGAAACGTCACGCCGCTGCCGCCGGCCTGGGGCAGCGGTGCCGCGTGGAGCCGGGACGAGAGGGCCGGGGCCGCGGCGATTCCGATTCCGGCGGCGCCGAGCCGCCGCAACGCGTCGCGGCGCGTCGGGGGCACGGACCGGTGCTGGCATCTGCGCATCGCTCTTCTCCTCGAAGCGGGCCGAACAAGCAGTCTAACGGATCGCCGAGCGCGTTCCCTCTCGCTGGCGCCGGGCCGCGCAGCGCCCCGCGCCGGCGAGGCAGCCGCGCGTCCCGGCGGGACCGGGAATCAACGTCGCGGCATCACTGCGCGCCGGTGACGAACGCCTCGAAGTCCGACCACGGCGCCGGGCGGCCGTGAATGGGGACGATCGTCTCGACGTCGAGCCCCAGCCGCTGCACGTTGTCGTAGAAGGTGCGGTGGCTGGCGGTCGGCTCGTCCGGCAGCGGCCGGCCCGGAGACGGCGGCGTGTAGAGGTCCGCCTGCACCACGATCTTCTCCGCCGGGAAGTACGCGATCAGCATGCCGGCCACGTGCGCGAGGCGCTGCACGTGGTGCAGCTCCATCTGGCGCGTCGCGTCGGCGAGGACGTACTTCTCGCGCAGCGTCTCGAAGATGTAGCCCTCGGACCACTCCTCGGGCGGGAACAGCGAGAACCGGTCGGGCTCGAGCAGCCACGGCCCGGCGCGCAGCACCTCCTGGTAGTACGGCCGGTTGCCCTCGTGCGTGATGACCGTGGCGCCCTCGTGCACGTAGGCGCGCACGCCGCCCAGGTGGTCCCAGTGGTGGTGCGTGGTCACGACGAAGCGGATGGGCTTGCCCGGCACGAGGCGCATCACCTCGGCGATCACGGCCAGCGAGCGCGCCTCGTTGAGCGGCGCCTCGATGACCGCCACGTAGTCGCCGAACTCCACGGCCACGCTGTGGTGCGTGCCGCCGGCGATGAGCCACATGCCGTCGCCCACCTCTTCGCTCTCCACGCGGAGGGGCGGCACGGTGGCGCTGCGCACATTGTCGGGCACGGTGAGCGCGGCGCCGTCCACGTTCACGCGGACGCCGTCGATGGTCGTGAGGCCGAACGTGTGGTCGCCGCCGCTGACGTTGGGCTGGTGGGCGCCGTCATCGAAGTCCTGGTGCTGGTGCCAGTTCATGGGGAACATCATGCCCCCGCCGGCGTCCTGGTAGTTCGTGTAGACGGTCTCGTAGTACAGGTCGCCGACGATGGGATTCGGCAGCCAGGTCTGCACCCGCTCGATGACGTTGTCCTCGGTGATGGTGCCGTTCACCCGGTATCTGTCGAGCGCGATGAACGAGACGACGGTCACGCGCTGGCCGTACTCGTTGCGCGTGACCGCGATCGGATCGCCGGCCATGGCGCCCTTGAGGAAGCCGTGCGGCGTGAGGTATATCTCCAGCCGGCGCAGTTCCGCGGCCTGCGGCATGGGGACGTCGCGATCGATGCCCGCGTTCCAGGCGTGCTCGCCCCGGACCATCCGCGTCTCGCGCCGCTCGCCCACGATGGGCGCGCCGCCGCCGCGGGCGGGGTAGTCGCCCTGCCGGGTGACCAGCACCTCCGTCGACGAGTGCGTCTCGAAGTCGATGGTCCGCGTGTACTCGGCCAGCTCGAAGCGCGGCCAGTCCTGCTCGGGCGCGTAGTTCTGGCCCAGGCGGCCGACCCAGCCGCTCCCGCTGTACTCGATGGACATCATGTCGGTGACGCCCATGGTGTCGGCGGCCGCCTGCAGCACGGCCTGCACGTCCTCCACGTCCTGTGCCGCGGCCGGTCCGGCCGCCAGCATTGCGAGGGCTACGAAAAGTCCAAGTCGCCTGACCATGATTTCCTCCATGCTTCCCGAAGATCCGGGCCTAGCGTAGTCCTTTTCAGGAGGGACTACAATCGGCCAGTCGTCCACCCGGGAGGAAGACATGACGAAGATCACAGCGTGCGCGTCGGCGGGCCTGCTGCTGGCGGCCCTGGCGGCGTCCGGCGCAGCGGCCCAGACCGGCGATGCGGACCGGGCCGTCACCGAGGCGCAGTACGAGCAGTGGAAGGCCGAGCTCTCCAACTGGGGGCGCTGGGGCGCCGACGACGAGATCGGCGCGCTGAACCTCGTCACCCCCGCCAAGCGGCTGGAGGCGGTGGCGCTGGTCGAGGACGGCTTCACCGTGTCGCTGGCCGGCGACGCCAACACCGTCGAGGCGGTCGACAACCGGTATCCCTACGAGCACGAGATGATCGGCATCAGCTCGGACCGCATCGCGGTGCGCTACCACGGCATCTCGCACACGCACCTCGACGCGCTGGCGCACGTCAACGACGACGGGGTCTTCTACAACGGCTACGCGCCGGACCCCGCCGCGGTCGCCGGCGGCCACCCGAAGAACTCCATCCACAACCTGAAGAGCGGCATCGTGACCCGCGGCGTCCTCATCGACATCCCGCGGCTCAAGGGCGTGCCCTGGCTGGAGCCGGGGACGCCGATCTACGTCGAAGATCTGGAGGCGTGGGAGGCGCAGGCCGGCGTGCGCGTCGCGGCGGGCGACGCGCTGTTCGTGCGCACGGGGGTGTGGGCGCGCCGGGCGGCCGAGGGGCCCTGGCTCCGCGGCCGCAGCCCCGGCGGGCGCTCGGCCGGGCTGCACCCGTCGGTCATCCCGTGGCTGAAGGAGCGCGACATCGCGCTGATGGGCAGCGACCACCCGACCTACGTCGCGCCGTCGGAGCTGCCCGGCGCGGTGCACGACTTCGCGCTGCTGTACCTCGGCGTGCACATGTTCGACAACTGCGACCTCGAGGCGCTCGCCGCAGCGGCCGCCGAGCGCGGCCGCTGGGAGTTCCTGCTGATGGCCGCGCCGCTGCCGATCCGCGGCGGGACCGGCTCGCCGCTCAACCCGATTGCGCTGTTCTGAGCGGGCCGCGGGGCGACCGTCAGTCCGCGCCCGGCGATCAGTCGCTGATCCGCGCCCAGAGGATGGTGCCCTGCACCTCCCGCCCCTGGTCGTCCATGGCCGCGGGCGGCTGCAGCGCGAGGTGCGTGTCCGTCAGATCGTAGAAGCGCTGGGCGTCCGTCCCGCTCTGCCCGGGATCCTCGTTGCCGATGCGGTGGTGGACGAGGTAGCCGCCCTCCTCGTTCACCGAGAACGGGCCGAAGTAGCTGCCGTAGCTGAGGACGGTCGCCAGCGCCTCGTCGCCGGTCGGCTCGTCGCCGGCGTAGGGCATGCGGCCGCCCCGCATGAGGTGCACGGCCATGTGCCCCGACGGCGCGTAGATGATGTACGCCGTCTCGTACTGCTCGGCCTCGACCGGCTCGCCGTCGGTCGTCTCGCGGGTGATCGACTCGATGCGGTAGAAGCCGAACAGCCGCCGGTGGGTCTCGGTCAGCTCGGCTTCCGCCAGGTCGGGCAGCTTTTCCCAGGTGATGAACGACCGCACGCCGTCCTCGTCGGGCGGCGGCTGCAGCGTCAGCGTGTTGCCGTCGTCGCTGAACGTGAAGAAGCGCTGGTAGTCCGAGCCGGCGCCGCTCGGGTCGAGGCTGCCTTCGAGGTGGTGGGTGACGTAGCCGCCTTCCTCGTTGACGCTGAAGCGCCCGAAGTAGGAGTTGTAGGTCCCCATCTGCGCCAGGGCCTCCTCGGCAGTCGGCCCGCCCTCGGAGTACGCCGCGCGGTCGGGGCTCATGGTCGTCACGCCCATGTAGCCGGACGGGTGATAGATGATGTAGCCGACCCGGTTGTCGACCGGCGGCTCCACGTCCATGCCGTCCGCGTCGCGGCGCTCGCGCCGCACCAGCGACCAGGCGCCCGCGAACTTGTCGGCGGGGTTCGACATCTCCGCCATCGGGGCCTCTTCGGGCTCGGCCGCGGGCTCGCCGCCCCCGCAGGCGAACGACAGGAGCAGTGCGATCGGCGCCAGCGCCGCGAGTAACGTCTTCCGCATCATGTCCTCCTGGCCCGGGATCCGATTCGAGATCTGTCTGGTTCGAGATCTATAGGATACTCGCGGATCGAAACGCGAGGAACCACTGATGCGAGATTCCCTGAACTGCACGGCGTTCGCGTCCGGCCTGCGCCGGATGCTCGGCCTCTCGATTGCCCTGCTGCTCGCCGGCGCGCTGCCGGCGGGCGCGCAGCACGGCGCGGCGGACGGCGAGTGGCGCACGTGGGCGGGCGACCTCGGCGCCACGCGCTACGCGGCGCTCGACCAGATCGACGCCGGCAACTTCGACGACCTCGAGGTCGTCTGGCGCTTCCGGACCGATAACCTCGGGCCGCGTCCGGACTTCAACCTGCAGTCGACGCCGCTGGTGGTGGACGGCGTGCTCTACACGACGGCCGGCAGCCGGCGCGCCGTCGTCGCGCTCGACGCGGCGACGGGCGAGTACCTCTGGCTGTACCGCCTCGCCGAGGGCGAGCGCGCGGCGCAGTCGGTGCGGCGGCTCTCGGGCCGCGGCGTCGGGTACTGGACGGACGGCGCCGGCGACGCGCGCATTTACTTCGTGACGATCGGCTATCAGCTCGTGGCGCTCGATGCGGCGACCGGGCGTCCGGTGCCCGACTTCGGCGCCGGCGGCATCGTCGACCTGAAGCAGAACAACGACCAGGACCTCGACCCGGTCACGAGCGAGCTGGCCTGGAACGGGGCGCCGGTCGTGGCCGGGAACGTCGTGCTCGTCGGCGCCGCCAGCCGGCCCGGGGGCACGCCGCCGTCGCGCCGCAACGCGAAAGGCTACATCCGCGGCTTCGACGCGCGCACCGGCGAGCGCCTGTGGATCTTCCACACCATCCCGCAGCCGGGCGAGTTCGGCAACGAGACCTGGGAGGACGGCTCCTGGGAGTACACGGGCAACACGGGCGTCTGGACGCAG
The DNA here is from genome assembly GCA_965214845.1 of Vicinamibacterales bacterium. Classification (GTDB taxonomy): domain Bacteria; phylum Acidobacteriota; class Vicinamibacteria; order Vicinamibacterales; family UBA8438; genus JAAXGX01. The sequence goes on from CBDCCO010000007.1 coordinate 3,623,283, forward strand.
ATGACCGTCGACGCCGAGCTCGGCATCGCCTACCTGCCGGTCGAGATCCCGACCGGCGACTACTACGGCGGGCACCGCCCGGGCGACAACCTGTTCGCCGAGAGCCTGGTGGCGGTCGACCTGCACACCGGCGAGCGGCTCTGGCACTTCCAGTTCGTCCATCACCCGCTCTGGGACTACGACGTCCCGTGCGCCCCCATCCTGGCCGACATCACGGTCGACGGCCGCGACATCAAGGCGATTGCCCAGCCGACCAAGCAGGGCTGGGTCTACGTGTTCGATCGCATCACGGGCGAGCCGGTCTGGCCCATCGAGGAGCGGCCCGTGCCGGCGGGCGACATCCCGGGCGAGACCTACTCGCCGACGCAGCCGTTCCCCACCAGGCCGCCGGCGTTCGAGCGGCAGGGCTTCGAGCTCGACGAGATCATCGACCTGACGCCGGAGATCGAGGCCGAGGCGCGGCGCATCGTCCAGCAGTACCGCACCGGCCCGATCTTCACGCCGCCCATCACGCGCGGCGCCGGCGACCTGTACGGCACGCTGTTCGTGCCCAACGGCGCCAACTGGCCGGGCGGCTCCTACGACCCCGAGACCGGCATCCTGTACCTCTTCTCGCACACCCTGAGCCGCGTCCTCGCCCTGCGCAACGACCCGTCGCGCTCGGACATGGACTACATCAACGGCCCCGCCGGCGGGCCGGGCATGACGGTGCAGGGGCTGCCGCTGATGAAGCCGCCCTGGGGGCGCATCACGGCCATCGATCTGAACCGCGGCGAGATCGTCTGGCAGGTCGCCCACGGCGAGACGCCCGACTGGGTGCAGGAGCACCCCGCGCTGCAGGGCATCGACATTCCGCGCACGGGGCGGCAGGGGCCGGTCGGCACGCTGACCACGCGCACGCTGCTCATCTCCGGCGAGGGCGGCCGGCAGGCGGCCGACGGCGGCTTCATCACCACGCCCGACGGCCGGCGCGGAGCGATGCTGCGCGCCTACGACAAGGCCACCGGCGAGAACGTGGGGGCGGTCTACATGCCGGCGCCGCAGACCGGCACGCCGATGACCTACCTGCTCGGCGGCCGGCAGTACCTGGTCGTGGCCGTCGGCGGCCGGGACGTGCCGGCGGAGCTGCTGGCGTTCGCCCTGCCGGACTGAAGCCGGCGCCGGCGGCCGTCAGTCGCGGTAGATGAACTTGCCCAGCGCCGACAGGATGAGGCTCATGGCCAGCTTGCCGGTGCGGTTCTGCACGTCCAGGAACGGGTTGATCTCCACCATCTCGAGGGAGGTCAACCCGCCCGCGGCGGCGCACAGCTCCATGGCCATGTGCGCCTCGCGGTAGGTCAGGCCGCCGTCGACGACCGTGCCGACGCCGGGCGCGTACTGGGGGTCGACGACGTCCAGGTCGAAGCTCAGGTGGAACAGGCCGTCCGCGCCCCGCGCGCGCCGGATGGCGGCGCGCATGACCGCGGCGATGCCCTGCTGGTCGATGTCCGACATGGTGAAGACGCCCACGCCGGACTGCTTCACGAGCCGGCGTTCCCCCGGGTCGAGATCGCGGATGCCCACGAGCGCCACGCGATCGGGGGCGAGCGCGGGCGACCGGCCGCCGATCTTCGTCAGCTCGGTGGGCCCCAGCCCGAGCAGGGCGGCCAGGGGCATGCCGTGGACGTTGCCCGACGCGGTCGTCTCCGGCGTGTTCATGTCGCCGTGGGCGTCCACCCAGACGACGCCCGCCTGCCGGCCGGCGCGGCGCTGGTGGGCCGCCACCCCCGCGATGCTGCCCGCCGCCAGGCTGTGATCGCCGCCGAGCAGAACGGGGACTCGTCCGCCGGCCAGGATGCCCCGCACGGTGCGCGCCACCTTGCCGCACGCCTCGCTGATGGGGTCCAGGAAGTGCGCCCGCGCCGTGCCGGGGTCGGCGGTCTCGGCGCCGGGGCACTCGATGTCCCCGAGATCCTCGACGTCCTCGAAGCCCGCCCTGCGCAGCGCCTCGTGGAGGCCGGCCAGGCGGACCGCCGACGGACCCATGTCGGTCCCGCGCCGGCCGCCGCCCAGATCCAGGCGCACGCCGGCGATGGAGACGGGCGGCCGCTCGACCTCCTTGGCCATCACGTCCCAGTGTACGGGCAGTCGGACCGGGCCGCATACGGCTGCCGGAGGCCCACCGGACGCCTGGCTGGCGGGCGTCTGGCGGCCGCGGGCGTCAGGGGGCCCGGACGTACTTCCGCAGCGTGTGCGGACCGACGTCGGCGGCGAAGATGCTGCCCTCGGCGTCGGCCGTGATGCCGGAGGCGCCGGAGATGCGGGTCGCGTCGGCGTCCGCGAGGTCGGGGTCGGGAATGAAGGCGCGCAGCGAGCCGTCGACGGCGCTGCCGACCGTGATGCCCCGAACGTAGCCGGGGTTCACCGTCGAGTTCGACTGCGAGTCGCTCACGTAGAGCGTGTCGTCGGCGGCCACGTGAAGCGCGCTGGGCCGGCCGAACTGCGTCCAGGCGGCGATGAAGTTGCCGTCCTGGTCGAAGATCTGCACGCGGTTGTTGCTGCGGTCGGCGACGAACACGTGTCCCTGCGGGCCGCCGATTGAGATGTCGTGGGGCTGGTCGAACTCGCCCGGCCCGGACCCGGTGCGGCCCCAGGTCTTGATGAACCGGCCGTCCGCGGAGTACTTCAACACGCGGTCGTTGGTGCCGTGCCCGTCGGTGACGAAGATGTCGCCGTTGGGGGCGATGGCCACGCCGGTCGGCCGGTCGAAGGTGTCCGGGCCGCTGCCCGCCACGCCGGCCTCGCCGAGAGTCATCAGCACCTCGCCCGCGGGGCTCAGCTTGAAGACCTGCTGGCCCAGCGGGGCGCCCGCGAACGGGCCGGCCGCGGCCCGCGCGGCCATCCCGAGCACCGTCGCGTCGCCGTTGGCGTCGGTGGCCCAGAGGTTGCCTTTCGCGTCGACGGTGAAGCCGTGCGGGAACGCGAACATCCCGCCGCCCAGGCTCGCCAGCAGCCGTCCCGCCGGGTCGAACTGCAGGATCGGCGGGTCGCTGCGGCCGACGCACGTCGCGTAGCCCGGCGGCACGGTGTTGAAGCAGCGGTGGAAGATCCAGATGTTGCCGTCGGGATCGAGCTGCGCGCGGATCAGCTCGCCCCAGCGGCCGCCGTTCATGTCCGGCGGCAGGGTCGGCCAGTCTTCGACCAGACGGTACGGGTTGGGAAGCTGGAGCTGGCCGCTGCCCCCGCCCGGCTGGGCCTCGGCGGCGGCCGCCAGCGCGACGAGCGCCGCGACGGCCGCCGCCAGCGTCGTCCCCGCGCGACTGGCAGGCGACATCCGGCTACCGGGGTGCTTCCTCGTGCGTGTGCAGGCGCCGCTCGCCCGCGGCCACGGCGAGGCGTCCGGCCGCCAGGCGGTGCTTGTTGGTGACGCCCTCCCAGCACCCTTCCTCGTAGAACTCGTAATCGCCGTCGCCGCCGATGCGCCCCATCGTGAACGCCAGCGTCATGGGCTGCGTGAACACGTTCGGGTCGGTGACGGTCGCCTCGTAGCGCAGCGTGTCGGCGTCGACGAGGTTCCAGCGCTCCACCACCTCCAGCGCCTCGCTGTAGAAGCTGCCGTGCGAGTCGAGCCAGGCCACGTCGTTGAAGTTGGTGACGTCGACGACCAGCGTGTCGCCTTCCCAGCGGCCGCGCGAGTCGCCGTTGAACAGCCGGATGTCGGCGCCCACGTGCGGGCGCGCGTCGGTCGGAACGACGCGGTAGGCGTGCGTCCACTCGTAGAGGAACACGACGTGGCCGTCGTTCTGGCGGATCTGCAGGTCGCCCCGGTAGTTGCTGCGCGGCACCCCGACCAGCAGGCAGCGATCCTCCGGATCGATGTGCGCCAGCTCCGTCGGGGTCTCCATGTCGTACAGGAACTCCGTGCGCCGCTCGGCCGCCCACGGCTGGTAGGGGATGCGCCCGTCCGGCGGGTCGATGATCACGGGCACCTGCAGGCCGAGCCGCTCCGGGCCGCGGCTCTGCATCCTGGCGTGCTCGGCGTCGCAGCAGCCGTCCTCGATGCTGTGCGACGCGTTGGTCGGGCCGCCGTCCCAGTAGCCCTGCAGATCGGGACGGCCGTCGGCGGTGCGCGGCAGCGGCGCGTCCTGGGCCGCCAGCGGCGCGGCCGCCAGCGCGGTCAGGAGCGCCGCCCCGAGGATGGCAGTGCGATGACTCATCGAATCCTCCCTCGCTTGCCTCACTTGTCGGCGGCCAGCTCGCTCTCGGAGTAGGCGTAGCACTCGTATTCCAGGAGCTGGATGTCCGCCTCCTGGCGCCGGTAGAGCGGCATGCGCATCGTCCAGGGCCGGGTGAACACCCTGGGGTCCTCGATGGTGGCCTCGTACTGCAGGTGATCCGGGCCCGTCGGCGTGTAGCGCTCGACCACGTGCAGGGCCTCGCTGTGGAAGTTGCCCGCGCGGTCGAACCACGTCCGGTCGTTGAAGTGGATCACGTCGACCACCAGCGTGTCGCCGTCCCAGCGCCCGCGCGAGTCGCCCATCCAGAAGTCGATGTGCCCTTCGGGATGCGGGCTCCCGTCCATGTAGATGGTGCGCGTGACATGGATGTACTCGTACAGGATGAGTATGCGGTCGTCGAACTGGAGAATCTGGAACGGATACGGCATGTAGGTGATGCGCGGGACGCCGGGCATGTTGCACTGCGTCTCGGGGTCGGCCGTATGGCGGTTCTCGAAGTTCTCCTGCTTCTGCTCGAGCGCCCACGGCTGGTAGGGGAGCTCGTTGCCGACGACCACCCCCTGGCCGGCCGGGACGCCGGCGCTGGCCGAGTGGTCCTGGATGTCCCAGGCGGCCGTGTTGAGCGCCTGCCAGACGCCCTGCAGGTCCGGCTGGCCGTCGGCCGTGCGGGGCGGCACGTACGCCTCCCCGGCGGCGCCCTGCCCGGCCGCCGGCAGCGGCGCGAGCAGGCACAGCCCGACGGCGGCCAGCGCCGCCAACCTCGCTGTCGTCGACATGCGGGGTCCTAGCGCTGCGGCTCCGGGCCGCCGGTGCCGGACGAGCCGGCGAAGAAGTTCCGCCCGTCGGGGAACGTGATCGTGATGCCGTTGGCGGTCGGCGTGCCGTCCTTGGCCAGATAGCCGTCGACGACGAACTCGATGCCGGGCGGGAAGTCGCCCTTGCGCAGGCCGCGCCGCAGCAGCGACGTCGGGTTGCCCATCTCCACCGCCCAGTTCACGACCTCGCCGTCCTCGCCCACGACGTCCATGTGCAGCCACCCGTGCGGGTTCACCCACTCGAGCTCGGTCAGCGTGCCCTGCAGCCTGATCGGCTGCTCGATGTCGAACTCCGCCGAGAAGGAGTGATGCGCCGCGCCGGACGCCGCCGCGAGCAGCACGCCGAAACCGACGGCCCCTGCCAGCAACGTTCTCATCGTCGGACCTCCTGATGTTGCCGAAGGATACAGTTCCAGGTGCAGATTACACCGCCGCCGGTAGCGGCGCAATCGAAGAAGCGCGGGCCCGGGACTGATAGCCTTGGCGGCATGATTCGCCAATACCGGTTCCCGCAGCTCGAGAACGTGATCTTCGGTCCCGGGGCGCTCGACCGGGTTCCGGGCGAGCTGGACCGGCTCGGCCGGCGGCGGGCCCTCATCCTGACGGGCAACAGCCTGGCGACGCGCACCGATCTCGTGCAGCGGCTCGAACGCCTGCTGGGCGGGCGCTGGGCCGGGACGCACGCCGGCATTCGCCAGCACGTCCCCAGCCGCACCGTGGCCGCCGCGGTCCGCCAGGCCCGGGAGGTGAACGCCGACGCCCTGGTGGCCTTCGGCGGCGGCAGCCCGATCGACGCGGCGAAGATCGTGGCGCTGGAGCTGCTCGCGGACGGCCAGCCCCAGGCGGCCATGCCGCAGATCGCGGTCTCCACCACCCTGTCCGCCGGCGAGTTCACGCCCTTCGCGGGCATCACCGACGAGGACACCCGGGTCAAGGGGCTGCGCAGCGACCCGCGGATCTGCCCGCGCACGGTCGTTCTCGATCCGCAGGTCACGCTGCCGACGCCCCGCGCGCTGTGGGCCGCGACCGGCGTCAAGGCCCTCGACCACGCCATCGAGGCCATCTGGTCGGTCAACCCGCAGCCGGTGAGCGACGTGCTGGCCGTGGAGGCGATCCGCAGGCTGCACCGGCACCTGCCCGCCTCGCTCGCCGAGCCCGGCAACCTCGCGGCGCGCGGCGAGTGCCAGATCGCGGCCTGGATGTCCATCTTCGGCATCACCAGCGTGGGCGTGCGCCTGAGCCACATTCTGGGGCACCAGATCGGCGCGCGCTGGGACGTCCCGCACGGCGTCACGTCCTGCATCACCATCCCACACTGCATGCGCTTCCTCGCGCCGCAGACGCTCCCGCAGCAGGTGCTGATCGCCGGGGCGCTGGGCATCCCGACGGACGGGCGCGAGCCGGCGGCGGTGGCGGCGGAGGCGGCGGACGCCGTGGCCGCGTTCATCGGCTCGCTCGAGGTGCCGACCCGCCTGCGCGACGTCGGGGCGCGCGAGGACGATCTGCCGGTCGTCGCCGGCGAAGCGCTGAAGGAGAGCGCCGCCTGGCACGATCGGCAGGGCGGGGAGGAGGCGCTCCTCGAGCTGCTGCGGCGCATGTGGTAGGCGCGGACGCGGCCGGGCGCCGTGCGGGCGCAAGGTGAGGGGGAAAAGTGGTTGGTCTGGGCGCCGCGCGGGGCTATGATGGCGGATGCTCATGAAGTGTGACCGCTTGCCGGCGCTGCTCGTCGCCGCCGGGATGCTGTGCGGCCTGCCGGCGCTGGCCGCCCCCGCCGCGGGGGAATCCGACCTCGAGCTCGTGCAGGCGGCCAGGAGCCGGGACTGGGACGGGGTGGCCGCCCTGCTGCGCCGGGGCGCGGACGCCGACGCGCCGCAGGCCGACGGCGCCACGGCCCTGCACTGGGCGGCGCACTGGAACGACCTCGAGGCGGTCGACCGCCTGCTGGAGGCGGGCGCGAACGTGAACGCCGAGAACGCGTTGCGCGCCACGCCGCTGTGGGTGGCCTGCGCCGGCCGCAACACGGCCGTCGTCGAGCGCCTGCTCGGGGCCGGCGCCGATCCGAACCGGGCGCTGCGCTCGGGCGAGACGCTGCTCATGCGGTGCGCGTCCACGGGCGACCCGGCGGCGGTGCGGGCGCTGCTCGCCCACGGGGCCGACATCGACGCCCGCGAGCCGTCACGGGGGCAGACGGCCCTGATGTGGGCGGCCGCGAACCGACGCCCGGCCGTCACGCGCGTGCTGCTGGAGCACGGCGCCGCGGTCGGCCTGCGCACCCGGACCGTGCGCCAGCTCCGCGGCGTGGGCCTGCAGAGCACGACCAGCCCCGCCGGTGCCACGTTCTTCGACGCCGGCGGCTTCACGGCCCTGCTGTTCGCCGCGCGCCACGGCGACAGCGAGTCGGCGGGGCTGCTGCTCGACGCCGGCGCCGACCTGGAAGGGCCGGCGGCGGACGGCAACAGCCCGCTGGTCCTGGCCGCGGTCAGCGGCAACGCCCGGCTCGCCCAGCTCCTGCTGGAGCGGGGCGCCGACCCGCACGCGGCGGGCGCCGGCTACAACGCCCTGCACGCCGCGGTGCTGCGCGCGGACGCGGACCTCCTGCAGGCGCTGCTCGCGGCGGGCGCCGACCCGAACGCGCGGCTGACGGGAAGCACGCCGGTTCCGCGCTGGACGTACCAGTACGTGATCACGCTCCGGGAGAAGGGCGGCACGCCGTTCCTGCTGGCCGCCAAGTACCTGGAGCCGGAGCTGATGCGGTTGCTGGCCGCCGCCGGCGCCGATCCGCGCCTGACGTTCGATGACGGCACGACGGCGCTGATGGCGGCCGTGGGTCTGCGCCTGAGCCGCGCCACGACACGCCGCAGCCGGCTCATCGCGCCCGAGCTCGTCCGGGCCGAGTGGGCGGCGGAGGACCGCGTGCTGGCCACCGTCGAGGCGGCCGTCGACGCGGGCGCCGCCGAGGTGATCGACACGGCCAACGGCGCGGGCGACACCGCGCTCCACGGCGCGGTGCAACGGGGGTTCCTGGCGGTCGCCGATCTGCTCGTGGCGCACGGCGCCGACCTCGACCTGGCGAACGGGCGAGGCGAGACGCCGCGCGCCCTGATCGACGACGCGCGCACCGCCGCCGCGGCCGGCGGAAACCAGGAGTCTGCGCCGTGGAACGGCGCGGACTCCTGCAGGGTTGGTTGGGCGCCGAGCGGAGCCGTCAGGCGACGATTGGCGGGGTAGGGGAGGCAGAGCGATGCCACGCTGGATACTCGTTGGCGTAACGGCGGCGGCGCTGGCCGGCGCCGGCCAGCTTCAGCCGCAGGCGCAGCAGGCGCCGGCCGATGCGGCGCACGCGGCGGTGGCGGGGGAGGCCGGGGCCGCGACGGCCGGCTCGGCGGCGACGGGGCGCGCGCTGCTGGACCGCTACTGCGTGGCGTGCCACAACGAGCGGCTGCGCACGGCGGACCTGACGCTGGACACGCTGAGCCTGGCGGACGTCGGCGACGCGCCGGCCGTCTGGGAGCACGTCGTGCGGCGCCTGCGCGCCGGCGCCATGCCGCCCGCGGGCCGCCCGCGCCCGACCGCCGCCGCGTCGCACGCCTTCGTCTCGTGGCTCGAGACGGAGCTCGACAACGCGGCGCTGGCCGCTCCCGATCCGGGACGCCGGACCATCCACCGGCTCAACCGGGCCGAGTACGCCAACGTCATCCGCGACCTGTTCGGCCTCGAGATCGATGTCAACGGCCTGCTGCCCGCCGACGACGAGCAGCACGGCTTCGACAACATCGCCGAGGTGCTCTCCGTGTCGCCGACGCTGATCGAGCGCTACCTGGCGGCGGCCCGGCGCATCAGCCAGCTCGCGGTCGGCGACCTCGGCCTGCGGCCGGCCGGCGCCGTCTATCCCGTGCACGGCGCGCTGGACCAGGACGGCACGGTCAGCGACGACCTGCCCTTCGGCTCGCGGGGCGGCGTGGCCGTGCACCACAACTTCCCGGTCGACGGCGAGTACATCATCCGGATCGGGCTGCGCAAGCAGGAGTACGGCTACGTGCGCGGTTTGGGCCAGGCGCACCGGATGGACGTGCGCGTCGACGGCGCGCTCGTCGGCACCTTCACGGTGGGCCGCGAGTGGGAGCCGGAGCAGTTGCCGCCGATGGGCTACGCGGGCAAGTTCGACCAGGTGTACGGCACGCACTCCTTCCCGGAGTGGGAGGCGTACGCGCTGACCGCGGACAGGGGGCTGGAGGTCCGCACGACGGTCAAGGGCGGCCGCCGCCTGGTCGGCATCGCATTCGATCGGCAGTCGGCGCTGCCCGAGGGCATCCTGCCCCTGCCGCTCGACCGCTCGACCTACTCCTACGCGCAGGACGAGCTGCAGGACGGCAACCCGGCGGTCTCCGTCGTCCAGGTCATCGGCCCCTACAATCCCAGCGGGGCGGCCGATCTGCCGAGCCGGGCAAAGCTGCTCGGCTGCCGGCCGGCCGGGGACGCGGCGGCCGAGGAAGCCTGCGTCCGGACCGCGCTGACGGAGCTGGCCCGGCGCGCATACCGCCGGCCGGCGACCGGCGCCGACGTGGACACGCTGCTCGCTTTCTATCGCGACGGGCGCGCGGAAGGGAGCGTCGACGCGGGCCTGCGCGCGGCGCTCGAGCGCCTGCTCGTCGACCCCGAGTTCCTGTTCCGCATCGAGACCGATCCGCCGGGCGCGCGAGCCGGGACGGCCCATCGCATCAGCGATCTGGAGCTGGCGTCGCGGCTGTCCTTCTTTCTCTGGAGCAGCATTCCGGACGACGAGCTGCTCGACGTCGCGGCCCGCGGCGAGCTCGGCGATCCGGCCGTGCTGGACCAGCAGATTCGGCGCCTGCTCGCCGACGACCGCTCGCGCGCCCTGGTCGAGAACTTCGCGGGCCAGTGGCTGCAGCTCCGCAAGCTCCGCAACGCCGTGCCCGATACGGCCACCTACACCGCCTTCGACGAGAACCTGCGCGAGGCGATGTGGCAGGAGACGCAGCTCTTCCTGGAGCACGAGCTGCGCATGGATCGCCCCGTCGTCGACGCGCTGCGCGCGGACTACACGTTCGTCAACGAACGCCTGGCGCGGCACTACGGGATCCCGAACGTCCACGGCGTGCACTTCCGGCGCGTGGACTATCCCGACGACACCCGCGGCGGGTTGCTCGGCCATGCCAGCCTGCTGACGATCACGTCGTACGCCAACCGCACCTCGCCGGTGGTGCGCGGCGTGTGGCTGCTCGAGAACTTCCTCGGCACGCCCCCGTCGCCGCCGCCCCCGGACGTGCCCAGCCTGCCCGCCGCCGGCAACGGCGACGTGCCGCTGTCGGTGCGGGAACGGCTCGAGATGCACCGCTCCAACGCCGTGTGCGCGAGCTGCCACAACGCGATCGACCCGCTCGGGTTCGCCCTCGAGGAGTACGACGCCATCGGCCGCTGGCGCGCCACCGCCGGGGGCGGCACGCCGTTCGACACGGGGATCCCGATCGACGCGTCGGGCACCCTCGTCGACGGCACCGAGGTGCACGGGCTGGCCGGCCTGCGGAACGTGATCCTCGGCCGCGAGGATCAGTTCATCGAGACGGTCACCGAGAAGCTGCTGACGTACGCGCTGGGGCGCACGCTGGAGCCCGCCGACATGCCGGTCGTGCGGCAGATCAGCCGGCAGGCGGCGGCCGGCGACCTCACCTGGTCGTCCCTGATCGCCGGCGTCGCCAAGAGCACTCCCTTCCTGATGCGGAGGTCGGAATCATGATGATTGCCAGGAAAGCCATTCCCCGCCGAACCGTGCTGCGCGGCGTGGGCGCCACGCTCGCGCTGCCGCTGCTCGACGGGATGGTGCCGGCGCTCACCGCGCTCGCGAAGACCCCGGCGCGGCCGGTGCCCCGCTTCTGCACGGTGTACGTGCCGAACGGCATCATCATGGAGCACTGGACGCCGGCGGCCGAGGGCAGCGCCTTCGAGCTCACGCCGACGTTGAGACCGCTCGAGGCCCACCGCGGGCAGTTGCTGGTGCTGAGCGGGCTCGACAACACCGGCGCCAGCTCGCGAACGGGCGCCTCGGGCGCGCACGCCAAGCCGGCCGGCGCCTTCCTGACGGGCGTCGAGCCGCTCCAGACGACCAGCAACGCCAGCCTCCAGCTCGGCACGTCCATGGATCAGATCGCGGCGAAGGCGATCGGCCAGGAGACGTTGCTGCCGTCGCTGGAGCTGGGCCTGGAGGGCACGGACACCGTCAACGGCGTCGGCACCTGCGACGTCGGCTTCAGTTGCGCCTACCAGAACCGCCTGGCGTGGGCCAGCCCGACGACGCCGCTGCCCGTGGAGGCGAACCCGCGCGTGGTGTTCGAGCGGCTGTTCGGCGCCATCGACAGCACGGACCCGGCCGTGCGCAGCGCCCGCCTGCGCCGGCAGCGCAGCATCATCGACTCGGTGCTCGACAAGGTCCACCGCCTGCACGGCGATCTCGGCCGCCGCGACCAGCGCAAGCTCGACGAGTACGTCGACTCGGTGCGCGAGATCGAGCGGCGCATCCAGAACGCCGAGGCGCGCGGGCAGGAGCTGCCGCTGGTCGACTCGCCGGCGGGCATCCCGGTCAGCTACGACGAGCACGCGCGGCTGATGTTCGACATGCAGGCGCTGGCGTTCCAGACCGACACGACGCGCGTCATCACGTTCCAGATCGGCCGCGAGCAGAGCGGCGCGACCTACCCGCAGGTCGGCGTGTCGGATTCGCACCACCCGATCTCGCACCACGGGGGCGACAAGAACAAGATCGCCAGCCTGCAGCGCATCAACACCTACCACGTCACGCTGCTCGGCTACTTCCTCGACAAGCTGGCGGCCACCGCCGACGGCGACGGTTCGGTGCTCGACAACGCGGCCATCCTGTACGGCAGCGCCATCAGCGACGGCAACCGGCACGACATCCACAACCTGCCGCTGCTGCTCGCGGGCGGGGCGGGCGGACACCTCCAGGGCGGCCGCCATCTGAGGTATGCGGCCGGCACGCAGCGGCTGACGAACCTGCAGCTCACGCTGCTCAACGCGCTGGGGGTGCCGGCGGAGCAGTTCGGCGACAGCACCGGCGAGCAGCTCGCCGAGCTGTCCGGGGTGACGCGGGCCGCGACCGTCTGACCGCGGCGACTTGCGGGCGTCGACGTACGCCGAACGGCGGCTGGTCAGGGGTGCCTGATCAGCCGCCGTTCGCTTGTACGCAGCGTCTGGCGGAGATCGGGGCCACGGGAGGCGCAGCCCCGTCTGATTTCAGAACATTGCGATGGGATTGACCGGCGAGCCCGTGCCGTTCGGAATCGGCAGCGGCGCGATGGTCACCATGAACTCCCAGCGGTTGCGCTCCGCCGCGGCGTTGGCGAGCGCCTGGAAGTCCGCGCGGTCGAGCACCTGGATCCCGAGTATCGTCAGCGCGAAGTTGTGCAGCGCCGCGCGCCCCAGGTCGCCCTCCGGCTGCGGCACGTAGCCGGGCGTCTCCCAGCCGGCCACGGCGATGTCGCGCTCCCGCAGCCACGGGATCACGTGGTTGTCGAGACCCGCCGCCTCCTGGCCGGTGTCGAACGGTCCGAGCGCGTCCTGGCGCGCCCAGCGCCCCCAGCGGATGAGGAAGGCGTCGCCGGGACCCGCCTTGACGCCGGCCATCTCCTCCCAGGCCTCGAGGTCCTCGACCGTGATGCGCGTACCCGGCTCCAGCCAGGGCACGCCCTTGAGCCGCGGGATGTCGTAGAGCACGCCGCGCGTCACGATGCCGTCCTTCATGGTCATGATGGAGTTCTTCCTGGCGCCGTGCTCCATCGAAACCAGACCGTCGATGTCGTACCCGTTCCACATCTTGCCGTCGAAGAAGACGTGGGCGAACGCGTCGAGGTGCGTCGTGCCCGGCCCGTGGATGCACGGGTAGGCGATGCTGTCGCTGGCGCCCGTGCGCGAGGAGCGCGTCATCTTCCACTCGACCGGGCACGGCACGTCGGCGCTCTCGTAGTTCTGCGCGTTAGAGGCCAGCGACACCGTGAAGCCCTCGCTGACGAGCGCCGCCGCCTCGGCGCGCTTGGCCGGCGTGATCAGGTTGAAGGCGCCCACCTCGTCGTCCGGCCCCCAGCGCCCCCAGTTGGAGAGCTCGTCCATCCACTGATCGAACTGCGCCTGGCTCACGAGCGGCAGCTCGTCCGACTGCCCGGCTGCGACCCGCGGCCCCGGCGTCGCTGCGAGCCCCACCGCCAGGGCAACAACGACCGTGCCGTACCACCATGCCTTCATGTTCGCCCCCCTGGAATGTCACAGAGTGCCGCCGGCGGCCGCGACCCGGTCGTGGCGCCGGTCCCCCGACACACTATCACCGTCGGCCGCCCCGGGCGCCGACAATCGGGACACGCGCCTCGACTGCTCGGCCCGCCGCGTTGGACCGCGCGGCGGTCATACGGTACGCTTTCGGCAGCGCTCGTCGCTTGAGCGCAGGGAGGCAGCATCCTGGATCACCCTGCGATCTACGGTAGCCGGAGCCCCAGAGAGATTCCCATATACGGTCCTGCAGAGGCGGCCCACTATCTGCGGATTCCTGCAAATACCATTCGGTCGTGGGTGTACGGTCGCTCGTACGCGACCTCTGCCGGAACTCAGCGGGCCATGCGCCTCGTGCGCCCCGCTGGAGAGCGAGGCATGTTGTCTTTCGTCAACATGCTCGAACTTCACGTGCTGGGCGCGATTCGGCGGGAGCACCGTGTTCACATGAGGCACGTCCGGAGTGCTCTCGACTTCCTGCGACAGGAATTCCAGAGTGCGCACCCGCTGGTTGAAGACGCGATGCAGACGGATGGCAAGCACCTGTTTGTCAGGAAGTTCGGTCAACTCATCAACGCCTCTCGACATGGCCAAGGCGCCATGGAGGAGATCCTTGAGGCGCACCTACGGCGCATCGAACGCGACCAGCACGGCCTCGCGATTCGCCTCTATCCCTTCACGCGTCGTGGAACCGAGAGCCCGCGCTTTGTCTCGATCGACCCGCTGGTTGCCTATGGCAGACCAGTGATTACCGGCTCCCGTGTCACCACGGCGGACGTTGCCGATCGCTTCAAGGCCGGCGAGTCACCTGAGGACCTCTCCAAGGACTATGACCGGGCGCCGGAAGAAATCTGGGAGGCGATCCGCTGCGAGCTCGACGCGGCGGCCTAGGCTGCCGCCGACGTTCTTCATCGACGAGTGTCTCGGTAGCCATATTCTTGCCAGGGTTCTGCGACAGGAAGGCGTTGACGTCAAGCTCGCTCGGTCCGAGTTCCCAGAAGGCACAAGAGACGCCGACTGGCTTCCGATTGTTGGCCAGCGCGGATGGATCGTTCTCACCAAGGATCGGCACATTCGGCGGCGCGAACTTGAAATCCAGGCCCTTGTCCGTGCGCGGGCACGGGCGTTCGTCCTGACGGCCGCTGACCTTACCGGACCTGAGCAGGCAGCCGTCTTCGTTCGTGCGCTGCCGAAGATGTTGCGCATCTGCCAAAGCTCGCACGGGCCGCTCATAGCCCGGAAAATTCGTGAGGTTATCGAATCGGTCCCAGGCAGGGCCTGATCGTCGCGCGAAGGACGTTTTCGGACGCGGCGCGTGGTAGGTGGCAGCGTGGTGCAGTGGCCGGGGCGAGGTGACGGCACGCATGAGGTGGCAAGCGCCGACAGGTCGGGCGCAGGGGCGCTGGCGAGCATCCGGGGCGCGGAGGTTGCCGTGGCGACGGCGCGCTATCCGGCGCGCGCCCCGAGCGCGAGGGCGAGGTGCCGCCAGACGTCGCGGTATGGGGTCGCTCGCGGCAGGTGCAGGACGAGCCGGCGGACGGAGCGGACGACGTGGACGCTGACCTTGAGCAACCGGTCGCGCAGCCAAGTCACCTGGGTGCGGGCGCAGGCGGTGCGGGCGGCCCTCAGCCGCAGTTCCTGCATGAGCACGTAGGCGGCGGCCGTCAGCAGGACCCGCAGCTGGTTTGCCCAGAACCTGGTGCAGCTCGTGCGGTCGATCTGCAAGCCGTCGAGCAGTTCCTTGATGCGGTTCTCGATGTCGCCGCGCCCGCAGTAGACCTTCTCGTAGATGAAGCGCGGCGTCTGGCGCAGATTGGTCACGACGAAGCGCGGGTTGTCCCGCGGCTGCCGGCCGGTGAGCTGCACGACTTCGGCCTTGATCACCACGCGGCGCTCACGAGCCCACGTGCCCGCGCGATAGCGGGTGTCGAGGTAGAAGTGCGCCGTCTTCTCGCGCAGCATGTTCTCGGTGCGGGCCGCCACCATGACGTGCTCGGCAGCCCGCAACAGCACGGCGTTCCTGGCCATCGCCACGACGTAGTCGAGCCGCGGTTCGGCATCGAGGAAGTCGAAGATCTCTGGCGTGGCGAAGCCGCCGTCGAGCCGGACGAGAAAGCGCGCCTCGGGAAACGCGGACCGCAGCAGCGCGAGCAGCCGACACAGCACGCCCAGCGTGCCGTCGGACGCCTGCGCCGTGCCGGGCCGCAGCACGGCCGCGCACAGATACTGCTCCGCCTCACGGTCGAAGCTCACAAAGGCCAGCAATGGCAGGTAGCACCAGCTGTCGTAGTAGCTGTTGAACATGGTCAGCTGCTGCGCGCCATGCGTCGGGTCGTCGGTCGGGTCGAGGTCGATCGTGATGCGTCGCACCCGCCCGCGCAGCCGGCGGCGATGCCGCTCGATGACCGACGCCGCCAACTCGCGCCCGAGCCGATAGAGCGCGACGCGGCCCGCACCGTTCTCGAACCGCGAGACCGTCGGCTGCGACGCCAGCCGACCGCCCGCCACCGGGTCGCGCCCGAGCAGCAACTTGTGGATCGGATCATCGGCGAGCTGGTCCGAATCGTTGCCGGCGGGATGGCCGCAGGCGATGCCGAACACCCGCTGGCCCACCAGGTCCTCGAGCGTGTGCCGGACCTTCTCCGGTGCCCGGCGGTCAATCAGACACCGGCCGAATGCCTTGACCAACCCGTAGACGCGCTCGGCGGCCTTGAGCAGCACGGCGCCGCCATCCGAGCTCGACTGCTCGCGGTCGAACGTGGCCACGAGCGGCTTGTCGAACAGATCGGGGAACAGAACAGACTGTGCTATCGTGGGGTCCGTCACGCAAGAGCCTCCGTCGTGCCGAAAACATCTGTCGTCAACAGCGTTTTAGCACACGGAGGCTTTTGTGTCTCTACAGGCCGGGCGCCTCATGAATTTTCCAGGATAGGAGCTGTCGGTAGCAAGGGGGGCGTGAGACTGCTCTCTCTTCCGAGCCTGCGCACGCCGCGGCGGCAGCTTGCTCGGAAACGGTGAGCCGCAAGCTGAGCGGAACAGGTCGTGACCACCAGGTATCGGTGTCGCCCGCCCGCGCCGGGTTGTTGTCCTGGTGGTCGCGCTGCTCAGACGGCCGTCAGAGCCCGTACGAGCCTGCCTGCTACCAGTTCGACCTGATCCTCCGCCACCCGTCCCAGCCTGGACGCGTGAGCGGCGTCGATCGTCGCGATCTTGGCGCAGCGGATGAGGGATGGGACCGGCAGGCCTGCCCGCGTCAGGTCGGTGATCGGCACGTCGTCGGGCCAGCCCCGGTTCTCGGTGCTGGTGATCATGACGACCCACAGCAATCCGTGCACTTCGTCCAGTCGAGCCGTCGAGACCACAAGGGCTGGTCGCGACTGGCGCGTCGCGCGGTCCGTGTACGGGAACGGCACCTTGATGACGTCACCTCGCTCAAAGGTCGGCATAGGCCCTGGCATCCGCTTCGGAGCGCCACTCCTCGAACGTGCGGAACGGGTCGTCCGTGGTGGTCTCCCGCTGCGCCCTGGCGAGCAGCACGCGTCCGTCGACGATCTCGTACAGGAGCTCGTCCCCGGGCTGCAGCCCGAGTGCCGTGCGGATCGGCTGGGGAATGGTGGTCTGGGCCTTCGAGGTCAACTTGCTGGTGATCATGGGGCTCATTGTAAGGAATGTCCTTACATGTGTCATGCCTCGGGGAGCAAAGGCCGACTTCCGGGACCGCCCGCGCCGTGGCAGCGGTGCGGGTGTGCCAGAATGGGCGCAGGCAGGTGTGCTCAATCACTCAGGAGAAAACGATGACAGCTCGATGTGCTTTCGTGCGGTTCGTTCTCGCCGGCGCCGTTGCGCTCGGTCCCGCCCTGGCCGCCGGCCAGACCCCGGAGGGCGGCAGCGCGGCGATGCCCCGGACCGCCTGGGGCGATCCCGACCTGCAGGGCGTGTGGGACTTTCGGACCCTCACGCCGCTGGAGCGGCCGGACGGGCTGTCCGAGCAGCAGGTCTTCGCGTCGGAAGAGGCGGCCGCGGAGTTCGCGGCGCAAGCCGTCCATGCCCTCGATGCGGACCGCCGGGACGGCGCCGACCAGGCGTTCGGGTTCGGCAGCGACATCGAGCGCGCCTACAACAACTTCTGGATGGACTACGGCGACAGCCTGACCGAGGACCGGCGGACGTCGCTGATCGTCGATCCTCCGGACGGCAAGATTCCGTGGACGCCCGCGGGGCGTGAGCGTCCCGGCACGTTCGACGAGGCGTTCTCCGGCATGGTGACGGCCGGCCCCGAGGACAGGGCGCTCTCCGAGCGCTGCATCCTGGGCTTCAACTCCGGACCGCCAATGGTGCCGAGCGCCTACAACAACAACGTGCAGTTGCTCCAGACCCCCGACACCGTGGTGATCTTCAACGAGATGGTCCACAACACCCGCATCGTCCCGCTCGACGCGCGGCCGCACGTGCCCGAGACCCTGCGCCAGTGGGTGGGCGACTCGCGGGGACGCTGGGAAGGCGACACGCTGGTGGTCGAGACCACGAACTTCCTGCGCGAGACGCACTTCAACGGCTCCAGCGCCAACCTGCACCTCGTGGAGCGGTTCACGCGCCTCGGCGACGACGCGCTACTGTACGAGTTCACGGCGTCGGATCCGACCACCTACACCCGCGCCTGGACCGCGCAGATCCCGATGCGCCGGTCGGACAGCCACCTCTACGAGTACGCCTGCCACGAGGGGAACTACGGCATGTTCAACCTGCTGGCCGGCGCGCGGGCCGAGGAGCGGGCCGCGGCGGGCGGGCGGTAGGAGCCGGACGACCTCCGGCCGGCCCTGCACGCCGCGCAGACGACGCTGGCGACGATGTCGAGTCTGATTCTTACTGCCTTGATGTAGCTCGTCACGGCGCGCGCTGAGCCAGGCGCTGGAGCTCTACGACAGATACCAGGAGTCCATCGGGCAGTGTGATCAGGCCATCGAGCGCGCGGTGAAGCACCTTTGCGCAACGAGCACGCCGCCACCGGCCCGGTTGCCGGCCCCGCGACACACCACGCGCGGACCCAACGCGCTGGCGTTCGACGTGCGCCCGATGCTCTACACGCTGCTCGGCGTAGACCTGACTCAGATCCACGGCCTCGGACCGTACAACGCGCTGAAGCTGGTCAGCGAATGCGGCACGGACATGTCTCGGTGGCCGACCTGCAAGCACTTCACGTCGTGGTTGTCGTTGGCTCCGGGCAACAAGATCTCGGGCGGTCGGATCCTGAGCTCGAAGACGCGACGGTCTGCGAACCGAGCGGCAGCCCTGCTGCGGTTGGCCGCGGTCACCGTGAGCCGGACCGACACGGCCCTGGGCGCGTTCTACCGCCGCTTGTCCGGGCGGGTCGGCAAGGCCAAGGCGGTGACGGCCACGGCGCGCAAGATCGCCGTGTTGTTCTACAACACACTGCGCTACGGCATGCAGTACGCCGACCCGGGTGCCTCGCACTACGAGCAGCGTTATCGGCAACGAGCCGTAGCCAATCTCCGCCGTCGGGCGAAGGCGCTCGGATTCACGCTCCAGGAGCATCCGACGGGAGTTTCTTAGGAACCAGCTGCGGGTCCTGTTGACGGCCGCCGCCTACGTGCTCATGCAGGAACTGCGGCTGAGAGCCGCCCGCACCGCCTGCGCCCGCACCCAAGTGACCTGGCTGCGCGACCGATTGCTCAAGCTCGGCGCCAACGTCGTCCGCTCCGTCCGGCGCCTCGTTGTGCACCTGCCGCGGGCAACGCCCGACCTCGACGCGTGGCGCCAAATCGCCCTCGCACTCGGGGCGCGCGCCGGGTAGCGCCCCGTCGCAGCTTCCCCCTCAGCTCGCGGAATCCACACAGGCGCCTGGGGCGCCCTGTCGGCGAAGCTGTCCGCGTCTGGCGCCTCGTACGCCCCGTAACCACGCCACGCCGCTCCACCACGCTGCCACCTGCCACGTGCGGCGACCGCAGACCTCTCTCGCTCAACGATCAGGGCTCGGCCAGCGACCGATTCGACGACGTCATGAATTTTCCGGGCTAGAGGACGCGCGTGCGTATCTCGAGGGCGGTCGTGAAGGATTCGCGGTGCATGAGATTGAGGTGCCCTTTCCGGATGTGGTTGCGATCCGAAGCAAGACGGGGATGTCGCAACCAGCCTTCGCTCGGAGCATCGGCATTCCGTTGGGTACGCTCAAGAACTGGGAGCAGGGCCGTCGCCGACCGGATGGGCCGGCCCGCGTACTGCTCGCGCTGATCGACAAACGGCCCACGATTGTGCAGGAGGCGCTGGGGCGCTGACGTCCGGTCCACGTCATGGCCCGTCACATCATGGGCTGTCGGGTGTCCGGCGGCTGGGACTGCTAGACTGGCGGCGACTGGAAATTCGGCGGCCTGAACGCTCGAAACAAGGGAGGAACCATGCGCGGACTGCGAATGCTGTTGATCGGTGCCCTGCTCGGCTGGGTTGCGGCTCTCGGCTACGTCAATGCCCAGGGGGACGATGCGTCCGGGGAGCTGACCGGCGCGGACCTGGCGGAGATCCAGCAACTGGCCTCGCAGTACAGCCAGGGCAGCGATCTCGGCAACGCCGACATGTGGGTCAACGTCTTCGCCGAGGACGGCATCTTCCGCATCGCCGACTACGGCGAGTGGGTCGGGCGCGACGAGATTGCCCGCTATCGGCGCGAGACGTTCGCGCCCCGGCCCGACGGGTACACCTACCGCCACTGGAACAGCAGTTGGGTGATCACGCCGGACGGCGACGGCGGCGCCACGGGCAAGGTGTACTGGATGGGCTTCGACCCGAGCGCCGAGCCGATCGTGGTCACGGACACCGGCATCTACCACGACACCTACGTGAAGACCGACGCGGGGTGGCGGATCAAGGTGCGGCACGCGCGTCCGGACCCGGCCTCCGCGGACGGCGGCAGCAGCCGGCCCGTGAGCCTGGGACGCTAGGAGTCTGCGCCGTAGAACGGCGTAGATTCCTAGTGAGGGTTGGTTGGGCGGCAACCGGAGCCGGAGGCGACGATTGCCGGGCTAGGAGTCTGCGCCGCAGAAAATCGGTGCGACAATCATAGGCGAGCACTCGACGCTGGAAGGACTTGATGTCGACGACGTTTCGCCCCTACTCGCCGGACCAGTCGCTGCTGCTGCCACCGGACGTGCGGGAGTGGCTGCCGGAAGGCCACTTGGCGCACCACGTCAGCGATCTGGTGGACGGTTTGGATCTGACGGCATTCTACGCCCCGTATGAGGGAGACGGTCGTCGCAACGCCCCGTATGACCCGCGGATGATGGTGAAGGTGCTGCTCTACGCGTATGCGACGGGGGTGTTCTCGTCGCGTGGGATCGCCCGGGCGCTGGAAGAGGACGTGGCGTTCCGGGTGTTGGCGGCGGGCAA
The DNA here is from genome assembly GCA_965214845.1 of Vicinamibacterales bacterium. Lineage (GTDB taxonomy): Bacteria > Acidobacteriota > Vicinamibacteria > Vicinamibacterales > UBA8438 > JAAXGX01. The sequence goes on from CBDCCO010000007.1 coordinate 3,644,005, forward strand.
CTTTCCGCAGCACCGGACGCTGTGCGAATTTCGGCGCCGGCACTTGGAGGACTTCCAGGCGCTGTTCGTGGAGGTGGTGCGTCTGGCGCAGGAGTTGGGTCTGGCTCGCCTCGGCAAGCTGTCGGTCGACGGGACGAAGGTGCGTGCGAACGCGAGCAAGCGCAAGGCGATGAGCTACGACCGGATGGCGGAGGCGGAACGGCGTCTGGAAGGCGAGGTCGCGGCGCTGTTGCGCCAGGCGGACGAGACCGACGAGACCGAGGATGCGTGCTTGGGCGCCGAGGTTCGGGGCGATGAGTTGCCGGCGGAGTTGCGTCGGCGGGAGGCGCGTCTGGCAGCGATCCGGGCGGCGAAGGCGCGGTTGGAAGCGGCGGCTCGGGCGGCGGACGACGCGCGGGGTCGGCAACCTGGGCAGGACCGGAACCCGAAGGGCGGGCGGCCGTACAAGCGGGCGTATGGCGAGCCGGACGAGAAGGCGCAGAGCAACTTCACGGACCCGGAAAGCTCGATCATGATGACGAGCAACGAGGGCTTCCAGCAGTGCTACAACGCGCAGGTGGCGGTGGACGCCGAGCACCAGTTGGTGGTGGCGACGGGTCTGACGGCGAACGCGAGCGACCAGGGTGAGTTGCCGGTGTTGCTCGACACGGTCAACGAGACGCTTGACGCGCAGCCGGCGACGGTGCTGGCCGACGCGGGGTACTGCAACGAGCGAGACTTGACGGACCTGGAACGGCGGGGCGTTGACGGGTATGTGGCGGCGGGCCGGGAGGGCAAGCAGGCGGTTACCCGCAATCTGGAGGAACATCCGGCGACGGGTCGGATGATAGACAAGCTGAAGACGAAGGCGGGCCGGGCGGTGTATGCGCAGCGCAAGTGGTTGTCGGAGGCTCCCAACGGCTGGATCAAGCACGTGCTGGGCTTCCGGCGCTTCAGCCTGCGTGGACTGGCGAAGGCGCGGTGCGAGTGGGACCTGGTGTGCCTGGCGCTCAACGTCAAGCGCCTGCACGTGCTGAAGGCGACGTAGAGGGCGGGGCATGAGGCTCGCAACGGCGACAAATCGACGCGGATCGCGGCCTCTGGCGGGCCATGTGGCCCGTGATGACTGATTTTCGCCTTCGGTTCGTCAACGGCCGCAAAATCTACCGCGCCCTGCCGACCGACACCGTTGCCCCGGCACGTGACTCAGGTCGTGAACTCACGACCCTTTCGTGCCGCAAATCTCCTGCGGCGCAGACTCCTAGCGCCGCGAGCTCCTTGACGCTAAGCTGGGAATCCGCGCCGCACAACGGCGCGGATTCCAGCCCCGTTCGATTCTCGATTGATGAAGCCAGGAGTACCATGCATCCAATGAAGCGTCTCTCGTTGTTGTCGGTCGTCTGCCTGCCGCTGGGCGCCGTCGCGCTGGCCGGCCAGGCCCCCACCGTCGCGCCGCAGGGCCTGCCGTGCGAGGCGGTCGGGGAGATCCGGTTCATCTGCGACCTCGTCAGCCCCGAGGATCTCGCCGTGGTGCCCGGCTCGGAGTGGGTCATCGCGTCGGGGAACCGCCCCGGCGGCCGCATCCATCTGGTCAGCGTCAGCGACAAGACCGCGACCGAGCTCTTTCCGGGCGCGGCCCGCAGCGAGCGGCTCGACGCCGCGACCTACCCGACGTGTCCGGGGCCGATCGATCCCGACGAGGGCGACGAGTTCACCGCGCACGGGCTGTACCTGAAGCCGGGGTCGGACGTGCACACGCTGTACGTCGTGCATCACGGCCGCCGGGAGTCGATCGAGGTGTTCGAGGTCGACGCGAGCATGCGGCCGACGCTGACGTGGGTCGGATGCGCCGTCGGCCTCGAATCCATGCGCTTCAACGGCGTGGTGGCGCTGCCCGACGGCGGGTTCGTCGCCACGAGCCCCGGCTCGGGCGACGTCTGGGAGTGGCAGACCGACACGGGCTGGACGCAGGTGCCGGGCAGCGACGACACGGCGCCGAACGGCGTGGAGGTGTCCGCGGACGGGCGCTGGCTGTATATCGCCGGCTGGGCCGAGGAGAAGCTCACGCGCCTGTCGCGCGGGGAGACGCCGCTCGTGAAGGAGGTCATCGACCTGGGCTTCCGGCCCGACAACCTGCGCATGTCGCTCGACGGGTCGGTCATCTATGCCGCGGGACACTCCGGCATCCAGAACCCGCGCCGGCCGCTCGAGGAGTTCTCCAACATCGCCGCCATCGACCCGGACACGCTGGAGGTGGAGCTGATCTTCCAGCATCCCGCCATCGGCGGCTTCGTGGCGTCGACCACGGCGATTCGCATCGGCGACGAGATGTGGATGGGGACGCACCGCGGCGAACGGATCGCCTGGTTCCCGGCTCCCTAGGAGGTGGCAGGATGACGACCATGTCGAGCACAGGCATGCTGCGGACCGCGGTGCTGGCGCTGGCCCTGTGCGGGTCGGTGCTCGCCGCCGCGTCCGCGCAGGTGCCGTTCGAGCGGCTGCGCGGCGCGGCGGAGGAGCCGCAGAACTGGCTCACCTACTCGGGCGGCTACTTCAGCCAGCGCTACAGCGAGCTGGACCAGATAGCGCCCGACAACGTCGGCGACCTCGAGCTGCAGTGGGTGTACCAGACGCCGGTCATGGGACCGTGGCAGTCGACGCCGATCGTGGTCGACGGCGTGATGTACCTGACGCAGCGGCCCAACGACATCGTGGCCCTCGACGCGCGAACCGGCCGCGTCTACTGGATCTACCGCCACCCGACGTCGCCGGACCACCTGGCCTGCTGCGGGGCGAACAACCGCGGCGTGGCGGTGCTGGGCGACAAGGTGTTCATGGCCACGCTGGACGCCCACGTCGTGGCGATCGACGCCACGACGGGCACCGAGCTGTGGGACGTCGAGGTGGCGGACATGCGGGTGGCGTATGCCTTCACGCTTGCGCCGCTGGCCGTCGAGGGCAAGATCATCGTCGGCTCCACGGGCGGCGATCAGGGCATCCGCGGCTTCATCGCGGCGCTCGACGCCGAGACCGGCGAGGAGGTCTGGCGCTTCCACACCATTCCGGGGCCCGGCGAGCCGGGTCACGAGACGTGGGAGCCGTGCCCGCCCAATCCGACCACCTACTGCGACCCGGAGGCCTGGAGGCACGGCGGCGCCGCGGCGTGGCTCACGGGCTCGTACGACCCGGAGCTCAACCTCATCTACTGGGGCACCGGCAACCCGGGTCCCGACTACAACCGGGCCCAGCGGCCCGGCGACAACCTCTACTCCTGCTCGGTGGTGGCGCTCGACGCCGACACCGGGGAGCTGCGCTGGCACTTCCAGTTCACGCCGGCCGACCTCTACGACTACGACTCGGTGCAGGTCCCGGTGCTGGCGGACATCACCCGCAACGGCGTCGAGTTCAAGGTGATGCTGTGGGCCAACCGCAACGGGTTCTACTACATCCTGGACCGGGCGACGGGGCGCTTCCTGACGGGCCTGCCGTTCGTGTCGCTGAACTGGGCCGAGGGGCTCGACGACAGCGGGCGTCCCGTCGAGACGCCGCAGCCGCCGGGCGAGCCCACCTATCCGGGGCTCCTGGGCGCGACGAACTGGTACTCGCCCGCCTACAACCCGCGGACGGAGCTGTTCTACGTACCGGCCTGGGAGGGCTACGCGTCGGTGTTCGCCGGCGTGCCGCAGGAGTACGTCCCGGGCCGCTCCTTCACGGGGCGGACGGTCGAGGGCTTCCCGCGCACCCACAGTCCGGTGCCCGACGCGCCGGTCCTGCCGTTCACGCGGGGCCCGATCAACGACTGGACCGACGTGTCCGGCCAGGGCGCCATCCTCGCCATGGATGCGCTGACGGGCGAGCAGCGCTGGAAGTTCGAGCTGACGGACGTCATCACGAGCGGCATCCTGACCACGGGCTCGGACCTGCTGTTCACGGGCCTGCGGTCCGGCTACTTCCAGGCGCACGACGCGGGGACGGGGGACCTGCTGTGGAAGGCCAGCCTCGGGGCGCAGATCTCCAACGGCCCGATGACCTACGAGGTGGACGGCCGGCAGTACGTCGCCGTCATCTCCGGGCACTCGCTCTCGACGTTCGCGCTGCGCGACTGAAGCCGCCGCGCGCTTCACTCGGAAGAACGGAACAGAAGAACGGAACCACGGAAGCAAGACAGGAAACAGGAGGCAGCATGACAACTCGTTCGATCATCGCCGCAACGGTTGCACTCACCGTCGGCCTCGGCCTCGCGGCGCCCGCGCCGGCGCAGGTGGCCGGCGACAAGGCGTGGGCGCCGGCCAGGCTGGCCGACGGCCAGCCGGACATCCAGGGCATGTGGAACAACATCGACGCCCTGAGCACGCCTCTCGAGCTGCCCGACGGGTTCTCGGGCCCCGATTTCTCGCTCGAGGACCTGCAGGCCATCGCCGAGGCCCGCGCCGCGGAGGCCGCCCGCCGCGCCGCGCTCCCGCGCCCGAAGAGCGTGGGCGCCTACGGCGCGCACTGGTTCGACTCGTTCTGGAACGAGGCGGAGGACTACCCGGCGCCGGCGCTGATCGTCGAGCCGCTCAACGGGCAGATCCCCGACTGGACCCCCGCAGCGCACGAGGTGCTGCGCCACAACCGCGAGCACCTGCACGATTCCTGGGATTACATGGAGTCGGCGGACCGCTGCATCACGCGCGGCGTGATCGGCATCATGATGCCCGGGGTGTACAACAACGGCGCCCAGATCCTGCAGCCGCCGGGCTACGTCGTCATCCTGGCCGAGATGATCCACCGCGCGCGCATCATCCCCGTCGACGGCCGCGCGCATCTCGACGACCGCATCCGGCAGTGGGAGGGCGACCCGCGCGGCCGCTGGGAAGGCAACACGCTGATCGTGGAGTCGACCAACTTCCGCGAGGTGCAGAGCATGCGCGGCGCGACGGCCAGCACGCGCTCGCGCCAGACCGAGCAGCAGCGTCTCGTCGAGAAGTTCACGATCGTGGACGAGAACACGCTGCAGTACTCGATCCACGTCGACGACCCGGAGACGTACAACGCGCCGTGGACCGCGTCGTTCCCGCTGCGCCGCGACAACGAGTACGACCTCTACGAGTACGCCTGCCACGAGGGCAACTACTCGGTGCCCAACGCCCTCAGCGGCGCCCGCTTCAAGAACGAGTAGGAAAACCGGCACCGCGCCCGTGGAGCATCGGCTCCACGGGCGCGGCGTCGAGGCCGGGCTGCCGCCAGGCTAGAAGTTGTACTGGAAGGAGACCTTGGCCAAGCGCCCCGGCTGGATGCCGATTGGCGTCAGGTACGCGGCGCCGAAGCCCGCCTGCTCGCGCGAGACCGCGTTCGCGTTGAACAGGTTGTAGATGTCGAAGCTGGCCCGCACGTTCCCGCCGATGCCGAAGTCGACCACCTTGGCGAACCGCAGGTCGAGCTGGTTGAGACGATCGCCGAAGACCGTCCCCGGGGGGAGGATGTTCATGGACACGCCGCCGGGCACCAGCGCCGTGCGCCCCAGCGCCGCGACGACGTCCGCCGACGGCGCACGGTAGATCGCCTCGCGCCGGGGTCCGGGGCGCGAGAAGAACGCCGCCGAGACGTCGATCTCGTACGGGAACGTGTACGAGCCCGACAGCGAGATGTTGGTCAGCCAGTTGTCCGCGGCGCGGCAGTGCTCCTTGGCGAGCAGGTAGCCGCGGCTGCCGGCGATCCCGGCCAGTTGGCCCGTGCTGCCGCGGCCTGCCCGCGACGCCGGATAGTCCGAGAAGTTCCCCCACAGGATCTCCGGCTGCTGGGCCTGCAGGCCGCAGTAGTCGGTGATGCGCCGGCCCGTGGCGACGCCGCCCTGCAGCAGCACGTCCTCCAGCCGGGCGGTCATGCTCAGGTCGATGCCGTGCCACATCTCGCTCTCGCCGCCGAGCACGTCGGTGTTCGTCCTGAAATTGTTCTGGATGCGGCCGAACGCCTCCGGCGTGATGTCGACGAGGGTGAGCGGGTAGCCGCCGCCGCCGGGCAGCCGGTCGTCCTCCGGGACCGTGACCGTGTACTCCACGAAGTCGTCGGAGCCGACGTTGCGGTTGTCCCAGGCGTCGAAGTTGAGGTAGGTGCGCCGGAAGTAGCCGAAGTCCAGCGACACGTTCTCGAGCAGCTCGTGCTGGATGCTTCCCGAGAACTCCCAGTTGGCCTTCTTCAGCCCCCAGCCGAAGGCCCAGTTCGGGTCGAAGTGGTCGGTGACGATGCCTGCGCCCGCGGGCCAGGCCGGGTTGTTGGTCGGCGTCAGCAGCTCGCCGTTGGGCTCCGGGTTGAGCGGATTGCCCTGCGGCAGGCCGTCGCCCGGTATGCAGACCCCGGGATCGAGGCAGGTGGAGTCGTCCCAGGTGCGCGTCTGGCGGATGTTGCGGGCGATCGGATTGATGTCGCCGGCCAGCGAGATGGCGTCGCGGTTCCCGAAGCGCGAGACCGAGGCCTTGATGGCCGTCCGGCCGTCGCCCGCCAGGTCGTACACCACGCCCAGCCGCGGCTGGAGGTCCTTCCAGCTCGTCACCTGCGCCCCTTCGAACAAGATCGGCCCCGCCCAGATCGGATGCGTCGCGAAGCCGGGCACCGACCCGTGGTCGGGGTAGCTGCCGCCGAAGTAGTCGAGCCGCACCCCGGCGTTGATCGTCAGCCGGTCGAGCGTCCACTGGTCCTGGGCGTAGATGCCGACGTTCGTCAGCTCGTTGGTCTCGGGACCCCGCGCCTCGAAGAGCGCGCGGAACGGGTTCCCGAACAGCGTCATGATGTTCGTCCAGTTGCTCTCGCTCTGGTACGCCTCGAGCTGCCGCTTCGTGGTGGAGGTGAAGCCGACCTTGAAGTTGTGGCTGCCGGTGACGTACGACATCGACGCGCGCGCGCTGCGGGTCATGCGCGAGAAGTGGACCGTGCTGCCGCGGAAGAGGAAGCCCATGTTGCGCGACATCGTCAGCCCGATGGCCTCGAATGCGCCGGGCAGGTCGGTCCTGGCGTCGAAGTGGGCGCCGGCCCCCGAGGCGCCGTACGAGTTGTTCAGCGCGAACAGGTCGCTCACGTTGGGCATCACCGCGTAGCCGGCCTCGAACAGGATGCGGTTCGTGTGCGGCCGGGCCCAACTGAGCTGGTACGCGTGGAACTGGTTCGTCGCCTCGCTGCCCGCCTCGGGCGCGATGTAGAGCGGGAAGAGCTGCGATCCGGTGAGCAGCGGGTACTGGAACGTGTGGTTCTTGGTGAAGAAGGCCTGCACCTTGTCGCGCGCGCTGGCCTGCCAGGTCAGGCGCCCCGTGGCTTCCGAGGTGTTCGACGTCTCCAGCGTCGGGTCGGCGATGTTGGGGACGTAGGAGAAGGCGCTGGTGTTCTCGCTGTTGAACAGGGCGCTCGGGAAGAACGAGGCGCGGCGGTAGGTGTAGCTCAGGTAGAACCACAGCCGGTCCCGAACGATGGGCCCGCCGAGCGACGGGCCGATCTGCCACGACTCGTCCGCCGCGAAGGCCCCGTTCTTGCCGCCCGTGATGCCGCGGTCGATCAGGTCCTGGTCGACGTTGTTGGCCAGCCAGCCCGAGTGCCCGAAGTTGCCGTAGAAGCCGCCGCTGAACGTGTTGCTCCCCTCCTTGGGGATCATGTTCATGCGCACGCCGCCCGTCTCGACCTCGGCCGCGTTCGACGAGTAGTCGTAGACGAACTCGGCGATCGACGTGTCGAACGGCTGGAAGCTCGGGCCGCCCTCGAACGCCACGTTGCTGGCGTCGAAGCCGTCGATGTGTATCTCGGCGTCGTACTCGTCCGAGCCGTGGATGGTCAGGCGGTTGTTGGAGCGGCCGCTGATGCCGCCGGTGTCGATGGGGACCGCCGTCGTCGGCCCGCCCTGGACGTTCATGGCGGGGATGAGCAGCGCGAGCGAGTCGTAGCCCCGGGTCGTGGGGAGCACCTCGAAGATCTCCCGGTCGATGGTCTCGCTCTGCTGCACGCTCTGGACGTCGATGGTCGGGCTGGCCTCGGTGACGGTGATCGTCTCCTCGAGGCCGCCGACCGCCATCTGCGCGTCGACGTTCGCGGTGAACCCCGTGCCGAGATCGACCCCTTCGCGGATGAGCGTGCTGAAGCCGGGCAGCGTGAACGTGACCGAGTAGGCGCCCGTTTCCAGGCCGATGATCAGGTACTGGCCGTTGCCGTCGGTGATGGCGGTGCGGACCTGCTCGATGAGGGCCGGGCTGCGCGCCTCGACGGTGACGCCGGGCAGGACCGCGCCCGTCGTGTCGGTAACCGTGCCGCCGATGGCCTGGGCGTGAGCGAAAGCGGGTGCCAGCAGGAGACAAAGGGTGCCGGCAACCGCCAATCGGATCAGGTGCCGCGATCCGTGTGGTGTCGAGGGTGTCCGAGAGCGACTCATGAGCAACGCCTCCTTCCACGTGGTTCGCCGTCTACGCCGCTGCCGAATACGCGTTTGTGCCTGGTTCGCCGCCGCTCCTTTCGATCCGGCCGGACCGACGCCGTGGTCCGAACCTGCTTCCCGGCATTCTAGCCCATCGGATCAGCCTGTCAATTGCCGGTCGGTACCGCAAAATGTGGTTGGATTGCGCTCTGCGCGAGGCTATGATGGCGGGCAGTCCGTTCGTGATACGGAGGACAGAATCATGATGATTGCCAGGAAGGCCATTCCCCGCCGGACCGTGCTGCGCGGCGTGGGCGCCACGCTCGCGCTGCCGCTGCTCGACGGGATGGTGCCGGCGCTCACCGCGCTCGCGAAGACCCCGGCGCGGCCGGTGCCCCGCTTCTGCACGGTGTACGTGCCGAACGGCATCATCATGGAGCACTGGACGCCGGCGGCCGCGGGCGGCGCCTTCGAGCTCACGCCGACGCTCAAGCCGCTGGAGGCCCACCGCGGGCAGTTGCTGGTGCTGAGCGGGCTCGACAACACCGGCGCGAGCTCGCGCACGGGGAACCCGGGCTCGCACGCCAAGCCGGCCGGCGCCTTCCTGACCGGGGTCGAGCCGCTCCAGACGACCAGCAACTCCAGCCTGGAGCTGGGCGTCTCGATGGACCAGATCGCGGCGCGGACGATCGGCCAGGACACGCCGCTGCCGTCGCTGGAGCTGGGCCTGGAGGGCGCGGACACCGTCAACGGCGTCGGGACGTGCGGCGTCGGCTTCAGTTGCGCCTACCAGAACAGCCTGGCGTGGACGAGCCCGTCGACGCCGCTGCCCGTGGAGGCGAACCCGCGCGTGGTCTTCGAGCGGCTGTTCGGCAGCATCGACAGCACCGACCCGGCGGTGCGGCGCGCCCGCCTGCGCCGGCAGCGCAGCATCATCGACTCGGTGCTCGACAAGGTCCACCGCCTGCACGGCGATCTCGGCCGCCGCGACCAGCGCAAGCTCGGCGAGTACGTCGACTCGGTGCGCGAGATCGAGCGCCGCATCCAGAACGCCGAGACGAACGGCCGGGAGCTGCCGCTGGTCGACTCGCCGGCGGGCATCCCGGTCAGCTACGACGAGCACGCGCGGCTGATGTTCGACATGCAGGCGCTGGCGTTCCAGACCGACACGACGCGCGTCATCACGTTCCAGATCGGCCGCGAGCAGAGCGGGGCGACGTATCCGCAGATCGGCGTGTCCGACTCGCACCACCCCATTTCGCACCACGGCGGCGACAGGAACAAGATCGCCAGCCTGCAGCGCATCAACACGTACCACGTCTCGCTGCTCGGCTACTTCCTCGACAAGCTGGCGGCGACCGCCGACGGCGGCGGTTCGGTGCTCGACAACGCGGCCATCCTGTACGGCAGCGCCATCAGCGACGGGAACCGGCACGATTCGCGGAACCTGCCGTTGCTGCTCGCCGGCGGGGCGGGCGGCCGCATCGCGGGCGGCCGTCACCTCCGGTATGCGGCCGGCACGCAGCGGCTGACGAACCTGCAGCTCACGCTGCTCAACACGCTGGGCGTGCCCGCGGAGCAGTTCGGCGACAGCACCGGCGAGCGGCTGGGCGAGCTGTCCGGCGTGGCGCGCGCCGCGACCGTCTGAAATCGGACGGAGCGGCACGCCGAAGCCCCGGCGGCTGATCAGGACACCTGATCAGCCGCCGTTTTTCTGTACGCGGCGCCCGGGGGCGCCGACCCCTCCTCAGAAGTTGTACTGGAACGAGATCTTGGCCAGGCGCCCGGGCTGCAGGCCGATCGGCGTCAGGTAGACGCCGGCGGCCCCCGGCACGAAGGCCTGCTGCTCGCGCGAGACGGCGTTCGCGTTGAACAGGTTGTAGATGTCGAAGCTGGCCCGCACGTTCCCCCCGATGCCGAAGTCGACCACCTTGGCTACCCGCAGGTCGAGCTGGTTCAGGCGGTCGCCGAAGACCGTCCCCGGCGGGAGGATGTTCATCGACACGCCGCCGGGCACCAGCGCCGGGCGCCCCAGCGCCGCGACGACGTCCGCCGACGGGACGCGGTAGATCGCCTCGCGCCGGGGTCCGGGGCGCGAGAAGAACGCGGCCGAGACGTCGATCTCGTACGGGAACGTGTACGAGCCCGACAGCGAGACGTTCGTCAGCCAGTTGTCCTCGGCGCGGCAGTGCTCCTCGGCCAGCAGGTAGCCGCGGCTGCCGGCGATGCCGGCGAGCTGGCCGGTGGTGCCGCGTCCGGCGCGCGACGCCGGATAGTCCGAGAAGTTCCCCCACAGCACCTCCGGCTGCTGGGCCACCAGGCCGCAGTAGTCGGTGACGCGCCGCCCCGTGGCGATGCCGCCCTGCAGCAGCACGTTCTCCAGCCGGGCGGTCATGCTCAGGTCGATGCCGTGCCACATCTCGCTCTCGCTGCCCAGCTCCCCGGTGTGCGTCCGCAGGTTGTCCTGGATGCGGCCGAACGCCTCCGGCGTGATGTCCACGAGGGTGAGCGGGTAGCCGCCGCCGCCGGGCAGCCGGTCGTCCTCCGGGACCGTGATGGTGTACTTCACGAAGTCGTCGCGGCCGACGTTGCGGTTGTCCCAGGCGTCGAAGTTCACGTACGTGCGCCGGAAGTACCCGAAGTCCAGCGACACGTTGTCGAGCAGCTCGTGCTGGACGCTCCCGGAGAGCTCCCAGTTGGCCTTCTTCAACCCCCAGCCGTAGGCCCAGTTGGGGTCGAAGTGGTCGGTGACGACGCCCTCGCCCGCGGGCCACGCCGGGTTGTTGGTCGGTGTCAGCAGCTCGCCGTTGGGCTCCGGGTTCAGGGGGTCGCCCTGCGGCAGGCCGTCGCCCGGGATGCAGACCCCGGGATCGAGGCAGGTCGAGTCGTCCCAGGTGCGCGTCTGGCGGATGTTGCGGGCGATCGGATTGATGTCGCCGGCCAGCGAGATGGCGTCGCGGTTGCCGAAGCGCGAGACTGACGCCTTGATGGCCGTGCGCCCGTCGCCCGTGAGGTCGTACACCACGCCCAGCCGCGGCTGGAGGTCCTTCCAGCCCGTGACCTGCTGCCCCTCGAAGAAGATCGGCCCCGCCCAGATTGGATGGGTCTCGGCGCCCGGCACCGACCCGTGGTCGGGGTAGCGGCCGGCGAAGTAGTCGAAGCGCACCCCGGCGTTGACCGTCAGCCGGTCGATGGTCCACTGGTCCTGGGCGTAGACGCCGATGTTCGTGAACTCGTTGGTCTCGGGACCCCGCGCCTCGTAGAGCGCCCGGAACGGGTTGCCGAACAGGGTCATGAGGTTCGTCCAGTCGCTCTCGCTGCGGTAGGCCTCGAGCTGCCGCTTCATGTTGGAGTTGAAGCCGACCTTGACGTTGTGGCTGCCCGTGACGTACGACATCGACGCGCGGGCGCTGTGGGTCATGCGCGAGAAGTGGACCGTGCTGCCGCGGAAGATGAAGCCCATGTTGCGCGCCATCGTCAGGCCGACGGCCTCGAACAGGCCGGGCAGGTCGGTGCGGGCGTCGAAGTGGGCGCCGGCCCCCGAGGCGCCGTACGAGTTGTTCAGCGCAAACAGGTCGCTCACGTTCGGCATCTGCGCGTAGCCGGCCTCGAACAGGATGCGGTTGGTCTGCGGCCGGGTCCAGCTGATCTGGTAGGCGTGGAACGTGGTGTTCGCCTCGCTGCCCGCCTCGGGCGCGATGTAGATGGGGAAGAGCTGCGAGCCGGTGAGCGCGGGGTACTGGAACGTGTTGTTCTTGGTGAAGAACGCCTCCACCTTGTCGCGCGTGGTCGCCTGCCAGGTCAGCCGTCCCGTCGCTTCCTGGGTGTTCGACACCTCCAGCGTCGGATCGTCGATGTTGGGGACGTAGGAGAAGGCGCTGGTGTCCACGCTGTTGAACAGGGCGGTCGGGAAGAACGACGCGCGGCGGTAGGAGTAGCTCAGGTAGAACCACAGCCGGTCGCGCACGATCGGGCCGCCGAGCGACGGGCCGATCTGCCACGACTGGTCCGACCTGAAGGCGCCGTCCTTGCCGCCCTCGATGCCCCGGTCGATCAGGTCCTGGTCGATGTTGTTGGCCAGCCAGGTCGGGTGGCCGTAGTTGGCGTAGAAGCCGCCGCTGAAGCGGTTGCTCCCCTCCTTGGGGATCATGTTCATGCGCACGCCGCCGGTCTCGACCTCGGCCGCGTTCGACGAGTAGTCGTAGACGTACTCGGCGATGGCCGTGTCGAAGGGCTGGAAGCTGGGCGCGCCCTCGAACGCCACGTTGCCGGCGTCGAAGCCGTCGATGTGCACCTCGGCGTCGTACTCGTCGGAGCCGTGGATGGTCAGCCGGTTGCTCGAGCGCCCGCTGACGCCGCCCGTGTCGATGGGCACGGCGGTCGAGGGGCCGCCCTGAATGTTCATGGCGGGGATGAGCAGCGCCAGCGAGTCGTAGCCGCGGGTCGTCGGGAGCACCTCGAAGATCTCCCGGTCGATCGTCTCGCTCTGCCGGACGCTCTGGACGTCGATAGTCGGGGTGGCCTCGGTGACGATGACCGTCTCCTCGAGCCCGCCGACCGCCATCTGGACGTCGACGTTCGCGGTGAAGCCGCTGCCGAGGTCGACCCCCTCGCGGATGAGCGTGCTGAACCCGGGCAGCGTGAAGGTGACGGAGTAGGTGCCCGTCTCCAGGGCGATGATGAGGTACTGGCCGTTGCCGTCGGTGACGGCGGTGCGGACCTGCTCGATGAGGGCCGGGCTGCGCGCCTCGACGGTGACGCCGGGCAGGACGCCGCCGGTGCTGTCGGTGACCGTGCCGCCGATGGCCTGGGCGTGAGCGAGTGCGGGTATCAGCAGCAGGCTGAGGCTGCCGGCAACCGCCAATCGGATCAGGTGCCGCGATCCGTGTGGTGTCGAGGGTGTCCGAGGACTCATGGTCAACGCCTCCTTCCACGTGGTTCGCCGTTCCGATTGCGCCGTGAGTGCTTCAATCCGACGGGGCTGCGCCCCGCTCTTCGTCCTCCTTTCGAGAAGTCGCTCCGGCCCCGCGGGCCGGTCGGTACAGCATTGTAGCCGGGTGGATCCGGCTGTCAATCGGCGCAACGGCGCAACGGCGCCTCGGCGGCGGCGCTGCCGCGGTTCGGCGGCCGGCTGACCGCTGGCCGGCGGGCGCTACGGCCGGGCGCCCGCCGACGTCCCGGCCGGCTGGAGCATGGTGGTCGACTCCGTCACCGAGTCGACCTTGGTCCGCGAGAAGAAGATGGGGAAGTAGCGGTCGCGCGCCCACAGCTCGAACAGGTCGCGGTAGTGCGGGCTGTCGGGATCGCCGGCCTGGCCGGGCGAGTTCAGCCCGACCGAGTTGTCCCAGTCGGCCGTGTCGACGACGATCATGAACGACGCGCCGGAGGTCTGGTTGTCGCCGGCCCCGGTGTTGTGGACGGTGCCCGCGTAGCCGCCGCGCGGGACCGGCCCGACGTCGAGCCGGGCGCGCAGCTCCGGGCTGACCGCGGCGCTGAGCGGATGGCGGACGAGGGCGTGCTTGAAGCGTGCGTCGCCGTAGCGCCAGGTGCTTTCGTCGGCGCTGCCGAAGCGCCGTTCGAGGCCGTCGACCGCGGCCTCGAGGGCGTCGCGCAGCAGGGCGTCGCGGCCCGCGATGGGGTCGTCGCCGAACCGGCCGTCGGGCGCGACGAGCCAGTCGATCAGGCGCTTGGTGTTCACGGCGCGGATGTAGTCGCGGGCGCCGGCGGGCACCACCGTGCGGTGCACGGCGCGCTGCAGCTCCCGCTCCCAGCTCACGTAGATCGCCGCCTCCGCCGAGTCCTTGTCGAGCACGGCGTCCCAGTCGAGCAGCACGCGGCGCGCGCGGTCGGCGGGTCCGCTCAGGCCGTCCACCCCCCGCAGCAGCGGAACGAGGTTGAGCGCCGCCACCGACAGCTCGTCGAGCTGCAACTGCATGTTGTCGACGACGGTCATGTGGCGCGCGTTCGCCAGCACCTCCTCGACGCGCGCCGCGCGCATCTGGTCGCCCCAGGTATAGTGCAGCGCCTCCCAGTGGGGATAGCGGTCGGGCACGTCCAGCAGCGTGTAGTTGTTCGCCGTGGCGAAGTAGCCCTTGGGCGGGTTGACGACGCTGGGCAGCGCCTCGATGGGCAGCAGCCCGTCCCACTCGTAGCGCCCGTCGCCCGGCACCGGCAGCAGGCCGCTGTGGTGCGGCCGGATCGGCGAGACGCCCACCGCCTGGTAGCCGATGTTCCCGGCGCGGTCGGCCCAGACCATGTTCTCCGACGGGATCCGGCTGTAGCTGCAGGCCTCGACGAACTCCTCCCACGTCGTGGCCTGATCCATCCGCAGGCTCGCCAGGTAGGGCGCCGAGCCGTAGTCGAGCCAGGCCGCCGCCACGGCGTACGCCGTCCGGCTGGCCGGGTCCTCGTAGACGACCGGGCCGTGGCGCGTGTACTTCAGCTCGACCTCGACGTCGGGCTGCCCCTGCACGGGAATCGTCTCCCGGATCACGGTCATCGGCTCCCAGCCGCCGAGATGGCGGTAGCGGTTCGGGTCGGCCGGGTCCGTCTCGTAGACGTAGAGGTCCTCGTTGTCCTGGCCGAACACCGTCAGGCCCCACGCGCCGTGCTCGTTGTGGCCGATCGACACGCCCGGCAGCACCGGCTCGCCGCCGCCGATGACGTTCCAGCCCGGCGCCACCAGGTGCACCCAGTAGCGCAGCGACGGCGCCGACTGCACGCGGTGCGGGTCGTTGGCCATGAGCGGATAGCCGCTCAGCGTCCGGCTGCCGTGCACCACCCAGTTGTTGCTGCCGATCGCGTCCCGCTCGCCGTGCGCCAGGTCGGTCTCGGATGGCATCGCGGCCGCCAGCCGCTCGAACGCCTCGCGGTCCCCGCGATAGGCAACGGCGACGTCATCCGGCTCGAAGACGAGCTCCCGCCGATGGGCGTGGTAGCGGTCGAGGATGGCCGGCGTGAGAAGCGCCGCGTCGATGGCCGGATCGAGCGTCAGGTCGGGGTCGCCGATGTAGTAGTTGAGCTCGGCGACGGCGTCCGGGCCGAGCGCGGCCACGGCGCGCGCGTTGTCGATCTCCCGCGCCACGTTCGACACCAGCCCCTGGTGGCGCGAGACGACGACCTCCGGCGTCCAGCGGCCGGGCTCGATGCCCAGCAGCTCGAACTCGAGGGGCAGCAGGTCGGGCTCGCGGGCCGTCCGGTCGACGTAGGCGTTGACGCCGTCGACGAAGGCGTGGATGATCGCGCCGCCGCGCTCGTGGTAGTGCCGCATCTCGGTCGCCATGTCGCCCCGGAAGCGGAACAGCCGCGCGCTGATGTCCCGCTCGAGCTCGCGCGGACCGAGGATCTCGGCCACCGTGCCGGTCGCGCGCCGCCGCCAGATCTCGAACTGGAACAGCCGGTCGCGGGCCGCCGCGTAGCCCTGCGCGAAGAACAGGTCGTGCTCGTTCTCCGCGTAGATGTGCGAGATGCCCCAGCGGTCGGTGACGATCTCGACCGGGGCGGTCAGACCGCTCGCGTCGACCGTCTCCCGGTGAGCGGCGGACTGGCCGCCGGCCTGCGCCGCTGCGCCTGACCCGCCGGCGACGAGCACTGCCGCGAGCGCTGCGGCGATACGGACTCCACGTGTGGACAACATGGCGTGACTGTATCACCGCAGTTGCTCGCGTCGCATTCCCGATGGTCATGAGTTGACGCGCCATGTACGTCGCATTACGATAGGCGCGTTTCTTTCATTTAGTAAGGCGGCAGATGAACACGGCGAAAGTCACCAGCAAGGGCCAGGTCACCATACCGAAGCAGGTTCGCAGGCTCATGGCGATCGAGGTGGGCGACTGCCTGGCCTTCGAGCTCGAGGACGACGGCCGCCTGCGCGTCAGCCGGGTCAGAGGCGAGCCGCGCCCCCTCCGGGGCCTGCTCGCGGCGTATGCCAGGGAAGACCCGGTCGATGACGAGCGGGTCCGCGCGGCTCGAATGGGTGCTCGGCGCCGTCTACGAGGTGCCGAAGTCCGAGATTGTCAGGACGTTGCGGCGTCTGCTGGACACGGAGGCATTCGCGTTCCTCGACCGTGCCGCCGTTGCCGCCGCGCTGCGCGACTACGAGGAGGGGAGCGGGGATTTTTCCGACTGCCTGATCGGGGCAACCGCCGCGCGGGCCGGCGCCGCCACGACGTACACCTTCGACCGCGCCCTGCGGCGCGCCCCCGGATTCGATCTGGCGACATAGGTGGTTGACTGGCCCCATGGCCAGGCGGGCGCCGCGCGCGCGGAAGGAAGCAACGGGGCGCACGTGGGGCGGGGAAGCCCCACGTGCGCCGGCAGACTAGAAGTTGAACTGGAAGGAGATCTTCGCCAGACGGCCGGGCTGCAGGCCGATGGGCCTCAGGTACTCGGCGCCGAAGGCGGCCACCTCGCGCGAAACGGCGTTCGCGTTGAACAGGTTGTAGATGTCGAAGCTCGCCCGGATGTTGCCGCCGACGCCGAAGTCGAACAGCTTGGCGAACCGCAGGTCGAGCTGGTTGAGCCGGTCGCCGAAGACCGTCCCCGGCGGGAGAATGTTGAGGGTCGGCGTCCCGATAGTGGGCTCGCGCCCCAGGGCCGCGGTGGCTTCCGCGACCGGGACCCGGTAGATCGCCTCGCGCCGGGGACCGGGCCGCGAGAAGAACGCCGCCGAGACGTCGATGTCGTACGGGAACGTGTACGAGCCCGACAGCGACACGTTGGTCAGCCAGTTGTCCTAGGCCCGGCAGAACTCCTGGGCCAGCAGATTGCCCCGGCTGCCGGCGATCCCGGCGAGCTGTCCCGTGCTTGCACGACCCACGCGCGACGCGGCGAAGACCGAGAAGTCGCCGTAGATGACCTCCGGCGTCTGATCCTGGTAGTTGCAGTAGTCGGTGATCCGCCGCCCGGTGGCCAGACCGCCCTGCAACAGCACGCCCTCCAGCCGGGCGGTCAGGCTCAGGTCGACGCCGTGCCACATCTCGCTCTCGCCGCCCAGGTTGGCCGTGTTCGTCTTCACGTTGTTCGGGATGCGCTGCTGGGCCTCCGCAGACATGTCCACGACGGTGAGCGGGTAGCCGCCGCCGTCGGGCAGGCGCGGATCCTCCGGGACCATGACGGTGTACTCGTCGAAGTCGGCGAGGCCGACAACGGTATTGTCCCAGGCGTCGAAGTTGATGTAGGAGCGCCGGAAGTAGCCGAAGTCCAGCGACACGTTGTCGAGCAGCTCGTGCTGGATGCTGCCCGAGAATTCCCAGTTGGCCTTCTTCAGGCCCCAGCCGTGGGACCACGCCGGATCGAAGAACTGGGTGATGAGCGGCGTGCCGAAGGCCGGGTTGTCGGGACCGCCGATGAGCTCGCCGTTGGGCAGCGGATTGAGAGGGTCGCCCTGCGGGAGGCCGTCCCCGGCGATGCACGCGCTCGCGCTCGGGTCGGCAGCCGACGGGATGCAGGCCGGCAGGCCGGGAATGCCGAACGGGTTGCCGCCGTCGAACCAGCTCCGGCCCATCTGCGTGTTGTTGGCGATCGGGTTCAGCTCGCCCGCCAGGGAGATGGCGTCGCGGCTGCCGTAGCGCGAGGCGGATGCCTTGAGGGCGGTCCGGCCGTCGCCGCGCAGGTCGTAGACCACGCCCAGCCGCGGCTGCAGGTCCTTCCAGTTCGCCGCCGTCGCCCCTTCGACCATGATGGCCTGCCGCACCCACGGCGAGTGCGTCGGCGTGCCCGGCACCGACACGTGGTCGGGGTAGTAGCCGTGGAAGTAGTCGAAGCGGACGCCGGCGTTGATCGTCAGCCGGTCGATCGTCCACTGGTCCTGCGCGTAGATGCCGGTGTTCGTCAGCTCGTTGGTCTCCGGGGGCCGCGACCCGTACTGGGCCACGATCGGATTGCCGAAGAGGGTCACGATGCTCGTCCAGTCGGCCCCGTTGCGGTACGCCTCGGTCTGCCTCTTCAGCGTCGTGCGGATGCCGAACTTGAAGTTGTGGCTGCCGGTGACGTACGACATCGACGCGCGCGCGGTCTCGCTCATGACCGAGAAGTGCACGGTGTTCCCGACGAAGAAGAACCCCATGTTGCGCGACATCGTCAGGGTGCTGGCCTCGAAGACGCTGGGCAGGTCGGTCCTGGCGTCGAAGTGCACGCCGTTGCCCGGCGAGCCGAACTCGGTGTTGAGCGGATAGAGGATGCTGTGCGCGGGCAGCCGCGAGTAGCCGGCCTCGAAGAGGATGCGGTCGGTATGCGGCCGGACCCACGTGAGCTGGTACGTGTTGTACCGCGACTTGCCGTCGCTGCCCGACTCCGGGGCGATGTAGAGCGGATAGAGCTGCGAGCCGGTGAGCGCCGGGTACTGATCGATGCTGCTGTTGGACCAGTACGCCTGGATCTTGTTGCGCCCGGTCGCCTGCCACGTCAGGCGCAGCGTTCCCTCGCGATTGTTCGACACCTCCCGCGTCGGGTCGTCCAGGTTGGGCACGTAGGTCAGTGCCGAGGTATCGGTGTTGTTGAACAGGCCGCTGGGGAAGAAGCTGGCCCGGCGGTTGGTGTAGGTCACGAAGAACCACAGGTTGTCGCGCACGATCGGGCCGCCGAGCGCCGGGGCCAGCTGCCACGTCTGATCGGTCCGGAACGCGCCGTCCGAGCCGCCGGTGATGCCGCGCTCGATCAGGTCCTGGTTGACGTTGTTGGCCAGCCAGCTCGAGTGTCCGTAGTTGGCGTAGAAGCCGCCGCTGAACGCGTTGCTGCCCTCCTTGGGAATCATGTTCATGCGCACGCCGCCCGTCTCCACCTCGGCCGCGTTCGACGAGTAGTCGTAGACATACTCCGCGATCGACGTATCCTGCGGCAGCGCCGCGGGCGACCCGTCGAATGCCGGGTGGGCCACGTCGAAGCCGTCGATGTGAACCTCGGCGTCGTACTCGTCCGAGCCGTGGATGGTCAGCCGGTTGTTGGATACGCCGCTGACGCCGCCGGTGTCGATGGGCACGGCCGTCGTCGGCCCGCCCTGGACGTTCATGGCGGGGATGAGCAGCGCCAGCGAGTCGTAGCCGCGCGTCGTCGGCAGCACCTCGAAGATCTCGCGGTCGATCGTCTCGCTCTGCCGGACGCTCTGGACGTCGATGGTCGGGGTGGCCTCCGTGACGATGACCGTCTCCTCGAGCGCGCCGACCGCCATCTGGGCATCGACGTTCGCGGTGAAGCCGCTGCTCAGCTCCACGCCCTCACGAATGAGCGTGCTGAAGCCCGGCAGCGTGAACGTCACGGTGTAGTCGCCCGTCTCGAGGGCGACGATCAGGTACTGGCCGTTGCCGTCGGTGACGGCTGTGCGGACCTGCTCGATGAGCGCCGGGCTGCGCGCCTCGACGGTGACCCCGGGCAGGACGCCGCCCGTGGTGTCGGTGACCGTGCCGCCGATGGCCTGGGCACGGGCCAGGGTGGGTGCAAGCAGCAGGCAGGCGGCACAGGCCGCCGCCACGAATCCGATCTGCCGGTAACGTCGTCGCGTCGAGGACCGCCGAGAACCATGCATGAGCACTCTGCCTCCTTTTCGGACCGCCGAACCGACTCCGGACTACGAACGATCTACGGCTTCAGGCTGCCTCCGATCTCGAATCACAAACGGACAACCTAAGCACGACCGCACGACATTTTTCAAGTGTTCGGTGGAACTTCGCCTGCTGAGCGCGCGGGACGGAGGGGGAAGGGAGGGAACGAAAACAGCGCGGCGCACGTGGGGCGGGGAGCCCCACGTGCGCCGCCGGAACTAGAAGTTGAACTGGAAGGAAATCTTCGCCAGACGGCCCGGCTGCAGGCCCACCGGCTGCAGGTACACGGGGCCGAATCCGCCGACCTCGCGCGAGACGGCGTTGGCGTTGAACAGGTTGTAGATGTCGAAGCTCGCCCGCACGTTCCCGCCGACGCCGAAGTCGACCACCTTGGCGAACCGCAGGTCGAGCTGGTTGAGACGGTCGCCGAACTCCGTCCCCGGGGGAAGGATGTTCAGGGCCGGAACGCCCACGGTCGGCGCGCGCCCGAGCGCGGCGACGGCCTCGTTGATCGGGACGCGGTAGATCGCCTCGCGCCGGGGTCCGGGCCGCGAGAAGAACGCGGCCGAGACGTCGATGTCGTAGGGGAACGTGTACGACCCCGACAGCGACAGGTTCGTCAGCCAGTTTTCCTCCGCCCGGCAGAAGTCCAGGGCGCGCAGGTTGCCCCGGCTGCCGGCAATCCCGGCCAACTGTCCCGTGGTCCCGCGGCCGACGCGCGACGCAGGGTAGGAGTTGAAATCACCCCAATTGACCTCGGGCTGCTGGCCCTGGTAGCCGCAGTAGTCGGCGATCCGCCGCCCGGTAGCCAGGCCGCCCTGCATCAGGAAGTTGTCGACCCGGGCGGAGACGCTGACGTCGACGCCGTGCCACATCTCGCTCTCGCCGCCGAGGTTGTTGGTGCCGGTCTTGACGTTGTCCTGCGCCCGGGCGAACGCTTCCGGCGTCATGTCCACGACGGTGAGCGGGTAGCCGCCCCCGTCGGGCAGCCGGTCGTCCTGCGGGGCCATGATCGTGTAGCTCTCGAAGTCCCCGGGGCCGACGGCCAGGTTGTTCCACGCGTCGAAGTTGATGTAGCTGCGCCGGAAGTACCCGACGTCGAGCGAGACATTGTCCAGCAGCTCGTGCTGCACGCTCCCCGAGAACTCCCAGTTGGCCTTCTTCAGACCCCAGCCGAATGCCCACTCGGGATCGAAGCGCTGGGTGAGGGCATGGGCGCCGAGGATCACGTTGTTGGTGGAGACGAACAGCTCGCCGTTGGGATAGGGCAGGTTCGGATCGCCCTGCGGAATGCCGTCGCCGGGGATGCACCCGGCGCCGAAGCAGGACGGCAGCGGGACGGCCCCGCCGCCAACCAGCAGGTTGAAGGGCATCCCGTCGCTCCACAGGCGGTCGTGCGTCCGGTTGTTGGCAATCGGGTTCAGCTCGCCGGCCAGGGAGATGGCGTCGCGGCTGCCGAATCGCGACGCGGACGCCTTGATCGCCGTCCGCCCGTCGCCGCGCAGGTCGTAGACCACGCCCAGCCGCGGCTGCAGATCCTTCCAGATCGTCGCCGTCTCGCCGTCGATCATGATGGGATGCGGCACCCACGTCGAATGTCCCGGCTGGCCCGGCGCCGACACGTGGTCGGGGTAGTAGCCGTTGAAGTAGTCCCACCGCAGGCCCGCGTTGATCGTCAGCCGGTCCAGCGTCCACTGGTCCTGCACGTAGACCCCCGTATTCGTCAACTGGTTGGTCTCGGGCGGCCGCGACACGAAGACCGCCATCACCGGACTGCCGAAGACGGTGCGGGCGTTCGTCCAGTTGGATCCGCTGCGGTAGGTCTCGTTCTGCCACTTGAGGGTCGTCCGGAAGCCGACCTTCAGGTTGTGGCTGCCGGTGACGTACGACATCGAGGCGCGCGCGGTCTGGTTCAGCGTGGAGAACCAGACGGTGTTGCCTTCGAACAGCCCGCCCATGTTGCGCGACATCGCCAGCGGAATCGGACCGGCCAGCTCCAGCAGGCCCGGCAGATCGGTGCGCGCCCCGAAGTGCGCGCCGTCGCCCTTGGCGCCGAACTCGTTGTTGAGCGGGTACAGGACGCTGTGCGCCGGCAGCCGCGAGTAGCCGGCCTCGAACAGGATGCGGTCGGTCTGCGGCCGGATCCAGGTGACCTGGTAGGTATTGAACGCCGAGGTTCCCTCGCTGCCCGCTTCCGGGGCGATGTAGAGCGGATAGAGCTGCGAGCCGGTCAGCGCCGGCGTCTGCTTGACGTTGCTGTTGGCGTAGTAGGCCTGAACCTTGTCGCGCGAGGTCGCCTGCCACGTGAGGCGCCCCGTGTACTCGTAGTTGTTGGACACCTCCCGCGTCGGATTGTCGGGGTCGGGAACATAGATCAGGGAGCTCGTGTCCGTGCTGTTGAACAGCCCCGAAGGGAAGAAGCTGGCCCGGCGATAGGTGTAGCTCCCGTAGAACCACAGGTGGTCGCGTACGAGCGGACCGCCGAGCTGCGGGGCGACCTGCCAGGTCTGGTCGGCCCGGAACGCGCCGTCCTTGCCGCCGATGATCCCGCGGTCGATCAGGTCCTGGTCCACGTTGTTGGCCAGCCAGCTCGGGTGTCCGTAGTTGGCGTAGAAGCCGCCCGTGAACGTGTTGCTCCCTTCCTTGGGAATCATGTTCATCCGCACGCCGCCCGTCTCGACCTCGGCCGCGTTCGACGAGTAGTCGTAGACGTACTCCGCAATCGACGTGTCCTGCGGCAGGGCGCCGGGCGCGCCGTCGAACGCCACGGAATTCACGTCGAAGCCGTCGATGTGGACCTCGGCGTCGTACTCGTCCGAGCCGTGGATGGTGAGCCGGTTGTTGGGCACGCCGCTGAGGCCGCCCGTGTCGATCGGCACGGCCGTGGAGGGCCCGCCCTGGACGTTCATGGCGGGGATGAGCAGCGCCAGCGAGTCGTAGCCGCGCGTCGTCGGCAGCACCTCGAAGATCTCGCGGTCGATCGTCTCGCTTTGCTGCACGCTCTGGACGTCGATGGTCGGGGTGGCCTCGGTGACGATGATCGTCTCCTCGAGCGCGCCGACCGCCATCTGGCCGTCGACGTTCGCGGTGAACCCGGTGCTGAGCTCGACGCCCTCGCGGATGAGCGTGCTGAAGCCGGGCAGCGTGAACGTGACGGTGTAGCTGCCGGTTTCGAGGGCGACGATCAGGTACTGGCCGTTGCCGTCGGTCACAGCGGTGCGGACCTGCTCGATGAGCGCCGGGCTGCGCGCCTCGACGGTGACCCCGGGCAGGACGCCGCCCGTGGTGTCGGTGACCGTGCCGCCGATGGCCTGGGCACGGGCGAGGGTGGGCGCGAGCAGCAGGCACGCAACGCCGGCCGCCGCCAGGAAGCTCATGCGCCGGAGACGATGTGATGTCGCGGACGTCCGAGAGATGCTCATGGTTGGACTTTTCCCTCCTGCGTGGGTACAAGCTCGTGCCGCCAGTCGGCGAACCACGTAGCTAACCACGAATGCGCGGCGCCTGGCAAGTCGACGCCCAACCAACCAACGCCGGAGCCGTTCTACGGCGCAGACTCCTGCTCCGGCAGCAGGGCGAAGGTCCACAGCGAGCCGCCCGTCGGCACCTGCCCGCGCGCGTAGCGGTTCGCCAGGCTGCCGCCGAGACCGGACGCGACGGTGATCTGCTGCCGCCCGTCGCGCGTGTAGGTGATGGCCGTCGCGTTGACGCTCGAGCCCGTCTGGAACTCCCACACGGTCTCGCCGGTCTCGGCGTCGAGCGCGATGAACTCGCCGGTGATCCTGCCGGTGAACACGAGCCCGCCGCCGGTGGCGAGCACGCCGGCCGAGCTCGGGAAGTCGTGCATCGGGACCTCCCAGTGCTTCACGCCGGTGAGCGGGTCGATCGCCACGATGTGGCCGAGCAGGTCGCCCGGCTCCACCTGCGGGAAGCGGTTCGTGACGCCGGTGGAGTTCCCGCCGATGACCACCTCGCGCTCGGCGAGCTGCTGGATGCGCGGCACGTGCCACGTCGTCGAGAAGATCAGGCCGGTCTCCGGATCGAAGGCGATGGGCACGGCGTTCGTGCCGCGCGACGGCCAGATATGGACCTCCTCGCCGGCCAGGAAGTCGCGGTACAGGTCGGTCAGCACGGGGCGGCCGGTCTCGAGATCGACGTGCGTCGCCCAGTTCACCTTCACGTAGGGGTGCGCGGCGATCAGCGAGCAGTCGGTGCGGTCGAGCACGTAGAGGAAGCCGTTCTTGTTGGCCTGGATCATCACCTGCCGCGGCTCGCCGTCGACCTCCAGGTCGGCGAGCACCAGCTCGTCGATGCCGTCCACGTCGTACACGTCGTTGGGTGTGTACTGGTAGTAGCAGACGATCTCGCCCGTCTGCGGGCGGATGGCGAGCACGCTCGACGCGTACAGGCTGTCGAGCCCCTCGCGCGGGGCGGGGTCGTACGGCTCGGCGTTGCCCGTGCCCCAGTAGACCATGTCCAGCTCGGGATCGTACGAGCCGGAGCGCCAGGTCGGCGCGCCGCCGTACATCCAGGCGTCGCTGTCCGCCGGCCACGTCTCGAAGCCCGGCTCCCCGGGCGCGGGGATGGTGTAGCGGCGCCACAGCTTCTCGCCCGTGGCCGGGTCCCACCCGTCGAGGAAGCCGCGGGTCGTCGACTCGCCCCCGGACATGCCCGAGATCAGCACGCCGTTGGCCACGATCGGGGCGCCGGTCGCGTAGTAGCCCGCGGCGGAGTCGGCGAACTTGCGGTTCCACAGCTCCGCGCCGGTCTCCATGTCGAGCGCCAGCACGTGGTTGTCGACCGTGACGCGGAACAGCCGCCCCTCGTAGAGGGTCGCCGCGCCGCGGTTGAACGGATTGCGCCGCGTGCCCTCCTCGAGCGTCACCGGCGTGCGCCAGATCTGCCGCCCGGTGTCCACGTCGACGGCGAACGTCCAGTTGCCGTTGATGTAGTACAGGACATCGTCGTGGATGACCGGCGCGGCCAGCTCGCCGCGCTGGTTCATCATGCTGGCGCTCCAGATCGGCACCAGCCGCTGGACGTTCGACCTGTCGATCTGGTCGAGCGGGCTGTAGCTGCGCCGGTGGTACCCCATGCTGTGCAGGAGGACGTTCTCCGTGTCGGCGCCGTCGTTGATCAGCTCTTCGTTGGTCTGGGCCCGTCCCGGGACCGGGCCCCACGCCACGCCGAGAAGAATCGCGAGCAGTCCGGCAGTGTTCCTCATGATCGACCTCCAGCGGGTCCGCTCTCGCCGCATGACCGGCAACGACGCGTGCCGGTTATGATACGCGAGGCACTGTGGCCTTCCAGCAGGGAGCGTGACCCATGAGGCGTGCAATCGACCGGTTCCCCGGGAAGCTGGCGTTGGCGGCGGCGGTCGGCGTCCTGGCGCACCTGGCCTGGACGCTGCCGGGGACGACCATGGAGGCGGCGCCTGCCGCCGGCCAGGCGCCCGCTGCGGCCTCGATCGAGCCGTTCACCATCGACATCGCCGACGAGGTGCTCGTCGACCTCGAGGACCGGCTGGCGCGCGCCCGCCTGCCCGACGAGCCCGCGGGGGTCGGCTGGCAGCTCGGCACGAACCAGGCCTATCTCGGGGAGCTCGTCGACTACTGGCGCAACGACTTCGACTGGCGGGCGCAGGAGCGGCGGCTGAACGGCTTCGACCAGTTCAAGACCACCATCGACGGCGTCGACATCCACTTCGTGCACCAGCGCTCGGCCGAGCCCGACGCGTTCCCGCTGATCCTGACCCACGGCTGGCCCGGGACGTTCGCCGCGTTCGCCAAGGTCATCGGGCCGCTGACCGACCCGGTCGCCCACGGGGGGCGCGCGGAGGACGCCTTCCACGTCGTGGTGCCGTCCATCCCCGGCTACGGCTTCTCCGACCGGCCGCCGGAGATGGGCTACGGCCGCGTGCGGACCGCCGCGATCTTCGCCGAGCTGATGGCGCGCCTCGGCTACGAGCGCTACGGCGCGCAGGGCGGCGACCTCGGCGCGGGCATCAGCCGCTGGATGGCGATCAACGACAGCGAGCACGTGGCCGGGCTGCACCTCAACCTGTGCGGCGGCGCCCCGCCCGACCCCGACGACCCGCTGGCCGGCGTGCCGGCGGCCGAGGCCGAGCTGCGGCGCGAGCGCGCGGCGTTCTGGACCGACGAGGAGCGCGGCTACAGCCACATCCAGGGCACGAAGCCGCAGACGCTGGGCTACGGCCTCAACGACTCGCCGGTGGGTCTGGCGGCGTGGATCGTCGAGAAGTACCGGAGCTGGTGCGACTGCGACGGCGATCCGGAGACGAAGTTCAGCAAGGACGAGCTGCTGACCACCATCACCATCTACTGGGTGACGCAGACGGCGACGTCGGCCGCGCGCTACTACTACGAGAGCCGGCACGGCGGGCTGCCCCCGAGGCCGCCGCGCATCGAGGTGCCGACCGCCTGCGCGGCGTTCCCGAAGGAGATCATCTTCAGCCCCCGGCGCTGGCTCGAGGCCGGCTACAACCTGACGCGCTACACCCTGATGCCGAGCGGCGGCCACTTCGCGGCCAGCGAGGAGCCCGCGCTGTTCGTCGACGACGTGCGCGCGTTCTTCAGCGACCTGCGCCCGGCGTCCAACTGAACGAGGCAATCATGCGTGAAGGAGCACGGCGGATGCGGTTCGGAGCGGCGGCGGTGGTCACGCTGGCCGTCGTGGTCCTGGCGGGCGGCGCGGCGCGGGCCCAGCAGGGCGCGCCGGCCAACGGCGAGTGGCCCACCTACGGCGGCGACCTGGGCGGCACGAAGTACTCCCCGCTCGATCAGATCGACCGCGGCAACTTCGGCGACCTCGAGATCGCCTGGCGCTGGCTGTCGGCCGACGCCTTCCTGAGCATCGACATGCCGGGCGGCGGCGAGTGGCGGGCCGACTCGCGGCTGATCTTCGAGGAGCTGCTGCGGCGCGACCCGGACCGCTGGCGCGAGGCGCAGCCGCCCTACACCACGAACCTCAAGGCGACGCCGCTGATGGTCGGCGGCCGGTTGTTCATCAACATGCCGACCTCGCAGGTGGCGTCCATCGACGCCGCCACGGGCGAGACGCTCTGGGTCTACAACCCGAAGACCTACGAGGAGGGCACGACCACGATGACCGCGCGCTGGAACCAGCGCGGCGTGGCGTACTGGTCGGACGGGCCGCAGCGCGCGGACGAGCGCATTCTCTTCGGCACCGGCAACGGCTATCTCATCTGCGTCGACGCGAAGACCGGCCACCCGTGCGGCGACTTCGGGGAGGACGGCTGGGTGGACCTCACCGCGGACATCCCGCGCGCCGCCCGCGGCGATCGCGACTGGCTGAACGCGCTGCTGTACTCGGTGCAGTCGCCGCCGCTGGTGGTGGGCGACACCATCGTCACCCCGCAGTCCATCTCGTCGTACAACATCACGCGCGAGGCGCCGCCGGGCTGGATGCGCGGCTTCGACGTGCGCAGCGGCCGCACGAACTGGACGTTCCACACCATCCCGCAGGGCGACGAGTACGGCAACGACACGTGGGCCGGCGACTCGTGGCGGGTGACCGGCAAGGTCGGCGTGTGGTCGTTCATGAGCGCCGATCCCGAGCTGGGGCTCATCTACCTGCCGACCAACACCCCCGCGCCCGACTACTACGGCGGGCACCGGCTGGGGGACAACCTGTTCGCCGAGAGCGTCGTCGCCCTCGACATCGAGACCGGCGAGCGCGCCTGGCACTTCCAGGCCGTGCACCACGGTCTGTGGGACTGGGACTTCCCGGCGGCGCCCAACCTGGTGGACGTCGTGGTCGACGGCCGGCCGGTGAAGGCGCTCGCGCAGATCAGCAAGCAGGGCTTCACGTACGTCTTCGACCGCGCGACCGGCGAGCCGCTCTGGCCCATCGAGGAGCGTCCGGTCGCGACCGACACCGACGTGCCGGGCGAGGTGCCCTCGCCGACGCAGCCGTTCCCCACCCGGCCCGCGCCGTTCGAGTACCAGGGCGCGGTCATCGACGACCTGGTCGACTTCACGCCGGAGATCCGCCAGATGGCCATCGAGGCGGTCGAGGGCTACCGGCTCGGCCCCATCTTCACGCCGCCGATGTGGGACGGGACCGTCCAGCGCCCGAGCGCCGGCGGCGGGGCGAACTGGTCGGGGGCCGCCTTCGACCCCGAGACCGGCATCCTGTACGTCCCGTCGACCAACGCCTACTCGGTGATGCAGTACCGCGAGCCGCTGCCCGGCGAGGGCGCGACGCTCAACGTCATCGAGCGGCGCGGCGAGACCCGCACGCGGCCGCAGATGCCGCTGGGCCTGCCGCTCTTCAAGCCGCCCTACTCGCGCATGACCGCCATCGACCTGAACACCGGCGAGCACGTCTGGATGAAGCCGATGGGCAACGGCGACCGCATCCGCAACCACCGGCTGCTGCGCGACCTCGACCTGCCGCCGGTCGGCGGCGACAGCAGCCGCGCCGGCCCGCTCCTGACGCCGGACCTGCTGATCTACGCGCTGACCGCGGGCGGCGCCAACGACGGCCCGCGCCTCGTGGCGTTCGACAAGGCGACGGGGGAGGAGCTGGCGCAGGTCGACCTGCCCGGCGGCGCCATCGGCACGCCGATGACGTACCTGCTGGACGGCCGGCAGTACATCGCGCTGACCGTCGGCGGCGGCCGCATACCGGAGCTCATCGCGCTCGCGGTGCCGGAGCGTGACTAGCATTCCGCGGCACTCCGCGGAACGGCGGGTCGCTCTTCCTCATTGTTGAGCCCTGCGGCCAGAGTCGCCGCTGAGTGCAGCGCTTGGGCCATCAACGGCAAGCGGCGTGACCTCGGGCCCGGCGGGTACCCGGACTTCCGGCCTTCTGGCTCGCCGAGGTACGCGTGGGTGCGTTCGCCAACCGTCGAGGCGGGGTCAACGTGGAAGGGCGACGGTGCGAAGAACCGCCGGAGCGCTCTAGGAGTCTGCGCCGCAGAAAATCGGTGCGACAATCATAGGCGAGCACTCGACGCTGGAAGGACTTGATGTCGACGACGTTTCGCCCCTACTCGCCGGACCAGTCGCTGCTGCTGCCACCGGACGTGCGGGAGTGGCTGCCGGAAGGCCACTTGGCGCACCACGTCAGCGATCTGGTGGACGGTTTGGATCTGACGGCATTCTACGCCCCGTATGAGGGAGACGGTCGTCGCAACGCCCCGTATGACCCGCGGATGATGGTGAAGGTGCTGCTCTACGCGTATGCGACGGGGGTGTTCTCGTCGCGTGGGATCGCCCGGGCGCTGGAAGAGGACGTGGCGTTCCGGGTGTTGGCGGCGGGCAACTTTCCGCAGCACCGGACGCTGTGCGAATTTCGGCGCCGGCACTTGGAGGACTTCCAGGCGCTGTTCGTGGAGGTGGTGCGTCTGGCGCAGGAGTTGGGTCTGGCTCGCCTCGGCAAGCTGTCGGTCGACGGGACGAAGGTGCGTGCGAACGCGAGCAAGCGCAAGGCGATGAGCTACGACCGGATGGCGGAGGCGGAACGGCGTCTGGAAGGCGAGGTCGCGGCGCTGTTGCGCCAGGCGGACGAGACCGACGAGACCGAGGATGCGTGCTTGGGCGCCGAGGTTCGGGGCGATGAGTTGCCGGCGGAGTTGCGTCGGCGGGAGGCGCGTCTGGCAGCGATCCGGGCGGCGAAGGCGCGGTTGGAAGCGGCGGCTCGGGCGGCGGACGACGCGCGGGGTCGGCAACCTGGGCAGGACCGGAACCCGAAGGGCGGGCGGCCGTACAAGCGGGCGTATGGCGAGCCGGACGAGAAGGCGCAGAGCAACTTCACGGACCCGGAAAGCTCGATCATGATGACGAGCAACGAGGGCTTCCAGCAGTGCTACAACGCGCAGGTGGCGGTGGACGCCGAGCACCAGTTGGTGGTGGCAACGGGTCTGACGGCGAACGCGAGCGACCAGGGTGAGTTGCCGGTGTTGCTCGACACGGTCAACGAGACGCTTGACGCGCAGCCGGCGACGGTGCTGGCCGACGCGGGGTACTGCAACGAGCGAGACTTGACGGACCTGGAACGGCGGGGCGTTGACGGGTATGTGGCGGCGGGCCGGGAGGGCAAGCAGGCGGTTACCCGCAATCTGGAGGAACATCCGGCGACGGGTCGGATGATAGACAAGCTGAAGACGAAGGCGGGCCGGGCGGTGTATGCGCAGCGCAAGTGGTTGTCGGAGGCTCCCAACGGCTGGATCAAGCACGTGCTGGGCTTCCGGCGCTTCAGCCTGCGTGGACTGGCGAAGGCGCGGTGCGAGTGGGACCTGGTGTGCCTGGCGCTCAACGTCAAGCGCCTGCACGTGCTGAAGGCGACGTAGAGGGCGGGGCATGAGGCTCGCAACGGCGCCAAATCGACGCGGATCGCGGCCTCTGGCGGGCCATGTGGCCCGTGATGACTGATTTTCGCCTTCGGTTCGTCAACGGCCGCAAAATCTACCGCGCCCTGCCGACCGACACCGTTGCCCCGGCACGTGACTCAGGTCGTGAACTCACGACCCTTTCGTGCCGCAAATCTCCTGCGGCGCAGACTCCTAGCCCGCTTGATCGCCGTGGGTCTTCGACACCTGCTCTACATTCCGAGCGAGATGGTCCTTCCCTGCTTGCACCAGCCGCGTGCGCTCGTACTGCATCACCAGCGCTTCTCCGGCATCCCCGAGCGACCGATTCAGAGCTTCCATCTGGAGGTAGTTGACGGCTGACAAGCCGGGGCCGCCAACTCCGTACCGGGCGGGGCCTCCCTTGACGACCGAAGAGAGACCGGTATCGGGCGCCTCGACGTGAATGTCGAGGATGTCGTCGATTGTGACCGGAGGTTGCGGTGCCCCGACATCCGCCTCCACCAGGGGCCGCAACGACGGTAGCTGTTCGCGAATCACCTCGCGCAGCATGTCCTGTCCGTGTCCAAGCGGCTTGTACCCGTCGATATAGGGACAGCCCAACGAGATCAGGATGGCACTGATGTTCTGATGCTTGCGCTCGACTGCGCCGCGGGACCTCCCGTCGAGTTGCACACGGAGTTCTCGATTGCGCGCCGCCTTGTTGAACCGCTCACCTCGCAGTTCGAGCACCAACATGCTCAGGTAATCCCGAACCGTGGCTTCCACCTCCGATCTGCTCCAGTGGCCCGGTGGCACGGACGAGATCGTACAAGAATGCAACAAGAATGCGCAGAAAAAGCAACACTCGTGGACGGCGTCGTCCCGGGCAACCTCCCGCCGTCGTGCAGCTCGACGCGACCGTGGAGAACCCGAGCCGGCGTCCCGTCGTTGCGGCCCGCGGGACGGGTAACACGAGCCGTTTTTCTTGCGCCGGCACCGCCCCCGGCGCCCGTTCTGACTACAATGCGGGGATGCCGACATCTCTTCCGCATGGTTCCACGCTTCCGGCGCGGGTCCTGACCACCCTGCTCGGCGCGGCGGCCGCGCTCGCGATGGCCGCGCCGGCCGCGTTCGCGGACGACTGGCCCGAGTACCGGGGCAAGGGGCGCCGCGGCGTCTGGACGGAAACCGGCATCGTCGAGACGCTGCCGGCCGACGGCCTGAAGGTGCGCTGGCGGACGCCCGTCGACGCCGGCTGGAGCAGTCCGGTGGTGTCCGACGGGCGGGTCTTCCTGACCGACTTCACCCGCGCCGATCTCAGCACGGACGTCGTCGAGCGCGCGATCGGCCTGGACGAGGCGACCGGGAGCATCCTGTGGACGCGGTCGTGGGACGCCGACTACCGCATCGTCGGCGCCACGTGGGAGGGTCCGCGCGTCACGCCGACGGTGGACGGCGACCTGGTCTACTTCATCGGCGCCACCGGGCTGCTGCTCGCCCTCGACGTGGAGACCGGCGCGGAGCGGTGGACGAAGGACCTGCTGAACGACTACGGCGGGGCGCGCCCGTCGTGGGGCTTCAGCAGCGCGCCGCTGGTCGACGGTCCGCGCCTGATCACCATCGTCGGCGGCGAGGACAACGCCCGGGTCGTGGCGTTCGACAAGGTCACCGGCGAGGAGATCTGGCGCGCGCTGCCGTCGGACGCCGACATCGGCGTCCCGCTGCCGATCATCATCCAGGCGGCCGGGCGGCCCCAGCTCGTCATCTGGTTTCCGGAGAAGGTCGTGTCGCTCGACCCCGCCACGGGCGAGCTGTACTGGGAGCAGCCGACGCGCACCGACTTCAACATGAACATCACGCCGCCCGTGCACAACGGGTCGCGCCTGCTGGTGAGCAGTTTCTACAACGGCTCGATGATGCTGGCGCTCGACGACGACCGGCCGGA
Organism: Vicinamibacterales bacterium; assembly: GCA_965214845.1. GTDB lineage: Bacteria > Acidobacteriota > Vicinamibacteria > Vicinamibacterales > UBA8438 > JAAXGX01. The sequence continues at coordinate 3,676,173 of CBDCCO010000007.1, forward strand.
CGCCGAGCTGGTCTGGCGGGGCGGGAGCAACAACGAGATCGCCACCGACGGGCTGCACTCCGTCATGACGACGCCGGTGATCCGCGGCGATCACATCTACGGCGTGGGCAGCTTCGGCCAGTTCCGCGCGCTGAACGCCGCCACGGGCGAGCGGCTGTGGGAGACGCAGGAGCTGACCGGGGAGCGCGCGCGCTGGGCCAGCGCCTTCATCGTGGCGCACGAGGACCGCTTCTTCATCAACAACGACCGCGGCGACCTGATCATCGCGCGCTTCTCCCCCGCCGGCTACGAGGAGATCAGCCGCACGCCGCTCATCGAGCCGACGTCCAACTCGAGCAACCGGCGGCGCCTGGGCGGCGTGAGCTGGGTGGCGGCCGCCTACGCGAACCGGCACGTTCTCGTCCGCAACGACGAGGAGGTGCTGAGCGCCTCGCTGGCCGCGGCCGACTACCCCGACCTGCCGGCCTCGTCCGCGCCCGTCCGGGCGGCCGTGACCCGCCCGGCCGCGCCGGCGGCCGCCGACACGGGACTGCCGCCGCTGAACATCCAGTTCGCGGCCAGCGGGAGCCCCACGGGCAGCGATACGACGACGTTCGAGTACGGCGAGTTCTACGTGCTCTCCGGCCGGGGCGTCAACACGCCGGTGTTCGTCACCGACTACGGCATCATGGCCATCGACCCCGCCCGGTCGGGCTCGTTCGAGGAGGTGCGCACGGAGGTCAACCGCATCACCGTGGCGCCGATCACCGGCATCGTCAACACGCGCGCCTATGCCGTCGACCCCGAGCGACTGGCCGGATTCCCGGAGCTGACGCAGGTGGTGGCCCAGGACAACGCCGCGGCCGTCCTGCGGGCAATGAACGCGTTCACGGGCGAGCGCGCCCGGTTCGCGCCCACCCGCACGTTCGAGGACGAGCTGTCGCTCTTCGAGAGCCGCAGCCAGGTCATCCTCCTCCACTTCGGGGCGGGAGCGACCGGCGGCGACGCGGTGGTCGTGGTGCCGCGCTTCAACATGGCGTACCTCGGCGACCTGCTGCCGTGGCGGGGCGTGCCGCTGATCGACACGGCCCTGGGCGGAAGCGCCGCGGCCCTGCCCGCCACGCTCGACGCGGCCGCCGCGGCGCTCGAGCGGGCGGACGTGACGTTCGTCCTGCCCGGACGCGCCGCCCCGCCGAGCCAGCAGACGATCCTGGCCTGGCTCTCGGTGGACGACGTGCGCGAGTACGCCGCGTTCTGCCGCTATCTGCTGGAGACGGTCCGGGACGGGCTGCGCAGCGGCGGCAGCGTCGACGACGTCGTGGCCGGCCTCGCGCTGCCGGACCGCTACGGCGACTACGATCTGCAGCACGCGAGGCAATACGTCGAGGCCGTACGCGCCGAGCTGCGCCAGTAAGGAAGCTGAATGGCGATTACGTTGACGGTGAATGGTCGGACCCGCACGCTCGACGTCGAGCCGGACACGCCGCTGCTGTGGGTCCTGCGCGAGACGCTCGGGCTGACGGGCACGAAGTTCGGCTGCGGCATCGCGGCCTGCGGCGCCTGCACGGTGCACCTCGACGGCCGGGCCGTCCGGACGTGCACGCTGCCGGTCTCGGCAGCCGAGGGGATGGCGGTCACCACCATCGAGGGACTGGCGCGGGACGGCAACCTGCACGAGGTGCAGCAGGCCTGGATCGAGCACGAGGTGCCGCAGTGCGGCTACTGCCAGTCGGGCATGATCATGGCCGTCTCGGCGCTGCTGGAGCGGCGGCCCGACCCCAGCGACGAACAGATCGACGCCGCGATAACCAACATCTGCCGCTGCGGCACGTTCGTCCGCGTGCGCCGGGCCATCCACTCGGTTGCCGGGAAGGCGGTTGCCGGGAACGGGGAGGCGCGTCATGGGTAAGTGGACGCGGCGCGCCTTCATCGGCGCCGGCAGCCTCGTCGGCGGCGGCTTCGTCCTGGGCGTCGCGGGCGTCACGTTCGCGCCCGGCCGCCACAGCCTCGTCTCCGCCGACGCGGCCGCCGCGGGCCAGCTCACGACCTGGATCACCGTGACGCCCGACAACTTCGTGCAGATCCTCGTGCCGCACTGCGAGATGGGCCAGGGCTCGCAGACCGCGCTGGCCATGATGGCGGCCGAGGAGCTGGAGGCCGCCTGGGAGCTGGTGCGGATCGCGGAGGCGCCGGCGCTCGACGAGTACGCCAACGGCTACCTGCTGCGCGCGTTCACCGGCGATTCGATGCCGCCGCCGCTGGGGCGCGCCATCGACTACGGCGCGTATCGCCTGGCGCGCTGGTTCGGGCTGCAGGTCACCGGCGGCTCGATGGCCGTCCGCGGCACCGGCTTCGGCATGTGCGTCGCCGGCGCGGCGGCCAGGGAGATGCTGCTCGCCGCCGCCGCGGAGCGCTTCGGCGTGCCCGCCGCGGAATGCCGCGCCGAGCTCTCGCACGTCGGCCACGCCGCGTCCGGGCAACGCGCCGGCTTCGGCGAGCTGGCCCGGGCCGCCGCGGCCATCCCGGTCCCGTCGCACCCGGCCCTGAAGGATCCCGACACCTACACCATCCGGCGCACCGCCCGCGCGCGCTTCGACATCCCGCCGAAGGTCGACGGCAGCACCGGCTACGGCATCGACTTCACGCTGCCGGGCATGCTGCACGCGGCGGTCGACATCGCGCCGGTGCAGGGCGGCCGGCTGGTCTCGGTCGACCCCGGGCCCGCGGAGGCAATGCCCGGCGTCCGGCAGGTGGTGCAGCTCGACGAGGCGGTCGCGGTCGTCGCCGACAGCTACTGGCATGCCCGCCAGGCGCTCGGCAGGCTCAGCCCCGTCTACGACGACGCCGGCCACGGCGACGTGTCGAGCGCGTCGATCTTCGCGGCGTTCGACGCGGCGCTCGGCGACCCGCCGGAGATGCCGGCGGAGGCCGCGCAGGTCGTGACCGCGGACTACCGCGTGCCGTTTCTCGCCCACGCGACGATGGAGCCCATGGTGTGCACCGCCCGCGTGGAGAACGACCGCGCGGAGGTGTGGGCCGGCACCCAGGATCCGCTCAACGCCCGCTCGACGGCGGCGGGAGCGCTCGGCCTGGACCCCGGACAGGTGCACCTGACCAACCTCCCGCTCGGCGGGGGCTACGGGCGGCGGCTGCCCTTCACGTTCGACTACGTCGACCTCGGCGTGCGCATCGCGCGGGCGATGTCGCCGGCGCCGGTCAAGACGGTGTGGAGCCGCGAGAACGACATCCAGCACGACTACTACCGGCCGGCGGCGATGTCGCGCTTCGCCGGCGCGCTGGACGCCGACGGCCGGCCGCTCGCCGTGGCGTCCCACTACGCCGGCGGCGGCAACGGCGAAGCCGTGTACATGCCGTACGCCATCGCGGACAAGCGCAACGACGGGCGGGACGCGCCCCACCACGTCCGTCTCGGCGAGTGGCGCTCGGTCCTCAACTCGCAGCACGGGTTCTTCAAGGAATCGTTCATCGACGAGCTGGCGCACGCGGCCGGCCGGGACCCGTACCGCTTCCGGCGCGACCTGCTCGGCGACCAGCCCCGGTTCCGGGCGGCGCTCGAGCGCGCGGCCGCCATGGCCGACTGGGACAGCCCCCTGCCGGCGGGCGAGGGGCGCGGCACGGCCATCTGCCAGAGCTTCGGCTCCATCGTCGCCCTCGTCGCGCACGTCGCCGTCGCGCCGGACGGCACGCTCCGCGTGCGCCGCGTCTGCGCGGCCGTGGACTGCGGGGACGTCGTCAACACCGACACCGCCGCGGCGCAGATCGAGGGCGGCGTCATCTTCGGCCTGTCCGCCGCGCTGGTCGGCGAGATAACGATCGCGGGCGGCCGGGTGGTCGAGAGCAACTTCCGCGACCACCGGATGATCCGCATGGCGTATGCGCCGGACGTCAGCGTCGAGTTCATCCGCTCGAACGCGTGGCTGGGCGGACTGGGCGAGCCGGGCGTGCCCCCGGTCGCGCCGGCCGTCACCAACGCCATCTTCGCGGCGACCGGCATTCGGGTGCGCGATCTGCCGATCAGGAACCAGGATCTCTCGCGGGCGTAGGAGTCCGCGCCGCGGGACGGTTCAGGACGGCGGGACGTGTCAGCGGCCGCTTTTTTGCCGTCGGCACTTCGCAAATCGCCGCAACGGCGGTACACTGTGCCATTGAACTCAGGAGTCTGCGCCGTAGGACGATGCAGACTCCGCAAGGCGCGCACGGCGCGCCTCGGCGGGAGCGGCGCGGGGCGACGGGGCCCCCGCAAGCGAACGCCGAGGGTTCGGGGCGCAGCCCCGTCTGATTGAAGCCTCCGGAACGCAAGAGGAGATCATCGATGAAGAGCAGGCATCGTCTCGGCGTCCTGGCCGTCATCCTCCTGGCGCCCGTCGCCCTGAGCGCCCAGTCCAACGGCGCGGGCGCGTCCGCCACCGGCGAGGTCACCTTCGCGAAAGACATCGCGCCGATCCTCCAGCGCAGCTGCCAGCAGTGCCATCGCCCGGCCTCCGTGGCGCCGATGTCGCTGCTGACTTACGAGCAGGTACGGCCCTGGGCGCGGGCCATCAAGGCCCGGACCGCGCTGCGGAGCAAGCGCGGCGCCATGCCGCCGTGGTTCATCGAGAAGGACATCGGCATCCAGCAGTTCAAGGACGACATCTCGCTGAACGACGACGAGATCGAGAAGATCGCGACCTGGGCCGACAGCGGCGCGCCGCTCGGCAACCCCGCCGACCTGCCGCCGCCGCTCGACTTCGGCAACGAGGACGAGTGGTCGATCGGCGAGCCCGACCTGATCCTCGAGTCGCCGGAGATCGTCGTTCCCGCGTCGGCGCCCGACAAGTGGACATCGCTCGGGACGCTCGAGACCGGACTGCTCGAGGACCGCTACGTGGCGGCGGTCGAGGTGCGCGAATTCAACGACGTGCCGAAGGAAGGCGGCAGCAACACGGTGGGCGGGCGCTACGTGTTCCACCACATGTCGTACGACTCGGTGGATCCCAACGCGACCGGCAGCGAGACGACCACCCGCTGGCCGACCCACGAGGTGGGCCGCAACGCGGACATCTTCCCGCCCGAGGCGGGGCAGATGCTGCCCGCCGGCTCGCTGATCCACCTGCGCAACGCGCACCTCCACTCGAACGGCCGCGAGACGCGCTCGCACCTCAAGTTCGCCTTCAAGCTGCACCCCAGGGGCTACCAGCCCACCCTGAAGTACGTGCGCAACACCGTGGGCAACGGCGTCGACATCGACATGAAGCCGAACCAGGCCGACCAGGAGCTGCACGCCTACACGGTGCTCGAGGAGCACACGAAGCTGCTGGTCTTCGAGCCGCACCAGCACGCCCCCGGCATCCGCATGTGCCTGGAGGCAATCTGGGGGCACAACATCCAGACGCTGAACTGCACCGGCTACGACCACAACTGGGTCAAGCAGTACGTCTACGAGGACGACTACGCGCCGCTGCTGCCGAAGGGCACCATCCTGCACCTGATCGGCTGGCACGACACGACCATCGCCAACCGCAACGTGGCCGACATCCGGAACTGGTCGGGCGGCGGGCGGCGCTCCGTGGCGAACATGTTCATCAACCTCGGCAAGGCCGTGGCCCTGACCGACGAGCAGTTCGAGCAGGAGATGGCCGACCGGCGCGCGCGGCTGCAGTTGACGAAGAACGACTACGTCATCGGCTGCCCGCTGTGCCAGGTCGAGTTCCCGTCGCAGGCTGCGCAGGCGAACGACAACCAGCAGCAGTAGGGGGGGGGATTCGAGCCGCACGCCGGCGGCCGTGGGAGGAGGAGCGATGAGACGCGCATTCCGCATGGCCGTCGGCGCCATCGTTGCAGCAACCGTTCCGTTCTGGGCTGCCGCGCCCGCGGCGGCCCAGGACGGTGCGCCGGACGGCGAGTGGCGCACGTACGGCGGCGACCTCGGCAACACCCGCTATTCCGCGCTCGACCAGATCGACGCCGGCAACTTCTCCGAGCTGGAGATCGCCTGGCGCTTCAAGACCGACTTCCTGGGTCCAAGACCCGAGTTCCGCTTCGAGTCGACGCCGCTGATGGCCAACGGCGTCGTCTACTCCACCGCCGGCTCGCGGCGCATGATCGTCGCCCTGGACGCCGGCACGGGCGAGCTGCTCTGGGTGTACCGGCTCGACGAGGGCGAGCGCGGCGCGGCGGCGCCGCGGCAACTCTCCGGGCGCGGCCTGGCGTACTGGACCGACGGCGACGAGGAGCGCATCGTCTACGTGACGCCCGGCTACCGCCTGGTGGCCCTCGACGCGCGGACCGGGCGCCTCGTGCCGGGTTTCGGCCAGGGCGGCATGGTCGACCTCAAGCGCGATAACGACCAGAACATCGACCTCGTGACCGGTGAGGTCGGGCTGCACGCCGCGCCGGTCGTCGCCGGCGACGTGGTCATCGTGGGCGCCGCGCACCGCACGGGCGGCAACCCGCGCAGCCGCCGCAACGTCAAGGGCTACGTGCGCGGCTACGACGTGCGCACGGGCCGGCGCCTGTGGATCTTCCACACCATCCCGGCGCCGGGCGAGTTCGGCCGCGAGACCTGGCTGAACGACTCGGCCGTCTACACCGGCAACACCGGGGTCTGGGCGCAGATCTCCGTGGACGAGGAGCTGGGCATCGTCTACCTGCCGGTGGAGGCCGCCACCGGGGACTACTACGGTGGGAACCGCCCCGGCGCCAACCTGTTCGCCGAGAGCCTGGTGGCGGTCGACCTCTACACCGGCGAGCGCAAGTGGCACTTCCAGCTCGTGCACCACGGCATCTGGGACCACGACATCCCCTGCGCGCCGATCCTGCTCGACATCGTGGTCGACGGGCGGCCCGTCAAGGCCGTGGCGCAGCCGACCAAGCAGGTGTTCCTGTATGTCTTCGACCGCGAGACGGGCGAGCCGATCTGGCCGATCGAGGAGCGGCCGGTGCCGGCCGGCGACGTCCCGGGCGAGTGGTATTCCCCGACGCAGCCGTTTCCGACCAGGCCCCCGGCCTACGACCGCCAGGGCGTCACGGTGGACGACCTGATCGACTTCACCCCGGAGCTGCGGGCGCGGGCGCTGGAGGTGGCGTCCCACTACAAGCTGGGACCGATCTTCACCCCGCCGGTGATCAGCCGCATCGAGGGTCCGCTCGGCACGCTGCTGGCGCCGGCCATGGGCGGCGGCACGAACTGGCCGGGCGGGTCGTACGACCCGACGACGCAGATCCTCTACGTCTCGTCGAACAGCTCGCTGGGCCGCCTCGGCATCGTGCCGCCGGACCCCGGCCAATCGGACCTCGAGTACATCCAGGGCGACGCCATCACCGGCCCGCGGCGCACCGGCGGCGCCGGCTCCCAGGCCGGCGGCGGCCAGCGGGTCGTCAGTCCCCGGTCGTCGACCGCCGCGCAGGTGGTTCCCGGCGGCCCGCGCCGCAGCGACCTGAACCTGACCGTGCAGGGCCTGCCGCTGCTCAAGCCGCCCTACGGCACCATCAGCGCGATCGACATGAACCGCGGCGAGATCCTGTGGCAGATCCCGCACGGCCGCACGCCCGACCACATCCGGAACCACCCGGCGCTGGCCGGACTCGACATCCCGCGCACCGGGCAGCCCGGCAGCGTGGGCACGCTGGTGACCAGCACGCTGCTCATCGCCGGCGAGGGCCGCGTCACCCGCACGGCGTCGGGCGCGCGCGGCGCCATGCTGCGCGCCTACGACAAGGCCAGCGGCGAGGAGGTCGGCGCGGTGTACATGCCGGCGCAGCAGAGCGGCTCGCCGCTGACCTACCTGCACGAGGGCAGGCAGCACATCGTGCTGGCCGTCAGCGGCGGCAACTACTCGGGCGAGCTGCTCGCCTACCGGCTGAACTGACCCGCAGGCTGCCCGACACCCGCCGCGTGCGACCGTCGACTTCAAGGTGACGAAGACGCCCCTCGTCTGGCTCGGCGCCGGGCTGGGCTGCGCCGCGGCCGGGGCGGCGGTCGGCCTGCTCGTGTCGGTCGAGGCCGGCTTCGTGCTCGGCCTGCTCGGCGCCGCCGGCCTGGGCGCGGCCGCCGCGCTCGCGCGGGCGTCGCCCGCCGCCGACCTCGCCATCATCGCGGACATCGAGCGGCGCATGGCGGAGCGGCGGGAGGCGGAGCGGCGGGAGGTCGAGCAGCGCTGGCTCGCCGGCGGCGTGTCGCCGACCGAGCAGGCCTACCACGTGCTCCTGCGGCCTGCCGCCGCGGGCGAGCCGGCGCCGCCCGACGCCCTGAGCGAGACGGAGCGGCGCCTCGGGGAGCTGATCCAGGCCCGCTGCGACCGCGTCTGGGACGGCATCCGCGACCGGCGCTACGTCAGGCGGCAGGACGAGCAGATCACCGGTCTCGACGGCGGCGCCCTCTTCGGGGAGTTCCGCGACATCGTGCAGGAGGTCGCCGCGCTGTACAAGCCCGGATCGACGAACGCCGTGCTCGACGCCCGCACGGGCGACATCGCGCTCGCGGTCCGCTCGGTCATCGGCGAGCTCCTGCAGGTGGCGCGGCAGGTGCCGTTCGTCGACCCGGCCGGCTGGTCCGTGCGCGAGGTGGTCACGCGCCTGGAGCAGGTGCAGCGGGTCCGCGACCTCTACCGCAAGCTGACGCCCTACCAGCACTACGTCAGCGGCGTGAGCATGGCGGCGCGCCTCGCCCTGGGCGCCAACCCGATCACGCTCGCGGCCTGGTATCTCGGCAGCGAGGCGGCCGTCAGGGTTGCCGGCAAGGCCCTCCGCACCTACGGCGAGGCGTGGCTCAAGGAGCTGCTCGAGAGCTCGGTCGCCCTCGTCTACCTGCAGGTGGCGCGCACGTACGACCCGCAGCGCACCTATCGCAGCGCCGACTGGGCGGCGCTCGTCGAGGCGCTTCGCATCCACGGGCAGATTCCCGGCATCGATCACAACCGCCGGCTGCTGCTCGACCGCATCCTGCGCGCGCAGATCCCGGACGAGTTCGCGAAGATGACGCTGCTGCGCGCGCTTGCGGCCGACGGCGATCCGCAAGCCGAGAACGGGCCACCGGTCGACCTCGCGTCGCTCCCCGCGGGCCAACGCCGCGCGATTGCCGATCGCCTCGCTGAGCTGCTGTCGACCCTGCGGGGGCTGAACGAGCCGGCGGCGAGCGAGGCGATCGAGGATCTGGAGCACCGGCTGCAGCTCGGCCTGCAGGTCGATCTGGTTGCCTCGGGCAGCCGCGCGCAGGTGCGCGTCGAGGAGGGCTTCGGACAGCTTGCCGTGGCCGCGCACGACTGGTGCGGGCTCGACCGCGACGCGGCCCTGGCGGCCCTCGCCGGGAGCGGGTTCGCGGCCGAGGCGCGCCAGGTCGTCGGTGATGCCGTCGCGGTCCGGGCCGTTCTGGAGCGCGCGGTGACCGCCGCCTGCGACAGCGCCGGCACGGCCGGCGAAGCGCCCCGCCTGGTGGAGCCGCCGCGCGACCTGGTGGGCGATGCGCTGGCCGGGCCCCTGGTCGCGACGCTCGTCGACCTGCTGGCCGAGCGGGGACCGGCGGAATGGCCGCTCGAGCACGATCACATGGTGCTGCTCAACGCGTCGGTGCTGCTCCCCGAACGCAAGCAACTGGCCGCCGCCTGGCGGGATCACCTGGACGCCGCCTCGGCGCGGCTGCGCGCGCTGCTGGAGTGTCCGGAACCATCCACCTGGCCGCGGGTCTCGGCGCCGGCGGTCCTGCGCCGCATCGGGCCCCGAGACGGCGCTCCCCCACCGCCCGGCCGGGACGTCGCCCCGCCGCCGGCTGCCGGCGGGCGGCCCGTCGCGGTGTTCGAGGCCACGAGCTCGGCGTCCCGCCGGCGGTGGCTGCTCCTGTTCGCCGACCGCGCCGTCGTCGGACGGGTGCCGCAGGACGATCTCGCCATCGACGACGGCGACGCCGAGAGCCATCCGCGAGCGGCGCTGCGCTTCACGCGCCGAAAACGCTTGATGGCCGACGACCTCGTCGTCCGCTGCGGCGACGAGCGCCTGGTCGTCGCCGGCACTCCCCTCCGATCGAGCTTCGTCTCCGTGCTCGACCGCCTCGGCCTGCGCTGGGACGCGCTCGCGACCGAGCCCTGAACCGCGGCCACGGCAACACGGTCCTTGACACCCGCGCAACTCTCGGGTAACCGCTAGGAGTCTGCGCCGTAACGGCACAGGCTCCGCAAGGAGGATCTTCATGAGTGCCAAGCACGCAAGCCGCAGGCGGTTCCTGAAGGAAGGCGCCGTGTTCGCCGGCGGACTGGCGGTGGGCACGAAGACCGTGAGCGGTCAGGGGCTGGGATCGCCCCGGCCCGGCGGCGTCGCCGCCCACCCCATGGCCTACGGCGAGCGCTCACGTTTCGTGCAGACCATCCGCACGCCGATGACCATGATCGGCCACATCGACCTGCACGGCGACCCGGACGGTCTCGATGCCCGGACGCCGCTCTCCGAGCTCTCCGGCACCATCACGCCGTCGGCGCTGCACTACGTCTCCTCGCACGGCAACCAGCCGCCCGACATCGATCCGCGGGAGCACCACCTGCTGGTCTACGGCAAGGTCGACCGGCCGCTGGTGTTCACCCTCGAGGAGCTGATGTGCCTGCCGTCGGTCTCGCGGGTGCACTTCATCGAGTGCATCGCCAACGCGCCGCGCCCGGAGGAGAAGACGCTCGACGAGATGCACGGCATGATCGGCTGCAGCGAGTGGACCGGCGTGCCGCTCTCGGTGCTCCTGAACGAGGTCGGCGTGCGGGACGGCGCGGGCTGGGTGCTGTCCGAAGGCGCCGAGGCCACCAAGATGGGGGCCACCATGCCGCTCGGCAAGGCCATGGACGACGTGCTGGTGGCCTACGGCCAGAACGGCGAGCCGATCCGGCCCCACCAGGGATTCCCCCTGCGCCTGGTCGTCCCGGGCTTCCAGGGCAAGTACCACGTGAAGTGGCTGCGGCGGATCAAGCTGGTCGAGCACCCCTACATGACCTACTGGGAGAAGCACTCGTACTCGACGCGCCGGGGATCCATGCGGACCGGTCCCAACCGCATGTCGAACAGCCACGTCGCCGGCCAGGGCGCCTACTTCATGGAGCAGGGGCCGAAGTCCGTCATCACTTTCCCGTCGGGCGAGCAGCGCCTCCCCGACCGCGGCTACTACACCATCAAGGGCCTGGCGTGGTCCGGCAGCGGCACGGTCCGGCGGGTCGAGGTGTCGACCGACGGCGGCCGGACCTGGACCGACGCGAAGCTCCAGGCGCCGGTGCAGCGCATCGCGCTCACCCGCTTCACGCTGCCCTGGACATGGGACGGCGGCGAGGCGTTGTTGATGTCCCGCTGCACCGACGATCAGGATCAGGTGCAGCCCACGTCGGCGGAGTTCGCCGCCTTCTGGGGCACCTCCGGCGCGCCGCACGGAAACTCGATTCAACCATGGAGGGTGGCCAATGACGGGACCGTCCACAACGCCGTGTAGGCTGGCGGCGCTGCTCGTCGCCGCGCTCGTTCTGGCGAGCGGCGCGGCGGCGGCCGCGCAGGGCCCCGTCTACAACCTGGGGCGCACGCCGACCGAGGCGGAGCTCAACCCGCCGGACGCCGCGGTCGGACCGTTCGGCGAGGATCTCCCGCGCGGGCGCGGCACCGCCCGGCAGGGCGAGATCGTCTGGCTCGCGCGGGGCTGCGCCGCGTGCCACGGGTCGACGGGGCTGGAAGGCCCGGGTCCGAAGCTCCTCGAGCGCACGCCCGGGGGCCGCTACCCGCGCATCGCCGACGCGCAGCATCCGTTCGCACCGCTCATCTGGAGCTACATCAACCAGATGATGCCGCTCGACCAGCAGCACGAGCACGTGGAGATGCGGCGCTTCAGCAGCAACGTCTGGGCCGACTCGCCGCGGCCCTGCTGCATGACCCCCGACGAAGTGTACAGCCTGACCGCCTATCTCCTGCACCGCGCCGGCATCATCGCCGAGGACGAGGTGCTGGACGAGACGACGCTGCCCGAGGTGCGGATGCCGAATCGGGACTCGTACGTGCCGCCGCCGTTCGAGAAGTGGAAGCGCGGCATGCGCAAGGAGTTCGTGAAGCAGGAAACTCAGCCGTGAGCCCTATCAGGGTATACTTGCCGCTTGGTGTCCTCGTCGAAGTCCTCCCATCGAGAGTTTCCGTCGGCTTTCCAGCCTCTTGCGGAGATCAGCCCGGACGCGCCTCGGTGGGGCGAGCGTTTTGCTCGGGAGATGCCGTCGCTGGAGCCACCTTTCTACGGCGTGAATCTGCTGGATGTGCGCCGGGAGGACTACGACGCGATCTTCGCGAATATCGAACTGCAGACGCAGGGCGCCGCCGCGCTTTTCGGTGGCCGGCTGCACTTCTACTCCGTGACGGACTACGGAGAGATTCGGCGCGTGATCTTTATCATCTACTTTGAGACCTTCCCCGACTCACTGGCAGGACTAGTCCCCGATCAGGCCAACGACGCGACCCAGTTTCCCGACATCTGGACGGGGTCCGACATCTGGACGGAGTTCGCACGCCTGGCGGAGGGCTACATGTGGTGGGTCACGCCGGCGCTGCCGGCGAACGAAACCCCGCAGCTCTCACGATAGCCAACCGGAAGACCGCGCGGCTACTTCGAGCCGCCCGCCAGCGCCTGCCCGGCCTGCTGCGCCGCCCGCTCGGCCGCCAGTTGCGCGTAGCGCTCCTCGTCCAGGTAGGTCATGCCCACCCAGGCGTGCGACATCTCGTCGACGCCGCGCGCGCCGAACACCACCCACTGGTCCGGATCGGGGTTGATCGGATTGTCCGCCGTGTTGTCGTAGTGGGAGTGGAACATCAGCACCGTGCCCTTCGGCAGCAGCGGCTGGACGTGGTCCTCGTAGAGGTACTGGATCTGCCAGTTGTGGTCGTAGCGGTTGACGGTGCTGAGCAGCTCCCGGCTGCCGTCGGGATAGAGCGCCTCCATCGACATCGCGGAGCCGCGCATGTGCATGTGCGGGCGGAAGCTGTGCAGCCTGACCGGCCGCTCCATCACGTAGGCGTGCTCCAGCGTGAGGTAGCCGTGCGGCGGGATCAGCAGGTCCCGCGCGCGGGGGCCGCTGGTGAACGTGCCGTCGACCAGCAGCCGGACCTCGCCCTCGGTGACCAGCTCCGGCTCGTAGCCCGGCGGGTGGAACCAGACGCCCACCTCGACGGTGTCGTCCTCGACGGTCTCGCCGACCGGAAAGTAGTGCAGGCTGAAGCGGACCTGCGCCGGCCCCGGCCGGACGAGCTTGCCGACCCCGTCGGGGAGCACCTCCCAGCGCTTGCCGACGCCCATGCCGGCCAGCCGCACGACGAAGTCGTCCCGCACCTGCTGCAGCCGCGCGTGGCCGTGGTGCAGCACGCGCACGCCGAGGGGGTAGGACGGCCGGAACTCGGCCGCCTTGATCCAGCGCGGCTCGTCGATGCCCTCGAACTCGATGCTGGGATTCCACCACTGGTCCTGGCCGTTGGCGGTGACCGTGTAGGACGTGGAGCTGACGACGATGTCGGGCTGGCCGAGCATGCCGGCCAGCTCCCACTCGGACGCCGGCGGCCACTCGACGGGCGGCGGCAGGTCGGCCGGGTCGCCTTCCGGCGCCCCGCCGGCGACCCAGCGGACGACCGTGTCGATCTCGTCGTCGGTCAGCGAGAAGTCGTTCTTGAACGCCTGGATCCCGACCGTCCGGTCGATGTGCCAGGGCGGCATGATCCGCCGCTCCACCCGGTCCCTGATCTGCCGCACCCACGGACGGACCTCGTCGTAGGTCACGAGCGACATCGGCCCGATGCCGGTCTCCTGGTGGCAGCGCTGGCAGGCGCGCTGAAAGATGGGCGCGATGTCGGCGCTGAACGTCGGCTGGTCGGCGGCGAACGCCGGGGTCGCCGAAACGAGCGGCGCGGCCAGGGCCAGCGCCGCGCAGGCGGTGATCACGCGTTGCATCGCGTTCTCCTTCGATCGTCCGTCAGTCGGTCACCGAGACGTGCAGGTAGCCGTTGGTCCAGCAGCACTGGAACTCGAACTCGCGAATCGTATTGTACGCCAGCACCCGCAGCACGTACTCGCCCGGCGCGCTGAACGTCGCCGCGGTCGTCACCCGCGCGCCGGCGGCGCCCGCCCGCCACGCCCGCGCCCGGACGGCCGCTCGCGGGCGGCTGAACGTCACGTCGCCCGGCCCCTGGTGCTTGAACCAGCGCACGTTGATCGGCCGGCGGTCGCGGCGGAACGGCTCGGCGCGGGTCGTCCAGATCGCCAGCGGCAGCGGCTGGCCGACCGCCGCTTCGAGCGGACCGCTGCGCACGCCCCAGGGGCCCCGACCCTGTGCTCCACCGGGCTCGAGCGCCAGCAGGGGCGACGCCGTCGTGTCGCCCGGGAAGATCCAGCCGTGGAGCTGGTACGGCGGCCGCGTCACGCGGCCCGGCACGGAGAACTCCCGCCCGTCGACGCGCAGCGTCCAGACCACGTCCTGCTCGCCGAAGTCGGCCGGCACCGTCACCGTGAACGCGCCCCAGTGGCGGCGGTCCCCCTCCGGCACCGGCAGGAAGTGCGTGGGCTGCACCCCGTCGTAGCGGCTCGGCTCGATGAAGTTGTCCGGCCCCAGCGGGATCTCCAGCACCTCCTCCGTGTTCACGTTGAAGTAGCCGAACGACAGCTCGTAGCGGCCGTCGGGGTGCCGGTACCAGCCCTCGAAGATGGGGATGACCGGTCCGCCCGACGGCCGCAGGAGCTGCAGGTTGAACTGCGTCTCGCCGGGACCGGCCACGCGCCGCTCGGACTGGCGCTGCCGCTGCCCGGCCGCGGTCGGCGCCCAGGCCGCCAGCAGCAGCCCGACCGCGACCCAGCGCACGGCGCGCCGCCGGCGCAGAGCGCACGCCTCCGGCCGTGTTCCGTCGCTGCGCATCCGCGCCGTCTCCCTTCTCCCGTTCCCGCTCGTCAGCGCGGGGGCAGCAGCTCCCAGTACAGGTGGCCGCCGGTGCTCTCGCCGTTGGTCGTCTGCGGGGGCCCGCCCAACCTCAGGATGTCGCCGTCGAGCTCGTAGAAGCGCTGGGCGTCATGCTCCGTCTCGGGACTGAGCCGCCCCTCCTGGTGGTGGATCACGTAGCGGGGATCTTCGTTCTCGTGGACGGTGAAGCGGCCGAAGTAGCCCCCGTAGCTGTCGAACGCCGCCAGCGCCTCTGCGGGCGTCGGGTCCTCGCCCGCGTAGGGCGTGCGTCCCTCGCGGTCCGGCAACTGCACGATCATGTGGCCGGTGGGCGTGTAGATGATGACCGCGCCCGCGCGGCTCTCATTCGGCTCGCTGCGCTCCACTATCTCGCCGTCCCGCGCGGTGTAGCGCTCCGTGTACAGCAGCTCGCGATGGCCCAGGAACCGCCTGGCCTCCTCCGAGAGCTCGACGTCCGGCTGCCGCTCCCAGACGATGCGGCGGGTGGCGTCCTCCTTGCCGCCCATGGCAGGCGCGGGCGTGAGGATCAGGCGGTCGCCGACGAAGTCGTAGAAGCGCTTGGCGTCGACCTCGCCGCCCGGGTCGATCTGGCCCACCCGATGGTGCACGACGAACCCTTCCGCCTCGTGCACGGTGTAGGGCCCGTAGTACGCGCTGTAGCTGGCGATCGCGGCCTGCGCCTCCTCCGGGGTGGGCTCGTCGCCGGCGAACTTCGTCCGGCCGTTGTCCCGGGAGCTGACGGCCATGTACCCGCGGTCGCTGTACGTGATGTAGCCGTGGCGGTCCTCGCCCGGCGTCGGACTCCACATCCCGTCCTCGTCCCGCACCTCGCTCGTGACGCGCCGGTAGGTGCCGACGATCTTCTCGCGATCGCTCATCTCCTCGACGGCAGCCTCCTCCGCCGGGGGCGCGGCATCGGGCGAGCCGCATGCGGCTCCCACGACGAGCGCCGCGGACAGACACACGATGGTTGCGACAGTCGGTCGGATGCTCGGAACCCTCATGATGCTCCTCCTTGCTCGCTTCAATCAGACGGGGCTGCAAGCGTGACGACATTCTACCGGACAAGCCCCGGCCGGCGGACTGCTATCATGCCTCCGGACCGGTGTCGGGATCCGCGAAGGAGAAGGCCATGGAACGGCGGCTCATGCGTTTGACCGCGCTGCTCGCGCCCGCGGCGGTGGCGGCGGTGCTCTCGTTCGGCCTGCCCGCGGCGGCCGCCGCGCAGCCCAGCCTGGAGGATGGCGAGTGGGGCCACTACGCCGGCAACACGCACGGCATGAAGTACTCGCCCCTGGATCAGATCGACCGGGACAACATCGGCGAATTGGGCGTCGCCTGGCGCGCGCCGCTGCCGGATCTGGCGTTCCGCGACGACCCGATCCTGAGCCGCGTCCGCTACCAGGACACGCCGCTGATGGTGAACGGCACCCTGTACACCGTGACCGGCCTGGGGATCGTCATGGCGCTCGACCCGGGCAGCGGCGCGCAGCGCTGGGTCTACGACCCCGAGAGCTACCGCAGCGGCCGGCCGAACAACGGCGGCTTCCTGTCGCGCGGCGTGGGGTACTGGACCGACGGCAGCGCCGAGCGGCTCCTGATCGGCACCCACGACGCGTACCTGATCTCGCTCGACGCGCGGACCGGCCGGCCCGACGAGGCGTTCGGCGCGGGCGGCCGGGTCGACCTGACCCTCGGCATCCGCAACGTGCGGCGCAGCACGAACTTCTCGGCAAAGCGCCCCCTGGTGGCCGGCGACGTCGTCATCGTCGGCAACTCGATTGCCGACTCCGGCCGCGGCACGATCGGCAACGAGCGAAACCGGCTGCTGCCGCCCGGCGACGTGCAGGCGTACGACGTGCGCACGGGGCGCAAGCTGTGGACCTTCCACACCGTGCCGAGGGAGTACGAGGCCGGCTACGAGACCTGGCTCAACGGCTCGGCCGAGCACACGGGCAACGCCAACGTCTGGGCCGGCATGGCGTACGACGCGGAGCTCGACTACGTCTACATGGCAACGTCGACGCCGACCAACGACACGTACGGCGGCGAGCGCCTCGGCGACAACCTGTACGCCGAGAGCATCGTCTGCGTCGAGGCGCGCAGCGGCGAGCGCGTCTGGCACTTCCAGGCCATCCATCACGGCCTGTGGGACTACGACTTCGCGTCGATGCCGGTGCTCGGCGAGATCACCGTCGACGGGCGGCGCATCGACGCCGTCATGGTCGCCAGCAAGCAGGCGTTCACCTACGTCTTCGACCGCGCGACCGGCGAGCCGGTCTGGCCCATCGAGGAGCGGCCCGTGCCGGCGTCGACGGTGCCGGGCGAGCAGGCGTCGCCCACGCAGCCGTTCCCGACGAAGCCGCCGCCGTTCGACCTGCAGGGCTCCACCGTCGAGAACCTGATGGACTTCACGCCCGAGCTGCGGGCGAGCGCCGTCGAGGCGCTCAACGAGTTCGATCACGGCCCCGTCTACACGCCGCCGTCGCAGCGGGGCACGCTGGCGCTGCCCGGCACGCGCGGCGGCTCGAACTGGGGCGGCGCCGGCTTCGACCCCGAGACCGGCGTCCTGTACGTACCGTCGCGCACGGCGCCCGCCTTCCTGCGCGTCGGCGCGAGCCGCTCGCCGGCGCCGGAGCAGCGCGCCCGGATGCGCTGCTGCCGCTCGGTCGTGACGAAGGAGGGCCTGCCGCTCTTCAAGCCGCCGTACGCCCGCCTGACGGCCATCGACATGAACCGCGGCGAGCACCTGTGGATGAGCCCGCTCGGCAACGGCCCGCGCAACCACCCGCTGCTGCGGGACATGGACCTGCCACCGCTCGGCGACCACATCGACGGCCAGAGCGTGCTGGTGACGAAGACGCTGGTCTTCGCGACGGTCTGGAAGCGCGACCGCAGCGCCGGCGAGACGCCGATCGTGCCGATGTGGGAGCCCTGGGGCGACCCGGACGCCGGGCGCAAGCTCGTCTACGTGTTCGACAAGCAGACCGGGGAGCTGCTGCGCGAGATCGAGCTCGACGGCCACACGGCCGCCGCGCCGATGACCTACCTGCACGAGGGCAGGCAGTACGTCGCCATCGCGACCGGCGCGAACGCCGAGGTCGAGCTGGTGGTCCTGGCGCTGCCGGCGCACGATAGCGTTCCGTAGTAGTCCATGGGCGTCACGCTCCCGTGGTTGCTCGGGAGCTGGTCGCCCCCGCAACCGCCGCCGCAGTCGGCCGCTCGGGCGTACCCACACCGGTCGGCGAAGTTGCCGACATAATGATTGCGTGCAATCATTGGTGGGCGTAGTCGCGCAAGCGCAAGGAAACTCCATGGCAAGCATCACGATTCGCAACCTGTCGGCGGAATCGAAGGTGCGACTCCGACGACGTGCCGAACAGCGCGGGTGCCGCCTCGAAGCCCTGGTGCGCTCGATCCTCGATGCCGCCGCGGCGGAAGCCGCGCCCACAGGTAGTTTCCCGCACAACCTGATTGCCTTGGTGGAGCCGGGCGAGGACATCGAGCCGTTCATCAGCAAGCACAGGCAGCCGCAGGAGCCGGCAGAGCTGGCGTGATCCTGGTCGACGCCAACGTCCTGTCCGAACTGACGAAGCCGACCCCCGAGCCACGCGTGATCGCGTGGCTGGAAGTCAACGAGCCGGCACTCGCGCTGCCGGCAATCGCCCTGGCGGAACTGCGGTACGGGATCGCGCGCCTGCCTGACGGCCGCCGGCGATCGAGTCTGCTGCGTTTCTGGCAGGCACATGCGCGCAGTTCCGCGGCCGGATCTTCTCGTTCGACGAACGCGCTGCCGAGCGGTACGGGAATGTGGCCGCCAGCGCGGAGCGGGCAGGCCGACGGCTCAACATCCAGGACGGGCAGATCGCAGCAATCGCGCTGGTGCACGGCATGAGCGTCGCGACGCGCAACGTGGGCGACTTCCAGGCGACCGGGGTCGCGATCGTGAATCCGTGGAAGTAGAGCGGAGCTCAACGACCGTGACCGGCAGTTCAAGTGCTGCCGCTGACGCCGCTCATGCCCCTGAGCTGCTCGCCTCGATGATTGGCCGCGGCCACCTGGACGTGGAGGTCGCCGTCCCCTGCGACGCGAATCGGCGCCCCACGGCGCCCTTCGAGAGACGCAAGGCGAACGCCGCGAAACGCGGCGAGCGTCTCGGCCGCGCCGGCCAGCGTTGCTTCGAGTGCCCGCGCGGCGAGCGTCTCGACCGCCGCTCGTTGCCGGCCTGAGTGAGCAGCTACTCTTCGAAGGGGTGTACGACCGGCAGTCCGGGGACGGACGCGAAACCGCGGTCGGCGGTCCACAACTCCGTGGCGCCTGCCTCGAACGCCGTAAGCGCGATCTGCAGGTCGAAGATCCTTGGACCGCTCACGGACAGATCGTCCGCCAGCCGGAGCAGGCCCAGAGCCACGCCGGCACCCGGCATCCAGATCTCGGCACCGGCCGCCTGCAATGCCATGATGAATCGACGCGCCTCATCCCCCGTCGAAGGGCGGCCGAGCGCTCCTGGATGCGTCACGACACTCCAGAATTCACCCAGGACCGGCAGGCTGAATCCCCAGCCGGCCGCGGACGCGCTCGCGCGGCCGATGGCTCTGCGGGCCGCCTGAGACTCTGGAACCGCTGATCGATGACTGTAGACCAGCAGATTGGTGTCGAGGGCAATCATCGGTTGCGTCGCAGCCAGTCGCTCATCGATGCGCGGTCGCGTAGATCCAGTCCGGGCGGCAGGCCGCCATCGACGGTCACCCACTCTATGCCGCCGCGTCCCGCCGACACGTCCCGGCGGGACCGTTGCAATTCGCGGCGCAGTCCCCGCTCGATCAGCTCACGCAGGGTCGACCGCGTTTCGGCGGCACGGGTCTTGGCCGCGATGAGCAGATCATCCGGCAACTCGACGGTCGTCTTCATATGGTTTTACAGCTTACCATCTTTATGGGTTACACTCGTGCCCCAGGGGGAAACCATGCGTTCTACCGCAACCATCATCGGCGTCACGTGCCTGATCCTCGCGAGCCTCGCCGCTGCCGCGCCCGCCGCCTACGCGCAGTCGTGGTCGCCGCCGCCGCGCGACGAGCGCTGCCCCAGCCGGTGGGGCGCCGATGACGAGCTCGGTTCGGTCAACCACATGGGGCCGGAGACCGTCCTGCGGGCCGCAGGACTGATTCGCGAGGGCCGCGTCATCGAGCTAGGCCAGGTACTGTCGAGCGACATGCCGCTGGGCGGCACGCGGCACTTCGACCTGTACATGAAGCCGACGCGCATGAGCCCGGAGTCGAACGCGCGCGGCTCGAACGAGGAGATCGTCGTCGCCGAGATGGGCCAGGTCGGCACCCAGTTCGACGGCTTCACGCACCAGACCATCGGGGACGACCTGTACAACTGCATCGACCAGAACGAGGTGCTGACGCGCTCCGGGTTCACCCGGCTCGGCATCGAGAACGTCGGCACCCTCATGACGCGCGGCGTGCTCATCGATGTGGCGGCCCTCAGGGGCGTGGCGGTGCTGCCCGAAAGCTACGAGATCACCGTCGACGACCTGCAGCAGGCGCTCGACCGCCAGCAGGTGGCGCTCGAGCCGGCCGACGCGGTGCTCATCCACACCGGCTGGGGCGCGTACTGGGACACCGACCCCGAGCGGTTCTCGGCCAACGGGCCCGGCATCGGGCTCGCGGCTGGCCAGTGGCTCGTGGAGCACGACCCGATGCTGGTGGGCGCCGACAACGTCCCGGTGGAGGTCGCCCCCAACCCGGACCCGGCGCTCTCCACCCCCGTGCACCAGATCATGCTCGTGATCAACGGCATCCACCTGGTGGAGCGGATGAAGCTCGACGAGCTGGCCGCGGCCGGCGTGTACGAGTTCGCCTTCGTCGTGCAGCCGCTGAAGCTGAAGGGCGCGACCGGCTCCACCGTCGCCCCGGTGGCCATCTACTGAGCGCGCCGTGGAACGACCATGACGTCCGCCGCGCCGCCGCGCATCGGCATCTCGAGCTGCCTGCTGGGCGAGACCGTGCGGCACGACGGAGGTCACAAGCGCGACGCCTACCTGGTCGAGACGCTCGGCCCGCTGGTCGAGTGGGTGCCCGTCTGCCCCGAGGTGGAGCTGGGGCTCGGCACGCCGCGCGAACCGATCCGGCTGGTGCGCGACACCCGCCGGCGCGACGGCGTCAGGCTGGTCAGCCGCAGCGGCACGCAGCTCACCGCCCGCATGCAACGGTTCGCGCGCGGCCGCCTCCGGGCGCTGGCCAGGACGGGCCTGAGCGGCTACCTCCTGAAGCAGGACTCGCCGAGCTGCGGCCTGGAGCGCGTCAGGGTCTGGCGTGGCGAGGAGGACGGGGCCCCGGAGCGGAACGGACGCGGCCTCTTCGCGGCCGAGCTGCTGCGGCAGCACCCGAACCTGCCGGTGGAGGAGGAAGGCCGGCTGCACGATCCGGTGCTGCGCGAGAACTTCCTCGAGCGGGTGTTCGCCTACCAGCGCCTGCGGGCGCTCTTCTCCGCGCGCTGGAGCGCCGGCGACCTGGTGCGCTGGCATACCACCCGCAAGCTGGCCCTGATGGCCCACTCGCCGGTCCGCTACCGGGAGCTGGGCCGGCTGGTGGCCGAGGCGCGCCAGATGCCGCGGGCCGAGCTGCGCCGCCGCTACGAGGACGGGTTCATGTCCGCCATGCGCCTGCGGGCCACGCGGGCGCGGCACACCAACGCGCTCATGCACGCGGTCGGCCACCTCGAGCGGGGTCTCGACGTCGCGTCGCGCGACGACCTGCTGGCCGTCCTCGAGGACTACCGCGCCGGTCTCGTGCCGCGCATCGCGCCCCTGACCCTGGTGCGCCATCACGCGCGCCGGCTCGCGGTGGCGTATCTGCTCGAGCAGAGCTACCTCAACCCGCACCCGAAGGAGCTGGCGCTCCTGAACCACGTGTGATGCCGCCGGGGGCGGCGGCCGCGGGTCACTCCGCCGTCACCGCCACCGTCACGTCGGCGGTGCTGATGAAGCCGCCGTCGTGGGCCATCACGCGCAGGACGTACGTGCCCGGCGCCGCGAAGGTCGCCGACACCGGAAACCGCCCGTCGGGCGGCAGGGGCGGCGGTCCCCAGCCGGGCGTCCAGGGCGAGTCGCCGCGATAGTCCGGATAGGTCTTGAACTGCGGGGGGTCGAAGGCGACCTGGTCGCCCGCGCCGCGGTAGACCAGCCACGCCACGCGCAGCCCCCAGGCGTTGTCCTTGATGGGGGTCGCGAGCCCCGGCCAGAGCGACCTGGCGGCCTTCGGCTCCGGGATGCCGTCGTCGCTGGCGAGCGCGGTCAGGCGCAGCGGCTCGCCCGCCCGCACACTGCGCCGCGCCGCGCCCTCGACGCGGACGGCCGGCGCCCGGTTGCTGCGCTCGACCTCGGTGACGCCGAGCCCCCCGATGTCCATCATCTTCATCAGGTCGTCGACCACGTAGTTGACCCGCAGGCTGCCGTAGGCGCTCGCCGTCCGGCCGTGCGCGGTCAGGGTCCACACGACCTCGCCGGCGCCGAAGTCGGCCGGCACCGTGACCGGGAAGACGTACCGGTTGCGCCTGGGCTGAAACCAGGTCGGCTGGCCCGCATCCGCGGGGCCGGGCTCCAGCCGGTTGTGCGGACCGACCGGGATGTGCAGCTTCTCGTCCATGTTGCGGTTCATGTAGCCGAACCACAGGCGGAACGTGCCGTCGGGGTTCCGCTCCCAACCCTCGAACGCCGGCGCCACGTTCTGGCCGCGCGAGTAGATGATCGTCTGGCCCGCCGCCAGCGCGGCGCCGGCCAGCGCCAGGAGCACGCCGCAGACGGCGACCGCGCGGGCGCAGGCCGGCAGTCCGGTGAATCCTCTCCGCATGCACTCCCCCGTCCGCGGCGCGACGCGCCCGCGCTACTGCTGGTCCTGGGAGACGGCGAACATCTGCCGCGTTCCCCGCGCAGCCACCTCGGCCTGGAACTCGTCCTCGGTCAGGAAGATCATGCGCGGCAGGTGGTAGAACATGTCGTCGATGGACCGGTTGCCCCAGCCCTTCCAGTTGCGCGGATCGACGACGCGCGGGTTGCTGGGCGAGTTGTCGTACCACGCCAGCAGGTGCAGGACGGTGCCCGCCGGCAGCAGCGGCGCCGCATCCTGCTCGTACACGTAGACCCGCACCCAGTTGTGGTTGTAGTCCGCGCAGTTGAGCATCTCGCGGGCGTTGTTCGGGTAGAGGGCCTCGATGCACATCCGCTTGCCGCTCGAGTGGAGGTGCGGCTCGAACGTCATCAGCATCGTGGGGCGCGTGACCCGGAAGAACCCGTCGCGCAGCACGTTGCTCTCGCCGGCCGGGATGTCGAGCTCCAGATCGAACCCGCCGGCCTGCGCGCCGGTGGTCTGGCGGTACTTGGGCTCGTGCCCCTGCGGGTGGAACGTGAAGGCCGTGTCGAGGCGCGCCCGCACTCTCCTGCCGATCGAGTGCAGGTGCGTGTTCCGGTACGTCAGGACCGAACGTGCGGGCAGCTTGACGCCCACGTGGTCCGGGAAGACCGTGGCGTTCTGACCCAGCTCGTGGACGATGCCGAACAGGCCCGGGTTGGCGAGGCCGCCCGGGACGCCAGCGTCGGAGCCGCCCTCCGGGGCCCCCTCCGCCTCGTCGGCGAGCACCTCGGCAGTGATGACCGAATGGTGCACGACGAACAGATCCAGGTCGGCCCTATCGGCGTCGACCCCCGGTCCGCCGGCCGCCGCCGGCGGCGGCTCGACGTCGAGGCCGTCGTCGTCGACAATCACCTCCCTGATCTCGACTGCCTTGATCCAGCGGTCCTCGACGAGGCCGGTCGGCGAGGGCGGGTTGACGATGCCGTACCAGTCGGGAGCCAGCGCCTCGACCGTCGTGACCGGCGACGACACGACCAGGTCCGGCGTGCCGATGCTCCACTGCCCGCCGGGAGGCCAGGCGAGCGGCGGCGGCATGTCGGCCGGATTGCCGCGCGGGGCGCCCGCGTCCGCCCACTCGCCGATCAGCCGGATCTCCACGTCCGTCAGCGACGGATCGTCGATGAAGCGCTGGATGCCGATGTTCTTGTCGACGAACCACGGCGGCATCTCGCGGGCCAGGGTGCGCGCCTGGATGGCGCGCGCCCAGGGGCGGACCTCCGCGTAGCCGATCAGCGACATCGGCGCGCCGCCGCCGGGCCGGTGGCACCGCTCGCAGGCGCGTTGCAGGATCGGCGCGATGTCCCGGGTGAACGTCGCACCGTCCGCCGGCCCCGTCTGCGCGGCCGCGAGGCCGGACGCGGCCAGAATGCCGACCGCCGCCAGGCCGGCCACGCCGCCGGCCGTCCGCAACGTGCTGCACGCGCCGCTGGTGATGGTCCTCATCGAGCCCTCCAGTACGTCAAGCGGGCCGGCGCGTGATCGGGCGGGCCGGCGCGCCGTTCATTCCGCCAGCGGGTGCGGCCTCCGCTGACGTTCGCCCTCCGGCTTCGTCCCGGTCCATCCCGCAAAATCCCTTACAGAATACCCAGTAGAAGTCGGATATACTGGCTTCACCGTGTTGGTTCGTCCATGCACTTTCGCTGCATTCAGAAAATAAATTGGGAATGGGATGGACTACGCCATGATACCAGAACGGACGGCGAAAGCGCCATGAAGACCCTGCCGAAGAAGCCCCGAGCGACCAAGCGCAAGGGCCGCCACCCCGACAAGGCCCTCACCGCCGCCTTCTGCCGCACCGTCGCTGAGTCCGGGCGCTACGCCGACGGCAATGGGTTGTACCTCCACGTCGACCCGTCCGGGGCGCGCCGCTGGGTGCAACGGCTCGTCATCCGCGGCCGGTCCCGCGGGCTCGGGCTCGGCAGCTACGCCCTCGTCTCGCTGGCCGAGGCCCGCGAGCTGGCGCTCGCCAACCGCAAGCTCGCCCGCGCCGGCGGCGACCCGCTGGCCGCTAGGCGCCGCGCCGACGGCATGCCGTCGTTCGAGGAAGCGTCCGAGAAGGTGGTCGCGATCCACAGCGGGGGGTGGAAGGACGGGGGCAAGTCGGCGAAGCAGTGGCGGGCGAGCCTCCGCGAGTACGCCTATCCGCGCATCGGCGACAAGGGCGTCGACCAAGTGACGACGGCCGATGTCATGGCGGTGGTGCTGCCCATCTGGACGAGCAAGCACGAGACCGCACAGCGGGTGCGCTGGCGCATCAGCGCGATCATGAAGTGGGCCATCGCGCAGGGCTACCGGAACGACAACCCGGCCGGCGACGCCATCGCGGCGGCGCTGCCGAAGCGTCCCGTGAAGGTCCGCCACATGCCGGCGCTGCCCTACCGCGAGGTCTCGGTTGCGATCGCCGCCGTCCACGCGTCGCGCGGATGGATCGGGGCGAAGCTGGCGTTCGAGTTCCAGGTGCTCACGGCGGCGCGGTCGGCGGAAGTCCGGCTCGCGACGTGGGACGAGTTCGACCTCGGCGCGATGATGTGGACGATTCCGGACACGCGCATGAAGGCGCAGCGCGAGCACCGCGTCCCGCTGTGCGGCCGGGCGCTGGAGATCCTGCGAGAAGCCGGCCGCCTGAACCGGGCGGCCGTTGCGGGCGAGCCGGCCGGTCTGGTGTTCCCAAGCCGGCGCGGCAAGACGCTCTCCGAGGGCGGGATCTCGAAGCTTGTCAAGATCCTGGGGATCGCGGCCGTGCCTCATGGCTTCCGGTCGAGCTTTCGGGACTGGGCCGCCGAACGGACGAATCACCCGCGGGAGGTCATCGAGGCGGCGCTGGCGCACGTGGTTCAGAACAAGGTCGAGGCGGCCTACGCTCGCTCCGACCTGTTCGAGCGGCGGCGGCACCTCATGGACGATTGGTCCGCGTACCTCGCCGAAGAGCGCGGGCAGGTGGTGACGCTCAGCCGGTAGCCTCCGCACCGGATCGCGCAGCACCCGGTCGCCGAACGCCCCTAACGGCTGGGGCCGGAGTCCCGGTCGAAGTCACGCGCAGCTTCGAGACCGGACTCGACGGGGTAGATCGGCGTCTGCGGGCGCCCCGACGATGACCCGGCAGACGGAGGATCGCCGGGGTGACGACCCTCTTTCCGCGCTTGGGCCTGGAGCCTGCGGATCTCGGCGTCGAGCTTCTCCCCGGCCCGCGCGTTGGCGGCCTTCCGCTCGGGGCTCCAGTGCTTCGTCAACTCGGACCATGGGCGGTGAGTCATGGCGTACGGCTGCATGACTGGTTACTTCCTGTAAGGGCCGAATCGGATCGACAGCGACCGATTCGGCATCAGCGGCTCGGGCCACTGTGCTGCGTCCGCTCCCGCTCGTACTGCGCGGACAACTCCCGATAGGCTCTCGTCAACTGCCGTTCTAACGCGGTCATACAGCTCTCTCACTCGCTCAGCAGCTTCAACGCAGGCCGCCCACCCACGGTCCACGGCGGACGTTCCAGTGAGCCATCCGGCAGTACGACGAACCGCTCGCCGTCGATTTCGCGCAGTTCGACGCTCCAGGTCGTCTCCTCCAATTGCGCCAAGGTCTGGCGGGCTTGCTCGATGTCCACCCGGAGCACCGCCAGCGCCTCGATCTGCTGCTCGATGGTCATCCACAGCCACTGCGTCCCCGCCCAGCTCCCGCCGCAAATGCCGACTGAGAGCATGAGGCCGAACGCCAGGAGCCAGATCCACCCGCGCAGCAGCATCCCGCGAACCCGTCCGATCCACGCCGCCGTATCGGCTTCGATGGTACTGAGCGCGCTCTGTGCGACGCCTCTCAAGTTCTCGCCAAGCACCTTCAGCTCGCGCGCGGCCGTCGTCTCGATCGCCACCCGCTCGCTGACCAGCCGTCGCTGGAACCGCGCTGTCAAGTCGCTCCGGGTTGAAGTCATGCTCGTACAACGCTCCCTTCAGTCGCCACCGCTTCCCGCTCTCCGGGTCGTGGGCGGTCACGTAGTCCTTGCCTTGGCGCGGCACGTCGAGCCCCGCTTCCTTCAGCGCGTCGACGATGTCGGCGCGGTCGCTTACGGCGCCGTGC
Source organism: Vicinamibacterales bacterium (assembly GCA_965214845.1). Taxonomy (GTDB): domain Bacteria; phylum Acidobacteriota; class Vicinamibacteria; order Vicinamibacterales; family UBA8438; genus JAAXGX01. The sequence continues at coordinate 3,703,069 of CBDCCO010000007.1, forward strand.
TCGACGCGTTGCACGAGGTAGTCCCGGATGACCTCGCGCGGGTCGGCCTCGACCGCCAGACCGGCCCGCAGCTTCGCCGCGTCGATGCAGGCGCGGTGGCCGGGCTGGTCCGCCCGCGCCCGCGCCGGGTCGTCGGGCCGGCTCCAGCCGTGCTCGTGGTTGAAGGCGTCGCGCAGCGGGCCGAACATCTGCTGCCAGCCGGGCGGCGCGATGTTGAGGCTCTTGCCCGTCTCGAGGTCGCAGCGGGCGGCGAAGATGTGCACGTGCACACCGCCGCCCCGCTCGCGGTGCTCGACCGCCGACCAGGCGTACCGGTCCGGCTCGAGCCGGCCCAGGCGGTCCGCTCGAACTTGTCGAGCACGGCCTCGATCTGCGCGCCGCTCGGCTCGTCCTCGGGCGCCCACGCGATCACGCCGGACGTGTACTTGTGCTCGAACGCCAGCGAGTCGGCGACGGCGGCGACCACCTCGGGGTCGCCGCGGCGAACCTCGACGCCCTCGCGGGGCTGCCCGACCGCGTCCCGCTCGCCGAGCAGGTAGTCGGCGGCGGCCTTCGCCGAGCCGGTGCCGCGGGCGATGAACTTAACGTGCATCGGGCCGCTCGTCTCCGATGCGGGCCAGCCGCGCGATCTCCCGCTCGATGGCGACGAGGTGGGCGATGACCTCGAAGGCGTCGGCCTTGTCGGCGTGCGTGTTCGCCCAGCGGGCGATCTGGTTCAGGTTGTTGCCGATGCGGGCGACCTGCCGGGTGCGCTCGCGCTCTACCTCGGCCGCCGCCGCGGTCCAGGTGCGGGTCCGCGCCATGGCCTGCCGCAGCAGGTCGGACAGCGGCACGCCGGCCGCCGCCGCCTTGGCCTTCCAGGCGGCGAACTCCGCCGCCGACGCGCGGACGGACGCTCTCACGATGCGGCGGTCAGCCATCGGCGCACCTCCAGGGGGGAGCGGGGACAACGCCCGCCGCTCGGTCGCGAGCCCGGCAGGGCCGCGGGAAGCCGGGGGATCGAAGGGGGCCGCAGCGCCCCCTCGCCAGCCCAATGTCGGACATTGGGTAAGCTGGCTCCTGCCACCTACAGGGCAGGAGCCAGCTGTTCCCGTGTGCCGTTCCCGTCGTTCGTGAGCTGGTCATTTCCGATCTGGTGAGCGGCCAGACTCTCAAGTGCGGCCGGGATTCTCTGACTCGAGGTTGCCCGGTTCCCGTCGGCCGCCGTTGTTCTCGTTCCCGGACCCGGCCTTGTCGTGGTCCCGTTCGCCGTGCTGGTTCTCGTCTCGGGCGCCGTGGTCGTCCTGGCACTGTGGTCCGTCGTTGTCCCTGGGTCCGTCGTTGTCCCTGGGTCCGACGTCGTGGGTGCCGCGTCCGGTGGCCCGAGGTGGTACTGGTTTCATGGACCGAGGGGATTCCGGTTTCGAGGTCGGGTTCGATTCGCCGTAGGTTCCCGACTTCCACGCCGTTGGGGTCTGGACGATGGAAGGCGCGTGTCACCCCGCCCTGCCCGACCGCCTGACCATTGCAGACGGTCGGGCAGGGCGTCTCGGCTACGCGGCCGGGCGCTCGGAGCCGGCGCGGGGCCGGCTGGCGATGAAGTCCGCCACTTCCTGCTCGACCCAGCGGACGGCACGGGTGCCGACCCGGATCGGTTTCGGGAACCGCGACTCGGCCATCAGCGCGTAGACGGCCGAGCGTGACAGCGCCGTCATCGCCATCACGTCGCGGAGCGTGAGCAGTCTCGTCGTCATGTCTTCCTCCTGTGGTCGCCGCCCGCCGACGGGCGGAACCGACGTGGTTGGTTCGCCGTGCATCACTACGGCCGAGCGTAGCACAGGAGTTCTGTAAGTCATTGTGTAGTAATAGTTTATTGCGTATGGACGTCCACGGAGCCAATGGTACGGTACGGGACGAGGACGCGACGGTGCGTGACGTGTTCTGACATTTTCTGACGTGCTGAGCCGCTTTCTGCTCGCCAAAAAAAGTGAAGAAACCGCTCGACTTGCTAGTTTCTGCTCGTTCAGAGGCGCTGCATGCGGCCCGGAACGAGGTCCCAGAACGGCCGTCGGTCTCCTCGTCGGGACTGAACGGCCGCACCTGACGGCCGACTGACGAGTGCGGCCATAGCTGCCCACTACCACCCCGGCGGGCGGCGGGTCACCTGAAAGGCCGGAACGAAGTGGAGATGCCGCAAGGCTTGACCCGCCGCCCGACGGGGTGCTTCCGCTCGGCGGACTCTCGCCGGGGCCGTGATACGCTGTCTCCGATGGAAACCCACGTGGCCGTGAGGATGCTGATCGCCGCAGGCGCGGACGAGACGCTTGCCGTCGCCGTGGTCGATGTCGCTCAGAACGCCGCCGCCGACCACGGCCGCGAGTTGTCCACTCGCTCTGATCTCGACCATCTGCGTGAAGTGCAGCGGGCGGATCTGGCGGCCCTTGAGGCTCGGCTGACGTGGGTTTTTCGGTGCGATGCTGGCGCAGGTTCATCGAGGAACGGACGGCTCCGGACGGTGCGGATTTCGGCGCGTCGCTCATGCAGTTCTTCGAGGTCTTGCACACGCCAGTCAGCAGGCGGCAGCGGGCGCTCGACGAGGACTTGGCCCGTTTCCCGCACGTGAGCCGAGAGCTGTTCGCCGGCCGGCTGCGCCCGCCGGCCTTCGACTCGGCCATGCGCTCTGCGCTGCTCGACGCGGGGCAGTTCGACTGCACGGCGATCTCGCCAGCCATCTTCGGGGCGCTGTTCCAGTCGGTCATGGAGCCTGCAGGACGTCGCGCACAGGGGGCGCACTACACGACCGAGAAGAACATCCTGAAGGTCATCGAGCCGCTGTTCCTCGACGACCTGCGGGCCGAGTTCCGGCGGTTGCAGGCTCGCCGCGACGGGCGGGCTGTGGCCGACCTGCGGAGGTTCCCGGACAAGCTCGGCTCGCTATGGCTTGTTCGAACCCGCGTGCGGCTGCAGCAACTTCCTGATCATCGCCCACCGCGAGCTTCGGACGCTGGAGATCGACGTGCTGCGGGAGATCGCTACCAGGGCTTCCGGCGCGAGCCGACCGTAAGTCACTGATACCATGCGACTTGTAGAGGAACAGAACACCTGTTCCCCTCGCCGTATCCCCCGATCCCGAACTGGAACACCGGGAACCGCAAGAGCCCGCCGCGGACACAGCCGCGGTGTCATCCGCCGGTCCCTCCGCTTCGGAAGTGTCTCGTGGTTCGCCTACGCCGTCCGCCAACCGCCCATGGTAGTATGGGTCGGTGTTCAACCCCCGACGGGTCAGGCGTCTGAGTGATCGGCCGCGTCTTTTCCGCAGCAAGGGCCACGACCGGCACCGAAGGGTACGTCCTGTGATTTCCGCCGTGCTGGCCGCCTGAGCCAACGCCCATCGCCAGGAGACACCTTGGCCAGGGGCGACCGCCAACCGAGATCCGACCATGGACGCCGCCGGCTACATCGCGGACCGCCTTGATGATCAGATCGGGTGGTACGACCGCAAGAGCCTCTCCAACCAGAACTGGTACAAGGGGCTCCGAATGCTCCAAGTCCTCGCTGCCGCCCTGATCCCCTTCTTGACGGCGTACTTGCCGCCCGACAAGTCGACAACACAGCTGCTCGTTGGGCTCTTGGGCGTAGCGATCGCGGTCGTGACCGCCACACTTTCATCGTGCCGAGACTCTCATTTCCAAGGAAAACAGCAACTGGGCCGAGCATGTGCGGCCGCACAAGAAGGGAGAACGATAATGGCCAAGCGTAAGGTCTTCATTAGTTTCGACTATGACAACGACAGGCACTACAAGAACCTGCTCGTGGCGTGGGACAAGAACGATCATTTCGACTTCAGCTTCTACGATGGGTCTGTAACGGCACCGGTGAACAGCCAAGATGCCGGGCCAGTCCGCCGCGTCATTTCCCAACGGATCCTTCGTGTCCACGTTTCCTCTGCATCGTTGGCACCAAGACCTATCTCAGTGATTGGGTCGCTTGGGAGATCGACAAGGCTGTTGAACTCAATCGCAAGCTGATTGCCGTAAAGACAGGACGCTCCAACACAAGTCCCGCGAATCTGCTCGGCGAGGGCGCTTCGTGGGCGCTGTCCTTCACGTTCGACGCGATCAAAACGGCGCTGGACGAGAGTTGACTACCGTTCTCCATCGGACTCCAGCGATTCGGAACGGCCGCCATGAATCGAGCAAGACGACGCAGGCGTGTACATCCGAGTACCCGCGCCGAGGCCCGCATCGCTCGACGGTGGTGCGCCTCGGTCACCCCGCGACCGAATGCCGAAGAGAGCGCCGCATGACTCTGGAGGCTAGGACGGCAATCTCGGCGGCAGCACTGCGAGTTCGCACAACCCGACGGCACACCGCCTGCCGACGTCGGCGCCGTACACGACGGGGATCCACGTTCGCCCCGTTGTTGGTCGCCCACCACTATGAACCTAAGCGGTATACGGCGGACAGATGAAGACGTTCAGTGCGATATCACTCTTTTCCGGAGCCATGGGGCTCGACATCGGCATCGAGAAGACCGGTAGGTTTGATGTCTTGTTTTGTGTCGAGAAGGAGCCTGCATTCTGCGAGACCATCCGCAGGAACCGGGACGCTGGACGCCTTCGGCCAAGCCTCCGTGTGTTCGAAGGCGATATATCGGATGTGGACCCACTACAGGTTCTCGACGCCGTAGGACTTGAGCCCGGCGAAGTCGACTTGCTCTTGGGAGGTCCGCCGTGCCAAGCCTTTAGCACCGCCGGTCGCCGCCGCACCGTCCGGGATCCTCGCGGCACGCTCCTCTGGCAGTTCCTCCGTTTCGTGGACGTGCTGAGACCTCGCTTTTTCCTTATGGAGAACGTCCGGGGCCTCCTATCCGCTGCGGTCCGGCACCGGCCGATTGCGAGACGCCCCGAAAAGGGCGGCCCGCCGTTGGCAGAGGACGAGCAACCGGGCTCCGTGGTTCGACTGTTCGCCGAGGACTTGCGGCGCCTTGACCATGCCTATCACATGGACTGCTTTGAGGTGAACGCGGTGAACTACGGTGCGCCGCAGCTCCGAGAGCGCGCATTGTTCGTCGGAAACAGGTACGGCGCTGTTGTCGATTTCCCCGACCCGACGCACGGCTGCCCGGAGTGGCAGGATCGGGAGCCCCGCCTGTTCGATGCTGGCACATCCGTCCAACCGTGGCAGACTCTGGGAGACGCTATCGGAGGCCTCGAGGATCCTGAACGCACCATTATGGACTTTAGCCCGCGCAAGAAGCGGTACCTTGCGATGGTCCCGCCAGGATCGAATTGGCGCAGTCTGCCCGTCGAAGTTCAACAGGAGTCCATGGGACGTGCTTGGCACGCCAAGGGCGGCCGATCCGGGTGGTGGCGGCGACTGAGCTTCGATTTGCCGTGTCCGACGCTGGTCACGATGCCCAACCACGCCGGCACCGCGCTCTGCCACCCGGCTGACGTCAGGGCGCTCAGTCTCCTCGAATACGCGCTCATTCAGGAGTTCCCTCGCGATTGGGAGTTCTGCGGGACGACGTACGAACAATACGCTCAGGCAGGCAATGCCGTGCCGGTGCGCCTTGGCAGGGTCGCCGGGGAGGTGGTCGCGTCTGCCCTCGACAAGCTCGCAGCGCGCGACTGGCAACCCTACTCCCGCAAGCCAGACGCCTATCGCGTGGTCTACATTCAGTCCCACGTGCGGACCCGACAATGGTTCAAGGCGGGCCGCACCTTGGTCTGGTCTGACCAGGGAAGGACCGGCGATGCCCACTACAATGGCCCGGTCACGCGGCGGAAGACCAAGCGCGTCACGGAGGCCTGACCATGGTCACGCGAGCCACTGCAAGGGGTCTGTACGCCTCGGTCAAGGCCGATCGGTACCGCTTCGATCCCCAGGAGGTCGTGGACCTGTTCGGCCGAGTGTGCGAGGAACGAGTCGAGCGGATTGCTGAGGCAGTTGCAGCCTATATCCGGACCAACCTGCCCCGCGCGGTGGAGAACCGAGACGGGCTTTCGGACTATCGGACCAACCCGTACGTGCTCATGGCGTCGGCGAGCGTCATGAGGCTCAACGAGCCGGCCGTTTTCGGGTCGTTTCTGTTCAACAGCAAGCTCTACATGGCCTTGGAGACGTCGTTTGGGAAGTCCATCGAGGCGGCCTTCCTTGACCTCTATCCGATCGCGGGCACCGACAAGTGGCGCGAACCGGTCGAGAAGACCGGGGAGTTCGAAGAGCTGGACGGCCTCGCTCAAGAAGAGAGGGCGCAAGAGAGAACGACCTCCGCATGGCGCGAGATTGACAAGGCATGCGTGGTCGGCAGAAAGCGTTTCCTCACCTCAATCAAGAGTGGTCCGAACACGATCAACGACACGCAGGTCCAGGCGATGACGCAGGCGATCATCGACCACCACATGTTGTGGTCGGTCTCCTCGACAACGCGATTCCCAGACGTTCAGGAGATCGACATCGTCCTTGGTCTGACCTACGGCACGCCACGAACGACGAACAACAAGGAGAATCAGATTCTCGCGAAGCTCCTCGACCACGGATTCGAGGAGGAGGACAGAGCAACGAGGCCCGGCGTCCTGATCGACCATCGGACACGCTCGATTCGCGTGTACCGGCGCATCGGTAGGAACTTTTGGGCGTTCATGGGTGATCCCGAGAATCCGACGAATGCGCCCTTTGTCTTCCTGGAGGCGCTCTTGGCTCTGTCCAGAGCCCTGTCGAGGGGTTTGGCGGAAGCTGACCTGGAGACCCGTATCAACGCGAAGATCACACAACTCGCAACTGCGATCGCGAACCTGCGGTTTCCCCGGGACAGCCTCCCATAGGCGCTAACTTGTGTTCCGAGCGAGGCCGGCGTATCCTGACATGCGCATGCATGACATGGAGGCCGGCCCGGTGGACGAGGACTGGGATGTGCTGCGGTCGTTCCTGCCCGGTGACTGGCGGGAGTTGGCGCAGGATACGGGGGCGTTGAAGGGGCTGCGGAAGGACAAGACGGTCGACAACCTGTTGCGGACCCTCCTGCTGCACCTCGGCTGTGGACACTCGTTGCGGGAAACGGTGGTTCGCGCCCGCCAAGCGCGTCTGGCGGATCTGTCCGACGTGGCGCTGTTGAAGCGGTTGAAGAAATCCAAGGGTTGGCTGCACGCGCTGTGTGTGCGCCTGTTCGAGGAGCAGGGTCTGGCGGTCATCCCCGGCGGCGCGTTCCAGGTCCGGGCGGTGTGGATGCGACGACGGTGAAGGAACCGGGACCGAGCGGGTCGTTGTGGCGGCTGCACTACAGCGTGGGCCTGCCGTCGCTGACGTGCGACTTCTTCAAGTTGACGGGGGTCGAGGGGCCGGGCACGGGAGAATCGTTGGCGCAGTTCCCGATCCGCGCCGGCGACCATGTGCTGGCCGACCGCGGGTATTCGACCGCGCGGGGGATCCGCCACGTGGTCGAGGCGGGCGGGCGGCTGATTGTGCGCGTCAATACGGGGTCGTTGCCGCTGCACACGGCAGCCGGGCGGCCGTTCGACCTGCTGGCCGCGGTCTCGTCGGTCACGCGTCCGGGGGCAGCGCGCGCTTGGGCGACGACGGTCGCGGCCGCGGGTGACGACGGCGGCCCGCCGGGCGAGATTGCGGGCCGGGTCTGCGTGCTCCGCAAGTCGGCGGAGGCGATCCGCTTGGCGCAGCAGAAAATCCGCCGGGACGCCGCCCGCAAGCGGACCCAGGTACAACCGGCCACTCTGCGCTTTGCCGAGTACGTGATCGTTTTCACGACCTTCCCCGAGCCGCCCTTCTCGGCCGCCGACGTGCTCGAGTGGTATCGCCTGCGCTGGCAGGTCGAATTGGTGTTCAAGCGCTTCAAGTCGCTGGCGCAGTTGGGGCACCTGCCGAAGTACGACGACGACAGCGCCAAGGCGTGGCTCTACGGGAAACTGTTCGTGGCACTGCTGGTGGAGAAGCTGCTCCACCACGCCCGCACGATTTCCCCCTGGGGCTACGACGTACCGGCCCCGGCGCCCCCGCAGCGCGTGGCGTGACTTCAAGTTCGTGTTCAACCAGGTCACGCGCGCCATCGAACCGCCGCTCTCGCTGGCTTGCATGCTCAACGACTGGCGATCGATCTCCGGCGCGCTGGCCGAGCCGCCACGGCGCCGGCAGTCGCAGCTCTCCGCGTACTTCGGTTGGACCGAGCAGCCGCCGGAGCAGGTGACGTGAACAAGTTAGCGCCTATGGGACAGCCTCCCGACGTGGATCCGGAACGAATTCGGCGACGACGAACTCGTTTGGTTCGCGACCGCCATGTCCGCCTTCTACGATGAAGGGATTTAGGGATGGAACGGAGGCTGCGCAAGCACTTACCCGGCGGCGTCTTCGACGATGTCTCACCGACCCGGTCCAGAGCGATGGCCGCTGTAAAGGGCCGCGGAAACAAGACGACTGAAAGACGGCTTCGGCTCGGCTTGGTCCGCGGCGGCGTTCGCGGCTGGAGAGTCAGGCCCAAGGGGCTTCGCGGTAATCCTGATTTCTTGTTTCCCGAGGCCCGTGTGGCGATCTTCGTTGACGGGTGCTTCTGGCACGGTTGTCTGGACTGCGGCCACGTCCCCCGAACGAACAGGGCGTTCTGGGCCGCCAAGATCGAGCGGAATCGGGAGCGGGATCGAGCGACCAAGGAGCAACTCGAAGCCGAGGGTTTCCGTGTGCTCCGGTTCTGGGAACACGAGTTGGGTGACCGCCTAGGCGCCTGCGTCGCAACCGTAGAGGCGGCAATTCGGAATTCCTCCCGCTGACGCATTCCACGTGGAATGTCCGTCTCGATCAAGCAAGGCGCACTACCGTCCCGTGCTGCGGCTCCACGGGGCGAGCGATTCTAGCAGCCCGTGGCAAAAGTCGTGCTGCTCTCGACAAGAGCGGTGTTGGCCCGATAACGGGTCCGTACTGCGGTCGAAATCGCCCGAATCTGGCCCGATCCGAGCCGTTTCTGCGCCGCTGCCGGCCAATCCCGGTGCAGCGTGGACTTCTGCCACGGGCTGCTAGGCCGTGTGATGCTGGCTTAGCAGTCTGTGGAATGGCCGGACCAGGTCCGCGGTCGCCTGCTTGAAGGCCTGCGATTTGTCACGCTGCTCGTACGCGACCCGCCTTACCAGGTCGCCGGCGATTTCACTCCATGTCCAGTTGCCGAGCCCCACGCCACGGAGCAGACGCCCCAACGCGTCGACCAAGATGGAGATTCCGGTGTCCATGGCAGACGTGGAGCCTTCCGAAAGAACTGAATCGAAGGCTGGCTCCGGACACGGTTCGCCCTCAAGGCGTTTCCGGAACGGTCCCACCAGATCCATCAGCGTTTCGGGTGCCTTCGTCAACACAAGGGCGGCTTCTCGACGATTCGACTGCAATCCAGGTTGCCAAGCGGCCTCCGTGAACACATCGTGGGCGAGATTGAGTGCGCAAATCCAGGCGCTCTGTCTGTCGGTCACGGATGCAGCGTAGCAGATCGGCGTTGACGCTGAAAAGCCCCGACGTTCGGCGCGCCCGCGCTCGGTGACCATGGTGGCCGTGTGGCGGAAAGCGTTCACATCCGGCCGAGACCCGCGAACCGCGAGGACTGCCTGCAACGAGGCCGAGCCGCGCCGGATGCTGGGGTGCCGCCGAAGGTGGAAACAGAGCCTTCCCGCAGGGACAGTTGGGAGGGGAGCGACCCGACCCGGGAGGTGTGACGGAGTAACACCTGCCGGGGCCGAAGACCGCAGGGATTCGGCAGGGTCGCTCCCCTACCTTCCCCCTGTCTCTTTTCTCTGCACGTGGGGGTGGTGTGTTGTGGTGGGATGTGGTTGATCTGCAAGGACTTATCGGGTGCGGGGTTGTAAGCTCAGGTGTGACTGGGGGTGTAATTTGAGACTCCGGGGCTGCTTACACCTCTCGTGCGGCATATCTGGTGTAAGTTCGGGCCTCCGTCTTGTTGTGATCGGGCGGCAGGGCTGATCACAGCCTCGTTCGGTTGCCCGTCTCCGTCCCCGTCCCGCTCCGTGACCTCGACTCCCATCCTGTACCTGATCTCCGTCACGACCGCCGCCTGCTGATTCCCGGCGATCGCCGTGACCGCCGCCGTCCCGATCTGGATCGGTGGCATGAGGCTTGCTGTCGGTTCCGCTGCCCGGATCCGGCGTCGCTGGATCGGCTGTACCCGGCTCGGGGCTGGCGTGTTCGGCGGCGGGTTCGAGGACGTAGTGGGCTCCGGTCCGTCGAGGGCCGGACGCCCGCGTTCGGCCGTAAGCGCTCAAGACCGCGCCGGTGGCCGGCGTGTCACTCGAAGAGCCGGAACGAAGTGGAGGAGCCGCAAGGCTTGACACGTCGGCGGCCGGCGTGGTTCTCGTCTCCGGTGACCGCGGTCACGCCGCGCAACGCGACGATGGGGTCACGGAGGGCATCGTCGGCCAATACATCATCCGCCCGTGCTCGCCGGTGTCAAGACGCCTCGCTCACGCTCGGCCCCCGCTACGCGGAGCTCGCGGTCTTGACACCGGCTCCGCGCGCGCTCCACATCGGCACTTGTCCGACGATGCCTGACTTCACTCTGCACCAGACGCCGGCACGGCCGCCCAGCGACCACAGAAGACCCAGCACCGTCGGCCAGCAGCGAGAATCCCACAACGGACACTCGAAGTCCAGGGCCATGATCTGAGCCGGATACGCTCATGAGATCACGGCGATCAGGATCCCACCGCCGAGAACCGCCACCCAGTGTCGCCGGGGCGGCGCAGCACCAGGAACTCGACCGACACGACCTTGGCCCCACACCCGCCCTAACAGGAGCCAGCCGACGAACGCGAGCACGGGCGGTCAGGCGCATAATGGAGAGATCGAGCGCGAGGATACCGAATGAGAGCGACGGGATGCGAGCAGACCGGGCGGGCAGGGAAGGCGGTCTCGGTCGTAAACAGAAATCGGGCACCAGATCAGCAACACGAACGAACGGCCCGGAACAGGATCCACGGCCGTTGGTGTTGATGAGCCAGCCGACCCGATGTGCGTACATCGGGGCTGGCGAGGGGACGCTGCGCGTCCCCTTCGATCCCCTGGCTGCCGGCCGCGCCGGACCGGCGCTCCCCGTGATGGATCGGCTCGTCGCCAACCACCTGGATGGAACATGTCGGCGGCGTCGCCATGCGTCGGCGGCGTGCTTGCCGCCTGCCGCGCCGTCGCGTCAGCGCCGCGTCGAGCCGTCCACCCGGCGCCCGCCGTCGAGGTAGGCTTCCCAGTCGTTCATGAGCCGCCGTCGGCGCTCGAACAGGTCCGACCGGGCGTAGGCCGCCTCGACCTGGTTCTGGACGACATGGGCGAGCGCCGCCTCGATGACCTCCCGCGGGTGGTCCGTTTCCTCGGCCGCCCAGTCCCGGAACGACGAGCGGAAGCCATGAGGCACGCAGGCGATGCCGCAGCGTTCGAGCAGCCGGCGCAACTGCTTGACATCCAGCCGCCGGCCCTGCGGGGTGGGGAACAGCAGCGGCCCGTCGCCGAGCGCTCGTGCAGCATCGAGGACCTCCATCGCCCGCCGGCACAGGGGCACGCGGTGGTCCCGCTTCATCTTCATCTTCGCGGCCGGGATCGCCCACACGCGGTCCGTCGTATCGATCTCGTCCCACGTGGCGAAGCGGACCTCTCCCGAGCGAGCGGCCGTCAGCACGAGGAACTCGAACGCGAGCTTGACGCCAGGCAGGTAGCGCGATGCCCGCACGGCCGCCAGCGCCGCGGCGACCTCCCGGTGCGGCAGTGCCCGCCGGTGCTGCACGATGTTGCGCTGCGGGCCGAGCACCGACCGCACCCGGTCGGCGGGGTTGTCGCTGCGCAGGTTCATGGCGATTGCCCATTCCAGCACGGCGTGGATGCGCTGCTTGACGGTCTTGGCGCGGACCGGCTGCGTGTGCCAGATGGGACCGAGGATCGCCAGCACATCGGCGCTCGTGACCTCGGAGACCGGCCGGTTGCCGATGCGCGGGAACGCATACCGGCCGAGGCTGGTGCGCCAGTCCCGTGGTACGGGGTCGCTCCAGCCGGGCCGCTTCTGCTCGATGACGGCCGCGGCGGCGTCGGCGAAGGTGGGCATGCTCTGGAGACGGCGCTTGTCGGCCAGGGGGTCGCCGCCCTCGCGGGCCAGCTTGCGGTTGGCGATGGCCTTCTCGCGGGCCTCGGCCAGCGAGACGAGGGCGGCCGAGCCGAGACCGAGTTCGCAGCGTTTGCCGCGGATGACGAGGCGCTGGATCCAGCTCCGGGCGCCGGTCGGCTGGACGTAGAGGTAGAGGCCGTTGCCGTCGATGTGGTGTCCGGGCGGTGCGGAGCGGACGAATGCGGGGGCGAGGGCGTTGTGCGGATGGCGTCCTCGGGGCTTGGTCCTGCGGGCTGTCGGGGCGGTCTGTCTCTCTGTATACATCCCTGTATTATATTCGGGACGGAGGCGGATTCGGCAAGACCTCCTGACCGGCTCAGTCGGGGTGAACGAGCGACAACTCCCTTGTACTACAGCATGTTACGGGTACAGCCGGACGACAACGGACGCCACCGGACACCGTATGGGCTATTTTCGAGGGCGATGGCCCACTCCAGCACCGAGCGGACCCGCTGGCGGACCTCCCTGGCCGTCGCCGCCTTGACGTGCCAGATCGGCGAGAGGATCTCCAGCACGTCGGCCGTGTTGACCTCGGAGACGGGCCGACCGCCGATGCGGGGGAAGACGTACCGTTCCATGCTCCGCCACCAGTTCTGCGCGTGCCACCGGCCCCGCCAGCCGCCGCGCTTCTGTTCGAGCACCCGCTCGGCGGCTTCGGCGAAGGTGGGAACGCCCTCGGCGCGGCGCTTCTCGGCCAACATGTGGAGAGCTGTAACATGTTGCACCATAAAGACTTGTCGCCATACCAGTGATTGCGTTCCCTCAAGCTGTCCCTCGTTCTGAACGGGATGGCGTAGCGCCGTACCGGCCGGAGCTAGACGAGCGCGGATCGGAACCCGTCCGTCCCGCCGGCCGGTCGTCGCGCCCGGTCCCGCCGGCCGCAGCCCTGTGCACGCGTCGGGTTGGGACAGTCAAGCCTGGGCCGGCCAGTGGTCGATGGCCGGACGGATACGGACGGCCATAGCCAGCCCTGAGCCGGCGCGAGCGGCGTGTCACCCGCAAGGGCCGGAGCGCAGCGGAGGAGGCGCGCAGCGTCTTGACACGCCGCTCGCAGAGGCTATCCACGCGCGTTCATTGAGCAGCGTTACGTAACGGCGTTTGATTGAGTCTTGACACGTCGCTCGAAGAGGCTGTCTACGCGCGTTGGGCGGGCGCCGTGCGGCCGGCGCCGGCCGCGGACGACGGAGCGACGCTTCGACGCCAGCTACTCGGACAACGGCGGCGGCGCCGGCAGGGCCGGGTCCCGGTTGATCAGCTCCGTCAGCTCCTTGCCGGACGTGAAGTAGGCGACATGCTTCGACGGCACGTCCACCCGGTCGCCGGTCCTGGGGTTGCGGCCCCGGCGCGGCGCGCGCCGCCGGAGACGGAAACTGCCGAAGCCGCGGACTTCGACCTTCTCCCCGTGGCGGAGCGCCTCGGCGATGCTGCCGAACAGGGTGTCGACGATGATCTCGGCGCGCTTCTTCGTGAGGCCGGCGGCGTCGGCCACCTCCTCGACGAGCGCCGCCTTCGTCAGGGTGCCTTCGGACACGGGCAGAGCATAGCAGCCGGCCCGTGCAGGCGCTGCAAGAGCCTGTTCCCCCTTCCCGGAGGGACAATTCCAGGGGAGCGACCGCGACCCCGCAGGTGTGACGGAGGAACACCTGCGGGGGCCGGAAACCGGCAGGTTTCCGCGTGGTCGCTCCCCTACTCCCACCCGACCCTTTTGTCTGTACGTGGGGGCGGGTCTGTGATGTGGGAATCTGTTGATATGAAAGGACTTGGCTGGTTATCGAGTGTAAGTTGAGGTGTGACTGGGGGTGTAAGTTCGGCCGCCTATCCTCCTTACACCCTTACTGCGGCACCATCGGTGTAAGTTCGCCTCGGTCCTGGCTGTGATCGGGCGGCGGAGTGGATCACACTCTCGTCCCGTTCCCAGTCTCCATCGTCGTCCCTTCGTGACCTCGATTCTCATCCCGCGCCCGGTCTCCGTCACGTTCGCCGCGTCCGTTCCCGTTGATCTCCGTGACCGTCGTCTCCCAACCGGATCGGTAGCACGAGTCTTGCGCTCGCCGAGGCGGCGCCTCCCATCCGTTTACGCGTTTACCGTTTCCACAGGGGGGGGGTGGAAACGCGTAAACGGTAAACGCATCTCCGCGACTCCGTTCCGCTGCTCTGGCTCGTATCACTGGACCCACTGTACCCGAGGGCTCGGAGCTGGCGTGTTCGACCGTGGGTTCGAGGGACGTGGTGGGCTGCCGGTCCGTCTACGGGCCGGAAGCTGGCTTCCGGCCCGTAGTTGCCCCAACACCACGCCGGCGGCCGGTGTGGTTCGCCTCGCCAGGCGATTTCCTCGATTTCCCCAATGGAAACAGGCCGGAAGCGCACCGGAACTCGACGGGAAGCGCAACTCGATTTCCATTTCCACGATTTCCCCCCTGGGGGGTGGGCGGAAATGGAAATGGAAATCGAACCGCGGCGGTCGTGGCCAACTCGCTGATCGCCATCACGGCCGACCCCGATCGACGTAGGCCGCCCAGTCGTTCATCAGAGTCCGCCGCCGCTCGAACAGGTCCGACCTTGCGTACGCCGCCTCGACCTTGTTGCCGACCGCGTGCGCCAGCGCCGCCTCGATGACCTCGCGCGGATGGTCGGTCTTCTCGGCCGCCCAGTCCCGGAACGAGGACCGAAAGCCGACTTTCGCCATCCAGCGCCGTTCCGCGCCGTGCTGCGAAATACGCACTGAATACCGTAGTAAAAGGCCACTACTCCCGCTCCGTCGTCTTGACCCGTCTCCACACTTTCGCTATATTCCGCGAGAGAATTGGGGATGGGATAGATGACGATGGACCTGCCCAGGAAACCCCGAGCCACCAAGCGCAGGGGCCGCCATCCCGACAAGGCGCTCTCCGCCGCCTTCTGCCGTTCGGTCGCCGAGGCGGGCCGCTACGCTGATGGGAACGGCCTCTATCTGCACGTCGACCCGTCCGGGGCGCGCCGCTGGGTGCAACGGCTGGTCATCCGCGGCCGGTCCCGCGCGCTCGGTCTCGGCAGCTACGCGCTGGTGTCGTTGGCCGAGGCCCGTGAGAAGGCGCTCGCCAACCGCAAGGCCGCACGCGAGGGCGGAGACCCGCTCGCGGACCGGCGCCGCTCCGAGGGGATCCCGACGTTCGAGGAGGCGGTCGAGCAGGTGATCGCCATCCACGGGGAGGCGTGGCGGGCCGGCAAGACCCCGAAGCAGTGGCGGGCGAGCCTGCGCGACCACGTGCTTCCGCACCTCAGCGGCAAGAGCGTCGACCAGGTGACGACGGCCGACGTCATGACGGTCCTGCTGCCCATCTGGACGCGCAAGCACGCGATGGCGCGGTCGGTGCGCCAACGCATCGAGACGGTCATGCGGTGGGCCATCGCGCAGGGCTACCGCAGCGACAATCCGGCCGGCGACGCGGTCACGGCGGCGCTGCCGAAGCGTCCCGTGCTCGTGCAGCACCGGGCGGCGCTGCCGCACGGCGAGGTCGCCGCCGCGGTTGCGGCCGTTCAGCGCTCGGATGCGTGGCTCGGGACGAAGCTGGCCTTCGAGTTTCTCGTGTTGACGGCCGCGAGGTCCGGCGAGGCGCGGGGGGCGACGTGGGACGAGGTCGACCTTGTCGCGCGGGTGTGGACGGTTCCGGCCACGCGGATGAAGGCGCAACGCGAGCACCGGGTGCCGCTGTGCGGCCGGGCGGCCGGGGTCCTGCGCGAGGCGGAGCAGCTCCGCGGCGTCGCGACCCGGCCCGAGTTCGCCGGGCTGGTCTTTCCGAGCGTCCGCGGTAAGGCGCTCGATGACGCCGCGGTCTCGAAGCTCATCCGGGAGCTGGGCATCACGGCGGTGCCGCATGGCTTCAGGTCCAGCTTCCGGGACTGGGCGGCCGAAGAGACCGACCACCCGCGTGAGGTCGTCGAGGCGGCGCTGGCCCACAAGGTGCGGAATCAGGTCGAGGCGGCCTACGCGCGGTCCGACCTGTTCGCGCGCCGCCGCCGCCTCATGGACGATTGGGGCGCCTATCTCGGTGAGGAGCGGGGGCAGGTCATCCCCCTGCGCCGGTGACGGATTCCGATTCCGTGACGTGGGGTCCGTGGCCCCCGACTCCGCCCAGAGATCGACCCTCAAGCAGTTCGATTTCCATTTCCATTTCCGCCCACCCCCTGGGGGGGAAATCGCGGAAATGGAAATCGAGTTGGATTTCCCGGCGTGTTCCCGAGCGTTTCCGCCCCGTTTCCCTTGGTGGAAATCGCGGAAATCGACTGGTCGCGGAGAGCCTCGGCCCGCTCGCGGCCTTTGGCGGTCAGTGCGTAGCCCCGGTCCCGCTGCTTCGTCGCGCCAGGGCGCTGGGCGTGGTCGACGAGCCCGTCGTCGAGCAGCGCATCGAGCGCCGCACGCAGGTCCTGGTACCGCCGTCCGCTGCAATCGAGCGCGTCGGCCAGGGTGCTCGCATGAGGCCGGGCCAGCGGATCGCACCGGAGCAGGTGCAGCAGCACGCGTTCCGTCAGCGGGCGGGCCGGCGGCTTGCCGTCCGCACGGGCCTGTTCGTCCTCCTCCAGGTCCGGCGCCAGCTCGTAGCCGACGCCCGGCTCGAGGACGACGGTCAGCGGCTCCTCGGGCCAGCGGCCGGACGGCGTGAGGCGCCGCGCCCGCGGCATCTTCGCCCGGCTCAACGACACGATCATGTCCACGGCCGCGCCGATCGCCGTCGAGTCCCGGTACTCGCCCTCCGCGTCGCCGGACTCGGCGCTGGCGCTGGGGTTCTTCCGGTTGTGGTGCGAGACGGCGAACGCCGACCCGGACTCGCGGGCCAGACTGACGACCTCGCCGATCAGCAGCCCCTGCTCGCCGGGGCCGGCCGTGTCCTTCACGCGATGGACCTGGAGGTAGTGCGACCAGGTGTCGATGACGACCCACACCGGCCGCAGCCGCTCGACCAGCCGTCGCAGCGACGCCTCGTGCTCCGGGTCCCGGCTCGGCCGGCCGACGAAGTACACCCGTTCCAGGTCCGCGTCCCACTGGAACAGCCGCGCCTTGACATCCGAGGCCGCCTCCTCGCCGACCCACAGCACGTCGCCCGCAACGGTGGGCATGCCCAGGAACGACCGCCCGCGGGTGACGGCGGCCACCGCGGCGCCGGTCAGCGTGCTCTTGCCGGCCTTCTCCCGCGCGTGCAGCAACGTGACCCGCCCCGCGTGGGCGATCAGCCGCGCGACGGCCGGCGGTCCCTCGGCCGCCGTACCCTCGACATCGGCGTCGCTCAACCGCACGACCCCGGCCGGCAGGTCGGCGGCCCCGTCGTACGACTCGGCAGCGGCGATCACCTCCGCCAGCTCGCGCTTGTCGTGACCGTCGTCAAGGTACGCGCAGATGTCCTTGGGTCCGTCGGGCAGCGCGGCGATCCGCGCCCGCAGTCCGGCCGCTGCGCACGCTCGCGCAACAGCCTGACCATGTCTCCGGCCCGCGTCGTCGGCATCGGGAACGACGACCACCGACCGCACGCCGGCAACCTTGAGCTGCTCGGCATGCGTGGACCTCCACTGGCCGGCGCCGCCCGCGTTGCAGGTCGCCGGCAGGTCGAGCGACCACAGCCGGTCCACGTCCTTCTCGCCCTCGACCACGACGGCCGCATCGCGGCCGGCCAGGTCGTTCAGGCGATAGAGCCGCGGCGTGATGCCGTCGAGGTTCCACAGGTAGCCGCCTCGCCCGTCCGGCCGCCGCTGCCGGAAGTCCTTCGGCTCGTAGCGCACCACCTCGAACACGCCGTCGTAGTCGTAGACGGCCGCCTCCCGCCGCGCGGGCGGGTGGCGGTGTCCGTTCGAGGGGAAGAGGTCGCGGGCGTCGATGCCGAGCGCGCCGACGACGGCGCCGAACGCGCAGCCGGCGTGGCACTTCAGGAGCCAGCGGCCGTCGTCGCCGCGGCCGACCGCGAGCGACGCCCGGCGGTCGGCATGCGCCGGGCATCGCGCGGTCCAGCCCGCACCCGACTCCCTGACGCCCTCCAGGCGGTCGAGCAGGTCGAGCATGGCCGTTACGGGGTGGGCCGCTCCGAGCCGGCGCGGGGGCGGGTGGCGATGAAGTCGAGCACCTCGTGCTCGACCCACCGGACGGCACGGCTGCCGACGCGCAGCGGCTTCGGGAACCGGGACTCGCTCATCAGCGCGTAGACGGCCGAGCGGGACAGGGCCGTCAGCTCGGTCACGTCGCGCAGGGTGAGCAGCCTGGGCAGGGGGTTTCCGACGCTCGCACGCCGGCGGGTGAAGTCTCGGTTCGTGGTCATCTTCAGCCCTCCTTGAGATGGCGGGATTGCGCGGCGATATCACGCCCCGCGGTTCGGAGAACAACGTACCACAAACAGCGCAAACCCATGCAATGCAGCACTTTGCACGGATTAGACCCTTCTGGGCGCCTTCCGACCTGCTGAGACTGGACAGGACCGGATGAGCACCTTTCCGCACTCTATGAAGCGACCTGCACGGGCAAAGAAAAATCTCGCCGCCCGCATTTTTCCGCATCGGGGGTCCATCCGCGGGCGAGCCGAGTGGGACGACGGGACGGTTCCCGTCCAGGCCGGGCCGCAAGGCCCACAACGGCTGTCTGAGCGGAGGGGCGGACGGTGTGTCACCCGACAGGGTCGAAGCGCAGCGGAGAACGTGCGAAGCGCGTTGACACGCCGGCCGTCCCGTAGCTACCCGCCTCTGGTGGAATCCGCCGACCGGCTCCGCCCGACCTGCACGCGCTGCCGGAGAGCGCCGCAGGCGGGGCAGCGTTCATGGCCCGACGCAGGCGAGCGACGCGAGCCGGCCGGCCGGCGGAGACGGCAGGTTCTCACCCTTCCTGGAGGGACAATTTCAAGGGGAGCGACCGCGACCCCGCAGGTGTGACGGAGGAGCACCGGCGGGGGCCGGAAACCGCCAGGTTTCCGCGTGGTCGCTCCCCTACTCCCACCCGACCCTTTTGTCTGCACGTGGGGGTGGGTCTGTGATGTGGGAATCTGTTGATAGGAAACGACTTGGCTGGTTGCCGGGTGTAAGTTCAGGTGTGGCTGGAAGTGTAAGTTCGGCCGCCTGTCCTCCTTACACCCTTACTGCGGCATCATCGGTGTAAGTTCGCCTCGGTCCTTGTTGTGATCAGACGACAGGTTGGATCACACTCTCACCGTCGCCGCCCTGCTGCGCATCGTGTCGTCCGTGCTCTCCGCCTCCGGCCTGTTCTCCGTCCGTGCCCCCATCTGATTGTCCGCGATCCCTCGATCCTCCCATGCTTCTGCCTCTTCCCCGTCCGCCTCCTGGTCGGTTTGCTTTCTCCGTCGAGCCTCCCGCACGCAACCCTTGTTCCGATTCAAGGCTCTCCGGCTGCTCCGTTCCCCGCCCCCTCGTGCCGACCTACGCTTGCGCCCGGACCCGCGTGCTCGACTCCGGTTCGTCCCGAGCTGATGCCGTCCGCTGTCCCCTCTTGACGGCGGCCGAGATCCTCGCCGCAGGCAGGCAGGCGGTCGGCCGGTCCGCCGGTCCGGTAAGCGTTCGGTCAACCCGGTATGGACGTGGGAGCGGGCCAACCGGACGCTGGCGTTGTCGACGGCCAGCACCGGTCGATTGTCCCCTGCGCAGGGAGGGCGCCCGGACTGGATCGGCTCACTGTTCGACGGTGCTTGCCCGACTGCCGCACCGCCGGATACCGGCTTCGCCGAACGCTTACCCGGTCCGAGAGCAGCGTGGTTGCGACGATGGCGACTGGGAATTGCATACGGAACGGGCGACGCCCGCGCACGGAAGACGCCTAAGCAGTTTGAAAACAATGACTTACAAGAACTTGCCGTAGACACGACCGGAAGCCGTGCGGCACGGCCGGGATGTCCAGGTCCTTGAGCAGCTGCGACAGGAACGTGTCCCGGATGCGGTTGCCCCAGCGGTTCGGGAACACGAGCGGATTGCCGTCCGCGAGCGACCGCGCCGCGTCGAGCACCTCCACCGCCCGCAGGTTGAGCGGGACCCGGTGCTCGCGGTTCATCTTCATGCGTTCGGCTGGGATGGTCCACACACGGCCCGCCACGTTGATCTCTTCCCACGTCGCCAGTCGCACCTCCCCTGACCGCACGGCGGTCACGACCAGGAACTCGAACGCGAGCTTGACCGCCCGCGTCGAGCGCGACGCCCGGACCGTCTCGAGCGCCACCGCCACGTCACGATGGGGCAACGCCCGCATGTGGCGCACGACGTCGCGTTGCGGGCCGAGGACCGGCCCGATGCGGTCACACGGGTTGTCGGTCCGGTGCTCCATGGCGATGCTCCACTCCAACACCGCGTGGATGCGCTGGCGCAGGCGCCGCGCCGTGTCCGGCTTCACGTGCCAGATCGGCGTGAGGACCGCCAGCACGTCGGCGCTCGACACCTCGGAGACGAGCCGGCTTCCGATGTGCGGGAAGACGTAGCGTTCCAGGCTGTGGAGCCAGTCGGCCGCCTGTCTGGGGCTACGCCAGCCGGCCCGCTTCTGCTCGACCACGGTGGCGGCGGCCTCGGCGAAGGTGGGCATGCCCTGGGTGCGGCGCTTGTCGGCCAGGGGGTCGCCGCCGGCGCGGGCGAGCTTGCGGTTGGCGAGGGCCTGCTCGCGGGCTTCGGCGAGCGAAACCAGATGGACGCTGCCGAGTCCGAGCTCGTGTTTCCGGCCGCGGATGACGAGACGTTGGATCCAGCTTCGGGTGCCGGTGCGCTGGACGTAGAGGTAGAGTCCGTTGCCGTCTCCGTGCCGACCGACGGGCGCGGAGCGGACGAAGGCGGCGGCGAGTCGATTGTGGGGGTGTCGGCCCTTGGGCTTGGTTCGACGCGGTTTCGGCACGTCAGGTGTCACACTATCCATTCCCTAATCATAGACGAGATGTTGCCGGATTTCACGCAACACCCTGACCCGCTCCGTCCGACGAGACGAGTAGTAACAACCTATTATTACAGTAACTTAAAGATATCTCTGCACACGGCCGGACGCCGATGGATCACGTAGTAGTGTTGCTTTGCCGGCGCCATCACCGGGCGGTGCACGAGGAGGGGTTCCGGGTCGGGTTCGATGCCGCGGGCGAGCCGCGGTTCGTCCGGCCCGACGGCCAGGCGCTGCCGGAGGCGCCGCCGCCGCCCGCCGTCACGGGTCCGCCGCTGGCGTCGATGATGGCGCAACTCGACCGGGAGGGCATCCGCCCCGGTCCGCACACCGCGACGCCTGCCTGGCGCGGCGAACGGCTGGACGTGGATTGGGCAGTGGGCGTGCTGTGGCGGCCGCGGGACGCCGCGCCGCCCACCGCCGGGCCGGCCGCGTGACCGTCGGCACACCACAGACGACACCGCGGCCGCCGACGTCCAGACCAACGTGGTGCGCACGCGTGGGGGATCAGCCGCCGAGGTCGAGTGCGATCAGTGGTCGACGGGCGGAAGGATACGGACGGGGGGGGGATCACGATATAGTCCCCTTGCGCCGTTCAGAGTATCACTCGCCAGTTGCCGAGGCGGATGCGGCCCCGTTCGCGGACCGCAGAGGCACGCGGTGGATCGGTCGGTTGCAGCGGAAAGGACGGTTCACGATGCGCCAGCGAGCTTTTTTCGTCGCGATTGCCCTCGCCCTCGTGAGCGCCGCCGGGCTTCTTGCGGCCGCGCAGGGCCAGGCGCCGGACTGGGCGGCGCCGCGGACGCCGTGGGGCGACCCGGATCTCCAGGGCATCTGGAGCAGCAAGACGCAGACGCCGCTCGAGCGGCCCGCCGAGTACGAGGGACGGGAGTTCCTGACCGACGCGGAGGTGGCGGCGCTCGAGCAGGGCGCGCGCGACGACAGCGGCCGGGACGTCCGCGCGGAGTCGGGGTCGCTGCTCGACGTGGCGGATGCGTACAACAACATCTGGAGCTCGACCTACGGGCGGACCGTGGTCCGCACGAAGCGCACGTCGCTGATCGTGGACCCGGCCGACGGCCGCCTGCCGCCGCTGACGCCCGAGGGCCAGCAGCGTGTCGATGCGGAGCGGGAGTTCCGGCGCGTCTACGGCCGCGTGTCGGAGATCGGTCCCGGCGGGCTCAGCGACAACCCGGAGGATCGGCCCCAGGACCGCTGCCGCGGCATGACCGTGCCGTGCATCGGGGCGCTGTGCGCGTTCAGCCGCATCACGCAGTCGCCGGGCTGGGTCTCGATGTACTTCGAGTCGGGACACCGCGGCGGCGCCTACCGGCACATCCCGCTCGACGGGCGGCCTGCGCCGCCGCCGCACGTCCGGCAGTGGCACGGGACCGCGCGCGGCGCCTGGGAGGACGATACCCTGGTGGTCCACACCACGAACTTCACGGACCAGACCTCGTTCCAGGGGGCGGGCGAGAACCTGCGGCTCACGGAGCGCTTCACGCGGACCGCTCCCGACCTTGTCCTCTACCGCGTCACCGTCGAGGACCCGACCGTGTTCACCCGGCCGTGGACGTTCGAGATGACGCTCACGCTGCAGGACAACCGCAGCAACCAGATCTTCGAGGCGGCCTGCCACGAGGGGAACTACGCCATGACCAACGTGCTGGCGGGCGCGCGCGTCGCGGAGCGGGGCCAGCCCGGGCGGTGAGTCCGGCCCCGGTGAGCCGCGCAGAGCGGTCGCAGCCGGCGCCGGCGCGCGGGTCAGCGCGCCGGCGCCGCGGTGCCCAGGTACTCTTCGTCCGTCACCTCCTCGAGCATCGTGATGGCCACGCCGCCGGGGTAGGCGTGGAGGCAGGTGGCGGCGGCGTCAGCCGCGGCCCCGTGCCAGTGGGGCACGTTCGCCGGCATGAGGACCGGTTCGCCTGCCGCGACGTCGCGCGGGGGCTCGCCGCGCACCTGGATGCGCCCGCGGCCCGCCTCCACCAGGTAGAGCTGCGGATTGGCGTGGACGTGCCAGTGCGTGCGCGCGCCCGCCTCGAAGCGGATCCGCAGCAGGGCGACGTCGTCGGTCGGCAGCCTGGTCGAGTCGCCGGTGACGACGCGCCGCTGGGTCTGCGGCACCTCCTGGGCGCCGGCGGTTCCAATGCACAGGGCTGCCGCCAGCAGCGCGCACGGGAGCAGGACGCTCCCTCTCGGTTCACAGGCCATCATTCGCCCCCCTTCACCTGCGCCTGAAACCCGGGACCGGGTCCGACGCTCGTGATATTCTGACGCCAAACGACCTTGTAAATTCGCGGAGGAGGTTTCCAAATGAGGATCCGTCACTTCTACGCCGTCACCGCGCTGTGCGCCCTGCTCGCCGTGGCGCTGCTGCCGGCCGCCGCGCTCGGCCAGTCCGACTGGACCGTGCCGCGCACCGAGCACGGCCATCCGGACCTGCAGGGCACCTGGGGCAACAACGCCGTCACCCCGCTCGAGCGGCCCGAGTCGCTGGGCGAGCGGGCGGCGCTGACCACGGAGGAGCTGGCGCAGGTGCAGGAGACGGCGGAGGAGCTGTTCGCCCTGGACGCGGGCGACGCGGCCTTCGGCGACCAGTTCTTCAACGTGGCGCTGACCGCTCCCGAGACCTTCACCTCGTCCGACGGCGGGACCGGCAACTACAATCAGTTCTGGCTGGTCGAGCGCGACTTCAACAGCCGCACGTCGCTCATCACCGATCCGCCCAACGGCCGCCTGCCGCGGCTGACCGCGACCGCGCAGCAGGCGGCGGCGGCGGCGCGCGCCAATCGCGGGCGCCCGGCCGCGTGGACCGAGGACCGCGGGCTGAGCGAGCGCTGCATCACGTTCGGGCTGCCGAACCTGCTCGCCGGCTACAACAGCTACTATCAGATCCTGCAGACGGCCGATCACGTCGTCATCGAGCAGGAGCTGATCCACACCACGCGGATCATCCCGATCGACGGCCGCGCGCACATCGACCACGACATCGACCAGTGGCACGGCAACTCGGTCGGCCGCTGGGAGGGCGACACGCTGGTCGTCGAGACCACGCACTTCTCGCCGCAGAGCAACTTCCGGGGCTCGAGCGAGAACCTGCGCCTCATCGAGCGCTTCACGCGGGTCGGCCCCGACGACATGCACTACGAGTTCACCGCCGTCGATCCGACGGTCTGGGAGTCGTCCTGGACGGCCCTGATGGAGTGGAAGCGCACCGACGACGCGATCTTCGAGTACGCCTGCCACGAGGGCAACATCGGCATGGAGGGCATCCTCACGGGTGCGCGCGCGGACGATGCGCGGGCGGCCGAGCGATGAAGCGTCGACCTCTGGTGTCGATTGGTTTCCTGGCGATAGCCGTCGCCGTGACGTGCCTGGCGCCCCGGCCGGCCGCGGGCCAGCAGGGGAGCCCGCCGCGCACAGCCTGGGGCGATCCGGATCTGCAAGGAGTCTGGGACTACCGGACCGTGACGCCGATGGAGCGGCCGGAGGAGTTCGAGGGACAGGAATTCCTCACCGCCGAGGAGGCGGCCGAGCTCGAGCAGCAGGCGGTCGAGAGACAGGTCGATCGGCCGCCGCGTGCGGGTGATCCGGGCACCTACAACCAGTTCTGGATGGACTTCGGCACCAACATCATCGGCTCCCGGCGCACGTCGCTCGTCGTCGATCCGCCGGACGGGCGAATCCCCGCTCTGGCGCCGGAGGCGAAGCGCCGGCAGGAGGAGCTGGCCGCGGCGCGCGAGGGCGTGGGCGACGACGTGCCGCGGCCCGGGGCCTGGGTGGAGGACGTGCCGGTGAGCGTGCGCTGCATCGTGGGCTTCAACTCCGGCCCGCCGATGTATCCCGCCGCCTACAACAACAACGTCCAGTTGTTCCAGGTGCCGGGTTACGTGGCGATCTTCAACGAGATGGGGCCGGCCGTCCGGATGGTCCCGCTCGACGGCCGCCCGCACCTGCCGCGGCACCTGCGCCAGTGGCTGGGCGACTCGCGCGGCCGCTGGGACGGCGACACGCTGGTGGTCGAGACCACCAACTTCCTGCGCGAGACGGCCTTCGGCCGCTATGCGGGAAGCGTCGGCCGGCTGGGCGGCTCCGGCCCGAACATCCACCTGATCGAGCGCTTCACGCGGATGGACGCCGGCACGCTGTTGTACGAGGCGACGGTCGAGGACGAGACCACGTGGGTGCGCCCGTGGACCTATGCGATTCCCATGCGGAGGAGCGACGCGGCGGTCTACGAGTACGCCTGCCACGAGGGGAACTACGGCCTCGTGAACATCCTCGCCGGCGCGTTGAGGGAAGCGGAGGAGACCGGGAAGTAGGAGGAGAAGATGAGCCATCGATATCTCGTCATGCTGTGCGCGGTGATCGCGGTCGTGGCGCTGACGCCCATGGTCGCGTCGGCGCAGTCGGCGGAAGCGCCCCGCACGCCGTGGGGCGCGCCCGATCTGCACGGGGTCTGGGACTTCCGTTCCCTCACGCCCCTGGAACGCCCCGTGGAGCTGGCCGACCAGGCGTTCCTGACCGAGGAGGAGGCGGCGAGCCTCGAGCAGGCGGCCGTCGACCGCAACGCGGAGCTCTGGAACCGGGAAGCGAGGCGCACGGTGGCCGGCGCCAACGTGGACCGGGGCGAGGACGGGCAGCCCGGTTTCTACAACAATTTCTGGCTGGACGGGGGGACGGCGCCCGTCGAGACGCGGCGGACCTCGCTGATCGTCGATCCGCCCGACGGGCGCATTCCGCCCCTGACGCAGGCGGCCGCCGCGCGGCGGGCCGCAATCGAGCGGGAGCGCCGGGGCGTCAACCGGCACGCGCCCACGCCCGGCGGCTTCGTCGAGGACCTGGGCCCGAACGCGCTGCAGCTGCGGTGCATCACGGGGTTCAACTCCGGGCCGCCGATGACGCCCGGCGGCTACAACCAGAACGTGCAGTTGTTCCAGACGCCCGACCAGGTGGTGCTGCTCAACGAGATGAACCACAATTTCCGCGTCATCCCGCTGGACGGTCGTCCGGGCAGCGGCATCCCGCAGTGGACGGGTGAGTCGCGCGGCCACTGGGACGGCGACACCCTCGTCGTCGAGACGACCAGCTTCCTCCGTGAGACGAGCTTCGCCCAGGGCCAGACCGATGCCCACCTGCGGCTGACCGAGCGCTTCACGCGCGTCTCTCCCGACACGCTGATGTACGAGGCCACGGTCGACAATCCCACCGTGTGGGTCAGACCCTGGACCTACGAGATTCCCATGAAGTGGAACGAGCAGCCGTTGTACGAGTATGCCTGTCACGAAGGCAACTACGGCCTCTACAACATCCTCGCCGGCGCCCGCGCCGAGGAGGCGGCAGCGGAGGCCGCGGCGCAGGCATCGAGGTAGGCCGAGTTACCCGGGACCTGACATTGGAGGGAAAGGGGCGCGGCCAGCCGCCGCGCTCCTTTCCCCCAACGTCCCCTCCGCATCCCGCGGATCCTCCCGTTCAGGCGAGCAGGTCCGCCAGCACCCGTTCCAGCAACCGGTTGATCGCCGCATAGCGCGCCGCGGGGGCGGCGCGCAGTTCCCGCTCCGTCTGGACGTAGGGCCCCGGGACGAGCTCGTCGCGGCAATGCTCGATCAGCGCTTCCGCGCTGGACGGCGTCGTCTCCAGGTGGAACTGCAGCGCGACGACGCGGCGTCCCGCCCGGAACGCCTGGTTCGCGCAGGCCGCGCTGCCGGCCAGCCGGACGGCGCCGGCGGGCAGGTCGAACGTCTCGCCGTGCCAGTGGAAGGCGAGAAACTCGGGCGGGAACCGGAAGCCGGGCGCCGCGTCCGGCGCCCCCTGCACCGGGAACCACCCGATCTCGCGCTCGGGGCCCGGATAGACCCGGGCGCCCAGGGCGCTCGCGATGAGCTGCGCGCCCAGGCAGACGCCCAGCACCGGGATGCCGCGCGCGACGGCGTCGCGCACGAGCTGCTTCTCGGGACGCAGCCAGGCCAGCGCGTCCTCGTCGTTGACGCTCATCGGCCCGCCCATCGCGACCAGGGCGTCGATCTCGTCGGCGCGCGGCAGCGGGTCCCCGGCGAACAGCCGCGTGCGGCCCACGTCGGCGCGCCGCGCGGCCAGCCAGTCGGCGATGCTGCCGGGGCCCTCGAACGGGACGTGCTGGAGCACCTGAACCTGCATCGGCTTGTCGGCGTGCCGGCGAAAAAAGAAACGGCGCAGGTCCCGGCTGGAACCTGCGCCGTTACAACATGGGCGGCAATCGGAGCCGCACGCGACGTTCCGGTCTACCGCAACGGGTCGCGGTTCTCCGCGTCGAGCCCGGCGCCGCAGCCGGCGCTGCAGATGCTGGCCGGATGCGGCCCGCGGCCCTCGGCGTACGCCCGCTCGTCGGCGCGCGCGCCGGCGAGCAGCCCCGGCATGCCGTAGTTGCCCTCGTGGCAGCGGGGCTCCCGGTAGATGCGGTTGGCCGCGTTGTCCTGCAGCGCCAGATTGAGCGCCACGGTCCACGGCCGCGTCCACGTCGTCGGATCCTCGATCGTCACCACGTACTCGAGCGTCTCCGCGTCGAGACGCGTCCAGCGCTCGACGAGGTGCAGGTTCTCGCGCGCGCCGAAGAAGTCCGTCTTCGGCCCGAAGTTGGTGACGTCGACCACCAGCGTGTCGCCTTCCCAGCGCCCGCGGGAGTCGCCGCGCCACTGGCGGACGTCCGGCGGCAGGTGCGGCCGGTCGGTCACCGGGATGACGCGCTGCCAGCCCTGGCCCTAGCCGGTGTCGTAGAAGATCGACACGGCTGCGGGCGACTGGACGACCTGCAGCACGAAGCCGGCGGCGCCGCCGAAGTCGGGCAGGCGGCCCAGCATGCAGCGCTCGCCGAGGCCCCGGTCCTCCGGGCCGTTGGCGCGGTTCACGTTCACCGTCAGGTACGTCGGGGGCGTCTCGTCGCGCCGCGGCGACGGCGGTCCGTACGTCCCGCCGGCGCATCCGGACAGGCCGTCCTTGCAGGTGTCCGTGGCCTGCAGCAGGGCGAGCTGGTACTCGCGCAGGGCCTGCCGCCGCTCCTGCGCCTCCGGCGTCAGCGGGGGAATGCGCCCGTCCGGCGGATCCACGATCAGCGACGTGCGACGGCCGGTCTCCTTGTGCGTCAGGAAGACCGCGCGATTGTAGGCGCCGCCGGTGCTGAGCGGGTTGCCGACCTCGGGCCGCGCGTCGCGCTCGAGGATGGCCGTGCGCTCGATGTCCAGCGCCACCCGTTCCTCTTCGGTGAAGAACTCCTTGTCCGCGAACTGCGCCGGCCGCTGCAGCGGCGTGTCGTAGCGCGTGGTCCACAGGCCCTGCAGGTCGGGATCGCCCCACGGGGTGGAGACGGCGGGCGCCGCCGGCGCGGCGCCCGCGTCCTGCGTCTGGCCCGCCGCCGGCGCGAGCTTCAGCAGGACGATGACGGCGACGAGGACCAGCCCCGCGCCGCCCGTCTCGAGCAGTCGGCGTTTCATCGCGCGCCCCGCGGCGCGTTGTTCTCGGGCCGCAGCTCGTAGGGCGCCCCGGTGCCGGACGAGCCGAGGAACAGCTTCGTGCCGTCGGGGAAGGTGATGTCGCGGCCGTTGGCGCGGTTCGTGCCGTCCTTGGCCTGATAGCCGTCGACGTGGATCTCGGTCCCCGGCAGCAGCGACTCCTTGGTGAAGCCGCGGCGGAAGAGCACGTTCGGGGTGCCGCCCTCGAACGCCCAGCTCTCGGTCGAGCCGTCGTCCAGCTCCACGTCGATGTGGATCCAGACGTGGGGGTTGACCCACTCCATCCGCGTGACCGTGCCGGCGAAGTTGACCGGGCTGTTGGCGTCGAACTCGGCCGCGAAGGCGTGATGCGCCGCGGCCGGCGTCGCGAACGCCGCCAGCAGCAGACCGACGCCGAGCACACCGACGATGAGCTTGCTTTGCATGGTTTCTCCTCCCGCTACTTGCGGTACCAGTCGTAGAACGCGTTGCCTTCGGGCACCTTGCGCGTGATGTCCACGATCATGGTCTCGCCCTCCCAGCGCGTGACCAGCGGCTCCTTGCGCACGTGCCCGTAGAGGAACTCCTCGACGAACTCGATGCAGCGGTACTCGAGCAGTTGCGCGTTCGGCTCCAGGCGCTTGTAGAGCGGCATCGAGATCTGCCAGGGCTCCGTGAAGGTGTTCGGATCCGTGATCGTCACGTCGTACTGGATGGCGTCGGACGAGATCGGCGTGAACCGCTCCTCCAGGACCAGATCGAGGCTGTGGAAGTTGCCCGCCCGGTCGAACCAGTTCTTCCCGTTGAAGCGGTTGACGTCGACCACCAGCGTGTCGCCCTCCCAGCGCCCGACCGAGTGCCCCATGTAGGTGTCGTCGGGCGGCCGCTCGACCTCGTCGAGGTGGATGGTCCGCGCCGTGCTGGTGAACGCGTAGGCCATCTGGATCTTGTTGGTGCTCTGGATGATCTGGAACGGGTAGGGCATGTACATCGCGCGCGGAATGCCCGGCAGGTAGCACTTCAGCTCCGGGTCGCGGTCGATCCAGTTGGCCTGGTTCTCCGCCTTGATCTGCGCCGCTTCCGCGGTGTACGGAATCCTGCCGTCGCCCTGCACGACGCCCACCGACGCGGGCACGCCCCCGGCGGCCCCGAGCGCCACCACCGGCGCGGCCGGCACCTCGGCGTACTCGAACGGATAGACCCCGGGCTGGGTCACCATCCCGGCCCGGGCCGCGTGGGCCTCCAGGTCCCAGTGGGCCTCGTTGAGGGCCTGCCAGATGCCGTTGAAGTCGGGCCGGCCGTCCGCGGTGCGGGCGATGTCGCCGCCCTGGGCCGCCGGGCGCATCACCGAGGCCGTGATGACGGCGCTCGCCACGGCCGCGGCGATGGCCACGCTGACGATCGATACGTTTCTGGTCCAGCTGCGCATGAGAGATCTCCTTCGTATGCGTGAGGCTACCACCACCACCGCCACGTTGGGAAGCAAGATTCAGTCGAGATGGGCCGCCTCGCTGTCTCCCATCTCGACCCCGCCCGCGGGGAAGTACTCGCGCCAGCGCCGGGTGACCCGCGCGGCGGTATCGTCGCGGCACGCAACCTCCCGCGGGAACCCCGGCTTGAGCCGGGCGTCGATCACGACCGGCGGGGTGTAGGCCAGGTGGTTGCGGACCACGCGGGTCGCAGCCGCGTGAATGTCGGCCGCCGGCTCGAAGCGGGTGAACGTCGTCCACAGGAAGTTGATCGGGCTGCGCGCGGCGCGTCCCGGCTCGTCCGTCAGCACGATCAGCGGCCAGCGGGCGAACGCCGGGTGCGACGCGACGCGCGCCGGCGCCTCGGGATCGAGGCCGACGGCCGGCGCGCCGACGACCAGGCAGCCGCCGCAGAAGACGCGGACCTCCGAGACCCCGGCCGGCAGCTCGGCCGCCGAGAACTCGCGCGGCAGCTCCCGCACGGGGTCGCCGAGGCCGAGCCACACGCCTTTCGAGCCCAGGTTGACGGCCGGCCCCGTGTAGTCGAGCGTGTCCATCGACAGGTTGGAGAAGACGTACAGGTCGGTCTCCGGACGCGTGCGCGCCAGCAGGTGCTCGAGCGTGGCCGGAAAGTCCTTGAGGTCGACCGGCTGATCGGTGACGAGCAGGAACTTGGTCAGCGAGAGCTGGCCCTCGCCGAGTATCCGGAACGCGCTCGCCATCGCCTCGCGGGCGTAGCGCTGCTTGACGACGGCCGCGGAGAGCGAGTGGTAGCCGGTCTCGCCGTAGGACCAGAGCCGCTCGACGGCCGGCATCACCAGCGGAAAGAGCGGCGAGAGCAGCTCCTGCAGCAGGTCGCCGATGAAGAAGTCCTCCTGCCGCGGCTTGCCCACCACCGTGGCCGGGAAGATGGCGTCGCGCCGCCGGGCGACCCGGCCGACGCGCAGGACGGGATAGTCGTGCCGCAGCGAGTAGTAGCCGTAGTGGTCGCCGAAGGGGCCCTCCGGCCGGCGCTCGTGCGGGCGCACCTCGCCGATGAGCGCGAACTCGGCCGCCGCCAGCAGCGGATGCGGCCACGGGCCCTCGACCAGCCGCAGCCGCTCGCCGGCAATCAGCGAGGCCAGCACCAGCTCGGGCACGTTCTCCGGCAGCGGCGCGACCGCCGCCAGCATCAGCGCCGGCGGTCCGCCCAGGAACGCGGTGACCGGCAGCGCCCGGCCGCGGGCCTCGGCCACGGCGTAGTGGAAGCCCCCGCCCTTGCCGATCTGCCAGTGCATGCCGGTGGTGCGGCGGTCGTGGATCTGCAGCCGGTACATGCCCAGGTTGTGGCCGCGCCCGTCGGGATGCTCCGTGAAGACCAGCGGCAGGGTGATGAACGGGCCCGCGTCGGCGGGCCAGGTCGTCAGCGCCGGCAGGGCGTCCAGGCGCACGTCGTCCGTGACGACGTCGGTGACCGGTCCGCGCGCGCCCCGCTTCGAGCCGATGCGGAGCAGCTCCAGTCCCAGGTCGCGCGCTCCCCACAGCTTGGCCGGCGTGGGCGGCAGCACGGTCTCGACCAGCTCGACGAGGCGGCGGATCAGCCGGAACGGCCGGTCGCCGAACGCCAGCTCCGCGCGGCGGGCGGTGCCGAACAGGTTGGTGGCCAGCGGGAAGGCCGCGCCCTGCACGTTCGTGAACAGCAGCGCCGGGCCGCCCGCGGCGATGACGCGGCGGTGGATCTCGGCCGCCTCGAGGTGCGGGTCGACCGGCGCCGCGACCTCCACGAGGTCGCCGTCGCGCCGCAGCCGGTCGAGGAACGCGCGCAGGTCGGGAAAGCTCATTCGGGAAACGGTTGAATTTCCGGCGTGTTCATAACACAGTACAGCACCCGGACGGTACGAGGGAGGTGGCGATGTTCAAGGTGCGAACCTGTGCGGCAGCAGTGGCGCTCGTCGTGCTCGCGGCGGCGCAGGCGCCGCCGGCGGCCGCCCAGGCCGACGTGACGGTGTACGAAGGGGCGCGGCTGATCGTCGGCGACGGCAGCGAGCCGATCGAGGACGCCGCCTTCGTCGTCCGCGGCGCGCGCTTCGAAGCGGTGGGCCGCAGGGGCGACGTGGCGGTCCCGGCCGGCGCGGTGCGCGTCGACCTGAGCGGCCGCACGGTCATCCCGGCGCTGGTCGACACGCACGTGCACCTGAGCCGCGAGCGCGACGCGCTCGTCGAGGACCTGCGGCGCAAGGCGTACTACGGCGTGAGCGTGGCCATGAGCCTCGGCTGGGACGCTCCGGGCGCGCCCTTCGAGGTGCGCGCGGAGACCATCCCCGGCGCGGCGCGCTTCCGCACGGCCGGGCGGGGCATCACCCGGCCGGAGCCGGGCCGCCCGCCGCTGCCGTACTGGATCGCGAGCGCGGAGGAGGGGCGGGCCGCCGTGCGGGAGCTGGCGGCCCTGGAGGTCGACCTGGTCAAGATCTGGGTCGACGATCGCGGCGGGCGCTACGAGAAGATGACGCCCGGGATGTACACGGCAATCATCGACGAGGCCCACCGGCAGGGGCTGCGCGTCACCGCGCACGTGTTCACGCTCGAGGACGCCAAGGGGCTCCTGCGCGCCGGGGTCGACGCGTTCGCGCACGGCGTGCGGGACCGGGACGTCGACGACGAGCTCGTCGAGCTGTGGCGGCAGCGGCCGCACGTCGTGCTGGTCCCCAACCTGCCGAACCGCGGCGTGGCGGAGGACCTCGGCTGGCTCAGCGAGACGATTCCCCCCGACGAGCTGGAGGCGCTGCAGGCCCAGTACACCGATCGGCCTGACGCCCGGGAGAGCTTCGGCATCCAGGCCCGCAACCTCGCCCGGCTCAACGCGGAGGGCGTGCGCATTGCGTTCGGCACGGACGGCAACGCGGGCTGGACGCCGCACGTCGAGCTAGCCGACATGGTGGCGTCCGGCATGACGCCGCACGAGGCGCTCGTCGCCGCCACGCGCAACTCGGCCGCGCTGCTGGAGCTGGACGACGCGGGCACGGTCGCGGCCGGCAAGAGCGCCGACTTCGTGGTGCTGGAGGCCAACCCCCTGGACGACATCACCAACACGCGGCGCATCCACGCGGTCTACCTGCGCGGCGCGGCGGTGGACCGCGCGGCCCTGAGCGCCCGCTGGACGGGCGGCGCGCCGCGGTGACATGGCCGCGGACGACTACGAACGCCAGCTCGAGGAGTGGATTCGCCAGCGGCGCCACAAGCTGCGCCCGCTGCCGCGGCCGGACCCCGCCCAGCGGCGGGCCGTCGACGGCTGGGTGCGCCTCGTGCCGGGGCTGGTCGCGCTGCACCTGGCGCTGCTCCTGACGCTCCGCGCCCGCCCGGGCTACGTCGCCCTGTGGATCTGGTACGCGGGACCCATCGTCCTCGCCATCCTGACCGCAGGGCTGCTGGTCGCCTCGCTGCGCTCGGCCCACCGCTGGAAGCACGGCGTGAACCACTGGCAGCTCCTGGCGTACGCGGGCCTGATTGCCGTCGTCGCCACGCTGCCGATCTACGACCCGTATCCGTCGTCGTACGATGCGCGGCCCAGCGCCGTCGCCTTTCGCGTGCCGATCGACGGCCCGGTGACGGTGGCCTGGGGCGGGTCGACCGCGCCGGTCAACTACCACGTGTTCCTTCCCGACCAGCGCTGGGCGTACGACCTGCTGGTGACCCGCGACGGGCGCACGTTCCGCACGGACGGCGCCGCGGTCGAGGACTACTACGCCTACGGCCTGGCGGTGTACGCGCCGGCGGCGGGCGTCGTGTTCGCCGCGCGCGACGGCGAGCCGGACGTTGCCATCGGCGCGCGCCGCTGGGGGCTGGCGGGGCTCGGCAACCACGTCGGCATCGAGGTGGGCCCCGCCGAGTACCTGTTCATCGGGCACCTGCAGCCCGGCTCGGTCGCCGTCGGCGTCGGCGACCGCGTGGCCGCCGGCCAGCCGCTCGGGCGCGTGGGCAAC
This sequence comes from Vicinamibacterales bacterium, assembly GCA_965214845.1. Classification (GTDB taxonomy): domain Bacteria; phylum Acidobacteriota; class Vicinamibacteria; order Vicinamibacterales; family UBA8438; genus JAAXGX01. Next base: position 3,736,964 of record CBDCCO010000007.1, read on the forward strand.
TCGGGCAACAGCAGCGAGCCCCACGCGCACCTGCACCTGCAGGATTCGACGGATCCCTACTTCGGGGAGGGCATCCCGTTCTTCTTCCACGGCTACCGGCACGCCGGCCGGCTCGTTGAGCGCGGCATGCCCGAGGGCGGCCGCCGGCGCGGCCTGTACCGCGGCGAGCGCATCGTCCACGTGGGGCCGGCGGATTAGACTGTCGTCATGGTGGGGCTGTCCGAGATCGCGGTCATCGGGGTGATCGTGCTGCTGCTGATGCTGATGGGCCGGTCGCGCGGCGACCGGCCGCGGGCGGCGGACGATGCCGGGGGCGCCTGGGAGGTGCGGGCGACCCTCCGGGTGCCCAAGTACCTCGCCAGCGTGCTGCTGGCGCTGGCCACCGCTGCGGCCGTGGCCGGGTTGACCGTCTGGCTGCAGTTTCCGGGCTGGGTCAGCGCGTTGTCCGGCGGCGTCGTGGCCGGCGCCGGCGTGGCCGCCGCCCTGCAGCGGGGGCGCCGCTCCCGCGGGCGCTGACACGCCGCCGCCGACCCTGATTCCTGATGACCGAACCTGGCGGATCGACGGCGAATCCCCGCCTCCGCTACGCCGTCGACGAGACGCCGTCGGAGGCGCTGACCCTGGGGCTCAGCCTGCAGGTCGTCATTCTCATCCTGACCCCCATCATCCTCACGCCGATCATCGTGCTCAGGGCCGCGAACCATCCCGAGGGGGTGGAGTGGGCCGTGTTCTCGGCCCTGCTGATCAGCGGCCTCGCGACCATCCTGCAGGCCAGGCCGGCGGGTCCCATAGGCGCCGGCTATCCCCTCTACATGGGCACGTCGGGCGCGTTCATCGGCGTCTCGGCCGCGGCGCTGGCGGTCGGCGGCCTGCCGCTGCTGGCGACGCTCGTGGTCGCCTCGTCGCTCGTGCAGTTCCTGTTCTCGGCCCGGCTGTCGCTGTTCCGCCGCCTGATCACGCCGACGGTCGGCGGCACGGTGATCATGCTGCTCGCCGTCAACGTGTTTCCCATCACGACCGACCTGCTGGCGGGCGTCCCCGCCGGCGCGGACCCGGGCGCCATGAGCGGACCGCTGATGGCCTTCGCGGCCTTCGCGACCATCACCCTGGTGTCCCTCTACGCCCGCGGCGCGACCCGCCTGTGGGCGCCGCTCATCGGCGTGCTGGTGGGGAGCGCGGTCGCGGCCGCCACCGGGATGCTGGACTGGACGCCGCTGCTGAGCGCCGCCTGGCTCGGCCTGCCCGGGAGCGGCTGGCCCGGCCTCGACCTGTCGTTCGATGCGCGGTTCTTCGGCCTGCTGGTGCCCTTCGTCATCGTCACCATCATCGGCGCCATCGAGACCTACGGCGACGCCGTCGCCATCCAGCGGGTCTCCCATCGCACGCCGGTGCCGGTGGACTTCAAGGTCGTCCAGCGCGCGCTGAACGCGGACGGCGTCGGCAATCTGCTCTCCGGCATCGCCGGCACGGTGCCGAACACCACCTACTCGACCAGCATCTCCATCGCCGACCTGACCGGCGTCGCCGCGCGGCGCGTGGCGCTCTACGGCGGGGTCCTCATCGTCCTGACGGCCTTCCTGCCCAAGCTCCAGGCCCTGCTGCAGGTCGTGCCCGAACCGGTCGCCGGCGCCTACCTCTTCGTCCTCATCGTCCTCCTGTTCCGCCAGGGCGTGCGCATGGTCACCGCCGGCGGGCTCGGCTACGAGAAGGGTCTGATCGTCTGCATCTCGTTCTGGATCGGGATCGGCTTCCAGAACGGCGTCATCTTCCCGGACCACCTCCCGGCGTGGTCGCGGGGCGTGCTCGACAACGGCATGGCCGCCGGCGGCATCATGGCCATGCTCCTGACGCTGCTGGTGTCCCTGCGGCAGCGCGGCCGGCGCGACGTGCTGGAGCCGAGCGTGCGGTCGCTCTCCAGGCTGCGCGCGGCGCTGGATGCCGCCGCCCAGGGCGCCGGCTGGGACGAGACGGCCACCAACCGCCTGCAGCTCGCGGGGGAGGAGGCGTTCCTGTACCTGCTCGAGCGGCAGTCGGAGTCGGAGCCGCGGCCCGTCCGCATCGCGGTGCGGCCGGTCGACGACGTCCTGCAGATCGAGCTCGTCAGCGGTCCCGACGACGCCAACCTGGAGGCCCGGCTCGGCACGCTGGACGAGGATCACGAGATCGTCAGGGACGTCGGGCCGCGCATCCTGCGCCACGTGGCGAAGGAGGTGCGGCACGAGCAGTTCTACGATCTCGACGTACTCACGGTGACCGTGGACACCCGCCCGCTCGTGTGACGGCAGGCGCCGGCTACGGCACGACGCGCGCGCGGCCGACGTGGTTCGTGTCGGTGCCGAACCAGATCTCGCGCGTCGGCGCGTGGTAGTACATATGGCGCACGGTGCCGCCGCCGCTGGCGATCTCGGTTGCCGCGAAGAACTCCTCGGTGGCCGGGTCGAAGCCGACGAAGCGGTTCGGCCGGATGCCCGACTCCACGAAGTACAGCCGGTCCTCGGCGTCGACGGCCATCCCGTACGGCCGGGCCGCCGCGCCGCCGGGGACCGCCCACTCCCGGACCTCGCCGGTGGCCGGATCGAGCCGGCCGAGGCGCCCGCCGGCGTAGTCGACGTACCACAGGCGCCCGTCCGACGTCAGGCCCACCCGGCGCGGCCGGGCCTCGGCCCGCGGCAGCTCGAACTCCTCGAGCTCCAGCGTCTCCGGATCGACAGTGGCGAGCCTGTTCGTGCCGAACTGGCAGAACCAGGCGCGGTTGTCGGCATCGACCACGATGCCGTAGGGACGCCGGCCGCTGCCCTCGACCGGGATGAGCTCCACGGTGCCGGTCTGCGTGCCCAGCTTGCCGACGAAGCTGCCCATCTGCACCGAGAACCAGATGTCGCCGTTGCGGTCGAAGGTGAGCGTGTGCGGATCCCGCGCGTCGGCGGTCGGCATCATGAACTTCTCGATGGCCCCGGTCTCCGGATCGAGCCGGCCGATGTGCCGCGCGCGGTTGCCGGCGTACCACACGAGCCCGTCGTCGTCGACGATCAGGTTGTGCGGTCCGGTGCCCGGGTCGAGCTCGTAGCGCCGGAAGTCGCCCGTCGCCGGGTCGAGGTAGGCCAGGTAGTCGCCCCGCTGCCCGACGAACCAGACGCGTCCCTGGCCGTCGACGTAGGGGTCGCGCGGCCGGGTGTTCTCCCAGGACACCGCCCATTCGGTGATCTCGATGTCCTCGGCGGCGGCCGGGGCCGCGTCGAGGGCGCCGACCGACCCGAACGCGAGGACCGCAACGAGCAGCGCCGGCATTCCGTTTCTCATCGTAAGCCTCCAGTCAGCCCCGCCGTGGTGCGCCCGCGTTCGTAGAGTATCATCCGCCATTGGGACTCCGCGCTGTCGGAGCAGTGCCGGCGAGCGGGCTCCGCGAGACGCCCGCCGCGCGGACAGGGGAGGTCGACATGACTCGTGGATGGATGCTGCGGGCGGTGGCGGCGATGGTCGCGGCGGCGTGGCTCGCGCCGGCGCTCGCGGCCGGACAGGAGACCGCGCCGGCGGCGGATCCGGCGGCGTTCCGGACCCCGTGGGGCGAGCCGGACCTGCAGGGCATCTGGTCCTACGCCACGTTCACGCCGCTGCAACGGCCGGAGACCCTGGCCGGGCGCGAGTTCCTGACGCCGGAGGAGGTGGCGGCGCAGAACCTGGCCGACGCGACCCGCGCGTCGTCGGGACGGCGCGGCGAGCTGACGAGCGACCGCGACCTGGCGCTGGCGTACGATCAGATCTGGTGGGATCGGGGCACCTCCACCGGGCGCACGTCGCTCATCGTGGATCCGCCCGACGGCAGGTTGCCGCCCCTGACCCCCGCGGCCGCGCGGGAGCAGGCCGCGCTGCGCGAGCACCGCCGCGATCATCCCTACGATTCCTGGGAGGACCGGCCGCTGCAGGAACGCTGCATGACCTATCAGCGCGTGCCGCCCGTGCCGTCCGGCTACAGCAACACGTACCAGATCTTCCAGGCGCCGGGGCAGGTCGTCATCCTCAACGAGATGATCCACGACGTGCGCGTCGTGCCGCTCGACGGGCGACCGCGCATCGACGGGCGCATCCGCCAGTGGAACGGCGACGGGCGCGGCCGCTGGGAGGGCGACACGCTCGTGGTCGAGACCACGCTCTACCGCGACGACACGACGTGGCGCGGCTTCCCGGGCACCCGCGACCTGCGCGCGGTGGAACGGTTCACGCGCATCGACGCCGACACCATCGACTACCGCTACACGATTCACGACCCGGCGACCTACACGCGTCCCTTCACGGTGGAGCTGCCGCTGACCAGCCCGCCCGGCTACGTCATCTACGAGTACGCCTGTCACGAGGGCAACTACTCGATCGCCAACGTGCTGGCCGGTGAGCGCGCCCTGGAGGCCGCCGCGCAGCAGGCGCCCTGAACCCGGACCTGGCGTGGACCGCCGGCGGGCGCTGAATGCGGCGCGCTCGATCAGGGGACGCACTCGATGCCGGGTCTCAGCGCGAAGCCGGCATCGCAGGTGAGCGCAACCGTGACTCCGCGGCGTTCCATGACGGCGACGTGAAGACAGTCGCGCGCGGACAGTGCGTGCTGCTCGTGCGCGATCGCGCGCGCGAGCCCGACGTCGTCACGGGTGATCGGAAACACAGCAGCGACTGTTTCGTCGAGGAGCCGGAACGCGTCGTCGATCGCGCCGCGGCGGTTGATCGCAACGTAGCGGTGAACGATCTCCTGATAGACCTCGGCGCTCGTGACGTAGTCCTCGCCGGCATGAGCCCTGAGATACGCCTCGAGCCGGTCCCGGTTCCGATGCCGCGCGCCCACCAGGTACATCGGCACGTTGGAGTCAACGAAGATCACGGCCGCGCTCGATGTCGGCGAGCATCTCCTGGATGTCGCTGGTGGGATGGTTGCAGGCCAGAGCACGATCCAGCGCGTCCAAGCGAGTGGTCCGGCTCGGACCCGCCTCGGCGTCGCGCGCGGCTCGCAGCGCCCGCCTCGCCCACTCGCTTACGGTCAGGCCGGCCCGCCGGGCGACCTGGCGCAGCGACGCTGCCTCGGCTTCGGACATCACGACTTGCAGCCGCGTACTCATAATGATGAGTATACTGCTGCGCCAGGAATCTGCGCCGTAGTACGGTGCAGACTCCGCAAGGCGCGCACGGCGCGCCTCGGCGGGAGCGGCGCGGGGCGAAGGGGTCCCCGCAAGCGAACGCCGGGGGTTGGGGGCGCAGTCCCGTCTGATGGAAGCTAGCGCCTGGCCCCCGCGAGGATGTTCTCCAGGCCGTAGTTCCCCTCGTGGCAGGCGAACTCGTAGAGCGGCTGGTCGGATCGGGCCATGGGCAGCCGGGCCGTCCACGGCGCCGTGTACCAGGTCGGATCGCGCATCGTGAACTCGTAGACGAGCGTGTCGTCCGCGGTGCGCGTGAACCGTTCCTCCAGCACGAGTCCCGCGCCGCCCGGGCGGTGGCCGCCTCCCACCCGATCCGGATCGAACACGGTGTCGCGGAAGTTGGTGGTCGTGACCACCAGGCTCTCGCCCTCCCAGCGGCCGCGCGAGCTGCCCAGCCACTGGCGGATGCCGTCCGGCAGGGCCGGGGCATCGCCCAGCGGGACGACCCGGGCGCTGTGCACCATCTCGTTGAGCAGGACGACGTGCGACGGGGTCTGGAAGATCTGGACGTTCTGGTTGTACGACTGCGGCTTCATGGGCGGACCCGAGTTGAATCCCAGGAGGCAGCGCACGAACAGGCCGCGCGGGCCGAGGTCCTCCACGAAGCCGCCCGGCGTCGGCGCGTCGTCGTCCACGCCGACCCGCGCGGCCGCCAGCTCGTCGACCCGCCGCTGCGCCGCCGGCGTGAGCGGCGGCACCCGGCCGTGCGGCGGATCGATGACGAGCGACGTCTGCCGGGTCTCGCGGGGGTTGTCGGTCCAGAAGCGGTTGTAGGTGCCGGTGGAGCCGGTACGCGCGGGGGTGTTGTCCTGCCGGTCGCGCGCCGCGATCCGGACCTGCTGCCGCTCGGCCGCCTCCTCGTCCGTGAGCAGCAGCCGATCGCCGAACGCCTCCGGCCGGTTCAGCGGGGTGTTGGACGCGAAGTCCCAGACGCCCTGCAGATCGGGATCGCCCCAGGCCGTGCGGGCGGTGTCGCCGGCGGGCTGGCCGGCCGGTTGGGCTGACGCCGGGGCGGCGATCGCGCAGGCCGCGGCGACGATCAGAACGCCGACGCCGAGCCGATCGAATCCGGGACGGTTTCCCATTGCTTCCTCCTCGCGCCGGCTGGCGGCTGCTCGCGCGGTTGCAGCAGTCCCCGCGGTTGCGGCAGTCCCTACGGTAGCGCGGCACGCCGCCGGCGGGCAATGGCCGCCAGCGCGCAGGGAAGCGTACAATGGCGGCGGCTTCTCCCGGCGCCGGCAACGCCATCACGCCAGCAACCGATGCGTGCGACAGCGGCCGCGGCAATCGTCGTTCTACTCCTGGTTCCAGGCCCCGGCCCGTGGCGCCTCGTCGCCGGCCAGCAGGATGCGGACGGCGCGGACGACCCGGTCGCGACGCTCGTCGGGCGGCTCGATCTGCAGCGCTACAAGGCCGTCATCAGGGGCCTGACGCAGTTCGGCGACCGCCGGCAGGGCACCCGTCGCAACCGCGAGGCCGTCGACTGGATCGAGGCGCAGCTCGAGGCGGCCGGCTGCCCCACGGAGCGCCACCATTACACCTACGATCCGCCGCCGCCGCGCGGCGACCGCGCCAGGCCCCGCGTGGCGCGCGATGGCCCGCTCAACCCGCCCGGGCCGACCCCGACCGGCGGCCGCATCGGACGCAACGGCAGCGGTCCGGGCGGCAGCTCGATCTTCGGCTACCGGCGCCCGACCGGCGTCGAGCGCGATCCGCTGGCCCAGCCGGACGAGGTCCTGCGCGCGCTCAACATTGAGGAGCCGACCAGCGGCGCGCGGTCGCAGGTCTACTGCACCCGGGTCGGCGCCGCGCGCCCCGACGAGATGTACATCCTGGGCGCGCACATGGACGGCCACGGGTTCGGCGAGGCCGCCGACGACGACGCGTCGGGCACGGCGCTGGTGATGGAGCTGGCGCGCATTCTCAGCGCGCCGGACGTGGAGACCGCCGTGTCCATCCGCTTCGCGCTCTGGAACGACGAGGAAACCGGGCTCAACGGCAGCCGCGCGTACGTCGCGGACCGCCGCGGGCTGCAGGGCGTGGAGGAGCCGCCCGGCTCCGGCCGCTACCCCGAGCCCCGCTGGCTGGGGATGATCCAGCACGACATGATGCTGTTCGACCACGGCGCGCCGGGGCCGGACGGCGAGGTCAGCCCGCGCCAGCGGCGCGAAGCCGACATCAACATCGAGTTCCAGTCGAATTCGGACCTGGCCGCCGCGTCCCGCGAGCTGGCCTTCCGCTTCAAGGCGGCCAACGACGCGTACGCCACCGACTACCCGGCGGCGGTCGGACCCCACATGACCAACACCGACTCGACCCCGTTCATGAACCTGACGCCGTCGATCAGCCTGCGCGAGAACGAACGCGGCATGCACATCGGCGCGGGCTGGAACCCCCACTGGCACCAGCCGACCGACCTCTACCGGACATACGACGACGACGACTTCCGGCTGGGACTGAACGCGGCGCAGACGACGCTGGCCGCGATAGCCGAGCTGGCCGAGGCGACGATCGTCGACCCGCGGTAGAGCGGCTCCCGCACGCGATCAGAGGCGGGTGACCCGGCCGGCGTCGCCGTCCACCCGCAGGCGGTCGCCGTCGGCGATCAGGCGCATCGCGTCGCGCACGTTGACCACCGCCGGCAGCCCGAACTCGCGGGCCACGACGGTGCCGTGCGACAGGTAGCCGCCGGTTTCCGTCACGACCGCCGCGGCGCGCAGGAACAGCGGCGTCCAGCCGGGATCGGTGGAGGGCGCCACGAGCACGTCGCCGCGGCGCATCCGGCCGCCGTCGTGGGGCGTGCGCAGCACGCAGGCGGCGCCCTCGGCCGCGCCGGCGGCTGCCGCGACGCCGTCCCAGGCGTCGCCGTCCGACGCGACCGCCGCCGTCAATGCGGCGTGCGCGCGCGGCGCCGCGCCCGGCGGTTCCTCGATCACCCCGGGCAGCTCCAGCGCCTGTTGGGCGGCGAGGCTCTCCGCCCGGTCGGCGGCCAGTGCGCGCGCACCGCTTCCGTCCCAGGCGCCGGTGAGCCACGCCTCGACTTCGAACAGGCTCAGGTGGAAGATGTCGCCGGCTGCCGCGAGACGGCCGCCGGCCTGCAGTCGTCGGCCCACCTCGAGGCACAGTTGCCGGATGAGGGCGACGGCCGCCGCCGACCCCGACTTGGCGTTCTCGCGCAGCGCGGCGCCGAGTCGGGCGCGGGCCAGCACCCGCCGCACAAGCGGCCGCAGGATGGCCGGCAGCGTCGCCAGCTCCGTCTCCGCCCGCCGCCGCACGTCGCCGGCGCGCGACCGCGCGTCACGCGCCGGCGGGTGGTCGAGGTGGAACCGCACCTGCTCGAGCACGTAGCGCGGATCGTCGGCCCAGCGTGTGCTGCCGAGCTCCATCTCGAACACCGCCCGATGGCCGTAGCGGTCGAGGTAGTCCTCCATGGCGATCCGGAAAGGAGCTTCCGCCGGCAACGCCCGCCAGGCGAGCGGGTCCGGATCCCGCAGCGCGGCCGCCGCCGCGGCATCTCCGGAGGCACTGTCGACGAGCGCCTGAATGCGGAACCCGTGCTCGGCACTGGCCACGTCTCCCGACGCGGCCAGCAGGCGAGAAACCAGCGGCCTTGCCGCATCGCGTTTGGCGAACTCGAGGACCCCCTCCAGCAGCCGCGCCCAAACAGCGCAGTAGGTGGCGGCGAGCTGCAGCACCGGTTGGTACGTGACGCCCAGCGCTTGCAGTTCGCGGAAACGCGCCAGTAGCGCGTCGGTGCTCAGCGTCGAGAGATCGTCCGCGCGGCTCTCCCTGGCCCGCGCGACCAGCGCGTCGATCTGTCGGGGGGCGTCCCGGCGGAAACGCCGCAGCCGACTGACCAGCCGCAGTCGCCGCCGCACACGGGCGAGCCCGGCGCGTCCGCGCAGCGGACTCCCGTCCGGCACCGGGATCTCCGGCTGGTATCCGCCCAGGGTGAGGTTCGCGTCGGCCGGCGAGATGCCGAGCGAGTCGTAGAGGCTCCATTGCAGGCTGTCGAGATCGAAGTAGGGCCGCCCGCCGAAGCGGCGCATCACCTGCATGCCGCGCGGCAACGGGTACTCGACGAGCTGTGCCGAGGCGTAGACGATGGCCTGGGCGTTTGCATCCAGCATCGACCAGGTCGCCATCGTCAGCGGCAGCGGGAGGGAGTCCCGGATGTTGCCGTTCGACCAGGTCGGGGTCTGCGGCGGCACACCGGGAAACGTCCAGCGCGGGAGCCGGGTGACGGGGCGGGACTGGAGCAGCCAGAACGTCCGGTCGTCGTAGGCCCACTCGACGTCCTGCGGCGTGTCTCCGGCGCCGAGCGACCAGTGAACCCGATGCACGAGAGCCGCCAGCGCCTCGAGCTCCGGATTGTCGAGAACCGGGACGTCACCGGTCTCGTCCAGCCGCGCGACGTCGGTGTCCGGGATCGACCGCCGCACCGCGTAGCGCTGCGGCGCGACGGCCCCCTGGACGACGGCGGCGCCCAGCCCCGCGGCCAGCTCGATCGTCACGACCTGCCGCTCGCCCGTCACCGGGTCGCACGAGAAGGCGACGCCGGCCGCCACCGGCCCGTCGCGGCGGTCGCCCACCATCTCGCAGAGCACCACCGCGCACGGCGTGGCGTCGTCGGCAATGCCCAACCGCCGGCGATAGGCGACGGCGTGCGGGGTCCACAACGACGCGAAGCAGCGCGACACGGCGGAACACACCGCGTCGAGCCCGGTCACGCCGAGATAGCTCTCGTGAATGCCGGCGAACGCCGCGCGGGCGCCGTCCTCCGCCGCGGCGGAGGAGCGCACGGCGAGCGGCCGGCCGTCCAGCCCGGCCCGGTTCAGGAACCGGCCCAGCTCCGCGCGGGTGCCGGCGGGGAGGCCTGTCCGGACGACGAGGTCGCGGAGCGCGGCGAGCTGCGCCTGCACGTCGGCTCCGCCGACGTCGTCGGGGTTCACCGTCGCGAGCGGTGCTGCCAGGGCAGCGATGTCCGGTGTGTTGAACAGGTCGGCGTAGACGGAGGCGGCCACGACGCCGCCGGGCGGCACCTCGAAGCCGTAGCGCGCCAGGCGGGCGAGGTTCCAGCCCTTCCCGCCGGCCACCGCGGAGCCCGCGGCGAACGCTTGGTCCCAGGTCAGCAGCTGGTCACGCCGGAGCGCCTCGCGGGTGCCCGGCGGTCGTCGTGTGGCAGCCAAACGGTTGTCCCGGGCGCTGTGGCCCACGTGCGCCCGACCATCGAGAATAGCACCCCGCTCGCCTGGCCGAGACCGTTCACGACCTGCTGTGCGGACCGCGCTGCGCTGCGGCCGCCGCGCCGTGTGCGCCCCGCGCCCGGGCCGCCACCTCGCGGTACGCGGCGTAGAGCGGGGCGAGCGCGTCCTCCCAGCGCCGGCGCAGGCCGTAGGCGCGAGCGGCGGTCGACATCGCCCGGCGGCGGTCGCGATCACGCGCCAGGGCGATGATGGCGCGCGCGAAGTCGTCGCTGTCGGCGCCGCGGCAGACGCGGCCGCTGATGTCCGGGCGCGTGTTCTCCTGCGGCCCGCCGCGGTCGGAGACAATCACCGGCAGACCGCACGCCTGCGCCTCCAGCACGACGTTGCCGGCCGTGTCGGTGCAGCTCGGGAAGACGAACAGATCGGCCGAGGCCATGGGCACGGCCACGTCGCGGTGGGGCACGGTGCCCATGAAGATCGCGCGCCGGAGGCGCCGCTCGAGAGGGCGGCGATAGGGTCCGTCGCCGACGAAGATCCAGCGCCGTGCGATGCCGGCGCGCCGCAGCCGCGCGTCGATGTCCGGCACGAGCGCCAGCCCCTTTTCCCTGGACAGCCGGCCCACGTAGAGCAGCGCCACGTCGTCCGGCGTCAGTCCCCAGCCCTTGCGCAACTGCTGCGAGCGATGCGCGGGCGAGAACTTCTCGGTATCGACGCCGCGCACCCAGACGGCGATGCGGGCCGGATCGATGCGCTCGTCGACCAGCATCGCCCCGGTGGCCCGGGACGGCACGAAGATGCGTTCGCAACGCCCGTACGGCCAGCGCAGGTACTCGCGCATGCAGCGCTCGAGCCAGTGCCAGCCGCTCAGCATGCGCGCGTAGCTGCCCAGGTCGGTATGGAAGCTGCCGATCACCGGCACGCCCAGCGTCGAGGCCACGTACAGCGCGGTGAGGCCGATCGGGCCCGGCGTCGTCAGGTGGACGAGGTCGGCGCCGTCGGCGCGGGTCTGCTCGAGCAGGGTCCGCACGCGCGGCAGATAGATCTTCATCTCGCGGTAGAACGGGAGCCCGATGCCGCGGGCCCGGACCGCGAAGTAGTCCGGCAGGTCGGCCGCCGCTTCCGAATGCGTGTAGATGCGCGGATGCACGTCCGGGGGTGCGTACTGCAGCACCGCCGACAACACGGTGGTCACGCCGTTGACCTTGGCGAAGTCGTTGTCGGTGAAGACCGCGACCCGGGCTGGACCGTTGCTCAGGCAGCCTCCTGACGCCCGGTCGTCGGCCGGGCGGCGAGAGCGAAGCGGGTTGACCGCTCCCCGGAGCAGTATGGGCAGGGGATGTGACGGAGCCGTTACCGACCGGCGACGGGGGCGTTAGCGGGTCGTGGCCGGCGCGGGATTTCGGCGGTTGTCCCGGTTTCGACACAGGTATCACGGCCCGCCGCCGGGGACGGCGGGCTGCTATCCGTCGCGCCGCGTGTCGCCACCGCGCGGGTGGTCGGTGTCGAAGTAGCGCCGGTAGGCCGCGATCCAGTCGGTCGCCATCTCGCGCTGCGCGGTCGAGATGTCGATGGCCCCCTCGCAGACCAGCCGCCGGAAGAGCTGCTCGAGCTCGTCCTTCACGTAGGCGTTCCACTACGTGGACCCGTAGGGTTGGGGCCACAGGTTGCGCGCGTCGGCGGTGCCGCCGAGCTCCGGGGTGATGAGGAAGTCGAGCTCGTACTCTGCCGCCCGCCGATAGTCGGCGCCGTAGTCCTCGAAGACCCGCCGGGCCACCGACGCCGCCACCAGCGGGCCGGGCATATTCGCCTCACCGCAAACCTCGTCGACCGACACCTGGCGCGTGGCGCCCGGCGTCAGGTCGGGACGCGGCAGCGCCGCTTCCCGGCGGGTCGCGCCGGGGGAGGCCGGGAGTACCGTGTCGTCCTCCCCGGGCGGCATGGCGAGCGCCACCAACAGGCCGGCGGCGGCCAGTCCCGCCGCGGCGAGCGTTCGCCGCTGCCGCAGCAGGTCCGCCCACAGGGCCCGGCTGCCCGCTCCTGCCGGCCGCTCCGGTTCCTCCGCGATCCGCTCCAGCAGCCGGCTGCGCGAGCGGTGGGCCTGCGGGCCAGGCTCCCTGGCGTCACGACACGCGCCCGTCAGCGCTTCCAGCGTCTCCCGGAGCATGCGCCGGCGTTCGGCGCAGGTCCGGCACGTGCGCAGGTGGCCTTGCACGCGCGACCGCCGCCACGGCCGCAACTCGCCGTCCTCCAGCAGCAGGAGCTCCTCGTCGGATACGTGCGATTGGCGCCACCGCATCGTTCTACTCTCTGCCTCCATCCGCGCGCCGCACGCGCGCGACCGCCCGCGCCAGCGAGCTGGCGACCGTGCCGACGGAGACACCGAGCACGGCGGCGATTTCGCGGTACCGCAGACCCTCGGCGCGGAGCTGGAGGCACTGCCGGTCCCGGTCGGGCAGCGCCCGGACGACCGCCTGCAGATGCGACTGGCGCTGGCCGGCCGCCATCCGCTCCTCCGGGTTCGACGCCGGGTCGATGCGATCCCGAACCAGGCCCGTCGCAAGGAGGAGGGGAGTCGACCAGCCGCCTCCCGCGCGCCGCTTGAGCGCCAGGTTGCGGGCAACCCGGAACACCCACCCGCGGAGGTTCGACCGGTCGCCCTGGCGGAGCAGGTGCCGGTAGAGTGCCAGGAAGGTTTCCTGCAGGATGTCCTCCGCGTCGCAGGGCCCGATTCCGAAAGAGCGCGCGTAGCGCTCGACGCCGCCCCGGCACTCGTCGAACAGCTCCAGGACCTCGTCCTGCGCCGGGCGCCGGTCGGTCGGGCGCGGGACGGTCAGCGCCAGCTCCAGCGCGGTCTCGTGTGGAACGAGCGCCATGCCGGCTGCCAGTGTACATCGGGCCGCTGCGGGGCACCGGTCGCGCGCCGGACGCGGCGGCTTCCCGGCAATCAGGCTGAACAGATGCGACCCGGTTGGAATATCCCAGGAAAGCGTACGTGCGGCGGAAACGGAGGATTGCTGATGCGGGAGAGCGCGGTGCGTGGGACGTTGCGGGTCGGCGTTGACCTGTTGTTGCTGTTGCCCGGCGCGGTCGGTGCGCAGGCGCAGACCGCCACCCTCGAGGGGCAGATCACCGACGCGCTGGGCGGCGTCGTGGTCGGCGCCGCCGTGACGGCGGCCGGGGCCGGGCTGGAGGCAGTCTCCGCGGCGACCGACGCAACCGGCACGTACCGCTTCACGTCCCTCCCCGCCGGAGTGTACGCGCTCACCGTTTCGATGCCAGGCTTCCGCACCGAGCGGCGCGCCGGCCTGCGGCTGGCCGCGGGGGAGACGTTGCGGGCCGACGTGCGGCTGGGGCTGGCTCCCTTCGCCCAGCAGGTCGACGTGGTCGGCGTGGGGCCTACCCCCGGCAGCGGCGTCGACCGGGACCGGGTGCCGGCGACGGTGTCGGTGGTCAGCGCGGCCGAGCTCGAGGACCGGCACGCGGCGTCGCTCGCCGACGCGCTTCACGAGCAGCTCGGCTCGGTCACGCTGGAGGGCGCCACCACCAACCTGTTCCAGCCGACCCTGCGGTTTCGGGGCTTCACCGCCTCGCCGCTGCTGGGACTGCCGCAGGGGGTGGCAGTCTACCAGAACGGGGTCCGGATCAACGAGCCGTTCGGCGATACGGTCCAGTTCGACCTCATTCCGCAGTTCGCCGTCGACCAGGTGCAGCTCAGCGCCGGCGCGGAGCCGACCTACGGCCTGAACGCGCTCGGCGGCGCCATGGTCCTGAACCTCAAGAACGGGTTCGAGCACACCGGCTTCCGCGGCGAGTTCTCCGCCGGATCGTTCGACCGCTACACGGCGACGGCGGAGTGGGGCGCCAACAACGGCCCCTGGGCCGTCTACCTCGGGGCCACGCGCTTCGACGAGACGGGCTGGCGGGTGGCGTCCCCCTCGGAGGTGACGCAGGCGGTCGCCGACGTCGCGTACCGCGACGAGACGATCGACGCCGGCGTCAGCTTCATCTACGCCGACTCCCGGCTCAACGGCAACGCGCCGGCACCCGTGGAGCTGCTCGATGCGGCTCGCAGCGCGGTCTTCACCTACCCGGACACCACGGAGAACCGTCTCGGCTTCGTCCAGGGCCGCTTCGACGTCACGGTTTCTCCCGCCTGGTCCGTGCAGGCGACCGGCTACTATCGCGACCTCGACCGCAAGACGCTCAACGGCGACGAGGCCGAGTTCGAGGAATGCGACGACGACTTCCTGCCCTTCGGCGCGCCGGTGGGCACGCTCTGCTTCGGGGCGGACGACGACGACGATGACGACGAGGCGGAAGCAGGGGAGAACAGGCACGACGGCGACGGCGACGGCGACGGCGACGACGACGACAACGGCGACGATGACGACGACGACGAGGCGCGGCCGCTCGTCGACGTGACCACGGGCCGGTTCATCACCGAGGACGACGCCGAGGGCAACGCCGCCTTCAACCGCACCACCACGCGGTCGAAGGGCTACGGCGCCACGGTGCAGGCGGTTGCGGCGACCGACGTCGGCGCCGGCGAGAACGTCCTGACGCTGGGCGTCTCCGCGGACCTGGCGGACGTGGGCTTCACGTCCACGAGCGAGGTCGGCTCGCTCACGCCGGACCGCACGGTGACCGGCTCCGGGCTGCTGGCCGGCATCTACGGCGAGGCGCCGGACGACCTGTTCAACACCGGCCTCGATACGGCGAACAGCGCCGTGGGGCTGTACTTCAGCGACACCCGGTCGTTCACCGATCGCACGCACCTCACCGTGTCGGGGCGCTTCAACCACGCGCGCATCGAGATTGCCGACCGCCTCGGCACGTCGCTCGACGGCGAGCATTCCTTCTCGCGCTTCAACGTCGGCACCGGCCTCGTGCACCAGTTCGGCGACGCCGTGTCCATCTTCGGCCGCTACGGGGAGTCGAATCGGGCGCCGACGGCGGCCGAGCTGAGCTGCGCCGACCCGGCCGAGCCGTGCCGCGTGCCCAACGCGTTCGTCTCCGACCCGCCGCTCGAGCAGGCCGTGGCCCGCTCGGTCGAAGGGGGCCTGCGCGGCCGCGCCGGGGACGGGTCGGCCTGGCGGCTGAACTGGTCGGTCGCCGTCTACCACACCGCCATCGCCGACGACATCCTGTTCGTCGCGTCGCCGGAACTGATCGGCACGGGCTACTTCCGGAACGCGGGCGACACGCGCCGCATCGGTCTCGACGCGGAGCTCAACGGCCAGGTCCGCCGGCTCGGCTGGTACGCCGGCTACGGGCTGGTCGACGCGACGTTCCGCTCGCCCTTCGAGCTGCCCGGCGACGCGGAGGTCAACGACGCCGCCACCGCGGGCGGCTTCGTCGCCGTCGAGCCGGGCGATCACATGCCGGGCATCCCGCGCCACAGCTTCAAGGCCGGCCTGCGCTACGCGGTGCTCGACGCCTGGGACGTCATGCTGGAGACGGTCACCGCCTCCAGCCGCGTCTTCGTCGGCGACGAGGGCAACGATCAGGCCCGGCTGGCCGGCTACGGCATCGCCAACCTGCGCTCGGTGTACCGCGCCGGCGCGCACCTGGAGGTGTTCGCGCGCGTCGACAACCTGTTCGACCGGCGCTACGCGACGTTCGGCGCCCTGGCCGAGCTGGAGGTGTTCCTGTCGGAGGTGCCGAACGCCAGCGATCCGCGCTTCGTCTCGCCGGGCACCCCGCGGAGCGCGTTCGCCGGCCTGCGCGTGCGGTTCTGACGACGGCCGGCTCGCGTGCCGGTCAGGAGCCGGCCGGCCCGGCGAGTCGCCGGTAGGCGTCGAGGTACTGCGCCGCCACGCGCTGGACGGAGAAGTCGCGCGACATCGCGTTCCGCATCAGGACCTGCCACAGATCCGGCTGGCGATAGCAGTCGAGCGCCCGGTCCACGGCGTCCAGCAGAGCGCCCGGCGAGTAGTCGTCGAAGAGAAAGCCGGTGCCCTGCCGCGTCGCCCGGTCGAACGCGCTGACCGAGTCCCGCAGGCCGCCCGTGGCGCGGACGACCGGGACGGTCCCGTACTTCAGGCTGTAGAGCTGATTGAGGCCGCAGGGCTCGTAGCGCGAGGGCATCAGGAAGATGTCGCTGCCCGCCTCGATGACGTGGGCCAGGCGCTCGTCGAAGCGCGTGTGGATCGCCGCCCGCCCGGGATGCCGCCGCCCGATGTCTCGCAGCAGGGTCTCGTAGCGCGCCTCGCCCGTGCCGAGCAGCACGAACTGCAGGTCGCGCGCCAGCAGCTCGTCGAGCGCGCCGATCAGAATGTCGATCCCTTTCTGCTCGGCCAGCCGGGCCACCACGCTCACCACGGGGCGGTCGGCGACCGGCAGGCCGACCCGCTGCTGCAGGTCGACCTTGCAGTCGCGTTTGCCCGTGAGGTCGCCGGCGGCATATGGGCTCCGAATGAAGCTGTCGGCGGCCGGATCCCAGATGGTGTAGTCCACGCCGTTCAGGATCCCGACGAGCTGCCCGGCGCGTTCCCGGAACACGCCGTCGAGCCCGAACCCCAGCGCTTCGGTCTTGATCTCCTCCGCATAGCTGGGGCTCACCGTCGTCACCAGGTCCGCGAGCGCGACGCCGGCCTTGAGGTAGTTGGTGCGGCCGTAGAACTCGAAGCGGGGCCAGCAGGCGCCGGCATCGAGGTCCAACCGCCGGAAGGCGTCCGCGTCGAACAGCCCCTGGTAGCCGACGTTGTGCACGGTGAGCAGCGTACGCGCGGCCGCCAGGCGCGGGTAGTGCCCGGGCTGCAACCTCAGGAGCGCGGCCGCGAGGCCCGACTGCCAGTCGTGGACATGGATCATCTCGGGCGGATCGCTCTCCGACAGCAGTTGCAGCACGGCGCGCGCGAAGAAGGCGAAGCGGTCCGCGTTGTCGCCATAGTCCGCCCCGGGAGGACCATAGAGGTGGTCGCGGTCGAAGAAGCGATCGGCGCGGATGAAGTACACCGGCGTGCGTCCCACGCACCCCCGCAGGATGTCGGCGCGCACCGCGGCGCCGGCCACGGGCACGTCGAACGCGAGGCCGGTGGGTTCCGCGCCGCGGTCCAGGACGCTGCGGTAGGCCGGCACGATGAGCGTCGCGTCGATCGCCAGGTCGCCCAGCGCGGAGGCCAGCGCACCGACCATGTCGGCAAGTCCGCCCGTCTTCGCGAACGGCGCGGCTTCGGAGGAGGCGATGGCGACGCGCATGAATCGGACTCGGGGGGCGAATGCAACCACGCAGTGTAGCAGCCCGTCTTGGTGCGACGCGGGCTTCCAGCGCGGACTGCTAAGCTGACCTCGGGATGTCGCTGCTGACCGACTACGACCTGCACCTGCTGGCGGAGGGGGTGCACTACCGGAGCTACGAGAAGCTCGGCGCGCATCCCGGGCGGCAGGACGGCGTGGAGGGCACGCGCTTCGCCGTCTGGGCGCCGAACGCGGCGCACGTGGCGGTCGTGGGCGACTTCAACGCCTGGAACCCGGCGGCGCACAGGATGCGGCCGCGTGCCGAGGCAGGCATCTGGGAGGCGTTCGTGCCTGCTGCCCGGCCCGGTCACCTCTACAAGTACGAGATCGCCACCCGCGGCGGCGGGTGCGCCGCGCAGAAGGTCGATCCGTACGCCTTCGCCAGCGAGCTGCGGCCCGGAACGGCCTCGATGGTCTGCGACCTGTCGGGCTACGAGTGGCACGACGGCGGCTGGCTGGCAGACCGGCGCAAACGGAATGCGCGCGATGCGCCGCTGTCCATCTACGAGGTGCATCTCGGCTCCTGGCGGCGCCTCGCCGGAGCGGGCGCGGGCGCGTCGTACCGGGAGCTGGCGGCCGACCTGGCCGACTACGTATCCGACCTGGGCTTCACCCACGTCGAGCTGCTGCCGGTGGCCGAGCATCCGCTCGACGAGTCGTGGGGCTATCAGACGGTCGGCTACTTCGCGCCGACCAGCCGCTTCGGCACCCCCCACGACTTCAAGGCGTTCGTCGACACGCTGCACCGGCGCGGCATCGGCGTCATCATGGACTGGGCGCCGGCCCACTTTCCGAAGGACGAGCACGGCCTGGCCCGGTTCGACGGAACCCATCTGTACGAGCATGCCGACCCGCGGCAGCGCGACCACCCGCACTGGGGCACGCTGATCTTCAACTACGGCCGCCGCGAGGTTCGCAACTTCCTGATCTCGAGCGCCCTCTTCTGGCTGGCCGAGTACCACATCGACGGCCTGCGCGTGGACGCGGTCGCATCGATGCTGTATCTCGACTACGGCCGCGAGGCGGGGGAGTGGGTGCCCAATCGGCGCGGCGGCAACGAGAACCTCGAGGCGATCGACTTCCTCCGACGCCTCAACGAGCAGGTCCAGGCAACCTGTCCGGACGCGATGACGATTGCCGAGGAGTCCACCGCCTGGCCGCTGGTGACGCGCCCAACGGACGCGGGCGGCCTGGGGTTCGGCTACAAGTGGAACATGGGGTGGATGAACGACGTGCTGCAGTACGCGTCGAAGGACCCGGTCTACCGCCGGCACCACCACGACGACCTGACGTTCAGCCTCACCTACGCCTTCCGGGAAAACTTCGTCCTGGCCCTGTCGCACGACGAGGTCGTGCACGGGAAGCGCTCGCTGCTCGACAAGATGCCGGGCGACGACTGGCAGCGGCACGCCAACCTCAGGCTGCTGTACGGCTACATGTTCGGCCACCCGGGCAAGCAGTTGCTCTTCATGGGGGGCGAGCTGGGCCAGCGGCTCGAGTGGAACCCGGCCGCCGGCCTCGACTGGGACCTGCTGGACGCGCCGCTCCATCGCGGGCTCCAGCGCTGGGTGCGCGACCTCAACCGCCTGCATCGCAGCGAGCCGGCGCTGCACGAGGTCGATTTCGAGCCGGCCGGATTCGAGTGGATCGACTGCCATGATCGGGAGCGGAGCGTCCTGAGCTTTCTGCGGCGGAGCCGGCACGGCGAGATGCTCCTGGTGGCCTGCAACTGGACGCCGGTGCCCCGCAACGACTATCGTGTAGGAGCCCCCGTCGGCGGCGCCTGGCGCGAGTTGCTCAACAGTGACGCAGCGTGCTACGGCGGCGGCGGGTGCGGCAATCTGGGGCGTGCGATCGCCGCCGGTCCGCCGTGTCACGACCGGCCGCATTCGCTCGCTCTCACCTTGCCGCCGCTCGGCGTGATCTTCTTGAAGCAGGTCTGATCCTTCCTCGGTCGCTGGATCCGGTCTTACAGAAGCGTCGGCGGCATGCCCCGCGACGACATTCCTGTCGGTCGCCGGTCGGCGTGCGCAGGGCCGGACGAAGCGTCAAAGCGATCAGCAATCGCGGGCCTGGAACGGCCGTCGGCGCGGTGCCCACCCGGGGGTCGTGGGGGTTGGCCCGATTCTTGCTACAGGACGGTAACGACCGTCCGGCGGGGGTCGCCGCGATTTAACGAGATCGCAACTGGTCGGACACCGGCAGGTCACGCCGCGCCGGTAGTCTGATTTCCGGAGTCGGGTACACGGGTGACGGAAGCAGGAGATGACAGCACACACGAATCGAAGGTCGGGCGTGACAGCCCTGGTGTTGGCGGGGGGCGACGGCGAGCGCCTGCGGCCGTTCACCGAGCGCTGGCTGGGCCGGCACGTCCCGAAGCAGTACTGCACGTTCGCTGGCACGCGCTCGATGCTCGACCATACGCTGGACCGGGCCGCGGCGCTGTGCGTTCCGGACCGCATCATGACGATTGCGGGGCGCAAGCACGGGGACCTGTTGCAGTCGCGCCGCCCGCGCCCGTCGGACGGCGCCGTCCTCTACCAGCCGCGGAATCTGGACACGGCCCCGGGCGTGCTGTTCGGCCTCGTGCATGCCCTGCACCGGGACCCGGACGCGACGGTCGTCCTGTTTCCGTCGGATCACTTCGTCCATCCGGAATGGCTGTTCGTCGAGAAGGTGCGCGACGCCATCCACGCCGTCGAGCTGCTGCCCGAGCGGATGATTCTTCTCGGCGCGACGCCCGCCGACCTCGAGGAGGACTACGGGTGGATCGTGCCGGCCGAGGAGCTCGGGAACCACCCGTCGCAGCGGCTGCGCGCGGCCCGGGCGTTCGTCGAGAAGCCGCCCCCGGCCCGGGCAGCGGCGCTGTTGGCCCAGGGGGCGCTGTGGAACACGCTGGTCCTGGTGGCTCGGGGACGAACGTTGTGGGACGTCGCTGCCGAGCGGCTCGGACACCTCACGCCGTACTTCACGGCGCTCGCGGCGGCCCTCGACACGCCGCGCGAGGCCGAGGTGCTCGAGGCGATCTATCGGGAGCTGCCGCGCGCCAACTTCTCGTCGGAGCTGCTGCAGCAGGCGGCGGAGCGGATTGCGGTCATGCCGCTCGACGGGGTGCAGTGGAACGACTGGGGGCGTCCCGAGCGCATCGCCGAATCGCTGCTGGCGATTGGACGCGAGCCCGCCTTCGACCTCGGCCTGCTGGCCGAGCCGGTCCGTGCGCGAGCCGCGGCGGCCGGCACGCTGCGCGATCCGCGCGCGGCCTGATCCATCCGGTTCGGGGGCGGCGGTCCCTGCGCGCGCGCGTGCCGCCGAGACCCGGCTGCGGCGGTCCGCAGGTCGCCCGCCCGCCGGCGGGCTCCCCGGGTTGACTTCGGGCGGCTCCCCCGACGATGCTTCCCCGGTTCCGATGGCGATGCAGGAGACGACTGTACGCGGCGAGGATTCGCCACGAGGCCTGCAGACGGACGTGCGGCGGCTCCGGTCCCGATTGGGCGTGGACGTCTGCTCGATCTACCTGCTCGAGGTCGACCGCAGCCACATCGTGCTGGCCGCTACCGTGGGGCTGCGCGAGGACAGCGTGGGCAGGGTCCGCATGGAGCTCAAGGAGGGACTGGCGGGACTGGTGGCCGAGCAGATGCGTCCGGTCACCGTGCCGGACGTCCGGCAGCATCCCCGCTTCAAGCACTTCGAGGAGGCCGGCGAGGACCCGTACCACGGCTTCCTGGGCGTGCCGCTGGTCGACCGCGAGCTGCTGCAGGGCGTGCTGGTCGTCCAGACGATCGAGAAGCGGGCGTTCTCTGATCGGGACGTCGAGTCGCTCCAGGCGGCCGCGCGCGAGATCGGTCCGATCGTCGCCGAGATTCGTGGTCGCGACCAGTTCATCGCGCCGCTCCGGCAGCGCCTGTGGGCCTTGGCGCGCAACCTGTGGTGGAGCTGGGACTCGCAATGCGTCGGCCTGTTTCGGGACCTCGATCCGGTCCGCTGGGTCGAGCTGGGGCAGAACCCGGTCGCGTTGCTGTCGGAGATGCCGCTCGACGTGATCGAGCAGCGCGTCCGCGAGCGCGTGCTGGCCACGCGCATCAACAACACGTACCGCCGCCTGCGCGAGCACCTGGAGGACAGGTCCACCTGGGGGGCGATGCAGACGGGGATCCTGCGCCGGCACCCGGTCGCCTACTTCTCGGCCGAGTTCGGGATTCACGAATCGCTGCCGATCTACTCGGGCGGGCTCGGCGTGCTGGCGGGCGACCACATCAAGAGCGCGTCGGACCTGGACGTGCCGCTGGTCGGCGTCGGGCTGTTCTACGGGCAGGGGTACTTCCGGCAGCGCCTGGACGCAGCCGGCTGGCAGCGCGAGGACTACGCGGAGGTCGATCTCGCCCGGCTCCCGCTCGAGCCGGCCCTGGGCGCCGACGGCCGTCCGGTCGCGCTGGCGATCGAGACGGGCGACGGGTTGCTGCACGCGCGCGTCTGGCGCGCGGCTGTCGGCCGCCGAGCACTGCTGCTGCTCGACTCCGACGTCGAGGACAACGCGCCGGAGGATCGAGGTCTGACGGCGCGTCTCTACGGCGGCGACGTCCGCGTGCGGATTCGGCAGGAGCTGCTGCTGGGCATCGGCGGGGTCCGCGCCCTGCACGCGCTGGACATCGTGCCGGGGGTCCTGCACCTCAACGAGGGCCACAGCGCGTTCGCCGTTCTGGAGATGGCGCGCCGGCGCATCGAGCGCGAGGGCATCGACTTCGAGCAGGCCATCCGGCGGGTCGGCCGCCGCACGGTGTTCACGACGCACACGCCCGTGGCGGCGGGGCACGACCGGTTCGAGGCCGAGCTGGTCGAGGAGCATCTCGGCCCCCAGCGCGCGGCGCTCGGCATCTCGTTCGAGCGCCTGATGAGCCTCGGCCGCGTCGATCCGGCCGACGCCGGCGAGCCGTTCTGCATGACCGTGCTGGGGTTGAAGGCCGCGCGCCGCGCGAACGCGGTGTCGTCGCTGCACGGCGAGGTGACCCGCCGCATGTGGATGGGGCTGTGGAGCAACCGGCCGGACGGGGAAGTGCCGATCGGGCACGTCACCAACGGCATCCACATGCCGAGCTGGCTCGCGCCGCAGATGTACCAGCTCTACGAGCGGAACCTGCCGCTCGGCTGGGTCCGGCACAGCGGCTCGCCGGACGTGTGGGAGGGGATCGAGAAGATCAGCGACGCCGAGCTCTGGGAGACGCACGTGGCGCTCAAGATCCGGCTGCTGGACTTCGTGCGCCGTCGCATCGTCCGCGAGGCGCAGTTGCGGGACGAGCCGCTGACCACCGTCGAGCAGCTCGCCCACGGGCTGAGCCCGGACACCCTCACGATCGGGTTCGCCCGCCGGTTCGCCACCTACAAGCGCGCGGGACTGCTGTTCGAGGACCCCGCCGGCCTGGCGCGGCTGGTCAACGATCCCCAGCACCCGATCCAGTTCGTGTTCGCCGGCAAGGCGCATCCGCGCGACGAGCCGGCCAAGCGCGTGCTGCAGCGGATCTACGAGTTCAGCCGCGACCCCCGGTTCGTGGGGAAGCTGGTGTTCGTCGAGGACTACGACATCAACCTCGGCCGGCATCTCGTGCAGGGCGTGGACGTGTGGCTCAACAATCCGCGCCGCCCGCAGGAGGCATCGGGCACCAGCGGTCAGAAGGTGCTGCTCAACGGCGGGCTCAATCTGTCCGTGCTCGACGGCTGGTGGGCCGAAGCCTACGATGGCACCAACGGCTTCGCGATCGGCGACGGCGAGACCCACACGTCCACCGACGTCCACGACCGGCGCGATGCCGGCGAGCTGCGGCGGTCGCTCGTCGAGCAGGTTATTCCGCTCTACTACGAGCGCGATCGGGACGGCGTGCCGCGTGCCTGGACGGCGCGCATGAAGCGTGCGATCCGGACGCTCGGCTGGCGCTTCAACGCCGACCGCATGGTGATGGACTACGCGCGGCTCTGCTATGTGCCCGCCGCCGGCGGCCGGTCGAGCGACATGCTACGCCGGTAGGCCGCCGCCCGGCCGCGCGCGACGCACTCCAGGGCCGTGGCGACGGCCGGGAGCTGCATCAGCGCCTCGAGTCCGTAGCGCGCCCGGCGCCGCCAGTTCGGCCGCTCGGGCCCGGTCCCCGGGACGTTCTGCGGGTCCGGCTCCAACCACAGATCTTCCAGGTTCACGACGACGAAGCCGCCGGCGCTGCGCGCCAGGTGCTCCAGGCACAGGTGCAGCAGCGCGGTGCGGTCTCCGGCCGCGGGCCGACCACGCGGCCGCAGCCGGCGCAGGGCGGCGGCCGCCGCCCGCCGGCTGCCGCGCTCGCGCTCGGCGTCGCCGGGGGCGAGCAGCCCGCGCGCCGCCCGGTCGTCGATATCCCGGCCGCCGAGGAATCCGGCGAACGTCGGGGTGTCGTGCGTGTTCAGCGCGGCGACGCTGCGCGCCGGGACGCGCCGCAGCGGACGGGCGCGGTCCGCCCGCAGGCCGAACTGCGCCACGTGGAGGGGCGCGAAGCGATGGCGGGCCAACGCGGCGTCGACGTACCTCGGCACGGTGCCCAGGTTCTCGCCGACGATGCGGGTCCGATGCCGGTGCGACTCCAGGCAGACGATGGCGTACAGCTCGCGAGCGGGGTAGTGGACGTAGACGCCGTCGGTCGCGTCGGCCCCGCGCGGGATCCAGAAGAGGCGGTGCAGGCCCATCACGTGGTCGAGCCGCAGCGTGCCGGCGTGCGCGAGATGGTGCCGGAGGGCGGCCCGGAAGTACGCGTGGCCCTCCCGTCGCGCGGCCTCGGGCTGCGGGGGCGGCGCGCTCCAGTCCTGCCCTGCGGCGAAGAGCGCATCGGGCGGCGCGCCCGTGGAGACCTCGCGAGCGAACCGCGCCGGGTGACGCCACACGTCGAACCCGTCGGGATGCACGCCGACCGGGAAGTCCAGGTAGAGACCGTCCGCTCTGGCGCGCGCGTTCGCCGCCAGCCGTCCCAGTTGCTCGGCGGCCGCCCATTGGGCGTACAGGTGATAGTCCGCGGCGTCGGGGTCGACATCGGCGCGTGCGGCCTGCAGCCGGCCCGGGCGCAGGGCGGCCGGCCACGCGGGCCAGGGGCGTCCGAGGCGTTCGTTGACGGCCCGGAAGGCCGCGTACTCGCCGGCCAGGGGATTGTGCCCAACCCACGCCCGGAACGACTCGTGGCGTTGGTCCCGGCGCCGGCGCAGCTCGCGCAGGAGCAGCTCCAGCACGCTGCGCTTCAGGGCCATGGCCCCCCGGTAGTCGACGAACGCGGCGGCCTGCAGGGCCGCGACCCGCTCGCGAAAGGCCGCCGACTCGACGAGCCGCCGGGCGGCCGTGCAGTGCGCGAATTCCGCGAGCCGGCGCGGGTCGACGTAGATCTCGTTCCAGAACAGGCGGCTGACGGGCCGGTAGGGGCTGGGCTCGAACGCCACGTCGCCGAGGAACGCGGCGAGCAGCGGCAGCGACGAGAAACTGCGCCCCCCGCGTTCGGCGAGCCACCCGCTCAGGGCGTCGGCGTCCGAGAAGTCGCCCGTGCCCCAGCTCCGCGCCGAGTACAGGGCGTGGAGCGGGAGAAAGCCGCCCCAGCCCACGCTTCCGTCATCGAACGCCTCGGCCGGCGCCGCGATGACCAGCGACGTGCAGCGGCGGTCGCCGAGCTCGACCGACAACCGGTGGTAGCCCCGGGGGAACTGCTCGGGAAGGGCCGCCGTGCGCGTGACGTAGCGCGTGCCGTCCAGGTCCGCGGCATCCGTGACCGGGAGGTCGCCGGTCGGGATCAGCCACGATCGGCTGCCGCCGCCTTCCAGTTGCAGGTGGCACGCCGCCCGGACCCGGTCGGCCGCCGCCGGCAGCCGCAGCAGGAAGTCGTTCCGCCGCCCGTGCCATGCCACGAGGACCGGCTCGACGAGCCGCGTCCAGCGCGCGCGCAGCCTGGCGCCGAACGCGTCGTCGAGGTCGCCGGCGCCTGCCAGCGGCGCGCCGAGGGCCCGCAGCGCGGCCAGGATCGAATCGCGGCTGGCGCGCCGGCGCTGGCCGCGGCCGTCGGTATACGCCGCCTGCACGCCGTAGAGCGCCGCCAGGCGCTGCAGGGTCGCGCGTGGCCCGCGGGAGGTGCTGCCGGTCGCCCGTCGCGGGGTGCGTGTCATGGATTTTCACGACAACGTGGCCGTGGGGTCGCGCGAGACGCGCAGCACGGCGACGGATCGCCCCTGCAGCCTGTAGGGTCGGCCCGCGCGGAACTCGGACTGCCCAGGGTCGGGCTGCGCGGTGTCGAAGACGAGGAGCCACGGCGCGCGGCGTTCCGCCGCGGGCAGGGTGAACCCGACGGCGTCGTCGTGCGCGTTGAGCAGGACCAGGAGCGTGTCGTCGACGAGCGGGCGGCCGCGACCGTCCGCCTCGTCGGGGGCAGCGCCTGCCAGCCGCATGCCCAGGCACTTGACGAACGCCGCGTTCCAGGCGGCATCCGTCATCTCGCCGCCGTGGGGATCGAGCCAGACGACATCCGCGGCGCGGGCGCCCCGCCGTTGCCGCAGGAAGCGGCGGCGGCGCAGCGCGGGGTGGCGGCGCCGGACGTCGATGGCCGCGCGCACGAACGTCAGGAACTCGCGGTCGGCCGGCGCCAGGTCCCAGTCGTGCCAGTTCGTCTCGTTGTCCTGGCAGTAGGCGTTGTTGTTGCCGGCCTGCGTGCGCCCGATCTCGTCGCCGCCGCAGATCATCGGGACACCCTGCGAGAGGAGCAGCGTGGCCATGAAGTTGCGCCTCTGCCGTGCGCGCAGGCGCGTGATCCCGGGGTCGTCGGTCGCCCCTTCGACGCCGCAGTTCCAGCTCAGGTTGGCGTCCGACCCGTCGCGATTCGCCTCGCCGTTCGCCTCGTTGTGCTTCGCGTCGTAGCTCACCAGGTCCGCGAGCGTGAACCCGTCGTGCGCCGTCACGAAGTTGATGCTGGCGTGCGGGCCGCGCCCGCCGGCCCCGTACAGGTCGCTGCTGCCCGCGAGCCGCGTCGCGAGGTCGGCCGCCTGCCCGCCGTCGCCGCGCCAGAAGCGGCGCACGGTGTCGCGGTAGCGGGCGTTCCACTCGCTCCAGCCGGCCGGGAAGTTGCCCGCCTGGTAGCCGTCCGCGCCCAGATCCCAGGGTTCGGCAATCAGCTTGACCGGGGCCAGGACGGGGTCC
This sequence comes from Vicinamibacterales bacterium, assembly GCA_965214845.1. Lineage (GTDB taxonomy): Bacteria > Acidobacteriota > Vicinamibacteria > Vicinamibacterales > UBA8438 > JAAXGX01. The sequence continues at coordinate 3,763,762 of CBDCCO010000007.1, forward strand.
CGCCGGATGAGGTCGAAGAAGGCGCCGAGCCTGTCCACCTCGTGCGCCCCCCGGGCGAGCGCGCTGGCGAGGTCGAACCGGAACCCGTCCACGTGCATGTCCAGCACCCAGTAGCGCAGGCTGTCCATGATCAGTTGCCGGGCGCGCGGGTGGGTTGCGTCGAGCGTGTTGCCGCAGCCGGTGAAGTCGAGATACGCGGCCGGATCGCGGGGGTCCAGCCGATAGTACGACCGGTTGTCGATGCCGCGCAGCGAGAGCGTCGGACCCCGCCGGCAGCCCTCCGCCGTGTGGTTGTAGACAACGTCCAGGATGACCTCGAGGCCGGCTTCGTGCAGGGCCCGCACCATCGTCTTGAAGTCCGCGACGGCGCTCTCGGGCGAGGTTGCGTAACGCGCGTCGGGCGCGAAGTACGCCAGCGTGTTGTAGCCCCAGTAGTTCGTCAGCCCGCGTGCGAGCAGCCGCGGCTCGCTCGCGCCGTGGTGCACCGGCAGCAGCTCGATGGCCGTGACGCCCAGCTCCCGGAAGTGGCGGACGGCGGCCTCCGAGGCGAGGCCGAGGTACGTGCCGCGCAGGGGTGCGGACACCTCCGGATGGCGCGCCGTGAACCCCTTCACGTGGACCTCGTAGATGACGGTCTCGTGCCATGGAATCCGGGGCGGTCGATCGGAGCCCCAGTCGAAGGCCGGGTCCAGTACGGCCGCCAGGGGTGCGAACGGCGCGCTGTCGCGCGCGTCCGGCAGCGGCTCGCCGGCCGTGCCGGCGTCGTCGTGGCCGAGCAGCGCGTCGTTCCAGCGCAGGTTGCGGCCAATCTGCTTCGCATACGGGTCGACGAGCAGCTTGGCGGGGTTGAAGCGGTGGCCCGACGGCGGGTCGTACGGCCCGCTCACCCGGTAGCCGTACAGTTGTCCGGGCCGGACGTCGGGCAGGTAGCCGTGCCAGACGTGGTCGGTCCGCGCCGGCAGCGGCAGGCGGGCGGCTTCCCGCGTCGCGCCCGGCGCGTCGAACAGGCACAGCTCCACGTTGGTGGCATGCTCCGAGAACAGGGCGAAGTTCACGCCCGCGCCGTCCCGGGTCGCCCCGAGCGGGTACGGCTCACCGGTCCGGATGTTCACGCGGGCGCACCGTGGGTTGCGGGAGGGGCGCGTACGCCATGTCGCTGCGGCGCCAGTGTACAGGGTCGCGCCGACGTGCACCGCGCCGCGCACGAGCAGGAGTTCTACGTCACCGTCGTCCACAAGATCGAGGAACCACCATCCCTTTGTGTACGATTGGAGGGTGGCGGGTGTCCGAATGCAGTCCGTCGAAGGTCCTGTGGGAAGGATCCGATCAATGTACAGGCGACTGACAGCGTGCGCGGCGGCTTTCGCCGCGTTCGGCGTCGCGAGCGCGGCGGCGCAGACGAACTGGCCGCAGTTCCGCGGCGAGGCGGCGGGGGTGGCGGCCGACGATCCCCGGCTGCCCGACACGTGGGGGCCGGACGAGAACCTGGTCTGGGAGATTGACGTCCCCGGTCAGTCATGGAGCTCGCCCATCGTGTGGGACGACCACGTCTTCGTCGTCACCGCGGCGGCCGAGGGCGGCGAAGATGCGCCGCTGGGGCCCGTGGAGACCTATCGGGCGCGGTCCTTGGGCGGTGCGATGAGCGCCGCGGACACGATGACCTCGGACGTGCCGCTCGAGTGGATGCTCTACGCCATCGATTTCGAGACCGGCGAGATCCGCTGGACGCGGACCCTCGCGACCGCGGTGCCGGAGCAGCCGTCGCACCAGAAGACGCGCTACGCGGCGGAGACGCCGGTCACGGACGGGCAGCGCGTGTACGTCTACCTCGGCGACATCGGGCTCTTCGCGCTCGACTTCGAGGGGGCCGTGCTCTGGTCCGTGCCCATGGAGTGGCTGCCGCGGCGCGACTGGGGCTCCGCGACCTCGCCGGTGGTCCACGACGGCCGCGTGTACATCGTCAACGACAACGAGGCGCAGTCGTTCGTGAGCGCCTACGACGCGGCGACCGGGGCCGAGCTGTGGCGCACGGACCGCGACGAGGGGAGCAACTGGGCCACGCCGTTCGTCTGGGAGAACGACGTGCGCACGGAGCTCGTCACCTCCGGCCGGGGCGGCGTCAAGTCCTACGACCTCGACGGCAACCTGCTGTGGGAGCTGCACGGCATGTCGACGCTCGTCATCCCCACGCCGTTCTCCCGTCACGGCCTGCTCTACATCAACTCCGGCTACGTGGCCGACTCGTCGCGCCCCGTCTATGCCATCCGCGCCGGCGCGAGCGGCGACATCACGCTGGGCGCGGGGACCACCAGCAACGACTACGTCGTCTGGTCGCACCCGCGGCTCGGCTCCTACAACCCGTCCTCGCTCGTCTACGGCGACTACCACTACACGCTACTCGACCGCGGCATCCTGCTCTGCTACGACGCCCGGACGGGCCGCGAGGTCTACCCGCGGGCGCGCATCACCGCCGGCACCCTCTTCACGGCTTCGCCCTGGGCCTACAACGGGAAGATCTTCGCCTTGAGCGAGGACGGCGACACGTTCGTCATCCAGGCCGGGCCGGAGTTTGCAGTGCTGGGGCGCAACTCGCTGGACGAGATGTCGATGGCCACCCCCGCCATCGCGGACGGCAGCCTGATCCTGCGGACCGCGTCGAAGCTCTACCGTATCGGAACGGTGGACGGGGATTGACGGGGGCGAGCCACTCGCTCACCACGCCGCCGCGGTGCGCCTTCGCCCGCGTGCGCCCTGCGGCTCCGAGCCCGGCCCTCCCCGGCAGAGTACGATGAGCGCGTGTCCGAAGTCGGGCTGCTCGGCGAGCTGCTGCTGCTCGTGGGGCTCTCCATTCCGATCGTCGCGCTCGCGCACCGCGTGGGTGCGCCGCCGCTCATCGGGCTGATCGCGGCCGGTCTCATTGTCGGCCCGCACGGCCTCGGGCTGATCGACGGCGCCGAAGAGGTCGAGGCGCTGTCGGAGCTGGGCGTGGCGCTGCTGCTGTTCGCGATCGGTCTGGAGCTGTCGCTCTCCCACGTGCGGCGCTGGGCGCGCGCGGTCTTCCTCGGGGGCGGCCTGCAGGTCGGCGCCACGCTGGGCGTGGTCGCGGTCGTGGCGCTCGCGCTGGGCCTGCCGTTCGGGCAGGCGGTCTTCTACGGGGCGCTCGTCGCCATGTCGTCGACGGCCATCGTCACCCGGGCGTACGCCGACCGCGGCGATCTCGATACGCGCCACGGACGCTCCGTCATCTCGATCCTGCTGTTCCAGGACCTCTGCATCCTGCCGCTGATGCTCCTGCTGCCGCTGCTGGCCCGCATCGACGGGCCGCAGCTCGCCGCCGCGGCCGGCGAGCTCGCGCGCGGCCTCGCCATCATGTTCGCGCTGGTCGCCGGCGGGCAGTTCGTCGTGCGCTGGACGCTCGACCGCGTCGTCCTGTTCCGCGACCGCGACCTGTTCACGCTGTGCGTCGGCTTCTTCGGCCTGGCGGCGGCGCTGATCACGTCGGCCGCCGGCTTTTCCATCGCGATCGGCGCCTTCATCGCAGGGCTGATCATCTCCGAGTCCGAGTACGGGCTGCAGGCGCTGTCGGACGTGCTGCCGTTCCGCGCGCTCTTCAGCGGCATCTTCTTCATGTCGATCGGCATGTTGCTCGACATCCCGGCCGTGCTCGCGCAGCTCGGGCCGCTGCTCGCGCTGACCGCGGGGCTCATGCTCCTCAAGACGCTGCTCGTGCTGGGCACCGTGCTGGCGCTGGGCGGCCTGTGGACGACGGCCGTGGTCAGCGGCCTCAGCCTGGCGCAGGTCGGCGAGTTCTCGTTCCTGCTCGCGGCGGCGGGGCTGCCGCTCGGCCTGTTCCGGGCGGGCGACTACCAGTTCTTCCTGAGCGCGGCGGTGCTCTCCATGGTGGCCACGCCGACGATGATCCAGCTCGCGCGCCCGTTCGCCCAGCGCGTTGCCGCGCGGCGCGGGCTGGCCCGCCGCCGGGGCGGGAGGGCGACGGAGGCGGGCAGCCTGGTCGAGCGTGCGGGGCACACGGTCGTCGTGGGCTACGGCCTGGCGGGCCGCTACCTGGCGCGGGTGCTGCAGGCGGCCGGCATCGCCTGCGTCGTCGTCGAGCAGAACCCGGAGCTCGTGGCCCGGGCGCGCGAGGACGGCATCACCGTGGTGTTCGGCGACGGCACGCAGCACGCGGTGCTCGAGCACGTCCGGCTGCGGAAGGCGCGGGTCGTCGTCTTCGCCATCTCCTCGGCCACGGACGAGCGGCGCGGCGTCGCGCTGGCGCGGGAGATCAACCCCGCCGTCCGCATCGTGGTGCGCACCCGCTACATCCTGGCCATCGACGAGCTCCGCAAGCTGGGGGCGAACGACATCGTGGTGGAGGAGTTCGAGGCCTCGCTGGAGCTGTTCGCGCTGGCGCTGGGCAGCTACGAGATTCCGATCAACCGCATCTGGCGCGAGGTCGAGTCGGTGCGCACCGAGCACTACGCGTTGCTGCGCGGCAAGGCGGGACCCGATCTGCGGCTCGACACGCTGCAGCACCTCGGCATCCACGACGCACTGGAGCTGGTCGAGGTGGAGGACGGGGCGCCGGCCGTCGGCGGCAGCGCCACGACGCTGGAGCTGCGGCGCCGCACGGGGGCGGTGCAGGTGACGGTGGTCCGCGACGGCCAGCCGATCTATCGCCGCGAGCCGGACTTCCGCTACCGGGCCGGCGACACCGTCGTGCTGGTCGGCGATCCGGACTGCCTGGGCCGCGCGCTGCCGCTGTTCCGCGCCGGCAGCGGGGCGCCCGCGACCGGCGACGATCCGATCTCCTCCTCGACTGACGCCTGAAGGGATGGCAAGATCAAGGGCCCGGCGGCGCGGCGCGCGGACGCCGGGGGTTCGGGGCGCAGCCCCGTTTGATTTCGATTGAAGCCAAGAAAGAGAGGCGACGGTGACTAGACATTTCTGTTGCGCGGCTGTCGGCGTGCTGCTGCTGGCCGGCCTGGCCGTTCCGCACCCGATCGCCGCGCAGTCCGAGAGCGCCGGCGAGGCGTTCGTGCGCGTGGCCACCGGCTACCGTCTGATCCCGAACATCACCTACCATCGCGCGGGCGGGCACGACCTGAGGCTGGACGTCTATCAGTCGCGGGCGGCCGAGAGGCCGAACGCCACGCTCGTCTACATCCACGGCGGCGGCTGGACCAACGGCAGCAAGGAGGGCTCCGCGCTGACGGTCCTGCCCTATCTGGAGATGGGCTGGAACGTGGTGAACGTCGCGTACCGCCTGGCCGACGCGGCGCACGCGCCGGCGGCCGTCGAGGACTGCCGCTGCGCGCTGCGCTGGGTCTACCGCAACGCCGAGCAGTACAACTTCGACGTCGACCGCATCGTGGTGACCGGCAACTCGGCCGGCGGGCACCTGTCGCTCACCACCGGCATGCTGCCGGCCTCGGCGGGCCTCGACCGCCAGTGCCCGGGCGACCGGCGCCGGCTGTGGACCACGGGCTCGACGTCGACGGCCGAGCTGAAGGTGGCGGCCATCATCAACTGGTACGGCATCACGGACGTCTTCGATCTGGCTCACCGGCCGCCCGGGACCTCCGGTGCGTTCACGGAGGCGTGGCTCGGCAGCCGCAGCGACCGCGACGACGTCGCCAAGCGCGTGTCGCCGATGAACTACGTGCACGGTGACCTGCCGCCCATCCTCACGATCCACGGCGACGCCGACGCGATCGTGCCCTACGACCACGGGACGCGCCTGCACGAGGCGCTCGACGAAGCCGGCGTGCCCAACGATCTGGTGACCATCGAGGGCGGCGGGCACGGCGGGTTCTCGGCAGAGGAGAACCAGCGCATCTACGCCGCCATTCGGGCGTTCCTCGGCAAGCACGGCCTGCCGACCGCGCCGTCCGACTGAAAGGTGGGACGCTTCGACGGCAAGGCGGCGCTCGTCACCGGCGGCGGCACCGGCATCGGCCGGGCCGTGGCGGCGGGCATCGCCGACGAGGGCGGTTCGGTCGTGGTCGTGGGCCGGCGGCTCGAGCCGCTGCGGCAGCTCGCCGAGACGCGGCCGGACCGCATCCGCTTCGTTCAGGCCGACGTCGCGCAGAGCGGCGACGTGCAACGGGCGGTCGCGTTCACCGTCGAGCAGCTCGGCGGCCTGGACGTCCTCGTCAACAACGCCGGCCTGAGCCACATGGGACCGCTGTCGGACCTGTCCGACGGGGCGATGCGGGCCATGCTCGACATCAACGTCATGGGGCCGCTGGTGGCCATGCGGGAAGCCATCCCGCACCTCGTTGCGCGGCGCGGGTGCATCGTCAACGTCACGTCGGTCACCGCCCGCGGGGCCGCGCCCGGCATGGCGGCCTACGGCGGCACGAAGGCGGCGCTGGAGCAGATCACCCGGGCGCTGGCGGTCGAGCTCGGGCCGGCCGGCGTGCGCGTCAACGTCGTCGCGCCCGGCCTGACCGTCACGGACATGGCGCGCGAGTTCCTCGACGAGGCCGCGATCGAGCAGACGGCGCAGCGCACGCCCCTGCGCCGGGCGGGCACGCCCGAGGACGTGGCGGAGGCCGTGCTCTTCCTCGCCAGCGACAACGCAGCCTGGATTACCGGCCAGGTCGTGCAGAGCAGCGGCGGCCTGGCGTTGTGATAGATTGGCGGGCACTTTTCAGCGTTTGGAGGACCGATGAGCAAGCTGTTTCCCCTGGTCATGGCCGTCGGGGCCGTCGCGCTTCTGACCGTCGCGGTCGCCGCGCCGGCGTCCGCCCAGAACGCGCAGGGCGCCACGGCGCTGCGCGGCGTGCCCGGCCTGCCGCCGCCCGCCGGGCCGGTGGTGCTGCACACGGCCGAGCAGCCCCGCATCCGCGTCGTGCCGGTCGCCTCGGGGTTCTCCCATCCGTGGAGCTTCGCGTTCCGGCGCAACGGGGACATCCTCGTGACCGAGCGGAACGAGGGACGGCTGCGCGTGGTCCGCGACGGCCAGTTGCTCGAGCGCCCCGTGCCGGGCGTGCCCGAGGTGTACAAGGGCGTGCGGCTATCCGGGCTGATGGACGTCGCGCTGCACCCGGAGGACGACAGCCTGGTCTATCTCACCTACTCGCAGCCGCAGGAGCGTGACGGCCGGGCGGGCGCGACGGTGGCGCTGGCCCGCGGGCGTCTGGACGCCGGCGCGCTCACCGAGGTCCGCGACATCTTCGTGGCCGACGGCTGGGGCGGCGGCATCGCCGCGTCGCGGCTCGTGTTCGGGCCGGACGGCAAGCTCTACATGACGGTCGGCGGGGCGTTCCAGTTCGCCCAGACCGGGCAGTACGCGCAGGACCCGGCCACGCACTTCGGCAAGGTGCTGCGGCTGAACGACGACGGCACGGCGCCCGACGACAACCCGTTCGTCGGCCGCGAAGGCTACCTGCCGGAGATCTACTCGCTGGGGCACCGCAACCAGATCGGCCTGGTCTTCAACCCCGCCAACGGCGAGCTGTGGGCGACCGAGAACGGCCCGCAGGGCGGCGACGAGGCCAACATCATCGCGGCGGGCGCCAACTACGGGTGGCCGGTCGCGTCGTACAGCCGGCAGTATTCCGGGCTTCCCGTCACCGACACCCCCTGGCTGGAGGAGTTCGTCGGGCCGGAGGTCATCTGGTGGCCGTCGGTGGCGCCGTCGGGGTTGACCTTCTACACGGGCGAGCACTTCCCGTCCTGGCAGGGCAACCTGTTCGTGGGCTCGATGATGGTCGGCCGCATGCAGCACACCGGGCACCTCGAGCGCATCGTCTTCAACCGGCAGGGGCAGGAGGTGCGGCGCGAGTGGCTGCTGGCCGAGCTCAGGCAGCGCATCCGCGACGTGCGGCAGGGGCCGGACGGCTACCTGTACGTCCTGACCGAGGAGGAAGACGGGGTTCTGATGCGGATCGAGCCGGCGCGGGCGATCACCGGGGCGCCGGGCAGCGTCATCCCGGCCCGCCGGCTGGCCGAGCCGCGCGTGCCGCCGCTGCCCGAATCGGAGTGGACCGACGAGCACCGCGCGCTGGTCGCGCGCTACGCGCCGGACGGCAACCCCGGCAACGCGCTGCGCACGCTGCTGCGCGTGCCGGCCCTGGCCGACCGCGCGTTCCCGGTGCTGAACTACGTCTCGAACGATTCCACCCTGTCGCCGCGCCACCGCACGCTGCTGATCCTGCGCACCGCCTGGCTGACGCAGAACGGCAACCTGTGGGCCACGCACGCGACCCGGGCCGCCGCGGCCGGCCTGACGCCCGAGGAGGTGCTGCGCGTCGCGCAGGGGCCGATCTCGCCCAACGCGGTCGGGTGGAGCCCGTTCGAGGAGGCGCTCATCGGGCTGGCGGACCAGCTCTTCCGCAACTCGTCGGTCACCGACGCCACCTGGGAGCTGCTCGCGGCGGAGTACGACCAGCACAACCTGATGGACGCGGTCGTCACCGTCAACGAGATCACCGCGCAGTCCATCCTGTTCAACTCGCTGGGCGTCCAGCCGGACGACGACGCCACGTCGCTCATCCCGACCAACGACGTCGGCTACACCGTGGTCGCGCCCGATCCCGACCTGCCCCTCGCCGCGCCGCGCGTCGACCCGGTGGCGGGCGACGGGCTGCGCGTGACCCGCACCCTGGCGCGCCACCCCGACATCGCGGCGCGCTGGAACGAGAACCCGCGCTACATCCTCGACCCCGAGAAGTCGCGGCTCACGCCGCACGACCGCGAGCTCCTCATCCTGCGCATGGGCTGGAACTGCCAGGCCGTCTACGAGTGGGCCAAGCACGTGGGCAGCGTCGGACGCGCGCGCGACCACGGCCTCGAGCCGCTGTGGATCGCCCAGGGCGGCGACGCCGCAGGCTGGGGCGCGAACGAGCTCGCCCTCATCGACGCCGCGAACGAGATGTTCCGCGACTCGATCATCTCGAACGAGACCTGGGACGACCTGGCCGCGCGCTACGACACGCACCAGATGATCAGCATCGCCGCGACCGCGTCGCGCTACCGCAAGGTGTCGATGACGCTCAACGCCCTCGGCGTGCAGCCGCTCCCGGACGACGAGCTGTTCCCGGTGCTGGAGGGGTACTGAGCCGCGACGCCGGGTATTCGGCTGTCCTCGTCGGCCCGTTCCGTCTGGGCGACAGCCGGTCGGCGTACGTCTGCGCGCCGACCGGCCCGAAGTTGGCGTTTCGCGCGCGCAGTGACGCTGTGGTTCTCCTTCACCCGTCCTCGCGGTTTCGCGGCGCATCCGGCCACCCGGCGACCGCTGCTGGGGGGCATCGGGGATCGGGACCTTCGATTCCAGCTCGGCCAGAGCATGGAGCGATGACTTGTGCTCGAACAATTGCACGTCCGTAATTTCCGCGGTCTCCGGGACCTTGAGATCACGAGATTCGGCCGCGTCAACCTTGTGGCGGGCAAGAACAACGTAGGCAAGACGACCTTGATTGAGGCGATCTTCCTACTCGGTTCCGGAGGCGACGCTCGGTTGGCGCTCAACCGCCACGTGGTGCGCCTGGAGTCCAGGACTGCTGTACCGACATCCGTTTCCGAAACCGTGTGGGCACCCCTCTTCTTTGAGCTGAAGACTAGCGGCACGCTCACGATTTCTGGTCGCCACAAGTCAGTGGGCACCCTGGAACTAACGGTCTCGCTGGAGCGGCAGACGACAACGGAGATCGCTCGCGGTGACGACGGGGTCGCGCTTGTGCAGGAACGGTCCGGCGAGCGTGTGCTCAAGTTCACATACTTCGATGCTGTAGCAGGGACGCTCGAGAGCGAAGCACGTGAGACCGCGAGCGAGATCAAGTTCCAACAAAACAATACGTACGTCCCGTTCAGCGGTTCAATCCTGGAGCCGCGAGGTGGGAACCCGCAGAACGACGCCGTTCTCCTGGGACAGTTGAGACGGCAGAAACGTGGAGAGCTTCTTCTCGACGCGCTTCGCGTCGTCGAGCCCAGGTTACAGGGTATCGAGGACAACTCGTCGAGTGGCGCACCAATGATCTGGGTCGACATCGGGCTGCGCGAACTGGTGCCCTTGCCGATCATGGGGGCAGGCATGACGCACCTCGCTCGTATCGTGCTTGCTGCCGCGGCGGTGGCGGATGGCGTGGTGCTAGTGGATGAGATCGAGAACGGCCTGCACCACTCGGTCCTGCCCGATGTCTGGCGGATTGTGGGGAAGGTGGCCGAGCAGTTCAATGTGCAGGTGTTCGCAACGACGCACAGCTTCGAGTGCGTGGAGGCGGCGTACGAAGCACTCGGCGCAGATGGCTTTCGATTGCATCGGCTTGAGGTGGACGATGGTGTGAACCGCTGCATGACCTACGAGCCGGACGCGGTCGAAGGCGCGATTCGCCACAACCTGGAAGTCCGCTGACCATGAAGCCGGAGCGCGTCGAGCACGAGATTCTGCTGCTGGTCGAGGGGAAGGATGCGTGCAACTTCTTCGATACGTTCCGCGAGCGTCTGGAGCTGGCGGATGTCGGGGTCAGGGACTTCGGGGGCGTGGGGCAACTGCGTACGTATTTGCCGGCGCTCGTGTCAGCGTCGGGATTCCAAAACGTTCGGAGGCTTGGCATCATTCGTGATGCCGAGACATCCGAGGATCCGGCCCGGACGGCCGAGAGGGCGTTTCAGAGCATGCGGTCCGCTCTCGACAATGCCGGACTGCCGGCGCCCGCACGTCAGGCACAGTTCACTGACCCGGATGCCGGCCGACCGGAGGTAGCTGTGCTCATATTGCCCGGCGGCGATCAGGAGGGGATGCTGGAGACCCTGCTGTGCAAGACGTTCGCCGGCACTGCTGTCGATCGCTGCATCGTCGACTTCCTTCGGTGTGTCGAAGAATCCAACGAGCCTGTTCGTCGCCCAGACAAGGCACGTGCGCATGCGTATCTGGCGACGAAGCCGGATCCGCACGTGAGCGTGGGCGTGGCGGCCAGGAAGGGGTATTGGGATCTCGATCACGCCGCCCTGGATAGCGTACGCGGATTCCTGGCTCTCCTCAATCAGGTGTGGGTCCGGGGTGAGAGTGATCGGCGGGTTCAGCGAGCGGTGGGGTAGCTACGTGACGGACGGCGTGTCAACGCGCTACGCGCGTTCTCCGCTTCGCTGCGACCCTGGCGGGTGACACGCCGTCCGTCCCTACGCTCAGAGTGCAGTTATGGGCCTTGCGGCCCGGCCTGGACGGGGCGTCCGGGCCGTCCAAAGGGGAGATTGGGCTTGGGCTGGTCGGGCCGTGAATCGCGGCCCGCAGCTGACCGGAGCCGGCGGGTGGTCAGCCCTCGGCGAGCCGCTGGAAATCATTGAAAACGCAGGGGCGTCCTGTTCTCATTGGCATGACAAAGGAGAACCAATGAGGAGGAGGACAGCCCCATGCGTGTGACGACCCTACTACGACGATTGCTCGGTGTCACGCAGTTGTACGTCGAGCAGGTGCGTATCGGGAGCAACGGGATGTTCCGCGTATCGGCGCGGCCGTCGTGGCGGCGCTCGCGGTGCGGCGCGTGCGGCGGCCGGGCCCCACGCTACGACCGGCAACCGGCTCGGCTGTGGCGCCATGTGCCGTGGGGTCGGACGACGGTGTGGCTGCGGTATGCCCCGTGGCGGGTATCGTGTGGTCGCTGCGGGGTTCGGGTCGAGCAGGTGTCGTGGGCAGTGCACGGCAGCGCGTTCACGGCGCCGCTCGAGGAGTTGGTGGCCTATCTGGCGCAGGTGACGGACCGGACGACGGTGAGTCGTCTGGTGGGGATTTCGTGGCCGGCGGTGGGCGGCATCGTCGAGCGGGTGGTGGCTCGGCGGCTGGATTCGACGCGGCTGGCCGGGCTGCGGCGGATCGGCATTGACGAGTTCAGCTATCGGAAGCGGCACCACTATCTGACGGTCCTGGTCGACCCTGACCGCCGGCGCGTGGTCTGGGCCGGGAAGGGGCGCAGCGCCGACACGCTGGGCAGGTTCTTCGACCTGTTGGGACCGGCCGGTTGCGCCCGGATCACGCTGGTGACGGCGGACCTGGCGGCGAGCTACGGCAAGGCGGTGCGGGAACGGGTGCCGCAGGCCAGGGTCGTCTACGACCGGTTCCACGTTGAACGGCTGGCGGCCGACGCGGTCGACGCCGTCCGCCGGGCGGAGCAACACCGCCTGGGGGCGACCGCGGCCAAAGCCCTCAAGGGGACGCGCTACGCGCTGCTGAAGCATCCGGCGCGCCTCAAGCCCAGCCAAGCACAACGGCTGGCAACCCTGCGCCGCGAGAACCGCGCCCTCGACCGCGCCTACGAGTTGAACGAGTACCTGGCGACCATCCTCGAGCAGGCCAGACCCGACGAGGCCGAGGAGCTGCTCGAGCAGTGGCTGGACTGGGCGGCGCGGTCACGGCTGGCGCCGTTCGTCAAGCTCGCGCGGACCATCCGGAAGCACGCGGCGGGGATCCTCGCCTACCTCGACACCCGCATGACCAACGGACCCGTCGAGGGCATCAACAACAAGCTCCGCGTCATCGCACGGCGCGCCTACGGCTTCCACTCACACCGTCCGCTCATCTCGATGCTGTACCTCTGCTGCGGAGGCATCAAGCTGGAGCCACCGCTACCCACACGAATTTGAGGAGACTCGGATTCCTGACGTCACTGGAAGCCCGTACGACGTGAAGCGCGCCCGCACATCGCCGTGGCGGCCGTACACAGCGTCGACTATCTTCTGACATGTAACTTTCGGCATCTGGGCAACGCGGAAACGAAGCCGTCATGCGACGCGTTTGCGCCGAATATGGACATGCCGTGCCGGAAATCTGTACGCCGCACGAGCTCATGGGAGGATTCGACGATGGCGGATGAGATCATCGAAGAGCTGTGGCGGATCAAGGATGACATGGCCCGGGAACACGGATACGACATCAAGCGATTGGCTGCCTATTTCCAGCGTCGGGAGCGGGAGGGGGGGCGGCAGGTGTTGGGTCTGCGCGGCGAGCGGGGTTCGCGGGAGGAGTCCGGTTCAGTGCACGAGGAATCGTCAGGGCGGCGGGGCGCATGAGAGCCATGTTGCCGCCCTCGCCGCCCTGGGGCGAGCAGGACCGCCTACCAGGGATCGAGCCCGAGCAGACGGGCCGGGTTCTGCCGGGCCATGATGTCGATCTCCGCCTCGGTGATGCCGGCGTCGAGCATGGCGCGGATGTAGTCGCGCAGGCCGTCGGGGTGCACCGGGTTGCCTTCCTGCCCCAGGTCCGACGACATGAAGAAGGCTTCCGCGCCCAGGTCGCGGATGGCCGCGACGTAGTCCTCGATGGTGAGGCTGCCGGAGAGCACGGCCAGCCAGTCGATCTCCATGATGGCGCCCTCGTCGGCCATCTGGCGCATCTGCTCGCGGGTGGCGTCCTGACCGAAGACGTGCGTCACGAGAATCCGCGGCACCCCGAGGCGCTTGGCTTCCGGCAGCAGGCGCAGCACTTCCCCCGGCGACGAGTGCCCCATCGCGAGCGTGAGGTCGTGCTCGGCGAGGAGCTCGAAGACCTCCAGCACGGCCGGCACTGGCTCGCCGTCTTCGAGGACCGACACGAACCCCTCGTCGCCGCCCCCCCGCGTGACGGCGTGCTCGGCGTCGAAGGTCGGCAGCCAGACGACCTTCCCGCGGCCTCCGGAGAAGGCGGCCATCTGCCGGACCGCGGCCGGGTTGATGCCGCCGACCGCGCGGTTGAGGACGAGCCCGCCGAAGATCTCCAGGCCGTCGACCTGCGCCATCGCGAGCGCCGCCCGGTCGGCGGTCATCGTGAAGTGGTTCTTCAGCAGGACGGCGCGCAGGCCGGCCTCCGCGGCCAGGCGCGAGGCCTCGATGTCGTCCACCGACCGCGGGCGCGAGTCGGGGCCGGTGTGGAAGTGCAGATCGACGACGCCCTCGAGCGAGATCTCGCCTTCCTGCGCCTCCGCCGGGACGACCGTCCCGGCACCCGCCATCCCCGACGCGAGCATCAGCAGCACCGCCGTGCGAATCACTCGACCCATGAAGACCTCCTGTCGTCGGACCGCCCGCGCGCCGCGGCGCGGCTCGACGACCGGTGCGGGATGGTCGGCGGTCGGCTATTTCGCCGCCGCCTGCTCCTCGGCGCGCTGGGCGCGGAGCATGTTCGCCATGTAGTAGTTGCCCTCGTGGCAGGCGTACTCGTACACCTCGCCCGCGTTGCGGACCATGGGCACCGTGAAGGTCCAGGGCCGGGTCCACGTGGTCGGATCGTCGAGGGTCGCCTCGTAGACGAGCGTGTCGGCGTCGGCGCGGGTGAAGCGCTCGGTCAGGCGCAGGTGCCGGGTGGAGCCGCGGAAGGACTCGTCGCGGCGGTTGAGGGTCTCGACCACCAGCGTGTCGCCGTCCCAGCGGCCGCGCGAGCTGCCGATCCACTGTTGCAGGTCCGCCGGAAGCTGCGGCCGCCCGTCCAGCGGGACGATGCGCGCGTCGTGGACCATCTCGTTGAGGATCACGACGTGGTCCTCGGTCTGGAAGAGCTGCATGTTGTTGTTGTAGGCGCTCGGCGTCATCGGCGGCCCCTGGTTGAACCCCGTGATGCAGCGCACCGGCGGGCTGAGCTCGTCGATCCAGCCGCCCGGCGACACCTCGTCGCGGCCGACGCCCGCGCGGGCCGCCTCGCGGGCCGCGCGCCGCCGCTCGGCGGCCGCCGTCAGGGCGGGGACCCGTCCGTCGGGCGGGTCGACGATGAGCGACGTGCGGTCGGTCGTGACGGACGACCCCCAGTCGAACCAGAAGTCGTTGTACGGCACCACGCGGCCGGTCGCGGCCTGCGCCTCGACGTCCGCCTCGTCGCGGCTCTGCTCGCGGATGACGTCCTCGGAGAAGCTGGCCGCCTCCTCGGCGGTGAACACCTCCTGGTCCGCCAGCTCGGCGGGGCGCTCCATCGGCGTGAGGCTGCGGAAGTCCCACACGCCCTGCAGGTCGGGCGCGCCCCACGCCGTGCGCGGGGTCTCGGCCGTCTGCGCTCCCGCCGCGAGCGGGACGAGCAGGACCCCTGCCGCCGCGGCTGCTGCCGCCATCGCGAAGGATCGGCAACGCATTGCAAACCTCCCTGTCTGATCCGGGCGAGTCCGATGGGTGCGGGGATGGCCGCGCCGCCGCCGGCGGCGCGGCCATCAGGTGCGGGACAGCCGGCGCGCGGCGACGCCTACTTCGCGGACGACGCCTCCTCGGCGCGTGCGTTGCGAAGCATGTTCGCCATGTAGTAGTTGCCCTCGTGGCAGGCGTACTCGTACACCTCGCCCGCGTTCCGGACCATGGGCACCGTGAACGTCCACGGCTGGGTCCACGTGGTCGGATCGTCGAGGGTCACCTCGTAGACCAGCGTGCCGGCGTCGACGCGGGTGAAGCGCTCGGTCAGATGCAGGTGCCGGGTGGAGTCCCGGAAGGACTCGTCGCGGCGATTGATGGTCTCGACCACCAGCGTGTCGCCGTCCCAGTGGCCGCGCGAGCTGCCGATCCACTGCCGCAGGTCCGCGGGGAGGTGCGGCCGCCCGTCCAGCGGGACGATGCGCGCGTCGTGGACCATCTCGTTCAGGATCACGACGTGGTCCTCGGTCTGGAAGAGCTGCATGTTGTTGTTGTAGGCGCTCGGCGTCATCGGCGGCCCCTGGTTGAACCCCGTGATGCAGCGCACCGACGGGCTGAGCTCGTCGATCCAGCCGCCCGGCGACACCTCGTCGCGGCCGACGCCCGCGCGGGCCGCCTCGCGGGCCGCGACCCGCCGCTCGGCGGCTCCCACCAGGGCAGGGATCCGCCCGTCACGCGGCTCCACGATCAGCGACGTGCGGTCGGTCGTGACCGACGACCCCCAGTCGAACCAGAAGTCGTTGTACGCCACCACCCGGCCCGCCGCGGCCGCGGCCTCGGCGTCCTCCTGGTCGCGGCTCCGCTCCTGGAGGATCTCCTCCGAGAAGCTCGCCGCCTGCTCGCTCGTGAACACCTCCTGGTCCGCCAGCTCGGCGGGACGCTCCATCGGCGTGAGGCTGCGGAAGTCCCACACGCCCTGCAGGTCGGGCGCGCCCCACGACGTGCGCGGGGTCTCGGTCGTCTGCGCTCCTGCAGCAGCCGGGGCGAGCAGGGCCCCCGCTGCCGCGACTGCTACCGCCATCGCGAAGAATCGGCAACGCATTGCAAACCTCCCTTGCTTTGACGCGTGTCAGGCGAACATGCCGAAGGTATCGAACTTGCCGCCCAGGATCTTCTCGGACTGCTGGTACCCGAGGAACTCCTCGATCAGCGTGGCGTAGACGTTCCGGAAGTCCGTCGTGTACTGCAGGTTGTCCCCGTGCACCAGGTCGGTCAGGCTGACGGGCGTGCCGTACTGCCCGCCCTTGACGCCGCCGCCGAGCACGAAGGCGACGTTCGCCGTGCCGTGGTCGGTGCCCAGGCTGGTGTTCTCCGGCACGCGCCGGCCGAACTCGCTGTGCACGAAGATGGCCACCTCGTCCTGCTTGCCGATCCGCTTCATCTCCTCGAAGAAGCCCCAGACCGCGTCCGAGCAGTACTGCACCTGGCGGTTGTGCGGGCTCTCCTGGTTGACGTGAGTGTCGAACAGGCTGTTCTGCAGCCGCACGTAGTACAGCCGCGCCGGGAAGTCGTTCTCGATCAGCGCGACGACCTTGTCGAGGTCCATCAGGCGCACGTTGTTCGCCCGCGTGCTGCCGTAGTTCTTCCAGGCCTGGGTCACTAGCGCCGACGCGTCGCGCGCGCTGCGGTTCACGTCGAGCAGGAAGCGGTGCGCGTCGCTGCGGGGGGTCTGCCCCTTGTCGAGGTTCTCGATGTAGGGCCGCTGCGGGTAGAACACCGAGCGCGTGAACGCGGACGGGTCGTCGAAGACCACCGGGACGTGCTCGCGCGCCCGCACGGCCAGCGACTGCGTCGCGGAGACGTTGACGAGATAGTTCGGCGTCCCGTGCGGGTCGAGGGCGTCGGCCGTGCGGCCGTACCAGCCGTACTCCTCGCCGCTGTTGGGGGCGCCGGTGTGCCAGTACGAGGCCGAGGTGAAGTGGGAGAACGACGGCTGGTCGTAGCCGCAGCCGTGGATGACGGCCGCCTTGCCCTCGTCCCACATGCGGTGCATGCCGAGCATCGACTTCTGGAAGCCGAAGTGCTCGTCCACCTTGATGATGTCCTGCTCGCGGACGCCGATGGTCGGGCGCCGGCGGTACAGCTCGTCGTTGCTGTACGGCACGAAGGTGCTCAAGCCGTCGTAGCCGCCGAACCACTCGAACACGACGAGGATCTTGCCGGGCGTGGCGGCGACCGCCTTCGACGTCGCGCCGAACAGCGGCGGGAGCGGGCTGACGCCGCTGCCGAGCAGGCCGAGGGCGATGCCCTGGGCGCCGATCTTGAGCGCCTGACGCCGCGACACGCCGGATTCGTCGAACAACTTCCTGCTTCTGGTCGTCATCGTTCTGTCACCTTTCCGGGCTGCTCTCGCTGTCCACTCAGTTGAGCTGGTATTCCGGCGTGCTCATGATGAGATGGCTCACCATGCGCAGCGGATTTTCCATGTAGGACCGGGCGCGCTCGATGTCCGACGTGCCCAGCTCCTCGTCGAGGAGCTCCACCAGCGCATCGCGGATGTCCGGGGCAACCGGCACCCGCAGGAAGCGCGCCAGCAGGTAGTCCACCGCCTCGGCGGTGGTGGCCGACCCCGCGTCGAGGACCATCTGCGTGAGGTCGATCTGGGCGGCGCCCCGCGGCGTCGGAATCAGCTTCCGCATCGCCTGGTCGTAGCCGATGTAGGTGGAGATGCGCGTGTTGAACATCTCGTCCCGCTCCCGGGCGGCGATGTCGAACATCGACATCATGCCGGGGTCGTCGAGCGCGGTGGCCGACAGGTAGTCGTAGCCGCGGCGCAGGCGGTCGCCGACCTCGCGCGCCGTGGAGTACAGGTTGTTCGGGTCGCGGAAGTCGGTGATGTTCGGGAACAGGAAGTCGAAGGCGACGTTGCCGCGCTCCTGGATCAGCGCCGGCGTGATCCACGAGCGGCCCTGCGCCCAGCCCGCCACCGACGGCGGGTTCAGCAGGTGCTGCCCCAGCGCAATTGTCGTCTGGTTGAAGTCGGGAACACCCGGCACGTCCTCCGCCCCCAGGTGCTTGAGCAGCGTGATCACGTGCTCGACCGGACCCTTGATGTGCGCCCCGTAGCTCGCCGCGCTGTAGAAGTCCCGCGAGCCGAAGATCGCCGCCAGCAGCGGCCGCAGCTCGTAGTTGTTGTCCCGCAGGACCGTCCCCAGCTTCGCCTGCAGCTCGGGCGAGACTTCCTCGCGCACGAAGAAGCGGTAGACCTTCGCCGCGATGTACTCCGCCGTCACGTCCTGCTCGAGGATGATCTCGAGCACGTCCACGCCGTCGAAGTTGCCCGTGCGACCCAGGAACGTCTTCTCCTCGTCGTCGTGCAGCGCCGGGTGCACCACGAAGTCGAGGTTCTCGAAGTTCCACCCGGTGAAGGCCCGCGCCGCCTCGCGCACGTCCCGCTCCGAGTAGTTGCCCACGCCCATCGTGAACAGCTCCATCACCTCGCGCGCGAAGTTCTCGTTGGCCGCGCCCTTCACGTTCACCCCGGCGTCGAGGTAGTAGAGCATCGCCGGGTCCTGCGCCACGGCGATCGCCAGGTCGCCGAAGTTGCCCGTCGCGTGCCGCTCGAAGGTCTCGATCTGCAGCAGCATCTTGCGGTAGTCGCGGACCTTGTTCTCCGCCGTCGCGAAGTGCCCGTGCCAGAACAGGGCCATCTTCTCTTCCAGCGGGCGGTGCGTGTCGAGCATCCGCTCGGCCCACCAGTAGCCGACCCGGCGGGTCTCGAGGCGCGTCGCGCGCAGCCAGTAGAAGAAGCGGTCCGAGACGGGTTGCATGTGGCGGTTGACGGACTCAGGCTTGACCCGCACGCCCATCCCGGCGCCGCGCCGCGCCGCCATCTCGGTGGCCGCCGGGCGGCTGGGCGGGAAGTGCGTCAGCGTCTCGTCCCAGAGCCCGGAGTGCTCGAACGGCGGCAGGTGGTCGTTGGGAATGTCGTCGTAGTAGACGAGCGAGCGGACCGCCTCCTCGGGCGTCATCGCCGCCAGCTTCGCGACATCCTCCGGCGTGCCGCCGAAGCCGGCCCGCTCCAGCAGGTGCTCGGCGCGGTCGTAGTTCCAGTCGGCGGCCGTGATCGGCGTCAGGTCCTCGACCCACGCCGGCGGTCCGGGAGACCAGTCGGACTCGTTCGCCGACAAGGACGGCGCCGTGAACGCAAGCGCCAGAGCAACGCTCACGACAGCCGCAATGTGATGGCTTCGGGTCATCTCTACGTTCCTTCCTTCTGACCGCCGGGACGCGAACCTCTGTTATACACCGCCCGCGGCGCGGACCGCGACGTTGATCGCCGTGGGCTGATAATGCACGGTGATCCTAGCACGGCTCCCCGTCGATCCGCGCCCCGCCCGGCCGCCCAAGATGATAGACTGACCGCCGGACTGCCCAGGAGTGCCCTCATGAAATATGGATTGCTGACCACGCTGTCGCTCGCTGCCCTGCTCACGCTGGGCACCGTCCCGTCCAGCGCCCAGGACGTGCCCCGGACGCCCTGGGGCGCGCCGTCCCTGGCAGGCGCCTGGACCAATGCCACCATGACGCCGCTGCAGCGTCCGGCGGACCTCGCCGACCGCGAGTTCCTGACGCTGGAGGAGCTGGCGACCCGGCAGGGCGTGGTCGCGGAGCGCTCGAGCCTGGACAACCGCCCGCGGACCGAGACGGGCGCCTACAACGAGTTCTGGATGGAGCGCGGCAGCCTCAACCGCCGCACGTCGCTGGTCATCGATCCGCCCAGCGGCCGCCTGCCCGCGCTGACCGGGCCGGAGCAGGACCGGCAGAGCCGGCGGACCGATTCCTACATCGCGACCCGCTTCGACTCCTGGCTGGACTTCAACAAGCTCGACCGCTGCATCACGCGCGGGCTGCCCGGCGCCATGATGCCCGGCTTCTACAACCACAACTACCAGATCGTGCAGACCGAGGACTACGTGGTGATCCTCGTCGAGATGATTCACGATGCCCGGATCGTCCCGCTGGACGGACGCGAGCATCTGGCGCCCGGGCTGCGGCAGTGGCTGGGCGACTCGCGCGGCCGCTGGGACGGCGATACGCTGGTCATCGAGACCACGAACTTCAACGACAAGATTCTGGGCCGCGGCGGCACGGTCTTCGGCGGCTCCGAGCACCTGAGCGTCGTCGAGCGGCTGACGCGCGTGGACGCCGACACGATCGACTACGAGATCACGGTGACGGACCCGACCGTGTGGACCGAGCCGTGGACGGTCTCCGTGCCGATGGCGCCGCTGGAGCAGACCGTGTTCGAGTACGCGTGCCACGAGGGCAACTACGCGCTGCCCAACATCCTGTCGGGCGCGCGCGCCGAGGAGCGGGAGGCCGCGGGCCAGCAGCAGCAACAGTAGCCGCGAAGTTGCGCGCGGCCCGCGCGGGCCGCGTCGAACCCGGTTCAGGACACGAGGCAGGAAGCAGCCGAGGAGGCTCCAGATGCAGCAGCGATCTTTCGCGCTCGTCCGCTTGCTGGCGACGATGGTCGTCGCCGGCCTGTTGTTCACGCCGGCGTCCGCCGCCGCCCAGGCGGGGGACTACGAGCCGCCGCGCACCGCGTGGGGCGCGGCGGACCTGCAGGGCGTCTGGGACTTCCGGACCCTGACGCCGTTCGAGCGCCCCGTCGAGCTGGGCGAGCGGGCCGTGCTGTCCGCGGAGGAGGTCGCCGAGTTCGAGGCCCGGCGGCTGGCCGAGTTCGCCGTGCGCGACGACCAGGAGCCGGCCGACGTCGTCGGCAACTACAACCAGTTCTGGTTCGATCCGGGCAGCACCGCCGTCGAGACGCGGCGCTCGTCGCTGGTCGTCGATCCGCCCAACGGCCGCATCCCGGCGCTGACCTCCGCCGCGGCGCAGAAGCGGGCGGAGCTCGAGCGCGTCCGGCGCGGGCTGCTGATGCACGACGTGACCCCCGGCGGCTGGGTCGAGGACATGGGGCCGGACGCGCTGCAGGTGCGCTGCATCGTCGGCTTCAACTCGGGCCCGCCCATGACGCCCGGCGGCTACAACCAGAACGTGCAGCTGTTCCAGACCGAGGACCACGTGGTGCTGCTCAACGAGATGGTGCACAACGCCCGCATCGTGCCGCTCGACGGACGCCCGCATCTCGACGGCGGCATCCGCCAGTGGACGGGCGACTCGCGCGGCTACTGGGACGGCGACACGCTCGTGGTGGAGACCACCAACTTCCTGCGCGAGACCGGGTTCCGGCGCGGCAGCAGCGACCAGCACCTGCACCTGACCGAGCGCTTCACGCGGGTGTCGCCGACCACGCTGCTGTACGAGACCACCATCGACGATCCGACGGTCTGGACCGAGGCGTGGACCTACGAGATCCCGATGCAGCACAACGACCAGCCCATGTACGAGTACGCCTGCCACGAGGGCAACTACGGGCTCTACAACATGCTGGCGGGCGCGCGCGAGGCGGAGCGGGCCGCGGAAGCGGCGGCCTCGAGGTAGGACGAGGCGTTCGATCGAGAGGGGGGTCCGCATGAGTCATCGACTGCGCACACGTACGGGCACGCTGGCGGCGGTGGCCGCGGCCGGCCTGCTGCTCGCGGCGACTGCCGCCGCTCAGACGGAGGACTGGACGGCGCCGCGCACCGCGTGGGGCACGCCGGACCTGCAGGGGGTCTGGGACTTCCGCACCATCACGCCGATGGAGCGGCCGGCTGCCCTGGCCGAGACCGACGTGCTGTCCGACGAGGAGGCGGCCAGCCTCGAGGCGGCCAGCGAGGCGGCGCGGGCTGCGCGCGACGGCGAGACTCCGTTCGACACGGTCGGCAACTACAACCAGTTCTGGTTCGATCCGGGCACGACGGTCGTCGACACGCGGCGGACGTCGCTCGTCGTCGATCCGCTCGACGGCCGCATCCCGGCCAAGACGCCGGAGGCGGCGGCGCGCTACGCCGCCGGCACCGAGGCGGGGCGCGGCCTGCGCCGGCACACGCCGACGCCGGGCGGCTTCGTCGAGGACCTCGGCCCGGGCGGCGTGCAGGTGCGCTGCATCCTCGGGTTCAACTCGGGCCCGCCGATGACGCCGGGCGGCTACAACCAGAACATGCAGGTCCTGCAGACGCCGGACCACGTGGTCATCTTCAACGAGATGATCCACAACGCGCGCATCGTCCCGCTCGACGGCGGCCCGCACGGCGCCATTCCGCAGTGGGTGGGCGATTCGCGCGGCCGCTGGGAGGGTGACACGCTGGTCGTCGAGACCACCAACTTCCTGCGCGAGACGGCGTTCCAGAGCGGGCTGACCGGACGGAGCCTGGTCCTGGAGGAGCGCTTCACGCTCGTGTCGCCGGACGTGCTGTCGTACGCGGTCACCGTGGACGACCCGACCGTCTGGACCCGGCCGTGGACCTACGAGCTCCCGATGCAGCGCAACGACCTGCCGCTGTACGAGTACGCCTGCCACGAGGGGAACTACGGCATCTACAACATCCTGGCCGGGGCCCGGGACAACCCCGAGTCCAACGTGCTGACCCCGGAGCAGGCGGCCGAAGAGGCCGCGCGGCGCAGCCGGTAGGGCGGAGAGAGACGTGCGGTATCCACGCGGGCGGGTCCTGGGCGTCGTGAGCGTGGCGCTGCTGGTCTGGGCGGCGGCCCGGGCGGGCGGGGCGCAGGAGGCGGGCGGGGCGGCGGACGGCGCCGAGTGGCCGATGTATCGCGGCGATACGGCCGGCACCGGCTACTCGCCGCTGGCGCAGGTCACCACCGGCAACGCGGCGAGCCTGACGCAGGCCTGGAGCTACTCGCTGCTGGCGGAAGGGGTCGCCGACCCGGAGGCGAGCGGGCCGCGGTCGCAGGCCACGCCCATCGTCGTCGACGGCGTCATGTACGTGCCGGCGGCCGACCGCGTCGTGGCGCTCGATCCGGCCACCGGCCGCGAGCTGTGGCAGCACCCGGTCGCGGGCGCCGCGCCGTCGCGGCGCGGCGTGGCGTACTGGCCCGGGGAGAGCGGCGCGCCGCCGCGCATCCTGTTCACGTCCGGCGAGCGGCTGCACGCCATCGAGGCGGCGACCGGGAACCCCGCCGCCGGCTTCGGCGACAACGGCGTCATGGGGCTGGGGGTGCCGTACAACTCGGTGCCGCTCGTCCTGGGCAACGTCGTCGTCGTGGGGGCGAACACGCCGCGCGGCGTGTTCGGCGGCATCGGCAACGCCCGCGCCTACGACGCGCGCACCGGCGCCAGCCTCTGGGAGTTCAGCTCGGTCGCGCAGCCCGGCACCGTGGGGCACGACACCTGGGAGGGCGATAGCTGGCGCGGGCGGCTCGGCGCCAACGCCTGGCCGTTCTACTTCACCGTGGACGCGGAGCGCGGGCTGCTGTTCCTGCCGCTCGCCTCGCCCATCCCGGGCGCCTACGGCGGCGACCGGCCGGGCGCGAACCTGTTCGGCAACGCGCTGGTCGCCGTCGACATCGAGAGCGGCGAGTACCGCTGGCACTTCCAGACGATCCGCCACGACCTGTGGGACGCCGACCCGCCGGCGCCGCCGGTGCTGTTCGACATCGAGCAGGACGACCGCAGCATCGCCGCGCTGGGCGTGACGACCAAGTCCGGCTACCTGTACATCCTCGATCGCGAGACCGGCGAGCCGGTCTTCGGCGTCGACGAGCGCCCGGTGCCTGCCAGCGACGTGCCCGGCGAGGCCGCGTATCCGACCCAGCCGTTTCCGGTCAAGCCGCCGCCGATGGGCCGCGTCGCCTACGAGCCGGCCGATCTCGTGACGGCGGCCGACACCTCGGCCGAGCACGCCGCGGCCTGCGCCGCGCTGGTCGAGTCGCTGGGAGAGATCCACAGCGAGGGTCCGTTCACCCCGTGGGTGTATCGGCCCGCCGGCGGGCCGGCGCGGACCACGCTCAACTTCCCGGGCGGGGTCGGGGGGCCCAACTGGGGCGGCGTGGCGTTCGATCCCAACGCCGACCTGCTGTTCGTGGTGACGCAGAACGTCGGCGCGCTGGGCTGGATGGTGGACGCCGCCGCGGACGCCCTGCTGCCGTACGAGAAGGTCACGCCGCGTCCCCAGAGCTTCGACGTGGCCGTCGGCGACGGCCCGCGGCTGCCCTGCCAGAAGCCGCCCTGGGGCGAGCTGATCGCGGTGGACGCGGCGACGGGCGACATCGCCT
Organism: Vicinamibacterales bacterium; assembly: GCA_965214845.1. GTDB lineage: Bacteria > Acidobacteriota > Vicinamibacteria > Vicinamibacterales > UBA8438 > JAAXGX01. The sequence goes on from CBDCCO010000007.1 coordinate 3,787,969, forward strand.
GGCGCCAGCCGCTCGGCGTCACCGATCAGTTGCCGGCGGCGACGCGGAACACCGGCCGGCCGGCGCGGGCAGCCGGCATTGTCACCGCCGGCGGCGTCCTGTTCGTCGCCGCGACCGACGACAACCGTTTCCGGGCCTTCGAGGCAGCGACGGGCCGTGCGCTGTGGGAGACCCTGCTCCCGCAGCACGGCAACGCCAACCCGCTCACCTACCTGGGCGCGGACGGCCAGCAGTACGTCGCGGTGGCTGCCACCGACACCCTGCTGGCGTACGCGCTCCCCTGACACCGCGAAGGAGAGGTTCATGAAGCGGATGCTGGCGGTCGTGGTGGGGATTGCGCTGTTGTCGCTGGGGGGCGGCCCGGGCGGCGGCGGTCCGGAGGTCGGCGCGCAGGAGGCCAACCTGAGCGAAGTCTCCAGGGAGCAGTTCGAGGCCTGGATGGACGAGCTGTCGAACTGGGGCCGCTGGGGCGATGCCGACGAGCGCGGCGTGCTGAACCTGATCACCGCGGAGAAGGCGGCGCAGGCCGGCGCGCTCGTGCAGACCGGGGAGACCGTGTCGCTGGCCCACCCGATCGGAAGGCAGCCGGGTGAGGCGTCCCGGCCCATCAGCACGCTCGGCGCGCTGACCAACCGCTTCCTCGTGCAGGGCGACTTCCTGTTCGAGCGGCAGGAGATCGCCTACCACGGCCTGAACCTGTCGCACATCGACGCGCTGTGCCACGTGTCGTACAACGGCAAGCTGTACAACGGCTTCGACTTCGCGGAGGTCGTGACCGAGGACGGCGGCTGCTCGAAGCTGGCCATCACGACCGCGCAGGGCGGCATCGTGACCCGCGGCATCCTGCTCGACATCCCCGAGACGCGCATCCTGCCGAGCCACATCGAGGCGTGGGAGCAGCGGACCGGCATCACGATCTCCTCCGGCGACGCGCTGCTGCTGAGGACGAAGCGTCCGGGCGTGGAGCCGGATCCGACGAACTTCGGCGGCGCAGGCTACGATCCGGCGCTGATCCCGTTCTTCCGGGAGCGCGACATCGCGCTGCTGGGCGCCGACATCCCGCAGGAGGGCGGCAACATCCCCGGCGTCGTCATCCCGATCCACACGTTCACCATCGTCGCGCTCGGCATGAACCTGCTCGACAACCTGGCGCTGCACGAGCTGGCGGAGACCGCCGCCCGGCTGAACCGCTGGGAGTTCATGCTGACCGTCGAGCCGCTGCGCGTGGAGCGCGGCGCCGGCTCGCCCGTGAATCCGATAGCCGTGTTCTGACGGCCCGGATGCGCCCCGCGCAAGCGTCGCTCTTCGACGATCTCCCGAACGCCGCGCCGCCGCGCAGCGGCCGCTCGGCGTTCGGGGCCGCCATCGCACGCTTCTCCTGGCAGGGACGGCCGACGGCCTGCAGCAGCACCGTGGCCGAGTGCGCCGGCCGGACGCTCCGCGTCGACACCTTCACCAACGAGTTCTGGACCCGCCGGCAGCGGGCCGGCAACAGCCTGCACGAGATCTCCTACCGCGCCTGCTTCAAGCCGCAACTGGTCGACTTCTTCGTCGAGCGCCTGACCCGTCCGGGCGATCTCGTCTACGACCCGTTCATGGGCCGCGGCACGACCGTCATCGAGGCCGCGCTGCTCGACCGCGCCGCGGCCGGCTGCGACGTCAATCCGCTCAGCCGGGTGCTGGTCGGGCCGCGGCTGGCGCCGCCCACGCTGGAGGAGGTGCGGGAGCGCCTCGGCGCCGTCGAATGGGCCGCCGGCGAGGAGCCGCCCGACGACCTGCTCGTCTTCTACCACCCGGACACGCTGCGCGAGGTGTGCGGCCTGCGGTCGTACCTGCGCCGGCGGCGCGCCGCCGGCGAGCTCGACGGTGTGGACGAGTGGATCGAGATGGTGGCGGTCAACCGGCTGACCGGGCACTCGCGAGGGTTCTTCTCGGTCTACACCATGCCGCCCAACCAGGCGGTCTCGGTGGCGACCCAGCGCAAGCTCAACGCGCGCCGGGGGCAGGCGCCGGAGCCGCGCGACGTCCGGCGCATCATCTGCAAGAAGACGAAGTCGCTGATCAGGGACTGCGACAAGGCCGCGCGGCGGCGCCTGGCGCGGCGACGGGCGGGAGTGTCCCTGCTGACCGGCCCCGCGGACCGGACCCCCGACATCGCGTCGTCGTCGGTGGCGCTCGTGGTGACCTCGCCGCCCTTCCTGAACGTGGTCGACTACGCGGCGGACAACTGGCTGCGATGCTGGTTCTGCGGCATCGATCCGGCGTCGGTGCGGATCACGATGGCCCGCCGGCTCGAGGACTGGCAGGCGGCGATGTCGGCTGTCTTCCGCGAGCTGTGCCGCGTGCTGCGGCCCGGCGGCCACGTGGCGTTCGAGGTGGGCGAGGTCAAGGGCGGCACGCTGCGGCTCGAGGAGGCGGTCATTCCCTGCGGCGCGTCCGCGGGGCTCGACCCGCTCGCCGTCGTCGTCAACGACCAGACGTTCACCAAGACGGCCAACTGCTGGGGCGTGTCGAACAACCGCAAGGGCACCAACACGAACCGCATCGTCGTGTTCCGCAAGGCGGGGTGCGGTTCGTGACGAGGATCGGGCGTCCGGTGCGATATCCTATGGGCCGGTAGTGGCAGGAGGTTGAAGATGCGTAGTGCAATGGCGTTGTTGATCGCGCTGGTCTGGCTCGCGCCGGCGCCGCTGGCGGGGCAGGAGATTCCCAGGACGCCGTGGGGCGATCCCGACTTCCGGGGGCACTGGGTGGCCGGCACGTCGGCGCCGATGGAGAATCCCATCGACGAGGCGCAGCGGATGACCGAGGAGGAGTTCCGCCTGTATCCCACGGCGCAGTTCTTCCCCGATCACGAGGCGGCGCCCGGTATCCGGAGCATGGAGCGGACGATGATCGTCGATCCGCCCGACGGCCGCATTCCGCTGCAGGACTGGGCCATCGAGAAGCGGGTCGAGATCATGGCCAACCAGGACAAGCTGGAGTTCCTCGATCCGCGCGTCAAGTGCCTGCCGGCGGCCGTGCCGCGCGGCAACCTGCCGGTCGGCTACAACTCGTACCAGATCTTGCAGGTGCCCGGCGCGGTGATCCTCATGTACGAGTGGAACCACCACACGCGCTACATCCCGCTCGACGGCAGCGAGCACGTGGCCGCGGGCATCCGGTTGGGGATGGGCGACTCGCGCGGCCGGTGGGACGGCGACACCCTGGTGGTCGACGTCACCAACTTCACGGACAACACCTGGGTGGTCGGCCACGGCGCGCCCCCCGACGGCGCCCCGGCGACGGCCATCACCACCGGGCACGGCGTGTTCCACAGCACCGACCTGCACGTGGTCGAGCGCTACACGCTGACCGACGCGAACACCATCCACTACGAGGCGACCATCACCGACCCGCAGGTGTTCACCCAGCCGTGGACGATCTCGTACGACGCCTTCAACCGGGCGCCGGAGGGCCACATCCTGTACGAGTACGCCTGCCACGAGGGCAACGCCCGCAACCTGCGGCTGATGACCGGCGCCGGCGTGGAGTAGTCGATACCGAAGGGAGCGCCGCGCCGCCGCGCGCGGCGTTCTCCTCCCGGCGTCAAGGCCGGCCTGCGCCGTCCGCGTTCGCGCGCCAGGCGATGCGTCCGCCGCACCGCGTGCAGAGCGCGCCGTAGCGCAACGTCCGGCTCAGGCGCTGGCGGAACCAGCGTTTCCCGCAGCCGCACTCGCCGACCCAGCGCGCCACGGTGTGCGTCACCTGGTGGCAGCGCTCGGCCGTGCAGCCGATCTCCTGCGCCTTCGCCTTCCAGACGTCGTCGTGGCGATGCTCGTAGCCGACGATGGCGTGGGCGATCTCGTGCAGCAGCGTGTCCTCGATCTCGGCCCGCGTCGCCCGCTGGCAGAAGCTCACCGACAGGTCGATGCGCCGTTCCTGATGCCGGCAGACGCCGCCGCGCACCGTGGAGAGGTCGAACCCGAAGGTCCAGTCGGCGCCCAGACCGCTCGCGGCCCGGTGATGGGCGAGCAGGCGCCGCGCCAGCGCCTCGACGTCCGCGAGCGTGCACTCCCGCTCCGGCACGCGTTCGACGACCGTGAGGAGACCGTAGGGCACCTTCCAGCGCTCGCCGCCGCCGGCCAGCACCACCGCGCGGGCACGCTGCAGCTCGGCGACGGTGCCGACAATCGACCGGTCGCGCACCGTGAACCGCACGCGGCTGCCGACCGGGGAGGCGGCGCCGGGGAAGTCGGCATTGACGCCGCCGCGCGCCGGCCGCGGAACGGGCCGGCGGTGCGACGGGAAGAGCGAGCGCATGGCACGCATGGTCGGCAGCGCCCGGCATGCGGGCGCCTGCGGTCATTGTAGGCAATCGCGGGATGTCCCGCCGGCGGATATGATCCGTCCGGCGGCGGCCGGGGACGGTTGCCCGCCGCCCCACGCGAATGACTGGATCGGAGCCGACGCGAGCGTTGCCGGATCGGCCGCCGGAGGTTGGCGAGCTGGTGCGGGTGCGCTCCAGGCAGTGGCTCGTGGAGGAGGTCGTGCCGCCCGCCCGCCCGGGCGCCTCGGCGCTGGTGACCCTGGCCTGCGCCGACGACGACGCGCAGGGCCGGTCGCTGCAGGTCTTCTGGGACTACGAGCTCGACCGCCGGATCCTCGCGGAGGAAGGCTGGTCGGACCTCGCCGAGCGCGGATTCGACGACCCCCGCCGCTTCGCGGCGTTCCTGCACACGCTGCGCTGGCACTGCGTCACCGCCACCGACGCCAACCTGTTCCAGGCGCCGTTCCGGGCCGGCATCCGGATTGACGCCTACCAGATGGAGCCGCTCCGCAAGGCGCTGCGGCTGCCGCGCGTCAACCTGTTCATCGCCGACGACACCGGGCTGGGCAAGACCATCGAGGCCGGCCTCATCGCCCGGGAGCTGCTGCTGCGCCGCAAGGCGAAGACCATCGTCGTCGCGGCGCCGCCGTCCGTGCTCGAGCAGTGGAAGGGCGAGCTGGAGGACCGCTTCGGTCTGGTCTTCGAGATTCTCGACCGGGCCTACCTGACGCGCATGCGCCGGGAGCGCGGCTTCGGTGTGAACCCGTGGCTGACCCACAGCCGCTTCCTCGTCTCGCACAACCTGCTGAGCGATCCGGTCTATGCCGACCCGCTGCGCGCCTGGCTCGGCGCGCTGCTGCCGGGGAGCCTGCTGATTCTCGACGAGGCGCACCACGCCGCGCCCGCGAGCGGCGGGCGCTACGGGATAGAGACGAAGTTCACGCGCGCCGTCCGGGATCTCGCCGGCCGTTTCGAGCATCGGCTGTTTCTCTCCGCGACGCCGCACAACGGCCACTCGAACAGCTTCTCCACGCTGCTGGAGCTGCTCGATCCGTACCGCTTCACGCGCGGCGTCAAGGTCCGCGGCCGGAAGGCGCTGGAGTACGTGATGGTGCGGCGCCTCAAGGAGGACATCCGTGTCACGCAGGGCGGCTTTCCCCGCCGCCGCGTCGAGCGGGTCGTCGTCGACGGGCTGCCGGAGGACGCGCCGGAGCTGGTGCTGTCGCGCCTGCTCGACGACTACCGCAGCGCCCGCGAGGAGCGCCACGCGGCCGCCACGAGGAAGGCTCGGGCCGCGGCCGGTCTGCTCGTCGTCGGGCTGCAGCAGCGCCTGCTGTCCTCGATCGAGGCGTTCGCCCGCAGCCTGAAGGTGCACCGGGCGACCGTCGAACGCCAGCGCGAGCGGCAGCACGCGGCGGTGCCGCCCGCGGAAGACGCCGAACGCGCAGACAGCGGCCACGCCGACCCGCCGCCCTTCCTCACCCCGCCCGACGCCGACGACGAGCGCGCCGGGCTGGGGGCCGAGGCGGCGGAAGACGAGGAGGCGGCGCAGATCGAGGCCATCACGGCGGCCGCCGAGGCGGACGCCCCGCAAGACCCCGACGCCGGCCTGGCGCTCGTCCACCACGCGGAACGGCAGCGAGGCCGCCGAGGCGGACGCCCCGCAAGACCCCGACGCCAGGGTCGCGGCGCTGTGGCAACGCGAGCAGGCACTGCTCGACCGGATGCAGCAGGTCGCCGAGCAGGCCCGCTACCTGCCGGACGCCAAGACCCGGCGGCTCGTCGACTGGATCCGCGCGCGGATGTGTCCGGACTTGCCGCCGCTCGGCCGCCGGCCGGCCGGGGCGCCGCCGGGCTGGAACGACCGCCGCGTGCTGATCTTCACCGAGAACCGCGAGGGGACGAAGCGCCACCTCCAGGCCGTTCTGGAGCAGGCCATCGAGGGCACCGACCGCGCCAACGAGCGGATCGAGGTCATCGACGGCCTCACCAGCGGCGCCCGCCGCAAGGCGATCCAGCGCCGGTTCAACGCCGCTCCCCGCGAGGACCCGCTGCGCATCCTGCTGGCGACCGACGCCGCGCGCGAAGGGCTCAACTTCCAGGCCCACTGCGCCGACCTGTTCCACTTCGACCTGCCGTGGAACCCCGGCCGCATCGAGCAGCGCAACGGCCGCATCGACCGCAAGCTGCAGCCCGCGCCCGAGGTACGCTGCCACTATTTCGTGCTGCCCCAGCGCGCCGAGGACCGCGTGCTCGAGGTCCTCGTGCGCAAGACCGAGACCATCAAGCGCGAGCTGGGCAGCCTGTCGCAGGTGATCGACGACGACGTCGAGCGCCGGCTGCGGGGCGGCATCCGGCACCGGGACGCGGACCGGCTGCGGCGCGAGATCGAGGCAGCCGATCTGGACGCCGTCCGCAAGCAGGTGACGGCCGAGGAGCTGGAGGCGGCGCGCGACCGGCGCGACGACCTCGCGGCGCAGGTGGAGCGCTGCCGGACCCTGCTCGATCGCTCGCGGCGCTGGGTGGGGTTCGACGCCGCGCCGTTCCGCGACGCGCTGTCGTGCTCGCTGGAGCTGCTCGGCGCGGGGCCGCTGATCCGCGGCGGCAATGGCGACGACGGGGGGACCTGGACCTTCCCCGCGCTCGACCGGCGCGCCGGCGCCGATCCAAGCTGGGCGGCCACGCTGGACACGCTGCGCGCACCCCGCAAGACGGACCAGAAGCTGGCGGACTGGCGCCGCGAAGCCCCCATCCGGCCCGTGGTCTTCGAGGACGCCGGCGTGCTGAGCGACGACACCGTGCACCTGCATCTGGAGCAGCGCGTGGCCCAGCGCCTGCTGGCGCGGTTCCGCGCGCAGGGATTCGTCCACCACGACCTGTTGCGGGCCTGCCTGGCGCAGACGACCGATTCGATTCCCCGCGCGATCCTCCTGGGAAGGCTCTGCCTCTACGGCCGCCGTGCCGAGCGGCTGCACGAGGAGATCGTCCCGCTGGCGGCGCGCTGGGTGGAGCCGGCGCGCCGCAGCGGTCCGCTCAGGGCGTACGCGCGCGAGGCGGAGACGCGCACGCTGGACCTCCTGGAGCAGGCCCTGGCCCGGCCGGACCGTGCGCCGCACGACGCCGTCCGCGCCCGGCTGCTGGACGCGGCGGCGCGCGACATCGGCGATCTCTTCCCGCAACTGGAGCCGCGGGCGGCGGAGCTGGCGGCGACCGCCGCCGAGCGGCTGCGGGATCGCGGCGCCCGCGAGTCGCGCGAGCTGGACGACACGCTGCGGCGGCAGCGCGAGCGCGTCGTGGAAGAGCTCGAGCGCCACCAGGGCCGGTTCCGGCAGATCACGCTGGACTTCGACGACGAGGAGCGCCGGCAGCTCCAGGGCAACATGCGCTACTGGCGTACGCGGCTCGATCAGTTCGACCGCGACCTGGAGCGGGAGCCGCCGCGCATCCGCGCGTTCTACGAGGTGCAGGCGCAGCGCGTGGAGCCCGTGGGCCTGGTCTACCTGTGGCCGGAGACGAATTGAGCGTATGGCGATCTGCCGCAGATCGTAATATCATCACCTGATGAACGCCATCTCCGTCAAGCTGCCGTCCGAGCTGCACGCCACGCTTTCAAGGGAGGCGCGGCGCCGCAACGTCACGCGATCTACCCTCGTGCGCGAGATCATCGAGAACGCACTGGGCGGCAACCAGCCCACGACGACGCCGAGTTGCGCGGAGTTGGCGGCCGATCTCATCGGAATCGTTCGCAGCGGGCGCGCGGACCTGGCGACGAATCCACGTTGGCTCGATGACGCCGTTGTCAAGGACGCCCGCCGTGCCGCCGCCGACCGTCGTGGTTGACGCTGGTCCGATCGTCGCGCTGTTCGATGCCGACGAGGCGCACCACCTCTGGGCGCGCAGCCAGGTCGGCTCGCTCGCGCCGCCCCTTCTCACCTGTGAAGCCGTGTTGTCGGAGGCGTCTTTTCTCCTGCAGCGCGTTGGTGCCGACCCGAGCCTGCCGGTACAGCTGGTCGAACGAGGTGTACTGCAGGTTGCTCGTCCGATTGAGCACGAAGCGGACGCGGCGGCCGTAGGCCGCCTGATCCGCCGCTACCGCAAGGTGCCGATGTCGTTCGCGGATGCCTGTCTCGTGCGGCTTGTCGAGCGCACGGACAACGCGTCGGTCATGACGCTCGACTCCGATTTCCGCATCTACCGGCAGGGAGGGCGGCGCGTCATCCCCCTGCTCATGCCGACCTGATCGATGGCCAGGCTCGACCCGCAGGTCGCCGCCCACCTGGAGTGGCTCGGCTTCGTCCGGCCCACCGGCCTCGTGGTGTCGGCGCCGGCCCTGGTCCGGGCCGGGGCCATCCTCGCGAGGGACGCCGAGGGGCAGCAGCGGCTGCGCGCGTGCGTCGCCGAACGCCGGTTCCATCCCGACGGCGAGCCGGCACCGTACCTGCCGGACTTCCGGGCGTTCGCGTCGTCGGTACTCGACTGGAGTTTCTCGCCCAAGGGCTACGCCGGCACGGACGGCAGCCCGGTTCCCGCCGAGCTGGAGGTGCCGCTGCACGACGGCGGGGAGCTACTGCGTCCCGACTTCGCGGTGCGCGAGCGCGACCCGCGCGAGAACGCGCCCGGCTGGCAACTGCTGGTGCGCGTGCTCGACCCCGGCGAGGACTTCGACCGGGCCGCCGGCGGGGGCGGCCGGCTGGAGATATCGGCGCACGGCCGGCTGGAGCGGCTGCTGCGCCAGACCGGCGTCCCGGCCGGCCTGCTGTGCAACGGCCGCTCGCTCCGGCTCCTGTCCGCGCCGCGCGGCGAGAGCTCCGGCTGGCTCGACCTGCACGTGGCGGACATGGTCACCACCGCCGGCCGCCCCATGGCGGCCGCACTCAGGCTCCTCCTGGGGCAGACCCGCCTCCTGAGCCTGCCGCGCGACAAGCGCCTCGCCGCGCTCCTCGACGACAGCCGGCGCTACCAGAACACGGTGAGCGAGCGCCTTGCGGAACAGGTGCTGCACGCCCTCTACGAGCTGCTGCGCGGCTTCCAGGCCGCCGATGACCTTGCGGACCGCGCGCTGCTGCGCGCGCCGCTGGCCGAACGCCCCGACGACATCTACCACGCCCTGCTCACGGTCATCCTGCGCCTCGTATTCCTGCTCTACGCCGAGGAGCGCGACCTGCTACCGGACAGCGAGACGTTCGTGCGCCACTACTCGCTCGCCGGCCTGTACGAGCGCCTGCGCGAGGACGCCGCGCTGCACCCCGACACGATGAACCAGCGCTACGGCGCCTGGGCGCAGCTCCTGGTGCTGTTCCGCCTGTTCCACGACGGCGCCGACGCCGACGGCCTGCGCCTGCCCCGGCGCTACGGCGCGCTGTTCGACCCGGACCGCTTTCCGTTCCTCGAAGGCCGTGGCGCCGGCGCGCGCCAGATCCACGAGCGGATCGAGCCGCCGCTCGTCCCCGACGGCACCATCCACCGCGCGCTCGACAAGCTGCTGGTGCTCGACGGCGAGCGCATCTCGTACCGCGCCCTCGACGTGGAGCAGATCGGCTCGGTCTACGAGACGATGATGGGCTTCCGGCTGGAGACCGCGGGCGGGCTGTCCGTGGCCATCAGGGCGCAGAAGAAGCAGGGCGCGCCGACCACCGTCGATCTCCAGGCGCTCCTCGCCGAACCGGGCCGCCGCCGCGCGCAGTGGCTGCGGGAGCGCACCGACCGCGCGCTCACCGACGCCGTGCGCAAGCCGGTGGCCGCGGCCGAAACCGTAGCGGACCTGCACGCCGCGCTGCAGCCCGTGATCGACACGGCCGCCACGCCTGACCTGGTGCCGGCCAGCGCCCTCGTGCTGCAGCCGAGCGAGGCGCGCCGCCGCTCCGGGTCGCACTACACGCCCCGCGAGCTGACCGAGCCGATCGTCCGCACCACGCTGGAGCCGATCCTCGCCCGCCTGCGCGGCCCCGCCGGCGAGCCGCCGCGGCCCGAAGCCATCCTCGACCTGAAGGTCTGCGACCCGGCCATGGGCTCCGGCGCCTTCCTCGTGGAGGCCTGCCGCCAGCTCGGCGACGCGCTGGTCGAGGCGTGGCGCGCCCACTTTGCCGCCCCGGAGCTGCCCGCCGGCGAGGACGAGGTCATCGTCGCCCGCCGCCAGGTCGCCCAGCGCTGCCTCTACGGCGTCGACCGCAACCCCATGGCCGTCGACCTCGCCAAGGTCTCCCTCTGGCTCGCCACGCTGGCCCGGCAGGAGCCCCTGACGTTCGTCGACCACGCCCTGCGCCACGGCGACTCGCTGGTCGGCCTCTCGCAACGCCAGATCGAGATGTTCCACTGGGACACCGGCAGCAAGCACGCCCAGCAGGGCTTCGAGGCCATCCCGGTCCGCGCGCAGGTCGCCAAGGTGGCCGAGCTGCGCCGCCGCATCCGCGAGGCCGACGCCAGCGTCACCGACTGGGACCTGCGCGACTGGTGGGACCTCGGCCGGGTGCAGGCGATTCCGCAGACGTCGATCGGCATCAACCTGGGCGACATCGCACAGACCCTCCATCAACAGGTCCGGTGACGCGACGAGCAAGTCCTCAAGGACTTGCTCGGTCTCCGTGTTGTCGACGCTCTTAACCGCCGTTGCGGAGAACAGCTTGTCCTCGGCGCGGTTTACTGACCACAGCTGAATCTTCTGCATGACCACACCGCCCTCACCCGCCGAGCGTGACCTCGGCGGGTGAGCCAGCACGAGGCAAGCCGCGAAGCTACGGCTCGCAACAGCCGGCCCGTACATGCCGCGGGCCGGCCCCCACAGGCCATGAAAGGGCCGGCCCGCCGCAAACAGATCCAGTCGGACCCTGCGGATAAGTCTAAGTCGTCTAGCCCACGCTGCACAACAACCCGCATGACGACCAAGCTGGACGTGCAGGAGGAGGGCACCGGGGCGCCGTCGAGCTGACGCGCGCCTCCGCCTGCGGTTCGCCCGGACTCGGCAGCGTCACGTGCCGCACCCACCGCATCCGCCGTACCCGCTATCGCGTATCGACACAATCATCGATGCTGTCCTGCAGCCAGCCGGGTCGCCGCCGGGAAGCCGGATCGGTGCGTCCGGGAACACCCGATGCAGGCTGCCGACGTATACGTATATGTGCCGATGTAGCAGACCAGCGCTCCAAGTCCGTCAAGCGCCGTTTTCGTCCTGAGAGGCGGTATACTTTCCGGTGTGACGACCATCGATTTCGCGGAGGCGGTCCGGCGTCGGCTCGCGGAAAATGGCCAATCCAAGTACGGGGCCGCGGTCAACAGCGGCCTGCCGCAAGACGCCATCCGGTACGTCTTGAACGGGCACGTCCCCCGCCTGAACCGTGTCGAGCAGATCTGTCGCGCCATCGGCCTGGAGCTCTACATCGGTCCGCCGCGGGATATTCAGGTCGAGGCCGACAGCGCGGAACCGTCCCGCCAGCTGACCCGCTTCGACCCGAGCGTCCAACTGCCGGTGCGAGTGCTGTTGCCGCCGGCGCCGGACGTCTACCTGATGAAGAGCGAAGAGGCGGATCAGACGAAGCCGGCGCCGGTGGATCTGGACGACCCGCAGGCGTTCTACGTGTTGCTGCACGGCCACTCGATGGTCCCGACAGGCATCGGGCCGGCGGACTTCTGCCTCGTCTCTCCGTGCGCGAAGCTCGACCCCGGTCAGCGGATCTGGCTCCGGGACCGGAAAGGGCGCGAAGGGCTGCGATGGCTGATCAGGCTGACGGCGGCCACCTACGAGGTGGCCGCCTGGCAGCCGCCCAAACCGAACGGCCACCAGGACCTGGTCCCCGAGCGTTGGGAGCGCCAAAACGTCGACGACCGCGGCGTCGTCCTCGCGGTGTACCGCGGCTGGGTGGTTCCGTCGGATCCGGCGCACCGGCTTCCCGACTGGCACGCTGGCCGATTCACCGGGTTGTGGCGGGCGCTGTTCGACGAGCAGCCGGAGCTCCAGGCCGCGGTGGTGGAGCATCTCGAAGAGACGACCTCCTCCTTCAACCGGCGGATCACGGGGTGGCTCAAGCAGGGTTCGGTCCAGCGCTCCGACCTGGAGGATCTGCTGCAGCAGGTCGAGAACGTGAAGCAGTTGGCGCAGTTGTTGTCCCGGCTCTCGGACGCGTCCCGCAACGAATCCGGGCGCTTGGCGAACGGTTGACCGGCCCGCCGGCGGGTGCGGGGACGAGGGAGCGCTGACGGGTACTGCCCTCGCGTCACGGAGCCCGCCGGCCGATTCCTCGTCCTCGACGACCTGCCCTTCCGCTCACTTCCCACCACCGGCTCGACACTGACGACCCTCACGAACGGACGGCTGCCGGGCGACAGTCGGCGGTCGTCCGGCGTGCCGGCCGCACGAGCCGTCATCGTTCATCGGGCGGCGCCTGCGCGTTGACGCGGTCGAGCATCGCGCCGATCAGGGAGGTCGCCTTCGCCTTGCCGATCTCTTCCAGCCCGGGCTCGTCGGGGTCGACGCCGAACTCCCTCGCGAGCTCGGGATGCTCCTCGACCAGCTTGGCCAGCAACTGCTTCTGCCGGGAGGTGATCGGCGCCGGCCATGCGGCTGCCGGCTTGGCCTTGTCCGCCTCGGCGGCGTCGGCGGACGGCTCTGCATCGAGTCCGAAGAGGGCACGGTCGTCGGGCCGCGTCAGCGCCTGGATCTGCTCCTCGAGCCAGCGGAGGCTGATGCCCGTCTGCGATGTCTGTGCAGCGCGGACGATGGCCCCGATGATGATCTTGCGCCGCGTCTCCCGCTTACGTTCCGCTTTCGTTTCGTGCATCTGAAGCTGACGCAGCTGAGCCGCGATCTGCTTGTCGGCATCCTTCGCCCTGGCCGCAATCTGCTGGCGCCGCGTCGTGAGCTGGGCGATCCGAAACGCGCGTCTTGATGTCTGCATGACCCGGTATATATCATCGATTCGTGGCGAGCGAAAATGTGCAGAAGTAACAAGACCAGCCGCGAGTTCCCTGGACTCCACAGCGACCGCCGGGAGAGCCAGAAAACCCGAAGGGCGCACTTACCGGTTTCGCTGTGCGAAACCGTCGTGCGACGAGAGCCTTTGGGGCTGAACGGCACGACGCCATGTACTGCCACGTCAACGTGAAGACCGGCACGCGCGCAACCGGCCAGTCGGCGGCTGCGAAGTACGACTACATCAGCCGCGCCGGCCAGTACGCCCGGGCCCGCCAGGACGAGGTGGTGCACCTCGAGTCGGGCTCGATGCCGGCGTTCGCGTCGTCGGACGCGCGGCTGTACTGGGCGGCGGCCGACAGCCACGAGCGGAGCAACGGCCGGTTGTTCCGGTCGCTGACGGCGGCGCTGCCCAACTCGCTCGACTTCGCGGGGCGGCTCGATCTGGCGCGCAGCTTCGCCGAGCACGTGACGGCGGGAGAGTTGCCGTACACGCTGGCGCTGCACGCCGGCCTCTCGAAGGAGGCGGGCGTGGCGGACAACCCGCACCTGCACCTGGTGTTCTCCGAGCGGGTGAACGACGGCGTGGCGCGGGCGGCCGAACAGTGGTTCCGGCGGGCGGCGCCGAAGGGGGGCGACCCGGCGACCGGGGGCGCGCGGAAGAGCGAGCGCACGAAGCCGCGGGCGTGGCTCGAGGAGACGCGGCAGGCGTGGCTCGAGGAGACGCGGCAGGCGTGGGCGGCGGAGATGAACCTGGCGTTCGATCGGGCCGGCGTGGTGGACCGGGTGACGGCCGAGAGCCACGCCGCGCAACTGGCGCGGGCGCGCGAGGCCGGCGACGCGGTGGAGGAGGAACGTCTTCTGCTCAACCCGCCGTCGGCGCACATCGGTCCGGCGGCGAAGCACCGCTGGGAGGAGCGGTCACCGGCCCAGATGCCGGACCGGGTTGCCGAGCACGAGGCGGCGTCGGCTTCGGCCCGGGAGGCCCGGCAGGCGCACGCGCGGGACGCGGCGGAAGCCGCCGAGGCGAGGCGCGAAGTCGAGAAGCTCGACGCGGAGATCGCCGCTCTGGAGGCGGAGCAGCGGCGGGCCGATGCGGCAGCCCGGCGGAGGAAGGAAGCCGCCGAACGGCGCGAAGCCGAGCGGCGCCGGGACGAGGCGAAGTGGGACGAGAAGAACAAGGCCCGCGAAATTGCGCTCCGCCGTGTGCCCGGGGGCGTGGAGCTGTATCTCGCGCACCTAGCGGATCTCGATCCGAAGTGGAACGTGAACGGCAACAGCTCGACGACGTACGCGAACATCGATGCGGCCCTCGGCGCCGCCGAGTCGGACGACGCTCGCCTCGGCCGGCTTCGCGACGTTCTGTCGGACGAGGTGGCCGCGACCCGCTACCGCGAGGAGTTCGACAGGACCGGCCGGTTCACGACGGCGGACATCGACCGCGCCCTCGCGGCGGCCGAGCGCGATCGGGCAGAGCGGCGCCGGGCGGCCACCGAAAGGCGCGTCTCTCGCCTGGAGCGGCTGCTGAGCGCCCCCGGGGGAGGCGAGGCGTTCACGGCGGCCCTCGACGCGCAGGCTCCGTCGTGGCGGCGGACAGGAACTCGCCCGAGCGACATCGACCGCGCGCTCGATGCTGTCGAGCGCGGCCGTGACCCCGACGAGCCGCCGCCGTGGCGGCATCGGCTGGTCCTCGAGGCGGAACGGGCCTTTCCCGGCGCGGCGAGCACGGCGTGGCGGGACGCAGGCGCCGGTTTCGACCAGTTCACCGAGACCGGCCGGCAGGCCGCGAGCGTGTCGCAGACGCTCTCGGACCGCGCCCGCGCCCGGGCGCTCGCCGCCGAGCGGCCCGAGCCGCCGGCGTCACCCGGCCTGGTGAAGCGGCTGTTCGAGTGGCTGCGGGAGCGAGTCGGAAGACTGCTGGGCAGGCTTCGCCCGTCGCAAGCGGCGCACCATCAGGACCGTTCTCCGGGCGGCGACGTCGAACCGGCGCGCGCCGCCGCGGCCGAGCGGGCAGTACGAGACCGGCGTCAGGCCAAAAAGCTGATCACGGCCGCCCGGGCGGCCGCCCGGCAGTGGGGAGACATCCCGCTGGCCACGGACACCGTCGTTTCTGTCGCCGAGTCGATCAGCGCCCGGCCGGGGACGCCGGCGGCACAGCGGGCGGTCCTCGAGCAGGTCAACTGGGAGACGGTACCCTTCGTCGCTCGCTCGGCCGAGGCTGCCGGATTGAGAGACCGCTGCCAGGGTGAGAAGGACGCGGCGGCCGACCGGCGCCATCAGCAGGTCCTCAGCGAGTGGAGCGCCCTGCCGCGCCGGCGGCGCTGGATGACCCGCAGGCCGGAACGAGAGCGTCCCGGCTTGCCGAACCCGGAAGAAGTCGCGGTCGCTCGCGGCGAGCTGGTCGGCGTCGTCAGGTCGGCCGTGATCACCGAGCTCGAGAAGCTCATGCCGCGGCCGCGGCCGGTCTCTCCACCCGCGGCCGCCGCCCAAACGCCGCCCGTCGTGGCGGCGGCGCGCCGCGATCAGCTCCAGGTCGAGCGTCCCGCCGAGGGGCGGCGCCAGGCGCCGGTCCGCAGCCCGGACACACGGCCCGAACCGGCGCCGCCCCGGCGCCCGGCTTCGCGGGACCGGGGACAGGAACCTGGCCGCTGATCGATCCCCGCGACGACTCGGGCGGGTCTTGTCCGCGCCGCCGGCCGACGGCTTGAGCTCGCTGTGGACCGTGCCACGGACCCGCCGGGGGCGCACTCCCGACCTCCGGAGACCCGGCCCGTATGGGAGCACAGCGGGGGAGCGGGCGGGCCGGTACGATCGATCCATCATGTGACCCCGACCCTTGCCCCTTCGCCCCGTCCGCCCTCCCGGCCGCCTCCACCCAGGTGGCCGGACAGGCCAAAATCGCGCGCGCTATGCGCGCTTGTTTTTTGCCCCGCTGTGCGGGGCAAGGACGAACGGCACGACGGGCAAGAGGCCCCACGACCCCAGGAAGGAAGCGAAACGATGAACGACGTGCGGCCGGACCCCCGGCAGGTCCCGGCGCGGGCGGAGCTGCTGCTCGCGGCCGAGCGCGGCAAGGACGCGCCGGGCCGGCCCATCTACGCCAGGCTGGAGCCCGACGATCACGACGGCGGTGAGCGGGCGGGCCGCATCAAGGTCGGTGCGGTGCGGACGCGCCGCCTCCACGCCGCCGAGGCGACCGAGACGCCCGCCGGGGCGGCCTACGGCAACCCCCTGCGGGGCCGGCCCGAGCGGGCGCCGAGCGTGCCGGTCGGGTCCGCCCTCCTCGCCCGGACCGACGCGCTGGACGCGCGCGGCTGGCGCGTCTACCGCGTGACGCCCACGGGGACCGTGATGTACGACGAGTGGATCGACGACGACCCGGCGAACGGCGGGCTCGCGCTCACGCGGCTGCGGGCCGCGGCGAGGCGAAGCCCGGAGGCGGCGCTGCGCGACGTGCTCGCCCGACACGCCGACCATGCTGCGGCGCGCGACGTCGCCAAGTGGCTCGCCAACGTGCCGACCGGGCGCCCCGGCCCGACGAAGCCCCGCTCGCGGGCTGCACGGCGACGGTGGCGCCGGAACCTCGCGCGCCGGCGGAGCCGCGCATGAGCGGGAACGCGCCGCGGGCAAGCGGCGGCCTGGTGGCGGCGCGAACGGCTCGAGCTGCGCGACGCCGCCGCGCCAGCCGACGAGGCGCTGCTCGCGGTCCTCGTGAGCGCGAACAGCACGTGCACGGCCGGCGCCCTCCTCGAGGCGTGCGGGACGGTGCAACACCTGGCGCACGAGAGCATCGGCGACTCACCCCGAGCGTCGACGACATCACCCTGACCGAGCGGCTGCAGCAGGCCGGAAGCCTGACGGGCATCGAGGGCCTCGACCCCGTGCTCCCGGCCGACGCCCGCTGCTGCAGCTTCAAGGCGATGGGTCGCCTGTGAGTGACACCGAGAGACACACCGACCGGCTCGCGGCTCCCCGCGAGCGTGCCCGGCTTCCCAAGTAACGAAACGCCGGAATCCCCCGGCGCATCCGCCCCGTGACAAGGAGTATCGAACCATGTTCGGATTGCATCCGAGTGCGCCCACATGCCCCGAGACTACGCGCCAAGCCACGCCCGACGGCCGCTCAGGAACATCCGGGTCAGACCCCGCGGGCTCACGCCCAGGCGGCTCGCGCAGCTGGCCGGCGCCGACCCCCGCGGCGTGCAGCACGTGACGCCGGACCCGTGGGTGTCCGAGCCCGCCCTCGTGCTGAGCGACGTGGTCGCCGGCCCGGAGCCCTGGACGGGAACGCTCCTCGACCCGGCCCGGCCGCAGCCCGTGCCCATCGGCAGCCTGGTCCGCAGCGCGGGGCCGGCGCCAGCGCGCCACTGGCTGGTCTGGCCCGACGCGCGGCTGCGCCCGGCGCAAGGACTCGCGGGGACGGACCCGCGGTCCGTGGCCGCCTACCTCGACGAGCCCGCCATCGCCCATTTCGCCCGCGAGCTCGACGAGGCGGCCGTGAGCGCCGCCCTGGCCGACCAGGGGGACGGCCCCCTCGACGTCCGCGTCATCGAATGCGCCGTTGCGGGGGGCTACGGCGGCAACGCCGCGACGGCCGACGCCGTGACGGTCTGGATCGCCGAGACGCTCCGCCGGGGCGTCCCGAAGAGCGAGCGCCAAGCCGGCATCCCGCATATGCCCGGCCGCGTCCGGAGCCGGCACGCGCCGCGCCGGCTGGTGTGCCGATGGCTCTAACGGCGGCGACCCGAGTGGCCGTGATCACCCGCCGCGGCCACTAGAGCTCGCCGACGACGCCCGCCCGCGCCTCCCCGCCCAGTCCGGCCATCCCGACATCGCCCCCGCCGCTGAGCTGCCCGCCTGAATGAACGGCTGACGCTCCCGCCGACCGGACCTGGCCGTACGCCTAGCCGCCACCCCGACCGCGGCCTGGGCGGCGCACCAGCAACGCCGCGCACAAGGTCACGGTCACGCACGTCCGCGGACCGGAACGGCCATCGGCGCATGCGCCGCCAACAGCGCCGCGTTCACTACCGGAGGACGAACCATGACGCTCATCGACCTGCTCCCTCCGGAGCAACGGCGAGACCTGCGGCGGCTGCGCAAACGCATCGCCAAACGCCACTACATGCGCCGCGTCCGCGAGGAGCGCAAGCTGCTCTGTGTCGGCGTCGACCTGCCCATCGATGCCGGCACCTGCGGGCGCTTTGTGCACGCCGGCTATCAGCGCTGCGTCCACTGCACGAGGCGCCGCTGGTGGCTGCTCAAGCACGCGTTCAACGCCGCCGAGGTCGCCGTCACCGCGATGCTCGAACACCGCGCGGCCGACAGCGACGCTCCCTGTGGCGTCCCGCAGGCCGTCCCGCTTCTCGACGACGTCGCCGACCCCTGCCTGCGCTGGTGAGGTGCCGAGCAGGAGACGACCGGCAATGTTCGGACACTGCCGCCAGCTGCTCGGCATCGCCGCGGATCTCCCACCTACGCCAGGATCACCCCGGCTGGCAACCTCACGCTCGCCACGTCATCCTTGAGATCGTCGGGCAGGACAACACGTGGCAGACGGCTCGGCGATTTGCCTCGCTTGGTTCGGCGCGCTAAAATCCGCGCTGCTAAGCGTCGTTGATACCGTGTCTCACGGACCCGTTGAGCCGCGCTATGATGACGCTTAGTAGCGGCCCGATTCCATTTTTCTCTGAATCGGATAGGAGGGAGTCGTGCGCCTTGTCATCCTTGGTGCTTTTGTCCTGGCGGGTGCCGTCCCAGAGTATGGAATTCCACTCTTCGCTGCCGTAGGGTGCCTTTACCGCGAGGAAGGGCTGCTAACCCTAGCCCGGAAAATTCGTGAGGTTATCGAATCGGTCCCAGGCAGGGCCTGATCGTCGCGCGAAGGACGTTTTCGGACGCGGCGCGTGGTAGGTGGCAGCGTGGTGCAGTGGCCGGGGCGAGGTGACGGCACGCATGAGGTGGCAAGCGCCGACAGGTCGGGCGCAGGGGCGCTGGCGAGCATCCGGGGCGCGGAGGTTGCCGTGGCGACGGCGCGCTATCCGGCGCGCGCCCCGAGCGCGAGGGCGAGGTGCCGCCAGACGTCGCGGTATGGGGTCGCTCGCGGCAGGTGCAGGACGAGCCGGCGGACGGAGCGGACGACGTGGACGCTGACCTTGAGCAACCGGTCGCGCAGCCAAGTCACCTGGGTGCGGGCGCAGGCGGTGCGGGCGGCCCTCAGCCGCAGTTCCTGCATGAGCACGTAGGCGGCGGCCGTCAGCAGGACCCGCAGCTGGTTTGCCCAGAACTTGGTGCAGCTCGTGCGGTCGATCTGCAAGCCGTCGAGCAGTTCCTTGATGCGGTTCTCGATGTCGCCGCGCCCGCAGTAGACCTTCTCGTAGATGAAGCGCGGCGTCTGGCGCAGATTGGTCACGACGAAGCGCGGGTTGTCCCGCGGCTGCCGGCCGGTGAGCTGCACGACTTCGGCCTTGATCACCACGCGGCGCTCACGAGCCCACGTGCCCGCGCGATAGCGGGTGTCGAGGTAGAAGTGCGCCGTCTTCTCGCGCAGCATGTTCTCGGTGCGGGCCGCCACCATGACGTGCTCGGCAGCCCGCAACAGCACGGCGTTCCTGGCCATCGCCACGACGTAGTCGAGCCGCGGTTCGGCATCGAGGAAGTCGAAGACCTCTGGCGTGGCGAAGCCGCCGTCGAGCCGGACGAGAAAGCGCGCCTCGGGAAACGCGGACCGCAGCAGCGCGAGCAGCCGACACAGCACGCCCAGCGTGCCGTCGGACGCCTGCGCCGTGCCGGGCCGCAGCACGGCCGCGCACAGATACTGCTCCGCCTCACGGTCGAAGCTCACAAAGGCCAGCAATGGCAGGTAGCACCAGCTGTCGTAGTAGCTGTTGAACATGGTCAGCTGCTGCGCGCCATGCGTCGGGTCGTCGGTCGGGTCGAGGTCGATCGTGATGCGTCGCACCCGCCCGCGCAGCCGGCGGCGATGCCGCTCGATGACCGACGCCGCCAACTCGCGCCCGAGCCGATAGAGCGCGACGCGGCCCGCACCGTTCTCGAACCGCGAGACCGTCGGCTGCGACGCCAGCCGACCGCCCGCCACCGGGTCGCGCCCGAGCAGCAACTTGTGGATCGGATCATCGGCGAGCTGGTCCGAATCGTTGCCGGCGGGATGGCCGCAGGCGATGCCGAACACCCGCTGGCCCACCAGGTCCTCGAGCGTGTGCCGGACCTTCTCCGGTGCCCGGCGGTCAATCAGACACCGGCCGAATGCCTTGACCAACCCGTAGACGCGCTCGGCGGCCTTGAGCAGCACGGCGCCGCCATCCGAGCTCGACTGCTCGCGGTCGAACGTGGCCACGAGCGGCTTGTCGAACAGATCGGGGAACAGAACAGACTGTGCTATCGTGGGGTCCGTCACGCAAGAGCCTCCGTCGTGCCGAAAACATCTGTCGTCAACAGCGTTTTAGCACACGGAGGCTTTTGTGTCTCTACTCAGGCCGGGCGCCTCATGAATTTTCCAGGCTAACGCCCGCCCGTCTCCTTGACGCCCGCCCGTCATCAGCCGTTTCGGTTGCCGCCGCCGCCGGGCCGAGGGGGATAGAATGCTCCCGATGCGCGCTTGACGACACCTGTCCGCGGGAGGAACCGATGCCAGCTTCAGCCACCCGATCGCTCGCGACCCTCGCCGTTCTCGCACTGACCGGCGGCCTCGTCGCCGGCGCGCCGGTGTTCGCCGCCGCGCAGGCCGTCGCGATCGACGCCGACGACATCGGCGGCGTGGTCAGCGGCCCGAACGGCCCCGAGGCCGGCGTCTGGGTCATCGCCGAGACGGACGACCTGGCCACCCGCCTGCGCAAGATCGTCGTGACCGACGACGCGGGCCGCTACGTGCTGCCCGACCTGCCGGACGCCAGCTACGCGGTCTGGGTGCGCGGCTACGGCCTGGTCGATTCGCCCCGGGTGAGCGGCCGGCCGGGCCAGACGCTGAACCTCACGGCCACGCCCGCCGCGACGCCGCGGGAAGCCGCCGCCGTGTATCCGGGCAACTACTGGTACTCGCTGATGGCCGTGCCCGCCAAGACGGAGTTCCCGGGCACGGGTGCGGACGGCAACGGCATCGCCGCCGGCATGCGGACCCAGGCGCACTGGATCGACACGCTCAAGCAGGGCTGCCAGCTCTGCCACCAGCTCGGCAACCTGGCGACGCGCGAGATCCCGAACGCCGCCGACTTCGACTCGACCGAGGCGGCCTGGGCGCACCGCATCGTGACGGGCCAGCGCGCCGGGCGGATGGCCGCCGCCATGAACCGCTTCGGCCGCGGGCGCGGCATCGCCGCCTACGCCGACTGGACCGACCGCATCACGGCCGGCGAGGTGCCCGAGGCGCCGCCGCGGCCGCGGGGCCGCGAGCGCGACGTCGTGCTGACGATGTGGGAATGGGGTAGCGAGACCTCCTACATCCACGACGAGATCGCCAGCGACAAGCGCGACCCGCACGTGAACGCCGGCGGGCCGGTCTACGGCGTCGAGTTCGCCCACGACAAGCTCGCCTGGGTCGATCCGGCCGCCCACGAGGCCCGCGACGTGCCGGTGCCGGTCCGCGACACGCCCGGCGCGGGCGACTTCGTCTCGTACATGCCGCAGGACATGCCGAACCCCTCCCTCTACTACGGCGACGAGATGCTCTGGAACAACCCGGGCAACCCGCACAACCCGATGATGGACGGCCGGGGCCGGGTCTGGATGACGCACCAGATCCGCGGTCCCGGCAACCCGTCCTGGTGCCGCGAGGGCTCCGACAACGCCTTCGCCAGGCACTACCCGATCGACGCCGCCGCCCGGCACGTCGCGTACTACGACCCGGCCACCGGCGAGGTCGAGCTCATCGACACCTGCTTCAACACCCACCACCTGCAGTTCGGCTTCGACGACGACGACACGCTCTACCTGAGCTCCGTGCGCGACGTCATCGGCTGGATCAACACGCGGCAGTACGACGAGACGGGCGACGCGCAGGCCTCGCAGGGCTGGTGCCCGACCATCGTCGACACCACCGGCGACGGCCGCATCGGCGCCTGGACCGGCCTGCGGGAGGCGCCGGACCCGACCAAGGACCGCCAGCTCGGGCGCGGCTGGTACGGCATCGTGCCCGACCCGACCGCCGAGCGCGTCGTGTGGGCGGCGTCGGGCGGCGTGCCCGGCCAGATCGTCCGCCTCGAGCTCGGCGACGACCCGCCGCGGACGTGCCTGGCCGAGTACTACCAGCCGCCGTTCGAGAACCCCGACGCGCCGGTGCAGGGCTATTCGCCCCGGGGCGTCGACATCGACACGAACGGCATCGTCTGGACCGCGCTCTCGGGCAGCGGCCACGTCGCCCGCTTCGACCGCAGCCGCTGCCGCGTGCTCAACGGGCCGGAGGCCACCGGCCAGCACTGCCCGGAGGGCTGGACCCTCTACGCCACGCCGGGACCGCAGATGCAGGGCGTGACCGACCACGGCAGCGCCGACTTCCACTACTACAACTGGGTCGACCAGTTCGACACGCTCGGCCTGGGCGCGAACGTGCCCATCGCCACCGGGTCCACCTCGGACTCGCTGCTCGCCTTCCTGCCCGCGGAGGAGGAGTTCGTCGTCCTGCGGGTGCCGTATCCCCTCGGCTTCTACTCGCGCGGCCTGGACGGGCGCATCGACGACCCGGACGCCGGCTGGAAGGGGCGCGGCGTGTGGGCCGACTACGGGACGAACGCCGTGTGGCACATGGAGGGCGGCAAGGGCACGCGCGGCAACCTGGTCAAGTTCCAGGTCCGCCCGCACCCGCTGGCGCGTTAGGTTTTGATGGGGCTGCGTCCCAAGCCCCCGGCGTCCGCTTGCGTGGACCCCATAGACCCGCGCCGCTCCCGCCGAGGCGCGCCGTGCGCGCCCTGGGACCACGCGCCTGTCGGTTACTCCGACGCCAGGTGCCGGCCGTGGAGCGGACGGCCGGGCTGGACGCCGTCGACCAGCGCGCCGTCGCGGACGACGAACGTGCCGCCGACGAGCACGTGCTCGATGCCGGCCGACGGCCGATCGGGCGCATCGTAGGTGGCCCGGTCGATGACGCGCGCGGGATCGAAGATCGTCAGGTCGGCGTCGCTCCCGACCTGCACCCGGCCCTTGCGCGTCATCGCCGGCACGATCGACTCCAGCCGCCGGGCCGGCAGCAGCGTCATCTTGCGCAGGGCGTCCATCAGCGACAGCGCGCCGCGGTCGCGCGCGTAGCGGCCGAGAATGCGGGCGAACGTCCCGGCGCCGCGGGGATGCGCCCGGCCCTCGCTGAACGGGATGCCGTCGCTGGCCGCGATGACGTCGGGCTGGCTGACGATCCACTCGTTGACCGCCTCCGACCGGCCGTGCATGATGACCCACCCGCCCCGCCGGCGGTAGCGGTCGAACGTCGCGCGCGTGAGCCGCTCGCCCGTCTCGACCCACTGCAGCCTGCGGTATGCCTCGGCCGGCCGGTCGTCCCAGCCGTCGAACAGCGGCGACTCGATGAGCGAGGCGCTGGCCGTGTAGGGGTAGGCCTCGGTCGTGACGTCGACACCCCGCTCGCGCGCGCCGCGGATCATGGCGAGGGCTTCCTCCGCCCGCCCCGCCGCGGTGCTGTTCATGTGGACGATGTGCAGCGCCGCGCCGGTGATCGCCGCGTTCGCAATCACCTCCTGGAACGGCGCCAGGACGCCGCCTCGCCGGAAGGCCCCCGACCCCCGCAGATGGATGAACGCGGGCGCCTCGTATCCGGCCGCGAGCTCGAACAGGCGCAGCAGCTCGCGATGACTCGCGCCCGGGGTGTAGCTCAACCCGAACCCGAAGCCGATGCCGCCCTCCTCGAGGCCGCGCTCCATGAGCTCGCCGAGGCGGGCCAGCTCGTCCTCGGTCGCCGCGCGGTAGAGAGCGCTGTTGCCGCTCTCGCCCAGCGAGAACGTCCCGTCCGGGTTGGCGCGCGCCACGGCGCTGCCCAACGCCCGCAGCCGCGCCCCCTGGTGGCTCACCGACACGCCGTAGTTGATGAGCGACGCCCCGCCCCGGCGCGCGTACCAGCGGCCGACCGGGAAGGCGCCGATCTCGAGCTCGAGCGCCGTCGTCACCCCGTCCTGCGCCTGGTAGCGGCTGCTCACCGGGTCCTGCCCGTGCGCGTGCAGATCGATGAAGCCCGGCGCCACGACGAGCCCGGCGGCGTCGACGACCGCGCCGCCTTCCAGCGGCGATTCCGAGAGCGCCGCCACCGCGCTGTCGCGGATGCCGACGTGCCGCACGGCATCGAGCCCGCTCTCCGGGTCGATGACCCGCCCGCCGGCAATCACCAGATCGTACGACTGGGCGGCAGCCGGAGGCGCCAGCGCGGCCGTCTCGCCGTCCGAGCACGCCGCCCAGGCGCACGCGCCGGCCAGCATCAGCAGGCCGAGCGCGAGCGGGCCTGCGCGACCGGTGCGGCCCCGGCCACGACCACGGCCTTCTGACGTCTTCCGTACCGGCGTGGGCAACGCAACCTGCGGCTCCGACGTGATTCTCAAGCGCATCGCGGACCCTCTACCACCGTTCTCGCGGCAAGGCTACGTTTGCAGGGCGCGGCTGTCAAAGCCGGCCAGGCAACCGCCGCGGGTATACTCGCCCCGTGAGATCGGTTGCCAGGTCGGTTGCCTCGGTCCTCCGCGCGCGCGACGCCGACGCCGTCCGCGCGATGCCGCTGGCCGAGCGCCTCGAGTTGGCCTTCCGCCTCGGCGACGAGGACCTGGAGGCGTTTCGCGCCACCCGCGGCCTCGAGCGGCGGACGGCAATCCGACTCCTCGAGCGGCGGCGCCAGGCGACCCGCCAACCGAGCGCATGCCTGCAGCGGCTCATCGGCTGAGCCTGCTCGAGCGCGTCGCCGCGACCCTCGACGGCGCCGGCGTCGCGTACGCCCTGATCGGCGCCGCCGCGCTGGCCGTCCACGGCGTGGGCCGCTCGACCCGCGACATCGATCTGCTGACGCTGGCGGACGCCCCGCTGGACAGCGCGTGGTGGAAGCCGCTTGCGGACGCGGGCGTGGAGGTGTCCGCCGCGCGGGGCGACGCCGACGACCCCCTCGCGGGCGTCATCCGGTTCGAGCAGCAGGAAGAGCAGCCGGTCGACCTGGTCGTGGGCCGTCACCGCTGGCAGCAGAGGATCCTCGAGCGCGCCGAGCCCGCGTCTGCCGGCGGCACGCGCCTGCCCGCCGCGCGGGCGCAGGACCTCGTTCTCCTCAAGCTCTTCGCCGGCGGCGCGCAGGACGCCTGGGACATCGAGCAGCTGCTCGCCGGCCCGGACCGCGCGACGCTCATCGCCGACGTCAGCGCCGACCTGGACGACCTGCCGGACCGTTGCCGCCGACTCTGGCAGCGGATTGTGGAGGACAGCCCCGACTGAGCTCCTCCGGGGGCGACCGGACGACTATCACTATCCCATGTTTAACAACGGTACAGCCAAGGTATTTTAGAATCAGCAGCTTACGCCGACCGAACGGCGCAAGTGGCACTACAAATGCGCGTCAACCGGGGGAAGGGGGGCGGTCAGATGATCGTCTTGCGGACGCCGCCCGGCTGCGGGGTCGACGCCGAGCGCATCGTAGATGGCCCGCTGTTCGGGTTCGGCTTGCGTGGCCGTGCGCACGTGCAGGGTGCGCCCGTCCGGGCGCCGGAAGGTGGCGGTGACGCGCTGCTGGCCTTCGAGGATGCGGCGCAGGGTGGACCAGCTGGCGTGCTCGCCGTGCGCGCGCAGGCGGGTGCGGATGACCTGCACGAGCTGGTAGGCGATAACAGTGAGCAGCAGGTGGCCGTCGGCCCGCCGCGGCTTGTGGTGGTAGATGGGGCGCAGTCCGAGCTCGGACTTGAGCGAGCGGAAGACGGCTTCGACGTCGGTGAGCGTGGTGTAGGTTCGCCACAAGGCGTCTTCGTCCCAGTCGGTCTCGCTGCTGCGCAGGCAGTAGACGCCGGGATGGGTGGCCATCGAGCCGTCCTGCGGGCGTCGGGTCCAGGTGACGGCGACGGCCTGGTTGCCGGTCTCGTCGGCGGTGACGTCGATCTGGTAGTGCTTGGCGGCGCGGGTGTGGCGCGCCTTCAAGCGCCCGATGCGCTGCCAGACCTGGGCGAGGCGCTTGTGGGCGCGGGGGCACGCCAGCCCGTCGTTGAGCTTGGTGAGCGCGGCCTCGAAGCGGGTGGCGACGCGCTCGACGATGGCTCGTTCCTTCTGTGCTCGCTCCTCCGAGTAGCAGTACAAGCGCACCTCGTCGGGGTCGGTGGAGACGACCTTGTGCAGGTGCACGGTCTGGTTCGACTGCGTGCGGACCGACACGGCGGCCTCGGCATCGAATTGCCGGTGGCGTTCGCGGCTGACGACCAGATAGCGGTAGCCGTGCTCGCGCAGCCAGGTGATGCAGGCGTCGGTGGCGACGCCGCGGTCCATCACCACCAGGGCGCCGGCCGGCGCCCGCAGCGCCTCGAGCATGCCGGCCAGGGTGCGGTGCTCGCGGACGTTGCCGGCGAACAGTTGCGAGCGGCGGACGAAGCCGCTGGCGTCGAGCATCAGCCCCAGGGTCAACAGCGGGCAGTCGCTGCGTTTCTCCTTCGAGTGCCCGCGCTTGGCCTGGGGCTGCTCGCTCGCCTCGCCCTCGAAATAGGTGTTGGTCAGGTCGTAGAGGGTCACGGTCGGCTGCAGGTCGAACAGCCCGAGGGCGCGGTCGAACAGGTGCGCCTCGATCGCCTCGCGATGCTTCACCAACGCGTCCGAGGCGCGGTAGAGCTGCATCGCGCTGACGGTCTCGAAGTCGACGCCGAGCAGCTCGCCCAGACCGCTGCGCGCTTGCAGCCAGCGGTGC
This sequence comes from Vicinamibacterales bacterium, assembly GCA_965214845.1. Classification (GTDB taxonomy): domain Bacteria; phylum Acidobacteriota; class Vicinamibacteria; order Vicinamibacterales; family UBA8438; genus JAAXGX01. The sequence goes on from CBDCCO010000007.1 coordinate 3,815,046, forward strand.
GTCGCGCGCTCCGATGCCGGCTGGGCCAGGCGCCCGACGAGGGCCCCGGCCGCCGCCGCACGCAACGCGCCGTTGACGCCCAACTCGGCCAGCAGGGCCGGCAGCTCCAATTGCTCCAGCGCCCACAGGCCGACCTGCTCCACCCCGACGCTACGGGGACGGGCCAGGCGCAGCGAGTCGACATCGACCCGTTGCACGGCCGCCGGTCCGGCGGCCGTCTCGTCCCTCGGTGCGGCGCGGGCAACCAACTGCGCGGCGATCCGCTGCGCCTCATGCTCGACGGCGGGCGGGAAATCGGCCACCAGCGGCGGTTGGCCGGCCAGGATATCGTCGATGCGGGTGCACAGCAGCGGCCACTGCTCGCGGGGGATGTCGAAGTGGCGCCCGAGATTGAGCAGCGTGCGCTGCCGGACGGTGTTTCCGACGCGCTCGGAGTGGACGAGGCGATGGGAGAAGTAAGGCTGTCGGTCTTCGGTTCGCCGGGTTTGGGTGCGCCGCACGAACATACGGGCCACGATAGCGGGTGGACCCGCCACAGCGCAACCCAAGCCATACGATTATGGCACTACATTGAGCTCAGCCAAACGCCGATCATTTAGAATCAATAACTTACAGAGACGAAACTCTCGAAATGCTGCCCGAATCGGCAAAATGACCGCCGATCTTGTTAAACATGGGCTATCAGCCGCGACGCCCGGCAATCCCCAGCAACTCGCTCACGTCCCGCCACAACTTGTCGAACGAGGGGGCAGCGCGCGCTGCGTCCAAATCGAAGATCGCGGTGAGCGCCGGCTGATGAAGCGTCTCGCGGTAGCTTCGACCCGGCGGCATGCGTGCCCTCAACCATTCCTTCGCGCCTGTGACGGCCTCCGCATCATCGGGCGGTTCTGTGGAGGCGCCCAAGCCGTGCTGTCCGGCGATTGAGTTCGCCGCTGCCAGAAACCACGCTTCGTATTCTGCCTTCGCCAACACGACCCGGATGTCTCGGTCCCGTCGGGCTGCCCTGGCACGCCGCAGCAGGTTCGGCGCCAGCTCCCGAGGGCAGTCGGTTCCCGCATCCAGCAGGATGAGGACGCATCCGCCGGTCCCCGCCTGTCGGGCGGCCAGATCGACGGCTCGCTCCAGCTCTCCCGCCTTCAACACCCCCTGACGCTGGACTCGTATGGGTCGCACGAACTGAACGGGGCAGTCTGGCGACACACGTTCCGCGATCCGCCGGAGGAGGATCGGAACGGCTTCAACCTCGCCGTGGCCCTCGACAATCGTTGCGATCCTGGCCACAGCTCAGGGTTCGGGACCGAACAGCTGAATCTGCTTCGGTGTCATGTGGGACAGCTTCGGGTCCGGAGCGAGATAGCCCATTCTGAGGAGCTCGCCGGCGGTATAGAGGTGATCGCGCAGCACTGCGCGGCCGCGCCTGCCAGCGTGTCATCTCCGTTACCGCCATCAAGGCCATAAACAACAGCCTTGGCGGCCACGGCGGGAGTCACGGTTCCATCGCCAGCGGTGACTGCGGCGACCGCGTCGACCGCGGCAGTGCCGTCGTTGCCCGCCCCGCCGATGAGCATGTCGTTGCCGCTTCCACCAATCAGCTTCACCGACTCGCCCGCCACGCTCTCGCTCGCATCCAGCCAGTCGTTGCCCCGGCCACCGTCCAGGGTGTCGTTGCCACCGCCGCCGAACAGGCCGCCTTCGGTCACCCGCGGGGTGTCGGGGTCGTCCCAGTCGTCCCCCTGCCCGCCTTTCAGGTGGTTGGCATTAGCATCACCAATGAGCAGGTCGGTGTAGTCCGTGCCGGTGATGTTCTCGATGCCGTAGAGCATGTCGCCCTCGGCATGGCCACCTTTTGCGGACGGCATCGTCTGGCCAGTGGGAGAGAGCGCCCCCAGGTCAATCGTGACCGCTTCTGGTGATTTGCTGTAGTCGGCGGTATCCTTGCCCGCGTCTTCGCTGGCGCCGGAGGCGTGGCGGCGCCCACCGAACAGCTCGTCCGCGCCAGGGCCACCGACCAAGGTGTCGTCATCATCGCCACCTTCAAGCCGGTCATCACCTACCTGGCCGTAGAGCTTGTCGTTTGCACTGCCGCCCTGCAGCGTGTCGTTGCCCTTGCCCCCGAAGAACGTGTCGGTGCTCATGCGGGCGGTCGCATGCGTGATTCCGATGATTCTGTCGTCACCCGCGTTGCCCCAGACGACGTTTCCTCCGGCGTTCCCGTCCGCTGAGGCGCCACCCACGACGATGTCGTCGTGCATCGAGCCTCTGACGTTCTCGATGCCGTCGTAGTCGTCACCCGTGGCGTCCCCACCAGCGGCGAGCACCTGCTCCGGGTCATTGAGGTCCGGGTTCGGATAGAAGAACGGCACGTTCAGCCGGATGATGACGCCCTCGGGCGACATCGTGTAGGAGGCCGTGTCGCCGCCAAGGGCCTTGGCGCTGTGCGGGCCACCGTACAGCATGTCGGCACCTGGACCGCCTTCGAGCACGTCATCACCGCCCTGGCCGTAGAGGGCGTCGTCGTGCTCGCCGCCGAACAGCATGTCATCTCCGGGACCGCCCTCAATGGTGTCGTCGTCGGCATCCCCGTAGAGCGTGTCGTCGCCGTCATCGCCCTGCAGGAGGTCGCTGTCGTCGCCCCCGCGCAGCATGTCGTTGCCGTCGCCGCCCATGATTTCGTCGTCGCCGGCGTTGCCGAAGAAGTAGTCCATGCCGTGGCTGCCGACCAGGCGGTCAGCGAAGGCCGAACCCCAAATGATCTCGATGCTGGTGAGGGTGTCACCCTCCGCATCGCCTCCGAAGACGCGCGGCTTCAGGTCCTCGTCCAGCACGAAGGCGCTGCTCAGGTCGATGTTGACGCCCGCCATCGAGTCGGCATAGTCCGCGATGTCCATGCCAGGACCGCCGTTGATGACGTCCGCCCCAGGCCCTCCCCTGAGCCGATCATCGCCGGCGCCGCCCTGCAGCGTGTCGTCACCCATCCCGCCCCACAGGATGTCGTCACCGGACATCCCGACGAGCAGATCATCCATGTACGTGCCACCGTAGATTGCCATCTGCCAGCTCCTTCAAAAAGAGGTCTACGCGGACCCCCTCCTTTCGCTTTCCGGGGTCGTCCCGAACCGTCCGCGACGGACCGGCGCTAAACGCTATATAATTCGTGTTGTGACGAACGCGGCGTCTTTGGTCGTCCGGCCACTTTCGCTATAGTCCGAAAACTAATTGGGGGCGGGATAGACAATTGCAGTCCCCAAACAAATTGGGTACGCAATGACTGGTCGACGAATAATCGAAGGAAATACGAACCCGCCGCTGCCCAAGAAACGGCGCGCGACCAAGCGCCGGGGCCGGCATCCCGACAAGGCCCTCACCACCGGCTTCTGCCGCCACGTCGGCGAGTCCGGCCGCTACGCGGACGGCAACGGCCTGTACCTCCACGTCGACCCGTCCGGGGCGCGCCGCTGGGTGCAGCGGCTCGTGATCCGCGGCAAGTCGTGCGTGCTCGGCCTCGGCAGCTTCACGCTCGTCCCGCTGGCCGAAGCCCGCGAGCGGGCGCTCGCGAACCGCCGGGTCGCCCGCGCGGGCGGCGACCCGCTGCGGGACAAACGCCCGACGGCGGGCGTCCCCACCTTCGCCGAGGCGGCCGAGCAGGTGATCGCGATCCACCGCGGGGCCTGGAAGGACGGCGAGACGACAGCGCAGAAGTGGCGGGCGACGCTGCAGCAGTACGCCCACCCGCACATCGGCGACAAGGGCGTCGACCGGGTGACGACGGCCGACGTGATGGCGGCGCTGCAGCCCATCTGGTCGACCAAGAACGAGACGGCGCAGCGGGTGCGCCGGCGCATCGGCGTCGTCATGCGGTGGGCCATCGCGCAGGGCTACCGCAGCGACAATCCAGCCGGCGACGCGGTCACGGCGGCGCTGCCGAAGCGTCCCGTGCTCGTGCAGCACCGGGCGGCGCTGCCGCACGGCGAGGTCGCCGCCGCGGTTGCGGCCGTTCAGCGCTCGGATGCGTGGCTCGGGACGAAGCTGGCCTTCGAGTTTCTCGTGTTGACGGCCGCGAGGTCCGGCGAGGCGCGGGGGGCGACGTGGGACGAGGTCGACCTTGTCGCGCGGGTGTGGACGGTTCCGGCGGCGCGGATGAAGGCGCAACGCGAGCACCGGGTGCCGCTGTGCGGCCGGGCGGTCTGGGTCCTGCGGGAGGCGGAGCAGCTCCGCGGCGTCGCGACCCGGCCCGAGTTCGCCGGGCTGGTCTTTCCGAGCGTCCGCGGGAAGGCGCTCGATGACGCCGCGGTCTCGAAGCTCATCCGGGACCTGGGCATCGCGGCGGTGCCGCATGGCTTCAGGTCCAGCTTCCGGGACTGGGCGGCCGAAGAGACCGACCACCCGCGTGAGGTCGTCGAGGCGGCGCTGGCCCACAAGGTGCGGAATCAGGTCGAGGCGGCCTACGCGCGGTCCGACCTGTTCGCGCGCCGCCGACGCCTCATGGACGATTGGGGCGCCTATCTCGGTGAGGAGCGGGGGCAGGTCATCCCCCTGCGCCGGTGACGGATTCCGATTCCGTGACGTGGGGTCCGTGGCCCCCGACTCCGCCCAGAGATCGACCCTCAAGCAGTTCGATTTCCATTTCCATTTCCGCCCACCCCCTGGGGGGGAAATCGCGGAAATGGAAATCGAGTTGGATTTCCCGGCGTGTTCCCGAGCGTTTCCGCCCCGTTTCCCTTGGTGGAAATCGCGGAAATCGACTGGTCGCGGAGAGCCTCGGCCCGCTCGCGGCCTTTGGCGGTCAGTGCGTAGCCCCGGTCCCGCTGCTTCGTCGCGCCAGGGCGCTGGGCGTGGTCGACGAGCCCGTCGTCGAGCAGCGCATCGAGCGCCGCACGCAGGTCCTGGTACCGCCGTCCGCTGCAATCGAGCGCCTCGGCCAGGGTGCTCGCATGAGGCCGGGCCAGCGGATCGCACCGGAGCAGGTGCAGCAGCGCGCGTTCCGGGAGCGGGCGGGCCGGCGGCTTGCCGTCCGCACGGGCCTGTTCGTCCTCCTCCAGGTCCGGCGCCAGCTCGTAGCCGACGCCCGGCTCGAGGACGACGGTCAGCGGCTCCTCGGGCCAGCGGCCGGACGGCGTGAGGCGCCGCGCCCGCGGCATCTTCGCCCGGCTCAACGACACGATCATGTCCACGGCCGCGCCGATCGCCGTCGAGTCCCGGTACTCGCCCTCCGCGTCGCCGGACTCGGCGCTGGCGCTGGGGTTCTTCCGGTTGTGGTGCGAGACGGCGAACGCCGACCCGGACTCGCGGGCCAGACTGACGACCTCGCCGATCAGCAGCCCCTGCTCGCCGGGGCCGGCCGTGTCCTTCACGCGATGGACCTGGAGGTAGTGCGACCAGGTGTCGATGACGACCCACACCGGCCGCAGCCGCTCGACCAGCCGTCGCAGCGACGCCTCGTGCTCCGGGTCCCGGCTCGGCCGGCCGACGAAGTACACCCGTTCCAGGTCCGCGTCCCACTGGAACAGCCGCGCCTTGACATCCGAGGCCGCCTCCTCGCCGACCCACAGCACGTCGCCCGCAACGGTGGGCATGCCCAGGAACGACCGCCCGCGGGTGACGGCGGCCACCGCGGCGCCGGTCAGCGTGCTCTTGCCGGCCTTCTCCCGCGCGTGCAGCAACGTGACCCGCCCCGCGTGGGCGATCAGCCGCGCGACGGCCGGCGGTCCCTCGGCCGCCGTACCCTCGACATCGGCGTCACTCAACCGCACGACCCCGGCCGGCAGGTCGGCGGCCCCGTCGTACGACTCGGCGGCGGCGATCACCTCCGCCAGCTCGCGCTTGTCGTGACCGTCGTCAAGGTACGCGCAGATGTCCTTGGGTCCGTCGGGCAGCGCGGCGATCCGCGCCCGCAGTCCGGCCGCTGCGCACGCTCGCGCAACAGCCTGACCATGTCTCCGGCCCGCGTCGTCGGCATCGGGAACGACGACCACCGACCGCACGCCGGCAACCTTGAGCTGCTCGGCATGCGTGGACCTCCACTGGCCGGCTCCGCCCGCGTTGCAGGTCGCCGGCAGGTCGAGCGACCACAGCCGGTCCACGTCCTTCTCGCCCTCGACCACGACGGCCGCATCGCGGCCGGCCAGGTCGTTCAGGCGATAGAGTCGCGGCGTGATGCCGTCGAGGTTCCACAGGTAGCCGCCTCGCCCGTCCGGCCGCCGCTGCCGGAAGTCCTTCGGCTCGTAGCGCACCACCTCGAACACGCCGTCGTAGTCGTAGACGGCCGCCTCCCGCCGCGCGGGCGGGTGGCGGTGTCCGTTCGAGGGGAAGAGGTCGCGGGCGTCGATGCCGAGCGCGCCGACGACGGCGCCGAACGCGCAGCCGGCGTGGCACTTCAGGAGCCAGCGGCCGTCGTCGCCGCGGCCGACCGCGAGCGACGCCCGGCGGTCGGCATGCGCCGGGCATCGTGCGGTCCAGCCCGCACCCGACTCCCTGACGCCCTCCAGGCGGTCGAGCAGGTCGAGCATGGCCGTTACGGGGTGGGCCGCTCCGAGCCGGCGCGGGGGCGGGTGGCGATGAAGTCGAGCACCTCGTGCTCGACCCACCGGACGGCGCGGCTGCCGACGCGGAGCGGCTTCGGGAACCGGGACTCGCTCATCAGCGCGTAGACGGCCGAGCGGGACAGGGCCGTCAGCTCGGTCACGTCGCGCAGGGTGAGCAGCCTGGGCAGGGAGTTTCCGACGCTCGCACGCCGGCGGGTGAAGTCTCGGTTCGTGGTCATCTTCAGCCCTCCTTGAGATGGCGGGATTGCGCGGCGATATCACGCCCCGCGGTTCGGAGAACAACGTACCACAAACAGCGCAAACCCATGCAATGCAGCCATTTGCACGGATTAGACCCTTCTGGGCGCCTTCCGACCTGCTGAGACTGGACAGGACCGGATGAGCACCTTTCCGCACTCTATGAAGCGACCTGCACGGGCAAAGAAAAATCTCGCCGCCCGCATTTTCCGCATCGGGGGTCCATCCGCGGGCGAGCCGAGTGGGACGACGGGACGGTTCCCGTCCAGGCCGGGCCGCAAGGCCCACAACGGCTGTCTGAGCGGAGGGGCGGACGGTGTGTCACCCGACAGGGTCGAAGCGCAGCGGAGAACGTGCGAAGCGCGTTGACACGCCGGCCGTCCCGTAGCTACCCGCCTCTGGTGGAATCCGCCGACCGGCTCCGCCCGACCTGCACGCGCTGCCGGAGAGCGCCGCAGGCGGGGCAGCGTTCATGGCCCGACGCAGGCGAGCGACGCGAGCCGGCCGGCCGGCGGAGACGGCAGGTTCTCACCCTTCCTGGAGGGACAATTTCAAGGGGAGCGACCGCGACCCCGCAGGTGTGACGGAGGAGCACCGGCGGGGGCCGGAAACCGCCAGGTTTCCGCGGGGTCGCTCCCCTACTCCCACCCGACCCTTTTGTCTGCACGTGGGGGTGGGTCTGTGATGTGGGAATCTGTTGATAGGAAACGACTTGGCTGGTTGCCGGGTGTAAGTTCAGGTGTGACTGGAAGTGTAAGTTCGGCCGCCTGTCCTCCTTACACCCTTACTGCGGCATCATCGGTGTAAGTTCGCCTCGGTCCTTGTTGTGATCAGACGACAGGTTGGATCACACTCTCACCGTCGCCGCCTTGCTGCGCATCGTGTCGTCCGTGCTCTCCGCCTCCGGCCTGTTCTCCGTCCGTGCCCCCATCTGATTGTCCGCGATCCCTCGATGTCCTCCCATGCTTCTGCCTCTTCCCGTCCGCCTTCTGGTCGGTTTGCTTTCTCCGTCGAGCCTCCCGCACGCAACCCTTGTTCCGATTCAAGGCTCTCCGGCTGCTCCGTTCCCCGCCCCCTCGTGCCGACCTACGCTTGCGCCCGGACCCGCGTGCTCGACTCCGGTTCGTCCCGAGCTGATGCCGTCCGCTGTCCCCTCTTGACGGCGGCCGAGATCCTCGCCGCAGGCAGGCCGGCGGTCGGCCGGTCCGCCGGTCCCCCGGTCCACCGGTCCGCCGGTCCGCCCGGTCCGCCGGTCCGAGACGGTCCGCCCGGTCCGCCGGTCCGCCCGGTCCGAGGGTCCGGAGGGTCCGTAAGCGTTCGGCCACGCCGGTATGGCGGACCGACAACTGGGCGGTCGACGCGTGCACCCGCGGAGCGGAGAGAGCGCGGACGAGCTGAAGCGGGCAGAGCCAGGAAGCGCGCCGTGCGGCGAAGAACGCACTCCCCCCGCAGGCCGAGTTGGTCAGTCTGCACGGATTTCTCTGGACACCGACGGCGCGTCTGGCTGGGCCAGCCGCGTGTCCATACCGGCTCCGCCGAACGCTTACACGGTCCGTAACCGTTCGGGCAAGCCGGTATGGACGTGGGAGCGGGCCGACCGGACGCTGGCGTTGTCGACGGCCAGCACCGGTCGATGTCCCCTGCGCAGGGAGGGCGCCCGGACCGGATCGGCTCGCTGTTCGACGGTGCTTGCCCGACGGCCGCAACGCCGGATACCGGCGTCGCCGAACGCTTAGGACAGTGATCGAGTGCGCCGTGAAAGGCGCCATTTCTCAGCGGGTGCGAATCCCGCCCGGCAACTGTCGCTCCAGCCGGTAGCAGTCGGGGCGGACGATGGAGGCAACGACATCGGCTGAAGCACTCCGACGACAAAGGCCGCCTCGGGCGGTTCAGCGAGCACGCGGGCCGTAACGACGTGAACGCCGCGCAGGCCTCGAAACGTCTAATGCGGAAGCCGACCCGCCTCGATCACGGGGAAGGCTGCCAGCGGTCGGGAAGCGAGCGACGCGAGCACCGACCGGTTCCGCCGGGGTAATGGCGACGGCACGTGTGGAAGAGGGGAATGGACGCAACACGGGAAGCCCTGCCGGCGACGCGGCACGCGCCAACCGACAACCCGCGAGGGTCAGGTCGGGCCGGCCAGGGTGGCGGAGAGGCCCGCAGTACCGGGGAAGCCGGGTAACTCCGGTGGAGGGAAGGGGCCTTGGTTCGAGAGCAGCGCATCACGGAGGACGGGACATGGGGACTGGCGAGAGCCTAACAGCCTCAGAACGAGTTCAGCGACTCCAGACGGCGCTACATGCGAAAGCGAAGGAAGCTCCGGGCTTCCGGTTCTACTCGCTGAGCGACAAGGTGTGGCGCGACGACGTGCTCGTGGTCGCCTGGCAGGCCGTTCGTCGCAACGGCGGCGCGGCCGGGGTAGACGGCGAGACGGTCGCGGACATCGAATCGTTCGGGGTCGAACGGTGGCTGGGAGCACTGGCGCGGGACCTGAAGGCGGGGACCTACCGGCCGCAAGCGGTGCGGCAGGTCCTCATCCCGAAGAAGCAGCGTGGGAAGTTTCGGCCGTTGGGTATTCCGTGTCTCCGGGACCGGGTGGCGCAGACGGCGGCGATGCTGGTGTTGTCGCCGATCTTCGAGGCCGACCTGCAACCGGAGCAATACGCCTATCGGCCGGGCCGGGACGCGCATGACGCGGTCAGACGCGTTCACCGGTTGCTGACGACGGGCCAGCGCGAGGTGGTGGACGGCGACTTGTCGGACTACTTCGGCCAAATCCCGCACGCCGAACTGCTCCGCTCCGTCGCGCGTCGCGTGAGCGACGGGCGGCTGCTGGGCTGGGTCAAGGCGTGGCTGGAGATGGCGGTGGAGGAGGACGACGGTCGAGGCGGTCGCCGCCGGACGAACCGGGCGCGTCGGGAGCGGAAGGGAACCCCGCAAGGGGCTCCGATATCGCCGCTGTTCAGCAACATCTACATGCGTCGCTTCATCCTGGGCTGGAAGGTGCTGGGCTACGCCCGGCGCTTCAAGGCGGAAATCGTCAACTACGCAGACGACTGTGCGCCACGAAGGCGCAGAAGGGAGGCCGTGATGGCCGCCTAGCTGCAGCCATGCTGCACGAGGGATGAGGGCAGGCCCCTCGGAGCCGCCCGGCAGGGGGAGGCTCCAAACCGCCGTGCGCTGCCTCGGTCAAGAGTCGAGGTGGTAAGCGTCACGGAAACGGCGCGGCGCGACCGCGTCAGGTAGGGTGCAGGGAGACGAAGTGAATGAACCACCGGCAACGTGTCGAAAGCGTAGGGACGGTGTCGAAACCGGGGCGAGTCGTTAACCCGGGACAAGTCCAGCGGGAGCCTGTAGCTTGGCTGGTCGGCACCCGGCATAAAGGTGGCGTGACCCTGCACCAGGCCCTTGTGTGGAACGTGGGAACCTGTCGCCTTGATGTGAAGGGAGAAATCCAAGGGGCCGACCCCCAAGGATGAGAAGCCCGATGCGAGGCACAGGGGCGGAGCGACCCGTACGAGCGACGAAGTCGAGGAAACTCGATGGAGCAAAGGGGTCGCGTCATCCAGCGTGTCCCGACGGTCAACCGCGCGAGCGGGAGGAGCCGTCGAGCCACGCGAAGCCGTTTTGTATTTCCAAGTGGGTGGTTTGGGAGGCCTACACTCGGGTCAAGGCGAACCACGGAGCGGCTGGCGTCGATGCCGAGTCGGTCGAGATGTTCGAGCAGGACCTGAAGAACAATCTCTACCGGATTTGGAATCGGATGTCGTCGGGCACGTACTTTCCGCCTCCGGTCCGGACGGTCGGCATACCGAAGAAGGACGGAAGCGAGCGCCGCTTGGGCATACCCACTGTCGCCGACAGAGTTGCCCAGACGGTGGTCAAGATGTACCTGGAACCGGAGGTGGAGCCGCAATTCCACCCTGATTCGTATGGGTATCGCCCGCGGAAGTCAGCGGTCGACGCACTCACGGCAACCCGGCAGCGATGCTGGCGTTACGACTGGGTGATCGATCTTGACGTCCGCGGCTTCTTCGACAACCTGGACCACTCGCTCGTCATGCGAGCGGTCCGGAAGTACACGCAGTGCCGGTGGATTCTGCTCTATGTGCAGCGGTGGCTGACCGCTCCCATGCAGCAGGACGACGGAACCCTGGTGCCGCGCACGACGGGAACGCCCCAAGGGGGCGTCGCGAGTCCGCTCCTGGCCAATATCTTCCTGCACCTCGCGTTCGACGACTGGATGCGGACCACGCACCCGGACGTTCCGTTCGAGAGGTACGCGGATGATATCGTCGCGCACTGTCGAACGGAGGCGCAAGCGCAGCACGTCCTGTCGCACATCAAACGTCGTCTGGCGCAATGCCGGCTGGAGGTACATCCGGAGAAGACGCGTATCGTCTACTGCAAGGATGATGACCGGCCGGGGCAGTATCCCACGCAGCAGTTCACCTTCCTGGGATACACGTTCCGTCCTCGTCGGGCGAAGAATCGATGGGGTCAGTACTTCATCAGCTTCCTCCCGGCGGTGAGCAATGCGGCAGCAACGCGGATGCGGCAGACGATGCGGCGTTGGCACCTCCCTCGGCGCAGCGACAAGGCCATCGACGACCTGGCCCGCATGTGGAATCCTGTCCTTCGCGGCTGGATTCAGTACTACGGCCGTTTCTACAAGTCGGCCCTGTACTCGGTCTTCTGCCACTTCAACGGCCTGCTGGTCCGCTGGGCCATGCGGAAATACAAGAGGCTACGGCGCCATCGTCGTCGCGCCAGCCACTGGCTCGGCGGCTTGGCTCGTCGTGCGTCCCGGCTGTTCGCCCACTGGCATCTGCTGGGGTTGACGCCGGCGGCTGGATGATGGGAGCTGTATGAGCGGAGACGTTCACGTACAGTTCTGCGAGCGCCCGGGGGTGCGATTCCCCCGGGCGACTCACCTCGCGGTTCTCGGCCGCGCGCCGGCAGCGGAGATGCTGGCGGCGGTGTCCGGGCTGCTGAAGCGTCTGAAGCTGCCGATGAACACCGAGAAGACCCGTTGCTGCCGAGTGCCAGAGGAACCGCTAACGTTCCTCGGCTACCGGATTGGGCGCAATTATCGGCGGGACACGGGAGCAGCTTACATCGGCACCCGTCCGAGCCCGGCGAGCGTCCAGAGCATCTGCCGACGCCTGAGCGAGCTGACGACGCGGCGTAGCGGGCTCCTGTCGCCGGAGGTCGTGGTGGCGCGCCTGAACCGGTTGATGACCGGCTGGGCGAACTACTTCACCTTGGGGCAGGTCAGCCCGGCCTACGCAGCGGTCGACCGGCACGCAACGCGACGGCTGCGCCAGTGGCTCTGTCGCAAGCACAAGGTGCGGACCGGGAAAGAGATGCGCTTCCCGGCCGAGCGGCTCTGGCACGAGTACGGGCTCACGCGCCTTGCACCGCGCACGACAAGCTTTCCGTGGGCGAAGGCATGAATCTCGTCCGAGAGCCGGATGCGGGAAATCCGCACGTCCGGTTCGATGAGCGGCGACTGGAAACGGAGCCACGGCGGGGAGTGAGGCACCGGCGACGGGCGAAAGCCGCCGGGAACAGCTACCCCCACCGCCTACCGCCACCGCGCCAGTCGTCGACTCTACTACAACTTTGCCAACTGGCGTGACGCACCAGGCCCGTGATTCCTAGTCGCGCGCCGGCGAACGTGGCAACGTAGTTTCCGTCACCGTCCTTACGAGGGTCCGAGGTCCGGAGGTCCGAGAGCAGCGTGGTTGCGACGATGGCGACTGGGAATTGCATACGGAACGGGCGACGCTCGCGCACGGAAGACGCCTAAGCAGTCTGAAAACAATGACTTACAAGAACTTGCCGTAGACAGGACCGGAAGCCGTGCACCACGGCCGCGATCCGAAGACGCTGGAGCGGCTTCCGCAGCGTCTTGTCGGCGAGCACCTTGCCGCCCTTGCCCGGAAACACCAACGGATACTGGCCGGCGCCCAACGTCCGCGCGGCGTCGAGGATCTCGAGCGCCCGCCCGCACAACGGCACGCGGTGGTCGCGCTTCATCTTCATCCGGGAGGCCGGGACAGTCCAGACACAGCCTGCCCTGTCCATCTCGTCCCATCGCGCCCCGCAGACCTCGCCCGAGCGCGCCGCGGTGAGCACGAGGAACTCGAACCCCAGCCTCACGAAAGGCGACCCCGCCGACGAGGCGCGGACGGCCGCCACGGCCGCGGGGACCTCCCGGTGCGGCAGCGCCCGCATGTGCTGCACGACCGCGTGTTGCGCGCCGAGCACCCGGCCGACCCGGTCGCACGGGTTATCGCTGCGGAACTCCATCACCACGGCCCACTCCAGCACGGCGGCGACCCGCTGGCGGACCGACTTGGCGGTCGCCGCGCGCGTGTGCCAGATGGGCGTCAGGATGGCCAGCACGTCGGCGCTGTTGACCTCGGCGACGGGCCGCTCGCCGATGTGCGGGAAGGCGTAGCGGGCCAGGCTGTTGCGCCACTGCCGGTCTTCGCTGGCGTTGCGCCAGCCGGGCCGCTTCTGCTCGATGAGGCGTTCGGCGGCCTCGGCGAAGGTCGGCATGCCCTGGAGGCGGCGGCGGTCGGCGAGCGGGTCGCCGCCGGAGCGGGCGAGCTTTCGGTTGGCGAGGGCCTGCTCGCGGGCCTCGGCCAGCGAGACGAGATCGACGCTGCCGAGTCCGAGTTCGCGGCGCCGGCCGCGGATGACGAGGCGCTGGGTCCAGCTGCGCGCCCCGGTGGGCTGTACGAAGAGGTACAGGCCCTGTCCGTCGGCGTGTCGTCCGGGCGGCGCGGAGCGGATGAAGGGGGCGGTGAGGGCGTTGCGGGGATGGCGTCCTCGGCGCTTGGTGCGGCGGGGGGTGGCGGGCGTGCTGGTGTCAACATCCATTCCACCATTGCAGGCGAGAAGTGGCGGGATGTCGAGGGACGGCGCGGCCGGTTCAGCGCGCCGGGACTGTGCAATAAACAATTACCAATCAGCTATTTATGGACTTACGCGCACGGTAGAGGGCATCAGCGGACGACCAGCACCCGTTGGTTCTCGGCGAGCGGGTCGCCGCCGGCGCGGGCGAGGCGGCGGTTGGCGAACGCCTGGGCGCGGGCCTCCTTGAGGGAGACGAGGGGGAAGCCGCCGAGTCCGAGTTCGCGGCGCCGGCCGCGGATCGAGAGCCGCTGGACCCAACTGCGGGTTCCGGTGGGCTGGACCTCCAGGTACAGGCCATCGCCATCGCACAAACGGGCTATTGGGGTCCGCTGACGTTCATCGAAGTCCGGAACTGACCGTAAGTATCTGATTAGTAATCGTTTGTTATTCGTCGCGCCGGACTGTCCCGGTCAGAACGTCGCGTGCAATCCGCCGACTTCCTGTATATCATTGGGGAATGGATTATGTGACCCGCGACGCCCCGAAACCCAGGAAGACCAAGCCCAAGGGCCGACACCCCCACCACGCACTCTCCGCCGCCTTCGTCCGTACCGCGCCCGTCGGGCGGCACGCTGACGGCAACGGGTTGTACCTCTACGTCCAGCGCACCGGCACCCGAAGCTGGATCCAGCGCCTCGTCATCCGGGGCCGGAAACACGAACTCGGGCTCGGCAGCGTCCATCTGGTCACGCTCGCCGAGGCCCGCGAGAAGGCGCTCGCCAACCGCAAGCTCGCCCGCGCGGGCGGCGACCCGCTCGCCGAGCGGCGCCGCGTCCAGGGCATGCCCACCTTCGCCGAGGCCGCCGCCACCGTGGTCGAGGCGAAGCGGGCCGGCTGGCGCAGTCCCAGGCAGGCGACCGAGTGGCTCCGCAGTCTCGAGCGTTACGTCTTCCCGCGCATCGGCAGCCGGCCCGTCTCGGAGGTCGACAGCGCCGACGTGCTCCAGGTCCTCACGCCCATCTGGCACGTGAAGATGCAGACCGCCCGGACCGTGCGGCAGCGCATCCGGGCCGTGCTGGAGTGGGCCGTGGCAATGGAGATGCGCAAAGACAATCCCTGTGACCGCATCCTGCCGGTCCTCGGTGCGCAGCACGAGGTCGTGCAGCACCGGCAGGCGCTGCCGCACGGGCAGGTCGCGGCGGCCATCGCGACGATGCACACGTCGCGGACGATGCCAGCCGTCAAGTTGGCGTTCGAGTTTCTGGTCCTGACCGCCGGGCGGTCGGGCGAGGTGCGCGGGGCGCTGTGGGCCGAGATGGACACCGAGGCCCGCGTGTGGACGATCCCGGCCGAGCGGATGAAGATGAAGCGCGGCCACCGGGTGCCCCTGTGCGGGCGTGCGCTGGAGATCCTCGATGCGGCACGGGGACTCGGCGACGGCGGTAGCCCGCTGGTGTTCCCCGGCCGGAGCGGCAAGCAGCTCGACGAGAAGCGGATGCTGCGGGTGCTCCAGTGGCACCGCGTCGCCGCCGTTCCGCACGGCTTCAGGTCGTCGTTCCGGGACTGGGCGGCCGAGGAGACGGACCACCCGCGCGAGGTCATCGAGGCGGCGCTGGCCCACATCGTGCGGAACCCGGTCGAGGCGGCCTACGCGCGGTCGGACCTGTTCGAACGGCGGCGGCGGCTCATGAACGACTGGGAAGCCTATCTGGCTGGAGAGCGCCGGGCGGCGCACGCGCCGGGGCGCTGATGCCCGTCGGGCGACGTTGCGGCCTGAACCCCGTCCCGGTACGATCGGCGGCGGTCGGAGCGCCGCGCAGGCCCCGGCGCACGGGGACTGTCAGGAGCCGAGTGCCACGACGGCGGCCGGCGCGTCAAGCCCGCGCACGCACGGGCTCCTCCGCTCCGCTCCGGCCCTTGCGGGTGACGCACCGGCCGCCGTCGCGGACGAGGCTGGTTGTTGGACGGACGCGACCGTCCGTCCCGAGAACGGGACCGGCCTCGACCACGCTCCCGACCCCGCCGCACATGCCCACGAACCCTGCCCGCCAGACAGGACCGTCGGGAACGGTACGGACCGGCGTGAGGCGCGGAAAGACGGCAGCGGACCAGACGGGCTCGACAGGGATCCAGGTACCGGACGCAGGAGATCGGAGCGCGGGACAGTGAGGAGGGCAGAACGGGAGCACGATGGAGACGGGGGGCGAGGGCAAGCGTGTGATCAGATCCGCCGCCTGATCACACCATGACCGAGGCGAAGGTTACAGGAGAGGTGCCGCAGCAAGGGTGTAACAGGACCGGCGTGACCAACTTACACCCCCAGTCACACCTCCAGTCACACCCCGGATCACACTTGGAATCCTCTAAACCCTTGACACCATTGACCGTAATGACCACGTACGATCCAGGCACGGGGTCAGGAAAGGGGTCAGGGTGAGAGAGGGGAGCGACCCAGCGAAAACCTGGCGGTTTTCGGACCCGGCAGATGTGCCTCCGTCACACCTGCCGCGCCGGGTCGCTCCCCTCTCAATTGTCCGTCCCGGAAGGGTGTCACCGCTCGGCCGGTCGCCGCCGACGGCGGGGCGAGAGATTCCGTCGCCGAGCATGCCGACTTGCCAGCATTCACTTGTTGTTGCTCGCCGCCGCAGGGGAGCGGGCAAGGCCGTTGAGGCAGGCCGGCGGCTGGTTGTACGCTATCGGTGACGGGAGCGGATGCCGGCTCGCAAGTCGGGGTTCGTGCGACGGAGACACGGCATGGCACGACGACGGTCGGAGCGGGTAGGCGGCGAGGGCGAAACCCCGAACGGTGGGGCCACGACCGGCTATGAGGCCGAGTTGTGGACGATGGCTGATGCCCTGCGCGGCTCAATGGACGCCGCCGAGTACAAGCACGTCGTGCTTGGGCTGATCTTCCTCAAGTACATCTCCGACGCCTTTGAGGAGCGTCGCGCGGCGCTGGTCGCCGAGTGGGGCGAGGAGGCCGCCGAGGCCGAGGACCGCGACGAGTACGTCGCCGAGAGCGTCTTCTGGGTGCCGGCCGAAGCCCGCTGGGCGCATCTGCGGGCGCAGGCGCGCCAGCCGACGGTCGGACAGACCGTCGATGAAGCGATGGCGGCCATCGAGCGCGACAACCCGGCACTCAAGGAGGTGCTGCCTCGTGACTACGCCCGGCCCGCGCTCGACAAGCGCCGGCTCGGCCAGTTGATCGACCTCGTCAGCAACATCCAGGTGGGCGACGAGGACGCGCGGTCCCGCGACGTGCTCGGCCGCGTCTACGAGTACTTCCTGTCTCAGTTCGCGAGCGCCGAGGGGAAGAAGGGCGGCGAGTTCTACACGCCGCGCTGCGTCGTCAAGGTGCTGGTCGAGATGCTGGAGCCGTACCGGGGCCGGGTCTACGACCCGTGCTGCGGCTCATCGGGCATGTTCGTGCAGTCGGTTGCGTTCATCCGCGCTCACGCCAGCGGCAACGGGAACGGCGGCAAGGCCAAGGCGGACATCAGCATCTACGGCCAGGAGTCGAACTACACGACGTGGCGGCTGGCGAAGATGAACCTCGCCATCCGGGGCATCGAGAGCCAGATCGCCCACGGCGACAGCTTCCACCACGACCGCCACCCGGACCTCAAGGCAGACTTCATCCTCGCCAACCCGCCGTTCAACGTCTCGGACTGGGGCGGCGAGCGGCTGGCCGAGGACAAACGCTGGCGCTACGGCGTACCGCCGAAGGGCAACGCCAACTTCGCGTGGGTGCAGCACATGGTCCACCATCTGGCCCCGGCCGGCGTCGCCGGCTTCGTGCTCGCCAACGGGTCGATGTCGTCGAGCCAGTCCGGCGAGGGAGCGATCCGGAAGAACCTGATCGAGGCGGATCTGGTGGACTGCATGGTCGCGCTGCCGGGCCAGCTCTTCTACTCGACGCAGATCCCGGCCTGCCTGTGGTTCCTGGCGCGACGCCGGCCGCGGAGGGGCGAGATCCTGTTCATCGACGCCCGCAAGCTCGGCCGGATGGTGGACCGCACCCACCGCGAGCTGACCGACGAGGACACCGCCCGCATCGCGGGCGCCTACCACGCTTGGCGCGACGGCGCGGACGCCTACGAGGACCTTCCTGGCTTCTGCAAGAGCGCCCCGCTCGACGAGGTGCGCCGGCACGGCCACGTGCTGACTCCCGGCCGCTACGTCGGCGCGGAGCCGCAGCCGGACGACGGTGAACCGTTCGAGACGAAGATGGCTCGGCTGGTCGCGGAGCTGCAAGCGCAACAGACCGAGGGGGCGCCGCTCGACGCTGCCATCGCCGAGAATCTTGATGCCCTCGGGTTCAGCGACCGGGGGTCGTCACAGTGAAGCTCGATTCCTCCGCGTTGGCGAACGCAGTCGGGCAACTGCAACGCAGTTTCGACTACCTGCACGGTGATCTGGCGAGCGCGGACTCTGGTCTGCGGGAGCAGTTCCGGGCGGCTACCATCCAGGCGTTCGAGTTCACCTACGAATTGGCAGTCACGATGGTCCAGAGACAACTGGCCCAGATCGTCGCCAATCCCGAGGCCTTGCGGAAGATGGACTTTGCCGATCTGATGCGGGACGCGGCCGATGCCGGGATCGTTCGTGACGCCCTGTCCTACGTTCGCTACCGGGAGCTGCGGAACAAGACTTCCCACACCTAAGACGCGGACCGGGCGGAGGAGACGGTTTCGGTGATTGACGAATTCCTGCGCGACATGCGTCTCCTCCTGCGAGAGCTTCGGAAGCGCAACCGTGACACCGATTGACATCCGCCCCGCGGATCTGGAGACGGTTCGGCGCATTTTGCGCGAGCACGTGCCCGGCCTGGAGGTGCGCGCCTTCGGATCGCGTGTGGCGTGGCACGCCCGCGAGACCTCCGATCTCGACCTCGCGCTGATGACGGACGAGCCCCTTGCTATCGACTGCACAGCAGCATTGCGAGCCGCGTTCACGGACTCAGATCTGCCCTTTCGAGTGGACATCGTGGATTGGGCGACCACATCCCAGAGCTTTCGGAGCAAGATTCACGCGCATCATGTGGTAATCGCAGCCCCCTCCACGCCATCGGGGGGCGCCCCCGGCGGGGAGCGGCAGGCCGAGCTCCACGTCGAAACTGCCGGCCGCTGGGGGCGACGTGAGGTGCGGGACTTGATCAGGGACGGTGTTCTCGTCGTCGGTGACGGCTATCGCGCGAAGAACAGCGAGCTGTCGGATAGCGGCCTGCCGTTCGCCAGGGCCGGCAACGTCGCGGACGGGTTTCGATTCTCCGGTGCCGATCGGCTTCCCGAGAGTGGGCTTCACAAGGTCGGCGACAAGACCAGCCGATCAGGAGATGTCGTCTTCACGTCCAAGGGAACGGTCGGCAGGTTCGCGTTCGTCCACGACGACACCGAACGTTTCGTCTATTCGCCGCAGTTGTGCTTCTGGCGGTCTCTGGACCGCGAGGTCATCGACCCACGCTTCCTGCACTGCTGGATGAGGGGTCCCGAGTTCTTCGGCCAGTTCACGGGCGTTGCCGGCCAGACGGACATGGCTGAGTACGTGAGTCTCACCGACCAGAGGCGCATGTTCATCACGCTGCCGCCGCTCGCGCAGCAACGCACCATCGCGCACATCCTCAGCACGCTGGACGACAAGATCGAGCTGAACCGGCGGATGAACGCGACGCTGGAGGCGATGGCGCGGGCGCTGTTCCGGTCCTGGTTCGTCGATTTCGACCCGGTGCGGGCCAAGATGGAAGGCCACGACACGGGGCTGCCGAAGGACATCGCCGACCTGTTCCCCGACCGGCTCGTGGAGTCCGAGTTGGGCGAAGTCCCCGAGGGTTGGAGTGACGGCCACGTCGAAGATGGCTTCGAGATCATCATGGGGCAATCGCCGCCTGGGCACACCTACAACGACATCGGCGACGGCCTACCGTTCTTCCAGGGACGTTCGGACTTCGGCTTTCGGTATCCGAGCAACCGCAAGTTTTGCGCCGCGCCGAACCGGATGGCGGAGCCCTGGGACACGATCGTCAGTGTTCGTGCACCCGTAGGGGACATCAACATGGCGTGGGAGCGGTGCTGCATCGGGCGTGGGTTGCTGCACTACGGCACAGGTCCGGCTCAGCGTCCTTCGGCTACTACATTGCTCAGGCGCTCCGAGTACACATGCGACAGTACGAGCATACCGGCACGGTATTCGGAGCCATCAATCGGAAGCAGCTCGCACGGTTGCCGTTGGTGCAGCCGGCGGCGGATGTCGTCCGCGCCTTCGAGGAACTCGTGCATCCGTGGGACCAAACGATACGGCTCCGTACGGCACAAGGCGATACGCTGACCGCACTGCGCGACACGCTGCTGCCGAAATTGGTCTCTGGGGAACTGCGCGTGGATGTCCGTGAGGCGTCGCCCCAAGACGCCGAGCGGCCGGTTGCGGCGGCGGGAGCGAGCGCGTGACTCGTGGGGAGCCGATCTCGTGAGCGACGCCACATTACTGGAATCCACGGTCGAGGACGCCACCCTCGCCTGGCTGGAAGGGGTCGGCTGGACCGTTGCGCGCGGCTCCGACATCGCTCCCGACACGCCGAATGCGGAGCGCGACGACTACGGCGAGGTCGTCCTGGAGGAGCGTTTGCGGGTCGCGCTCGCACGGCTCAACCCCGACCTTCCCGACGCCGCGGTCGATGACGCCCAGCGCAGACTGGTCCGCCCAGCGGGAGCGACGCTGGAGGCCCGCAACCGCGCCTTCCACCGCATGGTCGTCGATGGCGTCACCGTGGAGTACGTCGCCGCCGACGGGGCGGTCCGGGGCGGGCAGGTCCGCGTGGTCGACTTCGACGTGCCGGAAGCGAACGACTGGCTCGCGGTCGACCAGTTCACCGTCGTCGAGAACAAGCACGAGCGCCGGCCTGACATCGTGCTGTTCGTCAACGGCCTGCCGCTGGCGGTCATCGAGCTGAAGAACCCGACCGACGAGAGCGCGACGATCCGCTCCGCGTTCCAGCAGCTTCAGACCTACAAGGCGGAGGTCCCCTCGCTGTTCGCGTTCAACACGGCGCTCGTCGTGTCGGACGGCCTGGAGGCGCGCATCGGGACGCTGACCGCCCCGTGGGAGTGGTTCAAGCCGTGGCGGACGGTCACGGGCGAAACGCTGGCCGACTCGAAGCTGCCGCAGTTGCAGGTGCTCGTCGAGGGGGTCTGCGCTCCCGGCCGGCTGCTGGCCCTCGTCCGCGACTTCACCGTGTTCGAGGACGACGGCAGCGGGGCGCTGGCGAAGAAGATGGCGGGCTACCACCAGTTTCACGCCGTGGAGACCGCCGTCGCCGAGACGTTGCGCGCGGCCCGGTTGCAGCAGGACGTGGACACGCGACGCGAGTTGCCCGAACGCGACCGTTCCGGCCGGAGGGGCGGGGCTCCGGGCGACCGGCGCATCGGTGTCGTCTGGCACACGCAAGGGTCGGGCAAGAGCCTGACGATGGCGTTCTACGCCGGACGCCTCGTCCGTGATCCGGCGATGGAGAACCCCACCATCGTCGTGCTGACGGACCGCAACGACCTCGACGACCAGCTCTTCGGCACCTTCGCCCGCTGCGCCGATCTGTTGCGCCAGCCCCCGGCGCAGGCCGAGAGCCGCGCCGACCTGCGGGGCAGGCTCGCAGTGCAGGCGGGCGGCGTCGTGTTCACAACGGTCCAGAAGTTCTTCCCCGGCGAGAAGGGCGACCGGCATCCGCTGCTGTCCGAACGCCGCAACATCGTCGTCATCGCCGACGAGGCGCACCGCAGCCAGTACGACTTCATCGACGGGTTCGCCCGCCACATGCGGGACGCTCTGCCGAACGCCTCGTTCATCGGGTTCACGGGGACGCCGATCGAGCTGGCCGACGCCAACACCCGCGCCGTGTTCGGCGACCACATCAGCATCTACGACATCCAGCGGGCGGTCGAGGACGGGGCGACGGTGCCGATCTACTACGAGAGCCGACTCGCGAGGCTGGCGCTCGACGAGCAGGAGAAGCCGCGCATCGACCCCGGCTTCGAGGAGGCGACCGAAGGCGAGGAGATCAACTGCCGCGAGAAGCTGAAGACCAAGTGGGCGCAACTCGAAGCCATCGTCGGCGCGGACAAGCGCGTCGCGGTCGTGGCGCAGGACATCATCGAGCACTTCGACAACCGCCTGGAGGCGATGGACGGCAAGGCGATGGTGGTCTGCATGAGCCGGCGCATCTGCATCGACCTCTACCGCGAGCTGGTGCGTCTGGGCCCTGACTGGCATGACGACAGCGACACGTCGGGCGCCCTGAAGGTCGTCATGACCGGCTCCGCGTCGGATCCCCCGGACTGGCAACCGCACATCCGCAACAAGGCCCGGCGCGAAGACCTGGCGAAGCGGTTCCGCGACCCCGGCGACCCGCTCCGGATGGTGCTGGTGCGCGACATGTGGCTGACGGGCTTCGACGCCCCGAGCCTGCACACGATGTACGTGGACAAGCCGATGCGCGGCCACGGGCTGATGCAGGCCATCGCGCGGGTCAACCGCGTGTTCCGGGACAAGCCGGGCGGACTCGTCGTCGATTACCTCGGACTCGCCCATGAGTTGAAGCGGGCGCTGGCGACGTATACGGAGAGCGGCGGCAAGGGACAGACGGCGCTGGACCAGGAGCAGGCGGTCCGGGCGATGCTGGAGAAGTACGAGATCTGCTGCGGCCTGTTCCACGGATTCGACCGGACCGCGTGGATCGGCGGCTCTCCGGCACAGCGGCTCGGCCTGCTGCCGGCCGCGCAGGAGCACATCCTCGCGCAGGAGAACGGCAAGGCGCGCTGCCTGAGCGCCGTGCGGGCGCTCTCGCAGGCGTTCGCGCTGGCCGTGCCGCATCCCGAAGCTATCCGCATCCGCGACGGCGTGGCGTTCTTCCAGGCCGTCCGCGCGGCGCTGTCCAAGCGTGACGGCTCCGAGCGGAAGACCGGCGAGGAGCTGGACCACGCCGTGCGCCAGATCGTCTCGCGGGCCGTGGCCCCGGACGGCGTGCTGGACATCTTCGCCGCCGCCGGGCTGGACAAGCCGGACGTGTCGATCCTGTCCGAGGAGTTCCTGGCCGAGGTGCGCGGCATGCGCCAGCGCAACTTGGCCGTCGAGCTGCTGCGGAAGCTGCTGAAGGGCGAGCTGGCCACGCGGCGGCGGAAGAACGTGGTGCAGGCGCGTTCGTTCGCCGAGATGCTGGAGCAGACCATCCGCCGCTACCAGAACCGCGCCGTCGAGGCCGCGCAGGTGATCGAGGAGCTGATCGCCTTGGCCCGCGACCTGCGCGAGGCGAACGCCCGCGGCGAGGCGCTCGGGCTATCCGACGACGAGATGGCGTTCTACGACGCGCTCGGCGTCAACGACAGCGCGGTGCAGGTGCTCGGCGACGAGACGCTGCGCGGCATCGCCCGTGAGCTGGTCGAGACGGTACGGAACAACGTGACCATCGATTGGACGCACCGCGAGAACGTCCGCGCCAGACTCCGCGTTCTCGTGAAGCGCGTCCTGCGGAAGCACGACTATCCGCCGGACAAGCAGGAGTCGGCGACGCGAACGGTGCTGGAGCAGGCCGAGGTGCTGTCCGCCGGCTGGGCGGCGTGACTCGACGGGCGGCGGATCGGCCAGTCGAGCGGGCGCCCGCAACGGCGGCACGGTTCGGTCGATTCTGAACGGGAACCGAAGGCCCTGCGGGTTGATCGGGTGAACCGACCGGAACTCGTCCGGGAATCCGGGGAGTCCGGGGAGTCCGGGGATCCGGGGATCCGGGGATCCGGGGATCCGGGGAGTAAGCGTTCGGTCGTCCCGGTATGGACATGCGGCCGGGCCAACCGGACGCTGTCGTTTTCGGCGGCCAGCACCGGTCGATGTCCCCTGCGCACAGAGGGCGCCCGGACCGGATCGGCTCGCTGTTCGACGATGCTTGTCCGACTACCGAACGCCGGATACCGGCTTGACCGAACGGTTACTCCGGGGGTAACCGTTCGGCCAAGCCGGTATTTTGTACTGGTAACGCGGATCGATATTCGCTATGGTCTCGGCCATGGCGAGTCGGGACACGGAAGCCCGACCGGTTCCCGAAGGGGCTTCGCTGCCCGGGCGGCCGTGCTGGCGGCGGCTGTATGAGCAGGCGCTCGATCGTGCCGAGGCGGCGGAAGCGCGGTCGGAAGCGCTGAAGCGGGCGGAGGCGTCCGCGCGTTGCGAAGCGGGCTATTGGAAGTGGCAGTTCGAGTCGTCGCGGCGCAAGCGGCTGGCGGCGGTCGAGCAGTCGAAGGAAGCGTGCCGCGCGGCGAAGGACGCGTTGGTGCTGCAGTCGGAGGTAGCCCGTCTCGGCAAGCTGCTTGCGGATGCCGGCGTCGAGTCGGGCCGGTACAGCGAGACGTCGTTGCGCCGGGAAATTTCCCGGTTGCGCAAGGCGGCGCCAGCGGCGGAGGTCCAGGCGGCCGAGATTCGCCGGCTGCACAAGGTTCTGTGCAAGGAGCGCGACGACAAGGCGTCGCTGCGCCGGCTGCTGCACGAGACCGTCCGGCTCTACGATGGGACGCGGCGGCTTCGCGACCAGCACGACCGGGTTGTGTCGCTGTCGGACGAGGTTGGGCGGCTGCGGTATGCGTTGCAGCGGTCCGAGGCGGTGAAGGAGCGCCTGAAGGTCCGACTGCATCGCACGGCGGAGTCGGCGCGGGCGAAGTCGCCGGCTGCGTCGGACGTGGCTCTGCGCCAGGCTCTGGCGAAGTCGCGTCGCCGGAAGGCCGCGCTCGTCCGGCTACGGAAGGAGAACGCGCGGCTGCGGCGGACGGAGGAGGCGTTGCGGCGGCGGGTCGGGACGCAGGAGGCGGAGATTGCGAAGCTGCGTGCGACCCGGGCGGTGCTGTCGAGGGCGTTGCGCGGCCGCAAGAGCGAGAAGCGGGAGCGGCCGGGCACCGGCCGCCCGCGCGGCCAGCGGTGTGGCGCTCCCGGCCACGGCCGCACGCCGCGTTGCGGCCTGGAGGAACGCATCGAGGAGCGCAGTCTGCCGGCCGCTGCACGCCGATGTTCCGGTTGCGGGAAGCCCTACGCGGCGGTCGGCGTGGAGGAGTCGGCCCTGGTCGAGATCGAGGTCCGTGCCCACCGGCGGGTGATCCGCCGCCGCCGCTGGCGCCGGTCCTGCGCGTGCGCCTCGTCGCCGGCGGAGGTTTCGGCGCCGCCGGCGCCGCGGCTGTTCGACAAGACGCCCTACGGCACCAGCGTCTGGTCGCGGGTGCTGTATGAACGCTACGCGTGCCTGCGCCCGCTGCAGCGGGTCGGCGCCTGGCTGGGCGACCAGGGGCTGCCGGTCTCGTCGGGGACGCTGGCCGACAGCGTGCCCCGCTTCGTGCCGCTGTTCGAGCCGGTTGCCGGGGCGATCCTCGCGCACCAGCACGCGGCGGCGTTGCGCCACGCCGACGAGACCACGTGGCGCGTGCAGGCGCTGCGCGGGGAGGGCCACTCGGGCCGGGCCTGGCTGTGGACCGCGGTCGGCAACGACGCGGTGCGCTTCCACATCGACGCGAGCCGCAGCGCCGAGGCGGCGGCGAAGCTGTTCGGCGACCTGGCGCCCGAGACGGTGATCGTCTGCGACCGCTACAGCGCCTACAAGCGGCTGGCGCGGCTGCTCGGCGGCACGGTCGTGCTCGCTTTTTGCTGGGCGCATTTGCGACGCGACATCATCCAGTGCGCCGCCGCGCAGGTCCGCCTGACCGGCTGGTGCGAGACATGGCTTGCGCGGATCGCCGCGCTCTACCGCCTGAACGAGGCGCGGCTGGACTGCTACGACCCCGACATCGAGCGCCAGAGCGCGGCGTTCGACGCGGCGCAGGGCGCGCTCGCGGCGGCGCTCGACGGCCTGTTCGCGATGGCGGAACGGGAACTGGCCGACCTGCCGGAGCACGCGCGCGAGGGCAAACCGTTGCGCTCGCTCGTCAACCACCGCGAGGGGCTCAGTGTGTTCGCCGACCGTCCCCGGGTGCCGCTCGACAACAATCTCGCCGAGCGGCTGCTGCGGGGGCCGGCCATCGGACGGCGCCTGTCGTTCGGCTCCGACAGCGGAACCGGCGCGCAGTTCACGGCGCTGATGTACTCGGTGGTCGGCACCCTGATACTGAACCGGATCGATGTCCTGCGCTGGCTCGAAGCGTGGCTGGCGGCCTGCGCCGACAACGGCCGCCGGCCGCCGGACGACACCGCGGCGTGGCTGCCCTGGTCGATGGACGCGGCGCGCCGGCGCGAACTGACGGCGCCGACATGACCGCTCCGGTCGAGTGCCGCTACTACGGCCGCGACTTCACGACCGCGGAGATGGCGCTGCTGCGCGCGCTGATCGCCGGGCCGCCGGCGCTCAACCGCCACGCCCTGTCGAAGGCGTTCTGCCGCCGCATCGGCTGGTACAAGGCCGACGGCGGGTGCAAGGACATGATGGCCCGCGTCGTCATGCTGGCCATGCACCGGGACGGCCGCATCGAACTGCCGCCGCCGAAGTGGCGCCAGAACCGGCCCGGGCCGATCACCTTCGGGCCCGACACCGAACCGCCCCGCTTGCCGCCGCCGACCACGCTCGACGCCGTCCGCCCGCTCGAGATGCGTACCGTCGTGCGCGGCGACCGCGGGGGGAAGCTGTGGAACGAGTACGTCGCCCGCTACCACTACCTCGGCTACAAGACCCTGGTCGGCGCCCAGATGCGCTACGCCGTGCACGCGAGCGACGGCACGCCGCTGGCCATGCTCGGCTTCTCGACCGCCGCCTGGACGCTCGCCCCGCGCGACCGCTTCATCGGCTGGTCGCGGCGACTCCGCGAGAAGAACCTACCGCTCGTCGTCGACAACCCGCGCTTCCTGATCCTGCCCTGGATCCGCATCCCCAACCTCGGCTCGCACATCCTCGCCCTCGTCCGCCGCCAGCTGCCGGCCGACTGGATCGCGCGCTACAAGACGACCCCCGTGCTCATCGAGACCTTCGTGGAGACTCCCCGCTACACCGGCGCCGTCTACCGGGCCTCCGGCTGGGTCCGCGTCGGCGCCACCCAGGGGCGCGGTCGCTACAACATGAACAACCGCTCCGACAAGCCCAAGAAGGACATCTGGCTGCGGCCCCTCCGCAAGGACTGGAAGCGCACCCTCAACCGGTAGAAGCAGCCAGATACCGGCTTGGCCGAACGGTTACCTCCGGGGAGTAAGCGTTCGGCCACGCTGGTATGGTGGACCGTCGTCTCGGTGCGTGGCGTTGATTCTACCGGTTGAGGGTGCGCTTCCAGTTCTTGCGGAGGGGCCGCAGCCAGATGTCCTTCGTGGGCTTGTCCCGGTCGTTCGTGCCGTAGCGTCCGCGCCCCTGGGTGGCGCCGACGCGGATCCAGCCGGAGGCCCGGTAGACGGCGCCGGTGTAGCGGGGGGTCTGCACGAAGGTCTCGATGAGCACGGGGGTCGTCTTGTAGCGCGCGGTCCAGTCCGCGGGCAGCTGGCGGCGGACGAGGGCGAGGATGTGCGAGCCGAGGTTGGGGATGCGGATCCAGGGCAGGATCAGGAAGCGCGGGTTGTCGACGACGAGCGGCAGGTTCTTCTCGCGGTCTCGCCGCGACCAGCCGATGAAGCGGTCGCGCGGGGCGAGCGTCCAGGCGGCGGTGGAGAAGCCGAGCATGGCGAGCGGCGTGCCGTCGCTCGCGTGCACGGCGTAGCGCATCTGGGCGCCGACCAGGGTCTTGTAGCCGAGGTAGTGGTAGCGGGCGACGTACTCGTTCCACAGTTTCCCCCCGTGGTCGCCGCGCACGACGGTGCGCATCTCGAGCGGACGGACGGCGTCGAGCGTGGTCGGCGGCGGCAAGCGGGGCGGTTCGGTGTCGGGCCCGAAGGTGATCGGCCCGGGCCGGTTCTGGCGCCACTTCGGCGGCGGCAGTTCGATGCGGCCGTCCCGGTGCATGGCCAGCATGACGACGCGGGCCATCATGTCCTTGCACCCGCCGTCGGCCTTGTACCAGCCGATGCGGCGGCAGAACGCCTTCGACAGGGCGTGGCGGTTGAGCGTCGGCGGCCCGGCGATCAGCGCGCGCAGCAGCGCCATCTCCGCGGTCGTGAAGTCGCGGCCGTAGTAGCGGCACTCGACCGGAGCGGTCATGTCGGCGCCGTCAGTTCGCGCCGGCGCGCCGCGTCCATCGACCAGGGCAGCCACGCCGCGGTGTCGTCCGGCGGCCGGCCGCCGCGCTCGGCGCACGCCGCCAGCCACGCTTCGAGCCAGCGCAGGACATCGATCCGGTTCAGCACCAGGGTGCCGACCACCGAGTACATCAGCGCCGTGAACTGCGCGCCGGTTCCGCTGTCGGAGCCGAACGACAGGCGCCGTCCGATGGCCGGCCCCCGGAGCACCCGCTCGGCGAGATTGTTGTCGAGCGGCACCCGGGGACGGTCGGCGAACACGCTGAGCCCCTCGCGGTGGTTGACGAGCGAGCGCAGCGGCTTGCCCTCGCGCGCGTGCTCCGGCAGGTCGGCCAGTTCCCGTTCCGCCGTCGCGAACAGGCCGTCGAGCGCCGCCGCGAGCGCGCCCTGCGCCGCGTCGAACGCCGCGCTCTGGCGCTCGATGTCGGGGTCGTAGCAGTCCAGCCGCGCCTCGTTCAGGCGGTAGAGCGCGGCGATCCGCGCAAGCCATGTCTCGCACCAGCCGGTCAGGCGGACCTGCGCGGCGGCGCACTGGATGATGTCGCGTCGCAAATGCGCCCAGCAAAAAGCGAGCACGACCGTGCCGCCGAGCAGCCGCGCCAGCCGCTTGTAGGCGCTGTAGCGGTCGCAGACGATCACCGTCTCGGGCGCCAGGTCGCCGAACAGCTTCGCCGCCGCCTCGGCGCTGCGGCTCGCGTCGATGTGGAAGCGCACCGCGTCGTTGCCGACCGCGGTCCACAGCCAGGCCCGGCCCGAGTGGCCCTCCCCGCGCAGCGCCTGCACGCGCCACGTGGTCTCGTCGGCGTGGCGCAACGCCGCCGCGTGCTGGTGCGCGAGGATCGCCCCGGCAACCGGCTCGAACAGCGGCACGAAGCGGGGCACGCTGTCGGCCAGCGTCCCCGACGAGACCGGCAGCCCCTGGTCGCCCAGCCACGCGCCGACCCGCTGCAGCGGGCGCAGGCACGCGTAGCGCTCATACAGCACCCGCGACCAGACGCTGGTGCCGTAGGGCGTCTTGTCGAACAGCCGCGGCGCCGGCGGCGCCGAAACCTCCGCCGGCGACGAGGCGCACGCGCAACGCCGGCGCCAGCGCGGGCGGCGGATCACCCGCCGATAGGCCCGGACCTCGATCTCGACCAGGGCCGACTCCTCCGCGCCGACCGCCGCGTAGGGCTTCCCGCAACCGGAACAGGTGCGCGCAGCGGCCGGCAGACTGCGCTCCTCGATGCGTTCCTCCAGGCCGCAACGCGGCGTGCGGCCGTGGCCGGGAGCGCCACACCGCTGGCCGCGCGGGCGGCCGGTGCCCGGCCTCTTCCGCTTCTCGCTCTTGCGGCCGTGCAACGCCTTCGACAGCACCGCCCGGGTCGCACGCAGCTTCACAAGCTCCGCCTCCTGCGTCCCGACCCGCCGCCGCAACGCCTGCTCCGTCCGACGCAGCCGCGCGTTCTCCTTCCGCACCCGGACGAGCGCGGCCTTCCGGCGACGCGACTTCGCCAGAGCCTTGCGCAGAGCCACGTCCGCCGCCGCCGGCGACTTCGCCCGCGCCGACTCGGTCTGGCGAAGCAGTCGGACCTTCAGGCGGTCGGCCGTCGCCTCGGACCGCTGCAACGCATACCGCAGCCGGCCAACATCGTCCGACAGCGACAGGACCCGGTCCTGCTGGTCGCGCAGCCTGCTCGTCCCGGCGTAGAGCCCGACGGTCTCGTCCAGCAGCCGGCGCAGGGCGGCCTTGTCGACGCGCTCCTTCCACAGAACCTTGTGCAGCCGGCGAATCTCGGCCGCCTGCACCTCCGCCCCCGGCACCGCCTTGCGCAACCGGGCAACCTCCCGGCGCAGGGACATCTCGCCGTACCGGTCCGACGCGACGCCGGCATCCGCAAGCAGCTTGCCTAGACGGGCTACCTCCGACTGCAGCGCCAACGCGTCCTTCGCCGCGCGGCGGGCTTCCTTCGACCGCTCGACCGCCGCCAGCCGCTTGCGCCGCGACGACTCGAACTGCCACTTCCAGAAACCTGCTTCGCAACGGGCGGACACCTCCGCCCGCTTCAGCGCTTCCGACCGCGCTTCCGCCGCCTCGGCACGACCTCGCACCCGCTCATACAGCCGCCGCCAGAACGGCCGTCCGGGCAGCGAAGCCCCTTCGGTAACCGGTCGGGCTACCGGGTCCCGACTCGCCATGGCCGAGACCATAGCGAATATCGACCCGCGTTACCAGTACAAAATACCGGCGTGGCCGAACGCTTACTCCGGGGACGACTTCGTTGGTCCGGTCTGTTCCGGCTCACAAGGTAGGGTACACCGTGGGGATGAAACCCGACCTATCACCAGTAACCCGTTAATTGTGAGTGGCTTACGCGCTTTTCGTGGCGGTCATCGCAGTAGCGCCCGGCGTGTGCTACGTTACGGACGAAGGCGGTGGAGAGAGCGTGCCGGGGGTGCCGGCCGCGGGGCTTGGTCTTCGGCGGTCTGGCTGCGAGTGTCATGGTCTACCACTATTCCCCGTATCAGAAGGCGGAAACAGCGGCATTTTACTGGACGCATCGGGCCTCGTCAAGATCCGGTGTAGTGGTAGTAATCAACTATGATTCAGTGCTTTACGGACTTCCGTGGACGGCGCAGAACGGTGCCGGCCAACCGATAGCGGGCGGCTGGGGCTACAGCCCGCTCGACCAGGTCGACCGCGGCAACGTGGGCGACCTGCGCATGGTCTGGTCGCGCGCGCTGACCGCCGGCAGCCAGCAGGGCACGCCGCTGGTCTACGACGGCGTCATGATACATGCCGAACCCCCGCGACGTCATCCAGGCCATCGACGCGGTCACCGGCGACCTGCTCTGGGAGTACCGCCGGCCAAGGCCAGATGATTTCCTCCGAAAGCCCCCGTGACGTCTGGCGCACTTCACCCTATTCGATCCGACGCTCAGTTCGCCGGGTCGGTTGTGTCGTGGTTCAGGCCCGTGAGGAAGGCGGTCGGCGGACCGGGTACGCGTGCTTACCCCTTCGCTCGCGTTTCTTTCAGCGGACGCGACGACCGCCGCGGTTCAGGCCGGAAGCGGCTCAGGAGCGGTTTCTGACAGCGGTCCGGCGCGGCCTCCGGTCGCCGTGCCGTGCCGTTGCTCGGTCGCCTTCCTGCTGACAACATCCTGCAGCAGGTTCGCCTTGCGCAGCATCTTCAGCCAGCGAGCCTTGTTCTTGATCGCCATGCGCGCCTGATAGTCGATCTGTGGGTCGCAGTACGGCTTGCCGTCACGCAGCATCGCGAACACGATACGCAGGATCTTGTGCGCCGTCGCTACGACCGCCCTGCCGGCGCCGCGCCGCTTCGCCAACGGCTGCTTGTACGGCCCGAACTGCACGCCATGCGTGCGCGCCGCAGCATGGGCGACCTCGCACAGGATCCGTCGCAGGTACACGTTGCCCTTGCGCCGCTTCCCGCCCTTGCTCTTGCCGGCCGACTCGTGGTTGCCCGGACAAATGCCGGCCCAGCTCGCCAACCGCCGCGCCGTGCCGAACGCTTCCATGTCGTCGCCCACTTCGGCCAGCAGGGCGGCCGCGGCCAGCGGTCCCGTCCCCGGCAGTGTCTGCAGTAGGGTCCAGGGCAGTTCGTAGTCCTGCTCGGCCGCCTCGACAATGCGTCGCTCCAGGTCCGCCAGCGACCGCTCGACCGCTTCCTGCATGTCGCGCAACAGCGCGACCAGCGGCTTGGCGCCGTCGTCGAGCCCGCACCCCAACGCGTCGAGCAGCGCCGGGATCTTCTTGCGCGCGTTGCCCTTGACACCCGCCACCATCTGTTCGGGGTCCTGGCCCGCCACCAGACCGTCCAGCAGGTTGCGACCCGACAGACCGAACAGGTCCGTCAGGATGCCTCCGATGCGCAGGCCGCTCTCGTCCAGCATCCGGTGCAGCATGTTGCGCAGCGTCGAGGCCACCCGGCGTGTCCGGGCGTGCAGGCGCGTCAAGCGCCGCAGCTCTTCCAGCCGCGGCGGCGCCACGAAGCTCGGGCAGACCAGCCCGTAGCGCGCCAGCATCGCCAGCCACTGGCTGTCGGAGACATCCGTCTTGCGCCCAGGTACACGTTTGACGTGTCGGGCATTGGCGACCCAGACCTCCACGCCCGCCTCGGACAGCGCCCGCTGCACCGACTTCCAGAACACGCCCGTACTCTCCATGACCACCCGCGCCAGATCCAGACCGGCCAGCCAGCCAACCAGCAGACGCAGCTCCGTGCCATACGTGCGGTACTGCCGAGTCTCCGACGCCACGTGGCCGCGGTCGTCTTCAACCAGCACCGTGCAGGTCAGACTCATCTTGTGCACGTCGATGCCCGCCGCCCGCGGCACCGTATCCAGCACCGCCTCGGGATGCCGGGGATCCGGCGCCGCCGGCACCAATCCCTGCGGCGCCCTCGCCGCCACCGCTTCCTGCTTCTTCTCCCGTTGCATCGTTCCTCCCGGATTACCCGCATGCTTCCGGGCCGCGGCGCTGCTGCCGGGGCGCGGCCACGCCAGACGGGAGCGGCGGGGAGCCACCGGGAGACTCCTCGGGCCACCAAGGACCCGGGACCTTTTCCTCCTCGGCCTCGGCAGCGGCAGGCTACCGGACACACTGCGGGGTGCGCACCGAATGGCTCCGACCACGTTGCTGTACGGGATCCCATTGAGATCGCCGAAAAATCAGCGGCCTACTCCGCCACGCTCCTGCCTCCAGCATGATCGACATCGGGTCTGGCTGGCTTTCATCCCGCGGGGTGGGGTGGCGGCAGCGCCCGCACGGGCGTTGCTGTGAAACTTTGCTGTGAAACTTCGGCGTAGCGGGAGGCGCACGACGAGTGCGGCCGTGGATCAAGGGGATCGGACGGTCCCCGGCGTACGACTTGAGTCCGGATGGGATGGGCGGTGCGGGGCAGCCCCGATCTATGGCCCGGCACGGCGCCGCGGGGTCCGGAAGCGTCGGGTCAGGAACGCGCGGTTGCTCTCGCCTCCTCTTCGAGGCGATCCTGCGCCGCGCGGCGGCGGAGGCCGACCTCGCGGAGGACGATGGCTGAGGACGTTCTGCAGCGTATCCCGGCGGCCGACAGCGGCACGCCCGGCCGCTCGGCGCTGCTGACCGTGGGCGGCGTGGCGCTGCGCGTCTCGGCGTCGGCCTATGACAGCCTCCGTCGTCAGACGCGCTACCGCTGGCCGGCGCTCGATCGTCTCGCTCGGCGCCCCCTGCGGCAGTTCACCGGCCCGGGGGACGACGAGATCGAGGTCCAGGGCCTGATCTTCCCGGCTGCCGGCGGCGACGCGGCCGCGCCGGCGGCGCTGCGCGCCCTGGCCGCGGCGGGCGAGCCGGTCCTGGTCTCGACGGGCTATGGCGACGTACTCGGGCGCTGGGCGGTCCTCAGCATCGAGGAGGAGCAGAGTCGGCCCCACGCCGACGGTGCGCCGCGCCGGATCGCATGGACGCTCATGCTGGCGCATGCCGGCGAGGACGATACCGGCGCCGCTGCACATGCGCCCGCCCATCGCGCCGCCGACGCCGGGGACCCGCGCGGAACCCTGACGGCGGTGGACGCCGCCGCGGAGGCGGGCGATGATGCGGCCGGTGTTCAGGCCGCGGCGGGCGCCGCATGACCTCGGCCGCGATCCGCGCCGCCATTCGGGCCGCCGTTGCCGCCGGAGGCGGCGCGGCCGACGTCCAGCGCGCCGCCCATCGCGCCGCCGCCCGCAGCGCGGGCGCGCCGGACCCGGCGCCGGCGGCCGCCATCACGTCCTACCGCGCCGTCGAAGGCGACATGCTCGACGACATCGCCTGGCGGCACTACGGCCCGTCAGTGGCCCCGGCTGCCGCCCTCGCCGTCATCGTCGCGGCGAATCCCGGCCTCGTCACGTCGCGGCCCCGCCTGTCGGCCGGCGCCATCGTCGAGCTGCCGCCGATCGAGGCGGCGGCCGCCGACGACGAGACCGTGCAGCTCTGGGACTGAGCCTGGCCGCACCATGACGCCCGCCTACCGCCCCACCTACCGCGTCGTCGCCGACGGCTCCGACGTGACCGGCCGCCTGCGCGCCGTGCTCGACGAGCTGCGCGTGACGCTCACGTCGGACCGGGACAGCGACACCCTCGAGCTGGTCGCCTCGGGGCCGGTCGCCGCGGCGCTCGACAGCCGCGAGCTGCGGGTGGCGCTCGGCTACGGCGAGCGCCTCACGGAGATGGGCATCTACACGCCGGCGTCCGACGAGCTCGAGCTGGCGCCCCGCCGGCTCACCATCCGGGCCACGGCCGCCGACCTCGGCGCCGAGATCCGCGCACCGCGGACCCGGGCCTGGGATGGCGTCACGCTGGGGCAGGTGGTCGCGGCGATCGCGGCCGAGCACGGGCTCGAGGCCCGCGTCGACCCGGCGCTCGAGGCCGAAGCGATCGCACATATCGACCAGACCGCCGAGAGCGACCTGCATCTGCTGCGGCGCATCGCCCGGCACTACGACGCGACGGTGAAGGTCGCCGGCGGGCGGATCGTGGTCTTGCCGGCCGGGGCTTCCAGGAGCCCCGGGTCAGGTGCGAAACTCCCGACCCTGACGATCCGCCAGGACCGGCCGGGGCTGATTGGAGGGCGCGTCTCCAGGAAGCGCCGCGAGTCGTACGCCTCCGTTCGAGTCCGATACCCGGACCCGGTCTCCGGCGAGATCCGGCACGCCGTCGCGGGGTCCGGCGCCCCGGTCTTCGAGCCCCGCGACCCCGCGCCGGACCAGGCCCGCGCGATGGCTGCCGCCGCCGGCCACCTGCGCCGCCTGCGGCGGCACCGGGCGACCCTTGCCGTGACCATCCCCGGCAACCCGGCCGTGGTCGCCGAGACGCCGGTCCGGCTGGCCGGGTGGGGGTCGTCGCTGGACGGCGCCTATGTCGTCACACGCGCACGCCATGTGCTGCGGACCGGCCAGGGCTACACGACCGAGATATCCGCCGAGGTGGTGGGTGATGGCCGATAGACCCGGCCGCGGCCGAGCGCACAAGCCCGACCCCGATCGCGCCGGCCGGACCTACTGCGGGCGTCGCCTGGCGTCGTCTAGTGAGCGCGAGCCTGACTGCCGGGCGTGCATCCGCGCGTGGCGGCTCCGCCGACGTCGTCGCCGTCGCGCGACCTGAGAGGCGGGCCGGCAGCCCTGCATGCCTTCTGCATATTCCAGGTTAGAACTGCATACATATCCAAGGTTGCGCAACTTTTCTCGCGTGAATAAGCCCTGTTTTCTCGCGCGCCTCTAGTCACCATTCTACGGCGCAGGCTCCTGGCCCTCGGCCGCCATCCGTTCGAGGTTGCGGTTGATCTCGAGGATGTGGCGGATGTCGTGGTTGCCCTCGTGGCAGCCGTACTCGTACATCGGCCCCTCGATCCTGACCAGCGGCAGCTCCACCGTCCACCGGCTCACCCACGTCGTCGGGTCGCTGACCGTGAACTCGTAGTCAATCTGGTCGGGGCTGGCGCTGGGCGTGAAGCGCTCGACGACGTGCAGGGCGCCGGTGGCGCCGCGGAAGCGCCGCCGCTCGACGTAGTTGCGGGTCTCGACCACCAGCGTGTCGCCCTCCCAGCGGCCGCGCGAGTCGCCCGGGAACTGGCGGATTCGATCGGAGATGTGGGGCCGCCCGTCGAGCGGGACGATGCGCGGCGGGTTGTTGGCCAGCTCGGTGAACACCACGAGGTGGTCGGGGGTCTGGAAGATCTGGTGGATGTCGTTGTAGGAGGGCGGCATCATGGGCGGTCCCTCGTGCCCCCAGGTGATGCACCGCTCGCTGTGCGGCCGGGTCTCGTGGCTGTCGAACACCTCGCGCATCGCGCGGTCGTGCGCCACCCGCGCGGCGCCCTGTGGCGTCATGGCGGGCATGCGGCCGTTGCGCGGGTAGGTGATCAGCGAGGTCCGGCGGGTCGACAGGCCCTTCGGCACCGGCGTGCGCAGCCAGATCTCGTTGTCGTAGTGGATGTGGTGGCGTTCCTCCCGCGTGCGGTTGCCCTGGAACTTGTAGCGCTCGAGCTCCTCGCGGTCCTCGATCTCGATGAGGGTGAGGATCTCGCGCGCGGACGGATCGACGCCCTCGGCCGTGAGCGTGTCCTGCAGGAAGGCCCACTCCTCCTCGGTGAAGAACTCCTTGTCGGCCAGGTGCTCGGGCCGCTCGAGCGGCGTGAAGGTTTGGGTCGTCCAGTACCCCTGCAGATCGGGCCGGCCGTCGGGCGTGCGCGGGAACGCCTGCTCCGCTGCCCCGTCCGGGGCGGGTTGCGCCTGATTCTGCGCGGGTGCCGGGACCGGCGCCAGGAGCCCGGCGGCGACGACTGCTGCCAGCGCGATGCGAGCGGCGTGGCTCATCTGAATCCTCCCTGGGCTACGGCCGATTTGCCCCGTGGATACGGAGTATGACGCTCGCCGATGGCCGGCGCAAGCGGGGAGCAGGCGGGAGCGGTGCGCGGCGCGCCGGACGGCCCGGCGCGCCGCACGAAGCGGATCTACTTGCCCTCGGCCGCGGCGGCCTCGGCCGCCATCCGCTCGAGGTTGCGGTTGATCTCCTGGATGTGGCGGATGTCGTGGTTACCCTCGTGGCAGCCGTACTCGTACATCGGCCCCTCGGTCCTGATCATGGGGACCTCGGCGCTCCACGAGCTGATCCACGTCGTCGGATCGTCGATGGTGAACTCGTAGTGGATCTGGTCCTCGGCCACGCGCGTGAAGCGCTCCACGACGTGCCGGAACTGGTTCGAGCCGCGGTAGTTGCGGCGGGCGATGAAGTTCTTCGACTCGACGACCAGCGTGTCGCCCTCCCACCAGCCGCGCGAGTCGCCGTTGTACTGCCGAATGTCGTCCGCGATGTGCGGGCGCCCGTCGAGCGGAATGATGCGCGGCAGGCCGGTGCCCAGCTCGGTGAAGACCACGACGTGGTCCTTCGTCTGGAAGATCTGGTGGATGTCGTTGTACGACGGCGGCAGTATCGGCGGCCCCTCGTGCCGCCAGGCGATGCAGCGCTCCGGCAGCGGCCGGGTCTCGTAGCTGTCGAACACGTTGCGCATCGCGGCCTCGTGGGCGATGCGCGCGGCGCCGGCGGGCGTCAGGGGCGGAATCCGGCCGTTGGGCGGATCCGTGATCAGCGACGTCCGGCGGGTCGACAGGCCCTTGGGCACGGGCGTGCGCAGCCAGACCTGGTTGTCGTAGTGCACGTACGACGGGTCGCGGTTCTCCTGATACAGCGCCTCTTCGCGCGCCGCGTCGTCCGCGATGGCGATGGCGTCGCGCCGCAGCGGGTCGACGCCTTCGGCCGTGAGCTGCCGCTGCAGCTCGGCGACCTCCTCCTCCGTGAAGAACGCCTTGTCGCCCAGGTGCTCCGGACGCTCCACCGGCGTGAAGGTCTGGGTCGTCCAGTAGCCCTGCAGGTCCGGGTGCCCGTCGGGCGTGCGCGGCATGGTCCACGCCGCGTCCCCGTCCGTGTCGCCCTCGACCTGCGCCGCCGCGGAGACGGGCGCGAGCAACGCCATTGCCACGAGCGCTGCCGATGCAGCAAGAGTGGAGTGCTTCATCTGATCCTCCCCTACCCCCCGATGGATACGCGAGTATACGCCTGCGCAGGGCCGGTGCAAGCGGCGACCCGCACCGGCCCGGAGCCCCTTGCGCAGCGACGCGAAGCGCTACTTCGAGGCCGCGGCGGCGGCCGCCTCGGCCGCCTGGCGCTCGAGGTTGCGGTTGATCTCGAGGATGTGGCGGATGTCGTGGTTGCCCTCGTGGCAGCCGTACTCGTACATCGGCCCCTCGGTCCTGATCATCGGGACCTCGGCGCTCCACCGGCTGGTCCACGTGGTCGGGTCGTCGACGGTGACCTCGTACCGGATCGTGTCCTCCGCGACGCGCGTGAAGCGCTCGACGACGTGCCGGAACTGGTTCGAGCCGCGGTAGTTCCGGCGCGCGATGAAGTTCTTCGTCTCGACGACCAGCGTGTCGCCCTCCCAGCGCGCGCGCGAGCTGCCGCCGAACTGGCGCACGGTCTCGGGCAGGTGCGGGCGGTCGTCGAGCGGGATGATGCGCGGCAGGCCGGTCCCGATCTCGGTGAACAGCACGATGTGGTCCGGGGTCTGGAAGATCTGGTGGATGTCGTTGTAGGCCGGGGGCAGCATCGGTGGCCCCTCGTGGGCCCAGATGATGCACCGCTCCATCAGGGGGCGCGTCTCGTAGCCGTCGAACACGTTGCGCATCGCGCGCTCGTGCGCCACCCGCGCGGCGCCCTGCGCCGTCATGGGCGGGAACCGGCCGTTGCGCGGATAGGTGATCAGCGAGGTTCGCCGGCTCGACAGGCCCTTCGGCACCGGCGTGCGCAGCCAGACCTGGTTGTCGTAGTGGACGTACGACGCCTCACGGTTCTCTTGATAGAGCGCTTCTTCGCGGACGTTCGGATCCTCGATCTCGACGGCGTCGCGCCGCAGGGGATCGACGCCGTCGGCGGTGAGCTGGCGCTGCAGCAGGGCCAGCTCTTCGTCCGTGAAGAACTCCTGGTCGGCCAGCCGCTCGGGCCGCTCGACCGGCGTGAAGGTCTGCGTCGTCCAGTACCCCTGCAGGTCGGGTTGTCCGTCCGGCGTTCGCGGCAGCGTCCACGCCGCTGCCTCGTCCGCGGCTTCCTGGGCCTGCGCCGCCCCGACGGCGGCGACCGACGTCAACGTTGCGACCCCGACTACGGCGACAAGCGCGGCAAGGCTGCGGTGCATCTGACCCTCCCTGAACGTGTCCAAGATGGTTCGAAACAGTATACGGCTACCCCTGCGGCAGCGCGAACGCCACGAGGGAGGCGTCCGGTCCCGCGCCGGTCGCAATAACGATGAACTGGCGGCCGGCGCGGGTGACGTAGGTCATCGGGTTCCCGCTCGTCCGGAACTCCGTGGGCGCGCGATGGATCTCGCGGCCGGTGGCGGCGTCGAACGCGTACAGGTAGCGCTCGCCGCCGCCGATGAAGACGAGCCCGCCCGCGGTCGACATCGGCCCGTTGTTGCCCGGCGTGCCGAGCCGCGCGGGCAGCTCGACGCCGCGCAGCAGCGGGTGCGCCCGGATGATCGGGCTGCCCTCGCCGAACGGCACCTTCCAGGCAATCTCGCCCCGGTGCAGATCGATGGCCACGAGGTTGGCGTACGGCGGCTTGATCAGCGGGATGGCCCCCAGACGGCTCCGCGCGGCCGGCACCTCGCCGGCCAGGCCGCGGAAGATCCCGCCGGACGCGCCCCAGGCGCAGTTGTTCGTGTAGGCGACGTCCACGTCGGGCAGATCGGGATCCGTCGCGCAGACCTGATTCGGCGACACCCCCTCGGACGACCGCACGACGAGCAGGCCGCGATCCTCGATGAACGTCGCGCCGCCCCAGTTCGCGCCGCCCGACTCGCGCGGGCGCATCAGCGTGCCCTGCAGGCTCGGCGGCGTGAACAGCGGCCCCAGCCGGAACTGCTGCATCTGCTCGATCGCCAGCGCGTGCACCTCGGGGGTCAGGTCGTTGGCGTCGTCCAGCGACGTGCCCTGGCCGGCGAACGGCGGCGGCCGGGTGGGGAAGGGCTGGGTCGGCCAGGGGACCTCGCCCGGCACGTCCGTCTCCGTGTCCACCGGACGCTCCTCGATCGGCCACACCGGCTCGCCCGTGACCCGGTCGAACACATACGTGAAGCCCTGCTTCGATACCTCGGCCACCGCCTCGATGGTGCGCCCGTCGACCGTGATCGTCACCACGTTCGGGGGCGAGGTGAAGTCGTAGTCCCACAGCCCATGATGGACGCCCTGGAAGTGCCACTGCCGCTCGCCCGTCTGCGCATCGAGGCACAGGAGCGACTCGGCGAACAGGTTCGCGCCCAGCCGCCGCCCACCCCAGTAGTCGCCGCTGGGCGTGCTCGTCGGGACGTACAGCAGGCCCCGCTCCTCGTCGAGCGACATCAGCCCCCACACGTTGGCGTGGCCGGTGAAGCGCCACGACTGGTCCTCCCAGGTGTCGGCCCCGAACTCGTCGTTCGATTGCGGCACCGTGTAGAACGCCCACCGCCGCTCGCCCGTGTGCACGTCGAAGGCCTGCACGGACCCGGGCGTATCGAACCGGTGCTGGATGCGATCCGGCACCCGGCTGCCGACGATGACCAGGTCCTCGAAGACCACCGGCGGCGACGTCTGGTCGAACTCGTCGTCGCTGACTTCGTTCGGGAAGCCCTCGGTCAGGGCGACCTCGCCGCCGTCGCCGAAGCTCGCGATCAGGTCGCCGCTGCGCGCGTCGAGCGCGTAGAGGCTCACGCGGCTGTTGATGAAGACGCGCATCTCGTCGCCTTCGCCGTGCACGGCGACGCCGCGGTGCTTGTAGCCGCCGGGGCTGGCGCCCGCCGCGCCGGTCTCGTAGGCGCGCGGGTCGAAGGCCCACAGCTCCGCCCCCGTCTCGGCGTCCAGCGCCACCACCCGGGTGTACATGGTGGAGAGGTACAGCACGCCGTCGATCATCAGCGGCGTCGCCTCGAAGCTGCCCGGGCGGGTGCCGTACTCGGACAGCGGCAGCTCGTTCGGCTCCCACTCCCAGACGATCTCGAGCTGGTCGACGTTGGCCGCCGTGATCTGGTCCGCCGGCGAGAACTTGGTGTGCGCCTGGTCGCCCCCGACGTACGGCCACTCGATCGTGGAAGCGGGCGCCTGCGCCGCGGCTGGCGCGCCGGCGGCCAGCACGAGCAGCGTCGCGAGCACCGTCCCGCGGACTCCGCCTGTCCGGCTGGGCCTGCTCGTGCTCGCGG
This sequence comes from Vicinamibacterales bacterium, assembly GCA_965214845.1. Lineage (GTDB taxonomy): Bacteria > Acidobacteriota > Vicinamibacteria > Vicinamibacterales > UBA8438 > JAAXGX01. Next base: position 3,855,598 of record CBDCCO010000007.1, read on the forward strand.
CGGGGATTCCCCTCGGTTCGATGCCGGCTCGCAGTGACATGCGTGCTCCTCCTGCTGAATAGTGTGAATAGTGTGCAAGCGGCAAACCGCTGTCAAGGCGGATCGGGTAGAATGCAGGCTGATCAGATGGCGCTCCACGACATGCTGCGGGTAGTCGTTGTCGGTGCCGCTGGCGTCATTACGCCAGCGGGCGCCGGGTGATGACCCTGCGGGAGCGGGCGGGCATCCAGGGGCCATCATCCGCAGCCGGATGATGGCTATTTTTTTGACGATTTCCGGGCTATGGACGACAGGGGCAACGGGCATTCGAAGCGCAGCGACGCCATCACGGCGGGGCCGAGCCGGGCGCCGGCGCGCGCCATGCTCAAGGCGGTCGGCTTCACCGACGAGGACCTGCGCCGGCCGATCATCGGCGTGGCGAACACGTGGATCGAGATCGGGCCGTGCAACTACCACCTGCGCGACCTCGGCGAGCAGGTCAAGGCCGGGATTCGCGCCGCCGGCGGCACGCCGATGGAGTTCAACACGGTGTCGATCTCCGACGGCATCACGATGGGCAGCGAGGGCATGAAGGCCTCGCTCGTCAGCCGCGAGGTCGTGGCCGACTCCATCGAGCTCGTCGCCCGCGGCAACCTGTTCGACGGCCTCGTGATCCTGGTCGGCTGCGACAAGACGGTGCCGGGCGGCGTCATGGCGCTGGTGCGGCTGAACACGCCGGGCCTGGTGCTCTACGGCGGGTCGATCGCCCCGGGCCGCTGGGAGGGCCGCGACGTCACGATCCAGGACGTGTTCGAGGCGGTCGGGGCGCACGCCGCCGGCAAGCTGACGGACGCGCAGCTCGGCGCGCTCGAGAACAGCGCCTGCCCGGGGCCGGGCGCGTGCGGCGGCCAGTTCACGGCGAACACCATGTCGATGGTGTGCGAGCTGCTGGGCGTGTCGCCGCTGAGCGCGAACGGCGTGCCGGCGATGGTCGCCGAGAAGGACGACGCGGCGCGCGGCGCCGGCCAGCTCGTGATGGAGCTGGTTCGCAAGGATCTGCGGCCGCGGCGGATCGTGACGCGCGCCGCGGTGGAGAACGCCATCGCGGGCGTCGCGGCGACCGGCGGCTCGACGAACGCCGTGCTGCATCTGCTGGCCATCGCACACGATGCGGGCGTCGACCTGGCGATAGACGACTTCGATCGCATCAGCGAGCGGACGCCGCTGCTGGCCGACCTGAAGCCGGGCGGGCGTTTCGTGGCGACCGACATGTACCGCGCCGGCGGCATCGGGCTCGTGGCGAAGCGCCTGCAGGAGGCTGGCCTGCTCCACGAGGACGCCGTGACGGTGACCGGCGAGAGCATCGGCGCGGCGGCGCGCGCGGTGACCGAGACCGCGGGACAGGCGGTGGTGCGGCCGGTGGCCGAGCCGCTGACCCCCACGGGGGGGCTCGTGATCCTGAAGGGCAACCTGGCGCCCCACGGCTGCGTGGTGAAGGTCGCCGGTCACGAGCCGGCGACGCACCGCGGCCCCGCCCGCGTGTTCGACAGCGAGGAGGCGGCGTTCGAGGCGGTGGGGCAGGGTCGGATTCGGGCCGGCGACGTCGTGGTCATCCGCTACGAGGGGCCCAGCGGCGGTCCGGGCATGCGCGAGATGCTCGCCGTGACGGCGGCCATCGTCGGGGCCGGGCTCGGCGAGTCGGTGGCGCTGCTCACCGACGGCCGGTTCTCGGGCGCCACCCGCGGCATGATGGCGGGTCACGTGGCGCCCGAGGCGGCCAGGGGCGGGCCGATCGCCGTCGTGCGCGACGGCGACCCGATCCTGTTCGACGAGCGGAACCGGAAGCTGCAGCTCGAGGTGAGCGACGCGGAGATCGAGTCGCGGCTGGCCGCCTGGCGGGCGCCCGAGCCGCGCTTCGCGAGCGGCGTGATGGCCAAGTACGCCCGCCTGGTCTCGTCCGCGTCGACCGGCGCGGTAACGAGCTAGCAGTCTGCGCCGTAGAACGGCGCAGACTGCGCGAGGCGCGCACGGCGCGCCTCGGCGGGAGCGGCGCGGGGCACTGGGCCCCCGCGAGCGGACGCCGGGGGTTCGGGGCAAAGCCCCGTCTGATTGAAGCCAGGAACGACGGAGAGCCAGTCATGTCTTCGATGCGGATCGGTGCGCAGATCGTGTGGGAGGCGCTCGTCCGGGAGGGTGTCACCACCGTCTTCGGCTATCCCGGCGGCGCGATCCTGCCGGCGTACGACGCCATGCTCGAGTACCCGATCCGGCACGTGCTCGTGCGCCACGAGCAGGGGGCCACGCACATGGCCGACGGCTATGCGCGCGCCAGCGGCGAGGTGGGCGTCGCCATCGCCACGTCGGGACCGGGCGCGACGAACATGGTGACCGGCATCGCCACGGCCATGCTGGACTCGTCGCCCATCCTCTGCATCACCGGCCAGGTCGGCAGCAGGGTCATCGGCACCGACGCGTTCCAGGAGACCGACGTCACGGGCGTGACGTTGCCGATCACCAAGCACAACTACCTGGTCTCGGACGTCGACGACGTCGCGCCCACGATCCACGAGGCGCTGTACGTGGCCCGGTCGGGACGGCCCGGCCCGGTGCTCGTCGACATCACGAAGGACGCGCAGCAGGCGTCGACCGAGATGCAGTGGGACCCCGGCGCCGTCAAGCTGCCCGGCTATCGACCCGACCTGCGCGCGTCGGAGGCCGAGTACCGCCGCGCCGCCGATCTCATCAACGGGTCGAAGCGCCCCCTCATCTTCGCCGGCCACGGCGTGCAGCTCTCGGGCGCGTCGCGCGCGGTCAGGCAGCTCGCGGAGCGGGCCGACATGCCGGTGGCGATGACCCTGCTCGGCATCGGCGGCTTTCCGGCCCTGCACCCGCTCAACCTCGGGATGATGGGGATGCACGGCGAGGCCTGGGTGAACCAGGCAGTGCAGGAGGCCGACCTGCTGCTGGCGCTGGGGATGCGCTTCGACGACCGCGTGACCGGCAACGTGAAGACCTACGCGCCGAACGCCCGCAAGGTGCACATCGACATCGACCCGTCCGAGTTCAACAAGAACGTGCAGGTCGACGTGGCGCTGGCCGGCGATCTGCGGGCGGTGCTCGAGGAGCTGTCGCCGTTGATCGCGGCGGGCGACCGCAAGAGCTGGCTCGCCGCCATCCGGGAGATGAAGGGCGAGGTGGCGGTGCGCGACATCCAGAACCTGCCCGACAGCGGCCACCTCTACGCGGCGCACGTCATCCACGACATCTGGCGGCTGACGAAGGGCAAGGCCGTCGTGGTGACGGACGTCGGCCAGCACCAGATGTGGGAGGCCCAGTACTACCATCACGAGCAGCCGCGCTCGCTCATCACCTCGGGCGGCCTCGGCACGATGGGGTTCGCCCTGCCGGCCGCCATCGGCGCCAAGCTGGCGCAGCCCGACGCGGAGGTTTGGGTGGTGGCCGGCGACGGCGGCTTCCAGATGACGATGGCCGAGCTGGCGACCATCGCCCAGGAGAAGATCAAGATCAACGTGGCCATCATCAACAACGGCTACCTCGGGATGGTGCGCCAGTGGCAGGAGTTCTTCTACGAGCGGCGCTACGCGGCCACGCCGCTGTTGAGCCCCGATTTCGCGAAGCTCGCCGAGTGCTTCGGCCTGACCGGGATGCGGGTCGACAAGCGCCGGGACGTGGTGCCCAGCGTGGAGCGGGCGCGCGCCGATGAGCGGACGGTCGTCATCGACTTCCGCGTCGAGCAGGAGGACACCGTCTATCCGATGGTGCCGGCCGGCGCGGATCTGCACAACATGATCCGCCGCCCGAGCCCGAACCCGATCGTCGAGACGGCCGACGACGAGTAGCAGGCCGGCAGGCTGGCATCCATGACGACGCGCCATACGTTCTCCGTCTACGTCGAGGACAAGCCCGGGGTCCTCAACCGCATCGCCTCGCTGTTCCGGCGGCGCGCCTTCAACATCGAGTCGCTGACGGTCGGCCACACCGAGACCCCCGGCGTCTCGCGGATGACCATTCTCGTCAACAGCGACACCCAGGGGGCGCGGCGGCTGGAGGCCAACCTCTACAAGCTGGTCAACGTCCTGCGCGTGCACGACATCACCGCCGAGCCGGCGGTGTACCGCGAGCTGGTGATGATCAAGGTGGCCACCCGGACGCTGGAGAACCGCATCCACGTGCTTCAGCTCGCCGAGGTGTTCCGGGCGCGCGTGGTCGATGTCGCGCCCGACTCGGTCATCGTCGAGACGACCGGCACGGAAGACAAGATCGAAGGCCTGCTCGAGGTGTTGCGCCCGCACGGCGTGCTGGAGCTGGTGCGGACGGGCCGGGTCGGGATGGTGCGCGGCCCGCAGAGCGTCATGGTGGAGCCGGCGCCCCAGCGGCCACGCTCGGAGCGGCCCGCCGCGGCCGACGACGGGTCCATCTCCTACTCGGTATAGAGTATCCCGGCGCTCGACGGTGAGCGCCACAGATCACGAGCGAGGACTGCCGGTATGGCGACGATCTACTACGACGATGCGGCCGACCTCTCGCTGATTCGCGAGAAAAAGGTGGCGGTGTTCGGCTACGGCTCGCAGGGTCACGCGCATGCCCTGAACCTCAAGGACAGCGGGGTGGACGTCCGGGTGGTGCTGCAGGCCGGCAGCCGGTCGCGGGCGCGGGCCGAGGCGGAGGGACTGACGGTGACGCCGGGCGGCGAGGCGTCGGCATGGGCCGACGTCATCATGCTGCTGACGCCCGACACGACGCAGGCCGGCATCTACGCCGAGCAGGTCGCGCCGCATCTGAGCGCCGGCAAGATGCTGATGTTCGCGCACGGGTTCAACATCCGCTTCAAGACCATCGCGCCGCCGGCCGATGTGGACGTGGCGCTGATCGCGCCCAAGGCGCCGGGCCACCGCGTGCGCGAGGTCTTTCTCGAGGGCGGCGGCACGCCGGCCCTGATCGCCGTCGAGCAGGACGCGACCGGCGGCGCCCGGGCGCTGGCCCTGTCCTACGCCAAGGCGCTCGGCTTGACGCGCGCCGGCGTCATCCAGACGACGTTCGCGGAGGAGACCGAGACCGACCTGTTCGGCGAGCAGACCGTGCTGTGCGGCGGCGTGAGCGCCCTGGTGAAGGCCGGCTTCGAGACGCTGGTCAAGGCGGGCTACCAGCCGGAGGTGGCCTACTTCGAGTGCATGCACGAGCTCAAGCTCATCGTCGATCTGTTCTATCGCGGCGGCCTGAACTACATGCGCTACTCGGTGAGCGACACGGCCGAGCACGGCGACTACACCGGCGGCCCGCGGATCGTCACGGACGAGACCCGCCAGGCGATGCAGCAGATTCTGGCCGAGATTCAGGACGGCACGTACGCCAGCCGCTGGATTGCCGAAGACAAGGCCGGACGGCCCTGGTTCATGGCGCAGCGCCGGCAGGAGCAGGCCCACCAGCTCGAGCAGGTAGGGGCCGAGCTGCGCAAGATGATGCCGTTCCTCGACGCGGTGACGCTGAAGGAGAAGGTGTAGGCGGGCAACGCCTTGGCGCGTTCCACCGCAAGCGCGTCGGCCTGCGGTGGAACGCACCGGAACGCGGCGAGCGTCCCGGACCGGAACCAGCCTCCGCTACGGCTGCTTCGCGTCGGCCTGCGGCGCGGCGGGTTTCCTCGCCGCTGCCGCGGCGCGGGCCTCGGCAGCCTTGGCGGCGCGCTCGGCGGAGTTCCGAATGCCCAGCCGCGTGAAGCAGCGGTAGACGGCATCGCTGCCGCCCGCGAGGAGCAGGGCGGTCAGAATCTGGCCCGAGAATCTGGCGGCGTGCTCGCCTTCCCCGGCGACGTTGATTACCCGGCTGACGAGGTCGAGGTCGAAGGCGTCGACGACGATCCACGCCACGATGAACGTCAGGGGCGTCTTCACACCCCTGCCCTCGAAGCGCTTGGCGAACCATCTCCAGTTGAACACCGTGGTCATTGCGGCTTCGAAGATGACCGACAGCAACAGGAACAACACCAGAATCTGCACCAACTCGAGCCAGGCTGACTGCGTCATTTGCCTTCTCCTGGTAACGGTTTGGTAACGACGGTGGTCCTAGTACGCCGCGCCTCCGCTGTTTCTAGAAATCGCCGCCATTATACCGCTTGCCCCCGGCGATTCAAAGACTTGCGGCGGGCGCCGCGAACGCGGGGTGGAGCGGGCCGTCGCGGGACGCATCGCGGGCTGCACGTCCTCACCGCCGCGCCCTGTATGCTAGGAGTCTGCGCCGTGGAACGGTGCAGACTCCGCAAGGCGCGCACAGCGCGCCTCGGCGGGAGCGGCGCGGGGCTATGGGGTCCCCGCAAGCGGACGCCGGGGGCATGGGGCGCAGCCCCATCTGAAGGAGGGCGCGCACAGCGCGCCTCGGCGGGAGCGGCGCGGGGCTGTGGGGTCCCCGCAAGCGGACGCCGGGGGCATGGGGCGCAGCCCCATCTGAAGGAGGGCGCGCACAGCGCGCCTCGGCGGGAGCGGCGCGGGGCTGTGGGGTCCCCGCAAGCGGACGCCGGGGGCTTGGGGCGCAGCCCCATCTGAAGAAAGCGCGGGAGGCACGATGCCGCGAATCACATTCGACGAGTTGCCCGGGGACGCCCGGGTCTGGATCTTCGCGGCGGCCCGCCCGCTCGGGCGGGCGGAGCAGGAGCGGCTGCTGGCCGAGGTCGACGGGTTCATCGCCGGCTGGGGAGCGCACGACTCCCCGCTCACGGCCGGGCGCGAGCTGCGCTACGAGCGGTTCCTGTTCGTGGCCGTCGACCAGCGGCGGGTCGGGCCGTCGGGCTGCTCTATCGACGCGCTGGTGCGGGAGATGAAGCGCCTGGAGCGCGAGCTCGACGTCGAGCTGGTCAATCACGCGCCGGTCGTCTTCCGGGAGGGGGACGAGATCAGGCGCGTGGCGCGCGACGAGTTCGCGGCGCTCGCCGCGGCGGGCGCGGTCGGACCGGAGACGACCGTCTTCGACAACACGCTCACCCGGCTCGGCGACGTGCGGGCCGGGCGCTGGGAGACGCCGGTCGCCAACTCGTGGCACGCGCGCGCGTTCTTCTGAGTAGAATGGGGCCATGTTCACGGGACGCAGGCTGATCCTGGCGATGACGGGCGCCGTGCTCGCGGCGGCGGCGCTGCCGGCAATGGCCGGCGCGCACCCCATGGACGAGCGGAACGCGGCGTTCGTCCAGAGCATCGACGGCTTCGCTTTCTGGCCGTTCCTGTACCTGGGCGCCAAGCACATGGTGACCGGCTACGACCACATCCTGTTCCTGGTCGGCGTCATCTTCTTCCTGTACCGGCTGCGGGACGTGGTGCTGTACGTCACCCTGTTCACGGTGGGCCACAGCGTCACGCTGCTGCTGGGCGTGCTCGCCGGCCTGAACGTCAACGCGTACGTCATCGACGCCATCATCGGCCTGTCGGTCGCCTACAAGGCGTTCGAGAACATGGGCGGCTTCGAGCGCCTGGTCGGCTACCGGCCGAACACGCGCTGGGCGGTGCTCGTGTTCGGCCTGTTCCACGGCCTCGGCCTCGCCACGAAGCTGCAGGAGTTCACGGTCAGCGAGAACGGGCTCGTCGCCAACATCCTGAGCTTCAACGCGGGCGTGGAAGTGGGACAGATCCTCGCGTTGTCCGCCGTGCTCCTCGCCTTCCTGTACTGGCGCACGCGCCCGAGCTTCGAGCGCCACGCCTTCCTGACCAACTCCGCGCTGATGACCGGCGGATTCCTGCTGGCCGGCTACCAGCTGGTCGGACACGTGCTGTTCTCCTGAAGACAGCCGACTGTCGGAGGCACCCATGGCGCAGGCGGTCGAGCCGGCATCACCCCGCAAGGTTGCCATTGCCACGCTCGCGGCGCTGCTCGTGGCGGCGCTGCTGCTGGTGACCGTCGTCCTGCCGGCGGAGTACGGCATCGACATGCTGGGCGCGGGCGCGGCGCTCGGGCTGCTCGGGTTGGCCCAGGAGCAGCCGGTCGCGCCGCAGGACGACGAGTACCGGCTCGACGAGGCGCTGCTGCGGGTCGGGCCGGGCGCCTGGCTGGAGTACACCTACCGCATGGAGGCCGGCGCCACGATGCTGTTTTCGTGGCAGGCCACCGGTCCGCTGGACTACAACTTCCACAGCGCGCCCGACGGCGCGCCCCCGGGCTACGCCGAGAGCTTCGATGCGCAGGAGAACGATCGCGCGCACGGCGCCTACACCGCCCCGTTCACCGGCGTCCACGGCTGGTACTGGGAGAACGACACCGCCAGCGAGGTGACCATCTCGTTCTGGACGGCGGGCTTTTACAGCGAGGCTCACGAGGCGCGCGACCGCGCGGACGGCTATCACCCCCTGACCGATCTGCGCGGCAACGAGGTGCGCGACCGCTGACGGGTCGCGGGATTCGCACCTGCCGCGAGCGACACGGCGCCTGCAATCTGAGTGGCATCGATTCGACCGAGGAACAACGCCGTCAGACGGGATGCATCGCCCGTCGAATGCAGCAGAGCCTTTGCCGCGGGCTGCTAGAGTCCGGAGCCGCTGGACGGCTCGTCGAACGGGTCGAGAAGCGCGAGGCCGCAACCCCTGAAGTCGCGGACGTTGGTGTCGAGCAGAATCACGACTCGTCCACCGGCCAGGCGGGTCTGTCCCGCCGCTCGGGGATATCGAGCTGGTACCCGTCGCCTCGGCAGGCTGCGCGCATCTCGGCGAAGACATCGGCCAGCATCCGCGCGGCCTGTCGATGCCGCACGCGCTCCAGTGCGGCGAGGGCTTCCGGGCTCACCACGGCGGCGACCAGCCGGTCACGGTTGTAGATCTTCTGGGGTTCGGCCAGGGAGCGCCGAACGACGCTCAAGTTCTGCCGCTCAAGTCTGTACCCATGAATGTCCAAAAAGCGGGGCATCACGACGTTCTAGGACGGCAACGACTACTGCGGCCTCCTCAGCGAGAGGTTACCGACCGACTCGGGCAGCGCCGTCTACGTCATTCCGCCGGGATCCATGTACGGCGAGCGCTCCAATCAGCTCGCCCTGCGGCTGACGAAGATCTTCCGGTTCGCCGGCATGCAGTTCCGGGCGATATTCGACGTCTTCAACGCGTTCAACGCCAACGCGGTCACGCTGGAGCAGCCCGGCTTCGCGGGGTAGTGGCTGGCGCCACAGGCGATCATGCCGGGCCGGCGGGCCAGGTTCGCCTTCCAGCTCGACTTCCAGGTCCCCCTGTCACGTACGGATGCGTACCGGGATCGGATACACTTTCGGCGCCACGCACGTTGAACGTCAGCGCGCTTCGTCTGACGCCGGGTCGCCTGCTGAATGCAATACTCCCGACACCGGGGGAAACAGGCGGGACCCTGCAAGCGAAGCGCGCAGACGTGTGTGGCAACCGGCCCGGCGACCCATTCGCCGGGCGGAGGGGCGCGTGTGCGGCGACGGCCGCCCCCGCCCTGCAGATTCGCGCCGGCCCGCCGACTGCCGAGTACCGTCAGCCTCAAGTAGAATGCGTTGACCGCGGAGCTCTTGCCGCGGGCTGCCGGGTTCGCCGGGCCGGCCATGCAGGTCGACGGGTCGCCGCCATGCTGTCTGCCAGAAACGCCGCCGCGCTGACGATCGTGGCCGGGAGCCTCGCGGGTTGGTGGGGGCCGGTGCCCGGCGCCCACGCCCAGTCCGGCGCGCCGGCCGGGGAATGGCGCGCCTACGCGGCCGACAAGGCCGCCAGCAAGTACTCGCCGCTGGACCAGATCGACCGCGGCAACGCGGCCGACCTGCGCATCGCGTGGCGGCAGTCGACCGTTCCCGATGCCGTGCGGCAGGGGACTGCCATGCGGGCACGCGCGCGGTCGCAGAACACGCCGCTCATGGTGGGCGGCCGACTCTACATCAGCACCGGCCTCGGATCGGTCGCGGCGCTCGATGCGGCGACGGGCGAGGTGGTCTGGTTCGACGACCCGCCGCCGGGCGCGGGCGGCGGGCCGGCGGGCGGCGCGGTGCGCGGGGTGGCGTACTGGCGGGACGACTCCGGGGCCCGGGCCGGGGCCGGTCCGGACGAGCGCATCATTGCCGTCGTCGGCCCGCACCTGGTGGCCCTCGACGCGCGGACGGGGGAACGCCGGCCGGACTTCGGCGACGGGGGAGCGGTCGACCTGCGGCAGGGCTACGACGGCCGCGCGGTCGACAGCTACCGCTGGCGGTCGGCGCCCATCGTGGTCGCCGACGTCATCGTGGTCGGCTCCTATCACACCGACTATCTGGCGGCCGTGCAGCCGGTGACCAAGGCCGGCCCGCGGGGGGACGTCCGCGGCTACGATGTCCGGACCGGCGAGCAGCGGTGGATCTTCCACACGATCCCGCGCGAGGGCGAGTTCGGGAACGAGACGTGGGGGACCGATCCGAACGAGGACCGCGCCTCCTGGGAGTACTCCGGCCATACCAACATGTGGTCGTTCCCGAGCGGGGACGAGGAGCTGGGCTACGTCTACCTGCCGCTGACGACCCCGACCAACGACTACTACGGGGGCCACCGCCCGGGCGACAACCTGTTCGCCGAGAGCCTCGTCTGCCTCGACGCGCGGACCGGCGAGCGCATCTGGCACTTCCAGGCGGTGCATCACGGCCTGTGGGACTACGACTTCGCGTCGGCCCCGAACCTGGTCGACATCACGGTGGACGGGCGCGCGATCGAGGCGGTGGCGATCGTCAGCAAGCAGGCGTTCACGTACGTGTTCGACCGGGCGACGGGCGAGCCGGTGTGGCCGATCGAGGAGCGGCCGGTGCCGCAGTCGATGGTGCCGGGCGAGCGCACGTCGCCCACCCAGCCGTTTCCCACCCGGCCGCCGGCGTTCGACCAGCAGGGGGTGACGGTCGACGACCTGATCGACTTCACGCCGGAGTTGCGGCGCGAAGCGCTCGAGATCCTCGCGGGGTTCGAGCACGGGCCGCTGTTCACCCCGCCGACCCTGATCGACGAGCGCCCCGGCGGCAGGCAGGGGCTGGTGCAGATGCCGGGCACGTCGGGCGGCGCCAACTGGACCGGCGCCGGCTTCGATCCGGAGACCGGCGTTCTCTACGTGCAGTCGGCGCACACGCAGACCGTCATCGGCATCGTGCGGCCGGAGCACCCCGCCTCCGACGTTGCCTTCGTTCGCAGGGGGTACCGCTACGCCGAGGGCCCGCGGGGACTGCCGCTGTTCAAGCCGCCCTACTCGCGCCTGGTGGCGATCGATCTCGATGCGGGCGAGATTCTCTGGACGGTCCCGGTCGGCGACGGTCCGCGCGAGCATCCGGCCATCAGGCACCTGGATCTGCCGCCGCTGGGCAACGGCGGACGCGCGGCGCCGCTCGTGACGAAGACCCTCGTGTTTCTGGCCGACGGGGGCAGCGCGGGGCCGGTGCTGCCGATGTGGGGCGGCGCGGGCGGGAACCTGTTCCGCGCCTACGACAAGGCGACCGGGGACGTGGTCGCGGAGCTGGAGCTGCCGGGGCAGGTCACCGCGGCGCCGATGACGTACATGGCCGGCGGCCGGCAGTACATCGTCGTGACGGTCGGCGGGTCGGGCGCCCCGAGCGAATATCTGGCGCTTGCGCTTCCCTGACGGGCAACGGGCCGCGCCGCGGAAGGGCGCGCGCGCAGGGGGGACTGGTCGGGCGGCGGTCGGAGCCGGGGGCGGCGATTCCCGGGCCTGCCGAAGGATCGGAGTAGCGACTGATGATTGCCGAGACACGAAACTACCGGATGCGGCTCCGGAGCGGCATGCCGCTCAGCCTGGGGCTGCTCGCCTGTGCGATGGGCTGGCTGGCGGCGGTCCCCTGGACGGTGCCGCCGGCGCACGCGCAGACCGCGGAGCAGGTGGCCGGGCGGATCGCGGAGACCGCCGCCGCCAACCTGCGCGGGCCGGAGCCGGCCCCCGCGTTCGAGCTCGACACCACCTGGCCGAAGCCGCTGCCGAACAACTGGGGGCTGGGGCAGGTGTGGGGGGTCGCCGTCGACGTGCGCGATCACGTCTGGGTGGTGCACCAGACCGCCTCGCCGCGGTACATGGCGCCGATCGAGGCGGCCGGCAAGGAGCCGGCGCCGGCCGTGCTCGAGTTCGACCAGGAAGGCAACCTGCTGCAGGCGTGGGGCGTGCCCGGCCAGGGCGGGTGGACCGCGGGCGCCGGCCGGCCGTTTCCGGCGCAGGCCATCAACGTCGACTGGGAGGGCAACATCTGGGTCAGCGAGGAGACGCGCGGCAACGCCGTCGTCAAGTTCTCGCCCGACGGGCAGTTCCTGCTGCAGATCGGCCACGTGACGCGGACCAACGGCAGCGGCGACACGACGCTGCTCGGCGGGCCGTCGGGCATCGACTTCCATGAGCCGGCCAACGAGGTGTTCATCGCCGACGGCTACCGCAACCAGCGCGTCATCGTCTTCGACGCGCACACCGGCGAGTACAAGCGCCACTGGGGCCGCTTCGGCATCCCGCCCAACGACAACTTCGAGCCGGGCGACCAGCCGACCTGGCTGCCCTCGCCGTTCCTGGTCGGTCGGCCGCCCAACATGAGCCCCAACCTGCCCCGCTACGTGCACGGCGTGAACGTCTCGCGCGACGGCCTGGTATACGTCGCCGATCGCTCGCACAGCATGCTCTACGTCCACCGCACGGACGGGACGTTCGTCGCGGAGAAGAAGCTGCCGGGGCCGTTCAATTCGGTCGCCTTCTCGCCGGACGCGGAGCAGCGCTACCTGTATGCCGGGGGGATGAACGCGACCGCGCGCATCTTCGTCCTGCGGCGCAGCGACCTGCAGCCGATCGGCTCGTTCCGCAGCTCGGGCCAGCACTACATGGACACCGATTCGCAAGGAAACCTGTATACGTGCGGCCAGCGCATGCCCCAGAGGTGGCTGCTGAGGTCGCCGGAGAGCGAGGGCAACGATGGGCGCTGACGTGCCGGCGACGCGAGCTTCGGTCAGACGGGGCTGCGCCCCGAGCCCCCGGCGTTCGCTTGCGGGGACCCCCTTCGCCCCGCGCCGCTCCCGCCGAGGCGCGCGGTGCGCGCCTTGCGGAGTCGGCGCCGGTGGGCGGCGCACGCTCCTGGCTTGCGCCGCGCTGCTGCTCGCGGGCCTGCCGGCGTTGGCGCAGCCGGACACGCGGGACTACGAGCCGGTGACCGGGGAGATGCTGCGCAACCCGCCGCCGGGCGACTGGCTGATGTGGCGGCGGACCTACAGCCACTGGGGCTACAGCCCGCTCGACCAGATCGACGCCTCGAACGTGCGCAGCCTGCGCCTGGCGTGGGCGTGGACCATGGAGCCGGGCCGCCAGGAGACGACGCCGCTGGTCCACGACGGCATGATGCTCCTGGTGCAGGCCTGCGACTTCGTCGAGGCGCTCGACCTCCGCGACGGGTCGCGCCTCTGGGAGTATCGCCGGGAGCAGGTCGAGCACGGCGCCAGCCTCGCGTGCGTCAGCCGCAACGGCGCGCTCTACGGGGACCGCCTGTTCATCGGCACCCACGATGCGCACCTGGTGGCCCTGAACGCCCGGACGGGCGAGGTGGAATGGGACGTGCCGGTCGGCGACTGGACGGTGGGGCACCACTACTCGGGCGGACCGATGGTGATCAAGGACCGCGTGGTCGCCGGCATGTCGGGCTGCTATCACCAGAACACGCGCTGCTGGGTCTCGGCCCACGACGTGGAGACCGGCGCGGAGGTGTGGCGCACGTACACGATCCCCCGCGAGGGCGAGTTCGGCTACGAGAGCTGGGGCGACATTCCGGACGAGGACCGGCGCGGCGGCTCGCCCTGGAACTCGCCCAGCTACGACCCGGAGCTGAACCTGATCTATACGGGGGTGGGGGTGCCGATCCCCTGGGGCTCGGTGCAGCGCCGCACCGGCGATGGCGACGTGCTGTACACCAACTCCACGCTCGCCCTGAACGCCGATACCGGCGCGATCGTCTGGTACTTCCAGCACATCCCCAACGAGGAGTGGGACCTGGACCATCCGTTCGCGCGGCTGATCGTCGAGACCGAGGTCTCGCCGGGCGCCGTCGAGTGGCGCAACAACGCGCTCACGCCCGGCCGGCGGCGCAAGATCGTGACCGGCATTCCCGGCAAGACCGGCATCGTGTGGGCGCTGGACGCGGCCACCGGCGCGTTCCTCTGGGCCCAGCCCACCACCCCGCAGAACGTCGTGGTGGACATCGACGCGGAGAGCCGCCGGGTCATCACGAACGAGGCGCTCAGGTTCCCGCAGGTCGGCGAGCCGGTCTTCGTGTGCCCGAGCTACTACGGCGGCATCAACTGGCAGGCCACGGCGTACCACCCCGGGACGAACCTGCTGTACGCGCCCGTCAACAACGCCTGCATGACCCTGACGCTCAACGAGTTCCGCGAGCGGCCCGGCGCCCACCACGGCTCGGCGCGGGTCGTATTGGAGGCTGCCCCGGACATCGACGGTCAGATCGGCCAGTTCACGGCGCTGGACCTCGCGACGGGCGAGCCCGCGTGGGTGTACCGCCAGCGCGCCGGCGTTGCCGGCTCCGTGCTGGCCACCGGCGGCGGCCTGGTGTTCGTGAGCGACGACGCGCGCCGCTTCCGCGCCTTCGACGCGCGGACCGGCGACATCCTGTGGGAGCAGATCCTCAACTCGAGCGCCGGCGGGTTTCCGGTCACCTACCGGCACGACGGCGTGCAGTACATCGCCATCGCCGCCGGCGGCGGCATCAACTTCCGGGGGCTCACCCCGGAGATCCGGCAGCCCGGCCGCGGCAACATGCTGTTCGTCTTCCGGCTTCCGTGAGCCCCGGCGCTCGCGGGCACGACAAGCCGGACCGACTCCGGTGCGGGCGGCGGGAGTTGCCGTAGCGAGCGGAGGGCGGTGGAGAGAGTTTGACGAGAGGGAAGAGCGGCCGGGGAGTCGCGCTACCCTGACGCGGCAGCGCGCGACTCCCCGGAAACCCGGAACGGTCTAGCCGGTGACCTCGACGGTGATGTCCTCGTAGCTCGCGAGGCCGCCATCGTGGGCGATGCAGCGCAGGATGTAGGTGCCGGGCTTGCTGAACGTGGCCCGCGCCACCCACTTGTTGTCCATGGGCGGCGGCGGCGTCTCCCAGCCGGCGCCCCACGGCGAGTTCGAGTTCGCCCGCGTGTCCTCCCACACCTTGATCTGCGGCGGGTCGAAGGCCACGTCGCTCTCGCCCCGGTAGACGAACCAGGACAGCCGCAGCCCCGTGGCCGCCTGCGGCGTCAGGCTCCGCGGCCGCGCCGGGTCGGTGGGACTCATCGGGCGCGCCTCCGGCAGCCCGTCGTCCTGCGCGACGGCCGTCAGGACGACGGGCTCGTCGACCTTCACGGTCCGGCGCAGCGGGCCGTCGACCGTCAGCGCCGGGGGCGCGTTCTTGTAGAGGTCCCCCCTGACGCCCGCGCCGTTGTTGGCCATGCGGACGTTGTTGTCCATGTAGTAGTCGGGCTTGAGCGTCCCGTAGGCGTGCTTGGTCTCGCCGTTCGGGCTCGTCAGCGTCCAGACGACCTCGTTGTCGCCGAAGTCGGCCGGCACCCGAATGCGGAACAGGAAGCGGTTGCGGCGCGGCAGGAAGTAGGTCGGCTGCCCCTGGTCCGGACCGCCCGGCTCGATGTTGTTGTGCGGGCCGATCGGAATGTGCAGCTCCTCCTCCCAGTTGCGGTTCATCGTGCCGAAGACCAGGTTGAACGACCCGTCGTCGTTCTGCTCCCAGCCCTCGTAGGCCGGCACCACCTCCTGGCCGGTGGCATACGAGCGCCGGCCCCCACTGCGCTGCGCGGTGAGCTCCTGCACGCCGAGCACCACCGCGACGGCTGCCGCGACGACGACGATCCCCGCGGCTCTCACTGCTGGTCTCCCTGGTCGTCGGCCGCCGCGTCCGGCGCCGCGACGGAGATGCCGCACAGCGGACAGCCGGTGACGGTCTCGCCCTCGGCCAGCTCGAGCACCTGGCGCCGCTCCTCGACCTCGGCCTGGAACGCCTCCTCGGTCAGGTAGACGCCGCGCATCAGGTTGATGAACATCTGGTCGACCGAGCGGTGGCCGCCGCCCGACCAGTTGCGCGGGTCGGGCACGTTCGGGTTCGACGGCGAGTTGTTGAAGTAGCCGGTGATGCGCAGGATGGTGCCCCTGGGCAGCAGCGGCGCGGCCTCGTCGGCGTAGGTGTAGACCCGCACCCAACTGTGGTCGTAGCCCACGCAGTTGAGCGTCTCGACGGTGATGCCCCAGATGGCCTCGAGGCACATGCGGTAGCCGGGCGCGTGCATGTGCGGCTCGAAGATGCTGATCTTGGCGTGCTCCGGCAGCGTGAAGTACGCCTCCATCTCCTGGTTCGGGTCCATCGCCTCGATGTCGAGGTCGACGCCGTTGCCGAAGAACATGTGCTCGGTCTTCACGGTCGGCTCGTAGCCCCGCGGATGGAACTTGAAGCCGACGTTGAGATGGGCGCGCGTGTCGGCGCCGTTGGCGTGCAGGTGCATCGAGTTGAACGCCAGCTTCGAGCCGGCCTCGAGCAGCTTGCCGCCGTCGGGATTGAAGAAGTCGGCGTTGCGGCCGACCTCGTGCACCGGCCACGTGCTGCGCTCGGCGGGGTCGGCCCCTTCGCCGTCGGGCGTGACGACGTTGAGCGTGGCGTGGTGCACCACGTAGAGCGCGCCGACGGTGTCGCGGCCCGGTCCCTCGCGCGACTCGGTCACTTCCTTGTACTCGAGCGCGGCGACGTAGCGGTCCTCGGTCAGCCCGGTCGGCACCTCGCCGATGGCCCCCCACCAGTCGGGCGCGTCGGCCGGCACGTGCACGCTGGGCGACGAGACGATCAGGTCGGGCTCGCCGATCTCCCACTCGTCGACGTCGATGAAGGCCAGCGGCGGCGGCAGGTCGGCCGGGTCGCCCTCGGGGGCGCCGTTGTCGACCCAGGTCGCAATCAGGCGGATCTCCGCGTCGGAGAGCGACGGGTCGTCCTTGAAGGCCTGGATGCCGATGTCCTTCTCGACGAACCAGGGCGGCATGACGCCCGGCTTGTCGCGCAGCCCGGTGCGGTTCCTGATGGCCCGGGCCCAGGGCCGCACCTCGTCGTAGTCGATCAGCGACATCGGCGCGATGGCGTTCGGCCGGTGGCACTTCTGGCAACTGCGCTGCAGAATCGGGGCGATGTCCCTGCTGAAGGTGACCTCGTGGTCGGCGCCCGCCTGGGCGAGGGCCGGCGCGGGGGCCGCAATCGCCGCCAGCAGCGCCGCGGTGAACAGTGCGAATGGTGCCCGCCGGGAGTACCGCGTCGTCATCTTGTGCTCTCCTCGGTGCCTGGGAGTACGCGAACCTGTCCCTGAGAATCCAGCTATTCTAGTCGCCTCCCGGGGCTATTTCAACAGCGGGTGGCGGCGGGAAGCGGGCGGCCGGCAGTGGGAAGCGACGCGCCGCGGGCCAACCTGGCGGCTGACCCGCGGCGTCCGGAGCGCGGGAGGATGCCCGGGCGGGAGTCCGCGCCGTGCTGCGGCGCCGATTCCTACCCGGTGACCTCGAAAGTGACGTCCTCGTAGCTTGCGAGGCCGCCGTCGTGGGCGATGCAGCGCAGGATGTAGGTGCCGGGCTTGCTGAACGTGACCCGCGCCACCCACTTGTTGTCCATGGGCGGCGGCGGCGTCTCCCAGCCGGCGCCCCACGGCGAGTTCGAGTTCGCCCGCGTGTCCTCCCACGCCTTGATCTGCGGCGGGTCGAAGGCCACGTCGCTCTCGCCGCGGTAGACGAACCAGGACAGCCGGAGGCCCGTCGCCGCCTGAGGCGCCAGGCTCGACGGCCGGGCCGGGTCGGTGGGCCGCATCGGGCGCGCCTCCGGCAGCCCGTCATCATGTGCAACGGCCGTCAGGACGATGGGCTCGTTGACCTTCGCGGTCCGGCGCCGCGGGCCGTCGAGCGTCAGCGCCGGGGGCGCGTTCTTGTAGAGGTCCCCCCTGACGCCCGCGCCGTTGTTGGCCATGCGGACGTTGTTGTCCATGTAGTAGTCGGGCTTGAGCGTCCCGTAGGCGTGCTTGGTCTCGCCGTTCGGGCTCGTCAGCGTCCAGACGACCTCGTTGTCGCCGAAGTCGGCCGGCACCCGAATGCGGAACAGGAAGCGGTTGCGGCGCGGCAGGAAGTAGGTCGGCTGCCCCTGGTCCGGACCGCCCGGCTCGATGTTGTTGTGCGGGCCGATCGGAATGTGGAGCTCTTCCTCCCAGTTGCGGTTCATCGTGCCGAAGACCAGGTTGAACGACCCGTCGTCGTTCTGCTCCCAACCCTCGTAGGCCGGCACCACCTCCTGGCCGGCGGCATACGAGCGCCGGCCCGCGTTGCGCTGCCCGGCGATGTCCTGAACGCTCAGCACGACCGCGACGGCGACGGCGGCGACGACGATCCACGCGGCTCTCATTGCTGGTCGGCCGCCGCGTCCGGCGCCGCGACGGAGATGCCGCACAGCGGACAGCCGGTGACGGTCTCGCCCTCGGCCAGCTCGAGCACCTGGCGCCGCTCCTCGACCTCGGCCTGGAACGCCTCCTCGGTCAGGTAGACGCCGCGCATCAGGTTGATGAACATCTGGTCGACCGAGCGGTGGCCGCCGCCCGACCAGTTGCGCGGGTCGGGCACGTTCGGGTTCGACGGCGAGTTGTTGAAGTAGCCGGTGATGCGCAGGATGGTGCCCCTGGGCAGCAGCGGCGCGGCCTCGTCGGCGTAGGTGTAGACCCGCACCCAACTGTGGTCGTAGCCCACGCAGTTGAGCGTCTCGACGGTGATGCCCCAGATGGCCTCGAGGCACATGCGGTAGCCGGGCGCGTGCATGTGCGGCTCGAAGATGCTGATCTTGGCGTGCTCCGGCAGCGTGAAGTACGCCTCCATCTCCTGGTTCGGGTCCATCGCCTCGATGTCGAGGTCGACGCCGTTGCCGAAGAACATGTGCTCGGTCTTCACGGTCGGCTCGTAGCCCCGCGGATGGAACTTGAAGCCGACGTTGAGATGGGCGCGCGTGTCGGCGCCGTTGGCGTGCAGGTGCATCGAGTTGAACGCCAGCTTCGAGCCGGCCTCGAGCAGCTTGCCGCCGTCGGGATTGAAGAAGTCGGCGTTGCGGCCGACCTCGTGCACCGGCCACGTGCTGCGCTCGGCGGGGTCGGCCCCTTCGCCGTCGGGCGTGACGACGTTGAGCGTGGCGTGGTGCACCACGTAGAGCGCGCCGACGGTGTCGCGGCCCGGTCCCTCGCGCGACTCGGTCACTTCCTTGTACTCGAGCGCGGCGACGTAGCGGTCCTCGGTCAGCCCGGTCGGCACCTCGCCGATGGCCCCCCACCAGTCGGGCGCGTCGGCCGGCACGTGCACGCTGGGCGACGAGACGATCAGGTCGGGCTCGCCGATCTCCCACTCGTCGACGTCGATGAAGGCCAGCGGCGGCGGCAGGTCGGCCGGGTCGCCCTCGGGGGCGCCGTTGTCGACCCAGGTCGCAATCAGGCGGATCTCCGCGTCGGAGAGCGACGGGTCGTCCTTGAAGGCCTGGATGCCGATGTCCTTCTCGACGAACCAGGGCGGCATGACGCCCGGCTTGTCGCGCAGCCCGGTGCGGTTCCTGATGGCGCGGGCCCAGGGCCGCACCTCGTCGTAGTCGATCAGCGACATCGGCGCGATGGCGTTCGGCCGGTGGCACTTCTGGCAACTGCGCTGCAGAATCGGGGCGATGTCCCTGCTGAAGGTGACCTCGTGGTCGGCGCCCGCCTGGGCGAGGGCCGGCGCGGGGGCCGCGGTCGCCGCCAACAGCGCCACGGTGAACAGAGCGAGCGACGTCCGCCGAGAGTACCGCATTGTCATCATGTGATCTCCTCGGATGCCTGGGAGTGCCCGGACGTATTTGTCTGATTTGGACAATATTCTAGCCCGCCCCGGGGGGCGATTCAATACGGATCTGGCCCGCCGCCGCGGGCTGCTAGACTGTGGCGAGCGATATTCCCGAGGAGTCCCATGACACAGCGCAGACCGGTCGTTTGGCTCACCATCGCCGGCGTCGCGGCTCTCGCGGCCGGACTGTCCGCCCAGCAGCTCCCGGAGGCGGCCGGCGACCTGCGCGGCACGGTGCGCAGCCCGGCGGGCGTCGAGGCCGGCGTGTGGGTCATTGCCGAGACCGACGATCTGGACACGCGCTTCCGCAAGATCGTGGTCACGGGCGACGACGGGCGCTTCCTCGTGCCCGATCTGCCGGCGGCGTCGTACCGCGTCTGGGTCCGCGGCTACGGGCTGGCCGACTCGGAGCCGGTGCCGGCCGAGCCGGGCCGGACGCTGACGCTCCGCGCGACGCCGGCGGCCTCGCCGCGCGACGCGGCCAGGGTCTATCCCGCCAACTACTGGTACTCCCTGCTGGAGCCGCCGGCCGCGGACGAGTTCCCCGGCACCGGGCCCGACGGCAACGGCATCTCCCCGGCGCTGCGCAGCCAGGCCGCCTGGGTCGACATCACCAAGCAGGGCTGCCAGCTCTGCCACCAGATGGGCAACCGCTTCACCTTCGACACCGCGCACCTCGACGGCTTCGACTCGGCGGTCGAGGCCTGGGACCATCGCCTCGCGTTCGGGCAGCGCGGCGCGCAGATGAGCGCGGTGATGAACCGCTTCGGGCGCGCGCGCGGCCTGGCGATGTACGCCGACTGGAGCGAGCGGATCGCCGCCGGCGAGGTGCCGCCCGCGCCGCCCCGGCCGCAGGGCGTCGAGCGCAACCTCGTGCTCACCATGTGGGAGTGGGCGAACGAGACCTCCTACGTGCACGACGAGATCACGACCGACAAGCGGCAGCCTACCGTCAACGCGGACGGCCTCGTCTACGGCGTCTCGATCACGCAGGACACGCTGGTGATCACCGACACCGCGCGGCACCGCTCGACGGCGCTCGACATCCCGCTGCGGGCGCCGGCGGAGACGGTGCCCTCGTTCTTCCCGACGCAGCCGGGGTTCGAGCCGTCGCCGTACTGGGGCGGCGAGATCATCTTCGACGCGCCGGCCAACCCGCACAACCCGATGATGGACGCCCGCGGGCGGGTCTGGATGACCTCCACGATCCGGGGGCGCGACAATCCCGACTGGTGCCGGGCCGGGTCGGCGCACCCCTTCGCGCGGTACTTCCCCGTGCCGAGCAGCCGGCGCCAGATCTCGTACTACGACCCGGCGACCGGGTCGTTCACCCTGATCGACAGTTGCTACGGCACGCACCACCTGCAGTTCGCGGAGGACGCGAACGACACGCTCTGGTTCAGCGGCGACCCCAACGTCGTCGGCTGGCTCGACACGCGGCGGTTCGACGCGAGCGGCGACGAGCGGGCGTCGCAGGGCTGGTGTCCGACCGTGCTCGACACCAACGGCGACGGGCGGATCACGCGGCCGTGGAACGAGCCGGGCGAGACGGCCGACCCGGCGCGCGACACGCGCATCGCGGGGCATGCCTACGGCGTCATCCCGAACCCCGTGGACGGCAGCGCGTGGGTCGTGCGGACGGGGCCGTTCCCCGGGCGCCTCGTGCGTCTCGAGCGGGGCGACAATCCGCCCGCGACCTGCCGGGCCGAGGTGTACGAGCCGCCGTCGGGCGGGAACCCCGGGTTCGGGGCGGCGCACCACGGGTTCGGCCCGCGCGGCATCGACGTCGATCGCAACGGCCTGATCTGGACGGCGCTCTCGGGCAGCGGGCACCTGGCCAGCTTCGACCGCAGCAAGTGCCGCGTCCTGAACGGACCGGAGGCGACCGGACAGCACTGCCCCGAGGGCTGGACGCTCCATCCGACGCCCGGACCGCAGATGGCGGGCGTGAGCAGCCCGGGCAGCGCCGACTACCACTACTACAACTGGGTGGACCAGTTCGACACGCTCGGGCTCGGGGCCAACGTCCCGATCGCGACCGGCTCGGGGTCGGACTCGCTGCTCGCGCTGCAGCCCGACAGCGGCGACTGGGTCGTCCTGCGCGTGCCGTATCCGCTGGGCTTCTTCGCGCGCGGTCTCGACGGGCGGATCGACGATCCGGACGCGGGCTGGAAGGGACGCGGCCTGTGGGCCAACTACGGCTCGAACCTGAACTGGCACATCGAGGGCGGCAAGGGCCGGCGCAGCTCCGTCATCCACTTCCAGTTGCGGCCGCACCCACTCGAGAAATAGCGTAACTGGCGTATTGTCAGTGGCTTGGGAGGATGCTCGGGGCGGTCGGTGCTCGTTCCGTATGCAATTCGGACTAGTAGTCCCGAGCAGCTCCGTCTCACAGCGACCGTAAGCGTTCGGCCAAGCCGGTATTTTGTACTGGTAACGCGGAGCGATATTCGCTATGGTCTCGGCCATGGCGAGTCGGGACCCGGTAGCCCGACCGGTTACCGAAGGGGCTTCGCTGCCCGGACGGCCGTTCTGGCGGCGGCTGTATGAGCGGGCTCGAGGTCGTGCCGAGGCGGCGGAAGCGCTGAAGCGGGCGGAGGTATCCGCGCGTTGCGAAGCGGGCTATTGGAAGTGGCAGTTCGAGTCGTCGCGGCGCAAGCGGCTGGCGGCGATCGAGCGGTCGAAGGAAGCCCGCAGCGCGGCGAAGGACGCGTTGGCGCTGCAGTCGGAGGTAGCCCGTCTCGGCAAGCTGCTTGCGGATGCCGGCATCGAGTCGGGCCGGTACAGCGAGACGTCGTTGCGCCGGGAGGTTGCCCGGTTGCGCAAGGCGGCGCCGGGGGCGGAGGTCCAGGCGGCCGAGATTCGCCGGCTGCACAAGGTTCTGTGCAAGGAGCGCGACGACAATGCCGCGCTGCGCCGGCTGCTGCACGAGACCGTCCGGCTCTACGATGGGACGTGGCGACTTCGCGACCAGCACGACCGGGTTGTGTCGCTTTCGGACGATGTCGGGCGGCTGCGGTATGCGTTGCAGCGGTCCAAGGCGACGGCCGACCGTCTGAAGGTCCGACTGCTTCGCAAGGCCGAGTCGTTGCGGGCGAAGTCGCCGGCGGCGGCGGACGTGGCTCTGCGCCAGGCTCTGGCGAAGTCGCGTCGCCGGAAGGCCGCGCTCGTCCGGGTGCGGAAGGAGAACGCGCGGCTGCGTCGGACGGAGCAGGCGTTGCGGCGGCGGGTCGGGACGCAGGCGGCGGAGCTTGTGAAGCTGCGTGCGACCCGGGCGGTGCTGTCGAAGGCGTTGCACGGCCGCAAGAGCGAGAAGCGGGAGCGGCCGGGCACGGCCGCCCGCGCGGCCAGCGGTGTGGCGCTCCCGGCCACGGCCGCACGCCGCGTTGCGGCCTGGAGGAACGCATCGAGGAGCGCAGTCTGCCGGCCGCTGCGCGCACCTGTTCCGGTTGCGGGAAGCCCTACGCGGCGGTCGGCGTGGAGGAGTCGGGCCTGGTCGAGATCGAGGTCCGGGCCTATCGGCGGGTGATCCGCCGCCCGCGCTGGCGCCGGCGTTGCGCGTGCGCCTCGTCGCCGGCGGAGGTTTCGGCGCCGCCGGCGCCGCGGCTGTTCGACAAGACGCCCTACGGCACCAGCGTCTGGTCGCGGGTGCTGTATGAGCGCTACGCGTGCCTGCGCCCGCTTCAGCGGGTCGGCGCGTGGCTGGGCGACCAGGGGCTGCCGGTCTCGTCGGGGACGCTGGCCGACAGCGTGCCCCGCTTCGTGCCGCTGTTCGAGCCGGTTGCCGGGGCGATCCTCGCGCACCAGCACGCGGCGGCGCTGCGCCACGCCGACGAGACCACGTGGCGCGTGCAGGCGCTGCGCGGGGAGGGCCACTCGGGCCGGGCCTGGCTGTGGACCGCGGTCGGCAACGACGCGGTGCGCTTCCACATCGACGCGAGCCGCAGCGCCGAGGCGGCGGCGAAGCTGTTCGGCGAGCTGGCGCCCGAGACGGTGATCGTCTGCGACCGCTACAGCGCCTACAAGCGGCTGGCGCGGCTGCTCGGCGGCACGGTCGTGCTGGCGTTTTGCTGGGCGCATTTGCGACGCGACATCATCCAGTGCGCCGCCGCGCAGGTCCGCCTGACCGGCTGGTGCGAGACATGGCTTGCGCGGATCGCCGCGATCTACCGCCTGAACGAGGCGCGGCTGGACTGCTACGACCCCGACATCGAGCGCCAGAGCGCGGCGTTCGACGCGGCGCAGGGCGCGCTCGCGGCGGCGCTCGACGGCCTGTTCGCGACGGCGGAACGGGAACTGGCCGGCCTGCCGGAGCACGCGCGCGAGGGCAAGCCGCTGCGCTCGCTCGTCAACCACCGCGAGGGGCTCAGCGTGTTCGCCGACCGTCCCCGGGTGCCGCTCGACAACAATCTCGCCGAGCGCCTGCTCCGGGGGCCGGCCATCGGACGGCGCCTGTCGTTCGGCTCCGACAGCGGAACCGGCGCACAGTTCACGGCGCTGATGTACTCCGTGGTCGGCACCCTGGTGCTGAACCGGATCGATGTCCTGCGCTGGCTCGAAGCGTGGCTGGCGGCGTGCGCCGACAACGGCGGCCGGCCGCCGGACGACACCGCGGCGTGGCTGCCCTGGTCGATGGACGCGGCGCGCCGGCGCGAACTGACGGCGCCGACATGACCGCTCCGGTCGAGTGCCGCTACTACGGCCGCGACTTCACGACCGCGGAGATGGCGTTGCTGCGCGCGCTGATCGCCGGGCGGCCGGCGCTCAACCGCCACGCCTTGTCGAAGGCGTTCTGCCGCCGCATCGGCTGGTACAAGGCCGACGGCGGGTGCAAGGACATGATGGCCCGCGTCGTCATGCTGGCCATGCACCGGGACGGCCGCATCGAGCTGCCGCCGCCGAAGTGGCGCCAGAACCGGCCCGGGCCGATCACCTTCGGGCCCGACACCGAACCGCCCCGCTTGCCGCCGCCGACCACGCTCGACGCCGTCCGTCCGCTCGAGATGCGCACCGTCGTGCGCGGCGACTGCGGGGGGAAGCTGTGGAACGAGTACGTCGCCCGCTACCACTACCTCGGCTACAAGACCCTGGTCGGCGCCCAGATGCGCTACGTCGTGCACGCGAGCGACGGCACGCCGCTGGCCATGCTCGGCTTCTCGACCGCCGCCTGGACGCTCGCCCCGCGCGACCGCTTCATCGGCTGGTCGCGGCGACACCGCGAGAAGAACCTGCCGCTCGTCGTCGACAACCCGCGCTTCCTGATCCTGCCCTGGATCCGAATCCCCAACCTCGGCTCGCACATCCTCGCCCTCGTCCGCCGCCAGCTGCCCGCGGACTGGACCGCGCGCTACAAGACGACCCCCGTGCTCATCGAGACCTTCGTGGAGACTCCCCGCTACACCGGCGCCGTCTACCGGGCCTCCGGCTGGACCCGCGTCGGCGCCACCCAGGGGCGCGGTCGCTACGACATGAACAACCGCTCCGACAAGCCCAAGAAGGACATCTGGCTGCGGCCCCTCCGCAAGAACTGGAAGCGCACCCTCAACCGGTAGAAGCAGCCAGATACCGGCTTGGCCGAACGCTTACCAGCGACCGGTAAGCGTTCGTTCAAGCCGGTATGAACACGTGGCTGGCCCAGCCAGACGCGCCGTCGGCGTCCAGAGAAATCCGTGCAGACTGACCGGCTCGGCCCGCGGGCCAGTGCGTTCTTCGCCGCACGGCGCGCTTCCTAGCCCTGCCCGTGCCCCGGATTTCTGGGGCTGGACTTTGTAAGGCGTGTGAGGTCGTCGAATTCGTCTCGCAATTCAAAGGCGAAAACCATGGCAACGAGTTGAATGTAGCCGTACCACAGCAACTGCGCCCCGGGCGGCTCGCGGGGGCGTCCGAGCCACCCGCCGAGGCGCCCGACCAGACCGACCGCGTCGCCGAGGCGCGCCGGCGGCGGCAGCTTGCGTGAGCGGGCGAAGGTGGCGAGCACGCGCAACTCGCCATCGGAGAACAGCAGGTCGCCCGGCAGGTCGGGCACTTCGCGGCCGAGTTGGACCATCAACTGGATGCGCCACCCGATGACCATCTTGATGGCCATGGCGCGTTCGAGCCGCTCGGCCGTGTGGTGCTGCAACTCCTCGACCTTGCAGCCGGACTTGAGCACCCGAAAGTACTCTTCGATCCGCCAGCGCAGGCTGTACCAGTGCAGGATCTGCATGGCGTCGTCGGCGCTGGTTACCCGCAGCGTGGTCAGCACGAACCACTCCAGTGGCTTGACCTCGGGGGGCGGCTGTTCCTCGCGCACGTGGACGACCCACAGCTCGACCGGCTCGTCGCCGGGACAGGGCAGCGCCACCTGCTGGTAGCGCAGCGTCACGTCGGCGACACGCGCCTTGCGGCGGTCCTTGCGGGCCTGTTTGCTGGCCTTGACTCGCGCGCTCAGCCGCTGCACCTCGACCTGTGCGGCGCCGCGGGCCGGCGCGTTGCGCACGGTATCGAACAGACGGCGCGAGACCGTCTGCCCATCGGGCGTCTTCTCCTTGCCCAAGACGCGGTCGGCCTTCGCGCGGACCAGCAAATCGACCGGCGGGGCGTGGGCGCGGTGCTCAAGGAACAGGTCGACGAAGTCGGCCTCGCGGTCCATCACGCACACCACGCGGGTCTCGGACAATTGCTCGGCCGCCTGCGCGCAGTCGCGCAACCCCTCGACCCAACGGAACGACTTGCGCTCGGTGCGCGGCTTCGCGCGCGGCTCGCCTGCCGTCTCCGGGTTCGGGAGCGCGGGCGCGTCGAAGGCGGCCCGCAGCACGCCCAACGCTACCCCGTCGGGATTGACGGCCAAGGTCGTGTGCAACGCCAGGCCGCGCGCCACCGCCCCGGTCTGGTTCGAGCCGATGGCCCCCAGCCCCTGCGTCTGACCGCGCCGGGTGAAGTTCAACCGGGTGCCGTCCTGGATGCACAGCACCAACTCGTGCGCCTGCATCCGGCGCAGCGTCCGCTCGCGATGCGGCGCGAGGATGTTGTCGACCGTTACCGCACTGTCGGCGGGCTGGTCAATCAGCCGGTAATGCCCCTTCACCAGGGCGCGCGCGCCCTGGGCAGCGCCGGTGATAGCGCGCATCGGAGACTCTGCCATTTGCTGCGCGCTCTGCACCAGACGCGCGCTCAGCCGCGCGTCGCCCAGCCGCGCCCCGCCGAACTCGTGACCCGCCCACGACGCCGCGTCGAGCCCGTCGCCAGCCGCCAGCGGCGCGATGCCCGCGGCGGGCGCCGCGAGGCGGGCGCGCCACGCCGGCTCCAAGGCATACATATACACTGCCTTGCGCGTTTCGGCCGCCGCGTGCGTGCGGTCCCCCCGCCCGCGCCCGCAGGTCTCACCCACCCGAATCCAGTTGGCCGCGCGCACGCTCGCCCCCGTCTGTTCGGTCTCGTCGACGAACGTCTCCAGCAGCCAGGGGCGATAGCCATACAGACGCTCGCAGTCGTCGCCGACCGCCCGCACCACCCGGCCCAGCACGTACGAGGCCAAGTTGCGACACACAATCCCGGGGCGCACCAGCAGCCGGCACAGGCCCAGCACCCGGTGCAGATGGGCGCGCCGGCCCGTATCGTTCCACCCGACCCAGGCGTCGCGGGACCGCAGCCGCCGCGCAGATGCCGCAAACCCGACGCCGCCCAGCCAACCATGCGCCGAACCCACCAGATACCGCAGTTGCGGGCCCACGAACGGACCGGCCCCCCGGGGGTGCTCGTAGGCCATCAGCGTGTTCCAGACCTGCCGCTGCGCGCCGGTCTCCACCAGCGCCAGGGTCAGACCCACAACCGCGCCGACCGTGCCCGGCACGTCCACGGCCAAGGCTACCGGGTCCGCAAGCACCCGCGCCCGGCCCCCAACCCCGCGAACCGGCTGACCCGCAGGCAGCGAGACGTGACCGGCCGCCGCCAGGTCGGACAACGCCCGGCTGCAACTCGCGCGCTGCCACCGGCCCCGCCCGTCGCGGAAATCGAACGCTTCACAGACGCGATCGGCGACCTGACCGCGGCTGCCGACACCCTGCGAGACCGCGTCGTCCAGCACGTCGCGCAGGCGGGTGAGGTTGTCCCGTAGAATACGTGAGACTTGATTCTGAATCTCCATGCCGGCCACCGTAGCGAAGTGGCCTCATGAAGTCCAGCCAAAAGTTATGGGGCACGGGCAGTCCTAGCCCGGAAAATTCGTGAGGGGTCTGTCTCAGGTAGAGACACAAAAGCCTCCGTGTGCTAACCCGGAAAATTCGTGAGGGGTCTGTCTCAGGTAGAGACACAAAAGCCTCCGTGTGCTAAAACGCTGTTGACGACAGATGTTTTCGGCACGACGGAGGCTCTTGCGTGACGGACCCCACGATAGCACAGTCTGTTCTGTTCCCCGATCTGTTCGACAAGCCGCTCGTGGCCACGTTCGACCGCGAGCAGTCGAGCTCGGATGGCGGCGCCGTGCTGCTCAAGGCCGCCGAGCGCGTCTACGGGTTGGTCAAGGCATTCGGCCGGTGTCTGATTGACCGCCGGGCGCCGGAGAAGGTCCGGCACACGCTCGAGGACCTGGTGGGCCAGCGGGTGTTCGGGATCGCCTGCGGCCATCCGGACGGCAACGATTCGGACCGGCTCGCCGACGATCCGATTCACAAGCTGCTGCTCGGGCGCGACCCGGTGGCCGGCGGTCGGCTGGCGTCGCAGCCGACGGTTTCGCGGTTCGAGAACGGCGCGGGCCGCGTCGCGCTCTATCGGCTCGGACGCGAGTTGGCGGCGTCGGTCATCGAGCGGCATCGCCGCCGGCTGCGTGGGCGGGTGCGACGCATCACGATCGACCTCGACCCGACCGACGACCCGACGCATGGTGCGCAGCAGCTGACCATGTTCAACAGCTACTACGACAGCTGGTGCTACCTGCCACTGCTGGCCTTCGTGAGCTTCGACCGCGAGGCGGAGCAGTATCTGTGCGCGGCCGTGCTGCGGCCCGGCACGGCGCAGGCGGCCGACGGCACGCTGGGCGTTTTGTGTCGGCTGCTCGCGCTGCTGCGGGCCGCGTTTCCCAAGGCACGCTTTCTCGTCCGGCTCGACGGCGGCTTCGCCACGCCGGAGGTCTTCGACTTCCTCGACGCCGAGCCGCGGCTCGACTACGTCGTGGCGATGGCCAGGAACGCCGTGCTGTTGCGGGCTGCCGAGCCCGCCATGGTGGCAGCCCGCACCGAGAACATGCTGCGCGAGAAGACGGCGCACTTCTACCGCGACACCCGCTATCGCGCGGGCACGTGGGCTCGTGAGCGCCGCGTGGTGATCAAGGCCGAAGTTGTGCAACTCACCGGCCGGCAGCCGCGGGACAACCCGCGCTTCGTCGTGACCAATCTGCGCCAGACGCCGCGCTTCATCTACGAGAAGGTCTACTGCGGGCGCGGCGACATCGAGAACCGCATCAAGGAACTGCTCGACGGCTTGCAGATCGACCGCACGAGCTGCACCAGGTTCTGGGCAAACCAGCTGCGGGTCCTGCTGACGGCCGCCGCCTACGTGCTCATGCAGGAACTGCGGCTGAGGGCCGCCCGAACCGCCTGCGCCCGCACCCAGGTGACCTGGCTGCGCGACCGGTTGCTCAAGGTCAGCGTCCACGTCGTGCGCTCCGTCCGCCGGCTCGTCCTGCACCTGCCGCGAGCGACCCCATACCGTGACGTCTGGCGGCACCTCGCCCTCGCGCTCGGGGCGCGCGCCGGATAGCGCGCCCCCGCGCCGCCAACCTCAAACCCCGCACTGCTCGCCAGCGCCCTGTCGCCGAAGCTGTCGGCGCGTGGTGCCTCGTGCGCGCCGTCACCCCGCCACGACCGCTTCACCACGCTGCCACCTGCCACACGCAATGTCCGACGACTTCATTCGCCCGACGATCACGCCCCGATCGTGACCGATTCGACAACCTCAGGAATAATGCGGGCTAAAACGCTGTTGACGACAGATGTTTTCGGCACGACGGAGGCTCTTGCGTGACGGACCCCACGATAGCACAGTCTGTTCTGTTCCCCGATCTGTTCGACAAGCCGCTCGTGGCCACGTTCGACCGCGAGCAGTCGAGCTCGGATGGCGGCGCCGTGCTGCTCAAGGCCGCCGAGCGCGTCTACGGGTTGGTCAAGGCATTCGGCCGGTGTCTGATTGACCGCCGGGCGCCGGAGAAGGTCCGGCACACGCTCGAGGACCTGGTGGGCCAGCGGGTGTTCGGGATCGCCTGCGGCCATCCGGACGGCAACGATTCGGACCGGCTCGCCGACGATCCGATTCACAAGCTGCTGCTCGGGCGCGACCCGGTGGCCGGCGGTCGGCTGGCGTCGCAGCCGACGGTTTCGCGGTTCGAGAACGGCGCGGGCCGCGTCGCGCTCTATCGGCTCGGACGCGAGTTGGCGGCGTCGGTCATCGAGCGGCATCGCCGCCGGCTGCGTGGGCGGGTGCGACGCATCACGATCGACCTCGACCCGACCGACGACCCGACGCATGGTGCGCAGCAGCTGACCATGTTCAACAGCTACTACGACAGCTGGTGCTACCTGCCACTGCTGGCCTTCGTGAGCTTCGACCGCGAGGCGGAGCAGTATCTGTGCGCGGCCGTGCTGCGGCCCGGCACGGCGCAGGCGGCCGACGGCACGCTGGGCGTTTTGTGTCGGCTGCTCGCGCTGCTGCGGGCCGCGTTTCCCAAGGCACGCTTTCTCGTCCGGCTCGACGGCGGCTTCGCCACGCCGGAGGTCTTCGACTTCCTCGACGCCGAGCCGCGGCTCGACTACGTCGTGGCGATGGCCAAGAACGCCGTGCTGTTGCGGGCTGCCGAGCCCGCCATGGTGGCAGCCCGCACCGAGAACATGCTGCGCGAGAAGACGGCGCACTTCTACCGCGACACCCGCTATCGCGCGGGCACGTGGGCTCGTGAGCGCCGCGTGGTGATCAAGGCCGAAGTCGTGCAACTCACCGGCCGGCAGCCGCGGGACAACCCGCGCTTCGTCGTGACCAATCTGCGCCAGACGCCGCGCTTCATCTACGAGAAGGTCTACTGCGGGCGCGGCGACATCGAGAACCGCATCAAGGAACTGCTCGACGGCTTGCAGATCGACCGCACGAGCTGCACCAGGTTCTGGGCAAACCAGCTGCGGGTCCTGCTGACGGCCGCCGCCTACGTGCTCATGCAGGAACTGCGGCTGAGGGCCGCCCGAACCGCCTGCGCCCGCACCCAGGTGACCTGGCTGCGCGACCGGTTGCTCAAGGTCAGCGTCCACGTCGTGCGCTCCGTCCGCCGGCTCGTCCTGCACCTGCCGCGAGCGACCCCATACCGTGACGTCTGGCGGCACCTCGCCCTCGCGCTCGGGGCGCGCGCCGGATAGCGCGCCCCCGCGCCGCCAACCTCAAACCCCGCACTGCTCGCCAGCGCCCTGTCGCCGAAGCTGTCGGCGCGTGGTGCCTCGTGCGCGCCGTCACCCCGCCACGACCGCTTCACCACGCTGCCACCTGCCACACGCAATGTCCGACGACTTCATTCGCCCGACGATCACGCCCCGATCGTGACCGATTCGACAACCTCAGGAATAATGCGGGGTAGCTCCGCCCACTTCAACTCGTCCGCGCTCTTTCTCCGCTGCGCGGGTTCACGCGCGTCGACCGCCCAGTTGTCGATCCGCTATACCGGGACGACCGAACGGTTACGCGACCGTGCGACCGTCAGAGTCCAACGTGATTCGACCGTAGCCTGTTGTCGCCCACGGTCGTCGTGCGCCGGCGACTCGCACAAGGTGCCCTCGGCGAGGTGATGCGCTACGAGAAGAGGAAGTCCTCGGCGCCCAGGTCGCGGGGAGCGATCGTCTCCGAAGTCGCGGATGACGTCCTCGCCGCTCGGCTCGCCGCCGAAGGCGAATACGTCGTCCCCGCGGCCGCCCAGGAGCACGTCGTCCCCGGCGCCCCCGTTGAGCCAGTCGTCCCCACCAAGGCCCGACAGTTGATCGTCGCCTTCCTCTCCCCACAGCCAGTTGGTGTCGCCGTCGCCTGTGAGCGTGTCACGGTGCGCCGACCCGAACAGGTGCTCTACGCCATTGATTGAATCGCCCCGGGCGTCACCGCCGGCAGCCGTACCGGCACCGAGGTCCACTCGAACGCCCGCATCTGACCAGTGGTAGGATGCGGCATCGTCGCCTTCACCGCCTTCGAGCCGGTCGGCCCCCGGGCCTCCCTCCAACAAGTCGTCGCCGGCCCCGCCCGCCAGGGTGTCGTCTCCAAGGTTGCCCTGAAGGAGGTTGGCGGCGCTGTTGCCCATGACCGTATCGTCACCAGTGCCAGCGACGAAGTGTTCGATGACCGTACCCCGTGCGATGCTCAGGTTTCCGGTCCGGCCCAAGACGTCCGAGATTCCTTCGGGACGTAGATCCACCCGCTGGTCGTCGCCGTCCCACCACAGGTCGAGCGTGTCGAAGCCGCCCCCGTCGTAGATCGTCAGCGCGACCGCCTCGTTGGCGTAGACGTCGGCGTCCGGTTCCTCACCGCTCATCGCCGCAAAGAGCTGACCGAGGTAGCCGCCCACGTTGCTCTCGTAGCCGTACACGGTGTCGCCGGGGTTGATACTGGCGGGCACGCCGTAGAGATTCTGGATCGCGATGATGTCCGCGATCATCGGCGTGACGACAAGGGCGTAGCTCCCGTCGACGTAGGTGTTCTCCGTCTGATCGAAGTACGACATCACCGTCGCCTGCCAGGAGTCATTCAGGAACTTGGCGTCGTCCTCGTACGTGGGAGTGTAATCGTCCGTGGCGTTGTAGTCGCCCGCGTGGCCCAGGCCGAGCGCGTGGCCTATCTCGTGGATGTAGGCCTGGAAGGAATAGCTGTCGATCGTGGCGCCGAATTTATCAAGAAAGTCGACTCCGACGTTGACATGCGCCTTGCGGATCTCGCTGCCCACTCCCTCGGTCGGCCCGCCGCTGGCACCGGGCTCGTCGTCATCGAATGTGATGTCCGCGTCGCCCGTCACGAACCGGAACTCGATCCCCGTGACGTTGCTCCAAGCATCGAGCGCCCAGCGGGCGAGTTGCTGACCCTCGGCGGTGAGCTCCGTGATGTTGGCAGTGAGTGTACCGCCGGGGCCGACGTTGAAGGCGACCGGCCCATCCGGCCCATCATCCGCCCACCTCCAGAACCCGTCGGTGAGCTGCTCGGCGATCTCGTCGTAGGTGGCGACGTAGGCGACGGGCCTGGGCTCCGGCTCCGGATCGGCGTCACCGTCGAGGATGAAATCGTCAGCGGTCAGATCGGAAACCCGTACACCGCCTCCGAGGGTGATCGAACCGTGTTCATAGCCGTCGGCATCCCCGAGCAGGGTGAGGTCGAGGACGTTCCCACGACTGCCGTCCAACATGGCCTGCACGTCGGATTTGGTCACGTGCTGGAAGCCGGCCAAGCCGGGCAGCCCGGGCACGACGAAGGACCGCAGCGAAATGACGTCGCCCTCCGCCGAGTCGAAGTCCTCGATCGTAGCTCCGTCGACCGAGCCCAGGAACCAGAACGTGTCCGCTCCGGGGCCGCCGAAAGCAGTCCCGCCTACCTGGGTGGCCAGGGTGTCGTCGCCAGGACCGCCATTCAGGTAGTCGCGCCCGTAGCCCCACAGCTCATCGTCGCCGTCCCCGCCGTAGACCTCGTGGGCGATGGGATCAGCGAAGATTGAACCGGACCCGACGTCATTGACGGCGATCTTGTCGTCGTACGCGGACCCGATCACGCCCTCGACGCTGACCAGGATGTCGCCCTCGGCGTGGCCGCCGATGCCCGGGATGATCAGAGCCGGATAGCCAACAGCTACCTGCACGCCGTCATACAGCAACCCCCCCCTGCCGCGGGGAATCGCTGTAGTCGACCGTGTCGAAACCGTCGCCGCCATTGATGTAGTCAGCGCCGGCAGATCCAAGGATCAGGTCGTCGTCCCTGTCGCTACGGATCGTGTCTTCGCCATCTCCGCCGTCCAGGGTGTCGTCGCCACGCCCGCCCCGAAGCACATCATCGCCCGCACCTCCTTCGAGGCGATCGTTTCCTTGGTCGCCGTACAAGGAGTCCGGGCCGTCACCGCCGTCGATGGTGTCGTTGCCGCTCCCGCCGCGCAGCAGGTCGATACCGCCGAAGCCGCGAATTCGATCGGGTGCTGACGTGCCAATCTCGAGGTTGTTGCCTGCATCTCCATCTATTCTCGCCACTCGCTTCTCTCCCAAGTCCCCCGTGATCGCTACGGCCGTGGTCGGCGGGAACGAGGGTACCGCCGCCGCCGGCGTCGTCAGGTCGGCAGCGTGAGCGCGCCGCCGTCAGGGGCCTTGCTCCGCTGGGACTCGTTCCACATGGCCGTAGCCCTGTCCACCATACTAGGAAATCTGCCGCCGTCCGTTGTCGTCCTGAATGGTCCGTAAACGCCTGACTTATAAATGATTACCACCCATCCACCGGCTTGACGAGGGCCGGTTGCGTCCAGTGCGATCCGCCAGTATCCGCCATTCAGTGAGGGGAATACTGGTAGGCCATGGAACTCCCGACACGACCCCGGACCGCCAAGCCCAGCGGCCGGCAGCCGCACCACGCGCTCTCGACCGCCTTCGTCCGAAACGTAGCACAGGCCGGGCGCTACTGTGATGACCGCCACGAAAAGCGCGTAAGCCACTCACAATTAACGGGTTGCTGGCGATAGGTCGGGTTTCATCCCCACGGTGTACCCTACCTTGTGAGCCGGAACAGACCGGACCAACGAAGTCGTCCCCGGATTCCCCGGATCCCCGGATCCCCGGAGTCCTCAATGTCCCCGGATTCCCCGGATTCCCCGGATCCCCGGACGAGTTCCGGTCGGTTTACCCGATCAACCCGCGGGGCCTTCGGTTCCCGTTCAGAATCGACCGAACCGTGCCGCCGTTGCGGGCGCCCGCTCGACTGGCCGATCCGCCGCCCGTCGAGTCACGCCGCCCAGCCGGCGGACAGCACCTCGGCCTGCTCCAGCACCGTTCGCGTCGCCGACTCCTGCTTGTCCGGCGGATAGCCGTGCTTCCGCAGGACGCGCTTCACGAGAACGCGGAGTCTGGCGCGGACGTTCTCGCGCCGTGTCCAGTCGATGGCCACGTTGTTCCGTACCGTCTCGACCAGCTCGCGGGCGATGCCGCGCAGGGTCTCGTCGCCGAGCACCTGCACCGCGCTGTCGTTGACGCCGAGCGCGTCGTAGAACGCCAGCTCGTCGTCGGATAGCCCGAGCGCCTCGCCGCGGGCGTTCGCCTCGCGCAGGTCGCGGGCCAAGGCGATCAGCTCCTCGATCACCTGCGCGGCCTCGACGGCGCGGTTCTGGTAGCGGCGGATGGTCTGCTCCAGCATCTCGGCGAACGAACGCGCCTGCACCACGTTCTTCCGCCGCCGCGTGGCCATCTCGCCCTTCAGCAGCTTCCGCAGCAGCTCGACGGCCAAGTTGCGCTGGCGCATGCCGCGGACCTCGGCCAGGAACTCCTCGGACAGGATCGACACGTCCGACTTGTCCAGCCCGGCGGCGGCGAAGATGTCCAGCACGCCGTCCGGGGCCACGGCCCGCGAGACGATCTGGCGCACCGCGTGGTCCAGCTCCTCGCCGGTCTTCCGCTCGGAGCCGTCACGCTTGGACAGCGCCGCGCGAACCGACTGGAAGAACGCCACGTCGTCGCGGATGCGGATCGCCTCGGCATGCGGCACGGCCAGCGCGAACGCCTGCGAGAGCGCCCGCACGGCGCTCAGGCAGCGGTCCTTGCCGTTCTCCTGCGCCAGGATGTGCTCCTGCGCGGCCGGCAGCAGGCCGAGCCGCTCTGCCGGCGAGCCGTCGATCCACGCGGTCCGGTCGAACCCGTGGAACAGGCCGCAGCAGACCTCGTACTTCTCCAGCATCGCCCGGACCGCCTGCTCCTTGTCCAGCGCCGTCTGTCCCGTGCCGCCGCTCTCGGTATACGTCGCCAGCGCCCGCTTCAGCTCATGGGCGAGTCCGAGGTAGTCGGCGACGAGCCCGCCCGGCTTGTCCCGGAACACGCGGTTGACCCGCGCGATGGCCTGCATCAGCCCGTGGCCGCGCATCGGCTTGTCCACGTACATCGTGTGCAGGCTCGGGGCGTCGAAGCCGGTCAGCCACATGTCGCGCACCAGCACCATCCGGAGCGGGTCGCCGGGGTCGCGGAACCGCTTCGCCAGCTCCTCGCGGCGGGCCTTGTTGCGGATGTGCGGTTGCCAGTCCGGGGGATCCGATGCGGAGCCGGTCATGACGACCTTCAGGGCGCCCGACCGGTCGCTGTCGTCATGCCAGTCCGGGCGCAGGCGCACCAACTCGCGGTAGAGGTCGATGCAGATGCGCCGGCTCATGCAGACCACCATCGCCTTGCCGTCCATCGCCTCCAGCCGGCGGTCGAAGTGCTCGACGACATCCTGCGCCACGAGCGCGATGCGCTTCTCGGCGCCGACGATGGCTTCGAGCTGCGCCCACTTCGTCTTCAGCTTCTCGCGGCGGTCGACCTCCTCGCCCTCGGTCGCCTCCTCGAAGCCGGGGTCGATGCGCGGCTTCTCGTGCTCGTCGAGCGCCAGCCTCGCGAGTCGGCTCTCGTAGTAGATCGGCACCGTCGCCCCGTCCTCGACCGCGCGCTGGATGTCGTAGACGCTGATGTGGTCGCCGAACACGGCGCGGGTGTTGGCGTCGGCCAGCTCGATCGGCGTGCCCGTGAAGCCGATGAACGAGGCGTTCGGCAGAGCGTCGCGCATGTGGCGGGCGAAGCCATCGACGAAGTCGTACTGGCTCCGGTGCGCCTCGTCGGCGATGACTACGATGTTGCGGCGCCCGGAGAGCAGGGGATGCCGGTCGCCCTTCTCGTCGGGGAAGAACTTCTGGACCGTCGTGAACACGACGCCGCCCGCCTGCACCGCGAGCCTGACCCGCAGGTCCGCGCGGCTCTCGGCCTGCACCGGGGGCTGGCGCAGCAGATCGGCGCAGCGCGAGAACGTGCCGAAGAGCTGGTCGTCGAGGTCGTTCCGGTCCGTCAGCACGACGATGGTCGGGTTCTCCATCGCGGGATCGCGGACGAGGCGGCCGGCGTAGAACGCCATCGTCAGGCTCTTGCCCGACCCCTGCGTGTGCCAGACGACGCCGATGCGCCGGTCGCCAGGAGTCCCGCCGCTCTGCCGGCCGGAACGGTCGCGTTCCGGCTGGCTGGGGGCGTCCACATCCCTTTGCAGCCGGGCCGCACGCAACGTTTCGGCGACGGCGGTCTCGACCGCGTGGAACTGGTGGTAGCCCGCCATCTTCTTCGTCAGTGCGCTGCCGTCGTCCTCGAACACGGTGAAGTCGCGGACGAGGGCCAGCAGCCGGCCCGGAGCGCAGACTCCCGCGACGAGCACCTGCAACTGCGGCAGCGTCGAGTCGGCGAGCGCCTCGCCGGTGATCGTCCGCCACGGCTTGAACCACTCCCACGGGGCGGTCAGCGTCCCGATGCGCGCCTTCAGGCCGTCCGACACCACGAGCGCCGCGTTGAACGCGAACAGCGTGGGGACCTCCGACTTGTAGGTCTGGAGCTGCTGGAACGCGGAGCGGACCGTCGCGCTCTCGTCGGCCGGGTTCTTCAGCTCGATGACGCCGAGCGGAAGTCCGTTGACGAACAGCACGATGTCCGGCCGGCGCTCGCGCTTGTTCTCGACGACCGTGAACTGGTCGACCGCGAGCCAGTCGTTCGCTTCCGGCACGTCGAAGTCGACCACGCGGACCTGCCCGCCCCGGACCGCCCCGTCGGCGGCGACGTACTCCACCGTGACGCCATCGACGAGCATGCGGTGGAGCGCGCGGTTGCGAGCTTCCAGCGTCACCCCTGCGGGACGGACCAGTCTGCGCTGGGCATCATCGACCGCGTCCGCGGGAAGGTCGGGATTGAGCCGTGCGAGCGCGGCCCGCAAACGCTCCTCCAGGACGACCTCGCCGTAGTCGTCGCGCTCCGCATTCGGCGTCTCGGGAGCGATGTCGGACCCGTGTGCAACGGTCCAACCGACCCCTTCCAGCCAGGAGAGGGCGGCGTCCTCGACGGTGGATTCCAGCAGCGTGGCGGCGCTCACGAGACCGGCTCTCCAGGTGTCATGCGCGCGCTCCCGCCGTGGCAATTGGCCGCTCGTCGGCTCGGCGCGTCGGCTCGCGGACGTTCACGCGCAACTCACCGGAAACCAGCTTGGGCAGTAGTGCGTCTCGAATCGCGCCAAGGGCGCGCGATTCACTGGCTCTCGCGCTCGCTCGCGCAAGAAGCGGTCGGGCGGCACGGCCGAACGCGGTCGCGATTCCCCGTGGCGGAACGGACATCCGGTACCCCGAGAGCGCCGTAGCGGGAACACGCTGCCGCCCGCTGGTGCCGCTCATGTTCTGCACTGCGAATTCCCGGAACCTCGCGCTACGCGCAAGGCAGTACGCGAACTCATCAGGAATCGGAGGCTTCGGTTTCAGGACGATGTACTCGGTCGATCCCCACCCAACCTCACCGTCGCCCAAGAAGTCGACGAAGGCGATCTTGCCGTTCTCCAGGCACGGCGTGATTCGCGCGACCAGAGTATCGCCGTTGGCGAATCGCATTCCCGATCCGCATGATCGATCACCGATGGAATCGGGCACATGGCCTCGGGTAGGCATATTCGCCATGTCCAGATACGGTGCCACCATCCCCTTGCGCAGCACTCGCTTCGGGTTGACATCGATCAGTTCGGTTAGCGGCAAGAGTGACCAGCCCTCCGGGATCTCGCCCAGCTCGGAGTCAACCAGCCGGTCGGGGAACAGGTCGGCGATGTCCTTCGGCAACCCGGTGTCGCGGCCCTCCATCTTGGCCCGCACGGGGTCGAAATCGACGAACCAGGACCGGAACAGCGCCCGCGCCATCGCCTCCAGCGTCGCGTTCATCCGCCGGTTCAGCTCGATCCTGTCGTCCAGCGTGCCGAGAACGTGGGCGATGGCGCTTTTTTGAGAGCGCTCGGGCGGGTAGTGCACAGGAATTCGGTTCAGATTCCGCTGAGACAGCTTGGCCTGAACAGACCCGCTCATGAACGGGTGAACTTGCACCGTCGATAGCGCATAGTACAGGTAGCGTGTCTCCTCGTCCGTCGCCCCTTGCAGGACATGGGCATGGTTGTTTACCCAGAACTGACCATCAACCAACTGGAGGAAGGGTGTCCCCGATGACGTCTCCACCGAGCCATCCTCAGCCACGAGAAGGTGCCTGCCCTCGAATAGCCAGTCGTCAACGCGATCCATCACACCGGTGGCACCGTAGTAGGGATACGGCCCTGGTCTCGTTGACCGTACCCGCCCGGATAGGGGGATACGGCGTGAATCGAGATTGTTGACGAGGTTCCCGAGCGGGGTTGTCGGCCAAGGACTAGCTTGCTCCCCTGTCCGCAACCGTACCCGCTGCTGCGCCACAATCTCTCTGAATCGGCCGCTGATCCGCTTCACGTCCACAATATCTACGGCGAACGGAAGATCCGAGTCCTCGAACGCTGCTTCCAGCGCGGAGAGGCTCCGTCGCGGGATCTCGGTTTCCCCGTCCAGAGCGAGATCCAGGTCGGACGAATCCTTCGTCATCCACGTGGCACGGCTTCCAAAGACCCAGACCGTCACACCGTCGGGCAGATGCCGATGCAGCACGTCCTGCACGAGGCGCAGGTGGTCGGCGCGGATGTCAATCGGCGGCGTCACGGGAGTCGTTCCTCTGTTGCAGCTGATCCCGGAGGTATCTGGCCTCCCGGAGGAAGGCCGGCACGCCCTCGAAGACTACCCGCGCCTTGGCTCCGTCGTAGGTGTGACTGGTCGTGCCGCGGAGCTTCCTGTACTCCTTCCAGACCGACAACTCGGACCGCACCAATCCACGCCGGAAGGCTTCGCGCATGATGGCACTAAAGCTCATCTCGTCGAACTGGGAGGGATTCTCGGAGACTTGTTCGAGATGGCGCTTGATCATCTTGAAGGACAATTCGTAGGTGAACTCGAAGGCCTGGATTGCGGCGGCTCTGAGGTGCAGCTTGAGAGCGGGGTCGCGCGACGCGAGGTCCGAGCCGTGGTACTCCAGCGCTTCATCCAATTGCGCGATCGCATCATCGAGAGGCGTCAGGTCGAGTCTCATGAGCCGTGCCCACGCACCGGAAAGCCGAGCGCCTTCAGGTTCTCGGTGATGGCGGCATCGAGCCGTGCCCCCTCGGCCTGCTGCGCTTGCAGCTCCGCGACCAGCCGAGCCATCTTCGTCTCGAACGGCTCGCCGTCGTCCGGCTGCGGCTCGGCGCCGACGTAGCGCCCCGGCGTCAGAACGTGGCCGTGGCGGCGCACCTCGTCGAGCGGGGCGCTGTTGCAGAAGCCGGGCAGGTCTTCGTAGGCGTCCGCGCCGTCGCGCCAAGCGTGGTATGCGCCCGCAATGCGGGCGATGTCCTCGCCGGTCAGCTCACGGTGGGTGCGGTCCACCATGCGGCCAAGCTTGCGGGCGTCGATGAACAGGACCTCGCCGCGCCGCGGCCGGCGACGCGCCAGGAACCACAGGCAGGCCGGGATCTGCGTCGAGTAGAAGAGCTGCCCCGGCAGCGCGACCATGCAGTCCACCAGATCCGCCTCGATCAGGTTCTTCCGGATCTCCCCCTCGCCCGACTGGCTCGACGACATCGACCCGTTGGCGAGCACGAAGCCGGCGACGCCGGCCGGGGCGAGATGGTGCACCATGTGCTGCACCCACGCGAAGTTGGCGTTGCCCTTCGGCGGCACGCCGTACCGCCAGCGCTTGTCCTCGGCCAGCCGCTCTCCGCCCCAGTCCGAGACATTGAACGGCGGATTGGCGAGGATGAAGTCGGCCTTCAGGTCCGGGTGGCGGTCGTTGTGGAAGCTGTCTCCGTGGGCGATCTGGCCCTCGATGCCCCGGATGGCGAGGTTCATCTTCGCGAGCCGCCACGTCGTGTAGTTCGACTCCTGGCCGTAGATGCTGATGTCGGCCTTGGCCTTGCCGCCGTTCCCGTTGCCGCTGGCGTGCGCGCGGATGAACGCGACCGACTGCACGAACATGCCCGACGAGCCGCAGCACGGGTCGTAGACCCGGCCCCGGTACGGCTCCAGCATCTCGACCAGCACCTTGACGACGCAGCGTGGGGTGTAGAACTCGCCGCCCTTCTTGCCCTCGGCGCTCGCGAACTGCGAGAGGAAGTACTCGTAGACGCGGCCGAGCACGTCGCGGGACCGCGCGTCCTCGTCGCCCACCTGGATGTTGCTGACGAGGTCGATCAACTGGCCGAGCCGGCGCTTGTCGAGCGCCGGCCGCGCGTAGTCTCGCGGCAGCACGTCCTTGAGCGCCGGGTTGTCGCGCTCGATGGCAGCCATCGCCTGATCGACGGTCAGGCCGACAGTCGGCTGCCTCGCCTGCGCCCGCAGATGCATCCAGCGGGCCTCGGCCGGCACCCAGAAGACGTTCTCGGCGATGTACTCGTCCCGGTCCTCGGCGGCGTCCTCGCCCCACTGGGCCAGCAGCGCCACGCGGCGCTCCTCGAAGGCGTCGGAGATGTACTTCAGGAAGATCAGGCCGAGGACGACGTGCTTGTACTCGGCGGCGTCCATCGAGCCGCGCAGGGCGTCGGCCATCGCCCACAGCTCGGCCTCGTGGCCGATGGTGGCTCCGTCGTTCGCGGTTGCGCCCGCGTCGCCTGCCTGCTTCCCCGACCGTCGTCGTACCATGCCGTGATCCCCGTCGCACGAATCCAGGACTCGCGAGCCGACACCCGGCCCGTCACCCGATAGCGTACAACCAGCCGCCGGCCTGCCTCAACGGTCTTGCCCGCTCCCCTGCGGCGGCGAGCAACAACAAGTGGATGCTGGCAAGTCGGCATGCTCGGCGACGGAATCTCGCCCCGCCGTCAGCGCCGGCCGGCCGAGCGGTGACACCCTTCCTGGAAGGACAATTCAGAGGGGAGCGACCCGGCGCGGCAGGTGTGACGTAGGAACACGTGCCGGGTCCGAAAACCGCCAGGTTTTCGGTGGGTCGCTCCCCTCTCTCACCCTGACCCCTTTCCTGACCCCGTGCCTGGATCGTACGTGGTCATTACGGTCAATGGTGTCAGGGGTTTAGAGGATTCCAAGTGTGATCCGGGGTGTGACTGGAGGTGTGACTGGGGGTGTAAGTTGGTCACGCCGGTCCGGTTACACCCTTGCTGCGGCACCTCTCCTGTAACTTCGCTCTCGGTCCTGGTGTGATCAGCCGGCGGATCTGATCACACGCTTGCCCTCGCCCCCCGTCTCCATCGTGCTCCCGTTCTGCCCTCCTCACTGTCCCGCGCTCCGATCTCCTGCGTCCGGTACCTGGATCCCTGTCGAGCCCGTCCGGTCCGCTGCCGCCTTTCCGCGCCTCACGCCGGTCCGTACCGTTCCCGACGGTCCTGTCTGGCGAACAGGGTCGTGGGCATGTGCGGCGGGGTCGGGATCGTGGTCGAGGCCGGTCCCGTTCTCGGGACGGACGGCCGCGTCCGTCCAACAACCAGCCTCGTCCGCGACGGCGGCCGGCGCGTCACCCTGCAAGGGCCGGAGCGGAGCGGAGGAGCCCGTGCGTGCGCGGGCTTGACGCGCCGGACGCCGTCGTGGCACCCGGCTCCTGACAGTCCCCGTGCGCCGGGGCCTGCGCGGCGCTCCGGCCGCCGCCGATCGTACCGGGACGGGGTTCAGGCCGCAACGTCGCCCGACGGGCATCAGCGCCCCGGCGCGTGCGCCGCCCGGCGCTCGCCAGCCAGATAGGCTTCCCAGTCGTTCATGAGCCGCCGCCGCCGCTCGAACAGGTCCGACCGCGCGTAGGCCGCCTCGACCGGGTTCCGCACGACATGCGCCAGCGCCGCCTCGATGACCTCCCGCGGGTGGTCCGTCTCCTCGGCCGCCCAGTCCCGGAACGAGGACCTGAAGCCGTGTGGGACAGCGGCGACGCGGTGCCACTGGAGCACCCGCAGCATCCGCTTCTCGTCGAGCTGCTTGCCGCTCCGGCCGGGGAACACCAGCGGGCTACCGCCGTCGCCGAGTCCCCGTGCCGCATCGAGGATCTCCAGCGCACGCCCGCACAGGGGCACCCGGTGGCCGCGCTTCATCTTCATCCGCTCGGCCGGGATCGTCCACACGCGGGCCTCGGTGTCCATCTCGGCCCACAGCGCCCCGCGCACCTCGCCCGACCGCCCGGCGGTCAGGACCAGAAACTCGAACGCCAACTTGACGGCTGGCATCGTCCGCGACGTGTGCATCGTCGCGATGGCCGCCGCGACCTGCCCGTGCGGCAGCGCCTGCCGGTGCTGCACGACCTCGTGCTGCGGGCCGAGGACCGGCAGGATTCGGTCACAAGGATTGTCGTGACGCATCTCCATCGTCCGCCACGGGTGCGCGCCAAGTTGTTGATATGAAGACTCTTATGTCATGTGCTCCCCTCACGTTCCCAATGCTGTACCCCGCAATGTGAACGGGAACGCGCTGCACCTCGAACACCCGCCGCGGACGTAACCGTTCGGTCGTCCCGGTATGGACATGCGGCCGGGCCAACCGGACGCTGGCGTTGTCG
Source organism: Vicinamibacterales bacterium (assembly GCA_965214845.1). Classification (GTDB taxonomy): domain Bacteria; phylum Acidobacteriota; class Vicinamibacteria; order Vicinamibacterales; family UBA8438; genus JAAXGX01. The sequence continues at coordinate 3,899,007 of CBDCCO010000007.1, forward strand.
ACGGCCAGCACCGGTCGATGTCCCCTATGCACGGAGGGCACCCGGACCGGATCGGCTCGCTGTTCGACGCTGCTTGTCCGACTGCCGTAACGCCGGATACCGGCTTGACCGAACGCTTACCCGCGGACCGATCGGGATCGAGCCTATGCCGGTTCTTGCCGGCTGAGAGATCCAAAACCCGCGCGTCTCGACATCCGTGCCGACGCCAATCGGTCGGCACGGTCGACCGACACCGCTGTTCCTTGTGATCAAGCCAATGTGGCCACACGAAACATCGCGCGGCACGGCGGCTGAGGTCGCCGACTCGTCACCGGCTACCCGTTTCAGAATCCGCAGGTCGAATCGCCACCGATGAGCAGGGTCGACCGGGCCACGAGGGCGGGCGACCTCCGAGCTTCCGGCGTCAAGATCAGACACCCTTTGTCGGGAAGCTCTCCAACTTCCCCGGCGGTCCCGTCCCGCCCTGCCAGTCGCACATGGCATCCCTCTCATCAAGGCGCATCTTCAAGGCTCCGCCCATCGCAACCGCGAGCTTCGGGTACTCGCGGATGAACTCCGCACTGAACCCCTCGGCTACGCCGTCCGGCACGTCGGGAGCCAGTCGACACTTGACCCCTCGGTCTCCGAGCCTCCACTGCTTATCCTTGAGACCGCGTATCATCGGTAGACGACATCCCCCACCGGTCAGCACGAGCGTGATGCCGCGGTCTTTCGCTGCCGTTCCCCAAGTCACATGGACTGCCTTCAGGAGCTTCTGGATTTCTTCAGCAATCCGATCCTCGAATCTCTTGATCCCTTCCGAGTTCATGAACTCGTCTCTGCTCAGCGTGACCGTGTGGTCGCTCACCAAGTTCTCCGTGATCGTGCCAGTCTCGAACAGTGTCTCCTTCAACCGCCGTACACTCCCTCGATACAGGCTGTCACTCACCCGCTTCTGCAATGTCGTGTCCGCGCCGAGACCCGCCTTTCGCAGCAGCTCGGCGACAAGCAACCCATCAAGCGTATCTCCAGCCTGCCGGATAGCGGTGCCACAGGGCTTGACCGGCCACGCTCGATGGAACTCTCCGTTCTGCTGGACCACCCAGAACAATGACAAATCGGTGGTGCCGGCTCCCACGTCGACCACCAGCATCACTTCGCGCGCCGCTTTGTCGTTCCAGAGACGTGCGGACGCCGCCGCCAGTGCTTCCAGGATCCCGCCGCTCGATTCGGCTCCCAGCAGCCACGACAACTGCCTATCATGCGCGGCTGCGTCCACGACGGCACGCTGGATCACGTCAACATGGATACCTTCCCGCCAACTGTCATGGAACGTGTCCGCCAGCAACTGAGCGCGCATGAGGCTCTTCGCGAGCCAGTCTCCTGCCCAGCGCCGCTGTTCCGGGGACCACCACGGTACGGTAAACCTCCGTCGAACGTACCTCGTCGCCAGCCGGGACTCGATTACAGTCGTAGCCAAGTCCGTCAGATAACCCAAGTAGAACGTGATCACATCCGAGTACGTCAACGTAGATGTTGGGTCCACCTCCGTCGGCAGTTTCCGTCCCAGTTGCGCCGCTCCGTCTTCTGGACGCACTTGGCTGATTTCCTGCTTGAGCGAATCGAGGCGGCGCCGGGTCGTTGTCGACAGGTCGCCGTACACCATTCCCCGCTTGACAGCTTCGGAGCCCACGAACAGCAGGCCGGCGTCGTCGATCCAGACGGATGAACTGACCTCGTGCACGGATCCATCGAGATCCTCATCTGCCTGCCCGACCGGCAACGCCATGAGTTCTGGTTCGTCATCGTCGCTGGCCGCAAAGGCCTTCGACTTGGCCGTCCCGAAATCGAGACACAGGGTCCAATGCGGTTTTGGTGCCGTGTCGAGGCACGTCGCTTCCGTGTTCAGTGTGGCAGCAGGACGTCGAGTGGTCGGAAGTCGTTGTTCCGGCGGTTTCTGCACCGGTCCGGTAGACGAACGAGCCGGCGAACTCCCGGCATCCTCAAGTAGTGAACGCAACGCATCGCGTTCAGCATCGGAAACCACGCCGCGAAACTGCGGTGTCTGGGTTGCTGCATCGGCATTGAGTCGCGCGAGCAGGTTCTTGAGTAACAGTACTGCTTCCGAGGTCATGCTGATGCTCCGACTGCGGGCTCCCGCTGATCCGCGGTCGGCTCGACGGCAGCTTTCAGGACGACCCGGGGTACCCCGTCCTCGCTCACACGCTCCACCACCGGACTCAGCAAGCGGACGCGCCTGCTGCGAACACCGTCAGCATTGAACCGATGCTCGACCGGGGAGAACTCGACTTCCTGGCCCACTGTTCCGCGCAGGCGGAGGGATCGCCATGTCATCGCAAGGTTCAGCTTGTTGGCCATTGCATCCGTCATCCCAATCAGTCGCGAAACGGCATGCACGGACTGGGGAAGTACTATCGATACCTCCGGTATCACCTCAGACTTCACCACCTCGGATGCTCGGGAGAGTCTCGCCATCGCAACGAGGAGTTCGGCAAGCACCTCGTCAATCGAACGTTCCTGACTCTCCGTCGCGCTAGCGCTCTGCACCCGCCTCGACGAGCCGGCCAGCCAGTCGCGAACATCGTCTGGGATCCCAGGATGCTCGGTCGCCAGCGCGCGGCAGATTGCGTCCGCGTGCTTCCGCGAACCTGCGACCGTCACTAGAGCGTCCCGGAGACGGGTGTCAGTCTTGCCAGCTCCCGCCAGCAACAGAATGGCCTTCTGCAAGTCCTCTCTGACACGCGAGATCGCGGTGGACGACCTACACATCTCTCGCCACTCATGCGTTGCGAACCAGTCGCTCACCACCGACAGCGCCTCGTACGTTCGGCCCCTGCCGCCGTGCGAGAAATCAGCCCGGATGATCGCATGAGTCAGCACGGCCACGTGTTCGACCACGTCGGCCCGCACCGCGTCCGATTCAGGTCGCCGGGCGGCGTGAAATCTCCATTCCACAAGTTGGCTGAATTCTCGTCCGGCACCGTCGCCCACTGGCTTGTCGGACCGTGAGATGGATTCCGTCAACGCTGCAAGCACGCGGTTGAGCCGGCGCCCCAAGCTGTCGCCCGGCTTCTTGGTCTCGAACCTGACGGCCATGAGCGCCTTTCGCAGGGCTGAGATCGCCTCCTGGATTTCGGCCGCGAGCTCGATGATTCCCTCAATACACTCTCTCCGAACCGCTTCGCCAGACTCCTCGCACGCGGCGGCCGTGGCAAGATCATCTAGCCGCCAAGCGTTGGGCGCAACACGCCATGATCGGGCAGCGTACAGCCGATCGTGAACGTCCGGCAGTTCGTGCAGCTTCGACAGCGGCTCGACGATCGCATCACGTACCAACGACTCGACGCGTGCCCTGATCGACGGCGCTGTTGCAGCAACGTGCTGTAACGTGGCCACCGTCAGCAGGCGATCCACGTTGCTGGCCTCACTCCGTATGGAACGGGCGAGCCGTTCGAGGCCGTACCGGAACGACTCGTCGGCTGCAGCTTCGTGAAGCTGCTTCGTCTTGATGAGCGCAGTGAGGGCGCCGCGCCGCGTTGGCGTGTCAGCGGCATCAGTGAACCCGGACAGCAGTGTGGTCGATGTCTCCAAGGTCGCCCCTCCTCATCCGTAGCCTGAAGGCTACGTCTCGCGATTCAGGCCGGCGACACAACATTCTAGCCCATGACCGACGTGCCTCGCCGGTGCGGCCGAATCTTCGTGGCGTGGCTGCCGGCGAGACCAGATCGAGCATGGCGCAGAACGGCACGGAGCAGTTCGGAGCCGCCCAGGCCGCTTGACGCGCCGGGCGACGAGGTGGGTTCTCATCGGCGATGACCGCGTTCACGCCGCGCAAGACGCGGCGCGGTAGCACAGAGGCATCGTCGGACAGAACACCATCCGCACGTGCTCACCGGCGTCAAGGCGTCGCTCGCTACGCTCCCGCCCCCGCTGCGCGGGGCTTCGGCCTGGACGCCGGCTCCGCGCGCGCTTCCGATCCGCAATTGTCCGACGATGTCTCACCCCACCCTGCCAACCTACGGCCGCGGCAGCCAGCAACCACCAGCGGCACCACCGTCCGGTCAGCCACACCGAGAGCCCGACGGTGGAGAAGCGAGATTCGAAGGATGATCTGCCCCGGGCAGGCTCAGGGCAACAGCGACCACGACCTCCAGCGCCGAACCCGCCAGCCGACACCGGGAGCCCGACCGAGACGACTTGGCCCCGGTCGATGGCACCGATCCTCGAACACAGGTTCAGATGCCGAGTGAGGGAGAGCACGGGCACCAAACGCAGACATCGAGCACCGGAAGGTGTCAAACGGAGTGGCGGGACAGGAGAGGATCCGGGCGGTGACGATCAGGCGGACGATCAGGGACACGAACGAGCGGCCCGCAAGGCTGGCTCATGACACCGTTGAGTGTCATGAGCCAGCATACTCAATGTTGAACATTGAGGCTGGCGAGGGGAGGCTGCGCTCCCCTTCGATCCCCTTGCTGCCGGCCGCGCCGGACCGGCGCTCCCGGTGGTGGACCGGCTCGTCGCCGGCCACCCGCATCGCGCCGCCTGCGTCGCCATGCGCCGGCGGCGTGTGCGCCGCCTGCCCGCGCCGCCGCGTCAGCCCTGCGGCGAGCCGTCCGCCCGGCGCTCGCCGTCGAGGTAGGCACCCCAGTCGTTCATGAGCCGCCGCCGCCGCTCGAACAGGTCCGTGCGGGCGTACGCCGCCTCGACCGGATTCTGGACCATGTGCGCCAGCGCCGCCTCGATGACCTCCCGCGGGTGGTCCGTCTCCTCGGCCGCCCAGTCCCGGAACGACGAGCGGAAGCCATGCGGAACGGCGGCGATGCCGCACCGTTCCACCAGCCGGCGGAACTGCTGGAGACCCAGCCGCCGCCCATCCGGGCCGGGAAACACCAGCGGGCCGTCGCCGAGCGACCGCGCCGCGTCGAGAACCTCCACCGCCCGCGGGTTGAGCGGGACCCGGTGGTCGCGCTTCATCTTCATCCGCGTGGCCGGGATCGCCCACACGTGGCCCGTCGGGTCGATCTCCTCCCATGTGGCCAGCCGAACCTCTCCTGACCGCGCGGCGGTGAGCACCAGGAACTCGAACGCCAGCTTGACGGCGGGCAGGTAGCGGGATGCCCGCACCGTCGCCAGCGCCGCGGCGACCTCCCGGTGCGGCAACGCTTGCCGGTGCTGCACGATGTTGCGCTGCGGGCCGAGCACCGGCCGCACCCGGTCGGCCGGGTTGTCGCTGCGCAGGTTCATGGCGATTGCCCACTCCAGCACGGCGTGGATGCGCTGCTTGACGCTCTTGGCGCGGACGGGCTGCGTGTGCCAGATGGGGCCGAGGATCGCCAGCACGTCCGCGCTCTCGACCTCCGAGACCGGCCGGGTGCCGATGCGGGGGAAGGCGTAGCGGCGGAGGCTGTTGCGCCAGTCCCTCTCCTGCTCGGGACTGCTCCAGCCGGGCCGCTTCTGTTCGATGACGGCCGCTACGGCGTCGGCGAAGGTCGGCATGCTCTGGAGGCGGCGCTTGTCGGCCAGGGGGTCGCCGCCTTCGCGGGCGAGCTTGCGGTTGGCGACGGCCTTCTCGCGGGCCTCGGCGAGGGTGACGAGGGCGGTCGAGCCGAGTCCGAGTTCGCAGCGCTTGCCGCGGATGACGAGGCGCTGGATCCAACTCCTCGCGCCGGTCGGCTGGACGTAGAGGTAGAGTCCGTTGCCGTCGATGTGGTGTCCGGGCGGCGCGGACCGGACGAAGGCGGGGGCGAGGGCGTTGTGGGGATGGCGTCCTCGGGGCTTGGTTCTGCGGGGTGTCGAGGCGGCCAGGTTCCCTGTATCCATCCCTGTATTATATGCGGGATGGTGCCGGATTCTGCAAGACTTCCTGCTCGGCTCAGTCCACGGAATCCAGTGATAAATGCCCGTTATTTCAGTTAGTTATGGCTTTTTCCGGACGGCAACGGACATCATCGGACACCGTGTGGGCCATTATCCATCGCCACGGCCCACTCCAGCACGGCCCGGATGCGCTGCCGCACGGTCCGGGCGGTCTGCATCTTCACGTGCCAGATGGGCGTGAGGACCTGGAGCACATCGGCGCTGTCGACCTCCGAGACGGGCCGGCTGCCGATGCGCGGGAAGACGTAACGCTCGAGACTGCGGAGCCACTCGGTCGCCTGCCTCGGACTGCGCCAGCCGGCCCGCTTCGCCTCGACCACGGTGGCGGCGGCCTCGGCGAAGGTGGGCATGCCCTGGGCGCGGCGCCGCTCGGCGAGCGGGTCGCCGCCCGAACGGGCGAGTTTGCGGTTGGCGAGGGCCTTCTCGCGGGCCTCGGCGAGCGTGACCAGATGGACGCTGCCGAGCCCGAGTTCGTGTTTCCGGCCACGGATGACGAGGCGCTGGATCCAGCTGCGGGTGCCGGTGCGCTGGACGTAGAGGTACAACCCGTTGCCGTCAGCGTGCCGCCCGACGGGCGCGGTACGGACGAAGGCGGCGGAGAGTGCGTTGTGGGGGTGTCGGCCCTTGGGCTTGGTCTTCCTGGGTTTCGGGGCGTCGCGGGTCCACATAATCCATTCCCCAATGATATACAGGAAGTCGGCGGATTGCACGCGACGTCCTGACCGGGACAGTTCGGCGTGACGAATCACAAACGATTACTAATCAGATACTTAAGGTCAGTTTCTGACTTCGATGAACGTCAGCGGACCCCAATAGCCCGTTTGTGTGATGGCGACGGCCTCTACCTCGACGTGCAGCCGACCGGCACCCGCAGCTGGGTACAGCGACTCGTCATCCGCGGCCGGCGCCGCGAACTCGGGCTCGGCGGCTTCCCGCTCGTCCCGCTCAAGGAGGCCCGTACCCAGGCGCTCGCCAACCGCAGGCTCGCCCGCGCCGGTGGCGATCCGCTCGCCGAGAACCAACGGGTGCTGGTCGTCCGCTGATGCCCTCTACCGTGCGCGTAAGTCCATAAATAGCTGATTGGTAATTGTTTATTGCACAGTCCCGGCGCGCTGAACCGGCCGCGCCGTCCCTCGACATCCCGCCACTTCTCGCCTGCAATGGTGGAATGGATGTTGACACCAGCACGCCCGCCACCCCCCGCCGCACCAAGCGCCGAGGACGCCATCCCCGCAACGCCCTCACCGCCCCCTTCATCCGCTCCGCGCCGCCCGGACGACACGCCGACGGACAGGGCCTGTACCTCTTCGTACAGCCCACCGGGGCGCGCAGCTGGACCCAGCGCCTCGTCATCCGCGGCCGGCGCCGCGAACTCGGACTCGGCAGCGTCGATCTCGTCTCGCTAGCCGAGGCCCGCGAGCAGGCCCTCGCCAACCGAAAGCTCGCCCGCTCCGGCGGCGACCCGCTCGCCGACCGCCGCCGCCTCCAGGGCATGCCGACCTTCGCCGAGGCCGCCGAACGCCTCATCGAGCAGAAGCGGCCCGGCTGGCGCAACGCCAGCGAAGACCGGCAGTGGCGCAACAGCCTGGCCCGCTACGCCTTCCCGCACATCGGCGAGCGGCCCGTCGCCGAGGTCAACAGCGCCGACGTGCTGGCCATCCTGACGCCCATCTGGCACACGCGCGCGGCGACCGCCAAGTCGGTCCGCCAGCGGGTCGCCGCCGTGCTGGAGTGGGCCGTGGTGATGGAGTTCCGCAGCGATAACCCGTGCGACCGGGTCGGCCGGGTGCTCGGCGCGCAACACGCGGTCGTGCAGCACATGCGGGCGCTGCCGCACCGGGAGGTCCCCGCGGCCGTGGCGGCCGTCCGCGCCTCGTCGGCGGGGTCGCCTTTCGTGAGGCTGGGGTTCGAGTTCCTCGTGCTCACCGCGGCGCGCTCGGGCGAGGTCTGCGGGGCGCGATGGGACGAGATGGACAGGGCAGGCTGTGTCTGGACTGTCCCGGCCTCCCGGATGAAGATGAAGCGCGACCACCGCGTGCCGTTGTGCGGGCGGGCGCTCGAGATCCTCGACGCCGCGCGGACGTTGGGCGCCGGCCAGTATCCGTTGGTGTTTCCGGGCAAGGGCGGCAAGGTGCTCGCCGACAAGACGCTGCGGAAGCCGCTCCAGCGTCTTCGGATCGCGGCCGTGGTGCACGGCTTCCGGTCCTGTCTACGGCAAGTTCTTGTAAGTCATTGTTTTCAAACTGCTTAGGCGTCTTCCGTGCGCGAGCGTCGCCCGTTCCGTATGCAATTCCCAGTCGCCATCGTCGCAACCACGCTGCTCTCGGACCCTCCGGACCCCCCGGACCCTCGGACCGGGCGGACCGGCGGACCGGCGGACCGGGCGGACCGTCTCGGACCGGCGGACCGGGCGGACCGGCGGACCGGTGGACCGGGGGACCGGCGGACCGCCTGCCTGCCTGCGGCGAGGATCTCGGCCGCCGTCAAGAGGGGACAGCGGGACGGCATCAGCTCGGGACGAACCGGAGTCGAGCACGCGGGTCCGGGCGCAAGCGTAGGTCGGCACGAGGGGGCGGGGAACGGAGCAGCCGGAGAGCCTTGAATCGGAACAAGGGTTGCGTGCGGGAGGCTCGACGGAGAAAGCAAACCGACCAGAAGGCGGACGGGGAAGAGGCAGAAGCATGGGAGGACATCGAGGGATCGCGGACAATCAGATGGGGGCACGGACGGAGAACAGGCCGGAGGCGGAGAGCACGGACGACACGATGCGCAGCAGGGCGGCGACGGTGAGAGTGTGATCCAACCTGTCGTCTGATCACAACAAGGACCGAGGCGAACTTACACCGATGATGCCGCAGTAAGGGTGTAAGGAGGACAGGCGGCCGAACTTACACTTCCAGTCACACCTGAACTTACACCCGGCAACCAGCCAAGTCGTTTCCTATCAACAGATTCCCACATCACAGACCCACCCCCACGTGCAGACAAAAGGGTCGGGTGGGAGTAGGGGAGCGACCCCGCGGAAACCTGGCGGTTTCCGGCCCCCGCCGGTGCTCCTCCGTCACACCTGCGGGGTCGCGGTCGCTCCCCTTGAAATTGTCCCTCCAGGAAGGGTGAGAACCTGCCGTCTCCGCCGGCCGGCCGGCTCGCGTCGCTCGCCTGCGTCGGGCCATGAACGCTGCCCCGCCTGCGGCGCTCTCCGGCAGCGCGTGCAGGTCGGGCGGAGCCGGTCGGCGGATTCCACCAGAGGCGGGTAGCTACGGGACGGCCGGCGTGTCAACGCGCTTCGCACGTTCTCCGCTGCGCTTCGACCCTGTCGGGTGACACACCGTCCGCCCCTCCGCTCAGACAGCCGTTGTGGGCCTTGCGGCCCGGCCTGGACGGGAACCGTCCCGTCGTCCCACTCGGCTCGCCCGCGGATGGACCCCCGATGCGGAAAATGCGGGCGGCGAGATTTTTCTTTGCCCGTGCAGGTCGCTTCATAGAGTGCGGAAAGGTGCTCATCCGGTCCTGTCCAGTCTCAGCAGGTCGGAAGGCGCCCAGAAGGGTCTAATCCGTGCAAATGGCTGCATTGCATGGGTTTGCGCTGTTTGTGGTACGTTGTTCTCCGAACCGCGGGGCGTGATATCGCCGCGCAATCCCGCCATCTCAAGGAGGGCTGAAGATGACCACGAACCGAGACTTCACCCGCCGGCGTGCGAGCGTCGGAAACTCCCTGCCCAGGCTGCTCACCCTGCGCGACGTGACCGAGCTGACGGCCCTGTCCCGCTCGGCCGTCTACGCGCTGATGAGCGAGTCCCGGTTCCCGAAGCCGCTCCGCGTCGGCAGCCGCGCCGTCCGGTGGGTCGAGCACGAGGTGCTCGACTTCATCGCCACCCGCCCCCGCGCCGGCTCGGAGCGGCCCACCCCGTAACGGCCATGCTCGACCTGCTCGACCGCCTGGAGGGCGTCAGGGAGTCGGGTGCGGGCTGGACCGCACGATGCCCGGCGCATGCCGACCGCCGGGCGTCGCTCGCGGTCGGCCGCGGCGACGACGGCCGCTGGCTCCTGAAGTGCCACGCCGGCTGCGCGTTCGGCGCCGTCGTCGGCGCGCTCGGCATCGACGCCCGCGACCTCTTCCCCTCGAACGGACACCGCCACCCGCCCGCGCGGCGGGAGGCGGCCGTCTACGACTACGACGGCGTGTTCGAGGTGGTGCGCTACGAGCCGAAGGACTTCCGGCAGCGGCGGCCGGACGGGCGAGGCGGCTACCTGTGGAACCTCGACGGCATCACGCCGCGACTCTATCGCCTGAACGACCTGGCCGGCCGCGATGCGGCCGTCGTGGTCGAGGGCGAGAAGGACGTGGACCGGCTGTGGTCGCTCGACCTGCCGGCGACCTGCAACGCGGGCGGAGCCGGCCAGTGGAGGTCCACGCATGCCGAGCAGCTCAAGGTTGCCGGCGTGCGGTCGGTGGTCGTCGTTCCCGATGCCGACGACGCGGGCCGGAGACATGGTCAGGCTGTTGCGCGAGCGTGCGCAGCGGCCGGACTGCGGGCGCGGATCGCCGCGCTGCCCGACGGACCCAAGGACATCTGCGCGTACCTTGACGACGGTCACGACAAGCGCGAGCTGGCGGAGGTGATCGCCGCCGCCGAGTCGTACGACGGGGCCGCCGACCTGCCGGCCGGGGTCGTGCGGTTGAGTGACGCCGATGTCGAGGGTACGGCGGCCGAGGGACCGCCGGCCGTCGCGCGGCTGATCGCCCACGCGGGGCGGGTCACGTTGCTGCACGCGCGGGAGAAGGCCGGCAAGAGCACGCTGACCGGCGCCGCGGTGGCCGCCGTCACCCGCGGGCGGTCGTTCCTGGGCATGCCCACCGTTGCGGGCGACGTGCTGTGGGTCGGCGAGGAGGCGGCCTCGGATGTCAAGGCGCGGCTGTTCCAGTGGGACGCGGACCTGGAACGGGTGTACTTCGTCGGCCGGCCGAGCCGGGACCCGGAGCACGAGGCGTCGCTGCGACGGCTGGTCGAGCGGCTGCGGCCGGTGTGGGTCGTCATCGACACCTGGTCGCACTACCTCCAGGTCCATCGCGTGAAGGACACGGCCGGCCCCGGCGAGCAGGGGCTGCTGATCGGCGAGGTCGTCAGTCTGGCCCGCGAGTCCGGGTCGGCGTTCGCCGTCTCGCACCACAACCGGAAGAACCCCAGCGCCAGCGCCGAGTCCGGCGACGCGGAGGGCGAGTACCGGGACTCGACGGCGATCGGCGCGGCCGTGGACATGATCGTGTCGTTGAGCCGGGCGAAGATGCCGCGGGCGCGGCGCCTCACGCCGTCCGGCCGCTGGCCCGAGGAGCCGCTGACCGTCGTCCTCGAGCCGGGCGTCGGCTACGAGCTGGCGCCGGACCTGGAGGAGGACGAACAGGCCCGTGCGGACGGCAAGCCGCCGGCCCGCCCGCTCCCGGAACGCGCGCTGCTGCACCTGCTCCGGTGCGATCCGCTGGCCCGGCCTCATGCGAGCACCCTGGCCGAGGCGCTCGATTGCAGCGGACGGCGGTACCAGGACCTGCGTGCGGCGCTCGATGCGCTGCTCGACGACGGGCTCGTCGACCACGCCCAGCGCCCTGGCGCGACGAAGCAGCGGGACCGGGGCTACGCACTGACCGCCAAAGGCCGCGAGCGGGCCGAGGCTCTCCGCGACCAGTCGATTTCCGCGATTTCCACCAAGGGAAACGGGGCGGAAACGCTCGGGAACACGCCGGGAAATCCAACTCGATTTCCATTTCCGCGATTTCCCCCCCAGGGGGTGGGCGGAAATGGAAATGGAAATCGAACTGCTTGAGGGTCGATCTCTGGGCGGAGTCGGGGGCCACGGACCCCACGTCACGGAATCGGAATCCGTCACCGGCGCAGGGGGATGACCTGCCCCCGCTCCTCACCGAGATAGGCGCCCCAATCGTCCATGAGGCGTCGGCGGCGCGCGAACAGGTCGGACCGCGCGTAGGCCGCCTCGACCTGATTCCGCACCTTGTGGGCCAGCGCCGCCTCGACGACCTCACGCGGGTGGTCGGTCTCTTCGGCCGCCCAGTCCCGGAAGCTGGACCTGAAGCCATGCGGCACCGCCGTGATGCCCAGGTCCCGGATGAGCTTCGAGACCGCGGCGTCATCGAGCGCCTTACCGCGGACGCTCGGAAAGACCAGCCCGGTGAACTCGGGCCGGGTCGCGACGCCGCGGAGCTGCTCCGCCTCGCGCAGGACCCCGGCCGCCCGGCCGCACAGCGGCACCCGGTGCTCGCGTTGCGCCTTCATCCGCGTGGCCGGAACCGTCCACACCCGCGCGACAAGGTCGACCTCGTCCCACGTCGCCCCCCGCGCCTCGCCGGACCTCGCGGCCGTCAACACGAGAAACTCGAAGGCCAGCTTCGTCCCGAGCCACGCATCCGAGCGCTGAACGGCCGCAACCGCGGCGGCGACCTCGCCGTGCGGCAGCGCCGCCCGGTGCTGCACGAGCACGGGACGCTTCGGCAGCGCCGCCGTGACCGCGTCGCCGGCTGGATTGTCGCTGCGGTAGCCCTGCGCGATGGCCCACCGCATGACCGTCCCGATGCGTTGGCGCACCGACCGCGCCATCGCGTGCTTGCGCGTCCAGATGGGCAGCAGGACCGTCATGACGTCGGCCGTCGTCACCTGGTCGACGCTCTTGCCGCCGAGATGCGGGAGCACGTGGTCGCGCAGGCTCGCCCGCCACTGCTTCGGGGTCTTGCCGGCCCGCCACGCCTCCCCGTGGATGGCGATCACCTGCTCGACCGCCTCCTCGAACGTCGGGATCCCCTCGGAGCGGCGCCGGTCCGCGAGCGGGTCTCCGCCCTCGCGTGCGGCCTTGCGGTTGGCGAGCGCCTTCTCGCGGGCCTCGGCCAACGACACCAGCGCGTAGCTGCCGAGACCGAGCGCGCGGGACCGCCCGCGGATGACCAGCCGTTGCACCCAGCGGCGTGCCCCGGACGGGTCGACGTGCAGATAGAGGCCGTTCCCGTCAGCTAAACGGCCCGCCTCGGCGACCGAACGGCAGAAGGCGGCGGAGAGCGCCTTGTCGGGATGGCGGCCCCTGCGCTTGGTGGCTCGGGGTTTCCTGGGCAGGTCCATCGTCATCTATCCCATTCCCAATTCTCTCGCGGAATATAGCGAAAGTGTCGGGACGGGTCAAGACGACGGAGCGGAAGTGGTGGCCTTTTACTACGGTATTCAGTGCGTATTTCGCAGCACGGCGCGGAACGGCGCTGGATGGCGAAAGTCGGCTTTCGGTCCTCGTTCCGGGACTGGGCGGCCGAGAAGACCGACCATCCGCGCGAGGTCATCGAGGCGGCGCTGGCGCACGCGGTCGGCAACAAGGTCGAGGCGGCGTACGCAAGGTCGGACCTGTTCGAGCGGCGGCGGACTCTGATGAACGACTGGGCGGCCTACGTCGATCGGGGTCGGCCGTGATGGCGATCAGCGAGTTGGCCACGACCGCCGCGGTTCGATTTCCATTTCCATTTCCGCCCACCCCCCAGGGGGGAAATCGTGGAAATGGAAATCGAGTTGCGCTTCCCGTCGAGTTCCGGTGCGCTTCCGGCCTGTTTCCATTGGGGAAATCGAGGAAATCGCCTGGCGAGGCGAACCACACCGGCCGCCGGCGTGGTGTTGGGGCAACTACGGGCCGGAAGCCAGCTTCCGGCCCGTAGACGGACCGGCAGCCCACCACGTCCCTCGAACCCACGGTCGAACACGCCAGCTCCGAGCCCTCGGGTACAGTGGGTCCAGTGATACGAGCCAGAGCAGCGGAACGGAGTCGCGGAGATGCGTTTACCGTTTACGCGTTTCCACCCCCCCCCTGTGGAAACGGTAAACGCGTAAACGGATGGGAGGCGCCGCCTCGGCGAGCGCAAGACTCGTGCTACCGATCCGGTTGGGAGACGACGGTCACGGAGATCAACGGGAACGGACGCGGCGAACGTGACGGAGACCGGGCGCGGGATGAGAATCGAGGTCACGAAGGGACGACGATGGAGACTGGGAACGGGACGAGAGTGTGATCCACTCCGCCGCCCGATCACAGCCAGGACCGAGGCGAACTTACACCGATGGTGCCGCAGTAAGGGTGTAAGGAGGATAGGCGGCCGAACTTACACCCCCAGTCACACCTCAACTTACACTCGATAACCAGCCAAGTCCTTTCATATCAACAGATTCCCACATCACAGACCCGCCCCCACGTACAGACAAAAGGGTCGGGTGGGAGTAGGGGAGCGACCACGCGGAAACCTGCCGGTTTCCGGCCCCCGCAGGTGTTCCTCCGTCACACCTGCGGGGTCGCGGTCGCTCCCCTGGAATTGTCCCTCCGGGAAGGGGGAACAGGCTCTTGCAGCGCCTGCACGGGCCGGCTGCTATGCTCTGCCCGTGTCCGAAGGCACCCTGACGAAGGCGGCGCTCGTCGAGGAGGTGGCCGACGCCGCCGGCCTCACGAAGAAGCGCGCCGAGATCATCGTCGACACCCTGTTCGGCAGCATCGCCGAGGCGCTCCGCCACGGGGAGAAGGTCGAAGTCCGCGGCTTCGGCAGTTTCCGTCTCCGGCGGCGCGCGCCGCGCCGGGGCCGCAACCCCAGGACCGGCGACCGGGTGGACGTGCCGTCGAAGCATGTCGCCTACTTCACGTCCGGCAAGGAGCTGACGGAGCTGATCAACCGGGACCCGGCCCTGCCGGCGCCGCCGCCGTTGTCCGAGTAGCTGGCGTCGAAGCGTCGCTCCGTCGTCCGCGGCCGGCGCCGGCCGCACGGCGCCCGCCCAACGCGCGTAGACAGCCTCTTCGAGCGACGTGTCAAGACTCAATCAAACGCCGTTACGTAACGCTGCTCAATGAACGCGCGTGGATAGCCTCTGCGAGCGGCGTGTCAAGACGCTGCGCGCCTCCTCCGCTGCGCTCCGGCCCTTGCGGGTGACACGCCGCTCGCGCCGGCTCAGGGCTGGCTATGGCCGTCCGTATCCGTCCGGCCATCGACCACTGGCCGGCCCAGGCTTGACTGTCCCAACCCGACGCGTGCACAGGGCTGCGGCCGGCGGGACCGGGCGCGACGACCGGCCGGCGGGACGGACGGGTTCCGATCCGCGCTCGTCTAGCTCCGGCCGGTACGGCGCTACGCCATCCCGTTCAGAACGAGGGACAGCTTGAGGGAACGCAATCACTGGTATGGCGACAAGTCTTTATGGTGCAACATGTTACAGCTCTCCACATGTTGGCCGAGAAGCGCCGCTTCCAGTCCGTGCCCACCTTCGCCGAGGCCGCCGGCGCCGTGGTCGAGCAGAAGCAGGCCGGCTGGAAGAACGCCGAGCAGGTCCGGGCCTGGCAGAACAGCCTCCGACGCTACGCCTTCCCGCGCATCGGCACCCGGCCGGTCTCGGAGGTCGAGAGCGCCGACGTGCTGGCGATCCTCTCGCCCATCTGGCACAGCAAGCCGGTCATCGCCAAGGCCGTCCGGCAGCGCATCCACGCGGTGCTGGAGTGGGCCATCGCCATGAACCTGCGCAACGACAACCCCGCCGACCGGGTGCGGCCGGTGCTCGGCCCGCAGCGCAACATCGTCGAGCACATGCGGGCGCTGCCGCACCGCGAGGTCGCCGCCGCGCTGGCGGCGGTGCGGGCGTCCCGCAAGCAACCGGTCGACAAGCTGGCGTTCGAGTTCCTGGTGCTCACGGCCGCGCGCTCGGGCGAGGTGCGCGGGGCGAGATGGGACGAGATGGACACGGCCGGCCGCGTGTGGACGCTCTCGGCCCGGCGGATGAAGATGAAGCGCGACCACCGGGTGCCGCTGTGCGGCCGGGCGCTGGAGATCCTCGACGCGGCGCGGACGCTTCCGGGCGCCGGTCCGCTGGTGTTCAGCCCGGGGGGCGGCCGGCCGCTGGACGTCATGCGGTTTCGCCGGCTGCTGAAATGTTGCGGTATCGCCTGCGTTCCCCATGGCTTCCGCTCGTCGTTCCGGGACTGGGCCGCCGAGGAGACGGACCATCCGCGGGAGGTCATCGAGGCGGCGCTCGCGCATGTCGTCCAGAATCCGGTCGAGGCGGCCTATGCGCGGTCGGACCTGTTCGAGCGGCGGCGGCGGCTCATGGACGACTGGGCCGCGTATCTGGCCGGAGAGCGCCGGGCGGAAGACTCGACGCCGCGCTGACCGTGCGGGGCCGCGAGGGCCGGAAGCCACGACGGCGTCCGGCGTGTCAACCCGCTGCCGCGGGTCCTCCGCGTGCGCTCCGGCCGTTCCGGTGACACGCCGGCCACCGTCGCGGACGAGGCTGGTTATGACGGACGCTGGCGTCCGTCCCGTTGACAACGGGACCGGGCATCGACCACGATCCGGACCCCGCCGGCCCCACCGCCGCCCGTACGGCAACCGGGGTCCGTCAGCAGCAGGCCGGGCGCACAGGGGAACAAACGCGCCAGGAAAGCAACCGGCATGGTACGGTACCGGGCGGAACACGACGCGGAAGGATGACAGCGCACCACACTGGCTCGACAGGGAACCAGTACCGGCGCACGAGAGCGGTGCATACGACCAAGAGGCGAGGAGTACGGAAGCACGATGAGGAACAAGGGGACGAGGTGACAGTTGTGATCCAACCTGTTGCCTGATCACGACGAAGACCGAGGCGAACTTACACCGATGATGCCGCAGTAAGGGTGTAAGGAGAACAGGCGGCCGAACTTACACCCCCAGTCACACTTGAACTTACAATCACAAGCCCGCCAAGTCTTTCGATATCAACCAAATCCCACCACAACACACCACCCCCCACGTACAGAGAAAGGTACGTGGGTGAGGTAGGGGAGCGACCCACCCCTTTCAGGGGTGCCAGCGGCTCCGGAGCGGTGTGAACAGTCACACCCTCCGGGGCCGCTGGTGCGGTCGCTCCCATCGTGAGTCTTCCTGTCCAGGAAGGGGATCATCGTTCTGTCCGTCACCGTTCGTTCGGTCCGCCCACCCGCGAACGAGGCTCCGCTGTCTGGCGTCGTCATCGAGCACGCGCGCGCACGATTCCCAGTCCACGCGCCGGACTTCATGGTACCGGAGCGCGAACGGGTGCTGCTCCGGCACAGCGTCGATTGTCTGCCGCGCCTGCTCGACCTTGCCCAGCGCCACCTGCACCCAGACGTCTTCCAGCGTGTCCGGCAGTTGGCCGAAGAGCCGCGAGATCCCTTTGAGACGCTGCGACAGGAGCTGCCGGACGCGATCCTCGACCGAGTTTGCGTACCGCATGTTGTAGATGTCGATCTCGGAGCGGGTCTGTCCGATGCGTTGGATCCGTCCCTTGCGCTGTTCCAGCCGCGACGGATTCCATGGCAGGTCGAGGTTGATGAGGGTGCCGAGCCGTTGCAGGTTCAACCCTTCCGAGGCCGCGTCCGTGCCGAGCAGCAGCCGCACGCCGCCGGCGCGCACGGCGTCCTTCAGCGCGTCCCTCTGGCGTCGCTCGAAACCGCCGCCCTGCATCATCCCCGAACGGTTCGCGCCAGCGTAGACGCCGATCGGCTCTTCCGGAAGTTCGGCCGTCAGCCGGTTCGCCAGCCACCACACCGAGTCGAAGTACTGACTGAAGACGACGCAGCCCTGTTGCAGCCACCCCTCATCGACGAGTATCCGCCGCAAGACCGCGTACTTGGGATCTTGTTCGCGGTTGGCCTCCAGCGCCCTCAGCAAACGCAGCAGCGTATCGCGTTCCTCCTCGGTCAGCGCCGGAAGGCTGTCCTCCAATTCCTCATCATCCTCCGACTCGTCGAACCCGCGCCAATTGTCCAGGATCTTCTGCACGGTCAGCCGCCCCGCCTCCATCGTGCTGCCCATGCGGCGCAGCAACAGCGTGCGGAAGAACCCCGTGCTCGCCCGGTTCGCCAGCAGTTCGCAGAACGCCTCCGCCGCGCCGTACGCCTCCTCAAGAAACGGCGGGAACCGGATGGCGTCGGCATCGGACTCGCCATGAAGCCGGACCCTGACCGGCGTCAGGTACGGCTCGCTCGTCTCCGGGTCGACCGCCGTTTCGAGGTACTCGCGCGTCCGCAGCACGATCGTCCGGATGTACGGATTGTGGCGTTCCACCAGACCGTCAAATCCCTGCACGATGCGCTGGCGGTCGGGCGGCCGCAAGTCGTCTATTGCACTGCCGAGCGCGTACGCCGCATCGTCGGCAAGATGGAGCGAGTTGCGCAGGATCTGGAAGTCCTTCCCCTCCGAACGCGGCGGCAGCGGATTGCGCCACCATTCCCACTGCTCGTCGAAGCCGGTCGGCGGCGAGACGTTGCCGAGCACGAGATCGAGCGAAGCCCGAGCGTTCCGCCACCGGCTGCCCGGCCCGCCAAGCACCGCGTCCGACCCGCGGGCCAATGCGTCGAGCAGGTCGTAGGCTTCAATCGGATGGAGCTGGACTGGCGTCGCCGTCGCGAGGAGCAGGCTTTTCGTGCGCGCGGAGATCTCCCATAGGAAGCGCAGGAGATTGTTCGGGTCCGCCGGCCTGAACGCCGCGTCGGCGCCGCGACCCCGCCGGCGTGCGCGATGCGCCTCGTCCAGGATCACGCACTCGAACCGCATGTGCGCCAGCAGGTCTGCGGCTTCCGAGCCTCGCGTGATCAGTCCGGTCGAGACGATCCCGATGCGGCGGGGGCATCGACGAATCGACTCGGGATCGGCGCCCGGATGTTCGACGCCGCGCTCGTCCACCCATTGCCGTCCATCCCAGACCGCGGATGGCAGGCCGAGCAGCGTGTGGAGTTCACCCTGCCACTGCCTGACCAGCGACTTCGGCGCCAGTACGAGCACGGGCCTGTCTCCGACCAGCGCCATGAGCTCCGCCGCCATCGCAAGCTGGAGCGTCTTGCCGAGTCCGACTTGATCAGCCAGTACGAACCGGGCGCCATGCGGACCTTGGTGGGCATCGAAGGCGAGCTTCACGAAGTACTTCTGGTGCTCCCACAATCCCACCTCCCGGCGGTAGACGGGCGCCTCGATGAACACGGATGCCGGAGTTGGGTCTTCGCGCCAGCGGTCAACGTCCCGGATCGCCACGCGGCGCGCCAGACGGTCGAGATCGCAGACGACGAACTCCGCAAGCTCCACGGCCAAGGGCGATGACCAGAGCGCATCGAATTCCTGCTGCACCCACTCGACGGCCTCCGGGGCATCGTCCTCCCAGATCAACTCGTAGTTGAGCCTGAACGCGCTGGCCGATTCGTTTGCGCTGCCGATGCAGCAGGTTTGCCGCCCGTTCGCAAGCGTGATCACTCCTGCCTTCCCGTGGATCAGACCGAAAGCGTCATCCGGCAACACGCGGACGGCGAGCTTGCCGGACCGCAGGCCGTCGTAGAGGCGCCGGAAGCGTGGCCGCGCGGCGTCGCTGAGCGCCTCCGGCCGCGACTCGCACCACTCGCGCCGCATCGCCGCCCTGGCAGCCTTGGCGATCTCTGCGTCGGCGCGCGACATGTGCGAGTTGCAGACGATCCGCACCATGCCCCGTACGCGGTCGAACGCCTCGCCGGCGACTTCCAGGATGGAGGACGAAAAGTAGCCAGCGATGCGGTCGTACGCTCGCGCGCCCTCCAGACGGGGACGCAGGAAGCTCACATCGAGCGGCCGGCGGCGGGAGGAGTGTCGTTCAAGCAAGGTGCGTCGCCGCCGGTCGCACTAAAGCCCGGCGCGGTGAGAACCCTCACACATGGTCGTTGTCCACGGCTCCCGCCACGATCCGCGCGGCGGCGGCATCCTTGCGCCAGTGGTCGATCCCGGGGGCGGCCAAATACTGAAGAATCGTCGTCAGTGCTTCGCGTTGCGGCCAGTAGTCCGGCAACTCGGTACGGAGCCAGTTGAGGCTGTCCGTCGGGTCATTGTCGCTCTGCGCCGCGCGCATGACGGCGTAGAGCGCGTGGCGAACGAGGCTCCGGCCGAAGGCGGAATCTCCCAACTCGCGGTTCCCGAACTCGGTGGCGGTCTTGAGCCGCGTCTCGTTCGCCTTGCCGGTGCGGATCAGGGTGCGGTAGTCCCGCACGCCGAAGCCGCGGGCGAACTCCTGATAGACGCCGGCGCGAAAGTCGCCATGGCTCTCGACTTCGAGGCCCTTCAGGTACAGCTTCTCCTCGGGACCGAGCCGCCGCCACAGATGCGCCGGCAGGCCCCGCGGGACGAGGGCGTGGCTCGCTGTCTTCACCGCGTCTTCGATGATCCGTTCGATGGGATTCGACTCGCCGACACGCCGGTCACGCGAGAGCTGGTACGCGATGTCGATGTCCTCGATTGCGCGGTACTGCGTCAGGATGCGCAGCGCCGCCGCGTAGGCCGCGAGCTGGTAGTCCGCGTCGGAGAAGTTCGGGGCCTCACGGTCGTCGAGCCGAAACATGGCGGCGATCTGGTGTTCGACCTCGGTCTCGACCTCCGGGACCACCTCGTCGAGGAACGCTGTCTCCTCCGAGATCTGCTTGCGGAGCACCAGCAGCACGGTGCCCTGGACGTAGTTACCTTCCTTTACGCCGAACGGTGTCTCCGTTCCCACGGTCCACGCCGCGGAGACGCGGAGTCCCGCAGCCCAGAGGATCAACGTCAAGTCCGCCCAGATCGATGCATTCTGGTGTGTAAACATGACGACCTGGAGGCCGTCGTCCGGCATGCGGGTGGCGAGATTGCGATAGCAGTCGACCATGTTTTTTCGAAATCCACCGCCAACGCCCCGCACGGCGAAGGCGCGCTTGCTGTCGGAGTACCACTCAGAAAAAAGCTCTGGAATCCTCTTCCCGTACCAAGCGAGGAAGAATTCGGACAGTTCGTGGTAGTTGATCGCGTCCGCGTACGGCGGATCCGTAATCCATATGTCCACCTGCCCGGCAGCGGATCGCACATCTGCCGCCTGCACGACCGAGCGTCCCCTGACCGGCGCGTCCCGGAGCGCAAGGAACCAGGAATCCGCCAGCGCTTGAACACCTCGCCCACCGAAAGTCACCAGCGTATTCAGCGCCTGATTGCTGAATGCCTGAATCACCTTTTCGTGAGCGCGGTCCGTCCACCAACGAGAGAGCCTGCTATTCCAGTCCGCAGCCCGCCCGATTCCGAACAGGCAGGCTACCTTGGCCTCGTCGGAGAATCCCGACGTCGCAGACACTTCGGCCAGCTTTCCGTGCATCAGGAGCTGCCGGGGCGTGAACAGATGATGCCAATGCGTCCATCCGCGCGTCCGAATCGGCTCGTCCGTCTTGGCGCCCGGCGTGATCGCTCGACTCGGGATGTACCCGCGCGCCTGCCAGTGCGCGAAGCGCTGGCGCAACAGAGCGAGCGTACGCGCCTCCCGTTCCTGATCGGCGGCGTCGACCGCCCGATACATCGCTCCCGGAGTCGATTTCGTGACGGCTTCGACCCGGGCATGCCTCCCCTCGACCGTCTCCTTCGCCGTCCTGAGCCGCTGCGCGGCCTCCTCACGCTCCCTTTTCGGGCTGCCGCTGCCCCGGAGGGTCTCGACCGCCCGGCGCGCCTCTTCGAGGGCACGATCCTCCGCGAGCCAGTCACGTTTGCGCAGGGCTGCGACCGCCCGTCGGCCGGCGGCGTCGAGCAGATCGGCCAGCGATGCTATGGCCCGGTCGAGATCGACCCAGTCCGGCACAGGTTTCGGGAACGGGAGCGACGCGCGCGCATGTTGTTCCGCTTCGAGCAGCGCGTCCAGGCGCGGCGGGCGCCAGCGGACGCAATAGAGCCGTTCCTGGAACACGTCGTCCGGCCGCGGTACGAGGTCGTCGTTCTCCCACAGACGGAGGCCGTATCCCCGGCCGCCCTCCTCGCGCCGGTCGCCGCGGATGGCGGTCATGGGTGTGTCGGCCCCGCACGACGCATTCGGACACTTCAGCCGCGAGTCCTGCACGGTGCCGGCATCACGAGCCGCCGCCAACTCTTCCCGCCCGACGCCCGAGCGGATGTCGATGGCGAAACGCCGCTGGTCTCGGTCTGGCCGCAGCGGCGCGACCGTTCGCGTCTTCTTGCCGATCACCCAACTTGGGGCGAGCGGCACGCGCCAGCCGCAGGCGGGACAGACAGTCTCCGTACAATAGAGGAAGGCGTCGGCGCGCCAGCCCGCGTCGTTGTGCTCGATGCGCCATTCGGTGATTTGGTGGTCGACGGCCGTGAACACTTCGGCCTGCGCCTTCCCGATTCGCTCGGCGACCTCCTCGCCGCCCCCCACGATGTTGAGCGCGCCCCACGTCAGCAGCGCCGCCACGGGGTTGAGGTCCGAACCGAATGCCTCGCACCCGAGCCGGGCCGCCTCGAAGGGAACGCTGCCGCCGCCGCAGAACGCGTCGCCAACGCGCGGCGTGCGCCCGAAGCGGCGCTCGCCCAACGCCTGCACCAGCTCCGGCAGGCTCGCCGCCGTCGTACCGAGGTGCGCGTTGATGGCCTCCCACGCTTCTTCTAACGGCCCGTCGACGTGCTCTGGCCGGACGCACCAGACCAGCTTCTCGTCGTAGGTCATGCGGTCGAAGGCGATGCGCTGCAACTGCCCCCGCTCCGCTCGCTTGCTCTTCCTGAGTCTCAGGCGATCCCGCTCAGGATCCGGCGCGAACCACTCGATCCGTTCGTCTTCCGTGAGCAGGCGCCACACGTCCTTGAGCGGAATGGCGCGGCGCTTGCGCCGCCAGAGACCCTCCTCGTCCATGGTGAGCAGCGCGAGGAAGACGTCCCGGTCCTTGCGGGGATCGTGGGAGGCGGGCATGAGCAGCCCGAGGATGACCGCCCGCACCATGACGAGCGGCTTGCGGCCCCACCACTTGCCGAGACCGGTCAGGGTCTGGCTGTAGTTGGCCTTCCGCTCCTTGTAGCTCTCCTTCGACAACCGCGAGACGGGGAACTGCGTCTCGATGAAGCTGCGATCCGCGTCGGCCGGTTGGACCGGTGCCCCGGCGTCCAGGGGTGCGGCAAGGCTCAATGCCCGCCCTTCCCCGCGCCGACGGCGCTGTTGCGCCGGGCGGCCGTCGCCCGACGACGGCCCGGCGTCCGTGCGCGGCGTTCCTCGGGCGCCATCAACCGGAACGTGTCCGACGGGACCTCGCGACGGACGGCCGTCGTGCTGACGGGGTTCTCGGTGAGCGCGAACCGCACCGCCTTGCGCCAGCCTCGGCTGCGGCCGTGCAGCGCGTGCCCTGTCGCTGCCGCGGTCATCGTGAACAGCCACCACCGCTCCTCCGGCGCGAGACCGAGCCAGTTGCGGATCGCGGCCGGGACGAGCGTCGGGTCGGCGTCCTCCACAGCCCAGGCGAGCAACGTCAACTCCTTGCCCAGCAACCGCGCCAACGGGTTGCTCCCGGCCGTCCAGCGTCCGGCCGGCAACCCATCCTTCTTGAGACGGCGGTTGAACTCGACACGAACCTCGTCCGCGATCGCGTTCCACTTGGCGCGCGGCAGCGCAACCCGCAGCTTGGCGTCAGTGGGGCCGAACCCGAGGGATGGCGGCGCATGGCCGGTTTCGGGATCGAAGCGCAGGTGCTCGGCGACGAGCACATCGTCGTGGCTCCCGGCCGGCACCGTCACCACGAAGTGGTGCTCCGATTCCTCGGGCCGGAACCCGAATCCCGCCGATCCGCTTCGCGCCGCCGCCCTCGCGGTTGCCGTCATGGCTCCACCTCGTCGCGCGTGTAGGACTCACGGCTGTCGGCGATCCAGTCGAGAAACCGCTGACCCGTGCCGAACCGCACGTACCGCGCCGTAACCTCGACCTCGCCGGCAGGCATGATTTCCCTGAGCCGCTCGACCTGCTGCTCGATGCGATCGCCCGACAGCTCAACGTCGTCCGAGGAGTTGAGTTCGACCCACTTGGAGCCGGCCTGTACGCCGAGGCGCAGCCCCCCGGCGGCATCGGCGTACTTCTTCAGCCGGTTGATAAACGGATACGCGGCGTTCGTGGTCGGACACGAGAGTCCATCCCCTGGACGCCAGACCGCCGCGGCGGTCGTGTCGATCGGCTTGTCGCGCGGCTTGTCGGCGACCTCACGTTCATGGACCACCGATGCGATTCCGTCCTTCTCAGCTACCGCCAGCACAAGGCGGACGCCGTCCGGCACGACGAACGCTCCCTCATACGCACCGCCGCTGAGCTTCGGATCCGATCCGTCCGTGGTGTCGCGCGGCTTCCGCTCTTGTTCCGGGACCACGCGGCCGACCGGACCGAGGCGGCCCGCGCGGTCGGACCCGCGGCCCGTGGCCGCCTGTCTGGACGAGCCCGCCCTTGCCCACTTCGCCCGCGAGTTCGACGAGGAAGCTGCGAGGACGCCCTGGCCGACTAGTGTCCTGTCCCTTAAGTTTATGACATCATGGGCAGACTCGCACTCGAAGGAGCCTGCCCATGCCACGCGGACGCAAACTGGCCTCGCTCACGCTCACCGACGAGCAACAGAATCAGCTCCAGGGGATTGCTCAATCGGCTACCCTGCCCTACGCCTTGGTCGTGCGGGCCCGCATCATCCTCGCCAGCGCCGAAGGCTTGACCAACGCAGCCGTCGCCAAGCGTGTCGGCGTCATACCACACACCGTCGGCAAGTGGCGCCGACGCTTCCGGGAAGCCGGCATCGAGGGGTTGCACGACGAAATGCGGCCCGGACGGCCCCGGACCTACGACGACGACAAGGTGGCGAGCGTGATCAACCGCGCGTTGCAGCAGACACCCGACACCGCCACGCACTGGAGCACGCGCGCGCTGGGGCAGGCCGAGGGCCTTTCCAAGAGCACGGTGCAGCGCTGGCTCGCCCTCTTCGGCGTCAAGCCGCATCTGGCGCAGACCTTCAAGCTGTCGACCGACCCGTTTTTCATCGAGAAGGTGCGCGACATCGTCGGGCTCTACCTCAACCCGCCCGACCACGCGATGGTCCTGTGCGTGGATGAGAAGTCGCAGATTCAGGCGCTCGACCGCACCCAGCCGACGCTGCCGATGGGCCTCGGCTACGCCGAAGGCTACACCCACGACTACGTCCGGCACGGCACGACGACGCTGTTCGCTGCCCTCGACATCGCCACCGGACAGGTGTTCGGGCAGTGCCGCAAGCGGCACCGCCACGAGGAGTTCCTCTCGTTCCTGCGCCTGATCGACCGCGAGGTGCCGGCAGCGTTGGACATCCATCTGGTACTGGACAACTATGCGACACACAAGCACGCCAAGGTCAAGCGGTGGCTGGCGGCGCGACCCCGCTTCCATCTGCACTTCACGCCCACCTCGGCGTCCTGGTTGAACCAGGTGGAGCGCTGGTTCGGCGTGCTCAGCCAGCGGGCGATCAAGCGGGGTTCGTTCCACAGCGTCGCCGATCTGGTGCATAAGATCCAAGCGTTCATCAACGCGTACAATGCCTCTGCCACGCCGTTCGTCTGGGTCGCCACGGCGCAGTCGATCATCGACAAAGTGGCGCGTATTGCGATTCGTATTTCCGGGACGGCACACTAGGGCGACGGCCCCGTTCGACGTCCGCGTCATCGAATGAGTCGTCGCGGGAGGCTACGGCGGCGACGCCGCGACGGCCGACGCCGTGACGGCGTGGCGCGCCGAGACGCTCCGCCGGGGGGTTCCGACGGGCCGCCGCAGTGCCGGCATCCCGCGCGCGCCCGGTCGCCGCGTCCGGAGCCGGCACGCGCCGCGCCGGCTGGTGTGCCGATGGCTAAGACGGAGGCGGCCCGAGGTCGTCGAGGCGGCGCCGGCGCACGTCGTGGGCAACCCGACCGAGGCCGCCTACGCGGATCGAGGCGGACTGATCCCGTCGCGGGGGCGACCTCTCCGTATATATATAACTGGATGCGCCGGGACGCGCCGGGACGCTCGTCGCGGGGCACTTCTCCGCGCGGTCGCGGCGGCCGGCAACGCGCCGCGCCCGCGCCGGCGCCACGCCGGCTGCGCCCCCCCAGCCCGCTGCGGCGGGGTGCGGCGCAGCCGGATCTGCGCTACAATGCGGCGAGTCTGCGTCCCCCGCCGGGAGGTTTGGGTCCCGGTTGATGCCAGCCACGTGCTGGCTGCACGCATTGCATTTGTTGCCGGATCGGCATCTTGCGTGCTATATTGCCGTCGCTTGGCGTCCGGGGTGGAGGGCGTGAGGCAGAACGATTTGGGCGCTCCGAGGCGAAAGGGGCGACCGTCCGCGTAACCCCGCCAGAAACCACGTAAGTTACTGATTATAAACGACGTGGGCAGTAGCGGCGGGGCTTCGCCACCCGTCCCGTGTCCAATTCGCGACGGGAAGTCTCCGTACTTCTTCGGACCGAGAGCGACGCGCGCGCCCCCTTCGCCCGACCCGTTCGGGTCGCCGCAGGCGGCTCAAGCCCTTGGTGCGGAGCCTGACCCAGGATCCCTACGGTCCTGTCTCCCGCGCAGCATCCGGCGGGCCATCACGTGCCGCTCAGATGATCCATTCGCCGACCTGCACCAGGCGGCCCGGTTTCGGTCACTTCCCACCAGCGTGGCGACCAACTGCTGCCCGACAGGCGCGTCGTCGAACTTGCGCGCCGCCTGGCGACATAGCAGCGCACGTTCCTCGACGCGGCCCTGGTCGATCCTTGCTCGACCCATTGCTCGGTCCACTCCCGCACAGTTTCCGCCAGCATCGTGCTGCACCTCCTCCAGCCTTGGCAGCGGCGCCGAAGCCGTTCCCCGTAGCGGCCTTGGGGGGCAGCTGCTGCTCGGCCCAAGCGGTGAACGCCGCTCGAGGAAAGGCGTCGCGTCGCGCGAGATCCTGGCGCGTCATCAGTTCAGGGACCGGCGGTTGCACCGGGCTTCGCGCGCCCGGCGGGGCGTCCGCCCTTGCGGTCATTGCGCTTGGCGGCCTCGATCTTTGCCGTCGTCGTCTTCCCCAGAAACGCGCCCGGTTCGACGAAGCGGAGACGGTCCCGACGTGTACTGGCGCCGACGTCGTACCGCAGCACAACCAGATCGACTTGCGGCTTCTGATGCCGCCCCTGTGCGGTCAGCGTGTCGAGATGAGCCGCCACGGCAGACCGGATCGCACGCTTCGCAACGGCGGCGGTATCCGCCGCCGCATACACGCCGGGCAGTCCGGCTACCCACGCGCTGAACGTCCCGTTGCTCTCACGCTCGACGACCACAGGATAGTGTTCGATCACAGCCCCGCCTCCTTCATGATGCGATGCGCCAAGCCCGTGCCTACTTCCTTACTCGTGTGCACCGAGACGGTGATCACCTTCTTCGTATCTGAATGCACGAACTGACGGTGGCTGCCCTTGCCGACTCGCCGTTCGACGAAGCCGGCAGCCCGCAGGCGGCGAATCAACTCGCCCCACGTCATCGACATGATCATAGCCGAGCACTAGCCCGGAAAATTCGTGAGGGGTCTGTCTCAGGTAGAGACACAAAAGCCTCCGTGTGCTAAAACGCTGTTGACGACAGATGTTTTCGGCACGACGGAGGCTCTTGCGTGACGGACCCCACGATAGCACAGTCTGTTCTGTTCCCCGATCTGTTCGACAAGCCGCTCGTGGCCACGTTCGACCGCGAGCAGTCGAGCTCGGATGGCGGCGCCGTGCTGCTCAAGGCCGCCGAGCGCGTCTACGGGTTGGTCAAGGCATTCGGCCGGTGTCTGATTGACCGCCGGGCGCCGGAGAAGGTCCGGCACACGCTCGAGGACCTGGTGGGCCAGCGGGTGTTCGGGATCGCCTGCGGCCATCCGGACGGCAACGATTCGGACCGGCTCGCCGACGATCCGATTCACAAGCTGCTGCTCGGGCGCGACCCGGTGGCCGGCGGTCGGCTGGCGTCGCAGCCGACGGTTTCGCGGTTCGAGAACGGCGCGGGCCGCGTCGCGCTCTATCGGCTCGGACGCGAGTTGGCGGCGTCGGTCATCGAGCGGCATCGCCGCCGGCTGCGTGGGCGGGTGCGACGCATCACGATCGACCTCGACCCGACCGACGACCCGACGCATGGTGCGCAGCAGCTGACCATGTTCAACAGCTACTACGACAGCTGGTGCTACCTGCCACTGCTGGCCTTCGTGAGCTTCGACCGCGAGGCGGAGCAGTATCTGTGCGCGGCCGTGCTGCGGCCCGGCACGGCGCAGGCGGCCGACGGCACGCTGGGCGTTTTGTGTCGGCTGCTCGCGCTGCTGCGGGCCGCGTTTCCCAAGGCACGCTTTCTCGTCCGGCTCGACGGCGGCTTCGCCACGCCGGAGGTCTTCGACTTCCTCGACGCCGAGCCGCGGCTCGACTACGTCGTGGCGATGGCCAAGAACGCCGTGCTGTTGCGGGCTGCCGAGCCCGCCATGGTGGCAGCCCGCACCGAGAACATGCTGCGCGAGAAGACGGCGCACTTCTACCGCGACACCCGCTATCGCGCGGGCACGTGGGCTCGTGAGCGCCGCGTGGTGATCAAGGCCGAAGTCGTGCAACTCACCGGCCGGCAGCCGCGGGACAACCCGCGCTTCGTCGTGACCAATCTGCGCCAGACGCCGCGCTTCATCTACGAGAAGGTCTACTGCGGGCGCGGCGACATCGAGAACCGCATCAAGGAACTGCTCGACGGCTTGCAGATCGACCGCACGAGCTGCACCAGGTTCTGGGCAAACCAGCTGCGGGTCCTGCTGACGGCCGCCGCCTACGTGCTCATGCAGGAACTGCGGCTGAGGGCCGCCCGAACCGCCTGCGCCCGCACCCAGGTGACCTGGCTGCGCGACCGGTTGCTCAAGGTCAGCGTCCACGTCGTGCGCTCCGTCCGCCGGCTCGTCCTGCACCTGCCGCGAGCGACCCCATACCGTGACGTCTGGCGGCACCTCGCCCTCGCGCTCGGGGCGCGCGCCGGATAGCGCGCCCCCGCGCCGCCAACCTCAAACCCCGCACTGCTCGCCAGCGCCCTGTCGCCGAAGCTGTCGGCGCGTGGTGCCTCGTGCGCGCCGTCACCCCGCCACGACCGCTTCACCACGCTGCCACCTGCCACACGCAATGTCCGACGACTTCATTCGCCCGACGATCACGCCCCGATCGTGACCGATTCGACAACCTCAGGAATAATGCGGGCTAGAGGCCTTTCACCGGAGCGGGAGACAGTGCGCACGGCCGCGCTGTCGGGCCGATCCACCGACCGCCGGGACCGGTCAGTGTCGACTCACCACAGGCCGTGGCACGGCAAGAGCACGAGCGCCGATCCCATCACGGGCAGCGGCAGGGTGACGCGCAGATTGACGCACGCGGTCAACGATTGCCGCGCAACGTCAGGGCCAGGGGATGAGCGGAGTCCTCCGAGACTTCCTCCATCCCTCGAACCTGAACGCTGACCGATGCATGGATGCAGAGCATGTTGAGCGACACGATTCGGCGTTCGAAGATGTTCTTGGCGTTGCCCGCGAAGTTGTCCGGGGAGTACAGCGGCGGGCGGTGCCAGAAGAGCCGGTACCCGTGGCTCCGGATGAGCCGGACGAGCTCGGGCGACTTCTCGGGCTTGTCGTTCTCCGCATAGATGACGGGCTTGTGCCGCCGGATCAGCCCGCCGGCTCCCCGCAGCACGTCGGCCTCCATACCCTCGACGTCGATCTTGAGGAGGTCCAGCCGGGGATGGTCGTAGAACTCGTCCAGCCGCACCACGGCGACCCGGTAATTCGGCCGCGGGTCGCCCTCGGGCCGGGCCACCGCGTCCAGGGCAACGCCGCCGAAGTTGCCCTGGCGCGAGTAATCGATGTCGGCGAGCCAGAGGACGCCTTCCTCGGCCCCGACCCCCAGATGGTGGGTATGGACATTGGTCAGGCTGTTGAGCGCGATGTTGGCGGCCAGCACCTGCGCCACCATCCGCTGCGGCTCGAAGGCGAACACCCGTCCCCGCTCGCCGACCAGGCGGGCGAAGGCGAGCGTGTGGGTTCCGATGTTGGCGCCGACGTCGACGACGTAGTGGCCCGGCCGGCAGAACTGGCCGAACAGCGCCGTCTCGCCCGGGCTCCACTCGCCGTAGTGCTCGATGCTGCGGCCGATGTAGCGGTCGTTGACGTTGTAGAGCACGTAGCCGTGCCTCGCCTCGACCAGGTGGTTGAAGCCGGGACCGCCGATGAGCTTCCTCATCCCCGCGGGTCCTGCGAGAGCACCGACCGCCGGACCCAGATCTCGTCCACGCCCAACACGGCAACCTGCCGGTAGCCGGCCGGGTCCATGATGTCCTCATACGATTCGCGGCCGGGACGGTTGTTCTCGATCGAGAGCGCAGTGATGTCGAATTCATCGAAGTCCACGGAGCGGAGGACGGCTCGCTCGGCCCCTTCCACGTCGATCGACAAGTAGTCGATCTCCTGGAGCCCGTGGGCGCGGAGCAGCGTGTCCAGGCGCGTCGAGGGCACGGTGACGGCAGTCTCCGAGTGTCTCTCATCGCGGCGTATTCTCTGCAACGTCTCGGCGTGATGGTGGTCGATCAACCCGCCCATCTGGGTCAGGCCGGACGTCACTTCGAGGAACGCCGCGGCTCCGTCCCGGTCCGAGACGGCGGCGTGGATGACCCTGGCGCTCCGCGTCTCGCCGATCCGCCTCACGAGCTGCGGCGACGCCTCGACAACGAGGCCGGTCCATCCCAGCACCTTCTCGAAGAAGACGCAGTTGCTCCCCATCCAGCCGTCGTAGCCGCCGAGCTCGACGAACGTGCCGTCGCGCTTGTTTCCGAAGATGTGCTCGTTGAGGAAGCGGTCCTGACCCGCCTGCGAGAAGTACCGCGAGTGGAGGCCCAACCGCTTCTCCACCTGCCACAACTGCATCCGAACCCACCCTTTCCGGTGAACTGGCAGGTTCTGCTGCCGCAGACAGAGCTGGAACACCGCGCGCCCTTCTTCCAGAACGCTCCGAATGTCGCTGTTCACGCTCCTGACGACCTCGTCCAGGCGACGGCCGTGGAATTTTCGCGGGTCGAAGCCAGACATTGGAGTCGCGGGCAGTGGCCAGTGCGTTCAGCCGGCAAACGCGCGACGGCGATCGGGTGACCGACCCTTGCGGTGCTGGTCGCGCATGCCGACCGGCCCGCCCGCTCGCGCCAGATGCGCCTCCAGTTCCCGGCGCACCTCGCGGAAGACGCCCGCCCAGTCGTTGGGCGCCGGCTGCCGGAACAGGCGCATCGTCGGATACCAGGGTGTGTCAGGGCGGTCGAGCATCCAGCGCCAGTCGGGGGCGAACGCCAGCAGCGTCCAGACCGGCCGCCCGAGCGCGCCGGCCAGGTGCGCCAGCATCGTGTCGACCGTGATGACGAGGTCCACCTCCATCAACGCGTCAGCGGTCGCCTCCAGGGTCGTTAGCGCGTCGCCCGGATCGTGGACCAGCCCCAGCCAGCCCGCACGCAGGTTGCGGGTGGGTGGCCCCACCTGAAAGCTGATGAACTCGGTGCCCGGCAGCTCGAGGAGCGGCGCGAAGTCCTCGAGGCGGCAGGAGCGCCGACGGTTCTGCTGCTGCTTGGGATTTCCCGCCCAGACGAAGCCGACCCGGAACTGGCGCGCCGGGGGCAGCACGGGCGTCTCCCGCACACGCGGGGGCACATACGGGCACGCTGCCGGAATCGAATCGACGTCGTGCCCCAAGACGGCCGGTATGTCCAGGAGCGAGCAATGCCAGTCGGTCGGAGGCGGGGGCTGGTCGTCCGGCGCCACGCTGTCGATGCCACCCATGCGCCGCAACAGGCTGACCAACCGCGGGTTGCACGCCACGACGACCCGAGCCCCGCCTTCGGCTACCAGCGGCGCGTAGCGCGCATACTGGATGACGTCGCCCAGCCCTTGCTCGCCGTAGAGCACGATCGACTGTCCGGCGAGATCCTGCCCCTCCCACTCGCTTCCGGATGTGCCCTTCGGCCTCCTGTCGAGGCCCTTCACCTGACGATAGCGATCGGGCCAAGCAATGGCGTAGCGTCCTGCCAGGAAGTTGGCCCGGCCGCGCGCGAGCCGTGCGTCTTGGTGGTCGCGGTCGACCGCCAACGCCCGGCTGGAGCACTCCAATCCCTCGTCGAGGCGGCCCTGACCAATCAGGCTATGTCCCAACGCCGCGAGCAGCGCCGCAGAGTCAGGCTCCCGCGCCAGTCCCGCGCGTAGTTGCTCCTCGTCCTCTGCATCATTTCCCAGCCAGCGCAGCACGCCGTGCAGAAGTTGCCGGAAGTGGGATGACGTCGGGTCAAGCGCGACCGCGCGCCGCAAAGCCGCAGCGGCGGCTGGCCTCCGCACCTTCCAGAGGGCCACTCCCAGCCCCGCGCAGAGCTCGCTGTCGTCCAGATGCCGGCCCAGCGCCGCCGCGTAGTGCCCAACAGCCTCATCGAACCGCTCCAGCCGCCTGAGCATTGCGCCGCAGGCCCGCGCCGCTTCCAGGTAGTCCGGCTTGAGAGTCCAGGCTGCGTGATAATGCGTCAGCGCGACCTCGTGGTCGCCAGCGTCCCTGAGCGCGTTGCCCAGGTTGTAGTTGAGTACGGCGCTTCGGGGACAGATGCGCGCGCCTTGGCGCAACACCGCGAGACCCTCGTCCCTTCGGCCCAGCGACCGCAACGCCATCCCCAGGTTCGACCAGCAGGCGCACGTTTTCGGGGCCTGCTTCAGGATGGCCCGGTAGGCATCGACCGCGGCGTCAAGCCTGCCGTCCGCATGCAACTGGATCGCGCGGGACCAGCGCACCTTCACGGAACCGAAACCGATCCTCGGAGGGATCACTGATTCCCCCGTGCTATCGGGACGCACCCGACACAGGCGTTGGTCTGGACGCGTTCGGCTGGCCCAACCAGTAGACCAGCGCGCGCCGTACATCATGGAAGACTCCGGCCCAATCGCCGGGTGCTGGCTGTCGGAACAGGCGCATCGTCGGATACCAGGGGCTATCGACCCGACCGAGCATCCAGCGCCAGTCCGGGGCAAACGCCAGCAGCGTCCAGACTGGTCGGCCGACGGCACCGGCCAGGTGCGCCATCGCCGTGTCCACGGTGATGACTACGTCAACCTCCAGAAGGGCGTCGGCGGTTGCCTCAAACGGAATAGTTGCTTGACCTGCCTCGTTGATCAGGCCTAGCCCGGAAAATTCGTGAGGTTATCGAATCGGTCCCAGGCAGGGCCTGATCGTCGCGCGAAGGACGTTTTCGGACGCGGCGCGTGGTAGGTGGCAGCGTGGTGCAGTGGCCGGGGCGAGGTGACGGCACGCATGAGGTGGCAAGCGCCGACAGGTCGGGCGCAGGGGCGCTGGCGAGCATCCGGGGCGCGGAGGTTGGCGGCGCGACGGCGCGCTATCCGGCGCGCGCCCCGAGCGCGAGGGCGAGGTGCCGCCAGACGTCGCGGTATGGGGTCGCTCGCGGCAGGTGCAGGACGAGCCGGCGGACGGAGCGGACGACGTGGACGCTGACCTTGAGCAACCGGTCGCGCAGCCAAGTCACCTGGGTGCGGGCGCAGGCGGTGCGGGCGGCCCTCAGCCGCAGTTCCTGCATGAGCACGTAGGCGGCGGCCGTCAGCAGGACCCGCAGCTGGTTTGCCCAGAACTTGGTGCAGCTCGTGCGGTCGATCTGCAAGCCGTCGAGCAGTTCCTTGATGCGGTTCTCGATGTCGCCGCGCCCGCAGTAGACCTTCTCGTAGATGAAGCGCGGCGTCTGGCGCAGATTGGTCACGACGAAGCGCGGGTTGTCCCGCGGCTGCCGGCCGGTGAGCTGCACGACTTCGGCCTTGATCACCACGCGGCGCTCACGAGCCCACGTGCCCGCGCGATAGCGGGTGTCGAGGTAGAAGTGCGCCGTCTTCTCGCGCAGCATGTTCTCGGTGCGGGCCGCCACCATGACGTGCTCGGCAGCCCGCAACAGCACGGCGTTCCTGGCCATCGCCACGACGTAGTCGAGCCGCGGTTCGGCATCGAGGAAGTCGAAGATCTCTGGCGTGGCGAAGCCGCCGTCGAGCCGGACGAGAAAGCGCGCCTCGGGAAACGCGGACCGCAGCAGCGCGAGCAGCCGACACAGCACGCCCAGCGTGCCGTCGGACGCCTGCGCCGTGCCGGGCCGCAGCACGGCCGCGCACAGATACTGCTCCGCCTCACGGTCGAAGCTCACAAAGGCCAGCAATGGCAGGTAGCACCAGCTGTCGTAGTAGCTGTTGAACATGGTCAGCTGCTGCGCGCCATGCGTCGGGTCGTCGGTCGGGTCGAGGTCGATCGTGATGCGTCGCACCCGCCCGCGCAGCCGGCGGCGATGCCGCTCGATGACCGACGCCGCCAACTCGCGCCCGAGCCGATAGAGCGCGACGCGGCCCGCACCGTTCTCGAACCGCGAAACCGTCGGCTGCGACGCCAGCCGACCGCCCGCCACCGGGTCGCGCCCGAGCAGCAACTTGTGGATCGGATCATCGGCGAGCTGGTCCGAATCGTTGCCGGCGGGATGGCCGCAGGCGATGCCGAACACCCGCTGGCCCACCAGGTCCTCGAGCGTGTGCCGGACCTTCTCCGGTGCCCGGCGGTCAATCAGACACCGGCCGAATGCCTTGACCAACCCGTAGACGCGCTCGGCGGCCTTGAGCAGCACGGCGCCGCCATCCGAGCTCGACTGCTCGCGGTCGAACGTGGCCACGAGCGGCTTGTCGAACAGATCGGGGAACAGAACAGACTGTGCTATCGTGGGGTCCGTCACGCAAGAGCCTCCGTCGTGCCGAAAACATCTGTCGTCAACAGCGTTTTAGCACACGGAGGCTTTTGTGTCTCTACTCAGGCCGGGCGCCTCATGAATTTTCCAGGCTAGGGCGGAACATGCCGTGACGTGGCAGAGGCCTCTGCCCGTTCGCGGAATGTGAACGTTGTGGCCGACCGGCGCGTGGCCGGTCGGCCTTTTTTGTGTCTTCGTCATGAACGCCCGTCTCGCTGTCCACCGCGCGATTCGTCTTCATTCCGACGGCCAACTCGCTGCTGCAGTAGATGCGTACCGGGCGATCCTGGAGCGGTATCCCAGGACCTGCGCCTGCTGGTCGAACCTCGGGATGGCGTTGCGGACCCTGGGCCGTAAGGAAGAGGGGCTCGCGGTGTTGCGCCAAGGCGTGCGAGTCTGCCCGAGGAGCACCGAACTCAACTACAACCTGGGCAACGCGCTCAAGGAAGCGGGCGACCACGAGGGTGCGCTGAAGCACTACGGCGCGGCCGGGACCCTTGATCCGGACGATCTGGAAGCGGCGCGGGCCTGCGGCGGCATGCTTATGCGGCTGGGGCGGTTTGATGAGGCCGTCGAGCACTACGCGGTGGCGCTGGGAAGGCATCTGGACGACAGCGGGCTCTACGCAGGGCTGGGTTTGGCGCTCTGGAAACTGCGGCGGCCGGCTGCCGCCCCGGCGCTGCGACGCGCGGTCGCGCTCAATCCAGCGTCGTCCGACCTGCGCCGGCATCTTCACGGCGCGCTACGCTGGTTGGGGAATGACAAGGAAGACGAGGAGCAACTACGCGCGGGACTGGCGCGGGATGCCGACTCGGCGTCGCTGCTCGCGGCGCTCGGAGATAGTCTGATTGCTCAACACCGCCTCGACGAAGGGTTGGCTTGCTGCCGAGCGGCGCTGGACGTCGATCCTGACCACCACGACGCAAGGCTTGTGCGTGGCCGTGCCAACTTCCTGGCGGGACGCTACGCCATCGCTTGGCCCGATCGCTATCGTCCGGCGCTGGGAATCGACAGGCGGCCGAAGGGCACTTCCGGAAGCCAGTGGAAAGGACAAGACCTCGCCGGACAGTCGATCCTGCTTTACGGCGAGCAGGGACTGGGCGACGTGATTCAGTACGCGCGCTACGCGCCGTCGGTTGCCGAAGGCGGGGCGCGCGTCGTCGTGGCGTGCAAGCCGCGGCTGGTCGGCCTGCTGCGGCGCATCCGCGCCATCGACAGGGTGGTGCCAGACGATCAGCCCCCGCCGCCGACCGACTGGCACTGCTCGCTGCTGGACGTGCCCGCCGTCTGGGAGCACGACGTCGATGCGATTCCGGGGGGCGTCCCCTATCTGCCCCCGCGTGTGCCGGAGACTCCCGTGCTGCCTTCGACGCACCAGTTCCGGGTCGGCCTCGTCTGGGCGGGCAACCCCGCGCAGAAGCAGAACCGCCGCCGCTCCTGCCGCCTCAGGGACTTCGCGCCGCTCCTCGAGCTGCCCGGCGCGGAGTTCGTCAGCTTCCAGGTGGGGCCGCCCGCTCGTGAGCTGCTCGCGGGCTGGCGCGGGCTGGTCCACGACCCAGGCGATGCGCTGACGACTCTGGAGGCGACGGCCGACGCGCTGATGGAGGTGGACCTGGTCATCACGGTCGACACGATGCTGGCCCATCTGGCCGGCGCGCTCGGCCGGCCTGTCTGGACGCTGCTGGCGTTCGCCCCCGACATGCGCTGGATGCTCGACCGCACCGATACGCCCTGGTATCCGACGATGCGGCTGTTCCGCCAGCCGCATCCCAACGACTGGGCCAGCGTCTTCCGCGAGGTGCGCCGACAGCTGGAGGCGCAGCTGGCGCGAGCGGGCCGGCCGGGCGGCATGCGTGACCAGCAGCGCGACGATCGATCGCCCGCTCGCCGTCGCGCGTTGGCCCGCTGAACGCGCTGGCAACTGCCCGCGATTCCATGTCTGGCTCTGCGTCCATGCGGCGGCGAGGGTTCAGGTCCAGGGGGCGGAGGAAATCACGGACGACGCTGCGCATCCTCTGGCACCGCGCGCAGTCCGGGGCGGCCAGGAACGCCTCCAGCAACGGCGTGGCGGGCAATTGTGGTGCTGCAAGAGTGGTTCAGCCGAGCCGCCGTTGGGCCGTCCGCTACGGCAGGATGAAGTCCGAGGTGTCGAGGGTCGAGACGTCGACGTTGAGGGTGATGCTCCCCAGGCCGCCGAACTCGGGGCCGAGCTGGCCGAGGTCCAGCACGTTGCCGTCGCTGCCGCGCAGCATCGCCTCGATACGGGCCGTGTCGACGTCGACGTAGTCGAGATCGTCGTTGAAGACGGCGAACTCGAGGGCTATCTTGTCCTCGCCCTTCGTGAAGTCGCGGATCTCCGCCGTGGCGAGCCCTGCGTGGGCAAACACGAAGGTGTCGTCGCCGGGACCGCCGACAAGGGTGCCGCCCTGGTGGAGCACGAGCCGGTCGTCGCCGCCGCGGCCGTCGAGATGATTGACTGCCGCGGGGCTGCCCTGGAGCACGTCGTCGCCCGGCGACCCCAGCACGTTCTCGACGTCGAGCAGCAGGTCGCCCTCGGCATGACCGCCGCGCTGCGGGGCGCGGGAGCCCAGGTCGACGGTGACGGCCGTCGAGCTGCCGTAGTCGACCGTGTCGGTGCCGGGCCCGCCGTGCATGATGTCGCTGCCGGGGCCGCCATGGAGGGTGTCGTCGCCCCCCCGGGCCGCCGAAGAGCACGTCGTCGCCCTCGTCGCCGGACAGCTCGTCGTTGTCCCGGTCGCCGAACAGCACGTCGGTCCCGGCGCCGCCGTGGATCGCGTCGGCTCCGCGCCCGCCGCGCACGACGTCGTCGCCCGCGCCGCCCTCGATGCGGTCGGCGCCCTGGTCGCCGTACAGGGCGTCCGGGCCGTTCCCGCCGCTCAGGTAGTCGTCGCCGGCGGCGCCTCGGAGCTGGTCCTGCCCGCCGTGCCCGAGGATGCGATCGGCGTCCGGCGTGCCGAAGTACTGGTCGTTGCCCGCCGATCCGGAGTAGGACGCCATCGGCTGTCTCCCTGTTGCCGCGAGGGTGGTTCCGGCCAGTCCGCTAGGGCCAGAAGGCGAAGTCGTCCGCGGCCAGGTCGCTCAGCTCGCGGCCGACGAGGTAGCTCTCGAGCGTGAGGTGGATGTTGCCGGCCGCGCCGCCCGCGGTGATGACCGCGTCGTCGCCGTTCGCGGTGAGCGCGAGCGACTCGAACGAGAGGCCGCCGAACAGCCAGATGACGTCCTGCTCTCCGCCGGGCGAGGGGTCGTCGGCGAAGTCGTGGATGACGTCCTCGCCATTCGGCCGGTCGGCGTAGTAGATGAACGCGTCGTCGCCGGCGCCGCCCCGGAGCGCGTCGTTGCCCCGCGCCGCCCTCGAGCCGGTCGTCGCCCGCGCGCCCGTCGAGCCGGTCGTCGCCGGCCTCGCCGGCGAGCCAGTCGTCGCCCGCGCCGCCGGCGAGCGTGTCCGCGTGACCCGACCCGGCGACGCCCTCGATGTTCTCGAAGGTGTCGCCCGCGGCGTGGCCGCCGCGCGCCGTGCCGGCCGCCAGGTCGACGTCGACGCCCGCATCCGAGTCGCCGTACTGCAGCGTATCGAAGCCTGCGCCGCCGTCGAGCGTGTCGTCGCCCGCGCCGCCGGCGAGCCGGTCGTTGCCCGCGCCGCCGTCCAGCCGGTCGCGGCCGGCGCGACCCCACAGCAGGTCGGCGCCGCCGCCGCCCGCGAGCGTGTCGTCGCCCGCGCCGCCGCTGAGCGTGTCCGCGTGGTCCGAGCCGAGGATGGCCTCGACGCCGCCGAACGTGTCGCCCTCGGCGTGCCCGCCGCGGGCGGTGCGGGCGCCGAGGTCGACGACCACGCCGGCATCCGACGCGGCGTACGACAACCAGTCGGCGTCGCCCGCCCCGCCGTCCAGCCGGTCGCGGCCGGCGCCGCCGGCGAGCGTATCGTCGCCCCCCCCGCGTTGCCGGCGAGCATGTCGTCGCCGCCATGGCCCCAGAGCCGGTCGTTGCCGCCCGCGCCGCGGAGCACGTCGTCGCCCGCACTGCCGGCGAGGCCGTCGTCGCCCGCGCCGCCGGCGAGCGTGTCGGCATGGCGCGAGCCGATCACCGCCTCGACGTTCTCGAACGCGTCGCCCGCGGCGTGCCCGCCGCGGCCCGTCCCGGCGCCGAGGTCGACATGCACGCCCGCGTCCGACGCGGCGTACCACAGCCAGTCGGCGTCGCCCGCGCCGCCGTCGATGCGGTCCGCGCCGGGCCCGCCGGAGAGCCCGTCGTTGCCCGCGCCGCCGTCCAGCGTGTCGTTGCCGCCGTCGCCCCAGAGCCGGTCGTCGCCGCGCCCCCCGCTGAGCACGTCGTCGCCCCGCACCGCCGGTCAGGGCGTCGTCGCCCGCGCCGCCGGTGAGGGTGTCGCCATGGCGCGAGCCGACGACCCCTTCGGCGTTGTCGAGGGTGTCGCCCGCGGCGTGCCCGCCGCGGCCCGTCCCGGCGCCGAGATCGACGCGCACGCCGGCATCCGACGCGTCGTACCAGAGCGTGTCGTGGCCGGCGCCGCCGTCGATGCGGTCGGCGCCCGGCCCGCCGGCGAGTCCGTCCGCGCCCGCTCCGCCCGCGAGCGTGTCGTTGCCGTGCGCGGCCCGCAACCAGTCGCCGCCGCGCCCGCCGCTCAGGTCGTCCGCACCGGCGCTGCCGGTGAGCGTGTCGGCGTGGCGCGAGCCGCTGACCGCCTCGACGTTGCGGAAGGTGTCGCCCTCGGCGTGGCCGCCGCGCGCGGTGCGGGCGCCGAGGTCGACGTGGACGCCGGCGTCGGACTCGGCGTAGCGCAGCGTGTCGCGGCCGGGGCCGCCGTCGAGACGGTCGGCGCCCGCTCCGCCGCCGAGCGTGTCGTCGCCGGCGCCGCCGGTGAGCGTGTCGGCATGGCGCGAGCCGCTGACCGCCTCGACGTTGCGGAAGGTGTCGCCCTCGGCGTGGCCGCCGCGCGCGGTGCGGGCGCCGAGGTCGACGTGGACGCCGGCGTCGGACTCGGCGTAGCGCAGGGTGTCGCGGCCGGGTCCGCCGTCGAGGCGGTCGGCGCCCGCCCCGCCGCTGAGCGTGTCGTCACCCGCCCCGCCCCCGAGCGTGTCGGCGTGGCGCGAGCCGTTGACCGCCTCGACGTTGCGGAAGGTGTCGCCCTCGGCGTGGCCGCCGCGCGCAATGCCGGCGCCGAGGTCGACGTGGACGCCGGCGTCGGACTCGGCGTAACGCAGCGTGTCGCGGCCGGGGCCGCCGTCGATGCGGTCGGCGCCCGCCCCGCCGCTGAGCGTGTCGTCACCCGCCCCGCCGCCGAGCGTGTCGTTGCCGGCCCGGCCGTCCAGCACGTTCGCCGCGGCGTTGCCGGCGACCGCGTCGTCGCCTGCCCCGGCGACGAAGCCCTCGATGAGCGTGCCGCGGGCGATGACGAGGTTGCCGGTCAGGCCCAGGACGTCCGAGATGCCCTCCGGGCGCAGGTCCACCCGCTGGTCGTCCGTGTCCCAGCGCAGGTCGAGCGTGTCGTCGCCGGCGGTGTCGTAGAGCGTGAGCGCGACCGGACCGCCCGCGTGGACGTCGGCGTCCGGCCGCTCGCCGCTCAGCGCCGCGAAGAGCCGGCCGAGGTAGCCGCCCACGTTGCTGCCGTGGCCGTAGACGGTGTCGCCGGCGTGGCTGCCGGCGGGCGCGCCGTAGAGGTTCTGGATGGCGATGATGTCCGCGATCATCGGCGTGACGGGCCAGGCCGGGCTCGCGTCGACCCAGGTGTTCTCCCCCTGGTCGAGGTAGGACATCACCGACACCTGCCGCGAGTCGTTCAGGAACCGGGCGTCGTCCGGGAAGGCGGCCGAAGGGTTCTCTTCGTCCCGCGGGTAGTCCCCCGGGTGGCCGAGTCCGAGCGCGTGGCCTGTCTCGTGGAGGTAGGCGGAGAAGGTCCAGGTGTCGAGCGTCGCACCGTGCTCCCCGTGCGCGCTCGCGGGGATGTTGACGGACCCGCGGGTGCCGAGGCCGAAGCCGGTCTCGTCATCCCGGAACGTGATGTCGGCGCCGCCGCTCACGAACCGGAACTCGATGCCGGTGACGCTGGTCCAGGCTTCGAGCGCCCAGCGGGCGAGCCGCTGGCCCGCGGCGGTCAGCCCGGTGATGTCGGCGGTTATCGTGCCGCCGGCCGCGGCGTCGTAGTACGGCCCGGCACGGAACCCCCAGTAGCCGTCAGTGAGCTGATGGGCGATCTCGTCGTAGGTGCCGACGCGCGGGCCGGACCCCGGGTCCGGGTCGGATTCGCTGCCGGGGGTCGGCAGGTGGTCACTGCGCCGCACCGCCAGAAAATATCATCACTGAAGGCGAGGCTGCGGCTCCCATGACGGCGCCTCCCTCACTCCTCGCGCAGCGCGCGCCCGAGGCTCTCCACGATGGGCGTCAGCAGGTAGTCGATGGGCGTGCGCGAGCCGGTGACGATCATCACCTCGGCGGGCATGCCGGGCACCAGCGCCAGGCTCGACAGGCCGGGCTGGTCGGGGTCGAGGGCCACGCGCGCCTCGTACCACGACAGGCCGGTGCGCGCATCGGCCAGGCGGTCGGCCGAGACGCGGACGACGCGGCCGCTGAGGCGCGGGGCGCCGAGCTGCGAGTAGGCCGTCAGCCGCACCTGCGCCTCGAGCCCCAAGGCGATGGACTCGATGTCGTTGGGCGCCACGCGCGCCTCGATGATCAACCGGTCGTTGGCGGGCACCACGTCCATCAGCCGCTGGCCCGCGGCCACCACGCCGCCCCGCGTGTAGACCTGCAGGTCCATGACCGTGCCGGTCACGGGGGCGATGACGCGCGTGCGCTCCACGACGTCGCGCTGCGCGGCCACCCGCTCGCGCAGGTCGGACAGGCGCGTCTCCACCTCGCGCAGCTCGGCCACCACCTCGGCCAGCCGCACGTTGCCCAGCTCGTCGATGACGAGGCGCGTCTCGTCGATGGTCTGCTCGATGCTCGCGATGCGCGCCTGGTTGCGGACGCGGTCGCCGACAATCCGGGTCTCGGCGCGCTCCATCTCCAGCAGGCGGGGCCGGGGCTCGAGCCCGCGCTCGACCAGCTCGCGCACCCCGTCGAGCTCCTCGGCCAGCAGGGCGCGGCGGCGGTCCTGGGCCTCGAGCTCGCCCTCGAGCCCGGCCGACTCCTCGCGGAGCTGCTCGATGCGCCGCCGGTGGATGTTGCGCTGGTTAGCCAGCGAGACGGCGCGCGCCCGGAAGATGCGCTCCTGCGTGGCCATGACCTCGGCCGCCTCGGCGTCGTCGAGGGCCGCGCCCTCCAGCCAGTCGGGCCAGCGGATGGCCGGCTGGTCGTCGCGCTCGGCCTCCAGCCGCGCGTTGAGCGCCACGGCCGAGCGGTGCTGCCCCTCGAGCAGGTCGAGCGCGGCGCGCGCCGCCGTGTCGTCGAGGACGATGAGCGTCTGCCCGGCGTCCACCGCGTCGCCGTCGGCCACCAGGATCTCCTCGACGATGCCCCCCTCGAGGTGCTGCACGGTGCGGCGCTCGGTGCTCACGCCGATGATGCCCGGCGCGATGGCGGCGCTCTCGAGCGGGGCCACCGCCGCCCAGGTGCCGAAGCCGCCCACGAACACGCCCACGATGACCAGCCCGGCGGTCATGCTGGTGCGGATGCCCATGTCGCGCCGGCCCGGGGGCGGGCCCTCCGGCGCCGGCGGGGGGACGATGACCGTGTGGGTGGGCCGGGGGACGATCTCTTCGCTCATCTATAGATGATAGCGCGGCGCGACCCGGCCCTGGCGGTGACAGGGCCCTCGGGGCTCACGGGAGGCCGGCCACTCGCTCTGGGTCCACCGGGCGGACTATCTGCCCTGGTTGCCGGAAGACACTGGCGTGGACGGCTGACCGGCCAACTCTATCTCTTGGTGCTTGCGGGTCGCTCCGTCGCAGCCCGGCGGAAATTCCACCAGGTTGAACTTCCTGAGCCACAGCAGCGTCCGCGGGGGTCGTAGATGCCGTAGGGGATGGCGAGGCCGTGGGCGTCGGAGCGGAAGTCGTGGTCGTTGACGAGTTCGGGGCTGCGGTCCCATTTGGCGCCGGGATTGCGGAACCTGCCGACGAGCTCCTTCTTCTTGGTATCGACGCTGATGAGGGGGCTGTTGTCGGCGGCGCAGCGCTCGCGCAACTCGGCGATGTGCCGGAACTGCCGGTCTCGGTTCGGATGCGAGGCGCCGGCGAGCTTCTTGTGGTTGACGCGCAACGAGTAGCCCATGGCCTTGAGCAGTCGGGCGACGGTCTGCGGGCAGACGTGGATGCCGAGCCCGCCAAGTTCGTCGGCGAGCTTGGCGGTGGTGCGGCTTGTCCACTTGAGGCCGCTGACCGGGTCCCCGGCCGTCTCGTGGGTCATCAGGGCTTCGATGCGGGCGAAGACTTCGGGCGTTTTTTTTCCGCCGGTGTTCGTCCGCCGCCGGCGCGCCGCACCCGGTCGACCTCGACATCGCGCTCGACGAGCTGCCGGCGACCGGCGGCGACCGTGGACGGGTCGATGCCGAGCAGTCGGGCGATGCGCCGGTCGCCGCCCCACCCGCACTTGAGCGATTCGAGTCCGGCGAACAGCCGGCGCTGGCCCATGTTTAACAACGGTACAGCCAAGGCATTTTAGAATCAGCAGCTTACGCCGACCGAACGGCGCAAGTGGCACTACAAATGCGCGTCAACCGGGGGAAGGGGGGCGGTCAGATGATCGTCTTGCGGACGCCGCCCGGCTGCGGGTCGACGCCGAGCGCATCGTAGATGGCCCGCTGTTCGGGTTCGGCTTGCGTGGCCGTGCGCACGTGCAGG
The DNA here is from genome assembly GCA_965214845.1 of Vicinamibacterales bacterium. Classification (GTDB taxonomy): domain Bacteria; phylum Acidobacteriota; class Vicinamibacteria; order Vicinamibacterales; family UBA8438; genus JAAXGX01. Next base: position 3,942,307 of record CBDCCO010000007.1, read on the forward strand.
GTGCGCCCGTCCGGGCGCCGGAAGGTGGCGGTGACGCGCTGCTGGCCTTCGAGGATGCGGCGCAGGGTGGACCAGCTGGCGTGCTCGCCGTGCGCGCGCAGGCGGGTGCGGATGACCTGCACGAGCTGGTAGGCGATAACAGTGAGCAGCAGGTGGCCGTCGGCCCGCCGCGGCTTGTGGTGGTAGATGGGGCGCAGTCCGAGCTCGGACTTGAGCGAGCGGAAGACGGCTTCGACGTCGGTGAGCGTGGTGTAGGTTCGCCACAAGGCGTCTTCGTCCCAGTCGGTCTCGCTGCTGCGCAGGCAGTAGACGCCGGGATGGGTGGCCATCGAGCCGTCCTGCGGGCGTCGGGTCCAGGTGACGGCGACGGCCTGGTTGCCGGTCTCGTCGGCGGTGACGTCGATCTGGTAGTGCTTGGCGGCGCGGGTGTGGCGCGCCTTCAAGCGCCCGATGCGCTGCCAGACCTGGGCGAGGCGCTTGTGGGCGCGGGGGCGCGCCAGCCCGTCGTTGAGCTTGGTGAGCGCGGCCTCGAAGCGGGTGGCGACGCGCTCGACGATGGCTCGTTCCTTCTGTGCTCGCTCCTCCGAGTAGCAGTACAAGCGCACCTCGTCGGGGTCGGTGGAGACGACCTTGTGCAGGTGCACGGTCTGGTTCGACTGCGTGCGGACCGACACGGCGGCCTCGGCATCGAATTGCCGGTGGCGTTCGCGGCTGACGACCAGATAGCGGTAGCCGTGCTCGCGCAGCCAGGTGATGCAGGCGTCGGTGGCGACGCCGCGGTCCATCACCACCAGGGCGCCGGCCGGCGCCCGCAGCGCCTCGAGCATGCCGGCCAGGGTGCGGTGCTCGCGGACGTTGCCGGCGAACAGTTGCGAGCGGCGGACGAAGCCGCTGGCGTCGAGCATCAGCCCCAGGGTCAACAGCGGGCAGTCGCTGCGTTTCTCCTTCGAGTGCCCGCGCTTGGCCTGGGGCTGCTCGCTCGCCTCGCCTTCGAAATAGGTGTTGGTCAGGTCGTAGAGGGTCACGGTCGGCTGCAGGTCGAACAGCCCGAGGGCGCGGTCGAACAGGTGCGCCTCGATCGCCTCGCGATGCTTCACCAACGCGTCCGAGGCGCGGTAGAGCTGCATCGCGCTGACGGTCTCGAAGTCGACGCCGAGCAGCTCGCCCAGACCGCTGCGCGCTTGCAGCCAGCGGTGCGTCGCGCGCTCCGATGCCGGCTGGGCCAGGCGCCCGACGAGGGCCCCGGCCGCCGCCGCACGCAACGCGCCGTTGACGCCCAACTCGGCCAGCAGGGCCGGCAGCTCCAATTGCTCCAGCGCCCACAGGCCGACCTGCTCCACCCCGACGCTACGGGGACGGGCCAGGCGCAGCGAGTCGACATCGACCCGTTGCACGGCCGCCGGTCCGGCGGCCGTCTCGTCCCTCGGTGCGGCGCGGGCAACCAACTGCGCGGCGATCCGCTGCGCCTCATGCTCGACGGCGGGCGGGAAATCGGCCACCAGCGGCGGTTGGCCGGCCAGGATATCGTCGATGCGGGTGCACAGCAGCGGCCACTGCTCGCGGGGGATGTCGAAGTGGCGCCCGAGATTGAGCAGCGTGCGCTGCCGGACGGTGTTTCCGACGCGCTCGGAGTGGACGAGGCGATGGGAGAAGTAAGGCTGTCGGTCTTCGGTTCGCCGGGTTTGGGTGCGCCGCACGAACATACGGGCCACGATAGCGGGTGGACCCGCCACAGCGCAACCCAGACCATGCGATTATGGCACTACATTGAGCTCAGCCAAACGCCGATCATTTAGAATCAATAACTTACAGAGACGAAACTCTCGAAATGCTGCCCGAATCGGCAAAATGACCGCCGATCTTGTTAAACATGGGCTCGGGTACAAGATCAAGCGCGGCAAGGGGCTACGGCTCCCACTGCACGAGATCCGTACGCGCCTTCGTTCGGGCGGCCTGTACGCGTGCCCGACTCAGAAGTCTCTACGTCACTTCAAGGACCAGGTGCGCAGTCGGACGTCGCGCAAAGCGCCGGTAACCACCGAAGTGCTGATTGAACAGCTCAACCCGGTCCTGCGGGGATGGGGGCACTACTACAAGCGTGCCCACGTCCGAAGGCTCTTCCACCAGCTTGACGGTTGGGTGGTGCGTCGCCTGTGGGCGCATCGGCACAAGCGGTGGCGGTGTCAGGGATGGAAGTCCCTGCCCAGCGCCACGCTCTACGGCGAGCTGGGCCTGGTCAACCTTGTCGGTCTGATTCCTTCCATCGGCCCCTACCATGCGAGAACGTCTTCGTGAAAGCGGTATGCGGGAAAACCGCACGTACCGTTTGAGCGGCGGACGGAGGCCAGCGCCCGCGGGGCGCGCCTCCTCCGACCCGACAGCCGGCTCGCCGGCGAAGGCCCGAACGACGGACAGGGTCAGTAGGACGGCAACGCTCATGCGGACCAGGCGGCAGAACATCCAGTTGGAGCTGGCCTTGGAGCCGGAGGCGAAGGGTGAAGCCCGGAGCGCCGGAGTCCGAGGGACCGAAGCCCGCACGGCGCGTGCCGAACCCGAACGCCCGGCGGCTGGGCTGCAACCGTCGATGGAGGCGGTCGTCGAGCCCGGCAATCTGAAGAAGGCGCTGGCGCGTGTCCGGCGCAACAAGGGGGCGCCCGGCGTCGACGGGATGACCGTCGATGAGTTGGGCGATCACCTGAAGGCCCACTGGCCCGAGATCAGGTCCCGGCTCCTCGCCGGTAGCTACACACCGCAGCCGGTACGGCGGGTGGAGATACCGAAGCCGTCGGGCGGCGTTCGCTTGCTCGGCGTGCCCACGGTGCTCGACCGCTTCATCCAGCAGGCGGTGATGCAGGTGTTGCAGGAGGAGTGGGACCCCGGCTTCTCGGATGCGAGCTACGGGTTCCGGCCCGGACGCTCGGCGCATCAGGCGGTCAGGCGCGCGCAGGAGCACATCCTCGCGGGTTTCGACTTCGTCGTTGACCTCGACCTGGAGAAGTTCTTCGACCGGGTCAATCACGACATCCTGATGGGGCTGGTGGCCAAGCAGGTGGCCGACAAACGCCTGCTCAGGCTCATCCGCGGTTTTCTGACCGCGGGCGTGCTCGACGGCGGGCTGGTCGGCCCGACCACCAAGGGGACGCCGCAGGGCGGGCCGCTCTCGCCGCTGCTGTCGAACCTGATGCTGGATGTCCTGGACAAGGAACTGGAGACGCGCGGCCACCGCTTTGTCCGCTACGCCGACGACTGCAACCTCTACGTGCGGTCCCGGCGGGCGGGCGAGCGGGTCATGGCGAGCGTGACCGACTTCCTCGCCCGGCGACTGAAGCTGACGGTGAACGCAGCCAAGAGCGCGGTGGACCGCCCGTCGGCGCGGGCTTTCCTGGGCTTCAGCTTCACGGCCGGACCGACGCCTCAGCGGGTCGTCTCGCCGAAGGCGCTCGCCCGGTTCAAGGCGCGGGTTCGGGAACTGACGCGCCGCACGAAGCGCGTCAGCTTCACCCGTCTCGTGGAGGAGCTGTCCCGCTACCTCGTTGGGTGGCGGGGCTATTTCGGACTCTGCGAGGTTCCCTATGTCCTGCTCCGCCTCGACCAGTGGACACGGCGACGGCTTCGCGCCGTTGCCTGGACGCACTGGAAGCGTGCGCGCACTCGCTTCGCGGCGCTGCGCCGTCGCGGCGTCGGCAAGCGGCTGGCGGCCCAGACCGCTAGCAGCGCCCACGGCCCCTGGCGGATCAGCCTCAGCCCGGCACTCACTATCGCGCTGCCCAACGCCTTCTTCGCCCGGATCGGCCTCGCATCCGTCGCCGCAGGCCATGCCGCTTAACTCCGTCGAACCGCCGTGTACGGACCCGTCCGCACGGTGGTGTGGGAGGGGAGGAGCCGCGAGGCTCCCCCCTATCCCGATTCCGCTCCGGCCCTCTGGGTGACACCCCGTCGCCCCGCGGCTCAGAGTGCAGTTATGGGCCTTGCGGCCCGGCCTGGACGGGGCGTCCGGGCCGTCCAAAGGGGAGATTGGGCTTGGGCTGGTCGGGCCGTGAATCGCGGCCCGCAGCTGACCGGAGCCGGCGGGTGGTCAGCCCTCGGCGAGCCGCTGGAAATCATTGAAAACGCAGGGGCGTCCTGTTCTCATTGACATGGCAAAGGACAACCAATGAGGAGGAGGACAGCCCCATGCGTGTGACGACCCTACTACGGCGATTGCTCGGTGTCACGCAGTTGTACGTCGAGCAGGTGCGTATCGGGAGCAACGGGATGTTCCGCGTATCGGCGCGGCCGTCGCGGCGGCGCTCCCGGTGCGGCGCGTGCGGCGGCCGGGCCCCACGCTACGACCGGCAACCGGCTCGGCTGTGGCGCCATGTGCCGTGGGGTCGGACGACGGTGTGGCTGCGGTATGCCCCGTGGCGGGTATCGTGTGGTCGCTGCGGGGTTCGGGTCGAGCAGGTGTCGTGGGCAGTGCACGGCAGCGCGTTCACGGCGCCGCTCGAGGAGTTGGTGGCCTATCTGGCGCAGGTGACGGACCGGACGACGGTGAGTCGTCTGGTGGGGATTTCGTGGCCGGCGGTGGGCGGCATCGTCGAGCGGGTGGTGGCTCGGCGGCTGGATTCGACGCGGCTGGCCGGGCTGCGGCGGATCGGCATTGACGAGTTCAGCTATCGGAAGCGGCACCACTATCTGACGGTCCTGGTCGACCCTGACCGCCGGCGCGTGGTCTGGGCCGGGAAGGGGCGCAGCGCCGACACGCTGGGCAGGTTCTTCGACCTGTTGGGACCGGCCGGTTGCGCCCGGATCACGCTGGTGACGGCGGACCTGGCGGCGAGCTACGGCAAGGCGGTGCGGGAACGGGTGCCGCAGGCCAGGGTCGTCTACGACCGGTTCCACGTTGAACGGCTGGCGGCCGACGCGGTCGACGCCGTCCGCCGGGCGGAGCAACACCGCCTGGGGGCGACCGCGGCCAAAGCCCTCAAGGGGACGCGCTACGCGCTGCTGAAGCATCCGGCGCGCCTCAAGCCCAGCCAAGCACAACGGCTGGCAACCCTGCGCCGCGAGAACCGCGCCCTCGACCGCGCCTACGAGTTGAACGAGTACCTGGCGACCATCCTCGAGCAGGCCAGACCCGACGAGGCCGAGGAGCTGCTCGAGCAGTGGCTGGACTGGGCGGCGCGGTCACGGCTGGCGCCGTTCGTCAAGCTCGCGCGGACCATCCGGAAGCACGCGGCGGGGATCCTCGCCTACCTCGACACCCGCATGACCAACGGACCCGTCGAGGGCATCAACAACAAGCTCCGCGTCATCGCACGGCGCGCCTACGGCTTCCACTCACACCGTCCGCTCATCTCGATGCTGTACCTCTGCTGCGGAGGCATCAAGCTGGAGCCACCGCTACCCACACGAATTTGAGGAGACTCCCAGATCAACGATGCGAGGCTTCTCCCGCCCGCGTTGTTCGTAGAATCCCGGAATGTCGTGGAGCGGGCAACGCGCGCGCACCAACCGGACGGTTGACGCCGGCAGCAGACGAATGAGGATCGCGCACACATCCTCAAAGCCCTCGCCAACGAGGTTCTTGCGCTTGTTCTCAAGTCGAGAACGGTGGCTGCACATCGCGGACGCCGGCCAGCTCCGGCCGCCAGCCGGCCTCGTCAACGTCGGCCCTCGCCAGGAAATAGGCGTCGGGCGCGTCCCACATGTGCTGGTGACCGTGGCGAACCAGCAGGTAGCCGTACGGGTGCGCCCGGTAGATCATAGAACCGGTTCGTGCCACAGCATGGATCAGAGCCTGATCCACGGCTTGCCGGGATCGCTTCCAACCCCCGACCCGGTCGAGCATGTGGCGCGTGATCAGCAAGGTGCCGCCGGCAAGTAAGTCGGTCGTTCCATACTGTTCGCCCCCGCCGCTGAATTGGCGGATGGTCCGGTCCGAAGCGGCCAGGTAGGCGAACTCTTGTCCCTTGCCGACGAGTTCCGCCCGCGAGTACTCCCGCGCCAGCACCAGGTCCCAGACGTGTTCCGGTCCGTACATGTCGTCGTCGTCCATCTTCGTCAGCAAGGTCCCGCGTGCCGCCTGTGTCGCCGCGTTGAGCGCCGAGCCCAGCGGCAACGCCGCGTCCAGCCGCAGCACCGTCACCGCCGCCTGTGTCGCCGCGTTGAGCACCGAGCCCAGCGGCAACGCCGCGTCCAGCCGCAGCACCGTCACCGCCGCCTGTGTCGCCGCGTTGAGCACCGAGCCCAGCGGCAACGCCGCGTCCAGCCGCAGCACCGTCACCGCCGCCTGTCCCGCCGCCCGGGGCGCCACCTCGCCGAAACCCTCCCCGTGCAGCCCCAGAACCAACTCCAGCCGGGGATAGGTCTGCCGCCGCACCGCCGCCAGCGCCCGGGCCAGCAGCTCCGGCCGCCGCGTCACCAGCAGAATCGACACCAGCGGCAGCCGCGGCGGATCCGCCAGCGCCCGCTCGGCGACCTGCCGCACGCGGCTCCCCAGCGAATGCTCCCGCAACGCCGCCCGCCGCATCCGGACGCTGAGCGCCTCGCGCGCATCGACGTCCAGACCCTGCACGTCGCGCGTCATCAGCTCGAACAGCTCCGCACCCAGATACGGCGCCAGCCGCCGGTCCCCGTCCGCCAGATGCACCACCACCCCCAGGGCCGCCAGCCGCACCAGCTCCCCCGCCCGCGCGCTCGGCGCGGTCGGGTGGAACGCCTGCACGTCCTCGAGATGGTGGATCCGCTGCAGCGCCGCCCGGTCGTCGCGGCGCACGACGCGGTCCGCCCGGCAGCCCGGCGGCAGCAGCTTGGGCGGACCCAGCGCCGCCACCTCGGCGGGCTCGACCCGACACTGCCAGCCGACCGGGTTGTCGACCCGCGGGTCGAAGGCGGGAACCGACAGCAGCGGCGGAGCGTCCGCGAGGACGACCACCGGCGCCTCCACCGCCGCCGCCTCGGCGGCCGTGTCGGCCACCACCACGTCGACGTGCTGGCCGGCCAGCGTCCGCGCCACGCGCCTCGACACCCGGAACACGGCCCGTGCCCGGGCGCCCAGCGCGACAATCTCAACACCCAGCGGATACTCGGCCCGCGGCAGGGAGGCTGACGAGCTGCTTGCCGGCGTGCCGGCCGACGCCGGCAGCAGCTTCTGGAACGGGATCGTCACCTCCACGCCGAAGTCGGAGGCGTCCGGCTCGCCCGGCGCGCGCAACGCCCGATGCAGCGCCCACGCCCGCGTGATCGACGCGCGGGAGCCGCCGGGGAACACCGCCCTGCCGACCACCGCCGTCCCCAGCTCGGCGCGCAGCCTGTGCACCACATCCTCATGCAGCCGCTTCCCGGCGGGCAGATCGACGTGGAACGAGGAGGCAGGGAACTCCTCCAGAGCGGAGCGGGCCGGCGCAACAACCCGCACCCGCGGGTCCGGACCCAACTGGCGCTCCAGCCACGCCAGCGCCGGGTGGTCCTCGTCGAGCTCCACCCGCACCACCAAGTCGTGCATCGGGCCGGCCAGCACGTGCTCGACGACCTTCAGCAGACGCTCCGCCGGCAGGCCGTCCCCCCGGAGCGTCACCACATATTGCGGCACCGTGAAGGTCCGGCCCTTCAGACCGGAGCGGAACCCGCGGTGCGCGATCAGGTGCGCGCACTTCGCCCGCTGCAGCTCCAGACTCTTCTCCTTGTCCGCCCGTCCCTCCTCCTCCCAGGGACCCTGGTGCCAGGCGAACGCGTCCCGTGCCGGCACCAGCAACCCGCCCCGCGTATAGGCCCGGTAGCCGAACTCCGTGTCCTCCATGCCCCATTGCGTGAACGACTCGTCGAACCCCCCCACCAGCTCGTAGAACTCGCGGCGGACCCCCAAGTTCCCGCTCGTTACCACCTGAAACAGATAGTCCGCCCTCGACGTCAGATCGTCGGTTCTGGACAGGTCGGATTCGAGCCACTCGCGATCGACCACGGCCCCCTTGCGTCCCTCGAACAGCTCCTTCAGCGTCCCCGGCCGGTTCCTGATCGTCTCGGCGTCTATCCCGTCCACCGGCACGCGGTCCCACAAACCCAGCGTCACCGCGTCCGGGACCTCGTGATGCCAGCGCGCGTGCGCCGCCAGCCAGCCCGCCTCCGGCAGCATGTCGCCGTCGAGAAACACCACGATGTCGTGCGCCGCCGCGCGCACCCCCGTGTTGCGCGCCCGCGGCGCGCCGAAGCCCCGATCCTCCTGCCGCACCACCTTCACGTCCAGCGGCGTCGAGCGCGGACGCGCCAGCGGCTCCGGCGAGCCGTCGTCGACCACCACCACTTCGAACAGACCCCGCGGATACGTCTGGCCCTCCAGCGCCGCCAGCGTCCGCGCCAGCTCCGCCGGCGCCGCGTAATACGGCACGACCACGCTCACCGGAAGCTCCGGCGTGAACGCCCCGGGCGCCGGCAACGCCACCTGCCGCCAGTCGTTGTACCGGATGGACTCCACAAAGTGTCCCGGCATCTCTACATAGCGTCCAACGAAATCCATCAATTGAACCACAACTTCGGTGGCTGCACCTCGCGGATGCCGGCCAGCTCCGGCCGCCAGCCGGCCTCGTCGACTTCGACCCTCGTCAGGAAGAGGGCTTCGGGCGCGTCCCACGCGTGCTGGTGGCCGTGGCGAACCAGCAGGTAGCCGTACGGGTGCGTCCGGTAGACACGGCCGCCGGCTAGCAAGACATCGTTGATCAGAGCCTGATCCTCGGCCCGCCAGTGTCGCTTCCAGCCCCCGACCCGGTCGAACATGTGGCGCGTGATCAGCAAGGTGCCGCCGGTGACGTGCGGCGACGTCACGTCGCATTCGGACCACCTGGCTCGGCGGATGGTCCGGTCCGAGGCGGCCAGGTACACGAACTCGAGTCCCTTGCCGACGAGCTCCGCCCGCGAGTACTCCTGCGCCAGCACCAGGTCCCAGACGTGTTCCGGTCCGTACAGGTCGTCGTCGTCCATCTTCGTCAGCAAGGTCCCGCGCGCCGCCTGTGTCGCCGCGTTGAGCGCCGAGCCCAGCGGCAACGCCGCGTCCAGCCGCAGCACCGTCACCGCCGCCGCCGGTCCCGCCGCCCGGGCCGCCACCTCGCCGAAACCCTCCCCGTGCAGCCCCAGAACCAACTCCAGCCGGGGATAGGTCTGCCGCCGCACCGCCGCCAGCGCCCGGGCCAGCAGCTCCGGCCGCCGCGTCACCAGCAGAATCGACACCAGCGGCAGCCGCGGCGGATCCGCCAGCGCCCGCTCGGCGACCTGCCGCACGCGGCTCCCCAGCGAATGCTCCCGCAACGCCGCCCGCCGCATCCGGACGCTGAGCGCCTCGCGCGCATCGACGTCCAGACCCTGCACGTCGCGCGTCATCAGCTCGAACAGCTCCGCACCCAGATACGGCGCCAGCCGCCGGTCCCCGTCCGCCAGATGCACCACCACCCCCAGGGCCGCCAGCCGCACCAGCTCCCCCGCCCGCGCGCTCGGCGCGGTCGGGTGGAACGCCTGCACGTCCTCGAGATGGTGGATCCGCTGCAGCGCCGCCCGGTCGTCGCGGCGCACGACGCGGTCCGCCCGGCAGCCCGGCGGCAGCAGGTCGAGCGGACCCAGCGCCGCCACCTCGGCGGCCACGACCCGACACTGCCAGCCGACCGGGTTGTCGACCCGCGGGTCGAAGGCGGGAACCGACAGCTGCGGCGGAGCGTCCGCGAGGACGACCACCGGCGCCTCCACCGCCGCCGCCTCGGCGGCCGTGTCGGCCACCACCACGTCGGCGTGCTGGCCGGCCAGCGTCCGCGCCACGCGCCTCGACGCCCAGAACACGGCCCGTGCCCGGGCACCCAGCGCGACAATCTCAACACCCAGCGGATACTCGGCCCGCGGCAGGGAGGCTGACGAGCTGCTTGCCGGCGTGCCGGCCGACGCCGGCAGCAGCTTCTGGAACGGGATCGTCACCTCCACGCCGAAGTCGGAGGCGTCCAGCTCGCCCGGCGCGCGCAACGCCCGATGCAGCGCCCACGCCCGCGTGATCGACGCGCGGGAGCCGTCGGGAAACACCGCCCTGCCGACCACCGCCGTCCCCAGCTCGGCGCGCAGCCTGTGCACCACGTCCGCATGCAGCCGCCGCCCGGCGGGCAGCGCGACTTGGAACGAGGATGCAGGGAACTCCTCCAATGCGGAGCGGGCCGGCGCAACCCGCACCCGCGGGTCCGGACCCAACTGGCGCTCCAGCCACGCCAGCGCCGGGTGGTCCTCGTCGAGCTCCACCCGCACCACCAGGTCGTGCATCGGGCCGGCCAGCACGTGCTCGACGGCCTTCAGCAGACGCTCCGCCGGCAGGCCGTCCCCCCGGAGTGTCACCACATATTGCGGCACCGTGAAGGTCCGGCCCTTCAGACCGGAGCGGAACCCGCGGTGCGCGATCAGGTGCGCGCACTTCGCCTGCTGCAACTCCTGGCTCTTCTCCTTGTCCGCCCGTCCTTCTTCCCAAGACCCCTGGTGCCAAGCGAACGCATCCCGCGCCGGCACCAGCAATCCGCCCCGCGTATAGGCTCGGTAGCCGAACTCCGTGTCCTCCCCTCCCCATTGCGTGAACGACTCGTCGAACCCCCCCACCAGCTCGTAGAACTCGCGGCGGACCCCAAGGTTCCCGCCCGCCACCACGTGGAACGAATCGTCCGCCCTCGACGTCAGATCGTCGGTTCTGGACAGGTCGGATTCGAGCCACTCGCGATCGACCACGGCCCCCTTCCGTCCCTCGAACAGCTCCTTCAGCGTCCCCGGCCGGTTCCGGATCATCTCGGCGTCGATGCCGTCCACCGGCACGCGGTCCCACAAACCCAGCGTCACCGCGTCCGAGACCTCGTGATGCCAGCGCGCGTGCGCCGCCAGCCAGCCCGCCTCCGGCAGCATGTCGCCGTCGAGAAACACCACGATGTCGTGCGCCGCCGCGCGCACCCCGGTGTTGCGCGCCCGCGCCAGCCCGAAGCCCCGGTCCTCCTGCCGCACCACCTTCACGTCCAGCGGCGTCGAGCGCGGACGCGCCAGCGGCTCCGGCGAGCCGTCGTCGACCACCACCACCTCGAACAGACCCCGCGGATACGTCTGGCCCTCCAGCGCCGCCAGCGTCCGCGCCAGCTCCGCCGGCGCCGCGTAATACGGCACGACCACGCTCACCGGAAGCTCCGGCGTGAACGCCCCGGGCGCCGGCAACGCCACCTGCCGCCAGTCGTTGTACCGGATGGGCTCCACAAAGTGTCCCGCATCTCGGAAATCAGGTGGCGTGGGGCTTTGCTCGGCAGGCACAGGCATCAACCACACGCATCCAGCAGGTTCAAGAGCTTGAAGTCCTCCGCGTACCGCTCTCTCAACAACGCCTTGTTCCGCTCGGTCAGATGCGCGTCGGGCAATCGCGCGCTGGCCGCCAGCTCTTCCGCCGTCGGCTTCCATCCGGCCATCGTGTTCAGTCTGGGCAACGCGCGCGCCGGCATGCCCAAGTGTTCGCAAACCGTCTTGAAATCCGCGTCGAGGTTCTCGCAGCGTCCAACGAAATCGGGCAGGCGCCCGTCGTCGAGCATCACCTGCCGGCACTGGGACAGCCAATGCCGGTCGGCGAACGCATCCGAGCCGTACGGCGTATTCAACCACCGGCATAGGTCGTCGAAGCTGCCCCCCTGCGAGGTTCCGTAATACGGGGTAATGAAGTGCAGGCGCTTTTCGTCCGTCAGCTGGAGGTACTTGTCCGCATAGAACGAGAACGCCCGGTTGTACGGACTCCGGACAAACGCGAAGCTGTAGTAGTCCCGTGCTTCCGGGTGCTCCGCATAGACACGGGAGATGCTCTTGTGTTCGATCAGCACGGCGTCGGGATCGATCTCGCACAGCAGCGTCTTGATGCTCCGCGACGCGACTTTCGGAATGCAAATCCACACGAACCCGTACTTTCGGGAGACGATCTTCTCTGCGCCGAGGTCAGGCATCCGTTTCGCCGTCGCCGCCATGCGCAGCGCCTGTTCGAGCTCGCCTGCCGACAGTGCGGTCTGCAACTCGCCGGCGACCTCACGGTGCAGGTGCGTCGGCGCGGTCGCGGCCAGTTTCTCCACCAAGTCGCGCAGCGCGTCAATGCCGCCACGATTACTGTTGCCATCGATCCGCCTGAGCTCGTCGTGCATCTTGGTCGCCAGCGCCGCGTAATCGGTCTCCCTCTCTGCGGTGGACGCAGCTCCATTCGAGAACGGTGGCTGCACCTCGCGGACGCCAGCCAGCTCCGGCCGCCAGCCGGCCTCGTCGACTTCGGTCCGCGCCAGGAAGTGGGCTTCGGGCGCGTCCCACGTGTGCTGGTGGCCGTGGCGAACCAGCAGGTAGCCGGACGAATGGACTCGGTAGACACGGCCGCCGGCTAGCAAGACGCCGTGGATCAGAGCCCGATCAACGGACCGCCAGTATCGCTTCCAGCCCCCGACCCGGTCGAGCATGTGGCGCGTGATCAGCAAGGTGCCGCCGGCGACTTGCTGCGCCGTCACGTCGCATTCGGACCACCTGCCTCGGCGGATGGTCCGGTCCGAGGCGGCCAGGTAGGCGAACTCGTTACCCTTGCCGACGAGCTCCGCCTGCGAGTATTCCTGCGCCAGCACCAGGTCCCAGACGTGTTCCGGTCCGTACAGGTCGTCGTCGTCCATCTTCGTCAGCAAGGTCCCGCCCGCCGCCTGTGTCGCCGCGTTGAGCGCCGAGCCCAGCGGCAACGCCGCGTCCAGCCGCAGCACCGTCACCGCCGCCGCCGGTCCCGCCGCCCGGGGCGCCACCTCGCCGAAACCCTCCCCGTGCAGCCCCAGAACCAACTCCAGCCGGGGATAGGTCTGCCGCCGCACCGCCGCCAGCGCCCGGGCCAGCAGCTCCGGCCGCCGCGTCACCAGCAGAATCGACACCAGCGGCAGCCGCGGCGGATCCGCCAGCGCCCGCTCGGCGACCTGCCGCACGCGGCTCCCCAGCGAATGTTCCCGCAACGCCGCCCGCCGCATCCGGACGCTGAGCGCCTCGCGCGCATCGACGTCCAGGTCCTGCACGTTGCGCGTCATCAGCTCGAACAGCTCCGCACCCAGATACGGCGCCAGCCGCCGGTCCCCGTCCGCCAGATGCACCACCACCCCCAGGGCCGCCAGCCGCACCAGCTCCCCCGCCCGCGCGCTCGGCGCGGTCTGGTGGAACGCCTGCACGTCCTCGAGATGGTGGATCCGCTGCAGCGCCGCCCGGTCGTCGCGGCGCACGACGCGGTCCGCCCGACAGCCCGGCGGCAGCAGCTCGGGCGGACCCAGCGCCGCCACCTCGGCGGCCACGACCCGACACTGCCAGCCGACCGGGTTGTCGACCCGCGGGTCGAAGGCGGGAACCGACAGCTGCGGCGGGGCGTCCGCGAGGACGACCACCGGCGCCTCCACCGCCGCCGCCTCGGCGGCCGTGTCGGCAACCACCACGTCGGCGTGCTGGCCGGCCAGCGTCCGCGCCACGCGCCTCGACGCCCAGAACACGGCCCGTGCCCGGGCACCCAGCGCGACAATCTCAACACCCAGCGGATACTCGGCCCGCGGCAGGGAGGCTGACGAGCTGCTTGCCGGCGTGCCGGCCGACGCCGGCAGCAGCTTCTGGAACGGGATCGTCACCTCCACGCCGAAGTCGGAGGCGTCCAGCTCGCCCGGCGCGCGCGACGCCCGATGCAGCGCCCACGCCCGCGTGATCGACGCGCGGGAGCCGCCGGGGAACACCGCCCTGCCGACCACCGCCGTCCCCAGCTCGGCGCGCAGCCTGTGCACCACGTCCGCATGCAGCCGCCGCCCGGCGGGCAGATCGACGTGGAACGAGGAGGCAGGGAACTCCTCGAGAGCGGCGCGGGCCGGCGCAACCCGCACCCGCGGGTCCGGACCCAACTTGCGCTTCAGCCACGCCTGGCCCGTATGGTCCCCAGCCAGCTCCACCCGCATCACCAGATCGTGCATCGGGCCGGCCAGCACGTGCTCGATATCCGCCAGCAGACGCTTCACCGGCAGGCCGTCCCCCCGGAGCGTCACTACGTACTGCGGCACCGTGAAGGTCCGGCCCTTCAGACCGGAGCGGAACCCGCGGTGCGCGATCAGGTGCGCGCACTTCGCCCGCTGCAACTCCTGGCTCTTCTCCTTGTCCGCCCGTCCTTCTTCCCAACGCCCCTGGTGCCAGGCGAACGCGTCCCGCGCCGGCACCAGCAATCCGCCCCGCGTATAGGCCCGGTAGCCGAACTCCGTGTCCTCCCCTCCCCATTGCGTGAACGACTCGTCGAACCCCCCCACCAGCTCGTAGAACTCGCGGCGGACCCCGACGTTCGAACCCACCACCATTCGGAACAGATCGTCCGCCTTCGACGTTAACTCCTTCGTGCGGATCAAGTAGGGTTCGACCCACGACGGATCCACCTGCCGCCCCTCGAACAGCTCCCTCAGCGTCCCCGGCCGGTTCCTGATCGTCTCGGCGTCGATGCCGTCCACCGGCACGCGGTCCCACAAACCCAGCGTCACCGCGTCCGAGACCTCGTGATGCCAGCGCGCATGCGCCGCCAGCCAGCCCGCCTCCGGCAGCATGTCGCCGTCGAGAAACACCACGATGTCGTGCGCCGCCGCGCGCACCCCCGTGTTGCGCGCCCGCGCCAGCCCGAAGCCCCGGTCCTCCTGCCGCACCACCTTCACGTCCAGCGGCGTCGAGCGCGGACGCGCCAGCGGCTCCGGCGAGCCGTCGTCGACCACCACCACCTCGAACAGACCCCGCGGATACGTCTGGCCCTCCAGCGCCGCCAGCGTCCGCGCCAGCTCCGCCGGCGCCGCGTAATACGGCACGACCACGCTCACCGGCAGCTCCGGCGTGAACGCCCCGGGCGCCGGCAACGCCACCTGCCGCCAGTCGTTGTACCAACTAGTGGACTGTCGCAGAATCATATTTGCCATGTTGACTGCCCGGGCTGAGGCGGCTCGACCACCTCATGCCTGGCTTTCCCGTGAGCCGCGGCCAGCACAGGTTCAGGTTAATGATGATAACAAACAGGCGCGGCCGAAAGCCGGGACGGTTGACCTCTTCCGACCTCGAGACGGACGCGAACGTGGAGGTTCTCGACGGGGAGGTCCCGATCGCCACGATCACGCAGGCGACGGAACTCGACATCGAGATGCGCGTCAAGAACGCCCGGGGTTATGTCCCCGCCGAGCGCAACCGCGACATGGATCTCGAAGTCGGCTACATTCCGGTGGACTCGGCCCATTCGCCGGTGCGCAAGGTGAACTACACCGTCGAGCCGGCGCGCGTCGGGCAGGACACCGACCTCGACCGCCGCGTGATCGATGTCCACACGAACGGCTCGGTGAGACCACAGGAAGCGATCACCACGGCGTCGCGCCTGCTTCGCCAGATGCTCGGGATCTTCGTGGGCGCCGAGAGCGAGGCCTCGGAGGATGTCGTGATCAGCGAGGAGCAGCAGGCGATCGAACTCCATCGCCACACCTCGATCGACGACTTCGCCGAGCAGTTGTCCGTGCGCGCCTACAACGGGCTCTGGAACGCGGGAATCGACACCATCGGCGATCTCGTGGCGAAGAACGAGCAGGAGCTGATCAAGGAGCGCAATATCGGCCGCAAGAGCATCTAAGTCTAAGGAAGTCGAGACGATTCTCGACTCGCTCGGGCTCAAGCTTGGCCTCGGTTCTCGTTGAGATGCGGCACCGCCTCGCCCACCGCAAGCTGGGTCGCCGACCGTCGCATTGCCGGGCGCTCCTGCGGAATCTCTCCGCCACGCTGATCGAGCACGGGCACCTCCGCACCACGCTCGCCAAGGCGAAGGAAGTGCGGCCCTTCGTGGAACGCCTGGTGACGCTCGCCCGCCGCTCCGATCTCGCCGCGCGGCGCCGGGCGCTCCAGATCCTGCCCCGGAAGGCGGTCGTCGGCCACCTGTTCGGCGAGATCTCCGATGAGGACCAGCAACCGGAACAGCGTCGTGGATGACAAACGGAACCGATAGCCACATTCCCCGGCGAAATGGTGGTGGGTGACGAACAGTTCCGCCGCCCCCCCCCTCGATATCTTCCTTCAGCAGGATGTCGGCAACCCGAAAGCGACCCTCGAGTACCGGACCGAGATCGAGCGATTCCAGGGCGCTGCGATTCATCGGAACCCGTCCGCCGAGATACTCCACGGCTCCATTCGACCGGATCAACGCCAGCCTGCCGCCCGGTGTCGCGAGCAACAGGTCGTCGGCCAGGGGTTCGATGGCGCCACCCCGGTTCGCGCCAGAGAACCGCTCGAATTCCACGGTCTCGACTCCCAGCCAGTACAACTGGGTGAACAGCGTCACCGGAGAATACTGGACCGTCGCCGACGGGCTGTTGCCGAGCGGGGCCGGATCGTTCCCACCGGTGCACACCGCTCCGGTCGTCCCGCAGGCCCGCCCGCCCGGAAGGGTGATCGTCACCGCCTCGCGCGATTCCTGCTCGACCTCGACCGCGATGTCCCAGAGATCGTTGCGGCCGTCCATTCGCCGGGCCACGGTGACTCTGCCTCCCGTCACCGTGAAGGATTCGTCGCGCAAGGTCTCGTCGCCGATCGCGATGTCCTCGCTGAAGGCGACCCGGAAACGGATGGCACCCTCTCCATCGTGCGCCGGTGGCATTCTCCGGAATTCGGCCGTCAGCGGCTCCCGGACGCCGCTCGCCACGAGCGACTGGTCGGATCTCCCGTTCTCTCTGGAGGGCGTCTCCTGCTGGATACAGGACCCGAGAAACACCGACAGGGCGCCGAAACCGACGGTCGCCGCCCGGCCGCATCCTCCGGGACCGGAAGACGACGAGCACATCAGCTGACCTCCCGGGGATGCGGCGGCACGCCGTAGCGCCAGCGCTTGTCCTCGGCCAGACGCTCTCCGTCCCAGTCCGAGATATTGAACGGCGGGTTGGCGAGGATGAAGTCGGCCTTCAGGTCCGGGTGGCGGTCGTTGTGGAAGCTGTCGCCGTGGGCGATCTGGCCCTCGATGCCCCGGATGGCGAGGTTCATCTTCGCGAGCCGCCACGTCGTGTAGTTCGACTCCTGGCCGTAGATGCTGATGTCCGCCCTGGCCCTGCCGCCGTTCCCGTTGCCGCTGGCGTGGGCGCGGATGAACGCGACCGACTGCACGAACATCCCCGACGAGCCGCAGCACGGGTCGTAGACCCGGCCGCGGTACGGCTCCAGCATCTCGACCAGCACCCTGACGACGCAGCGCGGGGTGTGGAACTCGCCGCCCTTCTTGCCCTCCGCGCTCGCGAACTGCGACAGGAAGTACTCGTAGACGCGGCCGAGCACGTCGCGGGAGCGGGCGTCGGCGTCGCCCACCTGGATGTTGCTGACGAGGTCGATCAACTGGCCGAGCCGCCGCTTGTCGAGCGCCGGCCGGGCGTAGTCCCGCGGCAGCACGTCCTTGAGCGCCGGGTTGTCGCGCTCGATGGCAGCCAGCGCCTGATCGACGGTCAGGCCGACAGTCGGCTGCCTCGCCTGCGCCCGCAGATGCATCCAGCGGGCCTCGGCCGGCACCCAGAAGACGTTCAGGGAGATGTACTCCTCGCGGTCCTCGGTGGCGTCCTCGCGCCACTGGGCCAGCAGCGCAACGCGGCGTTCCTCGAAGGAGTCGGAGATGTACTTGAGGAAGATCAGGCCGAGGACGATGTGCTTGTACTCGGCGGCGTCCATCGAGCCGCGCAGGGCGTCGGCCATCGACCACAGCTCGGCCTCGTGGCCGATGGTGGCTCCGTCGTTCGGGATTGCGCCCGCGTCGCCTGCCTGCTTCCCCGACCGTCGTCGCACCATGCCGTGATCCCCGTCGCACAAATCCAGGACTCGCGAGCCGGCCCCCGGCCCCGTCACCCCGATAGCGTACAACCAGCCGCCGGCCTGCCTCAACGGTTCTTGCCCGCTCCCCTGCGGCGGCGAGCTACGATCATACTCCATCCCCGCGGGCCGGCCGCGCTCGAATCCGTCGAGCTCTGGCGCCGCGGCAACCTCCGCGCCCCGGATGCTCGCCAGCGCCCCTTCGCCCGACCCAGGTCCGGCCCGCCGAGCTTGGCCAAATGCACGACCGCGACAAGTGGATGCCTGCAGGTCGGCATGCCGGGCGACGGAATCTCGCCCCGCCGTCAGCGGCGGTCGTCCGAGCGGTGACACCCTTCCGGGACGGACAATTTAGAGGGGAGCGACCCGACCCGGCAGGTGTGACGGAGGAACACCTGCCGGGTCCGAAGACCGTAGGGATTCGGCAGGGTCGCCTCCCCTACCTTCCCCCTGTCTCTTTTCTCTGCACGTGGGGGTGGTGTGTTGTGGTGGGATGTGGTTGATCTGCAAGGACTTATCGGGTGCGGGGTTGTAAGCTCAGGTGTGACTGGGGGTGTAATTTGAGACTCCGGGGCTGCTTACACCTCTCGTGCGGCATATCTGGTGTAAGTTCGGGCCTCCGTCTTGTTGTGATCGGGCGGCAGGGCTGATCACAGCCTCGTTCGGTTGCCCGTCTCCGTCCCCGTCCCGCTCCGTGACCTCGACTCCCATCCTGTACCTGATCTCCGTCACGACCGCCGCCTGCTGATTCCCGGCGATCGCCGTGACCGCCGCCGTCCCGATCTGGATCGGTGGCATGAGGCTTGCTGTCGGTTCCGCTGCCCGGATCCGGCGTCGCTGGATCGGCTGTACCCGGCTCGGGGCTGGCGTGTTCGGCGGCGGGTTCGAGGACGTAGTGGGCTCCGGTCCGTCGAGGGCCGGACGCCCGCGTTCGGCCGTAAGCGCTCAAGACCGCGCCGGTGGCCGGCGTGTCACTCGAAGAGCCGGAACGAAGTGGAGGAGCCGCAAGGCTTGACACGTCGTCTCGATGCGTGGTGTCACCGGAAACGTTCCAGGGCGCCCGTAATTGTCCATAACAGTCTGAATAATAGCCGTTTACTCGTCTGATGCCGGTCTTGACGGTGCGCCCGCGGTCCGCTAGAATCCTGCCACTTCCGCGACGTAATGAGGGGAATATAGGCAGGTATGACGCTCGCAGCTCGACCCCGGAAACGCAAGCCCAAGGGCCGTCATCCCGACAAGGCCCTCTCCACCGCCTTCGTCCGAAACGTCGCCCAAGCCGGACGATACTGTGACGGTCAGGGCCTCTACCTCGACGTCCAGCCCACCGGCAGCCGCAGCTGGATCCAGCGTATCGCGATCCGCGGGCGGCGCCGTGAACTCGGGCTCGGCGGCTTCCCGCTCGTCTCGCTCGCCGAGGCCCGCGAGAGAGCCTTCGCCAACCGCAAGCTCGCCCGCGACGGCGGCGATCCGCTCGCCGACAAGCGCCGCGCCAAGGGCATGCCCACCTTCGCCGAGGCCGCCGAGCGGGTCTGGACCGACAAGCAGGCCGGCTGGCGCAGCTCCGGCCACGTCTGGCACTGGAAGGCGAGCCTCGAGACCTACGCCTTCCCCCGCATCGGCCGGATGCCCGTCTCGGACGTGACCAGCGCCGACGTGCTGGAGGTCCTCACGCCCATCTGGCACGTGAAGGCGCCGACGGCCCGGCGCGTACGCCAGCGCATCCGCACGGTGATGGAGTGGGCCATCGCCATGCAGATGAGGATCGACAACCCCTGCGACCGGCTCCAACCCGTGCTCGGCGTCCAGCAGGCCGTCGTCGAGCACATGCGGGCGTTGCCCCACCGTGAGGCGGCGGCGGCGGTCGCGGCCGTGCGGGCGTCGCGGGCGACTCCGGTCGGCAAGCTGGCGGTCGAGTTTCTCGTCCTCACGGCCGCGCGTTCCGGCGAGGTCCGCGGGGCGCAGTGGCCCGAGATGGACACAACGGACCACGTGTGGGCCGTCCCGGCCGTCCGCATGAAGACGCTCCGCGCACACCGCGTGCCGCTGTGCGGCCGGGCCATCGAGATCCTCGACGCGGCGCGGACGCTCGGCAACGGCGGCAGCCCGCTGGTGTTCCCCGGCCGATGGGGAAGGCAGCTCGACGGCACGACGCTGACCCGGATCCTCAAGGACTGCAACATCCCGGCCGTGGCCCATGGCTTCCGGTCGACGTTCCGGGACTGGGCGGCCGAGGAGACCGACCATCCGCGGGAGGTCATCGAGGCGGCCCTGGCCCACATGGTCCCCAACAAGGTCGAGGCGGCCTACGCGCGGTCGGACCTGTTCGAGCGGCGGCGGCTCTTGATGGACGACTGGGCCGGGTACCTGGCCGCAGAGCGCCGGCCGGAGGACTCGACGCCGCGCTGACCGTGCGGGGCGGAGGGCCGGGTGCCACGACGGCTCCGGCGCGTCAAGCCTTCGGCTCCTCCGCTTCGCTGCGGCCGTTCCGGTGACCCGCCGGCCACCGTCGCGGACGAGGCTGGTTGTGACGGACGCTGGCGTCCGTCCCGTTGACAACGGGACCGGCATCGACCACGAGCCGCGCCGCCCCGCCCCAAGCGCGCCCCGCACAGCAACCGGATCCGTCAGCAGGCCGGGCGCCCAGGGGAACACAGGCGCCAGGAAGAAAGACGCCACGGTACGGTACCGAGCGGAACCCGACGCGGAGCGACGACAGCGAACCAAACTGGTTCGACAGGGAACCATTACCGGCGTACGAGAGCGGCGCACAGGACCCGGAGGCGAGGAGCACGGAAGCACGGTGAGGAACAGGACGACGAGGGTGAGAGTGTGATCCAACCTGTCGCCTGATCACAACAAGGACCGCGGCGAACTTACACCGATGATGCCGCAGTAAGGGTGTAAGGAGGACAATCGGCCGAACTTACACCCCCAGTCACACTTGAGCTTACAATCACAAGACGGCTAACTCCCTCCATATCAACCAGATCCCATCACAACACATCACTCCCCACGTACAGCGAAAGGGACAGGGGGGAGGTAGGGGAGCGACCACGGCAAATCTGGCGATTTGCGGACCCGGCAGGTGTTCCTCCGTCACACCCGCCGGGTCGCGGTCGCTCCCCTCGTAGTCATCCCTTCAGGAAGGAGGAACGTCGCTATCGCGCCGGGATATCGAACAGCAGCGGCCCCGTGGCGGTCTATCCGATCGAGCTCACCGAGGCAAGCTGCGGCCGGCATGGTTGTACAGGTTTGTCGCCCGACCGGAGGTCACGCAACAATCCGCCCCGGTGCCACATGGTCAAGTCCTGCGAGGGGCATCGCTGGGCGTGGAGTCGTGATCCGCACCCGGTCCGCACTCTCGTCGACTACGTCTCGTCCACGTCTTTGAACTCGAAACGGACCCGATAGGAACGTAACGACAAGACATGATTGGGAAGCATGCGGGCCGCAGACCGTGCCTTCTTATCAAAGTCCCCTGCAACCAGAAGGCCCCGCACGGTCTCGTCCGGTTCCTCCTCGGCGATATCGCCCATGTAGCTCAGCACCTGTGCAACTGCCCCCTGCCGCGCGATCCCGGTCTTCAGCTCGACGACGACGATTGCGCCCCGTGCATCCCGCGCGGTGATGTCGATGAACCCCGAGGCGACCGAGCGTTCCGCTCCGTCGTCGATGATCTCCAGGCCGGGCTCGAGTTGTTCAATGGCGCGCCGCAAGGCTGCCTGCAAATCGCGCTCCAGGCCGACAAGCTGACCGTGGTCGTCAGTACTCCCGTTCTTGTCTGGCGCCTCGCGCCGGAACTTGCAGTACTTCTCCACGGCGTGCCGGTAGGAGGCTAGGTTCTTCCGAGTGTCTCCGTTGAATGGGATTTTGGACGGATTCGGCTTGTCACTTCGCTCATCAGCCGTCGAGTACTTCAATTCGCCTATGACACGTCGAAGCTGGTCCCGGTCGTAGTGCTCGTCTAGGTCACCGTAGTGCTCCTCCACTCGTCCAGCACGGTGCATCTGTGCTTGAATGGTCCCGGCCGCCAGGCCCTGCTGTTCGAGCCAGCTTCGGTAGGTGGAGTTCATCGGCTCTCTCTAGCCTGGAAAATTCATGAGGCGCCCGGCCTGAGTAGAGACACAAAAGCCTCCGTGTGCTAAAACGCTGTTGACGACAGATGTTTTCGGCACGACGGAGGCTCTTGCGTGACGGACCCCACGATAGCACAGTCTGTTCTGTTCCCCGATCTGTTCGACAAGCCGCTCGTGGCCACGTTCGACCGCGAGCAGTCGAGCTCGGATGGCGGCGCCGTGCTGCTCAAGGCCGCCGAGCGCGTCTACGGGTTGGTCAAGGCATTCGGCCGGTGTCTGATTGACCGCCGGGCACCGGAGAAGGTCCGGCACACGCTCGAGGACCTGGTGGGCCAGCGGGTGTTCGGCATCGCCTGCGGCCATCCCGACGGCAACGATTCGGACCAGCTCGCCGATGATCCGATCCACAAGTTGCTGCTCGGGCGCGACCCGGTGGCGGGCGGTCGGCTGGCGTCGCAGCCGACGGTCTCGCGGTTCGAGAACGGTGCGGGCCGCGTCGCGCTCTATCGGCTCGGGCGCGAGTTGGCGGCGTCGGTCATCGAGCGGCATCGCCGCCGGCTGCGCGGGCGGGTGCGACGCATCACGATCGACCTCGACCCGACCGACGACCCGACGCATGGCGCGCAGCAGCTGACCATGTTCAACAGCTACTACGACAGCTGGTGCTACCCCGCATTATTCCTGAGGTTGTCGAATCGGTCACGATCGGGGCGTGATCGTCGGGCGAATGAAGTCGTCGGACATTGCGTGTGGCAGGTGGCAGCGTGGTGAAGCGGTCGTGGCGGGGTGACGGCGCGCACGAGGCACCACGCGCCGACAGCTTCGGCGACAGGGCGCTGGCGAGCAGTGCGGGGTTTGAGGTTGGCGGCGCGGGGGCGCGCTATCCGGCGCGCGCCCCGAGCGCGAGGGCGAGGTGCCGCCAGACGTCACGGTATGGGGTCGCTCGCGGCAGGTGCAGGACGAGCCGGCGGACGGAGCGCACGACGTGGACGCTGACCTTGAGCAACCGGTCGCGCAGCCAGGTCACCTGGGTGCGGGCGCAGGCGGTTCGGGCGGCCCTCAGCCGCAGTTCCTGCATGAGCACGTAGGCGGCGGCCGTCAGCAGGACCCGCAGCTGGTTTGCCCAGAACCTGGTGCAGCTCGTGCGGTCGATCTGCAAGCCGTCGAGCAGTTCCTTGATGCGGTTCTCGATGTCGCCGCGCCCGCAGTAGACCTTCTCGTAGATGAAGCGCGGCGTCTGGCGCAGATTGGTCACGACGAAGCGCGGGTTGTCCCGCGGCTGCCGGCCGGTGAGTTGCACGACTTCGGCCTTGATCACCACGCGGCGCTCACGAGCCCACGTGCCCGCGCGATAGCGGGTGTCGCGGTAGAAGTGCGCCGTCTTCTCGCGCAGCATGTTCTCGGTGCGGGCTGCCACCATGGCGGGCTCGGCAGCCCGCAACAGCACGGCGTTCTTGGCCATCGCCACGACGTAGTCGAGCCGCGGCTCGGCGTCGAGGAAGTCGAAGACCTCCGGCGTGGCGAAGCCGCCGTCGAGCCGGACGAGAAAGCGTGCCTTGGGAAACGCGGCCCGCAGCAGCGCGAGCAGCCGACACAAAACGCCCAGCGTGCCGTCGGCCGCCTGCGCCGTGCCGGGCCGCAGCACGGCCGCGCACAGATACTGCTCCGCCTCGCGGTCGAAGCTCACGAAGGCCAGCAGTGGCAGGTAGCACCAGCTGTCGTAGTAGCTGTTGAACATGGTCAGCTGCTGCGCACCATGCGTCGGGTCGTCGGTCGGGTCGAGGTCGATCGTGATGCGTCGCACCCGCCCACGCAGCCGGCGGCGATGCCGCTCGATGACCGACGCCGCCAACTCGCGTCCGAGCCGATAGAGCGCGACGCGGCCCGCGCCGTTCTCGAACCGCGAAACCGTCGGCTGCGACGCCAGCCGACCGCCGGCCACCGGGTCGCGCCCGAGCAGCAGCTTGTGAATCGGATCGTCGGCGAGCCGGTCCGAATCGTTGCCGTCCGGATGGCCGCAGGCGATCCCGAACACCCGCTGGCCCACCAGGTCCTCGAGCGTGTGCCGGACCTTCTCCGGCGCCCGGCGGTCAATCAGACACCGGCCGAATGCCTTGACCAACCCGTAGACGCGCTCGGCGGCCTTGAGCAGCACGGCGCCGCCATCCGAGCTCGACTGCTCGCGGTCGAACGTGGCCACGAGCGGCTTGTCGAACAGATCGGGGAACAGAACAGACTGTGCTATCGTGGGGTCCGTCACGCAAGAGCCTCCGTCGTGCCGAAAACATCTGTCGTCAACAGCGTTTTAGCACACGGAGGCTTTTGTGTCTCTACCTGAGACAGACCCCTCACGAATTTTCCGGGCTACCTGCCATTGCTGGCCTTTGTGAGCTTCGACCGTGAGGCGGAGCAGTATCTGTGCGCGGCCGTGCTGCGGCCCGGCACGGCGCAGGCGTCCGACGGCACGCTGGGCGTGCTGTGTCGGCTGCTCGCGCTGCTGCGGTCCGCGTTTCCCGAGGCGCGCTTTCTCGTCCGGCTCGACGGCGGCTTCGCCACGCCAGAGATCTTCGACTTCCTCGATGCCGAACCGCGGCTCGACTACGTCGTGGCGATGGCCAGGAACGCCGTGCTGTTGCGGGCTGCCGAGCACGTCATGGTGGCGGCCCGCACCGAGAACATGCTGCGCGAGAAGACGGCGCACTTCTACCTCGACACCCGCTATCGCGCGGGCACGTGGGCTCGTGAGCGCCGCGTGGTGATCAAGGCCGAAGTCGTGCAGCTCACCGGCCGGCAGCCGCGGGACAACCCGCGCTTCGTCGTGACCAATCTGCGCCAGACGCCGCGCTTCATCTACGAGAAGGTCTACTGCGGGCGCGGCGACATCGAGAACCGCATCAAGGAACTGCTCGACGGCTTGCAGATCGACCGCACGAGCTGCACCAAGTTCTGGGCAAACCAGCTGCGGGTCCTGCTGACGGCCGCCGCCTACGTGCTCATGCAGGAACTGCGGCTGAGGGCCGCCCGCACCGCCTGCGCCCGCACCCAGGTGACTTGGCTGCGCGACCGGTTGCTCAAGGTCAGCGTCCACGTCGTCCGCTCCGTCCGCCGGCTCGTCCTGCACCTGCCGCGAGCGACCCCATACCGCGACGTCTGGCGGCACCTCGCCCTCGCGCTCGGGGCGCGCGCCGGATAGCGCGCCGTCGCCACGGCAACCTCCGCGCCCCGGATGCTCGCCAGCGCCCCTGCGCCCGACCTGTCGGCGCTTGCCACCTCATGCGTGCCGTCACCTCGCCCCGGCCACTGCACCACGCTGCCACCTACCACGCGCCGCGTCCGAAAACGTCCTTCGCGCGACGATCAGGCCCTGCCTGGGACCGATTCGATAACCTCACGAATTTTCCGGGCTAGCGAGGCTCCGCCTCAGACCAACAAGCATGTAGGTTGAGCGTGCTCCTCGCCGCGTGGCCCTTTGGCCATTCGGGGGCGCTATGGTAGCGAAGAAACCACGATCAAAACCTGAACTTGACTCAACTGTAAAGATCCCGGCCGCTCAAGGAATCTAGAGTGCGTGGGTCAGAAACCGCCTAAACCAAGCATCATATCACGACAGCAGGGGAACAACATGAGCCGCTGAAGACGACGCACGGCAGTCGTCGGCGGGAGGGCCGGTCGCGGATGCCGGCTGGGCCGGCTGATCCAAATCGGTCCGGGGCGTAAGCGTTCGGCCACGCCGGTATGGTGGACCGTCGTCTCGGTGCGTGGCGTTGATTCTACCGGTTGAGGGTGCGCTTCCAGTTCTTGCGGAGGGGCCGCAGCCAGATGTCCTTCGTGGGCTTGTCCCGGTCGTTCGTGCCGTAGCGTCCGCGCCCCTGGGTGGCGCCGACGCGGATCCAGCCGGAGGCCCGGTAGACGGCGCCGGTGTAGCGGGGGGTCTGCACGAAGGTCTCGATGAGCACGGGGGTCGTCTTGTAGCGCGCGGTCCAGTCCGCGGGCAGCTGGCGGCGGACGAGGGCGAGGATGTGCGAGCCGAGGTTGGGGATGCGGATCCAGGGCAGGATCAGGAAGCGCGGGTTGTCGACGACGAGCGGCAGGTTCTTCTCGCGGTGTCGCCGCGACCAGCCGATGAAGCGGTCGCGCGGGGCGAGCGTCCAGGCGGCGGTGGAGAAGCCGAGCATGGCGAGCGGCGTGCCGTCGCTCGCGTGCACGGCGTAGCGCATCTGGGCGCCGACCAGGGTCTTGTAGCCGAGGTAGTGGTAGCGGGCGACGTACTCGTTCCACAGTTTCCCCCCGCGGTCGCCGCGCACGACGGTGCGCATCTCGAGCGGACGGACGGCGTCGAGCGTGGTCGGCGGCGGCAAGCGGGGCGGTTCGGTGTCGGGCCCGAAGGTGATCGGCCCGGGGCGGTTCTGGCGCCACTTCGGCGGCGGCAGTTCGATGCGGCCGTCCCGGTGCATGGCCAGCATGACGACGCGGGCCATCATGTCCTTGATCCCGCCGTCGGCCTTGTACCAGCCGATGCGGCGGCAGAACTCCTTCGACAGGGCGTGGCGGTTGAGCGTCGGCGGCCCGGCGATCAGCGCGCGCAGCAGCGCCATCTCCGCGGTCGTGAAGTCGCGGCCGTAGTAGCGGCACTCGACCGGAGCGGTCATGTCGGCGCCGTCAGTTCGCGCCGGCGCGCCGCGTCCATCGACCAGGGCAGCCACGCCGCGGTGTCGTCCGGCGGCCGGCCGCCGCGCTCGGCGCAGGCCGCCAGCCACGCTTCGAGCCAGCGCAGGACATCGATCCGGTTCAGCACCAGGGTGCCGACCACCGAGTACATCAGCGCCGTGAACTGCGCGCCGGTTCCGCTGTCGGAGCCGAACGACAGGCGCCGTCCGATGGCCGGCCCCCGGAGCACCCGCTCGGCGAGATTGTTGTCGAGCGGCACCCGGGGACGGTCGGCGAACACGCTGAGCCCCTCGCGGTGGTTGACGAGCGAGCGCAGCGGCTTGCCCTCGCGCGCGTGCTCCGGCAGGTCGGCCAGTTCCCGTTGGGCCGTCGCGAACAGGCCGTCGAGCGCCGCCGCGAGCGCGCCCTGCGCCGCGTCGAACGCCGCGCTCTGGCGCTCGATGTCGGGGTCGTAGCAGTCCAGCCGCGCCTCGTTCAGGCGGTAGATCGCGGCGATCCGCGCAAGCCATGTCTCGCACCAGCCGGTCAGGCGGACCTGCGCGGCGGCGCACTGGATGATGTCGCGTCGCAAATGCGCCCAGCAAAACGCCAGCACGACCGTGCCGCCGAGCAGCCGCGCCAGCCGCTTGTAGGCGCTGTAGCGGTCGCAGACGATCACCGTCTCGGGCGCCAGCTCGCCGAACAGCTTCGCCGCCGCCTCGGCGCTGCGGCTCGCGTCGATGTGGAAGCGCACCGCGTCGTTGCCGACCGCGGTCCACAGCCAGGCCCGGCCCGAGTGGCCCTCCCCGCGCAGCGCCTGCACGCGCCACGTGGTCTCGTCGGCGTGGCGCAACGCCGCCGCGTGCTGGTGCGCGAGGATCGCCCCGGCAACCGGCTCGAACAGCGGCACGAAGCGGGGCACGCTGTCGGCCAGCGTCCCCGACGAGACCGGCAGCCCCTGGTCGCCCAGCCAGGCGCCGACCCGCTGCAGCGGGCGCAGGCACGCGTAGCGCTCATACAGCACCCGCGACCAGACGCTGGTGCCGTAGGGCGTCTTGTCGAACAGTCGCGGCGCCGGCGGCGCCGAAACCTCCGCCGGCGACGAGGCGCACGTGCAACGCCGGCGCCAGCGCGGGCGGCGGATCACCCGCCGATAGGCCCGGACCTCGATCTCGACCAGGGCCGACTCCTCCGCGCCGACCGCCGCGTAGGGCTTCCCGCAACCGGAACAGGTGCGCGCAGCGGCCGGCAGACTGCGCTCCTCGATGCGTTCCTCCAGGCCGCAACGCGGCGTGCGGCCGTGGCCGGGAGCGCCACACCGCTGGCCGCGCGGGCGGCCGGTGCCCGGCCTCTTCCGCTTCTCGCTCTTGCGGCCGTGCAACGCCTTCGACAGCACCGCCCGGGTCGCACGCAGCTTCACAAGCTCCGCCTCCTGCGTCCCGACCCGCCGCCGCAACGCCTGCTCCGTCCGACGCAGCCGCGCGTTCTCCTTCCGCACCCGGACGAGCGCGGCCTTCCGGCGACGCGACTTCGCCAGAGCCTTGCGCAGAGCCACGTCCGCCGCCGCCGGCGACTTCGCCCGCGCCGACTCGGTCTGGCGAAGCAGTCGGACCTTCAGGCGGTCGGCCGTCGCCTCGGACCGCTGCAACGCATACCGCAGCCGGCCAACATCGTCCGACAGCGACAGGACCCGGTCCTGCTGGTCGCGCAGCCTGCTCGTCCCGGCGTAGAGCCCGACGGTCTCGTCCAGCAGCCGGCGCAGGGCGGCCTTGTCGACGCGCTCCTTCCACAGAACCTTGTGCAGCCGGCGAATCTCGGCCGCCTGCACCTCCGCCCCCGGCGCCGCCTTGCGCAACCGGGCAACCTCCCGGCGCAGGGACATCTCGCTGTACCTGCCCGACGCGACGCCGGCATCCGCAAGCAGCTTGTCGAGACGGGCCACCTCGGCCCGCAACGCCAGCGCGTCCTTCGCCGCGCGGCGGGCTTCCTTCGACCGCTCGACCGCCGCCAGCCGCTTGCGCCGCGACGACTCGAACTGCCACTTCCAGAAACCTGCTTCGCAACGGGCGGACACCTCCGCCCGCTTCAGCGCTTCCGACCGCGCCTCCGCTGCCTCCGCACGACCTCGCGCCCGCTCATACAGCCGCCGCCAGAACGGCCGTCCGGGCAGCGAAGCCCCTTCGGTAACCGGTCGGGCTACCGTGTCCCGACTCGCCATGGCCGAGACCATAGCGAATATCGAATCCCGTTACCAGTACAAAATACCGGGTAGAGTCGAGGGGAGGCGCGTAACCGGTAGGGCTCGGTGGCTCCATCCGGCGCTTTCGTGCCGGGCCGCAGTCCGAATCCCGTGGGCACGTTTCCTCCCCCCGCTCTCCGAACCCGGCGTGCCGGTCTCCGGCACCGGGCTCTCCAGTGGAATCATGCGGCTCGCACACGGGCTGCCCGGTCTGAACCAGCGGGCGGGTCTCGCGAGCCGTGGCACCAGGCTCGCACCCTTGCGCTGGTCCGACCGGGGCGTCGTCAGGCCTGCTGACGCCCTGACGACGGCGACCACGCGGGTCGTCCCCTTCGCTTATGCATGTGATGACGTCTGGCAGTTCTGCTCGTACATCGGGGTGATAGGCCGTTGCGGCCACTCCCGGAGCCTATTCCCTTTCGCCGGGGATTGTCCCGTTCGTTGTTGAACTTTGCGAGTGGCGGACTCCTTGTTTCCGCGCCGAGTTCGTCTATTCTACGCCGCGTCAGCAACCGCACCGTCGGGCGGGGCCAGCGCGTCCAGTGCAGCGACCAGGTGGCGTAGGTCGCGGTAACCACGCACCCGCCGGAAGCGCGGCTCCGCCTCCACCAGCGCGCTCGCCACCCAACGTTGAATCATCTGCCCGCCACGCCACCGCTTGACCCGCCGCGTGTAGTCCTCGACGCTGCCCATCAGGTTTTCGATGATGTTCGTAGAGCGCAGAGTACGTTCGAGCGCCCCCGTCAGACCAAGCCGCTGCACCGTCAGTGTCTCCTCGAGGCCCTCCCGGATGGACGCCGCCGCGCCGGGGTGGTCACGCTCCAGCGACCCCGCCAAGCGCTCCAGCACCCGCACCGCGCGGTCCGCCGAGTCCAGCTCCCAGGCGTCCCGCAACGCCTTGCCAACCGAGGCGTGCAGCCGTTCGGGCAGATGGCCCATGACGTTCCGGAGCTTGTGTACTTGACAGCGTTGCACCACGCCACGAGAGCCGAAGACATCGCTGATGGCCCGGCGCAGCCCCGCCGCCCCATCGATGACGAACAGCAACGTCCGGTCCGTCGGCAGACCGCGCGTCACCAAGTCGCTCAGCAGGCCGGTGGTGACGGCCGCCGTCTCCGTGGCGCCTTCGCGAAGCCCCAGCACGTGCTTGCGGCCCTGCGTGTCGATCCCCAACGCGACCACCATGCAGTGATCCCGGAAGACCTTGCCGTCGATGCAGACCACCCGCAGGTCCAACTCGCCCAACGGCCGCTTGAGAAACGACCCCAGGCGCTTGGCCGACAGCGCCACGAACCGCCGAGACACCGCGCTACGCGACGTTCCCCGCTCCGTCACCTCGTCCGGCAACGGATCCAACGTGCCCGCATACCGCCGCGTCGACACCCCGGCCGCGACCGCCGCCAGCGTGCGCTCGTCCAGCGGGTCGGTGGCCGCCGCCCACCGGAAGCTCGGCAGCGGCAGCTCGCCGTCCGTGCTCCGCACACGGAGCCGCGGCACGGCAACTTCGCGCCCCCCGAGCGTCACCTGACTGGCCACGCTCCCGCCACGCCATGCGGGTCGCTCGACCTGATGGCGCCCCTTCGGCCCGCACAGGTCTTCTCGATCCCCCTCCATCATCGCCTCAAGGACCTGCAGCCCGGTCGTGATGCACAAGCCATGAAACGCTTCCCGGACACCGTTCAGCACACCGAGCACCGGCAGGGGCACCTGAATCGAGACCGTTCGCGAGCTGGGGGGTTGGCTGGAACGCTTCCGCCTGTCATGCTTCGCCATGGGTGGCTCTCCTCTTGTTGATTCCACCCCTGTCCTACCACAGACAGGGGCGAGGAGTCGCCACCCGCTTCACTTCAGTTCAACAGCATCCGGGACATCCCCTTTCGCCATCCCTTCCACCTGAAGCTCCTTTCCTCGGCCGGCATTACCCGGCGTCAACGGTCGTACGAGCTTCTCCGCCACCCTGGCCGGCCCGACCTTGCCCTCACGGGTCGTCGGTTGGCGCGTGCCACGCCACCGGCAGGGCTTCCCGTGTTGCGTCCATCCCCCTCTTCCACGCGTGCCGTCGCCACTACCCCGGCGGAATCGGCCGGTGCTCGCGTCGCTCGCTTCCCGGCCGCTGGCAGCCTTCCCCGGATCATCGGCGGGTCGGCTTCCGCATCACCGGTTTCGGGGCCTGCTCGGCGTTCGCTCGCGCTACGGCCCGCGTGGTCGCTGACCACCCAAGGTGGCCTTTGTCGTCGGAGTGCTTCAGCCGATGTCGTTACCTCCTTCGTCCGCTCCGACTGCTACCGGTTGGAGCGACAGTTACCGGGCGGGATTCGCACCCGCTGAGGAATGGCGCCTTGCACGGCGCACGTAGAGTCGAGGGGAGGCGCGTAACCGGTAGGGCTCGGTGGCTCCATCCGGCGCTTTCGTGCCGGGCCGCAGTCCGAATCCCGTGGGCACGTTTCCTCCCCCCGCTCTCCGAACCCGGCGTGCCGGTCTCCGGCACCGGGCTCTCCAGTGGAATCATGCGGCTCACACACGGGCTGCCCGGTCTGAACCAGCGGGCGGGTCTCGCGAGCCGTGGCACCAGGCTCGCACCCTTGCGCTGGTCCGACCGGGGCGTCGTCAGGCCTGCTGACGCCCTGACGACGGCGACCACGCGGGTCGTCCCCTTCGCTTATGCATGTGATGACGTCTGGCAGTTCTGCTCGTACATCGGGGTGATAGGCCGTTGCGGCCACTCCCGGAGCCTATTCCCTTTCGCCATCCCTTCCACCTGAAGCTCCTTTCCTCGGCCGGCATTACCCGGCGTCAACGGTCGTACGAGCTTCTCCGCCACCCTGGCCGGCCCGACCTTGCCCTCACGGGTCGTCGGTTGGCGCGTGCCACGCCACCGGCAGGGCTTCCCGTGTTGCGTCCATCCCCCTCTTCCACGCGTGCCGTCGCCACTACCCCGGCGGAATCGGCCGGTGCTCGCGTCGCTCGCTTCCCGGCCGCTGGCAGCCTTCCCCGGATCATCGGCGGGTCGGCTTCCGCATCACCGGTTTCGGGGCCTGCTCGGCGTTCGCTCGCGCTACGGCCCGCGTGGTCGCTGACCACCCAAGGTGGCCTTTGTCGTCGGAGTGCTTCAGCCGATGTCGTTACCTCCTTCGTCCGCTCCGACTGCTACCGGTTGAACTCCGGGGCCGGGGTTCGAGGTTCTCCGAAATCCGCTTCAGAACGGGGGATGCAACGAGGGGAACCCGCGAGCCACGTTCTCGTAAACGTCTGTTGGTCAATAACTTACGTGGAAATCTCCACGGACACGTCGGCTGCCGGCGTGGTTCGTCTCGTCAGGCGGCCTCGCCGAAGCCGCGGCCGGCAGGAGTCCACTCCGGCACCCGCTTCGAGCGCCACGTCCGCCCGCTCGTGATCGCCGCCCTCGATCTGCCGCTTCCGGCGCAAGCGGCGTCGAGGACGCACGAGCGCTGCAACGCGCCGTTGATGCCGCCCCACGCCTCCAGCGCGGCCCAGTCGCTCGTCACCATCGCCTTGCGGATCGCGGCCAACTCGGCCGCCGCCTCCTGGCGGGCCATCGTCACGGACTCGGGAGGCGTCGCCGCCCACTTGTCGAGCACCCGCCCGGCCGCGTCCAGACGCACCGGGTCGCGGCCGACGACGACGACCTCGACGGCGCGGCCGGCCGCGAGAAGCGCTGCCCAGAGCGCCGCATGCTGCGAGCCCCACGTGCGGACCTCGCTGGCGGTCTGGTCCTCGGTCTGGACGAACAGGAACGTCGCCCGCACACCGTCGAGCGCCAGCGGCAGCTTGTGGGGGAAGTAGCGCTGCTGCGCCCCGACCGCGCCCTGGTAGAGCCGGCGCGGCAACAACTGCTTCGAGATCCCCGCCGCCGTCAGCGCGTCGACCTTCTCGTCCTCGGTCGGGAGCCATGCGGCCTGCGGGTGTTCGAGCACGTAGTCGAGCGACAGCAGCCGACGCAGCACGACCTCGGGCGCGGCGGGCCGGTGATGCCGGACGTGCTCGGCGCCGATGGCCCGGTAGATGTGCCGCGCCGCGATGCGGCAGATGCGGAGCCGGGAGCCGTTCCACGGCTGCTCGACCGCGTGCTTGCGGCAGCGGCGGACGAAGCGGTTGGCCAGCGCCGGATTGGTCCGGCCGATGAAGGCGAGGGTACTGGGGAGCGCAGGAACACGCCGCTGTGCAGGCAGACCAGCGCAAGCCACTCGGCTTCCCGGCGAGTCCAGCCGGACCGCACGAGAGCGTCCGCCCGGTCCCGAAGGTGGGCGATCGTCACCCGGCGTTCCCTGCACCGCTGGGCGACATCGACGGACCAGTCGTACATCAGCTGCCGGCGGCGCTCGAACAGGTCCGACCGGGCGCAGGCCGCCTCGACCTTCTGGATGACGTGGGCCAGCGCCGCCTCGACGACCTCGCGCGGGTGGTTCGTCTCCTCGGCCGCCAGTCCCGGAATGTCGAGCCGAAGCTCGTCTGCACACCGGCGAGCACCAGGATATCGTGCGAATCCCGCGCCCGGTTCGAGGGCGCGTGGCACCGTGTAGGCGTTCGCCCGTTCACGTTATCCGCGCGCGAGTTCATCGGCTCTTGAGAATGGACTCCGTCAAGTCCGGCCGCCCGCAGGCCGGTCCCTCCCACACGATGCGGTGACGAAAGGCGTCCAGCCGCCAGCCGGGCGACACGATCCACCCGAGACCCTCCCGGGTGTCAGCCACTGCCTGGGACAGCTCCTGGCCCACAGAATCTGCAGCTTGTGCGGCTTCGGCGTTGCCGGCCGCACGAAGGGCCTCCGCCGCGTCCTTCAGTGCGTACGCGGCGCGGCTCGCGGGGACCGTCAAGCCCGGAACGATGTCGCGGAACTGCTGCATGCCCGCCAGGACATGACTGAGCGCCATCGTCGTCGGCGCGGTCTCGCACTTGTCGGCATCCGCTGCGAGCGCCGCGAATTCCTCGATCGAGAGCTTGAGATTGATGGTGTGGCGTGGTGATTTGGGCATGCCCCTCGCGTCAGTGTGACGCGCCCGGTTCGTCTTGCTTGCTCGCGCGGTGGATGCCATCGCCGCGGGAGCGCGGGAGTGCCGCTACCCAGGCCTCGATCTCACGTTGCGACCATCGAACGGCTGCCGGACCAACCCGAAACGGCTCGGGGAACCGGCCCTCGCGCATCGCGCGGTACAGCGCGCTCCGCCCGAGCCCGGTGCGACGCTCAACCTCCGCACGTGTCAACAACCGATCCGTCGGCGTCGTCATGGTGGATTACCCCGCAGGTATTCTCCATGATACCATGAGGGTATCCCTCACGCACGCGCTGAGCCCGAGCGGTCGCAGCGCGTCATCCGTGCAGGCGCACGACCTTCGCACTGCCGCCCGTCACGTACCTCGCCCACTGGTCCATCAGCCCGCGGCGCTTGTCGAACAGGTCCGACCGCGCGTAGGACCGCTCGACATCCGAACCCACGCGATGGGCCAGCGCCATCTCGCAGACGGCGTGCGGCACGCTCGTCCGCTCGCTCGCCCAGGTTCGGAACGCCGAACGGAAGCCGTGCACCGTGGCGCGGTCGGCCAGCCCCGTGTCCCGCAGGATCTTCGTCAACGTCATGTCGCTGAGCGTCTTCCCCGGCCTCGACGGCGACGGGAACAACAGGTCGGCCGGACTGCGCAGCGGCCGGACGGATTCCAGCACGTCCAGCGCAGCGTCGGTGAACGGGACGCGATGCTCGATGCCCGTCTTCATCCGGGACTCCGGGATGCGCCACTCGCGGGCCTCCAGGTCGATCTCGTCCCAGGTCGCAAGGCGCGCCTCGCCCGATCGGCAGGCGGTGAGCACGACGAACCGCAGGCACGCCCTGGCGGACACCGACGCGCGAGACGCCGCGATGGTCTCCAGCGCGGCGCCGACCTCGCCGTACGGCAGCGCCCGGAAGTGCGCCTTGACGGCCGGCAGCGACGGCAGCGCGCCGTCGATGGCGTCGCCGGCGAGGTTGTGCTCGACATGGCCGTGCGCCTGCGCCCAGGCCAGCGTCGCGCGGATGCGCTGCCGGACCTTGCGTCCGATCTCGGGCTTGGCCGTCCAGATGGGTGTCAGGACGCGGAGGATGTCCTCGCGGCCGATCAGGTCGACGGGCAGATCGCCGAAGACGGGGTGTACGTACTTGTCCATCGTGGCGATCCAGTTGTCTGCCGTCTTGGCGTTGCGCCAGCGCGGCCGGTTCGTTGCCAGGGCGCGCTCGCTGGCCTCCCGGAAGGTCGGAACCCCCGGCTGGCGCTTGCTGGCGAGCGGGTCGATGCCGTCCGCGATGGCGACACGGTTGGCGAACGCGCGCTGCCGGGCCTTGGCGAGCGAGACGACCGGCCACCCGCCGAGGCCGAGGTCGCGGCGGCGCCCCGCGATGGTGACGCGCTGCACCCAGCTCTTCGACCCGCCCGGCGCCACGACGAGGAACAGCGTCCCGCCGTCGCCGTACCGGCCGGGACGCGAGAGCGAGCGCGCCACCGCGACAGTGAGTTTCCCCATGGTTCGATTCTCTTTTCCACAAGGACCAGAACCGCGAACAGGAACATTCTACCACCAACTATACCACGCTACGTGTGGGAAAGGCGGGGAATCGCGTGGAACGCCGCGAACCGCTGGAAGCGCGAACGGCCCGTGTTTATGGGCCTTCTGGGGACTTCTGGAAATCGGACGGGAAAGGGGGGTGGCTCCTCAGGTTGGACTCGAACCAACAACCCTTCGGTTAACAGCCGAATGCTCTACCAATTGAGCTACTGAGGAACGACGACGCCCGGGGACCGGGGCCGGCCGCGATGCCAACCGCAAATGTTACCGAATGGGGCGCGACATGGTCAAACGGCAGCGGCCTCAAAGCCAGGGACCCCGGCGGCCGGTGCGGAGCTGGACGAGGAGCGCGACGCCGCCGAGCACGTACCAGGCCACCGCGAACTCCATCTGCGTGCTGGCGGGCGCGAGCGGATACACCTGCTGCACGTCGCCGCCGGCCGCGGCCACGGCCGCGTTGTCGCCGGCCAGCGCGAGCCCGCCCACGAGCGCCGTCCAGGCGCCGCCGAACGACGTGCCGACGATGACCACGTACTTGCGGAGCGCAAGCGCCACGAGCGCGCCGGCCAGGCAGACGCTCAGCACGACCCACAGGCCCGGGTCGCCCGCCGCAGACAGCCAGCCGGCCTGCACCACCAGCGCCCCGAGCCCGGCGCCGAGCACCGCGACGACGGCCAGATAGGCCGCCTTGGCCAGCAGGGCGCCCAGCAGGCCGCCGCCGGCCATCACCGCCACCATGGCCCAGGGCTCGAGCCGGTCGGCGAACGCGGTGACGATGATGACGCCCAGGCCGAACCCGTAGACTGCCACCAGCAGCCGCAGCAGCCGGTACCCGAGGAAGCACGAGAGCAGCCCCCCCACCAGTAGAATGACCGCGACCGGCACGTGCCCGGAGACCGACGCCATGCCCGCTGATTATGCAGGCTGATCCCGTGCCCCGCAACGGCAACCGGCGGTGGCCGACGACCGGCGCCGTGCTGGCCGCCGCCCTCGGGCTGGCGCTGTTCGTCTACGCCATCCGGCACGCGGGAGCCGGCGCCGTCGTCGACGGGATAGCCCGTCTCGGATGGGTCTTCGCCGCCGTCGTCGCGCTGGGCGGGCTGCGGTTCGCGGCGCGCGCCGCCGCCTGGTTACGCTGTCTCGAACGCGGGCACCGCCTGCGGCTGCGCGACGTCTTCCCGGCCGTCGTCGCCGGCGATGCGCTCGGCAACCTCACGCCGCTCGGCGTCATCGTGAGCGAGCCGGCCAAGGCGCTGCTGCTCCGCCGCCGGGCGCCGCTCGGCCGCACGTTGCCCGCCCTGGCCGTCGAGAATCTCTTCTACACGCTGAGCGCCGTGCTCGTCATAGCAGGCGGGCTCGCCGCGCTGCCGCTTCTGCTGCAGGCCCCGGCACGCCTGTGGCTCACGACGACCGTCGTCTTCGTCGCGCTGGCGGCGCTCCTCGGCGGCGCCCACTGGGTCATCCGCAGCCGCGTCCCGGCCGGCAGCGCGCTCCTGGCCTGGCTCGGCGGCCGCGGAATCGCGCCGCGGCTGGCCGCACGCGGGGCCGAGCGGGCGCGTGCGATCGAGGACCGGATGCACGCGCTCTACCCCCGCACGTGGTCCGACCTGCTGCCGGTGGCCCTGCTGGAGCTCGCCTTCCACGCCTGCGCCGTCGCCGAGATATTCCTGGTGCTCGCGCTGATCGCCCCGCGGCAGCCGACCCTGCTCGACGCGTTCGTGCTCGAGTCGACGAATCGGCTGCTGGCCGCGGTCTTCCGCTTCGTCCCGCTGCGGATCGGGGTCGACGAGACCGGGACGGGACTGCTGGCGGACCTGCTGGCGTTCGGGACCGCCGCGGGCGTGACGCTGGCGATCGTCCGCAAGGGCCGCATGCTGGTCTGGACCGCGCTGGGCCT
Organism: Vicinamibacterales bacterium; assembly: GCA_965214845.1. Taxonomy (GTDB): domain Bacteria; phylum Acidobacteriota; class Vicinamibacteria; order Vicinamibacterales; family UBA8438; genus JAAXGX01. Next base: position 3,979,566 of record CBDCCO010000007.1, read on the forward strand.
GGCGGCGCTCGCGGGACGCGGCCTGTCGCCCGGGCAGGTGCTCGCGCGGACCGCCGGCCGGGTCGCGGTGGTGATCATGGCGCGGTCGCCGGCCGCGGGCGACGCCCCCAAGACGCGCCTGGCGGACGCCGTGCCGCGCGAAGCGGACCGCCGCCGGCTGTACGCGGCGTTCCTCGCGGACACGATCGCCGCCTGCCGCACGATCGAGGGGGCGGCGCTGCGGATCGCCTACACGCCCGACGGCGGACGCGCCGGGCTGCCGGAGCTCGGCGCCGGCGACGGGGAGCTGCTGGCGCAACGGGGAGCGGACCTGGGCGCCCGCGAGCGGGGCGTGTTCGAGGACCTGTTCCGGGCCGGCTTCGAGAAGGTGGTGCTGATCGGCTCGGATCTGCCCACCCTGCCGCCCGCTCACGTCCGCCGCGCGATCGAGCGGGTGTCGCCGGGCAGGGTGGTGCTCGGACCGTCCGCCGACGGCGGCTACTACCTGATCGCCCTGGCCGCGCCGGCGGCGGGGATGCCGGTCCCGGACCTGTTCAGCCGCATCCGCTGGAGCACGCCGGCGGCGCTGGCCGACACGCGGGCCGCGGCCGGCCGCGCAGGGGTGGGCATCGTGCTGGTGCCCGGCTGGCACGACGTGGACGACGCCGCCGGGCTGGCGCGGCTGCGAGCCGATCTCCGGCAGGCGGCAACGCCCGCGCGCGCGCCGGCGACCGCGCGGGCGTTGGACGAGATCTTCGAGCCCGCCGACGGAGCGGCCTGAGCCGCCCGCCTTTGGTGTAGCATGCGCCGGGAAGGAGAACGACGTGCCGACACTCTTCAGAATCCTGTTCCTGGGTTCCCTGCTCTTCCCGTGTTCCCTGCTCGCCCTGCCGCCGGCCCCTGCGGCCGGTCAGGTGACCGCGATTACCGACTGTGAGCCGGAGGGGCCGGCGCGGCCCATCTGCGGCTTCCAGAACCCGGAGGACCTCGTGGCCCTGCCCGGCGGCGAGGCGATCCTCGTCAGCGAGTACGGCGGCATGGAGGGCGACGTCCCCGGGGCGCTGGCCCTGCTTCCGCTCGACACCGAGGAGCGCCGGGAGCTCTTCCGCGGCGGCGACGCGGACGGCGTCGAGCCGGTCTGGGGCGACCCCGCCTGCCCGGGTCCGCCGCCGCCCGCGTTCAGCCCCCACGGCATCCACCTCTCCGAGCGCGACGGTGCGCTGCAGCTCCTGGCGGTGCAGCACGGCGCGCGCGAGTCCATCGAGTTCTTCGAGGTCAGCGGCGCGGGGACCGACTGGAACGTGGCGTGGCGCGGCTGCGTCGTGGCCCCCGAGTCGGCCTGGCTCAACTCGGTGGCGGCGCTGCCCGGCGGGGGCTTCGTGACCACCCGCATGATGACGCGCCCGCCCGGCGACGAGGACCTGCTCTCCGCCCTGCAGCGGGGCGCGGACCCCGGGCCGGGTTACGTGCTCGAGTGGCTGCCGGAGCGCGGCTTCGAGATTCTCGACGGCAGCGAGGTCGGCATGCCCAACGGGGTCGAGACCTCGACCGACGGGCGCCTCGTGTTCGTGAACGGCGGCGGCCAGGTGCGGCGCATCGTGCGCGAGACCGGCGAGACCGACGCCACGGCGTCGCTGGGCGGTCTCGACAACGCGCGCTGGGCCCCCGACGGCCGCCTGCTGGTGGCGTCCCTGGAGGGCGAGGGGCGCGACGAGCTGGCGTTCTGCTTCAACCTCGAGAGCGGCGCCTGCCCCATCCGCTTCCGCATCGTCGCGGTCGATCCCGAATCGCTGGAGATCGAGGAGCTCTACGGGAACCAGGGGGCGCCCATGGGCGGCGGCACCATCGGGCTGATCGTTGGCCGGGAGCTGTTCGTGGGCTCGTTCGCGGGCGACCGCATCCTGCGCGTCACGCTCGATTGAGATCCGGCCGCCACGGGCCGGGGGCACGGCCGGCCCGCGCGCCCGTGGCCGGTCGGCTACCGCGCAGCGGCCGCGCGAATCGCCCAGCCACTGACGGATGCCGGACGACGCGTGGGCGCGTCCGTCCAGCGGCACGATGCGCACGTCGTGGGGTTGCGCAGCGCACGCTCCTCCTCGGTCAGCAGCGCCCTGCCGGCCAGGTCGGCGGGTCGCTCGAGCGGCGTCGTGGTGGTGTTGGTCCACAGGCCCTGCAGGTCGGGGTCGCCCCACGGCGTGCGGGGCGGCACCCACTCGCCCTGCCCGGACGGCGCGGCCCGACCGGCGACGGCGGGCCCCGTCAGCACCACGACCGCCAGCCCGACGAGCACCGCTCCGAGATACCGACCCGTCATCACTTTCCTGCTCCGCGTGCCCGCTCGCATCCCATCCACCGCATGATGGACCAGGACCCTGTGGCGCCGCAAGGCGCGCACAGCGCGCCTCGGCGGAAGCGGCGCGGGGCGAAGGGGTCCCCGCAAGCGGACGCCGGGGGTGCGGGGCGCAGCCCCGTCTGATGAAAGCTCAGACCTCGCGGCGCCCCTCCAGCGCCTTGTGCATCGTCACCTCGTCGGCGTACTCGAGGTCGCTGCCGACCGGCAGTCCCATGGCGATGCGCGTCACGCTCACGCCGAGCGGCTTGAGCAGCCTGGCGAGGTAGATGGCGGTGGCCTCGCCCTCGACGTTGGGGTTCGTCGCCAGTATCACCTCGCGGACGTCGGATCCGCGGATGCGGTCCAGCAGGCTCTTGATCCGCAGGTCGTCCGGCCCGACTCCCTGCAGGGGCGAGAGGGCGCCCATCAGCACGTGGTAGGCGCCGGCGAACTGGCCGGTCCGCTCGATGGCCGACACGTTGTGCGGGTCCTCGACCACGCAGATCACCTGGCGGTCCCGGCCCGGGTGCGTGCAGTAGTAGCAGGGGTCCGTGTCGGTGATGTTGGAGCAGACCGAGCAGTAGGTGATGGCCTCCTTGACCTCGCGCACCGCGTCGAGGAGCTGGTCGACCTCCTCGCGCGGCTGCCGCAGCAGATGGAACGCCAGCCGCTGGGCCCCCTTGGCGCCGATTCCCGGCAGACGCTGGAGCTGCTCAATCAACCGGGCCAGCGCCCCGATCTCGGTCATCCGGTGAGTCCGGGAATCTTCAGGCCGCCCATCAGGCCGCCCATCTTGCCGGCGACGGTCTCGTCCACCTTCCGCTGGGCGTCGTTGATGGCCGCCACGATGAGATCCTGGAGCATCTCGACATCGTCGGCGTTGACCACCTCCGGGTCGATCGCCACGCGCCTGACCTGCTTCTGGCCGTTCATGACCACGGTGACCATGCCCCCGCCCGCGGTCGCCTCCACCTCGGTGGCGGCCAGCTCGCGCTGCAGGCGCTCCTGCATCTCCTGCGCCTGCTTCATCATCTGCTGAATGTTCATGGGTCGATCTTCTCGATATCGCGGATCTCCGCGGGGAACACCTCGAGCAGCGCCTGCACGACCTCGTCGTCCAGCGCCGCCATCTTGAGCTCGCGCTGCGACTCGGCGCGCGGGTCGGGGGCCGGCGCGGCCGCGGGCTCGGCCGCCGCGTCGTCCTGCTCGGTGGCGACCGTCACCTTGCGCCCGACCACCTTCGACGCCAGGCTCTCGATCCAGCCCCGGCCCTGGGTCAACTGCGCGGCGAGCGTCCGCTGGCCCGCCGTGAACGCGAAGATCAGCCGATCGTCGACGAGGTCGATGCGCTGGGCCTGTGCGACGACCGTGCCGTGGAAGAACCGCTTGGAACGCTTGATCTCGGCCAGAATCGCGGCCTTCGGGTCCGCCTCGTCGGGCGCCGCGTCGACCGCGGCGGGCGGCGGCGCCGACTCGGCGGGCAGCGGGGCCGGGCGGGCGGGCGGCGGGGCCGAGCGCGGCGCTGCCGCGGCCTGCCGCGGGCGGGCCGGCGGGCGCGGCGGGCGCGCGGCCGGCGCCGCGGCGGCGGCAGGCGCCGGCCGGGTGGACGGCTCGGTGCCCGCGGCGCCGCCGGCCAGCAGCTCCGTCAACGGCACGAGCCGGCGCAGGTGCATCCACTTGAGCAGCACCATCTCGAAGTGGTGGCGGGGCTGCGCGGCGCCGCGGATGTCGAGCTCCGCCCGCGACAGCACGTCGAACGCGCGCATCAGGTCTTCGCGCGAGAAGCGGCCGGACAGCGCCACCAGCCGGTCGCGCTCCGCGTCGCCCGCGATCTCCGGATCCTGCGCGCGGCCGGCGTCGATCGCGATCACCAGCATGTCCCGCAGGGCGCGCGTCAGCTCGCGGCAGACCAGCCGCAGATCGTAGCCGGCCTCGACGAACCGCCCGGCCAGCTCGAACACCGCCGGCGCGTCCTCGTTCGCCACCACCTCCACTGCGTCGAGCACGGGGTCGCGGCCGATCAGGCCGAGCACCGTGGACACCTCCGCGGCGGTGACCCGGTCGCCCGCGAACGCGATCACCTGATCGAGGGCGCTCAGTGCATCGCGCATGCTGCCGTCGGCCGCGCGCGCGATCAGCGCCGCGCCGGCGTCGTCGATCGCGATCTGCTCCCGGCCGGCGATGGCCCGGAGCTGCTCGCGGATGGCCTGCGTGCCGATGGTCCGCAACTCGAACACCTGCGAGCGGGACAGGATGGTCTCGGGGATCTTCTGCAGCTCGGTCGTCGCCATCATGAACACGACGTGCGGCGGCGGCTCCTCGATCGACTTGAGCAGGGCGTTGAACGAGTGGCTCGACAACTGGTGGAACTCGTCGATGATGAACACCTTGTAGCGGTCGCGCACCGGCGCCATGGCCAGCCCGGCGATGATCACCTCGCGCACGTTCTCCACCTGGGTGTGCGTGGCCGCGTCTATCTCGAGCACGTCGATGTCGCGGCCGTCCGCGATCTCGACGCACGGCTCGCACGTGCCGCAGGGATCGGCGGTGGGGCCCGCCTCGCAGTTGAGCGCCCGCGCGAGGATGCGCGCCGTCGTCGTCTTGCCGACTCCGCGCGGGCCGGCGAACACGAACGCCTGCGCCAGACGATCGCTCGCGATGGCGTTCTGCAGCGTCCGGGTCGCGCCAACCTGCCCGATGACGTCGGTGAACCGCTGGGGACGGTACTTGCGTGCGAGAACCTGGTAGGCCATCGTTCGACGAGGCGGGTCCCACCGCGGCCCGGAAGGACCTGCGGCACATACCAGTGACTGCTTAGCGCTGCTGCCTTCCGGCCCTGACGCGGTTCGCAGGCTGATATTGCACAGGGTCCGAGCCGCGGTGCGACCCGCCGCGGGCTGCGTTCACCGGGGTGCGTCGTTCAGTCTAACCCACCCGCGGGGCATCGGTGACGATCGTGGCGAGAGGAGCTCGGCGCCTGGGGCGGGCTACTGGCCGGCGCCCAGTCGGCGCAGCAACTCGACGGTGCTCTCGCGGGCTGCCGCGTTCCGCCCGCGCTGCGCGAGCGCCAGCGGCGTCCGGCCGTCGCGGTTCGCGGCGTCCACGCGCGCGCCCCGGGCCACCAGGTACTCGACGACGCGGCCGAACCCCCCGCGCGCGGCGGCGTGCAGCGCGGTGTTGCCATCCGCGTTGGCCGCGTTGACGTCGATGCCCTGCTCGGCGGCGATCGCGACTGCCGCCAGCATCGTCTGCTCCCGCGCGGCCCGGTCGGGCTCGCGCCGCGTGCTGCGGACCGGCGCGCTCTCGGCGATGCGATCGAGGCGGTCGACGGAGACGAGCGGATCGCGTCCGCCCAGACCGGCCGCCGCCATCAGCGCCGTCGTCGCGCCCTCCCGCACCTGCACCCGCTCGTCGCGCACCGACAGCGAGCCGGGCCAGTACGTCGGGTCGTGCGCCGCCAGCGGGTCGGCGCCGTGGGCGAGGAGCAGGCGCATGATGTCCGGCGCGTTGAAGCGCGCCGCGAGCCAGAACGGCGTCGCGCCGACGTACGACGGGTGCAGGTAGAAGTCGACCGCGTCGCGCCGCACCGGCGTGGAGGCCCGCACCCTGGCTTCGGGATCCGCCCCGTGGTCGAGGAGCGCGCGCACGAGCCCGGCGTCCTTGTGCAGAATCGCCGCGTGGAGCGCCGTGTAGCCGGCGTCCGCGGCGTTCGGGTCGGCGCCCTGCCGCAGCAGGAACGCCGCCACGGCGCCGTGGCCGCTGTGCGCCGCCACGACCGCCGCGCTCGTGCCGTACGGCGGCTGGTCGTTCACGTCGGCCCCGGCGGCGACCAGCAGCCTCGCCGACGCGAGGTCGCCCACGCGCGCCGCGAACAGCAGCGGCGTGTACCCCCCCTGCGGAATCTCGGTGACGTACTCGGGATTCCAGGGCTCCGGGGTGGTCTTGACCACCTCGGTCCAGACGTCCGAGCGGGCATCGACCGGCGCGCCGTGGGCCAGGAGCGCCTCGACGACCGCGGGATGCCGCTGCGCCACCGCCCACATCAGCGCGGTCTGGCTGCGCGCGCCCGCCGCCCCCACGTCCGCGCCGGCCGCGAGCAGCCCGCCGGCCGCGTCCGCCGCCCCGACGCGCGCCGCGGTCATCAGCGGCGTCTCACCCGACAGCAGCGCCGCGTTCGGGTCCGCGCCGGCGTCGAGCAGCCGCTGCACCAGCGCGGCGCTGCCGTTCTCGCAGGCTGCCCACAGCGGCGTGACGCCGAGATCGTTGGCCGCGTTCACGTCGGCGCCGGCCAGAATCAGCAGGTCGGCCACCTCACGCTCGGCGCGGTAGGCCGCCCAGTGCAGCGCGGTGGCGCCGTCGCCCTGCGGGGCCGTCACGTCGGCCCCTTGCGCCACGAGCGCGCGCACGACGTCCCACTCGCCGCGCTGCGCCGCGTCGGCGAGCGCCTGGTCGGCGGCGGATGCGGCCGCTGGAATCGCGACCACCAGCGCCGCCAGAAGCGCCGCCCGACCCACGCTCCGCAGAGCCGCTCCGCTGGAATCCATGCTCATGCCGGGAGTGTAGAACAGAGGATCCGCCCTGTCGATCCCGAACTACCCTGCCCGTCCCGCCTCAAGCGGGTCGACTTCCGCGGGATCGACGCGCCGTACCGCATCCACGCGATCGAAGTGGCGGTCGGCCGACAGAATCCGGCGGATGCCCCGCTCCTGCATGACCGCCACGTGCAGGGCGTCTCGCGCCGGGAGACCCCGATGCTGCGACAGCAGCTCGAGCGCCAGCGCCGTCTGCCGCACCGTGACAGGCAGCACCTCCTTGCAGATATCCACCGCGGCGCCGTAGACGAGGCGCGCACGATCCATCCGGTCGATGCTGACGTAGCGGTGGAGGATCTCCTGCAGCACCTCCGCGCTCGTCACGAGCGGAACCTCACGATCGACAAGCGCGCGCAGGGCTCCGCGGCACCGCTCCCGCATCGGCAGGTCGTCTCCGGCGAGGTACATGAAGACGTTCGTGTCGACGAAGAGCGGCTCAGCTCCGCTCATCGTCCCGCCGGTCCCGGCCAGGACCCGCCGTCGCCGCTGGCGCGCAGCCAGTCGAGAGGCCGGTCTTGAGGCTGCTGTACTCCCGTTCCCACTGCTCCTGATCAACCGGGACCGGATCGAGAGAGTACAACGTATCGATGGCGTCCAGCCGGCAGCGTCTGGCCTCGGGCGCGACGCAGTACTCTTCGACCGCCTCTCTCACGACCGCGGCCAGCTTGCGTCCGCGCCTGCGCGACATCCGGGCCAGGGCCGCATACTGTCCGTCGTCGAGCGTCACCTGCACCTTGTGCGTCTTGGCCACCACTCAACGGTAGTGTGTCAGTCAGTATGTGTCAATCGATTTGCGTCTTGCTCCGGATGGCCCGCCGATTACGCAGAACCTGCCCGCCTCCGCCGACCCGGGTCACACCTCCGACAGCGTGTCGATGGGCAGCTTCGTGGTGCTGTCGCCGAGGCGGTCGAGCGGCATGTCGAGCTTGTCCATCAGGGTCATCAGCAGGTCGGCGTTGGACGTGCGGCCGGAGTACCGCAGGTGCCGGCCGCCCTTGAGCTTACCGGCGCCGCCGCCCAGGACCAGGAGGGGCAGGTTGACGCCCAGGTGGCGCGTGCTGTTCGAGATGCCGGCGCCGTAGAGGATGGTCATGTTGTCGAGCAGCGAGCCGTCGGCGTCCTCGGCCGCGCCCAGGCGCGCGAGGTAGCCGGCTGTCAGCTCGGCATGGTACGCGTTGATCTTCGACATCACGGCGATCCGCTCCGGGTCGTCCTCGTGGTGCGAGAGCGGATGGTGCGCGTCGGGCACCCCGATCTGCGGATAGGAGCGCGTGCTCTGCTCGCGGCCCATCATGAACGTGACGACGCGCGTCAGGTCGGCCTGGAGGGCCAGGAACTGCAGGTCGAGCATCAACCCGAGATGCTCCTCGAAGACACGCGGCGGCGCCGAGGGCTGCTCCGCGAACGACGGCTCGACGTCGCGCTGCTGCTCGGCGATCTGGATGCGCCGCTCGACGTCGCGGACCGCGTCGGTGTACTCGTCGAGCTTCACCCGGTCGCGAGGCCCGACCGCCACCTTCAGGTCGGTCAGCTTGTCGGTCACCGAGTCGAGGATGCTCTGCTTCTGCTGGCGCCGCGCCCGGCGGACGGCCGGGTCGGCCGAGCCGCTGTCGCCGAAGAGCCGCTCGAAGACGGCGCGCGGGTTGTTCTCCATCGGCAGGGGCATCGTCGGCGTACGCCACGAGATGGTCTGCGTGTAGGCGCAGCTCAGGCCGGCCGTGCACTGGCCGGCGTTGGCGAACTTGTCCATCGACACTTCCAGCGAGCCGAGCTGCGTGGTCTTGCCCAGCTCCCGCGCGAGGATCTGGTCCACCGACGTGCTCGCGAGCACGTCGGTCTCGTTCTGGCCGCCGCGCGGCGTCCCGGTCAGGAACGACGCCGAGGCGCCCGCGTGGACGTACGCCCACGAGGCGCGCAGGCCCGAGATGACGAGCATGCGATCGCGGAACGGCGCGAACGGGGCCAGGATGGGCGTCAGCTCGAAGTTCCGGCCCTCCTCCTCCGGCGTCCAGTACTGCATCGCCATGCCGTTGGGCACGTAGATGGCCTGGAAGCGGTGGATCGGCTTGGCCGCGGTCTTCGCCAGCGCGCGGAGCGCAGGCGCCATCGCATCGAGGAACGGGAGGCTCAACGTCACGCCGAGACCGCGCAGGACGGTCCGCCGCGGCAGCAATTTTCCAGTGATGGTCATAGTGGTCACCTTCCTGCCTTCCCTCACTCCCCGATACTGCCGAGCCGAGTCGCGCAAACAACAGCCTGCGTCACGCCAGAGCCTGAAGCGGGCTACCCCGCCCCTACCCGACGAGGCTCCGAAGGCCTTTCTTGAGCACTGCCCGATCGCCCGCGCTCAACCGACCCAGTATCCTGGCGACCAACCGCTGCTCGATCGTGAACAGGACCGGCTTCAGGACAGATCGCTTCAGCAATCCCGCCTCATCCCAGTCTTCAATGACGATCTCACCAAAGCCTGGCGGCGACCGGATGCGACCGGTCACTGCCATGAGAATCACGTCAGGTCTGGCCCTGGCGTACTCTGCTCCGCTAACGACGACAGCCGGCCTTTGCTTCGTGCCCCGCTGATCGGTGAACGGTACACGCACCAGCACCACGTCGCCGAACTCATAGCGCGTCATACTCCGCGTCGTCAGGATTATCCCAGACGGCGTCAAGCACCGGTTCCGCCGCCGCCATTGCGAGTTGCGTCACTTGTCGTTCGCCGTCTCGACAATTCAACCGGCTTGCGACCAAGGTCTTGAGATTCTCGTACAACGCCAAATGGTCGTCCGGGCAGCTACTATCTTCCGGCTTCCAGTTGTACTTCGGCTGCTTCCCGAACTCTGTCCTGAACAGACAGATCAGAGCATCTTGAGCTTCCTTCGCTTCCTCCTTGCAAGCAGCCACTGCCCAGACGACGTACAGCGGGTCCTGAACGCTGCCGCTCTCGATATCCCTCGCAATGTTCTCCGAGGCCGAGTGAGTCACCGTGGACGCAAGTCTCTCGCGCAATCCGCGTCCCGTGGCTGGCCGTGGTCCACATTCGCCGATATCGAGAATCAGGTCGCCCACACCCTTTCCGGAACCCTCGGCACAGATCGCGTAGATACCCGCGCGAAGTGGCACGGAAGTTGCCGCGTCTTTCGGCACACTTGCTCTCTTCCTGGTTCGGGTCAAGTCGTAAGCAGCGGGCGCGCTCCACCGCGCATTCTCGATGCAAGCTTCACGGCCGAACGATGATGGTGCCGCAGTTGCCACAATCAGTCCCCCGCCGCGTTGCGCGTCAGGAACGCCGGGCTGCGGACGATGCCGGCGATGATCGCCGACCAGCGGTAGTCGGCCGCCGCGGCGTCCCGCGCGACGGCGCGGACGGTCGGCCAGTCGGTGTGCTCGAGGCCGCGCCCGAGGGCGTACGACAGCAGCTTGGCCGTCACCGTGCGGGCGAACTGCTCGGGCTGCTCCAGCAGCAGCGCGCGCAGGCCGGCCATGCCGGTCACCGTGCGGCCGTTCGGCATGGTGGCCGTCGCGTCGATCGGGTTGCCGAACTCGTCGGCGGTGCGCCAGGCGCCCAGGCCGTCGAACTGCTCCAGCGCGAAGCCGGGCGGGTCGATCGACGCGTGGCACGTGGCGCACGCCGGCGACTGCCGGTGGCGCTCCAGGCGCTCGCGCACGGTCGTGGTCCGGCCTTCGTCGCCGCGCTCCGGCAGCGCCGGCACATCAGCCGGCGGCGACGGGGGCGGCGCGCCGAGAATCGTGTCCAGCAGCCACTTGCCGCGCAGCACCGGCGAGGTGCGGGTCGGGTACGAGGTCAGCGCCAGCAGGCTGCCGTGCCCGAGCAGGCCGCCGCGCTGCTCGCGGTCCGGGAGCGCGACGCGCCGGAACCGCGTCCCGTAGATGCCCGGGATCCCGTAGTGGCGCGCGAGCCGCTCGTTCACATAGGTGTAGTCGGCGTCGAGCAGGTCGAGCACGCTGCGGTCCGCGCCGAGCGTGCTGGCGAGAAACTGCGTGGTCTCCTGCCGGAACGCCGCGACGAGGTTGTCGTCGAAGTCGGGGAACGGCACCGGGTCGCCCGTGACGTCCTCCAGGTTGCGCAGGTGCAGCCACTGCACGGCGAAGTCGTCGACGAGCGAGCCGGCGCGGGGGTCGGCCAGCATGCGCCGGACCTGCGCCGCCAGCACGGCCGGATCCGTCAGGGTGCCCGTCTCCGCCGCGGCGAGCAGCGGCGCGTCGGGAATGCTGCCCCACAGGAAGAAGGACAGCCGCGAGGCGACCTCCAGATCGCCGAGCCGGTACGGCTCGCCGGCCGCCGCGCCCGGCGGATCGCTTTCGACCCGCAGGAGGAAGTCCGGGTCGACCAGCATCCGCTCGAGCGCGAGCTGGATGCCGGCATCGAAGGTGCCGCCGCTCGCGCGCCCGTTCTCGAAGAAGTCGAGCAGCGTCTCGACGTCGGCCGGCGTCAGCGGGCGGCGGTAGGCGCGCCGCGCCAGGCGCGACACGATCTCGGCGGCGCACGCCCGCTCGTCGGCCTCCGCGCCGGTGGCGGGGCGGCAGGTGAAGATCGCCCGCCGGCTGGGCGTGTCGCCCGGCCCGGCGACGCTGTACGGCCCGCCGATGGCGACGGCGCTGACCGCGGCGTTCCCGTTGTACGCCTCGTCGTTCGAGAGCACCTCGCCCGCCTGCCGCGGCTTGAGGATCCCCTCGGGCTCCCAGAGGTTGCGCACGAACGAGACACCCACCGTCCGCGGCCCGGCCTCGACCGGCACGCGGACCTCGAGACGCTCGTCGGCATGCTGCAGGTACGTCTCCCACTCGGGGTCGCCCCGCTCGGCGATCGTGAACGTGACCGGCGCGGGCCGGCCGCGGGCCTCGCCGCCGACGGTGAACCGCTTGACCAGCCGGCCGTCGATCCGGACGTCGAGCCGGTGCGCCGAGCCCATGCCGAGGATGTAGTCCTGCCAGTTCGACCGCAGCTCGATCTTGACGAGGTACTCGCCGTCGACCGGGAAGTGGTAGGGGACGGCGACGCCGCCGCGCGAGCCGAGCGGCAACTGCTCGCTCTGGCGATCGTCCTGCAGCAGCAGCAGCGGCACGTCGAACGTCTCGAAGCCCGGACCCGCCGGCGTCACGCCGGTGGCGAGCCGCGTGATGGTGCGGGCGGCCGAGAGGTAGCGCTCGAGCTGCGCCGTCGAGATCGACAGCACGTCGGCGTTGTTGTCGAAGCCGGTGTCCGACGTCTCGTCGCCCGGCAGCAGCGGCGTCACGTCGAGGTCGAGCGCCAGCAGGTCGCGCACCGCGTTCCGGTACTCGGTCCGGTTCAGCCGGTGGACGGTGCCCGTGCGGCCGGGGTTCGGCCGCGCCGCGGCCGCCCGGTCGATGTCCGCCTCGAGCCGGGCCGCCACCGACTCGTACGTCGCCGTGTCCGGACGCGGACGGCCGGGCGGCGGCATGGCGCCGGTCCGCAGCTTCGCGATGACCCGCTCCCAGACGTCCGCGTCGCGGCTCGGGTCGCCCGCGTCGACCGCGGCGGCCTCGAGCACCAGCCCGCCGGTGCGCCGCCGGTCGTTGTGGCAGGCGATGCAGTAGCGGTCCAGCATCGCGCGCGGCGAGGGCGCCGCGGCCTGCGGGGCCGCCGCGGCGGCCGGCGCAGCGCCCGGTCGACCGGACGAGATCTCCGGTCTCCCCGGCTGCGCGCTGGAGGCGCCGGCCACGAAGAACGCGGCGGCGCACGCCAACCCGGCCGCCGTCCGTCCCAAGCCGCTCCGCGATCGCACCATCAGTGGCTCCCTCCGGTCCGCCGGCGCCGCGACGCACAGTGCGGCAGCTCGCATCCTACCCCGCACCGAGCGGGCGGGCAACACCTCTTCGACGCTCTCCGCGTTCGCCTCAGCGCGTGCAACGGTGAGGCCGGATGATGCTACCATCCGTTGCTACTCCAGGTATGTCGTTGGATTACGACCTCATCGAATGACGAGGAAGGTCACGATGCCGCCTGCCAGGTCAGCCACCAGAACACGGTTAACCGTCTCACTGCCGGTCGAGACCGCGCGCTACCTCCGATCGACGTCCAACGCCAGCGCGGTGGTCCGTGAGGCCGTCGAAGCGTACCGGACGCGCGAGCTGGCGCAGCGCCTCGAGGAGGCGTACCGGGCCGACGCCGCGGAGACGGCCCGCATCAACCGCGCGTGGGAACGCGCCGATGCCGAGGTCTCCGAGTGAGCCCGGCCTTGGCACGGGGCATGGTCGTGCGGGTTCGCCTCGATCCGACCGAGGGGCGCGAGATCAGGAAGACGCGCCCGGCGGTGGTCGTGTCCAACGACATCGCATGCCGTTTCGACGCGGTAGTCCAGGTGGTGCCGATTGCGAACCTGCCCGAGCGGAGCCTGAGGCCGTACGAATCGCGATGCGGGTCATCCGCCAGCGGTCTTGCCAGACCGTCGCGGGCCGCGACCAATCAGATTCGGACCGTAGCGCGGAACCGCATCGGCAGCGTGCTCGGACGCCTCGCCCCTGACGAGGTCACGGCGTTGAACGAGGCGCTGCGGATTCAATTGGCGCTCGACCCGCAATAGACAGCGCCCCGACCGGATTCGCGCTACGGCAACGCGAGCGCCACCCACTCCCCCGGATGCTCGACCGAGCCGATCGGCAGGACGATGTACTGCCGGCCCGCGTGCAGGTAGGTGATCGGCGAGCCGTTGGTGCCGGCAGCGAGCTCGGTCTCCCAGACCACCGCGCCCGACGCCTTGTCGAAGGCCCGGAGCTTGCGTCCGGCGTCGGGGCCGGCGCCGGGCGGCGTGCGGACCATGATCGGGTCGCCCTCGCTGACGAAGAGCAGCGTCTTCGTCAGCAGCGTCATCGCGCGGCCGGGCTGGCCGAGCGGCGGCAGGTCGAAGTGGGCGATGGCCGGGTGCTCCCGCGGCCCGTCGCCGTTCGGCACCATCCAGACGTGCTCGCCGGTGTTCATGTCGAGCGCTGCCGGCGGGACGTGCCTGCCGTGTTACGGTCCGTCATTGCTTCGTCCCGGCTCATGATGTCATCATGCATCGTCATCATATGCCATGCGCACCATCATAGAGCTTCCCGAGGAGCAGGTACGACAACTGGCCGACGTCTGCCGTCGCGAAGGCGTGTCGCGCGCCGAGGTCATCCGCCGCGCGGTCGCGGATTACCTGCACGCGCGGCACCTGCGCGACCGGGACGACGCATTCGGCATCTGGCGGGACCGCCACACGGACGGCCTGCGGTACGAGCGCCGCCTGCGACGCGAGTGGTGGTGAGATGAGCGCCCTCATCGACACGAACGTCCTGATTGACTACCTCGCCGGCATCAAGGCGGCTCGCGACGAGCTCTCACGGCACAACGACCCGGCGATAAGCGCGATCACCTGGATGGAGGTGATGGTCGGCGCCGCGGACGACCGGGAGTCGGCACGCCTCCGCTGGTTCCTGTCCGGCTTCACGCGCGTCCCCATCGACGACGAGGTGAGCGAGCTGGCCGTCGCGATTCGGCGCGAGCATCGGCTCCGTCTGCCCGACACCATCATCTGGGCCAGCGCCAGGCGCAGCGGCCGCATCCTGGTCACCCGCAACACGAAGGACTTTCCGGCCGGCGACCCGGGTGTCCGCGTGCCGTACTCGATCGCCGGTGGACAGGCTACCTGAGGCCGGAATACGACGTCGGCTCGAGAATGCGGGCCTCGATGTTCTCGATCAGCTTCCGTTCGTCGTCCCGCTCGACCGCGATGATGATCTCCTGGAAGTCCTCGTAGGTGCCGAGCTCCTCCCACATCCGGTCGCGCGCCTCGCGCGACGGATACGCCAGCAGGTAGATGAACGTCTCCTCGGCGTTGTCGCCGGTCGCCGCATTCCAGTAGCCGACGTTCGTCATGCCGGCCCGCTCGAACATCTTCGAGGTGTGGTCGCGGAAGCGATCCGCCAGCGCCGGCCGCTTGCCCGGCAGCGTCGTGTAGACGCGCAGCTCGTAGACCTGCGAGGCCGCGCGCTGCTGCTCCGCCAGCGCCCAGCCGCTGCCGGCGATACCGAACGCGAACCCGACGATTGCGAGAATGCGCCACTTCAGCATGGTCTTGCCCCCGGTCTCCGTGATCCTGCCGCATGTTAGCATGATGTCATGCTGGCAGAGCGCGAGAGTTGAGGAATGAAGCGCACGCAGATTCAGTTGGACGAGGCCACCTACGAGGCGGTTCGCCGCAAGGCATTCGAGCAGGGCGTGTCGATGGCGTCGGTGGTGCGCGAGACGCTGGCCGACGCGCTCGGCACCTCCCGCGAGAGCAAGAAGAGGAAACTGACGATCGAAGACTTCACGTTCATCGGGATGGGCCGCGATCCGAACCCGCCCCGGGACGTCCCGGTGTCCGTGGATCATGACAGGTGGTATGCGGAAGCCATCGCCAGCCGTTGGGAGGACGAGCGCGCGAAGTCATGATCTTCGTCGACACGTCGGCCCTCTTCGCCCTGGCCAACGATCGCGACCTGAAACACTGGGAGGCACGGCTCGCATTCGACCGGCTGCTGCAGGCCGAACGCCGCCTGCTCACCCACAGCTACGTCCTGTCCGAATCGATGGCGCTGCTGCACCAGCGCCTCGGACGCGCCGCCGCGCTCGCTCTCGCAGCCGAGACGCGTGCCTTCGACATCGAGTGGGTCGACGAGCCGCTGCACCGCGCCGCCGTCGACGCGCTGCACAGCGCCCCTCGCGGCGTCAGCCTCGTCGATCAGGTGAGCTTCCTCGTCATGCGCCAGCGCGGGATCGACGAGGCCTTCGCGTTCGACCGCCATTTCGCGGTGGCCGGCTTCCGGTTGTACCAAGCCTGAAACCCCGCCCCCTGGCGGACACCGAAGCGAAGATCTGCGGGCCGGCAACCGCCCGGCGGCCGGGCCGGACGGGCGGGAGGCGGGCCGCCCCCACACCCCTCAGTGCGCCAGCGGGTCCGGCCGGATCTGGAACTTGACCAGGTTCCCCGGCTCGACCGGGCCGCCCTCCACGTGCCAGGCTGCGTCGGCGCCGTACGTGGCGTAGACGCCGCGGCCCTTCCAGCCGGCGTCCGGGTCGTCGATGCGGCCGTCGAGGCCGCGGCTGTGGAAGCCCTGCGGATAGGGCACGCGCAGGATGGTCCACTCGCCGGTGTCCGGGTCGAGCGCCAGCAGCGAGTCGGAGCTCGACCCGTTGGCGATGGGGACGTTCTCTCCCAGGCCCAGCGTGTTGAACTGATCGACCCAGTTGTAATAGTGGAAGTCGGTTCCGATGTCCGTGTCCCGGAAGTTCGGGCCGGGCACCTTGTAGAACGACCAGCCGGCGTCGCAGTGGCGGCCGTCGCGCACCTCCGGCCCGCCGAAGACGGTGCACTTGCTGCGGTCGAACGAGGCGAAGTGGCTGCTGCCGGCCAGCGCCGTCCACAGCACCCCGTCGCGGTCGACGTCGAGGCCGCGCGTCCGGTATCCCTGCTCCACCGGCACCGTGTACAGCTCGCTGACGCAGCTCGCCGGCGGGTCGTCGCCGCGCTCGAGCCGCAGCATCCGGCCCGGGAAGTCGTCCGAGACGATCCAGACGGCATCGTCGAGCGGGTTGGCGATGATGCCGTAGGCGCCGACGAGCACGCGCGTGTCGAGCGCCGGGTCGAACGGCGCCTGCCCGCCGCCGCCGCGCGGCGGCGGCTCGTTCCACGGCTTCGTGATGACCCCGTCGCCGTTGGTGTCGATGACGGTCGGGCACCAGCCCTGCGCGAGCTGCTCGTCGCCGGTCGCATCGTACAGTTGCGTGTCGAGCCAGCCGATGACGGGGCCGCCGCCGCTGAAGTACAGCGTGTCCTGCTCGTCCTCGGCGAACTGCAGGTGGTGGGTGCCGTAGCAGGTGTCGATCAGCTCGAAGTCGCCGGTCTCCGGGTCGTAGTAGCCGGTGTGGCGTCCGGCGCGCTCGAGCGGGAAGTACTGCGCGTAGCGGTTGCCGGAGCCCTCGCGGCACCAGTCGGGGTTGTTCGGGTGGCGGATGCGCGTCGTCAGCCAGACCCGCCCGCCGGCGTCGATCATCGGGTTGTGCGGGTTGGCCGGATCGTTCCAGACGGCCTCGGCGCCGAAGTCGCGCCACGGCTTGAAGCCCTCGGTCGCGAACATCGACGGCACCGGCGGGTCGTTGTCGCGCAGCGGGATCTTGATCATCTCCGAGCGGTGCTCGGCGGTGTCGGTCACCAGCAGGAAGTCGTTGCCGATGTCGACGCCGTAGAGCGGCCCGTTCGCGTTGACGCGCGGGTTGCGCTTGTCGGTGGCGATCTCGTCGTGGACGAAGGCGACGTTGTTGCCCCAGTTCCACATCGTGAGCACCACGTTGCGCTCGATGCCCTGCGGCCGCGGCGGGGCCGGCGGCGCCGCGCCGGCGGCAATCCGGTCGCTCCAGTCGACCAGCATGTCGAGGGCGCGCTCGCGGCCGAAGCGGGTGATGAAGCTGTACATGAGCGACCCGCGCTGGCCGCGCTGCGTGCGGTCGTCCCAGGCCGAGCGCGCCGAGTCGAAGTCCGCGACGTCCGGGACCTCGCGGGTGCGCCTGTTGCCCACCTGGTGGCAGCGCTGGCAGCCCTTGAGGTTGTTGATCCACTCGCTCCGGCTGCCCATCGCCGGGTTGATGCCGTTGCCCTCGGGGCCGGTGCCCGGGAACTCGTGCGAGGCCGGCAGGTCGATGAGCGCCAGCCAGTAGTTCGACGGATAGACCTGCGCCGCCTCCTGCGGCGTCGCGGCCACGACCGCGGTCAGGTCGAGCTCCTGGTCGGGCCGGCCCGCCACCGGCGCCGAGTCGACGAGGCCGTAGCCCCGGACCCAGACGTCGTAGGCCGCGGCGGGGAGCTCCGGCAGCACGTAGCGCCCCGCGTCGTCGGTGACGACGATCTTGCGGAACACGGTCTCGAGGTCGTCGGTCTCGGCAATCACCCAGACGCCGGCCTCCGGTCCGTTGGCGCTGGTGACCACGCCGCGAATGACACCGTCGTTGTCCGCCGCCTCGACCGCGACCGGGCCCGCCGCGGCGACGAGCGCGGCGCAGGCGAGCGCCGTCAGGCTTCCGAGCTGTTTGCTGATCATCATCGGTTCCACCGTTTGAGCCGCCCAGATTCCGGAGCGCCCCCTCCGTGTACTAGCCGATAATCGCGCTGTCAAGTCCTGCGTGGTACCCGGGTGCACGTCAGACCTGTGCGACGGCACGCAACAGTCCCCGGCGCGCAGCGCCCTCGAATGGTCGCTGAGCCCGCGGCGTCTGCATCTCCGAGAGCGGATAGGGGCCGCAGACGAGTGTACAATCGTCTAGAATTCGATTGCTTCATGCGAACCGACCACCTCTACGCCACGCCGTCAATCTGGTCGGGCGTCGCCCGTCTGCTCGACCTCTTCGGCCAGTTCGACACGTACAACGACAGTGCCGCCGACGAGGTGGCCGACGCGCGTGCGCTCTACAGCGATTGGCACATCGTCGGCCAGCATCTCGCCGACGCCATGACGAGGATAGAACTTGAGCCGACGACGGTCGAGCCGCCAGACCAATCCGCCCCCCGCCCGACGGGCCGACACTCCTGAACCCGCGCCACCGACGGATCCGTCATCCGAAACCGCCGGAGTGGTCCGGCGCGAACAAGTCTCGATCACGCGTTCGTTTCAGGGACCTCTTCCCCCTCCGGACGTGCTCGCGAAGTACAACGGGGCGTTCCCGGGCTGCGCAGAGCGGATCGTAACGATGGCCGAACAGCAGCTGGGATTGTCCCGTTCGTTGTTGAACTTTGCGAGTGGCGGACTCCTTGTTTCCGCGCCGAGTTCGTCTATTCTACGCCGCGTCAGCAACCGCACCGTCGGGCGGGGCCAGCGCGTCCAGTGCAGCGACCAGGTGGCGTAGGTCGCGGTAACCACGCACCCGCCGGAAGCGCGGCTCCGCCTCCACCAGCGCGCTCGCCACCCAACGTTGAATCATCTGCCCGCCACGCCACCGCTTGACCCGCCGCGTGTAGTCCTCGACGCTGCCCATCAGGTTTTCGATGATGTTCGTAGAGCGCAGAGTACGTTCGAGCGCCCCCGTCAGACCAAGCCGCTGCACCGTCAGTGTCTCCTCGAGGCCCTCCCGGATGGACGCCGCCGCGCCGGGGTGGTCACGCTCCAGCGACCCCGCCAAGCGCTCCAGCACCCGCACCGCGCGGTCCGCCGAGTCCAGCTCCCAGGCGTCCCGCAACGCCTTGCCAACCGAGGCGTGCAGCCGTTCGGGCAGATGGCCCATGACGTTCCGGAGCTTGTGTACTTGACAGCGTTGCACCACGCCACGAGAGCCGAAGACATCGCTGATGGCCCGGCGCAGCCCCGCCGCCCCATCGATGACGAACAGCAACGTCCGGTCCGTCGGCAGACCGCGCGTCACCAAGTCGCTCAGCAGGCCGGTGGTGACGGCCGCCGTCTCCGTGGCGCCTTCGCGAAGCCCCAGCACGTGCTTGCGGCCCTGCGTGTCGATCCCCAACGCGACCACCATGCAGTGATCCCGGAAGACCTTGCCGTCGATGCAGACCACCCGCAGGTCCAACTCGCCCAACGGCCGCTTGAGAAACGACCCCAGGCGCTTGGCCGACAGCGCCACGAACCGCCGAGACACCGCGCTACGCGACGTTCCCCGCTCCGTCACCTCGTCCGGCAACGGATCCAACGTGCCCGCATACCGCCGCGTCGACACCCCGGCCGCGACCGCCGCCAGCGTGCGCTCGTCCAGCGGGTCGGTGGCCGCCGCCCACCGGAAGCTCGGCAGCGGCAGCTCGCCGTCCGTGCTCCGCACACGGAGCCGCGGCACGGCAACTTCGCGCCCCCCGAGCGTCACCTGACTGGCCACGCTCCCGCCACGCCATGCGGGTCGCTCGACCTGATGGCGCCCCTTCGGCCCGCCCAGGTCTTCTCGATCCCCCTCCATCATCGCCTCAAGGACCTGCAGCCCGGTCGTGATGCACAAGCCATGAAACGCTTCCCGGACACCGTTCAGCACACCGAGCACCGGCAGGGGCACCTGAATCGAGACCGTTCGCGAGCTGGGGGGTTGGCTGGAACGCTTCCGCCTGTCATGCTTCGCCATGGGTGGCTCTCCTCTTGTTGATTCCACCCCTGTCCTACCACAGACAGGGGCGAGGAGTCGCCACCCGCTTCACTTCAGTTCAACAGCATCCGGGACATCCCCTTTTCTCCTGCCATAGCCTGGAAAATTCATGAGGCGCCCGGCCTGAGTAGAGACACAAAAGCCTCCGTGTGCTAAAACGCTGTTGACGACAGATGTTTTCGGCACGACGGAGGCTCTTGCGTGACGGCCCCCACGATAGCACAGTCTGTTCTGTTCCCCGATCTGTTCGACAAGCCGCTCGTGGCCACGTTCGACCGCGAGCAGTCGAGCTCGGATGGCGGCGCCGTGCTGCTCAAGGCCGCCGAGCGCGTCTACGGGTTGGTCAAGGCATTCGGCCGGTGTCTGATTGACCGCCGGGCACCGGAGAAGGTCCGGCACACGCTCGAGGACCTGGTGGGCCAGCGGGTGTTCGGCATCGCCTGCGGCCATCCCGCCGGCAACGATTCGGACCAGCTCGCCGATGATCCGATCCACAAGTTGCTGCTCGGGCGCGACCCGGTGGCGGGCGGTCGGCTGGCGTCGCAGCCGACGGTCTCGCGGTTCGAGAACGGTGCGGGCCGCGTCGCGCTCTATCGGCTCGGGCGCGAGTTGGCGGCGTCGGTCATCGAGCGGCATCGCCGCCGGCTGCGTGGGCGGGTGCGACGCATCACGATCGACCTCGACCCGACCGACGACCCGACGCATGGCGCGCAGCAGCTGACCATGTTCAACAGCTACTACGACAGCTGGTGCTACCTGCCATTGCTGGCCTTTGTGAGCTTCGACCGTGAGGCGGAGCAGTATCTGTGCGCGGCCGTGCTGCGGCCCGGCACGGCGCAGGCGTCCGACGGCACGCTGGGCGTGCTGTGTCGGCT
Source organism: Vicinamibacterales bacterium (assembly GCA_965214845.1). GTDB lineage: Bacteria > Acidobacteriota > Vicinamibacteria > Vicinamibacterales > UBA8438 > JAAXGX01. The sequence goes on from CBDCCO010000007.1 coordinate 4,000,458, forward strand.
GCTCGCGCTGCTGCGGTCCGCGTTTCCCGAGGCGCGCTTTCTCGTCCGGCTCGACGGCGGCTTCGCCACGCCAGAGATCTTCGACTTCCTCGATGCCGAACCGCGGCTCGACTACGTCGTGGCGATGGCCAGGAACGCCGTGCTGTTGCGGGCTGCCGAGCACGTCATGGTGGCGGCCCGCACCGAGAACATGCTGCGCGAGAAGACGGCGCACTTCTACCTCGACACCCGCTATCGCGCGGGCACGTGGGCTCGTGAGCGCCGCGTGGTGATCAAGGCCGAAGTCGTGCAGCTCACCGGCCGGCAGCCGCGGGACAACCCGCGCTTCGTCGTGACCAATCTGCGCCAGACGCCGCGCTTCATCTACGAGAAGGTCTACTGCGGGCGCGGCGACATCGAGAACCGCATCAAGGAACTGCTCGACGGCTTGCAGATCGACCGCACGAGCTGCACCAAGTTCTGGGCAAACGTCGTCGGCGGGCGTACCCGCTCCTGTCGCGACAGAAACTCGGCGATCGGGTATCGTGCGGGGTCGCGCCGAGGGGAGCGACCGTTAGCTTATTGGAGGCACGACCCCGTGGCAAACGTGGTCCAAGGACGCCTGCGGACTTGCAAGTGGTGACGCTCGACTGCGATCCCGTGTAGGAAAGTTATCGTTCCGCCGTCCTGCCTCTCGGCGCCACTCCAATGAGGAGGTACCGATGGCACGACGCAGGAAGACCAAGGGGCGGCACGCACGAGGCCGCTTCTCGAACGTTCATCCCGATGCGGCCGGCATCGATGTGGGCTCACGGTTTCACGTGGTGGCCGTGGCGCCCGATCGCGACGCCGAGCCCGTGCGGACCTTTCAGAGCTTCACTCAGGATCTGCATCGACTGGCCGACTGGCTGAAGACTGTCGGGATCACGACCGTGGCGATGGAGTCGACGGGCGTGTACTGGATCCCGGTGTTCGAGATCCTTGAGGCGCAGGGCTTCGAGGTGCTGCTGGTCAACGCCAGAGACGTGAAGCAGGTTCCAGGCCGGAAGACGGACGTCAACGATGCCCAGTGGCTCCAGCAGCTTCATCAGTTCGGCCTGCTGCGCGGGAGCTTCCGTCCGCATCAGGACGTGGTGACGCTACGCGCGTATCTGCGTCAGCGGGAGCGGCTGGTCGAGTATGCAGCCGCACACATTCAGCACATGCAGAAGGCCTTGATGGAGATGAACGTCCAGCTTCATCACGTCGTGACCGACATCACGGGCGAGACGGGGATGCGCATCGTGCGCGCGATTGTCGCGGGCGCCCGCGACCCGATGCAGTTGGCCCAGCACCGCGACCCCCGCTGCAAGGCGAGCGTCGAGACGATCAGGGAGGCGCTGGCCGGCAACTATCGGGAAGAGCACGTCTTCGCGCTGAGCCAGGCGCTGGAGCTCTACGACAGATACCAGGAGTCCATCGGGCAGTGTGATCAGGCCATCGAGCGCGCGGTGAAGCACCTTTGCGCAACGAGCACGCCGCCACCGGCCCGGTTGCCGGCCCCGCGACACACCACGCGCGGACCCAACGCGCTGGCGTTCGACGTGCGCCCGATGCTCTACACGCTGCTCGGCGTAGACCTGACTCAGATCCACGGCCTCGGACCGTACAACGCGCTGAAGCTGGTCAGCGAATGCGGCACGGACATGTCTCGGTGGCCGACCTGCAAGCACTTCACGTCGTGGTTGTCGTTGGCTCCGGGCAACAAGATCTCGGGCGGTCGGATCCTGAGCTCGAAGACGCGACGGTCTGCGAACCGAGCGGCAGCCCTGCTGCGGTTGGCCGCGGTCACCGTGAGCCGGACCGACACGGCCCTGGGCGCGTTCTACCGCCGCTTGTCCGGGCGGGTCGGCAAGGCCAAGGCGGTGACGGCCACGGCGCGCAAGATCGCCGTGTTGTTCTACAACACACTGCGCTACGGCATGCAGTACGCCGACCCGGGTGCCTCGCACTACGAGCAGCGTTATCGGCAACGAGCCGTAGCCAATCTCCGCCGTCGGGCGAAGGCGCTCGGATTCACGCTCCAGGAGCATCCGACGGGAGTTTCTTAGGAACCAGCTGCGGGTCCTGCTGACGGCCGCCGCCTACGTGCTCATGCAGGAACTGCGGCTGAGGGCCGCCCGCACCGCCTGCGCCCGCACCCAGGTGACTTGGCTGCGCGACCGGTTGCTCAAGGTCAGCGTCCACGTCGTCCGCTCCGTCCGCCGGCTCGTCCTGCACCTGCCGCGAGCGACCCCATACCGCGACGTCTGGCGGCACCTCGCCCTCGCGCTCGGGGCGCGCGCCGGATAGCGCGCCGTCGCCACGGCAACCTCCGCGCCCCGGATGCTCGCCAGCGCCCCTGCGCCCGACCTGTCGGCGCTTGCCACCTCATGCGTGCCGTCACCTCGCCCCGGCCACTGCACCACGCTGCCACCTACCACGCGCCGCGTCCGAAAACGTCCTTCGCGCGACGATCAGGCCCTGCCTGGGACCGATTCGATAACCTCACGAATTTTCCGGGGTAGAAGCTCCTGCATCCGCTCGACGCGAACGCGTTCTCTGCCGACCCGCCCCGCCGCGATGGAAACCATTTCCGGCGCAGCGTCGATGCCAATCGCGTCGAAGCCGGCCGCCACCGCCTTCTCCAGGAACACGCCCGTGCCGCAACCGACGTCGAGAACCCGACCGGGTTGGCCGAGCCGCTCCAACACGAACGCATGGTCGTCCTGGTAGTGGTGCGGCGGCGTGTGCCAGTCGAACCGCTCGGCGAACCGTCCGAACAAGGCGTAGGTCATCGGTCAGTTCAGGACTCGGAGTTGCGTCATGCTGTGGACCGTTCGCTCGAACACCGGGCGCAACAGGACCGGATCCTGAATGGGTTCCCGCAGCGGAGCCTGTGGCGCTGTCCGCATCAGGGGTTCCAGGCAGTGCAGGATGCGTTCCTTCATGCGATCGCCACGCCGGCTGAGGGAGCTCACCTGGAGAGCGCCGGCCAGCTCCCCGACGGTGGCCGCGCGCACCCATTCGAACCATGAACGCCGGCCGAGCCGGATCGCGCGGCTGTGCACTTGCAGTCCGGTGCCCCGGCACTGCGGGCATTCCATCGTCCGCGTCGAGCTGCTCAACCGCTCCCGCCATTCCACGTGCCTGCTTCTTTCGGCTTCCCTCAGAACGACTGCCACGAGACCATCCCAGCGCAGCCAGGAGCGAACATCTTCAGGCTTGGCCCGCGGCTTCTTCAGGAAGCTGCCGTGGCCGGGGCGGCACCAGAACCCGTGCATCAGGGTGCATCGTTCCTCGGGTTCGAGCCTGGAAAACGACCTGTCACGCAACCACAGTCCTTCGGCGATCATCCGCTTGAAGAAGGGCAGCCACATGTGGCGGCGGACGCCCCTGAGAACGCCCAGCGCTTTGGCGCGGAGGAATCCGTCATCGAACGGATCGGCGGCGGGACTGGCAATCAGGAGCTCCTCGTCGACGGTCCGCACCGAACCGGAACCCGCGCAGCAGGGGCACCGTCCGGCGGCGTGAAACCGCGACAGGCTGACCGAGCCCGGCGACAGCGGAGCGACTGCCGGACACTCCGATTCCAGATCGAGGTGACGCGTTCGGATCGTTCCCAGGACGCGCTGATGACCGTCCACGAGCTCGACGTATCCGCCTCCGATAGCGAGCGCGTCGCGCAGGTTACGCACGCGTTCGGCTGAAGTTCCGTCCCGCAGCCCGAAGCGCGGGCCCGTGGCGCGCAACGCCATCAACTCCGGCGGGGCCGACGCCTCGAGCGGGCTCTCCAACCCCATGTGACGGAGGCGGTCCCGCACTGCTCGCGTCACGGAAGCCGGAAGCCGGGCGCCCCACACCCGAAACTCCTCCAGCAGCGGGTGGACTTGCAGGTGGGCGTCAGGCTTGCCGGCCCAGGTGTCGGCCAGACGTGGGAGGTCGTCGGAGCGATCATCCCGTTCATCCAGAAGCAGGCGGGCGATCTCGATATCCAGGCCGCCGATCTCGTAGGGACGGGCCACCGCCGCCGCCTCGTCGAACACGACGGCCAGCGCGTCGAAGTCGACGGGGTCCAGCGCGTCGGCCGGCACGTCCTCGCCGATCAGGCGCTTGAGCCACTGTCGGGCGCTTCGGACGGAAACGTCCGGCTCGACGGGCCGCGAGTGGTGTATCGGGTCCACGACGGCGTCAGCGACCGGCGGAGACGACACCTGCCTGCCTCCCAGGACGCGCCCGGTCGCCGTGTCGGCACCGGCGATCTCGGCTGGTGGGCCCTGGCCCACAACGCGGCCGCCAGCCGGCCCCCCACCGGGACCGAAGTCGACAATCCAGTCGGAAACGCGAATCAGGTCGAGGTTGTGCTCGACGAGGAGCACGGTGTTGGCCCCACCGTCGACCACGCGGTCGAGGACCCGCACCAGCCGCTGTACGTCGTGAGGATGGAGACCGGCCGACGGTTCATCCAGCACGAGCAGCAGCCCTCGAGGATGCCGGTTGGCCAGCGTCTGCGCGATCCGCAGGCGCTGGTGCTCGCCCCCGCTGACTTGGTCGAGGCGGCGCCCGAGCGTCAGGTAGCCGAGGTCCAGTGCGACCAGCTGCTCCAGCAACGATCGCCAGCCGGCTGCATCGGCGATCGAATGGGCCAGCAGTTCGTCGATCGAGAGCTCCAGCACGTCAGCCACGCTGTGGCCCTCCAGGCGGACGCTGAGCACTTCTTCGCCGAACCGGCGGCCGCCGCAGTGCGGGCAGGCCGCCCATCCACTGTCATCCTCGACCTCGCCCAGCCCGAGGCAGGTTTGGCAACGGCCCCGGCCCGCGTTCCAGCCGAAGTCGGTGGCCCTGAGACCCAGGCGGCTCGCATCGGGACAGCGCGCGAACATCGTCCGCAGGTCGTCGGCCAGCCCAAGCAGCGTCGCCACGGCGCTTCGTCGCTGGGCGCTCGGCGTCCGAGGTTCGAGCGCCAGAACGGACGAGATGCGCGATGCGCCTTCGACGCCGTCCCAGGACCCGCCTTCCCACGCAAAGCCTGCAGCGTCGACCCTGTCCGGCAGCTCCTGCGCCAGCGCCGGAACGAGAATGCCGCGGATGAAGCTAGACTTCCCGGAACCGGACACCCCCGTGACGGATACGAGCCTCCCGAGCGGGATGTCGCACGTCACGTTCGACAGCGTGTGGATGCGAGCGCCCGAGACCGTGAGCCGGGCGTCGTTCGAGCCGACAGCAAGATGCCGGCGATGCTCCGTGTTCCGCGACATCTTCGCAAGCATCCCCTGCGGGGAGCCCTGGGCGACGATCCGGCCGCCGGCGGCGCCGGCGCCGGGACCGATCTCCAGCACTTGATCGACGAACCGAGCCAGAGCAACCCGGTGCTCGTTCACGACCAGCGTGTGCCGGCGCTTGAGGCTTCCGAGCGCCGCGGAAAGGCGAACGACATCCTCTTCGTGGAGACCCCGCGCCGGTTCGTCGAGCATCAGCGCCAAGCCCTCACCGCGCGTTCGAAGTAGCGCTGCGAGCCGGGACCGCCGGCTTTCCCCCTCGCTGAGGGTGGTCATTCCCCGCTCGGCGGAAATGTGGCCGAGGCCCGCCGCAACAAACGCGGATGCGGCAGCATGCAACCCCCTGGCCAGCGGCCGCGACGAACCGGGCAGGGCCTGCTCCATTGAACCCTCGGGGCTCGACAGTTCCCGAAGCTCGTCGAACAAGAGCCCCAGGAGCTCGTGAACGCCCCAACGCCCCAGCCGCAGAGCCCGGGCTTCCCTCGACCAGCGTGTGCCGCCGCAGTCCGGGCAGGGGCCGTCCGCGACGAGGCCCGCGAGTCGGGAAGGAGACGCCCGGCTCTCGGCCCGCCGCAGGATCCGCGGCACGAAGCCCGGAAACGGCCGCGGCGCGCTCGTCTTCCGCCCGGTCCGCTGGTCAATGTCCGCCACGCGCTCTGCCCCGGAACCGTAGAGAACGACCTGTCGCGCCTCCGCGCCGAGGCGCTCCCACGGCACGTCCGGCGAAAAGCCGCGAAGCCCGCGCAACCCCTCGATCGTCTCGTGCTGGATGTTGACGTAGCGATAGTTCTTCTCGGTCCAGAGCGTGAAGGCGCCCTCGTGCATGCTCCGCTCCGGATGCGCTGCGAGCGCATTGACGCGCACCGATCTGGCCGTGCCAAGTCCCTGGCAAGCCCGACAGGCGCCGCTTCCGGGATTCGAGGGGGAGTTGAACGACAGGAGAGCGTCGCCGGGGGAAAAGAACGGCTCTCGGACCTCGGCGTGAACCCGGTGGACGGCACTGTCGAGCTGGATACCGCGGTCCGTCCGAAGCTGCCGCGGCAAACGCTCTCCCTTCTCGAACTCGACGATGACGTCGCCGCCGATGTCGAAGGCCCGCTCGAGCAACGGCATCAGGTCCGGAGAGTCGCCGCCAACTTGCGCCCGACCGACCTCGGCTTCGATCAGGTGCCGCGCATTCTCGGCGAGCGGACGGAACCTCGCGAGGTCAATCTCCCGGCCCCGAGCCCGGCGAGCTGGAGGATCCGTTTCGCTCGACAACGTCGCGATCTCGAACCCGTGCTTTCGCAGGCGGGCAACGGCACTGGTGCCATCGCCGCGCCGCCATCGTTCGACAACGGTCCAGACATTCAACGAGCCGGCATACTGACGCTCTATCCATGCCGCGTAGCTGCGCGGCGACGGGAGGGGAACGACGCCGGCGGCCTCCTTGGCCCAGGGTTCCGCGTAACGGCTGAAGTAGCGCCGCAGCAGGGCGAGGATGCCGGTGGAAGTGCCGACGGTCGTCCTCCGCGACGCGCGAAAGGCGGCCTGGGCAAAATGTATCCCCGGTGGCAGAGGGCCGAGAAAGGCGGGAACGTCCGTCTCTTCGAGGTGCGGCTGTTGGACACGGAGAAATCGCCGCATGCGCGAGTTGATCTCGGTCGCCAGGGTACCTGCGAGCAGCGAGCTCTTGCCCGAGCCGGACACCCCGACCAGCATCGTCGCCTTGCGGAGCGGCAGGACGACGTCGACGCACTTCAGGTTGTTGGTCCGCGCACCGACAATCTCGATTCCGTCCGTCACGCCACCTCACGTTCCCGGGCGGCGTGGAGAACGGCGACGCATCTCGAATCGAAGTCCGTCGGAAAATTGCGAAAAACCACCGAGCAGGGACCTCTTGCGTGCAACGTCCTGCGGTTCGAGAGCACAACCACGTCGCCCCGTTGCAGGACGAAGGATGCCGCTACGGACATCGCGGCACGCTCCACCCTGGCGATGGCTTGCTCGACTGCTTGAATTGAACCGCCCGATCTCCGCACTGCGGCTCTTATCGTGTCCGGGTGGTAGCGGATGGTGCCGGCCTCGACCGTTCGTCCGGACCAGCACAGTGACGAACGGTCATTCAGCATGGCAACCGTGTCCTGTCGCAGGAAACGTCGCGTGCGCTCGTCGTGCTCGCGGTCGACGAAGTCCAAAAGATGCCGGAGCCGCGCAATGCGCGTCACCCCGTAGTGCGGACTCCCGGGGTCCGGCGCCAGACACTGTATCGCCGTAATCGCGGGAGGATGCGGCTCGGTGTTGAGATCCGTATGAAACTCTCCGCCCCGTGTCGTATGCGACAGGTCGCTCGTCCACGGCGACATCTTGAAGTGCTTGATCACCTTGCCGCCACGGTAAGTTCTCAGTGCCTCCCCTAGCCCGGAAAATTCGTGAGGTTATCGAATCGGTCCCAGGCAGGGCCTGATCGTCGCGCGAAGGACGTTTTCGGACGCGGCGCGTGGTAGGTGGCAGCGTGGTGCAGTGGCCGGGGCGAGGTGACGGCACGCATGAGGTGGCAAGCGCCGACAGGTCGGGCGCAGGGGCGCTGGCGAGCATCCGGGGCGCGGAGGTTGCCGTGGCGACGGCGCGCTATCCGGCGCGCGCCCCGAGCGCGAGGGCGAGGTGCCGCCAGACGTCGCGGTATGGGGTCGCTCGCGGCAGGTGCAGGACGAGCCGGCGGACGGAGCGGACGACGTGGACGCTGACCTTGAGCAACCGGTCGCGCAGCCAAGTCACCTGGGTGCGGGCGCAGGCGGTGCGGGCGGCCCTCAGCCGCAGTTCCTGCATGAGCACGTAGGCGGCGGCCGTCAGCAGGACCCGCAGCTGGTTTGCCCAGAACTTGGTGCAGCTCGTGCGGTCGATCTGCAAGCCGTCGAGCAGTTCCTTGATGCGGTTCTCGATGTCGCCGCGCCCGCAGTAGACCTTCTCGTAGATGAAGCGCGGCGTCTGGCGCAGATTGGTCACGACGAAGCGCGGGTTGTCCCGCGGCTGCCGGCCGGTGAGCTGCACGACTTCGGCCTTGATCACCACGCGGCGCTCACGAGCCCACGTGCCCGCGCGATAGCGGGTGTCGAGGTAGAAGTGCGCCGTCTTCTCGCGCAGCATGTTCTCGGTGCGGGCCGCCACCATGACGTGCTCGGCAGCCCGCAACAGCACGGCGTTCCTGGCCATCGCCACGACGTAGTCGAGCCGCGGTTCGGCATCGAGGAAGTCGAAGATCTCTGGCGTGGCGAAGCCGCCGTCGAGCCGGACGAGAAAGCGCGCCTCGGGAAACGCGGACCGCAGCAGCGCGAGCAGCCGACACAGCACGCCCAGCGTGCCGTCGGACGCCTGCGCCGTGCCGGGCCGCAGCACGGCCGCGCACAGATACTGCTCCGCCTCACGGTCGAAGCTCACAAAGGCCAGCAATGGCAGGTAGCACCAGCTGTCGTAGTAGCTGTTGAACATGGTCAGCTGCTGCGCGCCATGCGTCGGGTCGTCGGTCGGGTCGAGGTCGATCGTGATGCGTCGCACCCGCCCGCGCAGCCGGCGGCGATGCCGCTCGATGACCGACGCCGCCAACTCGCGCCCGAGCCGATAGAGCGCGACGCGGCCCGCACCGTTCTCGAACCGCGAGACCGTCGGCTGCGACGCCAGCCGACCGCCCGCCACCGGGTCGCGCCCGAGCAGCAACTTGTGGATCGGATCATCGGCGAGCTGGTCCGAATCGTTGCCGGCGGGATGGCCGCAGGCGATGCCGAACACCCGCTGGCCCACCAGGTCCTCGAGCGTGTGCCGGACCTTCTCCGGTGCCCGGCGGTCAATCAGACACCGGCCGAATGCCTTGACCAACCCGTAGACGCGCTCGGCGGCCTTGAGCAGCACGGCGCCGCCATCCGAGCTCGACTGCTCGCGGTCGAACGTGGCCACGAGCGGCTTGTCGAACAGATCGGGGAACAGAACAGACTGTGCTATCGTGGGGTCCGTCACGCAAGAGCCTCCGTCGTGCCGAAAACATCTGTCGTCAACAGCGTTTTAGCACACGGAGGCTTTTGTGTCTCTACTCAGGCCGGGCGCCTCATGAATTTTCCAGGCTACGGCGCAGACTCCTACCGGCTCCAGGGCGGCACGATCTGGTTGGTCCGGGCGTACGCGATGAGCTGGCCGAGGTGCTCGTGCATGTCGCCGGCCACGAACAGCACCAGCTCCGGCGTGGTGCGCTCCTGGCCGAACAGCTCGCGGGTGCCGCTCAGCGTCGCGGGGTCGACGCCCTCGAGCGCCTCCCGGGTGTAGTCGAAGCCCTTGGTCAGGTGGCTGATGACCTGTGCCTTGTCGGTGATCTCGGCCAGCGCCTGCATCTCCGGAAAGGTCATCGCCGTCTCGGCGCCCAGCGCCATCGGCGCGAACGCATAGCCCTCGCCCGCGATGAGCATCAGCACCTCCGAGACCGAGCGGACGCCTTCCATCGGCCGCCACGTGTAGGACTCGGCGGGGAAGGCCTCGGCGAGCCCGAGGAACTTCTCGCGCATCACCTCGATGTCGGCGAGAAAGGCTGCCTTGACCGCCGCCTCCGGCGTCTGGTCCTGCGCCGCGCCTGCCGCCGGCAGGCCGGCCAGCAGGAGGCCCGCCAAGGCCGTGGTGAGAACGAGGCGTCCGCCGCGGGTCGGGAAACGATGCGTCATGACGGTTGGTTCCTTTCTGTCGGTCTTCACTGCTGCGCGCTCGGGAACACGTTGCCGGGCGGTCCGTACTCGTAGTACGCGCCCAGCGTCGCGATGCGGTCCATGTCCGGGTACAGCACGCCGATGGCCGGCGCGTCGCGGCTGCCGCGCGGAGAGTACCAGACGGCGCCCTCCCGCGTCACCTGGATCTTCGGCGAGTCGGCGCCCGGCTGGGGCTTCGGGTAGAACGTGAACGTCTCGTCGCGGGGGGCGAAGCGCCAGATCGACGCGCCGTGGTCGCCGTCGCTGCCCTGCCCGACGTCGGCGGCCCAGATGTTGTCGTCGGCGTCCACCGCCACGTCGTAGGGCGCGGCGTCCTGCTGCGGGATGACGTGCTCGGTCATCCGTCCCGTCGACTGGTCCAGCTTCACCAGCTTGCCGGGGCGCGGGCCCGCCTGGTAGATGCCGAACCAGACGTTGTTCCGCGAGTCGACGTTTGGGCGCCGCACGTGCCCGGGGTAGGTCGGCGGCGTGAACTCGGTCCACTGGTTGGTCGTGGTGTCGAACTTCGCCACCTTGCCGGCGTTCCACAGGCCGACCCAGATGTTGTCGTTGCGGTCGGGCACGACGCCGTAGGGCACGGCCCCGGGCATGGGGATGGGAAACACCGAGACCTTGCCGGTCGCGCGCTCCCACTTGCTCAGGGCGCCGCCCATGATCCAGCCGACGTAGATGTTGCCCTGCGAGTCGATGGCCAGCGACTGCATCCACTTGTGCGCGTTACGGACGACGTTGTCCGGATCCATCGGGATCCGGTGCTTCCACTGCCCGGTCTCCGGGTCGAGGCCCAGCAGCCGCTTGACCTCCGAGGACTGCACGCCGCGGTGCTCGGGCGCCCAGATGATGCCGTCGCGGTCGACGTTCACCTCGTGGATGCCGTTCTTCGGGTCCGGCAGGACGTAGTCGGTGAACCCGCCGGTCCGGGGATCCAGCTTCACCAGCCGGTGGGGATAGCCGCGGTCGGTCAGCCACACGTTGCCGTGCCGGTCGAAACGCACGTCCTGACCGACGCGGCGCCCGACGAAGTTGCCGGACAGACCGGCGAACTCCGGGGCGTTCACGCCCTCGCCGGGCGCGTCCTCCGGCAGGTAGTACTCGATGTACATCGCCTTGCCGAGGGCTTCCTCGTCGACCGGCATCTGCTGCTCGATGCGGATGCGGCGCGGCGGCGCGTCCGGCCCGAAGTGCTCGGCGAGATAGGCGAGCAGGGTCTCGCGATCCGCTACCGAGAAGCGGCGCTGCGCGTCGCGGTACGAGATGATGCCGTCGCCGTAGGAGAGCGATGGCCGGTTCGGGATCGCCTTGCCGAACATCTTGTCGATGGCCGCCTCCCACGCCGCGGGGCGGGTCGGCCGCAACGACAGGAAGTTGCCGCCGTGGCACGGCATGCAGGTCCGCTCGGCGATGGCGCGCCCCGGCCCCGGCGGATACAGCTCGTCGTAGGGCCGTTGCTCCGTCGCGGCGCGCACCGCCGGCATCTCGCCGCCGCCGCCCGCCGCTGCCGGCGTGCGGTCGCCGGTCGCGGCCTGCAGCGACAGGTCCAGGCTGGCGCTGTCGCCCGCGTTCAGCACGAGGCGTTCCACGCCGGACTCGAGCCCGGGCGCGCGGACGGAGACCTCGTAGGCGCCGGGGAAGAGCGCCACGGCGCGAAACTCGCCGGCCTGCGTGTACACCATGTACAGAATACGCCGGTCCAGTCTACGGCAAGTTCTTGTAAGTCATTGTTTTCAAACTGCTTAGGCGTCTTCCGTGCGCGAGCGTCGCCCGTTCCGTATGCAATTCCCAGTCGCCATCGTCGCAACCACGCTGCTCTCGGACCCCCCGGACCCTCGGACCGGGCGGACCGGCGGACCGGTGGACCGGGGGACCGGCGGACCGGCGGACCGCCTGCCTGCCTGCGGCGAGGATCTCGGCCGCCGTCAAGAGGGGACAGCGGGACGGCATCAGCTCGGGACGAACCGGAGTCGAGCACTCGGGTCCGGGCGCAAGCGTAGGTCGGCACGAGGGGGCGGGGAACGGAGCAGCCGGAGAGCCTTGAATCGGAACAAGGGTTGCGTGCGGGAGGCTCGACGGAGAAAGCAAACCGACCAGAAGGCGGACGGGGAAGAGGCAGAAGCATGGGAGGACATCGAGGGATCGCGGACAATCAGATGGGGGCACGGACGGAGAACAGGCCGGAGGCGGAGAGCACGGACGACACGATGCGCAGCAGGGCGGCGACGGTGAGAGTGTGATCCAACCTGTCGTCTGATCACAACAAGGACCGAGGCGAACTTACACCGATGATGCCGCAGTAAGGGTGTAAGGAGGACAGGCGGCCGAACTTACACTTCCAGTCACACCTGAACTTACACCCGGCAACCAGCCAAGTCGTTTCCTATCAACAGATTCCCACATCACAGACCCACCCCCACGTGCAGACAAAAGGGTCGGGTGGGAGTAGGGGAGGCGACCCCGCGGAAACCTGGCGGTTTCCGGCCCCCGCCGGTGCTCCTCCGTCACACCTGCGGGGTCGCGGTCGCTCCCCTTGAAATTGTCCCTCCAGGAAGGGTGAGAACCTGCCGTCTCCGCCGGCCGGCCGGCTCGCGTCGCTCGCCTGCGTCGGGCCATGAACGCTGCCCCGCCTGCGGCGCTCTCCGGCAGCGCGTGCAGGTCGGGCGGAGCCGGTCGGCGGATTCCACCAGAGGCGGGTAGCTACGGGACGGCCGGCGTGTCAACGCGCTTCGCACGTTCTCCGCTGCGCTTCGACCCTGTCGGGTGACACACCGTCCGCCCCTCCGCTCAGACAGCCGTTGTGGGCCTTGCGGCCCGGCCTGGACGGGAACCGTCCCGTCGTCCCACTCGGCTCGCCCGCGGATGGACCCCCGATGCGGAAAATGCGGGCGGCGAGATTTTTCTTTGCCCGTGCAGGTCGCTTCATAGAGTGCGGAAAGGTGCTCATCCGGTCCTGTCCAGTCTCAGCAGGTCGGAAGGCGCCCAGAAGGGTCTAATCCGTGCAAATGGCTGCATTGCATGGGTTTGCGCTGTTTGTGGTACGTTGTTCTCCGAACCGCGGGGCGTGATATCGCCGCGCAATCCCGCCATCTCAAGGAGGGCTGAAGATGACCACGAACCGAGACTTCACCCGCCGGCGTGCGAGCGTCGGAAACTCCCTGCCCAGGCTGCTCACCCTGCGCGACGTGACCGAGCTGACGGCCCTGTCCCGCTCGGCCGTCTACGCGCTGATGAGCGAGTCCCGGTTCCCGAAGCCGCTCCGCGTCGGCAGCCGCGCCGTCCGGTGGGTCGAGCACGAGGTGCTCGACTTCATCGCCACCCGCCCCCGCGCCGGCTCGGAGCGGCCCACCCCGTAACGGCCATGCTCGACCTGCTCGACCGCCTGGAGGGCGTCAGGGAGTCGGGTGCGGGCTGGACCGCACGATGCCCGGCGCATGCCGACCGCCGGGCGTCGCTCGCGGTCGGCCGCGGCGACGACGGCCGCTGGCTCCTGAAGTGCCACGCCGGCTGCGCGTTCGGCGCCGTCGTCGGCGCGCTCGGCATCGACGCCCGCGACCTCTTCCCCTCGAACGGACACCGCCACCCGCCCGCGCGGCGGGAGGCGGCCGTCTACGACTACGACGGCGTGTTCGAGGTGGTGCGCTACGAGCCGAAGGACTTCCGGCAGCGGCGGCCGGACGGGCGAGGCGGCTACCTGTGGAACCTCGACGGCATCACGCCGCGACTCTATCGCCTGAACGACCTGGCCGGCCGCGATGCGGCCGTCGTGGTCGAGGGCGAGAAGGACGTGGACCGGCTGTGGTCGCTCGACCTGCCGGCGACCTGCAACGCGGGCGGAGCCGGCCAGTGGAGGTCCACGCATGCCGAGCAGCTCAAGGTTGCCGGCGTGCGGTCGGTGGTCGTCGTTCCCGATGCCGACGACGCGGGCCGGAGACATGGTCAGGCTGTTGCGCGAGCGTGCGCAGCGGCCGGACTGCGGGCGCGGATCGCCGCGCTGCCCGACGGACCCAAGGACATCTGCGCGTACCTTGACGACGGTCACGACAAGCGCGAGCTGGCGGAGGTGATCGCCGCCGCCGAGTCGTACGACGGGGCCGCCGACCTGCCGGCCGGGGTCGTGCGGTTGAGTGACGCCGATGTCGAGGGTACGGCGGCCGAGGGACCGCCGGCCGTCGCGCGGCTGATCGCCCACGCGGGGCGGGTCACGTTGCTGCACGCGCGGGAGAAGGCCGGCAAGAGCACGCTGACCGGCGCCGCGGTGGCCGCCGTCACCCGCGGGCGGTCGTTCCTGGGCATGCCCACCGTTGCGGGCGACGTGCTGTGGGTCGGCGAGGAGGCGGCCTCGGATGTCAAGGCGCGGCTGTTCCAGTGGGACGCGGACCTGGAACGGGTGTACTTCGTCGGCCGGCCGAGCCGGGACCCGGAGCACGAGGCGTCGCTGCGACGGCTGGTCGAGCGGCTGCGGCCGGTGTGGGTCGTCATCGACACCTGGTCGCACTACCTCCAGGTCCATCGCGTGAAGGACACGGCCGGCCCCGGCGAGCAGGGGCTGCTGATCGGCGAGGTCGTCAGTCTGGCCCGCGAGTCCGGGTCGGCGTTCGCCGTCTCGCACCACAACCGGAAGAACCCCAGCGCCAGCGCCGAGTCCGGCGACGCGGAGGGCGAGTACCGGGACTCGACGGCGATCGGCGCGGCCGTGGACATGATCGTGTCGTTGAGCCGGGCGAAGATGCCGCGGGCGCGGCGCCTCACGCCGTCCGGCCGCTGGCCCGAGGAGCCGCTGACCGTCGTCCTCGAGCCGGGCGTCGGCTACGAGCTGGCGCCGGACCTGGAGGAGGACGAACAGGCCCGTGCGGACGGCAAGCCGCCGGCCCGCCCGCTCCCGGAACGCGCGCTGCTGCACCTGCTCCGGTGCGATCCGCTGGCCCGGCCTCATGCGAGCACCCTGGCCGAGGCGCTCGATTGCAGCGGACGGCGGTACCAGGACCTGCGTGCGGCGCTCGATGCGCTGCTCGACGACGGGCTCGTCGACCACGCCCAGCGCCCTGGCGCGACGAAGCAGCGGGACCGGGGCTACGCACTGACCGCCAAAGGCCGCGAGCGGGCCGAGGCTCTCCGCGACCAGTCGATTTCCGCGATTTCCACCAAGGGAAACGGGGCGGAAACGCTCGGGAACACGCCGGGAAATCCAACTCGATTTCCATTTCCGCGATTTCCCCCCCAGGGGGTGGGCGGAAATGGAAATGGAAATCGAACTGCTTGAGGGTCGATCTCTGGGCGGAGTCGGGGGCCACGGACCCCACGTCACGGAATCGGAATCCGTCACCGGCGCAGGGGGATGACCTGCCCCCGCTCCTCACCGAGATAGGCGCCCCAATCGTCCATGAGGCGTCGGCGGCGCGCGAACAGGTCGGACCGCGCGTAGGCCGCCTCGACCTGATTCCGCACCTTGTGGGCCAGCGCCGCCTCGACGACCTCACGCGGGTGGTCGGTCTCTTCGGCCGCCCAGTCCCGGAAGCTGGACCTGAAGCCATGCGGCACCGCCGTGATGCCCAGGTCCCGGATGAGCTTCGAGACCGCGGCGTCATCGAGCGCCTTACCGCGGACGCTCGGAAAGACCAGCCCGGTGAACTCGGGCCGGGTCGCGACGCCGCGGAGCTGCTCCGCCTCGCGCAGGACCCCGGCCGCCCGGCCGCACAGCGGCACCCGGTGCTCGCGTTGCGCCTTCATCCGCGTGGCCGGAACCGTCCACACCCGCGCGACAAGGTCGACCTCGTCCCACGTCGCCCCCCGCGCCTCGCCGGACCTCGCGGCCGTCAACACGAGAAACTCGAAGGCCAGCTTCGTCCCGAGCCACGCATCCGAGCGCTGAACGGCCGCAACCGCGGCGGCGACCTCGCCGTGCGGCAGCGCCGCCCGGTGCTGCACGAGCACGGGACGCTTCGGCAGCGCCGCCGTGACCGCGTCGCCGGCTGGATTGTCGCTGCGGTAGCCCTGCGCGATGGCCCACCGCATGACCGTCCCGATGCGTTGGCGTACCGACCGCGCCATGGCGTGCTTGCGCGTCCAGAGGGGCAGCAGGACCGTCATGACGTCGGCCGTCGTCACCTGGTCGACGCTCTTGCCGCCGAGGTGCGGGAGCACGTGGTCGCGCAGGCTCGCCCGCCACTGCTTCGGGGTCTTGCCGGCCCGCCACGCCTCCCCGTGGATGGCGATCACCTGCTCGACCGCCTCCTCGAACGTCGGGATCCCCTCGGAGCGGCGCCGGTCCGCGAGCGGGTCTCCGCCCTCGCGGGCGGCCTTGCGGTTGGCGAGCGCCTTCTCGCGGGCTTCGGCCAACGACACCAGCGCGTAGCTGCCGAGACCGAGCGCGCGGGACCGGCCGCGGATGACCAGCCGCTGCACCCAGCGGCGCGCCCCGGACGGGTCGACGTGCAGATAGAGGCCATTCCCGTCAGCGTAGCGGCCCGCCTCGGCGACCGAACGGCAGAAGGCGGCGGAGAGGGCCTTGTCGGGATGGCGGCCCCTGCGCTTGGTGGTCCGGGGTTTCCTGGGCAGGTCCATCGTCATCTATCCCATCCCCAATTCTCTCGCGGAATATAGCGAAAGTGTGGAGACGGGTCAAGACGACGGAGCGGGAGTAGTGGCCTTTTACTACGGTATTCAGTGCGTATTTCGCAGCACGGCGCGGAACGGCGCTGGATGGCGAAAGTCGGCTTTCGGTCCACGTTCCGGGACTGGGCGGCCGAGGAGACGAACCACCCGCGCGAGGTCGTCGAGGCGGCGCTCGCCCACGTCGTGCAGAACAAGGTCGAGGCGGCGTACGCCCGGTCCGACCTGTTCGAGCGGCGGCGGCTGCTGATGGACGACTGGTCCATCTACGTCGCCGGTGGTGCAGGGAACGCCGGCTGATGATCGCTCATCTCCGGGGCCGGGAGGACGCTCTCGTCCGTAGCGGCTGGACCCGCCGCGAAGCCGAGTGGCTGGCGCTGGTCTGCCTGCACAGCGGCGCGTTCCTCCGCTCCCAGTACCTCGCCTTCATCGGCCGGACGAATCCGGCGCTCGCCAACCGCTTCGTCCGCCGGTGCCGCAAGCACGCCGTCGAACAGCCGTGGAACGGCTCCCGGCTCCGCATCTGCCGGATCGCGGCCCGGCGCATCCACCGGGCGCTCGGCGCGGAGCACGTCCGGCTTCGCCGCCCCGCCGCGCCGGAGGTCGTCTTGCGGCGTCTGCTGTCGCTCGACTACGTGCTCGAACACCGGCATGCCGCGTGGCTCCCGACCGAGGGCGAGAAGGTGAACGCGCTGACCGCGGCGGGGATCTCGAAGCAGGTGTTGCCGCACCGGCTCTACCAGGGCGCGGTCGGGGCGCAGCAGCGCTACTTCCCCCACAAGCTGCCGGTGGCTCTCGACGGCGGGCGGGCGACGTTCCTGTTCGTGGAGACGGACGAGGACGAGACGGTGAGCGCGGTCCGCACGTGGGGCTCGCAGCACTCGGCGCTGTGGACGGCGCTTCTCGCGGCCGGCCGCGCTGTCGAGGTGGTCGTCGTGGGCCGTGACCCGGTGCGGCTGGCGGCGGCCGGGCGGGTGCTCGACCAGTGGGCGGCGACGCCGCCCGAGTCCGTGATGATGTCCTACGACGCGGCGGCGGCGGAGCTGGCCGCGATCAAGAAGGCGATCGCGACGAGCGACTGGACCGCGCTGGACGCGTACGGCGGGCTGAACCCCGCGATCCAGCGGGCGTGCGGCCTCGACGCCGCGTGCGCTGGGGGCCGGAGGTCGAGGGCGGCGATCACGGCTGGCCGGACGTGGCGCTCGACGCGGGTGCCGGAATGGACCCCCGGCCGCCGCGACGCCGAGGCTGCCTGACGAGACGAACCACGCCGGCAACCGACGTGTCCGTGGAGATTTCCACGTAAGTTGTTTACATGCAGTGTTTTACAGGACAGTTTCTCGTGGGTTCCCCTCGTTGCATCCCCCGTTCTGAAGCGGATTTCAGAGAACGTCGGCCACCGGTCGAGAACCGATCCGGACTGGACGTGCCCGGCCGGCGTCGACGGCTCTTGCCGCTGGCCCGCGTGACGAGTTCTGCGCCGGTGCTGGTCTTCGTCGGCCGTGCCGGCCGGGTCGGCGGCTGGCTGGTCGCCTTCGGCGTCCGCCTCCGGCGCGGGTTTCTCCGCCGGGCCGGGTTGAGCCGTGAGTTCTTCCCACTCCGCCACGAGGCCGAGAATGTCGTCTTCGCGCAGGCGGCGGGCCTCGGACCGCTGGAGTTCCTCGTCCCGTGACGCCGCCTGCGGGCGAACCGGCTGGTACGCTTCCAGCGCGTCTCGCAGCGCTACCGCCAACGCATGCGCCGAGTCGGCCAGCCGAGGCCGCTCCCTGACGGCGTTCGCCCAAGGATCCGGATCCACGTCGAGATAGCGCAGGTCTTCATCGAACCGCGTCCGAATGTCGTCGCAGATGTGCGCGATCGCGTCGGTGCGCCAGCGGAACAGTTCGCGGCGCTTCGCCCGGCGAACGTCCGGCACCCACTTCGTGAAGGCGTCAACTTCCGCCCACTCGGGGGCGTCCGGTGGCAGGAGAAACAGTTCGTCGATCCAGCCGCTGAAGTACGGCGACTCCAACGGCGGAGGCGCGGGGAACCGCCGCGAGACCAGACACAGCATGAGTCCTGCGTCGTCGGCGTCGAGGGCGCCGCCGTCCGCCGTCAGGGCGTGGCGTTCGCGCAGCCACTCGTCAGTCGTCCAGGAGGACTCGAAGCACGCGTCAGGCGGTTCTGGTGCGGGTATGCCCCGGTCGGCGAGGTGTGCGGCGGCGGCGTTGCGCAGCGCTTCGTGCGAGTCCATCCAGGTGTTGAGTACGGCGCGGGCCAGTGGATGGTCGCCCCGTTCGATGGCGTCCAGGATGGGCCGCAGAAGTCTCTGGTGGGGCGCCCGGCTCGCGTCGCGGAATCCGTCCAGTTGGAGATGGCGGACACGGGTGTTCAGTTGCTTGCGGACACCCGTGGCTGCGGCGCGATGCTGCAGGGCGCGTGTCACGACGTTCCGGCTGAACTCTACGCTCAGCAACCGGAAGATCTCGTCCGATGATCGGGATTCGCGGTCGGGCGTGGCGTCGGCTGTCACGATGTTCACTCCTTGCCTCCGCAGAGCGCGGCAACTCCGCATCAGAGCACAGCGGGCATCTCGACCGCAACGGCCAGCGGTTGCGCGGCACGGCATCTGACGGCTGCGGTTGCGGCTGCGGTCACCGTCGACGAGGACTGCACTCCGTCGGCGCGGGGGTCGTCCGGGGGTCGTCCGAGCGCCGTGGTAGGATGGCTCGTGCTTGATACCCACGCGCCCGCCGGCTGGCCGACTCCGGCGCGGCATTGCCGGTATCGTACTGCGGTTGGTTGAGGGACCATTTTGATGCGCACTTTGCTTTCCAAGGCCGGAGCATGCGGGCGTGCAGCGATCGTCCGTTTCGGCGCCGTGTTGTGCGTTGTCGGAGTCTCCTGTACGCAGCAGGGGCCGCCGACCGTAGATGATGAGGGAGTCGACCAGCCGAATGTAGTAAACGAGGGGAGCACTCAAGCGACTTCGGGAGGAACTCCACCCCAACCGACGGGGACCGCGACGAGCAGTGCACGGCGGTCGCTGACGGCCGCTTTCGAGAACGTGCCGGCGGGGCACGACGGCGAGAGCGCCTTCCGTTTCCGGGTCGCCTTCAGCGAGGACATCGCCACCAGCTACAAGACATTGCGCGACGAGTCCTTCACGGTGACGGAAGGCGAGGTCACGGCGGCGCGGCGCATCGACGGCCGCGACGACCTGTGGGAGATCACGGTCGAGCCGGACTCGCGCGAGGCGGTGACGGTCACGCTCCCGGGCGGCCGGGCCTGCCGCACGAGCGGGGCCGTGTGCACCGGCGGGAACGACCCGGCGCCGCTCAGCAACAACCAGTCGGCGACGGTTCAGTATATGGATAGTAGGGCGCTGACCCTTTCAAGCCATTTCTATGTTCTGGGAGTAGAGACTGTGGAGTTCGAGCGGTTCGCTGCCCTGAACACGGGCGGTGCCATTGAATCCCTGGGCGACGACTTGCTGCTCGCTACGCCGAGCGGCAGGCTTGCGCTGATTACGTCGAACGGAGCCGTGGAGTATCTCGACGGACAGGTTCCGATGAATCACAGCGCGCTGGATGCGATCGATCTCGATCCGGTAGTCAAGGGTCGCTTTCGAGTCGCGGACATTCTGCTAAAAGAAAACTCGGCTGGGGTGGTTGAGCTGTTTGTCACCCACCACTATTTCGGGGGGGGGGGGGGTAACTGTGACTATCGGTTCAGGTTGTCATCCACGACACTTGTACTGGAAAGAGAGAACGTCCCGGTACTGTCGCCCTGGAAAACGATCTTCGACGCGGAGCCATGCCTGACCCTCCCTGTCCTTGTTCTTGGAAACCAGGCGGGCGGAAAGATGCTGACGGATGGCCCCGATCACTTGCTGGTCATAATTGGAGATCATGGCAAGGACGGGTTCGGAAGGGATCGGGTCCCGATTCTGCCTCAAGATCCCAACTCGCACTTTGGGAAGCTTGTTCGTATCGAAATCGGAACTGGCGCAGCGAAAGTACTGACTCTGGGCCATCGTGCTCCACAAGGACTTGCTCGAGACACAGACGGCAATTTATGGGCAACGGAGCATGGAATGCAAGGCGGCGACGAACTCAACCTGCTTCGTCCGGCTAGCAACTACGGCTGGCCTCATGTCAGCTACGGTCTCACGTATAGTGGCAAAGCAGTGAATGACAGTGGCGAAATAGGCCAGCACGACGGCTTCGCACAGCCTGCTTTCACTTGGGTGCCATCGATAGGGATTTCTGGCATGGTTGTGAACGACGCGCGTGAGTTCCCATTGTGGAGAAACGACCTTCTAATCGCTTCGTTGCGTGGTCGTTCGATCTTCCGGGTTCGCCGTTCCGGCGATCTCGTACGGTATGTCGAGAAGATTGAAATCAGTCCCAAGACACGAGGTGGGAGGATACGGGACATAACATATATGGCTGACGGCCGTCTGGCCTTGTTAGTCGACAGACGCAGAATTGTTTTCTTAAGCCCGTTGTCGTCGGCGGGCTGAGTTGAGGTGGTCCCGCTTTTCGGATAGCTGGAGCCCCATGGTGTCTGGACGCACTTCACCCGACCCGGTCTCGACAGCTTCTCTTGGCCAGACCGGCCAGCGGCGTACGTCGCAGTGAGAAAACCGTGTCGGGCGTGCCCAGTGCGCGTGCTCACCCACCTTCGCTCGCGCTCTTCGCCGTGCTCCCGATCGGCTCCCGTTTTCAGGTCGGAATCGGCTCTGGTGTGGCCCGCGATGGCGGCAGCCCGGCTCGGGCCTGGTCTGGCACGCCGCGCATTCTCCCGCAGCAGATTCGCCTGGCGCAGCATCTTCCGGTAGTGTGCGTGCGGCAGGGTAGCCGACCGGGCAATCCCGTTGAGTTGATCCCGCTGCTCGTCGGTGAGCGTGAGTGGTGCCAGTGGGCGTCCGCGTGGCATTGGCAGTCTCCCTTGCTTGAAGACCGCCCATTGCAATGGCCATTTGAGGGCCAGGGCGCTAGCCTGGAAAATTCATGAGGCGCCCGGCCTGAGTAGAGACACAAAAGCCTCCGTGTGCTAAAACGCTGTTGACGACAGATGTTTTCGGCACGACGGAGGCTCTTGCGTGACGGACCCCACGATAGCACAGTCTGTTCTGTTCCCCGATCTGTTCGACAAGCCGCTCGTGGCCACGTTCGACCGCGAGCAGTCGAGCTCGGATGGCGGCGCCGTGCTGCTCAAGGCCGCCGAGCGCGTCTACGGGTTGGTCAAGGCATTCGGCCGGTGTCTGATTGACCGCCGGGCACCGGAGAAGGTCCGGCACACGCTCGAGGACCTGGTGGGCCAGCGGGTGTTCGGCATCGCCTGCGGCCATCCCGCCGGCAACGATTCGGACCAGCTCGCCGATGATCCGATCCACAAGTTGCTGCTCGGGCGCGACCCGGTGGCGGGCGGTCGGCTGGCGTCGCAGCCGACGGTCTCGCGGTTCGAGAACGGTGCGGGCCGCGTCGCGCTCTATCGGCTCGGGCGCGAGTTGGCGGCGTCGGTCATCGAGCGGCATCGCCGCCGGCTGCGCGGGCGGGTGCGACGCATCACGATCGACCTCGACCCGACCGACGACCCGACGCATGGCGCGCAGCAGCTGACCATGTTCAACAGCTACTACGACAGCTGGTGCTACCTGCCATTGCTGGCCTTTGTGAGCTTCGACCGTGAGGCGGAGCAGTATCTGTGCGCGGCCGTGCTGCGGCCCGGCACGGCGCAGGCGTCCGACGGCACGCTGGGCGTGCTGTGTCGGCTGCTCGCGCTGCTGCGGTCCGCGTTTCCCGAGGCGCGCTTTCTCGTCCGGCTCGACGGCGGCTTCGCCACGCCAGAGATCTTCGACTTCCTCGATGCCGAACCGCGGCTCGACTACGTCGTGGCGATGGCCAGGAACGCCGTGCTGTTGCGGGCTGCCGAGCACGTCATGGTGGCGGCCCGCACCGAGAACATGCTGCGCGAGAAGACGGCGCACTTCTACCTCGACACCCGCTATCGCGCGGGCACGTGGGCTCGTGAGCGCCGCGTGGTGATCAAGGCCGAAGTCGTGCAGCTCACCGGCCGGCAGCCGCGGGACAACCCGCGCTTCGTCGTGACCAATCTGCGCCAGACGCCGCGCTTCATCTACGAGAAGGTCTACTGCGGGCGCGGCGACATCGAGAACCGCATCAAGGAACTGCTCGACGGCTTGCAGATCGACCGCACGAGCTGCACCAAGTTCTGGGCAAACCAGCTGCGGGTCCTGCTGACGGCCGCCGCCTACGTGCTCATGCAGGAACTGCGGCTGAGGGCCGCCCGCACCGCCTGCGCCCGCACCCAGGTGACTTGGCTGCGCGACCGGTTGCTCAAGGTCAGCGTCCACGTCGTCCGCTCCGTCCGCCGGCTCGTCCTGCACCTGCCGCGAGCGACCCCATACCGCGACGTCTGGCGGCACCTCGCCCTCGCGCTCGGGGCGCGCGCCGGATAGCGCGCCGTCGCCACGGCAACCTCCGCGCCCCGGATGCTCGCCAGCGCCCCTGCGCCCGACCTGTCGGCGCTTGCCACCTCATGCGTGCCGTCACCTCGCCCCGGCCACTGCACCACGCTGCCACCTACCACGCGCCGCGTCCGAAAACGTCCTTCGCGCGACGATCAGGCCCTGCCTGGGACCGATTCGATAACCTCACGAATTTTCCGGGCTAGCCGCGCGGCGGCGCGGGTGCGCACAGGACGTTGTCGATGAGCCGAGTGGCGCCCACCCACAGGGCGCCCGCGATGCGCACCGGGCCGGCGACCGTCCGCACGGGTTGCATCTCTTCCGGATCGACGAGTTCCAGGTACTCGAGGTGGATCCGCGGATCGGAGGGGATGCAGGCGGCGGCCCGCTCGCGGACGACGGCGGCATCGGTCTCGCCGGCGGCAATCTGCCGCCGTCCGCTACCCAGCGCCCGGTACAACGCCCCCGCCACCTGGCGCTCGTCGGGGCTCAGGTGCGCGTTCCGCGAGCCACCGCCAAGCCGTCGGTTTCCCGCACCACCGGCACCTCGACGATGTCGACCGGCACGTTCAGGTCGCCCACGAGACGGCGGATCACCGCCAGTTGCTGCGAGGCGCCGCACCACCTCGGCGATCGGCCGGCCGCCCTCCACCTTCACCGCCGCGGCACCGCCCTCCTGCAGCAGCCGGCCGGCGTTGCGGATGGCATCGGACAGTTCCACCTGATAGCTCAGGAAGGGCATGTCGGCGACCAGCAGCGCCCGCTCGACGCCCCGGCTCACCGCGCTCGCGTGGTGCACCATGGCGTCGAGCGTCACCGGCAGGGTGCTGTCGTGGCCCAACGCGACCATGCCCAGGGAGTCGCCGACCAGGACGACATCGACGCCGGCGCCGTCGAGCAGGCGCGCCGTCGGGGTGTCGTAGGCGGTCAGCATGACGATCTTCTCGCCTGCCAGCTTCTTTCGTCGCAGCTCGGTGATTCGCACCCTTGCGGGCGCCATGATGACCCTCCCGTCTCAGGCCTCGAGCAACCGCGCGGCCGCAGGCGGAAGCGACCGCACGCGAGCGGGAGCAGGTGGCGCCCCGTTGCCCGATACAGGGCCGCCACGCTGTCTGGGCCGCCGTCGACGACGGCCAAGTGCGCGGCGACCGGCAACCATCGGCCGCGCGCACGGATCATGGCTCCCGGTAGTCTCTGCGAACATCGGCGGGGTGTCAATGACCGCGGGACGAGATCGCGTGGCCGCGCGCCCAGACTAGCGTAGCATAGCCCCATGCTGCACAAGTCCCCGGCGGAACGGCTCGTGCCCCTGCTGGCAGCGGTCATCATGCCGGCCACGGCGGCGCTGGCGCATGCGCACCTGGAGCCGGACCTGACCGCCGCGGTCCGCGCGGGCGACATCGCCCGCGTCGGCGGCGAGGGCGATGACATGCTCAAGGGTGGACGCGGGGACGACACGTTCGCCTTCGGACCCGAGCCGAACGGCGAAAACGTAATCCGCGACTTCAGCGACGGCCGCGGCGAGCAGGACGTGATCGAGCTGGAGAGCGACTTCTCGTTCGACTCTCTGGTATTGACGGCGAGCGGCGACGATGTCGTCATCACCGGCAGCGGCGAGGCCGGCAGCATCCACGTCACCCTCGAAAACTACCTCGTCGACCACGAGATGAGTGATCTGGGCTCGGACGACTTCCTCTTCTCGTAGGTGTCCCACTTCGCCAGTGGGTCCGTGCACTTGCACTCGAACTCCAGCGCGTCGTCGCATGTGGTGACGTTCGGCATAATAGAGCGGACATGAGAGAACCCCGGCAACCTGAGCCGGCCGGCGCGTGAGGAGCGGAGCGGCCGACGCCCCGCTGGACCCACCGCTGGACCCCGGCCGGGCCGCGTCGCAGGATGACGACCCCTTCCGGCTGCTCTGCGTTTCCCTGGATCTCGAGGTCGGCAGGGACGACAGGATCCATGCCCTCGGGGCAGTGCGGGCGGATACCGGCCGCAGTCTGACGTATTCTGGCGGCGGTCTGGCCGACGCGCTGGAAAGGCTGGACGACTTCGCCGAGGGCGCGTCCTATCTGCTGGGACACAACCTGATCGCCTTCGACCTGCCCCACCTGCGGGCGGCGAAACCGGCCCTCCGGCTTCTGAAACTCCCGGCCGTTGACACGCTGCGTCTCAGCCCGCTTGCCTTCCCGCGCAACCCCTATCACAGTCTCGTCAAGCACTACCAGGACGGCGGTCTCAAGCGCGGCCGGGTGAACGATCCCGAGCTCGACTCCCGCATTGCGCTGAAGCTCTACGGCGACGAGTGCGAGGCGCTGGCGAAGGCAGCGCCGGACCTGCTCGCCGCATGGCACTGGCTGTGCACCGCCGAGCCCAGGGGCGTGGACCGCGCCCTGGACGGGCTCTTCTGCCAACTTCGGGGGCGGGACCGGCCGTTGCAGACGGAGGCTGGGGCGGCGATCGGACGGCGGCTGGAGAACGCCGCCTGCGCGACCTGGGCACGCGACGTCGTTGCGGACGTGGACCAACTCGGCTGGCCGCTGGCCTATGCCCTGGCATGGCTTTCCGTCGCTGGCGGCAACTCGGTAATGCCGCCCTGGGTGCGCCACCAGTTTCCGGAAGCGGGGCGACTGGTGCGCCGCCTCAGGGACACCGCGTGCACCGATCCGGCCTGCGGCTGGTGCCGGGAGCGCCATGACGCTGGCAGGGAGCTGAAGCGCTGGTTCGGTTATGACGGTTTTCGTCCCGAACCGGCGGATGCCGGCGGCCGACCCATGCAGCAGGCCATCGTCGAGGAGGCGATGGCGGGAAAACATGTGCTGGGCATCTTGCCCACCGGGACGGGGAAGTCGCTCTGCTACCAGATCCCCGCGCTGTCGCGCTACGACAAGACCGGTGCGTTGACGGTCGTGATATCGCCCCTGGTCGCGCTGATGGCGGACCAGGTGGCTGGCCTGGAGCAGCGCGGCATCGGCTGCTGCGTGACCGTCAACGGGCTGCTGTCGATGCCGGAGCGGGGCGACGCCTTGGACCGGATCCGGCTGGGAGACGCCGGCATCCTGCTGATCTCGCCGGAGCAGTTGCGCTCGCGCTCCCTGCGGCGGGCTCTCGACCAGCGCGAGATCGGCGCCTGGGTGCTGGACGAGGCGCACTGCCTGTCGCGCTGGGGCCACGACTTCCGGCCCGACTACCGCTATGTAGGACGTTTCATCCGCGAGAAAGCCGGTGACGGACCGATACCTCCGGTCCTGTGCCTGACCGCGACCGCCAAACCCGATGTCGTCGGGGACATCGCCCGGCACTTTCGGAACGAGCTCGCCATCGAACTGGCCGTGTTCGACGGCGGCGCGGAACGCGCCAATCTCGCCTTCGAGGTGATCCCGACCACGGGAGGAGAGAAGTTCTCGGACCTCCTTCAGGCCCTGACGTCCCATCTGCCGCCCGACGCACAGGGCGGCGCGATCGTCTACTGCGCGACGCGGCAGCAGAGCGAGGACGTCGCGGAATACCTTCAGTTGAAGGGGGTCGCCGCGGACCGTTTCCACGCGGGCCTGCCTCCGGAGACGAGGAAGGAGGTGCAGCGGCGCTTCATCGCCGGCGCGTTGCGCGCGATCGCGGCCACCAACGCGTTCGGGATGGGGATCGACAAGCCGGACGTGCGGCTGGTGGTCCACGCCGACATACCCGGCTCGCTTGAGAACTATCTCCAGGAGGCCGGCCGCGCAGGGCGCGACCGCGACCCGGCGCGCTGCGTTCTGCTCTATGCGGCGGACGATGTCGAGCGCCAGTTCGGCATGTCGGCGCGCTCGCGTCTCACCCGCGCGGAGATCCACGGGATCCTGAGAGCCCTGCGCAATCTCGACCGGAAGAAGCGCTTCGACGGGGACGTGGTGGCGACCGCCGGCGAGATCCTCGGGGAGGACGAGGAGAAGGCATTCGAACGCGACTCCGCGACCGACGACACCCGGGTGCGCACCGCCGTCGCCTGGCTGGAGGAGTCGCAGCTCCTCACCCGCGAGGAGAACGTCGTGCAGGTGTTCCCGTCCTCGCTCCGGGTGAGCACGGTCGACGAGGCCGAACAGCGGCTCGCCAACGCAAGGATCGCGGATGCGTATCGCAGGCAGCTCCTGCTGATCGCGGAAGCCCTGATCGGCGCGGGCGCCGACGAGGGGGTGAGCACGGACGAGCTGATGGGGATCTCGGGGCTGAGTCCGGAACGCGTGCGCGGCGCCCTGTACGACCTGGAAAGGTTCGGCATCGCCAGCAACGACACGGCGCTGACCGCGTTCGTCCACACCGGCGTGGACCGCTCGTCGCGGAAACGCCTCGCAGAGGCGGCTGCTTTGGAGACCGCACTCATCGCCCACATGCAGGAGGCCGCTCCCGACCTCGGAAAGGGAGACAGTTCGTCACTCCACCTGCGTATCGCCGCCCAGGTGCTGCGGGACCAGGGTCTGGCCGATCCGCTGCCGGAACGGCTGTTCCGGATCGTCCGGGGCATCGCCTTCGACGGCAGGGGCGAGGACGATGGCGCCGCGGGCAGCCTCACGGTCCGCAAGCGGGACGCGGAGACCGCGCGGATCACGCTGAGGCGCGAATGGGTCGCACTGGAGAAGACCGCCGGTATACGCCGCGAGGCGGCCGGCCGCCTGCTCGAACATCTGCTCGACTGCCTGCCGCCCGCCAGCCGAGGCACCGATCTGCTGGCCGAGACCACGCTCGGAAGACTCCTGCAGGCGATCGAGTCCGACCTGGTGCTCAAGAGCACGGTGAGGAACCCGGCCAAGCTGCTGGACCGGGCCCTGCTCTGGCTCCACGAGATGGAGGTGATCCGCCTCAACAAGGGACTGGCGGTGTTCCGCCCGGCGATGACGATCCGGCTGGAGCAGCGGGACCGGCGCGGGTTCTCCAGGGCGGACTTCGAGCCGCTCGCGCTTCACTACAAGGGACAGGTGCTGCAGATCCACGTCATGGTGGAGTTCGCCGAGCGCGGCCGCGCGGCCATGAGCGAGGCGCTGCGTCTGGCCATGGACTACTTCGCGCTCGCGGAGGAAGAGTTTCTCGCCCGCTGGCTGCCCGGTCGGGACCGGGAGATCGGCCGGCAGACGACGCCCGCATCCTGGCGCGCCATCGTCGAGAGCCTGGGGAACCCGGTCCAGCAGCGCATCGTGGCCGACGAGCGGGAACGGACCAACGTCCTGGTCCTCGCAGGGCCCGGTTCGGGCAAGACGCGCGTGCTGGTGCACCGCATCGCCTGGCTGATCCGCGTCAGACGGGAGAACGCCCGGGGCATCCTCGCGCTCGCCTACAATCGTCACGCGGCCGTCGATATCCGTCGCCGGCTGACGGAGATGATCGGCGACGACGCGCGCGGCGTGACGGTGCTCACCTGCCACGCGCTTGCCATGCGCCTGGCGGGCGCGAGCTTCACCGGCCGGTCGGAGCGCCCGGACGACGGGACGTTCAGGGACGTGATGCGCCGTGCCGTCGCGCTGCTCCGCGGCGAAGAGCTGTCGCCGGAGGAGGCGGACGAGCGCCGCGAGCGCCTGCTCGCGGGCTTCCGGTGGATTCTCGTCGACGAGTACCAGGATGTCGGTCCGGAGCAGTACGAGCTGATATCGGCGCTGGCCGGCCGGACGCTGGATGACGACGCGGGCAAGCTCACCCTGTTCGCGGTCGGCGACGACGACCAGAACATCTATTCCTTCAACGGCGCCTCGGTGGAGTTCATTCGGCGCTTCGAGGCCGACTACGGGCCGAAGCCCACCTACCTGACCGCCAACTACCGTTCCACGGCCCATATCGTGGCGGCGGCCAATGCGGTGATCGAGCCGGCGCGGAACCGCATGAAGGCGGGGCATCCCATCCGTGTGGACCGCGCGCGCGAGACGGACCCGCCGGGCGGAGAGTGGGCGGCGCTGGACCCGGTGTCGCGCGGGCGGGTGCAGATTCTGCCGGCCGGAGGCGACCCGGTCGGCCAGGCGCGGGCCGTCATGGCGGAGCTGCTGCGTCTCTCCGAGCTGGCGCCGGCATGGGACTGGTCGCGGTGCGCGGTCATCGCGCGCGAGTGGGAGTATTTGGTTCCGGTGCGGGCGTTCTGCGAGGCGCATGACCTCCCGGTACAGATGGCGAACGAGGACATCCCGAATTTCTGGCGCCTGCGGGCAACTCGGGCGTTCGTCGAATGGCTGCGCGGGCGTGAGACGCGAATTGTCGACGGCGCGTCCCTACTACGCGGGTGGGCCGACGCGGGGCCCTCGGATCCCTGGCACGATCTGCTGCGGCAGGCGGTGGAGGAACATGCGCTGGAAACCGGCGGCGGAGAAACACCGGTGGACCACTTCGTCGAGTGGCTGGCCGAGTGGGGCCGGGACATACGCCGCCGCCAGCGGGGACTGCTGCTGCTCACCGCCCATCGCGCCAAGGGGCTGGAGTTCGATCATGTGGCGGTCCTGGACGGCGGCTGGGACCGCGTGGGCCGCGACGAGGACCCCGACGCACCGCGCCGGCTGTACTACGTGGCGATGACGCGGGCACGGCAGACGCTGACGCTGGCGAGGCTCGACGGCTCCCGGAGCTTCCCTGCCGAACTGGCTGACCATCCCGCCGCGATCCGTCGCGAGGCTGCCGAGCTTCCCCCGTGCCCGGAGGCGGTGGAGTATCGCCATGTCCGACCCACCCTTCAGGATGTCGATCTGGGGTTCGCGGGACGCCGTCGTGCCAGCGATCCCGTACACGGCGCTATCACCGCGCTGTTGATCGGTGATCCCTTGGACGTGCGCGTCGGGAAGGACGGGCGTTGGACGCTGCTGGACCGGGCCGGCCGAACCGTGGGACGCCTCGCCGGGTCGTTCAGGCCGCCGTCCGCGTCACGGTGCAGGTCGGCGGCAACGTTCGCGGTCGTGAGCTGGAGCCGGGAGGCGTCGGACCCGAAATACCGCGACGCCATGAGATGCGATGCCTGGGAGGTGGTCGTGCCCGAACTCGTGTTCGAGCGATGTCGACGGTTAGGACAGTGATCAATACAAGTTTGCCAACTGGCGTAACGCCCCAGGCCCGTGATTCTTGGGGCTCGCGCCCGCGAACGTGGCAATGTAGTTTCCGTCACCGTCCTTACCGAGATCTGCGTCAGAGTGAACGCGAGTCGGTTCAGACGCCCGTCCCATTGCCGTGTTCGTCAGAAGATGATGATGGCTGTGGTCGGCGTCCACAGCCTCCGGGCTGGCGTGGCGAGCGGCGGTTCGTTGGGATAGCGTAGGCAGCGGACGCAGACGTGGGCCGGCAAGTCGGCATGCGCGGCGACGGAATCTCGCCCCGCCGTCGGCGGCGGCCGGCCGAGCGGCGACACCCTTCCGGGACGGACAATTCAGAGGGGAGCGACCCGGCCCGGCAGGTGTGACGGAGGAACACCTGCCGGGTCCGAAGACCGCAGGGATTCGGCAGGGTCGCTCCCCTACCTCCCCCCTGTCCCTTTCGCTGTACGTGGGGAGTGATGTGTTGTGATGGGATCTGGTTGATATGGAGGGAGTTAGCCGTCTTGTGATTGTAAGCTCAAGTGTGACTGGGGGTGTAAGTTCGGCCGATTGTCCTCCTTACACCCTTACTGCGGCATCATCGGTGTAAGTTCGCCGCGGTCCTTGTTGTGATCAGGCGACAGGTTGGATCACACTCTCACCCTCGTCGTCCTGTTCCTCACCGTGCTTCCGTGCTCCTCGCCTCCGGGTCCTGTGCGCCGCTCTCGTACGCCGGTAATGGTTCCCTGTCGAACCAGTTTGGTTCGCTGTCGTCGCTCCGCGTCGGGTTCCGCTCGGTACCGTACCGTGGCGTCTTTCTTCCTGGCGCCTGTGTTCCCCTGGGCGCCCGGCCTGCTGACGGATCCGGTTGCTGTGCGGGGCGCGCTTGGGGCGGGGCGGCGCGGCTCGTGGTCGATGCCGGTCCCGTTGTCAACGGGACGGACGCCAGCGTCCGTCACAACCAGCCTCGTCCGCGACGGTGGCCGGCGGGTCACCGGAACGGCCGCAGCGAAGCGGAGGAGCCGAAGGCTTGACGCGCCGGACGCCGTCGTGGCACCCGGCCCTCCGCCCCGCACGGTCAGCGCGGCGTCGAGTCCTCCGGCCGGCGCTCTGCGGCCAGGTACCCGGCCCAGTCGTCCATCAAGAGCCGCCGCCGCTCGAACAGGTCCGACCGCGCGTAGGCCGCCTCGACCTTGTTGGGGACCACGTGGGCCAGGGCCGCCTCGATGACCTCCCGCGGATGGTCGGTCTCCTCGGCCGCCCAGTCCCGGAACGTCGACCGGAAGCCATGGGCCACGGCCGGGATGTTGCAGTCCTTGAGGATCCGGGTCAGCGTCGTGCCGTCGAGCTGCCTTCCCCATCGGCCGGGGAACACCAGCGGGCTGCCGCCGTTGCCGAGCGTCCGCGCCGCGTCGAGGATCTCGATGGCCCGGCCGCACAGCGGCACGCGGTGTGCGCGGAGCGTCTTCATGCGGACGGCCGGGACGGCCCACACGTGGTCCGTTGTGTCCATCTCGGGCCACTGCGCCCCGCGGACCTCGCCGGAACGCGCGGCCGTGAGGACGAGAAACTCGACCGCCAGCTTGCCGACCGGAGTCGCCCGCGACGCCCGCACGGCCGCGACCGCCGCCGCCGCCTCACGGTGGGGCAACGCGCGCATGTGCTCGACGACGGCCTGCTGGACGCCGAGCACGGGTTGGAGCCGGTCGCAGGGGTTGTCGATCCTCATCTGCATGGCGATGGCCCACTCCATCACCGTGCGGATGCGCTGGCGTACGCGCCGGGCCGTCGGCGCCTTCACGTGCCAGATGGGCGTGAGGACCTCCAGCACGTCGGCGCTGGTCACGTCCGAGACGGGCATCCGGCCGATGCGGGGGAAGGCGTAGGTCTCGAGGCTCGCCTTCCAGTGCCAGACGTGGCCGGAGCTGCGCCAGCCGGCCTGCTTGTCGGTCCAGACCCGCTCGGCGGCCTCGGCGAAGGTGGGCATGCCCTTGGCGCGGCGCTTGTCGGCGAGCGGATCGCCGCCGTCGCGGGCGAGCTTGCGGTTGGCGAAGGCTCTCTCGCGGGCCTCGGCGAGCGAGACGAGCGGGAAGCCGCCGAGCCCGAGTTCACGGCGCCGCCCGCGGATCGCGATACGCTGGATCCAGCTGCGGCTGCCGGTGGGCTGGACGTCGAGGTAGAGGCCCTGACCGTCACAGTATCGTCCGGCTTGGGCGACGTTTCGGACGAAGGCGGTGGAGAGGGCCTTGTCGGGATGACGGCCCTTGGGCTTGCGTTTCCGGGGTCGAGCTGCGAGCGTCATACCTGCCTATATTCCCCTCATTACGTCGCGGAAGTGGCAGGATTCTAGCGGACCGCGGGCGCACCGTCAAGACCGGCATCAGACGAGTAAACGGCTATTATTCAGACTGTTATGGACAATTACGGGCGCTCTGGAACGTTTCCGGTGACACCACGCATCGAGACGACGTGTCAAGCCGCGCTCCGCGCGTCTCCTCCACTTCGTTCCGGCTCTGCGAGTGACACGCCGGCCGCCACCGCGGTCCTTGCATTTGCGGCCGAACGCAGGCGTCCGGCCCTTGAACGGACCGGCCCCAACCACGAGCCAGCACCGCCGGCCCGCCCCGCGACCGGTTCGCCAGGATGCTCCGGCACGGTACACTACGGGACGAAGCGAGGCGCGGACGGATGGCGGCGGGCGGAATGGGCTCACCACGGATCCGGAACCGGCAGATCCGGGACGAGCACGACGAGCGATTGACGATGGTGCGATGGCGGGACACGGACAGGATCGGGCAGATCGAGAGGCGGAAGGCGCGGAACCGGCGGTGTGATCCAGTGTGCCGTCCGATCACACCGGGACCGGGGCTGAACTTACATGATTGGGGTCACGACAGGGTGTAAGCGGGACGACGTGACCAAATTACACGCCCAGTCACACCTCCAGTCACACCCCCCGTCACAGCTTTTCTGCTCTAAACCGTTGATTCCATTGGCAAAACCGGAAACGTACGTGCCATCAACGGGGTCAGGTAAAGGGTCAGGGGAGAAGAGGGGAGCGACCCTGCCGAATCCCTGCGGTCTTCGGACCCGGCAGGTGTTCCTCCGTCACACCTGCCGGGTCGGGTCGCTCCCCTCTGAAATCTTCCTTGGCAGGAAGGCTCCGCCCCCACAACCGGCCAGTCGCTCAGCCCCGCGGTTGACACTCGTCGCCGGCGGCGGCGATCATGGGCTATGCTTGACGGTTCGGCAGACCCGCCGGAGCGACGACCATGATGTCGACGATTGAGCAACGAATTACCGAGATCCAGCACTGGTTGGCCAAGGGTGAAGCTGAGCGCCCGGAGCGAGCGCTTGAGGAGCTAATTCGTCAGATGGGCAGCGCCGATCTCTCCGAATGGCGCCGCGAAATCCAGGACTCGATTCAGCAGTTTCGACCGAAGCGGCGCAGGAACCTGTCCAGAATCCTCGAGTCGAAGGCTGGCGGCGGCGACTCCGCGCGGGTACCTGACAGTGACGCACCGTCGACCAAGCCGACCCAGCAAGCTCCGGCCCGTGCCTCCGCCTCCGCGCCTGATCCGGAGTTCGCGGCGGATTTCCGGAGGGCACTCGATGCACTCCGCCAACGGCACATTTTCCAGTGGTCCACGTTCTATCGGGATTGTCTCTCAGAGTACTTCGGCCGGTTTCTCGATGAAGTGCGTCGCGTGCCGGCCCACGACAGCGGCCGTTCACTGACGGAACCGCTCGTCGACCACACTCTCGATGCGTTTTCTCAGGGCTACGGATTCACTCGTGGCAAACACGACCACAGGGAAGCAGTCCGGAAGTCGCTGAACGGCCTTTCGCGATTCCTGGCGCTGCCGCTAGATTTCTACTCTATTCGATCGTCCGCCTCGTCCGATCACGGCACAGTCTCGGCGCTCCGACTACTGGTTTCGGCTTCGGTAAGCGGGATCCTTGAAGGGTACTCGTCAGCATCATTCGGACAGCAAACAGGAAGCGCCGTTCTCCCCAGGTTCGAGCGTTCATGGTTGCACTACATGGCGTTCCTGACCCCCCGCCACGCAGAGGGCGTCATCGATCGCTTGGAGGCCGGACCGCTCGCTGACGGACTGAGAACGTCCGTCCTGCCCCTGCTGGACGCCTTGCAGCAGTTCCACGACCAACCGGACGACGAATTTAGTCCCCTGCCGGTCGCTGGACAGTACATGTGGCAACAACGGCGTCTGGACATCACCGTCCGGCCTCCCCGCAACGCCGCCTCGCAGCGCCTCATCGAAGTCAATGCGTTCCTGGACGACGGTTTCGTCTCGACGGCAGACCTCGACGACGCTGCCCGGCGACAGGTTACGTTAGTCATTGCACCGTTGAAGCCGGATGTGCGAAAGGTGGCGTCGGAACGGATGGGACTGGCCGAGATCGTCGTGCCGGCAGGCGAGGCGCGGGAGGAAACGGCCAACCAGGCGTTCAGGGTGTGGAACGCGGCCGTCCGCGAGTTGCGCAGCACGTGGAGCAGCACGGCACCGCTCGTCTTCAACTTCGCGCGTGAGTTCCCACTGCACGATCAGAATCGCAACCGCGCGACGGTTTTTCACGTAGCCCGCACGAGCGTGCGCGACCTGCTCCGGACGTTCGAGCGGCGGAACGGCGTGCGGCTATGGTGTAGCGTGCGGCGGAGCGGGAAGACTACGGCCTGCCTCGACCTAGACTCAACGAGCGGGGACTCGACCATCGTCAGTCAGACCTGTGGCGTTGCCCCTTCGCCCGACGATACAAGTTTCTTCCAGAGCGTGAGAGTGGCGGTGGAGAACGGCGGGATGATCTCCGGCACGTTCGTGCAGGACGCGGTCGCGGCGTGCGCGCCCCCCAGAGCCGACGAACACAAGCGACTGGTGCTGGTAATCGACGAGTACGACGCGCTCTTCGGCCTGCTTAGGACGGCCGTGGATGAGAAGGCGAGCATCCGGCACACGGTAGTGCAGCCGATCCTCAACCAACTGATGACTTTTTCGTACGACAACCTGCTGGTATTCCTTGGGCAGCCACCGGATGCGCACTTCATCCTCATGGATCAGAACCAACTCGCTCCCTACGTCCAGCAGGATCCGTTCCCGTTGTTTGAGCACGCGCCACAGACGACGACGGGCGAGTTCTCAGAGCTGGTGCGCAAGATACTGGCGGAACGGATCGAGTATAGCGCGCGGTTCCTAGATGCTCTGTTTGAGGAGACCGCGGGGCACCCGTACTTGACCGCGAACGTCCTCGGCGAATTTGTGGAGTGGCTGATCGAAACGCGGCGACCGCAACTTGGTTTGCGCGTGAAGGACACGGATTTCGCCGAGTTCGCGGACCAGAAGCTGAACACCGACCGAATTCTGCTGAGTCCGGACTATGATTTCTTCAGGCATGCCGCTGCGGAGGCGATGTCGGCACCGGGATACTGGGCCAACCCGTGGCTGTTCACCGCGTATTGGGTGTTGCGGGAGTTGTCGAACGACGAGTCCAGCGAGTTTCGCGTCGAACGGGCGGGTTTCCCAGAATTGATGCGTCGGATACCGGTTCCGCAGGGAGAGCCAGTGCCGGACTTCAACGAGACCCTGCGCTCGGCGTCGCAGGCCAACTTCCTCTCCTACGATGACGACTGGGTGCGCGTCAGGATTCCGACGCTCGGGCGCATCGCGGCGGCGGTCCGACCCAGAGTGACGTGACGGCCGGGTGGACGCGATGTTGGAACCGGGCACGATCATCGAGGAGATCGAGAGGTCGCGGCAGCAGGAGCCGCGACCGTTGAACGTGTTCTGGGTCTGGGTCTCCATGGGACGTGACGACATCGCGCGGGAGTTGAAGCGACGACGCGGAATGCTTGCTCTCGTTCCCCACGTGCTACGCAGGGGCGGCTTCGCCGATCCGAATTCCCTGATGAACGACGTCTCGGATGTTCTGGACCGCGCCGGGGAGGACATTCGGACGCTGAGCGAAGTCGCAAGGGAGCGGCTGGGAGTCGACCTGGTGATTGTCAGCCGCAAGGAGTTGAGCTTGGCTGACACGTCGTCGCCGCTCGTGTTGCCGGAGTGGTTCCCGGTCAAGCCCGGACAGACGGCGACCGTACGCATCGAGGATCTCACGTGGTCAGCTACGGTAGCACTCTCGGACGAGGCGTCTGGGCTCGACGATCTGCGGCGGATCCTCTACGGGGTCGACGGGGCGTTGCTGGCCCGTTTGCGTGCGGTCCGCGAGAGCGATCGGCGTCGGACTCAGAGCTTCTTCGACTTGGCTCTGGAGCGTACGGCGGGTGGCGGCATTGACGAGAAGTTCATCGACGACGAGTTGGAGCGGATCGCGGTGACGTTGGAGACGATCCAGAATCCAACCGGTTACCGGCCGAGCGCATCGAAGAATCCGACGGTAGTCGGTAGGCTGTGGTCGCACGCGAACAAGACGGCCCCTGACGGGCTTCTGAGGATGGCGAAGGCGCTCGCCAAAGCGCTAGCCCGGAAAATTCGTGAGGTTATCGAATCGGTCCCAGGCAGGGCCTGATCGTCGCGCGAAGGACGTTTTCGGACGCGGCGCGTGGTAGGTGGCAGCGTGGTGCAGTGGCCGGGGCGAGGTGACGGCACGCATGAGGTGGCAAGCGCCGACAGGTCGGGCGCAGGGGCGCTGGCGAGCATCCGGGGCGCGGAGGTTGGCGGCGCGACGGCGCGCTATCCGGCGCGCGCCCCGAGCGCGAGGGCGAGGTGCCGCCAGACGTCGCGGTATGGGGTCGCTCGCGGCAGGTGCAGGACGAGCCGGCGGACGGAGCGGACGACGTGGACGCTGACCTTGAGCAACCGGTCGCGCAGCCAAGTCACCTGGGTGCGGGCGCAGGCGGTGCGGGCGGCCCTCAGCCGCAGTTCCTGCATGAGCACGTAGGCGGCGGCCGTCAGCAGGACCCGCAGCTGGTTTGCCCAGAACCTGGTGCAGCTCGTGCGGTCGATCTGCAAGCCGTCGAGCAGTTCCTTGATGCGGTTCTCGATGTCGCCGCGCCCGCAGTAGACCTTCTCGTAGATGAAGCGCGGCGTCTGGCGCAGATTGGTCACGACGAAGCGCGGGTTGTCCCGCGGCTGCCGGCCGGTGAGCTGCACGACTTCGGCCTTGATCACCACGCGGCGCTCACGAGCCCACGTGCCCGCGCGATAGCGGGTGTCGAGGTAGAAGTGCGCCGTCTTCTCGCGCAGCATGTTCTCGGTGCGGGCCGCCACCATGACGTGCTCGGCAGCCCGCAACAGCACGGCGTTCCTGGCCATCGCCACGACGTAGTCGAGCCGCGGTTCGGCATCGAGGAAGTCGAAGATCTCTGGCGTGGCGAAGCCGCCGTCGAGCCGGACGAGAAAGCGCGCCTCGGGAAACGCGGACCGCAGCAGCGCGAGCAGCCGACACAGCACGCCCAGCGTGCCGTCGGACGCCTGCGCCGTGCCGGGCCGCAGCACGGCCGCGCACAGATACTGCTCCGCCTCACGGTCGAAGCTCACAAAGGCCAGCAATGGCAGGTAGCACCAGCTGTCGTAGTAGCTGTTGAACATGGTCAGCTGCTGCGCGCCATGCGTCGGGTCGTCGGTCGGGTCGAGGTCGATCGTGATGCGTCGCACCCGCCCGCGCAGCCGGCGGCGATGCCGCTCGATGACCGACGCCGCCAACTCGCGCCCGAGCCGATAGAGCGCGACGCGGCCCGCACCGTTCTCGAACCGCGAAACCGTCGGCTGCGACGCCAGCCGACCGCCCGCCACCGGGTCGCGCCCGAGCAGCAACTTGTGGATCGGATCATCGGCGAGCTGGTCCGAATCGTTGCCGTCGGGATGGCCGCAGGCGATGCCGAACACCCGCTGGCCCACCAGGTCCTCGAGCGTGTGCCGGACCTTCTCCGGTGCCCGGCGGTCAATCAGACACCGGCCGAATGCCTTGACCAACCCGTAGACGCGCTCGGCGGCCTTGAGCAGCACGGCGCCGCCATCCGAGCTCGACTGCTCGCGGTCGAACGTGGCCACGAGCGGCTTGTCGAACAGATCGGGGAACAGAACAGACTGTGCTATCGTGGGGTCCGTCACGCAAGAGCCTCCGTCGTGCCGAAAACATCTGTCGTCAACAGCGTTTTAGCACACGGAGGCTTTTGTGTCTCTACTCAGGCCGGGCGCCTCATGAATTTTCCAGGCTAGACGCAGGAGACATCGGTACCAACGACTCGTTGGTCGCGGTCCTGAATCGACCAGCGAATCGGATCGACGATGCGGGTGTGCGCTGGTCGCTTGGTCTGATCGTCACCTTGCGGAGCGCCTGTCAATTGGCTACCGCCGCCGCCCACGCGGACGACTACCCGCGGTTTTCGGCCGTGTTGCTGAGATCGACGTCGGAGAACTTGCGGCGGTTTCTGGACAGCGCTACGGCGAAGTTGCGCCGAGCGCCAGTGCCGTAGCGATCCTGGGATCCGGGACCGCCGCTTGCGCGCCGGCCGATGCGCAAGCGGGCGGAACCCACACGAAGCGCAATCGGCGGGATCCTGGCGACGAGGGACAGGCCCACCCGTGGGTACCGGCAGTGGGATCCATCCACGGCCGTGGAGTCCACGGGTCCACGGGTCCACGGGTCCACGGGTCCACGGGGTAACCGTTCGGCGGAGCCGGTATGGACACGCGGCTGGCCCAGCCAGACGCGCCGTCGGCGTCCGGAGGAATCCGTGCAGACTGACCAACTCGGCCTGCGGGGGGAGTGCGTTCTTCGCCGCACGGCGCGCTTCCTGGCTCTGCCCGCTTCAGCTCGTCCGCGCTCTTTCTCCGCTCCGCGGCTTCACGCGTCGACCGCCCAGTTGCCGGTCCGCCATACCGGCATGGCCGAACGCTCACGTCCACGGGTCCACGGGTCCACGGGTCCACGGGTAACCGTTCGGTCAAGCCGGTATCCGGCGTTCGGTAGTCGGACAAGCATCGTCGAACAGCGAGCCGATCCGGTCCGGGCGCCCTCCGTGCGCAGGGGACATCGACCGGTGCTGGCCGTCGACAACGCCAGCGTCCGGTTGGCCCGGCCGCATGTCCATACCGGGTAGAGTCGAGGGGAGGCGCGTGACCGGTAGGGCTCGGTGGCTCATCCGGCGCTTTCGTGCCGGGCCGCAGTCCGAATCCCGTGGGCACGTTTCCTCCCCCCGCTCTCCGAACCCGGCGTGCCGATTTCCGGCACCGGGCTCTCCAGTGAAATCATGCGGCTCGCACACGGGCTTCCCGGTCGGAACCAGCGGGCGGGTCCCGCGAGCCGTGGCACCAGGCTCGCACCCGTGCGCTGGCCCGACCGGTGCGTCGTCAGGCCTGCTGACGCCCTGACGGCGGCGACCACACGGGTCGTCCCCTTCGCTTATGCATGTGATGACGTCTGGCAGTCCTGCTCATTCATCGGGGTGATAGGCCGTTGCGGCCACTCCCGGAGCCTGTTCCCTTTCGCCATCCCTTCCACCTGAAGCTCCTTTCCTCGGCCGGCATTACCCGGCGTCAACGGTCGTACGAGCTTCTCCGCCACCCTGGCCGGCCCGACCTTACCCTCACGGGTCGTCGGTTGGCGCGTGCCACGCCACCGGCAGGGCTTCCCGTGTTGCGTCCATCCCCCTCTTCCACGCGTGCCGTCGCCACTACCCCGGCGGAGGCGGTCGGTGCTCGCGTCGCTCGCTTCCCGACCGCTGGCAGCCTTCCCCGGATCATCGGCGGGTCGGCTTCCGCATCAGCGATTTCGGGGCCTGCTCGGCGTTCGCTCGCGCTACGGCCCGCGTGGTCGCTGACCACCCAACGTGGCCTTGTCGTCGGAGTGCTTCAGCCGATGTCGTTACCTCCATCGTCCGCTCCGACTGCTACCGGCTGGAGCGACAGTTGCCGGGCGGGATTCGCACCCGCTGAGGAATGGCGCCTTCGCACGGCGCACGACGACCGAACGCTTACGTCCACGGGTAACCGTTCGGTCAAGCCGGTATCCGGCGTTCGGTAGTCGGACAAGCATCGTCGAACAGCGAGCCGATCCGGTCCGGGCGCCCTCCGTGCGCAGGGGACATCGACCGGTGCTGGCCGCCGAAAACGCCAGCGTCCGGTTGGCCCGGCCGCATGTCCATACCGGGTAGAGTCGAGGGGAGGCGCGTGACCGGTAGGGCTCGGTGGCTCATCCGGCGCTTTCGTGCCGGGCCGCAGTCCGAATCCCGTGGGCACGTTTCCTCCCCCCGCTCTCCGAACCCGGCGTGCCGATTTCCGGCACCGGGCTCTCCAGTGAAATCATGCGGCTCGCACACGGGCTTCCCGGTCGGAACCAGCGGGCGGGTCCCGCGAGCCGTGGCACCAGGCTCGCACCCGTGCGCTGGCCCGACCGGTGCGTCGTCAGGCCTGCTGACGCCCTGACGGCGGCGACCACACGGGTCGTCCCCTTCGCTTATGCATGTGATGACGTCTGGCAGTCCTGCTCATTCATCGGGGTGATAGGCCGTTGCGGCCACTCCCGGAGCCTGTTCCCTTTCGCCATCCCTTCCACCTGAAGCTCCTTTCCTCGGCCGGCATTACCCGGCGTCAACGGTCGTACGAGCTTCTCCGCCACCCTGGCCGGCCCGACCTTACCCTCACGGGTCGTCGGTTGGCGCGTGCCACGCCACCGGCAGGGCTTCCCGTGTTGCGTCCATCCCCCTCTTCCACGCGTGCCGTCGCCACTACCCCGGCGGAGGCGGTCGGTGCTCGCGTCGCTCGCTTCCCGACCGCTGGCAGCCTTCCCCGGATCATCGGCGGGTCGGCTTCCGCATCAGCGATTTCGGGGCCTGCTCGGCGTTCGCTCGCGCTACGGCCCGCGTGGTCGCTGACCACCCAACGTGGCCTTGTCGTCGGAGTGCTTCAGCCGATGTCGTTACCTCCATCGTCCGCTCCGACTGCTACCGGCTGGAGCGACAGTTGCCGGGCGGGATTCGCACCCGCTGAGGAATGGCGCCTTCGCACGGCGCACGACGACCGAACGCTTACGTCCACGGCGGGTGTGAGCGGTGCAGTGCAGTCCGGGTAACGTTGTGGGGTACAGGAAGGGGACCGCGAGACAGTGTGGCATGCTAAGTGTATATGTGAAAGCAGTTACGCGTATTCTGTGGCAGACCCTCGACATGCGCAGCGACAATCCCTGCGATCGGGTGGCGCCGGTGCTCGGCGCGCAGAACGACATCGTGACGCACCGGTTGGCGCTGCCCCACAAGGACGTGGCCGCAGCCATCGAGAAGGTGCGGACGTCGAAGTCCGGGCAGGCAGCCGTCAAGCTGGCGTTCGAGTTCCTCGTGCTCACGGCCGCGCGCTCGGCGGAGGTCAGGCTGGCGACGTGGGACGAGATGGACGTGGCCGGCCGGGTGTGGACCGTCCCGGCCCAGCGGATGAAGGCGAAGCGCGAGCACCGGGTGCCGCTCTGCAGGCGTGCGCTGGAGATCCTCGAAGCGGCGCGGTCGCTCGGCGACGGCACGCCGCTCGTGTTCCCGATGCGGAGCGGGCGGCCGATCTCGCCGTCCACGCTGCCCAAGATGCTCCAGTACCAGCGGATCGCCGCCGTTGCCCACGGACACCGCTCATACTGTGTCCCGCGGCCGTCCGTTGCTGTCCGGGTAGAACCGTAACCTGCTGACTAGTAATCGTTTATGATTCTGGTCGGCGGACCGAGCGGGGCAGGAAGTCTTGCGGAATCCGCCATCATCCGGCATATAATGCAGGGATGGTTGCAGAGACACAGACCGCCCCCTCGCCCCGCAGGACCAAGCGCCGAGGACGGCATCCGCACAACGCGCTGGCCCCGGCGTTCGTCCGCAGCGCACCGCCCGGACACCACATCGACGGCAACGGACTCTACCTCTACGTCCAGCCCACCGGCGCGAGAAGCTGGATCCAGCGCCTCGTCATCCGCGGCAAGCGCTGCGAGCTCGGACTCGGCCCGGTCGCCCTCGTCCCGCTGGCCGAGGCCCGCGAGAAGGCCGTCGCCAACCGCAAGCTCGCCCGCTCCGGCGGCGATCCCCTGGCCGAGAAGCGCCGCCTCCAGTCCGTGCCCACCTTCGCCGAGGCCGCCGCCGCCGTGGTCGAGCAGAAGCAGGCCGGCTGGAAGAACGCCGAGCAGGTCCGGGCCTGGCGCAACAGCCTCCGGCGCTACGCCTTCCCCCGCATCGGCACCCGGCCGGTGTCGGAGGTCGAGAGCGCCGACGTGCTGGCGATCCTCGCGCCCATCTGGCACGCCAAGCCGGTCATCGCCAAGGCCGTCCGGCAGCGCCTCCACGCCGTGCTGGAATGGGCCATCGCCATGAACCTGCGCAACGACAACCCCGCCGGCCGGGTGCGGCCGGTGCTCGGCCCGCAGCGCAACATCGTCGAGCACATGCGGGCGCTGCCGCACCGCGAGGTCGCCGCCGCGCTGGCGGCGGTGCGGGCGTCCCGCAAGCAGCCGGTCGACAAGCTGGCGTTCGAGTTCCTCGTGCTCACGGCCGCCCGCTCGGGAGAGGTGCGCGGGGCGAGATGGGACGAGATGGACACGGCCGGCCGCGTTTGGACGCTGTCGGCCCGGCGGATGAAGATGAAGCGCGACCACCGGGTGCCGCTGTGCGGCAGGGCGGCGGAGATCCTCGGCGAGGCGCGGACGCTCGGCCACGCCGGGCCGCTGGTGTTCAGCCCCGGCGGCGGCCGGCCGCTGGATGTCATGCGGTTCCGCCGGCTGCTGAAACGCTGCGGCATCGCCTGCGTGCCACATGGCTTCCGTTCGTCGTTCCGGGACTGGGCGGCCGAGGAGACGGACCACCCGCGCGAGGTCATCGAGGCGGCGCTGGCGCACATGGTCCAGAATCCGGTCGAGGCGGCCTATGCGCGGTCGGACCTGTTCGAGCGGCGGCGGCGGCTCATGAACGACTGGGGCGCCTACCTCGACGGCGAGTGCCGGGCAGCCGGCTCGACGCGGCGCTGACGCGACGGCGCGATGCAGGTGGTCGGCGACGAGCCGAACCACCACCGGGAGCGCCGGTCTGGCGCGGCCGGCAGCCAGGGGATCGAAGGGGACGCGCAGCGTCCCCTCGCCAGCCCAATGTCGGACATTGGGTATGCTGGCTCCCGACCACCAAGTCGGGAGCCAGCCTGTTTCCGGGCCGCTCGTTCGTGTCTCCCTGATCGTCCGCCCGACCGCCCCCGCCCGTCTCGTCGCCGCCCGCTCGGATCTTCTCCCCCCCGGGTGCTCTCGTTCGAGGCTCTCCCGTTCTCGATCTCCGTGACGAGCCTGCTGTCCGTGGTCCGTTCGTGCCGTGGCCCGTTTCAACGGCAGGGTGCCTCGACCAGCGCGCCGAGGTCGTTTCGGTCGGGGCCACGATGTGGCGCTACGGCGGAGTCGTGGCGAGATCCTCGTCTGGCGGGAGTCGAGGGTCTGGCATCGTCGGACAATTGCTGCCGTGGAGCGCGCGCGGAGCCGGGGTCAGGGCCGCAGCCCCGCGCAGCGGGGGCGGGAGCGCAGCGACCGCGCCTTGAGCCCGGCGAGCACGTGCGGATCCTGTCCTGGCCGACGATGCCGTCCGTGGTCACCGCGCGGCACTCGCGCGGCGTGAACGCGGCCGCGGAGACCGGGTGCCACGACGGCGTCCGGCGAGTCAAGCCTTCGGCTCCTCCGCTTCGCTGCGGCCGTCCCGGTGACGCACCGGCCGCCGTCGCGGACGAAGCTGGTTATGACGGACGCGGGGGTCCGTCCCGTTGACAACGGGACCGGCATCGACCACGACCCGGACCCCGTCGGCGGCCACCGCCGACCGTTACGGCAG
The DNA here is from genome assembly GCA_965214845.1 of Vicinamibacterales bacterium. Lineage (GTDB taxonomy): Bacteria > Acidobacteriota > Vicinamibacteria > Vicinamibacterales > UBA8438 > JAAXGX01. Next base: position 4,044,350 of record CBDCCO010000007.1, read on the forward strand.
CCCGCTCCGTCAGCAGCAGGCCGGTCGCACAGGGGGACACACGCGCCAGGAAAGCAAACGGCATGGTACGGTACCGGGCGGAACACGGCGCGGGGAGACGACAGGGAACCAAACGGGCTCGGCAAAGAACCAAGTACCAGCGTACGAGATCGGCGACAGGACCGGAGGCGAGAAGTACGGAAGCACGATGAGGAACAGGACGACGAGGGCGGGAGTGTGATCCGACCTGCCGCCTGATCACAACAAGAACCGAGGCGAACTTACACCGATGATGCCGCAGTAAGGGTGTAAGGAGGATGGGCGGCCGAACTTACACCCCCAGTCACACCTGAACTTACACCGGACAACCAGCCAAGCCCTTTCCTATCAACAGATTCCAACATCACAGACCCGCCCCCACGTACAGACAAAGGGTCGGGTGGGAGTAGGGGAGCGACCACGGCAAATCTGGCGATTTGCGGCCCCGGCCGGTGTTCCTGCGTCACACCCGCCGGGTCGCGGTCGCTCCCCTCGAAATTGTCCCTCCGGGAAGGGATCGTCGTTGTCACGGACCTACAACCGCTCGCCCCATTTGCTGAGACCAGTCTCGATGCTCGTCTCCAACCAAGCGCGGAACCGCTTCTTGATTTCCTCGGGGCGACTCGTCTCGGCGGCGAAACGGAAAGGCAGTTCAGACACAACATCGTTCTGCCATCGGTGAGACCCCGAGTCCTCGCCATGCTCCAGGGGATACGTCAGGAACATCGTTGCCGCATGAAGGTCGGCTGCCCGTCCGATGGCGTGGATCGACAGGATGAACCGCGTATCTGGGTTCTTGATTTCGGGAAGGCCCAGACCAAGAAAAGCCCATCGGCGTGGACGGGAGAGGTCCGCGTAGTATCCATGTTTGCGCGCCGCATCGATGATCTGCCAGGACCACCAGTCGCGTCGGTCCTCATCATCGGTGACGACGTAGACGCTAACTGCGACGCCCTCCTTGCCGAAAGCCCGCTCGAGTTCCCCCTTGGCCTCGCCTAGGCGAGTCTCCGCAACCCGGATCAGGCTATCCATCACCTCCGCGGCTTGCTCCTGTGAGGCTGCCTTGCGACGGCTCGCGCGCTCGGCGAGTGATTCCGCAGCCTTGATGACCGTTTCGCCGCGGAGTTCACGGAACGATTCGATGGCTTCGCGAAGATCGTCGATCTGAATATCGGCGAAAAGGTCGACAAGCGGCTTGAGGTCGCCTCGATCGGCAGCAGCCAAGGCGTCGAGATACCGCTCACGGTGCTCTTCATCACGAATGACGAGAACGAGGTAATCGTCCTTCAGAAACACGGCACCAGTAAGGGCGCGTGCGACACGGCCGTTACCGTCCTGAAAGGGATGTATTTGTGCGAATCGGTGGTGCAGCCAAGCCGCCTCGACTTCAGCGCAGACATCCTGATGGCCTCGATGCCACTCCAACAACTGATCCATTTGGTCCTGGACGCGTTCGGGAGGGCAGTACTCATGCATGGAGCCGTCGAGCTGTCGTGGATTGTTCGCCTGCGTCTTCCATTGGCCCTTGAGCAGGCGTGTCTTGATGGGGTTGCCGAACTGGTCCTCGGCCTCGCACGTGTCCTGACTGAGCGTGAGCCGCTGGTGCAATTCCTTGGTGTAGGACGCGCTCAGATCGCGCGTGCCGCCCACGAGATCCATAACCATTTCGAGCGCCTCCCGCTGATCTGTAATCAGCGCGCGGGCGTCTGAGGTAATCTTGCCCCGCGCGTGGAATCGGCCCAGCGCCTCCATCCCGGCTTGCGCTATCTGGACCGTGACGCCTCGATCGACCTTGTACAGGCGCTCGATGATCCCAGTCTCGATCGCCCACCGCATAGCCAGCTCCTCCTGGAACCTCCTGACCTTCGTTTCGTCTTTGACGAGGCTGCGATCATCCCTCCACTGCTTCTGAACTGCTCGGAGATCGTCACGGCAGAGGTCGGGCCAATCCGTCGGCAGGTCTTCGATCTCGCGCCATTCGTACCCGACGGGTGCGACCACATCGGTGTCTTCCTTCATCGCTGTCAATCTCCACTGGAACGTGCCGGGGCGCCGTGGACGATGACCGACACATCGCGAACGCGTCGCAGGTTCACCGCCTACAGGATACGATGGACCGGGCGTTCTTGAGAACCGCGAACGCCGGACGGGTGATGGTCGCTGCCTCGGTGTCAAGCGCCGAGTTGCGGGAACTCGTCAAGGCCGACGGGCCGCCGACTATCGACCGCCAGGACGGGCAGTCCCCCGGAGGCGCCGGGGCGGCTCGTTGCCAGCGCCGCGGTCGGCGGTGACACCAGCGGCAACTTCTGCCCCACAACGCGCGATCCAAGTCGGTCCGTGGGTCCGTGGTCCGTGGGACCGCCACGATAATCTTGTAACCACCTATGTATGCAATGGTTTAGGTGGCGTTTCCGGCCCGTGTTCCCCATACGGCACCCCGCAATGTCAACCGGACTCAGTTGCACTTCAGGGACCGGCTGCGGACCTTTCTAGACCGGACTTTGGTTCGCGACGGTCGGCTCCTTGGCCAGACGTTCACGCCAGTCCGCGAGGACACCCGCCGAGATCCCGTACGCCTCCGCAACGGCCTCGTCGATCTCGCGCCGAACGGGATCGGCATCCGCCTGCGCCCAGCGTTGCAGCCGCGCACGGCACAGGCGGTCATAGATGGCTACCAGCGCATCCTGCGTGTCCGTCGCATCGTTCAGCGACGCCGGCACACGGACGGACCCGAGTTGCGCCACCGACCAACCCAGGTACATCAACATCTTCGTCCGCATGTTGAGCAACTGGAGAAGCACCGGCGTGCTGTTCCACACGAGGCACAACGCCTTGGCCTGCGCCAGCGTCTCCGTCACGACCGGCATGAACCCCGACCCGAAGCTCTTCGCCGTCGCACACACCCCGACGAGCCGAGCGTTGTTGACTCTCGCACGATTCATCAACTGCACCCAGCCCATCCGCGCAAGGTACGACCGAACCATGCTCTCCTTCCCCGATCTCGGTCGCCAGCGCGCATCCGGGCTGCCTGCCAGCGACACACGAAGGTCGCTGGACACGGAGTCGAACACGTCCACATCCTCTTCCGCTGAGGATCCGTCGGTCACCTGCTCGAAGGCATCCCGAACGCGCCGGCCGTCCGGCCCCATGTCGTACAACGCGCTCAGTTGGCACAACCCGGACGCCTCCCGGACTTGGGCTGCCGCTTCCGCGAGTTTGGGATCGTACCACTGCACCGGCGACCAGTCGCCGGCTCGCACGAGATCCTCCGGCCACTCGCACACGCTGCCGACCTCGTCGATCCGCTGATTCCGGATCGCGACCACGACATCCTGGACCGCTTCGACCGTCTTCGGGAACCGCCGGAGGTTCACGAACATGGTTGCCAGCCCTGGGAGCGCAACGGCTGGTCGCACTGCGCGACCGATGGCTCAACCCGCCCGAGTGGGTCGAGTGGGTGGACGAGCCGGTCCCCGGCTACCCGAAGCGGCCGATTCCCCGCGACGAGGAGGCGGCGAAGGCTCTCAAGAAGCGACGTTGACGAACCTCTACAACGCTCCGCCGCAGTGGTTGGCGGACGCGCACGCGGCGCTGGATGCAGCTGTGGCGGCGGTCTACGGGTGGCCTGCCGACGTGTCTGACGAGGACGCTCTCGGCAAGTTGCTGGAGATGAATGTACAATCGGCTTGAGTGGCTGCGGCGTGACCGTCGATGCAGCCGTGTTCCCAACGTCAGGTGGTGGTTCGGAGGCAGTCATGCGCGCACGTTCATTCGCCGTCATCGCCGCGTTCGTCGCCTTTCTATGGCCCGGCGCGGCCGGGTTGACGGGGTCGAACGGGGCCGCGGGGGCGCAATCCTCCTGGCGTGGCCTGACGGTGGCGCCGGAGCGGCGGTGCTCGCCCTACGATGCGGACGACTACCGCTATCCGCAGTCGGTCGAGGATGGGATCATCCGAGAGCTGGGCGGGGTCTACGGCCCGTACACCGGCCGCTGGTTCGGGAGCAAGACTGAGACCGACATCAAACACATGGTAGCCCGGTCCGAGGCCCACGACAGCGGCCTGTGCGCCGCGGATGCGGCGACGCGGCGGCGGTTCGCCACCGATCCGCTGAACCTGACGCTGGCGGGACCACGGGTGAATCGGTATCAGAAGGTCGCCCGCGACGCGGCCGAGTGGCTTCCGGCTCAGAATCGCTGCTGGTTCGCGGCTCGGGTGATCGCCGTCCGTCAGGGCTACGGACTGACCATCGATCGGCGTGAGGCGGACGCGCTGGACCGTGTTCTTGCCGGGTGTGCGACGACGGATCTGGTCGTGTTCGGTCGCGGCTCGACGCCTTCGGCGGCGGCGGCTCCGGTTGCCGTCGACTCGGACGTGATCGCCGCGTGGGACGACAATCGCAACGGCCGCATCAGTTGCGCGGAGGCTCATGCGCACGGCATCGCGCCGGTGATGCGCGATCACCCGGCGTATCCGTTCATGCGGGATGGCGACGGTGACGGCGTGGTCTGCGAGTCTGGGCGCGGTCGCCGGTTGCCGGCGCGGGCGTCTCCTGCTGGCGGGAGCGGTTGCGGTCCGTACCCGAACTGTACGGCGCTCAGGCGGGATCATCCCGGCGGCGTTTCGCGTGGTCACTGCGCGTATCAACGCCGGATGGACCGCGACAATGACGGTCGAGCGTGCGAAGGGTAGGGTTCCGAAGCGGCGCGCGGGTGTCCGAGACTGGCTCGTTGCGCGGGTGGTTCGGGTTGCGGGATCTGTCTTCGGCGTCGTCCGACAAGAGCCAGATGTGGGCGTGCGCGGAGCTGGCGTCAAGGCCTTCAGCCCGCGGAGCGGGTCGGCGCGTGAGCGTCGAGCCTTGACGGCGGGGAGCACACGCGGATGCTGACGTGTCCGACGATGCCGCCTGTGACAGCCCTGCCGCCGCGCAGCGGTTTCTTCGGCGGTCGCCGACGGACACCCCACGCGACCGTAGGCCAATCAAGACTTGGGAGGACATCAACGATGCGGCGTCTAGTGTCCTGTATCAATGGTTCGTTCCACTACCCGGAGGGCGACGCGCATCTGGGACGCGCACGGCCTGCAGCCGCGGCCGCATACCGCGTGGTGACCCGCCAAGGCCTGCTGATGGCCTTCAGCCTCGGGCTGACGGCGATGGTAGCGGGGTGCGGGCCAGGGGAGGGCTACGCGGAGATCGCACCGGCCATCTACATGGGCGCGGGCAACGAGTGCGCAATCCGGCTGGCTGACAATCTCGACGGCGCGCCCACGACGATAGTTGGTGGTGGCAGGCCGGCACTGGCGGTGTGCGCTCGGGTCCAGGATTCCGGCGAGTGGGTCGTTGTCGACGGCGTGCTCGGCGTGGAGAACGTGGCGGGCGAGGCTCGCGTGTTGCCGGTGCCGCCTGACAACGCATCGATGCTCGCGGAAGCGCCGGCATCGTTGGAGGAACTGGCTGTGGGCCATGTGCGGGTGACAGCCGCCTTCGGCGACATGACCGGCTCGGGAGTAATCGAGATCGTCGCGGAGTAGAAGGGAACTTGGTTTGTCCCAGGGCACCACGCAGATCGCGGCTGCGCGAACCGGAACAACCAGACGGTAAGCTGCAAGACCAACAAGGCAGGAACCGACCATGGGCAGACCGTCTACAAGCTCCAGTGCGGCGCTTGCGGGCGCACCCACGGTGCGAACGGCTCCGACATCCACCAACTCGGCTCGGCAGTGGCCTGGCCGACAGCTTGCGGGATAGCGGGGCTGGCGCCGGGAAGGTTCACGGTTCACGGGGTTCACGGGCCACGGGTTCCCACGGACCCACGGCTTCCGCTCGTCGTTCCGGGACTGGGCGGCGGAGATGACCGACCATCCGCGGGAGGTCATCGAGGCGGCGCTCGCCCATGTCGTCCAGAACAAGGTGGAGGCCGCCTATGCGCGGTCGGACTTGTTCGAGCGTCGGCGGCTGCTCATGGACGATTGGGCGGCGTATCTTACATGATGGGCGCGGGTCGGCGGCTCCGCTGCGCTCGTGACGTTCGCGATCTCACCCGCGGGGAGAGCGATAGACTGGGCGTGTGATCGACCGGGCCGCTGCCGTGCCGGCGGGAGCACGATGAACGAAGCGCACATGAAACGGGCCGTGGCGCTCTCGATGCGAGGCGTCGAGCTGGGCCACGGCGGTTCCGTTCGGCGCCGTGGTTGCCGATGGTGCACGTGCCGTGCGACGGGGCTCTCGATGCCTTCGCCGCTTGGGCGCGGCGGGCGGGACACGTCACCTAGGACACTGCCCTAAACTAGTTTGCCATCTGCCGGGTTTCTGGCCATACTTGGAGGTATGAAGCGAGACATCGAGCTGGAAGCGACCCTGGTTGCGAAGTACGCCGTGGTCGCGCCCGTGTTGGACGAGCGCAGTCGTCGGCGGTGGGCGGCGGCCGAGTCGCGTGCCATCGGCTACGGCGGCGACGCGGTGGTTTCGTCGGCCACCGGTCTGGCTCGGGCGACGATTCGCAAGGGACGCGGGGAGATTGCCCGCGACGAGGCGCCGACGGACCGCATCCGACGCCCTGGGGGCGGTCGGCCCCGCATCCAGCAGGATCAACCCGGCATCCAGGCCGCGCTCGAAGCGCTGGTGGACCCGCTCACGCGCGGAGACCCGACCTCGCCGCTGCGCTGGACGTGCAAGAGTCGCGCGAAGCTGGCGGCGGCGCTGACCGAGCAGGGGTGGCGGGTGAGTTCAACCACTGTGGGCCGGCTGCTGCACCGCCTGGGCTACCGGCTGCAATCGCCGCGCAAACGACAGGAAGGCGCCACGCATCCGGACCGCAACGCGCAGTTCGAGCACATCAACCGGACTGCCGACGAGCATCTGAGCGCCGGCCAGCCGGTGATTTCGGTCGACACGAAGGAGAAGGAGCTGGTCGGGAACTTCAAGAACGGCGGGCGGGAATGGCAGCCGAAGGGCACGCCGCCAGCGGTGCTGGTGCATGATTTCCCGACCGATGCCGAGGGCAAGGCGATTCCGTACGGCGTCTACGACATGGCGCGCAACGAAGCCTGGGTGAGCGTGGGCTGGGACCACGACACACCGGCGTTCGCGGTGGCGTCGATTCGCCAATGGTGGCGCCAGATGGGCTGCGACGCCTACCCCGACGCCACGACCCTGTTCATCACGGCCGATGCGGGCGGGAGCAACGGGTACCGGTTGCATGCCTGGAAGCATGAGCTTCAACAGTTGGCCGACGAGACCGGACTGACCATCGAGGTGAGTCATTTCCCGCCGGGCACCAGCAAATGGAACAAGATCGAGCACCGGCTCTTCTGTCACATCACGGCGAACTGGCGCGGCACCCCGCTGACGACGTATGAGACCATCGTCGACCGCATCGGGAACGTCCGGACGGAGACCGGGCTCCAGGTCCGGGCCGAACTCGACGCCGGGGAATATCCGACGGGCGTCAAGGTGACCAAGGAGCAGATGGAGGCACTCGCGCTGGTCCGCGATGAGTTTCACGGGGAATGGAATTACAAGCTGCTACCCCGATGAAGTTGAAAACTTTATATCGATCACTGTCCCTACTGAGTGCCGCTAGCGCCGATGATACACTGGCGACAGCGCTGTTCGGTCACCCAGACGGCAGGGCGTTGACAACGGCGGCGGGGGCCAGCGAGCAGATCGCGGGCGGTCGCCGTCGACGGTGTCCCGGGAACCGCAGCCATGTGAACGCGAGTCCGTGACTCGTGCCGTCGGTGGATTCTGTCGGCGATCAATCGCGATTCGGCGCGAGGAAGCGGATGTTCCGCGCCAACATCTATGCGCATCGGCGTCTGCCACGTGGTCATCCGCGACACCTTGGACTGGGAACGTACGAGCTACGACCAGCTCATCTCCCCCTTCATCCGCGGGACTGCCGCCTCTGGGATCGCACGTTCCACCTTGACTACATGGCTTGCCGGGCGCGCATCAAGAGCATCGCGTACGAAGCTCATAGTGCGCTGCCGAACGTGCAAGTCGTCGAGCCGTCGAGCGCCTCCGCTGTGGATCTGTCCACGATCCAACCCGAGGATGTAGTGCTGCTGTGCGACGACGACGACTGGTACCACCCGCAGCTTGTGGCGAAAGGCTCGAACGGGTTGAACGCTGGAGAGACTGCGTCGTCATGTGGCCGGACGCCGTGTACGGGTTCTTCGCCCCGAAGCAGAACATTGCGCGCCCTGCGGGATTGCCTCGTGTGCGGATGCGGGACCGGCCGCTGCATCAAACCGGCGCCTACAGCGTTATCAAGACCAACAACTACGCACTGAGCGGCGCACTGCTGCAACGGCAGCCGCAACTCCTTCGAAGGCTGTGGGGGCACGGAGGTGCCGCGCGCTATCTTCAAGCCGAGCGCCCACGGGTCATGACGCTCGCCGAGCCGCTATCGGTCGTGAACCGACATCCGTGCAGCCAGTTGGTCTTGGGGCGCATCATGCAGTCCATCAACGGAGAAGACGCCGCGCTCGCGCTCTGGCGACTGGTCAAACACTGGGTGAACGGCCATCACCCACCGGTCCCGCCCCGCTACCAATGGGCCACGATGTACATCGAGCGCGTACGCAGCGTGTTCCGCGAGGCCTGCATCCTGAAGCCAGTCCGGCAGCAATTCAGGCTCAGGGCTGGGAATCCATGGCCTGCTACGTGATCGTCCGCCAGACCCTCGACTGGGAGCGGGCGACGCCCGATGACCTGTTCGACGGCTTCGCTCGGGAGACCGCACGGACCTGGGATCGGACGTTCGACACCAGCTACTTCGGAGTCTCCTCAAATTCGTGTGGGTAGCGGTGGCTCCAGCTTGATGCCTCCGCAGCAGAGGTACAGCATCGAGATGAGCGGACGGTGTGAGTGGAAGCCGTAGGCGCGCCGTGCGATGACGCGGAGCTTGTTGTTGATGCCCTCGACGGGTCCGTTGGTCATGCGGGTGTCGAGGTAGGCGAGGATCCCCGCCGCGTGCTTCCGGATGGTCCGCGCGAGCTTGACGAACGGCGCCAGCCGTGACCGCGCCGCCCAGTCCAGCCACTGCTCGAGCAGCTCCTCGGCCTCGTCGGGTCTGGCCTGCTCGAGGATGGTCGCCAGGTACTCGTTCAACTCGTAGGCGCGGTCGAGGGCGCGGTTCTCGCGGCGCAGGGTTGCCAGCCGTTGTGCTTGGCTGGGCTTGAGGCGCGCCGGATGCTTCAGCAGCGCGTAGCGCGTCCCCTTGAGGGCTTTGGCCGCGGTCGCCCCCAGGCGGTGTTGCTCCGCCCGGCGGACGGCGTCGACCGCGTCGGCCGCCAGCCGTTCAACGTGGAACCGGTCGTAGACGACCCTGGCCTGCGGCACCCGTTCCCGCACCGCCTTGCCGTAGCTCGCCGCCAGGTCCGCCGTCACCAGCGTGATCCGGGCGCAACCGGCCGGTCCCAACAGGTCGAAGAACCTGCCCAGCGTGTCGGCGCTGCGCCCCTTCCCGGCCCAGACCACGCGCCGGCGGTCAGGGTCGACCAGGACCGTCAGATAGTGGTGCCGCTTCCGATAGCTGAACTCGTCAATGCCGATCCGCCGCAGCCCGGCCAGCCGCGTCGAATCCAGCCGCCGAGCCACCACCCGCTCGACGATGCCGCCCACCGCCGGCCACGAAATCCCCACCAGACGACTCACCGTCGTCCGGTCCGTCACCTGCGCCAGATAGGCCACCAACTCCTCGAGCGGCGCCGTGAACGCGCTGCCGTGCACTGCCCACGACACCTGCTCGACCCGAACCCCGCAGCGACCACACGATACCCGCCACGGGGCATACCGCAGCCACACCGTCGTCCGACCCCACGGCACATGGCGCCACAGCCGAGCCGGTTGCCGGTCGTAGCGTGGGGCCCGGCCGCCGCACGCGCCGCACCGCGAGCGCCGCCACGACGGCCGCGCCGATACGCGGAACATCCCGTTGCTCCCGATACGCACCTGCTCGACGTACAACTGCGTGACACCGAGCAATCGTCGTAGTAGGGTCGTCACACGCATGGGGCTGTCCTCCTCCTCATTGGTTCTCCTTTGTCATGCCAATGAGAACAGGACGCCCCTGCGTTTTCAATGATTTCCAGCGGCTCGCCGAGGGCTGACCACCCGCCGGCTCCGGTCAGCTGCGGGCCGCGATTCACGGCCCGACCAGCCCAAGCCCAATCTCCCCTTTGGACGGCCCGGACGCCCCGTCCAGGCCGGGCCGCAAGGCCCATAACTGCACTCTGAGCGTAGGGACGGACGGCGTGTCACCCGCCAGGGTCGCAGCGAAGCGGAGAACGCGCGTAGCGCGTTGACACGCCGTCCGTCACGTAGCTACCCCACCGCTCGCTGAACCCGCCGATCACTCTCACCCCGGACCCACACCTGATTGAGGAGAGCCCTACTTCGCCTGCCGAGCTCGCATCAAGGCGATCGCACGCGAGAACCTGGAGTTGCTTGGCGGCGACGCCCAAGTTCACGACGCCGCGACGTTCCCGTTCTTCGCTCTGCAGCCGGACGACGTGGTGCTCCCGTGCGACGACGACGATTGGTATCACCCTGAAGTCATCCAGCACGTGAATGCGGCTGGCCCGCTTTGCGGCGGCCTGCTGATGTGGCCGGACGCGGTGTACGGCTACCACGGGGGACAGTTCCATCTGGAGCGGCCGTGCCTTCGGCAGCTCGACGACCGCGGCGCCGTAAGCGGGCCGGTGAAGACGAACAACTACGCTTTCTCTGGACGGCTCGCCCAAGAGCGCCGGGCCGTGTGGGGCCACGCGAGCATCGTGCGGTATGTCCGGGAAACCCGGCCGGAGTTCTCGCGTCTTGACCGGCCGCTCTCGCTGGTCAACCGGCACCCGTGTAGCTACACCGTCTGGAAGTACGCGTTGCGGGGCATCAGGCCTGGCATCAGGCCCGCGGCGGGGGGCGACGTCCAGGGCGACGCCCTGCGGTCTCTCGTCGGGCGCTACACCTCATGCGCGGTGGGTGACATCCAGCCGGAATTCCGGTGGGCACTGCCGTATATCGAGCGGACGCAGCAATTGTTTCGGGCGATTTCGTGCTGAAGGCTGCGCCGAGCGAGGCCGCCCGCTCGTCATCGGTGGGTTCTCCGGGTCAGACTTCGTGCAGCGGCGAGTCTGGATCGCGAGCGCGTGCGTTCCTGGGTTCGTCGTCAGCGCCGGACGTGTCTCCTTCTTCCACTCCTCGATCTCGATCGGCCTAGCCCGCATTATTCCTGAGGTTGTCGAATCGGTCACGATCGGGGCGTGATCGTCGGGCGAATGAAGTCGTCGGACATTGCGTGTGGCAGGTGGCAGCGTGGTGAAGCGGTCGTGGCGGGGTGACGGCGCGCACGAGGCACCACGCGCCGACAGCTTCGGCGACAGGGCGCTGGCGAGCAGTGCGGGGTTTGAGGTTGGCGGCGCGGGGGCGCGCTATCCGGCGCGCGCCCCGAGCGCGAGGGCGAGGTGCCGCCAGACGTCACGGTATGGGGTCGCTCGCGGCAGGTGCAGGACGAGCCGGCGGACGGAGCGCACGACGTGGACGCTGACCTTGAGCAACCGGTCGCGCAGCCAGGTCACCTGGGTGCGGGCGCAGGCGGTTCGGGCGGCCCTCAGCCGCAGTTCCTGCATGAGCACGTAGGCGGCGGCCGTCAGCAGGACCCGCAGCTGGTTTGCCCAGAACCTGGTGCAGCTCGTGCGGTCGATCTGCAAGCCGTCGAGCAGTTCCTTGATGCGGTTCTCGATGTCGCCGCGCCCGCAGTAGACCTTCTCGTAGATGAAGCGCGGCGTCTGGCGCAGATTGGTCACGACGAAGCGCGGGTTGTCCCGCGGCTGCCGGCCGGTGAGTTGCACGACTTCGGCCTTGATCACCACGCGGCGCTCACGAGCCCACGTGCCCGCGCGATAGCGGGTGTCGCGGTAGAAGTGCGCCGTCTTCTCGCGCAGCATGTTCTCGGTGCGGGCTGCCACCATGGCGGGCTCGGCAGCCCGCAACAGCACGGCGTTCTTGGCCATCGCCACGACGTAGTCGAGCCGCGGCTCGGCGTCGAGGAAGTCGAAGACCTCCGGCGTGGCGAAGCCGCCGTCGAGCCGGACGAGAAAGCGTGCCTTGGGAAACGCGGCCCGCAGCAGCGCGAGCAGCCGACACAAAACGCCCAGCGTGCCGTCGGCCGCCTGCGCCGTGCCGGGCCGCAGCACGGCCGCGCACAGATACTGCTCCGCCTCGCGGTCGAAGCTCACGAAGGCCAGCAGTGGCAGGTAGCACCAGCTGTCGTAGTAGCTGTTGAACATGGTCAGCTGCTGCGCACCATGCGTCGGGTCGTCGGTCGGGTCGAGGTCGATCGTGATGCGTCGCACCCGCCCACGCAGCCGGCGGCGATGCCGCTCGATGACCGACGCCGCCAACTCGCGTCCGAGCCGATAGAGCGCGACGCGGCCCGCGCCGTTCTCGAACCGCGAAACCGTCGGCTGCGACGCCAGCCGACCGCCGGCCACCGGGTCGCGCCCGAGCAGCAGCTTGTGAATCGGATCGTCGGCGAGCCGGTCCGAATCGTTGCCGTCCGGATGGCCGCAGGCGATCCCGAACACCCGCTGGCCCACCAGGTCCTCGAGCGTGTGCCGGACCTTCTCCGGCGCCCGGCGGTCAATCAGACACCGGCCGAATGCCTTGACCAACCCGTAGACGCGCTCGGCGGCCTTGAGCAGCACGGCGCCGCCATCCGAGCTCGACTGCTCGCGGTCGAACGTGGCCACGAGCGGCTTGTCGAACAGATCGGGGAACAGAACAGACTGTGCTATCGTGGGGTCCGTCACGCAAGAGCCTCCGTCGTGCCGAAAACATCTGTCGTCAACAGCGTTTTAGCACACGGAGGCTTTTGTGTCTCTACCTGAGACAGACCCCTCACGAATTTTCCGGGCTAGACGCCCAAGAAGCCTAGCAACTGTGGTGAAACTCGTTGACCGGGATCGACAGGACGGATCCCGTCCGACCGAGTCTCAGAGGCCCGGGCCATGGTCCCCCCCCGGTCCGCGGCGCCGGCCGCAGTGGCGCATCATCTCCACGGCCCGCGCAACGTCTCGGCGAGTCTCCTGTAGTCCTCGATCAAGCTCGTCACCTGCGCGGCGAAGTGCTCGACCTGCCGCTGCAAGGCCGCGATCTGCTCGGCGTGCTGCGTCCGCTCCCGCTCGTACTGCGCGGACAACTCCCGACAGGCTCTCGTCAACTGCCGTTCTAGCGCGGTCATAGAGCTCGCTCACTCGCCCGACAGCTTCAAGGCAGGCCGTCCGCCCACGGTCCACGGCGGACGCTCCAGCGAGCCAGGCGGCAGGACGACGAACCGCGCGCCGTCGATTACGAGCAGCTCCACGCGCCAGGTCATCGACTCGAGTTCCGCCAGGGTCTGGCGGGCCTGGTCGATGTCCAGGCGGAGCACCGCCAGCGTCTCGATCCGCCGCTCGATCGTCGTCCACAGCCACCGCGTCCCCGCCCAGCTCCCGCCGCAGATGCCGGCCGAGAGCATCAGGCCGAAGATCAGGGGCCACAGCCACGTCCGCAGCAGCATCCCGCGCACCCGCTCGATCCACGCCGCCGTATCGGCTTCGATGGTACCGAGCGCGTTCTGTGCGACGCCGCTCAAGTTCTCGCCAAGCGTCTTCAGCTCGCGCGCGGCCGCCGTCTCGATCTCCGCCCGCTCGTTCTCCAGCCGGCGCTGGAGTCGCGATGTCAAGTCGCTCCGGGTTGAAGTCATGCTCGTACAACGCTCCCTTCAGCCGCCACCGCTTCCCGGTCTCCGGGTCGCGGGCGGTCACGTAGTCCCTGCCCTGGCGCGGCACGTCGAGTCCCGCTTCTTCGAGGGCCTCGACGACGTCGGCGCGGCTGTGCACGACGCTGTGCTCGACGCGCTGCAGCAGGTAGTCGCGGATGACCTCGCGCGGGTCGGCCTCGACCGCCAGGCCGGCCCGCAGCTTCGCCGCGTCGATCAAGGCGCGGTGGCCGGGCTGGTCCGCCCGCGCCCGCGCCGGGTCGTCGGGCCGGCTCCAGCCGTGCTCGTGGTTGAAGGCGTCGCGCAGCGGGCCGAAGGTCTTCTGCCAGCCGGGCGGCGCGATGTTCAGGCTCCTGCCCGTCTCGAGGTCGCAGCGGGCGGCGAAGATGTGCACGTGCACGCCGCCGCCCCGCTCGCGGTGCTCGACCGCCGACCAGACGTAGCGGTCGGGCTCGAGCCCGGCCCAGGCCGTCCGCTCGAACTTGTCGAGCACGGCCTCGATCTGCGCGCCGGTCGGCCGGTCCTCGGGCGCCCACGCGATCACGCCGGAGGTGTACTTGTGCTTGAACGCCAGCGAGTCGGCGACGGCGGCGACCGTGTCGGGATCGCCGCGGCGGACCTCGACGCCCTCGCGCACGTGCCCGGCGGCGTCCCGCTCGCCGAGCAGGTAGTCGGCGGCGGCCCTGGCCGACCCGGCGCCGCGGGCGATGAACTTAACGTGCATCGGGCCGCTCGCCACCGAAGCGGGCCAGCTGCGCGATCTCCCGCTCGATGGCGACGAGGTGGGCGATAACCTCGAAGGCGTCGGCCTTGTCGGCGTGCGTGTTCGCCCAGCGGGCGATCTGGTTCAGGTTGTTGCCGATGCGGGCGACCTGGCGGGTGCGCTCCCGCTCGACCTCGGCCGCCGCCGCGGTCCAGGTGCGGGTCCGCGCCATGGCCTGCCGCAGCAGGTCGGACAGCGGCACGCCGGCCGCCGCGGCCTTGGCCTTCCAGGCGGCGAACTCGGCCGCCGACGCGCGGACGGAAGCTCTCACGATGCGGCGGTCAGCCATCGGCGCACCTCCACGAAGGAGCGGAGGCAAGGCCTGCCGCTCGACCGCGAGCCCAACAGGGGCGCGTGAAGCGGGGGGTTCGAAGGGGGAGCGCAGCCCCCCTCGCCAGCCCAATGTCCGACATTGGGTAAGCTGGCTCATGGTGCTCAATGCGCCATGAGCCAGCTCCGACCGCGGCTGCCCGGTCGCTCGTCGACACGGCCGGTTCCTCATGCTGCCAGCCCTGTGGACCGCAGCTCATCCTCGGCTGTGCGGGGGGCGCTCCGAGCCGGCCCGGGGACGGCTGGCGATGAAGTCGAGCACTTCCCGCTCGACCCAGCGGACGGCGCGGCTGCCGACGCGGATCGGCTTCGGGAACCGGGACTCGGCCATCAGCGCGTAGACGGCCGAGCGCGACAGGGCGGTCGCCGCCGTCACGTCGCGCAGGGTCAGGAGTCTGGGCACGGCGCCGGCGCTCGGGTGCTCAGGGGTGGCCTCTCGGTTCGTCGTCATCTGATGCGCTCCTTGATGTGGTGGACTGCTGTGACCTGTCCGCGAACGGGCAGGATCGGAGCGTATCACTTCTGTAACTGTCTGCAAATACATGGCTTACAGTCCATCTCTGACTGTTTCCGTCCAGTTCTGACCGGCTGAGGCCAGCCGGGATCCCGAGAGACCGGTTCGGTCCGCGCCGATCCGATGCGGTACGGCCAGGTCGGCAAAATATTTTTTTCGTCGCGACAGCTCGGGCCGTCCCTTGCCGCGCTCAGCGCGGCAAAAGAGGAGCGCGCATAGCGCGCACGATTTTTTCCTTCCCCGGCTGCCTGGTGGGTGAGGGCGGCCGGGAAGGGTGGACGTTCGTGCCCCTCCTGTGCACCCTATGGGCCGGGTCTCCGGAGGTCGTTGTCGGGCACGACAAGTGGGCCGTGATGGCTACGAACGACTACATGTAGGCCGTGTCAGCCCTGTGGAGGAAAGGGCGAGCACCGGGTCCCGCTGGGCCGAAGGGCGGTTGAGATCCTCGACGCGGCGCGGGCGCTCGGTGACGGCAGCAATCTCGTGTTGCCCATGCGGAGCGGAAGGGCGATGTCGGCGTCGACGCTGCCGAAGATGCTCCAGGACCATCGGATCGCGGCCGTGGCGCACGGGCACCGCTCATATTGTTTCCATTGGCGTCCGGTGCCGTCCGGGTAGAACTGTAACATGCTGACTAATAATCGGTTATGATTCGTCTCGGCGGACTGAGCCGGGCAGGAAGTCTTGCGGAATCCGCCACCATCCGGCATATAATGCAGGGATGGTTGCAGAGACGCAGACCGCCCCCTCGCCCCGCAGAACCAAGCGCCAAGGACGACATCCCCACAACGCGCTGGCCCCGGCGTTCGTCCGCAGCGCACCGCCCGGACACCACATCGACGGCAACGGACTCTACCTCTACGTCCAGCCGACCGGCGCGAGAAGCTGGATCCAGCGCCTCGTCATCCGCGGCGCGCTGCGAGCTCGGACTCGGCAGTGTCGCCCTCGTCCCGCTGGCCGAGGCCCGCGAGAAGGCCGTCGCCAACCGCAAGCTCGCCCGCGAGGGCGGCGATCCCCTAGCCGAGAAGCGCCGCCTCCAGTCCGTGCCGACCTTCGCCGAGGCCGCCGCGGCCGTGGTCGAGCAGAAGCAGGCCGGCTGGAAGAACGCCGAGCAGGTTCGGGCCTGGCAGAACAGCCTCCGACGCTACGCCTTCCCGCGCATCGGCACCCGGCCGGTCTCGGAGGTCGAGAGCGGCGACGTGCTGGCGATCCTCTCGCCCATCTGGCACAGCAAGCCGGTCATCGCCAAGGCCGTCCGGCAGCGCATCCACGCGGTGCTGGAGTGGGCCATCGCCATGGACCTGCGCAACGACAACCCCGCCGACCGGGTGCGGCCCGTGCTCGGCCCGCAGCGCAACATCGTCGAGCACATGCGGGCGCTGCCGCACCGCGAGGTCGCCGCCGCGCTGGCGGCGGTGCGGCTTCCCGCAAGCAACCGGTCGACAAGCTGGCGTTCGAGTTCCTGGTGCTCACGGCCGCGCGCTCGGGCGAGGTGCGCGGGGCGAGATGGGACGAGATGGACACGGCCGGCCGCGTGTGGACGCTCTCGGCCCGGCGGATGAAGATGAAGCGCGACCACCGGGTGCCGCTGTGCGGCAGGGCGGTGGAGATCCTCGACGCGGCGCGGACGCTTCCGGGTGCCGGGCCGCTAGTGTTCAGCCCCGGGGGCGGCCGGCCGTTGGACGTCATGCGGTTCCGCCGGCTGCTGAAACGTTGCGGGATCGCCTGCGTTCCCCATGGCTTCCGCTCGTCGTTCCGGGACTGGGCGGCCGAGGAGACGGACCATCCGCGGGAGGTCATCGAGGCGGCGCTGGCCCATGTCGTCCAGAACCCGGTCGAGGCGGCCTATGCCCGCTCGGACCTGTTCGAGCGGCGGCGGCGGCTCATGGACGACTGGTCCTCGGTGGTGCGTGCTGTATAAGCCTCTTATTATCAGCAACTTACAGTCGTTATTCCGAGCGCTTCCCCTCATCGTGTCCCTCGTTCCCAGCCGGATTCCAGCGGCCCGGAAACACCGTGCGAGGACGGATTCAGATCGTGGTCGTGGTGCGCGACGACGCGCACGACGTGGGCGACGACGAGACGGGGGCGCGGTTCGACAACGGCCTACTCGGACACGGGCGGCGGTACGGCCGACTCCCCGTTGATCGACGCCTTCAGTTCCTTGCCAGCCGTGAAGTAGGCGACGTACTTCGACGGCACGTCCACCCTCTCGCCGGACTTGGGGTTGCGGCCCCGGTGCGGAGCACGGCGGCGGAGGCGAAAGCTGCCGAAGCCGCGGAGTTCGACTTTCTCCCCGCGGCGGAGCGACTCGGCGATGCCGCCGAACACGGTCTCGACGATCCTCTCGGCGGCCTTCTTCGTGAGGCCGGCCACCCGGGCCACCTTCTCGACAAGCGCGGCCTTCGTCAACTTGCCTTCGGTCACGGGTCGGTCTCTCGTCAGCAGGGCGCTGTGGTGGCGCCTGGCGCGGGCGTCGGCCACTCGGCGACAACTGCCCCGAGATGATACCCAGTGGCGACCGTGAGCGACGCTGGCCACAGGGATGGCCTGCACAACCGCGCCCGGAAGCAACGTGGCCGATCCGGCCACGAGCGTGCGACACGCGAGGACCGCCGGCCGGCCCTGCCGGCGACGCACGCAGCGGCGACGAGTCATCGCGGCGCGGCTCGCCCATCAGCGCGACGGTGAACAGGTCCAGGGGACCGAGCGATCCGCCAACCGGCACGGCCGGGCGGCGCAACGCCGGGGGTTCGAAGGGGGCGCGCAGCGCCCCCTCGCCAGCCTCAATGTTCAACATTGAGTATGCTGGCTCCTGAGACCTAACAGGTTTCAGGAGCCAGTTCCCCGTGTCCTCTGATCGTGCCGCCCGACAGTCTCTCGTCGTCGGCCGGATCTTCCTCGTCGCGCACCTGGATCTTCTCACGTTCCCGCCGCTTTCGCTCGACGTCCTGCCCGCTCGATTCCGTCCCGCGCCTGGATAGCCTGCCCGTGATCTCGTTCGAGTCTGACCAGTTTGGCGGTTCGGTGTGGTTGGTCGGTGGAGGGCAGGGGGTTCGGGTTCGGGCGTGGTTTACGGCGTTGCGCTTGCGGATCGCGTCCCGCGGTTTACGGCGATGGACGGATGCGGGCAGTGGCGTTTCGGCGAGCTGCGCGGCCCGGTCGTTCATGGTCAGCCGCTACCGCTCGAACAGGGCTGACGCGGTCGGGTCGAGGATGCCGTGGTCGTGCCGGTCCGGGTTCGGGCCGGACGCCTGCGTTCGGCCCATAATCGTAACCGTCCGCCCCGCCGGCCGGCTCGTCACCCGCAGGGCCGGAACGCAGAGCAGGAGCCGCGGAGCGGCTTGACGAGGCGGCCGGCGGGGTGGCATCGCCCCGAGGACGCGGATACGCGCTCACGGCCGCAGGGGGGCGCTCTGTCCGGGCGCTGCGGTCGAGTAGGCCGCCCACTCATCCATGAGCCGCCGCCGGCGCTCGAACAGGTCGGAGCGGGCGTAGGCCGCCTCGACCTTGTCGCGTACCGTGTGCGCCAGTGCGGCCTCGACCACCTCGCGCGGATGGTTCGTCTCCTCGGCCGCCCAGTCCCGGAACGTGGAGCGGAAGCCATGTGGCACGGCGGCGATCTCCAGCTTCTTCAGCAGGCTCGACAAGGCCATGTCGGTCAGCGGCTTGCCCTGCGCCGTCGGGAACACCAGCGGGCCGTCGCCGCCGCCGAGCGTTTGCGCCGCGTCGAGGACCTTCAGCGCGGGCACGCTGAGCGGGACCCGGTGCTCGCGAAGCGCCTTCATGCGGTCGGCCGGAACGGTCCACACCGCGGCGTCCCGGTCCATTTCGGACCAACGCGCCCCGCGCGCCTCGCCCGGCCGCGCGGCCGTTAGCACCATGAACTCGAATACCAGCTTGACCACGGGCCGGACCGTCGCGGCCCGGATCGCAGCCAGCGCCGCCGCCACCTCACCATGCGGCAGCGCCCGCATGTGCCGCACGACCTTCCGCTGCTTGCCGAGCACCGGGCCGAGCCGATCGGACGGATTGTCAATGCGGTACTGCATCGCGATGGCCCACTCCAGCACGGCGTGGATGCGCTGGCGCACCCGCTGCGCCGTGTCCGGCTGGCTGTGCCAGATGCGTTGGAGCGTGTCGAGCACGTCGGCGCTGGTGATCTCGGAGACGGGCCGCGCGCCGAGATACGGGAAGGCGTGGGTCTTGAGGGTGGCCCACCACTGAAGGCCGTGCTTGGGGCTTCGCCAGCCGGGGCGCTTCTGCTCCAGCACCTTCGCGGCGGCCTCCTCGAAGGTCGGCGTGCGCTGGATGCGGCGCTTGTCGGCGAGCGGGTCGCCGCCCTCGCGGGCGAGCTTGCGGTTGGCGATGGCCTTCTCGCGGGCCTCGGCGAGCGGGACCAGGGGGATGCCGCCGAGTCCGAGTTCGTGCCGCCGGCCGCGGATGACAAGGCGCTGCACCCAGCTGCGGGCGCCGGAGGGCTGGACGAGGAGGTAGAGTCCCTGGCCATCGCAGTGTCGTCCTGGCGTGGCGTTTCGGACGAAGGCGGGCGTCAGTCGCCTGTCGGGATGGCGGCCCCGGGGCTTTCGGTGTCGGACGGCGGCGTGCCTCACATCATGCATCACCCCATTATATGGCGGAAGGTGCCGCGCGACACAAGACGTTCCGACCCGTTCAGTCCACGGCGGGAGAGGTATAGATCACTATTATACGGCTACTTATGAACGATTGTAGACGGTGCAGGACGACACGGGACGCCTAATGATGGACGACTGGTCCGCGTATCTGGCCGGAGAGCGCCGGGCGGAAGACTCGACGCCGCGCTGACCGTGCGGGGCCGAGGGCCGGATGCCACGACGGCGTCCGGCGTGTCAACCGCTGCCGCGGTCCTTCGCTTGCGCTGCGGCCGTTCCGGTGACACGCCGGCCACCGTCGCGGACGAGGCTGGTTATGACGGACGCTGGCGTCCGTCCCGTTGACAACGGGACCGGGCATCGACCACGATCCGGACCCCGCTGGCCCCACCGCCGCCCGTACGGCAACCGGGGTCCGTCAGCAGCAGGCCGGGCGCACAGGGCAACAAACGCGCCAGGAAAGCAACCGGCATGGTACGGTACCGGGCGGAACACGACGCGGAAGGATGACAGCGCACCACACTGGCTCGACAGGGAACCAGTACCGGCGCACGAGAGCGGCGCATACGACCAAGAGGCGAGGAGTACGGAAGCACGATGAGGAACAGGGGGACGAGGTGACAGTTGTGATCCAACCTGTCGCCTGATCACAACGAAGGCCGAGGCGAACTTACACCGATGATGCCGCAGTAAGGGTGTAAGGAGAACAGGCGGCCGAACTTACACCCCCAGTCACACTTGAACTTACAGTCACAAGACCGCCAAGTCTTTCCATATCAACCAGATCCCACCACAACACGCCACCCCCCACGTACAGAGAAAGGTACGTGGGTGAGGATGGGGAGCGACCCTGCCGAATCCCTGCGGTCTTCGGCCCCGGCAGGTGTTCCTCCGTCACACCTGCCGCGCCGGGTCGCTCCCCTCTCAATTGTCCGTCCCGGAAGGGTGTCACCGCTCGGCCGGTCGCCGCTGACGGCGGGGCGAGAGGTTCCGTCGCCGAGCATGCCGACTTGCCAGCATTCACTTGTTGTTGCTCGCCGCCGCCGCAGGGGAGCGGGCAAGACCGTTGAGGCAGGCCGGCGGCTGGTTGTACGCTATCGGCGTGACGGGGCCGGGTGTCGGCTCGCGAGTCCTGGGGATCACGGCATGGCGGCATGGTGCGACGACGGTCGGGGAAGCAGGCAGGCGACGCGGGCGCAACCCCGGACGGCGGGGCCACCATCGGCCATGAAGCCGAACTGTGGTCGATGGCCGACGACCTGCGCGGCTCGATGGGACGCCGCCGAGTACAAGCACGTCGTCCTCGGACTGATCTTCCTCAAGTACATCTCCGACGCCTTCGAGGAACGCCGCGTGGCGCTGCTGGCCCGGTGGGGCGAGGACGCCGCCGAGGACCGCGACGAGTACATCTCCCAGAACGTCTTCTGGGTGCCGGCGGAGGCCCGCTGGTCTCATCTGCGGGCGCAGGCGAGGCAGCCGACTGTCGGCCTGACCGTCGATCAGGCGATGGCGGCCATCGAGCGCGACAACCCGGCGCTCAAGGCCGTGCTGCCGCGGGACTACGCCCGCCCGGTGCTCGACAAGCGGCGGCTCGGCCAGTTGATCGACCTCGTCAGCAACATCCAGGTCGGAGACGAGGACGCCCGCTCGCGCGACGTGCTCGGCCGCGTCTACGAGTACTTCCTGTCGCAGTTCGCGAGCGCGGAGGGGCAAGAAGGGCGGCGAGTTCTACACCCCGCGCTGCGTCGTCAGGGTGCTGGTCGAGATGCTGGAGCCGTACCGGGGCCGGGTCTACGACCCGTGCTGCGGCTCGTCGGGGATGTTCGTGCAGTCGGTCGCGTTCATCCGCGCTCACGCCAGCGGCAACGGGAACGGCGGCAGGACCAGGGCGGACATCAGCATCCATTGAGGCCGGCCCGGTCGGCCACCCAGCGGGACTGGTACGGCAGGAGCGTGCGCGGGGTCACGCCGCGCCCTCGATCGCGGCCCGGATCTTCCGCGGCGCGGCGCGCTCGCTGGTCCGCGCGGCCTCCTCGCTGGCGCGCTTCTCGGCCTCGGCGACGCGCCGGTCGGCCAGCTACCCCGCCTGCTCGATCGAGAGCAGCCCGCGCGCCAGGTTCTTCAGCTCGCCGGGCGTGGGCGGCGGCACGTCCGGATCGTCGATCGCCGCGCGCGCGGCGGTGTCGAGCAGGAGCGTGCGCATCACCTCGAGCCGCCCCTCCATGCCGGCCGACGGCGGGCCCGACTCCCGCAGCGCCTGGATGACCTGGTCCGCCCGCCGCTTCGCCGCGAGGATGCCTTCGCGCCGCGGCCCACGGTCGAGCGCGAGAGCCGCTCGGGGCGGCCGGCGCGCCCGAGCGAGGTGTTCTGCGCGCCGGTGATCTCGTCGAGGGTGGCGCCGGCGGCCAGCAGCTCGTCGAGCTCCGCCGCGAATCCGGCGCGCAGGACGCTCGACCTAGCAGCCCGTGGCAAAAGTCGTGCTGCCCTCGACAAGAGCGGTATTGGCCCGATAACGGGTCCGTACTGGGGTCGAAATCGCCCGAATCTGGCCCGATCCGAGCCGTTTCTGCGCCGCTGCCGGCCAATCCCGGTGCAGCGTGGACTTCTGCCACGGGCTGCTAGCCATCGGGGTGGTTCAGTCCGCGACGAGGCGGCGCGGGGTGACGCCCGGCACGTCGGGCCAAGCCGTCGGCCACGTCGCGCCCGCGGCGGGTGATCTCGGCCACCTGGACGTCGGAGCCCGGCACGTGGCTCACTTTCACGAGGCCGTGCTCGGCGAGACAGGCGAGCGATTTTGCCCACCGTCTCCAGTGTTGCAGCGGATCCGGCGGCCGTGGCGCGCCGGCGCCGCTGCCTGGAATCTCATGGGGTGCAGCCGCGTCGGGGTCCACTCGGCATACGCGCGGTGAGTGCAGGGCATGTGCAGCATGCGTCGGCGAGACTGCACCGCCGCCACGTCCTCGCTCCAGCGAGCAGACTTCTGCCACGTGTGGTAGCATGGGCCGAACATAATGGCGTCACCCGTCACCCGTCACCCGTCACCCGTCACCCGTCACCCGTCACCCGTCACCCGTCACCCGTCACCCGTCACCCGTCACCCGTAGGACGCTCGCGTACCACAAACTCGGGCTCAAGCCCGCGAAAGGTGCGGGCGCTCGTCTTGTCTCGGGGGCCATGGTGTTGGTCGCCGGAGTGCTGTCGAAGCAGACCGTAGCAGTCGCTGTGGCGCTGCTGATGGCGCTCGCGTGGGTGGGCGGCGCTCTCCATGAGCACGACGCCGACGTGCAGTCCGCCGGTCACGCCGACTGCGACGCCTGTCACTTCCGGCACCTTTCGGTAGTGGAGGCCGACCGCGCGCCCGCCGCGCCGTCCGAGCTGGATCTCGCCGCCCACGCCGTCGCATCCACCCACCCGCACGGCGAGCTGGGCATCGCGCCCGGCATCCACCCTACGCGCGGCCCGCCTGCATAGCCGTCTTGGTCGCCCGGCGTGCAGGAGACGCCAGGCGACGTATCCCGACGGCAACCGCGAACCTTGGCTTTGTACTCGGGGCTCGCAGGACGAGTGCCCGGGTGCGCGTCGGACGCGGCTTGACGAAATCAAGCAGTACCGGAACGGGGAGAAGCGCCTACCGGTGTGTTGGCACCGGTTGAGCGCCCGGGTCCGATCGGACCCCCACACGAGAGCACGCGCGGCGACGCTCGCCCACCCGCAGTTTAGGAGGCAACGGGCGTCGTGATGCGCAAGGAGCACGCACATGACGCCCCGGCCGCCGGCACCCGCCCGGTCCTCACTCACCCCTGGTGGAACCCGCCAGTCCGCAGACCCTCGGTCGTCTCCAATCTCCCGCCCGGTGTTGGCGGCAAGCCGGTCAGGGTACCGACAACATTGGCGGGGACCAGTGCTGCTCGGCCTGTGCTTGCTGGCCACGACGCTCGTCCTGTGGGCGGGGCCGGCTTTGGGGCAGAACACCCTCGCGCCTTCCGCGACGCACACCGGCAGCGCGCCCGTCACGAACGGTCGGGTCCAGCTTGTGGAAGGCGGGGCCGCCACGACCTTCCAGATCGCCCTGCCGGCCGATTTCATCACGGCCATCAAGGCTGCCCACCCCGAACTCGAACGTCCCGGGGCGCTACTTGGTGCGACCTTCGACATCTATCGAGACTCGTCCGAGGTGACGTGGGACACGACCGACCCGCTTATGCATAAGGATCGGACGGCCGAATACACAATCGGCTACAACGGGACTGAAATCCAGCCGCGATACGGCATAGGGTCTAAAAGTACGTGGCTGTACATCCCGTTGACGGGGACACCGCCGGGGAGCGCTTCCTCGAACGCAGACGTGGACGATTTTGCGGCGGACTCCTTCCCAATCACGTTCACGATAAAAGCCGAGAGTGACGCCACGATTCTCGAATTTGATGAGTCCATCCGGGTCAGGGCATCCGTTAATTTATTTGGATTCAGCGCGGACCCACCATTCTCTTCAACCAGTTATGCCACCAATGATCTGACGTTCGATCTGGTGGATGGCCCCCTCCCCGACCCCACGGGCAAGCCCACCATCCCGGCCAACCTCACGGCCACCGCGCACAAGGGCGCGGTCACGCTCGCCTGGGACGCCTTTGACACCAGCAGCAGCAACACGAACCTCCTGAACGACATCCAGATCACCAAGCACCAGGTCCGGCAGTCCACGGACGGCGACATCAGCGACGAGACGTGGACCGACATCCCCGACAGCGCCCACCTCGGGATCAATGCCACCACTTACACCATCGGGAGCCTGACCGACGGCACGGAATACACCTTCCAGGTGCGGGCGGTGAATGGCTGCACCGCGACCATAGGCTGCGGGGAGAGCGATCCGGCCACAATCATGGTCACGCCCGATGCCGATGCCCGGGCGCAGCCCACGGGCCTGATGGCGACCGCGGGCAATACCCAGGTCACGCTCACCTGGACCGATCCCGACGACGACGGCATTTTGTATTACGAGTACCAGCAGAAAGAGGGCGACGCCGACTTCGGGGCTTGGACGGAGCTTAGGCCTAGTAGAGCGACCACCACGAGTTACCGGTTGACCGGCCTGACCAACGGTACGACTTACAGCTATCGCATCCGGGCGCGGACACACGTTGATGTCAGCCCGGCCTCGGACGCGGTCATGGCCACGCCGCGGGGGGTGCCCCCCGCGGCGCCCGCGCTCACGGCCACCCCGCGCAACGGCGGCGTCACCCTGAGCTGGCCCAATCCTTTCGACGTCAGCCTTTCGGGATGGGAGTATCAATACAAGATCGGCACCGGGGTCTATCAGCCGTGGCAGGCCGCACAGGAGCTGGACAGCGCCGCTGTCACCCTGCAGTTTCCGGTGGGCGGCCTGACCAACGGCACCCCGCATACCTTCCGCATCCGGGTGAGGAACCCGGACGGCAGCGCGACCTCGAACGAGGCGACCGCCACGCCGGTGGCCGGCGTGCCGGCCAAGCCCACGGGCCTGACGACCCGGTTGAGTGAAGACGGGGATAGGCGCACCCTGGAATGGGACCAGGCCGCGGACCCGAGCATCCTGCGGTACGAGTACACCACGGACGACGGCCGGACCTGGCCGCTCCTCACATCCACCGGCCGTGAGGAGCGGAGGACTTTCCCTGAGGGTGAACTCCTCTCCAGTTACACCTTTCGCATCCGCGCGGTCAACGCTGCGGGACCGGGGCCGGCCTCCGAGCCGGCCGTCGAGGAGGAAACCGGCGAAGAACGTGTGACCCAGACTGTTGCAACCGGCGTCTCGGTGGAATGGAACCCGAACACCAGGAAGGCCGTCCTGGTCTGGGATCCTGCGAGGTCCGCCGCCCTGCGCCTTTGGCGCATCTATGTCAGCAGGAGAACACTTCCCGGGACGAGTGCTAATACGGAACTCCCTGTCGGGACGACCCGGTACGAGCTTCCAGGGACGCGCGATGGCGGCGACAGTATTCACGTATGGGTCTTCGGCTGCGCCAGTCAGAGGTACTGCCCTTATATTGGGAACAGCAACCACGAACGCTTACACGCCGGCAGTCGGACAGACCTCTTGGTGGGCGCGCCGCAAACGCGGCTCACTGGATTGTCCGTCACCGCGGGCGACGCGCAGATCACGCTCGCCTGGGACGACCCGATGGACAGCAGCATCACCAAGTACCAGTATGACTTGGGTGATGACACTGGGGCCGTGGACATTCCCGACGGCGACGACGCAGACAGCAACCCGGGCAACGAAACCAGCCACACCGTCACGGGTCTGTCCAACGGGAACACTTACGCTGTCCGGCTTCGCGCCGCGAACGCCAACGGGGCCGGGCCATGGACCGAGGGGGGCACCGTTACACCGTCGGCCGCAGGGGTGCCGCTGCGCCCGAGCGGGCTTGTGGCGCTGCGCCATGGCCGCGGGTACTCCGAAGCGCTGACGACCTGGGACGACCCGCAGGATGGCAGCATCACCGTGTATCAGCAGGCGGAGTTACGGGGGACGTGGCAGGACATCCCCGGCACCGACGCGACCACCACCGGCGTAGAGTTCCATCCAGGACGGCTCCGAGCGGTCAATGCCAACGGCCCGGGGCCGTGGGCGGAACCCACGGTTGTATACCCGTCGGCCGCGCCGTCGCCGACGGGCTTGCGGGCCGCACCCGGAAACGGCCGGGTGACACTGACCTGGGACGACCCGGGGGAAGGCGTCTACATCGCGTCCTATCGCTACACCGCAGACGGCGGGGAGACCTGGACCGACATTCCGGACAGCCACACGACCCTGCAAGGCCACCTCACCCGCTACACGGTCCCGAACCTTGCCAACGGGCGGGCCTACACCTTCGGCATCCAGGCGGAGTACAAATATCGGGCTGGACAAATTCACCAAACGGGCACCACCCGTCCTTCCGCGCCGGTGACCGCCACCCCGCAGGGCGAGGCTCCGGCCAAGTCCACGGGCCTCTCGGCTGCGCCGGGGAATGCCGAGGCCACGCTCACTTGGGACGCCCCGCACGACGCCAGCATCACCAGGTACCAGGTCAAGCAGGACGCCGCAGCCTGGGCCGACATCGCTGGCAGCAGCGCCAGCACGACCAGCCATACGGTCGAGAGCCTGACCAACGGCACCGCCTACACCTTCCAGATCCGCGCGGTGAACGACCACGATGGCGACAGCACCGACGACCCGGGTCCCGCCTCCGACGCCGTCACCGTCACGCCCGGCGTGCCCGCCGCCCCGGCCAGCCTGACAGTGGCCCCGGGCGACGCTCAGGTGACGCTCACCTGGACGGCGCCGGCCAGCGACGGCGGCAGCGCCGTCACCGGCTACGAGTACACCTCGAACGCGGACGCGGCCACGCCCGCCTGGACGGACGTCCCGGACAGCGGAGCGGGCGGCGCCAACGAAACCGCGTACACGGTGACGAGTCTCGACAACAACACCACCTACGCCTTTGCGGTGCGGGCGGAGAACGCCAACGGGCAGGGCGCGGCCACCCCGGCCCTGCGGGCGGTGCCCGTGCATCCCGACGCGCCGCAACGACCGGCGGGACTGCGGGCGAGTCCGGGCCACGAGCTGGTGAGGCTGACATGGGCATCGCCCAACCCCAACCATCCGGTGACCTCCTACGAGTACCGGCAGAGCACGGACGGGGGCACGACCTGGAACCCGGACTGGACGGCGATCAGTGGCAGCGGCGCGGCCACGGCCGAGCACCTGCTCACCGGTCTCGCCAACGGCACGACCTACACCTTCGAGCTGCGCGGCCTGAAGGACGGCACCGCGGGACCCTCGGCGCGGGCGCAGGCCACCCCGAGCGCCGCCGCGGCCGACGAGGTGATAGACCTAGGGAGTGAGGGTCAGGTGACCACCCCGACCGGCAGGACGTACACGGTCACTCAGCTTTCCCCCCCGGCCGGGCTCAACTGGCGCATCGTCGTGCCCGGCACCACGGAGATCGACGGGCGCACGTTCACCGTGCGCTCCTTGCAGGGCACCACGCCCGAGACCTCGCAGGGGCACAGGTTCACCAGCACCGGCCAGGAAGGCCTGGACATCGTGGTGCAACCGCCCATCGCCGGCCAGGTGCGGGTCTGCCTGGAGCCCACCCCGCTGCTCCGCGAGGAAGCCGGCCGCCGGCCGCTTCTGGTGCTGCGCTACAGCGGCACGGGCTGGACGCCGCTGCCCACCACCACCGACGGCGGCCTGGTCTGCGGCACGACCTCGATCTTCTCCGCCTTCGTCCTGGGCTACGAGGCCGCCGGCCCCGGCGGCGGCGGGCGCAGGGACACGCCGTCAGGGACGAACGCCGCGCCCGCGGCGGCCGAGCCGCTGCCGCCGCGGACCGTGCCGGCGGGCGCGACGAGCGAGCCGCTGGACCTGACGCCGTACTTCGACGACCCGGACGGCGACCCGCTCACCTACGCGGCGGTGTCGGACGACGCCGGCGTCGCCATCGCCGACTTGCCGCGGGGCAGCAACTGGCTGACCCTCCGCGGCGTGGCAGTGGGCGAGGCCGTCGTCGTCGTGACGGCCCGCGACCCCGACGGCGCGGAGGCCAGCCAGCCGATGACGGTGACGGTGCGGCCGGTAGCCGCGCCCGAGGTGGCGCAGCCGCTACCGCCGCGGACGGTGCTGGCCGGCGAGACGAGCGAGCCGCTGGACCTGACGCCGTATTTCCGCGACCCCGACGGCGACCCGCTCACGTTCGCGGCGGTGTCGTACGACACCGGCGTGCTCGTCGCCGAGGTGGCGGAGGGCGGCAGCGAACTGACCCTCCGCGGCGTGGCGGCAGGCGCAGCCGTTGTCATCGTGACGGCCACCGACGCCGACGGCGAGCACGCCAGCCAGCCGCTGACGGTGACGGTGCGGACGAACGCCGCGCCCGAGGCGGCGCAGCCGCTTCCGCCACAGACCGTGCTGGTGGACACGACGAGCGAGCCGCTGGACCTGACGCCGTACTTCGATGACCCGGACGGCGACCCGCTCACCTATGCGGCGGTGTCGGACAATGCCGGCGTCGCCATCGCCGAGGTGGCGGAGGGCGGCAGCCAGTTGACCCTCCGCGGCGTGGAGGTAGGCGAGGCCGTTGTCGTGGTGACGGCCCGCGACCCCTACGACGCGGAGGCCAGCCAGCCGATGACGGTGACGGTGCGGACGAACGCCGCGCCCGAGGTGGCGCAGCCGCTGCCGCCGCGGACCGTGCTGGCAGGCGCGGCGAGCGAGCCGCTGGACCTGACGCCGTACTTCGATGACCCGGACGGCGACCCGCTCACCTACGCGGCGGTGTCGGACACCGCCGGCGTCGCCGTCGCCGAGGTGGCGGAGGGCGGCAGCCAACTGACCCTCCGCGGCGTGGCGGCCGGCGAGGCCGTTGTCGTGGTGACGGCCCGCGACCCCTACGACGCGGAGGCCAGCCAGCCGATGACGGTGACGGTGCGGACGAACGCCGCGCCCGAGGTGGCGCAGCCGCTTCCGACGCAGACCGTGCTGACAGGCACGACGGGCGAGCCGCTGGACCTGACGCCGTATTTCGATGACCCGGACGGCGACCCGCTCACCTACGCGGCCGTGTCGGCGAACGCCGAGGTGGCGACCGCCGGCGTGGCGGGCGACCTGCTGACCCTCACCGGTGTCGCGGCGGGCGCCGTGGCGGTGACGGTCACGGCCCGCGACCCCCACGGCGGGGAGGCCAGCCAGACCGTCACGGTGACGGTCACGGCTGTCCACGCGGACTGGGTGAAGGCGTGGGCGGCGCGTTTCGGACGCACGGTGTCCGGGCACGTGCTGGACGGCGTGCAGGAGCGGCTGCGCGTCGCGCCGCGGCCTGGTTTCCAGGCCACCCTGGGGGGCCATCAACTCGGCGGCATGAGCGAAGAGGCATCGCGGGAGCTGGGCAACTGGCAGCTTGGCGGCCCCGCGGCGGTCCAGCGCGAGCTCGAATTCCTCGCCGGCCTGACCGACGATCAGCAGACGGGCAACGGCGCTCCGCAGCAGCAGGCGTCGACGGCCCGCGACCTGTTCACCTCGTCGGCATTCTCGCTGACGGTCGGCAACGCGGAAGAAGGCGGCGGCGGCTTCGGGGCGCTGTGGGGCCGGGGCGCCGTGTCGCGCTTCGACGGCCGCGACGGCCCGCTGTCGCTGACCGGCGAGGTGTCGACCGGCATGGTGGGGATCGACTGGATATCGAGGCGCTGGCGCACCGGGCTGGCCCTGGCGATGAGCCGCGGCATCGGGGGCTACAGCGCGGGGGTCAACAGCGGCGAGATCGAATCGAAGCTGACCGGCCTGTTCCCGTGGGTGGGCTACGACGTCACGGACCGCGTGTCGGTGTGGGCGACGGCGGGCTACGGCGCCGGCGTGCTGACCCTGACGCCCGAGACCGCCGAGGCGATGACAGCCGAGCTGGCGATGAGCATGGTGGCGGCCGGGGCCCGCAGCGAACTGCTCGAGCTGTCGCAACTGGGCGGCATCATGCTGGCACTGGAGACGGATACGCGCCTGACGCGCACCACCACCGGCGCCATCGCCGGCCTGGAAGCCACCGACGCGAGCGTGTGGCAGCGGCGCCTGGGGCTGGAAGGGTCGCGCGCCGTCTCGATGGGCGGCCGGCTGTCGCTGCGGCCGAGCGTCGAGGTGGGGCTGCGCTACGACGGCGGGGATGCCGAGACGGGCGCCGGCATGGATGTGGGCGCGGGCCTCGGCCTCTCGGATTCAGGGACGGGGCTGGCGGTGGACGTGCACGTGCGGACGCTGCTGGTTCATCAGGCCGAGGGGTTCTCCGAGCGGGGCGTGGCGTTCTCTTTGAGCTATGACCCGACGCCGTCGACGCCGTTGGGGGTCACCGCGCGGGTGGCGCCGTCCTGGGGCGGCCAGGCGCAGAGCGGGGCCGCGGCGCTGTGGGGCCGCGAGACCATGGGGGGCATGGCGCCGGGCGTCGCCGCGCAAGGCTACCGGCTGAACGGCGAGGTCGGCTACGGACTGGCGGTGGGCAGCCGCTTCGTGGGGACGCCGCGTGTCGGCTTCTCGAGGTTGGAGCACAGCCGGGACTACCGGGTCGGCTACGGCCTCGGGGTGCTCGAGACGGGCAGCCTGCACGTCGAGGTGGGCGTCGACGCGCTGCGGCAAGAGAGCCCGATGGCGGGCGGGGCCAGCAACGCGCTGCGCGGTCAGGCTTCGCTGGGCTGGTAAAAGACGAGGCCAAAGTGCGGTTGTTGGTTAACGCCTCCGCCGTGCTCGTGATCAGCCTTCGTCAACCAGAAGGGCGGCGTGGGCAAGACGACGCTCGCGGTCCACAACACGCGGATCGACTTGTCGAGCGTGTGCGGCGTCGGCCGGACGAGCATCAGTGCTCCCGCCGCAACCCCCGGCGCGCTTGCAAGTTGAAGCCGTCGTCGCCTTCGGCCCACCCGATCACCCCCGTCGACGACATGCCCAAGGGGAGCCTGACCGGCGACGCCGGCATCGGTGCCCAGCGGCGGCGGCGTCTCGAAGCCCGTCCACCGCACCGGGCAAAGGCGCCGTTGGATGGTGGACGACCACAGGCTGCTACGGCCAGGAGTCGAACTATACGACGTGGCGGCTCGCGAAGATGAACCTCGCCATCCGGGGCATCGAAGGCTGGATCGCCCACGAACACGAACTGGTGCGCCTGCGGCCGGACTGGCATGACGACAGCGACACGTCGGGCGCCCTGAAGGTCTTGATGGCCGGCTCGGCGTCGGATCCCCCCGAACTGGCAGCCGCACATCCGCAACAAGGCCCGCCGCGAGGAGTTGGCTGTCGAAGCGTTTCCGCGACCCCGGCGACCCGCTCCGGATGGTGCTGGTGCGCGACATGTGGCTGA
Source organism: Vicinamibacterales bacterium (assembly GCA_965214845.1). Taxonomy (GTDB): domain Bacteria; phylum Acidobacteriota; class Vicinamibacteria; order Vicinamibacterales; family UBA8438; genus JAAXGX01. Next base: position 4,076,229 of record CBDCCO010000007.1, read on the forward strand.
CCGGCTTCGACGCCCCGGGCCTGCACACGATGTACGTGGACAAGCCGATGCGCGGCCACGGGCTGATGCAGGCCATCGCGCGGGTCAACCGCGTGTTCCGGGACAAGCCGGGCGGACTCGTCGTCGACTACCTCGGACTGGCCCACGAGCTGAAGCGGGCGCTGGCGACCTACACCGCGAGCGGCGGCAAGGGACAGACGGCGCTGGACCAGGAGCAGGCGGTCCGGGCGATGCTGGAGAAGTACGAGGCCTGCTGCGGCCTGTTCCACGGGTTCGACCGGACCGCGTGGATCGGCGGCTCGCCGGCACAGCGGCTCGGCCTGCTGCCGGCCGCGCAGGAGCACATCCTGGTGGCAAGGACCGCTGCCTGAACGCCGTGCGGGCGTTCGCGCTGGCCGTGCCGCATCCCGAGGCTATCCGCATCCGCGACGACATGGCGTTCTTCCAGGGCGGCAACCATGTTCGTGAACCTCCGGCGCTTCCCGAGAACGGTCGAAGCCGTCCGGGATGTCGTGGCCGCGATCCGGAATCGGAGGATCGAAGAGATCGGCGGCGCGTGCGAGTGGCCGGACGATCTTGTACGAGCGGGTGACTGGTCGCCGGTGCAGTGGCTCGACCCGGAGCTTGTTCACGCGGCCCGGAGTGTCCGGCAGGCTCCGGGCATGGTCCCGTTACGCCATGTCTTCGAGATCGGCCCGCCGGGACGATCGACCCACGACGAGTTCGAGCGAGTCACTGACGGCTCTCCGCAGTCCGACCACGTGCCGGTGTTCGATTCAGTTTCGAGTCGGCTTCGCGTGTCGTTGGCTGGCGAGCCGGATGCGTTTTGGCGGCCCCGCCCGGCGGCACGGCGACGACGGCCCGCCAAGGCCGGCTTGGTTGAGTCCCATCTGTCGCGTGCAGGCTGGGTGCTTCTGGCGCAACGCGCCCGGACGAACAACGCTGCCGTAGTGGCCGTGTGCAGCCGCGAGAAGAGCCTCGGTACCGGGTTCATCCCCGTCGTGACGAACACCATCCAGGAAGCGAAGGCACTGTGTGTCTTCTGGAACAGCCCGCCCACGCTCCTCCAGTTGCTGAACATACTCGCCGCCGCCTATGACCGATTCTCTCGCGAACCCTTGAAGCCTTGGGCGCATGCGAACGCCGATCCCGTTCGGCGTGAGATCGACGAGGCCGTTGCGGAGGTGCACGGGATCTCCGCGGGTGTCCTCGCGGACTGGCGTGAACGTCTGGCCAAGGAGCCGACCGTCGCGAACCAAAGTGAGTCTCTTTCTCCGCTCCGCGGCTTCACGCGTCGACCGCCCAGTTGTCGGTCCGCCATACCGGCATGGCCGAACGGTTACTCCGCAGCGTAACCGTTCGGTCGTCCCGGTATGGACATGCGGCCGGGCCAACCGGACGCTGGCGTTGTCGACGGCCAGCACCGGTCGATGTCCCCTATGCACGGAGGGCACCCGGACCGGATCGGCTCGCTGTTCGACGCTGCTTGTCCGACTGCCGTAACGCCGGATACCGGCTTGACCGAACGCTTACTCCGCAGCCGGTTCCTGAAGTGCAACCGAGTCCGGTTGACGTTGCGGGGTGCCGCATGGGGAACGCGGGGCGGAAACGCCACCTAAACCATTGCATACATAGGCAGTTATAAGATTCTCGTGGCGGTCGCACGGCTACCTGCTGGTTCGCCACGGTCACCAGCACATGTGGGACGCGCCCGACGCCTATTTCCTGGCGAGGGCCGACGTTGACGAGCCGGCTGGCGGCCGGAGCTGGCCGGCGTCCGCGATGTGCAGCCACCGTTCTCGACTTGAGAACAAGCGCAAGAACCTCGTTGGCGAGGGCTTTGAGGATGTGTGCGCGATCCTCATTCGTCTGCTGCCGGCGTCAACCGTCCGGTTGGTGCGCGCGCGTTGCCCGCTCCACGACATTCCGGGATTCTACGAACAACGCGGGCGGGAGAAGCCTCGCATCGTTGATCTGGCTATCGTGCGCCGACCCGAGGACAGACGTTCCTTGATCTCCGCCAAGTGGTCGATCAGGGCCGACCGCGAGGAGCAATTCGTCAGCGATTGCACGAGCTACGTGCACCTGGAACGGGCCGGCCAGTCGTTCGACTACGTGCTCGTCACGAACGAGTTCGATCCGGCGCGATTGGCCGCGGCGGCCGAACGCCAGCGAGATGGCAATCCCCTATTCACCAACGTGGTCCACGTCAGCACCGAGGCGCTGAACACCGTCTACGGGGACGGCCCGAGCCGTTCGATCAACAAAGTGCTCACTCACGTACGCAGCGGCCGGATTGAGAGTCTGGGCCATTGGCTCTCGCGGCTTCAACGGTAGAGGCCATGCGCCGCGCAACCGACGCTGCACTGGACGCTCGGACTGCCGCGTGGCGGGATCCCCAGGATCCAGAATCGTTCGCGGATGGTGTTGGCGGTCCGCTGAAATCCGATTCAGAACGAGGGATGCGGCGAGGGGAACGAATGCGCGCAGTCTCCGTAAGCCTATATTTGTCAATGGGTTATATGTCTCTGGAGCCGGAAGCCCTGGAAGCTCAGCGGCTGGTCGAGCTGCGCGACAGGTGGCTCAACCCGCCGGAGTGGGTCGAGTGGGTGGACGAGCCGGTGCCGAGCTACCCGCAGCGGCAGGTCCCGCGCGACGAGGACGCCGCCAAGGCGCTAAAGAGGCGGACGCTGACGAACCTCTACAACGCCCGGCCGCAGTGGCTGGCGGACGCCCACGCGGCACTGGACACGGCCGTGGCGGCGGCGTACGGCTGGCCTGCCGATATCTCCGATGACGACGTCTTGCGGAATCTGCTCGAACGCAACGGCAGCGGCTGATCCAGCCGACTCGATCGGGCGTTCACGCTCGGCGAGCCCTCTTGACATGGCGTATTCTCGACATCGGCGGGCTCGTCATGGCGGCGCTTCGCCAGCTTGGTTGAGGGGATCAGGTACCAGAGGCAACCGCCCCGGTCGCCGCGGGCGGGCCGCGCCAGCGACGGTGCGCCGCCGTGGGAAGGAATTCCCACGATGCCGTTTATGCGTTTGATGCGGGAAGGCGACAACTCAAAGGTCATTCCATGACGAACCAGTTCGACCCGAGGGAGTTGATGCGGATGGTCGACGAGGCCCGTCGGGCGCAGGAACAGTTCAACCCGACGGAGCTGAGGCGATTGGCCGATGAGGCCCGTCTGGCGCAGGAGCAGTTCGACCCGACGGAGCTGAGGCGGTTGACCGACGAGGCCCGTTGGGCGCGGGAACAGTTCGACCCGACGGAGCTGAGGCGGTTGACCGACGAGGCCCGTTGGGCGCGGGAACAGTTCGACCCGACGGAGCTGATGCGGCTGGCCGACGAGGCCCGTTGGGCGCGGGAACAGTTCGACCCGACGGAGCTGATGCGGCTGGCCGACGAGGCCCGCCGTGCGGTGAACCAGTTCGACCCGACGGAGCTGACACGGCTGGTCGAAGGGACCCGCCGTGTGCTGGAACAGTTCGACCCGACGGGACTGACGCAGCTGGTCGATGAAGCTCGTCGGGCGCTGGAACAGTTCGACCCGACGGAGCTGACGCAGCTGGCCAATGAGGCTCGTCGGGCGCTGGAACAGTTCGACCCGACGGAACTGCCGCAGCTGGTCGACGAGGCCCGCCGCGCGATGGTGGAGGAAACCGGGGCTCGCAGCGCGGAGGCCACGACACACGACACGAAGGAGCGGACGAAAACGAGCCTGAAGCTCTGGTTGTCCAAGCTGTCGATAGTTGGCCGATACCTCACAGAGTCTTACAAGTACTGGCGCCTGGTAGAGCAGTTGCTGCGGTGGATGGACTTGCCCGTCCCGGAATTCTCGACGAGCGAGGAGATCGAGCCGGCGACTCCGGAGGATCCGGAGATCGAGCCGGCGGGTGGCTCCAGAGGAGGATCCAGAGAAGGAGATCGAGAACCGGCGGCGGCGACTCCAGAGGAGGATCCGGAGGAGGGGACCCCCGAGTGCGAGGAGCCCCATGAGGACTGAAGCCCGAGCCGAGACTTGGAATGTCGTCGCCGCGAGCGGTGTGGTGTCGGCTCGAATCGACCCTGCTCTAGCCCATAGGCGCTAACTTGTGTTCCGAGCGAGGCCGGCGTATCCTGACATGCGCATGCATGACATGGAGGCCGGCCCGGTGGACGAGGACTGGGATGTGCTGCGGTCGTTCCTGCCCGGTGACTGGCGGGAGTTGGCGCAGGACACGGGGGCGTTGAAGGGGCTGCGGAAGGACAAGACGGTCGACAACCTGTTGCGGACCCTCCTGCTGCACCTCGGCTGCGGACACTCGTTGCGGGAAACGGTGGTTCGCGCCCGCCAAGCGCGTCTGGCGGATCTGTCCGACGTGGCGCTGTTGAAGCGGTTGAAGAAATCCAAGGGTTGGCTGCACGCGCTGTGTGTGCGCCTGTTCGAGGAGCAGGGTCTGGCGGTCATCCCCGGCGGCGCGTTCCAGGTCCGGGCGGTGGATGCGACGACGGTGAAGGAACCGGGACCGAGCGGGTCGTTGTGGCGGCTGCACTACAGCGTGGGCCTGCCGTCGCTGACGTGCGACTTCTTCAAGTTGACGGGGGTCGAGGGGCCGGGCACGGGAGAATCGTTGGCGCAGTTCCCGATCCGCGCCGGCGACCATGTGCTGGCCGACCGCGGGTATTCGACCGCGCGGGGGATCCGCCACGTGGTCGAGGCGGGCGGGCGGCTGATTGTGCGCGTCAATACGGGGTCGTTGCCGCTGCACACGGCAGCCGGGCGGCCGTTCGACCTGCTGGCCGCGGTCTCGTCGGTCACGCGTCCGGGGGCAGCGCGCGCTTGGGCGACGACGGTCGCGGCCGCGGGTGACGACGGCGGCCCGCCGGGCGAGATTGCGGGCCGGGTCTGCGTGCTCCGCAAGTCGGCGGAGGCGATCCGCTTGGCGCAGCAGAAAATCCGCCGGGACGCCGCCCGCAAGCGGACCCAGGTACAACCGGCCACTCTGCGCTTTGCCGAGTACGTGATCGTTTTCACGACCTTCCCCGAGCCGCCCTTCTCGGCCGCCGACGTGCTCGAGTGGTATCGCCTGCGCTGGCAGGTCGAATTGGTGTTCAAGCGCTTCAAGTCGCTGGCGCAGTTGGGGCACCTGCCGAAGTACGACGACGACAGCGCCAAGGCGTGGCTCTACGGGAAACTGTTCGTGGCACTGCTGGTGGAGAAGCGGCTCCACCACGCCCGCACGATTTCCCCCTGGGGCTACGACGTACCGGCCCCGGCGCCCCCGCAGCGCGTGGCGTGACTTCAAGTTCGTGTTCAACCAGGTCACGCGCGCCATCGAACCGCCGCTCTCGCTGGCTTGCATGCTCAACGACTGGCGATCGATCTCCGGCGCGCTGGCCGAGCCGCCACGGCGCCGGCAGTCGCAGCTCTCCGCGTACTTCGGTTGGACCGAGCAGCCGCCGGAGCAGGTGACGTGAACAAGTTAGCGCCTATGCTGCTCTAGCCCCGCCCCTTTTCGCACACGGGGCGACGAGGAGTAATACTGACCACGGTCTGGATCCGTTCGCGGCCGTTGCGATTGGTCCTCTGGATTCCCGCGCGGAAAGTGGTAACGGACGGGGGAATCACGGCCAGCAGGTGAGCTGCAAGTCGCATTGTATGAATGACTTACAGCAGCTAGGCAACTCGCGCTGCCGGGCGAGTAGCGGGAGATCTCTCCAGCCCGGCCGGAACACATCAAAACTGCCATATTGCAGGCCGTGACACATCTAAGCTATCGTTTTTGACATCTTGAGCAGCCGCGCGGCGATCTCCTCTCATGCATCGGATCACGCGGCCCTGCAAGCGCTCGGCCGCCGCCTTGCCCGCCATCGGCTGAACCGGAACCTCACCCAGGCCGCGTTGGCCGCGCAGGCAGGCGTCTCCACGCTGACCGTGCAGCGCATCGAGCAGGGGCGTTCGTCACAGGCCGCGAACCTCATCAGAATCCTGAGAGCCCTCGGGCTGCTGGACAACCTCGATGCCCTCGTTCCCGAGCCGGCCATCAGCCCGATCCAGCAGGCCCGGATGCGTGGCCGGATCCGGCAACGCGCTTCTTCCCGGTCCAGCAAGCCGGAGCCGCCCGCCGACTGGTCCTGGGGCGATGAACCGTGACCGTGGCCAGGGACAATCCGGAGGGCCGCTGGACCGGCGCGCACCAAATGACCTTGAACGGCAAGCGCGACGGCTTCGAGGTCGACGACTTCGTTGCCTGCTCCCGGAACGCCAGCTTGAAGCGCGGTCGGGCCGCCGCCATCCTGCGCGATGTCCAGGAAGCCGTGTCCCGCTGGCGCGAGTTCGCCGATGCAGCGGGAGTGCCGGCGCACGCGATGCGCAGGATCGGCACCGCCCATCGTGTGGAGCTTCTTCCGTAGGGGCCCGGATGCCATCGTGAACTGAAACAGGTAACACTGCAACCGGAGGAGCGCCGATGCGTCTCGCACCCAGTTTTCCGTGCTGTCTCGCGGCGGTCGTGTTGTCGGCGGTGGCCGGTGTGCGCGCGCAACCCGACAACGGCCCGGCGGCGCTGCAGTTGCACGATCGATACCTGGCGGCGTGGAACGCGCAGGACGCCGACGCGTTCGCCGCCACGCTGCACTATCCCCACGCCCGGCAGGCGCCGGGCGCACCCGGCAGCGAGTCGTGGCAGGATGCGGCGGAGCACGCCGCCGGGATGGACTTCGGACCGCTCCTCGCCCGCGGCTGGGTGCGCTCGCACTGGGACGAGCGGACCATCGTGCAGGCCGGCAGCAACAAGGTGCACGTGGCCGCCCGCGCACGGCGGGTCGACGCCGCCGGGCGGACTATTCAGACCCTCCAGACGCTCTACGTGATCACGGAACACGACGGGCGCTGGGGCGTCCAGGCGCGGTTCTCGGCCGGTCCGCCGGCTACCGGCCGGGTTGCGGAGGCCAGCCGGCGGGCCGCCGTGGATGCGGTCGAAGCGTATCTGGACGCGATAAACCGCCGCGATGCGCAGGCGTTTGCCGCCACCCTGCACTATCCGCACTACCGGGTCACCATCGGGGGGCAGGTCCAGCCGTCGCCGGAGGCCCGGGACGCAAGCGCCATCACGTTCGAGCGCCTGGCCAGCACCGGCTGGGTCCGCACCGCGTCGCACAACGTGAATCCGGTGCAGGTGTCCGCCGACGGCGTCAACGTCGCGCTGGAGCTGTTGCGCTACAACGCCGCCGGGGAGCAGATCGCGCGGTTCGACACGCTCTATTTCGTGACCCGCCAGGACGGACGCTGGGCCATCAAGGGCAGATCGAGTTTCGCGCCGCGGTAGCGGAGGAACAGGCCATGACAGGCGGCGGCGCGTTGCCGCCGTTGCGAGCAAGTCGTTGCACTCTGGACAGTCTCCGGCACCGGGGTCGGCCCGCCGGCCGTGATACCGCGCCAGCCGGCCGGGGCGTGAACGAACGGTTTCTCAGCATGGACCTGGACACGGCGGCCATGGCCACCCGCTTCGAGTCGGAAGGGGGCGACTGACAAGACGATGTTAGAGTTCGGCGATCTGAAGGATGTGGAGCTTCGCGAGGTGTGGAACCACGAAGCCAAGGAATTCACGCCGTGGTTGTCCGAAAATATCGACCGGCTTGCAACTGCCGTCGGTTTGCGGATGGAGCCCGAGGGTACAGAAGTCGCCGTCAAGCAATTCTCGGCGGATATTGTCGCTCGAAACCCCGTGGATGGCAGCCGCGTGCTCATCGAGAATCCTCTAGCCCGGAAAATTCGTGAGGTTATCGAATCGGTCCCAGGCAGGGCCTGATCGTCGCGCGAAGGACGTTTTCGGACGCGGCGCGTGGTAGGTGGCAGCGTGGTGCAGTGGCCGGGGCGAGGTGACGGCACGCATGAGGTGGCAAGCGCCGACAGGTCGGGCGCAGGGGCGCTGGCGAGCATCCGGGGCGCGGAGGTTGCCGTGGCGACGGCGCGCTATCCGGCGCGCGCCCCGAGCGCGAGGGCGAGGTGCCGCCAGACGTCGCGGTATGGGGTCGCTCGCGGCAGGTGCAGGACGAGCCGGCGGACGGAGCGGACGACGTGGACGCTGACCTTGAGCAACCGGTCGCGCAGCCAAGTCACCTGGGTGCGGGCGCAGGCGGTGCGGGCGGCCCTCAGCCGCAGTTCCTGCATGAGCACGTAGGCGGCGGCCGTCAGCAGGACCCGCAGCTGGTTTGCCCAGAACCTGGTGCAGCTCGTGCGGTCGATCTGCAAGCCGTCGAGCAGTTCCTTGATGCGGTTCTCGATGTCGCCGCGCCCGCAGTAGACCTTCTCGTAGATGAAGCGCGGCGTCTGGCGCAGATTGGTCACGACGAAGCGCGGGTTGTCCCGCGGCTGCCGGCCGGTGAGCTGCACGACTTCGGCCTTGATCACCACGCGGCGCTCACGAGCCCACGTGCCCGCGCGATAGCGGGTGTCGAGGTAGAAGTGCGCCGTCTTCTCGCGCAGCATGTTCTCGGTGCGGGCCGCCACCATGACGTGCTCGGCAGCCCGCAACAGCACGGCGTTCCTGGCCATCGCCACGACGTAGTCGAGCCGCGGTTCGGCATCGAGGAAGTCGAAGATCTCTGGCGTGGCGAAGCCGCCGTCGAGCCGGACGAGAAAGCGCGCCTCGGGAAACGCGGACCGCAGCAGCGCGAGCAGCCGACACAGCACGCCCAGCGTGCCGTCGGACGCCTGCGCCGTGCCGGGCCGCAGCACGGCCGCGCACAGATACTGCTCCGCCTCACGGTCGAAGCTCACAAAGGCCAGCAATGGCAGGTAGCACCAGCTGTCGTAGTAGCTGTTGAACATGGTCAGCTGCTGCGCGCCATGCGTCGGGTCGTCGGTCGGGTCGAGGTCGATCGTGATGCGTCGCACCCGCCCGCGCAGCCGGCGGCGATGCCGCTCGATGACCGACGCCGCCAACTCGCGCCCGAGCCGATAGAGCGCGACGCGGCCCGCACCGTTCTCGAACCGCGAGACCGTCGGCTGCGACGCCAGCCGACCGCCCGCCACCGGGTCGCGCCCGAGCAGCAACTTGTGGATCGGATCATCGGCGAGCTGGTCCGAATCGTTGCCGGCGGGATGGCCGCAGGCGATGCCGAACACCCGCTGGCCCACCAGGTCCTCGAGCGTGTGCCGGACCTTCTCCGGTGCCCGGCGGTCAATCAGACACCGGCCGAATGCCTTGACCAACCCGTAGACGCGCTCGGCGGCCTTGAGCAGCACGGCGCCGCCATCCGAGCTCGACTGCTCGCGGTCGAACGTGGCCACGAGCGGCTTGTCGAACAGATCGGGGAACAGAACAGACTGTGCTATCGTGGGGTCCGTCACGCAAGAGCCTCCGTCGTGCCGAAAACATCTGTCGTCAACAGCGTTTTAGCACACGGAGGCTTTTGTGTCTCTACTCAGGCCGGGCGCCTCATGAATTTTCCAGGCTAGGAGTCTGCGCCGCAGGAGATTTGCGGCACGAAAGGGTCGTGAGTTCACGACCTGAGTCACGTGCCGGGGCAACGGTGTCGGTCGGCAGGGCGCGGTAGATTTTGCGGCCGTTGACGAACCGAAGGCGAAAATCGGTCATCACGGGCCACATGGCCCGCCAGAGGCCGCGATCCGCGTCGATTTGTCGCCGTTGCGAGCCTCATGCCCCGCCCTCTACGTCGCCTTCAGCACGTGCAGGCGCTTGACGTTGAGCGCCAGGCACACCAGGTCCCACTCGCACCGCGCCTTCGCCAGTCCACGCAGGCTGAAGCGCCGGAAGCCCAGCACGTGCTTGATCCAGCCGTTGGGAGCCTCCGACAACCACTTGCGCTGCGCATACACCGCCCGGCCCGCCTTCGTCTTCAGCTTGTCTATCATCCGACCCGTCGCCGGATGTTCCTCCAGATTGCGGGTAACCGCCTGCTTGCCCTCCCGGCCCGCCGCCACATACCCGTCAACGCCCCGCCGTTCCAGGTCCGTCAAGTCTCGCTCGTTGCAGTACCCCGCGTCGGCCAGCACCGTCGCCGGCTGCGCGTCAAGCGTCTCGTTGACCGTGTCGAGCAACACCGGCAACTCACCCTGGTCGCTCGCGTTCGCCGTCAGACCCGTTGCCACCACCAACTGGTGCTCGGCGTCCACCGCCACCTGCGCGTTGTAGCACTGCTGGAAGCCCTCGTTGCTCGTCATCATGATCGAGCTTTCCGGGTCCGTGAAGTTGCTCTGCGCCTTCTCGTCCGGCTCGCCATACGCCCGCTTGTACGGCCGCCCGCCCTTCGGGTTCCGGTCCTGCCCAGGTTGCCGACCCCGCGCGTCGTCCGCCGCCCGAGCCGCCGCTTCCAACCGCGCCTTCGCCGCCCGGATCGCTGCCAGACGCGCCTCCCGCCGACGCAACTCCGCCGGCAACTCATCGCCCCGAACCTCGGCGCCCAAGCACGCATCCTCGGTCTCGTCGGTCTCGTCCGCCTGGCGCAACAGCGCCGCGACCTCGCCTTCCAGACGCCGTTCCGCCTCCGCCATCCGGTCGTAGCTCATCGCCTTGCGCTTGCTCGCGTTCGCACGCACCTTCGTCCCGTCGACCGACAGCTTGCCGAGGCGAGCCAGACCCAACTCCTGCGCCAGACGCACCACCTCCACGAACAGCGCCTGGAAGTCCTCCAAGTGCCGGCGCCGAAATTCGCACAGCGTCCGGTGCTGCGGAAAGTTGCCCGCCGCCAACACCCGGAACGCCACGTCCTCTTCCAGCGCCCGGGCGATCCCACGCGACGAGAACACCCCCGTCGCATACGCGTAGAGCAGCACCTTCACCATCATCCGCGGGTCATACGGGGCGTTGCGACGACCGTCTCCCTCATACGGGGCGTAGAATGCCGTCAGATCCAAACCGTCCACCAGATCGCTGACGTGGTGCGCCAAGTGGCCTTCCGGCAGCCACTCCCGCACGTCCGGTGGCAGCAGCAGCGACTGGTCCGGCGAGTAGGGGCGAAACGTCGTCGACATCAAGTCCTTCCAGCGTCGAGTGCTCGCCTATGATTGTCGCACCGATTTTCTGCGGCGCAGACTCCTAGGTTCGTATCCGCCGAAACCTTGTGAAGGGCACTCGCCTTTAGGGTGGGTGCCCTTTTTTGTCTTCAGTTGGGGTTAGAGGCTTCGTCATCCAGCAGGTGGAGTCCTGCCCGACCGGCGTCAACGTCTCGGGCCGCTATACGGCTATAGACTGACCGACCCTGGGAGTGGAGGGCCGATGACGCCGAAAACAACATTCCCAATCGAGCCCGATGCGCCGGCGCTGGGATGGGTGGCGCGGCGCGTGCCGGAGGTCGGCGGTCCCACCGGCACTTTCCTGGGCGCGGGAAAGAGCCCCGACGAAGCCGTTGAACACGCGCGCCTCCGACAGGCCCGGGGCGATGCGCCGGCGTGCGCGCACGCGATGGTACTGCCGCACGACGCAGCACGGCCGATTCGATACGAGCAAGGGTGGCGCTGCAGGGTTGGAACATCGCCGGGGCAGGCGCCGTGAACGTCGATCCTGACGTCCAGCGCGCGATTCAGCTTCACTCCGACGGTCAACTCGCTGCCGCTGTGGAAGCCTACCAGGCCATCCTGAAGCGGTATCCTGAGACGTGCGCCGCCTGGTCCAACCTCGGGATGGCGTTGCGGACCTTGGGCCGTAAGGAGGAAGGCCTTGCGGTGTTGCGCGAGGGCGTACGTGTCTGCCCACAGGCCCACGAGCTGAACTACAACCTGGGCAACGCGCTCAGGGAAGCCGGCGACCACGAGGGCGCACTGAAGCACTATCGCGCCGTCCGTACCCTCGATCCGGACAACATGAGAGCGGGGCGGGCTTGCGGTGCCATGCTCGTGCAGCTGGGACGGTTCGATGAAGCCGTCGAGTTCTATGGGGCGGCGCTGGACCGGCAACCGGACGACAGCAAGCTCTGCGCGGCTCTCGGTCTGGTACTCTGGAAGCTGCGACGGCCGGCTGCCGCCGCGGCGCTGCAGCGCGCCGTCGCGCTCGATCCGGCATCGTCCGACTTGCGCCGGTATCTGCACGGTGTGCTGCGCTGGCTCGGGAAAGACGAAGATGATGAGCGGCAACTGCGCGCGGGACTGGCGCGGGAGGCCGACTCGCCATCGCTGCTCGCGGCGCTGGGACACAACCTGATCGCTCAAGGCCGGCTCGACGATGGGCTGGCTTGCTGCCGCGCGGCGCTCAAGGTCGATCCCGACCACCAAGACGCACGGCTCGCCCGCGGCCGCGCCAACTTCCTGGCAGGACGCTACGCCGCGGCTTGGCCCGATCGGTATCGTCAGGTGAAGCGCCTCGACAGGCGGCCGAAGGGCACATCCGGGCGGGAGTGGGAGGGGCAGGACCTCGCCCGACAGTCGATCCTGCTCTACGGCGAGCAGGGGCTGGGCGACAGGATCCAGTACGCACGCTACGCGCCGCTGGTGGCCGAACGCGGGGCGCGGGTCGTCGTGGCATGCAAGCCGCGGCTGGTCGGCCTGCTGCGGCGCATTCGCGCCATCGACAAGGTGGTGCCGGACGACCAGCCCCCGCCGCCGACTGACTGGCACTGCTCGCTGCTGGACGTGCCGGCCGTCTGGGGGCACGACGTCGATGCAATTCCGGCGGCGTGCCCGTATCTGCCCCCGCGCGTGCGGGAGACGCCCGTGCTGCCTCCAGCGCGGCAGTTCCGGGCCGGCATCGTCTGGGCAGGCAACCCCACGCAGGAGCAGAACCGCCGGCGCTCCTGCCGTCTCGAGGACTTCGCGCCGCTGCTCGCGTTGCCGGGCGCGGAGTTCGTCAGCTTTCAGATTGGACCGCCCGCGCGGGAGCTGAGCGAGGGCTGGCGCGGGCTGGTCCACGATCCGGGCGACGCGCTGGCAACTCTGGAGGTGACGGCCGACGCGCTGATGGAGGTGGACTTGGTCATCACGGTCGACACGATGCTGGCCCACCTAGCCGGCGCGCTCGGCCGGCCTGTCTGGACACTGCTGGCGTTCGCCCCCGACATGCGCTGGATGCTCGACCGTGCGGACACGCCCTGGTACCCGACGATTCGCCTGTTTCGGCAGCCGAAGCCCAACGACTGGGCCGGCGTCTTCCGCGAGGTGCGCCGCGAGCTGGAGGCGCTGCTGGCACGAGCGGGCCGACGGGCGGGCATGCGTGACCAGCAGCGCGAGGGTCCGCCGCCCGCTCGCGCTCGCGCGTTGGCCCGCTGAACGGCGCTGGCAACTGCCCTCGACTCCAATGCTTGGCTTTGACCCGCGCAAGTATCACGGCCGTCGCGTGGACGAGGTCGTCAGGAGCGTGAACGGAGGTATTCGGAGCGTCCTGGAGGAAGCGCCGTGCTCCGGCACGACGCGAATGGCGACATGTGCGAAGCATTCCCGACGGCGTCGTACGCCTTCGACCTCGCCCTCGTCAGGGCACGGTGCCGAGCGATCTACGGACCGGGCGCGGGCAGGGTCGCGCTACAGCTCGACGGCGTTCCCGAGGACGGTCTGGTCTACGAGTTCAGGGCGTAGGCCCCGGTCGTCCTGCGCGTCGCCGTGCCGTGGCGGGCACGCCGGAGACGCCCAACCAGCCCGTCGCCCGGCGCGTCAAACGCCGTCGAGCGGTCGGTCGTCGGACTCGGCTGCGCCGGCCGTCAGGCGGGTGTTCGAGTTCCTGGTGCTGACCGCGGGCGCGGCTGGCTGGCGACGTGGAACGAGATGGCGTGGCCGGCGCCGTATGGTTGATATGGCGGAGCGGGAGCGCCGGACCTACGCATCTCCGACGAGTCGTCATCTACCCTGAGGCGCCAGCCGCCTCGGTCATGGCCCGCCTCCCGAACCCAGTACCACGCCGACCTCGGCCAGGCGCTCCTTGAGAACCCGCTCGAAGGACCGCGCGTCCGGTGCCGTGGCCGCGAGATGCGTGTCGCCGGCGCTGACCGTGCATGCGTAGGTCCCTTCCGGTCCCACCGCGATGCTCGCCTCGACCGCGCCGGCGCCAGAGAGTTCGGCCATGACGACGATGAAGCCTTCCTCGTTCACTCGCATGCTGGCGATCCCGCAGCCGAACGCCGTGCAGAGGAATCGCAGTACCGGCTCGGCGTGCCACGCTGCGGCGGCGGCGTTCTTCCTGCATGCCGCCTCCGCCGTGTCGACCGCTTCGTGCAGCGCCTCGACCGCCGCCCGCACCGTCGCCGTCTCCCGCAGATCGCCCGACAGCGTCTCGGCGTCGTGGGGTTGCGGCACCACGGTCGGGTTGCCGGCGCCGAGCAAGGCCGGCAGTGTCTCGACCCGCGCCCGCGCTCGTGAAGAACCGCCGCCTTCCAGCTCCTCGACGGCCGAGTACTCCGCCGCGCCGGCCCGCACGAAGCCGCTGCCTTCCGGCTCCGGCCGCCGCTTCCGCATGGCGTCGACCAGCGCCGGCGAGACATCGAGATCCAGTACGTTTTCCGCCGGCTCATCCTCGGCCCACACGGAGAACCGGTACTCGCGCTGGGTGCGGCGCGCGGCGGCTTTCAGGAAGACAAGGAGTAGAGACAGCTCCAACTCCGACGACGCTCTCTCCAGACGCCGGACCGGGTCGTCCATGTAGACGACCGGGCCGTGGTAGACCGTCTGGCTCTTGTGAGCCGTGCTGCGCGTCCGGCCCTCGATGATGTTCCGCAGCAGGACGATCCGGCCGCGGGCGCCGGCTTGCTCGGCAACCATCGCGCCGAGTGCCCTCGCGAACGCTCGCGGCCGGCGGATGGGAGAGAGGGCATCGCAGCCCGCCGGCATGGCCGCGCGCCAGGCAGCTCGTTCCTCCGGCCTCTCCGGCTCGATCGACGCGCAGTACACCCAGCCGTTCGTGCCGTGGTGCGCTTCGCCGCCGACGGCGAGACCCCCGCCCTGCTCGAGGAAGCAGGCCGGCTTCGAGATCCGGACCGTCTCGCAGCCCGGGACTGCGTGCCGCGTCGACGAGGCTTTCTGCAGGACGGTGATCGGAAGCCGCTCGGCCGGGTCGCGGAAGTCGACGTAGGCGCAGGCGATCAGGTTGCCTGCGTCATCGACGTGGTGTCCGTCCGCCAGATACTCGAAGCTGGCCATGAAGGCTCGCGCACGGCATCCGCGGCTCGCTCGTCCCGGACCGCGCCTACCAGCCGAGCGTCGCCAAGCCCAGGAACCCGTTGCTGGCCTCGAAGTTGACAGGCCGCCGGATCTGGGGTGCGTAATGTCACACGATGGTGATGCGTCCGTCTCCGCGCGGCGGGCTGCCGTCTCACACGAAGCCGCGCCGATACGAACCCGCCGAATCTGGAGTGCGTAATGTTACACGATGGTGATTCTAAGCCCCAATGTGCCGCACCGGTGTGTGGCGCACAGGGACAACGACTCCGCGCTGCAGCCCGAATCGCATCCCGCCCGGGGAGCGTCGCTGTCAGCCGCGTGCTCTTCGGGCATCGCGGTGACGGCGGCCGCGTTGAACGCATGCTTGGGCAACCACCAGCGGCGCCTCGTGCAGTAGACGCAGCGCAGATAGCCGGCGTGCACGAAGCGCCCGCAGGTGCCGGTATCGATGGGCCGGTCGACGCCGACACAGAGCAGCTTGCGCTCCTCGCGGACGCGGCGCATGTAGTGGCGTTTGCGCAGCCGCCACAGGTGTCGCCGTTGCTCCGGGGGGGAGCAGGTCGATGAGCGTCATGGATCGTCCTCCGGTAGTGAACGCGGGCGCTGTCGGCGGCACAGGCGCCGATGGTCGTTCCGGTTCGCGGACGTGCGTGACTGTTACCTTCCGCGCGGCGTTGCTGGAGCTCCGCCCGGGCCGCGGTCGGGGTGGCGGCCGCGCGGGTGGTTGCGTTCGGTCGGCGGGAGCGTCAGCCGTTCATCCAGGAGGGGCAACTCAGCGGCGGGTGCAATGTCGAGGTGGCCGGACTCGGCGTCGGGCGCGCGCGCGTCGTCGGCGAGCTCGAGCGACTCGGGCGGCGGGTTCGTGCCGAAGGCCGCGGCAATGGGCTTCGCGAGGGTTTCCTTCGTTCTGCCTCGTCGCGCGACTGGGCGAGCCCGACCCTCGCGTGGCCTCGGCGGCGTGGAGGCGGCGCGTCAGCACCGCGCCGACCTTGATGCGGACCATCCGCTCGCCGTCGCCATCGGGCTCCATCCTAGCAGCGTAGATGGGCCGGCCCGGCGCGTCCTCGCCGAGCCCGGCCGCGAGCAGCAGCTCCGCTCGGGCCGGGACCTACTGCGGTCCAGCCGCACGTCGTTCATCGTTTCGTGCGAGCCGGAGCGACCAGTACTTGGCGTCGTTCAGGTAGCGCCCAGTCGGATCTGGATGGTAATAAGTTATTACTACACAATAGGTTGCGGGATTCCGTGTGTTATGCTCGCCTCTCACCGGACACGGCAAGACCGAGCAATGCCGCTACGGAACGCTGGGCCGGGGAACGCGAGGAAGCCACACATGACCACGAGACTTCTCACGCTCCGCGACGTGACGCGCATGACGGCGCTGTCCCGCTCGGCCGTCTACGCGCTGATGGCCGAGTCCCGGTTCCCGAAGCCGATCCGCATCGGCAGCCGGGCGGTCCGCTGGGTCGAGCAGGAAGTGCTCGACTTCATCGCCAGCCGCCCCCGCGCTGGTTCTGACCGGACGCCCGCGCAGTTGGGATGATCCGAACACCGCCCGACCGGCAACACAGCAAGGCGGCGATGTTGAGGGCGAGTAGATGCTCGCTCGTGGTCCTGTGTGTGACCACCACGGCGCGCTCGCAACCTCACCGTCGTCGGACCCCGCTACGGTCCGGTCGGCTCTGTTGCCCTGCCGGCCGCCTTCCGGAAGACCGTCAGCAGCGAGCGGCAGCCGACGCTCACCGAGGCCCGCGGGGATCTTGAACGCGCGATGGGTTCGCGACGCCCTCGGGCCGCCGCGGCGCCCCCCCGCGCCGCTGGCTGTCAGGGCGTCACCCGCCATGGAATCTCGAAGCTGATGGTCCGGCTCCAGGTCGACCGGGTCGATCCGTGCCGCGAGCGCACGACGGCCGGCGCCATACCGGCCGGCCACTCCTGCCGGAGGGCGGATCGGTCCAGTAGACGCGGGGCGTTTCGGGAGGGGCGCTCCCGCCGACGGTGTCCCGCAGGCCACGGCCGACGACCTCGCCGCGATTCGTCCCGACGCCGCCGCTGGGCAGAGGGGCGCGCCGTCTCACCCCTGGGCCGTTCTCCGAGCTCGTTCAGCTCAGACGCCGGGTTGCCGCGAGATAGGCCGCCCACTCGTCCATCAGCCGCCGCCGGCGCTCGAACAGGTCCGAGCGCGCGTAGGCCGCCTCGGTCCGGTTGCCCACCACGTGCGCCAGCGCCGCCTCGATCACCTCCCGCGGATGGTCGGTCTTCTCCGCCGCCCAGTCCCGGAACGACGAGCGGAAGCCGTGCGGAACGCAGTCAATGCCGCAACGTTCGAGCAAACGTCGCAGCCGCTTGACCTCCAGCGGCCCGCCCCGCCCGCTTGGGAACACTAAGGAACCGCCGCCGAGCGCCCCCGCCTCGTCGAGGATCTCCAGCGCCCGGTTGCACAGCGGCACGCGGTGCTCGCGCTTCATCTTCATTTTCGTGGCCGCGATGGTCCACACGCGGCTGGCCGCGTCCATCTCATCCCACGTCGCCATACGGACCTCGACCGAGCGTGCCGCCGTTAGCACAAGAAACTCGAACGCCAGCTTAACTACGGGCTTGTCGCCGGAGGCCCCCACTGCCACGAGCGCCGCGGCGACCTGACGGTGTGGCAACGCCCGCATGTGCGTCACGATGCAGCGTTGCGGGCCGAGGACCGGTCCCACTCGGTCGCACGGGTTGTCATTGCGCAGATTCATCGCAATGGCCCACTCCAGCACGGCGTGGATCCGCTGCCGGACGTTCCTGGCGATGGCGGGCTTGGTCTGCCAGATGGGCGAGAGGATCGCCAGCACGTCCGCGCTGGTGACCTCCGAGACCGACCGGTCGCCGACGCGCGGGAAGACATGGCGCTCAAGGCTGCTCCGCCACCCAGGGACTTGCCTGGGATTGTCCCAGCCGGGCTGTTTCTGCTCGATCACGGCCGCAGCGGCCTCGGCGAAGGTCGGGATGCCTGCCAAGCGCCGCTTGTCAGCCAACGGGTCACCGCCGGCGCGGGCGAGCTTGCGGTTGGCGAGGGCCTTCTCCCGGGCCTCGGCGAGCGAGACCAACAAGGCGCTACCGAGTCCGAGCTCGCAACGCCGGCCGCGGATGACGAGGCGCTGGATCCAGCTGCGGGTGCCGGTGGGCTGGACGTACAGATAGAGTCCGTTGCCATCGATGTGGTGCCCCGGCGGCGCGGCGCGGACGAAAGCGGCCGAGAGCTCCTTGTGGGGATGACGTCCTTTACGCTTGGTTCTGCGGGGCTTTAGGGCGGTTAAGCTCTCTGCATTCATCCCTGCATTATATGCAGGAACACAACGGATTTCGCAAGACCCATGCAGACCGAACCAGTTTGCCGATCAGAACCATAAACAACTACCAGTAAATACTTTGCAGGATTACCTGGACCATCATGGATGCTGCCGGAATAGCCATGGGTTCTCTTGCGCTGACACCGAACGCGAGGCTACACTGGCTGGGGTGACCCCCACGTCTGCCCCGCGTGCGCCGGCTTCTGAGGCCCGTCGCGCCCCCGATCAGGAAGGCCTCCCTTGGCGCCTCCCACGTAGCGTGCTACTCTCCCCGGCGTGCGCGGGGACCCCGCCGCCTCGGAGCCTTGTGCCCGCTGACTGTGAGGGTAGGCGCCCAGCCGTTGCATGGCGAGAAATTCAGCAATTGAGTGGACCGACCATACCTTCAACCCGTGGTGGGGATGCACGAAGGTGTCCCCGGCGTGCGACCACTGCTACGCCGAGGTCTGGGCGAAGCGCACTGGCCACAGTGTCTGGGGCCCCAAGGCTCCCCGCCGGCAGCTCACCGACAACTACTGGAACGAACCTCTTCGCTGGGAGCGGGCTGCCGAATCGTCCGGACGGCGGCCGCGCGTGTTCTGCGCGTCAATGGCGGACGTGTTCGAATGGGATCGAGACCTGGACGCCCAACGCGATCGCCTCTGGGCCCTTGTAGAACGGACACCGAATCTCGACTGGCTGTTGCTCACCAAACGGCCGCATCTCGCTCGCCGACTCACGCCCTGGGGCACCGATTGGCCCGAGAACGTCTGGTTGGGAACGACCATCGAGAATCAGCACTTCGCTGACCGACGCATCCGCCACCTGCTGGATGTCCCGTGTCAGTACCGGTTCCTCAGTTGCGAGCCTCTGCTGGGTGCCGTCGATCTATCCGGCTATCTTGACACGTTGCACTGGGTCATCGTAGGAGGAGAGAGCGGTGCCCGCGCGCGGCCCACGCATCCGGACTGGATTCGCCGGCTTCGCGATCAGTGCGTGGGTGCGGGTGTTGCCTTCCACTTCAAGCAGTGGGGTAACTGGTGCCCACGGGAAGCATACAGGAATGGGCGCGAAAGGCCGATAACGTCATTTGTCAGGATGAGCAAGAAGCGCGCCGGCCGCATGTTGGACGGCCGGACGTGGGACGAACTCCCGCATGGGTACTCAGACCGGTCTATTCGGCGATCTTCAACGGGCGAAGCCGAAACCGCCGCCCAAGCAGCCGGTCCCGATTGAGGCACCGCTGTGGACCGCCGACAAGTCTCGTCTGATCGACGAGTACATTCACCACTTCTTGCTGATCACCAAGCACGGCGTGTACCTGGATCTCTTCGCCGGGGCGCAGCGAGCGAGCGACACGAGGAACTGGTCCGTCCGAAGAGTCCTGAAGCGCCGAACGGAGGGCAACCCTGCGATTCGCCACTACGGCGTTTGCGATATCGATCCCGGCAAGGCGCAGCGACTGCGAGACCTCGGACAGGAGCACCCTTCTTTCCGCGTCTATGAGGGCGACGCCAACAAGTGTGTTCACGCGATGCTTCAGGAGGCCCCGATCAAGCCAACGACGGCGTGTTTCTGCTTGATCGACCAGCGCACGTTCGAGTGCCACTGGGCGACGGTTGAGGCCGTCGCCCGGCACAAACCGAAAGGCTACAAGGTCGAAGTATTTTACTTTCTCGCACAGGGGTGGATCGATCGCGCGTGGGCTAGCACCAAGGCTGAGGGGAAGCTGGCCGCATGGTGGGGTAACGAGGATTACGAGAGCTTTCGTGCGCGCTCGTCAATCGATCGCGCTCAGACCCTGTGCAAGCGATTCCGCGACGAATTGGGGTATGCGTACTCGAGGCCATTCACGATTCACCAGAAGGGGAGGAAGGGCTCACGGGTGATGTAATACATGATCCACGCTTCGGATCACCCCGACGCGTGCCACTTGATGTCAAGGGCATACCTGAAGGCTCAACCCACACGGACGGAGGTCGACCGCCCATTGCCCTTTCCGGAACCGCGGCAAACTGCGGTAGCAGACGACCCGCCGAAGAGCGCTGCAGACCGGTAGAGCTGCGGAGCAGATCACCGCGCCGGTCGCCGATCACTCGCAGATCCTCGGATGAGTACCCGCGAGTTCCGCGCATCTTTCTCGTTGATGCCGCCAACAGGGTGTTGATCGCCATTCCGCGGACCTGACTCCTGGGCACAACAGGGGGCCGCTCTCTCGCGCTCCTCCAGTGAACCCCGGATCGTCAGAGCGGCGCGCGACGCAGGCGCAGCGCATTGCCGATGACCGACAGCGAGCTCAGCGTCATCGCCGCGCTGGCCCAGATGGGGCTGACCAGGAGGCCGGCGACGGGGTACAGCACGCCGGCCGCCACCGGCACGCCGATGGTGTTGTAGGCGAAGGCGAGGAACAGGTTCTGGCGGATGTTGCGCATCGTCGCGCGGCTGAGCCGGCGGGCCCGGACGATGGCGCGCAGGTCGCCCTTGATCAGCGTCACGCCGGCGCTCTCCATCGCGACGTCCGTGCCGGTCCCCATGGCGATGCCGACGGTGGCCTCGGCCAGGGCCGGCGCGTCGTTGATGCCGTCGCCCGCCATCGCCACGACGCGCCCGGCGGCCCGCTGCTCGGCGACCACCCGCCGCTTGTCGGCGGGGAGCACCTCGGCGTGCACGTCCTCCGGCGCCAACCCGACCTCCGCCGCCACGGCGACCGCGGTCGACCAGTTGTCGCCCGTCACCATCAGGATGCGCAACCCCTCGGCCCGGAGCTGACGAATCGCCTCGGGCGTCGTCGGCTTGACGGGGTCGGAGATGCCGATGAGCCCGACCGGCTCGCCGTCCAGGCTGACGTGCACGACCGTCTCGCCGCGCGCCGCCAGCTCGGCGGCCCGCCCGGCCAGCGCTTCCGCATCCGCGCCTTCCGCCGCGATGAACGCGGCCGTTCCGACGGCCACGTGCCGGCCGTCGACCGTCCCGCTCACGCCGCGCCCCGTCGCGGACTGGAAGTCGGCAGCCGGGACGATCGGCAGGCCGCGCCGCATGGCCTCGGCCACGATGGCCGCCGCCAGGGGGTGCTCGCTGGCGCGCTCCAGCCCGGCGGCGCGCCGCACCACCTCGTTTTCGTCGCGGCCGGCGGCCGCCACCACCGAGCGCACCGCCGGCCGGCCGGCGGTCAGCGTGCCGGTCTTGTCGACGATCAGCGTGTCCACCCGCTCGAGCGCTTCCAGCGCCTCGGCGTTGCGGATGAGGACGCCGGCCGTGGCGCCGCGCCCGGTGCCCACCATGATCGCCATCGGCGTGGCCAGGCCGAGCGCGCAGGGACAGGCGATGATCAGCACGGCGACGGCGCTGAGCAGCGCGAAGGCGAGCCGCGGCTCGGGGCCCGCCAGGCTCCAGACGGCGAACGCCGTGACGGCCACCGCGACGACGGCCGGCACGAAGTACGCCGCGAGGCGGTCGGCGGACCGCTGAATCGGCGCCCGGCTCCGCTGCGCCTCGCTCACCATCCGCACGATCTGGGCCAGCAGCGTCTCCTGACCCACCCGCTCGGCGCGCATGACCAGGCTGCCGGTGCCGTTGATGGTGGCGCCGACCAGCGCCGCGCCGCCGGTCTTCTCGACCGGTATCGGCTCGCCGCTGATCATCGACTCGTCGACCGCGCTGCGCCCGCTCACCACGACCCCGTCGACCGGGATCCGCTCGCCGGGGCGCACCCGCAGCCTGTCGCCGACCCGGACCTGCGCCAGCGGCACGTCCTCTTCCCCGTCGCCCGCGACCCGGTGCGCGACGGCCGGGGCGAGACCGAGCAGCGCGCGCAGCGCGGCGCCGGTGCGCTGGCGGGCCCGCAGCTCGAGGACCTGCCCGAGCAGCACGAGCACGATGATGACGACCGCGGTGTCGAAGTACGGCTCGACGCCGCTCTCCATGCGGAAGCTCGCCGGAAACAGCCCCGGCGCGACGGTGGCGGCGGCGCTGTAGAGGAAGGCCGCGCCGACGCCGAGGGCAATCAGGGTGAACATGTTGGGGCTGCGGTTGACGATCGACGCCCAGCCGCGCTCGAAGAACGGACGGCCCGCCCACAGGACGACCGGCGCGGCGCACACAAGCTGCAGCCAGTTCGAGGCCGTGCGGCTCAGGGGCAGCGCGCCGGCGCCGGCGACCATCTCGGTCATCGCGATGCCGAACACCGGCAGGCCGATCGCCGCGGCAATCCGGAAGCGCCGCGTCATGTCGACCAGCTCGGGGTTGGGCGCCTCCCCCGGCGCCGCCGCCCGCGGCTCGAGCGCCATGCCGCACTCGGGACAGGCCCCCGGGGCCTCCTGCACGACCTCCGGGTGCATCGGGCAGGTGTACTCGACCGCCGCCGGGGCCGCCGCGACGACCTCCGGCTCGAGCGCCATGCCGCAGCTCGGGCAGGGGATCGGCTCGCTCTCGCGCACCTCGGGGCACATCGGGCAGACGTACGCGGCGGCGCTCGAGGCCGAGGGTTCGCGGGCGCCGAGCGCGCGGTGGCCGTGCCGGGAACCGTCGTCACCCCCCGCCTCGTCGCGCGCACCGAGGAACGCGTCGGGGTCGCTGCGGAACGCCGCCTGGCACCCCCCGCAGCAGAACAGGTAGGTCGTCCCGGCGTGCTCGTGCGTGAACCGGGCCTTGTCCGGATCCACCGTCATGCCGCAGACGGGATCGCGCGTCTCGACCGTCATGACCTCTTCCTTCCTGGATATCCCTGGACCTCTATCCGCCACCCGGCGCGCACGCCCCGGGCTCCACGCAGCGCTCGTGCTCGAGCTGGACCGTGGCGTGCCGCAGCCCGAACCGCTCGCGCAGGCAGGCGCGGACGCGTTCCAGCGCGCGGTCGTGAACGGCGGCGCGGTCGACGCACGCGTGGAGAGTCACGAGCGGGCGGCCCGGACTCAGCGACCAGAGGTGCACGTGGTGCACGCCGTCGACCTCGGGAACCGTCGCCGCGACGGTGCTGGCGACGTCCGCCGCGTCCAGGTCCTCGGGACGGCCCTCCATGAGCACGTGGCCGGAGCGGCGCAGCAGCGACACCGCGCTTCGGAGCACCAGCAGGGCCACGAGCAGCGACAGGAGCGGGTCGATGAGCGTCCACCCGGTCGCCAGGATCACCAGCGCCGCCACGATCGCGGCAGCCGATCCGAGCAGATCGCCGATGACGTGCAGCAACGCGCCGCGGACGTTGAGGCTGTCCGTCCGCCCGCCGTGCAGGAGCCGCAAGGCCACCAGGTTGACCAGGAGGCCGACGACCGCGACTGCCAGCATCGGTCCCGCGAGGATCTCGACCGGCTGGCGGATGCGGCCGATCGCCTCGCCGGCGATCCAGACGACGATCAGGAGCAGCGTCAGGGCGTTGACGCAGGCTGCGAGCACCGGCAACCGATGATAGCCGTACGACCGCCGCGCGTCGCCGGGCCGACCGGCCACCAGCACGGCGACGGTCGCGAGTCCCAGGGCGGCCGTGTCCGTCAGCATGTGACCGGCGTCCGCGAGCAGCGCCAGCGAGCCGGCGAGCACGCCGCCCGCCGCCTCCACGAGCATGAACCCGCCCGTCAGGCACAGGGCGCCCAGCAGCCGGCGCCGATCGTCTGCATCGTGTTCTCCGTGTTCTCCGCCCATATGGGCCAACATGTTAACACATATTTATGTGTTGTATAATACCTGCCCGATGGAACAGGCGACACGGCGGGCGGCCCGTCTCGCGTCCCTCGATGACGACACGCTGAGCCAGTTGGCCGAGATGTTCCGGCTGATGGGCGATCCGACGCGCCTGCGCGTCATCCTGAGCTGCCTGCCCGGCCCCAGCTCGGTCGGCGACATGGCGCGGCGGCTCGGCCTGTCGTCGTCGCTGGTCAGCCACCATCTGCGCCTACTCCGCGCGGCCCGGGTGTTGCGGGGCCGGCGCCGCGGCAAGCAGGTCTACTACGGCGTGGCCGACCGGCACATCAGCCGCGTGCTGCTCGACATGCTGGATCACGTCGCCGAGCCCGCGAGCCAGGACTCTAGTTGAAGCTCTGCAGCACCGCGCGCACGAAGGCGTCCTCCGGCTGCGAGCCCAGGATCTCGATGCGATCGTCGACGACGGTCTGCGGCACCCCGGAGATGCGGTAGCGCTGGACGAGCTCGGGGAACTCGGTGGCCTCTATCACCGACGCGGTGACCCGCGGGCTCGCGGCAGCCAGCCGCCAGGCCAGAGCGACCGTCTGCGGGCAGAGGGAGCATGCCGCGGTGACGAACACCTTGATGTCCAGCGGCCGGTCGAGGGTGGCCAGCGCCGCCCGGCTCTCCGGCGCCAACCCGGCGCCGGCGGCCCCGCCCGCGACGGCGACCGCATCGGCCAGCGACCGCAGCTCGTGCCCGGCCGGGGTGCCGTAGTAGCGCAGGCCCAGGTCGCGCGGGCCCACGATGGCGATGCCCGGCGCCCGCTCGATGCCGAACGCCGCCGCCTGCTCCCGGTCGAGCACGAGGTTGTGCTCCTCGACCGAGACGCGGGCGGAACCTCCGGCGAGGTCGTCGACCACCTGCCGCGCCTGGAGGCACGTCTCGCAACCGAACGTCTGCGTGAAGAAGACCAGCCGCACGGGCGACGGCAGCGCGGCGGGCAGAACGGCGCTCACGCGGCCTCACTTGAACAGGTCGTCGAACGCCTGGCGGGCCGTCCGCGGACCCGTGGAATGCGTTTCCCGCTCGACGGTGACGCGCCCCTCGAAGAACGTGCAGGTGTTGCGGCCGTTCTTGGGCGAGACGCGGGCCGGGATCGGCCGGCCGCACTCGAACCGGCTGGCCGTATCGAACCAGGTGCACTGCGCGCAACTGTGGAGGTCGCTCCCGCACTGGGCGCACGTGCTGTCGAAGGCGATCGCCGCGGCGACCTGGTTGCCGCACCGCGCGCACTTGAGCACGTCGCGGAAGCCCGGCATGTTGATCATCCGCGGCTCGCGCGGGCCGTAGCCGCGGCGCGGACCGCGCTCGCGCTTGTCGTCGCGCGGCGCGTCAAGCGGCGCGTCGCGCGGGCGATTGTCGTCCTGATATCCCTGCTGGCGGTACTTTCTGGTCATGGTGGCCCCGGGCAGCGCAATGCCTGATCTACAGCACCCGCCGGTGCTTTGTCCACCTCGGTTGCGGCCGGCCGGGCGCCCGCGGCGGGTTGACAGCCTCTCGAAGGATGCACGATCCTGTTGGGTCGCGGCCGGTGCTCGACACGCGCCGCCGGCAGGGAGGCGCCGCCCGGCGCCCCGTACCTCCTGTGAAAGGACGCTGAATGGCAGGACGCAAGGTCGGCACGGTCACCTACAAGCGGGACCTCTCTTCCATCTTGACAATCTTCAGGCTGATGCCGGAGGCAGGCAGCACGTTCCCGCCGTCGAAGGCCGGGCAGTACATCGCACTCCGGCGCGATGACTGCAAGCTGACGAAGAAAGTGGGCGTCGGCGACGACGGCGCCGCCCGCTACGGACCCGACCTCGACGAGGCGGGCCAGCAGAAGATCGGCCAGGTCACGCACTCGTACTCGATCGCGTCGGCGCCCTGGGAGCAGGAAGAGCACGGCTACCTCGAGTTCTACGTCGTCCTCGAGGTGATCAGGAAGGGCGAGTTCGGGCGGCTGAGCTCGGTCTTCATGAACATGGACCCCGAGACGGACAACAGGATCACCTACTTCGACCGCATCACGGGCAACTTCACGCTCGACCAGCGGGCCGCCGGCTTCGACAGCGTGCTCATGGTGGGCACCGGCACGGGCCTGGCCCCGTTCATCGCCATGGCCAAGCAGCTCCACCACGAGGCCTCGAACGGTGGGGGCGGCCGGTGCAAGTACACCATCCTCCACACCAACCGCACCTACGAGGAGCTGGCGTATCACCAGGAGCTGCTCGACATGGAGCGGGCGGGCCGCTTCGATTTCGTCTACGTGCCGACGGTGAGCCGGCCCACGCAGCGCGACCTCGACGACGACGGCATGGGGGTGGGACGGGCGAACAACGTGCTGCGGCACATCTTCGACCAGCCGATGAAGGAGGAGGAGGTGCTCGCGGCGGCCCGCGCGGGCCAGGGCGATCTCGCGCGCGCCGAGGCCGGCATGCAGCGCACGCCGCGGCCGGAGCTGCCGAAGCACCTGTCGGCGCAGCGGCTGCGCGACCGTTTCGACCCCTCCACCTCGCTCATCATGACGTGCGGCAACCCCTGGTCGATGGCCGACATCGAGGAAACCGCGAACCGCAGCAAGATCAAGTTCGAGATGGAGGAGTGGTAGGCCCGCCGCTCGCGGAGGCTGGCGGCAGGGGCGGCGCGGGCCTATACTTCTCGAAGAACGAGGAGGAAGCGAGGCGCCCATGCCAATGAGAATCGTCCTCACCGTCACCGCCCTGCTGCTGCTGGTCACGCTGCCGTCGTTCGCGCATCTGTACACCGAGTGGCTGTGGTTCGGCGAGACCGGCTACCAGTCGGTCTTCCTCAAGAGCCTGACGACGAAGGGCCTGGTGGGGGTCGGAGTCTTCGCGGCCGCGTTCCTGATCCTGTTCGCCAACCTGCGGCTGGCCACGCGCGGCCAGCGCCACCCGTACGTGGTGTTCCCCGGCGGCGGCGACATTCAGCCTGTCGTCCTCGAGCCGCGCCACCTGCGCTGGCTGGCGGCCGGCGCCTCGGTGCTGCTGGCGCTGTTCCTCTCCGGCGCCGCGTCCGGGCAGTGGCTCATGCTGCTGCAGTTCCTCGACGCGACGCCGTTCGGGGAGGCCGACCCGCTGTTCGGGCGGGATGCGGGCTTCTACGTCTTCTCCCTGCCGCTGCTCGACACGGTCCGCCTGCTCCTGCTGGCGATGGTCGGCCTGGCGCTGGTCGGCTCGGGCGCCCTCTACGTGATCGGTGGGCAGCTCGGGCTGACCCCGCAGGGACTCGAGGTGGGCCGCCGTCCGCGGCAGCATCTGGCCGCGCTGATCGCCTGCGGCTTCCTGTTGCTGGCGGCCGGCGCCTGGCTCGACATGCCCCGCATGCTGATCTCGCCGGCGGGCATCATCCACGGCGCATCGTACGCCGACGAGGTGGTGCGCCTGCCGGTGCTGCAGACGCTGCTGATCGTGGCGGGCGTCGGGGCGGCCGCCACCGCCTACGCGGCCGTCTCCGCGTCGCTGTGGCCCGTGGCCGCGGCCACCGCCGGCTATCTGGTCGTGTGGGTCGCAGGCGGCGGGCTGGCCGTCGCGGTGCAGCAGCTCATCGTGACCCCGGACGAGCAGCAGAAGGAAGCGCCGTACATCGCGCGCAACATCGCGGCGACGCGGGCCGCCTTCGACCTCGACCGGGTCGAGGAGCGCGACGTGTCGGGCGACGCCTCGCTCACGCTGGCCGACATCGCCAACAACGCGGAGACGATCAACAACGTGCGGCTGTGGGACCACCAGCCGCTGCTCGACACGTTCGGCCAGATCCAGGAGATCCGGACGTACTACGAGTTCGCGTCGGTCGACAACGACCGCTACGTCGTGGACGGCCAGTACCGGCAGACGATGGTCTCGAGCCGCGAGCTCAACTCGGGCAGCCTGCCCAACCGCTCGTGGATCAACGAGCGCCTGCAGTACACGCACGGCTTCGGCGTCGCGCTCGGGCCGGTGAACCAGGTGACCCAGGAAGGGTTGCCGATGCTGTTCATCCAGGACCTGCCGCCCCGGTCGGACACCGACCTCACCGTGACCCAGCCGAGCATCTACTTCGGCGAGCTGTCCAACGACTACGTCCTGGTCAACACGCGCACCGACGAGTTCCACTACCCGCAGGGCGACGACAACGTCTCGGTCCGCTACGACGGCAGCGGCGGCGTCGAGCTCGGCAGCCTCTTCCGGCGGCTGCTGTTCAGCCTGCGCTTCCGCTCGTACGAGATCCTGGTCAGCGGCCAGCTCAGCGCCGAGAGCCGGCTCATCTACCACCGCAACATCGCCGACCGGGTCGCGACCATCGCGCCCTTCCTGCGCTACGACTCCGACCCGTACCTGGTCATCGCCGACGGCCGCCTGTTCTGGATCCGCGACGCCTACACCGTCAGCGGCAACTACCCCTACGCCACGCCCGTGGGCGACGGCATCAACTACATCCGGAACTCGGTCAAGGTGGTGATCGACGCCTACAACGGGACGACCACGTTCTATCTCGCGCAACCGGACGACCCGCTGGCCGCCACGCTCGGCAAGGTGTTTCCCGATCTCCTGCAGCCGCTCGACGCCATGCCCGAGACGCTCCGGAGCCACGTCCGCTACCCGGAAGGCATCTTCGCCCTGCAGACCGCCATGTACTCGACCTACCACATGACCAATCCGGCGGTCTTCTACAACCGCGAGGACGAATGGGAGGTGCCGGTCATCGACAGCGAGCAGATGGAGCCCTACTACACCATCATGAGGCTGCCGGGCGAGCAGCGCGCGGAGTTCATCCAGATGCTGCCGTTCACGCCGCGCGGCAAGAACAACCTGGCGGCGTGGATGGTCGCGCGCAGCGACGGCGAGCACTACGGCAAGATGCTCGTGTTCCAGTTCCCCAAGCAGAAGGTGGTGTTCGGGCCGTCGCAGATCGTGGCGCGGATCAACCAGGACCAGGAGATCTCGCCCCAGATCACGCTGTGGAACCAGCAGGGGTCCGAGGTCATCCAGGGCACGCTGCTCGTGATCCCGATCGAGGAGGCGCTGCTCTACATCCGGCCGCTCTACCTGCGGGCGTCCGGCGGCCGCATCCCCGAGCTCAAGCGGGTCATCGTGGCGTACCAGAACCAGATCGTGATGGAGGAGACGCTGGACCAGGCCCTCGCCCGCCTCTTCGGGACCCCCGCTGGAGAACCGGCGCCGAGCTCCCCGCCGACGCTGCTCGCGAGCGTCGGCGCGCCGGCCAGCCCGGTCGCGGCCCCGCCGCCGGACGGCGGCGCCCCGCAGACCCTGGCGCAGCAGGCGAGCCAGCACTACTCGCGAGCCATGCAGGCGCAGCGTCAGGGCGACTGGGCGGAATACGGCACGGAGATCGAGCTGCTCGGCGACGTGCTCGCGCAGCTCGACGCCTCGCAGGGCCAGAACTAGGAGCATTCCCGATGCACGTGACCATCCGCGCCGCCATCGCCGCCCTGCTGTGCGCCGCTCTCGTCCAGTGCTCCGCGCCCGAGCCGGCGCCGGTCGAGCCGACGCCGG
This sequence comes from Vicinamibacterales bacterium, assembly GCA_965214845.1. Lineage (GTDB taxonomy): Bacteria > Acidobacteriota > Vicinamibacteria > Vicinamibacterales > UBA8438 > JAAXGX01. The sequence goes on from CBDCCO010000007.1 coordinate 4,105,802, forward strand.
GACTGCTGGCGTTTACCGGGGCCCGGCTGATCACGGGTGACGGCGCGGTCATCGAGCAGGGCACCCTGCTGGTCCGCGACGGCCGGATCGAGGCGGTCGGGGCGAGCGACGCGGTGGCCGTGCCGCCCGACGCGACGGCGGTGGACCTCGCCGGGAAGACGGTCACGCCGGGACTGATCAACGCGCACGGGCACGTCAACGACGTGCGCGGCCTGGAAGCCGACCCGGCGTTCTACACCGAAGAGCACGTGACGAGCCAGCTCGCCCTGTACGCCCGCTACGGGGTGACCACCGTGGTCAGCCTCGGTGGCGGCGGTCCGGCCGGCGTGGCCGTGCGGGATCGCGAAGGACCCGATCTGGCGCACGCGCGCCTGCGGCTGGCGGGCCCGGTCATCACCGCCGACTCGCCGGAGGAGGCCGCCGCGCGCGTGAACGAGGTCGCCGACATGAACGTCGACTTCATCAAGATCCGCGTGGACGACAACCTCGGCGCCACGCCGAAGATGCCGCCGGCCGTCTACACGGCGGTGACCGACGCGGCGCACGCCCGCGACCTGCAGTTGACGGCCCATCTCTACTACCTCGAAGACGCCAAGGGGCTGATCGACGCCGGCGCCGACTTCATCGCGCACAGCGTGCGGGACCAGCTGGTCGACGACGAGCTGATCGCGCAGCTCGCCGAGCACGACATCTGCTACTGCCCGACCCTCATGCGGGAGGTCTCCACGTTCGTCTACGAGGAGCGCCCCGACTGGTTCGACGATCCGTTCTTCCTCAAGGACGTGGACCCGGCGGTCGTGCAGGCGCTCGAGGCGCCGGCGTACCAGCAGCGCATCCGGGACAGCGCGAGCGCCCAGGCCTACAAGGTCGCGCTCGAGCAGGCGCAGGCGAACCTCGGGGCGCTCGCCGCCGCCGGGGTCCGCATCGCGATGGGGACCGACACCGGACCCGCGGCCCGCTTCCAGGGGTACTTCGAGCATGGCGAGCTCGAGCTGATGGTCGAGTCGGGCCTGACACCGATGCAGGCCATCGTGTCGGCCACCGGGGACGCGGCGGCCTGCCTCGACCTCGACGGGGTGGGCACGCTGGAGGCCGGCAAGTGGGCCGACTTCGTCGTCTACGCGGCCGACCCGCTCGCGGACATCCGCAACACGCGGACGATCGAGTCGGTCCGCGTGGCGGGCAACGAGGTGCCCGGCGTCAGCGGGACCTGAGCGCCCCGCCCGCGGCCCGCCGCCGGCGGCGCAGCTCCCCGATGCCGGTCGTTGCGCGCGCCGCCAGCATGGCGAGGGCCACCCCCGCGGCGCCGGCGGCGGCGTCCGCCACGCTCATGACCCGCAGCGGCGACACGGTCTGCACGAGCTCGAGCGCGAGGCCGAGCACGACCAGGCCCGCCACGATGCGCCGCTCGCCAGTGCCCCGCCCGTACGCCGGGTAGCTCACCGCCATCAGGACGAAATAGGCGGCGAGATGCAGCAGCTTGTCCGACACGCCGGGCCGCGGCAGCGCCTGCTGCGGCAGCAGCGACAACGAGATCACGGCCGCGACGCCGCTCCAGAACACGAACTTCCAGAGCCGGGGCGCCAGCAGGATCGCGAATCGACGTTCTGACGGCTGCATGCTGCAACAACCCGCGGCCGACCCCGGGGCTGCTCAGGCGCGCGCCGCGCGCCGCTTGCGCCAGTAGCGCGCCAGACCGAGCCAGCCGAGCGTGAGCGGCGACGCGAAATCGTAGAGGTCGACCTCCTCCGGGGGCAGATGGCGCCGCAGATGCAGCCGCGCCTCGGCGGTGAACGCCCGCAGCCGGTCGTCGTCGCTCGCCTCGCCGTCGACCGCCCGGCGGGCGATGCCGGACAGCGCGTCGAGATGCTCGACGAACGCGTCGAGATGTCCCGTCACGTCCTCGTGCGGCCCGAAGTGGGTGACGAACAGGGTGGACGGCCGCCACGCCCGGATCACCTCGACGCTCTCCAGCCAGGCGTCGATGTCGATGTCCGGCGGCGGGGTCGGCGGCATCACGAACAGCGCCTCGCCGGTCCGGACGCCCGCCGTGTCGCCGACCAGGGCGACGCCGCTCGATCGATCGAGGAAGCCCACGTGATGCGACGCGTGCCCCGGCAGGTAGGCGACCTCGAACCGGCGGCCGGCGACGTCGAGCCGCTCCCCGCCGCGCAGCTCCCGAATGTTCCGCGCCGGCACCGGCAGGAACTCGCCCCACAGGCGGTCCATGTCGGCGCCGTAGAGGCGGCCCGCGCTCGCCAGCAGCCGGGCCGGGTCGGCCATGTGCGGGGCCCCGCGCGCGTGGACGTGGACCTCCAGGTCCGGGTTCTCCCTGACCAGCGAGCCGGCCGCGCCGGCATGGTCGAGGTGAATGTGCGTCAGCAGCACGGCCCGGATGTCCCGCACGCCGATGCCCTGCGCGGCGAGCTTGCCGCGGAGCGTCTCCAGGCACGTCGACGGACCCGGGTCGACCAGCGCCACGCCGGCCGCGCTCTGGACCACGGCCGTCGCGATGACCCGCGGGCGTCCCAGGAAGTCGAGATCGATGTACGTGAGCCCGGGGGCGATCGTGCGCATCGACCGAACAGTCTACACGGTGTCCGGACACGCCGGCTTGACCTGCCGAAACCCCTGTCGGTACGCTGGGGATCGAGGGTGATGGTCGAGACTCCCGTGCGCCCGGACGGCGCGGTTCGCGAGCAGCACGAGCAGCAGACCCTGACGCCGAAGATGTACAGGGTCGTCCTGCTGAACGACGACTACACGACCATGGAGTTCGTCGTGAGCGTGCTCGAACGGGTGTTCCAGAAGGGGCCGCCCGAGGCCTACCGCCTGATGATGCAGGTTCACACGCACGGCCGCGCCGTGTGCGGGACCTACACGTACGAAGTGGCCGAGACGAAGGTCGGGGCCGTTCGAGAGCTGGCCAGGGAGGAGGGTTTCCCCCTGCAGGCCAGCCTGGAAGAAGGCTGACATGTTCAGCGCGTCGCTCGAGCTCGTCCTCAACGTCGCGTACCGCGAGGCGGCGTCGCGCCGTCACACCCACCTGACCCTGGAGCACCTGCTGTACACCCTCGCCCACGATGCCGAGGGCGAGCGCATCCTGGCCGCGTGCGGGGCCGACCTCGGCGTGTTGCGGCGCACGCTCGACGAGTTCATGGCGACGCTCGAGACGTTCGCCAGGGGCGAGCGCGCCCGCGAGCCGAGCCAGACGCTCGGCTTCCGGCGCGTGCTCCAGACGGCCGTCCTGCACGTCCAGAGCGCGGGGCGCGACGAGGTCCGCTCGGGCGACGTGCTGGCCGCCATCCTCCAGCAGCCCCGGGCCTACGCCGCCCAACTGCTGGAGGCGCAGGACGTGACGCGCCTCGATGTGCTCAACTACATCTCGCACGGCATCTCGAAGGTGCCGGCCGCCGGCAACGGCGAGTCGACCGCCGGCGCGACCGCCGGCGCCGGCGCCGGCACCGGCAAGGACGAGCCGGCCGCCGCGCGCGACCCGCTCGCCGCCTATGCCGTGAACCTGACCGCGGAGGCGCGGGCCGGCCGCCTCGACCCCCTGATCGGGCGCACGGCCGAGCTGCGCCGCACCATGGAGATCCTGTGCCGGCGGCGCAAGAACAACCCGGTCTTCGTCGGGGAGGCGGGCGTCGGCAAGACGGCGCTCGCCGAGGGCCTGGCGGCGCGGCTGATCGAGGACGACACGCCCGCGCGGCTCGCGGGCGCGGAGGTGTTCGCGCTCGACACCGCGGCGCTGCTGGCCGGCACCCGTTTTCGCGGCGATTTCGAGGAGCGCTTCAAGGCGGTCATCGCCGGGCTCGGCAACCATCCGCTGCCCATCCTGTTCATCGACGAGGTGCACGCCACCCTCGGGGCGGGCGCGACGACCGGCGGCACGATGGACCTGGCCACGCTCATCAAGCCGGTCCTCACCACCGGCGCGCGGCGCGTCATCGGCTCGACGACCTTCGAGGAGTTCAAGCAGATCGAGAAGGACCGCGCGCTCGCGCGGCGCCTGCAGAAGGTGGTCGTCGACGAGCCGACCGTGGACGAGACGACCCGGATTCTCGAGGGGCTGCGCCCGCGGTACGAGGCCCACCACAACGTGCGCTACAGCGACGACGCCATCGGCGGCGCGGCGAAGCTGGCCAGCCGGCACCTGCGGGACTCCCATCTCCCCGACAGCGCCATCGACGTGGTGGACGAGGCCGGCGCCGCGCTCGCGCTGCGCCAGACAGAGGCCGCCGCCGGGGACGAGGCTGGACCCGTCGAGCCGCCCGTCGTCACGATCGGCGCGCTGGAGCAAGTCGTCGCCCGCATGGCCCGCATTCCGGAGAAGCAGGCGTCCTCGTCGGACAAGGAGCGGTTGCGGACGCTCGAGGAGTCGCTGCAACGCGTCGTCTTCGGTCAGCCCGCCGCCGTGCAGGCCGTGGTCACGGCCATCAAGCGGGCCCGGGCCGGCCTGGGACAGCCCGATCGGCCCGCCGGTTCGTTTCTCTTCACCGGGCCGACCGGCGTCGGGAAGACGGAGCTGGCGAAGCAGCTGGCCCTGCACCTGGGCAACGAGTTCATTCGCTACGACATGAGCGAGTACATGGAGAAGCACGCCGTGGCCCGGCTCATCGGCGCGCCGCCCGGCTACGTGGGCTTCGAGCAGGGCGGCCTGCTCGTCGACGCCGTCCGCACGCACCCCTACAGCGTCGTGCTGCTCGACGAGATCGAGAAGGCCCACCCGGACGTGTACAACATCCTGCTGCAGGTCATGGACCACGCCACGCTGACCGACAACAGCGGGCGGCGGGCCGACTTCCGGCACGCCGTCGTGATCATGACGTCGAACGCGGGATCGCGGGAGGCGGGTGCGCCCGTGATCGGCTTCGGCGACGATCGGTCGGCCTCGGCCCAGGGACGGATGATGTCGGCGCTCGAGCGCGTGTTCAGCCCCGAGTTCCGCAACCGGCTCGACGCGATCGTGTCGTTCGATCCGCTGACGTCGGCGGTCATGGAGATGATCGTCGAGAAGTTCATCCTGCAGCTCGAGGCCCAGCTCGCCGAGCGCCAGGTGGCGATCAGCCTGCTGCCCGAAGCCCGCGCGTGGCTGGCGGTCAAGGGCTGCGACGAGGTGTACGGCGCCCGTCCGCTCGCCCGGGTGGTGCAGACGGAGGTCCGCAATCCGCTCACCGACGAGCTCCTGTTCGGGCAGCTCGAGGGCGGCGGCACGGTGCGCATCGGCCTGCGCGACGACGCGCTGACCTTCGAGTACGAGCCGGCGGCGCCGGCGCAGCAGCCCGCGCCGGACACCGAGGAGGAAGCGACCGGTGACTGACGAGCCGCTTCCCGCGCGCGCGGACGCTCCGGAGGCCGGCGGCGCGGGGCGGCGGCAGGAGAACCCCCACATCCGGGTCGTCGACAGGCGCTGGTGGGCGCAGGAGAACGGCGGCGGCGCCGGCGATGCGCCTGCCGGCAAGCCTTCCTACGTCGAGGATCTCGAGCGGCAGCTCGCGGACAAGGACGACCTGCTGAAAGGCGCCACCGCCCGCTGCCAGGAGGCGGTCGCCGAGCTCGAGCGAACCCGCGAGCGGCTGCGCCGGGAGGCCGCGAAGGACGTCGGCCGCGAGGTGCGGCGCGTGCTGGCGAGCTTCCTCGACGTGGTCGACAACCTCGACCGGGCGGTGGCCGTGCAACCGCCGGACGGGGCCGCTTGGGAAGGCTCGGTGCTCCAGGGCGTCGGCCTGGTGCGCGAGCAGTTCCTGGCGGCGCTCGCGCGCCACGGGGTGACGCGGTTCGACGCGGCGCAGGAACCGTTCGACCCGACCCGGCACGACGCGCTGTCCACCGTCCCGGTCACCGACGGGGGGCAGGACAACGTCGTGGTCGAGGTGGTCAAGCCGGGCTACCTGCTCGACGGCGCGGTGCTGCGGCCGGCCAGCGTGGCGGTGGGCAGATGCGTCTCTACGTAGAGCCGATGGACGCGGTGCTGGTCGAGTTCGACGAGCGGGGGCGCGTGCGGTTCGACAACGAGGACTGGAGCACGCCGTCGCTGCAGGAGGCCCGCGCCATACTGTACGCGGCCGAGCAGAACACGGCAGAGCTCAAGGAGCTCATCGACGCCCTCGAGGCCGGCGCCGCAGACTCCTAGAGGCCGGTGGCCATCGCGGCCCGCTGCGCGTCCTCGACCCCCGCCACGATCGCGGCCGTCAGGTCGTCCTCGACCCCCGACGCGTACAGGTAGTCGACGTTGACGCCGGCGCCCGCGAGCACGCCCGCCGTCTTCTCGAGCGACCCGGGATCGTTCGGAACCTGAATGAACAGCACGTCGCGCCGGTCGACGGCGTAATCCTTGTCTTCGAGCGTCCCGGCGGCATGCAGCGGGTTGTCGACGATCAGACGCAGCGTGCCTCCGGACTCGAGGCTCAACGCGAGGATGTTGATGCGTTCGTCAACCAGGTGGCGGCACACCAGTCCCAGTGCGCCGGGGCTGTTCGGCAGTCTCAGCGAGATCTCCGTTCGAATCGCCATGGCCGGAGCTTATCCCAACTCCCGCGACGGCGACCAGCCGCGGTGACGACGCCTCCCGGGGACGGCAGGCCGGCGGGGGAGATCCGCTAGAATCAGGTGAATGACGACCGACACGGTATCGCCGATCGAGGTGGCCAGCCGCCTGGACGGGTTCGACTACGCCATCCGCAGCATCGTCGCCGAGGCCCAGGCCGTGGAGCGGAGCGGGCGGACCGTCCACTACCTCAACATCGGGGATCCGGTGCTGTTCGGGTTCCGGACGCCGCCCCATCTCGTCGAGGCGGTGGTGCGCGCGATGCGGGACGGACACAACGGGTACACGCACGCGTCCGGCATCATGCCGGCGCGCGAGGCCGTCGCGGCCGAGTACACGTCCCGCGGCATTCCGTTGTCGCCGGACCGGGTCGTCCTGACCTCGGGCACGTCCGAAGGAATCGAGCTGGCCATCAGCGTCCTCGCCGATCGCGATGACGAGGTGCTGGTGCCGCTGCCGACCTACCCCTTCTACACGGCCGTCCTCGGCAAGCTGGGCGCCCGCGCCGTCTACTACCGCACCGACCCCGCGCGGGGCTGGGAGCCGGATCTCGAGCACCTCGAGAGCCTCATCGGCGCTCGCACGCGGGCGCTGGTGGTCATCGACCCGAACAACCCGACCGGTGCGGTCTACGGGGAACGCACGCGGCTGGCGCTCCTGGAGATCGCCGACCGGCACAACATCGTGCTGCTGTCCGACGAAGCGTACACGGACCTCGTCTACAGCGGGCCGGGGTCGCCGATCGGGTCGCTGAACCCCGACGCGCCGGTCATCTCCTTCTCGTCGGCATCGAAGGCGTACGTCGCGCCGGGCTGGCGGACGGGGTGGATGGCCGTGGGCGCCGGCGAGCGGCTCGACCGGGTCCTCACGGCGGTCAAGCGGCTGGCGGACGGTCGCCTCTGCACCAACGGCCCCATGCAGCACGCGGTGGCCGCGGCGCTGGCCGGCGACCGCAGCTACCAGGACGACTTCCGCAGGCAGCTCAAGGAGCGGGCCGAGCTGGCGACGCGGCGGCTGAACGCCATCGACGGCATCTCCTGCGTGGCGCCGGCCGCGGCCTTCTACGTGCTGCCGCGGGTCGAGCTGCCGCCCGGGCGCACCGATCACGACTTCGTGCGCGGGCTGCTGCACCGGACGGGCGTGCTCTGCGTGCACGGATCCGGCTTCGGCACCAATCCGGCCGACGGCTTCTTCCGCATCGTGTTCCTGGCGTCCCCGCCGGAGCTCGACGCCTACTTCGATGCCATAGAGACGTTCACGGCCGCCTTTCGCGCGGCGTGATCCGCCCTCACCGCCGGTTTGGATCTTGCATCGGCGAACCGCGCGCAGCACACTATCGGGTGTGAAGCGGGCCGCGCTCGTTCTCGCGTCGCTGTACCTTCTCCCCGCGCCTGCGGCGGCGCAGCCGCCGCTGACCCTGGCCGCGTTCGACGCGCTCGTCGCCGATCTGCGGACGGCGGTCGAGTCGGCTGACGCCCGCGGCTTCCTGGGGCTGCTGACCGCGGAGGCGGACGTCGCGGCGGCCCGGGAGTTCGCCGACGAGGCGCTGCGCCCGGGGATCTCCAGAGCCGTCGTCGCGGCGCGCTTCCTCTCGCCCGTGGAGGACGCCCCGGACGGCGACCGCCACCGCCTCACCGTCGAGGTGTTCACCGAGCGGGGCAACCGCGGCAGGCTGCAGACGTGGCAGCTCGAGGTCGCCCGCGAGACCGAACCCGGGGGCGGAGCCGGACCCTGGCGCATCGCCGCGCTCGACGGACCCGACACCATCGAGGGGCTCTACCACCTCTCGCTGCGCACGGACCGACAGTTCGACGCCGCCGGCCTGGAGATTGCGGCCGAGGACATGCGGCTGCGCATGTCGCGCGGCGCGGCGTTCGTCGCGGAGATCGACGCCGGGGTCACCGGGCTGGTGCTCGTGGGCGAGGGCGTGCTGACGTTCTCGCCGCAGCCTGCGTCCGAGCGGCGGCAGATAGAGATCTTCACCGGGCGCGAGACCCTCGAGGCCGAGTTCACGCAGGCGTTCGTCAGGATCCACCCGCTGATGCTCGACACGCGCGTGAGGACCGCCCTCGAGCAGACGCGCGTCGACGAAGGCTTCGCCGAGGAGGCGCGGGAGGTGTTCGACGCGCTGGCGGACCTGACGTTCGTCGTGGACTTCAGCGACTTCAGCGACCGCACCTGGTGGCTCACCCCGCGGCCCGGCAACTTCGTCGCCGAGGTCGTCACGCGCGAGCACGGGAACCTCACGTACACCCTGGCCGATCAGCGGCCGGAGGACATCTCCCTGTACACGCGCGATCCGGCCCGGGTCATCGCGCTGTATCCGTCGGCGCACAAGCGCGCGACCCGGGGCCGCTACTACGACCGGCAGGACGCCGCGCCGTTCGACGTGCTCGACTACGACATCGAGGCCTCGTTCGAGCCGCGCGGCGTGGGCCGGGAGTCGCTCGGGGCGCGGCCGACCCTGCTCGGGTGCTGGATCGACGCGACGGTGCGCCTGGCGGTGCGCGTGAACGACGCGCCGCTCAGGTCGCTCACGCTGCAACTGGCCGAGGCGCTGCGGGTGCACTCGGTGACCTCGCGCGAGCTGGGATCGCTCCTGTTCTTTCGCATGCGCGGCCGCAACGACATGGTCGTCAACCTGCCGGCGGAGGCGCCGCCCGGCACCGAGTTCACCATTCTGGTGCGCTACTCCGGCCTGCTCGCAGCCGACGAGCTCGAGGAGAACTGGATCGGGCGCCAGCGGCTCCTCGAGCGCGGCAGGAGGGTCAGGTACGGCATTCCGGAGCGGCGCTACCTCTACACGAACGCCAGCCGCTGGTACCCGCAGCCCGCCGCGGCGGACTACGCGACGGCCACGCTGACACTGACGATTCCGGCGGACTACGGCATCGTCGCCAGCGGCGACCCCGACGACGGCAACCCGCCGCTCGAGGCGCCCGACGACGCCCGCGGGACGCGCACCTTCTCGTTCGTCGCGGTGCAGCCGGCCCGCTACCTGTCGTGCGTCATCACGCGCTTCACCGGGCACGAGACGCCGGTGCAGGAGATCGTGCTCGACCGCGCCGGGCGCGAGCCCCGCCGGGGCGTCTCGTACGACAGCCTGTCGGTGGCGGTGGAAGCCAACGACTTCGGTCGCGAGCACATCCCACGGTTCGCCGAGACGGCGGCGAAGATCCTGCGCTTCTACGCGTCGCTCGTGGGAGACCTGCCCTACCCAACGTTCACGCTGACCCTGACCGACAGCCGCCTCCCGGGCGGCCACAGCCCGCCGTACTTCGTCGTGCTCAACCAGCCGCTGCCGGTCCACGGACGCCTGATACGCACGTGGCGCACCGATCCCGTCGCGTTCAGCGGCTACCCCGCGTTCTTCGTGGCGCACGAGCTCGCGCACCAGTGGTGGGGTCAGGCCGTGGGCTGGAAGAACTACCACGAGCAGTGGCTCAGCGAAGGCCTCGCGCAGTACTTCGCCGTCCTGTACGCGCGCGAGGAGCACGGCGAGGAGGCCTTCGTCGACGTGCTCTCGCAGTTGCGCCGCTGGAGCCTGCGCCACGCCGACCAGGGACCCATCTACCTGGGCTACCGGCTCGGGCACCTGCAGGAGGAGCCGCGGGTGTTCCGCGCCCTCGTCTACAACAAGAGCGCCCTCGTGCTGCACATGCTGCGGAGGCTGGTCGGCGACGACGCCTTCTTCCGGGGGCTCCGGCGGTTCTACGCGGAGATGCGGTTCCGCACCGCCGGAACGGACGACCTGATACGCGCCTTCGAGATCGAGTCGGGGCGGCCGCTGGACGATTTCTTCCGGCGCTGGGTTCACGAGTTCGACGTGCCGGTCCTGCGCTTCGACTACCGGACCGAGCCGCGGGCCGGCGAGCCGGACGCCAACGACGTGGTGCTCCGCTTCCGGCAGGAGGGCGCGGTCTTCGAGGTGCCGGTGACCGTCACGCTCAGCTATCGCTCGGGGGCCGAGGAATCGGTCGTCGTGGCCGTGACCGAAGCGACCACCGAGCTGCGCGTCCCGTTGCGCGGAACGCTGCGGGACGTCGACGTGAACCGCGACAACGCGGCCCTGGCGGAGATCCGCCGCTAGGCGTTTGCGCGGGAGACCGGCGCGGCGCCGAATTCTGGCATACTCAAGTTCATGAGCCTGCACGCACGCATCCTCGCAGCCGGCGCGCTGACCGCCGCCCTGTGGGCGTCGATCGCCGCGGCGCAGCCCGGCCGGATCCCGATCGAGCTGGCGACGGTGGCCGAGGCCGACGCCGCCCATGCGGGGACGACGTTCCGCGTCGCGGTGCAGGCGCGGCTCGAGCCGGGGTTCCACGTGAACTCGCAGGAGCCGCTGGAGGCCTTCCTCATCCCCACCGTCCTGACGCTCGATCCGCCGGAGGGCCTCGAGCTCGCGGGCCTCGCCTGGCCCACCGCGATCCTGTTGAGCCAGGCCGGCGCCGACCAGCCGCTCGCCGTGTTCGAGGAGACGTTCGCCATCGGCGCCGCGCTGGCGCTCGACAGCGGGCTGGCGCCCGGCGACTACGCGGTGCCGGGCGTCCTGCGCTACCAGGCGTGCGACGAGACGATGTGCTACCTGCCGGCCACGGCCCCGCTCGACTTCACCGTCACCGTCGTCCCGGCGGCCCAGGCCGTCGCGCCCCGGCACGCCGAGCTCTTCGCCGGCCTGACCTTCGATGCCGTGACCGGCGGCAGCCCGGCGGCCGGCGACGCGGGTGCGCCCGGCCCGCAGGCGCCCGCCGCGGAGGCCGACGTGCTGGCGCAGCTCGCCGGCTTCAGCGTGCTCGGCACGACCGGCGGCTATCTGGATGCCGGCGAGTTCCTGGAATTCGTGGAGCGGGCGGAGTCGGGCCGCGCCGAGACGGGGTGGTTCGAGGGACAGGGACCGCTCGCGATTCTGGCGCTCGTGCTCATCGGCGGACTGGCGCTCAACCTCACGCCCTGCGTCCTGCCCCTGATTCCGATCAACCTGGCCGTCATCGGGGCGGGGACCCGCGCCGGCGCGCGCGGGCGCGGCTTCGCGCTGGGCAGCGCCTACGGGCTCGCCATGGCGCTGGTGTACGGCGGCCTCGGGCTCGCCGTCATTCTGACGGCGGGCACGTTCGGGACGATCAACGCGTCGCCGTGGTTCAACCTGGCGATCGCGGCGCTGTTCGTCGTCCTCGGCCTGGCCATGTTCGACATCGTCACGATCGACTTCTCGCGCTTCCAGAGCGCCGTCAACCTCGGCGGCCCGGGCGGCAACGGGTCGTTCCTCGTCGCCTTCGCGCTGGGCGGGGTGGCCGCGCTGCTGGCGGGCGCCTGCGTCGCGCCGGTCGTCATTCAGGTCATCGTCTTCTCCAGCAGCCTGTACGCGGCGGGCGTGACCGCCGCGCTCGCGCTGCCCTTCCTGCTGGGGCTGGGCATGGCGCTCCCGTGGCCGGTCGCGGGTGCCGGGCTGTCGGTGATTCCGCGGCCCGGACCCTGGATGGTGCGCGTCAAGCAGGCGTTCGGCGTCTTCATCCTGGGCACGGCGATCTACTACGGCACGCTTGCCTACGGCCTCTTCAGCCAGCGCTGGGTCGATCCCGCCGCGGTGGCCGACAGCGTGCAGGAGATGCTCGAGGAGGGCTGGCACGCCTCGCTGAGCCAGGGCCTGCAGGCGGCCCGCCTGGAGCAGAAGCCGGTGCTGGTCGACGTCTGGGCGACCTGGTGCAAGAACTGCCTGACGATGGACCGCACCACGCTCAAGGACCCCGCGGTGCAGGAGGCGCTCGACGGCTACGTGAAGATCAAGTTCCAGGCCGAGGATCCCAGCCTGTCGCCGGCGAGCGAGGTCATGGCGCGCTTCGAAGGCATCGGCCTGCCGACCTACGCCATCCTGCGCCCCGGCGCCCCCGGGCCGGCGGCCGGCGCCCTCTCACCTTAGCCCGCCAATCGTCGCCTGGCGGCTCCGCTCGGCGCCCAACCAACCCTGCAGGAGTCCGCGCCGTGCTACGGTGCAGACGCTTGGCCCGGCACGCGGACCGCCAGGGCCCGCTCGCGGACGCCGACCGCCAGCGAGCGCGATCCGCGGACCACCTCTCCGTCCACGTGAAAGGCCAGGGGGGCGGCCGCCGCGATTGCACCGGCCCGGACCGAGTACGTCTGCACCCCTTTCAGCCGCTGCAGCGTGCCGGCGAAGAGACGGGGCGCCTGCCACAGGATCGCCGGGACGGACAGCGCCGGGACGACCACGAGCTCCAGCAGGCCGTCGTCGGGCCGGGCGCGCGGCGCAATCAGGGCGTGGCTGCCGTACTGGCGGGTGTTGGCGACGGCGACGAGCAGGGCTTCGCGCTCGCTCGCGACGTCGCCCGCCGTCACCCGGTAGCGTGCGGGCACGTACGTCGCGACCTCGCGCAACACCGCCTTCACGTAGCCGCCGAGGCCGCGGCGCGGGCCGGCGTTGAAAGCCGCGGCGAGATGGGCGTCCAGGCCGACCCCGGCGACGTTGAAGAAGAGCCGCCCGCCGAGCACCCCCGCGTCGATCCGCCGCACCGCGCCGCCGAGGGCCACCTCGAGCGCGCGGCGCGGATCGCGGTCGAGCCCGAGCTCGCGCGCCAGGCCGTTGCCCGAGCCGGACGGCACGATGCCCAGCGTCACGTCGCGCGAGACCAGCTCGGAGGCGACCTCGTTGATCGTCCCGTCGCCGCCCCAGACCACCACGGTGTCGACGCCCTGCGCCACCAGCGCCCGCGCGGCCTCCCGGCCGCGGCCGCGGCCGTCCGCGACGAGCACCTGCCCGCCGGCGCCGCGCGCCCGCAGCACGTCGCGCGCCAGCGCCGTTCGCGCGCCGACCGCACGCCGCCCGCGTACGCCCGCGCGGGGGTTGATGAGGACAGCGACCCGCCCCGACTGTGCGGCCGGCATGCCGGTCGGATTCTACGTTGAAACCTCCCGCCGCAGTCTCCTGCAGAGGGCAGCGCGCCCGGAGCGCGTCACCCGCACAGGACATCGGCCGGCGCCGGCACGGCGCGAACACGCCCGTTTCCGGACGCCGGCGGGCCGGCATGAATCTTGATAATCCTGGAGACGGCCGCGCGGATCGGCGAGATGCGTCAACTCGAGGCAGGCGCTGGCACCGCGGCATCCCGTTTCGTCGTGCACCGGCGGTTCGCGCGGCCGTCTTCGATATACTGGCGCCGTGCCCGTCACGCTGGATCTGCCGCTCGACAACGCCGCCATCGAGCGGATCCTGCCCCACCGCTGCCCGTTCCTGCTGGTCGACCGCATCACCGAGCTCGAGTTCGACAAGCGGATCGTGGGCATCAAGAACGTCTCCCTCAACGAGCGTTTCCTGGCCCGCCCGCCGGGCGAGAAACCGGTCCTGCCGCCGACGATCCTCACGGAGGCCGTGGCCCAGGTCGGTGCGATCCTGATTCTCGCGAAGCCCGAGAACCGCGGCCGCCTGCCCTACTTCATGGGCATCGACCGCGTGCGCTACCGGCGGCCCGTGCATCCCGGCGACGTCGTCGTGATCGAGGCGACCGTGGACCGCCTGCGCAGCCGCATGGGGCGGCTCAAGGGCTTCGCGCGCGTCAACGACGAGGTGGCTGTGGAAGGCACGATGGCCTTTGCCCTCGGGCCGGGTCCGGGCGGGAACGGCGGGCAGGCGGGATGACCTGGCAGCCGGCGCGCGGCGCCGGATGCACGCGCGCGCTTTTGATATAGAATGCCGCCATGGCCTCGAAAAAGCACAGCGACCAGGTGTCGGAACGGCAGGCGCCCGAGCAATCCGCCGGGCCGCCGTGGGTGTTGATCGGCGGCGTCCTGGCAGTGGCCGCGCTGGCCGTGTTCGTGTTGTATCCGGGCTGGGCCTCCGAGTCGCCGGACGCGGTTGCCGAGGCCGACCACGGCGCGCACGCGCCGGCGCCGGAGCAGCCGGCCGACCCGGCGCGCCCCGTGGCGGAGACAGTGCCGGCCGCGGCCGTCGAGGTCACGAAGCCGCATCCCGATGCGCCCATGCCGCCGTTGCCCTTCATTCCCAACATGGTGCCGCGGCCGGCCGAGATCATCGCGGAAGTGTACGAGTTCGCGGGCCGGAATCCCGACATCCTCGAGTTCGTGCCCTGCTTCTGCGGCTGCGAGACCGCCGGGCACCGGGCCAACTCGCACTGCTTCGTGCAGTCGCGGAACGCCGACGGCAGCGTCGAGGCCTGGGAGCCGCACGGCATGGGTTGCGCCGTCTGCATCGACGTCGCGCGCGACTCCATGCAGATGCACGCTTCGGGAGCGACCGTGCGCGACATCCGCGCCGCCATCGAATCGAAGTACGCCTCGCGCTTCCCGCGCATGACGCCGACGCCCTCGCCGCCGCAGGCGCAGGCGCAGTAGGCCGGGCGGCGTCCGGACCGGAACGCGGTCGCGGCGGCTGCTATAATCGCGCGTGTCGCCCCGCGCCGAGCCGCCTCCGCGCGCCGCCGCGACCCCCCTCTCCGTCGCGCTGGGCCGGCTGTTCGAGTCGGTCCCGCTGGGCATCTACATCGGCGCTCTCGACGGCGAGAACGACGCCACCGTTGGCGCCAATCCGCATCTCAAGCTGATGTTCGGACACGCGCCGGAGGCCGACGAGGCCGCGGTGCGGCCGTTCGAACCGCACCGCTTCGTCGATCCGCTGGTGCGGGCCGCGTTCTTCGCACGGCTGGAGCGCGACGGCGCGGTCACGGACTACCTGCTCCGCCTGCGGCGGGCCGACGAGACCCCGTTCTGGGCGGAGGTGACGGCGGCCGTCGACGACGCGCCGGACGGCGCGGCAAGACGGCTGTCGGCACTCGTCCGCGACGTCAGCGAGCGCCGGCGGATGGAGGACCAGAACCGGGACGTCTTCCACCAGGTGCTCCAGGCCGAGAAGCTCGCGGCGCTCGGACAGACCGTCTCCGGCGTGGCCCACGAGCTGAACAATCCGCTGGCCACGATTCTCACCTGGTCCGAGCGCCTAGCGGCGCGGCGGCTCGACACCGTCGCGAAGCGCGGCGTCGAAACGATCCTGGGCGAGGCGGAGCGGGCCGCCAAGATCGTCCGCAACCTGCTGACGTTCTCGCGCAAGCGCCACACCACGCGGGCGATGGTCGACCTGAACCAGGTGGTGCGGGAGACCCTGGCGCTGCGCGCCTACGAGCAGCGCGTGTCCAACGTCACCACCATCGACGGGCTCGCCACCGGTCTGCCCCGGGTCTTCGCCGACCCGCACCACCTCAAGCAGGTGCTGCTGAACCTGGTCATCAATGCCGAGCAGGCGATGCTGTCCGCGCACGGACGCGGGACCCTGGTGACGCGCTCCTGGCTCGACGCCGAGCGCGACGTGGTCGTCCTCGAGCTGAACGACGACGGCCCCGGCGTGCCGGACGAGGTGCAGCCGAAGATCTTCGATCCGTTCTTCACGACGAAGGCGGTCGGCAAGGGGACCGGCCTCGGGCTGACCGTCGCGTACGCCATCGTGCAGGACCATGGCGGTCAGCTGCGCGTGGAGTCGGCCGCGGGAGGCGGGACCTCCTTCTACGTCGAGCTGCCGTCCGGCGGCGACGCCCGGCCGGCCCCGGAACGGGTGCCCGCGCAGCCCGCCGGCGACGGAGGCGGCGCGGCGGTCCTCGTCGTCGAGGACGAACCGGCGCTTGCCGCGGCCGTGGCGGAAGTGCTGACCGACGCCGGGTATCGGGTCGACCGCGCCGGCGACGGACGCGCCGCGCTCGACCGGGTGCGGGCAACCGTGTACGACCTGATCGTCTGCGACCTCAGAATGCCCAGAATGGACGGCCGCGCATTCTATCAGGAGATCGCGAAGTCCACGCCGCGACTGGCGCGGCGCATCCTGTTCGTGACGGGCGACGTCGCCGGCACCGACGCGGAGCGCTTCCTGGCCGAGAGCGGCTGCCGCTGGCTCGCGAAGCCGTTCCGCCTCGGCGAGCTCCTCCGCGTCGCCCGCGAGCTCACCACGTAGCAGTCTGCCCAAGGCGCTCACGGCGCGCCCCGGCGGGAGCGGCGCGGGGCGAAGGGGTCCCCGCAAGCGAACGCCGGGGGCTTGGGGCGCAGCCCCATCCAGAGGACGCTACGCCGCGGCCAGCTCGTGCGGGGCCTGGTCGGGGCCGAGCAGCTCGCGCAGGCGGCGAATGGCGCGGGCGTGGAGCTGGGAGACGCGCGACTCGTTCACCCCGATCGTCGACCCGATCTCCTTCATCGTCGCGTCGCCGTAGTAGTACATCCCGACCACCTTCCGCTCCCGCGGCGGCAGCGCGGCCAGGGCGGCGCGGATCCGGTCCTGCACCTCGTGGAACTCGCACTCCGCGTCCGGGGCCGCCGGCGCCGAGGGCACCATCACCGGGGGCAGACTGGCCTCGTCCACCGAGTCGGCCGTCGCGAGGGGCGATGTCGACTCGATGGTGCTGATGCGCCTGATCGTCCGCCCGAGATGGGCCTCGTCGGAACCCAGGTGGCTCGCCAGATCGGAGAGCGACGGCTCGCGCCCCAGCCGGTGCCGCAGCTTCTCGCGCGCCGCCTCCAGCTCGCGCCGCGCCCGGCGCACCCCGCGCGGCCAGGCGTCGCGCCGCAACGCGTCGATCATCGCGCCTCGCACGCGGCGCTCCGCGAACGTCTCGAACTTGATGCCGCGCGACCCGTCGAACCGGTGCGCCGCATCAATCAACCCGATCATGCCGTCCTGCACCAGATCCGACACGTCCACCGAATTCGGCATGGACGCGGCCACCCGGCGGGCCAGCGCCTGCACGAACGGCAGGCTGTTGTCGATGTGTTCCTGGTCGACCGCGGCTGCTTGCTTCGTCATCATGACCTCCCTCGCCCCCTGTAAAGGCAAGGTCGATGCCAACCGCGCGGCGCCGTCACCGGACGGCCCGGGCAACCCTGAGAAGATCTGGTAAATGACTTGTTTTCAGTCGCCTACGGACATCGAGAGAACGTGCACCACAGTGCAACCGGCGGCCGTGGCGCGCACCGCAGGTGTCATTGTCTTGACGATCGGGACGCAGGCGTCAATCAGTTGACGGTCGTGGCTGGCTGGAGGAGGGGGAAGTGGCCGCGCGCGGCGGCCACCTACTTCGCGGGCGAGTCGAGGAGGGCCCTGATGTCCTGCGCGGTGCTGATGGCGTCGATCGCGCCGGCGACAATCTGCGCGGCCCGCGCGTGGTTGCCCTCCTGCTCCCGGAGGCGGCTCTCGAGCAGCTCGGCGTTGGCGAGGATGATGCCGAGCTGGTTGTTCAGACGGTGGAACAGGGCAACGTGCTCCGCCGGCTCGGACCCGGAGGTCTCCTCGGTGCGGGAGAACGGGAGCGGCGTCTTGCCGGGCATCAGCTGCTCCGCCGCTGCTGCGAGCCGCGCGACCGGGCCGGACGACGGCCGCCGGTGTCCTCCGGCTTGCGCCACAGCGTGTCGACGAAGATGCGGATCGAGCCGCCCGCCGTGCGCACGTAGTCGACCTTGCCGCTGGCGATCCAGTTGTAGATCGTCCGGCGGCTCACGCCGACAAGCTCGCACGCCTTCATGATCGAGATGGTCTTCCTGTCCACCACCAGTGCCTCGCCTGCCATATGCTTGTCTCGCATGTCTCGCTCAGCGCGCGTCGGGCCGGAATGGGCCGACCGGCTGAACCGCCTCGTGCTGACGTATCGGCCCGGGTTGCCCGCCTCTGTAGTCCAGCCCCCGCCTTGACCGCGGCGCCGAATCGCCGTCAAAATAATGGCGCCGCTCTAAATGACTGAAAAACAAATACATCTGCTCCTCGTCGAGGACGAGGACGCGCTGCGGGAGGTGACCGCCGAACGCCTCGGCGAGCACGGCTACCACGTGACGCAGGCCGCCTCGGGCGAGGCCGCGCTCGAAGCGCTCGCCGACTTCGCCTTCGACCTCGTCCTCACGGACCTCCGCCTGCCCGGCATCGACGGGACGACGCTCATCGAGGCCGCCGTGGCGCGGTATCCGAACATCGTGGGCCTGGTCGTGACCGGCTACGGCACCGTCAAGGACGCGGTCGAGGCAATCAAGCGCGGCGCGAGCGACTTCATCACCAAGCCGTTCCAGTTCGATCACCTGCTGCACCTCCTCTCCTCGGCGCTGGAGCAGCGCCGCCTGCAGTCCGAGAACGCGTACCTGCGGTCGCAGCTCGAGGAGCGCTACCGCTTCGAGGGCATCGTCGGCAGGAGCAGGCCGATGCGGAGGCTGTTCGACGTGCTGGAGACGGTCGCCGGTACGAGCAGCACCATCCTGGTCACCGGGGAGACGGGAACGGGCAAGGAGCTGGTCGCCCGCGCGATCCACCACAACAGCCCTCGCCGCAGGCACCGCTTCGTGGCCCTCAACGTCGGCGCCGTGCCGGAGACCCTGCTCGAAGCCGAGCTGTTCGGGCACGTGCGCGGCGCGTTCACCGGCGCCGTCAGCAACCGCCAGGGCCGGCTCGAGCAGGCGCACCGGGGCACCTTCTTTCTCGACGAGGTGGGCACGATGGCCGCGAGCCTGCAGGCCAAGCTGCTGCGCGCCCTCCAGGAGCGCGAGTTCGAGCGCCTGGGCGACGCGCAGCCGGTGCGCGTCGACGTGCGCGTCATCGCCGCCACCAACGCCGATCTGGCGCAGATGGTGCGTGACGGCGACTTTCGCGAGGACCTCTACTACCGCCTGAACGTGATCCCGATCCACCTGCCGTCGCTGCGCGAACGCCGCGAGGACGTGCCGCTGCTGATTCGGAGCTTCCTGCAGAAGATCGGACGCGACCTCGTGCCGCCGCGACCCGACGTCGCCTTCTCGCAGGATGCCATGCGGCGGATGATGGCGTTCGACTGGCCGGGCAACATCCGGCAGCTCGAGAACGTGGTGGAGCGCGCGCTGGCGCTCACGCCCGGCCGGCCGCGGATCGACGTCGCCGATCTGCCGCCGGAGATCCGGGAGCGGGGCGGCGAGCCGCAGGACAGGGACGCGGCGCTGCCGGAGGACGGCATCGACCTGCCGGGCCGGCTCGGGGAGATCGAGCGCGGTCTCATCGCGCGCGCCCTCGAGCGCACGGGCGGCAACCGCCACCAGGCCGCGCGCCTGCTCAACGTCAAGCGCACGACGCTGGTGGAAAAGATCAAGCGGCTGGACCTGTAGCCCGGGCGCGTCCGCGCCGTGCTACGGCCCCGACTCCGGCAGCACCTCCAGCCGGTAGTCCAGCATGCGGTCCCCGTCGAAGATCCAGTAGCCCGAGAAGCGCCGCCCCGCGACGACCAGCGGCAGCCAGAGCCGATCGTCCTCCCACATCTCGTCGAACGGGATGGCGTCGAGCGCGACCCACAGCGGGACCGCCTCGTCGGTCTCGACCGGCGTGCCGCGCAGGTCCGACGCGCGGTAGACGTGGACGTAGGTCGAATAGCCGTCCACGAACTGGAACCGATGCTCGCCCAGGCGCACCAGGTCGACCGGCCGGATGCCGAGCTCCTCGTGCAGCTCCCGCGCGGCGCCCGCGGCCGGCGTCTCCCCCGGCTCGATCCGCCCCCCCGGCCCGTTCACCTTGCCGGCCCCGAGCCCGCGCTTCTTGCGGATGAGCAGGATGCGGCCGGCGCGGATCACGAACGCGAGCGTCGCCGGATCCACGGCCGACCACGTCGACCAGTCGATGTCCGCCACCCGCCGCGCCTGCGCGGGCGGCATCCCGGGGCTCGTGTCCTTCGTCGTGTCCACTGGCAACCTGGTGGTCCCTCCCAAGCATGACTGTACACGTCCGGCCCGCCCGACAGGCCTCCAGGCTGCGGACCGCCGGCGTTAGAATGGAAGCATCGGACAGTGAAAGGATGGATGCCATGCCGAGACGGCTTCAACTCCGTACGGGCGTGCTGCTGGGTATCGTCGCGCTGGGCGCCGTTGTCTCCGTCCTGTTCGCGCAGCAGCCGCCGGCGCTGGCGGCCCAGACCGACGCGGCCGCGGGGCGCAGCCGCCTGGATGCGTCGGACATGCGGGCGCTCCGACTGCGCTTCGAACCGGGCGCCCGGTCGATCTGGCACAGTCATGCCGGCTGGCAGATCATCGCCGCCGAGGAAGGGCGCGGGCGCGCGCAGGTGCGCGGCGGAGAGATCATCGAGTTCGCGCCTGGCGACAGGCCGATCTACGCCGGTCCGGGCGTCGTCCACTGGCACGGCGCGGCGCCCGACGAGCACCTGATCCAGTTGACGTTCATCAGCGGCGAGGCGACCCGTTACGAGCCGGTCAGCGACGAGGACTACCTCGGGAGGTAGCACGCTGCGCCCAGCTCCTAGCCGCGGATCCGATCGAGGATGGGGAGGAGATACTCCCTGAAGAGCGGGTAGTCGTCGCACATGGCGAAATGCGACCCGCCCTTCATGACGGCGTACGTCGAGCCGGGAATGTCCGCCGCGAGCGCCGCGGTTCCGGTGGGGCCCTGCACCGCCGGGTCGAACTCGCCGGTCAGGAAGTGCACGCCGACCCTGGACGTGTCGATGCCCTGCGCCTGCCCGCCGGTGAGGTCGTGGTCGATGAGGTAGTAGTGCAGGTCGCCGGCGAATACGCCGGGGCCGCCCTGACTGTAGACCCAGCCGGTCTCGCGGCGGTACGGTTCCGGCGCCGTCGACGCCGTGAGCCAGTCGTACATCGTCGCCCCGAGATACGAGCCGGGCTCGTGTCCGTAGCCGAGCGGCGGGGGCGCCGCGCCCGGTCCGCGGCCTGTTCCCGAGTTGACGCCGATCACCGCGCGGAACTCGTCCGGCCGGTACAGCGCCAGGTCCGGCGCCAGGTAGCCGCCGACCGAGCAACCCATGTAGACAGGACGCTCCAGCTCGAGCGCGTGGCAGATCGCCACCACCGAGTCCATCAGCAGCTCCGTCGTCAGCTTGTACTCCTGCGTCCACCAGGCCACCCCGGTCGGCGGGAGCGACTTGCCGTGGTACGGCAGGTCGTAGGCGATCAGGCGGAAGTGCTGCTGGATCTCGCGGTCTTCGAGCAGGTGACGCCACTGCCGCCCGTCGGATCCCGCGGTGTGCTGCAGGACGAGCGGGATGCCCTGTCCCGCTTCTTCGTAGTACACGCGGTACTGGACACCCTGGATGCGCACGTACCGGTAGCGGCCGACCGCGCTGTCCATCTCGCGGTCCACGTCCGGCGCCAGCTCCGGAGACTGGCGTCCGACGAACGTCTCCCTGACGAGTCCCACGAGGCGCTGGATGGCCCGCTGGTACGGACCGACGTGGCACACCGCGTCGCCCGCGATCTGCACGCGCCCGACAGCGGCGCCCCGCGCGGTCGAGCGATCGGCTCCCGAGGGCGCCTTCCAGTCTGCCAGCGGACCGCTGATGCGGACATCGGGCTCCGGGCCCGCCGCCGGCCCGACGTCGTGCAGCCTGCCGTCGCGGACAACGGCGTCCAGCGCCGCGTCCCCGATCTCCATGCGGACGCGCGCGTTCCAGAAGCGCGCCGTGGCGAGGAACTCGCCGTCCGCGTTCGCCCGCGCCAGGAACGCCGCCGGATCGAAGTCCGGGAGCTCCGCGGCCTGCCGCGTGCCCGCGCGCCCGACCTCCGCCGCCGCAGCCACGCCGCCCAGGCCCGCCAGAAAGGTTCGGCGATGCATGTTCATCCTCTTCTCCTAGCGGCCGATGCGGCCGGCAACGTCATGCGCCGGGTTACTTTTTGCGACGAGACTGCGCATCTGCGCGGCCGGTCGCCGCTACGCCTCCATCTCGCGGCGATACTCCCAGATGAAGTCGCCGGTGGCCGCGTCGAGCGCCTGCACGACGTTGCCGGGGTTGGCGATGTACATGACGCCGTCGCGGACCAGCGGCGTGGTCTGCGACACGCCGGGCTCGATGCCCCACGACCAGGCGAGCTGCAGCTCGCCGACGTTGCCCGTGTCGATCTCGTCGAGAGGACTGTGGCCCCACCCGTCCAGCGTGCGCCGCCAGTTCAGCCAGTCAGCCGGCTCCGGATTCTGCAGATCCGCGTCCGAGACGGGCGTGAAGTCCTCGACCTGCGCCGCGACCGGCGGGGAAGCAGCAGCAGGCCGGCCGCGTACACCGCTACCGCCAACGTCAACCGCTTGTGCATTGGGGGCCTCTTTCGGAATGCCTACCGGATCGGCGAGTAGTCGGTCGCCTTCATGAAGACCGACTCCACGCCGCTCACCAGCCGGCCGTTGCGCTCCGATGCCGCGCGCGCTTCCACCCAATCCGGATCCGCGCGGAAGGCGTCCCAGCTCGCCTGGGCGGCTTCGCGGCTGTCGTACTCCAGGACGTAGAGCAGCGTGTTCTCTGACAGCGGCGCGTCCGTCGCCACCCAGTAGCCGACGTTCGTCATGCCGTGCTTCTCGAACAGCCGCACCGTGTGGTCACGGAAACGGGATTCCAGATCGCTCAGCTTGCCGGGCGCCGCGGTGTAGGTCCGCAGCTCGTAGACCTTGCCCGCCGACTGCGCGCTCAGGACCGAGGACGGCTGGACCAGGTTGCCGAGCACGAACCCGGCCGCGAACACGACCGCCAGCAGGACGAGACCGAACCGCTTGTTGCGCAACATCCACAGCCTTCTTTGCATCATCGGGTACGGCAGGACGCATTGTAACTGCAACGCGCGGCGGTTCTTGCGGTCGGCGCGCTCGGTACGTACCATTTCAGCGGCCATGTCGATCCGCTTCGACGAGACGGACTGCCAGATCGTGCAGGCGTTGTTCGAGAACTCGCGCATCACGAATGCGGATCTCGCGAAGCGGATTCAGATGTCCGAGTCGCAGTGCTCGCGGCGCCTCCACCGCATCGAGCAGGCCGGCATCATCACCGGCTACACGGCGGTATTCGACATAGGAGCGCTCGACCTTCACGCCTACGCCTTCGTCGCGATCACGCTGAACCACTCGCGGACCACCCGCGAGGCAACCGAGGCGGCCGTCAGCAGCCGCCGCGACGTCGTGCAGGGATACCGCACCGGCGGGGACTCGGACTACCTCGTCAGCATCCTGACGCCCGACCTGTCGGCGTTCCAGCGGTCCGTCGACGATCTCAACCGGATGGACGGCATCGAGGTCAGCCGCTCGCTGCTCATCCTCAATCCGTTCAAGCAGGTCACGAAACTCCGCTTCCCATACGCGAATCTCGTATCGCCAACGTACGGACAGGCGCTCGACCTCGACGGCGGCCGGCCGGCCCGCCTGACGCGGCAGGCTACCGTCACGCGGCCGAGCCTGCCGGCGATGAGAGGGAATCTGGAGCATTCCAAGCTGGACCAGATCGACCTGGAGATCATCCGGCACCTCGCGGACAACTCGCGCCTGTCGCTGGTGGAGCTGGGCGAGAAGGTGGGCCTGTCGGCCGCGCCGTGCGGCCGGCGGGTGCACGCGCTGGAGCGCGACGGCGTCATCCGGCACTGCACGGCGAAGGTGAGCTTCGAGGCGCTCCACGGAGACGTACGAGGGTAAGCGGCTGCAGAAGTTCGTCTACAAGGGCGAGGGCCCGATCCGGACGCCGCACCAGGGCGCGCTCTGGCCGGGCGGACGGTAGACGCCGCGCTCAGTGCACGTTGACGGTCACGTCCGCGCTCGCCGCCGCGCCGCCGTCGTGCGCCAGCGCGCGCAGCACGTACGTGCCGGCCTGCTTGAACGTCGCCCGCACCGGATAGCGGCCGTCCGCGGCGGGCGGCGGTGGCTCCCACCCGCGCGTCCACGGCGAGCCGTGCCTGAAGTCGGGATAGGCCTTGAACTGCGGCGGGTCGAGGGTTACCTGCGCCCCGTCGCCGCGGTACACGAACCACGCGACTCGCAACCCCAGCGCACTGCCGCGGAACGGCCCCCCGCCCGCCGCCTGCGGCGCCGGGATCCCGTCGTCCTCGACCAGCGCCGTCAACGCCAGCGGCCGGCCGGCCGCGGCCTCGTGCGCGGCCCCGCCCTCCAGCCCCACGGTCGGGATCCGGTTGTGCTCTATCTCCCCCTGCACGTCGAACCCGGTGTACTGCCGGAAGATGACGCGCTGATCGAGGATGAACTCCGGAATCAGCGAGGCATACGCCCGCTCCGTCCTGCCGTTCGCCGTCAGCGTCCAGACGACCTCGCCGTCGCCGAAGTCGGCCGGCACCGTGACCGTGAACACGTTCAGGTTGCGGCGCGGCAGGAACCACGTCGGCTGCCCCAGGTCCGGGCCGCCGGGCTAGACGTTGTTGTCCGGGCCCACCGGCACGTGCAGGTGCTCCTCGAAGTTGCGGTTGAAGTAGCCGAAGTAGACGTCGAACGTGCCGTCCGCGTTGGGCATCCAGCCTTCGAACGAAGGCGCCACGTTCTGGCCGCTGCGGTAGGTGATCTGACCGTCCGCGACGCCCGCGCCCAGCGCCAGCAGCGCCGCGCACGCCGCCGCGCCGCACGCCCGCGTCATCCGCCCCCGCGCCGGCTGACTGCTCACGGTCCGCCCCCCGTCAGTTGTCCTGCGCGGAAAGCTGCGCGCGCTGCTGCCGCGCTGCCTGCTCTTCCTCGTACTGCTCCTCGGTCAGGCCGACGAAGCGGCCGAGGAAGAAGAACATGTCGTCCATCGAGCGGCTGCCCAGACCGTGCCAGTTGCGCGGCTCGATGATGTTGCGGTTCCCCGCCGAGTTGTCGTACCAGGCGATCGCGTGCAGGATGGTCCCCGCCGGCAGCAGCGGCGCGGCGTGGTCGGCGTAGTTGTACACCTTGACCCAGTTGTGGTCGTAGCCGGCGCAGGTCAGCGTCTCGCGCACCCCGTCCGGATAGTGCGCGTTCAGGCACATCCGCGTGCCGCCGGCATGCATGTGCGGCTCGAAGGTCACCAGCTTCGACGGGTTCTTCGTCACGCCCAGCGCGTCGAAGCGCAGATCCTTCGCCCCCGCCGGGATGTCCAGATCGTTGAAGGTCAGGAACACCCCCGGTCCCGGCGCCGTGTACTGCGGCTCGTAGTCGGCGGGGTGGAACTGGAAGCCGACGTCGAGCCGCGCCGTGACCTCCTCGCCGAACGAGTGCGTATGCACCCGCCAGTGCAGCGACGAGCCGGCCGGCAGCGTCACGCCCAGCCCGTCCGTGTAGCGCGTCGCGTTCTGGCCCGCCTCGTGCGTCATCGCGAAGCCGCCGTCGGTCGGGTTGACGGGGCCGGCCGCGACGCCCTCGCCCGGCGTGCCCGCCATGATGCCGGCGTGGTGGATCACCGAGTAACCGCCCAGGCCTTCCGCCTTGGCCATCCCGCCGGACACGCGCACCTCGTGCACCTCGACCGCTTTCACATAACGGTCCTCGGCCAGACCGACAGGCGTCGATTCCCAGTAGCCGTGCCAGTCGGCCGCCACGGCCTCGATCACCTTCTCGGGCGACGAGACGATCAGGTCCGGCTCGCCGATGGTCCACTCCTTGCCGTCGGGAAATTCCTGCGGCGGCGGCAGGTCGGCCGGATTGCCGCGCGGCGCGCCGGCGTCCACCCAGCGTCCGATCAGCGCGATCTCCGCGTCGCTGAGCGACGGGTCGTCCTTGAACTCCTGGACCCCGACGTCCTTCTCGATGAACCACGGCGGCATCGTGCGCTCGGAGGTCCGCGCCCTGATGGCGCGCGCCCACGGCCGCACGTCGTTGTAGGTCAGCAGCGACATCGGCGCGCCGCCGCCCGGACCGGGCCGGTGGCAGCTCTGGCAGGAGCGCTGCAGGATCGGCGCGATGTCCTTCGTGAACGTCACCTCGGCCGGCTGCGCGGACGCGTCCGGCACGGCGGCGACGGCTCCGACGAGACAGCCGGCGACGGCGGCGGCCACGACCGCCCGCCGCGCCGCGTTCCGCTTGCTCTTCGTGCTACTCATCGCAAGGTCCTCCGCTACCCTACCAGTCTATCCGCAGCGCCGGCTTGAAGATGCGTCCGAGCAGGATCTCCTCGGGTCCCAGCCAGACCGGCCCGTAGGTGTTGTTGTGCTCGATGATCGTGCTGTTGTTCAGCAGGTTCGCGATGTCGAGCGTAACCCACGCGCGCGCCGCCGCCGATCTCGAAGGCCCTCGAGATGCGGAAGTCCACCTGGTGGAGCCGGTCGTTGTACAGCGTCCCCGGCTGGACCAGGTTGATCTCGGCCGAGCCCGTGCTGAAGCTGGTGCGCGCCGGATCCACGAACCGCACGCTCGAGCCGACGTCCGCGTCGCGCACCGTGTACAGCGCGGTGATCTCCGGACCGGGGATCACCTGGTACGTCGCGGCCAGATCGATGCCGTACGGCAGGTTGAACGTGCCCAGGAACTTCCAGAAGTTCTGCCACGGCGGCCGGATGTCGCACTGGTAGTTGCCCGGCTGCATCGCGTCGTTGAAGTCGCCCTGCGGAGAATCGATGACGAAGCACCCTTCGCGCATGTTGCCCTGCGTCCCGCTGCTCAGGCCACCGCCGATCGTCATGTTGTCGAGCCGCAGGTCCATGGTGAAGTCGAGGCCCTGCCAGCTCTCCGTGATGGTGCCGAAGTTCGTGTCGCGCGCGATCAGCGTCTCGTTCAGGCCGAGCGCGGCCGGGTTGATGTCGTACAGACCGCAGACTTCCGTGCCGCTGGCGCCGCCCAGCCGCGAGTCTGACGGCGCCGACACGCAGTACTCGTCGAAGTCGCCCGGGCCGATCAGCAGGTTGTCGTTCACGTTGAAGTTGCGGTACTGCCGGTTGACGTAGGCGACGTCCAGCGACAGGCCGTCGCGCAACTGGTGCTGCACGCCCCCGCTGATTTCCCAGTTGTACTGCCGGACGCCCCAGCCCTCACGGATGGCATCGTCCGGGCGCACGTTCGTGGCCGCGGTGGCGAAGTTCGCGTTCGAGAGCGGCCCCAGCTCGTGCTCCTGGGCGATGTAGTCGCCGTTCAGGTCCCGGAACGAGCGGCGGGCCGTCAGGTTGAACAGCAATGGATTGACCGACGACGCGAACGCCACCCCCTCGTTGACCACGTAGCGGTTGGCCGAGAACTTCAGCGCCGTGCGGGAATCGCCGAACAGGTCGTAGGCGACGCCCAGCCGCGGCGAGATGTCCTTCCAGTTCGGCACGTCGTCGAGTTGCACCCACGTCTGGAACGGCGCCCAGCGGCCCGGCCCGGTCGTATTCTCGTCGCCCGGCACCGAGCCGATGTGCCCGTCGAAGCGCACCCCGGCATTGATCGTCAGCCGGTCGATGGTCCACTGGTCCTGGGCGTAGATGCCCAGCTTGCGGAACGTGTGGCGCTCGGTCCACGGTCCGTTCTGCACGTCTGCCAGGATCGGGTTCCCGCGGAACAGGATGTAGCGCGTCTGCTGGTTCCACGAGCGGTTGATCCAGCTCTGGTAGCCCCAGCTGTAGTCCACGCCGAACTTCGCGGCGTGTGAGCCGGTCACGTAGGACACGCTGAAGCGCGCCTGCGGCTGGTAGTTGTGGATGACGCCGTAGCCGAGGATGCTGTTGGACCGGAACAGCGAGCCGGTGGTCGCCTCCACCACGGGGATGACGTCGCTGTAGGCGAGGCCGTCGCGCGTCGCGTTCAGCGCGGAATCGTTGTAGGTGTCGCCGACCTGCGCCTCCAGGAGCAGCCGGTTCGTCACGGGCGCCGTCCACTTGACCTGGAACAACCGCCCCCACGGCACGTCGCTGATGTTGGCGGCTTCATACGAGTTGAAACCGAACAGCAGGAGTCCGTCCTGCTGCCAGGAGTGATTCGACACGTACAGCGCGATCTTGTTCACCGTCGACGCCTGCCAGGTCAGGCGCGTGCTCCACATCTGGTGGTTCAGGTCGTCGATGCCCGGCGCGTTCAGGTCGGCGTTGCCTTCCGCGCCGAGACGCGGATTCCACGTGTAGGCCAACGGATCGGTCATGTGGAAGTTGCCGGCCACTTCCTTTTCCGACCCCTCGAAGCGGACCGAGGAGAAGAACCAGAGCCGGTCGCGGCTGATCGGCCCGCCGACGGCGGCGTTGATATCGCGCAGCTCGGTGATGGTGTTCGCCTCCGGCAGGCCGGCGTCGAGCAGTGCCTGCGTCGTGTTGTCGCTCTGCAGGTCGGCGTTCGAGTAGGTGGTGAAGAACGACCCCGAGAAGTCGTTGCCGCCCTCGCGCGGAATCATGTTGGCGCGCACGCCGCCGGAGGCCGTCTCGGCGGAGATGCCGCCGGTCTCGAACTGGTACTCCGAGACCTCCAGCGGGTCGATGTTGCGGAGACCCTGCGTGCCGGCGCCGGCAATCGTGTTGTGCGTGCCGTCGAACTGCATCGTGTAGTCGGTGGGGCGGCTGCCGTGGATCATGCTGGCGCCGCGGTTCAGCTCGGTGCCGCCGACGTCGTGCGAGCTGCCGGAAACCTGCATCGTGACGCCCGGAATCAGCTCGGACATCTGCACCAGGTTGCGCCCGGTCGGCAGCGCGCTGCGGACTTCGTGGTCCAGCGTGGTCTCCTGCACCACGTTGCGGATGTCGACGTCGGGCGAGTCGCCCGTCACCGTGATCGTCTCCTCCACGGCCCCGACGGCCAGCGCCGCGTTGACGGTGGCGACCATCGAGCCGCTCAGGTTGATCCCCTCCCGCACGAGCGACCGGAAGCCCGGCAGGGTGAACGTGACGGAGTACTCGCCCGGCCGCAGGTTGGTGATGGTGAACAGGCCCCCGCCGTCGGTGACGGCCGTGCGCACCTGCTCGATCAGCGCGGGACTGCGCGCCTCCACCGTGACGCCCGGCAGCACGCCGCCCGTCTCGTCGGTGACGCGGCCGGTGAGGCCGACATTCTGCGCCCACGCGCCGGCCGGCAGCAGCAGCAGGCAGAAAACTGCAGTGGAACACGTCCATCGAACGCTTCGCATGCGCCGTCCTCCCCAATCCGGAATGCGCGCCGGGGCCGTCCGGGCGCAAGTCGCCATGAATTGTCAGGAATCAACCTTAGGGTCCGCGCAAAAATAACTTCCTGCAAACGGCCGTAGTGTCGCACTAGAACGCGGCGTCAAGCACGCTCGGCCCGGCGACTCCACCACACAGACAGGGCGGATTTCGGATTGAAGAGTAGCGATCCGACCACGGATTGTGGCACCATTGCGGAATCTGTAGTCCGTAATGGTGCCACAATGAGACCGACCCAGTTCTCCGCCGACACCGTCGTCGCCCTGCTCCGAGAGCGAACCGTCGCCGCCCTGCCCGACGTGATGGCCGCCCTCGGTCCCCGCGTCAGCAGGCGCACCGCCTTCCGCAAGCTCAAGGACCTCGACGCCCGCACCAGCTACTCCCATCGCGGCGGCTACTACACGCTCTACGAGCTCGCCGACTTCGACGAGCACGGCCTGTGGGCGTTCGCCGGCGTCCGCTTCTCCCGTGCCGGCACCCTCGTCGCAACCGCCGAGGCCTTCGTCAACGACGCGGAGGCCGGACACTTCGTCGACGAGCTCGACAACCGGCTCGGTGTCGGCACCCAGGACGCCCTGCGCAAGCTCGTCGGCGACGGCCGGCTGACACGGCACAAGCTCGCCGGCCAGTTCCTCTACTGCGCCACCGACCACGCGCAGCAGACGCGTCAACTCCGCGCCCGACGGCTGCTGATGGCCACGCCCGGACTCGGGCGACCGCTGCCCGACGCCGACCTGATGCCCGAGCAGTTGCGCGCCGCCATCGTGTTGTTCGCCAGCCTGCTCGACGAGCGCCAGCGCCGGCTGTTCGCCGGACTCGAATCGCTCAAGTGCGGGTGGGGCGGCGACCGGCGCATCGCCCGACTGCTCGGCATCGACCCGTCCACGGTCGCCGCCGGTCGCCGGCAGCTCGTCGAGCGCGATGTCGAGGTCGACCGGGTGCGGCGCGCCGGCGGCGGACGAACACCGGCGGAAAAAAAACGCCCGAAGTCTTCGCCCGCATCGAAGCCCTGATGACCCACGAGACGGCCGGGGACCCGGTCAGCGGCCTCAAGTGGACAAGCCGCACCACCGCCAAGCTCGCCGACGAACTTGGCGGGCTCGGCATCCACGTCTGCCCGCAGACCGTCGCCCGACTGCTCAAGGCCATGGGCTACTCGTTGCGCGTCAACCACAAGAAGCTCGCCGGCGCCTCGCATCCGAACCGAGACCGGCAGTTCCGGCACATCGCCGAGTTGCGCGAGCGCTGCGCCGCCGACAACAGCCCCCTCATCAGCGTCGATACCAAGAAGAAGGAGCTCGTCGGCAGGTTCCGCAATCCCGGCGCCAAATGGGACCGCAGCCCCGAACTCGTCAACGACCACGACTTCCGCTCCGACGCCCACGGCCTCGCCATCCCCTACGGCATCTACGACCCCCGCGCCAATGCCGGCACCGTCTTCGTCGGCCAAACCGCCGACACCCCGGCGTTCGCCGTCGACTGCATCGAGAAGTGGTGGCGCACCGAGGGCCGCAAGCGCTACCCCGAAGCCAAGACCCTGCAGATCCTGGCCGACGGTGGCGGCAGCAACAGCTGCACGGCCCGCGCCTGGAAGTTCAACCTGCAACATCGTCTCTGCAACCGGCACGGCTTGCGCGTGAGGGTGGCCCACTACCCGCCGGCCACGTCGAAGTGGAACCCATCGAACACCGCCTGTTCTGCGAGATCAGCAAGAACTGGGCGGGCCGACCCCTCGACAGCTTCGAGACCATCCTGAAATACCTGCGCACCACACGCACCTCCACTGGATGGAACTACACCATCGAGCCGATGTGACAAAATGGGAAGTTATTCTTGCGCCGGCCCTTTGCGCAAACGCGGCGGTCGATCATGGCGCAGTGCCGCGCCCTGAACCGGGCCGGCGCTGCATGCTTGCACGCTGCACCCCGTGCGGAGAAGAACCTGCCTCCCCGGCGGACGCGGTCAGCGGCCCGGGAGCGCGAACGTCACGATCACGCTGCCGGCTACCGCCGATACGTACTGCGTGCCGTTCACCTGGTAGGTAATCTGGGACGCGCCTACGCTCGCGCCGGCGTGGAACTCCCAGAGCAGCTCGCCGCTCCCGGCGTCGAGCGCGAAGAACTTCCCGAGCCGTTCGGCGGTGAACACGAGGTTGCCCGCCGTGGCGAGCGTGCCGGCCGACGGGCCGCCGTCAATCTCCGTGCGCCAGGTCAGCTCCCCGGTCGCCGGGTCGTACGCCGACACATTGCCCAGCGCCGCCGCCGCCGAGACGCGGCGTCCGGCCGTGCTGAACTGGCCCGGCCGCAGCGTATCGCCCACCGGGATGGAGGTCATCATGATCGGGAAATCCCGGCCCGCCACGTAGAGCTGCCCGGTGCCGGGATGGAACGCGCTGACCCCGTAGTGGACGCCTTCGCGCGGGGCGTGCAGGGCCCCCTCGATCGTCGGCGGCGTGTAGAACGGCAGCTTGCGGTAGTTGTTGAACTCCGGGAAGACGTTCTCGGTCGGGAACGTCGCCGCCAGCGGCTCCATCGGTTCGCCGGCCGCGGTGTGCGGAATCGGCTGCGTCGGCCAGGGCTCTTCTCCCGGCGTCTCGGTCTCGGTCGGCACCGGCGTCTCGACGATCGGGTTGATCGGCTTACCGGTGTCGCGGTCCAGGATGTAGAGCAGGCCGTTCTTGTTGCCGGCTGCGGTGGCGCGCACCGTCCCGCCGCCGACCTCGACATCGAAGAGGGTCGGCTGCTGGCCCGCGTCGTAGTCCCAGAGATCGTGGTGAATCTGCTGGTAGTACCACTCGATCGCACCGGTGTGCAGATCCAGCGTCACGAAGGCGTTGGTGAACAGGTTGATGCCCTTGCGGGCCGAGCCGTCCTGGTCGGGCGACGGGTTGGCCACCGTCAGGTGCACCGTCCCGGTCTCCGCGTCGATGGCCGGCGTGCCCCAGACCCCGCCGCCGTGGCGTACGCCGCCCACCCAGGTGTCCCGCGCGATGTCCCACCCTTGGTCCTCGGGACCCTGCGGGATCGTGACGAACTGCCAGAGCAGCCCGCCGGTTTCCGCGTCGAGGGCGAACACCAGGCCGCCCGGAATGTGGCTCTCGCTGAGCGCCGTGCCGACGATGAGCACGCCATCGTGGTACTGCGGCGCCATGTTGTAGCGGTAACCCCAGGCGGTCGGCTCCTCCAGCTCCGGGTAGCGGGCCCTGAGCACCTCGGTCAGGACGTTCGAGACGCCGTTCTCTCCGAAGCCGGGCACGAGGTCGCCGGTGCGGGCGTCGAGCGCCATCACGTGGACGTCGTTCGCCACGTACACCCTGCCGTCGCCGTAGGCGGCCCCGCGCGAGCCGCTGGCCTCGCCGTTGCGCCAGACCACGCCGCCCGTCGCCGCATCGAGCGCGACGACGTTGTTCGACGTGGTGACGTACATCAGGCCCCCGGCCACCACCGGCGTCGCCCGCCCGCTGGCCGCGTGGTACAGCCAGCGCACGGCGAGCGACGAAACGTTCGAGGTGTTGATCTGGTCCAGCGGCGCGTAGCGCGAGTTGAGCAGGTCGTGGTTGTGCAGCGGCCAGTCGTGGGACGTAGCCGGATCGACCTCCGGGAAAGGCGCCAGGTTGCGCTGCTGGCGGGCCAGCGCCCCGGCACGCACGTCCGCCTCCACCTCTTCGGGCGTGAGCGGGGTCTGCGCGCTGGCCGGCGCCAGCGCCGCACCGATCACGCATGCTAAGGCTACGACCTGCCAGAACCTGGTCACCATTGGATTCTCCACAAGCGCGCGAGTGTAGCGCACCGGATAGCAAGATGGCGGTTTCATGCAGCCGGCCGGCAGATCTCACGGCGACGACGGCGGGCAGCCGCTGGCGGACCTCGTGCCGCTGGTGTATGACGAGCTGCGGCGCCTGGCGCGCGGCTACCTCGGCCGCGAGCGGCCCGGGCAGACCCTGCAGCCGACGGCGCTCGTCAACGAGGCGTACCTGCGCCTCGCCAGGGACAGGAAACGCGGGGCCGGTCAGGAAGGCGGCCCATCGGTCCATCAGACCGCGCCGCTGGTCGAGCAGATCGCTTCGCGCGTAACTCCGCTCAACCGCGCCGCCGACCACGTGGGCAAGGGCCATCTCCGCCACGTCCCTTGTCGCCCCGGACCGCTCCGCCGCCCACGTGCGGAAACTCGACCGGAAGCCGTGAACGTCCGCATCCGTCCCCGTCGCTCTCCGCAGCGCCCTGATCAAGGTGTCGCCGCTGATCGGCCGCCCGCCCACGCCAGGGAAGATCAGCGAATCGGCCGCGCCGCCAGAATGCGCCCTCATACCCTCGATCACGGCCACAGCCGCATCCGACAACGGCACCCGATGTTTCCGCCCCGCCCTTCATTCGCGATGCCGGTACGCGCCACTCCCGCGCCTCGAGGTCGACCTCGCCCACGTCGCCCCGCGAGCCTCGCCGGACCGTACCGCCGTCAGCGCCGTGAAGCGAATCGCCGCCTTGACGACCGGACCGGCCCCGGACGCCTCGACCGCCGCCATCGCGGCGGGAACGTCCGCGTACGGCAACGCCCGCCGATGTTCCCGGGTCTTCGGGGTCTTTGGCAATGCCGCGTCGATCACTTCGCCCGCCGCGTTCACGTCGACATGTCCGAGAGGTTGCGCGGCGGCGAGCCCGCCCCGGACCCAACCGCGCAAGAGCTTGCCGGTCGCCGGCTTGTCGCGGTAGACCGGCCCGAGCACCGAGAACACGGCCGCCCGGTCGATCTGGTCGACGGGCCGACCCATCAGACGCGCCGCGTACCGCGCCAGGGTCCGCCGCCGAGTCTCGCGGGTCCGGCCGCACCACTGTCCCCCCTGGTCGACCTTGGCGGACACGTCCGCGAACGTCGGCACGGTCGACGCACGCCCGGACGGGTCGCCGCCCCGCTTCGCCGTCAGGCGGTTGTCGTGCGCCCGCTCGCGAGCCTCGGACAGCGTGACGGCCGGGTACGTGCCGATGCTGATGTCGCGCCGCTTCCCTTGGACGTGGAGCTGTTGAACCCGTCGCTTGTTTACCCTGCCCGTCCGGCTCTTGACCACGACCAGATCCACCGTGTCGCCTGTTTGATGCCGGTGTTTACGCTTGGAATCCGCATGTTTGGACCGATGCGGACCGCGACGGACCAGTGACAGCGCTAGGGCAACGTGAGTTGCGTGTATTTCATAAGCCATTCATAATAAATGACTTACTTCAGGTGCTACAGACACGGTCCCCTCGCTCATTCCCTCATCTTCAGCGGGAATCCAGTGGTCCTTCGAGGCCCGTCACGGGTAAGCGTTCGGCCACGCTGGTATGGTGGACCGTCGTCTCGGTGCGTGGCGTTGATTCTACCGGTTGAGGGTGCGCTTCCAGTTCTTGCGGAGGGGCCGCAGCCAGATGTCCTTCGTGGGCTTGTCCCGGTCGTTCGTGCCGTAGCGTCCGCGCCCCTGGGTGGCGCCGACGCGGATCCAGCCGGAGGCCCGGTAGACGGCGCCGGTGTAGCGGGGGGTCTGCACGAAGGTCTCGATGAGCACGGGGGTCGTCTTGTAGCGCGCGGTCCAGTCCGCGGGCAGCTGGCGGCGGACGAGGGCGAGGATGTGCGAGCCGAGGTTGGGGATGCGGATCCAGGGCAGGATCAGGAAGCGCGGGTTGTCGACGACGAGCGGCAGGTTCTTCTCGCGGTCTCGCCGCGACCAGCCGATGAAGCGGTCGCGCGGGGCGAGCGTCCAGGCGGCGGTGGAGAAGCCGAGCATGGCGAGCGGCGTGCCGTCGCTCGCGTGCACGGCGTAGCGCATCTGGGCGCCGACCAGGGTCTTGTAGCCGAGGTAGTGGTAGCGGGCGACGTACTCGTTCCACAGTTTCCCCCCGTGGTCGCCGCGCACGACGGTGCGCATCTCGAGCGGACGGACGGCGTCGAGCGTGGTCGGCGGCGGCAAGCGGGGCGGTTCGGTGTCGGGCCCGAAGGTGATCGGCCCGGGCCGGTTCTGGCGCCACTTCGGCGGCGGCAGTTCGATGCGGCCGTCCCGGTGCATGGCCAGCATGACGACGCGGGCCATCATGTCCTTGCACCCGCCGTCGGCCTTGTACCAGCCGATGCGGCGGCAGAACGCCTTCGACAGGGCGTGGCGGTTGAGCGTCGGCGGCCCGGCGATCAGCGCGCGCAGCAGCGCCATCTCCGCGGTCGTGAAGTCGCGGCCGTAGTAGCGGCACTCGACCGGAGCGGTCATGTCGGCGCCGTCAGTTCGCGCCGGCGCGCCGCGTCCATCGACCAGGGCAGCCACGCCGCGGTGTCGTCCGGCGGCCGGCCGCCGCGCTCGGCGCACGCCGCCAGCCACGCTTCGAGCCAGCGCAGGACATCGATCCGGTTCAGCACCAGGGTGCCGACCACCGAGTACATCAGCGCCGTGAACTGCGCGCCGGTTCCGCTGTCGGAGCCGAACGACAGGCGCCGTCCGATGGCCGGCCCCCGGAGCACCCGCTCGGCGAGATTGTTGTCGAGCGGCACCCGGGGACGGTCGGCGAACACGCTGAGCCCCTCGCGGTGGTTGACGAGCGAGCGCAGCGGCTTGCCCTCGCGCGCGTGCTCCGGCAGGCCGGCCAGTTCCCGTTCCGCCGTCGCGAACAGGCCGTCGAGCGCCGCCGCGAGCGCGCCCTGCGCCGCGTCGAACGCCGCGCTCTGGCGCTCGATGTCGGGGTCGTAGCAGTCCAGCCGCGCCTCGTTCAGGCGGTAGAGCGCGGCGATCCGCGCAAGCCATGTCTCGCACCAGCCGGTCAGGCGGACCTGCGCGGCGGCGCACTGGATGATGTCGCGTCGCAAATGCGCCCAGCAAAAAGCGAGCACGACCGTGCCGCCGAGCAGCCGCGCCAGCCGCTTGTAGGCGCTGTAGCGGTCGCAGACGATCACCGTCTCGGGCGCCAGGTCGCCGAACAGCTTCGCCGCCGCCTCGGCGCTGCGGCTCGCGTCGATGTGGAAGCGCACCGCGTCGTTGCCGACCGCGGTCCACAGCCAGGCCCGGCCCGAGTGGCCCTCCCCGCGCAGCGCCTGCACGCGCCACGTGGTCTCGTCGGCGTGGCGCAACGCCGCCGCGTGCTGGTGCGCGAGGATCGCCCCGGCAACCGGCTCGAACAGCGGCACGAAGCGGGGCACGCTGTCGGCCAGCGTCCCCGACGAGACCGGCAGCCCCTGGTCGCCCAGCCACGCGCCGACCCGCTGCAGCGGGCGCAGGCACGCGTAGCGCTCATACAGCACCCGCGACCAGACGCTGGTGCCGTAGGGCGTCTTGTCGAACAGCCGCGGCGCCGGCGGCGCCGAAACCTCCGCCGGCGACGAGGCGCACGCGCAACGCCGGCGCCAGCGCGGGCGGCGGATCACCCGCCGATAGGCCCGGACCTCGATCTCGACCAGGGCCGACTCCTCCGCGCCGACCGCCGCGTAGGGCTTCCCGCAACCGGAACAGGTGCGCGCAGCGGCCGGCAGACTGCGCTCCTCGATGCGTTCCTCCAGGCCGCAACGCGGCGTGCGGCCGTGGCCGGGAGCGCCACACCGCTGGCCGCGCGGGCGGCCGGTGCCCGGCCTCTTCCGCTTCTCGCTCTTGCGGCCGTGCAACGCCTTCGACAGCACCGCCCGGGTCGCACGCAGCTTCACAAGCTCCGCCTCCTGCGTCCCGACCCGCCGCCGCAACGCCTGCTCCGTCCGACGCAGCCGCGCGTTCTCCTTCCGCACCCGGACGAGCGCGGCCTTCCGGCGACGCGACTTCGCCAGAGCCTTGCGCAGAGCCACGTCCGCCGCCGCCGGCGACTTCGCCCGCGCCGACTCGGTCTGGCGAAGCAGTCGGACCTTCAGGCGGTCGGCCGTCGCCTCGGACCGCTGCAACGCATACCGCAGCCGGCCAACATCGTCCGACAGCGACAGGACCCGGTCCTGCTGGTCGCGCAGCCTGCTCGTCCCGGCGTAGAGCCCGACGGTCTCGTCCAGCAGCCGGCGCAGGGCGGCCTTGTCGACGCGCTCCTTCCACAGAACCTTGTGCAGCCGGCGAATCTCGGCCGCCTGCACCTCCGCCCCCGGCACCGCCTTGCGCAACCGGGCAACCTCCCGGCGCAGGGACATCTCGCCGTACCGGTCCGACGCGACGCCGGCATCCGCAAGCAGCTTGCCTAGACGGGCTACCTCCGACTGCAGCGCCAACGCGTCCTTCGCCGCGCGGCGGGCTTCCTTCGACCGCTCGACCGCCGCCAGCCGCTTGCGCCGCGACGACTCGAACTGCCACTTCCAGAAACCTGCTTCGCAACGGGCGGACACCTCCGCCCGCTTCAGCGCTTCCGACCGCGCTTCCGCCGCCTCGGCACGACCTCGCACCCGCTCATACAGCCGCCGCCAGAACGGCCGTCCGGGCAGCGAAGCCCCTTCGGTAACCGGTCGGGCTACCGGGTCCCGACTCGCCATGGCCGAGACCATAGCGAATATCGACCCGCGTTACCAGTACAAAATACCGGCGTGGCCGAACGCTTACCGTCACGGACGAATCCGGCACGACACCCGATGGTCCCCAACCCCGTTTCGCGAAGCTCAAGCCCGTCGCCCGTGCGCCTGTGCAGCCTGCCGGCGGCATCGAAACGCCCGGGCCGACCGCCCAGGACCGTCCCGCCATGTGCAGCGCGTTTCCCACACCGCCATGGACGGGCGCGCGCGCCCGCCGACAGGCTGGATGGGCATCATCGTCCTCGATCCCGATCAACCGGAGGGAACGAGTCTATCGCGGCTCCGCCGCGCTGAGAAACCGGGCGGTTGTCGAGCTCGCGACTCCTCGTCAGGCCTTCCTGAACGCCGCGACGGCCGCCGGCCGGTCGACAAGCCGGGAAACCGCCCCTGCGCGCCGCTCGACGACCGCCGGGACGTTGACCCGGCTGCTCCTCGAAACGCGCTCCACGGCCACGCCAACCGTCCCCAGCGCCAATCCCAGCCGCCGCACCGCGCCGCCGGTCGCGACATCCGCACCGTCTCGACCGCCGCGGCCACGGTCTGGTCGAGGCAGCGTCCGCATGTGCTGCACGATGTTGCGCTGTGCGCCGAGCACCGGCAGGACCTGGTCGCACGGCTTCCGCTCGTCGTGCCGGGACCAGGCTGGTCGGCGTCAATTACTTTTGCCGGTCATCGAGCAGGGGCTCAACAGGCTCGGTCACGGCCGAGAACGCGCTCGGCACATTGTCACCGAGGCGCCATGCTCGGTTTCGGACCCCAGACGCTCAGGAACTCGCGAAATCGGTCGGAAGCTCCGGTCACACTGCCTGGTTACGTAACCGCAGTACAATGCAATCGGGATGCCCCTGACCAACGCTGAAAAACAGCGCCGGTGGCGCGAGCGGCGTGCGGCCGGCACACCGGTAGTGCGCTACGTGAAGGCCGCCGAGCCGAAGCGTTCACGGCCGGAACGGTGGCGCGCGGCCGTCGCCACGCTGCGTGAGCTTCAAGAAAGCTACCAGACGTGGCGAGACAATCTCCCGGAATCGTTGGAGGACTCGGCCACGGCCGAGCTGCTGGACGCGGTCATCGCGGTCGACCTCGACCCGCTCGACATCGAGTTGCCCAAGGGATTCGGGAGAGACTGACGATGACGCCTACGGCCGAATGCACGCTCGGGACGTCGCCGCCGAAGCCCTGCTCGGTTTCGGACCGCAGACGCTCAGGAGCTGGCAGTTCGGCGGCGCCGTGGCAACAGCGGGTCTGGCGGACGTCCGCGCGGCGCGGTCGACCGGACTGGACCGACCGTCTGCGCGAGGTCGTCGAGGCGGCGCTGGCGCGCGTCGTGGGCAACCGGACGGAGGCGGCCTGCGCCCGCTCAGACCTGTGCGAGCGCTGGCGCCGGCTGATGGATGTCGGCCTGTCTCGCGGCAACCCGTCGTCCACGCTGAACGACCTCCGGAAAACGGCCCTGGCGTGCACAGGGGGAGGGGGCTGATGTGCCAGCCCGCACCTCTGCCGAGCGGGGCGGCGGGAGAAAATCGCGCGCGCTATGCGCGCTCGGGCGTTGCCGCGCTGTGCGCGGCAACGGAGACGAGCAGCCCGGACTGGCAAGGGCACACACCACAGCGACCGCGGGGGAAGAACGCCGGCGGGACGTGTCCGGCACCGGCGCGCTCGAGGCGTTCGCCGACGATCGCCAGACCCGGCGCCGGCGAGGACGCCGCGGCTCGCGGGTCGCCTTCATCCGCGTGGCCGGGATGGCCCACATGGGGCCGTCGTGTCCATCGTGGCCCACGGAGTCGGGTTCGATGCGGCTCTGATTACACGTCTGCACGACGCATGACATGACACAGCAGCACGAGCTGCGGAGCGCCTCTCCGGCAACGCTCGATGACAGCCATGAAAGCCGCCTCGGTTCCTGCCCCCTGAGCGTCTCGGTTCCTGCCCCCAGGCCGGAAACGTCGGAAACTTGACGTACGCCGTACGCCGGACCCTGAGCCGCTAGGGAACGAGAGACATCAAGTCCAATCATCACAGCAGCTTGGAGCGACACTCGGATCCCCCGGGGGCTAGCCCCCGGAGCGGTTGAAGTACCCTGAGCGACCCCGGCCCGGGCCGTAAGACTCCCTGCCCCCACAGAAACGGGGGCAGCGCGTCTGACGCCCGAGCCGACCCGGGTCGCTCAGGGTGCATTTTTCCGCCAGGCGGAAGGGTCCACGAAGCGCGAGCTCGTGGTCGTGTGCGACCACAACCACGACAGCGGCGCGATGATGCAGGCAGTCGGCGACGAGCCGAACGACAGCCCGCCGCGCCGGCCGCGGCCGGCTGCCAGGCTTCGAGGTCAGCGCAGCCAGCCCGGACCGCGAGCTGTTCGATGTCGACCGGATCGTCCATCAGCAGCCGAGCAGGAGGCCGAAACCGACGCCGAGCAGGAACATCGCAACGGTCACCAAGAGGGTGCCCAGCACGACGGAATCATTTCGGCTCATCATCGTCAGGCCGGATCCCGCCGTCGCGCCGACGAGCGGGAAGTGCTCGACATCATCGGAGCTGGCTCATGGCGCATTGAGCACCATGAGCCAGCTTACCCCTTGTGTACACAAGGGGCTGGCGAGGGGAAGCTGCGCCTCCCCTTCGAACCCCTCGGCAACGGCCGCGCCCTGGCGCTCCCGGTGGCGGATCGGCTCGTCGCCGACCCCCTGCATCGCGCCGCCGTCGTTGCACGCATCCTCGCCGCCGCCGTGCTCGTCCTCGTCGATGCGGTCCGTGCCGGGCCGCAAGCCTGCTTGCGCGCCATAACCGCCCTGCCCACGCAGGCGGGCGGGACGTCACCCGCCACGGGCGCAGCGCCAGCGCAGCAGCGGCACGGCTTGACGCGCCGCTCGACGGAGTGAATCGCCGCCCGCCGCCGTCTCGGTCAGCGCCGCGGTGAGTCCTCCGGCCGGCTGCCGCCGTCCACATACCGCGCCCAGTCGTCCATCAGAAGCCGCCGCCGCTCGAACAGGTCCGACCGCGCATACGCCGCCTCCACCTTGTTCGGCACCACGTGCGCCAGCGCCGCCTCGATGACCTCCCGCGGATGGTCGGTCTTCTCCGCCGCCCAGTCCCGGAACGACGAGCGGAAGCCGTGCGGGTGCGCCCGGTAGATCATAGAACCGGTTCGTGCCACAGCATGGATCAGAGCCTGATCCACGGCTTGCCGGGATCGCTTCCAACCCCCGACCCGGTCGAGCATGTGGCGCGTGATCAGCAAGGTGCCGCCGGCAAGTAAGTCGGTCGTTCCATACTGTTCGCCCCCGCCGCTGAATTGGCGGATGGTCCGGTCCGAAGCGGCCAGGTAGGCGAACTCTTGTCCCTTGCCGACGAGTTCCGCCCGCGAGTACTCCCGCGCCAGCACCAGGTCCCAGACGTGTTCCGGTCCGTACATGTCGTCGTCGTCCATCTTCGTCAGCAAGGTCCCGCGTGCCGCCTGTGTCGCCGCGTTGAGCGCCGAGCCCAGCGGCAACGCCGCGTCCAGCCGCAGCACCGTCACCGCCGCCTGTGTCGCCGCGTTGAGCACCGAGCCCAGCGGCAACGCCGCGTCCAGCCGCAGCACCGTCACCGCCGCCTGTCCCGCCGCCCGGGGCGCCACCTCGCCGAAACCCTCCCCGTGCAGCCCCAGAACCAACTCCAGCCGGGGATAGGTCTGCCGCCGCACCGCCGCCAGCGCCCGGGCCAGCAGCTCCGGCCGCCGCGTCACCAGCAGAATCGACACCAGCGGCAGCCGCGGCGGATCCGCCAGCGCCCGCTCGGCGACCTGCCGCACGCGGCTCCCCAGCGAATGCTCCCGCAACGCCGCCCGCCGCATCCGGACGCTGAGCGCCTCGCGCGCATCGACGTCCAGACCCTGCACGTCGCGCGTCATCAGCTCGAACAGCTCCGCACCCAGATACGGCGCCAGCCGCCGGTCCCCGTCCGCCAGATGCACCACCACCCCCAGGGCCGCCAGCCGCACCAGCTCCCCCGCCCGCGCGCTCGGCGCGGTCGGGTGGAACGCCTGCACGTCCTCGAGATGGTGGATCCGCTGCAGCGCCGCCCGGTCGTCGCGGCGCACGACGCGGTCCGCCCGGCAGCCCGGCGGCAGCAGCTTGGGCGGACCCAGCGCCGCCACCTCGGCGGGCTCGACCCGACACTGCCAGCCGACCGGGTTGTCGACCCGCGGGTCGAAGGCGGGAACCGACAGCAGCGGCGGAGCGTCCGCGAGGACGACCACCGGCGCCTCCACCGCCGCCGCCTCGGCGGCCGTGTCGGCCACCACCACGTCGACGTGCTGGCCGGCCAGCGTCCGCGCCACGCGCCTCGACACCCGGAACACGGCCCGTGCCCGGGCGCCCAGCGCGACAATCTCAACACCCAGCGGATACTCGGCCCGCGGCAGGGAGGCTGACGAGCTGCTTGCCGGCGTGCCGGCCGACGCCGGCAGCAGCTTCTGGAACGGGATCGTCACCTCCACGCCGAAGTCGGAGGCGTCCGGCTCGCCCGGCGCGCGCAACGCCCGATGCAGCGCCCACGCCCGCGTGATCGACGCGCGGGAGCCGCCGGGGAACACCGCCCTGCCGACCACCGCCGTCCCCAGCTCGGCGCGCAGCCTGTGCACCACATCCTCATGCAGCCGCTTCCCGGCGGGCAGATCGACGTGGAACGAGGAGGCAGGGAACTCCTCCAGAGCGGAGCGGGCCGGCGCAACAACCCGCACCCGCGGGTCCGGACCCAACTGGCGCTCCAGCCACGCCAGCGCCGGGTGGTCCTCGTCGAGCTCCACCCGCACCACCAAGTCGTGCATCGGGCCGGCCAGCACGTGCTCGACGACCTTCAGCAGACGCTCCGCCGGCAGGCCGTCCCCCCGGAGCGTCACCACATATTGCGGCACCGTGAAGGTCCGGCCCTTCAGACCGGAGCGGAACCCGCGGTGCGCGATCAGGTGCGCGCACTTCGCCCGCTGCAGCTCCAGACTCTTCTCCTTGTCCGCCCGTCCCTCCTCCTCCCAGGGACCCTGGTGCCAGGCGAACGCGTCCCGTGCCGGCACCAGCAACCCGCCCCGCGTATAGGCCCGGTAGCCGAACTCCGTGTCCTCCATGCCCCATTGCGTGAACGACTCGTCGAACCCCCCCACCAGCTCGTAGAACTCGCGGCGGACCCCCAAGTTCCCGCTCGCCACCACCCGAAACAGATCGTCCGCCCTCGACGTCAGATCGTCGGTTCTGGACAGGTGGAATTCGAGCCACTCGCGTGAGACCACGGCCCCCTTGCGCCCCTCGAACAGCTCCTTCAGCGTCCCCGGCCGGTTCCTGATCGTCTCGGCGTCTATCCCGTCCACCGGCACGCGGTCCCACAAACCCAGCGTCACCGCGTCCGGGACCTCGTGATGCCAGCGCGCGTGCGCCGCCAGCCAGCCCGCCTCCGGCAGCATGTCGCCGTCGAGAAACACCACGATGTCGTGCGCCGCCGCGCGCACCCCCGTGTTGCGCGCCCGCGGCGCGCCGAAGCCCCGATCCTCCTGCCGCACCACCTTCACGTCCAGCGGCGTCGAGCGCGGACGCGCCAGCGGCTCCGGCGAGCCGTCGTCGACCACCACCACCTCGAACAGACCCCGCGGATACGTCTGGCCCTCCAGCGCCGCCAGCGTCCGCGCCAGCTCCGCCGGCGCCGCGTAATACGGCACGACCACGCTCACCGGAAGCTCCGGCGTGAACGCCCCGGGCGCCGGCAACGCCACCTGCCGCCAGTCGTTGTACCGGATGGACTCCACAAAGTGTCCCGGCATCTCTACATAGCGTCCAACGAAATCCATCAATTGAACCACAACTTCGGTGGCTGCACCTCGCGGATGCCGGCCAGCTCCGGCCGCCAGCCGGCCTCGTCGACGTCGACCCTCGTCAGGAAGTGGGCTTCGGGCGCGTCCCACGCGTGCTGGTGGCCGTGGCGAACCAGCAGGTAGCCGTACGGGTGCGTCCGGTAGACACGGCCGCCGGCTAGCAAGACATCGTTGATCAGAGCCTGATCCTCGGCCCGCCAGTGTCGCTTCCAGCCCCCGACCCGGTCGAACATGTGGCGCGTGATCAGCAAGGTGCCGCCGGTGACGTGCGGCGACGTCACGTCGCATTCGGACCACCTGGCTCGGCGGATGGTCCGGTCCGAGGCGGCCAGGTACACGAACTCGAGTCCCTTGCCGACGA
The DNA here is from genome assembly GCA_965214845.1 of Vicinamibacterales bacterium. GTDB lineage: Bacteria > Acidobacteriota > Vicinamibacteria > Vicinamibacterales > UBA8438 > JAAXGX01. The sequence goes on from CBDCCO010000007.1 coordinate 4,149,824, forward strand.
GCTCCGCCCGCGAGTACTCCTGCGCCAGCACCAGGTCCCAGACGTGTTCCGGTCCGTACAGGTCGTCGTCGTCCATCTTCGTCAGCAAGGTCCCGCGCGCCGCCTGTGTCGCCGCGTTGAGCGCCGAGCCCAGCGGCAACGCCGCGTCCAGCCGCAGCACCGTCACCGCCGCCGCCGGTCCCGCCGCCCGGGCCGCCACCTCGCCGAAACCCTCCCCGTGCAGCCCCAGAACCAACTCCAGCCGGGGATAGGTCTGCCGCCGCACCGCCGCCAGCGCCCGGGCCAGCAGCTCCGGCCGCCGCGTCACCAGCAGAATCGACACCAGCGGCAGCCGCGGCGGATCCGCCAGCGCCCGCTCGGCGACCTGCCGCACGCGGCTCCCCAGCGAATGCTCCCGCAACGCCGCCCGCCGCATCCGGACGCTGAGCGCCTCGCGCGCATCGACGTCCAGGTCCTGCATGTCGCGCGTCATCAGCTCGAACAGCTCCGCACCCAGATACGGCGCCAGCCGCCGGTCCCCGTCCGCCAGATGCACCACCACCCCCAGGGCCGCCAGCCGCACCAGCTCCCCCGCCCGCGCGCTCGGCGCGGTCGGGTGGAACGCCTGCACGTCCTCGAGATGGTGGATCCGCTGCAGCGCCGCCCGGTCGTCGCGGCGCACGACGCGGTCCGCCCGGCAGCCCGGCGGCAGCAGGTCGAGCGGACCCAGCGCCGCCACCTCGGCGGCCACGACCCGACACTGCCAGCCGACCGGGTTGTCGACCCGCGGGTCGAAGGCGGGAACCGACAGCTGCGGCGGAGCGTCCGCGAGGACGACCACCGGCGCCTCCACCGCCGCCGCCTCGGCGGCCGTGTCGGCCACCACCACGTCGGCGTGCTGGCCGGCCAGCGTCCGCGCCACGCGCCTCGACGCCCAGAACACGGCCCGTGCCCGGGCACCCAGCGCGACAATCTCAACACCCAGCGGATACTCGGCCCGCGGCAGGGAGGCTGACGAGCTGCTTGCCGGCGTGCCGGCCGACGCCGGCAGCAGCTTCTGGAACGGGATCGTCACCTCCACGCCGAAGTCGGAGGCGTCCAGCTCGCCCGGCGCGCGCAACGCCCGATGCAGCGCCCACGCCCGCGTGATCGACGCGCGGGAGCCGTCGGGAAACACCGCCCTGCCGACCACCGCCGTCCCCAGCTCGGCGCGCAGCCTGTGCACCACGTCCGCATGCAGCCGCCGCCCGGCGGGCAGCGCGACTTGGAACGAGGATGCAGGGAACTCCTCCAATGCGGAGCGGGCCGGCGCAACCCGCACCCGCGGGTCCGGACCCAACTGGCGCTCCAGCCACGCCAGCGCCGGGTGGTCCTCGTCGAGCTCCACCCGCACCACCAGGTCGTGCATCGGGCCGGCCAGCACGTGCTCGACGGCCTTCAGCAGACGCTCCGCCGGCAGGCCGTCCCCCCGGAGTGTCACCACATATTGCGGCACCGTGAAGGTCCGGCCCTTCAGACCGGAGCGGAACCCGCGGTGCGCGATCAGGTGCGCGCACTTCGCCTGCTGCAACTCCTGGCTCTTCTCCTTGTCCGCCCGTCCTTCTTCCCAAGACCCCTGGTGCCAAGCGAACGCATCCCGCGCCGGCACCAGCAATCCGCCCCGCGTATAGGCTCGGTAGCCGAACTCCGTGTCCTCCCCTCCCCATTGCGTGAACGACTCGTCGAACCCCCCCACCAGCTCGTAGAACTCGCGGCGGACCCCAAGGTTCCCGCCCGCCACCACGTGGAACGAATCGTCCGCCCTCGACGTCAGATCGTCGGTTCTGGACAGGTCGGATTCGAGCCACTCGCGATCGACCACGGCCCCCTTCCGTCCCTCGAACAGCTCCTTCAGCGTCCCCGGCCGGTTCCGGATCATCTCGGCGTCGATGCCGTCCACCGGCACGCGGTCCCACAAACCCAGCGTCACCGCGTCCGAGACCTCGTGATGCCAGCGCGCGTGCGCCGCCAGCCAGCCCGCCTCCGGCAGCATGTCGCCGTCGAGAAACACCACGATGTCGTGCGCCGCCGCGCGCACCCCGGTGTTGCGCGCCCGCGCCAGCCCGAAGCCCCGGTCCTCCTGCCGCACCACCTTCACGTCCAGCGGCGTCGAGCGCGGACGCGCCAGCGGCTCCGGCGAGCCGTCGTCGACCACCACCACCTCGAACAGACCCCGCGGATACGTCTGGCCCTCCAGCGCCGCCAGCGTCCGCGCCAGCTCCGCCGGCGCCGCGTAATACGGCACGACCACGCTCACCGGAAGCTCCGGCGTGAACGCCCCGGGCGCCGGCAACGCCACCTGCCGCCAGTCGTTGTACCAACTGAGGGACTGTCGCAGAATCAAATTTGCCATGTTGACTGCCCGGGCTGAGGCGGCTCGACCACCTCATGCCTAGCTTTCCCGTGAGCCGCGGCCAGCACAGGTTCAGGTTAATGATGATAACAAACAGGCGCGGCCGAAAGCCGGGACGGTTGACCTCTTCGACTGGGTCAATCACGACATCCTGATGGGGCTGGTGGCCAAGCAGGTGGCCGACAAACGCCTGCTCAGGCTCATCCGCGGTTTTCTGACCGCGGGCGTGCTCGACGGCGGGCTGGTCGGCCCGACCACCAAGGGGACGCCGCAGGGCGGGCCGCTCTCGCCGCTGCTGTCGAACCTGATGCTGGACGTCCTGGACAAGGAACTGGAGACGCGCGGCCACCGCTTTGTCCGCTACGCCGACGACTGCAACCTCTACGTGCGGTCCCGGCGGGCGGGCGAGCGGGTCATGGCGAGCGTGACCGACTTCCTCGCCCGGCGACTGAAGCTGACGGTGAACGCAGCCAAGAGCGCGGTGGACCGCCCGTCGGCGCGGGCTTTCCTGGGCTTCAGCTTCACGGCCGGACCGACGCCTCAGCGGGTCGTCTCGCCGAAGGCGCTCGCCCGGTTCAAGGCGCGGGTTCGGGAACTGACGCGCCGCACGAAGCGCGTCAGCTTCACCCTTCTCGTGGAGGAGCTGTCCCGCTACCTTGTTGGGTGGCGGGGCTATTTCGGACTCTGCGAGGTTCCCTACGTCCTGCTCCGCCTCGACCAGTGGACACGGCGGCGGCTTCGCGCCGTCGCCTGGACGCACTGGAAGCGTGGGAGTACTCGCTTCGCGGCGCTGCGCCGTCGCGGCGTCGGCAAGCGGCTGGCGGCCCAGACCGCTAGCAGCGCCCACGGCCCCTGGCGGATCAGCCTCAGCCCGGCACTCACTATCGCGCTGCCCAACGCCTTCTTCGCCCGGATCGGCCTCGCATCCGTTGCCGCAGGCCATGCCGCTTAACTCCGTCGAACCGCCGTGTACGGACCCGTACGCACGGTGGTGTGGGAGGGGAGGAGCCGCGAGGCTCCCCCCTATCCCGATGTGTGCCGAGCATGACCGACAGCTTGGAGGTGCAAGTCCTCTATCCAGCCTGATGGCGGCGAAGGATTAGCGAAGCGCAAGGGCGTCGTCGCGAGGCGGGGTCTGAAGGAAGCGCGGAGCAAAGTTGCGACCCGATGGACAAGAACCGGATGCGAGGCCTACCCGGCCGGACGAGCGAGCGCGGAACCGCGAAGTCCACCGCCATCAAGGGCCGGGGTGGTAAATCCGGCGGGGATGCAGTGAAGGCGGTCGGTCTTACCTCGGGAGGTCTGCGCCGTGTCCGGAAGTCCCGGACTGAGCGGGTCCGCAAGGCCCGTGACCGCGGCGCAGAAGTCAGCAGAGGGCATAGTGTGCGCCAGGCAGCGCGCTGGTCAGGAGGGTTGAAGTCCCTCCGGCCCCCGGATGAGGGGGGCCGTATCCAAAGGCGGGGGTAATGCCTCGCCGGCCGCAGGTGGCAGGTATGGAGACGCCTAAACGGGCACGCAGGCGAAAGCCGGACACAGCCAAGGTGGACCTGGAGCCGCCACGACGGAACTGCGGAGGACAGGGCGCCCATCGCGAGGTGGGGTCCGAAGGGTTTGCGGAGCAGTACCGGGCCGTAGTCGAGGGGGCGACCCCATGACGAACCGGTCGGCCAAAGGTGGGGCAAGGTCGAGCCTGCACTATGGAGGCGAAGGCGTTCTCATCCACCCACCGCACCAAGGTGTATGCGGACGGCACGGTACGGAAGACCAGTGCGTGACCCTGGGAGACCTCGGCGGGTCCGCGGGCGGCACCGCGGCAACCGACCCTATAAGCGAGAGCGAAGTGGGAAGGGACGCCCGTCGAGGAGTCGGACGGCCGAGTAGTACCTGATGCGTAGCGAAAGCGACGTGACCGCATGAGCGGCAACCGAGTGGGTTGGGGAAGGCGGCCGGCGAAGATGGTCGGGACCGGACAGGTCGGGAAGATGAGCAAGGGCGCTGAGGTGGACAGTTCCATGAGCGAAAAACCCGAACATCAGCGACCGAGGAGACTTGCCGACTGGCTGAACCCGACGGGGGAGAGGAAGGTCCACTCTCTCATCGACAAGGTGTACAAGCGGAAGAACCTCGAGATGGCCTGGGAGCGTGTGAAAGCGAATCGGGGCGCCGGGGGTGTTGACGGGCAATCCATCGACGACTTTGCCGAGGTGCGTGAAGCGCAGCTCGACCGGTTGCACGAGGACTTGCGCGACGACGCCTACCGACCGCAGCCGGTGCGCCGGAAGCGCATCCCGAAGGCGGGCAAGCCGGGGGCGCATCGCGAGCTTGGCATTCCCACGGTCTACGACCGGGTATGTCAGCAGGCGCTGCTGAATCGGCTGGAGCCCATCTTCGAGCCGGTGTTCGATGATGCCAGCTTCGGATACCGACGAGGGCGGTCTCAGCACGACGCTCTGCGCAAGGTCTGGAAGGAGCTGAAGTCGGGGTGCGAGTGGGTTGTTGACGGCGACCTGAGCGACTTTTTCGGGACGGTTGACCATGACAAGCTCCTCACGCTCGTGGCCCAGCGGGTCTCCGATGGCCGGGTCCTTCGCCTGATTCGCTCGATGCTGAAGGCAGGGAGCTACGGCGACGGGCGCCTCTTCCCGACGGAGCGTGGGACGCCGCAGGGCGGCGTCGCGTCACCCTTGCTGAGCAATGTCTTGTTGACGCCGTTCGACAAGGAAATGCGGCGCCGGGGGTACCGGCTGACGCGGTACGCGGACGATTGGGTCATCACCTGCACGTCGGAGGCCGAAGCGCGAACCGCCTTGGCCACGGCGACGGCGGTCCTGGAGCGACTGGGCGTGCGCATCAATCCGACGAAGACTCGGATCGTTCGCGTCCAGCACGGCTTCGAGTTCCTCGCCCATGTTTAACCCGGAAAATTCGTGAGGTTATCGAATCGGTCCCAGGCAGGGCCTGATCGTCGCGCGAAGAACGTTTTCGGACGCGGCGCGTGGTAGGTGGCAGCGTGGTGCAGTGGCCGGGGCGAGGTGACGGCACGCATGAGGTGGCAAGCGCCGACAGGTCGGGCGCAGGGGCGCTGGCGAGCATCCGGGGCGCGGAGGTTGCCGTGGCGACGGCGCGCTATCCGGCGCGCGCCCCGAGCGCGAGGGCGAGGTGCCGCCAGACGTGCGGACGGAGCGGACGACGTGGACGCTGACCTTGAGCAACCGGTCGCGCAGCCAAGTCACCTGGGTGCGGGCGCAGGCGGTGCGGGCGGCCCTCAGCCGCAGTTCCTGCATGAGCACGTAGGCGGCGGCCGTCAGCAGGACCCGCAGCTGGTTTGCCCAGAACTTGGTGCAGCTCGTGCGGTCGATCTGCAAGCCGTCGAGCAGTTCCTTGATGCGGTTCTCGATGTCGCCGCGCCCGCAGTAGACCTTCTCGTAGATGAAGCGCGGCGTCTGGCGCAGATTGGTCACGACGAAGCGCGGGTTGTCCCGCGGCTGCCGGCCGGTGAGCTGCACGACTTCGGCCTTGATCACCACGCGGCGCTCACGAGCCCACGTGCCCGCGCGATAGCGGGTGTCGAGGTAGAAGTGCGCCGTCTTCTCGCGCAGCATGTTCTCGGTGCGGGCCGCCACCATGACGTGCTCGGCAGCCCGCAACAGCACGGCGTTCCTGGCCATCGCCACGACGTAGTCGAGCCGCGGTTCGGCATCGAGGAAGTCGAAGATCTCTGGCGTGGCGAAGCCGCCGTCGAGCCGGACGAGAAAGCGCGCCTCGGGAAACGCGGACCGCAGCAGCGCGAGCAGCCGACACAGCACGCCCAGCGTGCCGTCGGACGCCTGCGCCGTGCCGGGCCGCAGCACGGCCGCGCACAGATACTGCTCCGCCTCACGGTCGAAGCTCACAAAGGCCAGCAATGGCAGGTAGCACCAGCTGTCGTAGTAGCTGTTGAACATGGTCAGCTGCTGCGCGCCATGCGTCGGGTCGTCGGTCGGGTCGAGGTCGATCGTGATGCGTCGCACCCGCCCGCGCAGCCGGCGGCGATGCCGCTCGATGACCGACGCCGCCAACTCGCGCCCGAGCCGATAGAGCGCGACGCGGCCCGCACCGTTCTCGAACCGCGAGACCGTCGGCTGCGACGCCAGCCGACCGCCCGCCACCGGGTCGCGCCCGAGCAGCAACTTGTGGATCGGATCATCGGCGAGCTGGTCCGAATCGTTGCCGTCGGGATGGCCGCAGGCGATGCCGAACACCCGCTGGCCCACCAGGTCCTCGAGCGTGTGCCGGACCTTCTCCGGTGCCCGGCGGTCAATCAGACACCGGCCGAATGCCTTGACCAACCCGTAGACGCGCTCGGCGGCCTTGAGCAGCACGGCGCCGCCATCCGAGCTCGACTGCTCGCGGTCGAACGTGGCCACGAGCGGCTTGTCGAACAGATCGGGGAACAGAACAGACTGTGCTATCGTGGGGTCCGTCACGCAAGAGCCTCCGTCGTGCCGAAAACATCTGTCGTCAACAGCGTTTTAGCACACGGAGGCTTTTGTGTCTCTACTCAGGCCGGGCGCCTCATGAATTTTCCAGGTTAACAACGGTACAGCCAAGGCATTTTAGAATCAGCAGCTTACGCCGACCGAACGGCGCAAGTGGCACTACAAATGCGCGTCAACCGGGGGAAGGGGGGCGGTCAGATGATCGTCTTGCGGACGCCGCCCGGCTGCGGGTCGACGCCGAGCGCATCGTAGATGGCCCGCTGTTCGGGTTCGGCTTGCGTGGCCGTGCGCACGTGCAGGGTGCGCCCGTCCGGGCGCCGGAAGGTGGCGGTGACGCGCTGCTGGCCTTCGAGGATGCGGCGCAGGGTGGACCAGCTGGCGTGCTCGCCGTGCGCGCGCAGGCGGGTGCGGATGACCTGCACGAGCTGGTAGGCGATAACAGTGAGCAGCAGGTGGCCGTCGGCCCGCCGCGGCTTGTGGTGGTAGATGGGGCGCAGTCCGAGCTCGGACTTGAGCGAGCGGAAGACGGCTTCGACGTCGGTGAGCGTGGTGTAGGTTCGCCACAAGGCGTCTTCGTCCCAGTCGGTCTCGCTGCTGCGCAGGCAGTAGACGCCGGGATGGGTGGCCATCGAGCCGTCCTGCGGGCGTCGGGTCCAGGTGACGGCGACGGCCTGGTTGCCGGTCTCGTCGGCGGTGACGTCGATCTGGTAGTGCTTGGCGGCGCGGGTGTGGCGCGCCTTCAAGCGCCCGATGCGCTGCCAGACCTGGGCGAGGCGCTTGTGGGCGCGGGGGCGCGCCAGCCCGTCGTTGAGCTTGGTGAGCGCGGCCTCGAAGCGGGTGGCGACGCGCTCGACGATGGCTCGTTCCTTCTGTGCTCGCTCCTCCGAGTAGCAGTACAAGCGCACCTCGTCGGGGTCGGTGGAGACGACCTTGTGCAGGTGCACGGTCTGGTTCGACTGCGTGCGGACCGACACGGCGGCCTCGGCATCGAATTGCCGGTGGCGTTCGCGGCTGACGACCAGATAGCGGTAGCCGTGCTCGCGCAGCCAGGTGATGCAGGCGTCGGTGGCGACGCCGCGGTCCATCACCACCAGGGCGCCGGCCGGCGCCCGCAGCGCCTCGAGCATGCCGGCCAGGGTGCGGTGCTCGCGGACGTTGCCGGCGAACAGTTGCGAGCGGCGGACGAAGCCGCTGGCGTCGAGCATCAGCCCCAGGGTCAACAGCGGGCAGTCGCTGCGTTTCTCCTTCGAGTGCCCGCGCTTGGCCTGGGGCTGCTCGCTCGCCTCGCCTTCGAAATAGGTGTTGGTCAGGTCGTAGAGGGTCACGGTCGGCTGCAGGTCGAACAGCCCGAGGGCGCGGTCGAACAGGTGCGCCTCGATCGCCTCGCGATGCTTCACCAACGCGTCCGAGGCGCGGTAGAGCTGCATCGCGCTGACGGTCTCGAAGTCGACGCCGAGCAGCTCGCCCAGACCGCTGCGCGCTTGCAGCCAGCGGTGCGTCGCGCGCTCCGATGCCGGCTGGGCCAGGCGCCCGACGAGGGCCCCGGCCGCCGCCGCACGCAACGCGCCGTTGACGCCCAACTCGGCCAGCAGGGCCGGCAGCTCCAATTGCTCCAGCGCCCACAGGCCGACCTGCTCCACCCCGACGCTACGGGGACGGGCCAGGCGCAGCGAGTCGACATCGACCCGTTGCACGGCCGCCGGTCCGGCGGCCGTCTCGTCCCTCGGTGCGGCGCGGGCAACCAACTGCGCGGCGATCCGCTGCGCCTCATGCTCGACGGCGGGCGGGAAATCGGCCACCAGCGGCGGTTGGCCGGCCAGGATATCGTCGATGCGGGTGCACAGCAGCGGCCACTGCTCGCGGGGGATGTCGAAGTGGCGCCCGAGATTGAGCAGCGTGCGCTGCCGGACGGTGTTTCCGACGCGCTCGGAGTGGACGAGGCGATGGGAGAAGTAAGGCTGTCGGTCTTCGGTTCGCCGGGTTTGGGTGCGCCGCACGAACATACGGGCCACGATAGCGGGTGGACCCGCCACAGCGCAACCCAGACCATGCGATTATGGCACTACATTGAGCTCAGCCAAACGCCGATCATTTAGAATCAATAACTTACAGAGACGAAACTCTCGAAATGCTGCCCGAATCGGCAAAATGACCGCCGATCTTGTTAAACATGGGCTAAGTCTACGCCTTCGGCGCGCCGATTTCATCGATCTCGGGCCGCCGGCGCCCGCCGCCCGACGACCCCGACGCGTCGCCGGGGAGCCGCCTCCGGCGCCGCGGCCGCCTATACTGGTTGGCCGATGAAGTACGCCGTCGTCACCTTCGGCTGCCGCGTGAACCAGGCCGACTCGGTCGGCATCGAGCGCCAGTTGCGCGCGCTGGGCGGCCAGCCGGTGGCGCCGGGCGAAGCCGAGCTGGTGGTGGTCAACAGTTGCTCGGTGACGGCCACCGCGGATCAGGGCACGCGGCAGGCCATCCGGCGCATCGCCCGCACCAACCCGGCGGCGCGCATCGTGGCCACCGGCTGCTACGCGAGCCGGGCGGCGGCGGAGGTCGCGGCGCTGCCCGGCGTGACGGAGGTCGTCGACAACCACGACAAGGAGCGGCTGGCCGAGCGGCTGCGGCTGGCGCTCGAGCGCACGACGGCCGAGCGGTTCGGCGGGGGCGACGGCGCGTGCGGCGAGACGATCCGGCCGGGGACGGCCGGCCGCACCGGCTACACGCTGCGGGTGCAGACGGGCTGCGACGAGACGTGCGCCTACTGCATCATCCCGTCGACGCGCGGCGCGGGGCGCAGCGTGCCGCTCGCGCGCGTGACGGCCGAGCTCGACGAGGTGGCGGCCGCCGGGTTCGAGGAGGTCGCCGTGACGGGCGTGCACCTCGGATCGTACGGCCGCGATCTCCGGCCGCGTGGCAGCCTGCTCGACCTGCTGCGCCTGCTCGACGCGCATCCCTCGCGCATGCTGTTCCGGCTCAGCTCGCTCGAGCCCATGGACTGCGGACCCGACGTGCTCGATCTGGTGGCGCGCAGCGGCCGCTTCGCGCCCTACTTCCACCTGCCGCTGCAGCACGCCAGCGACCGGGTGCTGCGGGCCATGCGGCGCCCCTACACCGGCGACTACTACCGGCGCCTGGTGGCGGGCATCCGCAAGCGGCTGCCGGACGCCGGCATCGGCTCCGACGTCATCGTGGGCTTTCCCGGCGAGACCGACGCCGACGCCGAGCTCAACCTGGCGTACCTGCGCGAGAGCCCGCTGACCTACCTGCACGTCTTCCCGTACTCGGACCGGCCCGGGACCGACGCCACGCGCCTGGCCGGCAAGGTGCCGGGCCCGATCGTCCGCGAGCGCGGCCGCGCGGTGCGGGCCGTCGGCGCGGCCCTGGCCGCCGCGTTCCGCGCCGCGCAGGTGGGCTCCGTCCGCAGCGGCCTCACCACCGGCGGCGGGACGGTGGTGGTGACCGACAACTACCTGAAGGTCGGCGTCTCCCCGGACCTGCCCGACAACCGCCGCGTGCAGGTGCGCATCACCGGCGCGGGCGACTCGGTCACCGGCACGATCGTAGGGAACTCGGAGCCACCGGCCGCGGCGATGCGATAGCGCACGCCGGGCGTGCGTCGCGCGTCAGTCCGTGAAGAACCCTTTTCGCAACGCCACGGATGGCGCGAGACGCGCCGCCTGCCGATAGATCGCGAGCAGCGTGCCCGTCGCGAGGTTCCTGTGGAGGGGAACGGTCAGTACCTGCCGTTCGCCGTCTGGAGAGACACGTACCAGCTTCGCGTGGCTGCCGCGCTGCGCGACGACCTCGAAACCTGACCGGTGCAGGACTCGCAGAACTTCGGTGGCCGAAATCCGCCGCAGCCGCGGCATCACGCCTCGGCGAGAGGCGCTTCGTAGCTCACGAACAGCCGCGGCGCAGAGGAGAGGCCGAACCAGGCAGGATCCTCGCCTTCCATGTGCAGCGCGACGGCTTCGCGAAGGTTCGTGAGGAGCGCATCGAACGACCGCGCCTGGGTGACGACGGAGAGCTCCAGGCACTCCGCGACGTACCAGCCTTCGCTCCGGGTCACGACAATATGGACGGCATCGCGCGTGTCGACGGCGGCCTCGCTGTAGGCGGGCGCCGCCTCCGCTACCCGTTCGGCGCCGCCGCGTGCGGCCCGCAGGTCCCGCTCGGACGCCGGCGCGGGCGGGTGGGCGCGGAAGGCCGGCTCGATCCGGTAGCGACCGCGGTCCACGCGTCGAAAGTAGGGCCAGCGCCGGGCATGATGGGCAGGCGCGTTCACGCAGCAGCGGCCGGTGACCTCGGTCCGCACGGTGGCCTCGTTCAGTCCCGGCAGCGAGCGGACCACCTCGGCGGGCGTGAACGTCCAGTCGTCGCGGGTCTCGCAGAGGCGCTGCGCCGCCGCCAGCACCCGTTTCTGGACCGACTCTCTCGGCAAGATGGTTTCCTCAGGCTGACTCCCGCATATTTTCACATGCTCAATATGTTCAATCAAGTGTAAATAGGGGGCTTGACGCCGGCTCCCTGACCGGTCATCGTCGGCGTGAGACGGGCGACAGAGCGTGGCTTTGCGGAAGCGGCGGGAGAGCAAGATGAATCGAAGGAATCACCTGTCGGCGATCGGCATGCTCGTCAGCCTCGGTGCAACCACGCTGGTCGGGGTCGCCCAGGAGCCCGCACCGGCGACCATCACCGGCGTCGTCACCAGCAGCGCGGGGCCCGAGGCCGGCGTGTGGGTCATCGCCGAGACCGGCGACCTGCCGACGACGTTCCGCAAGATCGTGGTCACGGACGACGCGGGCCGCTTCCTGCTGCCGGAGCTGCCGGCGGCGTCCTACTCGGTGTGGGTGCGGGGCTACGGGCTGGTCGACTCGGCGCCCGTCGCGGCGGCGCCGGGGCAGGACCTGCGGCTGGAGGCGGCGGTCGCGCGGACGCCGCAGGAGGCCGCGGCGGTCTATCCGGCCAGCTACTGGCTGGCGCTGATCGAGCCGCCCGAGGCGGACGAGTTCCCGGGCACCGGGCCGGAAGGCAACGGCATCAGCGAGCAGCTCCGCACGCGCGACGAGTATCTCTACAACGTGAAGGCCTGCCTGCGCTGTCACCAGGTGGGGGGCGAGTTCACGCGCACGCATCCCGCCGGGTCCGATCACGACTCCACCGTCGACGCCTGGGACGCGCGCGTCCGGATGGGGCAGCGCGGCGCCGAGATGAGCATGTGGATGTCGCGCTTCGGGCGCGAGCGCGGGCTGCGCATGTTCGCCGACTGGAGCGACCGCATCGCCACCGGCGAGGTGCCGCCGGCCCCGCCGCGGCCGCAGGGGCTGGAGCGCAACCTGGTGCTCACCCAGTGGGAGTGGACCGACGAGATGGGCAAGATCCACGACGAGGCGTCCACCGACAAGCGCAACCCGCGCGTGAACGCCAACGGGCCCATCTACGGCGTGGACATCGCCAACGACAACCTGGCCATGCTCGACCCCAACACGCACGCGGCGACGATGCTGCGCATCCCGACGCTGGCGGACCGCTCGACCATGCGGGCGTCCTACGCGCAGTCGGGCTACCCGCCGTCGCGGCTGGCGGACCTCGCGCGCTTCAATCCGGCCAGCATCCACAACCCGATGCTCGACAGCCGGGGCCGGGTCTGGTACACGGCGACGCTGCGCCCGCCGGAGAACCAGCCGGACTGGTGCCGGGAGGGATCCGACAACCGCTTCGCGCGCTACTTCCCGCTGGAGCGGTCGGGCCGCAACGTGAGCTACTACGACCCCGGGACCGGGGAGTTCACGATGGTCGACACCTGCTTCGGGACCCACCACCTGCAGTTCGCGCACGACGCGGGCGAGACCCTGTACATGGGGCGGCCGAACGGGCCGGTCATCGGCTGGGTCGACACGCGCGAGCTCGAGCGGACCGGCGACGGGCGGCGCGCGCAGGGTTGGTGCCCGACCGTGGTGGACACCAACGGCGACGGCCGGATCACGAAGCCGTGGAACGAGCCCGAGCCGGTCCGCGGCGGCCGGTTCGAGGAGGATGCGGCCACGAGCACCTACGACTTCGACCCGGCGCTGGACACGCGGGTCACGGTGGGCGCGTACGGCATCATCGTCAACCCCGTCGACGGGTCCGTGTGGGGCGCGCAGGATTCGTATCCCGGCCGGATCGTCCGGCTGGCGCCGGGCGACGACCCGCCGGCGAGCTGCAGCGCGGAGGTGTTCGAGGTGCCGTCGGAGCGCTGGAACGTGGAGGCGAACGGCGAGATCGGCTTCATGCCGCGCGGCCTCGACGTCGACCGCAACGGCGTCATCTGGACGGCGCTGTCGGGGACGAACCACCTTGCCAGCTTCGACCGCTCGCGGTGCGGTCCGCTGGCCGGACCCGACGCGCACACGGGGCGCCACTGCGCCGCCGGCTGGACCCTCCATCCGCTGCCGGGGCCCACGTTCAAGGGCACCGACGTCCGCGCCGACTACAACTACTACAACTGGGTCGACCAGTTCGACACGCTCGGCCTCGGCGAGAACGTGCCGATCGCCACCGGCACCGGCTCCGACTCGCTGGTCGCGCTGCTGCCGGCGACGGGCGAGACGGTCGTGATGCGCGTGCCGTATCCGCTGGCCGGCTTCCACCCGCGCGGCCTCGACGGCCGCATCGACGACCCGGACGCCGGCTGGACGGGCCGCGGCGTCTACTCGTCCACCGGCTCGGACACCGTCTGGCACGCCGAGGACGGCCTCGCCATCGAGAACGGCGAGTACCGCTCCGTCTCGAAGCCGGTGCTGGTCAAGTTCCAGTTCCGGCCGCATCCGCTGCGATCCGGCTCCCCGCCAGCTCCCGCGGGTCGGGCATGCCGGGCGCCGGGTCCGCCGCCGCGGGCGCCGCCTGGCCCGCGGGCGGATCGCCCGCTGTCTCGCAGCGGGTGCCCGCGGCGGCGGCCGGCGCCCCGGCGAGCACTACCGCCAGCACGGCCAGCGCCAGGCGGCCGCGCCGGCCGGATGGCATCGCCGACTCGTCTGTTTTCCAGATCTTGCCTCTGATCATTCGCCTCTCTTTCGCCTCATTCGCCGCCTCGCCAAGTAGTCGCCTGGTTGGTGAACGCAGGTTGGGAACGGAAGACCCGCCGCACGGTTGCCGGGCAGGAGTGAATCGTCCTGGAATCACGCGGATCGCTAGGCCCCCTCACCGGCTGCCGGTCGCCGGCCCGGCCACGTGAACGGTCACGATGTCCGTATCGTGGAACTGCTGGTGGCGCACGGAGGACGCGATATGACGCAGCAGCCGCAGCGACACCTCGCGCTCCATCAGCGCGTCGTCGGGCCGCTCCGCGAGCAGGCCGATGCGGTCCTGGATGTTCCGGTGGACGGCCGCGGTCCCGGCTACGAACTCCAGGACCGCCCCCTCCGCGTCCTTGCGCGCCGACAGGAACAGGCGCCGTTGCGCAGGCTGCCCGCCGCCGCCGTCCTCGCCGACCAGCGTCAGCAGCGTCTCCTCGCTGGCGGCCTCGAGGCGCTCCACCATGCTCGAGTCCCAGCCGCTGCGCGCCGCGAACCTGCCGATGAACTCCCGGATCCGCGGCAGGACGGACAGGTCGGCCGCCACCTCGAGCCGGTCCACGCGCGGCGCGGTGACCTCCAGGAACAGGGTCATCAGGATGGCCACCAGCCCGCCCACCGTGATGCCGTTCGCCAGCAGGCCGCCCGCGACGCCGGCGAGGTACTCGGGGAATATCATGCCGTTCTGACAGCCGACGCCGGCCCAGAATCCCAGGCCCGCGATGAGTCCCTTGTGGTGGTCGATCCCGCCCTGGACGACCTCGGCCATGCCGCGCACGAAGATCAGGGCCAGCAACACGATCAGATAGGCGGCATACACCGGTCCCGGGACCGCCAGGACCACGGGCCAGCGCCTTGGGCAGGAACGCCAGGACGATCATCACCGCGCCGGCCGCGATGCCGACACCGCGGGCGCCGACCCCGGTGATCTCGATCGTGGGGACGCTGACCGTCGTCGTCTGGGTCGGCATGATCCCGCCCACGCCGCACAGCAGCTTGCTGACCCCGTCGGCGGCTATCGCACCTTCCACGACCCGGTAGTCGACGGCCCGCGGCTGCCGCCACGACACGCGCTGAACGGCCACGCCGGCGGTGATCGTCTGGATGCTCCCGATGAGCGCCACCAGCATGAAGGCCGGCAGCAGACCCACGAACGCCGGTCCGGGATCGAGGTCGAGTCCCGGCCAGGCGCCCTGCGGCAGTCCCACCCAGGAAGCCCGGAGCACGCGTTCGAGGTCATAGAAGCCGAAGGCCCCCGCGACGACCGAGCCGGCGACGACGCCCAGCAGCGGCGCCCACAGGCGCAGCCTCGGCGCCGCCTTGAGATAGACCACGCTGATGACGACCACCGTGACGGCGGCGGCAATCGGCGCCGCCAGCTCCGGCACGTCCGCCGGCACGTCAGTCAGGCGACCGAACACGACCGGCAGCACGGTGGCCGGTATCAGCATGTTCACCGTGCCGACGATGGTCGGGGTCAGGAACCGGCGAAACAGCGACAGGCGTGCGGATATCGCCAGCGGCAGCAGGGACGAAACGATGACGAGGACGGCGAGCAGGCCCGGTCCGCCCTCGACCAGGGCGGTCACGCAGATGCCGATGAAGGCGGCCGCCGGACCGGTCGTGAGAATGTAGCCTGCGCCTATGCGGCCGAGCCGCGACGCCTGCAGCATCGTGGCGACGCCGCTGACGGCCACCGTGCAGAACACCGCCCAGGAGAGGTACGCCTCGCTCTCTCCCGCGGCGCGGACGACGATCGTGGGGAACGCAACGAGTCCGGTGATGCCGAGGACGACGAGCTGCGCGCCGCATCCGAGGACCACGCCCCGGGGTGGCCGCTCGTCGGGCTGGTAGCGAACGTTCCGCTCCCGCTTCCGGCTCCCGTTGCTCATGCAGACACCATCGATCGGTCACTCGGCCAGGGCGAACACCCACAGCACGCCGCCCTGGGGCAGGAGCGTCGTGGTGCCGCGGCTGCGGTCCAGGGCATTCTGCATCCGTGCCGGATCCAGCCCCCAGCCGGCCTGCACGGCGACGTGCTGCACGCCGTCGACCCGGTACGACACGGGGACGCCGATGACGCCGGAGTTCGTGCGCTGCTCCCAGAGCGTCTCGCCCGTCCTCCCGTCGAACGCCCGGAAATAGCGGTCGTTCGTGCCGCCGGCGAAGACGAGGCCGCCCGCGGTGGTGAGCACCGGACCCCAGTTGTGCGACTCGAACTCGCGGGTCCAGACCTCCTCGCCGCTGCTCAGGTCCCAGGCCTGCAGCTCGCCGATGTGGCCCGCGCCCTCGCGCACGAACATCTGCGACGACGCGCCCGTGAACACCTCCCCGGGCGTGTACTCCACGTCGCGCGTGGTCATGTAGGCGCACAGGTTGTCGTTGGCGGAGAAGTACAGGTAGCCGGTGAGCGGGTTGTAGGCGGCCGGCGGCCAGTTCTTGCCGCCCCACACCGACGGGCAGAACATCACGCGCTCCCCGGTCCGCGGGGTGTGCTCGGGGTCGTACTCGGGCCGGCCCGTCGCCGGATCGATGCCCGTGAACGCGTTCTGGTGGACGTACGCGGTCGCATCGACGAACCCGATCCGGCCGGCGCTGCGCTCGAGCAGCCAGAGATACCCGTTGCGGCCCGGATGCACCAGCCCCTTGACCGTGCGCCCGCCGCGCTCGAAGTCGACGAGCAGCGGCGGCGCCACCTCGTCCCAGTCCCAGGATCCGTTCCAGTGATACTGGTGATACCCCCGCAGCTCGCCCGTGTCGGCGTCGAGCGCGATGACGGAGTTCGCGTACAGGTTGTCGCCGGGCCGCAGGTCGCCCATCCAGGGGCCGCCGTTGCCCGTCCCCCAGTACGTGAGGTTCGTCTCGGCGTCGTACGTGCCCGTCACCCAGACCGGCACGCCGCCGGTGCGCCAGGCGTCTCCCGGCCACGTGTCGCCGCCGGGCTCGTCCGGCGAGGGAATGGTATGGGTCCGCCAGACCTCGCCGCCGGTCGCCCCGTCGAAGGCGGCGACGAAGCCGCGGATGCCCATCTCGCCGCCGGACACGCCGATCAGCACCTTGCCGTTGACCGCGAGCGGCGCCATCGTCATGTAGTACCCGGTCCGCCAGTCGCCGACCGACGTCTCCCAGACCACTTGCCCGGTCGCGGCATCCAGGGCGACCAGGAACGCATCCACCGTCGCCAGGTACACCTTGTCGTCGTGCAGCGCCACGCCGCGGTTGGTCGGGTGGATCTGACGCAGCCCCTCCGGGAGCTGCCGCACGTAGCGCCAGCGCATGTCGCCGGTGCGCGCATCGAGCGCGATCACGTTGTTCTGCGGCGTCGTGAGGAACATCGCGCCGTCGTTGACGATCGGGGGCGATTCGTGGCCCTCGGTCAGGCCGGTGGCGAACGCCCAGACCGGGCGCAGCCCGGCCACGTTGTCCGTCGTGATCTGGTCGAGCGGGCTGTAGCCCCAGCCGTCGTACGTGCGGCGGTACATCAGCCAGTCGCCGGCGGGCGGGTCGCGCAGCTCGGCGTCGGTGACCGGGCTGTAGGGGGGCGCCTCCTGCGCGGCCGGGTGCGCGGCCGCCAGGGCGCAGCCCGCCACGGCGACCGCCGCGGCCGAGAGGCGCACCAGGCCGCACGAAGCCGTGCAACGCATCCTATTCATCTTCATCGTCTGCATCGTCACTCCATCTCAGGTAGTACAGGCGTCCGTCGACCGCGCCGGCGACCACGTCGCACGCGCGTCCGCCAGCGCTGCAGGCCGTCACGGCGCCCGTCAGCGGGATGGGTTGCTCCCCGTCGGCAGGCATCCCCAACGACTCGAAGCGGCTCCAGTCCGCGCCGTCCCACCCCGTGTGCACCAGGTCGCCGCGCGGGCCGCGCACGAACACGTCGAGGCGGTCCGGTCCCCCGCTGCAGGCGGCGGGCGGTCCGGTGAGCGGGGCCGGCACCGTCACCGCCGGATATGACTCGTCGGGCACCTCCGGCGAGCCGAGCGAGGCGTAGTCGCTCCAGTCCGCGCCGTTCCACCACTTCAGCAGCAGCCGGCTCTCCGCACCGCGCTGGAACAGGGCGATGCCCGACAGCCCGCAACGGCACGCGGCGACCGCCTCGGCCACCGGCGGCCGCACAGCGCGGCGCTCCCCGGACGGCGCGGGCGGCGCGCCCAGCGAATCGAACGGACCCCATTCGCCTCCGCTGCGAATCGCGTGCAGCACCTCCCCGCCCTGCCCCACCGCCAGGACGTCGAGGCGACCCGGGCCGGAACGGCAGATGGCGGGCGGACCGGCCAGCCCGACCGGAATGGCCCGGCCGGCGGGGGCGGCCGCCGGTGCGCCCAGGCACTCGAACTCCACCGGTCCTTCCGGCGTCAGGCTCAGGTGCAGCAGGTCGCCGTCGGGGCTGCGCGCGGCCAGCTCGATCGCGTCCGGTCCCCCGGCGCAGGCCGCCAACTGCCAGTCGACCGGCACGGCGACGCCGCCGCCCCGGCTGCGCGCCACCGGCACGCCGAGCGAGCGCGGCGGCCGCCAGCCGCCCGCGTCCCTGTCGACCCGGATCAGCTCCCCGCCGCCGGCGCGCGCGAGCAGCACCGCGCCGCCGCCCGCGGGCGATACGGCGACCGGACAGAAGAGCCCCGGACCGAGGGCGGACCACTCCGCAGGCATCGGGTCAGTCCACCCTGCCGCGCGTCATGCCCTGGTCCACGCCCAACCGGAGCGCGGGAACTCCATGATCGTCTTCAGCTCGTCGGACATCCGTTCCGAACACCTCGGTTCCCTGGCCGTTGGACCAGGTGCCCAGCGTATCATCGCCGTCGCGACACGCTCAACGCCCCTTCCCGACCGCGCGCCGCACGCCGCCGGCCCTGCGCTAGAATGGCGGGTGCGGCATGCGGCGTGCAGGCCGCGTGGAGGCGAAGACATGGGGAATGCCACGATGACCACGAGGTCCGGAATCGCCCGCTGGGCGGGCGCGCCGTTGCTGGCCGGGTGCGCCCTGCTCGTTGCCGCGCCGGCCGCCGCGGCGGCGCAGCCAGAGCACGAGGTGACGTTCACGAAGGACATCGCGCCGATCCTGCAGCGGTCGTGCGAGAGCTGCCACCGCCCGGGCGGCGGGGCGCCGATGTCGCTGATCAGCTACCAGGACGTGCGCCCCTGGGCGCGCTCCATCCGGCAGCGCACGCTGGCGCGCGAGATGCCGCCCTGGTTCATCGACAAGAACATCGGGATCCAGGCGTTCAAGGACGACCCGTCGCTGACCGCCGGCGAGATCGCGTCCATCGCGGGCTGGGTCGACGCGGGCGCCCCCCGCGGCAACCCGGCCGACCTGCCGCCGCCCCGCCGGTGGCCGGCCGGCAAGTGGACCATCGGCGAGCCCGATCTGATCGTCGAGTCGCCGGTGGCGACCGTCGCCGCGGTGGCGGCCGACTGGTTCGGCGGCATCAACCCGCCGTCGCCCACCGGGCTGACCGAGGACCGCTACGTGCAGGCGGTCGAGGTCAAGGAGGTGCTCCTCGACGACGACGGGCTGGAGATCCGGCCCGCCGCGGCGGCGGCGGGCGATGCCGCGGGCGACGCGGGCCGCGCCGAGCTCAACCTGTTCGTGGTCCATCACGCGGTGATCGCCGCCGTGACGGATCGCCAGGACGACCAGCCCGGCAGCATCGGCCAGCGGGGCAACTTCAACATCACCCACGAGCTGGGCCAGAACGCGACGTACTTTCCCGACTGGGTCGGCATCCGGCTGCCCGCCGACTCGGTCCTGACCTACGACCGGATGCACTACCACTCGGTGGGCCGCGAGGTGCGCGTGCGCGTGGACACCGCGTTCAAGCTGCATCCCAGGGAGTACGAGCCGAAGTACCTGCAGGGCTTCGGCGCCCAGTCGGGCGCCTTCGATCTGGAGCTCGACATCCCGGCCGGCGAGGACAACATCATGCGCGACGGCTTCTACCGGCTCGACCGGCCCGCGCTCATGATGACCTTCGAGCCGCACCTGCACTCGAGCGGCAAGCGGATGTGCCTCGAGGCGATCTATCCGAACAACGCGCGCGAGATGCTCAACTGCGCCGACTACAACCACAACTGGGTGAAGGTCTACGTCTACGAGGACGAGGCGGCGCCGCTGCTGCCGGCCGGCACCGTCCTGCACCTGCTGGCCTGGTACGACAACTCGCCCAGCAACCCGCGCGTGCTCGACCCGCGCAACTGGAAGGGCTGGGGCAACCGGTCCATCGACGACATGCTGTACCACCTGCCGCGCATGGTCTACCTGACCGAGGAGCAGTTCGAGGCCGAGGTGGCGGCGCGCGACGGGCGGCAGGCGTTCGCGACCGCGCAGGACCAGCAGTAGGCGCCATGCGAACAACGCGCAGCAATCGGCAGTGGACGCGGGCGGCGGCGTTGGCGGCGGTCGTGTGCCTGGCCGGCCTGACGACGGCCAGCGGCCAGACGATCATCTACTCGCGCGGCCAGAACGTCGCGCCGGCGTTCGAGGGCTGGGAGCAGAACCCGGACGGCTCGTTCAACCTGGTGTTCGGGTACATGAACCGCAACATGGACGAGATGCTCCACATTCCGATCGGTGCCGGCAACCGGCTCGAGCCGGGCCCGGCGGACCAGGGACAGCCGACGTACTTCCTGCCGCGGCGCAACCGCTACGTGTTCCGCGTCCGCGTGCCGCACGACTTCGGCGAGCGGGAGGTCGTGTGGACCCTGACCGCGCACGGCCGGACCGAGAAGGCGTATGCCAGCCTCAGGCCGGACTACGTCATCGACGACCTGCTGCGGATGAAGGACATCGGGGGGCTCGGCGTGCGGGCCATCGAGCGCCGGAACCGCGCGCCGGCGGTGCGCGTGGAAGGCGCCGCCGCGCGCACGGTGCGCGTCGGGGAGCCGCTGGCGCTGACCGCGGTCGCCAGCGACGACGGCATCCCCGAGCCGAAGCCGGCCGCGCCGCGCACGCCGGTCAACTACAACGCGTGGGGGCTGCGCGTGGCGTGGTTCGTCTACCGGGGCGCCGGCGCCGAGGTGTCGTTCGAGCCCGAGCAGTTCAAGGTGTACACCGACTATCGCGGCAACTCGCCCTGGTCGCCGGGTTGGGCGCCGCCGCCGGTTCCGGCGGACGGCAGGTTCCCCGTCACGGCCACGTTCGCCGCGCCCGGCATGTACGTGCTGCGCGTGATGGCCCATGACGGCGGGCTGATCACGAACGTGGACGTCACGGTAACGGTGACGGCGCATTGAACCGGTCGGCCCGCGACGCCGGCCGGCCGCCGATTGACACTGCGCGAAGGCGTCACGTACCATACGCGCGATTCCCTGTCGGCACCGCTGTGTACTCACGCAAGGGCCCCATCCGTCCCGGCGGGTGGGCTGCCCCGAGAGGAGATCGTTCACGATGCAATCCATGCTCAAGCAGGCCTGCCTGATCGGCGCCGGATTCGCACTGCTGCTCGGCAGCGCCCCCGCAATCGCCGCCGGCGCCGCGGAAGCGGCGGCCGACGTGACGTTCACCCGGGATGTCGCCCCCATCCTGCAGCGCTCCTGCCAGGCCTGCCACCGCCCCGGCGCCCTTGCCCCGATCTCGTTCGTCACGTACGAGGACGCGCGGCCCTGGGCGCGGGCGATGAAGGAGAAGACGGCGCTGCGCGAGATGCCGCCCTGGTTCATCGAGAAGAACATCGGCGTCCAGCACTTCAAGGACGACGTCTCGCTGACCGACGCGGAGATCGCGACCATCGGCGCCTGGGCCGACGCGGGCGCGCCGCGCGGCAACCCGGCCGACATGCCGCCGCCCGTCGAGTGGGCGGACGCGGACGAGTGGACCATCGGCGAGCCCGACCTGATCGTCTCCTCGCCCCGGATGGTGGCGCCGGCGGTCGCGGCCGACTACCACGACGAGCTGGGGCCGGTGCCGACGGGCCTGACCGAGGACCGCTACATCAAGGCGGTCGAGGTCAAGGAAGTGCGGCTGCTCGATGACGACCAGATGGCCGAGGCGCGCGCGAAGTCGCGGGACGGCTTCGGCAACTTCACCATCCACCACATCGGCGTGCACAGCAGCCAGGTGTTCACGGAGCAGACCGACCTCTCGCTCGAGGACCGCAGCCGGTTCCGCATGGTCTACAGCCTGGGCCAGAACGCGACCATCTACCCGGACGACACGGGCGTCACGCTGGCCGCGGGCTCGGAGCTGCGGTTCACCGTGCACCTCTACTCCTCGGGCGTGGAGGTTCCGGTGCGCGCCGACGTCGGCTTCAAGTTCCATCCCGAGGGATTCGAGCCGAAGTACAAGCAGTCCGGGTTCCTCGCCATGGGCAACATCGGCGACGGGCTCGACATTCCGGCCGGCGAGGACAACGTCCGCTTCGACGGGTTCTACACGATGCCGCAGCACGGCATCCTGACCACCTACGAGCCGCACATGCACTCGAGCGGCAAGCGCATGTGCGTCGAGGCGGTCTACCCCGACCAGACGCGCGAGATGCTCAACTGCTCGAAGTACAACCACAGTTGGGCGCGGGTCTACGTCTACGAGGACGACCACGCGCCGATCCTGCCGCAGGGCACGGTGCTGCACATCGTCGGCTGGTACGACAACACCGCCAAGAACCGCAACGTCGTGGATCCGCGCAACTGGAAGGGCTGGGGCAACCGCTCGATCGACGACATGTTCCTGCTGCTGCCGAAGGTGACCTTCCTCGACGAGGAGCAGTACGCGGAGGTCGTGGCGGAGCGCGAGATGCTGCGCGCGTCGCAGGCCGCCAACCAGCAGAACTAGCAGTACGGCACGACCGGCCGCGGCGGTCCGGACGCGCATGGCCGCGCCCGGACCGCGCGGCCGCCTTTCCCCCGGGCAGGCATCCCCCAACACACGGAGCGAGGCAGCATGGCAAGAATGGCGGTTTTCGCGGCCGCGGTGCTGGCGTTCACGTTCCCCGCCGCGGCGGGCGCACAGCAGGCGTTCACGCACGGGCAGAACATCGCCCCCGTGTTCGAGGGCTGGGAGCCGAATCCGGACGGCTCGTTCAACCTGGTGTTCGGCTTCTTCAACCGCAACTGCCAGGAAGTGCTCCAGATTCCGGTCGGGCCGGACAACAGCATCGAGCCGGGCGGACCGGACCGCGGACAGCCGACCCGCTTCTTCCCCCGCCGCGGCAAGTTCATCTTCCGGGTGCCCGTGCCGGCGGACTTCGGCGCCAACGAGCTCGTCTGGACCCTGACCGCCTACGGCCGGACGGAGCAGGCGTACGCCACGCTGCACCCCGAGTACATCATCGACAAGCGCATCACGATGATGAACGAGGCCGGGTTCGGCCAGCGGGCCGGCGAGGCGGACAGCCTCCAACCCGAGCTGCGGGTGGAGGGCGAGAGCGAGCGAACCGTCAGGGTGGGCGAGCCGCTGGAGCTGACGGCGATCACCAGCGACGACGGCCTGCCGCGGCCCCGGGGCGGGCAGGAGGGCTCGGACGCGGCCGGCCTGATGTTCGGCTGGCTGGTCTATCGCGGCGACGCCGCGCACGTCAGCTTCGATCCCGCGCAGTTCAACCCCGACTTCCGGGGGCGGGCGCGGGGCATCACGATGTGCCCGAAGTTCCCCCCGACGCCCGAGTGGGCCCGCGGGGCGATACCCGAGGACGGCCGGGTCACCGTGACGGCCACCTTCAGCGAGCCGGGCACCTACGTCCTGCGCGCGATGGCCCACGACGGCGGGCTCAAGACCACCCGCGAGATCACGGTCAACGTCACCGGCTGACCGCCGTCCTACCGCCGCGTGCCCTCGATGTCGGTCGTGACGCGGAACAGCGTCTTGCCGGCGGTGATGTAGAGCGTCCGCAGATCCGGGCCGCCGAACGCGACGTTCGTTATCGAATCCTCCGGCACCGGAATCAGCTCCAGCAGCTCGCCGTCGGGCGCGAACACGTGGACGCCGGCGGGCGTATCGAGCGTCTCGCTCGTGCCGCGCAGGCGGTTGAGGCCGGCCGCCACGTAGAGGTTGCCCTCGCTGTCGATCGTCATCCCGTCGCCGCTGCGCCCCGGGTAGAAGTCGTGGAAGACGCGCATGTTGCCCGCCGTGCCGTCCGCGGCCAGGTCGAACGCGCGAATCATCCGCGCCCCGCCCTCCTGCTGCTGCGTCTCGATGACGTAGAGGGTGGTGTCGTCGGGCGAGACGACGATGCCGTTCGGGCGCACCACCTCGGGCTCGGTCAGGATCCGCTCGATGGAGCCGTCCGGATCGATGCGGTACACGGCGTTGACCCCGGTGTACTCGTCGCCGTGCTCGGGCTCGGGCCGGTCGGTGAAGTAGATGCGGCCGCTGCCGTCGATCGTGAGGTCGTTCGGCCGGTGGAACAGCCTGCCCTCGTAGCGGTCGGCGAGCACCTCGACCTCGCCCGTCTCGACGTCGGTGCGGGTGATGCGCGCGTCGGCGGTGGAGCCGTCATTCCCCTCGCACGCGAGCAGCCGCCACTGGTCGTCGAAGATCAGGCCGTTGGCCCGGTTGCTCGGCTCGCGGAAGGTCGTCACCGCGCCGTCCGGCGCCATGCGCAGGATCCGGTTGTTGGTGATGTCGGTGAAGTAGACCGACCCGTCCTCGTGCACGGTGGGCCCTTCGGTGAAGGCGATGGTGGCCGCCACCTCGAGGCTGCGCCCGTCCCCGGACTCCTGCGCGCCCGCCAAGCCGACGGCGACGACGACGGCGGCGGCGGTGGTGGTGATGATGGTCAACACGCGGCTGGCCGCTCTGAATCGTGACACGATCGCCTCCTCGATACAGGGTCCGGGCGGTCCTCCGCGATGCTTGACGCGGATCGGACCGGCGCCTATTCTACGACACCAACACCTCGTTTCCCTTGCAGGAGGCGTTCGTGCAATTGCATTTGACGGGCCGCCGGAGCCGGTGTCGACTCGCCGCCGCCAGCGCCTGCCTCGTCCTGCTGGCCGCTTCGGCCGCGCCCGGCCAGACGGCGGGCGCCGGTGACAACTGGCCGCGGTTCAGGGGCGCGAACGCCGGCGCCGTTGCAGACGATCCGGCGCTGCCCGACACGTGGAGCCGGACCGAGAACGTCGTCTGGAACGTCGGGATTCCGGGCCAGGGGTGGAGCTCGCCGATCGTCTGGGGCGATCTGATCTTCGTCACGTCGGTCGTGAGCGACGAGCCGCGCCAGGTGCCCGGCCGCGACCTCATCCCGGAGCCGGGCCAGGAAGGCGCGCCGGTCACCTCCATCGACGGCATCGCCAGCGCGCCCCCGCTGGCCACGCCCTACACGTGGCTGCTGCACGCCATCGACTTCGCCACCGGCGAGACGCGCTGGCGGCGCGCGCTGCGCGCGGGCCTGCCGATCAACCCCAAGCATCCCAAGAACACGTACGCGTCCGAGACGCCGGTGACCGACGGCCGCTACGTCTACGTGTTCCACGCGAACGCCGGCCTGTTCGCGGTCGACTTCAACGGCGACATCGCGTGGTCGCGCGCGGTGACCGTGCCCGCCGCCCCGCCCGAGCTGGCGACCGAGACCCGCATCGAGCCCGGGCGCACGCTCGACGCCGGCTACTTCGCCGGCATCGGCCAGGCCGCCTCCGCCGCCCTGCACGACGGCCGCATCTTCATCGCCGCCGACCACGAGGCGCGCTCCTGGTTCTTCGCCGCCTACAGCACGCAGACCGGCGAGGAGCTGTGGCACGTGCACGAGGGCAAGACCGAGGAGGCGTACGGCTGGTCGTCGCCGTTCGTCTGGGAGAACGACCTGCGCACCGAGGTCGTCATCCTGGGCAACAACCGCGTGCGCTCGTTCAGCCTCGACGGCGCCCGGCTGTGGGAGATCGAGGGCCTGTCGGTGAGCACCACGCCGACCCCGCTCGCCGCCGACGACCTGCTGTACGTCAGCTCCGGCTTCCCGTCGATGCTGTTCCGTCCCGTCTACGCCATCCGGCCCGGCGCCAGCGGCGACATCTCGCTCGCGGCCGGCGAGACGAGCAACGAGCACGTGGTCTGGTTCCGGGACGGGGCCGGCACGTACATGCCGTCGGGGCTGGTCTACGACGGCCTGTTCTACGGGCTGTACACGCAGGGCTTCCTGACCGCCCACGATGCGCGCACCGGCGACGAGGTGTACGGGCGCGTGCGGATCGCGCGCGGCACCGGCGGCTTCACCTCGTCGCCCTGGGCGTACAACGACAAGGTCTTCGCCCTCAGCGAGGACGGCGATACGTACGTCATCCGCGCGGGCCCCGAGTACGGGCTGCTGGGCGTCAACTCGCTCGAGGAGATGGTCAACGCCACGCCCGCCGTCGTGCGCGGCAGCCTGATCATCCGCACCGTCTCGTCGCTCTGGCGGATCGCGAAGTCCGACTGACGGCGTCGCCTCGCGCCTACAGCCGCAGGTCCGTATCCAGGCGCGCCGCCGCAACGGCGCGCACCCTGGCGGCCAGACGGTACGAATCCTCGCCGGCGTGCACGACGATTGCCTCGGAGAGATCGACGTCGGTGAGTACCAAGCGTATCAACCGAGGTGACCTTCGGCGCCGTCGTGCGCGTTCGGGAGCCTCAACCTACCGCTTGGCGAGCTTGCCACGACTCTGCTCGAGCTGACGTATGACCAGAGGGCCGCTCAGCGGACCGAGACAGCGGCGTGCCGTTTCGCACCGCCAAGCCGAACGAACGGCCGAATGCCGCCACGTTCCAGATCTGTCCGTGCCAATAGGCCAGCATCCTCCGGGACCGCCGGCACGCCCGTCCCAGCACGTGCACGTGGAGCGCCGACACGGCGGGTTCCAGGAACGTCAGGATGAAGCTGCCCCGACCTGCCCACTCGACCTGCATCCCGTCCTCCGCGTCCTTGCCGAACGCGCATGCCGCGCGCCCCGTCGTCCAACCTCACCCTCTCTCGTTAACCGCCGCGCCACCAAAGCTCGGCACCCCCTCCCCCCGGCTACCCCGCGCCTTGGCTCCACTGCTATGATCGCTCGCGACATCACCTGCAAGGACGCAGCATGAACGACAGCCACTACACTCTTCGGCCGGAAGCCGGACCTGTTCTGTACGATTCACTCAACCGAAGTCAACGAGATGCCCTGAAGGCAATCGCCACGGCGCTGGCCAACGCCGTGGACGATGCAGGGTCCATTCGGTCAAGAGAGTCGGCGCATGTAGCTCACGCGATCGACACTGACCGAACAAGCCGGCTGTTTTTTGTTTCTGGTGAGCCCGGAAGTGGAAAGAGCGAGTCTCCTCAAATTCGTGTGGGTAGCGGTGGCTCCAGCTTGATGCCTCCGCAGCAGAGGTACAGCATCGAGATGAGCGGACGGTGTGAGTGGAAGCCGTAGGCGCGCCGTGCGATGACGCGGAGCTTGTTGTTGATGCCCTCGACGGGTCCGTTGGTCATGCGGGTGTCGAGGTAGGCGAGGATCCCCGCCGCGTGCTTCCGGATGGTCCGCGCGAGCTTGACGAACGGCGCCAGCCGTGACCGCGCCGCCCAGTCCAGCCACTGCTCGAGCAGCTCCTCGGCCTCGTCGGGTCTGGCCTGCTCGAGGATGGTCGCCAGGTACTCGTTCAACTCGTAGGCGCGGTCGAGGGCGCGGTTCTCGCGGCGCAGGGTTGCCAGCCGTTGTGCTTGGCTGGGCTTGAGGCGCGCCGGATGCTTCAGCAGCGCGTAGCGCGTCCCCTTGAGGGCTTTGGCCGCGGTCGCCCCCAGGCGGTGTTGCTCCGCCCGGCGGACGGCGTCGACCGCGTCGGCCGCCAGCCGTTCAACGTGGAACCGGTCGTAGACGACCCTGGCCTGCGGCACCCGTTCCCGCACCGCCTTGCCGTAGCTCGCCGCCAGGTCCGCCGTCACCAGCGTGATCCGGGCGCAACCGGCCGGTCCCAACAGGTCGAAGAACCTGCCCAGCGTGTCGGCGCTGCGCCCCTTCCCGGCCCAGACCACGCGCCGGCGGTCAGGGTCGACCAGGACCGTCAGATAGTGGTGCCGCTTCCGATAGCTGAACTCGTCAATGCCGATCCGCCGCAGCCCGGCCAGCCGCGTCGAATCCAGCCGCCGAGCCACCACCCGCTCGACGATGCCGCCCACCGCCGGCCACGAAATCCCCACCAGACGACTCACCGTCGTCCGGTCCGTCACCTGCGCCAGATAGGCCACCAACTCCTCGAGCGGCGCCGTGAACGCGCTGCCGTGCACTGCCCACGACACCTGCTCGACCCGAACCCCGCAGCGACCACACGATACCCGCCACGGGGCATACCGCAGCCACACCGTCGTCCGACCCCACGGCACATGGCGCCACAGCCGAGCCGGTTGCCGGTCGTAGCGTGGGGCCCGGCCGCCGCACGCGCCGCACCGCGAGCGCCGCCACGACGGCCGCGCCGATACGCGGAACATCCCGTTGCTCCCGATACGCACCTGCTCGACGTACAACTGCGTGACACCGAGCAATCGCCGTAGTAGGGTCGTCACACGCATGGGGCTGTCCTCCTCCTCATGGGTTCTCCTTTGCCATGCCAATGAGAACAGGACGCCCCTGCGTTTTCAATGATTTCCAGCGGCTCGCCGAGGGCTGACCACCCGTCGGCTCCGGTCAGCTGCGGGCCGCGATTCACGGCCCGACCAGCCCAAGCCCAATCTCCCCTTTGGACGGCCCGGACGCCCCGTCCAGGCCGGGCCGCAAGGCCCATAACTGCACTCTGAGCGTAGGGACGGACGGCGTGTCACCCGCCAGGGTCGCAGCGAAGCGGAGAACGCGCGTAGCGCGTTGACACGCCGTCCGTCACGTAGCTACCCCACCGCTCGCTGAACCCGCCGATCACTCTCACCCCGGACCCACACCTGATTGAGGAGAGCCGAAAGAGCAGTCTCTATGCCACTCTTCGCTACGTCACTGCCCCCACCAACGGTCGCGCAGGGATTGTCCCGTTCGTTGTTGAACTTTGCGAGTGGCGGACTCCTTGTTTCCGCGCCGAGTTCGTCTATTCTACGCCGCGTCAGCAACCGCACCGTCGGGCGGGGCCAGCGCGTCCAGTGCAGCGACCAGGTGGCGTAGGTCGCGGTAACCACGCACCCGCCGGAAGCGCGGCTCCGCCTCCACCAGCGCGCTCGCCACCCAACGTTGAATCATCTGCCCGCCACGCCACCGCTTGACCCGCCGCGTGTAGTCCTCGACGCTGCCCATCAGGTTTTCGATGATGTTCGTAGAGCGCAGAGTACGTTCGAGCGCCCCCGTCAGACCAAGCCGCTGCACCGTCAGTGTCTCCTCGAGGCCCTCCCGGATGGACGCCGCCGCGCCGGGGTGGTCACGCTCCAGCGACCCCGCCAAGCGCTCCAGCACCCGCACCGCGCGGTCCGCCGAGTCCAGCTCCCAGGCGTCCCGCAACGCCTTGCCAACCGAGGCGTGCAGCCGTTCGGGCAGATGGCCCATGACGTTCCGGAGCTTGTGTACTTGACAGCGTTGCACCACGCCACGAGAGCCGAAGACATCGCTGATGGCCC
Source organism: Vicinamibacterales bacterium (assembly GCA_965214845.1). Taxonomy (GTDB): domain Bacteria; phylum Acidobacteriota; class Vicinamibacteria; order Vicinamibacterales; family UBA8438; genus JAAXGX01. The sequence continues at coordinate 4,179,198 of CBDCCO010000007.1, forward strand.
GGCGCAGCCCCGCCGCCCCATCGATGACGAACAGCAACGTCCGGTCCGTCGGCAGACCGCGCGTCACCAAGTCGCTCAGCAGGCCGGTGGTGACGGCCGCCGTCTCCGTGGCGCCTTCGCGAAGCCCCAGCACGTGCTTGCGGCCCTGCGTGTCGATCCCCAACGCGACCACCATGCAGTGATCCCGGAAGACCTTGCCGTCGATGCAGACCACCCGCAGGTCCAACTCGCCCAACGGCCGCTTGAGAAACGACCCCAGGCGCTTGGCCGACAGCGCCACGAACCGCCGAGACACCGCGCTACGCGACGTTCCCCGCTCCGTCACCTCGTCCGGCAACGGATCCAACGTGCCCGCATACCGCCGCGTCGACACCCCGGCCGCGACCGCCGCCAGCGTGCGCTCGTCCAGCGGGTCGGTGGCCGCCGCCCACCGGAAGCTCGGCAGCGGCAGCTCGCCGTCCGTGCTCCGCACACGGAGCCGCGGCACGGCAACTTCGCGCCCCCCGAGCGTCACCTGACTGGCCACGCTCCCGCCACGCCATGCGGGTCGCTCGACCTGATGGCGCCCCTTCGGCCCGCACAGGTCTTCTCGATCCCCCTCCATCATCGCCTCAAGGACCTGCAGCCCGGTCGTGATGCACAAGCCATGAAACGCTTCCCGGACACCGTTCAGCACACCGAGCACCGGCAGGGGCACCTGAATCGAGACCGTTCGCGAGCTGGGGGGTTGGCTGGAACGCTTCCGCCTGTCATGCTTCGCCATGGGTGGCTCTCCTCTTGTTGATTCCACCCCTGTCCTACCACAGACAGGGGCGAGGAGTCGCCACCCGCTTCACTTCAGTTCAACAGCATCCGGGACATCCCCACGGACCCGGCTTGAACTTGTGCGATGCAGAAAGAGCGCTAGTCCCGGTCGCGCAGAGCGGGAAACGGGGCCAACGCTGCCGCGGATTTCGCGGGATCGGTCGACTGGTTGGATTGGCTTTTGGCGAGTCCGTAACGTTTCTTACCCGTGCCGGGAGACACTCGCCACTTGTTCGCGTGGTGTGGGACGGACACCGACTCCATAGCGGGCTTACGGCAGGTCGATCCTTCGACGCGGTGCTGACCGATTGTGTCAGCGTGGAGGCAGCTGAGGCAAAGGGCGTCCCCGATTGCTTTTTTGAGGTCATCATCGATGGTATTTCACGATCTGCAGCTGCATCCCTCATGAATAAGGCTGCCGTGCGGGCGTACATTGGCGAAGTATGTCCAGTGCCGTTTCCCGCGGAGTTTCCGTACGCTTCAGAGATATTGGCACTGTTCAGTGAAGGAGAGTGCCCCTTGACATTAGATGTACGGCTGGACGGCGACACACACCCCATCGAGAGGCCTCACTCAAGACGCGTGGTGGCGGCAGAAGCGGAGGAGGTTATTGACCTTGAGGGAATACGAATCCCTGGACTACGGGGCGATGTGGCAGCCGTGGGGTGGATCTCACATTCGGAGTATCGGGCGCGATTCCGAGGAATCGCGGTGTGAGATGTCTGCGGGCGCGTATCGGCAACATTCAAGTAGGCGGAGAGCGCACGTTCGATCACTTGTTTGTAGAGGACCGATTTAATCGGTGGTGTGTCGCCGAAATCCACATTCTGGAACCTGCCATCGTTCCGAATGCACGTCGGGATTATTTTGAACCTAGCCCGCACCTGCGCAACTTGGAGAACCATTTGGGGGCGGTGTGTCGGCGGCTCGAGGTGCGGTGCAGAACTGCGTCTCGAGAACGGAATCAACAGCGGCGGTATCGGCGGTTCGTTGACAATGTGGCCGCGAGTCTGGAACTCGCGATGAACGGGTATCTGCCGGCCGACGTCGTGGACCGGATGGTCGCGCGACAGCTAGTGGACATCGCCGTGTGGAGACGGAGGCTCGCGACCGTTGAGGAGAGGCGGGCAGCCGCGGATGAGTTGGCGCAACTCGAAAGGCGGCTACGCGCTCCTCTTGGGCACGCGAAGAGTGTTCTGGGAGTCAATGACGTGGAGGTACAAGTATACCGTAAGGTGTTCGGCTTAGTCGCTGAACATGCCGAGAACTTCGTGGAGGCGAAGCGTACGATAGAATTGATTCTGACTGCCGGGAACGGCCAGAAGGAGAAGAGGAACGAGAGCAACCGTTAAGGACCAATTGGCAAATCAAGGGCACTTTCGCAGTACGTACATTTGGAGAATTACTGGTGACTATAGTAGCCTCAGGGAACGATCCCGCGTCGCTGTCTGTGCCGGGCGTCGTTGTTCAAGAGGATCCGGCAGTGTACCTCGCCGTACTACCAGGAAAATGGGCTCTCCTCAATCAGGTGTGGGTCCGGGGTGAGAGTGATCGGCGGGTTCAGCGAGCGGTGGGGTAGCTACGTGACGGACGGCGTGTCAACGCGCTACGCGCGTTCTCCGCTTCGCTGCGACCCTGGCGGGTGACACGCCGTCCGTCCCTACGCTCAGAGTGCAGTTATGGGCCTTGCGGCCCGGCCTGGACGGGGCGTCCGGGCCGTCCAAAGGGGAGATTGGGCTTGGGCTGGTCGGGCCGTGAATCGCGGCCCGCAGCTGACCGGAGCCGGCGGGTGGTCAGCCCTCGGCGAGCCGCTGGAAATCATTGAAAACGCAGGGGCGTCCTGTTCTCATTGGCATGACAAAGGAGAACCAATGAGGAGGAGGACAGCCCCATGCGTGTGACGACCCTACTACGACGATTGCTCGGTGTCACGCAGTTGTACGTCGAGCAGGTGCGTATCGGGAGCAACGGGATGTTCCGCGTATCGGCGCGGCCGTCGTGGCGGCGCTCGCGGTGCGGCGCGTGCGGCGGCCGGGCCCCACGCTACGACCGGCAACCGGCTCGGCTGTGGCGCCATGTGCCGTGGGGTCGGACGACGGTGTGGCTGCGGTATGCCCCGTGGCGGGTATCGTGTGGTCGCTGCGGGGTTCGGGTCGAGCAGGTGTCGTGGGCAGTGCACGGCAGCGCGTTCACGGCGCCGCTCGAGGAGTTGGTGGCCTATCTGGCGCAGGTGACGGACCGGACGACGGTGAGTCGTCTGGTGGGGATTTCGTGGCCGGCGGTGGGCGGCATCGTCGAGCGGGTGGTGGCTCGGCGGCTGGATTCGACGCGGCTGGCCGGGCTGCGGCGGATCGGCATTGACGAGTTCAGCTATCGGAAGCGGCACCACTATCTGACGGTCCTGGTCGACCCTGACCGCCGGCGCGTGGTCTGGGCCGGGAAGGGGCGCAGCGCCGACACGCTGGGCAGGTTCTTCGACCTGTTGGGACCGGCCGGTTGCGCCCGGATCACGCTGGTGACGGCGGACCTGGCGGCGAGCTACGGCAAGGCGGTGCGGGAACGGGTGCCGCAGGCCAGGGTCGTCTACGACCGGTTCCACGTTGAACGGCTGGCGGCCGACGCGGTCGACGCCGTCCGCCGGGCGGAGCAACACCGCCTGGGGGCGACCGCGGCCAAAGCCCTCAAGGGGACGCGCTACGCGCTGCTGAAGCATCCGGCGCGCCTCAAGCCCAGCCAAGCACAACGGCTGGCAACCCTGCGCCGCGAGAACCGCGCCCTCGACCGCGCCTACGAGTTGAACGAGTACCTGGCGACCATCCTCGAGCAGGCCAGACCCGACGAGGCCGAGGAGCTGCTCGAGCAGTGGCTGGACTGGGCGGCGCGGTCACGGCTGGCGCCGTTCGTCAAGCTCGCGCGGACCATCCGGAAGCACGCGGCGGGGATCCTCGCCTACCTCGACACCCGCATGACCAACGGACCCGTCGAGGGCATCAACAACAAGCTCCGCGTCATCGCACGGCGCGCCTACGGCTTCCACTCACACCGTCCGCTCATCTCGATGCTGTACCTCTGCTGCGGAGGCATCAAGCTGGAGCCACCGCTACCCACACGAATTTGAGGAGACTCGGAAAATGGCTACTGGATCACTCTACGCCGTCGTGGCGAATTGAGGACCCGCACAAGGGGTTCCAGCGAATCGTCAAGAAGGAACGAGCGCGAGCAATCGCTCGCACTGTGCTGGAAGGTGCCCGTGCGTTTCCGAACTCCCTTACGCTTGCGACAACGACAAGAGAGTATGAAACAATAGACAATCGTATCGTGTTTCCCGGGGCAGCAAGACTCTTGGTTGTCGATGGGCAGCATCGCCTTTGGGCTCAGCACCACTCGGAGTTTGACGGCAAATATCCATGTGTAATTCACATGAATAGAACGGAGCGCGACATGGCCGCGCTCTTCTTGGAAATCAATGATAATCAACGCCGCGTTCCTTCATCTCTGAGGTGGGATCTCGTGAGGTTGGTGCGTCCTGGGGACCCGGCAGCCGTATTGACTGCGGAGGTCGTATTCGAACTCGCTACGCGCAAGGAGAGCCCGTTCTATGCGGTGGGAATTGACATGACTGGCGAAAAGCCGCTGACCATAAAGCAGGGGTCTCTTGCGCCCGAGATTAGGAGTATTGTGGGAAAGCACAAGAGGAGAGAAAGTGACGCCGACCTGGAGGCGTGGACGGCGTTATCCTGGAAAATTCATGAGGCGCCCGGCCTGAGTAGAGACACAAAAGCCTCCGTGTGCTAAAACGCTGTTGACGACAGATGTTTTCGGCACGACGGAGGCTCTTGCGTGACGGACCCCACGATAGCACAGTCTGTTCTGTTCCCCGATCTGTTCGACAAGCCGCTCGTGGCCACGTTCGACCGCGAGCAGTCGAGCTCGGATGGCGGCGCCGTGCTGCTCAAGGCCGCCGAGCGCGTCTACGGGTTGGTCAAGGCATTCGGCCGGTGTCTGATTGACCGCCGGGCACCGGAGAAGGTCCGGCACACGCTCGAGGACCTGGTGGGCCAGCGGGTGTTCGGCATCGCCTGCGGCCATCCCGCCGGCAACGATTCGGACCAGCTCGCCGATGATCCGATCCACAAGTTGCTGCTCGGGCGCGACCCGGTGGCGGGCGGTCGGCTGGCGTCGCAGCCGACGGTCTCGCGGTTCGAGAACGGTGCGGGCCGCGTCGCGCTCTATCGGCTCGGGCGCGAGTTGGCGGCGTCGGTCATCGAGCGGCATCGCCGCCGGCTGCGCGGGCGGGTGCGACGCATCACGATCGACCTCGACCCGACCGACGACCCGACGCATGGCGCGCAGCAGCTGACCATGTTCAACAGCTACTACGACAGCTGGTGCTACCTGCCATTGCTGGCCTTTGTGAGCTTCGACCGTGAGGCGGAGCAGTATCTGTGCGCGGCCGTGCTGCGGCCCGGCACGGCGCAGGCGTCCGACGGCACGCTGGGCGTGCTGTGTCGGCTGCTCGCGCTGCTGCGGTCCGCGTTTCCCGAGGCGCGCTTTCTCGTCCGGCTCGACGGCGGCTTCGCCACGCCAGAGATCTTCGACTTCCTCGATGCCGAACCGCGGCTCGACTACGTCGTGGCGATGGCCAGGAACGCCGTGCTGTTGCGGGCTGCCGAGCACGTCATGGTGGCGGCCCGCACCGAGAACATGCTGCGCGAGAAGACGGCGCACTTCTACCTCGACACCCGCTATCGCGCGGGCACGTGGGCTCGTGAGCGCCGCGTGGTGATCAAGGCCGAAGTCGTGCAGCTCACCGGCCGGCAGCCGCGGGACAACCCGCGCTTCGTCGTGACCAATCTGCGCCAGACGCCGCGCTTCATCTACGAGAAGGTCTACTGCGGGCGCGGCGACATCGAGAACCGCATCAAGGAACTGCTCGACGGCTTGCAGATCGACCGCACGAGCTGCACCAAGTTCTGGGCAAACCAGCTGCGGGTCCTGCTGACGGCCGCCGCCTACGTGCTCATGCAGGAACTGCGGCTGAGGGCCGCCCGCACCGCCTGCGCCCGCACCCAGGTGACTTGGCTGCGCGACCGGTTGCTCAAGGTCAGCGTCCACGTCGTCCGCTCCGTCCGCCGGCTCGTCCTGCACCTGCCGCGAGCGACCCCATACCGCGACGTCTGGCGGCACCTCGCCCTCGCGCTCGGGGCGCGCGCCGGATAGCGCGCCGTCGCCACGGCAACCTCCGCGCCCCGGATGCTCGCCAGCGCCCCTGCGCCCGACCTGTCGGCGCTTGCCACCTCATGCGTGCCGTCACCTCGCCCCGGCCACTGCACCACGCTGCCACCTACCACGCGCCGCGTCCGAAAACGTCCTTCGCGCGACGATCAGGCCCTGCCTGGGACCGATTCGATAACCTCACGAATTTTCCGGGTTATTTGTACGGTTCTTTGTAGCGATTAAGTCGGTCGACGGCAGGTGGGGTACGACTGAGTCTCCATTCTTTAAAGCAAGAGTCCTTAGAGCGCTGTTGAGGGTGTTGGCAGACCTCTTGAGTTCATCCAGCATGGATGCGTTGACAACGCCGCGGCTTCGGGAGCACGTGCAAAGAATTGAAGTGTCTACACTGGCGCCGGAGGTCGTTCGAAGAGTTCAGGGGGCGGCCGGCGTGAAGGATCTGTACCTTCAAATGAAGCAACAAATGCTTCCGTGAAGAGGACCCATGAATTTGTTCGATCTTCCGCAGGCGGAACACTTTTGCACACCGTTTAGCGCGGGGACGCCGACGATGCAACAGTCGTTACATGCATTTCACTCGGCACTTACCAGGCAGGTGCTCCACGAGGGAAGCACGGAGTTTGATGTGCACCGTACGAATGTGCTGAAGTCGGCAGAGCAATGGATTTTATACTCGGTTACAAATTATCGGCGCGCCGTGGAGATGCTCGTGCCGGGTTCGGCACCGTGGGCGCACGTGACGCTGTACTATTCTTCATTCTACGCTGCGAACGCGGTCCTGGCGATGTTTGGTGGTTGGATTGCGGTTACAAGTCAGGGAGAGCGCGTGGTTGAAGTAGAAGACGGAACACCGCATTCGCAGAGATTGAGAGTGCATCGTAGACTCAGGTCGCCAAATCGGGTACGGGGAAGTCATCGTCAGTTCTGGGACTTCTTTTATGATGCAGCGGCCAGCTTAGTTGCGTGGACACCGGGGCATCTTTTGCAGGCACTGGCGCCATCGACCGGCGACTACGATTGGCAAATTGTGCCACGGAACGAAGTGAACTATGACATGTTTTATGCATGGAGTAGCTCGGCGGAGCTTGACGCAAGATTCGATCGGAGGAATTTGCAAACTCTTACCGGTCGGCTCGCTCTTCAGTTGGAGGCAACAGAATACATGGTGAGGCTTGCGCAGTACTTTGCGGACGAGTTGTCTTTGCACAGCTTTGGGATTGTTGGCAATAATGACGGCCGAAGCAGGAGACAGACGCAGCGACGTCTCGCGACACAAAGGCCTCCTAATGTGTGGAGGCAATCTGCCTTTGAGGATATGGTGGTGACATGAGAGAACGTGTATTGCTGGAGGGTGCATCTCCTCGGTGTACCGGTTCTGGTCAGGTACGGCCAACCACCCGTACAACCACCCGTCGAGGCTCCCGTGTCGGAGACGATCAGGAGCAGCGGGTTTGCCGACGCCAGAGAACTGGCGGAGTGGCACCGAAGGCGGCGGCGAGGTCGGCGCGTTAGCCCTTGTTGGTTGTTCGGTGTCCTCTCGCCCAGCACCCGGCACAGGTCGATGAAGTGCCGCATCCAGAACGCCCCTGCGCCTGACCTGGGGACCGAACAGAAGACCGGGGTCGCCGGCGTACGAACCGAGACCGCGAACAAGGTTGATTCGCGGGCGCCGCTCCCTCACAGCTCACCGGTCTCTACGACATCCGATGACGAGGTCGTGGCTTGAGCGCCCTTCGCAAGATTGCACGCGGGGCAGGCCGCACGCCCATTGTCGACACTCGTCACCCCGCCCTGACTCCAGGGGGTGAAATGGTCACAGTGCCAATTGTCCCACCGAAGTTTTACCCCATCGCAGCGAAGTCGGAGCTGACACACGCCCCGGTCGCGCCGAAAGACGGCGAGCCGTTGTGGCGGAGTGAATTCCCGCTTGGGATCCGTGAGCCGGATTTCCGGATGCATCAAGAAGAGATCTTTCAACATGAAGTCCATTCGCCATCGGATAGAATCTTCTGAGTCCGTAGAATGGCTAATCTTTTCCTTGTACTGGATCCACTCCGAATCTGCCTCGTCCTCGGGCAGATTCTCTTGCTCTTGCCGACGGCGTTCGAAATCAATAAACCAGTCGTGCAGATTTGGTTCGAAGTCACTTCGGACGTACGCTGCTAAGAGCTCAGCCACAACAGCATAGAGCGCGACGACGTTGAAACGCGTGAGCTCAGGAGTTTTCTGCGGAAACACATCGCGCAAGAGATCGACGGTCCGCTGTACCGCTTTCGCGTCGGCACAGGTTGGGTCGAAGTCATTACCTTCTTTGTACATCTTGTTAAGATCGTGGTTCTTCACGTTGGTTGGTCCGCTAGCTAACTCAAGACGCACCATCTGGGCGGCCACGAGATCGTACGTGTAGCGGGAGTTGGAGAATCCGACCGAGCCGAAAAAGTCATGTGCTGCGAGCGAGCGAACAAAGTCCCGCATATTGCCTGGATAGGCGTTGCGCTTCTCCTGAGCTCTCAACGACGTGCCGTTCTGCAACCTCAAGAACATCTCACGTACTTCGTCCTCGTCGGCATCCTCAACGAGGACAATGTCGAGAGGGTAGGTGTCGAACCGAATTCGAAGTTCGTCTGGCAGTTGCGCATACTTCAGCCCTGATACAGCGCTACCATCTACCGAGTCACCATCCCGGGGAAGTGCGAACTCGCCGGCGGCAAAGCCCCACAGTGCTCGCAGCCGCTGTTGACCGTCCACGACGTCATATGTGTCAGGTTTCCGTCCCGTTCTTCTCCAGTAGAACTTTGGGATGTCATAGCCTCTCATCACGGTATCCACAAGCAGTTGCTTCTGGCTACGGGTCCAGACGGCCGGTCGCTGGTAATCTGGATTTGTATCTATTTTCGCACGGATACCAAACACCGTAATCAGCGGCCACGGCTTCTTTGACGTCTCCATACAACCTCCTGGCCCGTCTCCTAGCCCGGAAAATTCATGACGTCGTCGAATCGGTCGCTGGCCGAGCCCTGATCGTTGAGCGAGAGAGGTCTGCGGTCGCCGCACGTGGCAGGTGGCAGCGTGGTGGAGCGGCGTGGCGTGGTTACGGGGCGTACGAGGCGCCAGACGCGGACAGCTTCGCCGACAGGGCGCCCCAGGCGCCTGTGTGGATTCCGCGAGCTGAGGGGGAAGCTGCGACGGGGCGCTACCCGGCGCGCGCCCCGAGTGCGAGGGCGATTTGGCGCCACGCGTCGAGGTCGGGCGTTGCCCGCGGCAGGTGCACAACGAGGCGCCGGACGGAGCGGACGACGTTGGCGCCGAGCTTGAGCAATCGGTCGCGCAGCCAGGTCACTTGGGTGCGGGCGCAGGCGGTGCGGGCGGCTCTCAGCCGCAGTTCCTGCATGAGCACGTAGGCGGCGGCCGGACCGCAGCAGCGCGAGCAGCCGACACAGCACGCCCAGCGTGCCGTCGGACGCCTGCGCCGTGCCGGGCCGCAGCACGGCCGCGCACAGATACTGCTCCGCCTCACGGTCGAAGCTCACAAAGGCCAGCAATGGCAGGTAGCACCAGCTGTCGTAGTAGCTGTTGAACATGGTCAGCTGCTGCGCGCCATGCGTCGGGTCGTCGGTCGGGTCGAGGTCGATCGTGATGCGTCGCACCCGCCCGCGCAGCCGGCGGCGATGCCGCTCGATGACCGACGCCGCCAACTCGCGCCCGAGCCGATAGAGCGCGACGCGGCCCGCACCGTTCTCGAACCGCGAAACCGTCGGCTGCGACGCCAGCCGACCGCCCGCCACCGGGTCGCGCCCGAGCAGCAACTTGTGGATCGGATCATCGGCGAGCTGGTCCGAATCGTTGCCGTCGGGATGGCCGCAGGCGATGCCGAACACCCGCTGGCCCACCAGGTCCTCGAGCGTGTGCCGGACCTTCTCCGGTGCCCGGCGGTCAATCAGACACCGGCCGAATGCCTTGACCAACCCGTAGCCTGGAAAATTCATGAGGCGCCCGGCCTGAGTAGAGACACAAAAGCCTCCGTGTGCTAAAACGCTGTTGACGACAGATGTTTTCGGCACGACGGAGGCTCTTGCGTGACGGACCCCACGATAGCACAGTCTGTTCTGTTCCCCGATCTGTTCGACAAGCCGCTCGTGGCCACGTTCGACCGCGAGCAGTCGAGCTCGGATGGCGGCGCCGTGCTGCTCAAGGCCGCCGAGCGCGTCTACGGGTTGGTCAAGGCATTCGGCCGGTGTCTGATTGACCGCCGGGCACCGGAGAAGGTCCGGCACACGCTCGAGGACCTGGTGGGCCAGCGGGTGTTCGGCATCGCCTGCGGCCATCCCGACGGCAACGATTCGGACCGGCTCGCCGATGATCCGATCCACAAGTTGCTGCTCGGGCGCGACCCGGTGGCGGGCGGTCGGCTGGCGTCGCAGCCGACGGTTTCGCGGTTCGAGAACGGTGCGGGCCGCGTCGCGCTCTATCGGCTCGGGCGCGAGTTGGCGGCGTCGGTCATCGAGCGGCATCGCCGCCGGCTGCGCGGGCGGGTGCGACGCATCACGATCGACCTCGACCCGACCGACGACCCGACGCATGGCGCGCAGCAGCTGACCATGTTCAACAGCTACTACGACAGCTGGTGCTACCTGCCATTGCTGGCCTTTGTGAGCTTCGACCGTGAGGCGGAGCAGTATCTGTGCGCGGCCGTGCTGCGGCCCGGCACGGCGCAGGCGTCCGACGGCACGCTGGGCGTGCTGTGTCGGCTGCTCGCGCTGCTGCGGTCCGCGTTTCCCGAGGCGCGCTTTCTCGTCCGGCTCGACGGCGGCTTCGCCACGCCAGAGATCTTCGACTTCCTCGATGCCGAACCGCGGCTCGACTACGTCGTGGCGATGGCCAGGAACGCCGTGCTGTTGCGGGCTGCCGAGCACGTCATGGTGGCGGCCCGCACCGAGAACATGCTGCGCGAGAAGACGGCGCACTTCTACCTCGACACCCGCTATCGCGCGGGCACGTGGGCTCGTGAGCGCCGCGTGGTGATCAAGGCCGAAGTCGTGCAGCTCACCGGCCGGCAGCCGCGGGACAACCCGCGCTTCGTCGTGACCAATCTGCGCCAGACGCCGCGCTTCATCTACGAGAAGGTCTACTGCGGGCGCGGCGACATCGAGAACCGCATCAAGGAACTGCTCGACGGCTTGCAGATCGACCGCACGAGCTGCACCAAGTTCTGGGCAAACCAGCTGCGGGTCCTGCTGACGGCCGCCGCCTACGTGCTCATGCAGGAACTGCGGCTGAGGGCCGCCCGCACCGCCTGCGCCCGCACCCAGGTGACTTGGCTGCGCGACCGGTTGCTCAAGGTCAGCGTCCACGTCGTCCGCTCCGTCCGCCGGCTCGTCCTGCACCTGCCGCGAGCGACCCCATACCGCGACGTCTGGCGGCACCTCGCCCTCGCGCTCGGGGCGCGCGCCGGATAGCGCGCCGTCGCCACGGCAACCTCCGCGCCCCGGATGCTCGCCAGCGCCCCTGCGCCCGACCTGTCGGCGCTTGCCACCTCATGCGTGCCGTCACCTCGCCCCGGCCACTGCACCACGCTGCCACCTACCACGCGCCGCGTCCGAAAACGTCCTTCGCGCGACGATCAGGCCCTGCCTGGGACCGATTCGATAACCTCACGAATTTTCCGGGGTAGACGCGCTCGGCGGCCTTGAGCAGCACGGCGCCGCCATCCGAGCTCGACTGCTCGCGGTCGAACGTGGCCACGAGCGGCTTGTCGAACAGATCGGGGAACAGAACAGACTGTGCTATCGTGGGGTCCGTCACGCAAGAGCCTCCGTCGTGCCGAAAACATCTGTCGTCAACAGCGTTTTAGCACACGGAGGCTTTTGTGTCTCTACTCAGGCCGGGCGCCTCATGAATTTTCCAGGTTAGAAGCGCGAAGCCTCATCATATTGTCATGTTTCATATGAACAAGGCCAAATTCGATGCTTGGACCGGTAAGGAACCAGACGCGGCCCTGCGTGCTCTCCAGGCGCTCTGGACAACTGCTACCGGCCGGCCTTTGGTCGAACGTATCAGGACGTTCTGCCAGGAGTTTCCGAGAAGCGTCATCAGCGGCGCAGGCGTTCGAGCTCATGTTGTTTCTGTACTGCTTATGGGAGAGAACGCCGAGAATTACCCTCCCTACAAGAAAAGCCACGTGAACCCCGCGTGCGAGCAGACGGGCTATCCACCGCCGAAAAGAGATGCGGACGAAGCGGAATTGTACGAGCACTGGCTCGGCTTTCTGGACAAGTTCATTGAGAAAGCGGCGGCGCGGGACCTTGCGGCATAGGCGCTAACTTGTGTTCCGAGCGAGGCCGGCGTATCCTGACATGCGCATGCATGACATGGAGGCCGGCCCGGTGGACGAGGACTGGGATGTGCTGCGGTCGTTCCTGCCCGGTGACTGGCGGGAGTTGGCGCAGGACACGGGGGCGTTGAAGGGGCTGCGGAAGGACAAGACGGTCGACAACCTGTTGCGGACCCTCCTGCTGCACCTCGGCTGCGGACACTCGTTGCGGGAAACGGTGGTTCGCGCCCGCCAAGCGCGTCTGGCGGATCTGTCCGACGTGGCGCTGTTGAAGCGGCTGAAGAAATCCAAGGGTTGGCTGCACGCGCTGTGTGTGCGCCTGTTCGAGGAGCAGGGTCTGGCGGTCATCCCCGGCGGCGCGTTCCAGGTCCGGGCGGTGGATGCGACGACGGTGAAGGAACCGGGACCGAGCGGGTCGTTGTGGCGGCTGCACTACAGCGTGGGCCTGCCGTCGCTGACGTGCGACTTCTTCAAGTTGACGGGGGTCGAGGGGCCGGGCACGGGAGAATCGTTGGCGCAGTTCCCGATCCGCGCCGGCGACCATGTGCTGGCCGACCGCGGGTATTCGACCGCGCGGGGGATCCGCCACGTGGTCGAGGCGGGCGGGCGGCTGATTGTGCGCGTCAATACGGGGTCGTTGCCGCTGCACACGGCAGCCGGGCGGCCGTTCGACCTGCTGGCCGCGGTCTCGTCGGTCACGCGTCCGGGGGCAGCGCGCGCTTGGGCGACGACGGTCGCGGCCGCGGGTGACGACGGCGGCCCGCCGGGCGAGATTGCGGGCCGGGTCTGCGTGCTCCGCAAGTCGGCGGAGGCGATCCGCTTGGCGCAGCAGAAAATCCGCCGGGACGCCGCCCGCAAGCGGACCCAGGTACAACCGGCCACTCTGCGCTTTGCCGAGTACGTGATCGTTTTCACGACCTTCCCCGAGCCGCCCTTCTCGGCCGCCGACGTGCTCGAGTGGTATCGCCTGCGCTGGCAGGTCGAATTGGTGTTCAAGCGCTTCAAGTCGCTGGCGCAGTTGGGGCACCTGCCGAAGTACGACGACGACAGCGCCAAGGCGTGGCTCTACGGGAAACTGTTCGTGGCACTGCTGGTGGAGAAGCTGCTCCACCACGCCCGCACGATTTCCCCCTGGGGCTACGACGTACCGGCCCCGGCGCCCCCGCAGCGCGTGGCGTGACTTCAAGTTCGTGTTCAACCAGGTCACGCGCGCCATCGAACCGCCGCTCTCGCTGGCTTGCATGCTCAACGACTGGCGATCGATCTCCGGCGCGCTGGCCGAGCCGCCACGGCGCCGGCAGTCGCAGCTCTCCGCGTACTTCGGTTGGACCGAGCAGCCGCCGGAGCAGGTGACGTGAACAAGTTAGCGCCTATGGGGCCTTGCGGTGCGCCACCGGCTGGATGCGCAGTCCATCGTATGGAGAACACTGATTTCGGGCGGAAAGAAGCGGGACGATAGTGACGACGGCACCACACCGCCTCCCCCGCCCGCACTCATGTTGGACGATCTCGCCAGGGAGCTGCACGTCCCGGTCGATTTCCTGCAGAACGTCGAAACGCTACTCCAGGAGAAGAAGCAGCTCATCTTCCAGGGGCCGCCCGGCACCGGGAAGACGTACGTCGCGCAGAGGCTGACCCGGCATCGTCTTCGGTTAGCGGGTTCCGGGCCGAGTGTCAATATTTTGACTTGTACAATGTTTCGGATTATGGCATAACGGTGGCGTGACGGCCGCCGACGGGAAATCGCCCCCACATCGGACTGCGGAACTTCCCACCGACCTCGAACGGCTTCGCGGGGAGTTGGCACGGCGGGAGCGCGACACCGAGAACCTGCGGCGCGAGAAGGGCCGGTTGCAGCGCAAGAGCAACCGACTGCAACGCGAGAATGACCGCCTGAAGCAAGAGAACGAGCGCCTGAAACGGCAGTTGGACGAGGCACGCCGGGCAGGTCGCCGCCAAGCCGCGCCGTTCGCCAAGGACCGGCCGCAAGGTCGCGGCAGGCGTCCCGGACGGCGAGCCGGTGCGGCGTATGGCCGCCACGGCTGCCGGCCGCGCCCGGCGCAGGTCGACGAAACCCACGCGGCGCCGATTCCGAGGGAATGTCCGGACTGCGGCGGCGCGGTCGCCCTGACCCGCGAGGCGTCGCAGTATCAGGAAGACCTGCCCGTGGTGCGCCCGGTCGTGCGGCGCTTCGCCATTGAGGTCGGCCACTGCACGCGGTGTCAGCGGCGGGTGCAGGGCCGGCATGAGCTGCAGACCTCCGACGCGCTGGGGGCGGCGGGCGTGCAGCTCGGTCCCGCGGTCGTGTCGCTGGTGGTCGAGCTGCACACCGAGATGGGGGTGCCGCTGGCGAAGGTCGCGCACCTGCTGCGGACCACCTTCGGGCTGCAGGTCACCCCGGGCGGCCTCGCCCACGTGCTGCACCGGGCGGCCCGCGCCGCCGGGCCGGCCTATACGGAACTGCGCGAGCAGGTCCGCAACGCGCCCGTGGTCACGCCGGACGAGACGGGCTGGCGCGTCGGCGGCGAGCGCCACTGGCTGTGGACGTTCGTCACCCTGGAGACGACGGTCTACGCCATCTGCCCCGGCCGTGGGTTCGCCGATGCCGCCACGGTGTTGGGGACCGACTACGTCGGCGTGCTCGTGCGCGACGGATGGGCGCCGTATCGCTGCTTCGACGGCCTGCACCAGACGTGTCTGAACCACCTGCTCCAACGCTGCAAGCAGCTCCGCGAGGATCATCCGGACAGTCCCTGGGCGGGCGACGTGGCGGCGGTCCTGCGGGCCGGCCTCGACCTGCGGGACCGCTGCAACGCCGGAGCGCTGAGCGAGCACGGGATGGCCACGGCCCGCGGCCGACTTGTGGCCCGGCTCCGGCGGCTGGTCGACGCCCCGCCGCCAATCGACGACGCCGAGCGCTTTGCGGCGCACCTGGCCAACGAATTTCCGGCCGTGTTCCTGTTCTTGTGGGACCCTTCGCTCGACGCCACCAACTGGCGCGCCGAACACGCCATCCGGCCCGCCGTGGTCATCCGCAAGGTGTGTGGCGGCAACCGCACCCGCCACGGCGCCGACACCCAGCAGGTCCTGGCCAGCATCGTGCGCACCGCGCGCCAACGCGACCTCGACCTGCCTCCGCTGTTCGCCGCGATGTTGCGCGCGGTCGAGCCCGTTGTCCCCGAGATCCTCGGTCTTCCGCCGCCGCCCGCGTAGGCGGGCAACGTTCGACATACGACCTCGACGTGCGACCGGTCCCCGCGGCGTCCCCGCCGCAGCAAGGAACGACCGCACCGCGCTCGGTCGCCACCGGACCTCACGGAGAAGCTGACGCCGATGCTCCTGCGCGCCGGCGTGGCGTTCGGTGCCCCGCGGCATCGCGACCGACGAGGCAACCCGCGCGAACACTTCGGTTCCAGCAACCTCGTCGAGGCGCTGCAACCTCCCCACGCCAAGTCCACTTTCGGCCCGTGTCTATTGGGAGATCACCCGCTAACCGAAGACCCGGCATCTTGCCGGCGGCGACGAGCGCTGCCAGGTTGTCCAGTTCCATCCGTCCTATTCGTACGAGGATTTCGTGCAGGGCTACCGCCCGACGTTGCTCGACAACGGGCAGCCGGGATTCGTGCTCAAGGACGGACCGTTTCTGCAGATGGCCCGGCGGGCGGCGGGCGATCCGGGTGGGCGCTACTTCCTGCTCATCGACGAGATCAACCGCGGGAATCTCGCCAAGGTGTTCGGCGAACTGTACTTCCTGCTGGAGTACCGCGAGACTCCTATGAAGCTGATGTATCAGAAAGAGGAAGGTTCCGCGTTCACGATGCCCGACAACCTGTACATCATTGGGACGATGAACACCGCCGACCGTTCCATAGCGCTGGTGGACCTCGCGCTACGCCGGCGGTTCGCATTCGTCGACTTCTCCACGAACGACGAACCGGTCAAGGGGCTGCTGCGCCGCTGGCTGGCGGCCAACGACCTTGACGATATGGATTGGGTGGCGCGTGTCGTCGAGCGCGCCAACGATAACCTGGACGATCACCACGCTGCCATCGGGCCGAGCTACTTCATGCGCGACGGCCTCGACGAGGCCGCTGTCGAGCGCATCTGGAACCATAACGTCCTGCCGTACATCGAGGAGTATCTGTTCACAGAGCACAAGAAGCTGCGCGAGTTTACACTGGACAAACTCCGTGGCGCGGACGATTCGGACAGCGGTGAAGAGTGATAGACGACGGCGGCCGGCCGCAACTGAGGTTTGAAATGGACAGGAACGTCGATGATGCCTTGCAGGAAGCGTGCTCCTTCACGGCACCGGGTGCGCGCGATGCGCTGCGAGAGTTGATCGCCCGAGCGCACGACCGCGGCGTGCCGATCCGGTCCACCCCGCACGGGTACATGAAGCGCGTGTTCACGTTTGCACCACACGGACAGAGGTATCCGGCGATTGCCGTCGGCAGAGGGTGGTTGACGGTCTATCTGGGAACAGGCACGAACAACCAGAAAATCCAAACAGTCGCTCACATCCCACCGGACTTCTTCGGGCCGGCCGGCTACGCGCCGTCCGAAGAACCAGTGACGGAACCCGGGGCGGTGCAACCCATAGGCGCTAACTTGTTCACGTCACCTGCTCCGGCGGCTGCTCGGTCCAACCGAAGTACGCGGAGAGCTGCGACTGCCGGCGCCGTGGCGGCTCGGCCAGCGCGCCGGAGATCGATCGCCAGTCGTTGAGCATGCAAGCCAGCGAGAGCGGCGGTTCGATGGCGCGCGTGACCTGGTTGAACACGAACTTGAAGTCACGCCACGCGCTGCGGGGGCGCCGGGGCCGGTACGTCGTAGCCCCAGGGGGAAATCGTGCGGGCGTGGTGGAGCAGCTTCTCCACCAGCAGTGCCACGAACAGTTTCCCGTAGAGCCACGCCTTGGCGCTGTCGTCGTCGTACTTCGGCAGGTGCCCCAACTGCGCCAGCGACTTGAAGCGCTTGAACACCAATTCGACCTGCCAGCGCAGGCGATACCACTCGAGCACGTCGGCGGCCGAGAAGGGCGGCTCGGGGAAGGTCGTGAAAACGATCACGTACTCGGCAAAGCGCAGAGTGGCCGGTTGTACCTGGGTCCGCTTGCGGGCGGCGTCCCGGCGGATTTTCTGCTGCGCCAAGCGGATCGCCTCCGCCGACTTGCGGAGCACGCAGACCCGGCCCGCAATCTCGCCCGGCGGGCCGCCGTCGTCACCCGCGGCCGCGACCGTCGTCGCCCAAGCGCGCGCTGCCCCCGGACGCGTGACCGACGAGACCGCGGCCAGCAGGTCGAACGGCCGCCCGGCTGCCGTGTGCAGCGGCAACGACCCCGTATTGACGCGCACAATCAGCCGCCCGCCCGCCTCGACCACGTGGCGGATCCCCCGCGCGGTCGAATACCCGCGGTCGGCCAGCACATGGTCGCCGGCGCGGATCGGGAACTGCGCCAACGATTCTCCCGTGCCCGGCCCCTCGACCCCCGTCAACTTGAAGAAGTCGCACGTCAGCGACGGCAGGCCCACGCTGTAGTGCAGCCGCCACAACGACCCGCTCGGTCCCGGTTCCTTCACCGTCGTCGCATCCACCGCCCGGACCTGGAACGCGCCGCCGGGGATGACCGCCAGACCCTGCTCCTCGAACAGGCGCACACACAGCGCGTGCAGCCAACCCTTGGATTTCTTCAGCCGCTTCAACAGCGCCACGTCGGACAGATCCGCCAGACGCGCTTGGCGGGCGCGAACCACCGTTTCCCGCAACGAGTGTCCGCAGCCGAGGTGCAGCAGGAGGGTCCGCAACAGGTTGTCGACCGTCTTGTCCTTCCGCAGCCCCTTCAACGCCCCCGTGTCCTGCGCCAACTCCCGCCAGTCACCGGGCAGGAACGACCGCAGCACATCCCAGTCCTCGTCCACCGGGCCGGCCTCCATGTCATGCATGCGCATGTCAGGATACGCCGGCCTCGCTCGGAACACAAGTTAGCGCCTATGGGCGGTGCAACCCGCCCCATTGAGGGAATTGGCCGATCGGTTGCACCTCCCGGTCGATTTCCTGCAGAACATCGAAACGCTGCTCCAGGAGAACAAGCAAGTCATCTTCCAGGGGCCGCCCGGTACCGGGAAGACGTACGTAGCCCGGGCGTTGGCCCGGCACCTCGCCGACAGTGACGAGTACTGCCAACTCGTCCAGTTCCACCCGTCCTATTCGTACGAGGATTTCGTGCAGGGCTACCGCCCGACGTTGCTCGACAACGGACAGCCGGGATTCAAGCTCAAGGACGGACCCTTCCTGCAGATCGCCCGGCAAGCGGAGGGCGATCCGGACGGGCGGTACTTCCTGCTCATCGACGAGATCAACCGCGGGAATCTCGCCAAGGTGTTCGGCGAACTGTACTTCCTGCTGGAGTATCGCGAGACACCCATGAAGTTCATGTATCAGGACGAAAAGGATTCCGTGTTCACGATGCCCG
This sequence comes from Vicinamibacterales bacterium, assembly GCA_965214845.1. Lineage (GTDB taxonomy): Bacteria > Acidobacteriota > Vicinamibacteria > Vicinamibacterales > UBA8438 > JAAXGX01. Next base: position 4,198,043 of record CBDCCO010000007.1, read on the forward strand.
ACAACCTGTACATCATCGGGACGATGAACACCGCCGACCGCTCCATCGCGCTCGTGGACCTCGCTCTACGCCGGCGGTTCGCATTCGTCGACTTCTCCACGAACGACGAACCGGTCAAGGGGCTGCTGCGCCGCTGGCTGGCGGCCAACGACCTGGGCAACATGGATTGGGTGGCGGATCTCGTGGAGCGCGGCAATGAGAAGCTGGATGACCACCATGCCGCCATCGGTCCGAGCTACTTCATGCACACCGACCTCGACGACCCGGCCGTCGAGCGCATCTGGAACCATAACGTCCTGCCGTACATCGAGGAGCATCTGTTCGGAGAGGACGACAAGCTGCACGAGTTCAAGCTCGACAAGCTCCGCGGTGCCGGCGCGCCACACAGCGAGGAGCAGAGCCAGGGCAACGTCTCGAGCGGCGGCGACAATGCGGGCGGCACGGGCAATGCGTGAGCTTGACCTTCAAGAGTACGTGACACGCGGGCCGCTCACCCTCTCCGTTGCCGAACGCGATGCGCTGCTGGCTCGTCCGGACTTCGGCCTCACCATCGAGCCGGTCGAAGGTGCTCCGGACCAGTACGCGCTGACTCCCGGTCCCATCGTCGGCGCCGTCGAGATCGGTGGGCTGTCGGTGCGCGTTGCGCCTAAGATCGGCATCCTCCAGCTCCTGTCGCTCGCGTGCTACACCATCGGGAAGGTCGAGGTTCCAGGCGCGCAAGTTCGACTTTCCCGAGCACTCGGCGCTGCCCGACGCGGTCGCACGCGCGTTCGGCGCTGCCGCCCGCACGGCGTTCTCGCGCGGGCTGCTCCACGGCTACCGCACCGAGGAGGAGGCGCTGCCGGCCGTGCGCGGTCGCATTCGCTTCGACGACCAGATTCGCCGCAGGTTCGCTGTTCCGCTGCCGGTCGAGGTGCGCTACGACGAGTTTACAGCCGACATCCTGGCGAACCGCCTGGTGAAGGCGGCGGCTCACCGCCTCGCCAGGTTGCGGCTGCGTTCCCGCGAAGCACGCAGCGGCGTCGCCTGGGTGGCAGAATCGCTGAGCGACGTGTCGCTCTCGGTCTATCCGCCTCGCGCCGTGCCGAAAATCAGGTTCGACCGCCTGAACGAACACTACCGCGGCGTGGTGACCCTGGCGCGGCTCGTCCTGCGGCACGGCGCGTTCGAGACCGACCGGGGCAAGGTCCGCGCGGCCGGATTCCTGATGGACATGAACCACGTGTTCCAGGAGTTCGTGACGGTTGCATTGCGGGAAGCGCTGGGCGTTTCGGAGCGCGAGTTCGGAGAGCGCTCCATGGGCTCGCTCGACACGGCGGGCCGCGTGTCGCTGAGGCCCGACCTGACGTGGCGGGATGGTTCACGCTGCACGTTCGTGGGCGACGTCAAGTACAAGCGGATAGAGGCCGGTGTACCCAACGCCGACCTGTACCAGTTGCTCGCCTACGCGACTGCGCTCGATCTTCCCGGCGGCCTGCTCATCTACGCGCAAGGCGAGCGGGAGCCCGCAACGCATACGGTGCGCCATTCAGGGAAGCGGCTGGAGGTTGCCGCGCTCGACCTCTCGGGCGACCTGCAGGCAACGCTGGCGCAGGTCGGAGAGCTGGCGCAGCGCATAACGGGGTTGCGCCGGGCGGCGTGACTTCTCGCCGCGCCGGCGCATCAACCTTGAACGAATTCATCCTTGAATTCATGTATATTGTATATGTTTGAATACTGAATACAAGGAGGTAACCATCGCGAGTTTCGAGGAGCGGTGCTGGGAGGGCGATCCGGCCGGGTTGACGCGGCGCGATCGACGGCCGTGCAACTACGCGGTCTACCTGCCCGACCTCCTGGCTGGCCGCCGGTTCGTCCTGGACGGCGACGTCGCCGCCGACATCGGGCAGGCTGAGGCCGCGCTCGTCAGGCTCGACGCCTCGCCGCCCGCGCTCGCCGGTACCGAGGCTGTCGCCCGGCTGCTGCTCCGCGCCGAGTCCATTGCCTCGTCCCGCATCGACGGCCTGGAGGTCAGTGGCCGCAGGCTGCTCCGTGCCGTCGCGGCGCGCCAGCGCGGCGACGGCCCCCACGATGTAGCGGCGTCAGAGGTGCTCAGGAACGTCGATGCCATGGTCTGGGGCGTCGAGGACGTCGAGCCTGACGGATCGATTACGCTCCACGCCTTGCTGGAAGCACATCGGCGCCTGCTGGCCGGGTCGCGCCCGGAGCGGCATGGGGGCCGCATCCGCACCGTACAGAACTGGATAGGGGGCGGCAGCTTCCACCCCTGCTCCGCCGACTTCGTGCCGCCGCCGCCAGAGGCGGTGCCCGACCTGTTGGACGACCTCCTTGCCTTCTGCAACGACGACTCGCTCCCGCCACTGGCCCAGGCGGCGATCGCCCACGCGCAGTTCGAGACGATTCACCCGTTCGTGGACGGCAATGGGCGCGTCGGACGCGTGTTGATTCACCTGGTGCTGCGGCGGCGCGGGCTCGGGCTGCGCGTTCTGCCGCCGGTGTCGCTCGTCCTGGCGACCTGGTCGCGCGACTACGTCGGCGGCCTGACCGGCACGCGCCACGTCGGCTCACCGGACTCCGCCGCGGCCCACGCCGGCGCCAACCGCTGGATTGCGCTCTTGGCCTCGGCGTGCCGCCGTGCGGCGGATGACGCCGCCCGCTTCGAGGCTCAGGTGCGCGCCCTGCAGTCGTCCTGGGTCGCACGAGCCGGCCGCCCCCGTCGCGATTCGACAGCGTGCCTGCTGATCGAGGCATTGCCGGCCTCGCCGATGCTCACCGTCTCCACCGCGGCGGCCCTCATCGACCGCTCGTTTCAGGCGGCGAGCCAGGCGATAGACCGCCTGGTGGGCGCCGGCGTGCTCGCGCAAGCCAACGCGGGCCAGCGTAATCGCACCTTCGAGGCCCCCGAGCTCATCGAGGCATTCACCGCCCTGGAGCGCGGGCTCGGCAGCCAGCCGGCCTCGGCGGCGGCCCTGCGCGGACCGGGCGCGATCTCGGTGGGAGCTGTCACCCCGGAAAGCGCGATCGACGAACTGGCGTCGCGCCGGGAGCCGCAGCAGCGTTGAGCGCCGGCCGGCGCCCGCCGTCACCGCTCGGCCCGCTCCGCGTAGCGCGCCGAGCGCAGGGCGTTCACCAGGCCGTAGTTGCCTTCGTGGCAGGCGTACTCGAACAGCACGCCGTCCGTCCTGCGCATCGGGATCGCGACCGTGAACGGGCGCTCGAACTCCGCGGGATCATCGAGCGTGAACTGGTAGTCGATGACGTCTTCGGCCACGCGCCTGAAGCGCTCCACCAGACGCGCCTGCCCACTGCCGGAGAAGTCGGTGAAGATCATCGCCGCACCGGAGCCGCCGCCCGGCCCGCGCTGGTTCGCCCGCGCGTTGAAGCCGGCGGTCTCGACCACGAGCGTGTCGCCCTCCCAGCGCCCGCGCGGCGTGCCCAGCCACTGCGGCACGCGGCGGCGCGCGGCAGCCCCAGCGTCGAGCAGAATGACGCGGGCGTCGTGGAGCATCTCGTAGACTGATGACGACGAGCCCGGGCGTCTGCAGGATGTGGTAGTTGTGGTTGTAGAAGCCCGGCAGCGTTCCGCCCGGCAGCCCGCGCGTGATGCAGCGCTCGAACAGCGAGAGGCCCTCCCACGAGTCGAGACCGCTGCGCCCGCCGTACGGGAACGGGTTCGCGGCCAGCCGCGCCGCGGCTTCCGCCGTGAGCGGCGGCAGCCGGCCGTCCGGCGGGTCCACGATCAGCGAGGTGCGGTTCGTATCCTCGCCCCATTCGAACCAGAATTCGTTGTAGCTGGCGCCGCCGCGCGGCGGTGGGCTATCGGAATGGTCCTGGGGAAACAGGCCGGACGACGTGCGGTGGAACCGCTCGGCCACCTCCTCGGCGGTCAGCGCTTCCCTGCCGGCGTGGTCGGCGGGACGCTGCAGCGGCACGACGGTGTTGTTGTTCCAGACGCCCTGCAGGTCCGGATCGCCCCAGGGGGTCCGCGGCAGCGGCCCGGAGGATGGACCTTGGGCGCCCGGCACCTCCAGCAGCGGCGGCGCGGCGGCCAGCAGCCCCGCCAGCACAATGAACGCGGCGAGTCGACGTCCCATCGGTACCCTCCCGGCAAGCACACGCGAGGCGAGCGCTCGAGTCAGGTCGCATTGTATCCCCCACGGGGGAAACCCGCATGTGCCGCGGCGCCGTGCGGGTAGACTGATGTCATGCCGGTCGTCACTCGATCCGCCTGGCGCACGCGCGCCCTTCTCGTTGCCTGCCTGCTGATCGCCGCGCCGGGCGCGCAGGCCGAGGACTGGCCGGAGTTCCGCGGCAAGGGCCGGCTCGGCGTGTGGCGCGAGACCGGCATCCTGGAGCGGTTCCCGGACGACGGGTTGAGCGTCGCGTGGCGTACGCCGATCAACCGCAGCTACTCCGGACCGGCGGTGGCGGACGGCCGCGTGTTCGTCAGCGACTTCGCGCGGACGAGTGGGCTGGCCGGCATCGAGCGTGCCGTCTGCCTCGATGAACGGACCGGCGAGATCCTGTGGACGCACGAATGGGAAGCGAACTACGCCGGCATCTCGTGGGACGAGGGGCCACGCGCCACCCCGACCGTGGACGGCGACCGGGTGTACGTGCAGGGTGCGGCGGGCACGCTGATGGCGCTCGACGCCGCGACGGGCGAACCGCTCTGGTCCCGGCACTACCGTGAGGAATACGGCGCCGACATGCCGCTCTTCGGCTTCAGCAGTTCTCCGCTGGTGGACGGCGAGCGCCTGATCGTGCTGGCCGGGGGCGTGCCGGACGCCAAGGTCGTGGCCCTCGACAAGCGGACGGGCGAGGAGATCTGGCGGGCGCTCTCCTCCGAGGAATCCAGTCCGGGCGTGGGTCAGCCGGTCATCATCGAGGCGAGCGGCGTCCGGCAGCTCATCGTCTGGCACCCCGTCGCGCTCTCCTCGCTGGACCCGGAGACCGGCGAGGTGTTCTGGGAGCAGCCGTTCCGGGTCGACTTCGACATGACCGTCGCCGTCCCCGTGCAGTACGGCCGCGAGCTGTTCGTGACGACCTTCTACAACGGCCCGCTGATGCTGACCCTGGACGCCGCCCGGCCGGACGCCGCGGTGCGCTGGCGGGGCGCGAGCAACAGCGAGATCCTGACCCAGGGGCTGCATTCCGTGCTCGCGACGCCGGTCATCGTCGACGGCTACATCTATGGCGTGGGCAGCTACGGGCAGTTGCGCTGCCTCGACGCCGCCACCGGCGAACGCATCTGGGAGACGCAGGCGGTGACGGTGGAGCGGGCCCGGTGGGCGAGCGCCTTCATCGTGCGCCACGAAGACCGCTTCTTCATCAACAACGACCGCGGCGACCTGATCATCGCGCGCATGACGCCCGGGGGTTACGAGGAGATCAGCCGGACGCACCTGATCGCGCCGACGTCCGAGCCGGGCAACCGGCGCGCGCTCGAGACCGTCAACTGGTCACACCCTGCCTACGCCAACCGGCGCATCTACGCCCGCAACGACGAAGAGATCATCGCCGCGTCGCTGGCGGCGCCGTAGCTTGAGCGGCTGACCGCGCTGCTACCGCTCGACGAACGGACCGAGACGCGCCAGGACGATCTCGATCGCCTCGTCCTCCGTCAACCCGCCGAGCGGCGCCTCGCGGACGACCTCCTCGTCGACCAGGACGCGCCGCCCCCAGGCGCGGCTCACGCGGCCCACGAGGGCGGGCGGATCGCGCGTCGTGTCGAGGGCGATCTCGATGAAGTCCTCCGCCGCCGCGTCCCTTGCCAGCCGTACGGACCCGGCCGGGGTGAGCACGCGGAAGCCGTAGCCCTCGGCCTTGAGCACGGCCGCCACGGCCCTGCAGGCCGGCGCGACGACCTCGGCCAGCACCGCCCCGCCGTCGCGCCCGGCCTCCGCGGCGCGCGCGCGGCGCGCCTCCGCGGCGCGGCGGGCTGCCTCGATCGTGTGCCGCACGCGCTGGCGGACGTCGGCGGGCGCAACCATGGCCATCGTTCCGGACTCGAGCAGCCTCACGCCCGCGACGGCGTGCCGACCTCGTAGATCCGCACCAGCTCGATCAGCTTGTAGCCGCGGGTCTGATACGGGGGTACGACGCGCTCGGTGTGCAGGTACTGGATCATGCCCTCGTCCGCGTAGTCCGGCTCCCCCAGATCCCCGGCGCCGGCGAGCTGCGACTCGAGCCGGTCCAGCGTCGTGACCTTCTCGGTCACGGTGCGGCGCAGCGGCACGACCCCGAGCAGCCGGCGCTGCTCGCTGCGGCTGCGGGTGTGGAACCGCAGGAATATCTCGTTGCTGATGAAGTTGTACTCGACGTCCGCGCGGCTGGAGGGCGCGTCCTCGACGCGCACGAACGCCACCGCCGGCTGGCTGGCGCACCAGTCGACGAGCCTGCGGGTGAAGTCGCCCTCACCCGACCAGTTGGAGGAATCCAGCTCCGCTGCCATCGGCCCGTGCGATCCTACTGCGGCTCGGCGCGGTTCGCCATGCGCGGGCGCATCAGGTCGCGACCAGCCGCCACACCTGCGTCACGAGGAAGCACACGGTCACGCCCACGGCGACCGGCAGCAGGGTGGCCAGCGTCGTCCATCCGGCGCTCCGGGTTTCCCGGTAGATCGTGTAGATGGTCGTGGAGCAGGGGTTGTGCAGCAGGCTGAACAGCATCAGGTTCACGCCGGTCAGCAGCGTCCAGCCGCCGGCGCGCAGCAGATCGGCCGTCGCGCCGACGTCGTCCAGCTCGAACATCACGCCCGCCCCGGCCCCCGCGCCGCCGGCGGTGAGCACGGTCAGCATCAGCACGGTGGGGATGACGATCTCGTTGGCCGGAATCGCCACCACGTAGGCGAGCAGGATGACGCCGTTGAGGCCGATGAGAAGCCCGAAGGGAGCCAGCCACGCGACGCCGTGCTCCGCCAGGCTGACGCCGCCCAGGTCGATGTTCGACACGAGCCAGATCACCGCGCCGGCGGGCGCCGCGAAGACGACCGCCCGCCCCAGCACGATGAGCGTCCGATCGATGACCGACGTGTACAGCGTCTGCAGGATGCGCGGCGGGCGGTAGGGCGGCAGCTCGAGGCTGAAGCGCGTCGCCTCGCCGCGGAGCACCGTGCGCGACAGCAGCCACGAGGTGACGAACATCGTGACGATGCCGAGCACGGCAATCCCGACGACCGCGGCGGCCGAGACGACGCCGCCGAGGTGCACCGGCGCCAGGGCCCCGATGAAGATCGTGGCGATGAGGATCTGGGTCGGCCAGCGGCCGTTGCAGAGCGAGAAGTTGTTGGTGATGATGGCGATCAGACGTTCGCGCGGGCTGTCGATGACGCGCGTGGAGACGACGCCGGCCGCGTTGCAGCCGAAGCCCATGCACATGGTGAGCGCCTGCTTGCCGTGCGCGCCGGCCGAGCGGAAGAGCGCGTCGAGGTTGAAGGCCACCCGGGGCAGATAGCCGAAGTCCTCCAGCAGCGTGAAGAGCGGGAAGAAGATGGCCATGGGGGGCAGCATGACGGCCACCACCCAGGCGGTCGCCAGGTACACGCCGTCGAAGAGGAATCCGCCCAGCCACCAGGGCAGGCCGGCCGCGTCGCCGAGGCCCTTCAGCCACGGGTGCACGGTGTCGAGGAGCAGCGCGGCCAGCATCCCGGACGGGACGTTGGCGCCCTCGATCGTGATCCAGAAGACCGCCGCGAGGATCGCCAGCATCAGGGGAAATCCCAGCCAGCGGCTCGTGAGCAGGCGGTCGAGGGTCCGGTCGAAGTCGAAGCCGGCCCGCTTCAGCCCGCGCATCTGCGTGCCGTCGGCCAGCTCCTGGGCCGCGGCGTAGAGGCGCTCCGTGATGGTGTCCTGGAAATCGGCGGGCAGATCCCACCGCCGGCGGCGGGCCGTCCGCAGGACATGCTCCCGGGCGGCCTCCGGGACCGGCGGGGCGTCGGCCGCGGCGGCCGCGTCGGCGAGCTGCCCGAGCTCGCCGGAGCGCACGGCCTCGCCGACGGCGTCGTCGCCGTTGAGCAGGCGCAGCGCCACCCAGCGGGCGTTGGGCACCCGGGGAAACGCGTTCTCCACCACCCGGGCCACGTCGGAGACGGTGTCCTCGACGCGGTCATCCAGGTGCGTCATGCGATAGGGCGCCGTGGACGTCTCACCCGTGGCGACGCGGTAGGCCGCGGCCAGCAGGTCGTCGATGCCGACCTTCGTGCGGGCGACCCCGCTCACCACCGGCACGCCGAGCTGGCGCTCGAGGCGCGCCGCGTCCACGGCGATGCCGTGGCGCCGGGCTTCGTCGACGAGGTTGAGATAGACGACGACGCGATCCGTGATGTCCAGGATCTGCAGGACGAGGTGGAGGTTCCGTTCCAGGCGCGTCGCGTCGACCACGACGACGGTCACGTCCGGACGGCCGAACAGGATGAAGTCGCGCGCCACCTCCTCGTCGGCGCTCTCCGCCTGCAGCGAGTACGTGCCGGGCAGGTCGACGACCTTCAGCCGCCGGCCTTCGTGGGCGAACGCCCCCTCCGCGCGCACGATCGTCTTGCCCGGCCAGTTGCCGGTGTGCTGCCGGAGGCCGGTGAGCGCGTTGAAGACCGTGCTCTTGCCGACGTTCGGATTGCCGGCCAGCGCGACCAGGACGTCCCACTTGTCGGGGTTCAGCCCCAGCCGCAGCAGGCTGTCGGCGCGCTGCCGGGAGCAGCCGCCGCAGGCGCCTGCCGCCGCGCTCATCGGGCGGCCTCCGCCGCTGCGCCGGTGCGCTCCACCCGGATCCAGGCCGCCTGCTGGCGCCGCAGCGCGATGAGCGCGCCGCGAATGTGGTAGGCCACCGGATCGCCCGTCGCGCTCACCAGCTCGGGCGTGATCCGCGTGCCGCGGACCACGCCGAGGTCGAGCAGCCGGCGGCGTTGCGTGGCCTGGCAGGCGCGGGAGATCTCCACGACCCGCACCGTCTCCCCGGGCCGGGCGTCCCGGAGCGTCGTCCAGCTCGCCGCGGCGCGCTCGCCCGCCGGCAGCAGACGGACGCTGACGTTGCGCGCCGCCACGGCGTCGAGCATCCACTCGCGCCCGCCGGCTCCCCGCACCCGAATGCCGCGGTCGGCCCGCGCGACGACGTCGAGCCGCCCGCCGAGGACGAGCCCTTCCCCCAGCAGGGCGTCGTAGATCTCCCGCGGCTCGTCCTCCAGATGCACGATCTCGACCGTCCGGCCCGGTTCGACCGTCGTCAGCTCGCTGCCGGGAGCCGGCGGGATCTCCCCCGAGGCGTCCGGGATCGGATCGCCGTGCGGGTCCCAGCTCGGGTAGCCCAGCCGCAGCTCGAGCGCGTCGGTCTGCTCGGCGGAGAGGGCGTGCTCCATGCGCTCGGCCCGCTCGTGCCACTCCGCCGGCGGAATGCCCGTGCGGTCAGCCAGATAGCGCTCCCAGAGCCGGTGCGTGCGCACGACGCGGATCGCCGACTGCGCCCCCTCGCTCGTCAGCACCGGTCCATCCGGCGCCATCCGGACGAGCCCCATCCCGGCGAGCCGGGACAGCAGCGCGGCGGCCCGCGCGGTGGACACCTCCAGGCGACCTGCCAGGCTGTCGAGCGAGCACGCCTGACCGCTCTGCCGGCAGGTGAGCACGTGCTTCAGGGCATCCTCGAGCCGCACCCGCTCGCCCAGCCTCCAGAGGCGCAGCAGGCGCGGGAGCACCCCGCGCTCGGGCCACAGCAGCACGGCCAGCAGCAGGCTGAGCGCGGCGAAGGCGAGGAGTGCGAAGCGTGGATCCGGCATTCTCGACGCGCGGGCAACGAGGCACGCGCACTTTGACGCATGACAATTAGAATTTTGACGACTCAAAATACTATAGCATGGGTTCAGTCATGGCGCTTCCCTCCAGCACGGTCGAGAACTACCTGAAGGCCATCTACCAGGCCCAGTCCGCTCAAGGTCCCGAGCATCGCCTCGTGCCCATGGGGCGGCTGGCCGGCGCGCTCGGCGTGGTGCCGGGCACCGCGACCACCATGGTCAAGACGCTGGCCGAGTCCGGGCTGGTCGACTACGAGCCGTATGCCGGCGTGCGGTTGACGCCCGCGGGCGAGAAGCTCGCCGCGCTCGTGCTCCGGCGCCACCGGCTGATCGAGCTGTTCCTCGTCAAGGTGCTCGGGATGAGCTGGGCGGAGGTGCACGACGAGGCCGAACGCCTGGAGCACGCGGCGTCGGACCGCCTCATCGATCGCATCGATGCGATGCTCGGACGCCCGGCCGCCGACCCGCACGGCGACCCCATTCCCGACTCGAGCGGCTCGATGGTGACGCCGCAGTACCAGACGCTGCTGACCTGCCCGCTCGGATCGCCGGTGGTCCTGACCCGGGTCACCGATCAGGACTCGGCGTTCCTGCGCTTCCTCGAGAGCAGCGGCCTCAAGCCCGGCCAGGCCATTCGGGTCGAGTCCCGCGACGCCGCGGCCGACCACGTCGTCGTCCGCGGCAAGCGCGAGCGGCAGATCATGATCGGCATGCGGGCCGCCGCCAAGCTGCAGGTCGCGCCGCTCGAGCAACCGGCCTGAGTCCGAACCTCACAGCGACTCGAGGAAGGCGATCAGGGCGGCGAGGTCGGCGGCGGACAGGCCGGGCAGCCCGTCGCGGGCGGCTTGCGCCTCGCCCGCGTGGCGGACCACCGCCTCGAGGATGGTGGCCGCGCTGCCGTCGTGCAGCAGCGGCCGCCGGTGGCGCAGCCCCCAGAGCGCCGGCGTGCGGATCTCGTTCGGCATGGCCGCCGCCTGGGCTATCCCGTCGCCCGTGCCGACGTCGTGCAGCAGCAGGTCGGAGAAGAGCGGGACCTGGCGGCGGTCGAAGACGGGATTCAGGCTGGGACCGGTAGCCAGCGCCGGGACATGGCAGGCGGCGCAACCGATCGACTCGAAGACCTGCCGGCCGCGCCCGACCCACCCCGTCACGTCGCCGCGGGCCGGCGGCGCGAGCAGCCTCATGAACGACTCGAAGTTGTCGATGCCCCGCCGGCCGGTGCCCGGCTCCGGCACGTCCTCGGGCTCCGGGAGCGGATCGCACAGGCGGAGCTGGCGCTCGGTCAGGTCGAACGTGAGTTCGGCGGGAAACAGGTCGTTCGTGATGCCCATCTCGTTCCGGTAGGCGTCGCCGCCGAACTCGAGCAGCGTCGCGATCTGCGCCTTCCAGCCGAACCGCCCGACGCGCAGCTCGCCGGTCGCCCGGTCGGTGACGAGCGCGGCCCGGCCGCCGACGCCGTCGCCGTCCACGTCGTGCGGGTCCTCGAGCCCGAGGATGTCCGCGTCCGGTATCGCTTCGACCAGTCCCGCGCCGAACAGGGGAATCGGCACGCGGCGGGCAATGACGTTCGCCTCGGCGGGAATCACCGACTGGCAGCCGTGCGTCGGAATCGAGAAGAGCTGGAACAGCGAGCCGCGCGCCGGGTCGAGGTCGCGGAAGCTGCCGTCGGCCGCGCGGATGCCGGCGCGGACGGTGGCGACCGGGGCGATGCCGCCGATGGCGGGCACGCTGTGGCAGGCGGCGCAGCTCGTTGCGTTGTAGGCCGGTCCGAGCCCCTCCTCCGCCGTCTCGACCTCCAGGAAGTCCTCGAGGCCGAGCCGGAACGCCTCGAACTCCGCCGGGGTGATGCCGGGCAGCGGGTCGCCCGGCTCGACGGGATGCTGGCCGGCCGCGGCGGCGGCGAACGCCGTCATCGCCGCCACGATCGCCGTGCGGCTCGCGACCGCCGCGCGGGCGAGCGGCCTCATCGGTTGCCGCCGGCAGCGGCCGCCACGATCTCGCCGCGCATGAAGTGATGTCCGGCGCCGCACAGCCGCGAGCACTCGAAGCGGTAACGTCCGGGCGCCAGCCCCGCGAACCGCACCACCGCCTCGCCCTGCCGGCGCTTGGGAACCGCCACGTTCACCTGCCGGCCGACGATTCGGAAGCCGTGCATGGTGTCGGCGCTGCGAATGCGCAGCTCGACCGGCACGCCGGCCGGCACCCGAATCTCGGACGGGGTGAACGAGAAGCGCTCGGCCACCACCGGCACGACCACCGGCTGCGGCTCGCGCGCGCGCGAGCCGGCCAGTCCGGAGCCCGCGAGCGCGATCCCGGCCAGCGCCGCACGCCACCCGTGACGCCTCAGAACCACCATCCCAGCCCCAGGTTCAGGGAGTCGGGCGCGTCGATCACCGCGCTCTGGTTGCGCAGCACCGTGTAGTCGAGCTTCACGGCCACGTCGGGGTCCGGGAAGTACGTCAGGCCGAACACCCACGCGTCGCGGTCGAACTCCCCGAGCGGACGGAACCCGGCCGGCATGTCGTACTGCGTGTCGAAGTTCTCGTAGCGCAGAAAGGCGGCCAGCTCCCTCGGCGCCGGGTGCGGCAGGATGAAGTACGAACCCTCCAGGTAGAAGCCGCGGATCTCCTCGGCCACGTTCGGGCTGACGCCGGTGGTCCGCTGGACCGCCCGGTTGAGCTGGTCCATCCCGTCCAGAAAGCCGTGCGCGTACTGGCCGCGCGCCTCGAGCTCGCCGAGCCGGTAGCGGCCGTCGAACTCGACCAGCGTCAGGCTGGTGTCGAAGCGCAACGTGTTGAAGCCGGTCTCGCCGCTCCACACGCTGGCGCCGAGCACGAGGCCGGGCGTGCCGACGTACTCGATGCGGCCGGTGCCCGCGAGGCTCCGCGCGTTGGATTCGTGGCCCTTCTGCCGTCCGCCGCGCAGTCCCTCCTCGGCACTGAAGCCGAACGCGTCCAGGGTCGCCATCGCGTAGACGCGGTACCGCACGCCCGGGCCCACCTCGCCGTGCACGCCGACGCCGGTGTCGAACCAGGTGGTCGGGATGATGACCGTGTCGACGAACGGCCGCTCGACGCCGTGGAAGACGGGCGGCTCGTGGCGCTCGTTGATGATGCCGACCGGCGCGAGCAGCATGCCGGCGCGCACGTTGAAGCCGCGCGTGACGAGAAAGTCGACGTACGCCTGCTCGAGCTCCAGCTCGCCGTCCGTCTCGTCCGAGACCACCGCGTGCTCGAGCTCGAGCTCGGCCACGAAGCGAATGCGATCCGAGAAGCCGTGGGAGAAGAGCAGCACGAAGCGGTGGAAGTCGAGAACCGCGTCCTCGTTCTGCCGATTGTTGTAGTGGAAGTCCATGTACCCCGAGATGGGCCCGGTCACCGGTTGGGACGAGGTGTCGTCCGGGACTGGGGGCGACTGGCCGGCGCCGTACGCCGACGGCGACCGCGCCGGAGCGCCGGCGTGCGGCAGCGCCGGCGCCGTGCGGGCCCAGCCCTGCAGTATGCTCCGCACGTTGCGGCGCAGCGTGTCGGCGGCGGCAGCGCCGACCGTGAGATGCCTCGCCAGCGCGCCGTGCCAGCCCGGCGCCGCGACGCCCGCGCCGCGCCGCGGAATATCGTCGCGGCCGGCCGGCTGCGCGCCCGAGGCGGACGGGGCGAGGAGCGAGCACAGCACCAGGACGCACAAGACGCGTTCAGCCGGGCGGGCGACCGAAATTTGGCGCACTGAAAGCATTTATTTTGACTCTAGCATCTTTATCTTTTGAATGCTCAAAATAAATGGCGGCGCGGGGCGCAGGGGTCCCCGCAAACGGACGCCGGGGGCTTGGGGCAAAGCCCCATCTGAAATCAGACGGAAGCCGCGTACGTCGCGAACGAGGTGGGCGTCTCCCACACCGTCACGCGTATGACCGGGAATCCCCGTTCGCGAACCTGATCGAAGATCACCTTCGCGATATGCTCCACCGTCGGATTGTGATCGACGACGAACACCGGCTCGCCCAGCCGGCGGAGCGGCTCGAGCAGCGGATCGTCCCGGCGCAGAATCATCTTGTGATCCAGCTCGCGGTCGATCCAGCCCTTGATGATGCGCTTGATGTCACCGAAGTCGCAGACCATGCCGCGCGGATCGAGCGACTCGCTGCGCACCTCGATCTCGGCGACCGCGTTGTGCCCGTGGGGATGCTGGCAGACGCCTTCGTACTCCAGCAGCCGGTGGCCGTAGCAGAAGTCGATCCGCTTCGTGACGGAATACATCGGAGGTCGCTGACGTGAAGCAGGAGCGATGGTAGTCGAGCCCTCGAACGACGGTCAAGAACCGGTGGCGGTCCTCTGCTCCGGCGGCCTCGACAGCGCCGTGCTGGTGGCGCGCGAGGCCGCCGACGGCATCGTGCAGCCGCTCTACGTGAGCGGCGGCCTCGCGTGGGAGCAGTCGGAGCTGGCGGTCGTCGAGCGGCTGCTGGCCGCACCGATCTTCGCGGCGTCCGTACGCCCGCTGGCGCAGCTCGCGGCGCCGCTGACGGACCTCTACCCGCCGTCGCACTGGGCGCTGCGCGGAACGCCACCGGCCTACGGCACGCCCGACAGCGACGTCTACCTCGTGGGACGGAACGCGGTGCTGCTCTCGAAGGCGGCCGTGTACTGCGCGCTGCACGGGATCGCGCGCATCGCCGTCGGCCCGCTGGCCGGCAACCCCTTCCCCGACGCGACGCCGGAGTTCTTCGCGACCATGGCGCGCGCCCTGTCGCTGGGTCTGGACCACCCGCTGGACATCGCGGCGCCCTTCGCGAGCCTGGGGAAGCCGGACGTCATCCTGCTGGGAGCGACGCTCGGCGTGCCGTGGGAGCTCACGGTGTCGTGCATGAATCCGGTGGGGACGACCCACTGCGGCCGCTGCAGCAAGTGCCGCGAGCGGCTGCAGGCATTCGACGCGGCCGGCATCCACGACCCGGCACCCTACGCCTTCCGCCCCACCGACGTCTCGACCGGCCACTGAGACGCCGCAAGGCGCGCAGCCCCGTCTGAAGCTAGCTGCGGGCGGCGGCGGCCTGCCGCTGCAGGTCCGCCAGCAGCGCGTCGAGGCGATGGTAGAGCGCCTTGCGGGGACGCCGGCCGCGCGGCGATCCGACGGCGTACTCGCAGAACAGCGGAAACGCGATGGTCGAGTCGCAGTAGGCCACGACCGTGTCGGGGAGCTGCCCGGGATTCACCTTGCCCCAGCTCACGGCCTCGGCCGGGGTGGCGCCCGACAGACCGCCCCAGACCGCCTGATCGGTCGTCAACTGGATGAAGAACTCGTTGCCCCCCTTGGGGATGCCGTAGATCTCCCAGAGGGTGGGCTGCCCCTGGAGGTAGAAGTTCTTGGGCGAGCCGCCGCCCAGGATCACGCAGCCGTTCTTCTCGCCCGCGAGAATGATGGCGCACACCTCGTTGACGTCCCGGTTCGGGTCGACCATGCAGCGGCCCTCGTTGAGCAGCGCGTGGTAGGCGAGGTTCATGCCTATCGAGCTGTCTCCGGGCGACGAGGTGTAAACGGGCACGCCGGCCGCGGCCGCCCTGGCCACCAGCGAGTGCTCGTCGCAGCCCGGGTTCCGCTCCAGCAGGTCGCGCCCGAGCCGGTAGTGCAGCTCGGCCGACGAGATGGGCGCGTCGAACGCCTGGCGCGCGAGGAAGTCGCGCAGGTAGGCGTCGGTCTCGAGCAGGACGTCCGCGGGGAACAGGACGTCGTAGATGCGGATGATCCCGTGCTCGTGCAGCTCGACGTCGTCGATGAAGGGCGAGCCGCGGTGCAGCGTGAAGTTCAGGGCGTGGTGGAGATCGTGGTACAGGTTGGCGCCGGTGCTGACGAGAAAGTCCACCAGCCCGCGGTCCATCAGCTCGATGACGCAGCCGCCGAGCCCGGCCGGGGTCAACGCCCCGGCCATGGTCAACCCGATCGTCGTGTCGTGGGCCGGATCGAGCATCCGCTCGGTGAAGACGTGACACGCCTCCGACAACCGCCCGGCGTTGAAGGCCTGGAATCCCTCGTCGACGAGCCGCCGCAGCTCCTGGCTGCCGCGCGGCCGGTAGTAGCGGATCGGCTTGCCGCCGAGGTAGGGCTGCTGGTCGGCGGTGGGGGCGCCTGGCCGGCGATGGGGCACGGCGCAGACTCCTAGCCGTCCGCACGGCGGTCGGCGGGATCGATCCAGTCCGGCCGGCGGCCCCCGGCCGCGGCGAGCAGGAGCGCCACGCCGGTCGCGCCCAGGAGCCAGCCGAGACCATCGGACAAGCGCGACTCCCAGCCGAAGTCGACGGCGCGCAGGCCGGCGCAGGCGGCGGTCAGGAGGCCCCCGGCGAGGGCGGCGGCGCGGCGATCGAACGCCAGGCGCAGGACCAGGCCGCGCGCGCGGCGCAGCCCCGGAGCCCCGGGCCGCCTACATGCCGGTGATGTGGTATCCGGCATCGACCATCAGGACCTCGCCGGTCACGGCGGCGCTGCGCGGTCCCAGCAGGAACACCGCGGCGTCGGCGACCTCCGCGCTCTCCGCCGTCCTGCGCAGCGGCGCCCGCTCGCGATAGCGCTGGAGGATGTGGCTGAAGCCGGCGATGCCGGACGCCGCCAGCGTCTTGATCGGACCCGCGGAGATGGCGTTCGCGCGGATGTTGCGCGGGCCGAGGTCGCTGGCGAGGTACCTGACCGCGGCCTCGAG
Organism: Vicinamibacterales bacterium; assembly: GCA_965214845.1. GTDB lineage: Bacteria > Acidobacteriota > Vicinamibacteria > Vicinamibacterales > UBA8438 > JAAXGX01. The sequence goes on from CBDCCO010000007.1 coordinate 4,214,506, forward strand.
CGCGGCCTTGGCCACGCCCATGACGTTGTAGTTCGGAAACACCCGGCCGCTGCCCAGGTAGGTGAGCGTCAGGATGCTCCCTCCGCCGCGCCGCTCCATCAGCGGTGCGGCGCCGCGGGCCAGCGCGATCAGCGAGTAGGCGCTGACATCGAGCGCTTGCCGGAAGTCGTCGCGGGTCGTCTCCACGAACGGCTCGGAGATCGCTTCCCGCGAGGCGAACGCCACACCGTGCACGAGGAAGTCCAGGCCGCCGTGCTCGGCGTCGACCGCGCGGCAGAGCGCCTCGATCTCTTCGTCGCGGGTGACGTCGCACGCCAGCAGCTGGGCCGGCCGGCTCAGGGTGGCGGCCAGGGTGCGCGTCTTCTCGCCGAACCGATCGTTGGCGTAGCTGAGCGTGAGGCGGGCCCCGGCCGCGTCGGCGGCGCTGGCGATCGACCAAGCGAGCGAGCGCCGGTTCGCCACCCCGACAACGAGCCCGTTGAGTCCGTCCAGAGCGCCCATCCGCCTGCCGGGTGGCCTGTCCTCAGCGGGGGCGTCCCTTTCCCCGGCGCGAGGAGGCGGACCGCGAGGTCGAGTTGGAGCGTTGCTGCCCGCCGCGCTCGTTGCGCCGGGCCGGGCGCGCCTGGTTGCCGTTGACCTGGTCGGGGTATCCGCTGGCCCGGTCGGGGCGGACGCCGCGGGCTCTGAAGTTGCCGCGGCCGGTGGCAGCCGCAGCGCCGCTCCGCGGCTGCTGGTGCATCGTGAACACCGGCGGCTGCCTGGGCGTCGGCGGGACGCCCTCCTGCGGCTTCAGCGTCGCGCGGATCAGCGGCCGGCGCACGGAGTCGCCGTCGCCGCGCTCGGCCGCCGCGTCGGCGACGGCCGGCTCACCGGAAGGATCCACCGCGGGATCGATTTCACTCGGGCGGTCGTGCTCGCTCATAGGATCGACCCGTCCCCTGCGACGGAGCGGAACTCCGCGACACGAGACTGAAGTGGGACTCGCTCACACCCCACGCAAACTCGGCGCTGACGAACTTCCCGAAGGCCTGAGGCGGGAATGGGAACGTGAACTCGTAGAATTCATAACATAGCAGACGGTGTCGAGACGACGCAACCCGGAAGTCTCGCACCCTCAGCGGCTGGCGGCCACCCACGTGCGCGTCGCCTCGAGCGCCGCCTTCACCGCCGCGGGGCGCGTGGACTGCGGGGTCTGCCGCGCCGCCACGGAGCCGCGGGCGGTGATGCGCGCGGCGACGTCGTTCTCGAAGAGCTCGTGGTGCCCTCTCCACTCGGCCGGCGTCAGCGCCGCGAAGTCGCGCCCGCTGGCCACCAGCTTGCGCACGATGCCGCCGACCACTTCGTGGGCGCGGCGGAACGGCAGTCCCCGGGCGACGAGATAGTCGGCAACGTCCGTCGCGAGCAGCAGGCCGCCGGCCGCCGCCTCGGCGGCGCGGGGCCTCACCTCCAGGCTCGCGACGACGGTCGTCACCGCCGCGAGCGACCCGCCGACCGCGTCCTCGGCATCGAACACCGCCTCCTTGTCCTCCTGCAGATCCTTGTTGTATCCGCTCGGCAGCCCCTTCATCGTCGCAAGCCAGCCGGCCGCGCGCCCCACGATCCGCCCCGCCTTGCCCCGCACGAGCTCGAGGGGATCGGGATTCTTCTTCTGCGGCATGAGGCTGCTGCCGGTCGCCACCCGGTCCGACAGCTCGAAGAAGCCGAACTCCTCCGCGGTGAACAGGATGAAATCCTCGGCCAGCCGGCTGAGGTGCACCATCAGGAGCGCGCAGGCGTGCAGCGTGGACGAGACGAAGTCGCGGTCGGCGGCGGCGTCCAGGCTGTTCGACACCACCCGCGAGAACCCCAGCCGCCGGGCCAGCGCGTCGACGTCGATCGGGTAGCTCGTCCCGACGACCGCGCCCGAGCCCAGCGGCAGCGCGTCGGCCTCGTCCCTGGCCTGCTCGAGGCGGGCGTGGTCCCGCCGCAACGCGGCGGCGTGCGCGAGGAAGAAGTGCGCGACGAGCACCGGCTGAGCCCGGCGCAGATGCGTGTACGCCGGCATCAGCGCGGTCCCGGCGGCGTCGGCCTGGTCCGCGAGGGCCTCCACGAGCCCGACCACGGCGCGCTGCACGCCCGCCAGGCGGCGGCGCAGATAGAGCCGCAGATCGAGCGACACCTGCTCGTTGCGGGACCGGCCGGTGTGCAGCCGGCGCGCGACATCGCCCACGCTTTCGATGAGCTTGCGCTCCACGAACGCGTGGACGTCCTCGTCGTCGCCGGCGACGAATCCGGGTTCCCGGCGGCCCGCCTCGAGAATGGCCGCGAGCCCCTCGCGGATGGTTGCGGCGTCGCCGGCGGACAGCACGCCGGCCCGGGCCAGCGCGTCGGCCCACGCCAGGCTGCCCTCCACGTCGTCCTCGAAGAGGCGCCGGTCGAAGCCGAACGAGGCCTGAAAGCGGAAGACGTCGGCGTCCGGCGCGGCCGCGAACCGGCCGGACCACAGGTGCCGGGCGCCGCTCATCCCGTCACCGCGACACGCCGCCGGCCGCGGCGTCGGGCAGCGCGGCGCGCGGCGCCTTGCGCGCGGACGTCTCGACGGGAAGTCCCCAGATCGTGATGAACCCCTCGGCCGCCGAGTGGTCGAACTCGTCCCCTTCGTCGTACGTGGCCAGCCCGGTCTCGTACAGCGCGTTCGCGGACCGCCGGCCCACGATGCGGCAGTCGCCGCGGTAGAGCTTCAGCCGGGCCGTCCCGTTGACCAGCTCCTGGACCTTGGCGACGAACGCGTCGATCGCTTCGCGGGCGGGCGTGAACCACAGGCCGTTGTAGACGAGATCGGCGTAGGTCCGGCCCATGTCGTGCTTGAGGCGCTCCACGTCCTTCGGAATGACGAGCGCCTCGAGCTCCCGGTGGGCCGTGAGGAGCAGCGTCGCGGCCGGCGCCTCGTAGATCTCGCGCGACTTGATGCCGACCAGCCGGTTCTCCACCATGTCGATGCGCCCGACGCCGTGCACGCCGGCAATGGTGTCGAGCGAGTTGATCAGCTCGCCGAGCGGCATCGCGACGCCGTTCACCTTCGTCGGCACGCCCGCCTCGAACTCCACCTCGACGTAGGCCGGCGCGTCCGGGCACTCGGCCGGGGACTTGGTCAGCGCGTAGATGTCCTCGGGCGGCTCGGCCCAGGGGTCCTCGAGCACGCCGCACTCGATGGAGCGCCCCCACAGGTTGGTGTCCGTGCTGTACGGATTGTCGACGGAGGCGGGAATCGGGATGCCGTGGGCGCGCGCATACTCGATTTCGTCCGGGCGGGTCATGCCCCACTCGCGGGCCGGCGCCACGACGCGGATGGCCGGGTTGAGCGCCCGGGCCGACACGTCCATCCGCACCTGATCGTTGCCCTTGCCGGTACACCCGTGCGCGATGACGCCCGCGTTCTCGAGCTCGGCAATCTCGACCAGCTTCTTGGCGATCAGCGGCCGCCCCAGGGCGGTGGCAAGCGGATACTTGCCTTCGTAGACCGCCCCGGCCTGCAGCGCCGGCAGCACGTACTCGCGGGCGAACTCCTCGCGCACGTCCACGACGTGGGCCCGCACGGCCCCCACCGCGAGGGCGCGCTCGCGGACGTCGTCGAGCTCCTTGCCCTGCCCGAGATCCATCGTCACGGCCACGATCTCGGCGTCGTACTTGTCGGCGAGCCAGCGGACAGCCACCGACGTGTCCAGGCCGCCCGAGTACGCCAACACTATGCGTTCCATGCCAGTTCCTTTCCGCTTCATTCAGACGGGGCTGCGCCCCGAACCCCCGGCGTCCGCTTGCGGGGTCCCCTGCGCCCCGCGCCGCTACCGCCGAGGCGCGCCGTGCGCGCCCGGCCAAGGCGCGGGTCAGCCCCGCGCCCAGCCCTCCAGCAGCCGCGTCACCTCGCGCCCCGCCCGGGCATGGCGCGTGATGACCAGAATCGTGTCGTCGCCGGCGACGGTGCCCACGACCTCCGGCAGGTCCGCGCGATCGATCGCGATGGCCAGCGACTGCGCCTGGCCCGGATCGGTCCGCAGCACGAGCAACTGCTGGACCTGATCGAGCCGCCGCAGATACTCGCCCACCGCCCGCCGGACGCCGTTCTCCGCGCCGCGGCCCTCGTCGCCGCGCCCGCCCGGCGGCACGCCCGGCTGCTGGTACGCGCCGTCCGCGGCGCGCTTGACCAGCCTCAGCTCCTTGACGTCCCGGGAGATGGTCGCCTGCGTCGCGTGAAACCCGCGCGCCCGGAGCCGCCGGCACAACTCGTCCTGGCTGCAGACCGACTCCTGGGTCACCAGATCGAGGATGGCCGACTGCCGGTATCGCTTCATGAATAACCCTTGTGCTGCATAATTATACGCAACCGGCGGCGCGCGATCAATATCCGCTCGTCGTGCCGAATGCCCGCTATCCGGCAAGTGCTACGAGGATTGTGCGCCAGCAGCAGTCCTGGACTGGCAGTATACCTATTCTTCTGATAGCATATTCACTCATGCGTGGCGTACGGGTCGGCATCGCGGGCGCGACGGGGTACGGCGGACAGGAGCTGTTGCGCCTCCTGGCGCGGCACCCGCACGCCGACGTGACGGTGGCCATGGCGTCGAGCACGAGCGACCGTGCGCGCGCGCTCCCGGCGCTGACCGGCGTGTGGTCGGGCACGATCACGCCGTTTGCGCTCGACGAGCTGACCGCCGCCGCGGACCTGGTGTTCCTCGCGCTGCCGGAGGCCGCCAGCGGGGCGCTCGTCCCGGACCTGGTCGCGCGCGGCGCGCGGGTGCTGGACCTGTCCGGCGCATTCCGCCTGCGGGACGCCGCGGCCCGGGCGCGCTGGTATCCGCACACGCCCGAGCTGGCGCTGCCGGTAGCCTACGGACTGACCGAGCGGCGGCGAGACGCCCTCAGGGACGCGCGCGTGGTCGCCTGCCCGGGCTGCTATCCCACGTCGGCGCTCCTGCCGCTGGAGCCGCTCGCGGCGGCCGGGCTGCTCGCGGGCGACGTCGTGATCGACGCCAAGTCGGGCATCTCGGGCGCCGGCAAGACGCCGAGCGAGCGGACCCATTTCTCGGAGCGCCACGGCAGCGTCGCCGCGTACGGGGTGTTCGGCCACCGCCATACGGCCGAGATCGAGCAGGAGCTGGGGCGGCCGGTGACCTTCGTGCCCCATCTGGTCCCGCTCGACCGCGGCATCCTGACCACGATCTACGCGCGCGTCAGCGCCGGGACCACCGCGGCGGCTGTCGCCGAGCTCTTCGAGCAGGCGTACGGCGGGGCGCCGTTCGTGCGGCTCCGGAAGGACGCGCTGCCGGAGATCAAGCACGTGGCGCATACCAACTTCTGCGACATCGGCTGGAAGCTGGATGCGGACAGCGGCCGCCTGGTGCTGGTCTCGTGCCTGGACAACCTCGTGAAGGGCGCCGCGGGCCAGGCGGTTCAGAACTTCAACATCGCCTGCGGTTTCGAAGAGCAGGCGGGGCTGGTCTGATGGCGCGCCCGCACGTCATCAAGTTCGGCGGCGAGCTGCTCGAGGAGCCGCGGCGGCTGCGACGACTCGCCCGCCGGGTATGCGCGGCCGCGACGCGGCGCCGCGTGCTCGTGGTCCACGGGGGCGGCCGCGAGGTGGACGCCGAAATGGTCCGGCTGGGCATCCCCAAGCGCGCCGTCGACGGGCTTCGCATCACGGACGCCGACACGCTGGACGTCGTGCTCGGCGTGCTGGCCGGCCGGGTGAACACGCGCGTGGTCGCGGCCATCGGGGCCGCCGGCGGCAGTGCGGTGGGCCTCACGGGCGCGGACGCCGGGCTCGTCCGCGTGGCGGCGGCGCGGCGCTATCGGGCAACCGACGGGCGGCAAGTCGACCTGGGCTTCGTCGGCCAGCCGCGGCGCGGCGCGGCGCCCCCGCGGCTGCTGCTCGACCTGCTGCGGGCCGGCCACGTCCCCGTCGTCGCCAGCATCGGCAGCGACGGGCGGGGCCGGCTCTACAACGTGAACGCCGACACGCTGGCGGCCGACCTCGCCGTCCGCCTCGGCGCGGACCGCCTGACCATCGCGGGCACCACCCGCGGGGTGCTCGACGCCGACGGCCGGACGATCCCGGTCGTGGACGGCCGCCGGCTCGCCCGGCTGATTCGCGACGGGCACGTGAACGCCGGCATGATCGCCAAGCTCCTCGCCTGCCGTGCCGCGCGCGGCGGCGGGGTCGAACAGGTACGGATCGTCGACGGCCGGCAGCCGGGCATGCTGGAGAACGGCGACGGCGCCGATACGACGATGGTGACCGCGAGCGGAACGAAACGGACGGCAGCCCAACGATGACAACGGTCGCAGAACAGGTGCGCGGCATCGAGGCCAGGCATGTGCTGCAGGTCTACAAGCGCCTGCCCCTGGTCCTGGTGCGGGGTGAGGACTCCCGGATCGTCGACACCGACGGCCGCGAGTACATCGATTTCCTGTCCGGCATCGGCGTGGCCTCGCTGGGCCACGCCCACGCCGGTCTGGCGGAGGCGCTCGCCGCCCAGGCGCGCGAGCTCGTGCACACGTCCAACCTGTTCTTCCATCCGCTGCAGGGACAGGTGGCCGCCCGGCTCGCCCGGCTGTCCGGCCTGCCCCGCGCGTTCTTCTGCAACAGCGGCACGGAGGCCGTCGAGGCCTGCCTGAAGTTCGCGCGGCGCTACTGGCACGCGGCCGGCGCTCCCGCGCGCACGGAGATCGTGGCCTTCGAGCGCTCCTTCCACGGACGCACGTTCGGGTCGCTCTCGGTGACCTCGGGAACGCCCTACCGCGAGCCCTTCGCGCCGCTGGTCCCGGGCGTGCGGTTCGTCCCGCCCGACGACCCCGAGGCGCTGCGGCAGGCCGTGTCGCCGGCCACCGCCGCGGTCATCGTCGAGCCCATCCAGGGCGAGGGCGGCGTGTGGCCGCTGTCCCGGACGATGGCCGACGCGATCTCGTCGGTCTGCGCGGAGACCGGCACGCTCCTCATCGCGGACGAGATCCAGTGCGGGCTGGGGCGCACGGGCCACCCGTTCCACTCGGCCGTCCTCGGGCTGCGGCCCGATCTGATGGCGCTCGGCAAGGCGCTCGGCGCCGGCTTCCCGGTCGGCGCCGCCCTGCTCGGCGAGCAGGTCGCCGACGCGGTCGCCTTCGGCGACCACGGCACCACCTACGGGGGCAACCTGCTCGCCTGCCGCGCCGCCCTCGTGTTTCTCGACGCCCTCGAGGACGGGCTGCCGGCGCGCGTGGCCGCGGCGGGCGCGCGGCTCGAGGCGGGGCTGTCGAAGCTGGCTGCCACCCGGCCCGCGACCGGCGCGATCCGGGGCGCCGGCCTGATGCTGGGCATGGAGCTCGAGCCCGCCGCCGCCGAGCGGATTGTCGCCGCCGCGCTTGAGCGGGGCGTGATCGTCAACCGCACCGCCGGAACGGTCGTCCGCCTGCTCCCGCCGCTGACGATAGCCGACGCCGACATCGACGAGGGCCTCGCCCGGCTCGCGGCGGCGCTCGAGGACGTGACGTGATCGAGACCGCACCCGGACCGGCGTCCACCGGGGAGACCGTCGCCGTCGATCGCGACGTCGTGATCCGGGCGGCGGCCGCGGGCGAGGCGACAGCGCTGTTCCGCCTGATCGCCGACAACCTGGAGACCGGACACCTGCTGCCGCGCACGCTGGACGAGGTCGAGCGCCATGCGCCGCGGTTCGTGGTGGCGGCGGCGGCGGCGCGCGTGATTGCCTGCGGCGAGCTCGCGGAGCTGGGCGGACGCGTGGCGGAGGTCCGTTCGCTGGTCGTCGCGCCGGCGCAACGCGGCCGGGGCGTGGGCACCCGGCTGCTGGCCGCGCTCGTCGAGAACGCCCGGGAGCACGGGTATCCGCTGCTCTGCGCGTTCACGCACGACCCGCGCCCCTTCCTGCGCCTGGGGTTCTCCATCGTCCCCCACCACTGGGTGCCGGAGAAGATCTCGACCGACTGCCGCTCCTGCGTCTGGTTCAGGCGCTGCCGGCAGTACGCCGTCGTGCTCGACCTGCAGCGGAGACCGCGACGATGATCGAAGCGATCGGCGGCGGCATCACCGCGGCGGAAGGCTTCCGGGCGGCCGCCGTCTCCTGCGGCATCAAGGCGGAGGGGCCCGATCTGGCCCTGCTGGTCGCCGACCAGGCAACGAGCGCGGCCGCGGTGTTCACGACCAACCTGACGGTGGCCGCGCCGGTGGTGGTCTCGAAGCGGCACCTGGAGCAGTCGGGCGGGAGGGCCCGCGCGATTGCGGTCAACAGCGGCTGCGCGAACGCGTGCACCGGGGACGCCGGCATGGCGGCCGCGCAGGACATGGCGGCCGCGGCCGCGAGCGCCGTGGGCTGCCGGCTCGAGCACGTCCTCGTGGCGTCGACCGGCGTCATCGGCCTGCTCCTCGATGCGGCGCGGATCGCCCGCGGCATCGAGGCGGCCGCACCCGCCCTGGCGCGCGACACCCATGCGGCGGCAGCCCGCGCGATCATGACGACCGACCGCGGGCCCAAGGAGGCTGCCGTGCGGGTCGCCGCTCCCGCCGGCTCGTTCGTCGTCGGCGGGATGGTCAAGGGCGCCGGCATGATCGAGCCCAACATGGCCACGATGCTCGGCTTCCTGACCACCGACGCGGCGGTCGAGCCGGCCCTTCTCGGGCGCGCCCTGTCCGCCGCCGTCGGCGACACCTTCAACGCGATTACCGTCGACGGCGAGTGCTCGACGAACGACTCCGTCTTCCTGCTGGCCAGCGGCGCGAGCGGCGTGCGCATCGACGAGGCAGCCTGCCCGCAGCTCGTCGAGGGGCTGCGGGCCGTGTGCGGCACGCTCGCGCGCGCCATCGTGCGCGGCGGCGAAGGCGCGACGAAGCTGGTGGCGGTCCGGGTGTGCGGCGGGCGGAGCGCGGAGGACGCGAGGCGGGCCGCCAAGGCCATCGCCAACTCGCTGCTCGTGAAGACGGCGCTCAACGGCGGCGATCCGAACTGGGGGCGGCTGGTCGCGGTGGCCGGCCGCGCCGGCGTGGCGTTCGAGCCGTCCCGGGCGCGCGTGCGCATCGGCCCGGCGACCCTGTTCGCGGACGACACGGTGTTCGCCGAGCGGGAACCGGCCGCCGCCGCGCATCTGGCGGGCGACGAGGTCGAGCTGGAGGTGGATCTCGGAACCGGCGGCGCGCACGACGCCACCGCCTGGACCTGCGACCTCAGCGCGCAGTACGTGCGGATCAACGCCGACTACCGAACCTGACGACCGCCCATGCCGCGTACGCCCCCCGCCCGTCATTCGGCGCCGCGCGATGCCGCCGGCTCGAGCGTGCTGACCGGACGCTGCTTTCTCTCGGTGCTCGACTTCGACCCGGACGATCTGGAGCACCACCTGGTGCTGGCCGCCACCCTCAAGCGCGACCGGCGCCTGGGACGCGAGGCGGCGACGTCCGCCGCGCTCCAGGGCACCTACATCGCCATCCTGTTCGAGAAGCCGTCGCTGCGTACGCGCTCGACCTTCGAGATTGCGATTCGCGAGCTCGGGGGCGACTTCATCGACCCCTCCGCCGACGTGGCCCTGGGTACCCGCGAGTCGCTCGCGGACGTCGGCCGCAGCCTCGAGCGCTGGGTCGAGGGCGCGGTCGTGCGGACCTTCGACCAGGCGCGCATCGTCGACCTCGCCCGGGCCACGCGCGAGCTGCGGGTGATCAACGCGCTCAGCAACGACGAGCATCCCTGCCAGGCGCTCGCCGACTGCCTCACGCTGCAGGAACGGTGGGGCACGGTCCGCGGCCGGCGGGTCGCCTTCGTCGGCGACGGCAACAACGTCGCCACGTCTTTCGCGCAGGCCGCGACCATGCTCGGCATCACCGTGCACGTCGCCGCGCCGGACGGCTTCGCGCTGCCCGCGGCGGTCGTCGCCGGCGTCGAGCGCATCGCCCGCCACGGCGCGGAGCTGGTGCAGTTCAGCGACCCGGTGGCCGCCGTCCGCGGCGTCGACGCCGTCTACACCGACGTCTGGACGTCGATGGGAAGCGAGGCGGAGCAGACGGACCGCAACCGGGTGTTCGCGCCGTATCAGGTCAACGATCGACTGCTGGGGCACGCCAAGCCTGACGCCTGCTTCCTACACTGCCTGCCGGCGCACCGCGGCGAGGAGGTCACCGACGCGGTGATCGACGGACCCGCGTCGGTCGTCTTCGAGCAGGCCGAGAACCGGCTGCACACCGAGAAGGCGCTCCTGGTGATGCTCTTCGAGGACTGACGCCGATGCCGGCGAGCGAATCGGTCATTCGACGAATGACGCGGCTCGCGCACCGGCACGGAGCGATCAATCTCGCGCAGGGCTTCACCGACGAGCCGCCGCCCTTCCCGCTGGTCTGGGCGGCGATCGGCGCCCTGCTCGGCGGCAGCGACGCGGGCATCGAGCGCCTCGAGCAGACCGCCGCCGGGTCGGCAGCGGCACGCGGCGGCGGCCCGCCCGCGCCGCTGCGGGACGTGCTCCGGAGTCTGCAGGGCGGGCGCGACGAGCTGAACCAGTACTCCTACCCGTTCGGCCTGCCCGAGCTGCGGCAGGCCATCGCGGCGTACACCGCGCGCTGGAGCGGGTTCGAGCCCGATCCGGAAACCGGGACGACCGTGGTGCTCGGCGCCACCGAGGGGCTCGCGGCGGTGCTGGCCGCGCTGGGGCGCCGCGGCGACGGTGTGGTCGTGCTCGAGCCGTTCCACGAGATGTATCCCTCGCAGGCGGCCGTCTTCGGCCTGACGCCGCGCGTCGTGACCCTGCGGGAATCCGCCGCCGACGGCGCCTGGCGCCTCGACCCGGACGAGCTCCGGCGCGCCGCCGCCGGCGCCCGCCTGCTCGTCCTGAACACGCCGCACAATCCGACCGGCAAGGTGTTCGACGACAGCGAGCTGGCAGCGATCGCCGCGATCGCGCGCGCCGAGGACCTCGTCGTCGTCACGGACGAGATCTACGAGCACATCGTCTTCGAGGGTGCGCGGCACCGCTCGCTCGCCACCCTTCCGGGCATGCGCGAGCGGACCGTCGTGGTCAACTCGATCTCGAAGACGGCCAACGCGACCGGCTGGCGGGTCGGCTGGGTGCTCTCGCCGCCGCACCTGACGCCGCGCATCCGGGCGGTCCACGACACGCTGGTGATTCAGGCGCCGACGCCGCTGCAGAAGGCGGCGGTCGCGCTGCTGGGGCTGGACGACGAGTTCTTCCGCGATCTCTCCAGCGCCTACGCCGGCAAGCGCGCCCTCCTGGGCGACGCATTGCGCGACGCCGGATTCCGGCTCAGCGAGCCGCGCGGGGCCTACTACTTCTTCGCGGACTACCGCACCGTCCCCGGCCTCGGCGCTCTCGACCCGCTGGCCGCCGCGCTGCACCTGATCGAGCACGCCGGCGTGGCGGCCGTGCCCGGCGACAACTTCTACGCCCGCAGTCCCGACGGCGCCCGCTACCTGCGCTTCGCCTTCTGCCGCAGCCGCGACACCCTCGCCGAAGCCGCGCGCCGTCTGCGGCGGCTGCGCAGAACATGAACGTCAGCGGACGCCGTCTCGTTCAAGCGGCGCCCGCGCCTGCGAACCGCGTCGAGCAGCGCGTGGTCGAAGGGTTCCGGCCGGGCGCTGTCCGCCGGCGCCCACCCGGCGGCCGCCAGGACGTCCGGGTCGCTGTAGTAGCCCGTGTAGGCGGCGTGCAGCAGGACATCGAACGACTCCGGCCGGTCGGACGCCAGCCGCCGCAGCCGCTCGTCCTGCGCCGGCGCGGAGAGCCGGATGAAGGCCCCGCCGCGCAGCTCGTCGAGGAGGTCGATGACGGGGCGCCTCAGGTGCGGCGCATCCAGCAGAACCCGATCGATGTAGCCGGCCACGCCCGCATCGCCGGCCGCGGGCATGGCCTCGTCCGCCGGGATGAGCCGGTTCAGGACCGCGGCCAGCACGCGCGCCTGCGCCGGGGTCAGGACCTCGAGAGCCGCCGCGTCACCCGCAACCCGCGCCGCGCCGTCAGCGTCGGCGGTCGGCGCGGCGGCGGCGGCGGCCGCGGGTCTCGCGGTCGCGGCCACCGCGCCGGCCGCCGTCGACGCGGCCACGACGCCCTCGATGAACGTGCGCCTGGAGATGGGCACGTCGGGCGGCTGACGCGTGTCCCGGTCTCGTCGCCTTGCCATGGTCGTGCCTCGCCTACACCCGACTCCCGCGTCCGTGCAGCGTCCTAGCCAGCGAGCTCCCGCGCGTTGTCCTTCACGTAGTCCGCCGTCCTCAGCGCGAGCGCCTGGATGGTGGACGTCGGCACGGTCGAGCCGGCGCCGGTGAACACGCTGCCGTCGATGATGAACAGGTTGCGCACGTCGTGCGCCCGGCCCCACGCGTCCACGACCGAGCTCCGGGTCGGCGCCCATGCGCGCCGTGCCCAGGTAGTGGCCGGGGGCCGCCTGCAGCTTCTCGGCCGACACGATGCGCGCCGCGCCGGCGGCCTCCATTGCTTCCCGGCAGCGCTCCATGCCGTACGCGAGCATCCTCTCCGTGTTGTCGCCGCGGCGGTAGAACAGCTTCGGGGCCGGGATGCCCGCCTCGTCCGTGAGCGCGGGATCGAGCTCGACGCGGTTGTGGTCGTCGGGCAGCTCGTCGCAGAAGACCATCAGGCCGGCGGTCCGCCGCACGCGCTCCTGGAACGCCGCGTGGCGGGCCCTGCCCCACGGCAGCCTGCGCTCACGCCCGCCGCCGCGCCACGCCGCAGGCCGCGCCGCGGCGAGCGAATCCGGTGGCGCTCCCAGCGCCGCCTCGATCGGTCCCCGGTAGGTCCCGGACAGGATGGAGAATCCCCGCGCGAAGCCGCGTCCGTCGGCGGCGTCGGAGAACTCGTCGCTCGTCAGGAAGACGCCCGCGCGCCCCCTGGTGGACACGTCCTCGTCCTCGAACGCCGCCACCACGGTGGCGAACGGGTGCCCCATCAGGCCCCTGCCCACCAGCCCGCTGCTGTTCGCCAGACCCTGCGGGAACCGTCCGGACGTGGAGTTGAGGAGCAGCCGCGGCGTGCCGATCCCGTTGCAGGCCAGCACCACCACGCGCGCCTGCTGCCGGTGCAGGCCGCCGTCGGCAGCGTGGTACAGGGCGCCGTCCGCCAGCCCGTTGGCGCCGACCGTGATCTCGCGCACCCGGGCCCGCGTCCGCAGCACGACGCCGTTCCGGATCGCTGCCGGCCAGTGGACCACGTCCGAGCTGTTCTTGGCTGCACGGGGACAGCCCTGGTGGCACGACTCGCAGTCCTGCGGGCACGGCTCGCGCCCCCCGTGCGGAACGGTCAGCACCGCCCGCTCGGCCGGCCACCAGTGCCAGCCGAGCCGGTCGAAGCCCCGGCTCAGAATCTCGCCGGCCCGCGTCAGCCGGTGCGGAGGCTGCAGGTCGACCGCCTTGGGCGGATAGGCCGGGTTGCCGGGAATGCCCGAGATGCCCACCATCCGGTCGTTGAAATCATAGTAGGGCGCCAGGTCCCAGTAGCGGATCGGCCAGTCGGCGCCCACGCCGGACAGGCTGCCGGCCACGAAGTCCGACGGGCGCAGTCGGGCCCATACGGCGCCGTAGTGGACGGTGCCGCCGCCCACCGCGTTGCCCAGGATGGGCCGCCAGTAGGAGGCCGAGTGATCGTAGGGGTAGCCGTTGGCGAAGCGCCGCACGCCGGGGCGCGGCGGGGGGGCGACGAGGCGCTCCCGCTCGCCCTCGGCCTCCGGGCGCTGCACATCTGCCGGCGGCGCCACCCAGTCGCCCTGCTCCAGGCAGACGATGCGGAGTCCCGGCACCCGGCTGAGCGACCAGGCGCAGGCCCCCCCGGCGGCGCCGCTGCCGATGATCAGGACATCGGCCGTCTCGGAAGTGGCCATCTGGGCAGCCTCCCGTGCTCGCGCGAATGTAGCACGATCGGCCGCCCGTCCGGGCGGGCCCGACAGACATGCCAGGGAGCAGGACTCCCCAAGGCGTGCACAGCGCGCCTCGGCGGGAGCGGCGCGGGGCGAAGGGTCCCCGCAAGCGGACGCCGGAGGTTCGGGGCGCAGCACCAGTCCGACCTGGCGAACTGGACGCGGGGCGACCGGTCCCCGCAAGCGGACGCCGGAGGTTCGGGGCGCAGCCCCGTCTGATTGAAGCCTCAGCGAAACGAGAACGACGTCGTCAGCAGCACCTGCCGCGGGGCGCCCGGGTCCGCGGATTCCGCCCGCGAGGTGTCCCCGTTCCAGTAGTAATCCTCGTTCAGCAGGTTGTGGGCCGAGAGCGTGATGCGCGTGGGCCCCAGGTACCACGACACCGCGGCGTCCAGCAGCGTGTACGGGTCGAGGGTGAAGGTGTTGCCCCGATCGACCATCACCTCGCCCACGTGCTTGACGTCGAAGCGGATGTTGACCGCGGAGGCCGGCGTGATGACCACCCCGCCGTTGATGATCCGGTCCGGCGCGATCGGCAGCCGGTTGCCGGTGAGAACCGTGTCGCCGCCCGCCTGCTCGATCACGAAGTCGCCGAAGCGGTTGCGGTACAGGGCCGCGTTGGCGTAGAGGGACAACTGCGACGCCGGGGCCACTCTGAAGCCCAGCTCCACGCCCTTGTATTCGTGCTCGCCCGCGTTGGTCGGAATGAAGAACGGGCCCTGGCGGACGCTGTGCACGATGCCGTCGCGCTGCATCTGGAACCAGGTCCCCTCGAACGAGACCCGCCCGTCGAGCAGGCTGCTCTTCACGCCCACCTCGTAGTTGTCGATGTCCTCCGGGTTCAGGTTCACCTCGTCGTCGCCGGGACGCAGGCCGCTCGGGCGCCGCGGCGGGAGGAACGCCTGGGAGTACTGTCCGTACAGGTTCACGTCCGCGGCCGCGTCGTCCGGCAGCAGCTTGACGGTCGCGCTCAGCTTCGGGCTGAACGCGTCGAACGTGTCGCCGACGACCGGCATCCCGGTCCGGAACGTCAGCGTGTTCTCGAGGTCCAGGCGGTCGTAGCGCCCGCCCGCCGTCAGGATCAGGCGACTCGTCGGCTCGATGCTGAACTGGCCGAAGACGCCCGCGACGCCGACGTTGTAGTCGTTGCCGCCGAACCGCCAGAACTCCCAGTCGGCCTTGGACGGATGCACGGGATTGAGGTAGTCGAGCGGCCAGCCGAACGTGCCGGCGTCGGTGTAGATCAGGTTACCGGCGCCGTAGCCGCTGGTCCACTCGTACGAGCCGCCGCCCATGAAGGACATCTCGACCGAGCCCGCCGAGAAGTCGGTTTCCAGGCGCGACTCCCCGTAGAAGATGTCCTCGTCGGTCTGCAGGTCGAACGGATACTGCGTCAACACCGTGTTCGCCAGGTCGAACGGCGCGCCCGTGATGTCGCCCGAGTCGATGAACTTGTACTGGATTTGGCGGTAGCCGAACACGTTGACCAGCCTGACCGCGTCGGTGAACTGCCGCGTGTAGTTGGCCGTGAAACGTCCCTCGTTCTGCCGGTAGTTGACGCCGGCGACGTTCAGGTCGCTGAGCCGGTCGAAGCGCGGGTCGATGTCGCTGAGGAAACGGCCGCCGATGATCGGCTCGTTGGTCGGCAGGCTCTGCGCCGAGACCACGCGGTTCGCGCTCACCATGCCGAACGACTTCGAATCGGGCACGAAGGTGAGCTTGGCGAAGACCGAGGTCTGGTCCACGGTGAATTCCGACGGCCCCGTGTAGAAGCCGCTGTTGCGCTCGCTCGACGCGGACACGAAGTAGCCGCCCCAGTCGTCGACCGGCCCCGACGCCCGGGCGGCGCCCTTGAAGAAGCCGAAGCCGCCGGCGCCGAGGTCGAAGTCGGACTGGTGCTCGGCGGTCGGCTCGCCCGTGCGGACGTTCACCGCGCCCCCGATGGCCGTCCGCCCGTAAAGCGCCGAGTTCGGGCCGCGCACCACCTCGATGCTGCTCGCATCGTGGACGGGCAGGTTGATGACGCGCGAGCTGTTTCGAGAATCGGTCTGCGGCACGCCGTCGATGAGCAGCAGCGTGCTCGTGAACTCGTTGCCGTCCCGCGGGAGCCCGCGCAGCATGACGGACTCGAACGAGCCGGCCTGGGTGCTCACGATCACGCCCGGCACATGGGCGATGGCCTGCGTCAGCCGCTGGTCTCCGCGCTCGTCGATCTCCGCCCGCTCCACGACGTCCGCCTGGGCCGCGATCTCCCCGATGCTGAGCGGCGCCTTGCTGGCCGTGACCTGCACGCGCTCGAGGTAGTTCGGCGTGGCGACCAGCTCGACGGTCACCGCCGTCGCCGAGCCCGCGACCACCTGCACGTCGGGGACCCGCAGCTCCAGGTACCCGGCGGCCTGCACGGTCAGCCCGACGGCGCCGGCCGGCGCGCCGGCGATCTCGAAGCGGCCGACCCCGTTGGTGACCGCCGCGAGACTCTCGCCGTCGACCAGCACCACGGCATTCGGGACGGGCTGGCCGGTCCCGCCGGCGACCACCGTCCCGGCAATCGTGCCGGTCGCCTGGGCGCCCGCCGCGGCGCGGGGCGCCGCGCACAGCACGAGCAGACAGACGGTGAGGACGACCTGTCGCGCCCCGGGACAGGGGTTCCGCCGCGCCCAATGGTTCAATTTCATCCTCCTTGCGCCGTCCCGACGCCGATCGGCCTGCCCGGTGCAGGCCGATCGGCCGGGTTCCAGGGGGGTGTTGCGTGCAGGAGGATAGTCGCGGGGCGGCGGCGGCGCACCTTAAGAGAGCCTGAAGAGAACCTGACGCCCGCGTTCAGGAATCCGTCAGGCAGGCGTCAGACGCCGTCGCCCTCCACCCGGGCCGCGGCGGCCTCGACCTTGCGCGCGAGCTGCTGCTTGTGCTCGTCGAGGGCCGCGGCGACCCGCGCGTCGCCGACCGCGAGGATCTGGGCGGCCAGGACGGCCGCGTTGGTGGCGCCGGCGGCGCCGACCGAGACGGTGGCCACCGGCACCCCGGGCGGCATCTGCACCGTGGCCAGCAGCGCATCCCACCCCTTGAGCGGGGACGAGTCGATCGGCACGCCGATGACGGGCTGCGTCGCGTGGGCCGCCACGACCCCCGCCAGGTGCGCCGCGGCGCCGGCGCCGACGATGAACACCGCCACCCCGTCCTCGCGCGCCTGCCGAACCAGCCGCTGGACGCGGTCCGGCGAGCGGTGCGCCGAGGCCACCGTCATCCCGCACTCGATGCCGAACGCCCGCAACTGGTCGACCGTCCGCTGCATCACCGGCGCGTCGGAGTCGGAACCCATCAGTATCTGCACCTGTCGCTTCGCCATCGCGTCACCTCATGCGCCGTTGTCGCGCGCTGCCAACGCCTTCATGCCGATATCGGTCCGCACGTGCTTGTCCGGAAACGAGATGCACGCGGCCGCCTCGTACGCGCGGACGCGGGCCTCCGCGAACGTGCCGCCCCGGCCCACGACCGTCAGCACCCGGCCCCCGCTCGTCACGATGCGGCCGTCCCGCACGCCGGATCCGGCGTGGAAGACCACCACGCCGGGCAGCGCCTCCGCCGCGTCCAGGCCGTCGATCTCGTAGCCGGTCTCGAAGGCGCCGGGATAGCCGCCGGAGGCGAGCACCACGCCCACGTGCGGATCGCCCGCGGTCCGCCAGTCGGCCGCGGCGAGGTCCCCGGTCGCCGCCGAGAACAGGACCGGCGCCAGGTCCGTCTCGATCATGGGCAGCACCACCTGCGCCTCCGGATCGCCGAAGCGGACGTTGAACTCGATCACCTGCGGGCCGTCGCGCGTCAGCATCAGTCCGACGTAGAGCACGCCGCGGTACTCCTGACCTTCCGAGCGCAGGCCGTCGAGCACCGGCTGCACGATGTCCGCCATCACCCGCCCCGCCAGCGCCGGCGAGACGAGCGGGCTCGGCGCGAAGGCCCCCATGCCGCCCGTGTTGGGCCCCCGGTCACCGTCGAGCGCCCGCTTGTGATCCTGCGCGGAGGGCAGCGCGACCCCGCGGCGGCCGTCGCACAGCACGAAGAACGACGCCTCGTCTCCAGCCAGACACTCCTCGATCACCAGGCTGGCGCCGGCCGCGCCGAACCGGCCGTCGACCATCGCCGCGCGCACCGCCGCCTCCGCCGTCTCGCGATCCGGCGCGACGGTCACCCCCTTGCCGGCGGCCAGCCCGTCCGCCTTGACGACCACCGGAAAGCCGAACTCGCCGCCGCCGACCGCGGCGAGCGCGGCCGCGGGAGTCTCGCACACGCGGAAGCGGGCGGTCGGAATGCGGTGCCGCTCCATGAACCGCTTGGCGAACACCTTGCTGCTCTCGAGGCGCGCCGCGGCCCGGCGGGGCCCGAACAGCGGCCGCCCGGCCGCGGCGAAGACGTCCGCCACGCCGTTGGCCAGCGGCAGCTCCGGACCGACCACCGTGAAGTCGACCCGCTCGCGCGCCGCGGCGTCGAGAATCGCCTCGGGATCCGCGACGTCCAGCGGCAGGCACCGCGCCAGGCGGGCGATGCCGGCGTTGCCGGGCGCGCACACCAGATCTCCCACCGTCCGCTCCCCGCACAGCTTCCAGGCGAGGGCGTGCTCGCGCGCGCCGCCCCCCACCAGCAACAGTTTCATCGGCATATCCTACGCTCTTGCAATGGCTTGAGATTTCAGCCTAACATTCCAGGTTCGGTGCCCGGAGGGAGCGGGAATCAGGGTGCCGCCCGAAGGGGGTGACAGTCGAGTTGGCAGAGGTCAGAATCCAGGAAGGCGAATCGATCGAGGGCGCGCTTCGCCGTTTCAAGCGGAAAGTTCAGCAGGAAGATATCATCAAGGATATCAAGAAGCACTCCTACTATCTGAAGCCAGGCGACAAGCGCCGCGCCAAGCAGGCGCTGGCACGCAAGCGCAGCCGCAAGAAGATGCGGCGGGAAGCCGACTAGGAGCCGGGTGCGGCCGCACCGCACCGTGACGGAGGAACGATGGAGATCGCGGAACGCTCGAGCGGCGACGTCAAGGTTCTGGATCTGCACGGCAAGCTCACGATCGGCGACGGCGACGAGCTTCTGAAGGACAAGATCAACAGCCTGGTTCAGCAGGGCCACACGAAGATCGTGCTGAACCTGGGAGACGTGCCGTACGTCGACAGCGCGGGCCTGGGGCAGATGGTATCGAGCTTCCGGACGGTGACCCGCAGCGGCGGGAGCCTGCGGTTGCTCAATCTGACCGCGCGCATCAGGGAAGTGCTGACCATCACCAAGCTGCTCACGGTCTTCGACACCTACGAGTCGGAATCGGAGGCGCTGGCCAGCTTCAGTTGAGTGTTGCCGACCGGCGGCACGGAGGCGAGGTCGCCGGGGCAACTCATGTCCGAGTTCTCCACCCAGTCAGACGGCGTCGATGTGGTGCGGATCATGGAGCAGGTCCGTGACCGCATCAAGGAGAAGCACGGCGAGGACTACACAGCACAGCAGGTCCGGGAGCTGGCGAACGTGAAGCTCGAGGATCTGCTGGAGCCGGCCAAGGCCCGCCCGGAGCTCGTCGATCGCTCGCGGCGGCGGCAGCGGGAGCAGGAGGCGGCGCCGGCGCCGTCCGCGCCCGAGTCGTTCGAGTTCGGTCCCCAGAGCATCTACGCCTCGCGCGGGTTCCTGGGGTGGCTGCTCTACCCCGTCCGCAGGCTGCTCAGCCCGATCCTCAAGCTGTTCTTCAACGTCGACCCGATCGTGCAGGCCCTGCAGGTCCAGCGCGAGATCAACGCGCAGCACGCGGCATTCGTCGACAGGGTGGCGAGGCTCCTCGCGCTCAGCAACTCGCGGCTCGCCGCCCGCGAGGAGATCGACGCCCTGAACTACGAGGTCATGAACAATCTCGTCCTCGAGATGACCCGCCTCTCCGTCGACATGAAGAACCACCGGGCACGCGTCGAGTCGGTCGCCGGACGACTGGACTTCAGCGAGCGCCAGGCCCGCGCCGTGGAGGGCGTCGTGCAGCGACGGGACGCGGCGCACGCCGCGGCTGACGCGGACAGCGGCGAGGGCCAGGTCGAGGGCGCGGAACCCAAGCGACGGCGACGACGCCGGGGCAGGCGGCGATCCACCCGCACCGCAACGGACACCGAGGGCGCGTCCGCGGCCGGCGAGCAGGCCGCGGACGATGCGGCGCCGCCGGACGGGACGCCCGAGCCCCCGAGCGAGAGCGAGTCGCCGCCAGCCGCGCAGCCGGCCGGCGAGCCGGATCCACCGAGCCAGTGAAGGCGGCGGTGCCCCAGCACGTGCCACGCCGTCCGCTCGTACCCGCCTCGCCGCTCCGGCGGCGCCGCGTTGCCGCCGCCCGCCGCGGGCCGGGCTCGATGCCGTGAAAATCGCCCTCATCGTTCAGCGCTACGGCGCCGAGCTGGCGGCCGGCCCCGAGCACCACTGCCGGTTGATTGCCGAGCACCTGTCGCCGCGCCACGACGTCGACGTGCTGACCACCTGCGCCCGGGACGCCGCGACCTGGGACAACGCGTACACCGAGGGACCGGACCGGGTGCGCGGCGTGACCGTGCGGCGCTTCGCCAACGCGCAGACCCGCGACCCCGAGGCCTTCAGGGAGTACTCCGACTGGATCTTCGCCAATCCCCACACCGCGCGGGACGAGGAAAGCTGGCTGCAGCAGCAGGGACCGTGGTGCCCGGCGCTCATCGAGTACCTGGAGCAGCGTCACGAGTCGTACGACGCCCTCATCTTCTTCAGCTATCGGTACGCGCCCACCGTGCTCGGCCTGCGCGTCGATCCGCGGCGCAGCATCCTGGTGCCGACGGCGCGGGACGAGCCGGCGATCCGTCTGGACACGTTCCGCCCGATGTTCTCCCTGCCGGCGGGAATCGCCTACGACACCGGCGTCGAGCGCGGCTTCCTGCGCAGCCGCTTCGCGATCGAGGCGCACGCCGAGGAGATCGTCGGTTGCGGGGTCGAGCTGCCGCCGCATCTCGACGCGGAACAACCCGCAGCGGCGGAGGCCGACGCGGCGACGAGCGGCGCGAACGCGACGGCGGGCGGCGCGAACGGGCAGCCCCGGATGCGCGGCGCCGTCTTCAGGCGCCGCCACCGGCTGTACGGACCCGTCGCGCTCTACGGCGAGCGTGTCGAGGCCGGCGCGGGGTGCGAGGAGCTCATCGAGTACTTCGGCAGCTATGCGGCGCAACAGGGTGAGGCGACGCTGGTCCTGATGGGCGCCAAGCTGATGCGCATTCCCGAGGAGCCGTTCATTCGATTCGCCGGCATGCTGACGGAGAGCGAGCGGCTCGAAGCGCTGGAAGCCGCGACGGTCGTCGTCGCGCCGTCACCTCGCGAGAGCCTGTCGCTGCCCGCGCTCGAAGCGTTCGCCGTCGGGACGCCGATCATCGCCAACGCCCGCAGCGACGTGCTGACGGACCACTGCCAGCGGAGCAACGCGGGGTTGTACTACGTCGATGGCGCCGAGTTCGCCGAGTGCCTGCAGTTGCTGGTCGGCGACGACGAGCTGCGGGCGAAAATGGGCCGCAACGGGCGCCGCTATGTCCGGGAGCACTACAGCTGGCCGGCCATCATGGACAAGTACGAGCGGTTGATTGCCGCCGTCGGGCGCAGGAGCCGGCGGCGCGCGGCTCCCCGCCGGCGACGCAGGTCGCGCGGGCAGCCGTCAACCGCGTGACGACAGCCGCTTGTCGATCAGGTTGGCCGCGACCGAGTCCGGCAGGTCGCGGGCGCGCGACCGCCGGGCGCCGGCAAGGGCCGACTCGCTCTTCCGCTCCGCGGCCGCGCCGCGCTTCCCCCGCGGGCGGATGCCGTAGCGCTTGATCATCTCGTTGAGCGTCGTCGGCTTGATCTGCAGCAGCTCCGCCGCGCGCTTCTGGATGCCGCCGGCCGCGTCGAGCGAGCGCGTGATCAGCATCGTCTCCATCTCCTCGATCACCTTCCGGAACGGGATGCCGTCGGGCGGCATCTCGAAGCTCGGCAACTGGAACCGCTGCGGAGTCCGGATCGAATCCGGCACCAGGCCGGTGCCGATGGTCGTTCCGGAGGTGAGCACGACGGCCCTCTCGATCACGTTCTCGAGCTCCCGCACGTTGCCCGGCCAGTCGTACTCCTCCAGGAGCCGGAGCGCCTCCGCGGCGAGCTCGAGCCCGGGCTTCCGGTTCTCCTTCCCGTACTTGGCCAGGAAGTGCTGCGCGAGCAGCGGAATGTCCTCCCGGCGCTCGCGGAGGCCCGGGAGCTCGATGGTGATGACGTGGAGGCGGTAGTACAGGTCTTCCCGGAACTCCCCGCTGTCGACCAGCTGCTTGAGATCGACGTTCGTCGCGGCGATGATGCGCACGTCGACCTTGAGCGTGTCCACGCCGCCCAGGCGCATGAACTCGCGCTCCTGAATGACGCGCAGCAGCTTGGCCTGCGTCTCGAGCGGCACGGTCCCGATCTCGTCGAAGAAGATGCTGCCCCGATCCGCGAGCTCGAACAGGCCCTTCTTCAGCGATACCGCACCCGTGAACGCGCCCTTGACATGGCCGAACAGGTTCGACTCGAGGAGGTCGGGCGGCAGGCTGCCGGAGTTCACCGTGATGAAGGGCCGGTCGCTGCGCGCCGAGTTGGCGTGGACCGCGCGGGCGACCAGCTCCTTGCCGGTCCCGCTCTCGCCTTGCACCAGGATGGTCGTCCGGCTCGGCGCCGCCTGGGTGATGAGGTCGAAGACCCGCCGCATGCGCGGGCTGCGCCCGATCAGGTCGCTGAGGCGATGGCTCTGCAGCTGCAGGCTCTGACGCAGCGTCCGGTTCTCGGTGACCAGGCGCCGCTGGGCAACCGCGTTGCGCAGCACGACCAGCACGTCATCGTTCTTGAACGGCTTCTCGATGAAGTCGAACGCACCCCGCTTGAACGCCTCGCGGGTGTTGGCGGCGGTTCCGAAGGCGGTGATCATGACGACGGGCAGGTCCGCGTCGATCCGCTGCAGCTGCTCGAGCGTCTGGAGCCCGTCGATGCCCGGCATCATCACGTCGACGACGGCGGCGTCGAACGGGTCGGCCTTCGCCAGCTCGACCGCTTCCTCGCCCGAGCCGGCGAGGCGCACCCGACACCCCTGGCGGGACAGCAGCGACTCGAGGATCTCGCGCATGATCTCTTCGTCGTCCGCGACCAGGATCGAGGCGTTGCGCAGCATGTCCGGATGGTTGGGATCAGCGTGCGGCGCCGGCCGTCCGCTCCCGCGCGGCCGCCAGCGGCAGCCTCAGCGTGAACCGCGTGCCCCGGTCGGGCTCGCTCGCGCATTCGATAACGCCGTGATGCTCCTGCACGACCCCGTAGATCACCGAGAGGCCGAGGCCGGTGCCCTTGCCCGTGGCCTTCGTGGTGAAGAACGGATCGTAGATCCGGGAGAGCAGCTCGGGGGGAATCCCGGAGCCGGTGTCCGCCACCTCGACGACCGCCTGCCGGCCCTCGACGCGGGTGCGAATGGTGAGCCATCCGCCGCCCGGCATGGCGTCGCGGGCGTTCAGGAAGAGATTCAGGAAGACCTGCTGCAGCTTGAAGTCCACGCCCTGCACGACGAGCGGCGACCCGGCCAGCTCGCGGCGCACCGTGACGCTGCCGGCGGCGAGCTGCGGCTCGAGCAACGCCAGCACCTCGTTGACGACGCCGTCGACGTCGACCGGGCCGGCCGCCTCCGAGCGTCCCGGGCGCGCCAGGTTCAGCAGCCCGTTGACGATCTTCGCGGCGCGGAAGGTCTGCTTCTCGATCTTCTTCAGGACAGGCGTCCGCGGGTCGTCGGGGTCGGCTTCGTCGAGCAGCATCTGCGTGAAGCTCGAGATGCCGGTCAGGGGCGTGTTCACCTCGTGGGCCACGCCGGCGGCAAGCAGTCCGACCGACGCCATCTTCTCCGATATCTGCAGTTGCTCCTCGAGCTGAACGCGCCGGGTGATGTCCTCGACGATGACGATCATGCCGCTGGTCTCGCCGGCGGGCGTCAGCAGCGGAGCGGTCGCGAGGTTGACCAGCAGCCGGCGCGGATCGCCCGTGTGCCTCGACTGCAGCGGCACCCGCCGGCGAACGCCGGGGGTCTCGCCGCCGGGGGTCTCGCCAGCGGCGGGCCGCAGTCGCGCGACCACCGGCGCATCGAAGAGGGTGTCGAGGGTGCGCCCGACGGCCGCCGCCCGCGCGACGCCGTAGATCCGTTCGAGCTCCGCGTTCCACAGGATGACCCGTCCGGCCAGGTCGACCGCCACGAGCCCGTCGCTCAGCGACTCGATGATGTTCTGGCTGAACTGGTGCATCCGATCGAGCTCGGCCGCCTTCTGACGCAACTGTCCGTACAACCGGCCGTTCTCGAGTGCGGTCGCGACCTGACCCGCAACGGCGGCCAGCAGGGCCATGTCCTCGCTGCTCAGCGGCTCGCCGCCGCTCTTGCGGCCGAGCGCCATCACGGCAATCGTCGCGCCTTCGGCGATGCAGGGCGCGAAGTAGTAGAGCCCGCGCTCTCTCCAGAGCGCGGCATCGCTCGAGGCCAGCCGCTGCGCGAGCGCCGGGTCGTCGAGCGCCACGGTGCGGGACTCCTGCAGCAGACCGCCGACGCCGGCGTCGGCGCCCAGCGGCGGCGGCGGCGTCTCGAAGCCGGTCCACCGCACCGGGCGAAAGGCGCCGTCGGACGGCCCCCCGCCATCCGCGCCCTGCAACAGGACCATCCTGTCGACGACCAGCGTCTCGGCGACGCGCGTCACGAGCCGCCGGGCCAGGCGGTCGAGGTCCAGATCGCTGTTCAGATCCCGCGCGAAGTCGACCAGCGCCCGCCGGTAGTCGTACCGGTCCCGATAGTAGACGCGGTCGAGCATCGTTTCGATCGCGTCCTTGACCGGCCTGGCCAGCAAGACCACCACCAGCGTCGCCAGGAGCGCGATGAGCGAGTTGTGCTGATCCGACTCGTTGAGAAAGACTGCCGTCGCGAGCCCCTCGAGCAGCAGATAGATCGCCGCCATCGCCGCGACCGCGCCCGCGTAGACGAGACCGCGCTTGACGATCACCTCGACGTCGCCGAGACGGTAGCGGACGATGGCCGCCGCGAACGCGAGCGGGATCAGGACCAGCGTCACCGCCGTCAGGTGCAACCGGTCGGAGTCGAAGCCCAGCGCCCATGGCACGGCGTAGCCGAGGGTGAACGGCAGGCCGCCCAGCACGGCTCCCGACACGACCCACCGCAACTGCAGCCGCGCGGTGACCGACGGCGCCTGCCGCAGCGCGCGGATCATGATGACGAGGCCACCGACCGCGCAGGCCGCCAGGTAGGCGACCTCGAGCTGCCAGATGCGCTCCACGGCGCCGGTGAACCGCGGGCCCGCGCCCGGCCCGCCGAGCACGGCGATCTCGGCCGCCGCGAGCCCGAGGGCCGGGAAGTAGACGGATGCGAGCACCGACCTGCCCAGCCGGCGCGGCGCAGAGCCGGGCGGACGTGCGGGAAAGACCAGGGCGAAATGCACGAACAGCGGCGCGAGCAGCAGCATCGACACCGCGTCCGCCCAGTAGAACACCCAGTCGAGGCGATCCAGGCGTCCGCTGAACGAGAAGGCGAACACGCCGAAGAACGCGACGGTCAGCCAGAAGAAGTGCAGCGTCGCCTGCTCGTCGGGACGCCGCAGACGCACCGAGGTACCGATGAGCAGGGTGAAGACGCCGATGGCGACCAGCACGAGGTACAGGCGGGGCCTGCCGCCGGGGAGGATTTCCAGCGCGAGCTCGTGCAGCTCCTGACGGCCCAGCCGGAGCACGGTGTAGGTGCGTGCCGCCCCGTCGCCGGCGGCGTGGAAGACGTCGAGAAGTGCGGCCCGCGACTCGATCGGCACGCCGTCGACCGCGAGCAGGACGTCCCCGGGCGAGAGACCCGCGCGGACCGCCGGGGACCCCGCCGCGATTTCGGCCGCTACGAGCCCCGCCGGCCGCTCGACCCACAACACGCCGTCCTCGGCCTCGGTCCAGCCCGCCCGCAGCACGTTGGCCGCCGCCAGGCACAACAGGACCGCAACGACACCCACCGCCAGCAGCGCGCGGCTCCAACCGAGCGAGCGACGCCAGCGATAGACGTCCCGCCGAATCGACGGCATCGAATCCTTCATGGGCCGGATACGGCTAGACTCCTGCAAAGAACGTTCCGCGAAAATACCGAAACGTGATGAGAGCCACCCCGCTCAGGGGGGCAGCCGGGACCCGCCGCGACCAAATTGTTGAAGAGTCGATTCAATTGTCCGGATGGGCGGCATCAAATCGGACGGGGCTGCGCCCCGCCCCCCGGCGTCCGCTTGCGGGGGCCCCTGCGCCCCGCGCCGCTCCCGCCGAGGCGCGCCGTGCGCGCCTTTGGGGGAGTCTGTGGCCGGGGTCAGAAGTGCACGACGAGCCCGCCCACGAACTGCTTCGGAGGATTGACGACCAGCAACTCGTCGTAGACCGAGGCGCCGACCGTCTGCTCGTGCAGCAGGTTCCGCACGTCGACGAGCACTTCCCAGTCGCTGTCTCCGAACAGTGCGAACGGCAGTGTCTGCTTGACTCGAAACGCGAAGCGGGCGCCCGGCCCGGGAGCAGCCGACGTGGCTGCAACGCGGGCGAACGCCGTGTTGACGCGCGCCAGGACGAAGACACTCGTGGCGGTCTCCGGGATCTCCGTTTCCACCGAGGTCGTCACGTCGTGGAACCTCTCCGTCCCCGTGCGCCACGCGCTCGCGGCCTGCGGCAGGAGCCAGGTGCCGCGCCAGGGGTCCCAACGCGACCGTGTCACGCTGTACTCCACCGCTCCCCGCACGCGTCCGGCGAGCTCGTGGCTGAAGCTCACGCCCCACCCGGCGACGTCCAGACCGCGCGCGCTCGCCAGGTAGTAGTGGTCGCTCGCCGACCTCACCGCGCCGGGCTCCACGCCGAACAGGGTGATCGTCTGGTTGGCGACCCGCTGCTGAAAACGCCGTACGCCGATGACCGACGCCGGGCCCAGGTCGCGCTCGAGCCCCAGCTCGACGTGCCGCGTCCGCTGCGCCTGCAGCGGCTCGCGGGGCGAGAGGGGGGCGAACGTCCGTTCCGGGGGCAGCCAGAAACCCGCCGCCGAGGGCATGAACTCTTCGGCCCCGGGCGCCGACATGTTGCGGGCGACAGCGGCGCGCACGCGGGTCCGTGCGACGGGCTCGACGACCACCTCCGCGTGCGGGCTGAACAACCGTCCCTGCTCCAGATAGCCGTAGCGCGCAAGCGCGGCGCCGTAGCCGACGGACACGCGCCGGGACAGCTTCCATCGACCGTCGGCCCTGACGCTGCCCGCCTCGCGGTTCGCGTAGGCATTGGACGCGCTGCGCTCGACGGCAATCGGATCGAGATCCTCCTGGGGAGGACGCTGCTTGCCGTAGGACGCGTCGAGCGCGACCACGTGGTCGGCCGTCAACTCGGTCAGGTACGAGCCGGCGAGCACCCACGAGCCGCTGTCGCCCATGGTGACGGCCCCGCGCACGCCCCAGCCGCTCTCGCCGGCCGGCGCGCCGACGTCCACGTAGGCGACCTGTCCGGGCAACTGGCTGGACGACCACAGGCTGGCGGGGGAATCGATTTGCGTCCGAGCCAGCAACTGGAACTGACCCGACAACGCGAACCCGCTCAGCAGGTCGTTGGAAGGGCGCCCGGACAGCACGGGGCGATCCGCGGCGCGCGGCCGGTCGCCGCCGCCCGACACCCGCATCGGGCCCGACACGTCCTTCAGCACGCTGCGCCGGGCGCGGCGCAGCCGCCACGCCTTCTCGGTGTGCGCGTGGGGCGCGGCCGACAGGCGGTCCGGGGGCTCGGGAGCCTCGGCTGCGGCCGGGTCCGGCTGCGCGCCCTCGGCATTCTCGTCGAGCCAGTCCGCGGCGGACGCCCGTGCCAACCCTGACGCCACGCCCGCCGCCAGTACCGTCGAGGCCCCGGCGGCCGCGGGCACTACCCGTCGCAGGCGCATCGAGTGCAGCGTGGACAGACCGGAGCTGATCTCGACGATGTGACGGCCCGCGGTCGTGAAGCCGGACGCATGCGCGCGCAACAGGTACAGGCCCGGATGCAGGTTGCTGAACTCGAACCGCCCGGCGGCGTCGCACGTCGCGACGGTCGTCCCGGTCGGACCGGACGCGGTCACGAGCAGCGTCTCGAAGGGCGCTTCCGCGTCGCTCGTCACCGTACCCAGCAGACGCCCGGTGTCCGGCTCCTCGGCCCGCGCGGCGGAGGACACCAGCCCGACGCAGAACAGGGCGGCCACGACAAGGCGGAGTACGCGCATCACACTCCCGGCAGCAGTTTCCCCTCGGACGCCTGGCCTAGGTCTCCCGCACGGTGAAGCTCACGTTGCGGGTCACGCTGGACTCGGCCGCGTTGTCCGAGATGATCACCTCCAGGCGGTAGTCTCCGGCGGGAAACAGCGTGAGCGGGATCGACTGCCCCGCCACGACCTGGTGGCCGGCCGCCACGCTGAACCCCGGCGGCAGCGTCTGCGCGTTGAATTCCTGCGGCGTCGTCTTGTTGAAGAACTCCTCCCCGTCCGCGGTGACCGTGTGGAAGTTGAACTCGACCGTCACGTTGGGCATGTCGTTGTCGAGCCGCGGGTTGTACACCATCATGAGCAGCGACAGCTCCTCGCGCTTGCCGAAGCTGTTGCCGTGCTTCGGGATGATGCGCAGCGGGCCGAACGTATACGGCTGCTCGATCTGCTCCTGCGGCGACAGCGGGGCCGAGAGCTGCTCGATCTGTCCGACGAACACGGTGCTCGTCTGGAGGTCGGCGGTCCAGAGGTCGGGGACCGCGACCGGCGCCTTGAAGACCATGAGCGGCCGGGCTTCGCGCTCGTCGTCGTCCGCGTCCTCGCCCAGGCTGTCCCGGACCGCCACGTACACGTCGTAGTCTCCGCCGGGGACCGAGAAGGCGCGGCTGAGACGGACCGGCTGGTCGTCCTCGCGGTCGACCTCGACGAAATAGGCGTCCTCGAAGATCGCCCCGCCGTCGTCGTCCTCCTCCGCCTCGGCCATCTGCGGGTCGTCGACATACAGGTAGACCACCACGGTGTCGGAATCGACCCGCGCCGGGTCGACCGCCAACGTGAACGGCACGTACGTATTGCCGTCGGTCCCCTTCACGAAGCTCGGCGTCAGCTCGATGGGATCCTCGGTCGCCGCGTCACCCTCCAGCGCCTCGCCGACGGCCTCGACGAGCGCCTGGAGCTCCTCGCGCTCCCAGTCCTCGAGCTCCCGCGCTGCCTCATCCTGGGCGGCGGCAGGCGCGGCGAACAGGAGCGCGGCCAGCGTGACGCAGGCGGCAGCCGCCAAGTAACGAAAGTAGCTCTCATGCATGGGGAATGGTCTCCTCAACCCGATGGATAGTGTCTCGACCGGTCGATCATAGGCGACCCCACGGGTCAAGTCAACCGGTTAGAGCCGGGCGCAAACTGTTGAAAATAATGACTTTGTTGGCTCACGCCGGCTTGCGCCATGGTATCATCGTGCCTGCCTTCGCCCATGCCGCTGACGCCGCCCTCCCTCGTGCTGGTCGTGCTCGACGGATGGGGCCTCTGCACGAGCCGGGACCACAACGCCATAGCCCAGGCACGAACGCCGGCGTACCTGGAGCTCGTCGAGCAGTATCCGCACGCGGCGCTGGTCGCGAGCGGCGAGGCCGTGGGGCTGCCGGCCGGTCAGATGGGCAACTCCGAGGTCGGGCACATGAACCTCGGCGCGGGGCGGGTCGTCTACCAGGATCTGACCCGCATCGACCTCAGCATTCGCGACGGGGCGCTCTTCGACAACCAGGTCCTGGCGGCCGCGCTCGACCGCTGCGCCGGCGACCGCCAGGCGCTCCATCTCGTCGGCCTCGTCTCCGACGGCGGCGTGCACAGCCATCAACGCCACCTCGATGCGCTCATCGACATGGCGGCGCGGCGCGGCGTCGCGCGCGTGTTCGTGCACGTCGTGACCGACGGCCGCGACACGCCGCCGACCGGCGGGGCGCAGTACCTGGCCGCGCTGGAACGGACGCTGTCCGACGCCGGCGCCGGCCGCGTCGCGACGGTGTGCGGGCGCTACTACGCCATGGACCGCGACCGCCGCTGGGACCGCACGCAGCGGGCCTACGACGCGCTGACCTGCGGCGTCGGACGAGCTGCCCGCGAGGCGCGGACGCTGATCGACGAGTCGTACGCCGCCGGCGTGACCGACGAGTTCATCGAGCCGGGCGTCGTCACCGATGCGGCCGGGCAGCCCGTGGGCTCGCTCGCGGACGGCGACGCGGTGGTGCTCTTCAACTTCCGGGCGGACCGCGTGCGCCAGCTCACGCGCGCGCTGGCGCACGCCGACTTCGACGGCTTCGCGCGCAGGGCCCGGCCGCGGGTTCACTGCACGACGATGACCGAGTACGACGCCACGTTCGACCTGCCCGTGGCGTTCCCCCCGGCGGCGTTGTCCGCCAGCCTCGCGGACGTGCTGGCCGGGCGGGGACTGAGCAATCTGCGACTGGCCGAGACCGAGAAGTACGCCCACGTCACGTACTTCTTCAACTGCGGCGAAGAGCGCCCGTACGAGGGCGAGGACCGGATCCTCGTGCCTTCGCCGAAGGTGCCGACCTACGACCTGCAGCCGGAGATGAGCGCCGCCGGGATCACCGCGCAGCTCGTCGCCGACGTCGAAGCGGCGCGCCATCGCGTCATCATCTGCAACTTCGCCAACGCCGACATGGTCGGTCACACGGGCCGGCTCGACGCGGCCGTCGCGGCGGTGTCGACGCTGGATCGCTGCCTGACCGAGATCGTCACGACGGTGGAGCGGGCCGGAGGCACCGTCGTCATCACCGCGGACCACGGCAACGCGGAGCAGATGTGGGACGCCGAGCGCCGGGAGCCGCACACCGCGCACACGAGCAATCCCGTGCCCATCGTGCTGGTGCAGCGGGAGCTGCGCGGCCGCGGCTACGCCCTGCGCGACGGCTCGCTGCGGGACGTGGCGCCGACGATGCTCGGCATCCTGGGGCTCACGCCGCCGGCCGCGATGACCGGATCCGACCTCCGGACCTGGGAACGATAGCCTGGCCCGCTTCGTTCACCGGCGCGTAGCGCCGGCTACTCGACCTGCTGACCCATCTCGTCGGCCGCGATGCGGAGTGAGCGCAGAAAGCGCCGGTCGTTGGCCGTAATCTCGGCCTGCCGAGGCGGCGGCTCGGCGGTCGCGGGCGTTTCGACCTTCGCGAGCGCTTGCGGACTGCTCCGGCTTCCGAAGCCGACGACCGCTTCGAGCGAGACCTGCATCTCGTATCCGGCGGCTCGCGCCTTCTCCCAGCACGCTTCGACCTTCGGGTCTTCCTCGACGGCCGCACCGATGGCGTCGGCCAGCTCACGCGCCAGCTGACTCATGACGTTGTCCATGCCAGAGACCTCCTGACGCCGCCGGGCCGGGAACCGGGGCGAACGAGCGCCCGCACTGATACCTTCGAGGGAAGACATGCACTCCGGGGGCAGAGCGGCAACATCGGGCGGGGAAACTGAATAGAGAAAATGGAAGAATACTCTTCCATTTTAAGTACGCGATTGGACGCTTGTCAAGGGCTGTACAATCCCACCGCCATGTCATCCGTCACCTATTCCAGCGTGGACCTGCCCGGCTGGGACCCCGAAACCGAGCTCGGCGCCCCGGGCGCGTACCCGTATACCCGGGGCATCCATCCCTCGATGTACCGCGGCAGGCTCTGGACCATGCGGCAGTACGCCGGATTCGGCACCGCCGCCGACTCCAATCGCCGCTACCGCTATCTGCTCGAGCAGGGGGTCAGCGGCCTGAGCGTCGCGTTCGACCTGCCGACGCAGATCGGCTACGACTCCGACCACCCGCTGGCGGCGGGCGAGATCGGACGCGTAGGCGTGGCGATCGACTCGCTCGAGGACATGGCGGAGCTGTTCGGCGGGATTCCGCTCGACCGCGTATCCACGTCGATGACGATCAACGCGACCGCCATCATCCTGCTGGCGCTGTACGTGGCCGTGGCGAGGCGGCAGGGGGTCGAGCCCCGCAAGCTGGCGGGCACCGTGCAGAACGACATCCTCAAGGAGTACGCCGCCCGCGGCACGTACATCTTTCCCCCGCGCCCGTCCCTCCGCGTCGCGATCGACATGTTCGCGTACTGCGATGCCGAGCTGCCCGGCTGGCATCCCATCTCGATCAGCGGCTACCACATTCGCGAGGCCGGGTCGACGGCCGCACAGGAGGTCGCGTTCACCTTCGCTCACGCGATCGTATACGTCGGCGCGGCGATCGACGCTGGCCTGAACGTCGATTCGTTCGGGCGCCGACTGTCGTTCTTCTTCAATGCCCACAACAACTTCCTCGAGGAGATCGCGAAGTTCCGCGCGGCGCGGCGGCTGTGGGCCCGGATCATGCGCGAGCGCTTCGGCGCGACCGAACCGCGCGCGCAGCAGCTGCGCTTCCACGTCCAGACGGCGGGCAGCACCCTGACGGCGCAGCAGCCCGACAACAACATCGTGCGCGTGGCGCTGCAGGCGCTGGCGGCCGTGCTCGGCGGCACGCAGTCGCTGCACTGCAACAGTCGGGACGAGGCGCTCGGTCTGCCGACGGAGGAGGCGGCGCGGCTCGCCCTGCGCACGCAGCAGATCATCGCCGCCGAAACGGGCGTTGCCCGGACCGTCGATCCGGTGGGCGGCGCCTGGGCCATCGAGCAGCTCACGGATCGCGTCGAGCGCGAGGCGGCGGCCCTGCTCGACCGCATCGACAAGCTGGGGGGCGGGCTGACGGCGATCGAGACCGGGTTCATTCAGCGGGAGATCCAGGAATCGGCCTACCGCGCGCAGCAGGCCGTCGATTCCGGGACCGCGACGGTCGTCGGCGTCAACCGCTACGCGGCCGACGATCCGACGCCGATCGAGGCGCTGCGCATCGACCCGAACCTGGAAGCCGAGCAGATCGAGCGCCTGCGCGCGGTACGGGCGTCACGCGACGAGGCGCGCTGCCGGGCGGCGCTCGGAGAGGTGGACCGGGCCGCCCGCGAGCAGACCAATCTCGTCCCCCCGATCATCGACGCCGTCGAGGCGCACGCCACGGTCGGCGAGATCGCCGACACCCTGCGCAGCGTCTTCGGAGAGCATCAGGAAGGCAACGGTTAGGCGGGCGTTCCGGCCGCCGCCGGCCGGTCGTGCGCCACCTCGCCGTC
This sequence comes from Vicinamibacterales bacterium, assembly GCA_965214845.1. Lineage (GTDB taxonomy): Bacteria > Acidobacteriota > Vicinamibacteria > Vicinamibacterales > UBA8438 > JAAXGX01. Next base: position 4,247,606 of record CBDCCO010000007.1, read on the forward strand.
CCGAATCTGGACGACGCGGTCGGCGTGCGCGGCGACGTCGGCCTCGTGGGTGACCAGCAGCACCGTGTTGCCGGCGGCGTGAAGCACCTGCAACAGGCCGATGATCTCGTCGCCCGTCCGGCTGTCGAGATTCCCGGTCGGCTCGTCCGCCAGCACGAGCGACGGCGAGTTGACCAGCGCCCGGGCAATCGCCACCCGCTGGCGCTGCCCGCCGGACAGCTCGTTGGGCCGGTGCGCCAGCCGGTCCTCGAGCTCGACCATCTCCAGGGCCGCCGTCGCCCGGCGCTCGCGCTCCCGGTGCCCCACCCCCGCATACACCAGCGGCAGCTCCACGTTCTGCAGGGCCGTGGCGCGGGGCAGCAGGTTGAAGGTCTGGAAAACGAACCCGATCTCCTCGTTGCGAATGCGCGCCAGCTCGTCGTCGTTCATCTGATCGACGTTCCTGCCGTTGAGCCGGTAGGCGCCGCGCGTCGGCGTGTCCAGGCAGCCGATGAGATTCATCAGCGTCGACTTGCCGGAACCCGAGGGCCCCATGATGGCCACGTACTCGCCGCGCTCGATCGCGATGGACACGCCCCGCAGGGCGTGGATGCGCTCCCCGCCCATGACGTAGGTCTTCCACAGATCGACGGTCTCGATCAGCGCCATGAACGTCGCTAGTCGTAGTACTCCAGGCCGAGATGGGTGATCAGCTCCTCGCCGCGCAGATACCGCAACGTGTTCTTGAGCTTCATCAGCTGAATGAACAGGTCGTGCTCCGGATAGATGTCGCGGGCGTGGATGGGACTCTTGAAGTAGAAGGACAGCCACTCCTGGACGCCGGTCATCCCGGCCCGCCTGGCGAGGTCCAGGAACAGGACGAGATCGAGAACGATGGGGGCGGCGAGCACGCTGTCCCGGCAGAGAAAATTGATCTTCAGCTGCATCGGATACCCGAGCCATCCGACCAGGTCGATGTTGTCCCAGCCCTCCTTGTTGTCGCCGCGCGGCGGATAGTAGTTGATCCGCACGACGTGATGGAGGTCGTCGTACAACGTCGGGTACAGATCCGGTTGCAAGATGTAGTCCAGAACCGACTTCTTGCTCTCCTCCTTCGTCTTGAACGATTCCGGATCGTCCAGCACCTCGCCGTCGCGGTTGCCGAGGATGTTGGTCGAGTACCAGCCCGAGACCCCCAGCAGGCGCGCCTTGAGGCCGGGTGCGACGATCGTCTTGATCAGGGTCTGACCGGTCTTGAGATCCTTGCCCGCGAGCGGTGCGCCCGTCGCGGCGGCGAGCTCGGTCAGCGCGGGCACGTCGGCGCTGAGGTTGGGTGCCGCGTTGGCGTACGGAATGCCTTCCCGGATGGCCGCGTAGGCGTAGATCATGCTCGACGGGATGGCCGGATCGGATCGCTCCAGCCCCGCCTCGAACGCGGCCAGCGACTGGTGCACCGGCGCTTCCTCCATGAAGACCTCGGTGCTGCCGCACCACACGAGGACGAGCCGATCGAGTCGATTGGTCTCCCGGAAGCGGCGGATATCGTCGCTGACCTGCTCGGCCAGCTCGCGCTTGCTGGCCCCGCGCTTGACGTGCGGACCGCTCAGGCGCTTCACGTACTCCTGGTCGAAGACGGCCGGCCAGGGGCGAATCGCTTCGAGCTCGGGCCGGATTTTCTCGAGCAGCGCCGCGTCCAGCACGCCGGCGGTGCGGGCCGCCTCGTAGCAGTCGTCCTCGAAGATGTCCCACGCGCCGAACACCAGATCGTCGAGTGCGGCCAGCGGCACGAAATCGCGAATCAGCGGCGAGCGCCCCTCGGTCCGTTTGCCGAGCCGCACGGTGCCCATCTGCGACAGCGAGCCGGTGGGCGCCGCGAGGTCCTTGCGCAGGGCGTGGACTCCCGCGATGAAGGTCGTGCTGACCGCGCCCAGGCCGACGAGCAGCACACCCAGACGACCGGTGGGAGCCTCGATTTCCTGCGGACTTTTCACGGGGAGAGCATATATCATGTGCCTCGTTCACCAGGGTGAGCCGGCGGGTGCCCCGCGCCCGCGTCGCGCGCAGCGAGCATGTCCCTGTTCAAGCTGAAGAAGAGCGGCGGTCCCCGCGACCTCGAAGTCTCGATGGCCGGGTTGAAGCTCGGCTCGCGCGTGCTGCAGGCCGCCGGCGACGGCGAGCTGATCGCCGCCATGGCGGCGGCGGTCGGACTCAGCGGTCGGGCCTGCGCGCTGGTGGGCGGCCGCGGCGACGTGGAAGCGCTCGAGCGGGCGGCAGCCCGGGCCGGGGTGCTGATCGAGATCGAGGTCGCCCCCTCCACCGCACTGCCGTACGAGCCGGACTCGTTCGACGTGGTGACCATCAAGGACGCCCTCGGCGCGATGCGGCCGAACGAGCGCGTCCCGACGCTGCAGGAGACCTACCGCGTGCTGCGCGGCGGGGGGCGCTGCCTGGTGATCGAGCGGTCGCTGCGCGGCGGTCTCGGCGCGCTGTTCTCCCGCCAGCCTCTCGATCGCCAGTACGCTGCCGGCGGGGCCGTGACCGCGCTCAGGGCGGAAGGGTTCCGGGGCGTCCGCGTGCTGTCGGAACGCGACGGGCTCCGCTTCACCGAGGGGACGAAGCCGGCACAGGGGACCGGCCCCTGACGACCGCGCGCACCGGCGGCGCCCATGCCGACTGACAGCAACCCGAGCCCGCCGGCGGGCGGCGGCCGTCTCTATCTCATCGACGGCAGCTCGCAGCTCTACCGCGCCTTCCACGCCATCCGCGAGCTGAGCGGCCCGGACGGCCGGCCGACGAACGCCGTGTACGGCTTCGTCAACATGCTCAGGAAGCTCGTGGCGGACCACGCTCCCGATCTCGTCGCCGCCGCCTTCGACACCCGGGGACCGACGTTCCGGACCGGTCTCGATGCGGAGTACAAGGCCAACCGGCCCTCGATGCCGGACGACCTCGCGGCGCAGGTGCCCGCCGTGCACGAGGCGTGCGAGGCGCTCGGGGTGCCGATTCTGACCCACGACGAGTACGAGGCGGACGACGTCATCGGCACGCTGGCCGAGCAGGCCAGGGCCGCCGGCTACGACGTCGCGATCGTCACCGGCGACAAGGATTTCTACCAGCTCGTCCGCGACGGCATCCGGGTGTTCAATCCGCGCGACGAGGGCACCTGGCTCGACGCCGGCGGGGTGCGGGAGAAATTCGGCGTCGCGCCGGACAAGGTGGTCGACGTGCTGGCGCTGATGGGCGACGCCGTCGACAACGTGAAGGGGGTGCCCGGCATCGGCCAGAAGGGCGCGCGCGAGCTGATCGAGGCGCACGGCTCGCTCGATGCGCTGCTGGCCGATCCGGCGCAGGTCGCGCGCAAGCGCTACCGCACCGCGCTCGAGCAGCACGCCGCCGAGGCGCAGCTCAGCCGCGAGCTGGTGCGCATCCGGACCGACGTGCCGGTGGCGTTCGACGCCGCGGCGTTCCGCTACCGCGGCCCGGACGCCGGGCGCTGCTTCGAGCTGTTCTCGGCGCTCGGGTTCCGCACGCTGGTCCCGGAGTACGCGCCGACCGTCGACACGGTCGAGGCCGACTACGGGATCGTCCGCGCGATGGCGGAGATCGAGACGCTGGCGAACGAGGCGCGCGCAAGCGGCCGCTGCAGCCTCTACGTCCTGGCCGACGACGTCCGGCCGCGACCGGGAGCGCTGGTCGGCGTGGCGGTGTCGACCGCGCCCGGCCGCGGCCGCTACGTGCCACTCGGCCACGCGGCCCTCGGCGAGGAGGCCAACCTGGACGCGCCGGCGGCGCTCGCGGCCCTGCGGCCGATGCTGGGCGATCCCGCCGTGCGGAAGATCGGTCACGACCTCAAGGGCAGCGTCATGGTGCTGGCCCACCACGAGGTGCCGCTCGGCGGTCTCGACGTCGACACGATGATCGCCGGCTATCTGCTCGACGCCACGCGCCCGCCCCACCGCATCGAGGATCTCGCGCTCGAGCATCTCGGCTACAAGGCGATGGCGGAGGAAGATCTGCGGGGCCGCGGCGCCAAGGCGCTCAAGTTCGGCGATCTGCCGGCCGACGCGGTCGTCAGATACTGCAACGAGCGGAGCGACCTCGCCCTCAAGCTGGCCGCCCCGCTGCGCGACCGGCTGGCGGACGAAGCGCTCGAGCCGCTCTACCGCGAGCTGGAGCTGCCGCTCATCCCGGTGCTCGCCGCGATTGAACGGGCGGGCGTTCGCGTCGACACGGACGCGCTGGGCCGCATGTCGGCGCGGCTCGAGGCGGAGCTCGCGGCGCTGCAGCGCGACATCCACGAGCTGGCCGGCGTCGAGTTCAACATCAACTCGCCGAAGCAGCTCGCGGAGGTGCTGTTCGAGAAGCTGCAGCTGCCGTCGTCCCGGCGCACCGGCAAGACCCGCGTGGCGTCGACCTCCGTGGCCGTGCTCGAAGAGCTGGCGCAGGCGCACGACCTGCCGCGGAAGGTGCTCGACTGGCGCAGCCTCCAGAAGCTCAAGGGCACGTACGTCGACGCGCTGCCGCAGCTCGTCAACCCGGAGACCGGCCGGGTCCACACGTCGTTCAACCAGGCCGTCGCGGCGACCGGCCGGCTCAGCAGCAGCGACCCCAACCTCCAGAACATCCCGATTCGCACCGAGCTCGGGCGGCAGATCCGCGGCGCCTTCGTGGCCCCGCCGGGCAGCGTGCTCATCTCGGCAGACTACTCGCAGATCGAGCTGCGCGTGCTCGCGCACCTGTCGGGCGACGACAGCCTGATCGCCGCGTTCCGGCGCGGCGAGGACATCCACGACCAGACGGCGCTCAAGGTCTTCGGCCCGGCCAGCGCCCTCGACCCGCACGAGCTCCGGCGGCGGGCCAAGATCATCAACTACGCGCTGCTGTACGGCAAGACGGCCTTCACGCTCGCCCGGGACATCGGCGTCAGCCAGGCGGCGGCGCAGGCGTTCATCGACGCCTACTTCGACGGGTTCCCCGGCGTCCGCGGCTACATCGACGCCACGGTCGCCCGCGCCCGCGAGTCCGGCAGCGTCAGCACCATGCTCGGCCGCCGCCGCCGCGTCCCGGAGCTGTCCAGCCGCAACGGCCAGGTCCGCGCCGCGGCCGAGCGGGTCACCGTCAACCTGCCCATCCAGGGCAGCGCGGCCGACATCCTCAAGCGCGCCATGATCGACATCCACGGCCGCCTGCCCGCGGCAGCGAGGATGATCCTGACCGTCCACGACGAGTTGCTGTTCGAGGTGCCGGAGGCCCTGGCCGACACCGTCGCGGCGCTCGTGCGCGAGCGGATGGAGCTCGCCCTGCCGCTGGCCGTGCCGTTGACCGTGGACGTCGGCATCGGCAGCGACTGGAAGCACGCGAAGGGCTGAAGGCTCAGCCGGCGCTGCCGTATAATTCCGCCGTTGGTTGAACCGCTTGTCGTTGCCCGCGCCGACCATACGGTTTCACGCCGCCAGATCGATCCCGACGCGCTGAAGGTCCTGTACCGCCTGCGCAGGTTCGACCACGTTGCCTATCTGGTGGGCGGCGGCGTGCGCGATCTGCTGCTCGGGCGGCATCCGAAGGACTTCGATATCGGAACCTCGGCGCATCCGTACGAAGTCAAGCGGATCTTCCGCAACTGCTGGATCATCGGGCGGCGCTTCCGCCTGGCCCACGTCAAGTTCGGGGCGAAGACGATCGAGGTCGCGACGTTCCGGCGCCCGGCGCCGCCGCCGGATCCCGCAACGGAGGCCGCGGCGGACGAGACCGCCGGGCAGGCCACCCCCGGCGCCGCGGGCCGGCGGCCGCCGATCCGGCGCGACAACACGTTCGGCACGCCCGAGGAAGACGCGTTCCGGCGGGACTTCACCATCAACGCGCTGTTCTACGACATCGCCACGTTCGCGGTGATCGACTACGTCGGCGGTCTGGCGGACCTGCAGGCCGGCCTGATTCGCTCGATCGGCGATCCGCACGAGCGGTTCGTGGAGGATCCGGTCCGGATGGTCCGTGCGGTCTCGTTCGCGGCCCGCCTCGGCTTCCGCCTCGATCCGGCGGTGCGGCGGGCCATCGCCCGCCACAACGGAGAGCTCGCCAACGCCTCCCCGGCCCGGATGACCGAGGAGCTGTACAAGATCCTCCGCAGCGGCGTGGCCGCCGGCACGTTCCGCTCGCTCCTGGAGGTGGGGCTCCTGAGCCGGATCGCGCCCGAAGTGGCGCGCGGGGCGTCGCCGGCGCTGTGGCAGTCGCTCGCGGCCCTCGACGCGTATCGGACCCGCTTCAAGTCCGCGCCGGGCAGCCTGACCAACGCGGTGCTGCTGGGGAGTCTGGCGACGCCCGTTCAGCCGCTCGACCTGACGCCACGGCGCCGCGGCGACGGCGGCGACGGCGGCGACGGCGGCGACGGCGGCGACGCGAACGGCGGCATCGCGCTCGGGCGGCTGCCGGTCGCCCGGCGCGACGTCGAGCGCCTGCGCCAGCTGCTCGTGCTGCAGCAGCGCCTGGTCGATCCCGGGTTGACGCTGCGCGCCCAGCGGGCCGTGCTGCAGCGCGGCGCTTTCGACGACGCCATGACCTGGCTGGAGATCCACGGCGGCGACGCGCACGCCCACAGCCGCTGGCGCCGGCTGGCCGCGGGGGGCGCCCCGGCGCCCGCCCGGCGGCGGCGGCGCAGACGCCCGCGCCGGCGGGCGCGCTCAGCCGCCCAGCAACGCCTGCGTGACGTTGACGAACGACAGGACGATGCCGGCGGCGGTCACGACGATCAGCACGAGTGAGGCGATCAGCATCGCCGAGCTCTCCCGCCGCTCGTCGATGAAACCCATGAGGTGCGCCGCGATCCAGCCGCCCGCGAACCCCGCCCCGTGCGCCCAGTTGTTGACGCCGCGCATGATGAAGCCGAAGACGAACAGCAGGATCGCCCACTGCCACAACTGGGTCTCCATCGCGCTGCTGCCGCGTTTCCGCCCGTAGACGATCAGCGCGGCGAGCAACCCGAAGATGCCGCCCGAGGCGCCGATGGTGGGGCTGGCGAAGGCTCCGGGGTTCGTCAGCGACGTCATCACGTTCGAGACGAGGAACCCGGCGGCGCCGGCGACGTTGAACAGCACGAACGCGCGGGCCGGACCGTACACCTCGGTGGCGGCCGGGCCGAGGTTGCGGATCCACATCATGTTGAACAGGATGTGCAGCACGCCGCCGTGGAGATAGTTGGCCGTCAGCAGCGTCCACCACCACCCCAGCTCCCAGGCCACGCCGCCGGTCATCCCGAGCTGGTACAGGGCCCGGCTGCCGGGCGACAGGAGGGAGAACAGGCCCTGGCCCGCGAAGATGGCGTCGGGCTCGAGCAGCAGCGCAACGGCGTACAGCGTGACGCACGTCATGAGGATCAGCGAGACGAGGTCCAGACGCTGGCCCACGACGTTGCGGACGAGCGGCGCCCAGCCGAAGAGTCCCGGCCGCCAGGCGCCGCAGTACGGGCAGCGCGGCTCGTTGATGCCGACCAGCTTGCCGCAGTCCGCGCAGACGATGGACCCTTGCGCTTGCCGCACCGCCTACAGCGTACAGGCTCGGCGGGCGCCGGGCCAGCTTCCATCAGACGGGGCTGGGCCCCAAGCCCCCGGCGTCCGCTGGCGGGGACCCCTCCGCCCCGCGCCGTGCGCGCCTTGGGGCTCAATGGGCGGGTAGCGCGAAGGCGATCAGCCGCGGGCCGTTGCCGACCGTGAGCGCGATGTATTGCCGGCCGTCGGCCAGGTAGGTGAGCGGCGTCCCGATGGCGCCGGAGGGCAGGTCCACCGACGCGAGCTCCGTGCCATCCGTCTTGTCGTAGGCCACCAGCCGCGGGCCGCCGGTCGTCCCGCCGGCCGTGAGGCAGTAGACGAGCAGGGTCCTTGTCAGCAGCGGCCCGTTGATGGCGTTGTCCCCGCCGAGGGGCGGCAGGTCGAGATCGCGCAGCAGCGGGTGGTCGCGGTAGCGGTCGCCGTTGCCGGTCGGCACCCACCAGGCGTGCTCGCCGGTGTTGAGGTCGATGGCCGTCATGCGCGAGTAGGGCGGCTTGACGAGCGGCAGCCCCTGGGGCATCTGCGGCTCGCGGCGGATGTTGCCGCCGCGCGCGAGGCGGTCCGCTTCCGGCGCGCCGTGGGTGTAGCTGACGGTCGCGCCGAGCGCCGCATCGGGCTGATAGAGGGAGACGACCGCCGTCTGGTTGCGCGACGGGACGTAGAGCATCCCGGTCGCGGGGTCCACGGCGGCCCCGGACCAGCCCGCGGTGCCGCCCGGCGGCGGGCGCATGAGGGTGCCGTTCGTGACGCCCTCGAGCGGCCGGTCCAGCGGCGTGAACAGCGGTCCCAGCCGGAAGCCCTCGACCGCGGCGAGGGCCATCTGGCGGATCTCCGGGGTGAAGTCGACCAGATCGTCGACCGTCACGCCCTGATAGTCGAACGGGGCCGGCTTCGTCGGGAACGGCTGGGTGGGCGACAGCACCTCCCCCGGCATGTTGGAGCCCTGCGGGACGGGCCGCTCCTCGATCGGCCAGACGGGCTCCCCCGTCACGCGGTCGAAGACGTAGACGAAGCCCTGCTTGCTCACCTGCGCGATGGCCTTGACGGGGCGGCCGTCCACCGTGATGTCCGCCAGGTTGGGATGGGTCGCGAAGTCGTAGTCCCACAGCCCGTGGTGCACGGCCTGGAAATGCCAGACCCGCTGCCCGGTCTCGACGTCGACCGCGATCAGCGTCTCCGAGAACAGGTTGTCCCCCGGCCGATCGATGCCGTAGTAGTCGTTGGTCGTCGTGCCGGTCGGCAGGTACACGTGGCCCAGCTCGTTGTCGCCGGCCAGCATCGACCAGACGTTGGCGTTGCCCGAGTAGCGCCACGACTCGTTCAGCCAGGTGTCGACGCCGAACTCGTCCGTGCCGTTGGGCACGGTATGGAAGTCCCAGGCGTGCGCCCCGCTCCGCACGTCCCAGGCGCGGACCCAGCCCGGCACCGCCTCCTTCGTGATGCGGCGGTCGGCGACCTGCGAGCCGTGGATCACGCGGTCGCGGACCACGATGGGCGGCGAGTGGATCCCGAACAGCATGGCGTTGAGGTAGTCGCGTTCCGTGCGGTCAGCCCGCGGCAGGCCGGCCATCGCGTCGACCATGCCGCTGCCGTCCGGGCCGAAGTCGGGACAGGGCCGTCCGGTCTTCGCCCGCACGCAGACGAGGTAGCCGTTGCCCGTGCCCCAGAAGATCCGCTCGTCCTCGGCCCCGTCGGTCCAGTAGGCGACGCCCCTCTGCGTCCACGGGTTGCTCATCGTCGGCGTGCCCTCTTCGTAGGCCTTGGGGTTGAAGACCCAGAGCGTCTCGCCGGTCGTCGCGTCGACCGCCACGCCCTGCGACAGCGGCGTGTTGAAGTAGAGCACGCCGTCCACCATCAGCGGCGTCGCCTGCAGGCGCGAGGACAGCGGCCGATGGCCGCTGCGGTAGAGGTCCGGCGTGTCCGCGACCAGCGTGTCGACGACGGTGTCCAGCGGCGCCGACCACTCGCCTCCCCCGGGCGTCGTCCGGCTGATGCGCCGGTCGACGGAGAGCCACTCCCAGGCGATCTCGAGGTCCGCGAAGTTGCTCGCGTCGATCTGATCCAGCGGCGAGTACTTCTGCCCGCCGATGCTCCCGGCGTAGCTGCGCCACTCGCCGCCGGAGGTGTCGTAGGTCTGCCACGGCCCTTCCCGGCCGGCGGGCTGGGCGGCCGCTCCCGAGGCGAGCAGCGCGATTGTCACGGTGGTCCAGAGCGACTGGCGCATGGCGCAACCTCCGTTCGTGCCGCGGTCGCGGAGCCGGCGTTCAACGGCTGCGTGCGTCACTCACGCTAAAATGACAAAGGGCCCTGCGACCTGCCGGCCACAGAGCCGGGCTTCCACCCCGCGGTCAGCCGCGCGTCCGCTCGAACTCGGCCATGAACGAGGCCAGTGCGTCGACGGCCGCCGCGGGACAGGCGTTGTAGATCGACGCCCGCACGCCGCCGACCGAGCGGTGTCCCCGCAGCCCGATCAGCCCGGCCTGCTTCGCTTCGTCGACGAAGCGCGCCTCGAGCTCCGGCGCGGGGAGCCGGAAGGTGACGTTCATCGACGAGCGGCTGCCGGCGGCAGCCGTGCCCCGATAGAACGGCGTGCGGTCGATCGCCTCGTAGAGCTTGCGGGCCTTGCGCTCGTTGCGCCGCGCCATCTCCGCGAGTCCGCCGTTGGCCAGCAGCCACCTCACGACCAGGCCGACCATGTAGATGGCGAACACCGGCGGGGTGTTGTGGCGCGACCCGGCGCCGACGTGGGTGGCGTAGCGCAGCGTCGTCGGCACGCCGGACCGCGCCGGCGCCCGGCGCACGAGGTCGTCGCGGACGATCACGAGCGTGACGCCGGCCGGACCGAGGTTCTTCTGGGCGCCGGCATACAGCAGGCCCACGCGCTCGAACTCGATGGGCCGGCTGAAGATGTCGGACGAGGCGTCCACCACGAGCGGCGCCTCGCCGCTGTCCGGGAGCGCGCGCCACTGGGTGCCGCAGATCGTGTTGTTCGAAGCGAGGTGCAGGTAGGCCGCCGCGTCCGCGAGGTCGAGCTCGCCCGCGGCGGGAATGCGGGCAAAGCCTTCGCTCTCCGTCGAGCCGGCCACCCGCACCGTACCGAACTGCCCTGCCTCCTCGTACGCCTTGCGCGACCAGACGCCCGTCAGGACGTAGTCGGCGGACCCGGCGGGCGGCAGCAGATTCAGGGGCACCATCGCGAACTGCTGGGTGGCGCCCCCCTGCAGGAACAGCACGTGGAAGTGCTCCGGCAGCCCGGCCAGCCGGCGGATGTCGGCGACCGCGCGCTCGAGGATGGCATCCATGGTGGCCGACCGGTGGCTCACCTCCAGCACCGACATCCCGGCGCCGGGCAGGGCGAGGAGGTCGCGCCGGACTTCCGCCAGCACCGTCTCGGGCAGGACGGCGGGACCGGCATTGAAGTTGAATACCCGCTCGGCAGCCATGATCGCAGTCATGATCAATGCTCAGCGGTCCGCGGCACGCGCCATGTCAGATCGGATGCAGCAACAGGCCGTCGCGCAGCTTCGGCTCGAACCAGGTCGACTTGGGCGGCATCATGCCGCCGGCGTCGGAAACCGCGAACAGCTCGGCCGTGGTGACCGGCGCCAGGGAGAACGCGACGGCGGCCTCGCCGCTGTCGACCAGCCGCTCGAGCGCGCCGGTCCCGCGCGCGCCGCCCACGAACGCGACGCGGGGATCGGTCCGCACGTCCCCGACCGCGAGCAGCGGCGCGAGCAGCGCGTCCTGCAGCACGGCCACGTCGAGCCCGGCGGCGGGATCGGCTGCCGGGCCCGCGGCCCGCGCGGACGGCAGCTCGACATCGTGCCACGTGCCCCCGCCCAGGTAGATCGCGACGTGACCGCGAGGCGGCTCGGCCGCGGCGTCCGGCCGGACCGTGAACCGCGCCCGCAACGCGTCCAGGAACTGCCCGGGAGCCTGCCCCGCCAGGTCGGCCACGGTGCGATTGTAGGCCTGGATCCGCGTGTCGGAATCAGGGAACGCGACGCCGAGGACGAAGCGCGCCCGGCCGGCCCCGTCCTCCGTGGCGGCGAGCTGGTCGCGGGCGCGGGCAGCGCTCGCAATCCGATGGTGCCCGTCCGCGATGTAGATCGCCGGCACGCGCGCGAAGCCCGCCTCGGCCGCCGCCTGATCCTCGGGGCCGAGCCGCCAGACCGTGTGGCGCACGCCGTCCGGCGCCTGCAGGTCGAGCAGCGGCGCATCCTGTGCTGCCCGCCGCAGCAGGGCGGTGAGCTCGGGCACGGCCCGGTAGGTGAGGAACACGATGCCGGTCTGCGCCCGCAGCGCGAGCATGTGCCGGGTCCGATCGTCCTCCTTGTCGGGCCGGGTCTTCTCGTGCCGCTTGATGACGCCGCGGTCGTACTCGTCGAGCGAGTAGCATGCCGCGAGGCCGGTCTGCTCATGATCTTCCGTCCGGAGCCGATAGATGTACAGGGATGGCGCGGCCTCCTCCACGAGCGGCGCGTCGCGCCGGAGCCGCCCCAGGTTGCCGGCGGCGGCGCGGTAGACCGCGGCGTCGTGCGGATCGGTGTCCGGCGGCAGGCCGATCTCCGCCCGGGAGACGTGCAGGAAGCTCAGCGGATTGCCCGCGGCCAACGCGCGCGCCTCGCGGGTCGTCACGATGTCGTACGGCACGGCGGCGACGGACGCGGCGGCGCCCGGCTCGGGACGCAGGGCACGAAACGGATGAATGCGGGCCACGCGGTCGGGGGCTAGTCGGCGCGGGCGTTCCCCGCCCACATCTGTGCGAGCAGGCGGCCGCGAGTCTCGTGGAAGGCGGCCAGGTGCCGCTGCGGCACCGGGACGCCGGGCGGCAGGTTCCGGTGCTCGAGCAGGGGATCGACGAACTTGCCGTTCTTGCTCATGCGGTAGTCGAGATGCGGGCCGGTCGCCAGGCCAGTGGCCCCGACGCGGCCGATCGTCTGTCCCTGGAGAATGCGCACACCGGGCCGCACGCCGCGGGCGAACGCCGACAGGTGGAGATAGTACGTCTCGTAGCCGTTGGTGTGGCGCAGGCGGACCATGTTGCCCGATCCCCGGCTGCGGCCGGCCGACACCACCGTGCCGGTGGCCACGGCCACGACGGGCGTGCCGGTGGGCGCGCCGTAGTCCACGCCCAGGTGCGGGCGGTACGTGCCGAGAATCGGGTGCAGGCGGCGCCGGGAGAAGCGCGACGTGACGCGCGGCTCGAACTTGAAGGGCGAGCGCAGGAACTGCCGCTTGAGCGACCGGCCCTGCTCGTCGTAGTAGAGCGCCTCCGAATCGCCCGGGACCGTGAAGCGAAACGCCTGCACGCGGCGCCCGTCGTTGATGAACTCGACGGCCAGCACGTTGCCGTAGCCGTCGAACTCGCCGTCGCGGAAATACTTCTCCACGAGCGCGGCGAACTCGTCCCCTGGCTGCAGCTCCGTGTTGAAGTCGATCTCGCCGGCGAGCACGCTGGCCATCTCGATCGCGAGCAGCTCCCGCTCGCCCGCGCCATTGAGCGCGGAAGCCAGCGACGTGTGCTCGCGGTTGATGAACCCGCGCATTGCCTGCTCGACGCGCTCCTTCACGTAGGGCACGAGCCTGGCGCGGAAGTCCCCGGAGGAAGCCGCCGCCGCGCGAACCTGCAGGAACCGATCCCTGTCCACCTCGTACTCGAAGCTGCGCAGCCCTCCGTCGGCATCCAGCTCCAGGCTGTAGGTGTTGCCGACGCGGAACCGACGCGGGTCGAAGACCAGGCGCACCGCGTCGATCACGCGCGCGGCCTGGTTGCGATCGAGACCGTGGTCGTAGAGGATGCTGGCCAGGGTCGCCCGGTTCGGGACGCTGGCCTCGATGCGGCGGCTCTCGGGTTCGCCCGGCGACCCCGGCGACAGGAAGATGTCCTGCGCGCGCGCAGGGGCCTCCTCGCCGACGGTGGTGCGGGCCGGTGCTTCCCGGGCGCACGCTGCCGCCGTGAGGATGATGCAGAACAGGAGCGCGAGGAGTGGGAACGCCGGCCGATTCCGCATGGCGAAGCGTGCAGTCTAGCACACCGGGGCGGAATGCCGCTCCTCATGTCCCGGGCGCCGCGGCGGCGCGCAGGGTGCGCAGCCTTTCCCGCACCTTCTCGGCGTGCCCGGCGGCGCGCACGGCGCGCCAGCGATGGGCGACGGCCCCCGCCGCGTCGATGAGGACCGTCGAACGGATCACTCCCACCGTCGTCTTGCCGTACAGCTTCTTCTCGCCCCAGGCGCCGTACTGCTCCATCACGGTCCGTTCCGGGTCCGAGAGCAGGGTGAGCTTCAGCGCGTGCTTCTCGATGAAGGCGCGGTGACGCGCGGGATCGTCCGGGCTGCAGCCCAGCACCACGGCGTCCAGCTCGCCGAAGCTGTCCAGGTCCGCCGAGAACTCGCAGGCCTCCCTGGTGCAGCCGGGCGTGTCGTCGCGGGGATAGAAGTAGAGCACCACCCATTGCCCGGCGAACTGCGACAGGCGAACCGTTCGATCGTCCTGATTCTTGAGCGCGAACGCCGGCGCCTTCTCTCCGACTGTGATCATGCGTCCCTCCCCGTCTGACCGACCCGGCGGCCTACAACTCCACCGTGATCTGCTCCTCCCGGGCGCCGCGCGGCTCCACGCTGCCGATGACCGCCGCGCGGCAATAGCCCAGCCCCTGCAGCTCCTCCAGACACCGCTCCGCCCGCGGGGCGGGCACGCTGGCCAGCAGCCCGCCGGCCGTCTGCGGGTCGCACAGGACAGGGTAGATCGACGCGGCGGCGGCGGCCTCGGCGTTGACGACGGCGCTCCCCAGGCGCGCGTTGTGCGGGTGCAGCGAGCTGAGCAGCCCCTGGGCGATCGTCTCGCGTGCGCCGGCGAGCAACGGCACGGCGGGGAGCGTCAGGCGCACGTCCACATCGGACGCCCGCGCCATCTCGACGAGATGACCGAGCAGGCCGAAGCCGGTCACGTCGGTGCAGGCCGTCGCCCCGTGCGTGCGCAGGCATTCGGCCGCGGCCCGGCTCGACTGCAGCATCGAGCGCAGCGCGCCGTCAATCCAGCGCCCCCTGGCCTTCAGCCGCATGTGCGCGGCGAACAGCGTTCCCGTGCCGAGCGGCGCGGTCAGGATCAGGCGGTTCCCGGGTCGCATCCCGCTCTTGCGCAGCACGTGCGCCGGATCGACGACCCCGCTCAGCGCCAGGCCCAGGGTCACGTCGTCGCCTTCCGTCGTGTGACCGCCGACGAGCGCCGTCTCCGCCTCGTTGAGCGCCTTCACCAGGCCCCCGAGCAGGTCGCGCAGCAGCGCTTCCATCTTGTCCTCGGGACCCAGCGGCACCGTGACGATGGCCAGCGCCGTCCGCGGCTCGGCACCCATCGCGTAGATGTCGCCGAGGCAGTGGTTGGCGGTGATCCGGCCGCAGAGGTACGGGTCGTCGACGATCGCCCGGAAGGAGTCCACGGTGCGCACGGCGACGAGGCCGGGCGGGACCCGCTCGACCGAGGCGTCGTCGGGCGCGTCGAGGCCGGTCAGGACGTCGTCGCTGCGGAACGGCGTCAGCCGCGAGAGGACCCGGTCGAGCAGGGTGGCGCCCACCTTCGAGCCGCAGCCCGCGCACCGCATGGCGGCGCCCGACAGCTCGCGGACGGCGGCCGCCGGCGCCAGGCGCGCCAGATTCGCGTCGGGCGCGGGGGCGGCATCCATCGCCGGCAGGCGGCTGAAGCGGGCCATGAAGCGCCGGTCGATGCGGTCCTTCCACGTCCACACCCAGCGGCCCGCCAGCGCCCACGGTCCGCGCGAAGCGACCGCGTAGCGGTCGCCGGTGCTGATCAGGCTCAGGAACCGCCGCTGCGGCCGGAAGGGCCGCAACGGCTCGCCGCGCACGGCGCGCCGCAGGTTGGCGTCGAGCGGCGGGCCCTGCCGCACCGCGAACACGCCCGCCTTCTCCCGCGGATGATTCACGACGGCGGCGATGTCGCCGGCGGCGAAGACGCCGGGATGCGACGTCGACTCCAGGGTGTCGGCCACCTGGATGAAGCCCCGCGCGTCGACCGCGAGCCCGGCCTCGCGCGGCCACGCCTGCGCGCCGGCCTCCGTCGCCCACAGCACCTCGTCGACGGCGTGCTCCGATCCGTCCTCGACGACCACGGCGCCGGGGCGCACCGCGGCGATGCGGGCTCCCGCGTGGACCCGCACGCCGCGCGCCCGCAGCACGCGCTCGAACCTGGCGCGGGCGCGGCGGTTGTGCGTGGGCAGGATGCGGTCGGTGGCGGTGAACAGATGAAAGGCGGGCACCGCCGCCGGGCGGCCGGCGGCCACCTGCATGCGCCGCAGGGCGTGCTGCGCGGCCAGCACGAGCTCCACGCCTGCCGCGCCCGCGCCGACCACCCCGATTTGCAACGGGCGCGACGCCGCGCGCACCCGGGCCTGCAGCCGCTCCCAGCGGCCGACCAGCGTGGCGATCGGCTTGATCGGCACCGCGTGGGCCGCCGCGCCCGCCGCGTTCAGGGCCGGCGACGCGCCGATGTCGATGGACAGCACGTCGTAGGGCACCGGCGGGCGGGCGCGGCACTGCACCGTCCGGCCGGCCAGGTCGAGACCGGTCGCCTCGTCGTGGTAGAGACGGGCGCCCGCGAAGCGGGTCAGCGGCGCCAGATCGATGTGGACATCGTCGAAGCCGTAGTGCCCGGCAATCAGTCCGGGCAGCATCCCCGAGTACGGCGTGTGGATCTCGCGCGCGATGACGGTCACGCGCAGGCCGGGCACCGGCTGCATGCCCAGGCGCTTGAGGACGATGACGTGACTGTGCCCGCCCCCGATGAGCACGAGGTCCTTCAGCACGGGGGCGGGTGCGGCGTTCATCGGCCGCGGCCGCCCGCAACGCGGGCGAGCACCCGCGCGATGCCCGCCTCGAACGCCTCCGGCCCGGGAAGCAGGCTCACGACGAGGAATGCCTCGCGAGGAAAGTCGAAGAAGTAGCCGGGATGCACGAGGACGCGGTCGCGCTCGAGCAGCTCGAGCACGACCGTCTCCTCGGGTTCCGTGGCCGGGATCTGCAGTACAGCGTACCATCCCCCGTCGACGGGCGGCAGCCGGAGCGCCGGATGACGCGCGACGCGCCGCCGCAGCGCCGCGTAGTTGGCGCGCACGCGCGCGGCGATCTGCGCCGTCACGGCCGCGCCCTCCGCGAGCAGGGTCCCGGCGGCCAGCTGGACCGGCGCGGCCACCGACAGATACGTGTCGCCGATCAGCTCCAGCCCGGCCAGCGCGCGCTCGACGACCGCCGCCGGTCCGTCGACCGCCATCCAGCCGAGCTTGAGCTGCGGCAGGCCCACCGCCTTGGAGAGCCCGCCGAGGCTGAAGGCGAGGACGTCCGGCCGCGGCCGGTCGAGCACGCTCGGGGCCGGCGTGGCGCCGTTCATCGGATAGGCGCCGAAGACCTCGTCCGAGATGAGCGCCAGGTCGCGCTCGCGGCAGATCCGCGCGACCGCCTCGACCTCGCCCGGCGACACGAACGAGCCGGTGGGGTTGTTGGGATTCACCAGCAGCACGGCCCGCGCGCGCGGCGTCAGGGCTGCCCCGAGGCCGCCCAGATCCAACTCCCAGCGGCCGTGGTGCTCGAGCGCGTACGGCAGCGCCCGGACCCCCTCGAGCCGGGTCAGGTGCTCGAAGAGCGGGTAGCTGGGCCGCGGCACCAGGACCGCGTCGCCGGGGTCGCACAGGAGCTTGAACAGGAAGCCGTAGGCCTCGCTGGTGCTGGCCGTCAGCGCCACCCGCTCCGGCGCCACCGGCCGGCCGGGCCGGGCGAGATGCGCGGCGACTGCCGCACGGGCCGCCGGCAGGCCGAGGGGCGCGGGTCGATACGCCTGGAGCTCCTGCTCGGCCGTCCCGCGCAGCAGACCGGCCGGGAACCGGAACCCGACCCGGGTCGGGTTCGACTCGGTCAGGTCGATGAGCTTCGCCCTCGCGGCCCGCAGGCGGCTTGCGGCGCGGCCGATGCGGTTGGGCGCGAGATCGGCGGGGATCCGGGAGGACAACATGCGTTGGACCGGGGCGGACCGGGCGCGACGCGGACCGCGCCGGACGCCGGCGCCGCACGCAGGCTCGGCGCGGCGGGCGCTGGAGTTCATGTTACATTCTTTAACTCTCAACAAGTCGGTCACGGGGGCATCGTCATGAAGCGGGGTACGCAGATCGTCCTGACAGCACCATTCACGGAGATGATCGACCACGCCGGCTACTTCATCCAGATGGGCATGGCGTCCATCCCGATCTGGATGGAATGGGTCATGGACAAGAAGTATCCGGAGTGGCGCAACGTGAAGCGGTTCGAAGACGGTTCCGCGCAGGCCGCGCCGGCCGGGTTGCGCGTGCTCGAGCGCGTCATGGCGACGGAGTTCGGCCGCGACAACGTCGTGGTCTGTTATCCGGACGACCTCGACCGGTTCATCGGACCCGAGACGCGGATCGTGGCGCTCTCGACCCACAACCCGCTCGGCGTGACGTTCGCGGCCGGCGTCTATACGTCCATCTTCGGCAGCTCCCGCGAGCCCATCAACTCGCACTACGCCGCGAAGCTGTTCGACGCCCTCCAGCAGAGTCCGCACCGGGCATCGTTCCGGGTCATCCTGGGCGGCTCGGGCAGTTGGCAGATCACGCAGACCAAGTCCATGGAGCGGCTCGGCATCGACTGCGTCATCGACGGCCGCAGCGAGTCGGCCGAGACCATCAAGCTCTTCCGGCGCGCCCTCGAAGGCGGCGAGTTGCCGGACAAGGTGGAGGTCGAGCATCCGACCGACCCCCTGACGCTGCTGTTTCCGGACCGCCCCACGACGTTCGGCGTCGTCGAGATGACCACCGGCTGCGGCCGCCGCTGCCAGTTTTGCGTGCCCGACCTCAACCCGCAGATCGATCTGCCCAAGGCAGGGATACTCGACGCCGTGCGCGCCAACGTGGCGGCCGGCAACAAGCAGATCTCGCTGGCGACCGAGGACATGTTCATCTGGGGCCAGGTACGGACCAAGACGCCGTTCTTCTTCCCCAACCGGGAAGCGCTCGTCGACCTGTACCGCAGCATCGTGGAAACGCCGGGCGTGGAGCAGCACGTGCTCAGCCATTCGACGATGGCGCCCGCGGTGGTCGACCCGGTGCTGATCGAGCAGTTGACCGACACGCTGCTGCCGCACAGCCCGATCCACCTCAAGCGCCTGAGCTCCCATCCGGAGGGCAAGGCCCTCGTGCCGCTGATCGGGCTCGAGACCGGGTCGGTGCGCATGGCCAGGCAGGTCATGCCCAGCAAGGGCGTGCCGTTCAACATCAAGGACTGGCAGAGCGTGGTCATCCGCGGCCTCGAGGTGCTGAATCGGAACAACTGGTTCCCGATGCTGACGTTGATGGTCGGCAACCCGGGCGAGACCGACGACGACGTCAAGGCGACGCTCGATCTGATCTACGAGATGGAGCGCCGCGGGCTGTTCGGCTTCCTGGTGCCGTCGGTGTTCACGCCGCTCGAGGGCACCCGGATGGAGCACGGCAAGGGCGTCACGGAGACGCGCAACCTCAGCCGGCTGCAGTGGCAGCTGATCCTGCGTTGCTGGAAGATGAACATGCGGCCGGGCCTCTACAGCTGGTGGGGCCCGACCTCGTTCAAGATCGGCGGCGTGGGCCTGTGGGCGCTGCGCCTGCGCAAGACGAACGGCCCGAACTTCACCTGGCCGATGATGATGTTCTGCAGCGCGCTGCCGGAGAACCTGCTGTATGCGACCGGCAAGCTGTACAAGGGCCGGCCGATCGAGGTGAAGACCCGCGCCGAGCTGCTGGCCGCGATCAAGCCGAACTACTGGCAGTACCTCCGCGCGGACGCGGGCGATCTGCCTCCGGGCGCGCAGGCGCCGCCGGCCGCGCCGGCGCAGGTTCCCGAGCTGGCGACCGCGTAGTCTGCCGCCGCGACGGTCGCGGCGGCGCGATGCATCGCATGCCTGGCATCATGCTGCTGACGTGGGCGGCCGTGGCGCTGTCCGCGGCCGCCGCCGGCGCGCAGGACCGGCGGCCGGCGGCGGAGGCCCTCGCCGGCCCGGGGGGCGACGCGGTGGCGCTGGCCTACCCGAGCCGCAGGCCGGCGGCCGTGGACGAGCGCCGGCTGGTAGAGCTTGGCGGGCAGCGGATCAACACCCGCAACAACACGCCCTGGCCCGCGCCGGACATCGATCGCATCGTGCTCGTGCGCCTCGCCGACGGGGCCGTCCACGAGGTGCTCGCGCCGTTCGAGACCACGCTGGGGTGGGTGCGGTTCTCGCCCGACGGCGCGTATCTCTCCTATGTCGTGATCCGTGACACCGGCGCCGAGCAGTGGGTCCTCGACACCGCCTCCGGCATCCCGCGGCCGGTGACGTCCGCCTCGCTCAACGCGACGCAGGGCGAGCCGTGCGCCTGGCTCCGGGACGGAAGCCGCGTCCTGTGCCGCTTCGTGATGTCGGCCCGCGGAGCGCCGCCAGCCGGCGGGGACGCCCTCTTCGGCTACCACTTCACGAGCCAGTTGGGCACGGTCGAGCTCGCGACCGGCCGCCGGACGAACGTCGGTGCGCCGGCGTTGTTCGCCGCGGCGACCCCCTCGCCGGACGGCGAGTTCGTGCTCGTGGCGACGCTCGACGAGCCCGCGGACGACGCGGCGGCCGATACCCGCGGCCGCTCGGTGGAGATCCGGAATGCGGCCGGCGACCCGGTACGGCGTCTGGCCGACCTGCCGGCGGAAGGCGCGGCACCCGGGCGGCAGCAGTTCGTCTGGCACCCCACCGCGGCCGCCGAGGCGGTGTGGAGCGCGCCCGGCCGCGCGGACGGCAGCCGGGTGCTGCGCCTCGCCGCGCCGTTCGACGGCATGCCCGAGACGCTGATCGAAACGGAGCTCGGGTTCGCCGGCATCGCCTGGACCGAGAGCGGCCTCGCGCTGGTGACCGAGGCGGACGAGCCGACCGGCCGCCGGCGCACGCTGCTGCTGGACCCCGCCGGGCTGGCGCCCCGAACGCTGCTCGACTGGAGCCCGGCGGACGCCCCCGCGGCGGCCGGGACCCCCGTCCGGCGCGCGGGTGGACCCGCCGGCGGCGGCGCGGTCATGCAGGACGGAAACCGCATCCTGCTGGCCGGCGGCGGCGGGCGGTTTCTCGACCGCCTCGACGTCGACACGCTGCGCGCGGAGCGGCTGTTCGAGAGCGACGAGGCGGAGGGCGAGTCGGTGGTGGCGGCGCTGACCGCCGACGGCCGCACACTGCTGACACGGCGCCTCGACGACGCCGGAGAGGCCGGCTACTTCATCCACGACACGACCGCCGCCACGTCGACGCCGCTGCCCGGCCCGGCAACACGCTAGGAGTCTGCGCCGCAGAAAATCGGTGCGACAATCATAGGCGAGCACTCGACGCTGGAAGGACTTGATGTCGACGACGTTTCGCCCCTACTCGCCGGACCAGTCGCTGCTGCTGCCACCGGACGTGCGGGAGTGGCTGCCGGAAGGCCACTTGGCGCACCACGTCAGCGATCTGGTGGACGGTTTGGATCTGACGGCATTCTACGCCCCGTATGAGGGAGACGGTCGTCGCAACGCCCCGTATGACCCGCGGATGATGGTGAAGGTGCTGCTCTACGCGTATGCGACGGGGGTGTTCTCGTCGCGTGGGATCGCCCGGGCGCTGGAAGAGGACGTGGCGTTCCGGGTGTTGGCGGCGGGCAACTTTCCGCAGCACCGGACGCTGTGCGAATTTCGGCGCCGGCACTTGGAGGACTTCCAGGCGCTGTTCGTGGAGGTGGTGCGTCTGGCGCAGGAGTTGGGTCTTGTTCGCCTCGGCAAGCTGTCGGTCGACGGGACGAAGGTGCGTGCGAACGCGAGCAAGCGCAAGGCGATGAGCTACGACCGGATGGCGGAGGCGGAACGGCGTCTGGAAGGCGAGGTCGCGGCGCTGTTGCGCCAGGCGGACGAGACCGACGAGACCGAGGATGCGTGCTTGGGCGCCGAGGTTCGGGGCGATGAGTTGCCGGCGGAGTTGCGTCGGCGGGAGGCGCGTCTGGCAGCGATCCGGGCGGCGAAGGCGCGGTTGGAAGCGGCGGCTCGGGCGGCGGACGACGCGCGGGGTCGGCAACCTGGGCAGGACCGGAACCCGAAGGGCGGGCGGCCGTACAAGCGGGCGTATGGCGAGCCGGACGAGAAGGCGCAGAGCAACTTCACGGACCCGGAAAGCTCGATCATGATGACGAGCAACGAGGGCTTCCAGCAGTGCTACAACGCGCAGGTGGCGGTGGACGCCGAGCACCAGTTGGTGGTGGCAACGGGTCTGACGGCGAACGCGAGCGACCAGGGTGAGTTGCCGGTGTTGCTCGACACGGTCAACGAGACGCTTGACGCGCAGCCGGCGACGGTGCTGGCCGACGCGGGGTACTGCAACGAGCGAGACTTGACGGACCTGGAACGGCGGGGCGTTGACGGGTATGTGGCGGCGGGCCGGGAGGGCAAGCAGGCGGTTACCCGCAATCTGGAGGAACATCCGGCGACGGGTCGGATGATAGACAAGCTGAAGACGAAGGCGGGCCGGGCGGTGTATGCGCAGCGCAAGTGGTTGTCGGAGGCTCCCAACGGCTGGATCAAGCACGTGCTGGGCTTCCGGCGCTTCAGCCTGCGTGGACTGGCGAAGGCGCGGTGCGAGTGGGACCTGGTGTGCCTGGCGCTCAACGTCAAGCGCCTGCACGTGCTGAAGGCGACGTAGAGGGCGGGGCATGAGGCTCGCAACGGCGACAAATCGACGCGGATCGCGGCCTCTGGCGGGCCATGTGGCCCGTGATGACTGATTTTCGCCTTCGGTTCGTCAACGGCCGCAAAATCTACCGCGCCCTGCCGACCGACACCGTTGCCCCGGCACGTGACTCAGGTCGTGAACTCACGACCCTTTCGTGCCGCAAATCTCCTGCGGCGCAGACTCCTAGCCCATGTTTAACAACGGTACAGCCAAGGTATTTTAGAATCAGCAGGTTACGCCGACCGAACGGCGCAAGTGGCACTACAAATGCGCGTCAACCGGGGGAAGGGGGGCGGTCAGATGATCGTCTTGCGGACGCCGCCCGGCTGCGGGTCGACGCCGAGCGCATCGTAGATGGCCCGCTGTTCGGGTTCGGCTTGCGTGGCCGTGCGCACGTGCAGGGTGCGCCCGTCCGGGCGCCGGAAGGTGGCGGTGACGCGCTGCTGGCCTTCGAGGATGCGGCGCAGGGTGGACCAGCTGGCGTGCTCGCCGTGCGCGCGCAGGCGGGTGCGGATGACCTGCACGAGCTGGTAGGCGATAACAGTGAGCAGCAGATGGCCGTCGGCCCGCCGCGGCTTGTGGTGGTAGATGGGGCGCAGTCCGAGCTCGGACTTGAGCGAGCGGAAGACGGCTTCGACGTCGGTGAGCGTGGTGTAGGTTCGCCACAAGGCGTCTTCGTCCCAGTCGGTCTCGCTGCTGCGCAGGCAGTAGACGCCGGGATGGGTGGCCATCGAGCCGTCCTGCGGGCGTCGGGTCCAGGTGACGGCGATGGCCTGGTTGCCGGTCTCGTCGGCGGTGACGTCGATCTGGTAGTGCTTGGCGGCGCGGGTGTGGTGTGCCTTCAAGCGCCCGATGCGCTGCCAGACCTGGGCGAGGCGCTTGTGGGCGCGGGGGCGCGCCAGCCCGTCGTTGAGCTTGGTGAGCGCGGCCTCGAAGCGGGAGGCGATGCGCTCGACGATGCCCCGTTCCTTTTGTGCTCGTTGCTCCGAGTAGCAGTACAGTCGCACCTCGTCGGGGTCGGTGGAGACGACCTTGTGCAGGTGCACGGTCTGGTTCGACTGCGTGCGGACCGACACGGCGGCCTCGGCATCGAATTGCCGGTGGCGTTCGCGGCTGACGACCAGATAGCGGTAGCCGTGCTCGCGCAGCCACGTGATGCAGGCGTCGGTGGCGACGCCGCGGTCCATCACCACCAGGGCGCCGGCCGGCGCCCGCAGCGCCTCGAGCATGCCGGCCAGGGTGCGGTGCTCGCGGACGTTGCCGGCGAACAGTTGCGAGCGGCGGACGAAGCCGCTGGCGTCGAGCATCAGCCCCAGGGTCAACAGCGGGCAGTCGCTGCGTTTCTCCTTCGAGTGCCCGCGCTTGGCCTGGGGCTGCTCGCTCGCCTCGCCCTCGAAATAGGTGTTGGTCAGGTCGTAGAGGCGTCTACTGGCATACACCATGGCAGGCCCTGACCGACGCCGGCGTCGCGGCCGAGTAGCTCAACGCCCAACAGGTCAAGCAACTGCGTGGCCGCAAGACCGACGTCGAAGACGGCGGCTGGCTGGCGCGGGTGTGCCAGTTCGGATTGGGACGGCCCAGTTTCGTCCCCCCGCAGTCGTTCCGAGACCTGCGCACGTTGAGCCGCCATCGGCGGACGCTGGTCGCCCGGCGCAGCCAAGTGCGCAACCAGGTGCAGAAGGTGATCGACCGCGCCGGCGTCCGCATCGGCGCGGTGCTGACCGACATCTTCGGAGCCAACGGCCGGCGCATCCTCGACGGTCTGGTCGCCCGGCTGCATCAGGCCGATATTCTGGCCTCGCTCAGTGGGCATGTCCGGCGTAGACTCGCGTAACTCGGCGACGCGCTGGGGTTGCAACTGCGCGAACCCGAGCGCCTCCTGCTCGCCGACCTGCTGAGCGAACACGACACGCTCAACACAGGCCGGCCCAGGCCGCGAAGCGCCGGCGCCGCCCCAACCCGAACGACACACGCGGCTGCACGAAGCGTGGCCATGAGCGTTTGGTTCGGTCAGGAGCATGTCCCGCAGGAGAGCTACGGCCTTGAACAGCTTGATGGAAACGACGCGGCGACTGCCGATCCCGATGCTGCCTGAGTCACCGGATGGCCGCTCGTCGACCCGGACCCGATCCTGACCGCGGCACTATCGGAAGATCTCGTCCAGGTTGACGGTAAACCCGGGTAGCGTCGGAGAAGTCAGCGTTTGCCCCTGGCCGTAGACGGCCTCGACCTTGAAGCCGTCATCGCTCAGCACCATGACCGCAACCGTTTCGGCGTCCGGGTCCACCAGCCAGTACTCCCGGACGCCGTGCCTGGCGTACAGGACTCGCTTGAGCGTCCTGTCCCGGGCCGCCGTCGACGGCGACAGGATTTCGACCACGAGATCGGGGGCGCCCCGGACAGCATCGCCGGCGGCCAGGATTCGTCGTCGTTCCCGGGCAACGAATATCAGGTCCGGCTGCACCACGTCGGTAGCGGACAGCAGCACGTCGCACGGCGGGCAAAAGACCTCGCCGAGGCCTCTCTCGGTCACGAACACGTGGAGCAACGACGACAGCCGGGTGTCTATTCTCTGGTGTCTCAGACTTGGCGCGGGGGCCATGACCAGCTCTCCGTCCAGGAGCTCGTAGCGGCCGTCGTCGGGGGTGTTTCGGTAGTCGTCGTACGTGAACTTGATCGCCGGGTTCGGGGTGAGCATGCCTGCACCTCCCGTCCCGTCCGGACGGGCCGCATCCTGGATGGTCTGGATCTCTTATCATACACGGCTCTTCCCGGGCGGAGCCGCAACCGGCGATCGGCGCGCGTGCGGCCCGCGGCGCGCCGCAAGTCAAGTACAATTGGAGCAGGGCACATCAACCGCCCGAGATCACAGAAGGATACCGATGGGAGAACACACGCAGACCCTGAGTGACAACAACTTCGACGAGTCCGTCATCAAATCGCAGGTGCCCGTGCTCGTGGACTTCTGGGCCGAGTGGTGCGGGCCGTGCCGCATGATCGCTCCCACGGTGGAGGCGCTGGCCGAGGACTACGCGGGCCGGGTGACCGTCGGCAAGCTCAACGTCGACGACAATCCGAACACCGCGATGAAGTTCGGCATCCGGTCGATCCCGACGCTGCTGCTGTTCAAGGACGGCGAGGTGGTCGACTCGATCGTCGGACTCGCCGACAAGGCCCGGCTGCAGACGGCGATCGACAAGACGCTCCCGGCGGTCGAGTCGGCGTAGTTCAGTCCGACTCCTGGCGTTGCAGGTGCGCCAGCAGGGCGTCGATGCCGGCCTGCGCCACGATCTCGTCCTGATCCGGGTGGCCCGAGCTGCAGCCGACGCCGCCGACGATCTGGTCGTCGACGAACAGGGGCAGGCCGCCCGCGACCACCATGAAGCGGCCCTGATTGCTGACGTGGATCCCGAACGCGGGCCCGCCCGGCTGGCTGACGTCGCCGTACGCGCGCGTGGATCGCCGCGCCGCGGACGCCGTGAACGCCTTGCTGATCGCCACGTCGATGCTGGTGATGCGAGCGTTGTCCATGCGGTGGAACATCAACAGGCTGCCGCTGTCGTCGGTGATAGCGATGTCCATGTCGACCCCGATCTCGCGCGACTTCTCCTCGGCCGCGGCCATGATGATGCGGGCGTCGTCGAGAGTGAGCCTCGGAACTGTTCTCACGTAGCGTCCCTCCGGCTGGTTCAGGGCTGAATCGCCTCGAACAGGAACTGCTCCAGCATGGCGGCGCGGTCGGGGAGCTCCCGCTCGCCGGCCGGAAACTCGTTTACGAGCAGCATGAAGGCCAGGATGTCGGCCTTCTCGGAGCGGGTGACGGCGGCCGGGTCCTCCTGCGGCATCGAGATCCGCAGCCGCTCGAAGAGCTGACCCACCGTCAGGCCGCTCCAGTTCCACACGAACTCGCCGCCGACCAGCCCGGGGGCCACGTCGCCGCCCGACAGGTCCGACGCGTGGCAGCTCGCGCACCACTCCTCGTACAGGCCGGCGCCGCGCTCGGCCTGCTCCTGCGTGTAGATGCCGTCCCAGACCGTCCGCTCCTGGCGCTCCGCCAGCGGTCCGCGGGCGCCGGGCGCGGCGCTCAGGAGGGCAACCGCAACGCCGATACCGACGACGACTCGCGCGCGCATCTCCCGCATGGTCCAACCCCCATACCGCCTACGGCGCCGACGCCTGGAGCGCCTCGTCGAACACAGCCAGATCTATCGACCCGCCCATCGCCGCGTACCCGAACACGTTGGGGTGGATGCCGTCACAGTCGTAGACGGGGTTGATGAGATCGGGATCGCCGGCATCCTTCATGACCGCGTCGAAGTCGAGCACCGCGTGCAGGTCGTCGTTGTTGCGGATCCATTCGTTGACGGCGTGCCGCCGCGCGTTCTGCTCCGGCCCGAATCCCAGCTCCGGCGGCAGCCCGCCGCGCGGCGTCGGATTGCGCGCGATGATCGTGGCCGCCACGACCTTCAGTCCGCGCGCTCGGGCCCGGCCGACCACCTCGTCGAGACCGGCAATCACCTGCTCGGCCGTCGCCTGCCGGCGCAGGTCGTTGGTGCCCAGGTACACGACGACGTGCGTGACGCCGGCCAGCGCCAGCACGTCGCGGTCCATCCGCTCCACGCCGGGCGTGCTCGTGACCGGGGGCACCCGAATCACCGTGTTGCCGCCGATGCCGGCATTGACCACCCCGAGGCGCGCCGTGCCGGCGGCGTGCAGCAGCCGCGTGTACAGGACGTCAGGCCACGTGTCGTGACCGTCCGGGGTGGCGCAGGAGCCGTCCGTGATGGAGTCTCCGAAGGCGACGATCGCGCCGCGCGCCGCGGACGAGAACACCTCGATGGCCGACAGCCAGTGCATCCAGGGGGTCGTCTCCGTGTACGGCTCGCCGTCGACGTTGCCGGTCCGATCCCCGGCGCCCGCCGCGGTCAGGTACGACGTGGCGAGCGCGGTGCGGTGCATGCTGCTGCGCAGGTTGGCGCCGGGCACGTGCAGGCTCACGGCCAGCCCCTGCCCGGCCCCGACCGCCAGGTCGACCGGGTCGCTGACCACGTGCCCACCCGCCGGGATCGTGACCGAGCCCGAGCCCCCGAAGCGCAGCTCGCGGCTCGATCCCGCGACCAGCGACGGCCCGTTGTTCTGCAGGCCGACGGCGGCCGCGCCGATGGCGAGCGCCTCGCTGCCGTACGTGTTCTCCAGCCGCACCCGCACCCGGTCGCCCGCGACGGTGGAGCGCGCCATGAGCCGGACGGTGGCGTTCGTGACAGTCGCCTCCTCCGGCGACAGCCCCTGCAGGGACGAACCCCACGCAGCCACCCACTGCTGGGCACCGGCGTTCGGCGCCAGGCCGACCGCGAGCGCCATCTGGACGATCACCCCGACCAGCAGGTACGCCCTGCCGCGCGTCTCGCTGCTCTCCATACCCGTGCTGCCTCCGTTCAGGGAACCGTGATCGACAGCGGCACGATGGTCGTGCCCCAGTGCAGCCGCAGCTCGGCGTCCTTCTTCTCCACGGCGGGAAAGTAGAACGCGAGCGTCTCCATGTGGTCGCCGCGCGTCGGCGCCACGGTCAGGCGCAACGCGTCGTGCTCCTCGCCCGGATACGGCTGGTGATACACGTCCGCGGCGCGGCTGAAGATCAGCGTCCACTCGTCCGGGTCCGGGATGGCCCAGATGCTGTACTTCCCGGCCTCGAGCGGCTGCCCGTTGATGGTCACCGGGCGACTGAACGCGATTGCCGTCGCGTCGTTGGCCCCCGGATTCCAGATCTGGCCATACGCGACGATGCCGCCGTACAGCTCGCGCCCGCGCGCCACGGGCCGATCGTACGTGACCGTGATCTCCGTGTTCGCGACGGTCTGGGACACCGACCCGCTCTGGCTCGCCTGCACTTGGCCCAGAGACAGGATGGGGAGCTCCTGCGCCGCCGGCGCTGCGCCTCCCTGCCACGCGACCATAAACACCGCCGCCGCCGACAGCAACGCGAGCATCTTGCGCATCTGAATACCTCCTCCGCAGCCCCACGACGGTAGCGCGAAGACCGGCTTCGCGCAAGGACCGGCGGCCGGCTACTGGCGCCACGCCGGCGGGTCCTTGCGCGGCAGCGGGTCGTCGCGCATCGCCGTGTTGTAGGCGAAGACGGCGGCCACCACCGCCATCTGCATCAGGTCGGCCCGCTGCAGCCGGTCGAAGAAGTCCATGTTCGAATGGTGCGTCCGCGAGTTGTACTCGAGCCGGTCCTGCATGAACTGAAAGCCCGGCAGGCCCACCTCGTCGAACGCCACGTGGTCCGTGCCGCGCGTGGCGCGCGGGCCGAGCGCCGTGACGCCCAGGTCCGCCAGCGGCGCCAGCCAGGGCTCGAAGACCGCGCCTGCCCCGGGGTTGTCCTGCAGCCACACGCCCCGAATGCGCCCCGCCCCGTTGTCGAGGTTGTAGTAGGCCGACAGCCTGGCGTAGCCGGGCCTGCGCTCCAGCGTCAGCCGATCGGCGAAATGCCTGCGCACGTATTCGCGCGAGCCAAGCAGGCCCTGCTCCTCGGCGCCCCACAGCGCGATCCGGATGGTGCGCCGGGGCGCGGCGCCGACGGCCCGCAGGATGCGCAGCGCCTCCATCATGGCGGCCGTCCCGCTCGCGTTGTCGGTAGCCCCGGTTGCGGCATGCGTCGAGTCGAAGTGCGCCCCGAGCATCACCACCTCGTCCCGCAGGTCCGTGCCCGGGATTTCGCCGAGGATGTTGAAGCCGTTGAGCCGCTCGCCCTCCGGGTGGAAGCGCGTGCGGATGTTGATCTGCACCCGCACGGGGAGACCCCGCTCCAGAATCCGGACCATGCGGTTGTAGTGCTCGACCGCGATGGTCGCCGCCGGCACGACGCGGCCGGCGCCGTCGTCCCACGGCCCGCCGCGCTCGACGAACACCGTGCCGCCGTCGACGCGCTGGGTCGGCCACCGCAGGCGGCTGCCGCTGGGTGCGCCTCCCACCATGAAGTAGTCGCTGCCGCGGTCCAGCACCGCCGCCACGCCCTCGTCGAGGTAGAACCGCTCGACGACGCGGGCCGGCAGCCGGGCCGGTCGCGGGCTGCCGGCCGGCCGCGACGGCGGCAGCGGCCGGCGCGCCGCGGCCAGCAGCGTCGGATCCATCCGCAGCACCAGGTCGCCCTCGAGCATGCGCACTTCCCGCGCGGGTTGCGGGAGGACGATCGCGCCGCGGAGCGTGCCGCGGTACCTGTCGAGGTCCGCGCGCGAGCGGATGTCGACGCGGACGGCGTCGGCGGTGACCGTGCCGTCCGTGCTGCTGGTCCACGACTTCGGGTAGCCGATGATCGGCATGACCTGCGGCGCGACCATCTGCGCGTGGAACTGCTCGAGCGACCATCCCTGGCCGAACGCGAACCGCTCCTCGTGCACGTCGGCGACGCCCCATGCGCGGAGTTGCCGCATGGCCCACTCCCCGGCGGCCTCGATGGCCGGCGAGCCCGTCACGCGCGGCCCGTACACGTCGCTGAGCCAGCCGGCCAGCTCCATGACCTGCGACCGCTGCAGGCCCTCCTCGCGGATGGCGGCCACCATCGCGGGGTCCGGCGCCTGCGCCGCGGCGGGAAGCGCCGGGGCGGCGGCCAGGCTCACGAGCGCGAGGCACAGGCCCTTCATGCCGCGTTCACTCGGCGATCGTCCCGTCCGGCGCAACGACGAGCACGAACGCGCTGTTGCCGACCACGTTCGTCAGCGGCGTGCCGTTGGCGAACACGCCCGTGGTCACCCGCCCGTCGGCGAGCACGCCCTGGACGCCGGACGAGCCGGGGACCACGGGCATGCGCTCGCACTGGTTCACGTCGTGGACGGTCAGCGTGTGCTGCGTGTTGGCCGGCACGTCCCGGAACAGCGCGGTGAAGGTGTTGGAGGCCGACGCGACGAGCGGCACGCGCTCGGGATCGAAGTTGCCCGTGAAGGGGTTGTCCCGCCAGCTGGGACGGACGTGGGTGCCGGCAGTCCCCAGCCGCGCCAGGCAATTCTCCACCTCCCGCCGGTTGGGATGCGGCGTGGCCGGCCGGCTCCGGAGCACGATCTCGACGGTCGCGATGCTCGTGGGCACGGCGCCCCGCGGCGTCTGCTGGCAGTCCGTGGCCAGCGAGGCCAGGACCGGGAACACGAACCAGCAGCGCCGCAGCGCGTTGCGTATGCCTTGCATCGTCCGCTGACGACTAGCTTATCAGTCCATTTGACGGGGCTGCGCCCCAAGCCCCCGGCGTTCGCTTGCGGGGACCCCTGCGCCCCGCGCCGCTCCCGCCGAGGCGCGCTGTGCGCGCCTTGCGCTCCTCAGCGGGCTGGGGACACGGCGTGGATCATCTTCACCACGTCGAGATAGACGGGCTCCACCGCGCGGACCTCGAATCCGGCGCTGGCGACGTTGCCGACGGTGTCCCGGTTCAGCTCCGGGCCGAACCGGCGCGCGAGCGGGGTCATCAGGTGCAGCATCAGGCTGAAGGGAAGGTAGCGGCTGCCGGTGTGCTCGAACATGTGCAACTGTCCGCCAGGCTTCAGGACCCGCCTGAGCTCGCGGAGGCCGGCGATTGGCTGCGGCACCGAGCAGAAGGTGCACGAGGTGAAGGCCTGGTCGAAGGTGCCGTCCGGATAATCGAGGTGGCGAACGTCGATCTGCCGCAACGCGAGGGTGCCCGGGTACGCCGCGGCGCGCGGGCGGGCGGCCTCCAGCATGCGGCCGCTGATGTCGATGCCCGTTATCTGCCGCGCGGGCGGGAAGAACTGGATGTCCTGACCGGTCCCGACGGCCGCGAAGATCACGTTGCCCCGCATCAGCGCGAACAGGCGCCGCTTGAACGGCGCCCAGCGGCGCTCCGGCCCGTACCCGTTCACCAGGTCGTAGGCGCGGGCGGCGCGGTCCCACTTGCGCCGCGTCAGGACGTCCACCGGCTCCCCCTGGCCCGCAGGCGCGCGTTCAGGATGTAGGTGGCCGCCAGCACGGCGACACCGGCGGCGGCACCCACCGCCGCGGGCGCCGGCGCGGAGCCCGCCGCAGCGCGCATGCCAACCAGCATCCCGGCCGCCATGCCGGTGGTCATGACCGGCAGCATGACCTCGAGCGCACCGAACAGCAGCGACGCCGCCGACGACAGGATGGTCGCGACGAGCCCCCCGATCACCATGCCGGCGAGCATGCCCGCCGGGAGCGGCCAGCCTTCACCCACCAGGTGCGCGACCGCCGCGCCGACGACGGCGCCGGTGCCGGCGTTCGACAGCAGATCGCCGATGACGAAATAGGGGCGTTTCTCGAACATGCCGGCTTGGTCGGGGCCGCGCTCGCGCACTGAGAATCGTTGATCGGCCGCGGCAGCCAGTCAATCGGCGCGCCAACCCGACTGTGGTATGCTGCGCCTGTTTACTCGCTACGACTCGCTCGCTTCACCCGCGCTCGAGAGCGACGATCAGAGCCTCGCCTTCCTTCCCCAGGTGATAACGCAGCGACGGAAGTGCTCGGCTGCTCGCCCGGCGAGTCCAGGACAAGGAGCCATCTCATGGGTCGGAGGTTGTACGTCGGGAATATTCCGTATTCGGCGGGCGAAGACGACCTGCGTGCCCTCTTCGGCAAGATGGGCGCGGTCGAGTCGATCAGCATTCCCACGGACATGGCCACAGGCCGGCCGCGGGGGTTCGCGTTCGTGGAGATGTCGGCGGACGACGACGCGGCCCGCGCCATCACGGAGCTCAACCAGACCGACTTCCAGGGACGTCGTCTGACTGTCAACGAGGCCCGCCCGAAGACAGCCCGCCCCGCCTCCGACCCCGGCTTCGATGGCGGACGCCGCGAGCCGCGCTGGTAGCATCCGCGGGGCGCGCGGTTTGTTACCATGAACGCGGGCGGCGCGTGCCGTCCGCGGCCCCCGGCGGGCCGTCCGGACACTGGCAGTGGAGGTGCGCGAAGTTGGCAAATCGAGGACGACCGACACAAACCAAACGGCAGCGGGAACGTGCACGGCTCGAGCGCTCGAAGATGAAGGAGATGCGACGCGCCGAGACCAGACTCCGGCGGGCGGCCGCCCCGCCGCGGCCTACCGACCACGATCCGGACATCGCGGGGATGGTGCCCGGACCGCAGGAGCCGCCCGACTGGCAGCGTGAGTTCTTCGAGGAAGAGCAGAAGGCCAAGGAGGCCGCCGAGCTCGAGCAGCAGAAGAACCAGTAGCGGTTCCGAAGGCCGCGCGCCGGCGGCGCGGCGCTCTCCCGGCTCACTCCCTGTCGGCCGGCGGGCCCGGGTCGAGCTTCACCTGCATCGACCGCAGCATGTCCACGAGCGCGGCGCGCGCTTCGCGGGTCACGATGGGCGCGAGCATCCAGCGCATCAGGAGCGGGATGGACCGGCTCAGCGTGACCACCTCGCATTCCATCAGCACGCCGCCGGCGACCTCCTCGTAGCGCCAGTACACGTTCAGACGCCACAGGAAGCCGCGGTCGTTGCCGACGGGCTTCTCGCGCTCCGCCGGCGATCCGAAATCCTCCAGCTCGGCAATCCGCGTCGACTCGCTGCGGCTCCAGGCCCGCCCGCCGCCGGGGCGCACGTACTCCGCCACATGCTCGGTGTTGTAGTGCATCGTGACGATGGCCTTCCGGCTCAGCTTGAGGAACGTCCCCAGCTCGTCGCCGTCGCGCCAGAGGACGCGCGACTCGAGGACATCGTTCTGCAGCTCGTGCGGCGGAATCGCGTACTGCAGACCGTCGACCACGTGGTCCACGTCGGCGTTCGGAATCAGGACGGCGCCGAGCCAGTGGTGGATCCTGCCCTTCGGCACCTCGAGCGATTCGCCCTCGTCATCGCGCGTCTCCGTCCGCCAGATGACCGGTTCGCCGGCCAGCGCCTCCCGGCGCATGGGCGCCGCCTCGTCGTGGAAGTCCAGCACGAGGAACCGCCCGCCGTCGCCGATCTCGCGGGCCATGCGCCGTTCGGTGGCCTCGACGTACCGCTGCCAGGCCGCGAGCGTCTCCTCCTGCAGCTCCGCCGCGTGGAGGACCGCGGCGGCAGCGACGGCGAGGCCGAGAACCAGCGCCCGGTGCAGCGCCGGCCGCTCGGCGGCGGGGCCGTGCGGGCGAGCCTTCATCGTCCGCTTCTCCTTCCGGCGTGCGCACCCGCGATCGCCGCGGCAGGACGATCGTTACGTGCACGAACACGAAGCGGTCGTTCGCGAGGAAGTTCGCCAGTCAGCACGACGTGACCGCCATCATATTCGCGAACGGGCAACGGATGCCAAACATCGTCGCCCGCTGCCCGCTGAACGCTGCCCGCTGAACGCGGCATTCGCCGCGACCGCACCGCGCCGCACCGCGGCACCCGCGGGTCGCGGTATCCTGAGGGCCCGATGCCGCTCGAGGTGACGCTGCGTCCTCTGGCCTCCCGCGACGACTACGCGGCCTGCGTGCGGCTGCAGCACGAGATCTGGGGCCGGGACTTCGCGGACGTCGTGCCGGCCACCATTCTCATGGTGAGCCAGCGCGTGGGCGGCGTCGCGGCGGGCGCGTTCGGCGCCGACGGGCGGCTGCTCGGCTTCGTGTTCGGCATCAGCGGCGTCCGCGACGGGGCGCCCGCCCACTGGTCGGACATGCTGGCCGTGCACCCGGACGCCCGACGGCAGGGACTGGGCGTCCGCCTGAAGCGGTATCAACGCCGGCGGCTGCTGGCCAACGGCATCGACATCGCAAGCTGGAGCTTCGATCCGCTCGTGGCTGCCAACGCCAACCTCAACGTGAACGGGCTCGGCGCACTGCCCGTGGAGTACGTCGTCGACATGTACGGCGACACCGGCAGCACGCTGCACCGGGGTCTCGCCACGGACCGTTTCGTCGTCGAGTGGCATCTGACCGCCGCCCGCGTCGAGCGCCTGCTGGCCGGCCGTGGCGACCCGCTGCCCGCTGCGGCGGACGCGGCCGCGGCGGTCGACCTCGAGAGCCGCGCCCCCGGCGCGGAGCTCCCGCTCGACCCCTGGGTCCGGGTTGCCGCGCCCGCCCGCATCGACGTGCTCAAGGCGACCGAGCCGGCACTCGCCCGCGCGTGGCAGGCGCTGCACCGCCGGGTCCTGCCCTGGTACCTCGCCCGCGGCTACCGCGTGGCCGGCTTCCGCCATCTGTCGCCGCCGGATGACTCCTGGTACGTGCTGACGAACGAGCCGGCCGGCACGCGAACGGTCCTGCGATGAGTCTCCGTCTGGCGCGGGTCACGTTGCGGGAGATCAGGATGGCGCTGCGCGAGCCGTTCGAGATCTCGTCGGGCCGCACGACCGACCGGCGCATCCTGCTGCTCGAGCTCGAGGACGCGGACGGGACCACGGCCTGGAGCGAGTGCGTGGCCGGCGAGCAGCCGAGCTATTCGGCCGAGACGGTCGACACGGCCTGGCTGGCCCTCACCGAATGGATCGTCCCGCGGCTGCTCGGCCGGGGCGTCGCCCATCCACGCGCGCTCGACGGCCTGCTCCGGCGCGCGATTCGCGGCCACCCGATGGCCAGGGCGGCGGTCGAGATGGGCGCCTGGACGCTGCTGGCCGAGCGCGACGGCGTCAGCCTGTCGCGCCTGCTCGGCGGCACGCGGGAGGCGATCGCGACCGGCATCTCCATCGGCATCCAGGCCAGCCCCGACGCGCTCGCCGACAAGGCCCGCGCCGCCCTGGCGGCAGGCTACCGGCGCATCAAGATCAAGATCCGGCCCGGCGCGGACATCGAGCACATCCACGCCGCGCGCGAGGCGCTCGGTCCGGACGCGGGACTGATGGCCGACGCCAACAGCGCCTATGCCCCCAGCGACGCCGAGCACCTGGCCGACCTCGACGCCTACCGGCTGCTGATGCTCGAGCAGCCGCTGGCGCAGGACGACCTGCTGCGCCACGCCCGGCTCCAGGACAGGCTGGCCACGCCCATCTGCCTCGACGAGTCGATTCGCCACGTCGAGGCCGCCGAGGACATGCTGGCGCTCGGCGCCGGGCGCATCGTGAACATCAAGCCGGGCCGGGTCGGGGGTTTCACGCAGGCCAGGGCGATCCACGACCTCTGCCGCCGGCACGCCCTGCCGGTCTGGTGCGGCGGCATGCTCGAGAGCGGCATCGGCCGCGCCTGCAACGTGGCCCTCGCCTCGCTCCCCAACTTCACCCTGCCGGGCGACGTCAGCCCCAGCGCGCGCTACTGGGTGCGCGACGTCGTGACGCCGGCGTGGACGATGGACGCGGACGGGATGGTCGCCGTGCCGGCCGACCGTCCGGGACTGGGCGTGGCGGTGGATGTCGACCGCATCGACGACCTCACGGTCCGCACCCGAACGCTGGCGCTGCCGTGAGTCGCGCGGCCGGGCGGCCGGCGGCCCGGCGACGTATAATCGCCGACGCGCTATCGACACTGGAGGACAACCGCATGCGTCACCCCCGATTCCGGATCCCGGCCGCGGCCACGCTCGCGGCGACGCTGGTCGCGCTGCTCACCGCCATCACGCCGGTCTCGGCCGAGTCGGAGAACTGGCCCGCCTTCCGCGGCGCGGACGCCGCGTCGGTGGCGGCCGACGATCCGCGGCTGCCCACTACGTGGAGCACCACCGAGAACGTCGTCTGGAAAGCGCCGGTCGACGGCTTCGGCTGGTCGTCGCCGGTGATCTGGGACGACCGCATCTTCCTCACCAGCGCCGTCAGCGAGGGCGAGGAGGAAGAGCCGCGCATGGGGCTGTACTTTCCGTACGGCTCGCCCGAGCCGATGCCCTCCGGCGGCCGCTTCCGCGATCCCGAGCCGGGCGACCTGCTGGAGCGCTCCGAGGCGGTCCACCACTGGCTGGTCACCGCCATCGATTTCGAGACCGGCGCCGTGCTCTGGACGACCGAGGTGCACGCCGGCGTGCCGGACTTCGATCGGCACCTCAAGAACACCTACGCCTCCGCCACCACGGTGACCGACGGCGAGCGCGTCTACGCCTACTTCGGCAACATCGGGGTCTACGCCCTCGACATGGAGGGCAACCTGGTCTGGGAGAAGCGCTTCGCGCCGACCCACACGCGTCTGGGATGGGGCCCCGCCGCCTCGCCCGCGCTGCACGAGGACACGCTCTTCGTCGTCAACGACAACGACGAAAGCTCCTTCGTGGTGGCGCTCGACACGGCGACCGGCGCGGAGCGCTGGCGCGTCGACCGCGAAGAGGGGACGAACTGGTCGACCCCGTTCGTGTGGCGGAACGAGCAGCGGACCGAGCTCGTGACGGCGGGCAGCGACCGGGTGCGCTCCTACGACCTCGCGGGCAACGAGCTGTGGCACTTCAGCGGCCTGAACTCGATCTCCATCCCGCAGCCGTTCGCCGCGCACGGGCTGCTCTACGTCACGTCGGGCTACGTCGGCGACCAGGTCAAGCCCGTGTACGCCATCCGGCCCGGCGCAGCCGGCGACATCACCCTGGCGGACGGGGCGCGCAGCAGCGAGCACGTGGCGTGGTACGCCGCCGACGCCGGACCGTACCATCCGACGCCGCTGGTCTACGGCGACTACTACTTCACGCTGCACGACCGCGGGTTCTTCACCGTGCACGACGCGCACACCGGCGAGGAACTGTACCTCACCGAGGAGCAGATCCAGAGCCAGCAGGTCCGCCGCCGCGTGGCGCGCGGGGCCAACGGCTTCACGGCGTCCCCCTGGGCGTACAACGGCAAGGTGTTCGTGCTCAGCGAGGACGGCGACACCTACGTGCTGGATGCCGAGAACCGGTTCCGGGTGATCGCCACCAACTCGCTCGACGAGGTCGCCATGTCGAGCCCCGCGATCGCCCGCGGCAACCTGTTCATCCGGACCCGCTCGCACCTGTGGCGGATCACGGACACGTCGGCGTCGAGGTAGGCCGACGCACGCGACGACCTGCCGTTCGACGCCGTCGTCGTGGCCGGCGAGGAGGCCCATGCATGGCGCTGAATACGTACCTGACGTTCGACGGGAACTGCCGCGAGGCGTTCGAGCTCTACCGCTCCGTCTTCGGGGGCGAGTTCTCCGTGCTGCAGACGTTCGCCGACGGCCCGCCGGACATGCCGGTGGCGGAGGCCGACAAGAACCGCGTGATGCACGTGTCGCTGCCGGTCGGCTCGAGCGTCCTGATGGGGAGTGACACGACCACCGCGTCCGAGCCGCCGCTGGTTGCCGGCAACAACTTCTCGATCGCCATCGAGGGACGCAGCCGGGAGCACTGCGACGAGGTGTTCGCGCGCCTGTCCGAGGGCGGCTCGGTGCAGATGCCGCTGCAGGAGACGTTCTGGGGCGCGTACTTCGGCCGCTGGACCGACCGTTTCGGTATCGGCTGGATGGTGAACTTCACCCTGCCGCAGGACTGAGCGTGCCGCGCTTGGTCGACCTGTCGCATGCCGTCGAGCACGGCATGGTGACCCGTCCGGGCCTGCCCGGGCCGGTCATCGGCGACCATCTCTCGCGGGCCGACTCCGCCGGTCGCTACGCCGCCGGCACGACCTTTCAGATCGGCCGCGTCGAGCTGGTCTCGAACACCGGCACCTACGTCGACGAACGCGGGCGGCAGCCATGACGCCCATCGTCGGCGCGGACCACGAGTTCCACGATCCGGCGTACGCTGCGACCTGGGGGGCGCGCTTCGAGCGGACGCCCGGCCGTCTCGCCCTGTTCGACCTGGTGCTTGCGGAGCTGCGGAGCCGGATTCCGCCCGACGGGCGCATCCTCGAGCTGGGCATCGGCCCGGGCCACCTCGCCGCCTACCTGCTCGACGCCCTCCCCGCGGTGCGCTACCAGGGCGTCGATTTCTCGCGGCCGATGCTCGACATCGCCGCCCGCCGGCTGCGTGCCCACGCGGGCCGCGCCGCCTTCTCGCAGACGGATCTCGTGGCCGACCCCTGGTGGCGGGACCTCGCCGGGCCGGTGGACGCCGTCGTCTCGACGTGGGCGCTCCACGACCTCGGTGCCCCGGCCCATGTCGAGCGCGTCTACGCGGCGTGCGCGAAAATCCTCGGACGACGGGGGCTGCTGCTGAACGGCGACTTCATCAAGCCGGCCGGCGCCGCGCACGAGTACGAACCCGGCCGGTTCGAGATCGCGACCCACCTGGCCCTGTTGCGCCGCGCCGGATTCGCCGCCGCCGACTGCCTGCGGGTGTTCGAGGAGGAGCTGCGGGCGCCGACCGCCGCCCACAATTACGCCTGCTTCCGTGCGAGCCACGGCTCCCGCGCTGCAGGGTGACGGTCGCTCGTCGTTCAGCGCGCAGGTGCCGCGGCGCCAGGACCGCTCTCCTGACGGTCAGCCGCAGCCGTTGACCGGACGCCGCTCGACCTCGGATTCGCAACGGACCCAGTCGTAGACCCGCCCGGCGAGCAGCGCGCCCGCGATCGGCCCCAGCCAGTACACCCAGTGGGCCGCGAAGTAGCCGCCGACCAGGGCGGGGCCGAACGAGCGGGCCGGGTTCATCGACGCACCCGAGATGGGACCGGCGAACAGCGCCTCCAGCATCACGGTGCCGCCGACGGCGACGGCGGCGAGCTGGCCGTTGGCGCGGGCATCGGTCGCCACCGCCATGACCACGAACATCAGAAAGAAGGTGAGCAGGACCTCCAGGCCCAGCGATTGCCCGGCGGACCCCGCCGGCAGCGTCGCCTCGAGGTGGCCGTGGTCGCCGATGAGGACCAGGATGACGAGACTCGCAGCGCTGGCGCCCAGCAACTGCGCTGCGACGTACCACGGCACCTCCCGTGCCGGAAAGCGCCCCGTGCTCCAGAACCCTAGGGTCACGGCGGGGTTGATGTGGGCGCCGGAAATGTGGCCCGCGGCCAGGATCATGGCCGCGACCACCAGGCCGAAGGTCAGGCCGATCCCCACGTGCGTCACCGTGCCGCCGCTGACCTCGTTCACCACGATGGCCCCCGTTCCCGCGAAGACCAGCCCGAACGTCGCGATCAGCTCCGCGGTGGCCCGTTTCAGCAGCGACTGTCGCATCGCGATCCTCCTTGCCGCCGCGCAACCCCGGCAGCTCACCCGGGGAAGTGGTTTCTGCGGCGCCCTTGCCGGGGGGCGGCTTTAGCTTCAGCCGAGCCGCTCCGTAGCAAATCCTGGAAACCGATCGAAGTCCCGGTCCTCGGTGAGCAACGACCGCACGCCCGCTTCGCGGCAGAGCGCCACGATCTGCGCGTCGAATACGAGATTGCCAATCGCGCCAGCCTCGCGGATCGCCTCGAGCAGCAGCTTCGGGAAAGCCCGGCCCGGCAGGAGAAGCTCCACGCTCGGGGAAGCCAGCAGGCGCTGCAGGGCGGCGCCTGCCCGGTCCGCGCTGTGCGGATCGAGGAGCCTGGGATGGGTGACGACCCGCAGGAACTCACCGAGGCAGAACACCGGGATGCCCCAGCGCCGCGTGCCCTCGGCCAGCGCGACGACGCGACGCCGAGCCGCCGCATGCTTGGGCGAACCGCTCCGGTGCGCGTGCACCAGGACGTTGGTATCGACGGCGATCACCCGCGTCCCTCCATCCATTCATGGAGGGCATCGCGGTCGTCGAAGTTGACGCCCGGGGTCGGACGTCCCTCGGTGGTCAGCAACTCGAGCCGGTAGGGCGAGCGCGGCTGGCGGCGGTCCTGGAGATAGCGGCGCAACGCCCGCTCGATCAGCCGGGTCAGCGTCTCCCCTTCACGCGCGGCGCACTCTTTCGCCTCGCGGAACAGATGTTCATCGAAGTTCAAGGTGGTACGCACGCATACATCTGATCACCAAGATCAGATATCTGTCAAGCTTGGGCTCAGGGGGGCGTCGATCGCTCAGCGGCCCGCCGCGGCCTGCTCGGCGCGCGTGCCGCTCAGGCCGTTGGTCATGGCGTAGTTGCCCTCGTGGCACGCGTACTCGAACAACGGAGAGCCGGTCCGCGTCATCGGGATCGCCGCGGTCCAGGGCCGCGTATCCACCGTCGGATCGGTCACGGTGAAGCGGTAGTCGATGGTGTCGGGGCC
The DNA here is from genome assembly GCA_965214845.1 of Vicinamibacterales bacterium. Classification (GTDB taxonomy): domain Bacteria; phylum Acidobacteriota; class Vicinamibacteria; order Vicinamibacterales; family UBA8438; genus JAAXGX01. The sequence continues at coordinate 4,287,848 of CBDCCO010000007.1, forward strand.
GACGCGGGTGAACCGTTCGACGAAGCGCAGGTGCCCGCCGGTGGAGAGCACGGGAAAGTAGATGCCGAAGAAGTTCGGGCGTTGCTCGGTCCGGGGCGAGAAGTTCGTCGACTCGACCACCAGCGTGTCGCCCTCCCACCGGGCGCGCGGGTCGCCCAGCCACTGGCGAATCCCATCCGGCAGGTGCGCCCGGCCGTCCAGCGGGATGATGCGCGCGTCGTGGATCATCTCGATCTGCACCACGACGTGGTCGGGCGTCTGCAGAATCAGGTAGTTGTGGTTGTAGAAGCCGGGGATCATGGCGCCGGGCAGCCCGCGCGTGATGCAGCGGTCCAGAATGTTGAGGTCCTCCCAGGTGGTGGGCGATGCCATCCAGCGGGCCATGAACGCGTCGTGCCGGCGCTGCGCCGCCTGCGTCATGGCGGGCAGCCTGCCGTCCGGCGGGTCGACGATGAGCGACGTCTGCGCCAGGAGGCGGCCGCGCTCCACCCAGAACTCGTTGTAGCCGCCCCGGCCGCGGCCGTCGGGCCCGTCGAAGCTGACGGCCGCGGCCACCTGGGGATCGCGCAGCGCCAGCTCCTCGGCGGTCAGCGCCGTCTGGCCGGCGAGATCGTCGGGTCGCTGCAGCGGGTGTCGTGGTGGTGTTCGTCCACAGCCCCTGCAGGTCCGGGTCGCCCCACGGCGTGCGCGGCGCGTCGGCGGCGGGTTGCGCGAAGCCAATGGCCGGCACGATCACGAACACGCCGACGGCAATCGCCTGCTTGCTGGACACGGGTTCCTCTCCTTTCGCGCTGCCGCGGCCGTTGACAGCGTCCGGAACCGTTACATACCATGCCGGTACTGCGGGCTCCGCTTTGTTCGGCACCGGCCTCAGCGGCCGTGCTCGGGTTCGACGACGCGCAGCTCGGCGAAGTAGCGTCGATAGAAGCCCCGGTCCCGCGTCACGAGCGCCTGCGCGCGGGTCTGCGCGTGCGCCGCGACCAGGAAGTCGGCGACCATCCGGGCGCGCCGGCCGCCGTGCCGCCGATACTGTCGCCACTGGCGGGCGGCCAGGCTGGCCGCCCGCTCGTCGAACGGATCGAATACGATGCCCGCCGCGTCGAGGGCGCGCCGCATGCCTTCCGTCCGCGGGAAGAACGCGCCCACCTCGGCCCACACGACCGGACAGACCACCAGGCGCCCGAGTTCGCGGGCGGCATGCAGTGCGCGCAGCGACGCGGGCCCGTGCGAAGAGTCATCGGTGAGCACGTCCAGCAGTACCGAGCTGTCGATTGCCGATATCACGGGAAGCTACCCTGCCTCGCCGTCCCGGGACCGTTCCCAACCGGCTCCCCGCGCGACATCGAGGTAGGCGTCGACGTCCACCGGTTCGCCGACGAGGCCCACAAGCTGTCGGAGCGGGTCCGCGGCAGGGCGCCGCCGGACAAGCAGCCCGCCGTTCCGTTCCTCGAACTCGAGCTCGTGGCCGGGCTCGAGCCCCAGGCTTTCGCGCAACGGTTTCGGGATTGTCACTTGACCCTTCGCGGTGAGCCTCGATACCATACCTGCATTGTAGGAATTCGTACTGAAAGTAGCAACATCCTGTTTGTCAACAACTTGACAAGTGAGAGCGCCATGGAGCGGAGCCTGGATCAGAGCCGGCGCGAGTTTCTGAAGAGCGCTGGCGTCGTCGGCGCGGCGGCGGTGGCCGCCAGCGCCGCGCGCGGAGGCAACGCCGGTGCGCAGGCGGCCGCGGCGCAGGCAGGCGTCCGGACGGTCCGCACCTCAGTGCTCGAGATCGGCTACGAGGAGAGCGGCGACAGCGGCGACTTCCCCATCATCCTCCTGCACGGCTTTCCGTACGACATCCGCGCCTGGGACGGCGTCGTGCCCGCGCTCGCCGACGCCGGCTACCGCGTGCTGGTGCCGTACCTGCGCGGCTACGGCCCGACGCGGTTCCTCGACCCCGACGCGCCGCGCATGGCCGAGCAGGCCGCCATCGCCCAGGACGTCGTCGACTTCGCCGACGCGCTGGGGATCGAGCAGGCCGCGCTGGCCGGGTTCGACTGGGGCAACCGCGCGGCGTGCATCACGTCCATCCTGCATCCGGAGCGCGTGCGGGCCCAGGTGGCCATGGGCGGCTACTCGGTGCAGGACACCGTGTCGCCGTCGCTGCCGTCCCCCTCGGCCCTCGCCGAGGCGCGCCTCTGGTACCAGTGGTACTTCAACACGGAGCGCGGCCGCGCGGGCCTCGAGGCGCACCGCCACGCCATCGTCCGCTACCTGTGGGAGACGTGGTCGCCGACCTGGGAGTACACCGACGAGGCGTACGAACGCTCCGCGCCGTCGTTCGACAACCCCGACTTCGTCGACATCGTGATCCACTCCTACCGGCACCGGCACGGTTACGCTCCCGGGGAGGAGCGTTTCCTGGCCGTCGAGCGGCAGTTGGCCGAGCGGCCGACGATCGGCGTGCCCGCCATCGTGCTGCGCGGGGCCGACAGCGGCTTCGGCCCGCCGTCGCCCGACCCGGCCGGCGACCAGGCCCGCTTCACCAACCTGGTGGCGCGGCGGATCGTCGAGGGGGCCGGGCACGACCTGGCGCCGCAGCGGCCGGACGCCGTCTCGTCCGCGCTCCTCGAGCTGCTGGCCTGACTGGCCGGAGGGCCGCAGCCGGCCGGACTCGCTCCACCCGTGGTGCGTGACGGCCGCGTCACTGATGCCGGACTCGAGCTTGCCGCGCGCTTGTCGGGCCGCTGTCGCCGGCGGAATCCCGGCGGTCTTCGTGCTGTTTCTCGCGGTTCCGTTTTTCGCCGCGGCCTGCCTGCCCGGCGGCGGCAGCGGCGGCAGTCCGCCCCGCCGGGAGCGCGGGGTCGGCGCGACCGGCATCGCCTACGTCGACGAGGCAGCCTGCGCGGCGTGCCACGAGGCCGAGCACCGGGCGTGGACCGGGTCCCACCACGACCTCGCCATGCAGCCGGCCACGCCGGAGACCGTCCTCGGCGACTTCGACGACGCGACCTTCAGCCGCTTCGGCGTCACGTCCCGGTTCTTCACGCGCGAGGGGCGCTTCTTCGTCAACACGGAGGGCGCGGACGGGGCGCTGGCCGACTTCGAGCTGACGCACACCTTCGGCGCCGAGCCGCTGCAGCAGTACCTCGCGCCGTTTCCGGGCGGCCGGCTCCAGAGTCTGCCGATTGCCTGGGACACCCGGCGGGGCGCGTGGTTCCATCTCTATCCGGACGAGCGAATCGCGCCGGGCGACCCGCTGCACTGGACCGGGCGCTACCAGACCTGGAACGCGATGTGCGCGGCGTGCCACTCGACCAACGTGCGGAAGAACTACGACGTCGCCAGCGATACGTACGGCACGGTGTGGGACGCCATCGACGTCGGTTGCCAGGCCTGCCACGGGCCGGGCGCGCGCCACGTCGAGCGGGCGCGCGGCGAGCGGTCCGGGCCCGCCGCCGGCGGCGCGGCAACCGGGTTGGCCGTGGACCTGGGCCAGCCGGCTGCGGAGACGGAGATCGAGGCGTGCGCCGGCTGCCATTCGCACCGGCAGCGGATCAGCCCGATCGACCGCCACGCGCGGCCCTTTCTCGACGACTTCCTACCGAGCACGCTCCGCGACGGGCTGTACTACCCGGACGGCCAGATCCGCGACGAGGTGTACGTGTGGGGGTCGTTCGCGCAGAGCAGCATGCACCGCGCCGGCGTGCGCTGCTCGAACTGCCACGACCCGCACAGCCTCGACCTGCGCGTCGAGGGCAACGCCCTCTGCCTGCAGTGTCACCGCGAGACGCCGGATGCACGGTTCCCGACGCTGCAGCCCGGGCGCTACGACACGCCGGCGCATCACTTCCACGAGCCGGAGTCGACCGGCGCGCAGTGCGTGGGCTGCCACATGCCCGCGCGCATGTACATGGTCGTCGACGCGCGGCGCGACCACAGCTTGCGCGCGCCCCGCCCCGACCTCTCCGTTGCCCACGGCACCCCGAACGCCTGCACGCTGTGCCATACGGACGAGACGGACGCGTGGGCGGCGGCCCGCGCCGCCGAGTGGTGGGGCGCGCCGCGATCGCCGCACTTCGCGGACGTGCTCGCCGCGGCCAGGCGCGGCGACCCGGCCGCCGCAACCGGTCTCCGCGCGCTTGCGCGCGACCGGAGCCAGCCGCCGATCGTGCGGGCCACCGCGCTCGAGCACCTCCGGCAGCACGGTCCCCGCGCACTGGACGCCGCCGCCGCCGCTGCCGCCGATCGGGACCCGCTGGTGCGGGCCGCGGCGGCGGGCGTCCTGGAGCGTGGCGATCCCCGCCGGCGGATTGCGGCCCTCGTCCCCCTGCTCGACGATCCGGTCCGCGCGGTCCGCAGCGAGGCGGCCAGGGCGTTGACGTCGGTTCCGCGCAGCGCGCTCGACGCGCGCCAGACGGCGCGCTTCGAGGCGGCGCTGGCCGAGCTCGTCGACGCGCAGGCCGCGTCCGCCGACCTGCCCGGCGCGCATCTGAATCTCGGCGTCCTGCACTCGCGGGAGGGCAACCCGGCGGAGGCGGAACGCGCCTACCGCCTGGCGCTGCAGCTCGATCCGGGCTTCGCCGCGGCGGCGCTCAATCTGGCGAACCTGCTCGACCGGCAGGGGAGAAACGACGAGGCCGAAGCGGCCCTTAGAGAAACGATCGAGCGGGTCCCCGAGGAAGGCGAGCTGCACTACTCGCTGGGTCTGCTCCTGGCCGCAGCGGAACGCTACGAGCCGGCCGCCGCGAGCCTGGGGCGGGCGGCCCGCTTGCTGCCGGCGCACGCCCGGGTCCGCTACAACCAGGGGCTGGTCCTCGAGCGGCTCGGCCGGATGGACGCAGCCGAGGCCGCGCTCGTCGCGGCGAACGCGGTGGACCCGCGCGACCCCGACGTGCTGAACGCGCTGGCGCAACTGCTGCTCGGCAGCGGCGATCTCGCGCGCGCGCAGGCCTATGCGGAGGCCCTGCAGCAACTGGCTCCCGGCGCAGCCGGGCCGCGAAGGCTGCTCGAGGAAATCCGCCGCCGCGCGGGCCGGCCTTGATCCGCCGCCACCGCGGCCATAGCATTCACAGCGCGCAGCAGGCGGGTTCGCCACGCACTGCCAAGGGGGTGCCATCGTGTTCGATCGCCGGTCGAGACTCCTGCTGCTGGCCGTCCTCGCGCTCGGCCAGCTGCCGCACGCCGCCGCGCAGCCAGCCGGGCCGCCTCCCGAGCGCCCGAACATTCTCATCATCCTCGCGGACGACATGGGCTGGAACGATGCGTCGTTCCACGGGGGCGACATACCCACGCCCAGCATCGACCGGCTGGCCGCCGAGGGCGTCGAGCTGGACCGCTTCTACACCAACCCCAAGTGCACGCCCACCCGCGCCGCGCTGCTGACCGGGCGCGACCCGCTCGAGCTCGGCCTGACCTACGCGACCGTCTACCCGTGGAGCCCGTTCGGCGTCGCGGTCAGCGAGCACTTCATGGGCGAGTCGTTCGGCAGCCAGGGCTACGAGACCGCGGCGATCGGCAAGTGGCATCTCGGCCACACGGTGCCGGCGCACCATCCCAACCAGTGCGGCTTCGACTACTTCATGGGCTCGCTCAACACCGGCGGGGACTACTTCACGCATCGGAACCAGGGCGGCTACGACCTGCAGCGCAACGGCGAGAGCACCCCGGAGCTGGAAGGGCAGTACAACACCGACGTCTACAGCAACGAAGCCATCCTCTGGATCCGGAACGTGCGCGACAAGCGGAAGCCGTTCTTTCTGTACGTCGCCTACAAGGCGCCGCACTCGCCGTTCCAGGCTCCGCAGTCGCTGATCGACGAAGCCGGCGGCATCTATCCCGCGATGATGGTCTCGATGGACACCGGCATCGGCAGGATTCTCGACGCGCTCGAGGCCGAGGGCATCGCCGACGACACGATCGTCATGTTCCTGAGCGACAACGGCGCCACCGCCGGCGCCGGCAGCAACGCGCCCCTGCGCGGCTACAAGCTGGAGACCTACGAGGGCGGCATCCGCGTGGTGTCGGTCATCCGCTGGCCCGGCGTGCTGCCGCCCGGCACCGTCAGCACGCAGGTGATGACGTCCATGGACGTGTTTCCGACCCTCACCGCTACCCACACGAATTTGAGGAGACTCAGAAATGTTGGCGGTGAGGCAGGGATTCGAACCCTGGGAAGAGGTTAAAGCCCCTTCAACGGTTTAGCAAACCGCCGCCTTCAGCCTCTCGGCCACCTCACCGGGGGCGGGACGCCGGCGCCGATCGGCCGGCAACTGTCTACGATATCACGGTCGGTCCCGTTCGGGGGCGAACGGCGGGATCGCGTCCGACGGGTCGCGGAACCAGACGCGCGAGAGGTAGCTGAGAGCGAGCGCTACGCCCTGGCGCTGCGGCATCGTGAGGATGAGCGGGCCGGCGATCGACAGGAAGAAGAGCGCGCCGCTCAGCCAGCCGGTGATGCGGAAGCCGAAGTAGATGGCGGCGATGCCGGCCAGGATCGGGATGCGGTCCATCACGATCCAGAACAGCCACGTGTCGCCCTGGTTGCGGAGGTAGACGAGGCCGCAGGCCGAGCAGCGCGGATGGAAGCGGATCCAGCGCACGAAGAGCGGGCCCCGGCCGCAGTGCGGGCAGCGGCGGCGGGCGCCGCGCCACAGGACGGTCCGGACGCGCGGCGGACGGGGGCCGGTCCGTTGGGTGGTCGGCTCCTCAGTAGCGGACAACGCCGCACCAGAACATCGTCTCGCCCCGCGTTTCGACCGGCAGCGTGGACTTGAACGTCAGCCGGCCGTCCGGCTCGATGTCGTACAGCGTCAGCGTCGCGGGCACGGACTCCAGCCGGTCGTCCACGCGGACGTAGCCGGGCGCCGTGTTGGCCGCCACCAGCGAGCGGCCGTCCGGGGCGAACGCCATGGTCCGCACGGCGATGCTGTGGGTGTCGGCGGTCTGGATCAGGGTCGGCTCGCCGGTCTGCGGGTCGACGTCGAACACCGAGATGGTGTTCTCGGTGCCGTTGGCCACGCGCTCGCCCTGGAAGTCCTGCGTGCCCCGGCCCCGGTTGGCGACGTACAGCGTCCGGCCGTTGGTCGGGTGCATGCGGATCGACGACGTCGTCTGGCCGCCGCGGTAGGCCTCGGGCGCCGCCAGCGTGGTGCTGACGAACAGCGGCTCCTCCGACAGGGTGTCGTCGGCGCCGACGGCGTAGGTGTGCAGCAGGTTCTGGGTCTCCAGGTCCACGTAGACCCAGCGCCCGGACGGGTGGAAGTCGGCGTGCCGCGCGCGGTAGTCGAGGCCCTGGTTGGGCGCCACGGTCTGCTTGTTGGTCAGCCGGCCGTTCTCGAAGCCGTAGACGTACAGGCCGCCGGGGTCCTCCGTGTGGATGGCGGGCTCCGGCTCGTTGCCGCGCGCCACCAGCAGGACCGAGCGGTTCGAGGGCAGGACGTAGACGGCGTGCGCGTAGTAGCCGGCGTCGAGGTCGGGCGGCTGCTCGACCTCCGCGCCGATCGACCCGTCGGCCGCGAGGCGGTGCACCGCCAGCGAGCTCGGAAAGCTGAAGGCCGAGATCACGTGTTCGCCGCTGCGGTCGACGGTGATGTAGATGGGCCGGTGCGCCAGCTCGACGGCGTTGCCCAGCGGATGCAGCCCGCCCTCCGGGTCCACCTCGAACGCGTTCAGGAAGTGGTGCCGCACGCGGGCGGTCGACGTCCGCTGGTCGCTGCTGGCGAGATAGAAGTAGCGCCCCGACGGATGCTGCCAGCCCTCCTGGACCTGCGCGGGCAGGACGAGCGGACGCGGGTCACGCGTCAGCCGGTCGCCGTCGCGGCGGACCCGGTAGAGCTTGGCGTCGACCGCGGCATACACCGCGCCGCGTGCGTGGGCGTCGTCGTCGTTCTGTGCGGCGGCCCGCCTGAACGGCCCGAGCGCGGCCCAGCCGGCCGTGCCGCCCAGCAGGACGTTGAAGCGTCGTCGATCCAGCATGTGCGCACGTCCAATCTAATCAATACTCCAGAGCGCCAGCGTCGAGACGTCCTTGATGTACAGCCGGTTGCCCGCCAGGGTCGGCTGCGTCCAGGTCTCGCTGTCGGCCACCTCGTAGCGCCGCAGCGGGTTGAACTCGGCCCGGCTGTGCTCGAGGACGAGCAGCTCGGCGTCGTCCTCCAGCGAGAAGATGGTGCTGCCGGCGCGCTGGATGGAGGCGTGGTCGGCCTGCCGCGGGGCGCTCGTCCAGAGCACCTCGCCGGTGTCGAGGTCGAGCGCGAAGTACTGTCCGCTGTTGAGGTGCGAGAGGCCGAACAGCACCCCGTCGTTGACCACCGGGTTCGCCATGTGCAGCGACACCTCGCGCTGGTGCCAGACCTCCTCGGTCGTCCAGCCGCCGGGGCCTTCCGTCACCCGCAACGCCGTGACGCCGTTGCCGCGGCCGTTCTGGATCAGCATGTCGTTGTAGAGGATGGGCGTCTGCGACGTGGTCGTCGAGCGCGTGGTGAACGGCCGGCTCCAGAGCAGCGCGCCCGTCTCGAGCGACGCCCCGATGAAGTGCTCCTGCGTGAAGACCACCACCTGGCGGGTCCCGCCGAGCTCGAAGATCATCGGCGAGCCGTAGGCCGGGCCGTCGCCGTCCCAGCTCCAGCGCACCGTGCCGTCGGCCACGTCGAACGCGGTCAGCGCGCCGTCGTCGTGGCCGCCGACGTGGATGATCACCAGGCTGCCGTCGACGATGGGCGACATCGACGTGTGGTAGAGCGGCTCGACGCCGGTGCCGGGCACCTGCCAGAGCTGCTCGCCCGTGGCGGCGTCGAACGCGGTGACGGCCCCGGTCATGCCCAGCGTGAACAGGCGGCCGTCGGCGTAGGTCGGCGTCGACTTGGGTCCCGCACGGTGCGGCGCCGTGGCGGGGTTCATGGTGAAGGGGGCCGGATAGGCGGTGCGCCAGATCGTCTCCCCCGTGTCGGCGTCGAGCGCCGTCATCACCTCGTCCTCGCCCTGCCGGCTGAACATGTAGATGCGGTCGCCCACCAGCACCGGCGTGGCGTAGCCCAGGCCGATCTCGATCGACCACTGCCGCTGCAGCGCGTCGGGCCAGGCCGCCGGCACGTCGAACGCGCTGATCACCCCGTCGCGCGCCGGTCCGCGCCACTGCGGCCAGTCCTGGGCCGCCGCGCCCGCCGCGCAGGCCGTCATCACCACCGCCGCCACGAATACGCGCACTTGCTGTCTGCTCATCGGATGCTGCTCCCCGGGCCCGGCACCCCGCCGGACCACTCGGCCCCGATCATACTCCGGCCGCGGGCGCCGCCGGCACAAGGCGCGCCGCGGCGGGAGCGGCGCGGGGCGCAGCCCCGTCTGATTGATGCTCAGTAGCGGAAGAGGTACTGCAGCTTCAGGAAGACGGCGCGGTTGGTCCGCCGCAGGGCCGACGACTGGAAGAAGCGGTTGTCGAGCTCCCTGCCGTGGAGGCCGCGGTCTATGCGCTCGGCCTGCTGGTAGCGGTCGTCGTAGCCGACGTAGAACACCGTGCCGGCGTTCACGCGGTAGGTGAGCAGCAGGTTCAGGCCGAGCGCCCCGTCGAAGCTGTTGTACTCGCTGATGTTGCGCAGCAGGAAGCGGTCGGTGAACTGGTAGGTGGTCAGCGCGCGGACGATCTTGACGTCGAACACCAGCGCGTCGTCGTTGCGCGGATCGATGAAGCGGTTGGTGGTGATGTTGATGTTCGACTGCAGCCGCGGGATGGGGCGCGCGTTGATGAACCAGATCCAGCCCGTGTCGAAGCCCAGGAAGGGGTTGTCGGCGTCGAAGAAGATCTGGTCGCCGCGGTTGAAGCCCATGCCGAAGGCGATGCGCCGGCTGGTGCTGACCGTCGTGAACGAGTTGAAGCGGGTCTTGAAGAAGTCGATGCCCCCGAAGCGCTCGAGGATGCGGTCGGCGTCCGCGCTGAAGGTGATGTTCTTCGCGAACGCGAACTCGATGCCGGCGCTGGCGTCCTCGTCCTCGAGGATGCCGGCGAAGTCGTAGCCGCGCGAGTAGGTGGCGCGGGGGCCCCAGTTGACGAGCCAAGTCTCCGGCCACCAGAGGTACGAGACGTTGCCCAGCGCCCAGCGCTGGTCGGTGCGCTCGACGAAGCCGACGTCGGTAGCGAAGTCGGGCGAGAGGTTGTACCACCCGAACGCGTAGCTGAGGTTGCGCCCGGTCTTCTGCAGGCTGGCGTTGAGCAGGTAGCCGGACGTCTCCTCCCCGCTGCCCGGGTCGCGGTCGCGGCTGCCGATGGCCCGCACGCCGAACGAGTGCGTGTCGCCGATGCGGAAGTTGCTGTCGAGGCCGGCCACGCGGTTGTAGCCGTCCAGGAACTGGCGCTCGGTGAAGATCGCCCCCACGTGCGACTCCGCGTACAGGTCGTAGCGCACGCGGCCCACGAAGGTCTGCGCGGACTGGCCGAGCGCGGGATCGTCCGCGTCTTCGAGGTTGCCCGGGGCCTCGTCGTCGGCGTACATCACCCCGATGGTCGTGTCGCCGACCTTGCCCGTCAGCTTCGCCCCGTAGCGCGGGTCGACGATGGTCCGCGTGTGCACGAGCCTGACCGGCGCCAGGAACTGGAAGATCTCGGCGCCCTCGAGAAAGAAGGGCCGCAGCTCCGGGTAGAACAGCGCGAAACGCTGGTTGACCTCGATCTGCGGCTGGTCCGACTCGATCTGCGAGAAGTCGGGGTTGAACGTCAGGTCGGTGGTCAGGTTCGACGTGACGCCGTACTTGAAGTTGACGCCGCCCTCGGGCCGGGGGTCGTCGTCGCTGAAGGCGCCGGTCGCCGTGTCCAGCGCGCCGAAGCGCACGGCGGTGAACGTGGGCAGGATCTCGATGTTGCGGCTGGTCGACAGGCCGGTCAGCCCCTCGATGACGCCCATCTGGGTCAGGAACCCCGCCACGCTGCGCGACACCGGCGACCAGACCACGCTCTCGTCCTTGCCGCGAATGGTGCGGGCGAGCTGGAACCCCCAGCGGTGCGGCGCCCCGCCGCCGCGCTGCGGGTAGCGCAGGCTCTTGAACGGGATGGCCATCTCCGCCGTGAAGCCGTCGGCGACCAGTTGCCCGGCGGTCGTGAACAGCGCGTCCCACGAGCGGTCGCCCCGCGGCGCGCCGCCCGGGCCGCCGCGGCCCGGTCCGAACCCGCGCCGGCCGCGCAGCCCGCCGCTCCCGCCGCCCAGACCGCCGCCCCCGCCCCGCGAGTCGAGGATCGAGTCGCTCTGCACACCGTAGCCGTTGACGCCGAAGACGTAGGCGCGCTGCTGATCGAGGAACGGGTCGAAGTAGACCAGGAAGGTGTCGTCGGCGATGGGCCGGTCGCGGTCCGCGCGGTTCGCGCGCATCATGCTCGGGTCCGAATAGTGCGCGTAGACCCCGATGTAGATGTTGGCGCTGTCGTACGCCACGTAGACCTCGGTGGCCTCGGTGGCCGGCGCCCCGTCGAGCGGCCGCCGCTGGACGAAGTCCGTGATCGCCGCCGCCGAGCGCCACGCGGCGTCGTCCAGCCGGCCGTCGATGGCCGGCGGCTGCTGGATGCGCGGCGGCCGGACGGTCGGACGCCCGGTCAGCACCCCGGCTTCCGCCGCCACCCCCAGCCGCGGCCCGGCGTCGCCGAGCGCGATGCCGCCGGTGACGTCCCCGGGCAACGCGCCGTCGGCCGGCACCCCGGCGAACGTCCGCCGCCGGGCGCGCGGCACGTTCGGGGACGACGCGACGGGGCGCGACTCGGCGGCCTCCCCCGGGGCCGGCGGCGCGGCCTCCGCCGACGGGGGCGGCGCCGCCGCGACCGACGGGGCCGGGGCGGCCGGAGCCGGGGCGGCGCCGAACGCCCCGCCGCGGCGGGGGCCCGGCGCCGGACGACCTGCAGCGCCGGTTGCCGCCAGCGCGTCGCGCAACGCCCGGGACACCCGGTCCTGGAGGGCGAACAGCTCGTCCAGCGTGCCGTCCACCGTCACCGCCCGCAGGACGGCGCCGGTCCCCGCGTCCACGACGCGCGCCGTGATCCGCAGCCGCCCACCCAGGCGCTGGAACCCGCCCGCGACCAGCCGCGACGCCCCCAGGGCGCGCGCCACGTCGCGCGCCCGGCGGTCGTCGAGCGGGAGCGGCGACGCCCGGGCGGCGTACTCGGCGGCGAACGCCTCGCGCGCCACGACCGTGAGCGCCGGGAGCTGCTCCAGGTCCGTCGCGACGGTCTCGCCGATGCCCGCGGCAATCCAGTCGTCGTCCGGATTGCCCGACAGGTTCGCGAAGGGGGCGACGGCCGCCGTGTGCGGTGGCCGCGACGCCGTCGGGAGCTGAGCCGCGGCGGCCCCCGCCGGCGCTTGCGGGGCGGCGGCCGTGGCCGTAACTGCGGCAACGCCCAGCGCCACGGCCGCAAGCCCCGCCAGCCCACCCCCTGCACGCAGCCGGGCCGGGTCGCGACGGGCGCGCGGAGCCGAGTGTGCCGTGGCGGCAAGCTGGTAGGCAGCCAACCGCCGATTCTAACCCGCGCGCCCCGGCGGGAGCGGCGCGGGGCGAAGGGGTCCCCGCAAGCGAACGCCGGCGGCTTGGGGCGCAGCCCCATCCAGAGGAGGCCAACGCCGGGGGTCCGGGGCGCAGCCCCGTCTGATTGAAGCCCTCAGTAGCGGAACAGGTACTGCAGCTTCGTGAAGATGGCGCGGTTCGTGCGCCGCAGCGCGGTGGTGGCCGGGAAGAACCGATCGTCGAGGCCGTCGCCGTCCACGTCGCGCTCGATCTGGTCGGACTGCCGGTAGTGGTCGTCGTAGCCGACGTAGAACACGGTGCCCGCGTTGACGCGGTAGGTGAGCAGGAAGTTGAGGCTCAGCTTCTGGTCGAAGCTGTTGAACTCGCTGATGTTCCGGAACAGGAGCCGATCCGTGAACTGGTAGGTGGTCTGGGAGCGGAAGATGTTGACGTCGAAGACCAGCGTCTCGGCGTTGCGCACGTCGACGAAGCGGTTCGTGTTGACGAAGACCCGCGACTGCCAGCGGGGGAACGCCCGCACGTTGAAGAAGATGTTCCAGCCCTTGTCCTGCCCCAGGTAGGGGTTGTCGGGGTCGAAGAAGATCTGGTCGCCGCCGTCCGCGCCGACGCCGAACGAGTAGGCCCGGCTCGCGCTGATGACCCCCATGTAGCGGTAGCGGGTCTTGGAGAAGTCGATGCCCCCGAACCGCTCCATCTCGCGACTGACGTTGGCGTCGAAGCGGACGTTGTTGGCGAACGAGAAGTTCAGGCCGCCGCGCACCTGCTGGTCATCGAGGGCGCCCGCGAAGCTGTAGCCGCGCAAGTAGTCCAGGCTCGGCCCCCAACTGATGAGCCAGTGCTCCGGCCACCAGCGGTACAGCATGGTCCCGAACGTGGCGCGCTGGTCGGTGCGCCGCACGAAGCCGACGTCGGTCCAGAAGTCGGGCGAGAGGGCGTAGTGCGCCAGCGTGTAGCTCAGGTTCCTGCCGATCTTGTCCAGGCTGGCGTCGAGCAGATAGCCCGAGGTCTCCAGGCCGTCCAGATCGCGGTCCCGTGTCCCGACCGCGCGGAGGCCCAGCGTGTGCGTGTTCCCGAGACGGAAGTTGCCGTCGAGCCCCGCGACCCGGTTGTAGCCGTCGAGGAACTGGCGTTCGGAGAAGATCGCCCCGACGTGGGACTCCGCGTACAGGTCGTAGCGCACCCGCCCGATGAACGTCTGCGACGCATGACCGAGCCCGGCGGCGCCCGCTTCCTCGATGTCGGCCGCCGCCTCGTCGTCGGCGTACATGACGCCGATGGTCGTGTTGCCGGCCTTGCCGGTGAGCTTCGCGCCGTAGCGCGGGTCGACGATGGTGCGCGTGTGCACCAGGGTGACCGGATCGAACGGGCTCTGGAACTGAAAGATCTCGGCCCCCTCGAGGAAGAACGGCCGCAGCTCCGGGTAGAACAGCGCGAAGCGCTGGTTGACCTCGATCTGCGGGCGGTCCGACTCGATCTGCGAGAAGTCGGGGTTGAAGGTGACGTCGGCCGTCAGGTTCGAGGTCACGCCGTACTTGAAGTTGACCCCGCCCTCCGGCTCCACGTCGCGGTCGCTGAAGCTGCCGTCCGCCTCGAGCCCGCCGAACCGCAGCGCCGTGAACGTCGGCAGGATCTCGATGTTACGGCTCGTCGACAGCCGCGTCATGCCCTCCAGCACGCCCATCTGCGGCAGGAAGCCCGCGACGTTGCGCGACACCGGCGCCCACACCTGCGTCTCGTTCTTGCCGCGGAGGCGGCGCGCGATCTGGAACCCCCAGCGGTGCGCCGTGTTGCCCGCGCGTTGCGGGTAGCGCAGGCTCTTGAAGGGAATGGCCATCTCGGCCGTGAACCCGTCCGCGACCACCTGCCCGGCCGTGACGAAGAGCGTGTCCCAGGAACGGTCGCCCCGGGGCGGGCCGAAGAACCCGCGCGGCTCGCGGCGCCGGTTGCCGAAGACGCCGCCGCCCCCGAAGCCGCCGCCGCCGCCCTCGCGCGAGCCCAGGATGGCGTCGCTCTGCACGCCGTAGCCGTTCACCGAGAACACGTACGCCCGCTGCTGGTCGAGAAACGGATCGAAGTAGACGACGAAGGCGTCGTCCCCGGGCGCCTCGTCGCGGTCCGACAGGTTCGCGCGGAGCATGCCCGGGTCCGTGTAGCGGGCGCGGAAAGCAAGGTAAATGTTGGCGCTGTCGTAGGCGATGTAGGCCTCGGACGCCTCGGTCGCGGGTGCGCCGTCGAGCGGCGAGAGCTGGACGAACTCGGTGATGCGCGCGGCGGCGGCCCACACCGCATCGTCCAGCCGCCCGTCGATGTTCGGCGCCACCCGCGTGCGCGGCGGCCGCACGGACGGGCGGCCGGTCAGCGCGCCCGCGCCGGACGCGACGCCGAACCGCGGCAGCAGATCGTCCTCGACCACGGAGTCGCCCAGGATGTCGTCCGCGGGCCGTCCGTCCGGGCGGCGCGGTCGGGGCGGGGCGAACGGGACCTGCGTGGCCGCCGGGGGCCGCTCGGCGACGGGCGCGGCGCTGTCGGGCGGCGCGACGACGTCGGGCAGTGCCGCCCGCCCGGTCGCGCCGGCGCCGAGCACGCCCCCGCCGCGCCTGGCTGGCGCGCGCGCCGCGTCGGCCGGCGGCGTGCGCGCGCGACCGAACGAGAGCCCGCCCACCCCGCCGCTGACGCTCTCCGCGGCGCGGGTCCCGACCAGCTCGGCGAACCCGGCGCGCAGCTCCGCGCCGACCTCGTCCTGCAGCTCGAACAGCTCCCCGAGCTCGCCGTCGACCCGGACGGTGCGGCGGACGGTGCCGGTCGTGACGCTCACGATGCGTGCCGTCACCTGCAACTGCGGTCCGCGCCGCTCGTAGCTGCCGCTCACCAGCCACGCCGCGTCCATGGCGCCCGCCGCGGCGAGCGCCGCCGCGTCGCCCGGGTCGCCGTTGCCCGCGCCGGCCAGCGGTCCCGCGGCAAGCGCCGCGCGGGTGACGACCGTGAGCGACGCCAGCCGCTCGAGGTCGGTCGCGACCGTCTCGGCGAGGCCGGCGCCGATCCAGGCGTCCGCAGGGTCGCCGGAGAGGTTCGCGAACGGAATCACCGCCACCGTGCCCGGCCGCAACGGCGCCCCGCCCGCGGACGCCGAGCCCTCCTGCTCCGGCGACTGGCCGGCACCGGAAGCGGCAACGCCGACGCCGAGCAGGCAGAGCGTGCCGGCCGCGGCCACAGCCAGGCCCCGACAGGAAACCGGATGAGCACCCAACCCCCAGATGTTACCCCGACTTCACACCCCGGCACCGACGCCCAAGGCGCGCACAGCGTGCCTCGGCGGGAGCGGCGCGGGGCGAAGGGGCCCCCGCAAGCGGACGCCGGAGGCTTGGGGCGCAGCCCCATCTGGAGGACGCCGCGCACAGCGCGCCTCGGCGGGAGCGGCGCGGGGCGAAGGGGCCCCCGCAAGCGGACGCCGGGGGCTTGGGGCGCAGCCCCATCTGGAGGACGCCGCGCACAGCGCGCCTCGGCGGGAGCGGCGCGGGGCGAAGGGGCCCCCGCAAGCGGACGCCGGGGGTTCGGGGCGCAGCCCCGTCTGGAGGACGCCGACGCCGGGGGCTTGGGGCGCAGCCCCAACTGATTGAAGCGGCTCAGTAGCGGAAGAGGTACTGCAGCTTCGTGAAGAAGGCGCGGTTCGTGCGCCGCAGCGCCGTCGAGTGGAAGAACCGGTCGTCGATGCCGTTGCCGTCGAGGTCGCGGACGATGTGATCGGCCTGCTGATAGCGATCGTCGTACCCGACGTAGAAGGCGGTGCCCGCGTTGACCCGGTAGGTGAGCAGGAAGTTGAGGCTGAGCCGCTGATCGAAGCTGTTGTACTCGCTGATGTTCCGGAACAGGAAGCGGTCGGTGAACTGGTACGTGGTGAGGGTCCGGAAGATGTTGACGTCGAACACCAGCAGGTCCCGGTTGCGCACGTCGATGAAGCGGTTCGTGTCGACGTTGATGCGCGACTCGAGGCGCGGAACCGGGCGCAGGTTGAGGAATACGTTCCAGCCCGTGTCGTGGCCGAGATAGGGATGCTCCTCGTCGAAGAAGATCTGGTCGCCGCCGTTGCCACCCAGACCGAAGGAGACCTGGCGCATCTTGCTCACCACCCCGAAGAACCGGTAGCCCGGAAAATTCGTGAGGTTATCGAATCGGTCCCAGGCAGGGCCTGATCGTCGCGCGAAGGACGTTTTCGGACGCGGCGCGTGGTAGGTGGCAGCGTGGTGCAGTGGCCGGGGCGAGGTGACGGCACGCATGAGGTGGCAAGCGCCGACAGGTCGGGCGCAGGGGCGCTGGCGAGCATCCGGGGCGCGGAGGTTGCCGTGGCGACGGCGCGCTATCCGGCGCGCGCCCCGAGCGCGAGGGCGAGGTGCCGCCAGACGTCGCGGTATGGGGTCGCTCGCGGCAGGTGCAGGACGAGCCGGCGGACGGAGCGGACGACGTGGACGCTGACCTTGAGCAACCGGTCGCGCAGCCAAGTCACCTGGGTGCGGGCGCAGGCGGTGCGGGCGGCCCTCAGCCGCAGTTCCTGCATGAGCACGTAGGCGGCGGCCGTCAGCAGGACCCGCAGCTGGTTTGCCCAGAACTTGGTGCAGCTCGTGCGGTCGATCTGCAAGCCGTCGAGCAGTTCCTTGATGCGGTTCTCGATGTCGCCGCGCCCGCAGTAGACCTTCTCGTAGATGAAGCGCGGCGTCTGGCGCAGATTGGTCACGACGAAGCGCGGGTTGTCCCGCGGCTGCCGGCCGGTGAGCTGCACGACTTCGGCCTTGATCACCACGCGGCGCTCACGAGCCCACGTGCCCGCGCGATAGCGGGTGTCGAGGTAGAAGTGCGCCGTCTTCTCGCGCAGCATGTTCTCGGTGCGGGCCGCCACCATGACGTGCTCGGCAGCCCGCAACAGCACAGCGTTCCTGGCCATCGCCACGACGTAGTCGAGCCGCGGTTCGGCATCGAGGAAGTCGAAGACCTCTGGCGTGGCGAAGCCGCCGTCGAGCCGGACGAGAAAGCGCGCCTCGGGAAACGCGGACCGCAGCAGCGCGAGCAGCCGACACAGCACGCCCAGCGTGCCGTCGGACGCCTGCGCCGTGCCGGGCCGCAGCACGGCCGCGCACAGATACTGCTCCGCCTCACGGTCGAAGCTCACAAAGGCCAGCAATGGCAGGTAGCACCAGCTGTCGTAGTAGCTGTTGAACATGGTCAGCTGCTGCGCGCCATGCGTCGGGTCGTCGGTCGGGTCGAGGTCGATCGTGATGCGTCGCACCCGCCCGCGCAGCCGGCGGCGATGCCGCTCGATGACCGACGCCGCCAACTCGCGCCCGAGCCGATAGAGCGCGACGCGGCCCGCACCGTTCTCGAACCGCGAGACCGTCGGCTGCGACGCCAGCCGACCGCCCGCCACCGGGTCGCGCCCGAGCAGCAACTTGTGGATCGGATCATCGGCGAGCTGGTCCGAATCGTTGCCGGCGGGATGGCCGCAGGCGATGCCGAACACCCGCTGGCCCACCAGGTCCTCGAGCGTGTGCCGGACCTTCTCCGGTGCCCGGCGGTCAATCAGACACCGGCCGAATGCCTTGACCAACCCGTAGACGCGCTCGGCGGCCTTGAGCAGCACGGCGCCGCCATCCGAGCTCGACTGCTCGCGGTCGAACGTGGCCACGAGCGGCTTGTCGAACAGATCGGGGAACAGAACAGACTGTGCTATCGTGGGGTCCGTCACGCAAGAGCCTCCGTCGTGCCGAAAACATCTGTCGTCAACAGCGTTTTAGCACACGGAGGCTTTTGTGTCTCTACTCAGGCCGGGCGCCTCATGAATTTTCCAGGCTAGCGCTGCCCGTGCCCCGGATTTCTGGGGCTGGACTTTGTAAGGCGTGTGAGGTCGTCGAATTCGTCTCGCAATTCAAAGGCGAAAACCATGGCAACGAGTTGAATGTAGCCGTACCACAGCAACTGCGCCCCGGGCGGCTCGCGGGGGCGTCCGAGCCACCCGCCGAGGCGCCCGACCAGACCGACCGCGTCGCCGAGGCGCGCCGGCGGCGGCAGCTTGCGTGAGCGGGCGAAGGTGGCGAGCACGCGCAACTCGCCATCGGAGAACAGCAGGTCGCCCGGCAGGTCGGGCACTTCGCGGCCGAGTTGGACCATCAACTGGATGCGCCACCCGATGACCATCTTGATGGCCATGGCGCGTTCGAGCCGCTCGGCCGTGTGGTGCTGCAACTCCTCGACCTTGCAGCCGGACTTGAGCACCCGAAAGTACTCTTCGATCCGCCAGCGCAGGCTGTACCAGTGCAGGATCTGCATGGCGTCGTCGGCGCTGGTTACCCGCAGCGTGGTCAGCACGAACCACTCCAGTGGCTTGACCTCGGGGGGCGGCTGTTCCTCGCGCACGTGGACGACCCACAGCTCGACCGGCTCGTCGCCGGGACAGGGCAGCGCCACCTGCTGGTAGCGCAGCGTCACGTCGGCGACACGCGCCTTGCGGCGGTCCTTGCGGGCCTGTTTGCTGGCCTTGACTCGCGCGCTCAGCCGCTGCACCTCGACCTGTGCGGCGCCGCGGGCCGGCGCGTTGCGCACGGTATCGAACAGACGGCGCGAGACCGTCTGCCCATCGGGCGTCTTCTCCTTGCCCAAGACGCGGTCGGCCTTCGCGCGGACCAGCAAATCGACCGGCGGGGCGTGGGCGCGGTGCTCAAGGAACAGGTCGACGAAGTCGGCCTCGCGGTCCATCACGCACACCACGCGGGTCTCGGACAATTGCTCGGCCGCCTGCGCGCAGTCGCGCAACCCCTCGACCCAACGGAACGACTTGCGCTCGGTGCGCGGCTTCGCGCGCGGCTCGCCTGCCGTCTCCGGGTTCGGGAGCGCGGGCGCGTCGAAGGCGGCCCGCAGCACGCCCAACGCTACCCCGTCGGGATTGACGGCCAAGGTCGTGTGCAACGCCAGGCCGCGCGCCACCGCCCCGGTCTGGTTCGAGCCGATGGCCCCCAGCCCCTGCGTCTGACCGCGCCGGGTGAAGTTCAACCGGGTGCCGTCCTGGATGCACAGCACCAACTCGTGCGCCTGCATCCGGCGCAGCGTCCGCTCGCGATGCGGCGCGAGGATGTTGTCGACCGTTACCGCACTGTCGGCGGGCTGGTCAATCAGCCGGTAATGCCCCTTCACCAGGGCGCGCGCGCCCTGGGCAGCGCCGGTGATAGCGCGCATCGGAGACTCTGCCATTTGCTGCGCGCTCTGCACCAGACGCGCGCTCAGCCGCGCGTCGCCCAGCCGCGCCCCGCCGAACTCGTGACCCGCCCACGACGCCGCGTCGAGCCCGTCGCCAGCCGCCAGCGGCGCGATGCCCGCGGCGGGCGCCGCGAGGCGGGCGCGCCACGCCGGCTCCAAGGCATACATATACACTGCCTTGCGCGTTTCGGCCGCCGCGTGCGTGCGGTCCCCCCGCCCGCGCCCGCAGGTCTCACCCACCCGAATCCAGTTGGCCGCGCGCACGCTCGCCCCCGTCTGTTCGGTCTCGTCGACGAACGTCTCCAGCAGCCAGGGGCGATAGCCATACAGACGCTCGCAGTCGTCGCCGACCGCCCGCACCACCCGGCCCAGCACGTACGAGGCCAAGTTGCGACACACAATCCCGGGGCGCACCAGCAGCCGGCACAGGCCCAGCACCCGGTGCAGATGGGCGCGCCGGCCCGTATCGTTCCACCCGACCCAGGCGTCGCGGGACCGCAGCCGCCGCGCAGATGCCGCAAACCCGACGCCGCCCAGCCAACCATGCGCCGAACCCACCAGATACCGCAGTTGCGGGCCCACGAACGGACCGGCCCCCCGGGGGTGCTCGTAGGCCATCAGCGTGTTCCAGACCTGCCGCTGCGCGCCGGTCTCCACCAGCGCCAGGGTCAGACCCACAACCGCGCCGACCGTGCCCGGCACGTCCACGGCCAAGGCTACCGGGTCCGCAAGCACCCGCGCCCGGCCCCCAACCCCGCGAACCGGCTGACCCGCAGGCAGCGAGACGTGACCGGCCGCCGCCAGGTCGGACAACGCCCGGCTGCAACTCGCGCGCTGCCACCGGCCCCGCCCGTCGCGGAAATCGAACGCTTCACAGACGCGATCGGCGACCTGACCGCGGCTGCCGACACCCTGCGAGACCGCGTCGTCCAGCACGTCGCGCAGGCGGGTGAGGTTGTCCCGTAGAATACGTGAGACTTGATTCTGAATCTCCATGCCGGCCACCGTAGCGAAGTGGCCTCATGAAGTCCAGCCAAAAGTTATGGGGCACGGGCAGGGCTAGCGCGTCTTGAAGAAGTCGATGCCGCCGAACCGTTCCATGTCGCGATTGACGTCGGCATTCAGGTTGATGCTGTCGGCGAGGGCGACGTTGAGCCCCGCGCTCGCCTGCTCGTCCTCCAGGATGCCGTCGAAGTTGTAGCTGCGCGTGTAGCGGACCCGCGGTCCCCAGCTGATGATCCAGTTCTCCGGCCACCAGCGGTAGGCGACCTCGCTGAACGTGAAGCGCTGGTCGGTGCGCCGCACGAAGCCGACGTCGGTCTTGAAGTCGGGCGACAGGGAGTACCAGGCCAGCAGATAGCTGAAGTTCCGCCCCGTCTTGCGGATGTTCGCGTTCAGCATGTGCCCCGACGTCTCGAGGCCGTCGAGGTCGCGATGCCGGGTGCCGAAGGCGAGCATGCCCAGCTCGTGGGTGTCGCCGAGGCGGAAGCGGCTGTCGAGGCCCGCCACGCGGCTGTAGCTGTCGAGGAACTGGCGGTCGGTGTAGGTCGCCCCGACGAACGATTCCGAGTACAGGTCGTAGCGCACCCGCCCGACGAACGTCTGCGCCGCCTGGCCGAGCGCCGTGGCGGCGGCTTCATCGTCCGCGCCGGGCGCTTCGTCGTCGGCGTACATCACGCCGATGGTCGTGTTGCCGGTCTTGCCCGTCAGCTTCGCGCCGTAGCGCGGGTTCACGATCGTGCGGGTGTGCACGATCTGGGCCGGCGCCCGGATGTTGAAGATCTCGGCGCCCTCCAGGAAGAAGGGCCGCAGCTCGGGATAGAACAGGGCGAAGCGCTGGTTCTGCTCGATCTGCGGCCGGTCGGACTCGATCTGGGAGAAGTCGGGGTTGTACGTGACGTCGGCCGTCAGGTTCGAGGTGACCCCGTACTTGAAGTTGACGCCGCCCTCGGGCCGCGCCTCGCCGTTGTCGAAGCGGCCCGCGGCGTCCAGCGCGCCGAGCTGCACCGCGGTGAAGGTCGGCAGCACCTCGATGTTGCGGCTGGTCGAGAGCCCGGTCATGCCCTGCAGCACGCCCATCTGCGGCAGGAAACCGCTCACCTCGCGCATGACGGGCGCCCAGACCGCGGTCTCGTTCCTGGCGCGGATGCGCCGGGCGATCTGGAACCCCCACTGGTGCGGCGCGTTCCGGTCTCGCTGCGGATACCGCAGACTCTTGAACGGGATGGCGATCTCCGCGGTGAACCCGTCCGCCACGATGCGGCCGGCGCTGTCGAACAGCGTGTCCCAGGAGGGGTCGCCGAACGGGAGCCTGAGGCCGGGACCGCCGCCCCCGCCGCGGCCGCGGCCGAATCCGCCGCCGCCGCCCTGGCTCACGATCGTGTCCATCTGCACGCCGTAGGCGTTGACGGCGAACGAGTAGGCGCGTTGCTGATCGAGGAACGGATCGAAGTACACCCAGAACACGTCGTCCCCGGTCCGCACGTCCCGGTCCTTGCGTTGGGCCCGCATCATCTGCGGGTCCGCGAAGTGCGCGTGGAAGGCGATGTAGATGTTGGCGCTGTCGTACGTGATGTAGATGTCGGACGTCTCGCTGGCGGGTTCGCCGGCGCGGGGCGCGAGCTGCACCAGGTCCGTGATGTGCGCGGCGCGCACCCACGCGGCATCGTCGAGGCGGCCGTCGATGGTGGGCGGCGCGGACGCACGCGGCGGCCGCACCAGCGGCCGGCCGGTCAGGATACCGGCGCCCGCGGCGACGCCGAAGCGCGGCTCGTCGTCGCCCAGCGCGATGCCGCCTAGCATGCCGTCGACCACCGGAGCGGCCGGCACGAACGGCGGCGGCCGGGCCGGCGAGAACGACCCCGGCAGGAACGCCTCGGGCGCGTCGCCCGGAAACGGCTCGGGCTCGGCGGGGGGGCTCGGCGGCGGCGCGACCTCGGCAACGACCGTTTCCGGCGGCGCTGCCGCCGCTCCGAAAACGCCCCCGCGACGCCGGCGCGCCACCGGCGCGAGCAGCCCGTTGCCGTTCCCGTTGCCCCCGGTAGCGGCCGGGCCGGGAGCAGCGGGAGCGTCGGACGCCGCGCGTGCGGCGGGGGCGGGCGGATCGGGCGCGGCGGGACGGGCGGAGACAGCCGCGAATCCGTCCCGCAACTGCACGGCCACGCGATCCTGCAGGTCGAACAGATCGTCGATCGCGCCATCGACCCGCACGCTGCGGCGGACCTCGCCGGTCGCCACGCTCACGATGCGCGCGGTTATCCGGAGCTCGGGTCCGAGCCGCTCGAAGCTGCCAGTCACCAGCCAGGCGACACCCTGCTCGCGGGCGGCGACCAGTCCCGACGGCGGCGCGGCGGCAACCCCGCGCGGCCCCCGGAACGGGTGACCGGACACCTCGCGGCTCACGACCGTGAGCGGGGAGAGCTGCTCCAGATCGATGGCGACCGTCTCGGCGATGCCCGCGCCGAGCCACGCGTCGGCGGGGTCACCGGAGAGGTTGGCGAACGGCGCGACCGCTACCGTGCCCGGCCGCAGCGGGCGCGTCCAGGGGGGCGAGCCGTCCTGCCCGGCCGGCTGGCCGAGCACGGGCCGGGCCATACCCAAGAGAAGGAACGCCAGCGCAACCCGCTGCCACGCTCGCACGTTGTCGCCCACGCACCCCGCCCGCGCCGCTATCAAGCCTGTTCCAGCCGCGCCACCACGGCCTCGGTCATCCCGCTGCAGGATACGGCAGCGCCCGACGCGCCGGCAACCAGATCCGCGGTGCGCAGCCCGGCGGCCAGGGTGTCGCCGATCGCCCGCTCGATGACGCCGGCCTCCTCGTCGGCGCCGAGCGCATGCCGCAGCAGCATGGCCGCCGACGCGATCGCCGCCACCGGGTTCGCGACGTTGCGGCCCGCGATGTCGGGGGCCGATCCGTGCACCGGCTCGAACAGGCCGCCCCGTCCGCCCACGCTGGCCGACGGCAGCAGGCCCAGCGACCCGACGAGGCCGCCGGCCTCGTCGGAGAGGATGTCCCCGAACAGGTTGCCCGCCACCACGACGTCGAACTTCTGCGGGTCCGTCACCATCAGCAGCGCGCACGAATCGACGTACTGGTGCTCGAGCCGCACGTCCGGATAGCGTGCGCCCACCTCGGTCACGACCTCGCGCCACAGCCGCGAGGTGTCGAGCACGTTCGCCTTGTCGACCGAGGTGACGAGGCGGCGCCGCTGCCGGGCGCTCTCGAACGCCACGACCGCGATGCGCTCGATCTCGGGCCGGGCGTAACGCATGGTGTTGAACGCCGCCTGGCCGTCGTCGGTCCGGCCGCGCGGCTCGCCGTAGTAGAGCCCGCCGGTCAGCTCGCGCACGATCAGCATGTCCAGGCCGCGCACCCGGTCGGGCTTGAGCGAGCCGCCGTCCTCGAGCCCGGGCCACATCCGGGCCGGCCGCAGGTTGGCGAAGACCGCCAGCTCCTTGCGCAACTGCAGCAGGCCGGTCTCCGGACGGCCGGCGCTGGGGCCGTGGTCGAACTCCGGGTCGCCGACCGCGCCGAGCAGCACGGCGTCGGCCGCGGCGCAGGCCGCCCGCGTGGCGTCGGGCAGCGGCGGGTCGCCGGCGCGCAGGGCGGTGCCGCCGACGGGGTGCCGCGTCAGCGTCAGATCGTGGTCGAAGCGGCGGGCGACCACGTCGAGGACGCGCGCCGCCGCGTCGATGACTTCCGGCCCGATGCCGTCGCCCGGCAGCAGGGCTATCGTCGCACGCATCGCCTACGCCGTCGGCGCGGCGGCCTCCGGCCGGGCCGGAACCTCCGCGCTCTGCTCGGTGCGGATGCGGGCGACGATGGCGGCGACGTCGTCGTCGTCGATCTGCTTCTGCCGGTCCGCGAGCTCGATCACCGCGCGGTAGACGCGGTCGAGCTCATAGCGGCTCAGCTCCAGGCCCAACTGCTCGCAGCGGCGCTTGACGGCGTGCCGCCCCGAGTGCTTGCCCAGCACCAGGGTCGACTCGACGCCGATGTCCTCCGGCCGCATGATCTCGTAGGTGCGGCGGTCCTTGATGACGCCGTCCTGGTGGATGCCGGCCTCGTGCGCGAACGCGTTGCGGCCCACGATGGCCTTGTTGGCCTGGACCGGCTCGTTCGTGAGCGTCGTCAGCAACTGGCTCGTCCGAAAGAGCTCGGCCGTGCGCACCGTCGTTTCGTAGGGCAGCCGGTCGCGACGCACCCGGGTCGCCATCACCAGCTCCTCGAGCGACGCGTTGCCGGCGCGCTCGCCGATGCCGTTGATGGTGCACTCGACCTGGCGGACGCCGGCCTGCACGGCTGCCAGCGAGTTGGCGACGGCCAGGCCCAGGTCGTCGTGACAGTGCGCGCTGAACACGGCCCGGTCGGCGTTCGAGACCCGCGCGCGCACCGCGCTGAAGAACTCGCCTATCTCCTCGGGCGTGCAGTAGCCGACCGTATCGGGCAGATTGACCGTGGTGGCGCCGGCCTCGATGGCCGTCTCGACGACCCGGCACAGAAAGTCCATCTCGGTCCGCGTCGCGTCCTCGGCCGAGAACTCGACGTCGTCCGTGTAGCCGCGGGCCTGCTTCACGCCGGCCGTGAGGGCGGCCAGGCACTGCTCGCGCGTGATCCGCAGCTTGCGCTCCAGGTGCAGATCCGACGTGGCGATGAACGTGTGGATCCGCGCCCGCTCCGCCGGCCTCAGCGACTCGCCGGCGCGCTCGATGTCGGCCGGGTTGCAACGCGCCAGGGCCGCCACGACGGGACCCCGGATCTCGCCGGCCACCAGCTTCACGGCATGCGCGTCATCGTCCGACGCGATGGGAAAGCCGGCCTCGATGATGTCGACCCCCAACGCCGCCAACTGCCTCGCCAGGGTCAGCTTCTCGTCCGTGTTCATCGAGAACCCCGGCGACTGCTCGCCGTCGCGCAGGGTCGTATCGAAGATAATCAGCCTTTCGCTCGCCACGGCACCTCCCGATCGCAACGCTCCCTCCATTAACGCGCACCGGCGCTTCCTAAGTCAAGTTTATAAACCTTACGATTGGATAAATTACAATTATAATACTCGGCCGTGGACCTCGCCGAGCTCCAGGTCTTCCTCGCGGTCGCTACCGAGCGCAGCTTCTCGCGCGCCGCGACGCGGCTGCACCGCACGCAGCCGGCGGTGAGCCAGGCCATCAAGCGGCTCGAGGAGGAGCTCGACGAACGCTTGTTCGACCGCTCCTCGAAGGACGGCCGGCTGACGGAGGCCGGGGAGATCCTGCTGGACTACGCCCAGCGCCTGACGCGGCTCAAGGATGAGGCGGAAGGCGCCGTCCGCGAGCTCCAGGATCTGCGGCGCGGGCGCGTCCTGATCGGGGCCAACGAGGGGGCGGTGCACGTGCTGCTGCCGGTCATCGAGCACTTCCGCCGGGCCCACCCGCACGCGCAGGTCGAGGTGCGCCGCGTGCCGGCGCGGCAGATGGCGCGCGAGGTGCTCAGCCGCTCGCTGGACTCCGGCGTGCTCACTTTTCCCCCGCGCGAGCGCGGGCTGCAGAGCCTCGCGCTCGCCGAAGACGAGCTCGTGATGCTCATCAGCCCGGCGCATCCCCTGGCGGACCGACCGCGGATCACGATGGAGGAGTTCGGCCGCCAGACCGTCATCGCCCACAACGAGGCCTCGCCGGCGCGCGAGCGCGTGCTGCGCCTCTACGAGCAGCGGCACACGTCCATCAACATCCAGATCGGCCTGCCCAGCCTCGACGGGATCAAGCGCGCCGTCGAGATGGGCCTGGGCGTGGCCCTGCTCCCGCAGCGCTGCGCCCGCACCGAGATCGCCCGCGGCCAGCTCGCCGCGGTCAAGGTGCCGCAGCTCCGGCTCCCGCGCCAGGTGCGGCTGGTCTACCGCCGCGCGGGCGAGATGTCGCACGCTGCGACCGCGTTCCTGGACGCCGCGCGTGCGGCGGCCGGATAGGCGTCCCCCGCGCGCGCTGCGCGCCGGTCGGAACTTCACGTGCGTCATAAAATCGATAGGCGGCTGGAAAATGGTTTTCGACATTCTCGTTTTCAACCGGCATACTACTCGTCACGGCATGCGCGTGCTCGTGCGCGCAGGGCCCCGGTGCCGGGAGCTTGGGAGGAGCCGGGAGGATGGCCGAGAAGAAGGGCGGACCGGCGGTCGGCAAGCGTCCGGCGGCAGGTACCAGGACTGGAAGGGTCTGGGATACCGCCGACGCGCTCACCCGCGAGAAGCGCCGGGCCGCCACCTGCCGCGAAGTCCGCGAGCGGTACGTGGCGGAGGGGGGCAACCGCAATACCGCGAACACGCAGTACTCGCATTGGAGGGCGGACTACGACAGCCGCGTCGCGAGCCGCGCACCGGACGCGCCCGGCAGCGTCGACCCGCGGCCGTTGCGAGTGGCGCCCGACGGCCGCCTGCTGATTCCCGCCGAGATGCGGCAAGCGATGCAGCTTGGCGAGGGCGGTCACGTGGTCGCGCACGTGGAAGCCGGCGAGCTGCGCGTCATGGCACAGTCGGTGTCCATCCAGCAGGTCCAGGCGCGCATGCGGAGGTACCGCAGACCCGGCGTGAGCGAGGTCGACGAGTTCCTGGCGCAGCGGCGGGCGATGTGGGGTGAGGAGTGAGCGTCGTGCTCGACAGCTCCGCGCTGCTGGCGATCGCCTTCGGCGAGGACGGCGCGGTCGCTGCGCAGCGCGCACTGGGTGGCGCGGTCATGTCGGCGGTCAACGTGACGGAAGTGATCACGCGCCTGATCGACCGCGGCGCCAGCCCGGAACAGGCTCGCCGGGAGCTGTCCAGGTTCGGCCTCACTGTCCGGCCGTTCGACGAGTCGCTCGCCCTTGCGGCCGGTTCCCTTCGCGCCGCAACGCGGTACCTCGGGCTGTCGCTCGGGGACCGCGCGTGCCTGGCTCTCGCCATCCGCGAGCGCGCCCCGGTCGTCACGGCGGACCGGGCGTGGGCCGGCCTCAAGCTGGGGATCGACGTGCAGGTAATCCGCTGACGAGACGTTTGACCGGACCATGCTGACTTGGTAGAACGCACGCATGAGGGCGACTACCATCAAGCTGGAGGGTGAGCTGCTCGAGAGCCTCGAAGCCGCCAAGCCGCCGGACAGAAGTCTCTCGGCGCACGTTCGATGGGTGCTGCAGAAGGACCTGGAACGGCGGCGGGCGCAGGACGCCGCCGCCGCCTTCAGGGGCCTTCATCGACGCTCATCCGGATGAGCAGGCGTGGCCAAGCAGGAACTTCTCTCCCGGATATCGATAGACCCCAACATCTGTTTCGGCAAGCCGTGCATCCGGGGGCACCGCATCTGGGTGTCCCTCGTGCTCGACCTCCTGTCCAGCGGCTGGACGATCCAGCAGCTTCTCGACCAGTACCCCGGCATCAAGCACGCCGACGTGCTGGCGTGCATCGCCTACGGGGCGGAGATGTCGCGCGAACGCTACGGGCAAGCTGTGGATCGTGCGACGGGGGCACGTCCGGGAGCATCAGGAAGAACGGGAGAACGAATGACCGCCGGCCGGACACGCGGTCAGAAGCCGGCGACGTAGGGGAGGCCGGCCGCGATGCCGCGCACCTCGTCGAAGTGGTCCAGCAGCAGGCCGGTCGCGTCCCACTGGCCGGTCAGCAGCGACTCGCGGACGCCCGCCGGCATGCCGAGGGCCACGGTCCGGCCCGCGGCCTGAATCGACAGCGCGTCGACGCTCAGCGCCATGCGGGCTGCGGGGTCGCCCTCGGCGGCCGCCATGAGGAACTCGATGTCGGCAGCCGATGCGGTCGCGCACGGCAGGCCGATGGTCGTCGCGTTGCCGAGGAAGATCTCGGAGAACGACTCGCCCACGCAGGCGTCGATGCCGCGGCGCTTGAGGGCCTGGGGCGCATGCTCGCGCGACGAGCCGGAGCCGAAGTTCTCGTTGACGACCAGGATCGACGCGCGGGCGTACGCCGGGTTCGCGAAGGGATGGTTCGGCATCGACTGGCGGTCGTCCTCGAACGCGTGCTCGCCGAGGCCATCGAAGGTGATCGCCTTGAGATACCGCGCCGGGATGATGCGGTCGGTGTCGATGTTGTTGCCGCGCAGCGGGATGGCGGCGCCCTCGACGCGATCGATGCGGCGCTCGCCGTTGTCCGTGGTGCTCATCGGTTGTGGTCTGCGCCGTTCTACGGCGCAGACTCCTGGCCGAGCATGCCCCGCACGTCCGTCACCTCGCCCGCGACGGCCGCGGCGGCGACCATGGCCGGGCTCATGAGCAGCGTGCGGCCGGTCGGGCTGCCCTGCCGCCCCTTGAAGTTGCGATTCGACGACGACGCGCAGACCTCCCGCCCCTGCAGGCGGTCGGGGTTCATCGCCAGGCACATGGAGCAGCCGGCGCCGCGCCACTCGAAGCCCGCCGCCTGGAAGATCTCGTGCAGCCCTTCCGCCTCGGCGACCCGCCGCACCTCTTTGGAGCCCGGGACCACGAGCGCCCGCACGTGTCCGGCCACGCGGCGGCCGGCGGCGACCCGGGCCGCCTCGCGCAGGTCCGACAGCCGCGCGTTGGTGCACGACCCGACGAACGCCACGTCCACGCGGGTGCCGTCGATGGGCGCGCCGGCCGCCAGCCCCATGAACTTGAGCGCCTCGCCTACCGCGTCCGCGTCGGCGCCGGCGTCGGATGGCGCCGGGATGCGTTCCGAAACGCCGACCGACTGACCCGGGTTGATGCCCCACGTCACGCGGGGCTCGATGGCGTTGCCGTCGAGCTCGACGGCGTCGTCGTACGCCGCGTCCGCGTCGGACGCCATCGAACGCCACCACGTCCGGGCGCGATCGAACGCCGCGCCGGCGGGCGCGAACGGCCGGCCGGCCAGGTACTCGAACGTCGTCTCGTCCGGGTTCACGTAGCCGATGCGGGCGCCGCCCTCGATGGACATGTTGCACATCGTCATCCGCTCGTCCATCGACATCCGCTCGACGGCCGGACCGGCGTACTCGTAGGCGTAGCCCACGCCGCCCCGCACCCCCAGCCGCACGATGATCTCGAGGATGACGTCCTTCGCATAGACGCCCGGCCCGAGGGCGCCGGAGACGGCGATGCGGCGCACCTTGAGCGGGTCGATCGCCAGGCACTGCGACGCCAGGACGTCGCGCACCTGGGACGTCCCGATGCCGAACGCCACCGCCCCGAACGCGCCGTGCGTCGAGGTGTGGCTGTCGCCGCAGGCGATGGTCATGCCCGGCTGCGTCAGGCCGAGCTCCGGGCCGATGACGTGCACGATGCCCTGCCGGTCGGTGCCGAGGTCGGAGAAGCGGATGCCGAACTCGCGGCAGTTCCCCTCGAGCGCCGCCATCATCTGCTCGGCCAGCTCGTCGGCGAACGGCCGGCGCTGGTCCAGCGTCGGGACGATGTGGTCGACCGTCGCGTAGGTGCGCTCCGGAAACGCCACCCGGACGCCCCGCCGCCGCAGCATGTCGAACGCCTGCGGCGAGGTGACCTCGTGGATCAGGTGCAGCCCGATGAAGAGCTGCGTCTGCCCCGTCGGCAGGCGGCGCACCGTATGGCGATCCCAGACCTTCCGGAGCAGGGTCTTGCCCATGGTTCAATCAGACGGGACTGCGCCCCGAGCCCCCGGCGGGGACCCTACTGCGCAGCTTCTTCCTCCGTCTCGATCTCCTGCAGGAACTCCTCGCTGGGCCTGTGGATGCGGCCGTAGCTGCCGGCGTCGATCACGTAGTACCAGTTGGCGAAGCGGGCGGCGAGCTGCTCGGCCTTCTCGCGGCCCTCGTCGACGCGCCGCTCCCAGGACGCGTGGGCGTCGGCATCCGCCGCGTCGGGTTCGGGGAGGGCCGCCGCGTCGAAGTCGGCCGTGATGAAGACGTAGCGGTTCTCGCCGGAGCCCGTCTCCTCGTCGTCGCTCGTCTCGTCGCCCACCGCCACCGCGTCGCCGCGGCCGTAGACGATCTCGCCGAAGCGCAGGGTGTAGAGCACGCCCTCGTTCGTGCGGACGAGCAGCTCCCCGTCGTTCGACAGCAGGCCGCCCTCGGCGGTCGGGTAGAAGCCGCGGCTGGTCAGCGTCTGCACGTCGGCCTGGTTGATCTGCCCCGCCTCGAACGCCTCGCGAACGTTCCCCGAAAGCCCGGGCGGCTTGGGCCGCACGCCGGCGATGTTCATGGTCATCACGGCGCCGACCAGCAGGTTGACCTGGACCGCGTCCACCTCCTGCCCCTCGGGCAGATCGTTCGCGTCCCAGCCGTCCTCCTCGTTCCGGGTGACCACGAACTCGCCGCGCCGCACCACCGACAGCGTCTGCTCGTCGATGAAGTACTCGTTGAGGGTGATCTGCTGGACCTGGTCGCGCTCCACCTCGAGCAGGTTGGTCTCGATCCAGTCCTCGAACGCCGTCGAGATGTCGGCTTCGAAGCGGGCGGTGTACACGCGCTTCTGGCCGGGCACGCGGACGAAGCGGAGCCCCGGCCGGCCCGGCACCGCCCGGCCGACGATGAGGTCGGCCAGCACGCGCTCGTCGGGGTCGCGGAACGTGACGCGCGTGCCGCGCCCCTGCAGCGTGCTCACCGTCTCGTCGGTCGGATCCACCACGCCCAGCGCGTCGTGATCGGCCACGTTGTCGGAGCGGAAGTCGTCCTTGACGACGCTGATGACGTCCGCCGCCGCGTTGGCCAGCCGCTCCTCGCCGTCCGCGGGATAGTCGTGGTGCGAGGGAATTGTCCACAGGCCGCCGCGGTTGGTGACCTTGAACGGCGTCGCGGACGCCGTGTCCTCGTCGAACTCGATCACCTCGAGGGTCGCCGCCGCCTCCGGATCGGTGAACGACGGAAAGAACGGCTCGCCGACATCGAAGAACGCGTCGGGGGCGACGCGCCCCGGCGTCGTCGCGAACGCCAGCAGGCCCAGCACGATGGCGGCGCCTGCAATCCTCTGGGTCGTCTTCAACTCGTTCATGGTCAGTCCCTCAACCGGTGCGCCGCCGCGGCCCCTTCCCTTTCGCGGCGCTGGCGACGGAGCAGGATGGCTACGCCCACGACAAACACGGGGATCGGCGGCAGCAGGACCGCGAACGTCTGGATCGACGTCTGGATCTGCCGGATCTGCGATTCCATGGTCTCCCGGCTGGCCTGGATCTTGGCGTCCTTCTCGGCCTCGATGTTGGTGGACAGCACGCTGAGACGCCGGTTCTCGACCTCCTCCAGGTTCCGCACCATGATCTGCTTCGTCTGCGCGTCGATGTCGGTCCGGCCGCGGAGCTCCTCGACGCGTTCGTCGAGGCGCGCCTGCGCCTCCTCGATCGCCTGCTCGGCCTCCTCCTCGGCCTGCTGCTCCTCCTGCGTGCGCTGCTCCGTGAACTGGGCCGTCTGGGCCTCGACCCGCTCCAGCGTCCGGTGGCGCGCGCGCCGGTTGCGCAGGTTGATGAACGACTCGTCGTCCACGAGCACGTCCATCGCGTTGAGGAAGAACGTCACGTTGTCGAAGTTGAGGTCCGCGATGCCCTGCTCGCGGATGGCGAAGAACTGCTCGCCGACGAAGTCGAGGTCGGCGATCACGATCAGATCGACCGCACCGGTCGCGGCGTCCCCGACATCCTCGACGGCTTCCGCGGCGGGCTCCGCGTCGGCCGCGGGCTCGACGGCCGCAGGCATCTCCGCGTCCTCGTCGACGTTCGGCATGCCGGCCTCGGCGGTCTCGGCCTCGGCTTCCGGCTCGGGCGCAACGGCCTGGCCGGGCTCGGGGGCCTCGTCCGCGGCAGCGGCCGC
The DNA here is from genome assembly GCA_965214845.1 of Vicinamibacterales bacterium. GTDB lineage: Bacteria > Acidobacteriota > Vicinamibacteria > Vicinamibacterales > UBA8438 > JAAXGX01. The sequence continues at coordinate 4,320,314 of CBDCCO010000007.1, forward strand.
CTGAGGCTCGGGCGCGGGCTCCGGTGCCGCGGGCGCTGCCGCGTCCGGTTCAGCCTCGGCGGCAGCAGCCGCTTCAGGCTCGGCAACGTCCGCGTCCGCAGGAGCCGCCGCCGCGGCAGGGGCCGCTGCCTCCGGCTCGGGTGCAGCCTCCGGTTCGGGCGCAGGATCCGGTTCGGGCGCCGGATCCGCGTCGGCCGGGGTTGCCTCCGGCTCGGCCGCCGGGGCGACCTCCGCAGCGGCTGCCGCCGCCGGGTCCGCCACAGAGTCCGCATCCGCCGGCGCCGGCGCGGGATCTGTCTCCGCAGGAGGCGCAGTCGCCGGGTCGGCCGCCGGGTCCGCCTCTGCAGGGGCTGCCGGCTCGGGCTCGGCGCCGGGAGCCGCCTCCGCGGGGGCTGCCGCCTCCGGCTCGACCACAGGCGCCGTATCTGCCGGGACCGCCGCCGGGTCCGACGCGGGATCCGTCTCCGCAGGCGTCGCCGCTTCGGGCTCCGCCGCAGCATCCGTCTCCGCAGGCGCCGACTCGGGCTCGGCCCCAGGCTCCGCATCCGCAGCGGCCGCTGCCTCCGGCTCGGCGGCAGGAGCCGCCGCTGCAGGGGCTGCCGTCTCCGGCTCGGCCGCAGCGTCCGTCTCCGCAGGCGCCGCCGCTTCCGGCTCGACCGCCGGGGCTGCCTCTTCGGGGACCGCCGCTTCCGGCTCGGGGGCGGGGTCCGACTCGGCGGCAGCCGGCGGGGTCAGGCTGGTGGTCCGGATGCGCGCCGCGATGACGTAGTCCCGCTCGTCCTGCTCGCGCGGGGGCTCGGGATTGATCTGCGGGCCGAACGGCGAGTTGCGGACGATGGAGAAGTAGCCGTTCGTGCCCGACGCGGCGCCGGAGCGGAGCAGCGGCTCGAACTCGACGCGCTCATCCTCCACGGGCTCGAGGAACCCCGGCCACAGAAAGACCAGCTCCTGCAGATCGGCGGTCACGTCGACGCCGGGGTTGAAGGTCTCCTCGTTGAGGTTCCCCCGCCCGAGGAAGACCACGTCGTCCGGCATGTGCGCCAGTTGCGGATGGGGATTGTAGCTGTCCCACACGATGCGGGTCGGCTCCCAGCCGACGCCCAGATCGGCCAGCCACTGCCGCACGTTGCCGCGCGGGCCGGGGCGCGCCGTGCCCGGCGGGTAGGTGAACGGGTTGCCGTCGCCGACCCACTCGGTCGGCGAGAGCTGCGGGTTGACCGCGGGCATCGGATCCACCAGCAGCATGGCGGGGGTGCCGCGGCGGATGGCGTCGGCGACGTGCTCCATCTCGTCCGTCTGCATCGACGAGGGGAGCGGGACGAGCAGCGCATCGACCTCCACGTCGATCGGCAGCTCCGGATCGATCGGATAGACCTCGTACTGCTTGCGGAGCTCGGAAACGACCGGCCAGGCCGGATCGAAGCGGTTCTGCCGGTAGTCGACGCCGCCGACCAGGTTCATCATCGTGCGCACGACGCCGATGCGCTTGCGCTCCGTGCCGGCCACGACCCGGATGCTGCGCACCACTTCGTACTCCGTGGGCAGCCCGCGATCGAAGAACGGGATCACCTGCTCCTCGGCGCCGCACGTGAACGCCACCCCCATGAAGACGTCGGTCACGTCCGCCCGGGTCGAGCTGACGTCGCGGAACGGCCGCGGCCCGATGCCGAACGTCTCGCGCGCGTCGCGCGCCGCGTCGCTGAACGGCTCCGTGTCGTGGATCAGCACCTCCACCCGCGATCCGGCGAGCGCGTCGATCTCCTGCAGCACGCTGAGCAGGTTGGCCCGAGCCTGGACGAAGGGCTCCGGCACCTCCGGGCTGATGAACGCCTGGATGAACACCGGCCGGTCCGGGGCCAGCTCGTCGAGCAGCGCGTGCGTCTCGCTGCTCAGCGAGTGCAGCCGCTCGGCCGTGACGTCGATCCGGAGGCCCGCCCTGGCCGTGAGCGCGCCCAGGCTCACCAGCGCCACCGCGACGGCGACGACGCGCACGGCATGATGCAGCCACATCGGATAGCCGTCGGCCCGGGCCGGCCAGTGCCGCCGCGACAGGACCAGCACGTTGAGGTACAGGAAGGCGCCGCCGACGGCCGCGAAGTACAGCAGCCCGCTCAGGCTGATGATCCCCCGGGCGAAGTCCTGGAAGTACGTGCCCATCGCGAACGCCAGCAGCGAACGCTCGAGCTCCGGGCTGAACGTCCCGGCGGCCGGGCTCGCCACGATCAGCGCCGCGGAGAAGAGCGCCCCCAGAATGAACCCGATGGTCGCGTTCTGCGTGAGCAGGGACGCCAGCATGCCGACGGCAATCAGCGCGGCGCCCATGAACCAGTACCCGACGTAGTTGCTGAACATCAGCCCGACGTCCGGGCTGCCGAGCCAGAAGAGCACAGCCACGTAGCTCAGCGACAGGACGAGCGACGTCGTGTAGATGCCGAGCGTCGCCGCGTACTTGCCGAGCACCACCTCGAGGTCGGTCGCGGGCAGCGTCAGCAGCAGCTCGTCGGTGCCCAGCTTCTGCTCCTCCGCCCAGACGCTCATGGTGAGCGCGGGAATGAAGAACAGCACCAGGAGCGGAAACACGTTGTTGAGCTGATCGAGGTTGGCCAGGTTCTGCAGGAAGAAACGCTCCTGCCAGAAGGCCGCGCCCGCGCTGATGAAGATGAACAGCGTGATGAACACGTACCCCGTCGGATTGCTGAAGTACATCCGCAGGTCGCGCTTGGCGACCGCCCGGATCACCTTCGGATTAGGTCTGCCGATCATTGCTTGTGCCCCTTCGCGTCTGAGACCTGGGACTTGTCGGACGGCGCCGCGGCGCCCGGCTTCGCCGCGGACGCCGGCGGCGGCTCGGGTTCGGACCTGGGCGGCGCAGCCGACGCGGCCGGTGCGGACTTCGGCGGTGCGGGCGGCGGGGCCGCCGGTGGCGGCGATGCGGCCGCAGCCGGTCCCGATGCCGGCGGCGCTGGCGGCGCCGGTGCTGCAGGAGCAGGCGGCGGCGCAGCCGAAGTGGACGCGGCCGGCGGAGGCGGCGTCGGCTCGCCCCGGTTGGTCAGGCGGTAGAACGGCGTCTCGATCGACCCGTTCTCCCTGAGCTCGGCGAGGGTGCCGTCGAACACCAGACGCCCGCCGTCGACCAGCAGCACGCGGTCGGCGGTCGCCTCGGCCTCGTGGAGGATATGCGTCGAGACGAGCAGCGTCTTCGTCGCGCGCAGGCGCTGGACGTTGTCGCGAAACTGGCGGATCTGATTGGGATCGAGTCCGGCCGTCGGCTCGTCCATGATCAGGACCTCGGGATCGTGCAGCAGCGCCTGGGCCAGGCCCACGCGCTGCTTGAGCCCCTTCGACAGCCTGCCGATCGGCTTCTCGATCACGAGCTGCAGCGCGCACAGCTCGACGACGGCGTCGATGCGGCTCCTGAGGGCCTTGCCGAGCTCGCGCGCCTCGCCGAAGAAGGTGAGCAGCTCGCGAGGCGTCATGTCGGGATACAGCGGGCCGTTCTCCGGCAGGTATCCCAGGCGGCGGGAGGCCTCGATGCGATGCTCCCGCACGTCCATCCCGCCGATGGACGCGTTGCCCGCGCTGGGCGCCAGATACCCCGTCAGCATCCGCATCATCGTGGTCTTGCCCGCGCCGTTGGGCCCGAGGAAGGCCACGATCTGGCCCTTGGGTATCGAGAACGAAATGTCGCGCACCGCGACGAACGGACCGAAGTACTTGCTCAGTCCCTTCGCCTCGATCATCGGCGCGCCCGCCTTGAGCTCCGTCGCGTCCATCACCAGCCTCCGTCGCTCGCTTCGGTACTTTGACGCCGCGCGGACGCCAACGGTCGGACCCGCATGCGCCCGCACCTCAGAAGGAACGTCCCATCACACTGCAACAAAAGAGGATAGCCAAGGTCCGGCCCGGCATCAAGCGCCGGCGTCCCGGCGGGCGGCCGCCGCCTGGGCGCGCCTGAAGTACCCGGGCGCACTCAGCCGGGCGCACATATCGAAGAAAACGGGCCGGGGACCGGCCCACCGCAGCTCGTCGACCGACTCGAACACCGGCGCGTCCAGGCGCAGCGTCGCGATCCGCCGGAACAGCAGCGCCTCCTCGCGCCGTTCGCGCAGGGTGCGGGCCAGGCGCGCCGCGCCGCGCGGCCGCACGGCCCAGTCGGCCTCGTCGGCGGGTATGTCGTCGAGGCGGCCATATCGCGCCAGCACGGTCGACGCCGACTTCGCTCCCCAGCCCGGCAGCCCCGGATAGCCGTCCGCCGCATCGCCGACCAGGGCCAGGTAGTCGACCATCGACTCGGGACCGACCCCGAACCTGGCCCGGACCCCGTCCGCGTCGCGGAGCAGGCCTGCCCGCCGGTCGAACTGCACGACCCGGCGGCCGTCCACGCATTGCGCGAGGTCCTTGTCCGGCGTGCAGATGAACACCTGCTCCACGCGCGCATCGCCCGCCGCGCGGGCCGCGGCCGTCGCCAGCCCGTCGTCCGCCTCGAGCTCGGTCATCGGCCAGACCGCAACGCCCAGCGCCGCGAGCGCATCCTCGAGCGGCTGGAACTGCGCCAGCAGCGCGGGCTCGATCCCCTCCCCCATCTTGTAGCCCGGCCAGAGGCGGTTTCGAAACGACTCGACGACGTGGTCGGTCGCCACCCCGACGTGCGTGACGTCGTCCTCCAGCATGGCGAGCACCGACCCGACGACGCCGCGGACGGCCCCGATGTCGCGGCCGTCCGGATCGAACGCCGCCGGCACGGCGTAGAAGTGGCGGAACAACTCGTACGTGCCGTCGAGGACGAACACGTTCACCGGCTGTCTGTCAGATGACCGTGTGCTCGCCGACGTCGCCGTGATGCCGCCGCTTGCGCGACGACGGGCGGCGTGGCTCGACGAACGTGCTCAGCCGCCCGCTACGGGAGGGCTCGCGCAGCTTGCGGAGCGCGGCCGCCTCGATCTGGCGAATCCGCTCGCGGGTCAGCGAGAACTTCTCGCCGAGCTCCGCCAGCGTCGGCTCGGCGCCGTCGTTCAGCCCGAAGCGCATGCGGATGACCTCGCGCTCCTTGGGACTGAGCGTCTCGAGCACCGACTCGGTCTGACGCCGGAGATCGAACGCAATGGTCGACTCGGCCGGGTTGACCGCCTGGCGGTCCTCGATGAAATCGCCGAACTGGCTCTCCTCGCCGTCGCCGATCGGCGAGTCGAGCGACACCACGGTCTGCGCTATCCGCCGGGCCTTGCGGACCACGGACACCGGCAGGTCGGAACGCTCGGCCAGCTCGCGCACGGTCGGCTCGCGGCCGAGGTCGCGCATCAGCGTCTGGCCGGCCCGGTTCAGCTTGTTCAACGTCTCGATCATGTGGACCGGAATCCGAATCGTCCGGGCCTGGTCGGCGATGGCGCGCGTGATCGCCTGGCGGATCCACCAGGTCGCGTAGGTGGAGAACTTGAACCCGCGGCGGTAGTCGAACTTGTCGACCGCGCGCATCAGCCCGATGTTCCCTTCCTGGATCAGATCGAGGAACGCCAGGCCGCGGTTGGCGTACTTCTTCGCCACCGACACCACGAGGCGCAGGTTAGCCTCGGTCAGCTCCTTGCGCGCCCGATCGGCCTGCATCGAGCCGCGGACAATCGCCTTCTGGATGCGCGCGAGCGCTTCGGCCGTCTCCTCGATCTCCTGGCGGCGCTCGTTGAGCGGCGTGCGGGCCCCGGGCTGTCCGTCGCCGTCCTGGCCCTGGCGCGCCGTCGCGGCCGGACGCCGCAAGCGCTCGCCGCGGCGTTCCGCGCGGCGCAGCGTCCCGGCGGACGAATCGATCTTCTCGATGAAGCTCTCCCGCACCTCGGCCGTGAACCGCATGGCGCGCACGGCCCGCGAAACGGCGACGTGGGCGCGCAGCAGTCGCAAGGTCGTGCGCGTCGACACGCGCCCGTGCCGCCTGCGCGTGGCGGCCGCCCGGTTCTGGCGCCGGGTCAGCTCCTTGAGCGCGCCGTCGACGGCGTCGACGGCGTCGAGGAACTTGCGGGCGCGGTTGGCCATCTGCCGCTCCGTCAGCTCCCCGTCCTGCAGCACGACGATCTCCTGCAGATCGCGCTCGCCATCCCTGAGGTCCTGGCCGAGATGCAGCACGTGGCGCGCGACGATCAGGCTTCGCGACAGCGCGATCATGACCCGCTGCTCGCCGCGCTCGATGCGCTTGGCGATAGCCACCTCTCCCTCGCGCGTGAGCAGCGGCACGCGACTCATCTGCCGGAGATACGTGCGCACCAGATCCTGGCCCTGGTCCGATTCGTCGCCCGCCGGATGCACCTCCGCCTCGGGCATCACGCGCAACGGCGCGCGCCGGGCCGTATCGACCTCGATCTGATCGGCGGCCCCTTCGACCTCGATGCCCTGGCTCTCGAGTTCCTGCAGCAACGCGGCGAGGTCGTCGGACTCGACGTCGGGCGCGAGGTGCTCGACCACCTGGTCGATGGTCACGAAGCCCCGTTCCTGACCTGCGGCAACCAAGTCTCGCACTACTTCATGTCTATCCTGCGTCAACAATCGGCTCCTCTCGACGCGCGCGGGCGCTATCCCGCCTACGCCGCTGAATGTGCGGTGGGACTCGGGAATCTCCCGTCGTGCCTTTAGACGCACTACGGGATGGATTTGTTTCGGTAAATTCCGGCGGATTTTATCACTACCTCTGCCTGAAATCTCCCTCTTTTTTGGCGTATGCCCGCGTGCCCTCCCACTATCCAGTCATCGGTCGGCCGCTGCGGAACGGACAGGCGGGGACCCACTGCCCCGCGCCGCTCCCGCCGAGGCGGGCTGTTACGCTTACGAGGTGACCATTGCCGGGCGGGGCGCCGGCGGGACGACCGGGTCGCACGCTCTCGGCGCGTTCGGCGGCGTCTTCACGCCAAGCGTCATCGCCGTGCTCGGTCTCGTCCTGTTCCGGCGGCTCGGCTTCGTCGTGGGCAGCACCGGGCTGGCGGGGGGGCTCCTGATGCTCGCGCTGGCGAGCACCATTGCGCTCCTGACGAGCCTGTCGCTGGCGGCCGTCGCGGCCAGCCGCAAGGTGCGCGGGACCGGCGACTGCTTCCTGCTCTCGCGGACGCTGGGCGTCGAGTTCGGGGGCGCGCTCGGTCTGGCGTTCTATCTGGCCCAGGCCACCTCGGTGGCGTTCTACTGCATCGGCTTCGGGGAGGCCGCGGTCGCGCTGTTCGGCGGGTCGGGGCTCGCCGTGCGCCTGGTGGCCGGCGGCGCAGCGCTCGCCATGTTCCAGCTGGCGTACGCGGGGGTGCGGCCCGCGGGCCGCGTGCAGTTCGTCGTCCTGGCGATTCTGGCCGGCGCGCTGGTGTCGATTCTGGCCGGCGGCGGCACGGCGTGGGACGTGTCGCTGCTCCGGCAGAGCTGGTCGGCCGGCGGCGAGGCGCTCCCGTTCTGGACGGTCTTCCCGATTCTCTTCCCGGCGGTGGCCGGCTTCACCCTGAGCGTCGGCACGCTGGGCGACCTGAGGAACCCCGCCCGCGGCCTGCCGCGCGGGATCCATCCCGCGCTCGGCGTGTTCGTGGCGACCTACGGCGCGGGCATGTTCGTGCTGGCGGCGTCGGCGCCGCTCCCGAACCTGGCCACGGACCACGAGGTCCTGCCGCGCGTCGCCGCCCTCCCGTGGCTGGCCCACGCGGCCGTGCTGTCGGCGACGCTGGCGGCGGCCCTGGCGACGCTCCTGGGCGCCGCCCGCATCCTGCAGGCGCTGGCCGGCGACCGGCTGTTCGCGCCGCTCACATTCCTCGGCGCCGGCCACGGAGCGGCGGGCCACCCGCGGCGGGCCGTGGTTCTGACCGGCCTCGTCGCCCTCGCCGCGATCGCTGTGGGCGATCTCGACCAGGTCGCGGCGGTCGTCTCGATGTTCCTGCTGATCGCGTACGGCCTGCTCAACTACGCGACCTCCGTCGAGGTGGCCGGGGCGGGCCAGTCGCTGCGCCCGGGCCGGCTTTTCTCTCGCGCGCGCGCCAGCCTGGCCGGCGCCGGGCTGTGCGGGCTCGCGATGCTCATGCTCGACCCCGTGGCGAGCCTGGCGGCGGTCGGGATCCTCACGCTCGTCCACCAGTACCTGCGCTGGACCGCCGTGCCCGCGCGCTGGCGCGACCGCGGGCGGGCCTACCGGTTCCAGCGCGTCAAGAAGGGGCTCCGTGAACTTGCCGACCAGCCGGCAGGCGCCGCGGACTGGCAGCCGCACATCCTGGCCTTCGCCGAGACGCCCGACCGCCGGAAGCGGTTGCTGCGGGCGGCAGGCTGGATCTCCGGCGGCTCCGGCATCGTCGGCGCCGTCAGGCTCCTGGTCGACGAGCCCGCCGGCCCCGCGGGCGACCAGGCTCGCCGGCAAGCCGAGCAGCGGCTGGCGGCGGACGCGCTGCGCGCGGGCCTCGACGTCCATCCGCTGGTGGTGACCGTCGGGAACGGGCCGCTGGCTGCCGCGGCGGTGCTGCAGGCCTGGGGCGTCGGCCCCATTCGAGCCAACACCGTCCTGCTCGACTGGGACGACAGTCGCGACCCGCAACGGCCGGCGGAGCTGTCGCGGCGGCACGCGCTGCTGCTGCAGGGCGCGGCCGGACTCGGCCGGCACGGCGTCGTACTGCACGCCGCGGAGGTCGGATGGACCACGCTGCGGCAGGCGGCGGGCGACGGGCGGCGCATCGACGTCTGGTGGCTCGGCGACGAGTCGTCGCGGCTGGCCCTGGCGCTCGCCCATCTGACGACGCGGACCGACGAATGGGACGCGGCGGCCATCCGCCTGCTGGCCCCGGGCCCGCCGGCCGCGGCCGCCGCGGCCGAAGCCGACCTCCGCCGCCGCCTCGGCGAGCTGGGCATCGCCGCGAGCACCGTCGCCGTGGACGCCGCCGACGGCGACGGCGCGTACGCGCGCTCGCGGGACGCGGCGCTCGTCTTCCTGCCCGTGCGCGTCGAGGGCGCGCGCACGCTCCACGCCGGCGGCCCCGTCGACCGGCTGTTCGAGACGCTGCCCGCCGCCGCGCTCGTCGCCGCGGCCGGCGCGGTCACCCCCGGTGCAGGCGACGCAGACCCCGGAGGGGCCTTTCAGTAGCGGTAGTGGTCGGGCTTGTAGGGCCCTTCGGCCGGCACGCCGATGTAGTCGGCCTGCTCGGAGGTCAGCGCCGTCAGGCGCACGCCGAGATGGTCGAGGTGCAGGCGCGCCACCTGCTCGTCGAGCTTCTTGGGCAGCATGTAGACCTGCCTGTCGTACTCGCCGGCGTTGCGGTGCAGCGCCAGTTGCGCGAGCACCTGATTGGTGAAGGACGTGGACATCACGAAGCTCGGGTGGCCGGTGGCGCAGCCGAGGTTGAGCAGGCGCCCCTCGGCCAGCACGAGCACGCTGTGCCCGTCGGGGAACCGCCACTCGTCGTACTGCGGCTTGATGCCGATGCGCTCGATGCCCGGCACCTGCTTGAGGCCGGCCATGTCGATCTCGTTGTCGAAGTGGCCGATGTTCCCCACGATGGCCTTGTCCTTCATCCGCCCCATCTGCGCCGCGGTGATGATGTCCTTGTTGCCGGTGGCGGTGATGAAGATGTCCGCGGTTTCGAGCAGGCTGTCGAGCGTGTTGACCTCGTAGCCCTCCATGGCGGCCTGCAGCGCGCAGATCGGGTCGATCTCCGTGACGACGACGCGGCAGCCCTGCCCGCGGAGCGACTGGGCACACCCCTTGCCCACCTCCCCGTAGCCGCAGACGACCGCGACCTTGCCGCCCAGCATCACGTCCGTGGCCCGGGCGAGGCCGTCCGGCAACGAGTGCCGGCAGCCGTACACGTTGTCGAACTTGCTCTTGGTAACCGAGTCGTTGACGTTGATGGCCGGGAACAGCAGCGTCCCGTCGCGGGTCATCTCGTACAGCCGGTGCACCCCGGTCGTCGTCTCCTCGCTGACGCCCCGGATGGCCGGGCTGATCCGCTGCCATTGCCCCGGGTCGCGGCGCCGGACGTCGCGCAGCAGATCGAGAATCACGCCCCACTCCTCCGGCTCGCGCTCGGGGTCGAAGGCCGGGACCGCGCCGGCACGCTCGAACTCGTACCCCTTGTGGACCAGCAGCGTGGCATCGCCGCCGTCGTCGACGATCAGGTCGGGGCCGCGGCCGTCGGGCCAGATCAGCGCCTCGTTCGTGCACCACCAGTACTCGGGCAGCGTCTCGCCCTTCCACGCGAAGACCGGCGTGCCGCACGGGGCGCCGGTGGTGCCCCCGGTCTCGGGACGGCCGACAGCAACCGCGGCCGCCGCGTGGTCCTGCGTCGAGAAGATGTTGCAGGACGCCCAGCGCACGTCGGCCCCGAGCGCCGCCAGCGTCTCGATCAGCACGGCCGTCTGCACGGTCATGTGCAGGCTGCCCATCACCCGGGCGCCCGCCAGCGGCTGCTCGCCCGCATGCCGGCGGCGCAGCGCCAGCAAACCGGGCATCTCCTGCTCGGCCAGCCTGATCTCGCTGCGGCCGCGGGAGGCCGCGGCGAGATCCGCGACCTTGTAGGGCGGACGGCCGGCCCGGGCGGCCTCCTCGAAGGGGTGGTTCCTCTCGACCAGCGTCGAACTCATACGGTCTCCTTCAGCGTGCGGGGCGCCGCGGGCGGCGCGCCGACGACCGGCGGCGGCGCTTGGGCGCCTCGCCGCGCGGCTCGCCCGCCGGCGGCGCGGACGCCTGCGTCTCGCGGACCATCGGCGGCGGTGCGTGCAGCGTCTCCTGGTAGTAGTCGTCGACCAGCATGGCGATGAGCGCCGATTCGTCCTCGTTCTCGGCCAGGCTGCGCGCCAGGGGCACGAACCGCTCGCTGCGCTCCGTCCGCAGCCGGTCGCGCCCGCGCAGCCGCGCCTCGAGGAGCGTGGTGACGCGCTCGGCGACCACCGCCTGGACGGCGGCGTCGGTCGGCGCCTTGCGCTGCTGGAACTCGATGGCGTAGCGCTTGGCGATGCCGTCGAGCGTGAGCGTCTCCGCCTCGGTCACCAGCGAGAGCGCCACGCCGGCGGCCCCGGCGCGGCCCGTCCGGCCGGCCCGATGAATGTATCCCTCGGGATCCTCGGGGAGCTCGTACTGGATGACGTGGGACAACTGCGGAATGTCGAGCCCGCGCGCCGCGACATCGGTGGCGACCAGGAACCGGAGGCTGCCCTTGCGGACCCGCGCCAGGATGCGCTCGCGATCCGCCTGCGACCGGTCCGCGCTGAGCTCGTCGGCGTCGTAGCCGAACCGCTGCAGCACGACGGTGACGTAGTGCACGGCCGTCTTCGTGTTGCAGAAGATGATGGCCGAGGCCGGGTTCTCGAGCTCGATGCTCCGCACGAGGCTCCGGTCCTTGTCCATGGCCGGCACCACGTAGAACACGTGCTCGGTCTCGGTGACGTGCACCTGATCGCCGCTGAGCGACAGGAACTCCGGCGCGCGGAGAAACTCCTTCGCCGTGCGCATCACGAAGGCCGGAAACGTGGCCGAGAACATGCTGTTGTGGAGCGTGTCGAGCGTCGCCGGCGGCACGTGCCGCTGGACCTCCTGCATGTCCGGATAGAAGCCCATCGAGAGCATGCGGTCGGCTTCGTCGAAGACGCGCATCTGCAGCCCCTCGAGCGACAGCGTGCCGCGCAGCAGGTGGTCGAGCACGCGCCCGGGCGTGCCGACCACGATCTGCGCGCCGCCCTTGAACGCATCGATCTGCGGGCCATAGCCCACGCCGCCGTAGACCGCGACCGTCCGCAGCCCGGTGTCCTGGCAGAGGGTCTCGGTAACCTGGTGGACCTGCCTGGCCAGCTCGCGCGTCGGCACCAGGACGAGCGCCTGGCACTGCGCACGGCCGGCCTCCAGCCGCTCGAGCATCGGCAGGACGAACGCGCCGGTCTTGCCGCTGCCGGTCCGGGCCTGAATCATCACCTCGCGGCCCGCCAGGATGTACGGAATGGCGCGGGACTGCACCGGCATGAGGCTGGTCCACCCCGCGCGGCCGGCGCCGCGACGCAACGACTCGGGCAACTGGGCGAGGGTCAGCTCCGGAAGCTCGGAAGTCTCGCTGGTCGGGGAATCGGTGGGTTCGTTCAAAGTCTTCGGTGCCTGATTCTACGACACTGCGCCCGGTGCAGGGTAGTCGCTGCCGATGCGCTTGCAGTATGCTGTGGGTCTTTCGGCACCAGATTAACGGAGGTTCGCAACCGATGGCGCGAAGCACGTTCCGCCCTGCGTGGATTCTGTTGGCACTGCTGGCGTGCGGCGCAGCCGGGCTGTCGGCGCAGGAGGGCCGGACCGTCGAGTGGCGCTCGTACGCCGCCGACGTGGCCAGCACCTTCTATTCGCCGGCGGATCAGATCAACGCCGACAACTTCGACGACCTGGAGGTCGCCTGGCGGTTCTCGACCCGCAACTTCGGGCCGCGGCCGGAAGCCAACCTGCAGTCGACCCCGCTCATGATCGGGGGCGTGCTGTACAGCACGGTCGGCTCGCGGCGGGACGTCGTGGCCCTGGATGCGACCAGCGGCGAGCTGCTGTGGATGCACCGGCTCGACGAGGGCGAGCGCGGCGCCGCGGCGCCGCGGCGGCTCTCGGGCCGCGGCCTGACCTACTGGGACGACGGCGCGGAAGGACACATCTTCTACGTCACGCCCGGGTACCGCCTGGTCGCGCTCGACGCGGCGACGGGCCAGCGGGTGAGCACCTTCGGGACGGACGGCATCGTCGACCTGAAGCTGGAGTTCGATCAGGACATCGATCTCGTCGACGGCGAGGTCGGGCTCCACGCCGCGCCGGTGGTGGCCAACGACACGATCGTCATCGGGGCCGCCCACCTGCCGGGGACCGCCCCGCGGTCGCGGGCCAACGTCAAGGGCCACGTGCGCGGCTACGACACCCGCACCGGGGCGCGGAAGTGGATCTTCCACACCATCCCCGACTCGGACGAGTTCGGCAACGACACCTGGCTGAACGATTCGTGGCAGTACACCGGCAACACCGGCGTCTGGGCGCAGATCAGCATCGACCCGGAGCTGAACATCGCCTACCTGCCGACCGAGACGCCGACCGGCGACTACTACGGCGGGCACCGGCTCGGCGACAACCTGTTCGCGAACAGCCTGGTCGCGGTCGATCTCGACACCGGCGAGCGCCTCTGGCACTTCCAGATCTCGCACCACGAGGTGTGGGACTGGGACCTGCCGGCCGCCCCGATCCTGGCCGACATCACCGTGGACGGCCGGGACATCAAGGCGGTCGCGCTGCCGACCAAGCAGGCCTGGATCTTCGTCTTCGACCGCGAGACGGGCGAGCCGGTGTGGCCGATCGAGGAGCGCCCGGTGCCGCCGTCCGACGTGCCGGGCGAGATCCTCTCGCCGACCCAGCCGTTTCCGACGAAGCCGCCGGCCCTCGACCGCCAGGGCATCGGCGTCGACGACCTGATCGATTTCACCCCCGAGCTGCGGGCGGCGGCCGAGGAGATCGCCGGCCGCTACACCCTGGGTCCGATCTACACGCCGCCGACGCTGGCTGATCCGCAGGGTACGGGGAACTACGGCACGCTGATCGTGCCGGCGGCCACGGGCGGCGTGAACTGGCCCGGCGGCGCGCTCGACCCCGAGACCGGCATTCTCTACCAGTACACGAAGACGCAGGTCACGGCGCTGCGGATGATCAACGACCCGGACGTGTCGGACATGGACTACATCAGCAGCCGGCGCCTGCGGGGCGTGAGCCCGGCGGATCTGCAGCTCACGGTCGAGGGCCTGCCGCTGGTCAAGCCGCCGTGGGGGCGCATCTCGGCGGTGGACCTCAACGCCGGCGAGATCATCTGGCAGGTCCCGCACGGCGAGACCCCCGACAACGTCCGCAACCACCCCAGGCTGCAGGGGCTGGACATCCCGCGCACGGGGCGGGTCGGACGCATCGGGACGCTGGTGACGAAGACGCTGGTCGTCGCCGGCGAGGGCGGGTTCTTCACGACGCCGGAAGGCGCGAACGGCGCCATGCTGCGAGCCTACGACAAGGCGACCGGCGCCGAGGTGGGCGCGGTCTTCATGCCGGCCCCGCAGACCGGCACGCCCATGACCTACATGGTGGACGGCACGCAGTACATCGTGCTGGCCACGGGCGGCGCCGGCCGCGACGCGGAGCTGCTGGCGTTCAGGCTGCCCGGGTAGCGCCGGCGCGGCCCTACGCCCGCAGCGGCGGCGCCGGCTCGCCGGCCGGCACGAACCGGAGCGCCAGACCGTTGTTGCAGTACCGCCGGCCGGTCGGCGGCGGGCCGTCCCGGAAGACGTGCCCCTGGTGGCCGCCGCAGCGGATGCAGTGGTACTCCGTGCGCGGCAGGATCAGCTTGTAGTCGGTCCGCGTCCCCAGCCGCCCGTCGATGGGCTGGAAGAAGCTGGGCCAGCCCGTGCCGCTCTCGTACTTCGCGGTCGATTCGAACAACGGCAGGTGGCAGGCGGCGCAGACGAAGGTGCCCGCGCGGTACTCGTGGTTGAGCGCGCTGGCGCCGGGCGGCTCGGTGGCGTGCTTGAACAGGATGGAGTACGCCTCCGCCGGCAGCAGCGCCTGCCACTCGCTCAGCGGCTTCTCCAGCTTCGGGATCTCTTCCTGGACGATCTCTTCGGCCATTTCCGACTCCCGGACCGCACCGCGCGCGGCCCGGGACCAGTGTAGCAGCCCTCGGCGGCCCCGTCCTTGCCAAAGCAGGAAGGAACTCCGGCGCCGTTCACGTGCGGCGCCGCACCCCCTTCAGCCGCACGGCGGGCAGTTTCTTCAGCCGCTGGTGGACGGGATCGACTTCGATGCCGGCGGACTCCAGGGCGGTGACGCCGAGGAGCGGCTCGGCATCCGGCTCACCGAAGATGATCGTGCCGGCGACGACATCGCCCATGAACTCGATCAGTCCGAAGGCGATGTCCACCGTTATGGTGCGCCCGTCGGCCAGCTCGTACACCCGCCGCCGTTCGGGCGCGAGTCCAATGGCTTCCAGGTGAGGCCGAGGTACGAGCGAGTCGGTGGCTCCGGTATCGACCAGGAACAGTCCCTCCCAACTCCGATCGCGATCGGTCATGTTGCGAATGGTGGCGGTGACGTGCGTGGCTCCCATTCGAGTAGACTCCGTTCAGTTCGCTCCGCGGTCACGGCGCACGGTCGATGGCGCGCGCCTGCCCGCGAGGTCTCATGATGCCGTACTCCGGGCGGTCGCGCAGCACGGGAACGGCGAACGCGGCCGCCGGGGCGGCTGCTATCATTCGCAGGGTGACCACCGCGGGCAAGGGAGCGGTCAGGCAGGCTCCGAAGCCGCGCCGGCCGGCGCGGGCGGGCCACGAGTCCGAGCCGGACCTCACGGACACCCGCTTCTACATCAACCGCGAGCTGAGCTGGCTCGAGTTCAACCAGCGCGTCCTGCTCCAGGCGCTCGATGCGTCCCACCCGCTGCTCGAGCGCGTCAAGTTCCTGTCGATCGTCGCCACGAACCTCGACGAGTTCTTCATGGTGCGCGTCGCCACGCTGCTTCGCAAGTTCCGGGCCGCCTCCGGCGACGTATCGCCGGACGGGCTCGACACCGGGCAGCAGCTCGACGCCATCCGGGAGCGCGCGGCGCAGATGATGCGCGACATGTCCAGTTGCTGGACGACGGTGCTGCAGCCGGCCCTGGCGGAGCACGACATCCGGTTCCTCGAGCGCAGCGCCTATACGGACGCCGTTCGCGCCTACCTGCGGACGTATTTCCGCGAGAACATTCACCCGGTGCTCACGCCCCTGGCGTTCGATCCGGGCCACCCGTTTCCGTACATCTCCAACCTGAGCATGAATCTCGCCGTCGTGGTGAGCCACGGCGGCCGCACCCGGTTCGCCCGCGTCAAGCTCCCGGACGTGCTGCCGCGGTTCATCCCGCTGCCCGCGCAGCTCGCGGGCGCCGCGGGGGACACCTTCGTCTTCCTCGAGGACGTCGTCAGGGAACAGATCGGCATGCTGTTTCCGGGCGCCACGCTGCGGGGCGCGCACCTGTTCCGCATCGTGCGCGACACGGACATGGTGATCCAGGAGGACGAGGCGGACGACCTGCTCGAATCGGTCGACAAGACGCTGAAGGAACTGCGCTACGGCGCCCTGTCGCAGCTCGTCGTCGAGGCGACCATGCCCGACCGCGTGCTCAACATCCTGCTCGAGAACTTCGAGATCGAGGAGAGCGTGGTCGAGCGCACGTCGTCACGGATGGGATACGGCCACTGGCTGGCCCTGACCGGCCTGCTCCATCGCCCGAAGCTGAAGGACGCGCCGTTCCTGCCGCGCGGCCTCTGGTCCAACGCCGATCGCGACGCGATCTTCGACGAGGTGCGCGAGCGCGACCACCTGGTGCACCACCCCTTCGATTCGTTCGCATCGGTGGAAGCCTTCCTGCGCGCGGCCGTCGAGGATCCGCAGGTCATCGCCATCAAGCTGACGCTCTACCGCATCGGGTCGAACTCCCCGCTGGTCGACCTGCTGATCGAGGCGGCCGAGGCCGGCAAGCAGGTGGCCGTGCTCGTCGAGCTCAAGGCCCGCTTCGACGAGCGGAACAACATCGTGTGGGCGCACCGCATGGAATCGGCCGGGATCCACGTGGTCTACGGCCTGGTGAACCTCAAGACCCACTGCAAGCTGTGCCTCGTCGTGCGCAAGGAAAGCGACGGCATCGTGCGCTACGCGCACGTCGGCACCGGCAACTACAACGGCGTGACGGCGAACGTGTACACCGACTTCGGGCTCTTCACGGCCAAGCCGGCGGTTGTCGAGGAAGTCAGCGAGGTATTCAACTATCTGACGGGATACTCGAACAAGCAGGACTACCGCGAGCTGCTCGTCGCCCCGCTCAACCTGCGCGCCCGGTTCACGGCCATGGTGGACCGCGAGGCCGAGCATGCGCGCGCCGGCCGGCCCGCCCGGATCATCATCAAGAACAACTCGGTCGCGGACCCCGACATGATCAGGGTCCTGTACCGCGCGTCGCGCGCCGGCGTGCGCATCGACATGATCGTGCGCGGCGTGTGCTGCCTGCGCCCCGGCATTCCCGGCGTGAGCGACAACATCCGCGTCCGCTCCATCGTCGGACGCTTTCTGGAGCACTCCCGCCTCTACTGCTTCGAGAACGGCGGCAGCCCCGAGCTGCTCTTCGGCAGCGCGGACCTCATGGAGCGCAACCTGGACCGGCGGGTCGAGGCGCTGTGCCTCATCCGCGACCCCGCGCTGCGCAGCGAGCTGCGCGACAACGTGCTGGGCACGCTGCTCGCGGACAACAGCCGCTCCATGGAGCTGACGACGGACGGCAGCTACCACGCGGTCGAGAAGCCGCCGGGCGCCCCGGCGGTCGACGCCCAGGCCGAGCTGCTCCCCCGGCACACCGCCGCCGACGGCTAGCCGACCAGCCCCGTCTGTATTGAAGCGCCCCCGATTGACATCTCCCGGCGCGCGGTATTTACTGGGAGCAACGAAGGAGGCCCGCATGAGCCCGAGAGTCGCGGCACCCATCTGTACGCTCGTTGCGGTGGCACTGGTGGTTCTGGTGCCCGTCGTCGCGGCCGCCCAGGACGAGGCGTTCACGCCCGGGCGCACCCCCTGGGGCGACCCCGACCTGCGCGGCCACTGGCTGCCGGGAACGGCCGCGCCGATGGAGACGCCCGCCAGCGGCGAGGCGTGGGTCCGTTCACCGGAGGAGCGCGAGCTGGGCCCCCGCTTCCGGTTCTTCCCGGGCCACTCCGACGCGCCGGACATCACGCGCCAGGAACGCCCGATGGTCGTGGACCCGCCCGACGGCAAGATCCCGCTCCAGGCCTGGGCCGCGGAGCGGCGCGAGGAGATCATGGCGCGGCGCGACGAGCTCGAGTACCTCGACCCGCGCGTCAAGTGCCTGCCGGCGGCCGTGCCGCGCGGCAATCTCCCGGTGGGCTACAACACCTATCAGTTCCTGCAGACGCCGGAAGCCGTGATCCTGCTCTACGAGTGGAACCACCTCTTCCGCTACATCCCGCTGGGCGACAGTCCGCACGTCGCTTCGGACATCCGCCTCGGCATGGGCGATTCGCGCGGCCGCTGGGAGGGCGACACGCTCGTCGTCGACGTGACCAACTTCACGGAGAACACCTGGGTGGTCGGACACGGCGCGCCGGCGGAGGATGCGCCGGCCAGCTCGTTCACCTCCGGCCACGGCGTGTTCCACAGCGACGAGCTGCGCGTCGTCGAGCGCTTCACGCTGATCGACGAGGACACGATCCAGTACGAGGCCACCATCACCGACCCGCAGGTGTTCACGCAGCCGTGGACCATCTCGTACAACGCCTTCATGCGCGGGGCGGAAGACCACATCCTCTACGAATACGCGTGCCACGAGGGCAACGCCCGCAACCTGCGGCTGATGACGGGCACGGATACCGAGGCGCGAGTGGCGCTCGAGCACGTCGTGAAGGTTGGCAAGTAGCAAGCAGGAGGACGAGAACGATGCGTACCACCATCTCTGTTGCGATCCTCGGCCTGGGTCTGCTGCTGGCTCCTCCGCCGGCAGTCGCGCATCACGCGTTCTCGGCCGAGTTCGACGCGGACCGCCCGCTGCAGCTCCTCGGCACCGTCACCCGCACCGAGTGGATCAACCCGCACTCGTGGATCCACATCGACGTCGAGGACGAGGACGGCAACGTCGAGAGCTGGGCCATCGAGTGCGGCGCGCCCAACGCCCTGATCCGCCGCGGCCTCAACAAGAACTCGGTCCCCGCCGGGACCGTGCTCGTCGTCGACGGCTTCGGCGCCAAGGACGGCTCGAATACCGCCAACGCCCGCGACATCACGCTGCCCGACGGCTCGCAGTTCTACGTCGGCTCGTCCGGCACCGGCGCGCCCGGCCAGCCGTAAGGCGTACCGCACTCGCCGACGCATCCGGTCCCCACCCCGTGTCCGCGGGGTGGGGACGCGCGTGGTGCCGCCCCGAACCAGCCCAATGGGTGGCCGTCCTTCGCCCTCGCCCATGGTTGCCACGCCCCACGACGACCAGGCGGACGTGCTTATTCATCGGCTGACTCTGTCGAACCTGCTGTCTTTCGGCCCGCGCGAAACCGTGCAACTCGGGCCGCTCAATGTGCTAATCGGCCCGAATGGGTCGGGGAAGTCCAACCTCATCGCCGCGATCGAGTTGCTGCGCGCGGCGCCGCGAGATCTCGTGGCGCCGATCCGCGAGGGTGGCGGGATAAGCGAGTGGCTGCACAAGAGCACGCCGCGCGCCCGGAAAGGGTCAGTGGAAACGGCAGTCGATTTCCCGCTGCCCAGCGGTCCGCTACGGTATCACCTGACCGTGGAAGAACACCTGCAGCGCTTCCATGTTCACAACGAATTCATCGAGGATGATGTCCCGGAAGCCGGCCAGGGCAAGCCCTACCGGTACTTCGGTTACCTGCGTGGCACGGCCATCGTGAAGGGAAAGGCCGGTGCCGACCAAAGGTTCGCGCTAGCAGATCTCGATCCCAGCCAGTCCATTTTGTCGCAGCGAAAAGACCCTCACAGTTTCCCGGAGATCACCTACCTCGGCCAGCAGTTCGACACGATCCGCGTCTACCGGGAATGGTCCTTCGGCCGGCGGGCGCCGGCGCGCCAGCCGCAATCGTCCGATCTGCCCAACGATTTCCTCACCGAGGACACGAGCAACCTCGCACTGGTGCTGAATCGGTTGCGCCGAACGCCTGCGGTCAAGAAACACCTCCTGGAAATGGCCCGCCGGCTCTATGAAGGTCTGACCGACTTCGACGTGATCGTGGAGGGCGGCACCGTCCAGGTATTCCTGGAGGAGAACGGCATCACGGTGCCCGCGGCAAGACTATCCGACGGCACTCTCCGGTACCTGTGCCTCCTGGCGATCCTGTGTCATGACGCCCCGCCGCCACTGGTGTGCATCGAAGAACCGGAGCTGGGCCTGCACCCGGACATCATGCCGACGCTCGCCGGGTTACTGCGCGAGGCGTCCACTCGCTGCCAGTTGATCGTCACGACCCATTCGGACGTTCTCGTGGACGCTCTGACCGAGGAACCTGAAAGCGTGGTCGTCTGTGAGAAGGACGCCGGGCAGACTCAGCTGCGCCGACTGAACAAGGAGGACCTGGCGCAATGGCTCGCCCGATACAGCCTCGGCGAGCTCTGGATGAAGGGAGAGTTGGGCGGGAGCCGCTGGTGAGCGCGAAGATCTACGTGGAGGGCGGCGGCAACAAGGCGCTGGACGCCGAATGCCGGAGGGCTTTTGGGGAATTGCTTCGAAAGGCGGGCTTGGCCGGCCGGCTGCCGCGCTTCGTCGCCGGTGGCGGCCGCAGACAGACGTACGACGATTTCTGCACCGCCTTCAACGATCCCCGGAACCATGACTTCGTCGCACTGCTCGTCGATAGCGAAGGTCCGGTCGCAGACGGTGTCGGCCCGTGGACTCACCTGCGGAATCGACAGGAGGACCGGTGGGCCAGACCCCCGGGAGCGGCGGACGAACATGCCCACCTCATGGCGCAGTGCATGGAGGCGTGGTTCCTGGCGGACCGCGAGACGCTGGCCGCAGTGTTTGGCAACGGCTTCAGGCCGAACTCTCTTCCCGGTCAACCGCAAGTCGAGCAGGTGAGGAAACAGGATGTTCTCCAGGGCCTGGAGAACGCGGCGCGCGGCTGCCGACCGCGGCGTGGGTACCGCAAGGGACGGGATTCGTTCGACATTCTCTCCAGGTTGGACCCGCAGCGTGTCGCTGAAGCGTCGCCCCACGCCGAGCGATTCTTGAACACGCTCAGGGCCAGACTCTAGCACTTCAGGGACGAGTGGCAGGGAGGGGTGAACCGATGCAACCATGGCACCTGAGAGCGGTCCGGGCCCCAGTCGTTGTCGCCCCGCGCGCGGCTCTGGCCGTTCTTGCTCTGGTCGCGGGTGCGGCCACACCCGGGGCGGCCGGCGCCCAGGACGAGAGCGGCAACGAGCTCGACCGCTTCATGGAGCGGGTGCTGGCGCAGCGGGAGCGGAACGCGGCGGCTCGGCTGCAGTACGTCCTCGACGAAGAGTCGCGCCTGCACCTCACCGGACCGGACGGCACCGTGCTCTGGGCGTTCCGCGGCGAATACACCTGGTACGAGCGCGACGGGTTTTTCGTCCGGAGCCCGACCCGCATCGACGGCGTCACGATCGACGAGGCGAGCCGGCGCCAGTACGAAGCCGAGTGGCTGGAGCGCGAACAGCGGCGTCACCAGAGGCGCCGGGAGGAACCGCGGTTACCGACCCGGATGCCCGAGGCGCAGGCCGCCGGGCGCAACGGCGCTCCGCTGTCGCCCCCGGATCCCGCCTGGGTCGGTATCGAGCCCCGTTTCGTTTCCGACTCGTACTTCCTCGAGTTCGAGTTCGAGCCGGGCAATTACTACCTGGCCGGCCGCGAGACCCTCGACGGACACGATGTCCTCCGCATCGAGTACTACCCCGAGCGGCTCTTCACCGAGCCTGACGATGACGGTCGCGACGGAGATACGGAGCGGTCGCGCGGACAGGCAGCGGCGGCCATGGACAAGACCAGTCTGGTGACCCTCTGGGTCGATCCGGCCCGGCACCAGATCGTCCGCTACACGTTCGACAACGTTGGCTTCGATTTCCTGCCCGGGCGCTGGCTGTTCCGGCTCGATGACCTGACCGTGTCGATGACGATGCGGCAGCCGTTCGAAAGGGTCTGGCTCCCGGAGCGGATCGACATGCGCGCCGCCGCGTCCCTCGCGATTGGCGCCTTCGAGGTGAGCGGCACGCGCGCCTACACCAACTATCGCGAGGCCACGGCGGCTGGTCGCATTCTCGCCATCGACCCGGACCCGCCTCGATGACCGCACGGCGGCTCGGGCGTCGCGCCGCCGCCGTGGCGTTCGCGGCGGCCGCGGTCGCGCTCCCCGCGCTCGACGCGTACGGCCAACCGGCCGCGCCGGAGACGGTGGTCGATATCCGCGTGCACGGCAATCACACCACCCCGGATGACGACGTCGTGGCGGTGGCCGGCGTTGCGGTCGGTGATGTCGTGGACCCCGACGTGGCGGAAGCTGTCACGCGACGACTGGAAGCGAGCCGTCGTTTCGAGACGGTCGAGGTCCGCAAGCGCTATCGCTCGCTGACGGCAACGGACCGGATCGCACTCGTGATCGTGGTCCGGGAGCGGCCCCGGGCGTCAATCGGGAACCCCGTGGTCCGCGCGCTTGCCCGTCTTTCCCGGCAGTCGATGTTCCTGCCGACCGTGCGGTACGACGAAGGCTACGGGATGTCCTACGGCGCCCGGTTCAGCCTCGTCGACGTTCTTGGCCGGGGGAGTCGGCTCTCGACGCCGATGACCTGGGGTGGCGACAAGCGCGCAGGGCTCGAAGCGGAGTGGCCCATTGCCGGCGTCGTGGTCGACCGGGTGCGGGGCGGCAGCTCGTACGGGCGCCGCGTCCATCCCTATTTCGGCGCAGACGACCACCGGGCGCGATACTGGGCCGGGGCGGATCGTCAGCTCGGGCCGGGCCTTCGCCTGGAGGTGGAAGCGGCACGGGAGGAGGTGCGGTTCCGCGCGCGAGCGGACCGTCTCACGCGATTGACGGTCGGCCTGGAGTACGGCGGTCTCGCGCCTGGCGCCTTCCCCCGCGATGACGTGCGAGTGAGCGCCGCGGTGGAGCGGCTGTCGGTTGCCGGCCGGCCGGCCGCCATAGTCCGACCCCGGATCGACGTTCAAGCGTTCAAGGGGGTCGGGGGACAGGCCGTGCTCGCGGCGCGCGTCCTCTTCGAGGGCGCCTCGACGGCGCTGCCGCCCTACGAGCAAGCACTGCTCGGCGGCGGCGGCAACCTGCGCGGGTGGCGGGTCGGCTCACGCGTCGGCGACCGGCTCATGGCAGCGTCGGTCGAGCTCCGGCTGCCGCTGAGCTCGCGGCTATCGATCGGGAATGCCGGGTTTCGCATCTTCTACGACACGGCCGCCGCCTACGACGTGGGACAGAGCCTGCGCGGCGCCCGGTTCCTCGAGGGAGCGGGCGCCGGCGTCTTTCTGACCCTTCCTCCGTTCGCCAGCGTGCATCTGGACGTCGGCCACGATTTCCGCGGCTCGCTGCGGCTCCACGCCGGGGCCGGGGTCGGCTTTTGACGCCCATCGGCCTGCGCCTGACCTTGCAGGAGTCTGCGCCGTAGAACGGCGCGAAGGCGCGCACAGAGCGCCTCGGCGGGAGCGGCGCGGGGCGAAGGGGTCCCCGCAAGCGGACGCCGCGGGTTCGGGGCGCAGCCCCGTCTGGACGCTAGGAGTCTGCGCCGCAGGAGATTTGCGGCACGAAAAGGGTCGTGAGTTCACGACCTGAGTCACGTGCCGGGGCAACGGTGTCGGTCGGCAGGGCGCGGTAGATTTTGCGGCCGTTGACGAACCGAAGGCGAAAATCGGTCATCACGGGCCACATGGCCCGCCAGAGGCCGCGATCCGCGTCGATTTGTCGCCGTTGCGAGCCTCATGCCCCGCCCTCTACGTCGCCTTCAGCACGTGCAGGCGCTTGACGTTGAGCGCCAGGCACACCAGGTCCCACTCGCACCGCGCCTTCGCCAGTCCACGCAGGCTGAAGCGCCGGAAGCCCAGCACGTGCTTGATCCAGCCGTTGGGAGCCTCCGACAACCACTTGCGCTGCGCATACACCGCCCGGCCCGCCTTCGTCTTCAGCTTGTCTATCATCCGACCCGTCGCCGGATGTTCCTCCAGATTGCGGGTAACCGCCTGCTTGCCCTCCCGGCCCGCCGCCACATACCCGTCAACGCCCCGCCGTTCCAGGTCCGTCAAGTCTCGCTCGTTGCAGTACCCCGCGTCGGCCAGCACCGTCGCCGGCTGCGCGTCAAGCGTCTCGTTGACCGTGTCGAGCAACACCGGCAACTCACCCTGGTCGCTCGCGTTCGCCGTCAGACCCGTCGCCACCACCAACTGGTGCTCGGCGTCCACCGCCACCTGCGCGTTGTAGCACTGCTGGAAGCCCTCGTTGCTCGTCATCATGATCGAGCTTTCCGGGTCCGTGAAGTTGCTCTGCGCCTTCTCGTCCGGCTCGCCATACGCCCGCTTGTACGGCCGCCCGCCCTTCGGGTTCCGGTCCTGCCCAGGTTGCCGACCCCGCGCGTCGTCCGCCGCCCGAGCCGCCGCTTCCAACCGCGCCTTCGCCGCCCGGATCGCTGCCAGACGCGCCTCCCGCCGACGCAACTCCGCCGGCAACTCATCGCCCCGAACCTCGGCGCCCAAGTACGCATCCTCGGTCTCGTCGGTCTCGTCCGCCTGGCGCAACAGCGCCGCGACCTCGCCTTCCAGACGCCGTTCCGCCTCCGCCATCCGGTCGTAGCTCATCGCCTTGCGCTTGCTCGCGTTCGCACGCACCTTCGTCCCGTCGACCGACAGCTTGCCGAGGCGAACAAGACCCAACTCCTGCGCCAGACGCACCACCTCCACGAACAGCGCCTGGAAGTCCTCCAAGTGCCGGCGCCGAAATTCGCACAGCGTCCGGTGCTGCGGAAAGTTGCCCGCCGCCAACACCCGGAACGCCACGTCCTCTTCCAGCGCCCGGGCGATCCCACGCGACGAGAACACCCCCGTCGCATACGCGTAGAGCAGCACCTTCACCATCATCCGCGGGTCATACGGGGCGTTGCGACGACCGTCTCCCTCGTACGGGGCGTAGAATGCCGTCAGATCCAAACCGTCCACCAGATCGCTGACGTGGTGCGCCAAGTGGCCTTCCGGCAGCCACTCCCGCACGTCCGGTGGCAGCAGCAGCGACTGGTCCGGCGAGTAGGGGCGAAACGTCGTCGACATCAAGTCCTTCCAGCGTCGAGTTCTCGCCTACGATTGTCGCACCGATTTTCTGCGGCGCAGACTCCTCGCCCATGTTTAACAACGGTACAGCCAAGGCATTTTAGAATCAGCAGCTTACGCCGACCGAACGGCGCAAGTGGCACTACAAATGCGCGTCAACCGGGGGAAGGGGGGCGGTCAGATGATCGTCTTGCGGACGCCGCCCGGCTGCGGGTCGACGCCGAGCGCATCGTAGATGGCCCGCTGTTCGGGTTCGGCTTGCGTGGCCGTGCGCACGTGCAGGGTGCGCCCGTCCGGGCGCCGGAAGGTGGCGGTGACGCGCTGCTGGCCTTCGAGGATGCGGCGCAGGGTGGACCAGCTGGCGTGCTCGCCGTGCGCGCGCAGGCGGGTGCGGATGACCTGCACGAGCTGGTAGGCGATAACAGTGAGCAGCAGGTGGCCGTCGGCCCGCCGCGGCTTGTGGTGGTAGATGGGGCGCAGTCCGAGCTCGGACTTGAGCGAGCGGAAGACGGCTTCGACGTCGGTGAGCGTGGTGTAGGTTCGCCACAAGGCGTCTTCGTCCCAGTCGGTCTCGCTGCTGCGCAGGCAGTAGACGCCGGGATGGGTGGCCATCGAGCCGTCCTGCGGGCGTCGGGTCCAGGTGACGGCGACGGCCTGGTTGCCGGTCTCGTCGGCGGTGACGTCGATCTGGTAGTGCTTGGCGGCGCGGGTGTGGCGCGCCTTCAAGCGCCCGATGCGCTGCCAGACCTGGGCGAGGCGCTTGTGGGCGCGGGGGCGCGCCAGCCCGTCGTTGAGCTTGGTGAGCGCGGCCTCGAAGCGGGTGGCGACGCGCTCGACGATGGCTCGTTCCTTCTGTGCTCGCTCCTCCGAGTAGCAGTACAAGCGCACCTCGTCGGGGTCGGTGGAGACGACCTTGTGCAGGTGCACGGTCTGGTTCGACTGCGTGCGGACCGACACGGCGGCCTCGGCATCGAATTGCCGGTGGCGTTCGCGGCTGACGACCAGATAGCGGTAGCCGTGCTCGCGCAGCCAGGTGATGCAGGCGTCGGTGGCGACGCCGCGGTCCATCACCACCAGGGCGCCGGCCGGCGCCCGCAGCGCCTCGAGCATGCCGGCCAGGGTGCGGTGCTCGCGGACGTTGCCGGCGAACAGTTGCGAGCGGCGGACGAAGCCGCTGGCGTCGAGCATCAGCCCCAGGGTCAACAGCGGGCAGTCGCTGCGTTTCTCCTTCGAGTGCCCGCGCTTGGCCTGGGGCTGCTCGCTCGCCTCGCCTTCGAAATAGGTGTTGGTCAGGTCGTAGAGGGTCACGGTCGGCTGCAGGTCGAACAGCCCGAGGGCGCGGTCGAACAGGTGCGCCTCGATCGCCTCGCGATGCTTCACCAACGCGTCCGAGGCGCGGTAGAGCTGCATCGCGCTGACGGTCTCGAAGTCGACGCCGAGCAGCTCGCCCAGACCGCTGCGCGCTTGCAGCCAGCGGTGCGTCGCGCGCTCCGATGCCGGCTGGGCCAGGCGCCCGACGAGGGCCCCGGCCGCCGCCGCACGCAACGCGCCGTTGACGCCCAACTCGGCCAGCAGGGCCGGCAGCTCCAATTGCTCCAGCGCCCACAGGCCGACCTGCTCCACCCCGACGCTACGGGGACGGGCCAGGCGCAGCGAGTCGACATCGACCCGTTGCACGGCCGCCGGTCCGGCGGCCGTCTCGTCCCTCGGTGCGGCGCGGGCAACCAACTGCGCGGCGATCCGCTGCGCCTCATGCTCGACGGCGGGCGGGAAATCGGCCACCAGCGGCGGTTGGCCGGCCAGGATATCGTCGATGCGGGTGCACAGCAGCGGCCACTGCTCGCGGGGGATGTCGAAGTGGCGCCCGAGATTGAGCAGCGTGCGCTGCCGGACGGTGTTTCCGACGCGCTCGGAGTGGACGAGGCGATGGGAGAAGTAAGGCTGTCGGTCTTCGGTTCGCCGGGTTTGGGTGCGCCGCACGAACATACGGGCCACGATAGCGGGTGGACCCGCCACAGCGCAACCCAGACCATACGATTATGGCACTACATTGAGCTCAGCCAAACGCCGATCATTTAGAATCAATAACTTACAGAGACGAAACTCTCGAAATGCTGCCCGAATCGGCAAAATGACCGCCGATCTTGTTAAACATGGGCTAGAGCTAGTGTCGTGCCTGATAAATGCATTTACATAAAGTCTTGACTGTGTCACCCTCTTCTGGCGGGGGGTGCGATGGGGCGGCCGATCTCGGTACTTGAGGTGACGGCGGAGGAGAAACGGGAGCTGGAACGTCGGGTTGGGGCCACGACGACGCCAACGCGTGACTGCCTCCGGGCGCACATCGTACTGCTGCGGAGCGAAGGCGTCGGGCAGCAAGAAGTCGCGTCGCGTCTGGGCGTGAGCGCACCGAGCGTGAGCAAGTGGTCGCAACGCTTCGACCGAGAAGGGCTCGACGGCCTCCAGGACAAGCCGGGCCGTGGCGCAAAGCCGTCGATTCCGCTGGCCACGGTCCGGCGGGTGGTCGAGGAGGCGGGCAAGGCGCCGCCCGGCCGGCAGCGGTGGAGCACCCGCTCGCTGGCTCGGGAGCTTGGGATTTCGGCCCACAGCGTGGCGCGCATCTGGCAGCGCCAGGGGCTCAAGCCGCATCGCCTGCGGACCTTCAAGGTCTCGCGGGACAAGAAGTTCGAGGAGAAGTTCTGGGATGTGGTGGGTCTGTATCTGGATCCGCCTGAGCGGTCGCTGGTGCTGTGCTGCGACGAGAAGACGCAATGCCAAGCCCTGGAGCGCACGCAGCCGGGCCTGCCGATGGGCCGTGGCCACATCCGGACGCGGACGCACGACTACATCCGGCACGGCACGATCACGTTGTTCGCCGCCCTGAGCTACCTGGAGGGCAAGCTGATCTACCGGACCGAACAGCAGCACACGCACGTGGAATGGCTGCGCTTCCTGAAGCAGATCGACCGCGAGACTCCTGCCGACGTGGACCTCCACCTGATTGCCGACAACTACTGCACGCACAAGCACGAGAAGGTGGTGCGGTGGTTGACGAAGCACCCGCGGTTCCACATGCATTTCATTCCCACCTCGAGCTCCTGGATGAACATGGTGGAGCGATTCTTCGCCGACCTGACGCAGGATTGCGTGCGTGCCGGGAGCTTCACGAGCGTCGCGGAACTGGTCGCGGCGATCACGACCTACCTTGCGTGTCGCAACGAGAATCCGAAGCCGTACCAGTGGAAGGCGGACGGCGCGAAGACGCTGGCCAAGATCCAGAGGGCTCGGGAGGCCCTCCTGAGCGCCAGCCAAGTTACATAAACCCAATTGTCAGGCAGGACACTAGAACCTGAACAGGCGGTTGATCTTGACGATCAACGCCCGGTTCTCGAGCTCGGGAAACCGCCGCCGCAGCGCGGTGTCGCGCTGCTCGTTGTAGACCACGAACAGCTCGCTGCCGGGCTGGTACTCCCACCGCAGGCGGACGTTGGCGGCCGCCGTGCGGCTGGCGGAGTCGTACTGCAGCAGCGCGCTCGTGAACATCCGGGGCGTGACCGTGTAGACCACCCGCGACCCGACGAGGTGGGTCGTGAACGCTCCCTCCCGCAGTTCGACCCGGTTGACCGAGTAGGACGGCTCGACCGCGAACTGCGGCGTGAACGCCAGGCGCCCCTGGGTGACGGTGAGCCCGGTGTTGGTGCCGCTGTAGAACGTGCCGTGCTCGACGAGCGCGCTGCCGGACAGCGGCCGCTGCTGGCCGAACGTGAAGCGGGCGCGCACGGCGCTGAAGTCGTAGCCGCCGACCGGCAGCACGACGCCGCGGGCGATGGGAAACGGCTCGGGCAGATACTCGTAGATGCGCGTGTAGATGAACCGGAACCGATCGCCGTTCTCGAACTCGATGCCGAACTCGGCGTCGGCCTCCCGCGTTTCCGGCCGGCCGGCCAGGTTCTCGAAGTAGTCGACCGACCCGCTCCAGGACAGCTTGCGGATCGACTCGACGCCCGGCACCCGCGGGCTGAACCGCAACCGCCCGGCGCTCTTGCGCATGTCGTCGCGCCGCACGAAGCCGACCTCGGGCTTGAAGTCGTCGCCGACGACGAGCTGCTCCAGCGTCATGCCGTAGCGATCGCCGTTGTAGTCGAGGTAGGCGCGATAGCTCGACTCGTCGCCCGCCCGCCGGCCGCCTTGCGTCGCCGCCCAGTAGGTGTCGATCGAGAGCCGGTTCTCGAAGAACGAGAAGGCGCCGTCGGCGCCGAACGCGGTGTTGGCGCCGATTCCGTCGAGCGCCACGGAGCGGCCGGTGACGAGGACGCCCACGCTGCTCTGGCGCAGCACGTCGCGCTTCAGCCGGATTACCGAGAAGCCGGTCGGCCGCGCCCCGGACGCCGCTTCCTCGCCGGTCCGGATGTGCAGCAGCCCCAGGTCGAAGCCGCCGATTCGGCCCGTCATCCTCCCGCCTGCCTCGATCGGCACCTCGCGGCTGCCCTGCAGTCCGATGCGCCGGCTGTAGAACAGGACCGGCGTGTCGCCGCCGTTGCCGCCGCCCCCGAACTCGAAGGTCCGGCGGTTCTCGAGAAAGAACTCGCGCTTCTCGGGGAAGAAGAGGCTGAAGCGGGTCAGGTTCACCTGCAGTTCGTCCGCCTCGACCTGCGCGAAATCGCTGTTGTACGTGAAGTCGGCGGTCAGGTTCTGGGTCAGTCCGTACTTGACGTCGAGGCCGATGTCGCCGCCGGGCCGGTTGACGATCGGCGCCGGCGCGACGGCATCGGTGGTCAGGTCCGCGATGGCGTACGGCTTGATCTCGAGGTTCCGGGCCCCGGGCGGCGCCTCGAGGCCGACCAGCGGCGCCGTCAGCGCCGGCCGCAGCCCCAGGCGCCCGACGCCGGCGGAGACCGGCGACAGGTACGAGAACTCGTTTTTCCAGATGTTCGTGCGGCGGATGTTGAAGCCCCAGATCTGGGCCGGTCCCGGGCGGTAGCGCAGCGACTTGAACGGCACCGCCGCCTCGACGATCCAGCCGCCGTCGAAGCGGCCGACGGCCAGATCCCAGATGGGATTCCAGTCGAAGTTCGTCTGACCCTCGTTGCTCGACTCGCCGTCGAGCCGCCCCCCGATCGGGTTGACCTCGAAGAAGAAGCCGGTCCGCCGGTCGAAGAACGTGTCGAAGCTCCACGCGAGGTTGTCGTTGCGCCCGATGTTCGTGTTGTCGCGGCGCATCTCGCTGAACATCATCCGCTCGGGACGGCTCTCCCAGCAGCGCGCCACCACGTACACGTTGTCGGCGTCGAACAGGATCCACACCTCCGTCCGCTCGGACGCCGGGAGGCCCTCGGCGGGCTCGGTCTGCACGAAGTCCGTCATCGCCGGGACCGCCGAGTAGACGGCCTCGTCGAGCCGCCCGTCGATCCGCGGCGGGGTCGGGACGCGAACGGCCCGCAGCGTGACCCGCCCCGCCGCGTCCCGCGCGACGACGGCCGGCGGGAGAGGCGGCGGCGGCCCCTCGACCGTGGCCAGCAGATCGATGCCGAGCCCCGCGCGGCCGCCGTCGCGCTGGGCGCTCGCGGGCGCCGCGTGCGCCAGCACGAGCACGGCGAGGAGCACCGCTCTGGTACGCAAGCCCCGCAGTTTAGCAGTCCCGCCCCGCGCCCTCCCCCCGGGCCGGCGGCGCGCAGATGGTATGCTGCGCGTGCAAGGAGGAACGCACATGAAATGGACGACGCTGCTCGGGGCGTCCTTGCTCGCGCTTGCCGTGGCGGCCTGCGGCGGTCCGGCCGACGAGCCCATGGCGGAGCCGGAAGCGGAAGCGTCCGGCCCCAGCTATCCGCTGTTCGAGCTCGACCCGGACTGGCCCGCTCTCCCGAACGACTGGGTCACCGGCGAGGTGTCCTCGGTGACGGTCGACCGGCGCGACCACATCTGGGTGCTGCACCGCCCGCACACGGTGCCGGAGGAGAATCGGGAGAACGCGGCGCCGCCCATCATCGAGTTCGACGACACGGGCGCGTTCGTCAATGCCTGGGGCGGTCAGGCCGAGGGCTACGACTGGCCCTGGAACGAGCACGGCCTGTTCGCGGACCACAACGGGCACATCTGGATCGGCGGGAACAACCCGACCGGCCGCACGCCCCCGTCCGAGGTGGAAGACAACATGCTCCTCAAGTTCACCAACACCGGTGAGCTGCTGCTGCAGATCGGGGGCCGCGACCTGGGCACCAACAACCTCACCACCGACAGCGTCCGCAAGTCGGCGGAGATGTTCGTCCACGAGCCCACGAACGAGGTGTTCGTGGCCGACGGGTACGGCAACCGCCGGGTCATCGTGTTCGATGCGGACACCGGCGAGTTCAAGCGCATGTGGGCCGCCTTCGGCCAGGAGCCGAGCGACACCGAGCCGGAGCCCGACCCGGACGACCCGAACGGCCCGCCCTGGTTCGGCACGGTGCATGCCATCGAGGTGTCGAACGACGGGCTCGTCTACGTGGGCGACCGCAACAACAGCCGCATCCAGGTCTTCGACCTCGAGGGCAACTACCAGCGGCAGGTGTTCGTGAACCAGTTCGAGGGGCGCTCGCTCACCTGCGCCGGCCTCGCGTTCTCGCCGGACCCGGAGCAGCGGTTCCTGTACGTGGCCGACCAGGCCAACCTGCACGTCCACGTGCTCGACCGCCAGACGCTCGAGGTGCTCGACTCGTGGGGCGAGCTGGGCCAGGCGCCGGGCGACTTCGACGCGCTGCACCACCTGGCGGTCGACAGCAAGGGCAACCTCTACACGGCCGAGGCCCAGCGCAACCACCGCGCGCAGCGGTTCCTCTACACGGGCATGTCGCAGTAGCCGGCGGCGGCCGGCGCGCCGGGAGCCTGCGCCGTGGAACGGCGCGGACTCCCGGAAGCTGGTCGGACCTCAGCGCGCTGTCTGGGGGGCGGTGGACCGGCGCCGGAGGATGATCCAGTGCGGGCACTTCGCGGTGTCCGCGTAGAGGCGCTCGCAGTCGTCGCACCGCACGCACTCGGTCATGACGATCTGCGGGCCGCGGATCGCGCCCCACTCGCAGGTCTTCTCGCAGATCCTGCAGGTGTTGCACTCCGACCAGCGCTTGATGCGGAACACGGTCAGCTTCGAGATCAGCCCCAGGAAGGCGCCGACCGGGCACAGGAAGCGGCAGTACAGGTTGCGGACGAAGACCGTGGCGACTAGCAGCACGGCGAGGCCCACCCACATGCCGGTCGAAGCCCGGCGGGTGAACATCCAGAACGGCTCGACGTAGCGGTACGCCGCGATGTCCGAGGTCAGGAAGAAGTAGAGCAGCACGGCGCCGAGCAGCCCGAACTTCACCAGCGCGGCGCGGCGCTCGAGCCA
The DNA here is from genome assembly GCA_965214845.1 of Vicinamibacterales bacterium. GTDB lineage: Bacteria > Acidobacteriota > Vicinamibacteria > Vicinamibacterales > UBA8438 > JAAXGX01. The sequence goes on from CBDCCO010000007.1 coordinate 4,352,465, forward strand.
CGCCGGCACCTCGAGGCGCAGGCGCGCCGGGACGATCCGGTCCATGAGCTGCGTCAGCGCCCCGAACGCGCAGACGCGCCCGCAGTACAGCCGGCCCCACAGCACCGTCGTCACCAGCGTGAAGCCGGCGAACAGGTACCAGGCCAGGCTGTACTTGAAGACCGGCAGGTTGCCCGCCAGCAGCCCGTAGACGTTGACCACCGAGATGAGCTGGCTCTTGGTGAATCCCAGATAGGCGATGGCGGCCGCCAGCGTGACGTACTTCAGCGCGACGCTCTTGCGGAAGAAGCTCACCAGGGCCAGGGCGGCGAAGGCCGTGAACAGCCCCAGGTCGACGGCCTGATCGCGCAGCAGCGTGGCCCAGGTTTCCGGCTCCTCCAGCTCGTCGTCGAACCCCCACGGGTCGATCTCCGGCTCGGGCTGGGCGAGCGCGGCCGCGGGCCCGGCCGTCGCGGCCGCGAGCAGCACGACGGCGGCGATGACGCGCCGCATCAGCGCGCCTCCGGGGGCGTGATCAGGCGCCTCGCGAGGCGGCGCGCGCCGTTGCGCACGGCCCGCGTCGCGCTCGTCACCGTGAGGGTGGCGGTGGAGACGGCGTCGATGTCGTTGCCGACCCGGAAGGGATCGCGAATGCTCTTGCGGACGAACTGGGCGGCGTAGCGCGGCAGGTCGATGGAGAAGTAGCCGTACGGCTCGAAGTGATCGGCGACGACGATGCCAGTCAGGACGCCGTCCGTGTCCACCCCGGTGAGGATCTTGATTGGCCCGTCGTAGCCCCGCTCGAGCGGCTCGAGCTCGGTGGTCCAGAAGGCGTAGCCGATCAGTCTCCGGCCGCCGCCCGGCGGCCCGGCGTACGCCTTGAAGTGCGGCGGGTCGCCCTCCTTCGACGAGAACGAGCTCGCCGCCGGAAACAGCGCGTCGAGCTGCCGCTGCAGCTCGGCGTCGACCGCCACCTGTCCCGCCGCCACCCCGGCCGCGAGCAACGCCAGCGCGAATGCCATCGCCTTCATTCGAACATGCACTCCAGGACGCCGATTATGCTGCGCGCCGGTCATGCGGTCAAACTGCCCGGCCGCCGGCGCGCGGCCCGTATAATAGGCCCCGACCAACAGGAGGGCCTATGTCACCCATTCGGCAGGTCGCGGCGTGTACGGCGCTCGGCTGGTGTCTCGCGGGTCCCGCGGCGGCCGGGGCGCAGGATGACCGCCTCGCGGCCGCGGGCAGCCTCGACTGCTCGTTCACGCTGATTGCCACCGGCACGTGGACCGACGGCGACCCCGAAGCGGACGTGGACGCGGCGACGCTGTCCTTCCGCTTCGAGGCCATCGACACGGCGGGCGCCACCGCCGAGGTGATCGGCCCGTTCGGCCCCTCGCACATCATCACGCGGCTGACCGGCGACTACCTCCACTTCCTGCAGATGTTCAGCTCGGGTCCGCTGTACACGACGACGATTTTCGACCGCGAGACGGACGACGGCCGGCTCATGGCCGTGCACACGCGCCACGAGTACACGGACGTCTCGCTCATCGGCTTCACGTCGCGGCCCGAGCAGTACTACGGCGACTGCGCGGCCGGCCCCTGACGCGCCGGCCGGCCGCCGTCTGCCGCCCGCCCGCCATCAGAAGATGGCGAGCGGGTTGACCGGCGAGCCCGTCCCGCCCGGGACGCGCAGCGGCGCGATCACCAGCATGAAGTCCCACTGCTCGAGCCGCGCCGCCGTCTCGGCCGCCGCCTCGAGGTCGAGGTTGTCGAGCAGGTTCATGCCGCGCGCCACGATGGCGTAGCGGTGGATTGGGTTGAAGCCCAGGCCCGGCACCGTGTCCGGCGCCTCGTGCACCGAGTCGGCGCCCAGCAGCGCGATGTCGCGCTCGGCCATCCACGGCATCACCGACGCGTCCCAGCCGGACATGGCGCCGCCGGCGCCCATCGCGGCGCGCCGCGCCCAGCGGCCGGTGCGCAGCAGCAGCGCGTCGCCCGAGCCGATGCTGACGCCCGCCATCTTCTCCCACGCCTCGATGTCCTCCGCGTACAGCTTCGTCCCCGGCTCCAGGTAGGGCACTCCCTTCAGCCGCGGCATGTCCACCAGGACGCCCTTCGTGACGAGGCCGTCCCGCATGCCGGCGGTGTCCATCACGGAGCAGCCGTCCTCGGTGACGACGTCTTGGTAGTCGTGCCCGTTGTAGAGCTGGTCGTTGTAGAAGACGTGGCACAGGCCGTCGAGGTGCGAGAACTGGATGCCGTGGAAGTACACCTCGATCCGGTCGCCCGAATTCTGGCCCTCGTGGTTGATGCTCATCTGGAGCTGGTACGGCTCGCGCACGTCCGCGGCCTCCTCGGAGAGGAAGTCGTGCGCGAGCGACACGGTCGTCCCGCTCCGCACGAGGCCCGCGGCTTCCTTGCGCTTCGCCGGCGTCATCAGGTTGACGGCGCCCAGCTCGTCGTCCTCGCCCCAGCGCCCCCAGTTCGACAGCTCCTCCATCCACGCTTCGAACTGCTCGACGCTGATCGGCGCCCGCTCCCCGGCTTGCGTGAACGAGACCACGGCAAACCCCGGAAGCGCCAGCCCGAGCACACCCGCCAAAACGAGTCGAGTCAACACCGTTCTCATCGGCAACCTCCTGCTTCATTCAGATGGGGCTGCGCCCCAAGCCCCCGGCGTCCGCTTGCGGGGACCCCACTGCCCCGCGCCGCTCCCGCCGAGCCGCGCTGTGCGCGCCTTGCGGCGTCTGCCCCATTCTATGGCGTAGACGCCCAGTCTGAACCTCCCCGGATCGGGCGGAGTGCCTGTCGGGGCGCAGCCCGGTTCGGACTCCGAGGGGCCATGAGGACGCCGCGCATGGCCCAAGGCGCGCACCGCGCGCCTCGGCGAAGCGGCGCGGGGCATCTGGGTCCCCGCAAGCGCAGCCGGGGGTTCGGGGCGCAGCCCCGTCTGAAATTAGTAGCGTTCGCCGTCGCTCGTCGGCGCCATGGGCCAGACCGTGGACGGCTCGCCGTTGACGGTGGCGCCCGCGTGCATGATGGTCGACGCCGCCCGCAGGAATCCTGCCGGGAAGCCGAGCTGCGGCTCCGACAGGCGATCGAGCGCCGCGACCTGCTCCGGGGCCAGGCGCACGGCCAGGCCGGCCAGGTTCTGCTCGAGCTGCTCCAGCGTGCGGGCCCCGATGATCGTCGACGTGACGCCCGGCCGCGCCTGGACCCAGGCGAGGGCGACAGCCGCCGGGGAGGTGTCGAGCGCCGCGGCGACGCGGATCAGCTCGTCGATAATGTCGAAGGTGCGCTCGTGGAGGTAGTCGGTGACCCGCCGGCCGCGGCCCGGGTTGACGCTGCCGGCGTTCTCCCGCGTGTACTTCCCGGTCAGCACGCCGGCCCGCAGCGGCGACCAGGGGGCGACGCCCAGCCCGAGCTCGCGCGCCATCGGCAGCAGCTCGCCCTCGACGGTGCGCTCGATCAGCGAGTACTCGATCTGCAGCGCCACCAGCGGGGTCCAGCCCCGGAAGCGCGCCAGCATCTGCGCCTGCGCGGTCTTCCAGGCCGGCGTGTCCGAGAACCCGATGTAACGGACCTTGCCCGCGCGCACGAGGTCGTCGAGCGCGCGCAGCGTTTCCTCGATCGGCGTGAACCGGTCCCACAGGTGCATCCAGTACAGGTCGATGTAGTCCGTCCGCAAGCGGCGCAGCGACTCCTCGCACGCCGCCGTCAGCGACTTGCGGCTGGCGCCGCCCCCGTTTGGATCGCCGGGATACAGGTTGGCGAAGAACTTCGTGGCGATGACGAGCCGGTCCCGGCCGAGGCTGCCCGCCCGCAGGTAGTCGCCGATGATTGTCTCCGAGTGGCCCTTGGTGTACGCGTTCGCGGTGTCGACGAAGTTGCCGCCGCGCTCGAAGTAGGCGGACAGGATTGCTTCCGACGTGGCGACGTCCGAGCCCCAGCCCCAGTCCTCGCCGAAGGTCATCGCGCCGAGACAGAAGGGGCTGACGCGCAGCCCGGAATTGCCGAGTGTCACGTAGTGGTCGAGTGCCATGCGCCGAGTGTACCGTCATGCGGAAACGCCCGTGGTACGCTGAATCGAGGATGCGACGCACGCTGCTGCGCTCCGCGTGGCTGCCGATCGGGATGGTCGTCCTGGCGCTGCTCAGATTCGCCTTCGACCCGGGCGTCGCCCGGGGTCCGGAGGCGGTCATGGCCCTGCCGGCGATGGTCATGGGCCTGGCGATCGCCTGGCCGGCCGGCATCCCCCTGACGCTGGCCCTCGAGCGGCTCCATCCCCGCTCCCGGGCCCTGGCGCTGGCGTGCGGGGCCGTGCTCTGTCCGCTGTCGGTCGCCGCCGTCACCGTCGGCGGCCTGTTCGGACCGATCGGCGTCTGGGCCTATGCCGGCATCGTTTCGCTCCCGGCCTGGCTCGCGCTGGGGCTGCTGGTCGGTTTCGTGCGTCTGCGCGCGCGGCGGGCGGCGCCATGAGCGACCGCGAGGCGGCGCGGCGGCGCGGGCGATCGATGGTGCTGTGGAGGACGACCGGCCGGGCGGTTCTGGTCGCGGCGGCCAGCGCGGCGGCGTGGGGCGTCCAGCCCCTGGCGGCGGGCGGCGGGAAGTCCGGCGGCGGCGGGGAGGCGGCCGCGCCGGCGCAGCGCCGGGCGGCGCCGTTCGACGCGCAGCAGCGGCCGCCCGGCGACCCGGCGCTGATTGCCCGCGGCGCGGCCCTGTACGGCATCCACTGCCGCGGCTGCCACGGGATCGACCTCCGCGGCGGCGATCTCGGCGGCCCCAACCTGCTCCGCTCCCGGCTCGTGCTGCGCGACCGCGAGGGCGAACGGATCTGGCCGGTGCTGCGGGACGGGCAGTCGACGCCGGGCGGATCCTCGATGCCGCCACAGTCGCTCACGGAGGCGGACGCGCGGGCCGTGGCCGAGTACATGCACAGCGTCCTCGCCCGCGCGACGCCCCAGGGCGGCCCGCCGCCGGGCCCCGAGCTCGAGCTGGACATCGTGGTGGGCGACGCGGCGGCCGGGCGCGAGTACTTCGCCGCCAACTGCGCGGCGTGCCACTCGGCCAGCGGCGACCTGGCCGGCATCGCCACGCGGATTCCGGAGCCGCGGACGCTGCAGAACACCTGGGTCCGCGGGCACCGGCGGGGCGCCGCCCGCCCGCCGGTCGCGGTCACGGTGACGTTGCCGTCCGGCGAGCGCGTCGCGGGGACGCTCGTCCGTCTCGACGACTTCGTCGTCGCGCTGACCACCGCCGAGGGCCGGCAGCACTCATTCAGCCGACGCGGCGACGTGCCACTGGTGGATATCCACGACCCGCTGGCCCGCCATGCCGAGCTTCTCGGCCTGTACACCGACGAGAGCATCCACGACGTCACCGCCTACCTGGTCGGCCTGAAATGAGACGCACGGCCCTGCTCGCACGTTTCGCGCTCGCGGCCGCGGCGGCGGGCGCCGCCCTGCCCGCGCCGCTGGCCGCGCAGGACTCCGGCGGCTTGGATCCCGCCGCGCTGGTGGCGCCGCTCGGCGACTCGTGGCCGACCTACTCCGGCGACTACACGGGCCGGCGCTACAGCCCGCTGACGCAGGTGACGACCGAGACGGCGAAGCGCCTGACGCTGGCGTGGACCCGCGAGCTCGACACCGGGATGCCGCCGCTGGAGGGCCGCGGCGCGCCGACGTTCGTCGGCGGCGAAGGCGCGGGCGACTTCGCCATCGGCCGCCAGCGCCTCAAGGGGGCGATCCTGGTGGTGGACGACGTGCTGTACGTGACGGCGCCCGACCACGTCTGGGCGCTCGACGCCCGCGACGGCAGCGAGCGGTGGCACTACTTCTGGAAGACGCGGGGCAGCATCCACATCGGCAACCGCGGCGCGGCGCTGTGGCGCAACGCGCTCTTCTTCGAGACGCCCGACAACTACCTCGTCGCGCTCGACGCGCGCACCGGCGCGGAGCGCTGGCACGTGGAGATCGCGACGTTCGAGGACCAGTACTTCTCGACGATGGCGCCCGTCGTGGTCGGCGACCACGTCCTGGTCGGCACCGGCAACGACCTCGACGCGCCCGGCTTCCTGCAGTCGTTCGACCCGCGGACCGGCGAGCGCCGGTGGATCTTTCACACGGTGCCGATGACGCCCGACTCGCCCGGGCTCGACACCTGGCCGAGCCTCGACGCGGCGCGCCACGGCGGCGGGCAGGTCTGGGTGCCGGGCGTCTACGACCCGGAGACCAACTACTACATCTTCGGCACGGGCAATCCGACGCCGGGCTACACCGGCGTGGCGCGGCCGGGCGACAACCTGTTCACCTGCACGCTCATCGCGGTGGACGTCGACACGGGCGAGATGGCCTGGCACTTCCAGACGTCGCCCCACGACACGCACGACTGGGACTCGGCGCAGACGCCCATCCTCATCGACGGCGTGCTCGACGGCGTGCCGCGCAAGCTGGTCTCGACCGCGGCGCGCAACGGCTACTTCTTCACCGTCGACCGCGTGACCGGCGAGCACATCGTCACGCGCCGCTACGGCGCCACGGCCAACTGGGCCAGCCGCATCCGGCCCACGGGCGAGCCGGAGCCGTCGCCCGCGAAGGAGGCAACCATCCCCGGCTCGCTCGTCTCGCCCGTCGAGGGCGGGGTGACCAACTGGCAGCCGCCGGCCTTCAACCCCGACACCGGCCTCTTCTACACGCAGGAGAACAACGGCTTCAACCTGCTCTACCTGACCGACCCCGACCCCCGCGGCTCCATGGGCCTCGGCGGCAAGGAGCGCGTCGTGGTGGGCTCGGGCGGCAACGCCTTCTCGGCCATCGACTACCGCACGGGCGAGATCGTCTGGCGCCACCAGTGGCCCCCGGGCGGCGGCGGCGGGGCCGGCGTGCTGACCACCGCCGGCGGCGTCGTCTTCACGGGGGACGGCAGCGGGAATTTCGTCGCGTTCGACGCGGCCGACGGGCGCCTCGTCTGGCACACGCGGATCGGCGACATCTCCAACGCGCCGCAGACCTACCTGGTCGACGGCCGCCAGCACGTGCTGGTCGCCGTCGGACAGCGCCTCTTCGCGTTCGTCATGATACTGAGCGCCGGCGCGCGGCGTGCGTAGTAGGATCAGGCGGTCCAGCGCCGGTTTCGATTCGAAACGATGGCTTCGACACCCGCACGCGCCACCCGCGAGCTGCGCTACGAGCCGGAGGAGCGGCCGCCGCCCGCGCTCGCGCTCGGCCTCGGCTTCCAGTTCGCCATGCTCACGGTGGCGGGCATCGTGCTCACCCCGGCCATCGTCGTGCGGGCGGCCGGCGGCAGCGAGGGCTTCCTGTCCTGGGCCGCGTTCGCCGCGCTCGCGATCAGCGGCGTCACGACCGTGCTGCAGGCGGTGCGGGTCGGACGGGTCGGCTCCGGCCACGTGCTGCTGATGGGCACGTCGGCCGCCTTCATCGCCGTCAGCGTCACCGCGCTGGAGGACGGCGGCCCGGGGCTCCTCGCGACGCTCGTCGTCATCTCGGCGCTGTTCCAGTTCGCGCTCGCGACGCGGCTGGCGCTGCTGCGGCGAATCCTCACGCCGACCGTGTGCGGCACGGTGATCATGCTGATCCCGGTCACGCTCATGCCGATCATGTTCGGCATGCTGACCGAGGTGCCGGCGGGTACGGCCCCGGCAGCCGCGCCCGTCAGCACGACCATGACCCTGATCGTCACGGTCGGCGTCACGCTGCGCGCCGCCGGCGTGTGGCGCCTCTGGGCGCCGGTCATCGGCATCGGGGCCGGCTGCGTGGTGGCGGCTTCGTACGGCCTCTACGACACGCAGAGCGTGGCCGACGCCAACTGGATCGGGCTGCCCGCCGGGGCCTGGCCGGGATTCGATCTCCAGTTCGGCGTGGCCTTCTGGTCCCTGCTGCCCGCCTTCGTGTTCGTGACGCTGATTGGCGCCATCGAGACCATCGGCGACAGCGTCGCCATCCAGCGCGTCTCGCGGCGGACGCCGCGGGCCACCGACTTCCGGGTCGTGCAGGGGGCCGTCGCGGCCGACGGCGTGGGCAACCTGCTCTCCGGCCTGGCGGCGACGGTGCCGAACACGACGTACTCGTCGAGCGTGTCGGTCACGGAGATAACGGGGGTCGCCGCCCGGACGGTGGGCGTGTTCATCGGCGCCGTCTTCATCGTGCTGGCGTTCCTGCCCAAGTTCATGGCGCTCATGCTCGCCATTCCGGGCCCCGTCGTCGGCGCGTACACCATCGTGCTGATGGCCACCCTGTTCGTGCTCGGCATGCGCGTGGTCGTGGAGGACGGCGCCGACTACCGCAAGGGCATCGCGGCGGGCGTCGGGTTCTGGGTGGGCCTCGGGTTCCAGAACGAGCTGCTCTTCGCCGACTCGCTGGGCGCCTGGAGCAGCCTGCTCGGCAACGGGATGACCGCCGGCGGGCTGGCCGCCATCCTCATGACGCTGTTCCTGGAGCTGACCAGGCCGCGGCGGCACCAGCTCCGGACCGATCTGAACGCCGCGGCCTACCCGGCGATCGACAAGTTCCTGACCCGCTTCGCCGGCAGCCAGGGTTGGAGCGCTGCGATGACCGACCGGCTCCGCGCGGTGGGCGAGGAGACGCTGCTCACGCTGGTCCGGCAGGACGAGGACGACCCGGCGGCGAAGGAGCGGCGCCTGCTGCTGGCCGCGCGCCGCGACGGTCGCGCCGCCGAGTTGGAGTTCCTCGCGGCGACCGACGAGACCAACATCGAGGACCGCATCGCGCTGCTCGGGGACCGCGTCGCCGGCAACGAGATCGAGCAGGAGGTCTCCCTCCGGCTGCTGCGGCACCTGGCCTCGTCGGTGCGCCATCAGCAGTATCACGACACCGACGTCGTGACGGTCCGCGTGGAGCCGGCCGCGTCGTAGCCGCCACGCACCCCTCCAACTTGCCTGGCATGCACCGTTGAGCGACCTGAACGCGGAAGGACGGGCGGCGCGCGAGCTGATCGCCGCCGCGGCGCGGATCGTCGGCTTCACCGGGGCGGGCATCTCGACCGAGTCGGGCGTCCCCGACTTTCGCAGCCCGAACGGCGTCTGGGCCCGGAACCGGACGGTCGATTTCCAGGAGTTCCTGTCCAGCGAGGCGGGGCGCGTCGAATACTGGCGGCAGAAGGTCGAGGCCTGGCCGGCCATGCGCGCGGCCACACCGAACGCCGGCCACCACGCGTTCGCGACGCTCCACGACCAGGGGCGGCTCACGGCGCTCATCACGCAGAACATCGAGCGCCTGCACCAGCGGTCGGGACTGCCCGCCGAGAAGGTCCTGGAGCTGCACGGCACGACGACCGAGGCCGTCTGCCTGAGCTGCGGCGACCGGATCACGTCCGACGAGGCCTGCCGGCGGGTCGCGGGCGGCGAGCGGGCGCCGCGCTGCCGGCCGTGCGGCGGACTGCTCAAGCCGGCCACGATCTCGTTCGGGCAGGCGCTACCGCACGACGTGCTGCTGCGGGCGCAGGCCGCCGTCCAGACCTGCGACCTGCTGCTCGCGGTGGGCTCCTCACTGGTCGTCGAGCCGGCCGCCTCGATTCCGCGCCTGGCGCGGGGCGCGGGCGCGCGCCTGATCATTGTCAACCGCGATCCGACTCCCCTGGACGGCATCGCGGACGTCGTCGTGCGCGGCGAGATCGGCGTCGTTCTGCCCGCGCTGGTGTAGCCGGAAGCTTCAAGGCTCCATGCCCGAGCTGCCCGAGGTGGAGACGGTCCGCCGCACGCTGGCCCCGGCACTCGAGGGCCGGACCATTCGGGCCGTCTCGTTCCGCTGGCCGCGGACCTGCGTCGGCGACGCGCGCGGCACCGAGCGGCGCCTGGCCGGCCAGCGCATCGAGCGGCTCGACCGCCACGGCAAGTACCTGCTGCTCAGGCTCCGCCGGGACGAGCGCTGCTCGCTCCTGGTCATTCACCTGCGGATGACGGGGAACCTCCTGTTGAACGGCGAGCCCGGGGAGCACACGCGGGCCAGCATGACGCTCGACGACGGCACCGCGGTGGTCTTCCAGGACATCCGTAAGTTCGGCCGCTGGCAGTGGTCCGAGGGGCTGCCCCCGCGTCTGGCCGCGCTGGGTCCCGATCCGCTGGAGATTGGCCGCGAGGCGTTCGCCGGCCGGCTGGCGTCCCGCACGGCGCGGCTCAAGGCACTCCTGCTCGACCAGGCCTTCCTGCGCGGCCTCGGCAACATCTACGCGGACGAGGCGCTGTTCCGCGCCCGGCTGCACCCGGAGCGGAGCGCCGCCGGCGTCGGCCCGCGCAAGGCGGGAGATCTGCACGCGGCCATCCGGGCCGTGCTGCGGGACGCCATCGCCGCGGGCGGGACCAGCATCAACAACTACCGCGACGGGCGCGGAGCGCCGGGCGGCTTCCAGCGCCGGATCCGGATCTACGGCCGCGCCGGACAGCCGTGCCCGACCTGCGGCGCGCGCGTGCGGCGCATCGTCATCGCCCAGCGCAGCACGCACTTCTGCCCCCGCTGCCAGCGGCGGCGGTGACCGGTCCTGTCGTGCGCCCATCCATTATGCTGGAGTCTGACGGCACGGACGCCGGTCCGGATGGGAGGAGGGTGAGCCGCTACGGCGACCTGGCGAAGCGGATTCGTCCCGGCGAGGATTCCGTATGATTCGTTTCGACGAGACCATCGTTCCGGGCACCGACCCGGGCGATCTGGACTACGCGCTCACGCGCCGCTTCCTGCGGGAAGAGGCTGCCGGGGACGAAGGCGTTTCCGAAGCGGCCGCACGCAAGCTCCGTCTCGTGGCGAACGACGACGCTGGATCGGCACGGGTCACGCTCGCTGGCGTCCTGCTCTGCACGCGCAAGCCGCAACGATGGCTCCCCCACGCGTACGTGCAGGCAGTCAGCTACGCGGGAGAGCGAACGGACGCCGGCTACCAGACGGACGCCCGCGACATCGTTGGGCCCCTCGATGAGCAGATCACCGAGGCAATACACTTCGTCCGCCGGAATGTTCTTGTGCGCGCCGTCAAGACGTCCGCTCGTGAGGAGCGCCAACAATTCAGCGACCGTGCCGTATTCGAGGCGCTCGTCAACGCCGTGGCGCACCGGGACTATGCCCTGGCCGGGGCGCGGATCCTCCTGCATCTCTTCGGAGATCGTCTCGAGCTGTACGTCCCGGGGGCGCTCGCGAACACCCTCACGCCCGACAGCATGCACCTGCGCCAGGCGAGCCGCAACGAGCTGATCGTGTCGCTGCTCGCGCGATGTCGGGCACCCACCGGGCTCGGCCGTACTCACCTCATGGACCGGCGGGGCGACGGGGTGCCCATCATTCTCGGAGAGACCCGCGAGCTGTCGGGCCAGGCGCCCGAGTACGAGCTGATCGACGAGGGCGAGCTGCGGCTCATCATCCCGGCGGCGACGGGAGACAGATGAGGCGATCCCGGGCACAGCGACGATGCCGAGCACGAAACGCCTGGTCTGTCTCGCCAACTCCCGGAAGCTGCATGGCCGCTGCGTGGCCGGCCGCGAGTGGAGCGAGGGGGGAGCCGGCCGCTGGATTCGGCCCATCGGCGCGCGCGGGGGCGGGGAGGTATCGGAATACGAGCGCCAGTACGAAGACGGCAGCGACCCGCTGGTTCTCGACGTCATCGATGTCCCGCTTCTCGAATCGCGTCCCAGCAACTATCAGACGGAGAACTGGCTGCTCGATCCCGAATGCTACTGGGAGAAAGTGGGCCGCCTGTCAGCGTTCGATCTCCCCGCACTCACGGATCCCGTCGCGCCGCTCTGGATCGACGGCCACAGCACGTACAACGGTTTGAACGACAAGATCCCGACGGCGGCCACCGGTTCGGTCACCGACTCGCTGCGGCTGCTCCGGGCCGACCGGCTGCGCCTCACCGTGTGCCGGCCCGGCGAGGCCTTCGGCAACAACAAGCGCCGCGTGCAGGGTCGGTTCCGGCACGCGGGCCGCGAATACGCGCTCTGGGTCACCGACCCCGGCTGGGAACGGACCTACCTCGCGAAGCTGGACGGTACGTACGACCTCGGCGAGACCTACCTCACCATCAGCCTGGGGGAACCATACCAGGACGCGTGCTACAAGCTGATCGCCGCGATCATCCCCGCCACCTGAAGAACGATCATGCCTGGCACCAAGGGCGCCGTGCTGACGATAGGGCACTCTACGCATCCCATCGAAGCTTTCGTCACCTTGCTGCGGCGCCACGGCGCAACCGCGGTGGCGGATGTTCGCGCGGCACCCTACAGCCGCTTCAACCCGCAGTTCAACCGGGAGCCGCTGGCGGCCAGCCTCGCCGCACGTGGGATCGCATACGTCTTCCTCGGAGCTGAGCTGGGCGGGCGCTCGACGAATCCCGCCTGCTATGATGACGGCCGCATCAGCTACGAGCGACTCGGCGCCACCAGTGCGTTCCGCAAGGGACTCGACCGCATGGCTCACGGCTCGGCCAGCCGCCGCATTGTGCTCATGTGCGCAGAAAAAGAGCCGCTGGAGTGCCACCGCTGCCTGCTGGTCGCCCCAGCCCTCGAAGCACGGGGCATTCCGGTTGCCCATATCCGGCCCGAGAGCACGCTGGAGCCACACGCCGACGCCATGAGCCGACTGCTGGCAATGCACGGCATGCAGGACGCCGTCGAGGGGCAACGGTTGTTCCCGCGTTCCCGCGCAGAACGGATCACCGAGGCCATCGCGCGGCAAGCCGATCGATTCGGGCATCGGAACGACAGGTCCGCCGATGATCTGGCGCCGGCCAGCCGGCCCGGGCGCGGGTTTCAGCCATGAAGATCTTCACCATCGGCTTCACGAAGAAGCCAGCGCGCCGATTCTTCGACCTCCTGCGGACATCGGGGGCGCGACGCGTCATCGACGTACGACTCAACAACGTGTCGCAGCTCGCAGGTTTCGCCAAGCGAGACGACCTGGCTTATTTTCTCGCCGAAATCTGCGGCATGGACTACGTGCACGTGCCCGAGTTGGCACCCACCAAGCAGATGCTCGACGACTACAAGAAACGCCGCGGCGACTGGAGCACCTACGAAACCCGCTTCCTGGACCTGATGCGGGCGCGCCGCGTCGAGCAGACGGTCGCCAGGCAGACCGTCGCGGACGGCTGCCTGCTGTGCAGCGAGAACACGCCGGACCATTGCCATCGCCGCTTGGTTGCCGAGTACCTGGACCGGCACTGGGGCGGCCTGCAGGTCACGCATCTCGGATAGGGACCAGGCCGCTCGAGCCGCTCAGCCGAGGGCGGCGATCCGCCGCAGCTCCACGGCGCAGGCCTTGTAGGACGGCTGCTTCGAGTAGGGGTCGAACACCGCGTCGGTGAGCCGGTTGGTCGACTCGTAGTGCATGGGGATGAAGACCTGGCCCGGCTGGACCGAGCGGGTCACGAACGCGCGCGCGGTGATCCGGCCGCGGCGCGACTCGACGCGCACGGCGTCGCTGGAGGTCACGCCGCGCGCCTTCGCGTCGACCGGGTTGATCTCCACGTAGATCTCCGCCGGATACAGCTTCCGCAGCACCGCCGACTTTGCGGTGCGGGTCTGCGTATGCCACTGCGCGGCGCTGCCGCGGCCGGTCAGGAGCAGCAGCGGGAACCGCTCGCTCGGCGGCTCCGGGAGCGGGCGCGGCTCCTCGTGGAGGAACCGGGCGCGCCCGTCCGGGTGGTAGTAGCGGCCGTCCTCGAAGAGGCGCCGCTCCGCGCCCCCGGCCGCGGCGGACTTCCCGGCCGGGAAGGGCCACTGGATGCCGCCGCGCTCGTCCAGCATCTCGTAGTCGGCGATGCCGGTGATGTCGCAGGGCTGGCCCGCCGAGAGCCGCTTGAGGATCTGGAACGCCGCGGCCGGCGACTCCCACGCCCGGAACATCCCGCCGCATCCCCAGTACTCGGCCACGAGCTTGAAGATGGCGAAGTCGGCGAGCGCCTGCCCCGGCGCCCGCGCCACCTTCCGGATCCGACCGATGCGCCGTTCCGAGTTGATGAACGTCCCGTCCTTCTCGCCCCAGCCGGCCGCCGGCAGGACGAGGTCGGCCAGGCGCGCCGTCTCCGTCGTGGCGTACATGTCCTGCACGACGAGGTAGTCGAGGCGGCCGAGGATGTCGCGCGCCTGGCTCTGGTTGATCCAGGAATGCGCCGTGTTGGTGCAGACGATCCAGAGGCCCTTGATCCGTTCCCGCAGGATGCCCTCGATGATCTCGTTGTAGGCCCAGCCGGCCCGCGCCGGGATGGCCTCCGCCTCGATGCCCAGCACGCCGGCCACCTTCTCCCGGTGCTCCGGATTGGCGAAATCGTGCCCTCCCAGCAGGTTGGTGGTGTTGCTGAACAGGCGCGAGCCCATCGCGTTGCACTGGCCGGTGATGGAGTTCGCGCCGGTGCCCGGCCGGCCGATGTTGCCGGTCATCAGCGCGAGGCTGATGATGCTCTGCGCGGTGCGCACCCCCTGGTAGCTCTGGTTGACGCCCATCGTCCACCAGAACGACACGCGGCGGCCGCGGTGAATCGTCTCGGCCAGGCGCTCGATGGCCCGCGCCGCCAGGCCGGTGGCGGCGGCAACCCGCGCGAGGGTGAACGGCTCGACCGCGGCGGCATAGCCATCGAAGTCGCGCGTGTGCGCCGCGATGTAGTCCCGGTCGATCCAGCCCCGCTCGATCAGCACCCGGGCGACGCCGTAGAACAGCGCCTGGTCCGACTTGGGATGCAGCGCCAGGTGCTCGCTCGCCTGCATCGCCGTCTCGGTGACGCGCGGGTCGATGACGACGACGGCGGGATCGTGCGGATTGCGGAGCACGCGCTCCCACAGGATGGGATGCGCGATGCACGGATTCGCCCCGACGAAGACGATGACGTCCGATTCCTCGAAGTCGCGGTAGGTGTACGGCGGCGCATCGAAGCCGAACGCCTGCTTGTACGCCACCACCGAGGTGGCCATGCACTGGCGCGTGTTGCCGTCGCCGTGCACCATCCCCATCCCGAACTTGGCCAGCGCCCCGAGCAGCGCCAGCTCCTCGGTCGCCATCTGCCCGGTGCCGAGGAACGCCACCGCTTCCGGACCGTGACGCGCCTGGATGCCCCGGAAGCGCTCGACCATCGTCCGCAGGGCCGCGTCCCAGCTCGCCGGGCGCTGGACGCCACCGGCATCGCGCCGGAGCGGCGCCGTGGCCCGGTCGCCGGCCTCGAGCACGGCCAGCGCCTCCCAGCCCTTCGGGCAGGCGACGCCGCGGTTCACCGGGTAGTCGACGGCCGGCGTCAGGCCCACCGCCGCGCCGTCCCGGAGATGGACGGTCAGGCCGCAGCCGGTCGAGCAGTAGCCGCACACCACGTCCGTGGTGGCGTCCGGCCTGGCCCTGGCCGGCACCTGCCCGAGGCCGAAGCCGCCGGGCGCGCGCAGCAGATCGCGGGTCAGGTGTCCGTCGCGCTGGCGCAGCATCACGGCGTCCCGGGCATGCGCGGCGAGGCGACCGCCGCGAAGAACAGGTAGCGTTCGAGCAATTCGCCCGCGAGACAGGCGACGAACAGCATCCCGACCAGCACGACGAAGACGAGGTCCTGGCCGTGCTCCGGGCTCGGCGGCACGCGGCTCAGCAGCAGCAGGGCGGGCATGACGAGGCCGCCCAGGAGCCCGGCCGCGAAGCGCGCCAGCGTGACGTTGGAGAGTGCGCCGGTCAGCAGCCACGCCGTCCGCTTGAGGGAGGTCGTCGAGCGCGCGGCCAGGTGGCGGAACAGGGCCGCTTCGAACAGCAGCTTCGCGGTGGCCGCGGCGATCAGCCCCCGGCAGAGGACGGTGCCGTAGCGGTCGACGGCGACGGCGGCCAGATCCGCGTCGCTGCCGCCGGCGACGATCAGCAGCGGCAGCCACGCCGCGGCCAGCCCCAGCACGGCGGTCGTCAGGAGGAAGCGGCACGCGGTGGCCGGCCCGTTCCAGAAGTCGCGCTTCGTGTACTCGTAGACCATGACGGAGCAGAGCACGCCGGCCGTCCCCGACAGCGCGACGCTCCATCCCAGCCACCACCCGGGTCCGCCCCGCACGGCCGGCGCCGGGCCCGCGGCCAGTCCCCAGGCGGCCGAGCGCTCCAGCCAGCCCGGCGACGAGGCCCACGACCAGCCGGCGTAGACCACGGCCAGCCCGGCGAACACCCCGAAGGCCAGGATCTCGCGGCTGAGCCACGAGTGGCGCAGCCCGAGGACCGCGCGGTAGGCGTGGCGCGGCCGTCCCAGGTGCAGCACGCTGACGGCGAGCGCGAGCAGGCCGAAGACCAGCGCGCTCGCGCTGTGGACCGGACGGATGCTGGCCGTCAGCGCGCCGGGGACGACCAGCTCCAGCAGCCGCTCGACCAGGAACGCGCCGACCGAGAGCTGCGTGAGCGCGAGCATCAGGATCAGCGACCAGTGCACCTGCCCCGGGCGCACGGTGTGGTAGTCGGCCGGCACCATGTTGCGCGGCAGGACGCGCGCGGTCCGATACGCGGTCGTCGGCAGCGTCAGGGCCGGCTCCGGCGCGCCGGGAACGAACAGGTGGGTCTCCGACTCCTCGACGACCTGCTCGACGTCGACCACGCGAATCGCGATGGCCCCGTTGGGACACGACTGCACGCAGGCGGGGGCCTCGCCCTCGGCCAGCCGGTCGCTGCACATGTCGCACTTGCGGACGATGCCCTTGGCGCGGCTGTACTTGGGCGCCTCGTAGGGACAGGCCAGCGTGCAGTACTGGCACCCGAAGCACTGGTCGTCGAGGTGCTTGACGATGCCCGTGACCGGGTCCTTCTCGTAGGCCTCCACCGGGCAGGCGTGCATGCAGGCCGGGTCGAGGCAGTGGTGGCAGGCGGTCGTCACGTGCTGGATGACGGGCAGGCTCCGGCTGCCGCCGTGCAGCAGCCCGACGTCGCGCCACGACTCCTCCGCCTCGAGGCCGTTGAGCGCGTGACAGGCCGCGACGCACGACTTGCACCCGGAGCAGGCGTCCAGATCCACGTCGAAGGCGTACTGCTGGCCGGCGGCCGGCGGCGTCGCCGGCATGAGCGCCGAGTAGCGTCCGGCCAGAGCCGGACGCCCGTCGGCCCGCGCGGCGTCGTGCGCCTGCGCGAAGCGGTCGGCGGCCGTCGCCTGCTGCTCGCGGCGGTAGCGGTCGACGAGGGGCAGCGGCCGGACGGAAACGGGAGCGGCGGTCGTCATCGCGTCACCCCGGCGTCATTCAGACGGGGCTGCGCCCCGAACCCCCGGCGTCCGCTTGCGGGGACCCCTGCGCCCCGCGCCGCTCCCGCCGAGGCGCGCCGTGCGCGCCCTTGCGGCGGCCGCACGAAGACGGCGCCGGCCTCGACGCGCGTCTCGTAGCGCGCCACGTCGTTGTCCGGCGGCTCCAGGCTGCATCCCGTGCAGGCGTCGAATGTCCATCCGTGCCAGGGGCAGGTCACGACGCCGGCGCTGAGACTGCCCTCCGCCAGCGGCCCGCCCGCGTGCGGGCAGCGGCCCTCGAGCGCGTGCACCCGGCCGTCCACGCGGAACAGCGCGCAGCTCCGCCCGTCGACCTCGACCTCCACGCCGGCTCCTTCGCGCAGCGCGTCCGCGCGCGCGGCGAACACGAACCCGTCGTCCCGGCGCGCCGGCGCCGACGGCTCCTGCCCGGCGCCCGCGGCGGGCCCGCCCGGCGTCCGGCCGGGGTCGGCTCGCGACGGTTCCCGCTCCTCGAGCCGCGCGAACAGCCGGCGCACGCCGGCGCAGCCGGGACAGAACACGGGCGGATCCTCGCCGCGATGGCGGTGCTCGCAGCGCTCGCAGACCCAGGTGGACGGCCGGTAGTCGTCCTCGCCCACCTTCGCCGCCTCGGCCTCGCGCAGCCGGTCGCGCCAGTAGGCGCTGAACGTCTGACCCGCCCGATGCTTCAGGTAGTACTCCGTCACCACCTCCTCGATGACGAGCGGGAGCTGCTCCACGTCCACGCCGAGCCTGTAGCGCAGCCCGAGATGGACGTCGCCCGCCACCCCGCCGCCCAGAAAGACGTCGAAGCCTTCGCGCGTGCCGAGCAGCCGCCGGACGCGGACCCCCTTGAGCCCGATGTCGGCCGTGAAGTGCTGCGCGCAGCTCGACGGGCAGCCGCTCATGTGGATGCGGATGCCGTGCAGCGCGAGCGCCCGCTGGCGGAGCGTCTCGATCAGCCGGAACATGGCGCCTTTCGTCTCGGTCACCGCGATGTTGCAGAACTGCGTCCCGGTGCAGGCCACCGTGTTGCGCGCCAGCGTGTCGGCGTGCATGCTCAGGCCCGCCGCCGCCGCGTCGGTGGCCGCCGCGTCCCTGAACCCGGTCGGGATGTTGATGACGGCCAGGCCCTGCTCGTGCGTCGTCCGGAGCTGCCCGTCGCCCCAGCGCCCGGCGAGCACCGCCACGGCCTCGAGCTGCCGCCAGGTCAGCCGGCCGAGCGGCACGCACAGCCCCATCGTCCAGCGGTCGGCCTCCTGCTGCGGAAACCAGCCGACCAGGTCGTCGTAGCGGCTCGCCGGCGACGGGGCCGGCAGATCCGGCCACGGGCGCAGCGCGACGCGGGCGCCGACGTACGCCAGCACGCCCGCGACGCCGATCCGCTCGACCAGGTAGCGCAGCCGCGCCTGATGGCGGCGCTCGCGCGAGCCCTCGGCGCGGAACAGGTCGAGCACCGCGGCGGTGACGGCCGTGACCTGCCCCGGCTCGACCAGCACCGGCAGGTGCCACGCCAGGTGCGGGTTCTGCCCCTGCGTGCCGGCAATCAGCACCTGGAACAGGACCTCGCGGCCGACGCGGCGGGCCAGGAAGCTGAGGTCCTGCGTCCAGAAGTGCACCGAATGCTCCGCCGCGCCGTTGAGGCAGATGTTGAACTTGCGCGGCAGATCCGAGTACTCGCGGCTGTCGACGAACAGCGCGGTGACGTCGCGGCACAGCTGGCGGGTGTCGATCAGCTCGTCCGGGAGCACCCCGCTGAACGGATGCGCGAACACGTTCCGCACGTTGTCGTGGCCCGTCTGCTTCGAGGTCAGCCCGACCCCCGCCAGCCGCTCGGCGACCCGCGGCAGGTGCGCGATCTCCAGCCCCTGCACCTGCAGGTTGGCGCGCGTCGTGACATCGACGATGCCGTGGCCGTGCTCGTACGCCAGCGCCGCGATCTCCCGCGCCTGGTCGGACGTGAGCTCGCCGGCGGTGATGCGGATCCGGTTCATGTAGCGCCCGGGCGCGTCGCGCTTCCGGTAGAAGAAGCCGTACCACTTCATGCGCTCCAGATCGGGCGTCTCGATCTCGGCCATGGGCGTCCGCGCGGCGGCGTGACGCAGCACGTCGGGCCAGACCTCGAAGCTGTGCTTCCGCGCCTTCCAGACCTCGGCGGGATTGACCATGGCAGACTACCTGGCGGCTTCCACGGGGGCCAGGCCCGCGCCGGCCAGTCCGGCGCGCCGGTCGGCCAGGGCCGCGTCGAGCGCCGTTTGCGCCTCGGTCTCGGTCGCCGTGTCGAAGCGCACGGCGAACGCCAGGAACGCGGTGGCCGTGACCAGCGCGCCGATGAGCAGGAACGCCGTCGGCCACGGGATGGCGCCCCGGAAGAGGAAGCCGGCCGCCACCGCCCCGGCGTTGCCGCCGGCGCCGACGATGCCCGCCACCGACCCCAGCGCGCGCTTGTTGATGAACGGCACCACCGAGTACGTCGCCCCCTCCGACATCTGCACGAACAGGCTGAAGACGATGAGGGCCGGGATCGCCAGCGCCAGAACCGCCATCTGCGAGAACAGCATCAGGGCCAGCCCCTCGGCGAACAGCACGAGGAAGAGCCACCGCACGCGCCCGGAGAGCCCCCAGCGCCGGCCGCACAGGTCGCCGAACGCGCCCCCGAGCGTGCGGGCGAAGACGTTCATGAGGCCGAACAGCATCGCCGCCGCGCCGGCCCACTGCACGGCCTGCACCGCGCTCATCGACGAGAAGAAGTCGAAGTAGTCGATGAAGTACAGGGCGAGGACGTTGTTGATCGTCAGCTCGATGCCGAAGCAGGCGCCGTAGATGACGAAGAGGGCCCACACCCGCGGATCCCTCGCCGCCATGGCGAACGAGCCCTTGACGCTGTGCCGGGGCGGCAGCTTGCCCGCCGCGCGCAGCGCCCGGTAGTTGCCTTCCGGGGCGTCCTGGGTCAGCAGGTAGTACGCCACGCCCACGAGCGCGCACAGCGCCCCGGCCAGCACCATGGCGAGCCGCCAGCCGGCGGCGTCGCTCAGGCCCAGGCCCGGCAGCAACCGGATGTCGGTGAAGGGGATGTAGGCGCCGACCGTGAGGACGCCGAGGACGAGCGGCATGACGAGCTGGGTCACGCCGCCCCCCAGGTTGCCCCAGCCCGCCGTGGTGGCGTTCGCGGTGCCGACGACGTTCGGGGCGAACATGATCGAGGTGTGGTACTGCGTGATAACGAACGACGCACCGATGATGCCGATCAGCAGGCGGAAGATCAGGAACGTCTCGAAGCTCTGCGCCAGGCCGATGCCCATCACCGGCAGCGAGCCGAGAATCAGCAGCCAGGTGTAGGCCAGGCGCGGCCCGATGCGGTCGCACAGCCAGCCGATCAGCAGCCGCGCGACGACGGTGATGGCGACCGACCCGATGACCAGCCAGCCGATCTGCGACTGGGTCAGCGCCATCTCATCGCGGACGATCTTCATGAGCGGCGCGATGCCGAACCACGCGAAGAAGCAGAGAAAGAACGCGAACCACGCCATGTGGAACGCCCGCATCTGCGGTGTGTTGATACTGAAGAGTCGAATTCGTGTCGCCTTGCCGGTAACGTCCATGCGGTGTCCAATGCCTCCGTCGCGTCTTCTTCCTAGCAAGAGGCGGGCCAGCATGGGCGCCGGCAGCCGGAGGAGTCCAATCTCCCCGCAGCATCGGGCTGACCGGCTGCTTCGCCGCGGCGCCGGGCGGACTCGAGCGCGGCTCCGGAACACAGAAATGTAGAAGGCCGTGCGTCATCCGACACGGTCGTGCGGAATTAACGAGAATGTCACCCGGCTGACGCAGGTTCGAGACGGATCCGGATCGCGGCAGGCTCTATTCCCTGGGTTCCGACCGTGTCCGGATCGGTCGCGGCCGGAACAAGCTTGTCGAATGGAACACGAAACAAGACATTAGTGTTGGATTCATTGCATTCGGAGGGGTGCCAGCTCCTTCGGTCGGGTGGCTGCATGGACAGTAGCTGTGAGCCATTTCATTCAAAAATGTCGCTCCAGCCGGACGGGTCGACGAAAGCGGCAGATGCCGGGACGCGCCGGATTGACGGCGATCCGCCCGTAGCGACGGCGGAAACCGGCCGCGGCGGCCGGCCGCCGCGGCGCCGGGCGGAACTGGCATGCGCCTTGATTGGAACCGCAGGGCATGTCACCCTGCGCGCCACCGTCAGCCCGCCGCCGCAAGCACCTCGTGCGCCCCGTGGTGCTCGCACTCAGCCTCCTGCTCGCCACCCACGCCGCGGCGCAGGCCCAGCCCGCCGGCGCGGGGAACACCGGCACGACGGGGACGAGGACGCGGGCAGCAACCGCTGCGAGTTCGGCGGGGGAAGACCGCCAGCCGCCACCGGAGACGCCCTCGGACCGGCGCGAGATCCTGCCGGGCCTGACGGTGGGCTCGCAACTGCGGCTGCGCGGCGAGAGCCGCCGCAACTTCAAGTTCGACGACGCCCGGGCGGGCAACGACGAGGGCTTCCTCCTCTCCCGGTTACGCGTCGGTCTCACCTGGCAACCGAACGATCGCATCACCGGCGCCGTCGAGC
The DNA here is from genome assembly GCA_965214845.1 of Vicinamibacterales bacterium. Taxonomy (GTDB): domain Bacteria; phylum Acidobacteriota; class Vicinamibacteria; order Vicinamibacterales; family UBA8438; genus JAAXGX01. The sequence continues at coordinate 4,374,207 of CBDCCO010000007.1, forward strand.
TGCAGGACGCGCGCATCCACGGCGAGGAAGCCATCAGCGAGACCCGTACGCCGAACGTCTTCGCCGACCAGCTCGACGTCCACCAGGCCTACCTCGACGTCGAGACGCCCGCCTCGTCACGGGTCCCGATCGCGGTGCGCGTCGGGCGTCAGAAGCTGGTCTACGGGTCCCAGCGGCTGGTCTCCCCGCTCGAATGGGTCAACACGGCGCGCGTGTTCGACGGCGCCCGCATCGCGATCGGCGCCGGCACCGGCCGCCGGCTCGACGCGTTCGCCACGCGCCTCGTCCCCGTGGCGCCGCGAGGCCTCAACGACCACGGGCCCACCGGCAGCCGCCTGTTCAACAGCCAGCTCCACGGCGTGTACTACACCGACAGCGAGCTCCTGCCCGCCGGCGCCGTCGAGGGCTACTGGCTCCTGCGCCGCGAGGCGCGGCTGGGCGACACGGTCCACACCATCGGCACGCGCGTCGACGCCCGCTACGGGCCGTGGGCCTTCGACGGCGAGCTGGCCCGGCAGACCGGAAGCTACGGCGGCCTCGACCAGCGGGCGGCAATGATGCACGTCGGCGGATCGTTCGCCACCCGCCTGCCGGGGCGGCCGCGGCTCGGGGCGGCCTTCAACCTCGGCAGCGGCGACGACGATCCGGACGACGGCGTGCACGGCACGTTCGACAACCTGTATCCGCTCAACCACGTCTACTACGGGACGATGGACCTGTTCGCCCTGCAGAACCTGCGCAACGTCGAAGCCTCCGTGGATGCGGCGCTGCCCGGCGGCGCGTCCGTCCGCGTCGCCTACCAGCACTTCGCGCTGGTCGCGCCCGGCACGGATGCGTGGTACAACGCCGCCGCCGGCATCGTGCACGCCGGCGGCGACCCGCACGTCGCGGCCGACGTGGGCAGCGAGATCGACGTCACCGTCCGCGCCCGCATCCGGCACGTCGGTCTCGAGGCGGGGTACGGGTACTTCGCCGGCGGCGGCTACCTCCGGGAGATGGACTTCAGGCTGAACTCGGCGCACTTCTTCTACCTGCAGACGACGGTCGGGTTCTAGGAGTCTGCGCCGTAGAACGGCGCGGACTCCTGCAGGGTTGGTTGGGCGCCGAGCGGAGCCGTCAGGCGCCGCTTGCGGGGACCCCTGCGCCCCGCGCCGCTCCCGCCGAGGCGCGCCGTGCGGTAGCATACGCGGATGAAGCTGACTCTCCCGCGCACGGCAGCGGCGGCACTAGCGGTGCTGGCTGGCGCGTGCGCGCAGCCGGAGCCGGACACGCCCATGAACGACGCCACGACCGCGGCCGCCGCGAACCCATTTCTGTCCCCGAGTCCCCTGCCGTTCAACTACCCCCCGTTCGATCGGATCGAGGACGATGCCTTCCGCCCCGCCTTCGAACGGGCGCTGGCGGAGCACGCCGCGGAGGTCGCCGCGATTGCCGACGCGGCGGAGCCGCCGACGTTCGAGAACACGGTGGTCGCCCTCGAGCGATCGGGCCGGGTGCTCGAGCGCGTGCAGAGCGTCTTCTTCAACCTGGTTGCCGCCGATACGAACGAGATGCTGGACGCGATCCGCAGCGAGATGGCGCCGAAGCTGGCAGCCCACAGCGACGCGATCCTGCTGAACGCCAGGCTGTTCGCGCGCGTCCAGGCCCTGTACGACCAGCGCGCGACCCTGGGGCTCGACGGCGAGTCCCTGCGGCTGGTCGAGGAGTACCACACCGACTTCGTGCGCGCCGGCGCCCGCCTGTCCGACGGCGACAAGCAGCGCCTGCGGGACATCAACGCGGAGCTGGCCAGCCTGGAAGCGACCTTCAGCCGCAACGTGCTCGACGAGGTCAACGGCTCGGCCGTCGTCGTCGACACGCGGGCCGCGCTGGCCGGGCTGTCCGACAACGAGATCACGGCGGCGGCCGAGGCCGCGGCAGCCCGGGGCCTCGACGGGAAGTTCCTGATCGCGCTGCGCAACACCAGCGGTCAGCCGGTTCTCGCGTCGCTCGACGATCGGGCGCTGCGCCGGCGGATCTACGAGACGTCGCTGGCCCGCGGCAGCCGCGGCGGCGACTTCGACAACCGCGCCATCATCAGCCGCATGGCCGCGCTGCGGGCGGAGCGCGCCGCACTGCTCGGCTATCCCACGCATGCCGCCTACAGCCTGGAGCGGCAGACGGCGCAGACGGTGGCCGCCGTCAACGAGCGGCTGGCCAGCCTGGCGCCGGCCGCCGTGGCCAACGCGCGTCGGGAGGCGGGCGACCTGCAGGCGATGATCGCCGCGGGCGGCGGCGCACACGACCTGGCCCCGTGGGACTGGGCATACTACGCGGAGAAGGTGCGCGCCGAACGCTACGCCTTCGACGCGGCGCAGCTCCGGCCGTACCTCGCTCTCGACAGCGTACTGCGGAACGGCGTGTTCCACGCCGCGGGCCGCCTCTACGGGCTGACCTTCCGGGAGCGCACCGATCTGCCGCTCCATCACCCGGACGTGCGCGTCTTCGACGTGCTCGACGCCGACGGCGAGCCGCTCGCCCTGTTCCTGGGCGACTTCTACGCGCGCGCCTCGAAGCGCGGCGGCGCGTGGATGAGCTCGTTTGTGACCCAGTCGGAGCTGCTCGGGAAGCGGCCCGTGGTGGCGAACTACCTGAACATCCCGAAGCCGCCGGCGGGCGAGCCGACCCTGCTGACCTTCGACGAGGTCGAGACGCTGTTCCACGAGTTCGGACACGCCCTGCACGGGATGTTCTCCGCCGTGCGGTATCCGTACTTCTCGGGCACCGCCGTGCCGCGCGACTTCGTCGAGTTCCCCTCGCAGGTCAACGAGATGTGGGCGACGTGGCCCGAGGTGCTCCGGAACTACGCGGTGCACCACGAGACCGGGGAGCCGATGCCGCCCGAGCTGATCGAGCGGGTGCTGGCCGCCGAGAAGTTCAACCAGGGCTTCGCCACCACCGAGTACCTGGCCGCGTCCCTGCTGGACCAGGCGTGGCACCAGTTGGGCGCGGACGAGGTGCCGGACGCCGAGGGCGTCGCGGCATTCGAGGAGGCCGCGCTCGCCGCGGCCGGCGTGGCGCTCGCCGCCGTCCCGCCGCGTTACCGGAGCGCGTACTTCTCGCACATCTGGAGCAGCGGGTACGAGGCGGGGTACTACTCGTACATCTGGAGCGAGGTGCTCGACGCCGACTCCGTCGAGTGGTTCCAGGAGAACGGCGGCCTGACGCGCGCCAACGGCGATCACTTCCGGCGAACGCTCCTGTCGCGGGGCGGCAGCCGCGACGCGCTGGCGCTCTTTCTCGAGTTCCGGGGCCGCGCCCCGGACATCGCGCCGCTGCTGGCGCGCCGCGGCCTGAGCTGACCGCCGGCCGCGGTCACGGCCAGAGCCAACCGAACGCGCCGCCGGTCAGCAGGGCGTAGATCAGCCCGTCGAACATCGTCGTCAGCGTGTAGCGCCAGCTTCGGTGCCACCAGATGCTGTTCTGCAGGATCGCCAGCGAGTAGCCGGCGAACGCGACCGCGGCGACGACCCGGAAGACGATGCCGTAGTCCGCGCCCGGCCCCAGCGTCAGGCCGGCGACGTAGCCCGCGACGGCGCCCACCACGAGCGAGTAGCCGAACCACAGCGCCAGGCTCCTGCCTATGGTCAGCGGCTGGTTGGACAGCACGGTGATGAACGCGACCGGCCCCTGCTTCGCCTTCTCGGCGAACTCGGGCGACGCCATGTCCTCCGAGCCGCCCGCGTGCGGCATGACGTAGTCGCCGGGCGGGATCTCGAACGGCCGCAGCGCGGCGGCGACGCCCGCCTCGTCCGGCAGCGGTCCCGAGTCGGCCCTGTGATAGGTCAGCAGCATGTGAAGGATCGAGCTGACGGCGAATACCAGCACTGCCGAGAGCAGCACGGGCAACCAGAGCGATGCTATCGATACCATGACCACCTCCCACTAGTACACGCGGGGCCCTCGGGCGAGCAGCGACCGCAGCAGAACCGCCGGGTGCAGCGCCTCGACGCCGGCGAAGTCCCGCACCTGATGGCGGCACGACGTGCCGGCCGCGACCAGCACGCCGCCGGGGCCGAGCGCCCGGGCGGCGGGCAGCAGCCGGCGCTCGCCGATCTGCCGCGAGATCTCCAGGTGCTCCCGGGCGTAGCCGAACGACCCCGCCATGCCGCAGCAGCCCGCGTCCGGATCCGTGACCCGCGCGCCCGGGATCCGCTCGAGGAGCGCCCTGGCCGCCGCGACCAGCCCGAGCGATTTCTGGTGGCAGTGGCCGTGCAGCAGGATCTCGGCGGGGCCGGCGCGTAGCGGCAGCGCCGCGGGCTGCTCGCGGAGGCGGCGGTGCAGGTAGTCCTCGAAGAGGATGCACGCCCCGGCCACGTCGCGCGCCCGGGCTTGCGCCGCCCCGCGCAGCAGGGCCGGGACGTCGTCCACCAGGGCGGACAGGCAGCTCGGCTCGAGGAGCACGATGGGGGTGCCGGCCGACGCCGTTGCATGGAGGCGCGCCGTCACGTCCGCCGCCCGCTCGCGCGCCGCGGACAGCAGTCCCTGGGAGATCAGCGGCCGCCCGCAGCAGACGTCCGGTCCGAGGCCCACCGTCAGGCCGGCTGCTTCCAGCACGTCGGCGGCGGCGAGGCCGACCTCCGGATCGAAGTAGCTGGTGAAGGTGTCGTTGAAGAGGACGGCGTCCGGCGGGCCGTCCGGTCCGGGCCCCCGCTCGCGCCAGCGGGCCGCGAGCGGGCGCGCCGCCCGGCGCGGCAGCGAGCGGCGCCGATCGATGCCGAGCAGCCGCTCGCCGAGCGCGCGCACCCAGCCGGTCTCCAGCCACGGGTCGACGAGCGGCGCCGCGCGCGCGGTCCACGCCGCGAGATCGTGGATGTGCCCGAGCAGCCGCGCGCGCATCGGGGTCCCGTGCCGGCGCCAGTAGTCGGCGAGAAACTCGCTCTTGAGGCGCGCCATGTCGACGCCTGTCGGACACTCCGTCTTGCACGCCCGGCACTCGAGGCACAGGTCCAGCACGTCGTACACGCCGCGTTCGCCGAGCCCGGCGTCCCGGGGGCCGGTCCGACCGAGCGCGCCGGTCATCGCGAGCCGCAGCGCGTTGGCGCGGCCGCGCGTCGAGTGCGCCTCGTCGCGCGTCGCCATGTACGACGGGCACATCGTCCCGCCGAGCGTCTTGCGGCAGGCGCCGACGCCGCTGCACATCTCGACGGCCCGCCCCAGGCCGCCGTAGTCGGCGTGGTCGAAGGCCGCGGGCGGATCCGGGGTCCGGTAGCCGGCGCCGTACCGCAGATTGGCCGTGAGCGGCGGCGAATCGACGATCTTGCCCGGGTTGAACAGCCCGTGCGGATCGAACGTGCGCTTGATGGTGCGGAACGCCTCGTACAGCGCCGGGCCGAACATGCGCGCCATGAAGGGCCCGCGCACGAGGCCGTCGCCGTGCTCGCCGGAGAGGGCGCCGCCGAACTCGAGCACCAGGTCGGCAATCTCGTTCGCGATCGACTCGAACTGCCGGACGCCCTGCGTGGTCTTCATGTTGACGACCGGCCGCACGTGCAGGCAGCCCACCGAGGCATGGGCGTAGATGCCGGCGGTCGTCCCGTGGCGCCGGATGACGCCCAGGAACCGCGCGATGAAGTCGCGCAGCTTCTCCGGCGCGACGGCCGTGTCCTCGACGAAGGAGATGCTCTTGGCGTCGCCCTTCATCGCCATCGACAGGCCCAGCGACGACTCCCGCAGCTTCCAGATGCGCGCCTGATCGGCCGGCGCCGTGGCCCGGGCCATGTGCACCGCGACGCCCCGGGTCCGCAGCATGGCCTCCAGCCGGTCGAGCCGCGGGCCGAGCGCCGCGGCCGACTCGTCGTAGAGCTCGACGCAGAGCAGCGCCCCGCACTCGGTCCGCAGCACCGCCCGCCGCATCGCGTCGAGCGCGGGGTTCTCCCTGGCATGGTCCAGGATGGACCGATCCATCACCTCGACCGCCGACGGGCCGTGCGCCAGGATGGCCGGCGTCTCGCCGAGCGCGTCCAGCAGGTCGTCGTACTCGATGGTCAGCACCGCCCTGGCCGCCGGCAGCGGCACCAGGTTGAGGCGGGCCTCGACGATCAGCCCGAGCGTGCCCTCGGAGCCGACGATGAGCTTCGCGAGGTTGAACGGCGACTCCCGCGCGCCCGCGGCCGCCGCGACGAACGCATCGAGGTTGTAGCCCCCGACCCGGCGCACGATCTTCGGGTAGCGCCGCTCGATCTCGCCGGCGTGCTCCGCCGCCAGCCGGCGGACCGTCCGATAGCAGGCGCCTTCCAGGGTCGGCGCCGCGGACGCCCGCTCGAGCTCGTCGGGAGCGAGCGGCCGCAGGTGGGCGATCGAGCCGTCCGCGAGGGCGACGTGCACGTCGCGGACGTGATCGAGCGTCTTGCCGTAGAGCACCGACCGCGCGCCCGCCGAGTTGTTCGAGATCATCCCGCCGATGGTCGCGCGGCTGGCGGTGGAGATGTCGGGCGCGAACCGCAGGCGGTGGGGGGCCAGCCGGGCGTTCAGCTCGTCGAGCACGATGCCCGGCTCGACGCGCGCCCAGCGCTCCTCGACGTTCACCTCCAGCAGGCGGTTGAAGTACTTCGACGTGTCGAGCTGCAGCCCCGGGCCGATGGCCTGACCCGCCTGCGACGTGCCGCCGCCGCGGGCGGTGATCGAGCAGCCGTGCCGGCGGGCGCAGGCGACCGCCGCGAGCACGTCCTCCCGCGAGCGGACGATGGCCACGCCCAACGGCTCGATCCGGTAGACGCTGGCGTCGGTCGAGTAGAGCGCGCGCGAGACCGGGTCGAAGCGGACCTCGCCCTCGAGGCGGGTCTCGAGATCACCGCGCAGGTCGGCCACCTCGCGCAGTATAGAACGGTGCGGCGCGCACGGTGCGCCGCGGCTACCAGAGCGTAGCCACCAGCGACGACGCCACGATCTCCCGGTCGCAGGTCACCAGGGGCAGATCGAGAACCCGCGCCGCGGCGACTATCAACGCGTCGAACGGGTCGGCGTTCGGTCGGTACTCGTCCGCGAGGATCACCTGCTCGACGCCCAGGTCCAGGGGGTGATACGCCGGATTGCCGAAGAGGTCGTCGGTGAAGCCGGCCAGCGGCCGCCGCAGGTCGATCCGGCCGCGCCGAGCCAGCAGACTGACTTCCCGCAGGACCGCGACCGGGACGTACATGATGGCCTCGCGTGCGTCGCACGCCGCGAAGAGAGCCGCTGCGCGCCGGCCGAGCCGCCTGTCGCGACCTGCGTGGTACAGGAGGGCGTGCGTGTCGCACACGGCGGCGGTGATCTTCGCCGTCACCACTCAGGAACCCGTGTGCCGGCGTTTTCGGTCGTACCGCGCCCGCTGCTCGTGGACCGCGGCGTTGCCGCCGAGTGCTGCGTCGAAGAGCGCGCGCAGCTCCTGATCGGCTGTCGCCGGATCGAAGTTCCGCAGATCGACCGTGCCGGACACCGAGCGCGCCGCGGTCCCGAGACGCCGTCCGCCGGCACGCGCCTCGCTCACGAGATCGTCCACGATACGACTGACGCTGCCCCCCGGACCAGCCTCCGCGCGCAGCCAGATCAGGTTGTCGGTGTCGAGCGTCATCGAGACGGCGCGCTTGGTCATGGGAGGATCATACGATAAACACACTGCGACATTCTGACAAGCACGCCACCGGCGCGACGGCCTGAGCCGCGCGCCGGACCCGCGGCTGCGGCGTACGACCGCGTCGAGTACGCGATAATCGCCACCTGCCGGCCGTGACCCGATGGCAATTCCTGGCCTTGTCGGGTCCCGAGCCGGGAAGGTGGTCATTCGTGACACATGTCGCATATCCCGGCGTCGCAGCAATTGCGGGTTCCCGCGCCCGGTCCGGCGGGTTCGCACCGGTCGTCCGGCTCGTCCTCGCGGCCGCGGCGCTGCTGGCGATCGCGCCCGCGGAAGCGGCCGCGCAGGTCGTCGAGCGCGTGGTCGACGGCGACACGATCGTCGTTCGCGACGTCGGCCGCGTGCGGCTGATCGGCGTCGACACGCCGGAAACGGTCCATCCGGACAGGCCGGTCGAGTTCTTCGGCACGGAAGCCAGCGCGTTCACGAAGCGGCTCGTCGACGGCAAGCGGGTGCGCCTGGAGTACGACCAGCAGCGCACCGACCGCTACGGGCGGACCCTGGCGTACGTCCACCTGCCGGACGGCACGTTCGTCAACGCCGAGATCATCAGGCGCGGCTACGGCCACGCCTACACCCGCTTCCCCTTCAAGTACCTCGAGCGGTTCAGGGGGCTCGAACGCGACGCGCGGCGCGCGGGCCGCGGCCTGTGGGGCTCCGCGGCGCCGCAGGCACCAGCCGCAGCCGCGCCGCCGGCCGGCGCGCGGGCCGCGCTCGCCCGCTGGGACGACAACCGGAACGGCCGCATCTCCTGCGCGGAGGCCCGGCGGCACGGGATCGCGCCGGTGCCCCGCGGGCATGCCGCGTACCGCCACATGCGCGACGGCGACAACGACGGCGTCGTGTGCGAGTGAGTCCAGCCCCCGCAGCCAGGCGCCCCCAGCCCGGCCAGGTACGCAAGGAGTCTGCGTCGTGGAACAGCGCAGACTCCGAAGGCGCGCACCGCGCGCCTCGGCGGGAGCGGCGCGGGGCAATGGGGTCCCCGCAAGCGAACGCCGGGGGTCCGGGGCGCAGCCCCGTCTGATGGAAGCCCGGCGCGGGGCGAAGGGGCCCCCGCAAGCGCACGCCGGGGGCTTGGGGCGCAGCCCCATCCAATTCTGATGCTAAATTAGGCCATGCTCCACGCGAGCGGCCGGCACTTCCTGCAGATTCCGGGGCCCACGAACGTCCCGGACCGCGTCCTGCGGGCGATGGCCGCGCCGACCATCGACCACCGCGGGCCGGCGTTCCGGGACCTGACGCGCGACGTGCTGGGCGGCCTGGCGTCCGTCGTCCGCACGCGCCAGCCGGTGCTGCTGTTTCCCGCCTCGGGAACCGGGGCCTGGGAGGCCGCGCTCGTCAACACGCTGGCGCCCGGCGATCGCGTGCTGATGGTCGAGACGGGCCACTTCGCCACGCTCTGGAAGGGCATCGCGACCCGGCTCGGCCTCGAGCCGCTGTTCCTGCCCGGCGACTGGCGGCGCGGGGTCGACGCCGCGCAGGTCCAGGCCCGGTTGGCCGATGATCGCACCCACGCGGTGCGGGCCGTCTGCGTGGTGCACAACGAGACGTCGACCGGCGCGACGAGCGACATCGCGGCCGTGCGCCGCGCGCTCGACGCCGCGCGCCATCCGGCGCTCCTGATGGTCGACACGATCTCGTCGCTGGCCTCGATCGACTACCGCCACGACGAGTGGGGCGTCGACGTCACCGTCGGCGCGTCCCAGAAGGGGCTCATGCTGCCGCCCGGCCTGAGCTTCAATGCCGTCAGCGACAAGGCGCTGGCGGCGCATGCCGGCGCGCGGCTGCCGCGCAGCTACTGGGACTGGGGACCGATCCGCGACGCCGGCGAAAAGGGGTTCTTTCCGTACACGCCCCCGACCAACCTCCTCTTCGGCCTGCGCGAGGCGCTCGCCATGCTGCAGGCCGAGGGACTCGACAACGTGCTTGCCCGGCACGATCGCCACGCCGAGGCCACGCGGCGCGCCGTGCGGGCGTGGGGGCTCGAGCTGCTCTGCGTCAATCCCGCCGAGTACAGCTCGTCGCTGACGGCGGTCCTGATGCCCGCCGGGCACGACGCCGGCCGCTTGCTGGACGTGATCCTCGACCGCTTCGACATGGCGCTCGGCGTCGGCCTCGGCCGCCTGGCCGGCCGGGTGTTCCGCATCGGCCACCTCGGAGACCTCAACGACCTGAGTCTGGCGGGCACGCTGGCCGGCGTCGAGATGGGCCTCGGACTGGGCGGCGTCCCTCATCGGAGCGGCGGGGTGGATGCGGCGCTGGACTACCTGGCGTCGTGCGCGCGGCCCGCGGCCCCGCAGCCCGCGTCCGGGCAGGCCTGACGCGGCGCGTCTACCCGACGGGCCCCGCGCGCGCCGGCCGCGCAACGCCGGCGGCGGCGGGCGCGAGAAAGAACGTCTCGATGACGTCGCGCAACTCGCCGATGGACTCGGCGCGGTTGATCGCGGTGCGCAGGTTCGAGCCGCCGTGGAGTCCCTTCGTGTACCACGAGCCGAGCGCCCGCAGCTTGTTGACGACCCACCGCTCGCGACCCCGGGCGTGCCGCGGGCGGGCGGCGCCCGTCGCGCGGTGCCGGAACCCCTGCCGCTCGTCAAGCCCTTCCCGCAGCAGCATGTCGATGTACTCCAGCAGGAACCGACCGCGATCGGCGTCCGTGGCCTCGGGGGCCGGCCGGCCGGCGGCCAGCGCCGCCGACTGCTGGAAGATCCACGGGTTGCGCAGGGCGCCCCGGCCGACCAGCACGCCCGCCACCCCGGTCTGCGTGGTGCGCTCGACCACCTGCCGGGCCGTGACGCAGTCGCCGCTGCCGAAGACGGGGATGCCGACGCCCGCCGCCACCGTGTCGATCAGCCCCCAGTCGGACGAGCCGCTGTACGACTGCGCCGCTGTCCGGCCGTGCACCGCCACGGCCGCCGCACCCGCGTCCTCCATCATGCGCGCCAGCGCGGGGGCGTTGATGTCGCGCTCGTCCCAGCCGGCGCGCATCTTGACGGTGACGGGGATGCGGACGGCCCGGCTCATCGAGCGGATGATGGCGGCCGCGTGCGACGGTTCCCGCATCAGGCTGCAGCCGGCGTTGTGCTTCGCAATCTTCGGCACCGGGCAGCCCATGTTCACGTCGACGATGTCCGCGCCCAGCCCCTCCACGATGCGGGCCGCCGCCGTCATGGTCGCCGGGTTGCCGCCGAAGATCTGAATCGAGACCGGCCGCTCCTCCTCGGTGTACTCCGCGTACTCGAGCGTCCGGTCGATGCCGCGCACGAGCCCCTCGGAGCTGACCATCTCGCTGACGACCAGGCCGCACCCGCCGCGGCGCTTCACCAGGCGGCGAAAGGCGGTGTCGGTCATCCCCGCCATCGGCGCCAGGGCGAACGGCGGGGCGAGCCGGACTTTCCCGATATGCATGACGGTCGCGGCGGAACGGCCAGCTACTGCGGCGGCGCGGCGGCGCTCACCTGGGCCCGGAACTCGTCGTACGCCTCGAGCAGCTCGGCGCTCTTCCACTCGATGATCGCCTCTTCCCGCAGCTCGTCGAGGTACTTGGCGTACTCGTCCAGCCGGCGGTCGTTGAAGACGTTCTCGGAGATCTGATCGCGGACGTCCTCGAACGGCCGCGCGGCATCGTCCGTCAGGTCCTCGAGCAGCAGGACCTGGTAGCCCTGCGGCGTCCGCCGCAGATCGCTCAGGCCGCCGACCTCCAGCGTGGCGATCAGCTCCTGGATCGTCTCGGCAATCTCGCTGAGCTGAAACGGCCCGATCAGGCCGCCGTAGCGCGCGGAGGACGCGTCCGACACCTCGGCGGCGACGGTCGCGAAGTCCTCGCCGTCGGCCAGGCGCTCGATGACGGCGGCCGCCCTGGTGCGCGCCCGCTGGTCCGCCATCAGCCCCCCGGTGGGCGGCACGGCGATGATGATCTCCCTGAGCGTGACGCTCGCCGGCTCCGTGAACTCGTCGATGTGCTCGTCGTAGTACTCGCGAGCCTCGATGTCCGTAATCGTCACGCGGTTCAGAATCTCGATGCTCTGCACCTGGCTGGCGAGCATCTGCCGTTCGGTGAGCCGGCGGAAGTCGTCGAGCGACATCCCCTCCTGCCGATCGAGCAGCTCGATGAACTCCTCGTCGGTCTCGATGCCGTTCTCTTCCTTCAGGTTGTCGAGGAAATCCCGGAACTGATCGTCGGAGAGCTGGTACCCGAGCTCCTTGCCGCGCTGGATGAGCAGCAGCTCCTCCACGAGGTTCGCAATCACCCCGGGCGTGACCTCCGCGAGGAGCTGGAACAGCTCCGCGTTGGTGGACGGCTGGACGCCGCGCGCGCGAATCGCCCCGATCTGACGATCCTCCAGGTCGGACTGCGTGATGATCTCGCCGTTCACCTTGACGAGGATGCGCTCGATGATCCGGCCGTTGGGGCGACTGGGCACGCCGCTGGCCGGTTGCGCGCCCGCCGGCGCGGCGAGTGCGCCCGCGATTGCCAGCGCCAGCATCCCGTGGAGCGCGTGGAGAATGGCTCGTCGCATCATGTTCTCCATCCCTGCCTGCACCTTCCTCCCCGCATTCTAGCCGGTCGCCACCGGGCCTCTCAACTCGCCCAGCAGCGCCCCCACCTGCCGCAGCACGTCGCCGGCCGGCTCCACCCGGCCCGCACCGCGGCGCGCGGCGCCGTCCGGCACCGTCCACCACGATGCCGGTGCGGCGTCCGGCCCCCGCCGCGGCGGCGCGCCCGCCGACCGGTTCAGCGCGTCGAGGTCGACGCGCAGCACCGCGGGCGGCATGAGCTGCACGGCCGGCTGCGCCTGCACGAAGGCCACCAGCCGGTCGGGCGCCAGCCGTGTCCGGTCTCCGAAGCGTATGACGAGGTGGTGGCGCTCGCGGTCGGCCGACTCGACCCCCAACTGGTCGGCCAGTATCCGGATCCGGCCGTACTCCGCCAGCCGCAGGACGGAAGGCGGCAGCGGTCCGTAGCGATCCGCGGTCTCCTCGAGCACGGTCGCCAGCGTGTCCTCGTCGCGGGCGCCGGCCACCCGCCGATACAGCGCCAGCCGCTGGTTCGTGTCCGTCACGTACTGCTCGCTGATCCGCAGGTCGACGCCGAGGTTGACGGCGGCGCGCTGGTCGTCCTCCACCGGCTCGCCCTTCAGCTCGCGCACGGTCTGCTCGAGCAGCGTCACGTACATGTCGAACCCGATCGCCTCGATGTGGCCGCTCTGCTGCGCGCCGAGCAGGTTGCCGGCGCCGCGGATCTCCAGATCGAGCGCGGCCACGCGAAAGCCGCTGCCGAGGTCGCTGAACTCCTTGATGGCGGCCAGCCGGCGGCGCGCGACCGGCGACAACTCGTCGCCGGGGGGGACGAGCAGGTAGGCGTACGCCGGCCGGCCGGAGCGGCCCACCCGGCCGCGCAGCTGATAGAGCTGCGACAGGCCGTAGCGCTCGGCGTGGTTGACGATGATCGTGTTGACGTTCGGGATGTCGAGCCCGTTCTCGATGATCGTCGTTGACAGCAGCACGTCGTACTCGTGCGCGACGAAGTCGAGCATGACGCGCTCGAGCGCCGCCTCGCTCGACTGCCCGTGCGCGACCGCCAGCCTGGCCTCCGGCACGATCCGCCGGACGAGGTCGGCCACGGAATGGATCGAGTCGATCCGGTTGTGGACCAGGTAGACCTGCCCCCCGCGCTCCAGCTCGGAACGAATCGCCCGGGCGATGGTCGCCGTGTCGAACTTGACGACGTTGGTCTGAATCGCCAGGCGGTCCTTCGGCGGCGTCTCGATGACGGACATGTCGCGTATGCCCATCAGCGACATGTTCAACGTGCGGGGAATGGGCGTCGCCGTCAACGTGAGCACGTCGACCTTCTGCCGCAGGCTCTTGATGCGCTCCTTGTGGGCGACCCCGAAGCGCTGTTCCTCGTCGACGATGAGCAGCCCCAGATCGTGAAACCGCACGTCCTTCGACAGCAGCCGGTGCGTCCCGACCATGACGTCTATCCTGCCGGCCGCGAGGTCGGCCAGCAGCGCCTTCTGCTCGGCGCGGCTCCGGAAGCGGCTGACCATCTCGATGCGGACCGGAAACGCCGCGAAGCGCTCGACCACCGTCTTGAGGTGCTGGAAGGCCAGCACCGTCGTCGGCGCGAGCAGCGCCACCTGCTTGCCGTCGATCACCGCCTTGAAGGCGGCCCGCAGCGCCACCTCCGTCTTGCCGTAGCCGACGTCGCCGCACAGCAGGCGATCCATCGGAGACTGCGCCTCCATGTCGCGCCTGATGTCGGCGACCGCCGTCCGCTGGTCCGGGGTCAGCTCGTACTCGAACGCCGCGTCGAACTCCTCCTGCCAATGGCCGTCGGGGCTGAAGCGGTGACCGGCCACGGCCTTGCGGGCCGCGTAGAGCCGGAGCAGCTCCTGGGCCATGGCGCGCATGGCGCGCCGCACGCGGGTCTTGGCGCGTTCCCAGGTGGTGCCGCCCAGGCGGTCGGCGGCGGGCCGCTGGCCGCCCGTGTACTTCTGGACGAGGTCGAGCTGCTCGACCGGGACGAAGAGCTTGTCGCCCCCGGCGTAGCGCAGCTCCATGAGCTCGTGCGTGGCGCCGCCGACGGCCATCTGCCGCAGCCCGACGAACGAGCCGATGCCATGGTCGACGTGCACGACATGGTCTCCCACCTTCAGATCGCGCAGGTCGGACAGGAAGGAGCGGGCGACCGGCCGCCTGCGCTCGTGGCGCTGCTCCTCGAACAGGTCCGCCTCGGCGTGGATGCGCAGCCCCGCGGCGGGCAGCCGGAACCCCCGCGAGAGCTGGCCGGTGGCGACCAGCAGCGTCGCGCCGTCCGTCATCTCCGCGGACGCGACGGGAACCGCGCGCAGGTCGTGCTCGCCGAGCAGCTCCACGATGCGCTCGGCGCGGCCGGCGGTGGCCGCGACGAAGAGCTGCGTCTCGCCCTGGTCGCGCCCGGCGCGGAGCTCGGCGACCCAGTCGCCCAGCCGGCCGCGGTACGCGATGGCCGGTTGGCACGCCACGTGCTGCGCCGGCTCCCCGTCGTCGAGGCACAGCGTCTCCAGCCGGGTCGCTCCCCGGAGCGCCTCCCGCACGGCATCCGCCTCGACGAACAGCGCCTCCGGCGGCGGCACGCTGCGGCCGTTCTCCGCCGCCGACCGGTAGCTCCCGGCCAGTTGCTCGAGCCGGTCCGCCACCCGGCGCGCGCACTCTTCGAACTCCTGCACGAGGAGCCGCATGGACCGGCCGGCGAGGTAGTCGAAGACGCTGGCCCCGCGGTCCGGCTCGGCGCAGTCCGCTGCCGCGGCATCGCCAGCGAGAGGGTCGAACGTGTCGCGCAGCGGAACGATGGCGGCCCGATCGAGCGCGGCGACCGAGCGTTGCGTGCCCGGGTCGTAGCGCCGGAGCGATTCGATCATGTCCCCGACGAACTCCACGCGCACCGGCCAGGTCTCGCCCGCGGGAAAGAAATCGACGACCCCGCCCCGCACGCAGAACTCGCCGTGCTGGTCGACCGGGTCCTGGGGGCTGAAGCCGGCGTCGGCGAGCAGCTCGCCGAGGGCGGTCGGCGACGCGAAGCCGCCGGCGACGAGCTCCTGCGTCGCGGCCAGCAGGCGCTGCGGGGGGCTGACGCGCGGCAGCAGCGCGGGGGCCGAGGCGACGACCAGCCGCGCGGTCCCCTGCGCCAGGGCGGCCAACGCCCGGGCCCGGGCGGACGCCACGTCCAGATGCGGCGCGATGGCGCGGTAGGGATCGACTTCCGGCGACGGGAACGGGAGCACGGTGCGCGCCAGCTCCCGCTCGGGAATCCCGAGCAGCGCGCTGCAGAAGAACCGCGCGTCCGCCGTCATCTGCTCCACGCCGGCGTCGGACGGCACGATGAGGACGACCGGGGAAGTTGCCGCCGTGGCGGCGGCGGCGAACGCCTGCGCGGCAGGCGACAGGCCGCTGACGAGCGGCGACGCGCTCCCGAAGCCGGCACGGCTGGCGGTGGTCTTGAGGATCGAGCTCAGCGTGAGTGGTGTGGCGGCAAGCGGCACGGGCGGGCCCCTGATGCGAGAGCAGCCGATGTTAGCACGCGGTCTCCGCGGCCGCGGCCGCGCGGTGCGCGACGCCGCGCGCGGGAGGTGCGGCCCGGATCAACCGGCGTCGATATCGAGCACGAGGGTCGTGACGTTGTCCGGCCCGCCGCCGGCATTGACCCGGCGCACGAGCTCGTCGCACACGGCCTCGCGGTCGGCGTGGTGCGCCACGACGTCGCCAATCTCCGGGTCCGGCAGCACGGACGACAGACCGTCCGAGCACAGCAGGAGCCGGTCGCCCGGCCGGAGCGTCAGCTCGCTCACCTCGGCCTCGACGGGTTCCTCGCCGGAGATGGCCCGCGTGACGATGTTGCGCCAAGGGTGCGCGCGCGCGGCGGCCTCCGACAGCAGGCCCGCCCGCACCCGCTCCTCCACCCAGGAGTGGTCGGACGTGAGCCGGACGAGTCCCTCCTGCCGGGACAGGTACGCCCGGCTGTCGCCGACGTGGGCGATCACGGCCGCGCGCTCGTCCAGCAGCACGGCCACCGCCGTGGTCGCCATGCCGCGCAGCGCCACGACGGCCGTCGCGCGATCCGCGACGCACCGCTGCGCCTGGTCGAAGGCGGTCCGCAGGCGGTTGCCGGCACGGCTCAACGAGGCATCGAAGGACACCGGCCACGGGTCGTCCGGACCGAGCGACCTCGTCGACTCCACGGCGACCGCGATGGCATCGACGGCGATCCGTGCCGCGATCTCGCCGCCGGCGTGTCCGCCCATGCCGTCCGCGACGACGAACAGACCCAGCTCCGGCCGGGCGCAGTAGCAGTCCTCGTTCTGTGAGCGGCGCAGGCCGGGGTCCGTGCGAGCCGCCCACGACGCATGCATGGATCTCACACTCGCGCTCGGGCCGCCGGCCGGCCCGGTGCGGGAGACGGCTATAGTCCGGCCGGGGGCCGGATGCGCACCTGCGATGCCACCTGCAGCCGGACGAGCGACTTGAGCAGGGCCACGCGCGCCCGTTCGAAGTCCACGTTGGCCGTGCTGCCGGCCAGACGTTCGCGCGCGCGCCGGCGGGCTGCCTCCGCCCGGTCGACGTCGATAGCCTCCGCACGCTCGGCGATCTGGGCGAGCACCGTGACGCGGTCGGGGAGGATCTCGGCGAATCCGAACGCCACGGACACGAAGGACCGCTCGGCGCCCCGCCGGAACCAGAGCTCGCCGACCTGCAGCGTGGTCAGCAGCGGCGTGTGACCGGGCAGCACGCCGAGATACCCCTGCGAGCCGGGAATCTGAACCTCGTCCACCGACTCGTGCACGATCGACCGATCGGGCGTGACCAGCTCGAAACTGAGCGCTGACGGCAACTCCATGGCGATGACTCTCCGGCCGCGTCTACTCCGCCGCCGCCTTCATCTTGTCCGCGTTCGCGAGCGCTTCCTCGATCGTTCCCACCATGTAGAACGCCTGCTCGGGCACCTCGTCGTGCTTGCCGTCGACGATCTCGCGGAACCCGCGCACCGTGTCGGCGATGGGGACGTACTTGCCCTCGAGGCCGGTGAACTGCTCCGCGACGAAGAACGGCTGCGACAGGAACTTCTGGATCTTCCGCGCGCGCGAGACGCTGAGCTTGTCGTCCTCCGACAGCTCGTCGATGCCGAGAATGGCGATGATGTCCTGGAGGTCCTTGTAGCGCTGCAGCACCTCCTTGACGTCGCGGGCCGTCCCGTAGTGCTCCTCGCCGATGACGCGCGGGTCGAGGATGCGCGACGTGGACGCCAGCGGATCCACCGCGGGGTAGATGCCGAGCTCGACGATCGATCGCGACAGGTTGGTCGTGGCGTCGAGGTGGGCGAACGTCGTGGCAGGTGCGGGATCCGTGTAATCGTCGGCCGGTACGTAGATGGCCTGCACCGACGTGATCGACCCCTTCCTCGTCGACGTGATCCGCTCCTGCAGCGCGCCCATCTCCGTGAGGAGCGTCGGCTGGTAGCCGACGGCGGACGGCATGCGGCCGAGCAGCGCCGACACCTCCGAGCCCGCCTGCGTGAAGCGGAAGATGTTGTCGATGAACAGGAGGACGTCCTTGCCCTCGGCGTCACGGAAGTACTCGGCCACCGTCAGCGCGCTCAGCCCCACCCGCAGCCGGGCGCCCGGCGGCTCGGTCATCTGCCCGTAGACCAGGGCCGCACGCGACTTGTCCGGGTTGTTCGGGTCGATCACGCCGCTCTCCTGGAACTCGAGCCACAGGTCGTTCCCCTCGCGCGTGCGCTCGCCCACGCCCCCGAACACGGAAACGCCGCCGTGCTTCAGGGCGATGTTGTGGATCAGCTCCTGGATGATGACCGTCTTGCCCACGCCCGCGCCGCCGAACAGCCCGATCTTGCCGCCCTGCAGGTAGGGCTCGAGCAGGTCGATGACCTTGATGCCGGTCTCGAACATCTGCAGCTCGGTGGACTGGTCCTCGAGGGGCGGCGCCGGCCGATGGATCGGCCAGCGCTCCTCGGACGCGACCGGACGGTCCGGGAAGTCGACCGGCTCGCCCAGCACGTTCAGCACCCGCCCCAGGGTCTGCGGGCCCACCGGCATCGAGATGGGCGCGCCGGTGTCGACGGCCGCCATGCCGCGCTGCATCCCGTCGGTGGGCTTCATGGAGACGGTCCGCACCCGGCTCTCTCCGAGATGCTGCTCGACCTCGACGATCACGTCGATGGCCTCCGCCCCGGCCGCTTCCGACTTGATGTGCAGCGCGTTGTAGATGGGCGGGAGATGTCCGCTCTCGAACTCGACGTCCACGACCGGCCCGATCACCTGGACGACCTTGCCGGTCTTCTCGCTCGTGCTCACTCCGTTGGCCATGCTCTCTCGGCTCCCGCGTTACAAGGCTTCCGCGCCCGACACGACCTCGATCAGCTCGCGCGTGATCGTGGCTTGCCGCATCTTGTTCATGTAGAGCGTCAACTGATCGATCATCTCCCCGGCGTTCCGGGTGGCCGCGTCCATGGCCGTCATCCGGGCCGCGTGCTCCGCCGCGGCGGACTCGAGCAGCGCGCGGAAGAGCTGCGTCTCCACGTGCCGGGGCAGCAGCTCGTCGAAGATCTCCGCCGGCGTCGGCTCGAACAGGTGGCCGGCCAGCACCTCCGCCGCCGCGGCCGCCTCCTCCTCGAAGCGCGGAATCGGGAGCAGCCGCTCGACGACGACACGCTGCTGCAGCACGCTCTTGAACTCGTTGTAGAGCAGGTACACGTCGCGGGCCGCGCCGCTGGTGAACTCCTCGATCGCCGCCCGCGCCACGGCCTGGGCGTGCGTGTAGCGCAGGTTCGTGAACACGTTGATGTCCTCGTAGCGGACGTCGAATCCGCGCCGCACGAAGAAATCGCGGCCCTTGCGGCCGACGAGGCCGAGCGCCACCTCGCGATCCGCGTCGGCAACGTACCTGCCCGCGCGCCGCAACAGGCTGGAGTTGAAGCTGCCGCAGAGCCCCTTGTCGGCCGTCACGACGATGAGGAGCGTCGGCGCGGACGGGCGATCCGCCGGCGACGCGAGCAACGGGTGCAGCGCGGGGTCGCCGCGCGTCGCCAGGCTGTTGAGCACGCCCAGCATCAACTGGGCGAACGGGCGCGCGCCCGTAATCCGCTCCTGCGCGCGGCGCAGCTTCGACGCGGCGACGGTCTTCATCGCCTTCGTGATCTGCTGCGTCGATTTGACGGCGCGGATACGGCGCCGCATGTCGATGAGCGACGGCATCGCTTAGGCTGCCACTCCCTTCCGCGCCGCGGTGAACTGCTCGGTGAAGGCCTTGACGGCGGCGGACACGTCGCTGCGCAGCTCGTCGTCGAGCTCCTTCAGGGCGATCAGGCGCTCGAGCACGTCCCGGTGCCGCACCTCCATGAACTCGTACAGCTCCCGCTCGTAGGCCGCCACGTCGCTCTCGGCGACCTTGTCGAGGAAGCCGTTCGTGCCGGCGAAGATGATGAGGACCTGCCGCTCCACCGCCAGCGGCTGGTACTGCGGCTGCTTGAGCACCTCGACCAGGCGCCGGCCGCGGTTGAGCTGGTCCTGCGTCGCCTTGTCGAGGTCGCTGCCGAACTGCGCGAACGCGGCCAGCTCCCGGAACTGGGCCAGGTCGAGGCGCAGCGTGCCGGCGACCTGGCGCATGGCCCGCACCTGTGCGGACCCTCCGACCCGCGAGACGGAGTTGCCGACGTTGATCGCGGGCCGAATGCCCTGGTGGAACAGGTCCGACTCGAGGAAGATCTGGCCGTCCGTAATCGAGATGACGTTGGTGGGGATGTAGGCCGACAGGTCGCCGGCCTGGGTCTCGATGATCGGCAGCGCCGTGAGCGAGCCGCCCCCGAGCTCGTTCCGCATCTTCGCGGCCCGCTCCAGCAGCCGGGAGTGCAGGTAGAACACGTCCCCGGGATACGCCTCGCGGCCCGGCGGCCGGCGCAGCAGAAGCGAGATCTCGCGGTAGGCCTGCGCGTGCTTGGACAGATCGTCGTAGATGCACAGCGCGTGGCGTCCGCTGTCGCGGAAGTACTCGCCCATCGCGCAGGCCGAGTACGGGCTGATGTACAGGAGCGGCGCCGGCTCGGACGCACCCGCGGTCACGACGATGGTGTACTCCATCGCGCCGGCTTCGTCGAGGGTGCGGACCACCTGCGCCACCGTCGACTGCTTCTGGCCGATGGCGTTGTAGATGCAGACGACGTCGAGGCCCTTCTGATTGATGATGGTGTCGACCGCCACGGCCGTCTTGCCGGTCTGCCGGTCGCCGATGACGAGCTCGCGCTGGCCGCGGCCGATCGGAATCATGGCGTCGATGGCCTTGAGTCCCGTCTGCAGCGGCTCCTTCACCGGCTGGCGGTCCACGACGCCCGGTGCAATCTTCTCGATGGGCGCGTGCTGCCCGGTCGTGATCGGCCCCTTGCCGTCAACCGGCTGGCCGAGTGCGTTGACGACGCGCCCGAGCAGCTCGTCGCCGACCGGCACCGAGATGATGCGTCCCGTCCGCTTGACCGGATCGCCCTCCTTGATCTTGGTCGACTCGCCCAGCAGCACGGCGCCGACGCTTTCCTCCTCCAGGTTGAGAGCGATGCCGAAGACGCCCTTGGGGAACTCGAGCATCTCGGTGGCCATCGCGCCCTCGATGCCGTGGATGCGCGCGATCCCGTCGCCGACCGACACCACCGTGCCGACCTCGGCCACGTCCACGTCGAGCGCGTAGCTCCCGAGCTGGTCCTTGATGATTCTGGATATCTCGTCTGCCTTGATGTCCATAGCTTCGACTCCGTTCAGCCGGCCGCGTCGCCGAGGAAACGCTCCCGCAGCCGGGCCAGATGCCGCGCGATGCTGCCGTCCCAGACCGTGCTGCCGATCTGCGTGACGACGCCGCCGATGACCTCCGGATCGACCGCGGTCTCGACGGTGACCCGCTTGCCGGTCGCGGCCTCGAGCTGCCGGGTCAGCTCGTGCGTGCGGTCGTCCGGCAGCGGCGCCGCCGTGGTGATCCGCGCCCGCACCATGCCCTGGCGCTCCAGCAGGCGATCGCGGTACACGTCGAGAATCTCCGGCAGCAGCGCCAGCCGGTCGCGCTCCGCCAGCAGGGTGAGCAGCCGCCGCGTGACCGGCGACAGATCGCCCGCGCGATCGAGGAGCTCCGCGACCACGGTTCGTTTCGGGGCGGGCGGCACCGCTGGATTGAGCAGGCTCTTGCGCAGCGTGGGGTGCTCGTCGAACAACCCCGCGAACGCCGACACCTCCCGCTCGACGCGCTCCAGCTCGGCTTCCCGCTCGCAGACCTCGAGCAGGGCACGGACGTACCGCGCGGCGGCAGTGCGATTCGCCATCGTCAGATAACTCGCATGCTGGCTTCGATCAGACGGGGCTACGCCCCGAACCCCCGGCGTTCGCTTGCGGGGACCCCTGCACCCCCCGCCGCTCCCGCCGAGGCGCGCTGTGCGCGCCTTGCGGAGTCCGTGCCGTTCTCACGGCGCAGACTCCCGGCAGCCCGTGGCAAAAAGCCCCGTTGTATTCGACGGGCGCGGACTTTCGCACGCAGAACCTGTCACTAAGGGATGATCCGCGGCGGGCCAAACAGGTTTTTATACCATCCACGGGCAGCCGGGGCAAGCCGCGGGATCAACCCTCCGGGGCCGTGAGCTGCTCGAACAACCGCTGCAGCTCGTCCTCGGAACGGAAGTGGATCTCGATCCTTCCACCCCGCCGCCGCCTCACGATCTCCACGCTGGTCCCGAGCGCGACGCGCAGCCGCTCGGCCGCGGCCTTCGTGTGCGGGTCGGGGCCGGGGGGCGGCGGCGCAGGCGGCGCCAGGCGGCGCTTGACCAGCAGCTCGGTCTCGCGGACCGACAGCCCGCGGGTCCGCACGTCCCGCGCCGCCCGGCGCTGGGCCGCGGCGTCCGGGAGCGCGACGAGCGCGCGGGCGTGGCCCATGCTCAGGGCTCCCGTCGCGACGTCCGCCTGAACCTCGGCGGCCAGCGCCAGCAAGCGCTGGTAGTTGGCGACCGTCGCGCGGTCCTTGCCGACGGCGCGGGCCGTCTCCTCCTGCGTCAACCCGAACTCGTCGGCCAGGCGCCTGTAGGCGCGCGCCTCCTCGATCGGATTGAGATCCTCGCGCTGAACGTTCTCGATCAGCGCCAGCTCGAGGCGCTTGTCGTCCGGCACGTCGCGGATGACGACCGGCACCTTCAGCAGACCCGCGCGCTGGGCGGCGCGCCAGCGGCGCTCGCCCGCGACGATCTCGTACGCCCCTTCCGCGCGCCGGCGCACCACGATGGGCTGAATGATGCCGCTACCCCTGATCGACTGCGCCAGCTCCTCCAGCTTCGCGTCGTCCATGATGCGGCGCGGCTGGTCGCGGTTGGGCTCAATCAGGTCGAGGTCGACCTCCGCCGGCGCGTCCGCGCGCGGCGCCGGCGGCGGCACGTCGGGGATGAGCGCGCTCAGCCCCCGTCCCAGCGCCGGGCGCTTGTCAGCCACGGGCCCTGCGCCCCCGGATCCCGGCGTTCCGACCCGCCGCCAGCACCTCGTCCGCAAGCGCCGCGTACGCCGCGGCGCCTCGTGCGCGGCTGTCGTACATGATCGCCGGCAAGCCGTGGCTAGGGGCTTCGCCCAAACGAACATTCCTGGGAATGACCGTCGAAAACACCTTTTCCTTGAAGAAGGCTCTAACCTCCGCCGCCACCTGCCGGCCGAGATTCGTGCGCGTATCGGTCATCGTCAACAGGACGCCTCCAATCGACAGCTCCGGATTCAGGCCGCCGCGAACCCGCTGCACCGTGGCGGTCAACTCGGCGACGCCTTCGAGGGCGAAGTACTCGCAGGTCAACGGAATCAGCACCTCGTCGGCTGCGACGAGGGCGTTGAGGGTCAGGAGACCGAGCGACGGCGGCGTGTCGATGAAGACGTGCTCGAAACGATCGCGGGCCGCCGCAACGAGCGGCCGCAAGCGAGACTCACGGTTGCGGAGGGTCACGAGCTCGAGCTCGGCGCCCGTCAAATGCCGATCCGAGGGTATGAGCGACAGATTCCGCACCCCGGTCTCGACCACGAAGTCCTCCATGTCGCCCGGCACATCGCGGGTCAGGGCGTTGTAGATGGTCCCACCTGCCGCGCGCTTCCCCTTCAAGCCGACGCCGCTGGTCAGGTTGGCCTGCGGATCCATGTCGATGGCGAGGACCTTGCGCCCGGCAACTGCCAGCGACGCGGCCAGGTTGATGGCTGTCGTCGTCTTTCCGACGCCGCCCTTCTGATTCGCGATGGCGACGACGGGCTTGAGCGGGCTCTTTCGCTGCGGGGGCGGAGCAGGCTTTTTCAGGCGAAACCACATGGTCTGCGCGTCGCTCCTCGTCGCCGAGAAGCCCGCTCCCAAGGTACGACTTTTGCCGCGCGCGGTCAACGCCGCCCCGGTGATGTTCCACGTGGAACATCACCGGGTGGGCGACGGGTGCCACGTCGAACTCGCCGGCCTGTCTGCGCCAACTCGCCCAGGTCCTGCCAGCCGCCGGCCGAGGCGCCGGCCAGAGCCGCCATGCCTGGCGCCACCGGCCCCCTGGCACCCTGGCATCGTTGCATTCGAGCAGCGGCGCATCGCGAAAGAGCCGGCGCGGAGCCGCTTCCTGGTTCCGTCCGCGCGCCGCATTGTCACCACCGCCTGTCGGTGAGATGCCGGGTTCCGCGCTGCCGACCCTTTGTTCCACGTGGAACATCCCTCGTGACTCGCGCCGCCAGTGCCTTGGGCGCTGCCAGGCGACAAGCCGTCACGACCTGCCCAGGCGTCCGTGCCATAGAACGCCGTCGACTCGGCAAGGGCGCGCACAGCGCGCCGCGGCGGGAGCGGCGCGGGACGAACGGGCCCCGCAAGCGGACGCCGGGGGTCAGGGGCGCAGCCCCGTCTGTTGGAAGCCGGCCAGGCCGTTGGCACCGTTCCCCTCCGCGCGCGCCCGGGTGCTACCATACTGCTTGCACCGACACCGTTTGGCCCGCGGAGGTTGCTGTCCATGCCCAACGATCCGCTTTGGAAACTGCTCGCCGACCGGGCGCTTCATACCGGACGCCGGCTGACGCTGAGCTCCGGCAAGGCCTCCACCTATTACTTCGACTGCAAGCCGGTAACGCTCAGCGCAGACGGCGCGCCGCTGGTGGGGGACGCCTTCGTGGAGGCTCTCGACGCACTCCCCGCCGCTGCCTTGCCGGCCCAGATTCGCGCGGTCGGCGGCCTCACTCACGGCGCCGACCCGATTGTCGGCGCCACCATGCTGCGGGCAGCCGCGCAAGGACGGCCCCTGGACGGGTTCTATGTCCGAAAGCAGCCGAAAACGCATGGCACCATGCGGCTCATCGAGAACCCGCCCCCGCCGGGCACGCGCGTCGTCATCGTGGAGGACGTCGTGACCAGCGGCCGCTCGGCGCTCAAGGCGGTGGACGAAGCGCAAAAGGCTGGCTGCATCGTCGCGGGCGTCATTGCCCTGGTCGATCGCGACGAAGGCGGCGCCGCGGCCATCCGCGGTCAGGTTCCCGGCTACGTGGCCCTGTACTCGCGGCGCGACTTTCCGCAGATTGCCAGTGCCGGCTCAACGCCGGGGTCGACCTCCGCGGGCGGGAGCTGAGTCGGGCGCAGGGCCGTCCCGGCGGGGTGGCGCCCGCGCCTGTCGCACGAAGCCCCGCGGCGCAGCGCACGCTTGCGCCGGTGAAGCCCCTGTCGCCTGAACATCATATCTTCGCTATTTCGTCGCCTCCAGGTCGCCTGGCGCCTTGCGCAGCACCACGAGGCGGCTGCGCAGGCTCGGGACCAGCGGCCAGGTCGCGTGCGACACCAGCGGCGGCTCCACTGCGGCCAGCGGCGGCTCCCCGCGCGGTCCCGTGAAGAGGAAGAGCTCCCCGCCGCCTCTCAGGAGCGGCTGCAAGCCGCGCAGTACCGCGGCATCCATCCGCACCGCGCGCACCGACAGCAGGTCGAAGGCTCCCAGCAACGACGGCCGGCCGGCCAGCTCCTCGAAGCGCCGGGCCTCCACGGCGGTGTCCGCCAGGCCGAGGTGTCTCACGGCCTCGCGCAGAAAGGCGGCCTTGCGCGCCCTGGCCTCGACCATCAGCAGCGAGCCGCCGCCCAGCGCCAGCCTCAGCGGTATGGCCGGCGATCCGCCGCCGGAGCCGATGTCGATGAGTCGCGGCGCGGGGGTCGTGACGCGCCGGGCCGCCGCCAGGGGCTCCACGATCAGTCTGTCGAGCCCTTCGTCGCCGGCACCCAGCGCCGTCAGGTTCACGCGCGCGTTCCAGCGGCGCAGCAGCTCGATGTAGGACACGAGGTCCTCGAGCAGTTGACCCGACACGTCGAGCCGCGCGCGCGCGGCGCGCCGGCGCAGGCGCTCGGCAAGCTCGCGCCGGTTCAGCGGGACCGCCGTCCCCGGTGTTCGCGGTTCGCGCGACCGGGTCCGGCCCTGCTTCATGCGCCGCGGGCCGCCGCGCCGCCCGCGCCGCGCGCGGCGCGGGCGGCGCGGGCAGCAATGATGGTGACGGCGGCCGGCGTGACGCCCGGCACCCGCAGCGCCTGCCCGAGCGTGCGCGGTCGAATCTCCGTGAGGCGCTCGACGACCTCCCGGGACAGACCGGGCACGCCGTCGTAGCGGAAGCCCGGGGGGATGGCCTGGTGCTCCTGGCGGCGGGTGCGCTCGACGGCAGCCTGCTGTCGCGCCAGGTAGCCGGCGTACTTGAACTCCGTTTCCACGCTCGGCAGATCGAGATGCCGCTGCCCGGGCGCGATGTCGAGCTCGACGGCGCCGGCCGCCGCGAGGTCGGCCAGACGAACCTGGGGCCGCCGCAGCAGTTGCGCCGCCGGGGCGCGGTCCGCACCGTCGAGCGCGATGCTCGTCCGCCGCACGCGGCGCATGTTGCGCTCGTAGCGGCTGCGCCGCCCCTCGTAGCGGGCCCACCGCTCGTCGCTCACCAGGCCGACGCGGCGCCCGCGCTCGGTCAGCCGGAGGTCCGCGCTGTCGATCCGCAGCAGCAGCCGGTGCTCGGCGCGCGACGTGAACATCCGGTACGGCTCCAGGCAGCCCTTCGTCGTCAGATCATCGGCAAGCACGCCGATGTACGCGTCCTCCCGGCCCAGCACCAGCGGTTCGCCGCCGCGTACGCGCAACGCCGCGTTGATGCCTGCCAGCAGACCCTGCGCGGCCGCTTCCTCGTACCCCGAGGTGCCGTTGATCTGACCGGCCAGGAACAGGCCGCCGATGCGCTTCGTCTCGAACGTGGGCTGCAGCCCCGTCGGCTGCACGAAGTCGTACTCGACCGCGTAGCCGGGGCGCAGCATGACCGCGTCCTCGAGGCCGGGCAACGCGCGCACCAGGTCCTCCTGAACATCGCGCGGCAGGCTCATCGAGTAGCCGTTCACGTACGTCTCGTCGACGCCGATCCCTTCCGGCTCCAGAAAGATCTGGTGTCGCTCCCGGTCGGGGAAGCGCATGATCTTGTCCTCGAGCGACGGGCAGTAGCGTGGTCCGATGCCCGAGATCTGGCCGTTGTACAGCGGCGAGCGGCCGATGTTCGCGCGGACGATCGCGCGCACGCGCGCGTTGGTGTGCAGGAGATGGCACAGGATCTGGGGGCGGTCGATCGCATCGGTCATGAACGAGAACGGCACCGGCCGCGCATCGCCCGGCGCCGGCTCGAACCGTCCGAAGTCGATGCTGCGCCGGTCGAGGCGCGGCGGCGTCCCGGTCTTGAGGCGGCCCCAGCGGAACCCGAGCGCCTTGAGCGACTCCGCGAGCTGGTGCGACGCCGGCTCGCCGGCCCGGCCGGCCGCGCGCGTCTCCGGCCCGATGTGGATCAGCCCGTTGAGGAAGGTCCCGGTCGTGACCACCACCGCCTTGCAGGCCAGCCGGTCGCCAGCCTCGAGCGCGATGCCGGTCGCGGCGCCATGCTCGGCGAGGATGCGACCCGCCCGGCCGGTCACCCACCGAATCCCGGGCTGCCGGTCGAGCTCGTCGCGCACCCAGGCCCCGTAGCGCCGCTTGTCCGCCTGCGCGCGGGGCGACCGGACCGCGGGCCCGCGGCTGCGGTTGAGCAGCTTGAACTGAATGCCGGTCGCGTCGATGGCCACGCCCATCAGGCCGCCGAGCGCGTCGATCTCGCGCACGAGGTGCCCCTTCGCGGTCCCACCGATCGCCGGGTTGCACGGCATGTGGGCCACGGTCTCGCGCGAGAGCGTGCACAGGCCTACGCGGCAGCCCATGCGCGCCGCTGCGTAGGCCGCCTCGCAGCCGGCGTGCCCTGCGCCGATGACGATGACGTCGAACCTGTCCATCCCGCGGACCGTGCCCCTACTTCCCGATGCAGAACTGCGCGAAGATGTGCTGCAGCAGATCGTCCGACGTGCGTTTCCCCGTCACCTCCTCGAGCGCGGCGCGCGCGTCCTGCAGGTCTGCCAGCACCAGTTCCTCCGGCGCGGCGGCGGCGGCGGCGTCCGCGGCGCGGGCCAGCGCGGCGGTCGCACGCTCGACCAGGCCGATGTGGCGCAGGTTGGAGAGCAGCGGCGTATCGCGGAGCCGCTCGCCGGCCCACAGCACGTCCGCCAGGGCCGCCCGCAGGTTCTCGAGGGCGGGCTCCGCCCGCAGGGACACGGGCACCACGGGGCCCTCGGCCGGCAGGTCGCCGAGCTCCCAGTGCGCCGTCAGGTCCGTCTTGTTGACGACGAGCACACGGCCCGCCGCGGGCGTCGCCCGCAGCAGCTCGTGGTCCTCCGGCTCCAGCGGCCGCGACCGATCGAGCACCAGCAGCACCGCGGAGGCCACGCCCAGGGCCCCGCGCGAGCGCGCGACCCCTTCCGACTCGACGGCATCGGCGGTCGCGCGGATCCCGGCCGTGTCGACGAGCGTGACCGGCACGCCCTCGATCTCCACCGTCTCGGTCAGCAGGTCCCGGGTCGTGCCGGGCACGTCCGTCACGATGGCGCGGGCGGCGCCGAGCAGCCGGTTGAACAGGGTCGACTTGCCCACGTTCGGCTTGCCGAGGATGACGACCTGGCACCCGTCGCGGACCAGCCGGCCGCGACGCGCGTCGGCGAGCAGCGCCGCCGTCCGCTGCCGCAGCTCCTGCGTCTCCCCGGCCACCGCGTCGGCCGCGGCGAAATGGTAGCCCTCGTCGGGAAAGTCGATCGAGGCCTCGAGGCGGGCCGCCAGGTCGAACAGCTTCGCCTCGATCTCGCCGATTGCCCCGGTGACCGTGCCCTCGAGCTGGTCGAAGGCGACGCGCGCCTGCAGCGGCGTCACCGCGTTGACGAGATCGACGACCGCTTCGGCCTGCACCAGATCCATGCGGCCATTGACGAACGCCCGCAGGGTGAACTCGCCCGGCTCCGCCAGGCGGGCGCCGGCGTCGACGACCGCTTCGACGATCAGCCGCAGCAGCAGGGGACTCCCGTGGCCGCTGATCTCGACGACATCCTCGCCGGTGTACGACGCGGGCGCGGGAAAGTGGGTGGCGAGGACGCGGTCCAGGCGGCCTGACGCGCCCCGCACCGCAGTGAGCGTTGCGCGCCGCGGCGGCAGGTCCACGCGGTCGCAGAGGACGGCCTTGACGGCCCCCGCCGCGTCGGGCCCGCTCACACGCACGACGCCGATGCCGCCGCGCCCGGGAGGCGTCGCGACCGCGACGATCGTGTCGTCGGGGGAGTACATGCCTCCCGTCAGGTTGCTGGGGCGCCCGCCGTGATCACGACCGTCTTCGTGAACGCGTCGCCGACGCTCTCCGACGACGCACCCGGGAGCTCGGCGACCGCCAGATGCACGATGCGGCGGGCGTACGGATTGAGCGGGCCGATCTCCTGCGGTTCGCCGGTCTCGCGGGCCCGGTCGACAAGCAGCCGCGCGGTCTCCCGCAGCTCGGCATCCTTGCCCTTGCGGTAGTCGAGGCAGTCCACCACGATGTGCCGGCCGGGATGCTGGCGGCGAAACGCGGCGTTGACGAGATGCTGCATGGCATCGAGCGCGGCCGCCCGGCGGCGCAGGAACACCTCGCATCCGCCGCCGGCGATCACGATCCGGGTCCCGTCGTCGAGCGGCTCGACCGTGACCTTCGCCTCGAGCCCCATGGCCGCCGTGACCGACTCGACGAACCCGACCAGCTGCGCGCTCAGATCGTTCCCCAACGGCCCTCGCTCCGGGAGCCCGCGGCTCCGATTCCCGCCCGACGACGCCTCCCGGCGCCCGCGCCGCGCTACCGCGCGGGCTCCTGGCCCGCCGCCGCTGTCTTCTTGCCGCCCTTGTCCCGGCGCGGATTCCGGACGCGACGCTCGGCCGGCGGCCGCACGGTACGCACCTTCGGCGGACCGATCACGCGGTTCGTGATCACCTGCTGCCCAATCCCCAGCACGTTGCTCGTGAGCCAGTAGAGCACGAGTCCGCTCGGGGCCCAGAGAAACATGAACGTGAAGACGACCGGCATCAGCATCATCATCCGCTGCTGCATCGCGTCGACCTGGGCCGGCGACAGGCGTTGCTGCAGCACCATCGACGCGCCCATCACGAGCGGCGTGACGTACAGCGGATCGTGCACCGACAGGTCCTCGATCCAGAGCAGGAACGGCGCGCCGCGAATCTCGATCGCCATCGTGAGCAGGCGGTAGAACGCGAACAGTATCGGCATCGTCGCGAGCATGGGCAGGCAGCCGCTCGCCGGGTTGACGCCGCGGTCACGGTAGAGCGCCATGACCTCCTGATTCATCTTCTGCTTGTCCGGATCGCTCGCCTTCAGGTGCTTGTAGCGCTCCTGAATCGCCTTCATCTCCGGCTGCAGCTCCTGCATCTTGCGCATCGACACGACGCTCTTGTGCCGCAGCGGGAAGATGACGATGTTGATCAGGATGGTCAGGATGATGATGGACAGCCCCCAGTTGCCGACGCCGGCATGCACCCAGCTCAGCGACCGGTGCAGGGGAACCACCAGCCAGGACAGGAAGCCGAACTCGATGGCGCGCGGCAGGGCCGGGTCCGCGGCCTCCAGGATGTCGAAGTCCTTCGGCCCCAGGTAGAAGGGCAGGCCGTCCGGACCGCCGGCCAGCCGCAGGTCGAAGGCCATCAGCTCCCGCGGCTCGCCGTCCACCGTCCGGGGGGGAAGCGGTACGGCCCGGTACCGAACCGTTGCCTCCTGCACGCCGGGCAGCGCCGCGGCCAGGAAGTAGTGGTTGTCGACGCCCACGAACGCCAGCTGGCCCTGGTAGGTGGGCTGCGCCGCCACGTCGGACGCCGCGGGGCGGGTGACTTCGAGCTCGGCGATGACGCCGTCTTGCAGCAGCCGGCCGTACACGACGCCGCGCGGGCCCTGCCGGAACGCGAACCCCGAGGTCGTGTGTTCGCCGCCGCCGAGCGCCGGACCCCAGCGCAACGCGGGGTTGAGCGCCTCGTCTCCCAGCGCCGCCTCCACCGCCAGCGTGATCAGGTACGGGCTCGACGACGGATCGAACCGAAAGGTCTTGCGGATTCGCAGCCCCCCGGCGTCCTCGTAGTCGAACGTCAGCGTCTCCGTTCGATCGGCAAGCCGCACGCGACCGGCGCTGGGGCGGTAGAGGGCTTCACCGGCCAGGCGGGTGAGCTGCTCGTCCTCGAACGCCAGCGCGAACGGCGCGGGCTCGCCCGGCGGCAGATCCCGCGGCACGAGGTCGACGGGCCGACCCTCGTCGAGATAGTCCGCCAGTTGCCAGCTCAGCAGCTCCGCGCCGCGGTTGGCGAAGACCGCCCTGAACCAGTCGCTCTCGACGACGATCTCCCGCGCCTCCGCGTCCGCGACTAGCGGATCCCCCGCGCCGCGGCCCGCGTCGCCGGCAGCCGGCACAACCGCACCGGGCGCGGCGAGCGCATCGGCGGCGACCGGCGGCGGGGGCAGGTCGGCCGGCGCCACCGGCGGCCCGGGTGACGCCGGCGGCCCGGCCCCGGTACGCTCCGCGGGCGGCGGCCCGACCAGCGCCTGGTAGATGTAGAGAACCAGGAACGACAGGAAGACGGCGAGGAGAACCCTTCTCTCCATGACGCGTCGTGCTCGGCGCCGTGATCAGCGCAGCTTCGGGCCGGGCACCTGGTCGAGCCCGCCCCTGCAGAGCGGCTGGCAGCGGGCCAGGCGCCACGCAGCCAGCAGGCTGCCGCGCAGCGCGCCGTGCCTGGCAATCGCCTCGCGCGCATACGCGGAGCACGAGGGAACGAAGCGGCAGGACCCTGCGAACAGCGGCGAAAGCAGTACCCGATAGGCGGCAATCGCCGCCAGCAACCCCGCGGCGGGCAGGCCCAGCATCCATCTCGCCACGCTGCCAGGGTCAGCCATGAGCTCGCTCGAATCGTCGCAGCACGTTCCGGTAGTCGGCCTGCAGCGCGTCGAACGCCGCCTCGCACAGCTCCGGACGCGGCAGCACGACGAGATCGAATCCGGAGCGGCGCTTGTTGAGACGGAAGAGCTCCCTGACCAGGCGCTTGGACCGGTTCCGGCGGAACGCCTTGCCGAGCCGCCGCGACGCCACGACGCCGAGGCGGGTGACGTCCAGGCCGTTCGGCAGGCCGAGCAGCGTCAGGTAACGCCCGCGGCTGCGGGCGCCGCGGCGCTGCACCGCGAGGAACTCCGGCCGGGTCCGGAGGCGCTCCGGGCGGGTCAACGTCCGGCTCAAGAGACCGCCAGCCGCCGGCGTCCCTTGGCCCGCCGACTCTTCAGGATGAGGCGCCCGCTCTTGGTGCTCATCCGCTTGCGGAAGCCGTGCGTGCGCTTCCGGCGCCGGCGGTTCGGCTGATACGTGCGCTTCATCCTGGTTGGTCCCCCCGCGACTCCGTGCGAACGGCCCGCGCGTCCCGAAGGCTCACGGGATGTGAATCGTAGTCGACCCAGGTCGGCAGTGTCAACGGTTGGCGACCCATTATCGGGTGTGCTACATTCAGCCCGCCCCCGGGAAAGCCTCCTTGTTCCCTGTAGCTTTCCACACCTGTGGAAAACTTTGCGGAAATCCGAGGGGGCTCGAAAGGGGTTCCGTTTCGCCTGTCTCGTGCCGCGTCGAAAGGACTCAGGCTGCCCTGTCGCTGGCCGATCCCAGCGCGCGCGTCTCCTGCAGCGTCACACGGTACCACCATGGCGGAGAACGTCTGGAACGACATCCTCGCGCGCGTCGAGACCAAGATAAACCGCCACAGCTACTACACGTGGTTCAAGCCGACGGCGCTCGTGGACGAGAACGGCGAGTGCCTCAGGATCCGGGTGCCGAACAGCCAGTTCCGCGACTGGCTGGCGAAGCACTACGCCGGCGTCATCAACGAGGCGGCCCTCGAGATTCGTCCCGGCGGCGTCCGCATCGACTTCGTGACCGCTGCCGAAGCCGGGGGCGCGCCCGCCCGGGCCGAGCCGCCGGGTGCCGAACCGCCCGGCGCCCCCAGGGTTCCGGCGACGGCGCCGGGCGTGCTGAGCCGGCGGTACACGTTCGACGCGTTCGTCGTGGGTTCGTCGAACCAGTTCGCCCACGCCGCCGCGCTGGCTGTCGCCGAGGCGCCGTCGCGCTCGTACAACCCCCTGTACATCTACGGCGGCGTCGGCCTCGGAAAGACCCACCTGATGCACGCGATCGGCCAGTATCTGCTCAGCCAGTCGCCGCACCTCAGGCTGAGCTACATCTCGTCCGAGCGGTTCATGAACGAGATGATCAACGCCGTCCGGTACGACCGCATCCTCGACTTCCGGGAGCGGTATCGAAGCATGGACGTGCTGCTGGTGGACGACGTCCAGTTCCTGGCGGGCAAGGAAGGCACGCAGACCGAGTTTTTCCACACGTTCAACTCGCTGTACGACGCCCAGAAGCAGATCGTGATCAGCAGCGACTGCCCGCCGAACGAGATCCCGGCGCTCGAAGAGCGCCTGCGCTCGCGTTTCGAGTGGGGACTGATCGCCGACATCCAGCCGCCCGACCTCGAGACCAAGGTAGCGATCCTCAAGAAGAAGGCCGGTGCGGAGGCCGTGCCGCTGCCCGACGACGTGGCCCTGTACATCGGCGGCCGGATCAAGTCGAACGTCCGGGAGCTCGAGGGATCGCTGATCCGCCTCATCGCCTATGCCTCGCTCACGGGCCTGGAGATCTCGCTGTCGCTCGCCAAGGAGGTGCTGCGGGACCTCATCGACCGCGGCGACGACGCCGTCACGATCGACATGGTGCAGAAACTCGTCGCCAACCACTACGAGCTCAAGGTTGCCGATCTGAAGTCGCGCAACAACTCCAAGGCGATCGCGCTCCCGCGCCAGATCGCGATGTACCTGGCCAAGTCGCTCACCGGCGCCTCGCTGCAGCAGATCGGCAAGAGCTTCGGCGGCAAGCACCATT
Organism: Vicinamibacterales bacterium; assembly: GCA_965214845.1. Lineage (GTDB taxonomy): Bacteria > Acidobacteriota > Vicinamibacteria > Vicinamibacterales > UBA8438 > JAAXGX01. Next base: position 4,407,718 of record CBDCCO010000007.1, read on the forward strand.
CCACGGTCATCCACTCGATCCGCAAGATCGATGAGCGCTGCAAGCGCGACCGCGATTTCCACACCCTCATCAACAGCTTCCGCGAGTCGTTCAGCTAGTGCGGGCCGACCGACGCCGCGCGCGTCCACAGCCCCGGGGCCGCCGCGCCCCACCCGGCCCGCGGCTTCCGCGGCCATCCGCGGAGGACGGCCGCGAGGGCCTGCTTCACGCACAACCTGCACCCTCGCTAAATGTTTCACTCAGAAGAATTTACAAAAGCGTCCACAGTTTCATCCCGCCTTCCTCTTCCTGTATAATTTAAGTGTTTTTATCTACTCGGATTCGAATGCACGACGCCCTCGGCCGAGGTCACTAGCCGCATGGAGATAACGGTCCGCAAATCCGATCTGCTGCACGAGCTGCAGCTGTTCCAGGGAATCGTCGAACGCAAGAACACCATTCCGATCCTCGCGAACGTGCTCATCGAAACCGACGGCAGCGACGGCATGCGGCTGCTCGCCACCGATCTGGAGGTCGGGTTGCGCAGCCGCTGCGCGGCCACCGTCGCCCGCGACGGCGCGCTCACCATCCCGGCGAAGAAGCTGTACGAGATCGTGCGCGCCTTGCCGGAGGTGGATGTCCTGATAAAGGAGGGCCCGAAGGGGGCGGTCCGAGTGGCCGCCGAGAAGTTCGATTCCCGCATGCAGACGCTGCCTCGGGAGGATTTTCCGACCCTGCCGGAAGCCGACGGGGCGGCGGCCTTCGCGCTGCCGCGCACGGCGCTGCGCGAGATGGTGATGCGAACGCAGTTCGCCATCACGGGCGAGGACACGCGGTACTTCCTCAACGGCGCGCTGTTCGTGCTGGGGCCGACCTCGATGAATCTCGTCGCGACCGATGGGCACCGGCTCGCGCTCGTGTCGACGAAGCGGGAGGCGGAGAACGGCGACGCGGACGAGGTGCAGGCGATTCTTCCGAAGAAGACGCTCTGGGAGCTGGCGCGGCTGCTGGTGGACGGGGAGGGCGACGTGCGCTACGCGCGCGGCGAGAACCACCTGTTCTTCGACGTGGACGGCCGCCGGCTCATCTCGCGCGTCATCGATGCGCAGTTTCCGGCGTACGAACGAGTGATCCCGAAGCAGAACGACAAGCGGGTGGAGTTCGAGCGCGACCGGCTGACGAGCGCGGTCAAGCGCGTCGCGTTGCTCTCGAGCGAGCGCTCGCGGGCGGTCAAGTTCCAGATTGCCGAGCAGCAGATCGACATCACGTCGAGCAGCCCGGAGGTCGGCGAGGCGACCGAGTCGCTGGCCGTGGACTACCAGGGCGATCCGCTCGATATCTGCTTCAACGCGCAGTACCTCCTCGAGTTCCTGAGCGTTGCGGAGACCGACAGCGTGCAGCTCGAGTTCAAGGACGAGATGAGCCAGGCGGTGATGCGACCGATCGGCGGCAACGGCTGCGACTACACGTACGTCATCATGCCGATGCGCGTCTGAGACCCGCTTCCGTTCCCAATGCCTCCCGAATCCGACGTCGTGACTAGATGACGCAACTCGACCAGGAAGACTATCGCGCGACCCCGCCCGAACCTGACGCTCCGGACGCCGTCGCCGAAGAGGGCGGCGAAGACTACCGGGCCGACAAGATCAAGGTCCTCGAAGGACTCGAGGCCGTGCGGAAGCGACCCGCCATGTACATCGGGTCCACCGGCGCGCCCGGGCTCCACCATCTCGTGTACGAGGTCGTCGACAACTCGATCGACGAGGCGCTGGCCGGTTTCTGCGACACGATCGGCGTGACGGTCCACATCGACAACTCGGTGACGGTCGTCGACAACGGCCGGGGCATTCCCGTCGACGAGCACGCCAGCGGCAAGGCCGCCGCGGAGGTCGTCCTGACCGTGCTGCACGCCGGCGGCAAGTTCGACGACAAGAGCTACAAGGTCTCGGGCGGGCTGCACGGCGTGGGCGTGTCGGTGGTCAATGCCCTCTCCGAGGCTCTCGATCTGGAGATCTGGCGCGACGGGCACGTCTATCGCCAGAGCTACGCGCGCGGCGTCCCGCACGCTCCGCTGGAGGTCATCGGCACCACGAAGCGCCGCGGCACCAAGATCACGTTCCGGCCCGACGCGCAGATCTTCGAGATCGGCGACTTCAGCTTCGACACGCTGGCCCATCGGCTGCGGGAGCTGGCGTTCCTCAACGCCGGCGTGACGATCGTCCTCGACGACGAGCGGACCGGCAAGAGCCACCGCTTCCAGTACGAGGGCGGCATCATCTCGTTCGTGCAGTTCCTCAACAAGAACAAGGCCGCCGTCAACGCCGAGCCAATCTACATGCGGGGGCAGCGCGACGGCATCGATGCCGAGATCGCGCTGCAGTGGAACGACGGCTACAACGACACGGTGTACTCGTTCGCCAACAACATCAACACCCAGGAGGGCGGGACCCACCTCTCCGGTTTCCGATCGGCGCTGACGTACACGATCAATGCCTACGCGAACAAGCAGAACCTGGCCAAGGACCTCAAGGAGAGCGTGAGCGGCGACGACATCCGCGAGGGTCTCGTCGCGGTCGTCAGCGTCAAGATCTCCCAGCCGCAGTTCGAGGGGCAGACGAAGACGAAGCTCGGCAACACCGAGGTGAAGGGCATCGTCCAGGCCATCCTCAACGACAAGCTCGGCGCCTACCTCGAGGAGCACCCGGCGGTCGCCAAGCGGATCGTCAACAAGGCGATCGAGGCCACGCGCGCGCGGGAGGCGGCGCGCAAGGCGCGGGACCTGGTGCGGCGCAAGGGAGCGCTCGACAGCAGCTCGCTGCCCGGCAAGCTGGCGGACTGCCAGGAGCGCGACCCCGCGCGCAGCGAGCTGTTCATCGTCGAGGGCGAGTCGGCCGGCGGGTCGGCAAAGCAGGGGCGCGACCGCCGCTTCCAGGCGATCCTCCCCATCAAGGGCAAGATTCTCAACGTCGAGAAGGCCCGCTTCGACAAGATGCTCGGCAGCGACGAGATCAAGACGATGATCACGGCGCTGGGCTGCGGCATCGGCAGGGAGGACTTCAATCTCGCGAAGCTCCGCTATCACCGGATCGTGATCATGACGGACGCCGACGTGGACGGCTCGCACATCCGGACGCTGCTGCTGACGTTCTTCTACCGTCAGATGACGGAGTTGATCCAGCACGGCCACATCTACATCGCGCAGCCGCCCCTCTATCGCATCAAGCGTGGCCGCAGCGAGCACTACATCAAGGACGACCGCGATCTCGAGACCTGGCTGATCGATCGCGCCTGCGCCTCGCGGCGCCTGCAGCTCCCGGATCAGGGGCGGCAGTTCGCCGGTGAGCGCCTCGCCCGGCTCCTGCACAAGCTGACGGCGTTTCGGAAGCTGCTGCAGGTCGTCGAGCGTCGCGGCGTGGCGCGGGACGTCGTCATGGAGCTGCTGGCGCACGGGGTTGCCTCCCCGCGCCGCTTCTTCGCCGATCGTGACGGCCTCGACGCGATTGCGGCCGCCCTGACCACGCCTGCCCGTACGGTGACGGTCGATCCCGACGAGGAGCACAACGCGTTCGTGCTGCGGGTCGCCGAGCGGACGAACGGCTACCTGCGGCGACAGGACGTGGGCGTGGCGTTCACCGAATCCGCGGAGTATCGCGCCGTGCTGGCCGCGTTCGAGGACGATGACGTGCGCGGCCTGAGAGGGCCGATGGTCGTGTCCACGGCGGCGGCCGGCGGCGACGGCGCCGAGACCGAGGCCGCACGGGCGGACGATGCGCCGGCCGGCGGCGCGGCGACCGACGGCGTGTCAGCGGCCGGCGAGCCGCGCGCCGGTGAGAAGGGCGGCGACGTGCGGGTCACCTCGGTCGACGACCTGGTGGAGCACATCGTGGCCGCCGGCAAGCGCGGCGTCGCGGTGAATCGCTACAAGGGACTCGGCGAGATGAACCCCGACCAGTTGTGGGTCACGACGATGGAGCCGGAGGCACGCACCCTGCTGCAGGTGCGCGCCGAAGACCACGCCGAGTCCGATCTCGTGTTCTCGACGTTGATGGGCGACCAGGTCGAGCCTCGCCGCCGGTTCATCGAAGAGAACGCCCTCGACGTCGAGAACCTCGACGTATAGGGGGCCCCGGGCCCCCGCGCCGGTCATCGATCCATGCCTGAGCCGACCCATTCCAGCGTGCCCGTAAGCATCGAAGACGAGATGCGGCGCTCGTACATGGATTACGCCATGAGCGTGATCATCGGGCGTGCGCTGCCCGACGTGCGCGACGGCCTCAAGCCGGCCCATCGCCGCGTCATCTTCGGGATGCGCGGCATGGGGCTGGCCGCGAACCGGCCGTACCGCAAGTGCGCCAAGATCGTCGGCGAGGTGATGGGGAACTTCCACCCGCACGGCGACGCGTCGATCTACGACACGCTCGTGCGCCTGGCGCAGGGCTTCAACATGCGCTATCCGCTGGTCGACGGCCAGGGGAACTTTGGGTCGGTCGACGGCGATCCGCCGGCGGCGATGCGGTACACCGAGGCGCGGCTGGAAGCGCTGGCCGACGACCTGATGGCCGACCTCGACAAGGAGACGGTCGACTTCGTCCCGAACTACGACGAAACGACCGAGGAGCCCTCCGTGCTGCCGGCGCCCTATCCCAACCTGCTGGTGAACGGGTCGGCCGGAATCGCCGTGGGGATGGCCACGAACGTGCCGCCCCACAACCTGCGCGAGGTCATCGACGGCATCGTGTGGGTGGCCGAGCATCCCGACGAGCCGGCCGACGTCAAGCGGCGCACGCTGGCGGGCTTCGTGCCGGGCCCCGACTTCCCGACCGGCGGCTTCATCGTCGGGCGCGCGGGCATTGCGCAGGCGTACCGCGAGGGACGCGGATCGATCACGCTGCGCGCCCGCACGTCGATCGAGACCACCGGCAAGGGCGAGAAGACCGCCATCGTCGTGACGGAGATTCCCTACCAGCTCAACAAGACGAGGTTGCTCGAGAAGATCGCCGACCTGGCGCGCGGCAAGGTCGTCGAGGGCATCACCGACCTGCGCGACGAGTCGGACCGCGACGGCATGCGCATCGTGATCGACCTGCGGCGCGGCGAGGTGCCGGAGGTCGTGCTGAACAACCTGTACAAGCACACCCCGCTGCAGACGTCGTTCGGGATCATCATGCTCGCGATCGTCGGCGGCCGGCCGCGCATCCTGCCGCTGCTGGCGATGGTCGACCAGTTCGTCGAATTCCGCCGCGGCGTGGTGCGGCGGCGAACGGAATTCGAGCTGCGCAAGGCCGAGGCGCGGGCCCACATCCTCGAGGGACTCCGGATTGCCCTCGACAACCTCGACGCCATCATCCGGCTGATCCGGGCGGCCAGGGCGCCGGCCGAAGCGCGGGTCGAGCTGATGGCGCGCTTCTCGCTCACGCAGGTCCAGGCGCAGGCGATCCTCGACATGCAGCTGCAGCGGCTGACGGGGCTGGAGCGGCAGAAGATCATCGACGAGCTGGCGGAGCTGGTGAAGAAGATTGCCGAGCTGCGGGCGATCCTCGAGAGCGAGGCGCGGCTCATGGAGATCGTGGTCGCGGAGTTGCGGGCCGTCCAGGAGCGGTACGGCGACGAGCGGCGAACCGAGATCATCGACGCCGAGGGCGAGTTCAGCATCGAGGACCTCATTGCCGACGAGGACGTGACCATCACGGTCAGCAACACCGGCTACGTCAAGCGGACGGCCGTCACGCAGTACCGCAACCAGCGGCGCGGCGGGAAGGGTCGCCTCGGGATGCGGACGCGGGAAGAGGACTTCCTGACCCACGTCTTCATCGCGTCGACCCACGCGTACGTCCTCATCTTCTCCGATCGAGGCCGGATGTACTGGCTCAAGGTCCACGCGATCCCCGACGTGGGGCCCGCTGGACGCGGCAAGGCCATTGCCAACCTCGTGCAGATGGAGCCCGGCGAGCGCATTGCCGCCCTCGAGACCGTCAAGACCTGGCCGGAGGCGGAGGGCGAGCGGTTCGTCGTGATGGGCACGCGCCGCGGCATCGTCAAGCGGATGGACCTGCGGGCGTTTCGCCACCCCCGGGTGGGGGGCATCATCGCCATGGGCGTCGCCGAGCGCGATGCCGTGGTGGGCGCCGAGCTCACGGACGGCGGCGGCGAGATCTTCATCGGCACCAGCGCCGGCAAGGCGATCCGGTTCCGGGAGACCGACGTGCGATCGATGGGGCGCACGGCGCGCGGTGTGCGGGGCGTGGCGCTTCGCGACGGGGACGAGGTCGTGGCGATGACCGCCCTGCGGCCCAGCGGCACGCTCCTGACCGTGACCGAGCACGGCTACGGCAAGCGCACGGAGCTGGGCGAATACCGCGTGCAATCGCGCGGGGGAGTCGGTATTATAAACATCCACGCCAGCCCCAGAAACGGCCGGGTCGTCGGCGTGGCCTGGGTGGAGCAGGACGACGAGCTCATGCTGGTCACCCAGCAGGGCAAGATCCTGCGGATGTCGACCCGGGACATCCGGTCCATCGGCCGGGCGACCCAGGGAGTCCGACTCATCGGGATCGATGACGACGACCGGGTGGTGTCGATCGCCAGACTCGTAGAGAAGAACGCGGACGATGGCGGCGACCCGGACACCGGCGCTTGAGCGGTGGAGCCGGCCGTCCGGCCGGGCGCTACAGTTCATGGGAGGCAGAACGATGTCAGGCTTGAGGATGTCGAGAAAGATGACCAGCTTGCTCGTGACCCTGGTACTGGCGCTTGGCGGCGTGTTGGCCGGCTGCGGCGGCGGCGGCGAGGAGCAGGCGCTGATCAGCAGCTTCTTCCGGGCGTCGCGCTTCAACGACCGGGCGACTGCCGGTGGCATCTCCATGGTGGCTTTCAGTCCCGAGGAGGACGGCACCGTGGGGAGCTTCGATGTCGAGAACGTCACCGAGGAGCAGCGGCGCCCGTTGCGGATGCGCGAGCAGTCCGAGACCCTCCAGGAAGTCAGGCGTGCCCAGCAGGAGTTCGCCGACGAGATGAAGATGTACCAGGACGAGAACTTCGATGCGATCGCACGCGTCATCGAGGCCGAGCGCGCCGGCGATGACGTTGGCCGTCGCGACGAGGACATCCAGGAGGAGTGGACGCGGTATCGCGACGAGTCCCAGCAGCACTCGCGCGTCGTGTCGGAGGCCGAGAACGAGCTCGGCGCGGAGAGTCTGGTCGCCGAGGTCAGCGCCTACGATCCGAACAACCCGATTGCCGTGCGCGGGCTGGAAGGCGAGCTCGTGACCAAGGAGGTCACCATCAGCGCGGAGGTCGAGCAGGGCGGGAGCTCGGAAGACCGAACGATGGTGATAACGCTCCAGATGGTCGAGCTCAACGGGCCCGACGGGTTGATCGAGGGCCGCTGGATCATCACCGACATCCAGTAACCCGCCCAGCCGGGCGCCTCGCCTGCGGCGCCCGGCTGCAAGAGCCGCTTCACCGCCGGAAAAATCCAGCAGATCCCGTCAGGCCGGTTCGAGCTTCGCGTGGCGCCCCAGCAGCTTCTTGCTCCCCGCGGCGTCGAACCGGACCGTCAGCTTCACGTCGCCCGCGAGGGGCTCGACGCCGGCAACCGTGCCGATGCCGAACTTGGGGTGGCGCACGCGCATCCCGGGGCGCACGTACGCGGCGGACTGGTCCTCGTCGGCATAGTCGAAGAACGTCGTTGCCGGCGCGTCGACGGCCGGTCGGGGCGTGCGGCCGCGGCCCGCCCGCCGGTGCCCGTGCTCGGGGACCCGGCGGCCGCGCACCTGGGGCGAGACGACCGTCTCCAGCAGCTCGTCCGGAATCTCGCGCAGGAAACGCGACGGGTCCGTGTCCCGGTACTCGCCGAACGTCCGGCGCCGGGCGGCGCTGGTCAGGACGAGCTGCGACTGGGCGCGGGTAATCCCCACGTAGCAGAGGCGCCGCTCCTCTTCGAGCTCGCCGGCATCGTCCGCCGAGCGCGCGTGCGGAAACAGTCCCTCCTCCATGCCCGTGATGACCACCAGCGGGAACTCGAGACCCTTCGCCGCGTGCAGCGTCATCAGCCAGACGGCCGCGTCGGCCGCCCCTTCCTCCTCGTCGGCCTCGGAGCGCAGCGACACCTGATCCACGAAGCCGGCCACGCTGGCCTCGGGCGCGCGCAGCTCGTAGTCGCGGGCCGCCGCGACCAGCTCCATGAGGTTGGCGAGGCGGCCTTCGGACTCCTCCGTGGCCGCGTCGCGCAGCGCCCGCACGTAGCCGGTCTGGTCCAGCGTCCGTTCCAGCGTGACCGAGGCGGGCTCCGTGCCGGCGGTCGCCGCCAGCGCGGTGCGCAGCGCGCGGAATCTTTCGAGCGCGGCGGCCGCCCGGGGGGGAACGGTCTGCTCGTTGACCGCCCGCACGAGCCGCTCCCACAGCGACAATCGGGGTCCGGTCGCGGCGGAACCCTCCAGCGCCTCCATCACCTTCCTGCCGATGCCGCGCGGCGGCACGTTGATGATTCGCCGCAGGCTCACGTCGTCGGCCGGCTCGAGCAGCACCTTCAGGTATGCCAGCGCGTCCTTGACTTCCTTGCGCTCGTAGAAGCGCACGCCGCCGACGACCCGATAGGCCAGCCCGGCGCGGGTGAGCGCGTCCTCGATGGCGCGCGACTGGGCGTTGGTGCGATACAGGACGGCCGCCGACCCGGCGCCGCCGGCCAGCGCCCGCCGCAGCCGGGCGATGACGAAGTCGGCCTCCTCGATCTCGTCCCGGGCGCGGTGGCAGACAATCGGGTCGCCGGCCGCGCCCTCGGTCCACAGGCGCTTGTCCCGGCGCTCGCTGTTGCGGCTGATCAGCCCGGAGGCGGCGTCGAGGATCACCTGCGTGGATCGATAGTTGCGCTCGAGCCGCACCACGGTGGCTTCGGGGAAGTCCTGCTCGAAGTCGAGGATGTTGCGGACGTCGGCGCCGCGCCACTTGTAGATCGACTGATCGGGGTCGCCGACGACGCACAGGTTGCGGTGCGACGCCAGTTGTTGCAGCAGCCGATACTGGGGGCGGTTGGTGTCCTGGTACTCGTCCACCATGAGGTAGCGGAACTGCTCGACGTAACGCTCGCGGGCCGCGTCCGACGCGTCGAACAGGGCGACTGCCTTGAGCAGCAGGTCGTCGAAGTCGAGCGCGTTGGCCGCCGCCAGCAGCCGGTCGTAGCGCTCGAACGCCCGGGCGAGCTGCTCGTCGCGGAAGCCCGATCCGGCCTTGAGGAGCTGCTCGGCGTCGAGCATCCGGTTCTTCGCGTGGCTGATCTGTGCCCGCACCGCCCGGGGCGGGGTCAGGCGCTCGTCTATCCGCAGCTCCTGCATCGCCCGCCGCACGACGGCCAGCTGATCGGTGGTGTCGTAGATGACGAAGTCGCGCGACAGGCCGGCGCGCGGGGCTTCGCGGCGGAGCAGGCGGGCGCAGAACGCGTGGAACGTCGACAGCCACAGCCGCGGCTGCGCGGCGCCGAGGAGCCGCTCGATGCGCTCGCGCATCTCCTCGGCGGCCTTGTTCGTGAACGTGACGGCCAGCAGCTCGTGCGGCGCCGCGTGTCCGTCGCCGATCAGGCAGGCGGCGCGGTGCGCGATGACGCGGGTCTTGCCGGACCCGGCGCCGGCCAGGATCAGGAGCGGACCCTCGCGGTGCAGCACCGCCTGCCGCTGTTCCGGGTTGAGATCCTGGAGGAACCGCACCGCCTGCTCGACCTACTCGACCGTGACGCTCTTGGCGAGGTTGCGCGGCTGATCGACATCGCAGCCGCGCAGGACCGCGATGTGGTACGCGAGCAGCTGCAGGGGGACGACGGCCAGAATCGGAACGAGGAGCGGCGCGGCGGGTGGCAGCGGCACGATGCAGTCGTGCGCCGGGTCGAGCACGTCGGCGAAGGTTGCCGGATCCGCATCGGTGACCACGATCAGGACGGCGCCGCGCGCCTTGGCCTCCTGCAGGTTGCCCATCATCTTCCCGAAGACGGGCCCGCTGGGGGCGAGCGCCACGATCGGCATCTTCTCGTCGATGAGCGCGATGGGTCCGTGCTTCATCTCGCCGGCCGGGTAGCCCTCGGCGTGGATGTAGGAGATCTCCTTGAGCTTGAGAGCGCCTTCCAGCGCGATCGGGTAGTTGATGCCCCGTCCCAGGTACAGGAAGTTGGTCCGCCGGTAGAAGCGTTTCGCGATGGCGGCGACGGCGTCGTCGCACCCGAGCGCGCGCTGGATCAACCCCGGCAACTGCGTCAGGGCCGCGACGAGCTGCTGCGCGTCGCCGGCGCCGAGCGTGCCGCGGACTCGCGCCAGGTGCAGCGCCAGCAGGACGAGGGTCACGAGCTGCGACGTGAAAGCCTTCGTCGAGGCGACGCCGATCTCCGGGCCCGCGTGCGCGTAGACCGAGGCATCGGCCAGGCGGGCCGCCATGCTCCCGACGACGTTGCAGATCGCGAGGCTGGCGGCGCCCCGCGCCTGCGCTTCCCGCAGCGCCGCCAACGTGTCCGCGGTCTCGCCCGATTGCGTGATCACCACGGCCAGCGTGCGGTCGCCGGCCAGCGGATCGCGATAGCGGTACTCCGACCCGTAGTCGACGTCGACGCGCACGCGCGCGAGCTGCTCGACGAGGAACTTCCCGACCAGCGCGGCATGCCAGGACGTCCCGCAGGCCAGGAGGGCAACCTGCTCGACGGCGCGCAGCCGCTCGGCGGGGATGTCGAGCTCGCCCAGCACCACGGTTCCGCGGTCTTCCGACAGGCGCCCGGCCACCGTCTCGCGGATGGCCCACGGCTGCTCGAAGATCTCCTTGAGCATGAAGTGCTTGTAGCCGGCCTTCTGGGCCGTAACCGGATCCCACTGGATCCGTTCCGTGGCCTTCGAGACCGCGCGCCCCGCGAAGTCGGTGAACTCCACCCGCGCCCGCGTGATGACCGCCATCTCGCGGTCGCCGAGGAACACGACGTCCGGCGTGTGGCCGCCCACCGCCGGGATGTCCGAGGCCAGGAAGTACTCGCCGCGACCCATGCCGATGACGATTGGCGGGCCATTGCGCACCGCGACGATCTTGTCCGGATCGCCGGCCGCCGCCAGGACCAGCACGAACAGGCCGCGGAGCTGCCGCAGCGCGCGCCGGACGGCGTTCTCGAGGCCGTCGTCCCGCTGCTCCTGCTCGACGAGATGCGCGACGACCTCGGTGTCGGTCTCCGTCTGGAAGCGATGGCCTGCCGCCAGCAGCCGGCGCTTCAGGTCGAGGTGGTTCTCGATGATGCCGTTGTGCACGACGACGATGCGGCCCGTGCAGTCGCGGTGCGGGTGCGCGTTCTCCTCCGTCGGGCGGCCGTGGGTTGCCCAGCGCGTGTGCCCGACGCCGTAGTCGCCGCTGACGGGCCGCGCGCGGAGGGCCTCCGCGAGCCGCGCCACCTTGCCGGCGCTGCGGCGGACCGCGATCTGCCCGTCACGCACCAGCGCGATGCCCGCCGAGTCGTAACCCCGGTACTCGAGCTGGCGGAGGCCCTCGAGCAGGACGGGGACCACCTCACGGTCGCCGATGTAGCCGATGATGCCGCACATGCGCGCCCTCGGACCAGCATACCGCCTGGCCCGGCTTCCGTCAGACTCGGGAGCCCTTCTCAGGAGCCCTTCTTGCGATCCGTCCAGCCCGTCTTGTTCTCCTGGCGGCCGCGCGCGATGGCCAGCGCGCCCGGGGGCACGTCCTCGGTGACGCACGACCCGGCCGCCACGTAGGCGGCCCGCCCGACCGTCACGGGTGCGACGAGCTGGGTGCCGCTGCCGATGAAGGCGCCGTCCTCGACCGCCGTCTCGTGCTTGGATTGCCCGTCGTAGTTGCAGGTGATGGTGCCGGCGCCCACGTTGACCTGCGCACCGAGCGCCGCGTCGCCCAGGTACGAGAGGTGGCCCACCTTCGAGCCGGCGCCCAGCGTGCTCTTCTTGATCTCGACGAAGTTGCCGACGCGGGCCGTCTCACGCACGACCGTGCCGGGGCGCAGGTGGGCGAAGGGACCGATCCGCGCGCCCGACTCGACGCTCGCGTTCGTAATCACGCAGTAGTTGTTGACCGTGACGTCGTCGCCGACCGCGGAGTTGACGATCCGCACGCCCGCGTGCAGCTCGCAGCGATCGCCGATGGTCGTCAGGCCCTCCAGCATCACCCCGGGGTGGATCACCGTGTCCCGCCCGACCACGACATCGGCGTCGATGTAGGTGGTGGCCGGATCTTCGAGCGTCACGCCGGCAGCCATCAGCTCCTCGTTCTTGCCTTGTCTCATGAGCGAGCTCACTTCCGCCAGTTCCGTCTGGCTGTTGATGCCTCGAATCTCGTCCGGATGGTCGGTTTCCAGCGTCTCGACGGTCAGGCCCCGGCGGCGGTAGAGCGCGAGCAGGGCCGGCAGATACCGTTCCTGCCGCGGGCCCGCCGCGGGGATCTGGCGCAGGGTCTCGAACAGCGGCGCGAGGTCGAAGACGTAGATCCCGCTGTTGACCTCCCGAATGGCGCGCTGGGCCGGGGTGGCGTCGGCCTCTTCGACGATGCTCGCCAACAGGCCGCGCTGCCGCACGAGCCGCCCGTAGCCGTAGGGACGTGCGAGTCGGGCGGTCAGCACGGTGGCGGCGGCACGCGCGCGGTCGTGCGCGTCGACGAGCCGGCGCAGGGTGACCGGCCGGATGCGGGGGACGTCGCCGGACAGGACCACCAGATTGCCCGCCGCGCGCGCGAACGCGGACTCGGCCTGCAGCAGCGCGTGCGCGGTGCCCAGCTGCGCTTCCTGCCGCACGAATCGGGGCCCGGGCCCGACCGCCTCCAGGATGACATCGGCCTGATGTCCCACCACGATCGTCGTGGAGGCCGGCGCCAGCGTGGCGGCTGCCCGCAGCACGTGCTCGAGCAGCGTCCGGCCCGCCATCCTGTGCAGCACCTTGGGCCGGCTGGAGGCCATCCGCCGGCCTTTGCCGGCCGCCAGCACGATCACGTGACAGGTCGCCGCCGCGGCGGGACCGGCGTCAGCAGACTGGGGGCTCACCGGGATGAGTGGCTTCCAGCTCCGCGCGGGGAGCGGTCGGCGGGCGGGGTCCTGAGCGCTTCCTGGATGGTTTCGTCCTCCCGCAGCAGTTTGAGGCTCGGCTCGTGGCGTGCGAGGTAGCGGTTCTCCGGATTCAGCTCCAGGGCACGCAGCAGGTGGGTCCCGGCCGCCTTCAAGTCGCCGCCGTCGGCGCGCGCGAGAGCCAGCATGTACTGCACCCGATCGTTGTCGGGACTCTGCCGCTGCGCCGCATCGAGATGCTGCAGGGCCTCGTCGGGCAGGCCGGCGTTCAGCGCCAGCGTGGCGGCATAGACGCGCTCGTCCAGCGTTTCCGGCGTGGGCGCCGCCTGCGATTCCCGCTGGCAGATCTGCAGATGGCGGCGGCTGCGCTCGTGGAGCTCGCGCTCCGCGGGAAACTCGTCAAGCACCTGGCCGAAGAGGGCCGCCGCCGTCTCGAACTGGCGGTGCTGCAGAGCCGCCATGGCCTGTTCGTAGCGGCCGAGGGCCTGCCGGGACGCTTCCTGCTGCGCTTGCGCCAGGGTCGTTCGGCGCCGGGCGGCGGCCGTCGCGGCACGCCTGGACGGTTTTGCGGGTTTGCCGGGTGATGGCTGCTTTTGCCCCATGGGCTGCAAAGCGGAGCATAAACTAGCAGAATGCGAAAAGGCGGTCAAGGATGTCGGCCGACGCCTGTTATCGGTCGATAGACCCACTTCGCTTGCGGGCCTCGAGCAGCGAGTAGACCGAGCGGGCGCCCAGCGCGTGCCGGTCCGCGAGGATCCGGACGGCGAGACGCCGCTCGCAACCCAGGTTATCTGTCAGATGACAGAATTCGCGCCAGAGTCGATTTCCATCCACCGTGCCGTCACTGTCCCCGGCTGGCGGGGCGGGCGGTCCGACGATGATGGTGTACTCGCCTCGCGGCGCCGGGAGGCGCGTCATCACGTCCGTTATCGGTCCAGTGATCAACTCTTCGTGAACCTTCGTCATCTCGCGGCAGACCGCGATGTCCCGCTCGCCCAGGACAGTCGCCATGTCCGCCAGCGCCGCCCGCAGCCGGTGTGGCGCCTCGAAGACGACGAGCGGCCGGGGCTCGGCGGCCAGTGACTCCAGCCAACGTTTTCTGTCGTTTGACCGCGGCGGTGGGAATCCAGCCACGGTGAAGGCGCCGCCGCCCAGGCCGGACATGACCAGGCCGCTGAGCGCGGCGCTCGGACCCGGGACCGCATGCACCTTGACGCCGGCGGCGAGCGCGTCCCGCACCAGTCGGGCGCCGGGATCCGACAGCAGCGGCGTGCCGGCGTCGGCGACGAGGGCCACCGCGTCGCCGCGGGTCAGGCGGCGGAGGAGCTGGGGGCCCTTGCGGACCTCGTTATGGGCGTGGAAGCTGGTCGTCGTGGTATGAATGCCGTAGTGGCTGAACAGCTTCGCCGTGCGCCGCGTGTCCTCGGCCGCGACGAGCGCCACGTCCGCGAGCACACGGAGGGCGCGGAGCGTGATGTCCTCCAGGTTGCCGATCGGGGTGGACACCAGGTAGAGCGCGCCGGCCGGCGGCGGCGGAGAGTCCGGCACTCGCGGGAATCGTGGCACGGGCCGCGGCCGAGAGCAAGGAAGCGTCGTTATTGTACCATTCACCAGGACGACCATGGATCGATCGCCTGCCCACTCCGCTGAACCGCTGTCCCGTTTCGTCGACGAGTACCTGTCGTACCTGCACGAGACCCATCCGACGGCGGCTGCCGCCGACGGCGTCCACCTGCACGACGATCTGCTCGAGGACTTCAGCCGGAGCGCGGTCGACGCCCAGGTGCGCGAGCTCGGCGGCTGGGCGCGGCGCCTGGACGGCATCAAGGCGTCGACGCTGAGCGCGGAAGAGAAGCTCGAGCGGCGCATGCTGGCGGACGGCATTCGGGCGCGCCTGTTCGGGCTCGAGGACGTCCGCGTCTGGCAGCGCAGTCCCCTGCACTACGCCGAGACGATCGCCGAGAGCCTGGCCGGCCAGGTGCTGTTCGACCATGCCCCGGTCACGGAGCGCGCGCGGCGCGTGGTTTCCAAGCTGCGGCAGGTGCCGCGCCTGCTGGAGTCGGCCCGGCAGAACGTGACGGATCCGCCGGGCCTCTTCGTGCGCGTCGGCCTCGAGTCGTTCGACGGCGTGCTCAAGTTCGTCGAGCGCGACCTCCCCAGGGCGTTTCGGAACCTGGAGGACATGCACCTGCTGGGCGATCTCGCGGACGCATCGACCGTGGCGGTCGACGCGGTCCGCGACTACGGCGCGCACCTGCGGGATGCCGTCGCACCGCGCAGCCGCGCCTCGTTTCGGCTGGGCGCGGACCGCTTCGCCCAGAAGCTCCGCCTCGACGAGGGCATCGACGTGCCGGTGGACCGGCTGCTGCAGATCGCGCTGCGCGAGCTGGGCACGACCCAGGAGCGATTCCGGGAGGTGGCGGCCGGCGCGGTGCGCGGTCCCGGCGATGCGTGGCAGAAGGTCAAGGCCCGTCATCCCGACGCCGACGGCCTGCTGAGCACCGTCGAGGGCCATCTCGCGGCGCTGCTCGACTTCATCCGGCGCAAACGGATAGTGACGGTTCCGGACCACGGGCCGCTCGTGGTGGCGCCGACGCCGGAGTACTATCGCGGGACGTTCGCCAGCATCGTGCCGGTCGGACCGTTCGAGGCGCGGCCGCTGCCGGCGTACTACTACATCACCAACGTCGACCCGAGCTGGCCCGCCGACCGGCAGGAGGAGCATCTGCGCGACTTCAGCTATGCGGCCCTGTGGTCGATCTCCATCCACGAGGCCTTTCCCGGCCACTTCCTCCACTTCGAGCATCTGCGCCGGGTGGCGTCGCCGCTCCGGAAGTCGACCTTCTTCACACCCGTGTCGCTGGTCGAGGGTTGGGCGCACTACTGCGAGCAGATGATGTTCGACGAAGGGTTCGAGCGGGGCAACGCGGAGGTCGAGCTGGGGCAGCTCGCGGAGGCGCTGGTGCGGCTGGCCCGGACCGTCGTGGGCATTCGACTCCACACCGAGGACCTGTCGGTGGAGCAGGGGATGCGGTTCTTCCGCGACGAGGCCTTTCTGGAAGAGGGCAGCGCGCGCCGCGAGGCCGAGCGCGGCACCTACGATCCGGGCTACGTGCTCTACGCGCTGGGGAAGCAGATGCTCCTCAAGCTCCGCCGGGACTGTGAGGCCGCCGGGAACGGCGGGTCGCTGCAGTCGTTCCACGACCGGTTCCTGGGCCAGGGAGGCGTGCCGTTCTGGATGCACCGGCAGTTGATGCTGGGCGCGACCGGCACCCTGCTGGAGTGAGGCTATCAACCCACCATGCCGCTGTACGAATACGAGTGTGACGACTGCGGGCACCGGTTCGAGCTGATCCGCAAGTTCTCCGACGAGCCGCTCACTGCCTGCCCGGCGTGCGCGGGGCGCGTCAGGAAGCTCGTCTCGTCGCCGGCCATCCAGTTCAAGGGGACCGGCTGGTACGTCACCGACTACGCCCGCAAGCCGTCCGGCGGCCAGCCGGCGTCCGAGCCGGGCCAGTCGTCCGGGGACCGCAAGACCGACAAGGGCGACTCGAAGGACACGGCCAAGCCGGCCGGGGACTCGAAAGCGGCCGGCGCGGGCGATTCCAAGGCCGGCCCGTCCTCGCCGTCAGCCGGTTAGGGCCAGGAGTCTGCGCCGTAGAACCGTGCAGACTCCGCAAGGCGCGCACAGCGCGCCAGGTCAGTCCAGCTCGGTCAGGAACGCGCGCAACTGCGGCGCGAGGTCCGGACGCTTGAGCGCGAAGTGGACCGAGGCCTTGAGAAAGCCGAGCCGGTTGCCCGCGTCGTGGCGGGTGCCGGCCAGCTCGCAGGCATGCAGCGGCCGGCGCTCCAGCAGGCGGCGCAGGCCGTCGGTGAGCTGGATCTCGCCGCCGGCGTCCGCGCCGGTCTGCTCCAGCGCGTCGAAGATGTCGGGGGTCAGCACGTAGCGGCCCACGATGGCCAGGTCCGACGGCGCCGTCGCCGGGTCCGGCTTCTCGACCAGATCACGAACCTCGAAGATGCCTTGCCCGAGCGCCTTCGCGTCGATGATCCCGTAGCGCTGCACCGCCTCGCGCGGAACCCGCTCGACGAGCAGCACCGGCCCGCCGACCGCGGCGAACAGATCGGTCATCCGGCGCAGGGCCGGCGGGTCCGCGTCGATCACGTCGTCCGGCAGGACCACCGCGAACGGCGCGTCGCCGACCGCCGGCCTGGCCATGAGCACGGCGTGGCCGAGACCCAGCGGCTGCGCCTGGTGAACCGTCGTGACCTCCGCCAGCGCCGAGAGGGCGCGCACGACGGCCAGGCTCTCCGTCTTCCCGCGCGCTTCCAGCACCGCCTCGAGCGCGGGGTGCGGCGCGAAGTGCGCGCCGGTCATCGTATTGCCCGGGCTCGTGACCAGCACCACGCGGCGAATGCCCGACGCCACCGCCTCCTCGACGCCGTACTGAATGATCGGCCGGTCGACCAGCGGCAGCAGCTCCTTGGGAAACGCCTTGGTGGCCGGCAGGATGCGCGTGCCCAGCCCGGCGGCGGGAAAGACGACGGTGCGGACCGGCGCTGCCATGGCAGGCGATCGTACAGCACGGCTACATTAGAATGAAGCGCGCACGCCAAGGACCCAGACGACATGCTCGATCCAGTCCTGCTTCGCACCCGGCTCGACGAGGTCCGCACCCGGCTCGGCACGCGGGGCGACGGGTTCGGCGGCGATCTCGACCGTCTGGTCGAGCTCGACGCCGAGCGGCGGGCAATCCTCCCGGTGCTCGAGACGGCGCGCCACGCCCGCAAGGACGTCGGCGAGCGGATCGCCAGGGCCCGGCGGACGGGCGAGCCGGTGGAGGCCCTGGTGCAGGCCGGCCAGGAGCACGCGGCGGCCATCAGGGCGCAGGAGACGAGGCTGGAGTCCGTGGAGACCGAGCGCGGCGCCTGGGCGCTGAAGCTGCCCAACCTGCCGCACGCGAGCGTCCCGGTCGGCAGCTCGGAGGCCGACAACGTCGAGGTCCGCAAGCACGGTGAGGCCCCCGGCTTCGACTTCGAGCCGAAGCCGCACTGGGAGATCGGCCCGGCGCTGGGGATCCTCGATTTCGAGCGCGGCGCGAAGCTGGCGGGGGCGCGCTTCGCCGTGCTCACCGGCGCCGGCGCGCGGCTGGCGCGCGCGCTCATCAACTTCATGCTCGACCTCCACACGTCGGAGCACGGCTACACCGAGGTCGAGCCGCCGTTCCTGGCCAGCAGCGAGGCCCTGACCGGCACGGGGAACCTGCCGAAGTTCGAGGCGGACCTGTTCAAGATTGCCGGGCAGTGGGACCTGTACCTGATCCCGACCGCGGAGGTGCCGCTCTGCAACCTGCACCGCGGCGAGATTCTCGACGGGCGGACGCTGCCGGCCTGGTACGTGGCGTACACGCCCTGCTTCCGGAGCGAGGCGGGCTCGTACGGCAAGGACGTGCGGGGCCTGATTCGCCAGCACCAGTTCGACAAGGTCGAGCTGGTGGCCTACGCGCCGCCCGACGCCTCCTGGGACGTGCACGAGGCGCTGACCCGACACGCCGAGGAGGTGCTCAAGCGCCTCGGGCTGCCGTACCGCACCATGCTGCTGTGCACCGGCGACATGGGCTTCGCCGCATCGAAGACCTACGACCTCGAGGTGTGGCTGCCCAGCTACGGCGCCTACCGGGAGATCTCGTCGTGCAGCAACACGGAGGCGTTCCAGGCGCGGCGCGCCGGCACCCGTTTCCGCCGGGACGGCCGGGGCAAGCCGGAGCACGTGCACACGCTGAACGGTTCGGGCGTCGCCGTGGGCCGGGCCCTGGTGGCGATTCTCGAGAACTACCAGCGCCGCGACGGATCGGTCGTCATCCCCGACGTGCTGCGGCCCTACATGCAGGGCCGGGAGATCATCGAGCCGGCGGCGCCCCGGGCCGGGCACTGAACGGAGGGATGGCCGAGCGGTCGAAGGCGGCGGTCTTGAAAACCGTTAGCGGGGAAACTCGCTCCTGGGTTCGAATCCCAGTCCCTCCGCCACGAAGATCAACGCGTCGCGGTAGTTGCTGTTTCGCAAAGGGGACTGCCCATGTCTGAGGTTGGCGCGTTCGAGGCGAAGACACACCTGCCACAACTGCTCAGACGCGTGCAGCCGGGCGAACGATTCGTGATCACGAAGCACAAGCACCCGGTGGCCGAATTGATTCCGTTCCGACAACCGGACCGAGAAAGAATCCGGGCGGCGATCGAAGGCCTGAAGGAGTTCCAGCGGACTCACAGACTGGCGGGGCTGACGGTGCGCCAGATGACCGAGGAAGGGCGGCGCTACTGATGGCTCTCGGCGGCGATGAGGCGCGCGAGACTGGTGGCGTCGCGCACCAGGAGGCCGTCGGGCAGCGGGACCGGCATCGCCCATGTCGCGCCGTCGGCGACGGTGTAGTCGTGCACGACCTCGAACGCGTCGTCGTCGGGTTCCGCCACCAGGAGCTCGGCGTCGCTGGTCAGCAGCAGCAGATCGTCGCCCGCGAGCAGGACGGACGCGTGGTCGCCCTCGCGCCCCTCGCTCGCCCAGCGCACGTCGCCCGTGGCGGCGTCGAGCGCCACGAACTGGCCGCTGCGTTTCGATGAGTGGCCGTACAGCGTGCCGGCGGCCAGCACCGGCGAGCTCATGTACATGGTCACGCTCGTGTTGCTCCACGCGGGCGCCGCGTGCCAGCCGTCGTCGCGGCGCCGGATCGTGAATGCGTGCGTCCCCTGGCGGGGACCGGAGACGACCAGGTGCGCGCCGGTCCAGACGGGCGTCATGATGTTCTCGTGCCATTCGTCGGTGAACGGCACGCTCCACAGGAGCCTGCCGCTCGCGCCGTCGAGCCCGATGATCGACGATTCGGTGAGCGTCACGAGCTGACGCCGCCCCTCGACCTCGATCACAATCGGCGATGCATAGCCGGGGCCAACGCCGCTCCAGGACCAGATCTCGTCGCCCGTCGCCGGGTCGAGCGCGCGCACGCGGCCGCCCGCGGGATCGCTCCCGATCTGCACGAACAGCACGCCGCCGGCCACGAGCGGCGAGGCGGCGGTGCCGCAGAACAGATCCGTCACGCGCACCGCCGGCGAGTAGTCGTGCCGCCAGACCAGGGCGCCCGACGCCGCGTCCCAGCTCGAGAGCACCCCGCCCCCGTCGAGCGTGAACACGCGCCCGGCGTCGACGGCCGGGGTGGCGAAGGGCCCCCGCAGCTCGGCCGGGGCGATCGTGTTCTGGACGAACCGCGCCGGGTAGTCCTGCTGCCAGACGCGGGCGCCGCTCGCCAGATCGAGCGCGGTCACCAGCTCGGCGTCGGCGCGGCGGCTGTGGATGAAGACCCGCCCGCCCGCGACCACCGGCGAGGAGTAGCCCTCGCCGACCTCGACCTGCCAGGCGCGCGCGAAGGCGTCGGGCCACGTCCCGGGCGCCTGCGCGGCGGGGACGATCCCGTTGCGCGCCGGTCCGCGCCAGCCCGCCCACTCCTGGGCCCACGGCTGGACGCCGGCGGCGAGCACGAGGCTGGCGACGACCAGCCGGCGCGCCGCCGCGGCCCGCGTCGCTGCGGCCTCGCCGACGCGCGGCGCGGCGATCATCTCCCGGGAATTGTGATTCATGCAGCGTACCTGGCCTTCCGTCTCACAGCGCGAGCAGAAACTCGAGCACCAGCCGGTTGACCGCCGCCGCCCGCTCCTGCTGCACCCAGTGCCCGGCCCCGGCCAGGAGGTGCAGGCCCCGCAGGTCGGTGCAGGCACGCCCTTCCATGCGCTCGAGGGCGCCGGGCGAGCTCCGGGAAGCCGTGCAGCAGCAGGACGCCGGCGCGCGCGCCGGCCCGCGACCCGGCCTCCAGCACGTGCATGCGCAGGCCGTTGACGCCGGCGACGAACCGGGAGCGGACGCCGCGCGGGAGCACGCCCGCGGCGTAGGGACCCGGGCGGTTGACCTGCACCGGCGGGCCCGGCGCCGCCGAGCGGGGCGTCGCGACGCCCGTGGCGACGCCGGCCGCGGCGCCCTGCAGCAGCTGGCGCCGGGTGAGCACGGGCGGCGGCATCGGCTCGATCATGTCACATTCCATCCGGGGTGGACGCCCGGCCCGGCGCGCGTCGCACCGGCGCCCGGGTGCTACACTTGCCGCGTCTCGTCGCGCTCCCCGCATGGCACGCGGCCGCTCCGCCCACTCACGACAGCTCGATGGCGCATCCCTCCCGCGTGTCGCTCGTGGCCGCCTTCGCCGCGGTCTACGTCATCTGGGGCTCGACCTACCTCGCCATCAGCTGGGGCGTGGCGGAGATCCCGCCGTTCCTGATGGCCGCCGGCCGGTTCCTGGGCGCCGGGCTCGTCTTCGTCGCGTGGGCGGCGCACCAGGGCGCGGCGCGGCCGACCGCCCGCGACTGGGTCATGACCGGGTGCATCGGGCTGCTGATGGCGGCCGGCGGCAACGGGCTGGTCAGCTGGGGCCTGCAGCGCGTGCCGTCCGGGATCGGGGCGCTGCTGGTCTCGATGGTGCCTCTGTGGGTGACACTGGCGGACTGGGTGCGGCCGGGCGGCGCCCGGCCGGCGGGGCGCGTGGCGCTCGGCCTCGGCCTCGGCTTCACCGGCGTCGCGCTGCTCGTCAATCCCGCCGACATTGCGGGCCCGCACGCGTTCGACACGGTCGGCGCGGGCACGATCATCTTCGCCAGCCTGCTGTGGGCGTCCGGCTCGATCTGCGCCCGCTACGCCCCGCAGCCGGCGTCGCAGGCGCTGTCGTCCGGCATGCAGATGCTCGGCGGCGGCGCCGTCCTGGTGGCCATGTCCGTCGTGTCCGGCGAGCTGGCCGGGCTGGACTGGGCGGCGGTGTCCCCGGCCGCGTTCGGCGCGTGGGGCTACGTCGCCGTGCTCGGGTCGGTGGCCTACGGCAGCTACCTGTGGCTGCTGAAGGTGGCGCCGCCCGCCAAGGTCGCCACCTACGCCTACGTGAACCCGGTCATCGCGCTGCTGCTGGGCTACCTGCTCGCGGGCGAGGTGCTGTCGCTGTGGTCGCTGGGTTGCTCGACCGTCATCGTGGCCGGCGTGCTGCTGGTCGTGTCGAGGTAGGGTGGGGCAGGACGCGACCCGCCGCGTTCAGCGGTCGACGGTGCCGAACCGGGGACCTCTTGTGGGCGATCACACCTTACAATCTACCCCATGCCCAAGCCGCCGCTCTCGTCGCGCTGCCATCTCGTGCTCGCGGTTCTCGCGGTGCTCCTGGCGGGATCGGTTCCCGCTCACGCGCAGCCGGCCGCCGACTTCGTTCCCGTCACCGACGCGATGCTCCAGGACCCGGCGCCCGGCGACTGGCTGATGTGGCGCCGGACGCTGGACGGCTGGGGCTACAGTCCCCTGGATCAGATGACCCGGGAGAACGTCGCGGACCTGCGCCTGGTCTGGTCGCGGGCGCTCACGGCCGGCGCGAGCCAGCAGGGAACGCCGCTGGTGTACGACGGCGTCATGTACATGCCGAACCCGCGCGACGTCATCCAGGCGATCGACGCGGCCACGGGCGACCTGCGCTGGGAGCATCGGCGGCCCGTCCCGGAGGACATCGCCGAGTACGTGGGCGGCCTCGAGGACACCAACCGGAACCTGGCCATCTACGGCAGCCGCATCATCGACACCAGCGCCGACGACCACATCTTCGCGCTCGACGCGGCCACGGGCCAGCTCGCGTGGGACACGGAGATCCTCGACTACAAGACGGCGCCGGCCAGACAGTCGTCCGGCCCGATCGTCGCCAACGGCAAGGTGATCTCCGGGCGCAGCTGCCGGCCGCGGGCCGGGCCCTACTCGTGCATCATCACCGCGCACGACTCGCACACCGGCGCGGAGCTCTGGCGCACGAGCACCATTCCGCGGCCGGGGGAGCCGGGCGACGAGTCGTGGGGCGGCGTGCCGTTCGAGGAGCGCTGGCACGTCGGGGCCTGGATGGTGCCGAGCTACGACCCGGCGCTGAACCTGATCTACATGGGCACCTCGGTGACCTCGCCGGCGCCGAAGTTCATGCTGGGCGGCGCGGACAACAAGCACCTGTACCACAACTCCACGCTGGCGCTCGACGGCGACACGGGCGAGATCGCCTGGTACTACCAGCACCGCAACGCAACGATCGTCGGATCGGTCGGTTCCAGACGCCGGAGACAGTGCGCATCTGTCCGCAGCGCCGAGGCCAGCACCCGAGCGTCCCGCCGGTCGTCCTTCGCCCCTGACGGCGAGATGCGGTCCCGGAAGCGGTCGAGCTGCTTCGGGTTGATCGAGTGGACCTCGAAACCCCGCTCCATCAGGCTCTCGACCACCGGACCGCGCGGCACCTCGATCGCCACGCCGACCGCGGCCACCTCGCTGTCGGTCACCGTCACACACCTGCCGGGCCGCGTCGCTCCCTTGAGGTTGTCCCTCTCCTATATGGGAAGGGATCAGTGCCTGCGGCGGCGTCGTTCGCCGACCCTCTCGCCTCTTCTACGGCCCGCCATTGGACATCGGCGCCGGAGCCGCAGCCGGTCGGGCCTGCGCCGCCTACCCGGTTGATCAACTCCTTCAGCTCCTTGCCCGGCGCGAAGTAGGCGACGCGCTTCGACGGCACGTCCTGATCGTCGACACCGTGTTCGGCAGCATTGCCGGTGCGCTCCGCGAGGGAGAGAAAGTCGAACTCCGCGGCTTCCGGCAGCTTCCGCCTCCGGCGCCGCGAGCCGCACCTGAGCGCCCCGTGGTATCCTGTCATGGTGAGGCGATTCGACCATGGTCGTAACCCCATCTGCACCGGCAACGAGGGATCCTCCTCGAGTAGCGGTCGACTTCTGGGGCAAGTCGCACCAGAGCAACCCCTGATCTTACTCCACACACACACACACACACACACACACACACACACACACACAGCAAGATCAGGGCCGGGCGCCCGCAAGGCTCCCCGCCATTTCGTTGCCGTTGAACGCCGGGGCTTCGAAGGGCAAGAGATCGCGTCGGCCCGCCTGAAGCACTTCATCATCGATCACGTCGATCCCGCCGACACGCGGCTGCTGGCGGGCGAGTTCCGCGCACATCGGGTGCTCGCCAGCCGGGTGACGCTCGCCCCAGTCGGGACACGTCGCCGGAGCCGATGCCGAGTGGTGCTCGTCGACCCGCGCCGGACGCGGGCGGCAGGCCTGCCGCCGCGCCCTTGCGGTCGCTCCTTCGCGAAGGGGGCCGCTTGCCGGCGTCCGGCCCGGCGCACGGCTGCCAACTGCCATTGCAATGGTCATTTGCGGGTCAGGACACTACCAACTACCTAACTAACTAAACCATGCAAATCGTCATTCCCATGTCCGGCTTCGGCGAGCGGTTCAGAAAGGCGGGACATGCCCTGCCCAAGCCGTTGATGGAGATCGACCGTAAACCGATCATCGCGCATGTACTCGATATGTTTCCCGGCGAACGCCGCGTCGTCTTCATCTGCAACCAGCGCCACCTGGATGAACACAGGTTCCGCATGGAGTCGATCCTGCGAGAGCTCTGCCCCACGGGCCGGATCATCGGTATCCCGCCCCACTCCCTCGGTCCCGTGCACGCTGTACGCCAGGCCGAGCAGACGATCGATGCCGCCGATCCGGTCGTAGTGAACTACTGCGATTTTTGCTGCTACTGGGACTGGCGTCACTTCAAGCAGTTCGTCAGAGACACGAATTGCGCGGGGGCGATTGCGGCCTACAAGGGCTTTCATCCGCATTCTTTGGGGAGCACCAACTACGCCTATATGCGCGTAGCCGGTTGTCGGGTTGTCGACATTCAGGAAAAACAGCCCTACACAGACCATCCCATGCGGGAGTTCGCTTCCAGCGGCACTTATTACTTCAAATCCGGCGCCGCTATGCTAAACGCCTTCCGCATGGCGATGGAGCATAACCTGCAGGTCGGTGGAGAATACTACGTCAGCCTGTCATACAAACCCTTGTTGGCCGCTGGCCAATCCGTGGTCGTCTATCCGTTGCAGCATTTCATGCAGTGGGGAACGCCCGAAGACGTCGCAGAATACAGAGGCTGGTCTGAGTCGTTTCGAAGACTTTCGGCCGCGGAACCGAACCTACTAGTAGGCGCCGGACCGACGCGCGAACACGGAGGCTCGGTGATAGTGTCTATGGCGGGGCTCGGCCAGCGATTCGTCGATGCTGGTTATCGCGTGGCGAAGCCGTTGATCTCCGTGTCTGGAAGGCCCATGGCAGTCCAGGCCGTGACGGCCCTTCCGGGCGCTGAGCACTACGTGTTCGTCCTGAGGGCGGCCATGCCGGGGGCAAGGGCAATCTCCGACGAACTTCGACGCCTGTATCCGACAGCGATCGTCAAGACGCTGCCCGCCATGACCGAGGGGCCGGCATGCACCGCCGTGGCTGGGCTCGACGCGCTCGAGCAGGCAGTGGGTGAGGTTCCGGGTCCGGTCACCCTTGGTGCGTGCGACCACGGCGCTTTGTACGACAGGGCGGAGTTGCGGCGGCTGGTTGGGAACCCGGGCGTGGACGTGATAGTCTGGGCAGTTCGCGGCCATGCCGGTGCGGCTCGCCACCCCCACATGTTCGGCTGGATCGAAGCCGACAATTATGGTCGTATTTCGACAATATCGGTCAAGGAGCCGCTCCAGTCGCCGGTTTCCGATCCCATCGTGGCAGGGACATTCACCTTCCGCCGCGGCGACGACTTTCGGCGCTGCGCCGAGCGGCTCGTCGAGCGCAACGGCAGAGTCGACGGCGAATTCTACGTCGACTCGTGCATAAACGACGCGGTGAAGCTCGGCCTGCATTGCCACCTGTTCGAACTCGACAGCTACATGAGTTGGGGAACCCCGAACGATCTTCGGACCTTCGAATACTGGCAGTCCTGTTTTCACAAATGGGCCGGTCATCCCTACCGGGTCGAGAGCGATCCCAAGATTCCCTTTGGAGCGGTGCCGGATCTGGTCGACAGGTATGGCGCCGTCACGCCCGGTCCAGAAGGTCCGGGAGGGTACGGATCGGCTTCCGATGGTCGGGCCGTCTGACCGGGGAGGGGAGAGTGTCACATCGGATGAACTACACGCGCGCGTTCGGATCTCTGCTGAGCGTCGAGCTTCTGCAGGACTGGGCTTCGACCGTCGTTGCGGGTGTGAATCCCGCGGTCATGCACAATCTGGAGAAGTACGTGGCCTTCAAGAAGGTGCACTACCTCTCCGCAATGGAGGACGTAGAGGGAGATTACCTCGAGTTCGGGGTCTTTACCGGCAGCTCGTTCTGTCACTCCATGCGCTGTTGCAGGAAACTTGTTCGACTCAATCCGAATGTGGCGACGACGAGGTTCTACGGATTCGATTCGTTCGCCGGCTTCGGCTCCCTGCCGGACGAAGACCGGCATCCGTTCTATACGGACGCGAACTTCCCAACCAGCCTGTCGAGGGTCGAGCGGCGGGTTCGCAAGGCCGCAGGGGGATTCACGTTCCAGTTGATTCCCGGTTTCTTCAGCGAATCGCTGAAGCACGGTGCCCGGCGGGCGGGCATCGACAGGGCTCGAATCATTTTCATCGACAGCGACACCTTCACCAGCGCAAGTCAGGCCCTGGCGTTCTGCGGCCCGGTGATGCACCAAGGTACGTTCATTATCCTCGACGACTACTTTGCCTACCGGGGCCGAGAGGACCGGGGCGTCCGGCGCGCCTATTCAGAGTTCGCGTCCGAGTGCGGGATCAAGGCGCGGCAGGTGTTCACCTACGGGATGGGCGGTGTCGTGTTCGTCGTTGCTGAGGTGCAGCGTTGAAGCCGCCGCGACTGTCGATCGTTATTCCCTGCTACAACGAGGCCGAAAACTTGCCGCTGCTGATCGAACGCTGCGCAGCTTGGCCGGACGCGGAGGTCATTCTGGTCGACAATGGTTCGGCGGACGACACCATGGAGGTTCTCCGGAGGCTGCTGCCGTCGGCCCCGGGGTGCCGGAGTGTACACGTCGGAACCAATCGGGGTTACGGCGCGGGTATTCTGGCGGGCCTCGCCGAAGCCCGGGGTGACGTCGTGGGTTGGACGCACGCGGACCTTCAGGCCGATCCCCGCGACGCCCTGTGCGGGATGGCGTTGTTTCACAGCCATGGCCCCGACATCTTCGTCAAGGGCCGCCGGCGGGGTCGGCCGCTCACGGATGTCTTCTTCACGGCCGGCATGAGCGCCTTCGAGACGCTGTTGCTCGGGGAACCGATGCGGGACATCAACGCACAGCCGACGATGTTCAGCCGCGGTTTCTTCGAAACTTGGCAGGCGCCGCCCCTCGATTTCTCGCTCGATTTGTACGCCTACTACCATGCCCGCGCGGCCGGCCTGCGCGTGCATCGCTTCCCGGTGACCTTCGGTCGTCGCGCCCACGGCGTGTCGTCCTGGAACGTCGACCGGACCGCCAAGTGGAAGTTCATACGGAGAACGGTGCTTTTCAGCGTCCGCTTGAGGAGAACCCAGGAGTCTCGATGATACTGGTCGCTCATCGTCGCAACACGCGGACGGCGCTGGCGGCTACGCCGCCGCGGTACGGCGTGGAGATCGACATACGCACTACAGGCGGGCCGAACGGCAGGCTTGTGCTTCATCACGACCCCTTCGTCGCCGGGGAGGATTTCGGAGACTGGCTCGACGCGTACCGGCACGGCACATTGATCCTCAACGTCAAGGAGGAGGGCCTGGAAGAATGGGTGACCGCGCTGCTGCGGTCGAGGGGCATCGAAAACTACTTCTTCCTGGATCAGTCGTTTCCATCGCTACTGCGATGCGCCAGAGCGGGCGAGCGACGCTGCGCGGTGCGGGTGTCGGAGTTCGAATCCATAGAGACCGCCGTGGCTGTGGCAGGATTGGTCGATTGGGTCTGGGTGGATTGTTTCACCCGGTTTCCGCTGACTCGGGAAGATGCGCGTCGACTGGGACATGCCGGCTTCAGGCTCTGCCTGGTGTCGCCCGAACTGCAGAGGCAATGCCCGGAAACGGGAATCCCGGCTCTTGCGCGCCAGCTCGCAGAACGCGGGATTCGGCCGGCCGCAGTGTGTACGAAACACCCCGAACTGTGGCGGCAGGTGGGGCAGGTGGGTCCGTGAGGACTTTCCATCTGCATGCGTTGTTCGCGGCCGGGTTGGCGGCTCGTCTGGGGCTCATCTTTGTGGCGGCGCCACCTCCCGTGATGGACTGGTACGCGCCCTTCATGGACGCCACCACCGGTCGGTTCACGACCGATCCGTGGGCCCTCTGGCTAGCTAGCGGCGGCGACGCCCTGGCGTTTCCGTACGGCTACGCCATGTGGCTCGCGTTCCTGCCGGCGACCGTCCTCGCCAAGCTCCTGGCGCTCCAAACAGCGGCAGGCTACGCCGCCACTTTGCTGGCGGCAGACGCCGCCCTTTTGGTCACGCTTCGCCATCTGTTTCCGGAACGACGAAATGACCTGCTGGTCGCCTACTGGCTGTCGCCGGTCGTCATTCTCGCCAACTACGGGCTCGGGCTCAACGACGTGATCCCTGTTCTCTTCCTGGTCTGGTCGATCCACCTCGTTCGCCGCCAGCGCTGGTGCAGTGCCGGTGCCGTGTGCATGACGGCAATCTCCGCCAAGCTCAGCATGATCATCGCGGTGCCGTTCGTGGCCATCTATCTGTACCGCGACACGGAGCTGAGGCGCCGCGGCTTGCGGCGGTTCACCGCAGGGTTTGCACTCGCAGCGATGCTCTTCGCCGTTCCGTTCGCCATGTCTGACGGCGTGGACATGCTAGTCCACAACCCAGAGATGGCGAAGATCTATGCTCTGGTGGTTCATCTGGGCGGCGGCGTGTCCATCTACGTGGTTCCCGTTGTCTATCTTGTGTCGTTGTACCTCGTGTGGCGAATCCGGCGCTTCAACTTCAACATCTTTCTGTCCGCGACGGGGCTCGCCTTTCTGACAGTTGTACTGTTCACTGCGGGTTCTCCCGGCTGGTTCCTTTGGACTGTTCCCTTTCTCGCCTATTACAGTATCACGCACGGGCGCGTGACCGCCGCGCTGGTCGCGTCGTTTTCGGCGGCGTACGTGCTGAGTACGTTGCTGTTCTCGCCTGTCCACACGTCTGGCGGGTACGTGTTCGATCTCCGAGAAGCCGTCCCGTCGGCGGTGCAGACCGGTGTTCACATGAGTTCTCTCGTGCATACGGGCATGGTGGGGATCGGTGTAGTGCTGGCCATTCGCATCTGGCGTGAGGCCATCAGGCGGAACGACTTCTTCCGGTTCACCCGCAAGCCATTCGTGATCGGTATCTCGGGCGATTCCGGTGTCGGCAAGGATCATCTGGCGGACGCGCTCACGGGTCTGTTGGGCCGCAGTTCGGTCACGAGGCTCTCTGGAGATGATTACCACCTGTGGGACAGGAACAGGCCGATGTGGAAAGCCATGACTCACTTGAACCCAGCGGCCAACGATCTCGAGCGCTTCGGCGACGATCTGGTGTCCCTGATCAATCGCAAGAGCATCTTTTCCCGGCACTATAATCATCAAACCGGAAAGAACGGTCCGGTGGCGGTCGTCAGGAGCAATGACTTCATCATTGCCAGCGGCCTCCACGCGCTCTACTTCCCGGTTGTCCGGGAGTGCTGCAACCTCGGGATCTATCTCGACATGGACGATAAATTACGGTCGTCGTTCAAGCTGCGCCGGGACGTCCGCGATCGGGGCCACGCCATCGATCAGGCCGCGGCGGCGATCGCGAAACGCAAAATCGATTCTGGACGGTTCATTCGCCCCCAACGCGCGCACGCCGACTTGATTCTGACGGTTCTGCCGGTCGGCGAGGTGTCGGCGCAGGAGTCGGACGAGCGGCCCCGGGCAGAGGAGGCGCGGTCGGAGCGAAGCGGGCGGGGATGGATAGTACGGCGGTGTGAGAAGCTGAAGCTGGCAGTCCGGACGCGACGCAGTTCTAATGAGCTGTTGCTGACCCGCATGCTAATCGGGGTCTGCGGCTTGCGGGTCGACATATCGATTGGCGACGAGCGGGCAGAGAGGGTGCTGACGGTCGAGGGTGAGGTCGCGGGCGATGATATGGAGCTAATCAGCAGGACGCTGTGTCCCAGCGTGCTGGAGTTTCTCGCCCTGTGTCCGGCATGGGAGGACGGCATCACCGGCCTGATGCAACTGATTGTTCTGTGTCACATCGACCAGGAGTTGCGCAGGAGCATCATAGAGAGATGATGATCAACCGTCCTGAGGCGTTTACGAGGCAGCCGCATGCCATGCTGTTCGATCTGGACAACACGCTGTACGCTTATGGCCCCGCCCATGAGGCAGCGGCGCGCGCGGTGCGGAGCAAAGTATTGGGCGCGTTGTCCGTCGAACGGAGGGAGTTCGACGCGGCGGCAGACGCCGCCAGACGCCGCATCAAAGAGCGGCTCGGTCGTACGGCTTCGTCCCACAGCCGTCTGCTCTATTTCCAACATACACTGGAGATTATGGGATTGGGATCCCGGATTCTGCTGGCGCTGGACCTCGAACAGACGTACTGGCGGGCGTTTCTGGGGAACGCGGTGCTTTTCAACTGTGTCAAGGAACTGATCGACGATTTCCGCTGTCTCGACGTTCCGACCGCGATCGTGACCGACCTGACGGCGCAGATCCAGTTCAGGAAGCTGGTGTATTTGGGGTTGGACAACGACTTCGATTACGTCATCACCAGTGAAGAGGCAGGCTTCGACAAGCCGCACGAGGCGCCGTTCCGGATCGCGTTGGAAAAGGTACGGCCCGTCGGCGGCGTGGTGTGGATGGTTGGCGACGATCCGGAAGCTGACGTATGGGGTGCGCGAAAAGGCATAGGTGCGGTGACGCTTCAAAAGGTGCACCGCGGGGTCTCGGAGGGACGCGGAGATATGACTCCAGATGCGCGGTTCACGAGCTTCGGCGAAGTGCGGGATCTCGTGCGGGACCTCTCTTCGGAACGGCGCGCGGCGCACGGAGGAACCTGCAATGAATGATAACATGGGGCAGTTCTGCGCGCGCCTCGGAGCGGACCCCTTGTTGGTTCAGGGGGCTGGCGGCAACGTGTCATGGAAGGAGGGGAACACGTTGTACGTCACGGCTTCGGGAACGCGTCTCGCGGACGGCGACAGAAGGGACATATTCGTACGCGTGGACCAGTGTGAACTGGAGCGCGCTTTTCGGGCTCCACACGGGCGTCGCCTGCCGGGGGGGCTGGGAACTCGCGGGCGAGCCTCGGTGCCGTCGATCGAAACGTGGCTGCACGGCGTCCTGCCGCACCGGGTTGTCGCCCATCTTCACGCAGTGGAAGCGCTCGCCATCATGGTCAGGAGGGACGCACGGGACGAGTTGAGGGCCAGATTGAGCGACCGCTTTTCGTGGGAGTTGGTCGAATATCACCGACCCGGCGCGAGGCTCGCGGAAGCGGTGGCTCACGCCCTGCGCCGCACGCCGGCCGCGAACGTGATCTTCCTGCGAAATCATGGACTCATCGTGGCCGGGGATACGATCGATGCAGTCGAGGACCGCTTGGCGAACGTCCTTTCGGTCGTGAAACAGGACCCGGTCGCCGGAGAGACACGGCCGAAACGCGCGGGGCGCGTGGAAGAGACGGAGCGGCACGGACGTCACGGACCGGCGGGTCTGCGCGGATACGCGGCAATCGATGATGCGGAGATCCAGAGCATCGCTCACCACCCGGATCTGTACCGGCGATTGTCGGACGCGTGGGCGCTGTATCCGGATCATGTCGTGTTTCTCGGTGCGGAAGCGCACGTGTTCGATTCACTGGATCACGCCGCGGGATTCTGTGGAGAACGCCGGCCGCTGTTGCTCTTTATTCGCTCCAACGGCGTCTTCGCCGGACGAGGATTCGACGCCGTGAGGCTAGCGCAGCTCAGATGCTACTACGAGGTTCTCGCCAGACAGAAGCCGTCGGAGATCCTGGTCGAGTTGACGAGGACGGACGTGGAGGCTCTCGTTGAGTGGGATGCGGAGGTGTATCGTCGAACACGTTACGGGCATTCAGGGGAACGGTAATGTCGAAACGCGATGATTGCACGCTACTTCACAACTACATGTCCCTCGTGGGTGCTTGGCGGACGTGTGTACGTGTCGTGGACTCGCGAGGTGCGGGCGTCGTCCTGCTGCTGGCCTTCTTCGCCGTGTCCTCCGCATGGGTTTTGAATCTGAACAGCCGCGGCGTGAACCGTCCACATGTCGACGAATGGCATACGCTGGTTCTCGGAACACAACATGTCAGTCCGTTCGGGGATTCCGTGCCCACCGCGCGCGTCGGCGAAACGAACCGCTGGTTCGTCAGACTGCTCCATCCTATGGGAATCTACTACATGAACAGCCGTATGGGAGGGGAGCACTACCAGACAGGTTGGGATTACCCGGGCGGCTATTATCTTCGAGAGCACTTCACCGACACAGCCACCATCCGGCGCGATCCGAATGTCCAAGACTACGTGTTCTTCCTGCGATGGATGTTCGGAGTTCTCGCCATCATCTCCTTCTGTATGGTTATGGGCGCATTGCTGGGCCGGTTCGGTTCGGCGGCGGCCGCAACCTACGGAAGCCTGGTGCTGGCGAATCCGCTCGTCTTTTCACAGTTCGATTTTTTTTATTCCGAAACCACGCTCTTTGTGCTCTTCAATACCACAGCGGTCTTCTATCTCCGCGCGGGGCAGTCGACGACATCGACGAAGTACCGCATTCCTGTCTGGTCTGGAGTTCTGTCCGCCGCGGCTTTGTCCACCAAACTGACGGGAATCCTGATCGCCGGTCCGCTGCTCGTTCATGCCGTTGTCGACACCCTGGAGGGGCAGCGCGAGGCTGGCAAGGATGGAGGCGGCGTCCGCATGGAAATGTACCTGTTGTCTGCTGCTGTGTCCTTGGTGGTGATAAATCTGTACTCGGAGTCGATGTTCGGACTTATCAATGAAACTCTGGCCAACGTCTATCACTTCGAGACAGGGCACCTCACGACCCATGAAGGCGGCGTGGAATTCCTGGCGCGGCTGGTGGACGATCTGGGGTATCTGCCAGCCCTACTGTTCGGAGCGAGCCTGTTGTGGATTGGCGCGAGACTCCCGATAGCACGCGTTGCGCCGGTCATTGCTTTAGGCATAATCATCATTTTCGTGCTCTGGTCGTTTTCTAACGCGGCGGTGTACTTGAGTCGAAACGTGGCGTCGGTGTTTGTCGCTATGAGCTTCATCATTTGCCTGGGCGTCGGCAATCTTATTGAGGGCCTGAAGGCAAAGCACGAAGGCGCGGCCGCGGTCGGCTCGGTGCTGGCGATGGTCGTGCTGGCGGGTCTGCTCGTTGGCCGTTACTATGAGATGCCTTCTCTGACCGACACGTTCTTCGAGAGGAACCGGGAGAGAATCGAAGCGTGCAGCAGCGTCGGCGCCGTCGGTCTCCCGCAAGCGGCGTGGCGGATCCTGTCTACGGTCCGCGAGGACAACGTCGTCTTCTTCGATCGTCTCCGGGGTCCTTTCAATATCTCAGAGGATCCGGGGATGTTCGACAGATACGGGCAGTACGGTTGCCTGGTGGTGTATCGGGAGGGACAGACCAAGCAGATATCGAACTACGCGGCGCCGCGTTTCTATCAGCTGGCAGATCGCGTGGGGAACCTGTTCTTCTTCGACCGGATGAACGAATATGGAGGGCATTGAACTGGGCAACGCCAGCACAGCCCGTCGGCGACCGGGGTGGCGGGTTCGCCGGCCGAGCCGCTGACGGCCGCGTTCGAGAACGTGCCGGCAGAAGTAGAGTCGACGACTGGCGCGGTGGCGGAAGGGGGTAGGTAGCTGTTCCCGGCGGCTTTCGCAATGCCGGTGTCTCACTCCCCGCCGTGGCTCCGTTTCCAGTCGTCGCTCATCGGTGGGGTCGGGAGCTGGCGCGCCGCCGGTAGGGGGGCCGGTGGATGCTCCGTCGCTTTCGCTCCGGGCCGCAGTCCGACTCCCGTGGACACGTTTCCAGCTCCCGCCTCGTCAACCCCAGCGTGCCGATTTCCGGCACTGGGCTTGACAGCCCGTGGTGAAAGTCACGGATCCGGCCGATCCGGCCTGGTCCCGGCGAGATCGAATCCCGTACAATGAAGGCCCATGGCGATGGGCAAGAAACCGGCAGCGCGACAGGGGTCTCCGTTGTGGGTGACGACGGCGGATTTGCCGACGAACGCCGGGCATCCTTTCTTCGAGCGTCTGAACTAGGTCCTTGAAGAGGCTGGCTTCGACGCCTTCGTCGAGGGGCTGTGCGCGGTGTTCTACGCGGCGCGGATGGGGCGGCCGAGTCTGCGTCCTGGGCGGTATTTCCGGATGCTGTTCATCGGCTACTTCGAGGGTCTGTCTTTGGAGCGCGGGATTGCGTGGCGGGTGGTCGATTCTCTGAGCCTGCGGTCGTTCCTGGACCTGGACGTGACCGAGGCGTCGCCGGACCACTCGACGCTGTCACGGACGCGTCGGCTGATCGACGTGGAGACGCACGAGGCGGTATTCACGTGGGTTCTCGAGCGCGTGTCGGCGGCGGGTCTGGTGAAGGGGAAGACGGTCGGGATCGATGCGACGACGCTGGAAGCGAACGCAGCGATGCGGAGCATCGAGCGTCGGGACACGGGCGAATCCTACGCGGCGTTCATTCGGCGGTTGGCGGAAGCGTCTGGGTGGAGACGCCGACACAGGCGGATCTGGCTCGGTTCGACCGGTCTCGGAAGAACAAGAAGATCTCGAACAAGGATTGGAAATCGCCGCAGGATCCAGACGCGAAGGTCGCGAAGGACGCACTTGGCCCACAAGGTCGAGCACGGGGTCGACATGGACACGGGGGCGATCGTCTCGGTGACGGTGCGGGATGCCTCGGACGGCGATACGGCGACGCTGCCGGAGACGCTGATCATGGCGGCCGAGCAGGTGGAGTTGGTGGTGCCGGACGGTTCGGGGGTCGACGAGGTGGTAGCCGACAAGGGGGGACCACAGCGACGCGACGCTGGTGGCGACGCTGGTGGCGACGCTGGTGGCGCTCGGCGAGGTGGGGGTTCGGAGTCACGTATCGGAGCCTGAACGCGGCCGGCGCTGCTGGCAGGACAAGAAGACGGGAGAGACGCCGCCGGAGAAGCGAGCTGCGCAGAGGGCTTTGTACGCGAACCGCCGGCGTGTCCGCGGGCGGCGGGGTCGTCGCCTGCAACGCTGTCGGGGCGAGGTGGTGGAGCGGACTTTCGCGCACATGTATGAGACGGGGGGTATGCGTCGGGTGTGGGTGCGCGGTCACGCGAATGTCCGCAAGCGCGTTCTAATCCAGGCGGCCGCCTGTAACATCGGGCTGCTCCTGCGCCGCCAGACCGGCGTCGGTACGCCTCGGAGCCTGCAGGGGCGGGCTGTTTCGGCGATTTGCCGCCTGATCGGGCGCTTGACCGGCCACTGGGGGCGTCTGACGCGCGCCTCTGGGGGTTCAAATGGACACCGATGGCGCTCTTCGGCTCAATCGATCATCGCAAAGCTGCCTGAAGAGCAGGGCTCAGCAAACAGACTTCTTCCACGGGCTGTTCATCGCAAGGGTTACTGTTATGCGCACCTGCGGCGCGAGAAGGGCCGGTTGCAGCGCAAGAGGAACCGATTGCAACGGGAGAATGACCGCCTGAAGCAAGAGAACGAGCACCTGAAACGGCAGTTGGACGAGGCCGGCCGGGCGGGTCGCCGACAGGCCGCGCCGTTCGCCAAGGACCGGCCGCAGGGGCGTGGCCGGCGTCCTGGGCGGAGGCCGGGTGCGGGGTATGGCCGCCACGGCTGCCGGCCGCGCCCGGCGCGGGTCCATGGACAGTGTTCTTGGTCCGCTGGAATCCGATTCAGAACGGGGGATACGACGAGGGGAACAAACGCCCAATTGAGACGTAAGACTCCTATTGTCAATACCTTACGGGATATTCACATCGGAAGCCCCAGCCGTCGAGCGTCCGGCGCCACATCAGCCAGTCGGCCGGGTCGGGGTTCTGGAGCATGGCGTCCGTGACGGGGACGAGCTCGTCGCCCGGCTGCGCCCGGGCGGCCGTCAGGCCTCCCGCGACTTGCAGCACGGCGACCGCGGCGACAAGCACATGGCGTGAGAGCGGGCGTCGTTGGCGCATGCAGGCACTCCTCGCTGGTGGGGAACAGTCCACGGCGAAGCAAACCACTGGAACCGGCGGGAGCCTGTCCTCTACGGGGATTTCCGGCCGAGGTCGGCGAGCAGGATGTTGCCGATGCGCGTGTTGACGGCGGCGATCTCCGCTGTCAGGTCGCGCCGGACGCCGTCCACGTCGCGCCGGACGCTCTCGACCATCCGCCACACGCCGACCAGGACGCCGACACCCGTGAGCACGGTGGCAATCACGTCGGGACTCATACGTTTTCATCGTAGCAGCAATTCATCTCGCAAGGACCGCGACGGCCGGGCGCATTTCGCGCATGCCCGAGTTCGGCGTCGCCGCGCGGCGCATCTCATGCCGGCAACGCCAGGCCGGCCAGCAGCCGGCCCAGCCGGTCGAGACCCGTCCGGAGCGCCGGCGCCTCCCCGCCGAAGCCGATGCGGAGGTACCCCTCTAGCCCGAAGTGCGCGCCGGGAGCGACGAGCACGCTCTCCGTCTTGCGCAGCCGGGTCGCCAGCTCCTCCGACCCGATTGCGTGCGGGTAGCCGACGAAGGCGATGGCGCCGGCCTCGGGCGGGACGTGGGTCAGCCCCGCGCCGGCCGCGGCGAGCCAATCGCCGACGATGGCGTGGTGTTCCGCGATGCGGCGCCGCGCCCGCGCCAGGAGGCGCCGGCGCCTGGCGGGCGCCAGGGCCACGCGCGCGAGCCGGTCGCTCAGGGCGGCGGGCGCAATCGACGTGAAGTCGCGCCGGCTCCACAGCTCGGCGGCGAGCGCGGCGGGGGCGACGACCCACCCGATCCGCAGACCGGCCAACCCGTAGGCCTTCGACAGCCCGCCCGTGACGACCGTCCGCTCGTAACGGCCCCAGGCCGTCGCGGTCAGGCGGGCGTCGCGCTCGGCGCCGCGGTAGACCTCGTCCGAGAGCACCCACGCGCCGTGCCGCGTTGCCGCGGCGCACACCGCGTCGACCTCGACCGCTGTGAGCCGCGCGCCGGTCGGGTTGTTCGGATTGCAGAGGACGACGAGCCGCGTCCGCGCGGTGACGAGGTCGCCGAGCGCATCGAGCGCGGGCGCCCAGCGGGCGCCGCCGCCCTCGCTCTCGAGACGCAGCGGCCACGGTCGGACGCGCGCGCCGTGCCCGGCGGCGAGCAGGTGCAGTTGCAGGTAGTTCGGGTGCAGCACCACGACCTCGTCGCCGGGCTCCACGAGGCGCCAGCAGGCGAGGAAGTTCGCCTCGGCGCTGCCGGCCGTGATCAGCACGTGATCGGCCGCCGCGCCGGGGTAGTCGGCCGCGACGAGCTCGCGCAGCGCGACCGTGCCGTTCGTCTGCGTGTAGCCGAGCGGCTCGGCGAGCAGACTGCCGACCTCGTCCGCCGGGAGCAGCTCCTCGAGGCGCAGGGGCTCGACGCCGCTCTCCGACAGGTTGATCTCGACCTGATGCTCGTGGACGGACTGGAGACGCTCGAGGGCGAAGGGCTCGATGATCACGCGGGCCGATCCTAGATCAGACGGGGCTGCGCCCCGAACCCCCGGCGTTCGCTTGCCGCCCCGCGCCGCTCCCGCCGAGGCGCGCCGTGCGCGCCTTGTGGAGTTTTCAATCGGGCCGAGGGTTCAGTGGCGGGCGCCGGAAGGGGATCAAGTAGCGGCGCCGGCGGCGGGCCTCACTCGCGCAGCGCGAACGTCGAGAGGGCGTGGCCGGAGATGACGGCCACGTACTGCCGGCCGTCCACCTCGTAGGTCATCGGGCCGTTGATGATCTGGCTGCCCAGGCTCACCTTCCACAGCAGGTCGCCCGTGCGGGCGTCGAGCGCCTGGAAGTAGCCCGACCGCGCGCCGGTGAACAGCAGGTCCGACGCGGTGGTCAGGATGCCGCTGCGGATGACGTCGGTCATCTCGAACTTCCACCGCTGCTCGCCCGTCAGCGCATCGAGCGCCAGCACCGCGCCGCTGCCGAGCGCCTCCGTCCAGTCGTTGATGGGGCCGCGCGTCACGCGCGGCATGCCCGGGGCGTCGGGCACCGGCGCGGCCTCGGCGATGCCGCCGCCGGTGAAGAACTTGCCCTCCTCGTACTCCTCCGGCTCGCCCCCGAAGATCGAGGCGTAGTTCTCCCAGGCCGGGACGTAGAACAGCTCCGTGCTCGGGCTGTAGGACGGCGAGTACCAGTTCGTGCCCCCGGCGATGCCCGGATACGTGGGCGACCCGGCGGGCTGCGGCGTCTCGACCGGACGCCCGCTGTCGTCGAGCGCCTCGGCCCAGTTGACCGACACGAACGGCCGGCCCGTCAGGAAGCGGCCCGTGGCCCGGTCGAGCACGTAGTAGAACCCGTTGCGGTTGGCGAACAGCAGCACCTTGAACACGGTGTCGTTGCGGGTGATGTCGGCCAGCACCGGGATCTGCACCGCGTCGTAGTCGTAGGGGTCGCCCGGCGTGAACTGGAAGTGCCAGCGCAGCTCGCCCGTGTCGGCGTCGAGCGCCACCACCGAGCTCGTGTAGAGGTTGTCGCCGGGCCGCTGCGCGCGGTTGAAGTCCGGGCCGGGATTGCCCGTGCCCCAGTAGGTCAGGTTCAGCTCCGGGTCGTACGACCCGGTCAGCCAGGCCGCGCCGCCGCCGTGCTTCCAGGCCTCCGGGTCGCAGTAGGTCTCCGGGTCGGGCGGACACGGCTCCCACGTCTCGTGGCCGGGCTCGCCGGGGCCCGGAATGGTGTGGAAGCGCCAGACCTCCGCGCCGGTCTCGGCGTCGAGCGCCGCGACGAAGCCGCGGATGCCCTGATCGCCGCCGGTCGAGCCGACCAGCACCTTGCCGTCGACGGCCAGCGGCGCCAGCGTGAAGGCGTACGCCAGGTGCTTGTCCGCCACCTCGGTGTCCCACAGCTCGGCTCCGGTCGTCGCGTCCACCGCCACCACGTGGGCGTCGAGCGTCGCCATGAACACCTTGTCGCCCAGCACCGCCACGCCGCGGTTGTTCGCCTGGCAGCAGGCGCGGTGGTCGGCCGGCGTCGGGTAGCGGTAGACCCAGTACACGCGCCCGGTCCGGGCGTCGAGCGCCACGATGTCGTTCGGCCGCTGCGTCAGGTACATCACGCCGTCGACCACGATCGGCGTCGGCTGCCACGTGCCCATGACCGGCGTCTGGTACACCCACTGCAGCGCGAGGTCGCCGACGTTGCCCGGGGTCACCTGCGCGAGCTCGCTGTGGCGCTGGCTGAAGTAGCTGCCCGAGTAGGTCAGCCAGTTGCGGGGCTCGCCCGCCGCGTCGCGCAGACGGTCGAACGCGACCTGCCCGTGCACGCTGGCGAGCGTCAGGGCAGCCAGGATCGCCGCCAGCACCGTGCATCGCGCGGCCGTTGCTGCCATGGTCATGAGCCTTATCTTCCCGCGATCGACGAAGGCGGTCAACGCTTGGCGGAAGGCGGTATCCTTTTTGGGACAGGAGGAGCGCAGCGATGAGGCGAGCACTGTTGGCGGGCATCGTCGGCCTGACGCTGGCCGGCGCCGGGTGGCTCGGCGGTCCGGCAGTCGGCCAGGAAGCGCCGGCCGGGTCGGCCTGGCCGGTGCTGGTGGACGGCTGGGAGGCGCCCCGGACGCCGTGGGGCGTGCCGGACCTGGCGGGCATCTGGGACAGCAAGAGCTCCACGCCGCTCGAGCGGTCCGACGAGCACGCCGGACGCGAGTTCCTCACCGACGAGGAGGTGCGCGCGATCGACGCGGCGAGCCTGGCGGTGGAGCAGGGCGACGAGGCGCAGGGACGGGACGTGCGCGGCGAGCTTGGGACCCAGGCCGACGTCGAGGGCGCCTACAACAACATCTTCAGCACCGGGCTCGGCGTACGCTACGGCCGGCACCGGCGCACGGCGCTCATCGTCGACCCGCCCGAGGGGAAGGTGCCGGCCATGACCGACGAGGGGGCGGCGCGGCAGGACGACATCCGCCAGCGCTTCGCCGCGCGGGCGGCCGCCGCGGCGGCCGCGGGCATCGATCTGCCCTACTTCGTCGACATGGAGGACCGCTACGACAACCCGGAGGACTCCGGCTACCTCGAGCGCTGCATGGGCGTGACGATTCCCTGCACCGGCGGGCTGTGCGGATTCAGCCGCATCGTCCAGGGCCCGGGCTGGGTCGGGATCTACTACGAGCAGGGCCACGGCGGCGGCGCGTACCGCCGCATCCCGCTCGACGACCGGCCCCACCTGCCGCCGCACATCAGGCAGTGGCTCGGCGACTCCGTGGGGCGCTGGGAAGGCGACACGCTCGTGGTCGACACCACCAACTTCACGGACCGCACCAGCTACCGGGGGTCGAGCGAGAACCTGCATCTCGTCGAGCGCTTCACGCGCGTCGCCCCGGACCTGATGCAGTATCGAATCACCGTCGACGACCCGACCACGTGGACCCGGCCGTGGACCATGGAGCTGGCCCTGGTGCGGCAGGACGATACCGAGAACCTGATCTTCGAGTCGGCGTGCCACGAGGGGAACTACTCGCTGACCGGGATGCTCGCCGGCGCCCGCATCGACGAGCGGGCCGGACGGTAGCACTCGCAGGCGGAGGCGCGGATGAGAGCTGGAGGAAGTGTCATGAGCGTTCGAACAATCGGAGCCGTCGTCGTCCTGGTCGCCGCCTGCGCGCTGGCGACCCCCGCCGCCCAGGATGCGCCCGCGGCGAGTTCCGGCGCGGCGGTCGGCATCAGCGGTCTGCTGGATCCCGCCGAGGGCGGGAAGATCCCCCGCACGCCGTGGGGGACCCCCGACCTGCGCGGCGTTTGGAACAACTCGAACAGGACCCCGCTGGAGCGGCGCACCGCCGCGGAGATCGAGCGCGGCCAGCTCGCGCAGGCGCCGGTCATCGAGGCCACGCGCGGCACCGGCGCGGGATGGGTCGAGCAGGTCGCCGACGCCGACCGCGAGTCGCTCATCGTCGACCCGCCCGACGGCCGCATCCCGGCGCTGCTGCCCGCGGCGCGGCAGCGGCTGATCGACCGCGAGAACGCGCGCGCGGGGCGCGGCGAAGCCGATTCGTGGCTCGATCGCAA
This sequence comes from Vicinamibacterales bacterium, assembly GCA_965214845.1. Classification (GTDB taxonomy): domain Bacteria; phylum Acidobacteriota; class Vicinamibacteria; order Vicinamibacterales; family UBA8438; genus JAAXGX01. Next base: position 4,448,882 of record CBDCCO010000007.1, read on the forward strand.
CTCCTGGGAGCGCTGCATCACGCGCACGCTGCCCATCGCCATGATCCCGAACATCTACAACGCGAACTACCAGATCTTCCAGACGCAGGACCACGTCGTGGTGCTCCTGGAGATGATCCACGAGGCGCGCATCATCCCGCTGGACGACCGCCCGCACGTGGCCGACGGCGTCCGCCAGTGGCTGGGCGACAGCCGCGGCCGGTGGGAGGGGGACACGCTGGTGGTCGAGACCGAGCGGTTCAACAACCGGCTCGACGGCGGCGAATACCAGCCGTCGCACATCATCCAGACCACGCACCGCGGTCCGGGCGGCACGCTGCGCCTCGTCGAGCGCTTCCGCATGCTCGACGCGAACACGATCGACTACCGCTTCACGGTGGAGGACCCGGCGACCTACACGGGGCAGTTCACGGTCTCGCTGCCGATGACCCGCCGCGACACGGTGAGCGATCCGCTCAACCACCTGTTCGAGTACGCCTGTCACGAAGGCAACCACGGGATGATGAACCTGCTCAGCGCCGGCCGCGCCGACGAGGAGCAGGCGCTCGAGGCGGCGGCGCGGGTCTCGCGGCAGCGCAAGGAAGCCGGGCACCCCGGCGTGCGCGAGCCCGCGGTGCCGTTCGTGCCCTGATTAGTCCGTGGTGAAACCCCGCGCCGCACCGAGAGCGTCCCAGGCGCGCACAGCGCGCCTCGGCGGGAGCGGCGCGGGGCTGTGGGCCCCCGCAAGCGAACGCCGGGGGTCCGGGGCGCAGCCCCGTCTGAAGTGATGCTGCGCTCCCTGGCCCTGGCCGCGTGCATAGCGGCCTGTCCGTGCGCGCCCGCGCTGGCCCAGTCCGGCTTCCGCCCCGCGCCCGCGGACGCCGAGCCCGAGACGTCCGTTGGCGAGCCGTCGGTCGCAGAGCTCGTGAACGGCGAGGTCGAGATCGGGGCCGCCGAGCCGCCCCCCGACCTCCCGGCGGCGGCCGGCATCCTGACCGGCCGGCCGGTGGTGCGGCCGGCCCGCGTCGTCGCGCCGCCCGCGATCGACGGGCGGCTGGACGACGCCGCGTGGGACGGCGCGCTGCGCATCACGGAGTTCTTCCAGCTCCAGCCGCTCGACGGCGCGCCGGCGACCGAGGACACCGACGTCTATCTGGCGTACGACGCCGCCGCCATCTACCTCGGGTTCCGGGCGCGGTACACGGACCCGGGCATGATCCGCGCGAACCGCTCGGACCGCGACCGCACGTTCCGCGACGACCTCATCTCCGTCTACTTCGACACGTTCCTCGATCAGCAGCGGGCGTACGTCTTCACCGTGAACGCGTACGGCGTCCAGGGCGATTCCATCGTCAACTCGCGCGGCGGCGGCGGGTTCGGGGGCCGGCGCGGCCGGGGCGGCGGCGGCCTCCCGCGCGGCGACGAGTCGTGGGATGCCCTGTTCACCACCGCCGGGCGGCTCGTCGCGTCGCGCCGCGGGTAGCGCAGGCTCTTGAACGGAATGGCCATCTCCGCCGTGAACCCGTCCGCACCCAGAGCTTCGCGTTGCGGGCGATGGGCACGCAGCACCGCGACAGCGACGGGGTCGATCGCAGCGGGCACTACCTCGAGGCCGTGCTGCGCAAGCAGGGCCGCAATCTCGGCTACCGGTTCCTGTCGTTCGTCCTCTCGCCGGACTTCCGCACCGACGTCGGGTTCGTGCGCCGGGTCGACCAGCGCCGCACGCTCGGCGACGTCTCGTATCAGTGGTGGCCCGAGAGCTGGCTCGTGAGCTGGGGGCCCGAGGGCCGCTACGCCCGGAACTACGCCTTCGACGGCCACCTGCAGGACGAGGAGGTCCGGCTCGGCCTCAACTTCAACTTCGCGCGGAACTTCGGGGTCAACAGCCGCGTGAGCCGGGACATGGAGCGCTACGGCGGCATCGACTTCTTCAAGACGCGTTACCGCTTCTTCACGCGCTACAGCACGACCCGCTTCGGCGTCGGCGCGGGGATGAACCGCGGCGACGAGATCTTCTACGACGAGGTCAACCCGTTCCTGGGCCACGAGACCGGCGTGTACTCGTTCATCAGCCTGCGGCCCATCCCGCGCCTGCAGTCGGACGTCAACGTCAACACCAGCCGCTTCACCGATCGCCGCACCGGCGCCGGAGAGGTGTTCGACGTCAAGATCTACCGGGCCCTGTCCACCTACCAGTTCACCGAGCGCCTCCTGGTGCGGAACATCGCGGAGCACAACACGTTCGACAAGACGCTGGCGCTGAACCTGCTGCTGACGTACCGCGTCAACGCCGGCACGGTGTTCTACGTGGGCTACGACGACCACCATCAGCAGGCCGACCTGATCGAGCGCGACCGCGACGGCGACGGCATTCCCGACCGCCTGTTCCACACCACGGAACGCCGGCGCACGAACCGCGCCGTCTTCGTGAAGCTCCAGTACCTCTTCCGGTACTAGAATCGGAACAGCCGGTTGATCTTGACCACGAAGCTGCGGTTCTGCAGCTCGGGATGGCGCGGGGTGAGCGTGTCGCGCTGCTCGTTGTAGACGACGAACAGCTCGCTGCCGGGCTGGTATTCCCAGCGGAAGCGGACGTTCGCGCCCAGCGAGGCGTTGCTCGAGTTGTACTGCACGAGGGCGCTGACGAACATCAGCGGGGTGGCCGTGTAGGTCGTGCGGTTCGTCACCAGCCTGGTCGTGAAGCGGCCCTGGGGCAGCTCGACGCGGTTGTACGAGATGCCCGGCTCGAGCGACAGTTGCGGCGTGATCTCGAGGCGGCCGCTGCGGAAGCCGCCCGGCAGGCCCATCTCCACGGTCGTCTTCTCGCCGCCGTAGAAGCTGCCGTGCTGCACGGCCAGCATCCCCGAGAAGGCCCGCTGCCGGCCGAACTGGTACGCCACCCGCGTGTCCTGGAAGCGGTAGCCGCCGACCGGAATCGCGACGTCGCCGGCAATCTCGAACGGCCGGTCGAGGAACTCGTAGCTGCGCGTGTACTCGACCTCGAACTGGTCCGCGTTCTCGAACTCGACGCCGAAGAAGCCCTGCCCCAGGCGCGTCTCGACGACGCCCGCGCGGCTCGTGTAGTAGTCGAACCGGCCCTCCCACGTGAAGCGGCGGATGGCCGCGATGGCGTACGGCCGCGGGCTGAAGCGGAACGATCCGAAGCTGCGGTCGAAGTCCTCGCGGCGCAGGAATCCCACCTCCGGCCGGAAGTCCTCCCCCACGGCGAGGTGCTCGAGCTGCACGCCGTAGAGGTCGCCGCGGTATTCGAACCTGGCCCGGTAGCTGACGTCGTCGCCCCGCGCGCCGGGCGTCCCGGTCCGCGCCCAGTAGGTGTCGATGTTCACCGTGTCGTGGAACCCGAAGTTGGCGTCGGCGCCGAACGTCTCGCTCGAGCCGGGACCCAGCGTGGAGACCGAGCGCCCGGTGAAGATCGCGCCGATGCTGCTCCGCCGCAGCACGTCGCGCTTGATGCGCAGGACCGAGAAGTTGGTCGGCACGGCGCCCGTGACCTCCTCGTCCCCGGTCCGGATGTTCATCGCGCCCACGGTGAAGCGCCCGACCCGCCCGGTGAGGCGGCCGCCGGCCTGCATCGGCACCTCGCGCCCCCGGTTGAGCCCGATCCGGCGGCTGTAGAAGAGGACCGGCGTGTCGTTGTTCTGCCCGAACGGGCCCGTGCCGGCCCCGCCGAAGGCGAACACGCCCTGGTTCTCGAGGAAGAACTCGCGCTTCTCCGGAAAGAAGAGGCTGAAGCGGGTGAGGTTGACCTGCTGCTCGTCCGCCTCGACCTGGGCGAAGTCGGTGTTGAGCGTCAGGTCGGCGACCAGGTTCTGCGTCACGCCGTACTTGACGTCGAGCCCCGCGTCGCCGCCGAGCTGATTGGAGATGTGCGGCGTCGTGGTGCGGTCGCTCGTCAGGTCCGCGATGGCGTACGGCTTGAGCTCGAGCGTGGGGCCGCCCTGGGGCACCTCGAGCCCGACCAGGGTCGCCGCCAGCGAGGAGAGGAAGATCGCGCCGGGCTCGCGCGCCACGGGCATGGGCACGACGTACGAGAGCTCGTTCTTCCAGAAGACCCGGCGGCTGACGTTCAGTCCCCAGATCTGCGCCTGCCCCGGCCGGTAGCGCAGCGACTTGAACGGGATGGCGGCCTCGAGCGTCCAGCCGCCCTCGAAGCGCCCGGTCTCGGCCTCCCAGACCGGGTTCCAGTCGCCGTTGTAGTCGCTCTCGGAGGTCAACTGGCCGTCCATCCGCCCGCCGATGGCGTTGACGTTGAAGATCATCCCGTTGCGGCGGTCGTAGAAGCTGTCGATCATGAAGCCGACGCGCTCGTTCTGCAGGATGTTGAAGCTGTCCCGGCGCATCTCGTTGGCGACCCACCGCGATTCCGGCGCCGAGTCCCAGCAGCGCGCGCTGATGTAGAAGTTCTCGTCGTCGAACAGCACCCAGACCTCGGTGCGCTCGCTGGCCGGCGCGCCCTCGAGCGGCAGGGTCTGCACGAAATCGGAGAACGGCGGCGTGTCGCGGTACGCCGCCTCGTCGAGCGCGCCGTCGACGTCCAGGCCGGCGACGCGCACCGCGCGGATGGTGGCCCGGCCCGCCGCGTCGCGGCTGATGGTCGCCGGGGCCTCCGGCGGCGGCGGCCCGTCGATGGCGCCGGCAGGGGGTCTGAACCCGGCGCCCGGCGCGGCCGCACGGGCGGGTGCAGCGACGGCGGGCGCAGCGGCGGCTGCCGGCGGTCGGGCGGCCGGCCGCCGCGCGGCGCCGGGGTCGCCCAGCGCCGCGCGCCGCGGCTGCCGGCCGGGTTCAGGGGTGTTCGGCGCGCCTCGCCGCGGCGGCTGGCCGGATGCCGCGAGGTGGCTGGTCAGCGAGTCCGCCAACTGGTCCTGGAGGTCGAAGAGCCCGGTGACGCGGCCGTCCACCTTCATCCAGTGCGCCGCCGCACCGGTCTCGACCGCGACGAGCCGGGCCGTGACCCGCAGGCGCCCCGCGACCCGCTGGTACTCGCCGGCCACGAGCCAGCGGATGCCGAGCGCCCGGCAGGCCGCCAGCACCGCCGCCGTGTCCGCGGGATCCAGGTCGACGCCGGTGGCGTCCCGGTGCGCGCGCGCGAGGTCCGCGGGCGGGACGAACGCCGTGGTCGGCGTTGCCGCCAGCGCCGCCCCGAGGGTCTCGGCGACCCCCGCGCCGATCCACTCGTCCGTCGCGGCGCCGGTCACGTTCGTGAACGGCAGCACGGCGATCGTCCGCACGGCGCCTGGCCGCGGCGTCGCGGCAGGGGGTTGGCCGGCGGCGCCCGCCGCGGCCAGACCGATCAGCGCGGCCGCCGTCGCGACGCGCAGCGGGCCGACCTTCACCCGCCGTCCCGATCGACTCCGCCCATGGGGCGGCAGTTGCCGGCGTGCATGACCTTCTGTCGTGGAGACTTTCGCGATCCGTCTCCGAAATGTTATGACAAGTGAGGGCGGCCTGAAGGAGGCTCGACATGCAGCGTCGGATTCGGGGTTGGTTGCGTGTGGCCGCGCCGCTGGTCGCCAGCGCGGCGGTGTGGGCTGCAGCCGCCGGGTGCCGGATGCCCGCCGGAGAGGAGCAGCAGGTCGTCGCGCCGCGCCCGGGCGTGCCCCGGACGCCGTGGGGCGACCCCGACCTGCAGGGCATCTGGGTGGGCTCCACCCTCACGCCCCTCGAGCGCCCGGCCGAGTTCGAGGGGCGCGAGTTCCTGACGTACGCCGAAGTCGCCGGGCTGGAGGACGCAGCCCTGCTGCGCCGGGCGCGCCTGGCGCAGCGGCCGTCCGAGCGCACGACCACCGGCGGCAGCGTCGACTGGCGCGCGGACGGCACGCCGGGCTTCTACAACAGCTTCTGGCTCGACGGGAGCTGGATGTGGCTGCGCAGCCGGCGCACGTCGCTGATCGTCGACCCGCCCTCGGGCCGGATTCCCTACACCGCCGACGCCCGCCGGGGCGAGCGTCCCCACGGCTCGGGCCCCTGGCGCTCCTTTCTGGATCTCGACACCGGCGAGCGCTGCCTGGGCGACGGCCTGCCGCAGATCTGGTTCGGCTACAACCCCAACCACCAGATCTTCCAGAACCGCACGCACGTCGTGATCGTGCACGAGATGTTCCGCCAGCGGCGCATCATCCCGCTCGACGGCAGCCCGCCCGCGAACGTGCCGCGCTGGAACGGCGAGCCGCGCGGGCGCTGGGAGGGCGCTACGCTCGTGGTCGAGTCGCGGAGCTTCGTGGACCGGCCGGAGGCCCGCTGGGCCAGCACGTGGCGGCACCCGACCGCCTCGCTGCACCTGGTGGAGCGCTTCACCCGCGTCGACGCCGAGACCATCGACTACGAGGCCACGATCACCGACCCGGCGCGCTTCACGCGCCCCTGGACGATCGAGCTGGCCCTGTCGGCCGACCCATCCGAACGCGGGGTGGCCGCGGGCGGACTCTACGAGTTCGCCTGCCACGAGGGCAACTACGCGATCGCGAACGTCCTGCGCGGCGCGCGTGCGCAGGAGCGGGCCGCGACGGCCGCGGCCCTCACGGACGAAGGCCCCTGAGCCCCACAGCGCGCCTCGGCGGCTCTACCGTCCCTCGTCGCGGGGAGCGGCGGTCTGCTTGATCACGTTCATGGCCATGGCGATCATCGAGGACACGTCGGCCAGATTGGCGGGCAGGATCATCGTGTTGTTCTCCTTGGCCAGCAGCCCCAGCCGGTCGACGTACTGCTCGGCGACGCGCAGTTGCACCGCCTGCGTCCCGCCGGGCGACTCGATGGCCTCCGCGACCCGGCGAATGCCCTCCGCCGTCGCCGCCGCCACGGTCGTGATGGCGGCGGCCTCGCCCTCCGCCTCGTTGATCTGCTGCTGCTTCTTCGCCTCGGACTCCTTGATGACCTTCTGCTTCTCGCCCTCGGCCGTGTTGATGGCCGAGTCCCGCAGGCCCTCCGACTCGAGCACGGCGGCGCGCTTCTCGCGCTCGGCCCGCATCTGCTTCTCCATCGCCTCGAGCACGTCGCGCGGCGGGTTGATGTTCTTGATCTCGTAGCGCAGCACCTTGACGCCCCAGGGCTCCGTCGCCTTGTCCAGCTCGTCGACGACCTGCGTGTTGATATGGGCGCGCTCCTCGAACGTCTTGTCGAGCTCGATCTTGCCGATCTCGCTGCGCAGCGTCGTCTGCGCGAGCTGCGTGATGGCGAAGACGTAGTTGCCGATGCCGTACGACGCGCGCTGGGCGTCCAGCACCTTGAGATACAGCACGCCGTCCACCCCCACCTGGACGTTGTCGCTCGTGATGCAGATCTGCTCCGGGATGTCGAGCGCCATCTCCTTCAGCGAGTGCCTGTAGCGGACGGAATCGAGAAACGGCACGAGGATGTGGAACCCGGCATCGAGCGTTCCGGAGTACTTCCCGAGCCGCTCGACCACGTACTGGCTCTGCTGCGGCACGACCGTGGCCGTCTTGGCGATGATGACGACGAGCAGCAGCACCAGCGCCCCCACGGCAATCAGGCCCATTTCCATCGTTCGTTGTCCTTGTCGCTCCGGGCTCACTCCGCCCGAATCCAGAGGGTGAGGCCCTCGACCTGCTCCACCCGGCAGGCCTGATCGGGGCCGACCGGCGCCTCGCCGACGTTCCTCGCGTTCCAGGTCGTCCCGCGCAGCTCGACCTTCCCGAAGCCGTTGGCCGCGATCTCGCCGCGCGCCAGGGCGCGCTCGCCTACCAGGCTGTCCACCGGCGCGTCACCGCCGCCGGCGTGCAGCCGGCGGACGATCAGCGGCCGGAAGAACACGAGCGCCGCCACCGACAGGCCGGCGAACAGCACGCCCTGCAGCACCGGCGGCTCCGCCCAGCCGAGCGCCGCCAGCAAGCCCACCGCCAGCGCGCCGCAGCCGAAGAAGAACACGTAGAAGCCGCCCGGCGACGCCAGCTCCAGCGCCAGAAGCAAGAAGCCGGCCACGACCCAGAACCACCACGCCATACGTCAGTCCCGACTGTCGATTGTAACCCTCGGCGTGGCGTGAGGTGCTCGCCGCGCGCCGAGCCCGCTGCCCGCCCGGCTCACGGGCGGTCGCGTGTTGCCCGAGCTTGCAAGGAAATGCGATGTTCCGCACAGGAGTGCGTTGAAGATACTGCGCTACTGCCGAGGCGTGTGCAGCCCCGGCATGTTGACGTGCGCTCGCAGGTCTTCCTGAACGGAGTCCACTCGGTCCGCGAGGCGCTCCAGGCGGCAGGCGATCCAGAGCACGCCGCTCGCCGACACCAGCGACAACAGCAGTGTCAGTACTGCGATCAGTTCGCTCGACATCGTTCTCACCCTATCATCGACCACACAGTTGCCAACGCCGTGCCGTGCGCCGTGGCATGCGGTCGACAGACCCCGATCGAAGAACCCTCGGCCTACCGGCGTCCCGCCGTGAACGAGAAGCTGAACCGCGAGTTGGGGGCGCTGGAGAAACTGAAGGCGCACCGGCTTCGCCAGCTCGAATTGCAGCTCGACCGGTCGGACCAGTCGGAGACGTTCAAGCGCGCCCGGGCAGAGCGCGGCCGGCGCGACGTCGACGCTATCTTCGATGAGTACCTGGAGTGGATAGAGGACACGATGACCACTGAGCCGCAGCCGTACATCAAGGTGGTCTGCGCGATGCGGGGAGAGCCGGCGCGGCCGTGATATATTCCGATGAGATATATCAATGCTGGCGGCCTTGGCGGGGCGTCGCGGGGAATCGGTGCTCGCGGTTTCGGCCGGGCATCCCGAAAGGAAAGGACGTGCGCATGAAGAGAACGCCGGCGCCCGGGCCGCGGGACGGTCGCAAGTTCGCCCGCGTGTTCATGTCCGGGCGCTCGCAGGCGGTCCGGTTGCCGAAGGAGTTCCGCTTCGACGTCGATCGCGTGATGATTCGGCGCGAGGGTCGCGACGTCGTGCTGAGTCCCCCGTTCAAGGACTGGGACGACTACTTCAAGAACAGCACGCCATTGCCCGACGACTTCGAGGAGATCATCGCGGAAATGCGCCGGGAAGAGTTGCCGCTCGAAGAACGGGAGCCGTTCGATTGAAAGTAATGCTCGACACGAGTACGTGCATCTACGCGATGAACCGACGCCGAGGCTTCAACACCCGGCTGCCGCTCGAGGATTGTGGCGTGTCCATCATTGTGCTGGGCGAGCTGGAGTTCGGTGCGCAGCGTTCGAATCGCAGCGCTCAGAGCTTCGCGTCCATACACGAGTTCGCTGCCGCCGTGCAGGTGGTCGACCTTGGCACGGAGGTAGCGCGGCTCTACGGCCGGCTCCGCGCTCACTTGCGCCGCATCGGCCGGCCGATCGGTCCCAATGACCTGTGGATCGCCGCCCACGCCCTGGCCCGGGACGTGCCGCTGATAACGCACAACCTCTCCGGGTTCCGGCGCGTGCCCGAGCTGTCGGTCGAGACCTGGATGACCGCGTAGACCCATGCCCGCCGCGACGGCCGCCACCTTCACCGGCATCCACAACGAAAACGAGTTCTACAGCCACCATTATCTGTCGGAGATCTCGCCGTGGCGCTCGGGAGTGCGTTGTCATCGCCCGGCAGCATGGGAGTGCGTTGATGGCCGGACGACCGAAGATGGCGATGTCCAGCGACTTCCTGGACGCCTTTGCGCGATTGCCGAGGCCGCAGCAGCGGGGCGTTCGGACGCTCATCTCCCGGTTCAATGCAGATTCCACGTCGAGCGGACTGAACAACGCGGAGACCGGCGCCCTGCAGGTGTACGAACCGAGCTCGGAGGCTTCCGGCGACACGGAATCGCTGCCGGTCGCAGCGTCAGCGGGCGCCGTCACGCCGCCGCAGGTGTTCCACGGATTGCGTGACCGGGAGCTGGCCCGGCTCGGCGTCCCGGCCGCCATGCTGGCCGAGGTGCGTACGGTACGCGACGACGCCGAGCTGGACGCCATGCAGCCCCGGTTGCCGTTGGAGGCGTACGAGGCGCTCTTCTATTACCTGGCTGGGGAGACCTACGAGCAGCTCGTGCGGGATCGGGAGCCTGAGGCAGGTCCAGCAGAAAGAGACGTCGCTGCGCGGCGTCTGCGTCGTCGCCCGCACGCGTATCGTCATGGCCAGCATCAACAAGGGCCTGGTGCCGTTGCCGGCGGCCGTTCAAGGCCGGGGCGACGACGTGGAGCGGGAGTCGGCGGAGACGGAGGAACGGTCGCTGGTGTACGTGGCCGCAACGCGGGCCAAGAAGGAATTGCTGGTGCTGAGCTTCGGCACGCCGAGCCGGCTGCTGCAGGCGCCGTAGAGCAATTCCCGGGCGAGGCCATGCGGCCGCCGCCCGGGAATTCGCCGTTGTGCCGCGGTCTCCGGCCGGGGCGAACGCCGGCCAGACGGGATTCAGAACGTCGCGATCGGGTTCATGGGCGAGCCCATGCCCTGCTCGATGCGCAGCGGCGCCGCGGTGAACAGGAACTCGTAGCGGCCCAGGCGCCGGGCGAGCTCCGCCGCGGGGCCGAAGTCGAGGTTGTCGAAGATGCCGACGCCGAGCGCCACCAGGGCGAGCTGGTGCAGCGGGAACCGCGCGCCGGGGATGCCGTGCGGCGACACGTCGGTCGACATGTCGTGGCCGATGAACGCGATCTCGCGCTCCTTCAGGAAGTACGCCACGTCGGCGTGGTAGCCGGCCACGCCGTCCGAGGACGGCCACGGGCCGCGCGCCGCGCGCCGGAGCCAGCGCCCGGTGTGCAGCAGGATGACGTCGCCGGACTCGGCCCGCACGCCCTGGATCTCCTCGAGCGCCTCGAGGTCGGCCTTGCGGATCGGCGTGCCCAGCTCGAGCCAGCCGCCCGCGGTCGCCTTCCCCGGCAGCAGCGTGGCGTCGTACAGGACGCCGCGGGTGACGATGCCGTCGCGCAGCGCGTGGATGCTGCCGCTGGGGCAGCCGCCGGTCGCCTCGATCTCCTCGAACGTCGCGCCGGTGTGACCGCGTCCGTCGACCAGGATGTGGCAGTCGATGGCGTCGAGGTGGCTGTGGATGACGCCGTGGTAGCTGCCGGTGTACTGCAGCCGGTCCGACCCGCCCGTCTCGCTGATGCGGATGACCTCCCGGTTCAGTATCGTCGTCGCGTCGACCGCCTCCTCCTGCACGATGTCGTGCGCCAGCGAGACGCTGATGCCCTCCTGGACGAGGGCCGCGGCCTGCTTGCGCTTGGCGGGCGTGATGAAGTTCGCCGCGCCCAGCTCGTCGTCGGCGCCCCAGCGGCCCTGGTTGGACAGCTCCTCCAGGGCCCGCTCGACGTCGGCCAGCGTCTCCATGCGCTGGTTCTCCTGGCTCTCGACCGCGACGCCCGCCAGCGCCAGCGCCGCCGCCGCCGCCGCGGCGGCCAATCCGGCTCTCGTTCTCGTCATGCTGGTCCTCCCGGGTTCACGAGCTGTCACGCGTACCACGTCTCGGTCCGGGCGCGGTGCAACTTCAGTCGTCGGCCAGGCGGCGACCCTGCGGGGACCGCCGAAGCTGCGCCAGCGCGCGGTTCTCGAGCTGCCGGATGCGCTCGCGCGTGAGGCCGAACGCCCGCCCGATCTGCTCGAGCGTCCGCTCCTGCCCGTCCTCGAGCCCGAAACGCATCCGCAGGATCTTGGCGTCGCGAGGCGGCAACGTGTGCAGGACGTCGGCTATCCGGCGTCTCAGGTCGGCGTGCATCGCCGACTCCGACGGCGAGACCGCGCCGCGGTCCTCGATGGTGTGCCCGAGCGTGTGCGAATCGTCGGACCCGTGCGGCGATTCGAGCGACAGGGGGCCCAGGCCCGCTCTGAGTATCGTTCGGACTCTCGCGGCGGGCAGGTCGACGCGCCGCGCAATCTCCGCCGCCGTGGGCTCCCGACCGAGGGTCTTGGCCAGATCGTCCGCGGCGGCCAGGAGCGTGCGCAGCGTGTCCGCCACATGCACCGGCAGCCGGATGATCCGTCCCTTCTCCGCGAGGGCGCGCGTCATGCCCTGGCGGATCCACCAGGTCGCATAGGTGGAGAACTTGTAGCCGAGTCGATGGTCGAACTTGTCGACCGCCCGCAGCAGCCCCAGGTTGCCTTCCTGCACCAGGTCCAGAAAGCCCAGGGAGTGATGGCGGTAGCGCCTGGCGTTGGCGATGACGAGCCGCAGGTTCGCTGCCACGAGCGCCTGCTTGGCCGCGGCGATCCCTGCCGTCGCCGCCCGCAGCCGCGCGCGGATGTGGATCGCCTGCCGCAATGTCAGGCCGAGAGCGGCGACGCGCGCCAGCAGCCGCGCGCGCGCCTCGTCGAGGCCGGGAGCGGTCGGCACGCTCGCGGCGCCCGGCGTGCGCCGGCGCCGCTCGAGCTCGTCGACCCCCCTGCGCAGCTCTTCCACCGCGTCCAGCGACGCGCTGGCCCTGCCCACGAGCCGGAGCTTGACCGACTCGGCGTACGGCACGGCGCCAACCGCGTGCGACAGCCGGACCCGCGCCCGCAGCGCGGCCCACCGCGCCCGGCGAGCCCGGCGGTGGTGACGGACGGGAATCGCACCCAGGGCGGCGTCGTGCGTCCCGGCGTCGGCCTGCGCGGCGCGGATGACGTCGAGGTCGTGGACCACCGCGCGCGCACGGGTCCTGAGCTGCGCGTCCGTCTGCGCCTTCGGGGGCAGCGCGAGCAGGGTCCGGGCGGCGAGCGGGTTGGACCTGAGCACGTCGCCCATCTCGAGCACGTCCCGCGCAATGCACGGAATCCGCGCCGTCAACCGCAGGGCGATGCGCTTGTTGCGGGCGAGGCGTTTCGCGAGCACGGTTTCCTGCCCGCGGGTGAGGAGCGGCGTCGCTCCGGCGTCGGACAGGTACGCCTGCGTGCTGTCGGGCAGCGGATCAGGCATGATTCGGGAAGCGGGCCGCTGCCAGTATATAGGCGGGCGCCCCGCGAGCCCTGCGCGTCCGGGGGGCGGGCCGACCGCGCGCATCCGGACGGCCGGAGAATGTGATACGCTTGCTGTGCTTTTCTGAGTCTCTGCCGCTGTTCCTGCCGCATCGGAACTTCCGCCCAGCCTCATCGAAGCCACCCGTGGCCGGTTCCGGCCGCCACGCGTGAAGAGGCCCGGACTGCCCGCCGAGCGCACCCTGGCGGTGACCGACCCCGGTCCACCAGGAACAACGCATGCGCGTGTACATCGTCAATCCGAGCCATCTCTCGTTCGGGTCCGCCATCATCACTCCCCGCTGGCTGTACGTGCTGGCCGCGGCGACGCCGCCGGAGTTCGGCGATCCGATCCTGATCGACGAGACGCTGGAACCGTTCGATGCCGCCCGGTTGCAGCCTGGCGACGTGGTCGGGATCGGCGTGCACACCGGCAACGCCGTGGTCGGGTATGCGCTCGGCAGGCAGGCGCGCGCCCGCGGCGCGTGGGTGGTCTACGGCGGCATTCACGCGACGCTGTACCCGGAGGAGGCCCACGCTCGGGGCGGTGCCCACGCCGTCGTCAGGGGCGACGGCGACGTCGTCTGGGGCGGGGTGCTGGCGGATTGCGCGGCCGGCGCCCCGGAGCGGATCTACGAGGCCGGCCGGATCGGTGCGTCGGTCTTCAGGAAGGCGCGCTGGGACCTGCTGCCCCGGGAACGCTACGCCTGGGCCTCGGTCCAGACGGTGCGCGGGTGCCCGAAGCACTGCTCCTTCTGCTCGGTCTGGCGCACCGACGGCCAGGAGCCGCGGCAGCGCGGCGTCGAGGCGGTGCTCGAGGAGATCGTCGAGTTGCGCCGCATGGGGTTCCGCTTCATCGCGCTGGCCGACGACAACTTCTATCCCGTGACGCTCGACGATCTCCGCATGGCCGGACGCCGCGAGGATCCGCACCGCCTTCAGGAGCTCGAAGCGCTCCGCGCGGAGCGCTTCGAGCTCATGGAACGACTCGCGCTCCTGCCGGACGACCTCGTCTTCTACACGCAGATCACGATGGAAGCGGCGGAGGACCCGTCGTTCCTGGACGCGATGCGCAAGGCCCGGATCAGGGGCGCGCTGGTCGGCGTGGAGGCCGTCACGCCGGACGGCCTGAAGGACGTCTACAAGGACTTCAACCTGGCCGGCGAGGCGCTCGTCGCCAGGCTCCGGACGTTCCGCAGGCACGGCGTGCACGTGCTCGGGTCGTTCATCTTCGGCCTGCCGAGCGATCGTCCGGGCTCCTTCGACGCCACCGTGGACCTGGCCGAGCGCGCCGACCTGGCGTTCGCCCAGTTCGTCACGCTGACGCCCTTTCCCGGCACGCTCGACTTCGAACGCTGGGAGCGCGAGCAGGGCGCTTCGATGCCGGTCATCGACGGCGTGCCGGCGTCCCGCTACTGGCTGCTGCCGCACTCGCGGCGACCCAAGCTCTACACGCCGCATCCCGTCATGTCCGTTGAAGAGATCCGGCGGGGAACGCAGCGGGCCTGGGACCGGTTCTACGGCACCAGGGCGATCTGGCGCCGTTCGAAGGTCGTTCCGTCGCTGCGGGGCCGCCTGGCGTTCCTGCTGATCTCGAAGGTGTACCGACAGATGTACGCCAACACCGGCCTGGCGACCGACAGCGCTCGCGTCTCGCGCGCGACGATGTGGGCCCGGTTGCTGGCCCGGCCGGTGCAGCGGCTGTTCGCCGCCGATCCGCTGCCCGGCCTGCAGGTCCCCGCGCAACCAGCATCCTCCGCCGCCGAGTCGACGGAGGCCGCATAGCCCGCGCCGCAGGTGTCTGGCTGCCGGGGCCTCCCGGCGCGCGCACCGCGGCGTGGTCACACGACAGGAGTCACGACACCATGCAGTTCACCGATCTGGGCCTGCGCCCCGAGCTCGTTCGCGCCGTTGCGGCCGCGGGCTACACCACACCCACGCCGATCCAGGAGCGCGCCATTCCGGTCGTGCTCGATGGTCGCGATCTGATCGCCTGCGCCCAGACCGGCACGGGCAAGACGGCCGCGTTTCTCCTGCCGATTCTGCAGAATCTCGCCGCGGGCACGCCGGCGCGCCGACCGCGGGCCCTGGTGGTGACGCCGACCCGCGAGTTGGCCGCCCAGGTCGGGGAGATGGTCGCGCAGTACGCCAGGCACCTGCCCGTCCGCCGCACGGTGCTCTTTGGCGGTGTCGGCATGACCCCGCAGAAGCGGCGCCTGGCCGCCGGCCTCGATCTGCTGATCTCCACGCCCGGCCGGCTGCTCGATCACCTCGGGCGCCAGCAGGCGAATCTCGGCGGCGTCGAAATGGTGGTCCTCGACGAGGCCGACCGGATGCTCGACATGGGGTTCCTGCCCGACGTGCGGCGGATCCTCGCCGCGTTGCCTGCGCGGCGTCAGAACCTCTTCGTCTCGGCCACGCTCCCCGCCGAGATCGAGGCGCTCATCCGGCGCTCGACCGCCGAACCCGTGCTGGTCGAGGTGACGCGGCGCGCGACGCCGGTGAGCAAGATCCGCCAGGTGGTCCACCCGGTGGCCATGACCCGCAAGAAGGAGCTGCTCGGACGTCTGCTGGCGGACGCGGACATGGGACAGACCCTGGTCTTCACCCGCACCAAGGCGCGCGCCAACCAGCTCGTCCGGCACCTGGAGCGCTCCGGCCGGCGGGTGGCGGCGATCCACGCCAACAAGAGCCAGAACGCGCGCACGCGGGCGCTGGCGCACTTCCGCACCGGGGCGGTCGACACGCTCATCGCCACCGACATCGCCGCCCGCGGACTCGACGTCGACGGCATCAGCCACGTGATCAACTTCGACCTGCCCCACGTGGCCGAGGACTACGTGCACCGCATCGGGCGCACGGCTCGGGCGGGACGCTGCGGCGCCGCGATCGCGCTGGCCGCCCCGGAGGAGGGCAAGCAGCTCGCCGCCATCGAGCGGCTCGTCGGCAGGTCCATCCCGTGCGAGCACGTCGCCGGCTTCGCGCCGGCTCCCAGCGCGCCGGCTCCCGGCGCACCGGCGGGCAGCGACCGGCCGCACGGCATCCCCCGCACGCGCCGCCGGCGCCGCGGGTCGCGGCGGGCGGCGGTCTCGCCGGCGGGCTGAGCGCGTCGCGGGCATCGCGGCCCCGGAAACGGCCGGCCCCGGACGATATTGTGTCGGCGCCGGTCATTCTGGGCGATACTTTGGGCGTACCTTGTCTTTTGAACACCGAGGAGGCTGCACATGAGTCACCGGACTCTCCCCGTACTGTTCGCGCTGGCCGCCGCCGTGGCGCTGGCTCCGGCCGTTGCGACCGCTCAGACGGCGGACGATGCGAGCGTGCCGCGCACCGCGTGGGGCGCACCGGACCTGGCCGGCGTCTGGGACTTCCGTTCGCTGACGCCGTTCGAGCGGCCGGAGAACCTGGCCGGCAAGACGACGCTGAACGAAGAGGACGCCGCGGTCGTGCTCGCCGAGGCCGAAGAGACCTGGCGGCAGATTCAGGAGGGCAGCGACGCCATGCCGACCGGCTCGTACAACGAGGCCTGGTACGACGCGACGGGGGTGGCCGAGGATCGCCGGACGTCGCTGATCGTCGACCCGCCCGACGGGCGCGTGCCGGCGTTGACAGGGGCGGCGCAGCAGCGCCAGGCGGAATTGGCGAGGGTCCGGCGCGGTCTGGGCCTGCACGAGCTCACCTACGGCGGCTGGGTCGCGGACATGGGCCCCGGGCACCTCGCGGTGCGCTGCATCGTGGGCTTCAACTCCGGGCCGCCGATGCAGCCGAGCGCCTACAACAACAACATGCAGTTGTTCCAGACCGAGGACCACGTCGTGCTGCTCAACGAGATGGTGCACAGCACCCGCGTCATCCCGCTGGACGGCCGCGAGCGCAGCGGCATCCCGCAGCAGATGGGTGACTCGCGCGGCCACTGGGACGGCGACACGCTGGTCGTCGAGACGACCAGTTTCCTGCGGGGAACCGGCTTCCTCGGCGGGCTGACCAGCACGCACCTGCGCCTCGTCGAGCGCTTCACGCGGGTCTCCCCGCAGACGCTGCTCTACGAGGCGACGCTGGACGACCCGACGGTCTGGCCGGTGCCGTGGACCTTCCAGCTCCTCATGCAGCAGAGCGCCGACCCGCTCTACGAGTACGCCTGCCACGAGGGGAACTACGGGCTCTACAACATCCTGGCCGGCGCCCGCGAGGCCGAGCGGGCCATGCAGCAGCAGCAGCAGCAGTAGCGCAGGGCTCCAGGCAGGAGGGAGGGCGTGATGAGCCAGCGATTCGTCGGGCTGCTGGTGGTGCTGGCGGTCGGGCTGCCGGGCGCGGCGCGGCCGGCGGCGGGGCAGACGGCGCGCATCAGCCCGCTCATCGAGCGGCTGGAGCAGGGCGGCGTGGTCGGCCCCGACGTCTGGCAGATGATCGACATGGAGCACGGCCCGTACCGCATCGACGAGCTGCAGGCGCGGTTCGAGGAGTTCGCCCGCATGCGCCGGCCGGACGGCCGGCTGCAGGTCACGCCCGGCGTCCGCATTCCCATGTACGGCGAGGAGAATCCGGGCTGGCTCGTCAAGCAGGTGCTCGACATCGGGGCGCTCGCCATCGTCTTCCCGCAGATCGACACGGCGCAGGAGGCGTTGCGGGCGGTGCGCTCCATGCGCATTCCGCCGCAGCGGGGGGCGCGGTACCCGGATCCGCCCGGCATCCGGGGCGCGGGCCTGTGGTCGACCGACGGCTTCACCGGCTTCCCGCTGTGGGGCGAAATGGACGCCGACGAGTACATGCGGCGGGCGGACCTGTGGCCGCTGAACCCGGCGGGCGAGCTTTTCGCCTACGTCATGATCGAGTCGCCCGAGGGCGTCCGCAACATCCGCGACATCCTCGACGTGCCGGGCATCGGCGGCATACTGATCGGCGTCAACGACCTCAGCATCAACCTGGGCGTCGGGCGGGCCACCCGCACGGGCCAGCCGCTGGCGCCCGAGGCGCAGGCGGCGGTGCGGCACGTGCTGGCCGCCTGCCTGGAGAAGCAGGTGCTGTGCTCCATCATCGGCGGCGGCGACCGCGAGGAGCTCGTCGAGATGGGCTTCTTCCGGATGCCCCGCTGACCCGGACGAACGAGGGTGTACACATGTCTGCACGGAATCATGGACACGGCGGGCTGATCGGGGTCGGGCTGTTCGTCGTGGTCGCGTGCCTGGCGGCGCCCGCGGCGGGCGCCCAGCCGGCCGCGGGGGATGCCGCCGCCGTCACCTTCACCCGGGACGTGGCGCCCATCCTGCAGCGCGCGTGCCAGGTCTGCCACCGGCCGGGGCAGATGGCGCCCATGTCGCTGCTGACCTACGAGGAGACGCGGCCCTGGGCGCGGGCCATCCGCGAGCGCGTGGCGCGCCGCGAGATGCCGCCCTGGCATCTCGACCGCACCGTGGGCATTCGCGACTACATCAACGATCGGTCGCTGACCGACGCGGAGATAGGCGCCATCGTGGCGTGGGTCGACGCCGGCGCGCCGCGCGGCGACCTGGCGGACCTGCCGCCGCCGGCCGCGTTTGCCGCCGCCGACGAGTGGTACATCGGGACGCCCGACCTCATCGTGACGATGGAGGAGGAGATGGTCGTCGCGGCGCGGGGCCCGGACACCTTCTTCAACATCTACGCGCCCACCGGCCTGACCGAGGACCGCTACATCCGGGCCGTCGAGGTCCATCCCGGGGACCGCCGGGTGGTGCACCATGTCAACACCTTCGCCGTCCAGGAGCCGCCGGCGCCCGGGGAGAACGGGCTGGCCGGCTTCCGGAACGTGGCCCTGCCGGGCGAAATGTGGCTCAAGGAGACCTCCATCGGCAACAGCGACGACATCTATCCCGAGGGGACCGGCCGGCTGCTGCGCGCCGGCGCCGTCATCCGCTTCAACATCCACTACCACCCGGTGGGGGAGGAGGCGCGCGATCGGACGAGCGTCGCCTTCCGCTTCCATCCGCGCGGCGAGGTGCCGGAGCAGACGCTGGTGACCCGGTTCATCACGGCGCGCAACCTGGACATTCCCGCCGGCGCCCGCGACGTGCGCCACGACGGCTACTGGACGCTGCCGCAGCCGGCGCAGATCGTCCACTTCCGCCCGCACATGCACTACCGGGGGCAGGCGATGGCGCTCGAGGCGGTGCTGCCCGACGGGCGGGTCGAGCTGCTGACGTCGGTGCCGCGCTACGACGTCAACTGGCAGTTGACCTACTCGTACGAGAACCCGCCGGCCTTCCCGGCCGGGACCGTGATGCACATGACGTCCTACCACGACAACTCGGCCGGGAACCGCAACAACCCGGATCCGACCATGTGGACCGGGTCGGGGTCGCGGACCATCGACGAGATGGCGATCGCGCACACCGACTGGATCTTCCTGACCGACGCGGAATACGGGCGGATCGCGTCGGCGGGCGCCGCGAATCTGCCGTAGCGGGGCCGGCGACCATGCCGCTGTCAGCCATCTCGGCGCGACGTCCATTCGCGGCCCGGGCGGCCCGCGCGGTTGCGGCCTGCGCCGCCGCGTTGCTGCTGTTGCTGCCCGCGCCGGCCCCGGCGCAGGAGCTCGTGCGCCCGGACCTCAAGACGATCAGCCCCGTCTTCGACGGCTGGCTCCGGAACCCGGACGGCTCGTTCACCCTCTTCTTCGGGTACTTCAACCGCAACAGCGGCGAGACGCCGATACCGATCGGCCCGGACAACCAGGTCCGGCCGGCGCCGGACGACCGGGGGCAGCCGACGAACTTCCTGCCCCTGCGGCAGTGGCACGCCTTCCGCGTGACCGTGCCGCCGGGCTGGGACGACGAGGTGCTCTGGACGCTGGGGGTGCCCGGCACCGGCCGCCGCGAGCGGACCACGGGCAGCCTGAACGCGATCTACGAGATCGGGGATCCGGGCGGCCCGCAGGCCCCCACCGTGGGCGGGGTGCCTGCGGAGCCGGTGACGGCGCGGGTCGGCCGGCCGCTGGCGCTGGCGGCCACCGCCTCCCCCGCGGACGCCGAGCGCGGGGAGCTGGCGGTGCGCTGGAGCAAGAACCGCGGGCCGGCTGCCGGGCGCGTGACGTTCAGCGCGCCGGACGCGCTCGCCACGACGGCGGCGTTCAGCGCGCCCGGCGCCTACGAGCTGCGGCTGCGGGTCGACGAGCACGTCAACATGGGGGGCTCCAGCGAGGAGCACCACACGGACGCCCTCGTGACCGTGGCGGTCGAGCCGTAGCAGACGGGGCTGGGCTTCAATCAGACGGGGCTGCGCCCCAAGCCCCCGGCGTTCGCTTGCGGGGGCCCCTGCGCCCCGCGCCGCTCCCGCCGAGGCGCGCTGTGCGCGCCTTGTGGCCCGACCCGCCCCGTCGGCGACGCGTCCGTGGCTACTGCTGCTCCGTAACGGGCGCCTGGGGCGACAGTCCGTGCGCCGCGAGGAAGCCGTGGATCTTGCCGAAGATCTCCAGCATCTCCTCGCGCGTGAACCGGCCGTGCCCGCCGCCCGGCACCGTGTGCAGCTCGTTCGGGACGCCGGCCTCGTCGAGCGCGGCGTGCAGGCGGACGGCGTGGTCGTAGGGCACCGCGCGGTCCTCGGTCCCGTGGGTGCTGAAGATCGGCGGCAGCCCGTCGCGCACGTAGGTGAGCGGCGAGACGCGCGCGGCCAGCTCCGTGCGGTCGGCGCGGCTGCCGAGCCACGACACGCCCCACGACGTCATGTTGGGGCCCTCGAGCAGGTCGGCCACGTCGGTCACGCCGTACCAGTTGATCATCGCGGCCACGCGCAGCTCCTCCGTGCCGGGGCAGCGGCGGTCGAGGCCGGCCGCGGCCGGGGTCATGCCGGTCGCGAGCGTCAGGTGCCCGCCAGCCGACTGGCCGCTCACCACGATGCGGTCCGTGTCGAAGTTGTGCTCCTCCGCGTTGCGGATGATCCAGCGCAGGGCGCACAGGCAGTCCTCGACCGCCGCCGGCGCCTGGGAGACCTGCGAGAGGCGGTACTGCACGTTGACCACCGCCCAGCCCATCTCCAGGTAGGGCAGGATGCGCAGCACGTACGACTCCTTGCTGCCCTGTCGCCAGCCGCCGCCGTGGATGTACATGAGCACGGGCGTCGGGCCGGACGCGTTCGCCGGCAGGTAGAGGTCGACGCGGTTCTCGCGGCCGGCCGCCGTCAGATACGTGACGTTGGGCACGACCTGGTACTCGTTGGCGACGAAGGCGGTCCACGCGGCTGTCTGGTTCAGCTGCGCGCCGGCCGGTTGGGGCATCGCCGCGAGCGCCAGCGCCGCCGCCAGCGCGAGACCTGCGGGGAACCGTCTGGTCATGTCGATTTCCTTTCGTGGGTCGGAAGCGTGCAGTAGTATAGCGTTGGCAGGCCGGGGCGAGAGGGCGCCGGGCGCGGGAGGAATACTTGCCAGCCGCACCCTCCAACGTATAGCTTGTCTTGCAGGTAATCTTGCAGGCCCGCGCGTTCACCCGGTTCGAGACCGACGAGCCGTACCCCTCGCCCTTCCTCTGACAGGTGATTTCGCCGCGATCCGGAGGCGCATGTGCGTGTCCATCTGGTCAATCCCAGCGACGTGTCGTTCGGTACCGCCATCATCACGCCGCGGTGGCTGTACGTGCTGGCCGGCGCCACGCCGGCGGAATGGGGCGCTCCGGTGCTCACGGACGAGACGCTCGAGCGGTTCGACGCCGATCAGCTCGAGCCGGGCGATGTTGTCGGCATCGGCATTCACACGCTGAACGTGCTGCGCGGCTACGCGGTGGGCAGGCTGGCCCGCGAGCGCGGCGCCCGCGTCATCTTCGGCGGCGTGCACGCGTCGCTCTATCCCGATGAAGCCCGGGAGCTGGGCGGCGCGCACGCCGTGGTGCGAGGCGACGGCGACGGCGTCTGGGGCACGGTGCTGGGCGACTGCGCGCGGGGCGCCCTGCAGCCGGTGTACGAAGGCGGGCACGTCGAGGGGGCGTCGCTCCAGCGCGCGCGGTGGGACCTCCTGCCGCCCGATCGCTACATGTGGGCTTCCGTCCAGACCGTGCGCGGATGTCCGAAGCACTGCTCGTTCTGCTCGGTCTGGCGCACCGACGGCCAGCGCCCGCGGCAGAGCAGCGTGGACGTCGTCATCGAGGAGATCGTGGAGCTGCGCCGCCGGGGATTCCGCTTCATCGCGCTGGCCGACGACAACTTCTACCCGGTTACCCTCGCGGATCTGGCGCAGGCGGCCCGCCGGCAGGACCCGGGGCGCCTGCGCGAGCTGGAAGCGATTCGGGCGGAGCGCTTCGAGTTGATGGCGCGGCTCGCGATGCTGCCGGACGACACGTGGTTCTACACGCAGATCACGATGGAGGCGGCGGAGGATGAGGCGTTTCTCGGGGCGATGCGCAAGGCGCGCATCAAGGGTGTGTGCGTCGGTGTCGAGTCCGTGACCGAGGAAGGGCTCAAGGACGTGTACAAGGACTTCAACCTGGCGGGCGACGAGCTGGTCGCGCGCCTGCGCCGATTTGGCGAGCACGGGGTGCATCTGCTAGGTTCGTTTATCTTCGGGCTGCCCAGCGACCGGCCGGAGACATTCGAGGCGACCGCGCGGGTCGCGCAGCGCGCGGGCGTCCGGTTCGCGCAGTTCGTCATGCTGACGCCGTTTCCCGGCACCGTCGACTTTCAGCGCTGGGAGTCGGAGATGGAGCAGGACATGGCGTACGTGGACGACGTGCCCCTGACCCGCTACTGGCTCATTCCGGCGGCCCGCCGCCCCAAGCTGTACCTGCCGCACCAGGCGATGTCGGCGGACGCGATTCGGTTGGGAACGAAGGGCGCGTGGGATCGGTTCTACAGCCTGCGGTCGGTCTGGCAGCGCGCGGCCTGGTTGCGGACGCTGCGCGAGCGCCTGCTGTTCGTGCTGGTATCGAAGCTCTTCCGCCAGATGTACGCCGGTACGGGCGCCGCGACCGACAGTGCCCGGATGTCGCGGGCCACCCTGTGGGCGAGGTGGCTGGCCAAGCCGACGCGGTACCTCTTCACCGCGGCGCCGATGCCCGATCTGCAGGTGCCCAAGGCCTAGGCTCAGCACCTAGCCGCAATTCAGCACATAGCCACCAAGGAGGACGTCATTTCTGCAAAGGTCTTTGTCGGCAATCTCAACTTCAGCACGACGCAGGCGGAGCTCGAGAAGCTGTTCGCCCAGGTCGGCGACGTCACCGAGGTGTTCCTGCCCGTCGACCGCGCGACGGGTCAGCCGCGGGGGTTCGCCTTCGTGGAGTTCAGCGATGCGGCGGTCGTGGCGGCGGCCATCTCGCGGTTCGACGGCACCGAGCTGCAGGGTCGCACGCTGAAGGTCAACGAGGCGCGCGAGCGCGCGCCTCGGCCGCCCTCCGACTTCGGCCCGCCGCCGTTCATGGACGACGGGCCGCGGTTCCGCCCAGCCAAGCCGAAGGGCAGCCGCCGGGGCATCCGGGGGCGCAAGCGGGGCTTCTAGAGCCAGGCAAGGGCGTCCAGCCCGTCACGATGTGGGACCGTCCCGCAAGGGAACGGGTGAGCTGCGTACGCAGGAGGTAGTCATGCGTCTCGCGTCGTTCATCGCGTCAGCCGCCGGCAGCCTGGTGCTGTTGTCCGCCTCCGGCGCGGCGGCCCAGGGCGCCGCCGGGGAGCCGCGCTCCGGGTGGTACGTCGGCGGCGGGGTCGGGGCCAACTGGGCGTCGAGCATCATGCAGAGCGGCTGGAACCGGGATCCCCTCTGCTATCCGACCGACGCGTGCTTCGATCTCGATCCCAGGCCCGAGGTTTCCGGATACCGCTGGCAGTACGACGTCGCCGCGGCCGCCGGCCCCGTGTTCGAGCTCTCGGCCGGCCTCATCGCCAACCGCGCGCGCGTGGAGCTCGCGTTCGGGCAGAAGTGGAACGACCTCGATCAGATGTTCCTCGGCGTCACCGACTACGACGGGGCGGCCATGGCGGAGCGGGTCGGCAGCACGGTCACGTCCGACACCAGCTCGTCGATCGACCACCTGGCCGTGCGCATGCTGACGGTCAACGCGTACTACGATTTCCCGGCCGGGTCGGTGGTCGCGCCGTACCTGGGCGCCGGGGTGGGGCCCGCGTTCGTCACGGTCGCCGGCGTGCGCTTCTCCGACATGTACAGGGACACGGCCGTCAACGGCGACGTCCACGATCCGCCCCTGTCGTTCTACAACGCCAGCCTGGACGACGACCTGTCCGACACGGTCCTGGCCGGGCACCTGCACGCGGGCGCCGACTTCCGCCTTGCCGACAGGACCTGGCTGGGGCTGAAGCTGACCTACTCGATGCTGGGCGATATCGAGACCCGCGGCGGCTACGACCTGCACGCCGCCCAGGCGTTCGACCCGGACTTCGAGCACCACGACACGTTCGCCGGCGCGCGCTCCTGGTCGCTGATGCTCACGGTCAAGTACTTCTTCGACAACTGAGCGGCCGGCCGGGTCGTGCGGCGCGCAAGGCGCGCGCAGCCGTCTCAGACGCCCGCGAACCAGTGGAACCCGTAGTCGGCGCTGATCCCGCCGCCGCCCTTGCCGAAGCCGGCCAGCGACTCGACGAGCTCGATCGACTTGAGGAACTTCACGTTCTTGTAGCCGCACTGCCGCTCGACCCGGAGCCGCAGGGGCGCGCCGTTGCCCATGGGCAGCTCCTCGCCGTTCAGGCGGTAGGCGAGGATCGTCTGCGGGTGCGCGACCTCGAACATGTCGATGCTCTCGTACCAGCCGTCCCAGGTCTTGAAGACCACGTAGCGCGCGCTCGGCTGCGGGCCGCCGGCCTCCTCGATGACCCGCTGGAGCTGGGGGCCGGTCCACTCGCCGATGGCCGACCAGCCCTGCTCGCAGACGTGCGCCGTGATCTGCGTGCGCGCGGGCAGGCGCCTGATGTCGTCCAGCGACAGTGACACGGGCCGCCCGACGAGGCCGAACACCTCGAGGCGCCACTCCTCGAATCCGCCCCGCCGCAGCCGCTGGTACTCCTCGTTCGGCGGGTTGGTCTGGGCCCAGGTCGGGAACGGGTGCGAGATGTCGCTCCGCTCGTACTCGCGCGCCAGCGGCTGGTCCGCCTGCAGGAGGCGGTTCGTGCCCATGGTCAGCACGTCGGCCATGCCCACGAGCCCCCCTCTGTACTGCGGCGGCAGGAACGTCTCGCGGGCGCAGCCGGTCAGGAGCAGACCGCCCAGCGCGGGGAGGCCCCGCAGCAACATCCGGCGCGAGATGGACTGACTCATTGTTCCCCCTCGGGAACCCGCAGGTTCCCCGTGATCATCGAACGCACACGGTTGACGACGCCGGCGGCCGCCACCTCGAGCAGGTGCACGATGACGAACAGGACCAGCAGCACGGTGCCGAACGTGTGCAGCGAGCGCGCCGTCTGCCGGCCGCCGAACATGTCGAGCAGCCAGGGCGCGCCGGCGGTGATGCCGGGCGACTGCGCCAGCCCGGTCAGCACCATGAGCGGCACGTAGACGAAGATGAGCAGCAGGTACGAGAGCTTCTGCAGCGTGCCGTAGCGGACCGTCGACTCGGGCGCCCGGCGCGGCCAGCGCAGGTGCTCGCGCAGCTCGCCCCGCAGGTGCTGCAGCCTGAGCTCGTCGCGGTCCGGCAGCAGGTTGCGCGCGAAGTGTCCCCGCGCGAGGTTCCAGCTGGCGTAGACAAGGCCGTTGATCAGGAACACCCAGGCGAACGTGAAGTGGTAGTTGCGGCCCCACATCCGGTTGCCCAGCTCGCCCGCCTCGTCCCAGGACAGGCCCCAGTCGGAGAGCTTGAAGATGGCCGGATGGCCCTGGTAGCCCGTGTGGCCCCAGTACAGCTCCGGAAAGTCGAGGAAGATGTGGATGCCGCTGAGCAGCAGGTAGCCGCAGGCGATGACGTTGATCCAGTGGCAGATGCGGACGTTGGGCGAATGGATCGCCAGCCGGCGCCAGGCGCCGGTGCGCGACCGCTCGGGCGTCTCGTCCATGGCTTCCTTGATCACTGAGATGGGGCTGCGCCCCAAGCCCCCGGCGTCCGCTTGCGGGGGGCCCTTCGCCCCGCGCCGCTCCCGCCGAGGCGCGCTGTGCGCGCCTTCGGAGTCTGCACCGGCGCGCGGTGCAGGCTCCTGGGCTAAGCTAATGTATCGCGTTTTCGTTCGAAACGAGAGGCCCTATCGTGGCACGCAAGTGGTTCGCGGCGTTTCTCGTCGGCGTCGGCGGAATTGCGGCGCTCGGCGCGCAGGCGACGCGGGAGGGCGCCGCGCCGGGCGGCGCGGAGGTGCCTGCCCTGCTGCGCGGCTTCGCGCCGGTGACCGACGCGATGCTGTTGCGGCCGAGGCCCGAGAACTGGATCAGCTTTCGCAACGGCTACCCGCTGTGGGGCTACAGTCCGCTCGATCAGATTGACGCGGGGAGCGTCGGCGAGCTGCGGCTCGCCTGGTCGCGCGCGATGCGCCCCGGGTACCAGGAGATCGAGCCGATCGTCTACGACGGGGTGATGTTCCTGCCCCACGTCGAGGACATCGTGCAGGCGCTCGATGCCACCACGGGCGATCTGCTGTGGGAGTACCGGCGGCCCCTGCCGGACGGCATCGCCAGCCTGACCGGCACGCGCTACCGCTACCGCAACGTGTCGATCTACGGCGACCGGGTGCTGCTGGCGACCAACGACGCCTTCCTGGTGGCGCTCGACGCGCGCACCGGCGAGGTCGTGTGGGAGACGCAGCGGGCCGACTACCGCGAGCAGGTGGCCCAGACGACCGGGCCGCTGGTGGTCGGCGGCAAGGTCATCACCGGCTCGCGCTGCAATCCCCAGAGCCCCCGCCCGGGCGGCTGCTTCGTCACCGGCCACGACTTCGAGACGGGCCGCGAGCTGTGGCGCGTGAACACCGCCGCGACGCCGGATCAGGTGGGCGGCGACACCTGGGGCGGCCTGCCGCTGTCGGCGCGCCGCCACGCGTCGGCCTGGATGACCGGCAGCTACGATCCGGCGCTGGACCTCCTCTTCTGGGGCACCGGCCCGCCGTCCCCGCTGCCCGAGAAGCTGCGGGGGGCGGGCAAGGCCGACCTGCTGTACACGAACTCGACGCTCGCGCTCGACCCGGACACGGGCGAGATGAGGTGGTACTTCCAGCACCTGCCGCGCGACAACTGGGATCTGGATCACGTCTTCGAGCGCATGATCGTGGAGACCACGGTGGCCCCGGACCCGGCCGAGGTGCCGTGGATCAACCCCGCCCTGCGCGCCGGCGAGACCCGCAAGGTGGTCACCGGCATCCCCGGCAAGACCGGCCTGGTCTGGACGCTCGACGCGGCCACCGGCGAGTTCCTGTGGGCGCGCCCCACCATCTACCAGAACATCATGACCGGTCTCGACGTCGAGACCGGCCGTCCGATCATCGACGAGTCGACGACGCCGCAGTCCGTCGAGGAGTTCGCCTTCGCCTGCCCGAGCCTCATCGGCGGCAAGAACCAGCCGTCCGGGGCCTACAGCCCGGACACCGGCGCGCTGTACATGCCGCTGAACAACGCGTGCATGGACATCGCCATGTCGGTCGAGGTGGCCGGGCCGAGCGACGGCTACGACATCCGCACCCGGATGCGGCACGTGCCCGGCGCGGATCCGGCGACGGCGCCCGTCGGCCGCATCGAGGCCGTCTCCGCGTCGACGGGCCGGACGCTGTGGAGCTACCAGCAGCGCGCGCCCATCTACGGCTCCGTGCTGGCCACCGGCGGCAACCTGGTGTTCGCCGGCGACCTCGCGCGCCGCTTCCGGGCGTTCGACGCGGAGACGGGCGCGGTGCTCTGGCAGACCATCCTGAACGGGGCGGTGGGCGGCCGGCCGATGACCTACAGCGTGGGCGGACGCCAGTACCTCGCCATCGCCGCGGGCGGTCTGGCCATCGGCTCCCTGTTCCTCAACCTCACGCCGGAGCTGACGACGCCGAGCGGCGGCAACACGCTGTTCGTGTTCGCGCTTCCCTTGACACCCAATAACAGTCTACTGGCGTTCGTGGTCGTGCGGTATAGGCCATAAGTCACTGGTAAATAATCATTTACAATTCGCCGTCGCGGACTGGGTGGGGTCAGGGCGTGTGGCTGAATCCAGCCCAATCCCGTATACAATGGGGGAATGGATGTTGTAGTCAAGACCCGCAGAACCAAGCGCCGAGGCCGCCACCCCGACAAGGCGCTCTCGGCCGCCTTCGTCCGTTCCGCCCCGCCCGGACGCCACGCGGACGGCAACGGACTGTACCTGTTCGTCCAGCCTACCGGAGCCCGAAGCTGGGTCCAGCGGCTCGTCATCCGCGGCCGGCGCCGCGAGCTCGGGCTCGGCGCCGCCACGCTCGTTCCGCTCGCCAAGGCCCGCGAGCAGGCCCTCGCCAACCGGATGCTGGCCCGCTCGGGCGGCGATCCCCTCTCGGAGAAACGCCGCGTCCAGGGCGTTCCCACCTTCGCCGAAGCCGCAGGGCGCGTGCTCGAGCAGAAGCGCGGCGGCTGGCGCGGCCGCTGGCACGCGCAGAACTGGTGGCGGAGCATGGAACGGTACGTCTTCCCCCGCATCGGCGGTCGGCCCGTCTCCGAGGTCAACACGGCCGACGTGCTGGAGATCCTCTCGCCGATCTGGCACGTCAAGGCGGCGACGGCCAGGGAGGTCCGCCAGCGGGTCCGCTCGGTGCTGGAGTGGGCCATCGCCCTCGAAAATAGCCCATACGGTGTCCGGTGGCGTCCGTTGTCGTCCGGCTGTACCCGTAACATGCTGTAGTACAAGGGAGTTGTCGCTCGTTCACCCCGACTGAGCCGGTCAGGAGGTCTTGCCGAATCCGCCTCCGTCCCGAATATAATACAGGGATGTATACAGAGAGACAGACCGCCCCGACAGCCCGCAGGACCAAGCCCCGAGGACGCCATCCGCACAACGCCCTCGCCCCCGCATTCGTCCGCTCCGCACCGCCCGGACACCACATCGACGGCAACGGCCTCTACCTCTACGTCCAGCCGACCGGCGCCCGGAGCTGGATCCAGCGCCTCGTCATCCGCGGCAAACGCTGCGAACTCGGTCTCGGCTCGGCCGCCCTCGTCTCGCTGGCCGAGGCCCGCGAGAAGGCCATCGCCAACCGCAAGCTGGCCCGCGAGGGCGGCGACCCCCTGGCCGACAAGCGCCGTCTCCAGAGCATGCCCACCTTCGCCGACGCCGCCGCGGCCGTCATCGAGCAGAAGCGGCCCGGCTGGAGCGACCCCGTACCACGGGACTGGCGCACCAGCCTCGGCCGGTATGCGTTCCCGCGCATCGGCAACCGGCCGGTCTCCGAGGTCACGAGCGCCGATGTGCTGGCGATCCTCGGTCCCATCTGGCACACGCAGCCGGTCCGCGCCAAGACCGTCAAGCAGCGCATCCACGCCGTGCTGGAATGGGCAATCGCCATGAACCTGCGCAGCGACAACCCCGCCGACCGGGTGCGGTCGGTGCTCGGCCCGCAGCGCAACATCGTGCAGCACCGGCGGGCACTGCCGCACCGGGAGGTCGCCGCGGCGCTGGCGGCCGTGCGGGCATCGCGCTACCTGCCTGGCGTCAAGCTCGCGTTCGAGTTCCTCGTGCTGACGGCCGCTCGCTCGGGAGAGGTCCGCTTCGCCACGTGGGACGAGATCGATACGACGGACCGCGTGTGGGCGATCCCGGCCGCGAAGATGAAGATGAAGCGGGACCACCGCGTGCCCCTGTGCCGGCGGGCGATGGAGGTCCTCGATGCTGCACGAGCGCTCGGCGACGGGCCGCTGCTGTTCCCCACCCCGCAGGGCCGGCGGCTGGATGTCAAGCAGTTGCGCCGGCTGCTCGAACGCTGCGGCATCGCCTGCGTGCCTCATGGCTTCCGCTCGTCGTTCCGGGACTGGGCGGCCGAGGAAACGGACCACCCGCGGGAGGTCATCGAGGCGGCGCTCGCCCATGTCGTCCAGAACCAGGTCGAGGCGGCCTACGCCCGGTCGGACCTGTTCGAGCGCCGACGGCGGCTCATGAACGACTGGGAAGCCTACCTCGACGGCGGGCGCCGGGTGGACGGCTCGACGCGGCGCTGACGCGACGGCGCGGCAGGCGGCAAGCACGCCGCCGACGCATGGCGACGCCGCCGACATGTTCCATCCAGGTGGTTGGCGACGAGCCGATCCATCACGGGGAGCGCCGGTCCGGCGCGGCCGGCAGCCAGGGGATCGAAGGGGACGCGCAGCGTCCCCTCGCCAGCCCCGATGTACGCACATCGGGTCGGCTGGCTCATCAACACCAACGGCCGTGGATCCTGTTCCGGGCCGTTCGTTCGTGTTGCTGATCTGGTGCCCGATTTCTGTTTACGACCGAGACCGCCTTCCCTGCCCGCCCGGTCTGCTCGCATCCCGTCGCTCTCATTCGGTATCCTCGCGCTCGATCTCTCCATTATGCGCCTGACCGCCCGTGCTCGCGTTCGTCGGCTGGCTCCTGTTAGGGCGGGTGTGGGGCCAAGGTCGTGTCGGTCGAGTTCCTGGTGCTGCGCCGCCCCGGCGACACTGGGTGGCGGTTCTCGGCGGTGGGATCCTGATCGCCGTGATCTCATGAGCGTATCCGGCTCAGATCATGGCCCTGGACTTCGAGTGTCCGTTGTGGGATTCTCGCTGCTGGCCGACGGTGCTGGGTCTTCTGTGGTCGCTGGGCGGCCGTGCCGGCGTCTGGTGCAGAGTGAAGTCAGGCATCGTCGGACAAGTGCCGATGTGGAGCGCGCGCGGAGCCGGTGTCAAGACCGCGAGCTCCGCGTAGCGGGGGCCGAGCGTGAGCGAGGCGTCTTGACACCGGCGAGCACGGGCGGATGATGTATTGGCCGACGATGCCCTCCGTGACCCCATCGTCGCGTTGCGCGGCGTGACCGCGGTCACCGGAGACGAGAACCACGCCGGCCGCCGACGTGTCAAGCCGCTGCGCGTCTCCTCCACTTCGTTCCGGCTCTGCGAGTGACACGCCGGCCACCGGCGCGGTGTTGTGCGATTATGGCCGAACGCAGGCGTCCGGCCCGTGAACGGACCGGCCCCAACCACGGGCACCACCGGCCCGCCCGGCGACCGGTTCGCCAGGATGCTCCGGCACGGTACACTACGGGACGGAACGAGGCGCCGACAGATGGCGGCGGGCGGAGTGGGCTCACCACGGATCCGGAACCGGCAGATCCGGGACGAGCACGACGAGCCATCGACGATGGTGCGACGGCGGGAAACGGACAGGATCGGGCAGATCGAGGGCGGAAGGCGCGGAACCGGGAGTGTGATCCAGTGGGCCGTCTGATCACACCGGGATCGGGGCTGAACTTACATGATTGGGGTCACGATAGAGTGTAAGAGGGATGACGTGACCAAATTACACGCCCAGTCACACCTCCAGTCACACCCCCCGTCACAGCTTTTTTGCTCCAAACCGTTGATTCCATTGACACAACTGGCAACGTACGTGCCATCAACGGGGTCGGGTAAAGGGTCAGGGGAGAAGAGGGGAGCGACCCTGCCGAAAACCTGCGGTTTTCGGACCCGGCAGGCGTTCCTCCGTCACACCTGCCGCGCCGGGTCGCTCCCCAACGAATCTTCCATCCTGGAAGGGGGGGCGCCGCCCGGTGCGGCCAGGACAACGGCCGCACGGGGGCCGCGCCGCCGCCGTCAGAACGTCACGCCGCCGCGCACCTGCACCGAGTACGCCGCGTCGCCCGTACGGCCGAGGCCCGCCCGCCGCCGAGGTGGTCGAGCATGCCGCCGAGGCCGTCCTGCCGCGGGAGATTATGTAGTTGGTTACCCACGCACGCGGCATGGGCCTTGCCGGGAAGGGAACGCCGAGAGGGTCAGTCGCCCGCTTCCTTGAGACGGATCGTGACCCATACGGTGTCTGGCGCCTCGACACCAAGTCTCTCGAGGATGGCTTTGCCGAGGTAGAGGTCCTTCACGATCTCGAGCTCGTCTGGATCCGGGGAGATCTGTTGATAGCGAACACGGTGGGCGGTGTTCTGGTGGAGATTCCCCAGCACGACCTGGATCTCTTTCATTTTGGGTATTCGTTTACCGGGTGATCGGCCAATGAATACGGGCTGAAAATGGCCTTGAGCGTAGAAAGATTCCAGTGCTGCGACGAGGTTGCTTGGAACGGCAGTGGGGTTCCCACTCGGTGCGTCACCCCCTTGCGGCGCCCTGGTGGGATGTTGGATGCCGCGCACCGGTGTCGGCTCGTCGGCGAGGACTGGCGGCAACCGGGCGCAGTGGTGCCGGCACGCTGCCCGTCACGGCGGGTGCGGCCGCAGGGACCGGTCGTGCCACGTGGTCGTTCGGACGGTGCCCACCTACGCGGGCGGCGGCGGCAGCCCGAGCAGCTCGGGGACAACCGGTTTGGGGGCGCGCCACATTGCGGCGATCAGCGCGGGCAGGTCGAGGATGCGTTGCCGGGCCGTGCGCACCACGCTGGCGAGGATCTGCTGCGTGTCGGCGCCCTTGCGGGTGCGGTTGCCGCCGCACACCTTGCGGATGACCACGGCGGGCCGGATGGCCTGCTCGGCGCGCCAGTTGGTGGCGTCAAGCGAGGGGTCCGACAGGAAGAGGAACACGGCCGGAAATTCGGTGGCCAAGTGCTTCGCGAAGCGCTCGGCGTCGTCGAGCGGCGGCGGTGCGTCGACCAGCCGGCCGAGGCGGGCGATGAGTCGGCCGCGGGCGGTTGCCATCCCGTGTTCGCTCAGCTCGCCCGCGTGGCAGCGGTCGCGCAGGTCAAGGCCGGCCCGCAGAGTCGCCTGCACGTCGCCGGCCCAGCGACTGTCGGGATACGCCAGCCGGAGCTGCTTGCAGCGTTGCAACAGGTGATTCAGACACGTTTGGTGCAGTCCGCCGAAGCGCCGATAGGCTGCCCATCCGTCGCGTACGAGCACGTTGGCGTAGTCGGTCCCCAGCACGGTGGCAGCGTCATTGAACCCACGGCCGGAGCAGATGGCGTAGACCGTCGTCTGCGGGGTGACGAACGCCCACAGCCAGTGGCGGACGGCGCCGACGCGCCAGCCGGTTTCGTCCGGCGTGACCACCGGCGCATTGCGCACCTGCGCGCACAGCTCGGCGTAGGCCGGCGCGGCGGCGCGGCCGGCCCGGTGCAGCAGGTGCGCGAGACCGCCCGGGGTGACGTGCAAGCCAAAGGTCGTTCGCAGCAGGTGGGCCACCTTGGCCAGCGGCACCCCCAGTTCCGTGTGCAGCTCAACGACCAGCGCGACGACGCCGGGACCGAGCTGCACGCCGGCCGCGCCCAACGCGTCGGAGGTCTGCAGCACGTGGCGGCCCTGCACGCGCCGCTGACACTGCGAGCAGTGGCCGACCTCGATGTCGAAGCGACGCACGACGGCGCGCACCACGGGCAACTCTTCCTGATACTGCGACGCCACGCGGGTCACCGTGACCGCGCCGCCGCAGTCCGGACACGCCGCCGGCACCGGCGCCGCGTGGGTCTCGTCAACGTGCGCCGGGCGCCGGCGGCGGCCTTGCCGGCCGTAGTCTGCACCGGCCCGCCGGCCGGGACGGCGCCCGCGACCCTGCGGCCGGTCCTTGGCAAAGGGGGCTGCCTGACGGCGACCCGCTCGCTGCGCCGCGGCCAACTCCCGTCTCAAGCGTTCGTTCTCCCGCCGCAGGTGTTCGACCTGCCGTTGCAGGTCGCCCTTGTCTCGTTGCAAGCCGTCGATCTGGCGCTTCTGGCGGCGGTTTTCGCGTCGCAACTCGCGCTCGCGCCGGGTCAATTCCGTGCGAAGCTGCTCGACATCGTTGAGCCGGCCGAGTGGCCGTTCGCTCGTATCGCCCCGGTGCGCTTTGCCCACACAAGACTTATGCCATATTGCCGCCAAAAGTACAATCCAAAAGATTGGATCTCACGCGGCAACCCGGTAAACAAAGACCATTTTGGTTCCTCGACGAGCGGGCTGAGGTCGGCCCGCTTGGGGTACTCCGGGACGGTCTCGCGGACTTGGTAGCCGACGCCGCCGGGCTTCGCGAAGTCCCACTCCTTCTTCGGGGGTCCCTGGCTGATGGCGCGAACGACGTCGGCGGCGCTGGCGGGGATCAGCTCCGGCATGACCCGGACGGGCGGTCGGCCGCGGGGGCGTTTCTTCTTCGTTGGCATTCGTCTATCCGGGTTCGCGAAGGGACCGAGCGATCTTCACTCCGGTCAGGATGTTCGGCCCGCAAGTGAGGTTGGCAGCTCTGGCGATCGCGTTCGCTGACCGGTCACCGCCGTCCTGGATCTGGCTCTCGAATCGGTAACCGAACATGCCACCCGCCGTCTGCTGGTCAGCGTACATCTTGACGTAGAGGAGCAGGAGCTCGACGAGGTCGTCCTTGCTGAGCTTCTTCGCTACCATCGACCCCAATCCTACCCTATCCATAGCAGCCCGTGGCAAAAGTCGCGCGGCCCTCGACAAGAGCGGTTTCGCCCCGATAACAGGTCGTGATGCGGTCGAAACCGCCCGAATCTGGCCCGATCCGAGCCGTTTCTGCGCCGCTGCCGGCCAGGTTCGGTGCCGCGTGGAGTTTTGCCACGGGCTGATAGGGTAAGATGCCCACGCCACACGTTGACGTGACCCGACATCGGGTCGCCGCCGGATGCAATACCCGCGCCAACGGGAAAGAAGGCGGGTCCCGCGCCAAGTGCGCACCGAGCCGGTGAAGCCCCACTCCCGGTAGCGGCTGTCCTGGTGCGCCACCAGAACGTGCAGCGCCGCATCGACCATCAGGCCGAGGTTCGGGCGGCGTAGACCACCCCGAAGCCGGTCTCCAGGCCTGTCCCCGTCTCCGCGTCGCCGCCGTCCTGCCGCACCCCCAACTCGACCGACAGCGTGACCGGCCGGCTCGCCCGATCCGGAGCGGTCCGCGCACCCGCGCAGTCCGCAGCTCCCGCAGCCCCGCAGCCTCCGCAGCCCGCAGCCATCAGCCCGCGAGCGCGCTCGTCGGTGCCATGCGGGGTATCCGACATGGACACAACTCTACAGACGGGCACTCTGGTGCCATCGGGGCAGGCGACATAGGCAACACCGAGCAACGCGACGGATCCCCGCTGGTCACCCCAAGCAGGGTCGCGACCGGACCTCCATCATGGGAAGAACACGAGCTTGATCAGCAAGCCGAGGATGGCTGGCCCGTAGCCGAATTTCAGCAACTTCATGTCGGCCTTCAGGTCGGCGATTGCCGCCTTCAGGTCATTGTCGACCCGACCGATCTCGGTCTGCATGCGGTTGACGTCACGTTCGAGGTCGAGCTTGGTCACCAAGTCTTCACGGCCAGCGATGGCACCCGCGGCGGCCTTGGCGAGATCTTCCTGGACGTTGGCTGCCCGGAACGCGTCATAGACCTCGGTGACGATCTGGCTCATATGTTCCTCGTCGCTCTGTGATCATGCGTCAACTCATGCTACCACGGCCGGCGCAGGCGCGCGGGCGGGCCGGCAACGCGGACAGGAGCAGAGACGCCCTCTGTCCGTGGCCGTCCGGGGATGGTCGTCTGGGACCGCTGCAAGCCGGTACCGAACGAGGGATACGTCGAGGGAAACGGTCGCTCGCCTCAGCGCTAAGATGCCCTGTATCAGTAGTTTGCAAGCCATTCCCCTCGGAAGCCCTGGCGGTCCTCGGACTCCACGGGATGCTGAGCGTTGGGATCCTGACGTTGGCCTGGTGGCTCGGTGTGGCGGTCATGACGTGCTACGGTTGCCGAGCTCAAGGGGCTTTCGCGCGGATGGTGGCTCGCGGCAGGCCCTGCTCTTCGGCCCGCTGGGCTCTTGGGGACCGCTGGGCTGCCGGACCGTCGGAGAGCTTGATATGATCGACGCGTCCACGCAGGAGCCCGGCGAAGCCGGGCTCCTGTCAATTCGGTTTCGGCGCCACCTTGTGCCACTCTCTCCAGAGCACCAAGTCAGGCGTCAGCGGAGGATCGACCGATTGGCGGGTGGCGTCGGGGAGCCGGGGAGCACCCCCAACGATATGCCCCGGGGAGTTTCGTTGCCGGCCCGCCCGCCAACCCCGTATCAGGTGCTCCGAAGGAGAACGGCATGCCGCAGTACACCCTCAACGAAGACGAAGTGGCGGAATTGGACGTGGAAGTCGCGGGAACCGGAGGATTCCAAGACCTGATGCGCAGGCTTCAAGGGGGTTTCAATGCGGAGACGAGAGAAATCGATGTCTCCGATGCGGACGACGAGAGAATCAGGCGGTACTGCACAGATTACGGCCCCGGCGGCTGGCAGGCCCGGATCGCGCGGGCTTTTCGCCGCGTGATGGGGTTCGGGGAGCAAGACGACTAGAGCGCCAGCCGTTCGAAGATGGTGACCACTCGGAAGCGGTGGTTGGTGCTTTTCACCATCCCGATCACACCGACGATCGCCCAGTCCGACTTTCGGTACATCGGGAGGACCTGGTCGAGCCACACGATGTGAGTCCCTGCGGTGCAGCGGTCCGCGAGCAGTCGCAGGACCTTGTTCCGCTTGATCATCGTCGTCTGATAGCGTTCGGCATCTTCTACGGAGTAGGGGGGGTCGGCCAAGACGATGTCGTACGATTCGACCGGAACGTTGCTGAGGTCCTGCTGGGCGTCGCACAAGTAGGTCGGTCGCACGGCCGGACGGATGTCGAGCGTGTCTCCCGGCCAAACCTTCTGATCAACCTGCCCGGAGAACAGGTGCAGCGCGGCAGTCTTGTCGGGAAACAGGGCCTTGATCCGCTTCAAGTAGCCGTGCGGGTAGCTGCCGTAGACGGCGGACGTAGCATGGTAGTTGTTCCCCATGATCCATGTGCCGACGATACGGTTGTCTCCGCCGAGGAATAGGCTGCGCGGGAACGGCAGCGTCTTCGTGTAGTGGTCGATGCGTTCTTCAAGCGTCATGGGCGACCTCCGTTCCGCAGGAGGTATACCCGTCGCTGGCGAGGTACCGGAAGCGATTTTCGGTACAGCCCGCGGTACCGGGAGGTCGTGGGACCGCCGGGATCCGATGTGCCAGGAAGCCGATCAGGTCGCCGGGGCGCGGCGCCCGTGGCGGTGGGCCGTGAGGTCCCCATAGCGGAGGCGGCGGCCCTCCATTCCGCGGACGAGCGCCGACATCTGGATCGTCGTCGGCGACGACCTGCTGCTTCGCCGCGGAGCACTTCCACCTGCTGCCATGGACGACGACAGGCCCTGCTGGCGCAGGGTTCTGCCCGGCTCGCGAGCCGTCACCCCGGCGACGGCCGTGGCGCCGGAGATCCGGTCTGATGCACAACGGGCCACGGCGAAGCTTTTACGCCGCCGTGGTAGCTAACGTGGTATAACCGGAAACCCCAGAAGCGTAAGCTCCATTTATTGTTGCGCTTAGAGAATAGGTTCGAGTCCAACCTGAGGAGCCATTCCCCCCTTCCCCCGCTACCGGGGACTCATCCGCGTTGCAGGAGTTCGACGCCCTCGAGCCGCGCGGCCTTCTGATCGAAGGTGTACAGAGGACGCGCCCCGTGTCGCTTCGCCGCGGCAAGGACCATCAGGTCCGAGAATCCGGCGCCCCCCGACCGGTAGCGGATCGCGGCCCGGGCTACGTCGTCCGCAGCCTCGACGGCCAGGCCCTCGGTCGCCACGAGCTCCTCCAGGACCGCCGCGATACGGTCTCGCGGAAAAGCGTAGGCCCGTTCCAGCACCCAGACGAGCTCGACGGCCACCTCCCTGCACACGTATCCGGGTCGTTCGATCGTGAGCGACTCCAGCAGGGCGCGGGCGGCCTCCGCCTGATGCTGGTCGTCACGCACGAGATAGCGGACGAGGACGTTGGCATCGAGCGCGATCATCCCTCGGCCGCCCCTCCGGCGACGGCCCGCTCCATCTGCTCCAACGTGACGGGCGGGCCGTCGTGCTGCAGCGCGCCGAACAGCCGATGGACGGACCGCACGGGCAGTATGCGTACTTCGCCGTCGCAAATGACGTAGCGCACGCGATCGCCGGCCTGCACGCCCAGCGTCTCCCGGACGAGCTTGGGGAGGGTGGTCTGCCCCTTCTTCGTTACTGCGGATTCAAGCAAGGAAAAGCCTCCATATTCCTTGCAAGGTACGATATCGCCTTGAAAAAGGCAATGAAGTAAGCACGGCGCGGCCAGCCAGCGCCGCCACTTCCGACCCTGGCGATGTCTCGGCACCGCCACGCGGGCCAAGAAGCTGTGCTATCGGCATCCTCACCGCGCAGGTGATGTCTGGACATCACGATACTGGGCATCTACGATGCATGTGCCTCGATGCGGACCACGCTGACGCTCGACGACGACCTGGCGGTGTTGCTCAGGCAGCAGGCGGCGACGCGCGGCATATCGTTCAAGGAGACCGTGAATCAGGCATTGCGCGCGGGGCTGGCGCGGGAGATGACGCCGCGCGACGTCGAGACGCCGACGACGATTCCGCATTCCTTCGGCTTCCGTCCGGGCGTCGATCTGGACAAGCTGAACCAGCTCGCGGACGAGCTCGAGGCGGAGGCCGCGGTCGAGTCGCTCACGCGAACCCGATGATGCTGTGCATCGAGAGCTGGCGATGAGAACGATCGCCAGGCGCCGGCGGCCGCGGGGCCATTACCTGGCGACGGTCGCCGCGGACAGACGCGCGCGCCCCCGCCGGGCGCGGCCGCTCCCTTCCCGGTCCAGGATCTCGACGGTTCGAGCGTAGAGGCGGCGGGCCCTTTCGCGGTCGGCGCCGATGCAGACCATGCCGAGCTTGCCGTGCGGCTGCAGCGCCCCGATCAGGTGGAAGACGACGCCCTCCTCGCTCGGCGCGTGGAAGTGCAGCCGTTGCTCCACCGCGATGCCGACGAGGTCGTCCGGACTCAGGCCCACGTAGCGCTGCTCGTGGAGGTTGTCGGTCGCCAGGTAGTAGCGCGTCTGGCCCGCGGGCGTCCGGTACAGGCCGGTCGCCCGGTCGTACGTGCCGTCGGTGAGGAAGTCGAGCATCAGGAAGGGGTGCGTGGTGCCCCCCTTGCGCAGGTTGATCTCGATGGCGTACGGCCGCCAGCGGGCGCCCTCGCGCACGACGACGAAGTCGACCCCGAAGCGGCCCAGCACCCCGCGCTCGCGGAGCACGTCGGCGACGCGCTCGCCGGCGTCCTGCAGCTCGGCGCGGTAGCGGTCGTCCGCCGGGAACTCGCACCCGACGAACACCTGGCCGGACCGCCCGCCGAGCACCTGCTCGTGGGTCGAGACGACCTCGACCACGCGCCGCGGATCGACCCGGCACTGCACCGACGGCGAGCGCACCTCGTCGCCGGTGACGAACGCCTCGGCGATGCCGCCCATCTCGGCGAGCTTGTCGGCGTAGCGCTCCCAGGTCAGGTCCGCCGCCTCGAACAGCAGGCCGTGCGGCAGCCGGCGGGCGATGCGCGCCTCTGCGCCGGCGCCGGCGTCGCGCGCAACGAAGCGGAAGCGCGCGTTCCCCTCGCCCGAGAACCCGTCGTTCAGCTTGACGACGGCCGACTCGAGCGACGGTTGACGCCGCTTCAGCGCGGCCAGCGCCGCGGCGACGTCCTGCCGGTCCCTGAGCGCCTCGAACCCGTCCGGCGCCGGCACCCCGGCCGCCTTGAAGATCTGCCGCGACGAGCTCTTGGAGCCGAGCTCGGCAAGCTCCGGATCGCAACCGTTGACGGGGATGCCGAGCCGCACCGAGAGCGTGCGCTCCAGCGGCGAGACGTTGAAGCAGACGAGGTGCGCCAGTGCCGGGTCGCCGATCGCGGCCCGCAGCCGCCGCATCACGGATCGGTCGGTCAGGATCCTGGCCGTCAGCGGCGCCGGGGAAGACTCGCCGCACGCGACGAGCGTCAGGCGCTGCCGCGCGTGGCTGTGCGGGACGCCGCCCAGCAGGTGCAGGTAGTAATCGATGACCGTGGCGTGGATCGGCACGCTCGTCGCGTAGACGACGCGCGTGTACGGCATGCGCAGCAGCATCAGCAGGCACAGCAGCCGTTCCTCGTAGTGCGCCGCGCCCTGAATCTTGGCGATGATGTCGGCGTCGAGACTGAGGCTCGGGACGACGACGACCGTCCGCGGGGCGAGGCGGTCGGCGAAGACTCGCCGGAAGAGCGGGCCGAGGCGCTGCTGCTGCTCGGCGAACCGGCGGCGCTCGGTCTCCGATCCCGGTTGCGGATGGCGCATCGTCGTGGGCGCTGCCTCTTCGCGGCGCGGCGTCCGGCGGTTCAGGGGGCCGGCTCGGCAAGCGTCGCGGGCAGGCCGCGGGCCTGCATCGCCGCCCGCAGCAGCTCCGCGATCGCGGGCGACTCCTTGTAGGTCCCCTGCCGGAACACGCCCGCGGCGATGTGCAGCGGCGTCCAGCCGGTCCGATTCCGGGCGGTGAAGGTCGCGGCTCCGTGGTCGAGGAGGAGCCGCACGACGGAGGGGGCCAGCCGGTACGCGCCGCCGTGCAGGGCGGTCTCGCCGTTGTCGTCCACCGCGTTGATGTCGCCGCCCGTTGCGAGCGCCACCTGCAGGCACTCGAAGGCTTCCTCCTCCGTGCCTCCGTCCTCGCCGGGCGACGCGATGCCGACGCCGGCGGCCACCATCAGGAGCGTCGTGCTCTCGGCGGTCGTGAGGGTCGGATCGGCGCCCAGCGCGAGCAGCCGCCGCACCAGCGGCGCATCGGCCACCTTGGCGGCCATGAGGAGCGGTGTGGCGCCGATCCATCTGTACCCCCGCCGAAAACGGGTGTTCGGCTCCGCGAGCATGCGGGCGTCGACGTCCGCGCCGCGCTCGATCAGCTCGCTGACGAAGGTCAGCGCGTCGACGTCGCCGCTCGTGATCGGGCCCGGCGGGTTGTAGCCGTACGGGGGCTTCCGGACCCACGTGACGGCGTGCAGGGCCGTGTAGCCGACCTCCGTGTCGTCCGCGACGCCCTGGTTCGGATCGAGCCCCCGGTCGACCAGCAGCAGGGCCAGCTCGTAGTGCGCGTTCGTCGCGGCCAGGAGCAGCGCGCCGGTGCCGTCCGGCAACCTGTCGGCCAGGTCGGCGCCGCCGTCGAGCAGCGTGCGCACGGTCGCGACGTGGCCGGCCCTCACCGCGAACAGCAGCGCGGTGAAGCCCCCGATCGGCGTTCGGCGGGACGACCGCGGCACGTCGGCGTCCGTGCGGGCCGCCACGTCGGCGCCGGCGTCGATCAGCGCCCGGACGGCCGCGTCGTGACCCGCCGCCGCTGCCCACATGAGCGCGGTCTGCCCGCCCCTCAGCGCCGCGTCGACATCGGCGCGGTGGCGCAGCAGCAGCCGGAGCGCGTGGACGCTCCCGGTGCGCGCCGCGGTCATCAGCGCCGTCTCTCCCTCGCCGATCGCCGCGTCGGGGTCCGCGCCGGCCGCCAGCAGGAACTCCAGCATCGGTGGCCGCCCGTTCGTGGCGGCCAGACGCAACGGGGTGACGCCGAACGCATTGGCCGTGTTCACGGCCGCGCCGGCGTCCAGCAGCAGCCGCGCCGCGGCAGTGTCGTCGAGGTGGGCCGCCCAGTGGAGGGCCGTCGTCCCGTCGGCCTGCGCGGCATCGATCTCGATGCGCGGTTGCCGCAGCAGAGCGTGCAGCCGGTCGAGGTCCGCGTCCCGCACGGCCTCCACCAGCGGGGGCGGCTGCCCCGCCGCGCCGGCAGCCGGCAGCGCGAGGCAGAGCAGGACGCAGGGTATCTGGAGGTGGCGCGCCATGGCTGTTGCCGGAACGGCGTCGCCTATAATGCCACACAGTCTTTTTTCCCGATGACCCGCAGCTACCTGGCGGCACTCGCCGGCGCCCTGGCGCTGGCCGGATCTGCGCCGGCGGCCGCCGGGCAGCCGGCCGCGGTGGACGCTGCCGCGAGCGGCGCCGCGTTGCTCGAGCGCTACTGCGTCGGCTGCCACAACGACCGGCTGCGGACCGCCGGCCTCGTGCTCGACCCGGCCGCTCTCACCCGCGTGGATGCCGATCCCGAGCTCTGGGAGAAGGTCGTCCGCAAGCTGCGCGCCGGCATGATGCCGCCGGCCGGGCGACCGCGGCCGGACGAAGCGGCGCGGGGCGGTCTGGTGTCCTGGCTGCAGGCCGAGCTCGACTCGGCAGCGCGCCGCCATCCGAATCCGGGCCGCGTCGACGGCCTGCGCCGCCTGAGCCGCACCGAGTACCGGAACGCGATTCGCGACCTGCTCGCGCTCGACGTCGACGTTGCGGAGCTGCTGCCGGCGGACGACTCGAGCGGAGGGTTCGACAACGCGAGCCTCGGCGGGCTGGATCCCGGTCGGCTGGAAGACTTCCTGCTGGCAGCCAGGCGGGTCAGCCGCCTGGCGGTGGCGGCGCCGGTGAGGCCGACGTCCCACACCGTCGTCGTGCCGTCGGACTTCACCCAGGACCGGCACGTCGCCGGCCTGCCGTTCGGCACCCGGGGCGGCGTCCTGGTCCCCTTCACGTTTCCCGCGAGCGGCGAATACGACATCGACATCACCCTCGGACGAGACTTCCTGCTGCTGTTCGCCACCGGACCGGCCGGGCTGTCCGAGCCTCACGATCTCGTCCTGACCCTGGATGGCGAGCTCGTCCGCACGGCCCGTCTCGAGCCGCCGGCGCCGGGCACGCGGCGGGCGGCGGACGAGGCGGCGGCTGCTGACCGGTCCGCAGCCGCCGACGACGGCGCGAGCGGTCGTCCCGACGTCAGCGTGCGCCTGGCCGTCAGCGCCGGGCGCCGCCGGCTCGGTGTCGCCTTCGCGGACAAGGGAGCGCGGCTCGTCGAGCAGCACCTCGAGCCGTTCGAGCGGCCGCACGTGGCCCAGGGCGAGGACCAGCGTCCGCAGCCGGTCGTCGAGACCGTCGAGATCACGGGGCCGTTCGCGGCGGCGTCCTCGCGCCCGGATACGGCGAGCCGGCGGCGCATCTTCGCCTGCCGGCCGGCGGCCCGCGCCGAGGAGGAGGACTGCGCCCGGACCATTCTCGCGACCCTGGCCCGACGGGCGTACCGGCGCCCGGTGGACAGGTCGGACGTGGACGCGCTGCTCGCGTTCTACCGGCAGGGCTACGCGGCGGGGCGGGACAGGACGGCGGGCGGGTTCGAGGCGGGCATCCAGCGCGCGCTGCGGCGGCTGCTGGCGCATCCCGAGTTCCTGCTGCGCATCGAGCGGGATCCGGCGGGCGTCGCACGCGGCGGCCCGTATCGCGTCAGCGACGTCGAGCTGGCGTCGCGGCTCTCGTTCTTCCTCTGGAGCAGCATCCCCGACGACGAGCTGCTCGACGCGGCGAGCCGCGGGATGCTCGGCCGGCCGGACCAGCTCGAACGGCAGGTGCGGCGCATGCTGGCCGACCCCAGGTCGCACGCGCTGGTCGACAACTTCGCGGCGCAGTGGCTGTACCTGCGCAACCTGCCGGAGGTGAACCCCGACGCCTGGCTGTTCCCGGACTTCGACGACAACCTGCGGCGGTCGATGCGCCGCGAGACCGAGCTGTTCTTCGGCGGCATCGTCCGCGAGGATCGCAGCGTCGCGGAGCTGCTCGACGCGGACTACACGTTCGTCGACGAGCGGCTGGCCAGGCACTACGGCCTGCCGCACGTGCGCGGGAGCCGCTTCCGGCGTGTCCACCTGGATCCCGACAGCGGGCGCGGCGGCCTGCTCGGGCACGCCAGCATCCTCACGGTCACCTCGTACGCCACGCGCACCTCGCCGGTCCTGCGGGGCAAGTGGGTGCTGGAGAACATCCTGGGCACGCC
Source organism: Vicinamibacterales bacterium (assembly GCA_965214845.1). Classification (GTDB taxonomy): domain Bacteria; phylum Acidobacteriota; class Vicinamibacteria; order Vicinamibacterales; family UBA8438; genus JAAXGX01. The sequence continues at coordinate 4,492,403 of CBDCCO010000007.1, forward strand.
GCCGCCGCCCCCGCCCGCGAACGTGCCGCCGCTGGGAGACGCCCGCGACGAGCAGGCGCTGTCGATGCGCGAGCGCATGGCCGGGCATCGGGCGAACCCGGTCTGCGCGAGCTGCCACGCGCTGATGGACCCCATCGGCCTGTCGCTGGAGAACTTCGATGCCATCGGCCGCTGGCGCCGCCGCGGCGGGTCGTTCGCCGCGCTCGACGTGGCGGGCAACCTGCCGGACGGGACCGCCTACGAGGGCGCGGCCGGCCTCAGGCAGGTGCTGCTGAGCCGGCCGGAGCTGTTCGTGACGACGCTCGCCGAGAAGCTGCTCGCGTTCGCGCTCGGCCGCGCCGTCGACCACCACGATGCGCCCGCCGTGCGCGGGATCGTGCGCGATGCCGAGCGGCACGGCTACCGGTTCTCGGCGCTCGTCCTGGGCATCGTCCGCAGCACGCCGTTTCAGATGAGGAGCGCGGAGTCATGATCATGAGAAGGATCGCGTTGCCGCGGCGGACGTTTCTGCGCGGCGCGGGCGCCACGCTGGCCCTGCCGTTGCTCGATGCGATGGCGCCGGCCCTCACCCCGACCGCTCGCGCGGCGTCCAATCCCGTGCGCCGCCTGGGATTCATCTATTTCCCGCACGGGTCGGTGACGTGGAGCCAGGCGCAGAACCAGTGGACGCCCGCCCGCGAAGGCCGGCTCGAGGAGCTGCCGCCCATCCTGAGCTCGCTCGCCCCGCATCGCGATCGGGTGACGGTCATCACCAACCTGGAGATGAGGAACGCCCAGGGTAACGGGCGCGACGGCAACGGCGAGCACACGCGGGCGAACGCGACGTTCCTCAGCGCGGCCCGCCCGAAGATGACCGTCCGCTCGGACGTCCGGCTGGCCACCACGGTCGATCAGATCGCGGCCCGCGAGCTGAGCCGGGACACCCGCCTGCCGTCGCTGGAGCTGGCCCTGGACTCGAACTTCCTGGTGGGCAACTGCGACGACGGCTACAACTGCGTGTACGTGAACACCATCTCCTGGTCGTCCCCGACCACGCCGCTGCCGACCGAGACGAATCCGCGGCGCGTGTTCGAGCGGCTGTTCGGCGAGGGGGGCGGCGCGGCGGAGATGCGCGCCGAGGCGCTGGCCGACCGCAGCATCCTCGATGCGATGCTCGCTGATCTGGCCCGGCTGCGGGCAACGCTGGGCGCCGGCGACCGCACGCGCGTCAGCCAGTACCTCGACTCCGTCCGCGAGGTGGAGCGGCGCATCCGGATGGCCGAGCGGCAGGCGAGCCGGCCGGGCCTGACGCTGCCCGCGCGTCCGGTCGGCGTTCCCGAGAGCTACGACGAGCATGCCCGGCTGATGCTGGACCTGCAGGTGCTGGCGTATCAGGCCGACATCACGCGGGTCTTCTCCCTGATGCTCGGCCGTGAGCAGACGGCCCGGACCTTCCCGTGGATCGGCGTGAGCGACGGGCACCATGCCGTCTCGCACCACCAGGACAACCCGGAGAAGATCGCGGCCATCGCCAGGATCAACGCGTACCAGATCGGATTGTTCGCGTACCTGCTGCAGAGGCTGGCCGCGACGCCGGACGGCGAAGGCAGCCTGCTGGACCATTCGATGCTGCTCTACGGAAGCGGGATCTCGAACGGCAACCTCCACGATCACAAGAACCTGCCGATCCTCGTGGCCGGCGGCGGCGCCGGCCGGCTCCGGGGCGGGCGCCACATCCGGTACCGGGAGCAGACGCCGATGGCGAACCTGCTGGTCGGCTTGCTGGACAGGGCGGGCGTGCATGTGGACCGCTTCGGCGACAGCACGGGCCGCATCGACCTCGAGCCCCTCTCGCTGTAGGAGACGCAACTCGTGGCAATGCGCAGACCCGTTGTGAGCCGGTTTCGCGCGCTGCTGCTGGCCGCGCCGCTGTTGCTGCCGGCCACTGCCTCCGCAACCCTCGATCTCGAGTTGACGGAGACCGGGGACCTCGCCTCGCAGCTCTCCTCCCGCGAGTGGCTCATGAGCATGCCGGGCAGCATCGCCCAGAAGGACCAGTTGGCCTACCAGGTGGTCAGTTGCGCCTACTGCCACACGTACGAGCGCATCGTGAAGTCGCGCCATGCGGCCGAGCGGTTCGTTCCCGTGATCACCCGCATGCAGACGTACTTCGGCGACGGCACGGCGGTGAGCCGCAGCGGGCGGGGCCGGGGCCAGCGCAACGAGCATCCCGAGCTCGCCGCGGAGAACCCCGATTGGGGGAACGCGCCGAAGACCGAGCTCGCGGCCTACCTCGCGACGGTGAACCTGAGCGGGGGCCGGACGACCTGGCCGTACGAGCTGCAGACGCTGCCGCGGCCGACGGGCCGGGCGACCCGCGTCATCATCACCCAGTACGACCTCCCGCGTCCGGACACGGTGCCGCACGACATGACGATCGATTCGACCGGCACGCCGTGGTTCCCCGACCAGAGCCGGATGTTCATCGGCAGGCTCGATCCGCGGACGGGCGCCGCCACCGAGTATCCGTTGCCGCCGCTGCCGCCCGGCGAGGCGATGCACGAGTTCCCGATGGCCCGCAGGTGGACGACGCCGTACACGGCCTCGGCGCCAGACGGAGATGGCTACGTCTACGCGCCGAGCAACATGAGCGAACGGCTGATGCGTCTGGATCCGGCGACCGAGCCGCTCGAATAGGCTGGGCGCTCGGGAAGGGTGGAAGTCCGCGCCCTGCCGCGGCGCGGACTTCCGAGGGTTGATGCGGCTCAGTTGCCGGACGGGCGGAAGAACACCGTGAAGTCCTGGATCTGGTTGGCGTCGTTGACGTCGATCAGGTCCACCGCGGTGGCCGGATCTTCTTCGTTGCACCCTTCCACGTTGACCAGCTCGAACGCCACGCGGCCGCTGTCCGCCACGCTCTTGCCCACGGCCAGCCCGCGCGGTCCGTCGGCGAGGACGCCTTCATAGAACGCCAGGATCGCGGCTCGCCCGCTGCGGATCTGCCCGTCGGGACCGCGGTGCACGGCGTCGTCCGCGAAGAGGTCGGTGACGCGCTCGGCGTCGCCCGCGTTCAGGCGGGCGATGTAGACGCCGGGGACCTCCGCGGCCGACGAAACCATCTCCATGTCCTGGGGCGCGACCAGATCGCTGCAGGACTGCGCCGCCTCCGCGGCCGCGCCGACGGCCAGGGCCGCGAGAACGACCAGCGCCGGGCCGAACCGAACCGAAACGACGTGCTGCGAACGGGACTCCGATAGCTGCATGTGAAACCTCCCCGGCTAGTATCCCGTACCGCGCGGCCGCCTCGGCTTCTCCGGCAGGGGCGTGACCCGGCCCCGCCGCGGCGAGAGTCTCATCAGTTGCCGTCCGGCCGGGAGAAGACGGTGAAGTCCTGAATCCTGTTTTCGTCGTTGACTTCGATCAGGTCCACCGCGGTGGCCGGGTCGTCGTCGTCGCAGTCGTCCAGGCGGACCAGCTCGAAGGCCACGCGATTGCCTTCGACCACGCTCTTGCCAACGGCCATGTTCAGCGGCCCGCCGCCGACGATGCCCCCATAGAACTCCAGCAGCGCGGCCCGCCCCCTGCGGATCACCGCGTCGGGACCGCGGTGCACGGCGTCGTCCGCGAAGAGGTCGGTGACGCGCTCGGGATCGCCCATGTTTATGCGGGCGAGGTAGACGCCCGGTATGTCCGCGGCCGACGAGACGGTCTCCATGTCCTGGGGCGCGACCAGATCGCTGCAGGCCTGCGCCGCTTCCGCGGGGCCGGCCGTGCCGAGAGCCAGGGCGGCGAGGACGACCGGCGCCAGGGCGAACCGCACCCACGCAACGCGCTGCGAACGGGACTCGGATGTCTGCATGTGAACCTCCCGGGATAGTATCCCGTACCTGACGGCCGCCCCGGCGTCCGCCGCGGGGCCGCGGCGTCCCTGGCGTGCAGCGCAGCGCGCCGTCGCGCACCGCGCGGCCGGGCTCAGGGCTGAATCGACGGCGGCGGCTCCGGCGCGGGCGCCGCGGGCAGCGTCCCGCCCAGCTTGAAGGCCCACAGGTAGTCGCCGCGCTGCGAGCGGAGCACCCGGTTGCCGCCCGCCATGATCGCCACGTACTGCTCGCCGGCCACCTCGTACGTCGACACGCCGGCGTCGGCGCCCGCCCCGGTCTGGAAGCGCCACAGCTCGTCGCCGGTGCGGATGTCGTACACCACGAGGTTGCCGTCCGGCTGGCCGTTGAAGAGCAGCCCGCCCGCCGTGCTCAGCAGGCCGCTGCCGCCGCCCATCGGAAAGCCCATCTCCTTTTGCCACACGATGCGGTTCGTCGTCGGGTCCATGGCGGTGAGCGTTCCGGCCCGCCGCACCCCCGCGGGATGGAACGTGGTGGACTGTATCTCCCGCCCCTCGCCCTCGGCGCCCAGCATGTACAGCGAGTCGAAGATGGTGCCCGGGATGTAGGCCAGCCCCGTCTGCGGGCTGAACGTCATCGGCGCCCAACTGTTGCCGCCCGCGGACCCGGGGGCGATGAGCAGCGGGCGCTCGTCGTACGCCGCGAAGAGGCAGCCGCGCGCGTAGTCCCCGAGCGGCTCGGGGCACAGCGGCACGAACGGATCGCCGATGGGGTAGGGCTGGGTGGGCGCGGTCTTCATGCGCGGCTCCTGCGGCACCGCGCGCTCCTCCATGCCGATCAGCGGCGTCCCGTCGGTGCGGTCGAGGATGTAGAGGAAGCCGGTCTTGCCCGGGTGCATGAGGATCTTGCGCTCCCGGCCCTCGTACGTGACATCCGCGAGCACCGACGGCCCGCCGGCGTCGTAGTGCCAGATGTCGTGACGCACCTGCTGGAAGTGCCAGCGGTACTCCCCCGTCTTCAGGTCCAGCGCCAGGACCGACGCGGTGAACAGGTTGTCGAAGCCGCGCTCCCCCTCGTCCCGGAAGTTCGGATTGCGGTCGGCCGCGCCGTACTGCCGCAGGCCGACGTTGCCCACCGACAGGTAGATCAGCCCCAGCTCGGGGTCGAGCGTCGGGCTGACCCACATGCCGCCGCCGCCGTTGCGGTAGGAATTGCCCTCCCAGGTGTCCGCGAAGCGGTCGTCCGCGCCGGGAATGGTGTAGAACCTCCACACCTCGCGGCCGGTCTCGGCGTCGTAGGCGCCCATCTGCCCGCGCGCCCCGGAGTCGCCGCCCGAGGTCCCGATGTAGACGAGACCGTCGTGGTAGACGGTGGGCGCGGACACATAGGCGCCCGCCTCGGCGGTGAGCCGGGTCTCCCAGACCACCTCGCCGGTGTCCTGGTCGAGGGCCACGAGCACGCCGTCGCGCCGGCCGAGGAACACCTTGCCCTCGGCCACCGCCACGCCCTTGTTGCCGCCGGCCGGCCCCTCGGATGCGGGACGATACCGCCACTTGACCGCGCCGGTGGCGGCGTCCAGCGCCAGCACGCTGCGCGTGCCGGTCGAGACGTACATCACGCCGTCGACGACCACCGGCGTGCCCTCGAGCTGCCCCCCGGGCCGGCCGCCTTCCAGGCCCACCAGCCACGCGGCGCCCAGCGTCGCCACGTTGGCGGCGTTGATCCGATCCAGCGCCGAGTAGCGCTGGTGCCAGTAGTTGCCGCCCGTCAGCGGAAAGTCGGCGGCAGGCGCCGCCGTCCACGCGGGGTTGGCCGCGCTGGCCGCAGCGATGATGCCGGCCGCCGCCGCGCCGAGCGCCGCCGCCAACGCGGTCGTCGCCGACACGGCCGCCGCGCGCTTCCGTTGCGGACTGAAGCGGTGCATGGCTCTCACTCCTGAGCGTTGGGATACAGCGTGATGCCGCCGCGCCGGGACTGCAGCGCTCGGCGGCAGGTCAGCCGGCGATGCGGAACGGCACGCGGGCGCCCGTGGCCCGCTGCTCGCTCGGCCCGCTGCTCTCGTCGACCTCGAACGCCCGTCCGATGCGGTTGCCGGCCACGTCTTCCAGGGTGGCGGCGCCGACGAGCTGGTGCTCGCCCGGCTGCCACGGCGTGCGCGGCGTGAAGAGCCAGCGCGTCTCCTCGCGCTCCACGCGGATCTCCCCGGCCAGCGCCCGCCCGTCCCCGGTCGCCACCCGCAGCGCGCGTTGCAGCAGGCCGTAGTCCAGGGGCGCGGGGAAGTCCACCGCCAGCGGATCCCGCGTGCCCCGGGCGGGGATCTCCAGGCGCCAGTCGGCGGGGTCGAGCGCGCGCTCGCGCGGCGGCCCTACGCGGAACTCGCGGCGGAACGGCTCGATGAGGGGCTGCCCCTCGGCGTCGCGCCAGCCCGCATCGATCTCCAGCACGTAGGTCCGGCCCACCGCCAGCGGGCGGCCCATCTCCTCGTTCGGCAGGATGCCGCGCTTGACGCGGCCCGGGTCGTAGAGGACGGTGAACCGCGTGCGGTCCGCGTTCCAGAGGTCGACGTCCAGCGGCAGGAACGGATCGGCCAGCGGGCCGCCGTGCTCGTCGACCAGGCGGATGTAGGGGCTGCCGGCGCCCAGGCCCATCGGCGCCGAGAAGACGATGTACAGGCGGAGGTGGTTCTCGGGCACCTCCAGCGCCGACGGATAGACCGCGACCACGCGCGTCGACGGCGCGCGGTCCGGCGCCGGCACCTCGATCGTCGTGCGGACGGGATGCAGCGGGGTGGCCGCGGAACGCTGCGGCGCCGGCGAGAGGGACGACGGATCGAAGACGACGTCGTAGCGCTGGCCCGGGTCGAACGGGAAGCGCGGCGTGAAGCGCAACGCGCCGTCGCGCACCGCGTAGTCACCGAGCACCGGGGGGAGTCCATCGGAAGTCCCGTCGGCGCGGGCGACCTGCACGCGCAGGAGCGCCTGCCACGCCTCCCGCGCCGGGGCGTCGCGCTCCAGACGCGCGAGGTCCGCGGCCGGCAGGCCTTCGACGTCGACCGCCAGCGCCCCGGAGGACGCGGCGCTCAGGCGAATCCGGACATCGCCGCCCGGCGCACCCGGCTCCTGGCCACTCGGCCGGGAGCACGCCGCTGAGAGCGCGAGGGCCGCCGCCAGGACGACGGCGGCCCTCGCCATGTACAGCATTGGGGACGCAAGGAAAGCCGGCAGCCCTACGGCAGGGCGGCCGCTTCGAGGTCGAACCCGCCGCCCGGGTTCTCGAGGAGCAGCATCGCGTGCGACGCGTCCAGCAGGTCTAGCTGCCGCACGCCCGCCATGGACTCGATGGTTTCGAACGGCACGCCGCCCGTGTCGGGGACGTAGGCGTCGATGGGCGCGGCCTCGGCGAACGGCTCGGTCGGCACCTTCATCACGCCGCGCTGGTTGTTCGACAGCAGGATGTAGTCCTGCCCGTCCTTCTCGTACACGATCATGTCGATCGGGCGGTTGCGGTTCCCGAACTCGGCAATCGTCGTGCCCTGGATCTTGCCGCCCGGCTGGAGCGCCGAGACCGGGAACTTGACCAGCGGCGTGCACAGGTAGCTGGCGACGATCGACGGCTCGCCGTCGATCTCGTAGGGCACGAACGTGAACACCGGCGAGAACGTCTCGAGCTGGCCGTGCGAGCCGTGGTAGATCTCGACGCTCGTGCCCTCGTTCGCCGTCCGGAACGGGTACGGAATCACGCGCATCTTCGACGCGAACTCCTCGTTCGACAGGCCCGCGACGAACAGGTTGCCGTCGATGAAGGCCATGTGCGTGATGGTCTGGACGCCCATCAGCCCCGCGGGGTCGACCGCGTCGGGATAGTTGGGCACCGGGATCGAGCGCCCGTCGGCGAGCACCAGCGGCGTCGCGTCCGGCGGTGGATTAGGCACCCCGATGCGGGTGTACTCGACCTCGTCGAACGAGATCACCTCGATCTCGCCCGCGCCGTCCACGCGCAGCAGAACGGGTGCCGCCTCGGCGCCCATCCCGCGCATCACCGAGATGTAGGTGTTGCGCGTGTTCGGATCGACCACCATGTCGGTGATCAGCAGGTTCTCGGCGTCGATGCCGAGCAGCGCGGCGATCTTGCCGTCGATGGCGGGCACGTCCTGCGTGCCGGACGCCCCGCCGGCCATCCGCTCGCCGAGCTGCAGGGCGGTGATGGTGACCTCCTGGCCGTCGGCCGCGAAGATGACGCCTTCGGGTCCGAACGCCAGCTTGCCGATGTGCTTGAACTCCGGCGTCACGCCGGTGGTTGCGTCGGAGCTGGATGCCGCCAGCGCTCCGGCGGCCGCCAGGCTCGCGGCGACGACGAAGAGCAGGCCGATGCGTGCAGTAGACATGCTGTGATCTCCTTCCGGCCGCATTATAGTTGACAGCCGAGGAGGCAAGACAGCTCATGCGGAACCCGATGCCCTCTACGTTGACCGCCGTCGTGCTGGCCGCGGCGCTGCCGGCGCCTGCGGCGCCCGCGCACGCCCAGCTCGCGGACCAGACCCGGATCGCGCCGACCAACGATCTGCCGAACCCGTACGCCCGCGTGCACCCGTGGGGCGAGCTGCCGGCGCCGTACGTGCCGGGCGCCTACAACGAGCGGGCGTCGTTCATCGGCGCCGACGAGGGACCCGACGGCAACATCTATCTGCTGAGCCGCTGCCTGCAGAACTCGTGCACCGGGCGCAGCGAGCCGGCGCTGCTGAAGCTCGACCCGTCGGGCCGCCTGCTCCTGAGCTGGGGCTCGGGGATGTTCGACTTCCCGCACGGCCTCGACCTCGACGACGAGGGCAACGTCTGGGTGGCCGACCAGCGCGGGCACCGGGTGGTGAAGTTCGACGCCGAGGGCAACCACCTCCTGACCATCGGCGAGCGGGGCAACCCGGGCGATCCGCCGCTGCTCAACGAGCCGACCGACGTCATCGTCACCCCGGCCGGCGACATCTTCATCACCGAAGGCCACAGCTTCGCGCCGGGCGCCAACCGCGTGACGAAGTGGGCGGCCGACGGCACGTTCGTGATGTCGTGGGGGAGCACCGGCTCGGGCCCCGGCGAGTTCAACGTGCCGCACACCATCGCGCTCGACTCCCAGGGCCGCCTGTTCGTCGGCGACCGGGCCAACAACCGCATCCAGATCTTCGACCAGGCGGGGACGCTGCTCGACGTCTGGTACCAGTTCGGCCGTCCCAGCGGCATCGCCATCGGCGCCGACGACCGCATCTACGTGGCCGACTCCGAGTCCTACGGCACCGACAACCCGGGCTGGAAGAAGGGCATCCGGGTGGGGAGCGCGCGCGACGGGTCGGTCGACTACCTCATCGAGGACCTCGAGCCGGCGGCCATCGAGCACAGCGGCGCGGAGGGCGTGGGCGTCGACTCGGCCGGCAACGTCTACGGCGCGGTCGTGCGCCGCCGCATGCTCGAGCGGCACGAGCCGAACGGCGCCGCCAGCGCTCTCCCCGGCGAGGGCGCGCCCGCGCACGTCGGGCATGTCGCCTACGGCTTCCCCGGGGCGCCCGGCGGACGCAGCCTGGCCGCCGCCGCCGCGGCCGAGATCGGCACGCTGACGCTCCACGCCAACTTCGCGGCCGGCGACCTGAGCGACTTCGGCTCGATGCGGCGCCACGCCGCGCACGCGCTGCACTTGCTGCAGCCGGCCGAGGGCGCGTCCGGCCCCGGCCTCGGCTTCGGCGTGATACCCGCCGTCGAGGCGCTGGTCAGCCATCTCGAGCGCGCGGCCGGCGCGGCGGGGGCGTCGGACAGCCTGCAGGCGCACGCCGGGCACGTCTCGCGGATCGCCGCTGGCATGCTGGCCCACGCGCACCGCGCGGCCGACATCGCCGGGCAGCTCGCCGAGGCCGTCTCCATCCGCCGCGCGGCGCCCCTCGTGGGCCGCCTGCAGGCCCTGGCGTATCAGATCGCGGAAGGCTTCGACGTCGACGGCGACGGGCAGATGGCGCTCGGCGGCGAGGCCGGCATGCAGCAGCTCGAGGCGCACCTCTACCTGCTGCTGGAAGGCGAGTCGCTCCCCCGCGAGCTGCGGTAGCCCGGAAACCGTCGCCGGCGGCGACCAGCGAACCCGGAGGAGCACGATGACGCGATATCGCACGACCGGCGGCGTCCTGGCGGCGGTGGCCTGCCTGCTCGCGGCGGCCGCCCCGGCCGCGGGGCAGTTGCCGGGGGTCGAGGACGGGCAGTGGCGCTACCTGGGCGGCGACGCCGGCCACACCCGCTCGAACCCCTGGCTGACCCAGATCGACGCCGGCAACTTCGCCGACCTCGAGGTCGCCTGGATCTGGCGCGGCAACAACTTCGGGCCGGGAGTCGAGTACACGACGCGGGCCACGCCGGTGTTCGCCGACGGCGTGCTCTACACCGTCGCCGGCCAGCGGCGGCAGGTGGTGGCGATCGACGCCGCCACCGGCGAGACGCTCTGGATCTTCCGCGAGCCGGAGACGATGCGCTACCTCCGCTCGCCGCGCTCCGACTTCGGCAAGGGCGTCGCCTACGCGGAGATCGACGGCCGGGGCGTCGTCTACGTCACCTCGCCCGCCTTCTTCCTCTGGGCGCTGGACGCCGAGACCGGGCAGCCGCTCGACGGCTGGGGCGAGCCGGTCGGCATCGACAGCTTCTCGCGGACCGGCGTCGTCGACCTCATTCCGCCCCTGGTGGCCGACTGGGGTCCGTGGCTGGCCTGGGACGGTCCCTACGACCCGGACCACGGCATTCCCCGGCAGCTCGGGATGGTCACCGCCTCGTCGCCCCCCATCGTGGTCAACGGCGTGGTGGTGGTGCTCGTGGGCCACGAGCCGAGCTACGACCAGACCCGCATCGAGAACGTGCCGGGCGACATCATGGGCGTCGACGCCCGCACCGGCGCGGTGCTCTGGAAGTTCCACACGATCCCGCGGCCCGGCGAGTACGGCCACGAGACCTGGGAGAACGACGCCTGGCAGTGGTCGGGCGACATGTCCACCTGGGCGCCGGCCTCCGCCGACCCGGAGCTCGGGCTCGTCTACCTCGTCACCAATGCCTCGACCGTGCAGTCCTACACGGGCCACCGCCCCGGCTACAACCTGTTCGGCGGCAGCGTCGTGGCGCTCGACGTGGCGACCGGGGAGCGGCGCTGGCACTTCCAGATCCACCGCAGCGACCAGTGGAACTACGACCTGCCGGTCGCCCCGATCCTGATGGACCTGACGATCGACGGCGAGCGGGTCCCCGCCCTCGTCCAGAACACCAAGCAGGGGCTCATCTTCGCGTTCGACCGGGCCACCGGCGAGCCGCTCTGGCCGATCGAGGAGCGCGCGGTGATGCAGACCCAGGTGCCGGGCAACTACACCGCCCCCACCCAGCCCTATCCGACCTGGCCCGAGCCGCTCGACCCCATCGCCGTCGACGGGCTGACCGAGGACCACGTGCTCGACTTCACGCCGGAGCTGAAGCGCGAGGCGCTCGAGATCCTGAGCGAGTTCCGCCTCGGCGGCCTGTACGTGCCCCCGCTGCCGTATCCGCACGACAACGACTACCGCAACGTCATCGGCTGCATGGGCGGCCTCAACATCTATCACCCGCCCGTCGCCGACCCCACGACCGGGATCATGTACGCGCCCCACAACCGCGTGTGCAGCGCGCCGCGCTTCATGGTGCCCACCAACGGCGTCGACGAGGAGCGCGGCCTGCCCGGCCTGTCGGCCGAGGCCTGGCGCGGCCGGGAGCGCCACACGCCCACGACCGGCACGACGGTAGCCGCCTGGGCCCCGGGCGGACCGGCCGAGTTCCCGGCCCAGATCGACGGGCTGCCGGTCTACCGTCCGCTCTTCCAGGGCCTGGCCGCCTACGACATGAACACCGGCGAGCGCCTGTGGGACATCCCGATCGGCGAGACCCCCGAACGGGTCCGGAACCACCCGCGTTTGGCCGGCGTCGACCTGCCGAACCTGGGCGGCACGGGACGCTCCATCCAGATGGTCGTGGGCGACCTGCTGGTGCAGACCACGGAGGACCTGCGCGGCGAGTCGGAGCTGGGCGAGAACGGCCTGCCGCTGCTGCGCGCCCGCGACAAGCGGACGGGCGAGATCGTGGCCAGCGTCGAGGTGCCGATCCCGGGCCAGTACGGCATGCTGACCTACCTCGACGACGGCGTGCAGTACATCCTCATGCAGGCCGGCAGCGCCCGGCGCGATCAGCCCGGCGCGCTCGTGGCGCTGCGGCTGCCGGAGGCAGCGATCCGGTAGCGGCTGCCCGACCCGGTATGGATGCGGCCTCGCAACGAATCGGTGGCGTGGCGCCTCGCGCCCGCGCTGCGCCGTCGCCAGGCGATGCTGCGGGCCCGGGCACCGCCCCGCGAGGGCGACCGTTGCGCCCCTTCCTGAAGTGGGCCGGCGGCAAGCGGCAGCTCCTGCCGGCACTGCGCCGCTTCTATCCGACCCGGTTCGGGACCTATCACGAGCCGTTCGTGGGCAGCGGCGCCGTGTTCTTCGACCTCGTCAGTCGCGGCGCCGTCCAACCGCGCCGCGTGCGGCTGACCGATATCAACCCCGACCTCATCGGTTGCTGGCGGCAGCTTCGCGACAATCGCGAGGCCGTCATCGCCCACTTGCGGAAGCTGGCCGACGAACGCCTCGGGGCACCCGAAGAGCACTACTACCGCGTTCGGGACCAGTTCAATGCGGCCCGGGCCGAGATGCTCAACGGCGGCCGGCCGCGGGCCGAGCTCTACACGGCGGAGCTGGCCGCCATGCTCATCTGTCTGAACCGGACCGGATTCAACGGCCTCTTTCGGGTGAACTCGAGGGGTTTGTTCAACGTACCGCGCGGCAGATACAAGAATCCGAAGATCTGCGACGAGCACAACCTCCGCCAGGCATCCGATGCGCTGTCGGCGCTCGGGGCGGAGGTCGATTACGCGCCGTACGACGCAGTGCTCGATAGCGCCCGGCCGCGCGACTTCGTCTACCTCGATCCGCCCTACGCGCCACTGAGCTCGACGGCGTCGTTCACGTCGTACACCGCCGATCGGTTCGATGCGAGCGACCAGCACCGCCTCCAGGAGGTGGTGATTCGCCTCGCGAGGCGCGGCTGTCACGTGGTGCTGAGCAACTCGACCGCGCCCGAGATCGCCGTCCTCTACGACGGCAACACCGACGCACTACGCGCAGGCATCCGTACCCACCGGGTCCCGGCCCGCCGGGCCATCAACTCCAACGCGGCGCGTCGGGGGCCGATCGAGGAATTCGTGATCACCAACGTCACGCCGCAGCCCGAGTGAGCATGCCGAACGGTCAGGACGCCGTCAGGAGCGGTGCCGATCTGGAACGGGCGGTAGCGACTCTCGCGCGCACTCTCGGCTTGCAGGTGCGAACGCAGGTCCGCGTGGCCAGGAGGCTCTGGGGCGCGGAGCGGCGGATCGACCTCGTGCTGAACCATGGTCCGTCGGGACGCAGCCTCGGTATCGAGTGCAAGTTCCAGGGCACGGGCGGGTCGGCGGAGGAGAAGATCCCCGCGACCATCCAGCAGAAGTGGGACTGTGCATGTCCGGGCGAGACGCCGTCGTTCGGGTACCGCTCCGCGTAGTGAGTCCAGAACTCTGAGCGGAATTTCTGCCGCTCGCCCACGTCACGCTCCACTGATGTGCGAACGGTTCGGTCCCAGTTACTGGGGCGCTCCAGTACCTCGAACACCGGCACCAGTGGCGAGTCAGCGATCTGCACAACCCGCACCCGCACGGCGAAGAATGCGAGAGGGTCGACCGTGTGGTCGTTTAGCCAGCGGGTCTTCGGTTAGCGGGTGATCTCCCAATAGACACGGGCCGAAAGTGGACTTGGCGTGGGGAGGTTGCAGCGCCTCGACGAGGTTGCTGGAACCGAAGTGTTCGCGCGGGTTGCCTCGTCGGTCGCGATGCCGCGGGGCACCGAACGCCACGCCGGCGCGCAGGAGCATCGGCGTCAGCTTCTCCGTGAGGTCCGGTGGCGACCGAGCGCGGTGCGGTCGTTCCTTGCTGCGGCGGGGACGCCGCGGGGACCGGTCGCACGTCGAGGTCGTATGTCGAACGTTGCCCGCCTACGCGGGCGGCGGCGGAAGACCGAGGATCTCGGGGACAACGGGCTCGACCGCGCGCAACATCGCGGCGAACAGCGGAGGCAGGTCGAGGTCGCGTTGGCGCGCGGTGCGCACGATGCTGGCCAGGACCTGCTGGGTGTCGGCGCCGTGGCGGGTGCGGTTGCCGCCACACACCTTGCGGATGACCACGGCGGGCCGGATGGCGTGTTCGGCGCGCCAGTTGGTGGCGTCGAGCGAAGGGTCCCACAAGAACAGGAACACGGCCGGAAATTCGTTGGCCAGGTGCGCCGCAAAGCGCTCGGCGTCGTCGATTGGCGGCGGGGCGTCGACCAGCCGCCGGAGCCGGGCCACAAGTCGGCCGCGGGCCGTGGCCATCCCGTGCTCGCTCAGCGCTCCGGCGTTGCAGCGGTCCCGCAGGTCGAGGCCGGCCCGCAGGACCGCCGCCACGTCGCCCGCCCAGGGACTGTCCGGATGATCCTCGCGGAGCTGCTTGCAGCGTTGGAGCAGGTGGTTCAGACACGTCTGGTGCAGGCCGTCGAAGCAGCGATACGGCGCCCATCCGTCGCGCACGAGCACGCCGACGTAGTCGGTCCCCAACACCGTGGCGGCATCGGCGAACCCACGGCCGGGGCAGATGGCGTAGACCGTCGTCTCCAGGGTGACGAACGTCCACAGCCAGTGGCGCTCGCCGCCGACGCGCCAGCCCGTCTCGTCCGGCGTGACCACGGGCGCGTTGCGGACCTGCTCGCGCAGTTCCGTATAGGCCGGCCCGGCGGCGCGGGCCGCCCGGTGCAGCACGTGGGCGAGGCCGCCCGGGGTGACCTGCAGCCCGAAGGTGGTCCGCAGCAGGTGCGCGACCTTCGCCAGCGGCACCCCCATCTCGGTGTGCAGCTCGACCACCAGCGACACGACCGCGGGACCGAGCTGCACGCCCGCCGCCCCCAGCGCGTCGGAGGTCTGCAGCTCATGCCGGCCCTGCACCCGCCGCTGACACCGCGTGCAGTGGCCGACCTCAATGGCGAAGCGCCGCACGACCGGGCGCACCACGGGCAGGTCTTCCTGATACTGCGACGCCTCGCGGGTCAGGGCGACCGCGCCGCCGCAGTCCGGACATTCCCTCGGAATCGGCGCCGCGTGGGTTTCGTCGACCTGCGCCGGGCGCGGCCGGCAGCCGTGGCGGCCATACGCCGCACCGGCTCGCCGTCCGGGACGCCTGCCGCGACCTTGCGGCCGGTCCTTGGCGAACGGCGCGGCTTGGCGGCGACCTGCCCGGCGTGCCTCGTCCAACTGCCGTTTCAGGCGCTCGTTCTCTTGCTTCAGGCGGTCATTCTCGCGTTGCAGTCGGTTGCTCTTGCGCTGCAACCGGCCCTTCTCGCGCCGCAGGTTCTCGGTGTCGCGCTCCCGCCGTGCCAACTCCCCGCGAAGCCGTTCGAGGTCGGTGGGAAGTTCCGCAGTCCGATGTGGGGGCGATTTCCCGTCGGCGGCCGTCACGCCACCGTTATGCCATAATCCGAAACATTGTACAAGTCAAAATATTGACACTCGGCCCGGAACCCGCTAACCGAAGACGCCAGCGGATGGCTGACCGGTGGGACTCATCGAAGTCCCGCGCGATCCAGATGACGGTCTGCGCCTGCACGCCGGCAACGTACGTGAGAATCTGACCCAGATGCGTGTGATCAGAACCCTCTAGCCTGGAAAATTCATGAGGCGCCCGGCCTGAGTAGAGACACAAAAGCCTCCGTGTGCTAAAACGCTGTTGACGACAGATGTTTTCGGCACGACGGAGGCTCTTGCGTGACGGACCCCACGATAGCACAGTCTGTTCTGTTCCCCGATCTGTTCGACAAGCCGCTCGTGGCCACGTTCGACCGCGAGCAGTCGAGCTCGGATGGCGGCGCCGTGCTGCTCAAGGCCGCCGAGCGCGTCTACGGGTTGGTCAAGGCATTCGGCCGGTGTCTGATTGACCGCCGGGCACCGGAGAAGGTCCGGCACACGCTCGAGGACCTGGTGGGCCAGCGGGTGTTCGGCATCGCCTGCGGCCATCCCGACGGCAACGATTCGGACCAGCTCGCCGATGATCCGATCCACAAGTTGCTGCTCGGGCGCGACCCGGTGGCGGGCGGTCGGCTGGCGTCGCAGCCGACGGTCTCGCGGTTCGAGAACGGTGCGGGCCGCGTCGCGCTCTATCGGCTCGGGCGCGAGTTGGCGGCGTCGGTCATCGAGCGGCATCGCCGCCGGCTGCGCGGGCGGGTGCGACGCATCACGATCGACCTCGACCCGACCGACGACCCGACGCATGGCGCGCAGCAGCTGACCATGTTCAACAGCTACTACGACAGCTGGTGCTACCTGCCATTGCTGGCCTTTGTGAGCTTCGACCGTGAGGCGGAGCAGTATCTGTGCGCGGCCGTGCTGCGGCCCGGCACGGCGCAGGCGTCCGACGGCACGCTGGGCGTGCTGTGTCGGCTGCTCGCGCTGCTGCGGTCCGCGTTTCCCGAGGCGCGCTTTCTCGTCCGGCTCGACGGCGGCTTCGCCACGCCAGAGATCTTCGACTTCCTCGATGCCGAACCGCGGCTCGACTACGTCGTGGCGATGGCCAGGAACGCTGTGCTGTTGCGGGCTGCCGAGCACGTCATGGTGGCGGCCCGCACCGAGAACATGCTGCGCGAGAAGACGGCGCACTTCTACCTCGACACCCGCTATCGCGCGGGCACGTGGGCTCGTGAGCGCCGCGTGGTGATCAAGGCCGAAGTCGTGCAGCTCACCGGCCGGCAGCCGCGGGACAACCCGCGCTTCGTCGTGACCAATCTGCGCCAGACGCCGCGCTTCATCTACGAGAAGGTCTACTGCGGGCGCGGCGACATCGAGAACCGCATCAAGGAACTGCTCGACGGCTTGCAGATCGACCGCACGAGCTGCACCAGGTTCTGGGCAAAACCAGCTGCGGGTCCTGCTGACGGCCGCCGCCTACGTGCTCATGCAGGAACTGCGGCTGAGGGCCGCCCGCACCGCCTGCGCCCGCACCCAGGTGACTTGGCTGCGCGACCGGTTGCTCAAGGTCAGCGTCCACGTCGTCCGCTCCGTCCGCCGGCTCGTCCTGCACCTGCCGCGAGCGACCCCATACCGCGACGTCTGGCGGCACCTCGCCCTCGCGCTCGGGGCGCGCGCCGGATAGCGCGCCGTCGCCACGGCAACCTCCGCGCCCCGGATGCTCGCCAGCGCCCCTGCGCCCGACCTGTCGGCGCTTGCCACCTCATGCGTGCCGTCACCTCGCCCCGGCCACTGCACCACGCTGCCACCTACCACGCGCCGCGTCCGAAAACGTCCTTCGCGCGACGATCAGGCCCTGCCTGGGACCGATTCGATAACCTCACGAATTTTCCGGGCTAGCGCGGCTCCGCCGCGTTGGGAAGACAGGCATTTATGGGACCGGGCGCCGCGTCGTCGTTCCTGAACGCCACCTTTTGCCGGCGGTACGTCGTGCCGCCGGGAGATCGCCTCTGAACGCCGCCTAACGACCTCCGTGACCGGTTGACCTCCGGTTGCCCCTCGAAACGCGCTCCTCGTCCACGCCAGCCGTCCTCAGTACCGATCCCAGGGACCACACCGAAGCCATGAACGAGGAACCGCTGGACGGGAAGCTCGAGAACCAGTTGGGCGACGAGGACACCGGCACCCTGACACCGAAGACCAACCTCTCCGCCAACAGGAGACCGGACCGCAACACCAACACCTCGATCACCACGATGCGGCCCTCGTGGTACATCTGGCCGGGTACGAGCTGCGGGAACCACAGCTCACGAAGAACCAGATCCCGGCGCAAATGGTGGAAATGAGCGGCCGGGTACCAGCTCAGAGAACCGAGACTCAGGACCGACGAGACCAAGACCCGGAAACAGCTCAGAGGGGCAGTTATAGGTTATGAGCCAGCCTACCCAATGTACGTACATTGGGCTGGCGAGGGGATGCTGCGCTCCCCTCGGACCCCTCGCTGCCGGCGGCGCCGGGCCGGCAAGGCCGGGCTGTCGTTCGGCTCGTCGCCGACCGCCAGCATCCCGCCGCCGTGGTCGCCCGTGGCGACGGCCGTGTCTGTCCGCTCGCCGTCGTCGTCGATGCGGTTCCGTGTCGGGGCGGACGTCACCGCCCGCCACAGCGGCCCTGCCCACGCAGGGAGTCGGCGGGTCACGCCTTGCGAGGCGCGGCTCGTTCCGGGCAACGGCCGAACCCACTCCGGGGCCTCCCGCGTGGACGCACGTCATCGCCCGGCGACCTTCGCGCCGACCCAGTGCTATGATGGCCCGGCGGCTGAACCGCACCGGCTGTTGGGAGTGAGCACCGCATCGAAACGGCCCAACACGCACGATGGCTCTTGCGCCAGTGTACGACCGGATGGCGTGGGACTCGGCCGGATCGACAGGATCGACGCATTTCTGTTCGCGGACCTTCGAGCACACGATCCTCGCGGTGTCGAAGAGTGGACGCCGTAGGACCTCACACGCATGTCAGCTGAACGCCGCGGTCACGTGACGGGCTTGGTACTGGCAGCAAGTATCGTGGCCGCCTGTCCGTGGACCCTCATGGCCCACACGGCACAAGATGCCCCTGCTGAAGCTAGGAGTTGTCTCGCGGCACCTACGGCGACCTGCCTGTTTGTGGAAGCTGAGCGAGTCGCGTCGTCTATCAGCAACGAATCCATGCGCGCCAGGACCTTGGCCGCGATCGCGGTCGAGTACGGGCGCGCCGCCATCGAGAACGCTGCGCTCAAGGCGAGATTGACTCTCCTTCGCGCACGACTGGCAGTGCCGGATCGTGATGCTGCGCCGCCGGACTTGCTCGGGATCGTGTGGAGCGAGATTGCAAGGACCGAAGCGAGACTGGGCGATCTCGATGGCGCGCTTGCGACCGCCTCGGGCATCGGCGACGAGGACATGAGGGATTTCGCGCTCGTGTCGATTGCTGGCATCCAAGCCGCAGAGAACGATATCGTAGGCGCGTTGCTGAGCGCCGCACGGATCAGCGATGCCACGTATCACACCTGGGCGCTGGGCGAGATCGCTCGCGCCCAAGCAGAGACGGGCGATCTGGCAGGTTCACTTGAGAGTGCGAAGGACATCGGACCTCCGTGGGTGCGCGACGCCGCACTGTTGAACATTGCACTGACTCTCGCTCACGCTGGCCATGGCTCAGAGGCGCTTGAAGCGGCCGCGGGTATCGGCCAGGGCTCTCTCCGCGCTTGGGTTGCTTCGCTCGCAGCCGCCAAAGCAGGAAACGTAGAAGGAGCCCTGCGAATCGCCTCGGGCATCGATGACTCTCGCGGGAGCGCATTGGGCGACATTGCACAGGCCGTAGCCGAGAGTGGCGATGTCGCTGGGAGCCTGAGAATCGCGAACGGTATCGAGGACGCTCGCGCCCGCTCGGCTGCACTGGCCAGTATCGCTGAAGCGCAGGCCGATGGAGGTGACTTCGCCGGAGCCCTGCGAACCAGCAGGACCATGCAGGACCTTTTGCGCCCGCTTGAGCTTCGAGCCAGAGCGTTAGCCCGCATTATTCCTGAGGTTGTCGAATCGGTCACGATCGGGGCGTGATCGTCGGGCGAATGAAGTCGTCGGACATTGCGAGCAGTTCCTTGATGCGGTTCTCGATGTCGCCGCGCCCGCAGTAGACCTTCTCGTAGATGAAGCGCGGCGTCTGGCGCAGATTGGTCACGACGAAGCGCGGGTTGTCCCGCGGCTCCCGGCCGGTGAGTTGCACGACTTCGGCCTTGATCACCACGCGGCGCTCACGAGCCCACGTGCCCGCGCGATAGCGGGTGTCGCGGTAGAAGTGCGCCGTCTTCTCGCGCAGCATGTTCTCGGTGCGGGCTGCCACCATGGCGGGCTCGGCAGCCCGCAACAGCACGGCGTTCTTGGCCATCGCCACGACGTAGTCGAGCCGCGGCTCGGCGTCGAGGAAGTCGAAGACCTCCGGCGTGGCGAAGCCGCCGTCGAGCCGGACGAGAAAGCGTGCCTTGGGAAACGCGGCCCGCAGCAGCGCGAGCAGCCGACACAAAACGCCCAGCGTGCCGTCGGCCGCCTGCGCCGTGCCGGGCCGCAGCACGGCCGCGCACAGATACTGCTCCGCCTCACGGTCGAAGCTCACAAAGGCCAGCAATGGCAGGTAGCACCAGCTGTCGTAGTAGCTGTTGAACATGGTCAGCTGCTGCGCGCCATGCGTCGGGTCGTCGGTCGGGTCGAGGTCGATCGTGATGCGTCGCACCCGCCCGCGCAGCCGGCGGCGATGCCGCTCGATGACCGACGCCGCCAACTCGCGTCCGAGCCGATAGAGCGCGACGCGGCCCGCGCCGTTCTCGAACCGCGAAACCGTCGGCTGCGACGCCAGCCGACCGCCCGCCACCGGGTCGCGCCCGAGCAGCAGCTTGTGAATCGGATCGTCGGCGAGCCGGTCCGAATCGTTGCCGTCCGGATGGCCGCAGGCGATCCCGAACACCCGCTGGCCCACCAGGTCCTCGAGCGTGTGCCGGACCTTCTCCGGCGCCCGGCGGTCAATCAGACACCGGCCGAATGCCTTGACCAACCCGTAGACGCGCTCGGCGGCCTTGAGCAGCACGGCGCCGCCATCCGAGCTCGACTGCTCGCGGTCGAACGTGGCCACGAGCGGCTTGTCGAACAGATCGGGGAACAGAACAGACTGTGCTATCGTGGGGTCCGTCACGCAAGAGCCTCCGTCGTGCCGAAAATGCCTGTGGTCAACAGCGTTTTAGCACACGGAGGCTCTTGTGTCTCTACCTGAGACAGACCCCTCACGAATTTTGAGTCTCCTCAAATTCGTGTGGGTAGCGGTGGCTCCAGCTTGATGCCTCCGCAGCAGAGGTACAGCATCGAGATGAGCGGACGGTGTGAGTGGAAGCCGTAGGCGCGCCGTGCGATGACGCGGAGCTTGTTGTTGATGCCCTCGACGGGTCCGTTGGTCATGCGGGTGTCGAGGTAGGCGAGGATCCCCGCCGCGTGCTTCCGGATGGTCCGCGCGAGCTTGACGAACGGCGCCAGCCGTGACCGCGCCGCCCAGTCCAGCCACTGCTCGAGCAGCTCCTCGGCCTCGTCGGGTCTGGCCTGCTCGAGGATGGTCGCCAGGTACTCGTTCAACTCGTAGGCGCGGTCGAGGGCGCGGTTCTCGCGGCGCAGGGTTGCCAGCCGTTGTGCTTGGCTGGGCTTGAGGCGCGCCGGATGCTTCAGCAGCGCGTAGCGCGTCCCCTTGAGGGCTTTGGCCGCGGTCGCCCCCAGGCGGTGTTGCTCCGCCCGGCGGACGGCGTCGACCGCGTCGGCCGCCAGCCGTTCAACGTGGAACCGGTCGTAGACGACCCTGGCCTGCGGCACCCGTTCCCGCACCGCCTTGCCGTAGCTCGCCGCCAGGTCCGCCGTCACCAGCGTGATCCGGGCGCAACCGGCCGGTCCCAACAGGTCGAAGAACCTGCCCAGCGTGTCGGCGCTGCGCCCCTTCCCGGCCCAGACCACGCGCCGGCGGTCAGGGTCGACCAGGACCGTCAGATAGTGGTGCCGCTTCCGATAGCTGAACTCGTCAATGCCGATCCGCCGCAGCCCGGCCAGCCGCGTCGAATCCAGCCGCCGAGCCACCACCCGCTCGACGATGCCGCCCACCGCCGGCCACGAAATCCCCACCAGACGACTCACCGTCGTCCGGTCCGTCACCTGCGCCAGATAGGCCACCAACTCCTCGAGCGGCGCCGTGAACGCGCTGCCGTGCACTGCCCACGACACCTGCTCGACCCGAACCCCGCAGCGACCACACGATACCCGCCACGGGGCATACCGCAGCCACACCGTCGTCCGACCCCACGGCACATGGCGCCACAGCCGAGCCGGTTGCCGGTCGTAGCGTGGGGCCCGGCCGCCGCACGCGCCGCACCGCGAGCGCCGCCACGACGGCCGCGCCGATACGCGGAACATCCCGTTGCTCCCGATACGCACCTGCTCGACGTACAACTGCGTGACACCGAGCAATCGCCGTAGTAGGGTCGTCACACGCATGGGGCTGTCCTCCTCCTCATGGGTTCTCCTTTGCCATGCCAATGAGAACAGGACGCCCCTGCGTTTTCAATGATTTCCAGCGGCTCGCCGAGGGCTGACCACCCGCCGGCTCCGGTCAGCTGCGGGCCGCGATTCACGGCCCGACCAGCCCAAGCCCAATCTCCCCTTTGGACGGCCCGGACGCCCCGTCCAGGCCGGGCCGCAAGGCCCATAACTGCACTCTGAGCGTAGGGACGGACGGCGTGTCACCCGCCAGGGTCGCAGCGAAGCGGAGAACGCGCGTAGCGCGTTGACACGCCGTCCGTCACGTAGCTACCCCACCGCTCGCTGAACCTGCCGATCACTCTCACCCCGGACCCACACCTGATTGAGGAGAGCCCGAATTTTCCGGGTTACAGCCACCTGTTCCAGCCTCTCGCTTGACGCCGGTTCTTGTAGGACCAGACGCCGATTTCGGCAACCCAGGAAACATTACTCTCCAGAGCCGCCGGACCGTATCGAGTCGTAATCCCTACGAGTTTCACAAGTGGCTCCCTCGAGAGTATTATCGAGGGAATCAATATTCAACAAAGAGTGAGACGAGAGTTACGGAACCGACAGTAAATGTGGGCTGGGTGCTAGTCTAACCGGAAGTTTCAGAGGCCTGTTTTTCGGAACCCATAGATTCTAAAGGCGTTGCGGGGGTTTTGGCGTGCTGTATGTGGCGAAATGTAGCCATGTATTGTGGTTGTCATGTTGGCGTGTTGGTCCATAATATTAGTGGTGTTTGTGCTATAATGTGTAACCATGTATATCGAGAGCGTCCCCAACCGCTCCTCGCCGCCCGCCGTCCTCCTCCGCGAGTCCTACCGCGACGGCGGCCGTGTCAAGAAGCGTACGCTCGCCAATCTCTCGAAGCTGCCCACCACCGCCATCGAGGCCCTGCGCCGCATCCTCCGCGGCGAGCGGCTCGTCCATCCCGACGACGCCTTCACCTGCGTCCGCAGCCGCCCCCACGGGCACGTTGCCGCCGTGCTCGGCACCCTCAAACGCCTCGGACTGCCTACCCTCCTCGCCCGCGGCACCAGCCGGGTCCGTGACCTCGTCGTCGCCCTCATCGTCGCGCGCGTCATCGACGCGCAGTCGAAGCTGGCCACCGCCCGCGCCCTGACCCCCGAGAGCGCCGTCTCCACGCTGGGGGACCTGTTGAATCTCGGCGAGGTCGACCCGCTCGAGCTGTACGCCGCCATGGACTGGCTCGTCGAGCGGCAGGCGGCCATCGAACAGCGCCTGGCCAAGCGCCATCTGCAGGAGCACACCCTCGTGCTCTACGACCTGACCTCCAGCTACGTGGAGGGAACGCACTGCGAGCTCGCCCGACGCGGACACAGCCGCGACCGCAAGAAAGGCACGCTGCAGATCGTCTTCGGCTTGTTGTGCACGGCCAAGGGGTGTCCGGTCGCCGTCGAGGTCTTCGAAGGCTCGACCAGCGACCCGCTGACCGTGGCCCGTCAGGTCGACAAGCTCCGCTCCCGCTTCGGCCTCCAGCGGGTCGTGCTCGTCGGCGACCGCGGCATGCTGACCGCGGCGCGCATCCGCGAGGACCTCGCCAGCGTCGACGGGCTGCGCTGGATCACCACGCTGCGCGCGCCGACGATCCGCAAGCTGGTGGCCGCCGGCACCGTCACCCCGTCGCTGTTCGACGAGCGCGACCTCGCCGAGGTGACCAGCAACGAGTTCCCCGGCGAACGGCTCATCGTCTGCCGCAATCCGCTGCTCGCCGCCGAGCGGCACCGCAAGCGCAACGAGCTGCTCGCCGCCACCGAGAAGGAGCTCGAACCGATTGTGGCGGCGACCCGGCGCCCGAACGACCCGCTACGGGGCGCGGCAGACATCGGCGTGCGCGTCGGCAAGGTCGTCAACCGCTACAAGGTCGCCAAGCACTTCGTCACCACCATCACCGACGAGTCGTTCGCGTTCCATCGCGACGAGGCCGGGATCGCAGACGAACAGCAACTCGACGGGATCTACATCGTCCGTTCCAACGTCGAGCCGGAACAGTTCGATGCCGCGCAGACCGTCCGCGCCTACAAGGACCTGGCGAAGGTCGAGCGCGCGTTTCGGTCCCTCAAGTCGGTGGACCTGAAGGTGCGGCCGATCTACCACCGGCGGGCCGACCGGGTGCGGGCGCACGTCCTGCTGTGCATGCTCGCCTACTACGTCGAGTGGCACATGCGCCAGGCCCTGGCCCCGCTGCTCTTCGATGACCACGACCCGGCCGCCGCCGAACGGCAGCGCTCATCCGTGGTCCGCAAGGCCAAGCGCTCGCCCGCGGCACGCGCCAAGGCCGCCCGCAAGCGCACCGCCGAGGACCTCCCCGTGCACAGCTTCCGGACGCTGCTCTCCGACCTCGGCACGCTGACCGCCAACACCATGCGCGTGGCCGACAGCGACGCCACCTTCGCGCTGCTCACCGAGCCCACGCCGGTACAGCAGCGCTGCTTCGAGCTGCTGGGAGTGACCCCGCGAATGTAGCCAGTAGCCAACACCTGCGAAATCGATAAATCACACAATTCTAGTGACTTACGCGCGATCAACGCTGAAACTTCCGTCTAACAGCCCGTGGAAGAAGTCTATTCGCTGAGCCCGGTTGTTCAGGCAGCTTGGCGATGAGCAATTGAGCCGACGAGCGCCGTCGGTGTCCATTTGAACCCCCAAGCGCGCGTCAGACGCCCCCAGAGGTCGATCAGACGGTCGATCAGGCGGCAAATCGACGAAAGAGCCCGCCCCTGCAGGCTCCGGGGCGTACCGATGCCGGTCTGGCGCCGCAAGAGCAGTCCGATGTTGCAGGCGGCCGCCTGGATCAGCACGCGCTTGCGGACATTGTCGTGACCGCGCACCCAGACCCGACGCATACCGCCCGTCTCATACATATGCGCGAATGTACGCTCGACCATCTCACCCCGGCGCCGTTGCAGGCGACGACCCCGACGGCCGCGCACACGCCGCCGGTTCGCATACAACGCCTCTTGCGCAGCACGCTTCTCCGGCGGCGTCTCGCCCGTCTTCTTGTCCTGCCAGCGGCGCCGGCCGCGCGCCGGCTCGGACACGTGACTCCGCACCCCTACCTCGCGCAGCCCCACCAGCGTCTCGTCGCTGTGGTACCCCTTGTCGGCGACGACCTCTTCGACCCCAGCACCGTCCGGCTGCACCAACTCCACCTGCTCGGCCGCCACGATCAGCGTCTCCGGCAGCGTGGCCGTATCGCCGTCGGAAGCATCCTGGACCGTCACCGAGACGATGGCCCCCGTGTCCCTGTCGACCCCGTGCTCGGCCTTGTGGGCCAAGCGCGTCCGACCGTCCTTCATCTTCGCGATCTTCGCGTCCGGGTCCTGCGGCGATTTCCACTCCTTGTTCGACGCCTTCTTGTTCTTCCGGGACCGGTCGAACCGAGCCAACTCGGCCCGCGTCGGGGTCTCCACACCGGACGCTTCCGCCAACCGCCGAATGAACTCTTCGTGGGATTCTCCCGTGTCCCGCCGCTCGATGCTCCGCATCGCCGCGTGCGCTTCCAGCGTCGTCGCATCGATGCCGACCGTCTTCCCCCGAACCAGACCCGCTGCGGACAGCCGCTCCAGAACCCATGTGAAAACTGCCTCGTGGGTCTCTACGTCGATCCGCCGCCGCGTGCGCGACAGCGTCGAGTGATCCGGCGCCGCCTCAGTCAATTCCAGGTCCAGGAACGACCGCAGACTCAGCGAATCGGCTACCCGCCACGCAATCCCCCGCTCCGACGACAGACCCTCGAAATAGCCGATGAACAGCATCCGGAAATACCGACCCGGACGCAGACTCGGACGGCCCAGCCGGCCCGCGTAAAAGGCCGCGCACAACTCCTCGACGAACGCATCGAAGCCGGAATCCGCCAGGACCCGGTTCAGCCGCTCGAAGTAAGGATGCCCGTCGCTCGTCGGGAGGTCCGACGTGTCCACCCACATCGGCGACGCCTGGCGCGCCGCCGGTCTCTTGCCCATTGCCATGGTCGTTCAGTGTACGGGTTCGATCGCGCCGGGGCCAGGCCGGATCAGCGACTGTATTTGTTTAGTGGGTGATCTGCCAATGAACATGGGCAGAAACGGGGCCTGAGCCGCCAAAGCTCGGTGCCGCCACGAGACTTGCTTTGAGCCGACGGCGGGTTCACACGGTGTCTCCGGATGGTGTCGCTGAACATCGCTGCGGTGGGGAACTGGACGCGAGGACACCAGCGTCGGCCTGTCGGCGGGCAACCGGGCGCAACGGTGGGTGAGCCGCGGGGACGGGTCGCGCCGCGTGGTCGGTCGGACGCTGCGCGCCTACGTGGGTGCCGGCGACATCGCGAGCAGCTTGGGGACAACGGGCTCGACGCCGCACAACATCGCGGTGATCAGCGGAGGCAGGTCGAGATGGCGCTGGCGGGCGGTGCGCACGACGCTGGCCAGCACCTGCTGGGTGTCGGCGCCCTTGCGGGTGCGGTTGCCGCCGCACACCTTGCGAATGACCACGGCGGGCCGGATGGCCTGTTCGGCGCGCCAGTTGGTGGCATCGAGCGAGGGGTCCCACAAGAACAGGAACACGGCCGGGAATTCGGTGGCCAGGTGCGCCGCGAAGCGCTCGGCGTCAGCGAGCGGCGGCGGGTCGTCGACGAGCCGAGCGAGCCGGGCCGTGAGTCGGCCGCGGGCCGTGGCCATCCCGTGCTCGCTCAGTTCTCCCGCGTTGCAGCGGTCCCGCAGGTCGAGGGCGGCCTGCAGGACCGCCTGCACCTCGCTCGCCCAGCGACTGTGGGGATGATCCTCCCGGAGCTGCTTGCAGCGTTGCAGCAGGTGATTCAGACAGGTTTGGTGCAGCCCGTCGTAGCAGCGATACGGCGCCCACCCGTCGCGCACGAGCACGCCGGTGTAGTCCGTTCCCAGCACCGTGGCGGCAGCGGCGAACCCCCGGCCGGGGCAAATGGCGTAGACCGTCGTCTCCGGGGTGACGAACGTCCACAGCCAGTGGCGCTCGCCGCCAACACGCCAGCCGGTCTCGTCCGGCGTGACCACCGGCGCGTTGCGGACCTGCTCGCACAGCGCCGCGTAGGCCGGCGCGGCGGCGCGGGCCGCCCGGTGCAGCACGTGGGCGAGACCGCCCGGCGTGACCTGCAGGCCGAAGGTGGTCCGCAGAAGGTGCGCGACCTTCGCCAGCGGCACCCCCAGTTCCGTGTGCAGTTCAACCACCAGCGCGACAACCTCGGGACCGAGCTGCACGCCGGCCGCGCCCAGCGCATCGGAGGTCTGCAGCACGTGGCGGCCCTGCACCCGCCGCTGACACTGCGAGCAGTGGCCGACCTCAATGTCGAAGCGCCGCACGACCGGGCGTACCACGGGCAACTCTTCCTGATACTGCGACGCCACGCGGGTCACGTCGACCTCGCCGCCGCAGTCCGGACATTCCACTGGAACCGGCGCCGCGTGGGTTTCGTCGACCCGCGCCGGGCGCGGACGGCAGCCGTGGCGGCCGTACGCCGCACCGGCCCGCCGTCCGGGACGCCTGCCGCGACCTTGCGACCGGTCCTTGGCGAACGGCGCGGCCTGGCGGCGACCTGCCCGGCGTGCCTCGTCCAATTGCCGCTTCAGGTCCTCGATCTGTTGCTTCAGGCGGTCATTTTCTCGTTGCAGGCGGCTGTTCTTGCGCTGCACGCTCTCGGCGTCGCGCTCCCGCCGCGTCAACTCTCCGCGAAGCCGTTCGACGTCGGTGGACAGTTCCGCAATCCGATGCGGGGGCGATTGCCGGTCGGCGGTCATCACACCACCGTTATGCCACAATTCGAAACGTTGTACAAGTCAAAAAATTGACACTCGGCCCAAAACCCGCTAACTGAAGACCAGCGACTTTCACCACAGGCTGCTAACGTGGTATATAATCACCAAACTCATCGGGTCGGCGATCCCCTGGAAGACGAGAGCCGGTTCAGTGCTGCCTTGCGCATTGTCTGGCTCTCCTGCGGCGCAGACTCCCCAGACGGCAAGCGCGACTGTCGACCCGGGACGGCGGCCTCACCTCTCACCGGGGGCGGTCAGACGGTACCCGACCCCGCGCACGTTGACGATGTAGTCGGGCGCGGCTGCGTCAGCAGCGAGCTTCCGGCGCAGCTTCTTCACGAAGGCGCGCAGCAGCTTCGGGTCGCCGGCGGTCCGCCCACCCCACACCTGGCGCAGCAGGGTCTCGCGCGTCACCACCTGTCCCACGTTGAGCGCGAGCACGCGCAGCAGCGCGTACTCGGTAGCCGTCAGCTCCACCGGGCGCTCGTTCACCGTCACCCGGCGTGCGGCATCATCGATGACCAGGGCGCCCAACTCGACGCGCTCAGGCCCGGCCCGCCGGCGCAGGGCCGCCCGGACCCGCGCCGCCAACTCGGTCGGCGAGAACGGCTTGACGATGTAGTCAGCCGCCCCCATATCGAGCGCGCGGGCGATCGTCTCGTCTCCGCCGTAGCCGGAGATGAAGATGACGGGCACGTCGGCCAACTCGGGAACATGCTCCAGCAACTCGATGCCGTCGGTCTCCCCCAACACCAAGTCGAGCAGGACGAGCTGGGGCCGCTGGGTTGTAATGATCTGGGCCACCTCCTGCGGGTCGACGCTGACCAGCGCCTCGTAGCCGGCCGCCGCGAGCGCATCCCGCGCGTACCGCAGCGCGTGCGGGTCGTCGTCGACCAGCAGGATGCGCGGCGGCGCCCGCCCCTCGCGCTGCTGGAGGGCATAGGTCGCGCGGCCGCCGGACGCTACGTCGTGGTCGGCCTCGTCGGCCGTCGGGATCGTGAAGGTGACCCGCAGGCCATGGCCCATCCCGTCGCTCTCGGCCCGGATGCGGCCCCCGTGGGCCTCGACCAGCCCTTTGCAGATGGAGAGGCCCAAGCCGGTCCCCCCGAATCCGCTCCTGCCGCGGTCGACCCGCGCGTGCTTGCGGAACAGGTGCGCCAGCCGGTCCTGCGGCACGCCTCGGCCTTCGTCGGCGACCGTGATCGCCACATGCGCGCCGTCCCGCTCCGCTGCAACCTGGATGGGAGATGACGCCGGCGCATGCCGGGCCGCATTGGCAAACAGGTTGGTGAGGACCTGGACGATACGCCGCGTGTCGGCCAGCACCCGGGGCAGGTCGCGCGGAAGGTCGACCCGCACGGTCTGCCGGCCACGGGCGCTCTGGAAGGCAGTCCGGGCCTGCTCGACCAGGTCGGCCACCGCCACCGGCGCGGGCGAGATCGACAGCGTGCCCGTCTCGATACGTCCCGCATCCAGCAGTTCGTTGATCAAGCCCCGCATGTGATCGGCCTGCTCGTCGATGATGCGGAAGAACTGCATCATCTCCGGCATCTCGGGGTGGGGCGCGGCGCCCAGCACGGTCGTCGTCGATCCCTTGATCGACGACAGCGGGGCTCGCAGCTCGTGGCTCACCAGGCTCAGGAACTCGGTCCGCAGCCGCTCCTGCTCCTCGAGCGGCGCCAGGTCCTGCAGGGTGATCACCATCGATTCGACCGTCCCGTCCTCGGCACGGATCGGCGTGGCATTGACAAGCGCAGTCACACCTCGGCCGTCGGGGACCTCGAGGGTCATCTCCTCGGCGCGCACCGCCTCAGCGCTCGGGATTAGCTGCGCCAGGGAATACTCCGAGAGTGCAATCTCCTGCCCGTCGGCGCGCCGGCAGATAACCACGTCCAGCAGTTGCTCCAGCGAGCGGCCCTCCACGCTCAGGCCCCCGACAATCCGCCTTGCCTCCCGATTGAGCGACTCCGGGCGGCCGGTCCGGGCCTCGAAGACCGCGACCCCCACCGGTGACGTCTCGACCAAGGCTTCGAGGCGAGCCCGCGCGCGATGCTCGTTCCGGTACGTGAGGGCGTTGGCGACCGCCGTCGCAGCCTGCGAGGCGAACAGCACCAGAACCTCTTCGTCCTCGCCCGTGAACTCGCCCCCACCTTCCTTCTCGGCGAGAAAGAAGTTGCCAACGAGCACGTTGCCATGGCGCATCGTCGTGCCGGCGAAGGTCTTCGACTGCATCAGGTCCGAGGAGAAACCGAGCGACGCGGCGTAGGCGCCCAGGTCGCGCAGCCGCAGGGAACCCGGCTGGTCCCGCAAGTGGGCGAACAGCCGCGGCCCGTCGGACCAGGCCATCATCCGCCGGTGCTCGTTGGGCGCGAGGCCGGAGGCGACGAAGTCCCGGACCTCCCCGGCCTCGTCGACGGTCGCTATGGCGCCCAGCCGCGCGCCGGTCAACGCGCGGGCGTCGTCGATGACCGCCCGGAGGACGGTATTGACATCCAGGCTCCCGCTGACACGCAGGCTCGCCCCGCTCAGCCGGGCCAAGCGGTCCCGCAACAGCTCGATCTCTCGCTTCAGGTCGTCGGTACGTTTCACGTCGCCACCATCGCTTGAACGCGCCGGCGCCGTTCTGCTCGATGCTGCCGCGTGGCAGCCGAAGAACGGCCGGTGAGCGACAATGATAGCGTGACGGTCGGCCAAATGCGCCATAAAAGCATGCTCCAAGGCCAACTATTCACACAATATTCATGATTTTCCTGATAACGTACTCTACTCAATCATGGTGGCTTCTGTCGCACCGGCTCCCCGTATCTCACTCACCCTCGGTCCGTTACTCACGTCATTCCTGGTAACGCAATTGTCCTGATGATGGCGCCTTGTATCGCACCGGCTCCGCCCGCCTCGCTCTTCCTGGGCTCCTGTCTTGCGCGACGCGCGACCGTCATGACGGCATATTGGAGGGATTCGTGACGGCGGTGCCGAAGGGATCTGCGACGCTGCAAGTATTGCTGGCGCAACCGCGCGGCTTCTGTGCCGGTGTGGAACGCGCCATCGAAACCGTGGTGGCGGCGCTGGAGAAGTACGGAGCGCCGGTCTACGTGCGCCACGAAATCGTTCACAACCCGCAGGTCGTTGATGGCCTGAGAGCCAAGGGCGCCCGATTTGTGGACCGAATTGAGGAAGTACCTCGTTGGGCGCCGACCGTCTTCAGCGCTCACGGCGTGTCCGCGGCGGTGGAGCAACAGGCGTCGGCGCGGGGACTGAGAACGGTCGACGCGACGTGCCCGCTCGTCTCCAAGGTGCACGCCGAGGGTCGACGATACGCGGCGGCCGGCTACGACATCGTGCTGATCGGACACGAGAACCATCCCGAAGTGGATGGCACGGTAGGCCAGATTCCGGGAAGGGTTTCAGTAATCGGCGACGTCGAGGGGGTGGCGGCTCTCCGCGTGCACGATCCGGAAAGGGTCGCCTACATTACGCAGACGACGCTCTCCATCGACGATACGCGGGAGGTGATCGCCGCCCTCCAGCGGCGGTTCCCGAAGATTGTCGGACCCGACGTGAAGGACATCTGCTATGCGACACAGAACCGGCAGGCGGCCGTCCGAGACGCGGCGGACCTCGTGGACCTGATATTGGTGGTCGGCGCGCGCAACAGCTCGAACTCGAACCGCCTCCGTGAGATAGGCAGCGGTGCCGGCGTGCCGACCTATCTGATCGAAGAGCCGTCGGAGCTTGATCCCGGTTGGCTGGAGGGCAAGAAGAGCGTTTGCATCACCGCCGGCGCGTCCGCTCCAGAGCACATGGTGCAGGCGACAATAGCGAGGTTGCGCGAATGCGCATCGTTGCGGGTCTCGACGATGGCCGGAGTCGTGGAGAACGTGCGCTTCGGGCTGCCAGTCGAACTGAACTCCGATGCGACTGGATCAGGAAGGAACACGACCGCCACAAGGGAATCCACCCGATCTGGAGGGTTCGTCACTTGAGCGTACCGTGGTTGCAGGGTCTGGCCGTTGTCTCCTACGTGCTGGGGCAGAAGTTGCGCCGTCGACGGCGGTATCCTCTCGTGCTAATGCTTGAGCCGCTGTTCCGCTGCAATCTCGCGTGCGCCGGGTGCGGCAAGATCCAACATCCATCCGGCGTCCTGAGGAAGAACATGCCGGTCGAGCAGGCGCTGGCCGCCTCCGACGAATGCGGAGCGCCCGTAGTCAGCATTGCTGGGGGCGAGCCGCTCATGCACCCGGAGATCGGAGAGATCGCCAGAGGCCTGGTCGACCGCGGCAAGTTCGTGTACCTCTGCACCAACGGTATCCTGCTCGGGCGGAAGCTCGACGAGGGGGTCTTCGAGCCGTCGCGGCGCTTCAGCTTCAACGTGCATCTCGATGGCCCCGAAGCGGAGCACGACGAGGCGGTGTGCCGCGGCGGTGTCTACCGGCGGGCCGTCGCCGGGGTCCGGGCCGCACTCGCGCGCGGCTTTCGCGTGACGACGAACACGACGCTGTTCGACACCGCCAACCCGCTTCGCGTCCGGGAATTCTTCGACGAGATGATGGAGCTGGGCGTCGACGGGATGATGATCTCGCCCGGCTACCAGTACTCCAAGGCACCCGACCAGGAACACTTTCTCGGTCGCGAGAAGGCGCACGTCCTCTTCGGGCAGGTGCTTGGGAACAAGAAGCGCCGCTGGCGATTCAACCAGTCGCCGCTGTTCCTGCAACATCTTATGGGCAAGCAGGAGTTCGAGTGCACTCCCTGGGGCAATCCGCTCTACAACGTCTTCGGGTGGCAGCGCCCCTGCTACCTCCTGCAGGAGGGCTACGCCCGCACGTTCCAGCAGCTTCTTGAGACAACGGACTGGGCTCGGTACGGCCGCGCCGCCGGCCACCCGAAGTGCCAGGACTGCATGGTGCATTGCGGGTACGAACCGACTGCCGTGAACGCGGCGTTCACCTGGAAGGGGCTCAAAGACACCGTGCTCGCTCAAGTCACGGGTCAGCTATAGGCGGTCGAAGCCGTGTCAGGATTGCCCAACGCCGGTGCGGCGCCGGTCTTCATCGCAGCGCTTCCGAGCGAGCTGGCGGCTCTCAAGCAGGTCTCGGCCGGGTCCGAGAGGTCCGGGAAGACGCGGATGGCCGGAGTCCTCCAGTGCGGGATCGGTCGGAAGCGCGCTGAGGCGGCGGTCCGGGGGCTCCTGCGCACAGCACGCCCTGGCGCCATCGTCTCCGTCGGGTTCGCCGCCGGCGTTGCGCCGGAAACGCGAGGCGGTGACCTCGTCGTGCCCAAGCGTATTCGCCACGACGACGTCCCTGCCCCGAGCGCGAGCGGGATCGGTTCGGATTCGCGTCTGTTCGACTGGGCGCTCGAGGCGCTCGCACCTACCGGGATCAAGGTGCACACCGGCGGTCTCTTGACCGTGCAGCAGCCGGCGCGGAGGCCCTGGGAAAAAGCCCGCCTAGCCGCATTGCACCAAGCCGAGGCGGTTGACATGGAGAGCTATTGGATTGGCGCCATGGTGATCGCAGCCGGCATTCCGTTCCTTTCGGCACGCGCCGTCTCCGATGGGCCGCAGGACACGCTGCCGTTGTACGAGGCGTTCCTGGACGACGGCGGCCGGATTCGGCCTCTCGCCGCAGCGACGTACTACCTCGCCCATCCGCGGCACCTGTTGGACGCGCCTCGGCTGGCATTCAATGTCCGCCGAGGCGCGAAGCGGATCGCCATGTTTGCCTGTGCCTTCGGGCAAGTGTATGGCAGCCGGCGGGTCGCGGGCAGCCGGACACGCGGGCACGCCGCGAGGTGGCGGTCCGGGTCGTGAGGCCGCTCACAAGGGACACGACGCGGAGACTGGTGCGAGAGGATGCGGCGGGCGGGTCTG
Source organism: Vicinamibacterales bacterium (assembly GCA_965214845.1). Lineage (GTDB taxonomy): Bacteria > Acidobacteriota > Vicinamibacteria > Vicinamibacterales > UBA8438 > JAAXGX01. Next base: position 4,526,054 of record CBDCCO010000007.1, read on the forward strand.
CCCTCGGCCTTGCGAGCGTCGGCGGGTATCGGGGTACACCGCGTAGCGAGGGGCTCGACCGGGCCATCTCGCGAGCTACCAGGCGCCTTCTCGGTCTACAACACAACGATGGTTATTGGTGGGGCGAACTGGAGGCGAATTGCGCGATTACGGCGGAGTACCTGCTCCTCACGCACTTCATGGGCCTGCCGAATCCGGACCGCTGGAGGAAGATCGCCAACTACCTGAAGCAGATGCAGGGTGAAGACGGCGGCTGGCCGATCTGGCACGGCGGTCCCGGTGATCTCAGTATCGCTGTCGAGTGCTACTTCGCTCTGAAGGTCGCCGGCACGGCGCACGACGCTCCCTCACTGGTGAGGGCGCGCGCCTTCATTCTCGAACACGGAGGCGTGCCCCGCGCGCGCGTCTTCACCAAGATGTGGCTGGCGTTGTTCGGGCAGTGGAGGTGGCAGGATCTGCCGGTTGTGCCGGTCGAGATGATGCACTTCCCCTCGTGGTCCTGGTGCAGCATCTACGACTTCGCGAGTTGGGCGAGAGGTACGATCGTGGCCTGCGCGATCCTGCTGGCCCGGAAGCCACGCTGCCCCGTGCCGGAATCGGCTCGGTTGGACGAGTTGCATCCGAAGGGCGGCGAGTTCGCAGGATCCCGGTTCACCGCGCCCGGAAAACGCCGGACGCGTGACCGACTGTTCATGGGGGTGCACCCCGTCCTCCGCCTGCTCGAGGCTGGTCCGATCGCGTTCATGCGTCGCCCGCTGCGCGACTCTGCGCTGCGGAAGGCGGAGCGGTGGATACTGGACCACCAGAACGCTGACGGATCCTGGGGCGGGATTCAGCCGCCGTGGGTGTATTCGCTGATGGCGCTGCGCACGCTCGGTTACGACAAGGAGCACCCGGTCCTCAAGTTGGGGATCGCGGGCTTCGACGGCTTTGCGCGAGAAACGGACGACACCTTCCGCATCGACCCCTGCATCTCGCCCGTCTGGGACACCTGTCTCGCGTCGGTCGCGCTTCAGGATGCTGGCGTGCCACCGGAGGCGCCCTGCATGGTCCGCGCCGCCCGCTGGCTGCTGGACAAGCAGATCCTCGAACGCGGCGGAGACTGGCAGGTCAGACGGCGCGACCTCAGGCCGGGGGGCTGGGCGTTCGAGTTCGTCAACGACCTGTATCCCGATGTCGACGATACCGCGCTGGCCATGATCGCGCTGCACGGCATGAGGCGGCGCGACGATGGGAGGATACAGCGCGCGTTGCGGCGCGGCCGGGATTGGCTGGAAGGGATGCAGAGCAGGAGCGGCGGCTGGGGCGCGTTCGACGCCGACAGTGGGAAGCGTTGGGTGACGTCGCTTTCGTTCTGCGACTTCGGCAACGTCACCGATCCGCCCAGCGAAGACGTCACCGCTCACGCCGTGGAGGCGTTGGGTCTTCTGGGCTTCGACTCGTCCCGGCCCGCCGTTCGGAAGGGTCTCGACTACCTCAAGGCGACCCAGCAGGAGGATGGCTCGTGGTGGGGTCGTTGGGGCGTGAACTACGTTTACGGTATCGGCGCCGTCCTGCCCGCGCTCAGGCGCATCGGCGAGGACATGGACGAGCCCTACATTCAAAGGGCGCTCGACTGGCTCGTTCGCCGTCAGCATGACGACGGCGGGTGGGGGGAAGGCGCGGAGAGCTACCTTGAGCCGTCGCTGCGCGGACGGTGGCCGAGCACGAAGTCGCAAACAGCCTGGGCGGTCCTCGGCCTGATTGCCGGCAGGCGAGCGGATTCCGAGAGTGCCCGGAGAGGGGTCGAGTACCTCGTGCGCACGCAACGGGAGGACGGCTCGTGGGACGAGCCCGAGTTCACCGGCACCGGCTTCCCCGGGGACTTCATGCTCCGGTACCACATGTACCGGGACTACTGGCCTCTGATGGCTCTGAGCCGATACCGTGAGGCGCTTGCGGGCACGACGGGGGGGAACCGCACAACGGACTTGATCGCGGGTGCACTCGGTGCCGGGCGAGAGAAGGTGGACCGGAGGACGCAGCACACATGCGACGGAAATGGACGCATCGCGACATGCCCGACCAGTCGGGCCGAATCGCCGTCGTGACGGGCGCCAACACCGGCATCGGGTTGGCGACTGCCGTACGCCTCGCCCGACACGGCGCGCATGCGGTCATGGCCTGTCGGAGTCTCGGGAAAGCCCGGGCGGCCGCCGACCTGCACGCGGCAGATCTCGCGGGAGCGCTCGATCCGATGGAGGTCGACCTCGCGAACCTGACGTCCGTCCGAAGGTTTTCGGAAGCCTTCCATGACCGCTTCGACCGGTTGGACCTGCTCATCAACAACGCCGGTGTGATGTGGCCCCCGGCCTCGAAGACCGCAGACGGGTTCGAGCTGCAGTTCGGCACGAATCACCTGGGCCACTTCGCCCTGACCGCGCAGTTGCTGGATCTGCTCCGGGCGCGGCCCGGCTCCCGCGTCGTAACCGTCGCGAGCATTTCTCACCGGTTCGGCACGATTGACTTCGACGACATGCAGTGGAAGTCGCGCCCGTACCGACCCAACCGGGCCTACGGCCAGAGCAAGCTTGCCAACCTCCTGTTCACCTACGAGCTGCAGCGCCGCATCGACCGGGCGGGCGCCGCGATGCTGTCGCTTGCCGCGCACCCGGGGTATACGCGCACCGATCTGCAGCGTTACAGCCCTGCCCTTCGTGTATTGAACGTCTTCGCCATGTCTCCATGGCGCGGCGCGCTGCCGACGCTCTACGCCGCTACCGCCGACGTCGATCCAGGCGGCTACTACGGTCCGGGTGGTTGGGGCGAGGTGTGGGGGTACCCGACACGCGTCCGATCCTCTGCGGCATCGATGGACGAGAAGGACGCCGAGCGGCTGTGGGCGGTATCGGAAACCCTCGTGGATCTGGAGGTGGCCCTCTGACTGTCAAGGGTCGTTTCAAACTGCCGAGCATCTTTCGGTTCGCGGCGCGACTCCCACGACCCCGCGCACCACTGTCACCGCGCGAAGCACGGTGGCGGAGAGCCGCTGCCGTGGGTGCGCTTCTGCTTCTGCCGACGTCCGTGTCGACAACCCAGTCCACCGGCGCGCTCGACGGCACGGTTGCCGACGCCGCGGGCGGTGCGTTCCCGGGCGCCGTCGTCACCGTGGCTGGTCCGGAGGCACGGCAGGAGATCGTCACCGGGTCCGGCGGCGAGTTCGCCTTCGGCGCATTGCCTGCCGGCGATTACGTCGTCTCGGCGGCGCTGCCCGGCTTCGGCCCGTCGGAGATCGCGGTGGCGGTTCCGGCCGGCGGGACCGTGACGGTTCCCCTCGTCCTGGAGATCGAGCGGCGACTCGAAACGGTGAGCGTCATCGCCGAAACGCCGACGACGTTCGCGTCCAACGTCGTCGCGGCCCCGATGCTGGAGCAGCAGTCGGACATCACGAGCGTGATGGCGGTCGTCGACAACCTGCCGGGGGTTTCCGTGCAGGAAGGCGACGCCTACCCCGGAAAATTCGTGAGGTTATCGAATCGGTCCCAGGCAGGGCCTGATCGTCGCGCGAAGGACGTTTTCGGACGCGGCGCGTGGTAGGTGGCAGCGTGGTGCAGTGGCCGGGGCGAGGTGACGGCACGCATGAGGTGGCAAGCGCCGACAGGTCGGGCGCAGGGGCGCTGGCGAGCATCCGGGGCGCGGAGGTTGCCGTGGCGACGGCGCGCTATCCGGCGCGCGCCCCGAGCGCGAGGGCGAGGTGCCGCCAGACGTCGCGGTATGGGGTCGCTCGCGGCAGGTGCAGGACGAGCCGGCGGACGGAGCGGACGACGTGGACGCTGACCTTGACCGGTCGCGCAGCCAGGTCACCTGGGTGCGGGCGCAGGCGGTGCGGGCGGCCCTCAGCCGCAGTTCCTGCATGAGCACGTAGGCGGCGGCCGTCAGCAGGACCCGCAGCTGGTTCCTAAGAAACTCCCGTCGGATGCTCCTGGAGCGTGAATCCGAGCGCCTTCGCCCGACGGCGGAGATTGGCTACGGCTCGTTGCCGATAACGCTGCTCGTAGTGCGAGGCACCCGGGTCGGCGTACTGCATGCCGTAGCGCAGTGTGTTGTAGAACAACACGGCGATCTTGCGCGCCGTGGCCGTCACCGCCTTGGCCTTGCCGACCCGCCCGGACAAGCGGCGGTAGAACGCGCCCAGGGCCGTGTCGGTCCGGCTCACGGTGACCGCGGCCAACCGCAGCAGGGCTGCCGCTCGGTTCGCAGACCGTCGCGTCTTCGAGCTCAGGATCCGACCGCCCGAGATCTTGTTGCCCGGAGCCAACGACAACCACGACGTGAAGTGCTTGCAGGTCGGCCACCGAGACATGTCCGTGCCGCATTCGCTGACCAGCTTCAGCGCGTTGTACGGTCCGAGGCCGTGGATCTGAGTCAGGTCTACGCCGAGCAGCGTGTAGAGCATCGGGCGCACGTCGAACGCCAGCGCGTTGGGTCCGCGCGTGGTGTGTCGCGGGGCCGGCAACCGGGCCGGTGGCGGCGTGCTCGTTGCGCAAAGGTGCTTCACCGCGCGCTCGATGGCCTGATCACACTGCCCGATGGACTCCTGGTATCTGTCGTAGAGCTCCAGCGCCTGGCTCAGCGCGAAGACGTGCTCTTCCCGATAGTTGCCGGCCAGCGCCTCCCTGATCGTCTCGACGCTCGCCTTGCAGCGGGGGTCGCGGTGCTGGGCCAACTGCATCGGGTCGCGGTCGCCCGCGACAATCGCGCGCACGATGCGCATCCCCGTCTCGCCCGTGATGTCGGTCACGACGTGATGAAGCTGGACGTTCATCTCCATCAAGGCCTTCTGCATGTGCTGAATGTGTGCGGCTGCATACTCGACCAGCCGCTCCCGCTGACGCAGATACGCGCGTAGCGTCACCACGTCCTGATGCGGACGGAAGCTCCCGCGCAGCAGGCCGAACTGATGAAGCTGCTGGAGCCACTGGGCATCGTTGACGTCCGTCTTCCGGCCTGGAACCTGCTTCACGTCTCTGGCGTTGACCAGCAGCACCTCGAAGCCCTGCGCCTCAAGGATCTCGAACACCGGGATCCAGTACACGCCCGTCGACTCCATCGCCACGGTCGTGATCCCGACAGTCTTCAGCCAGTCGGCCAGTCGATGCAGATCCTGAGTGAAGCTCTGAAAGGTCCGCACGGGCTCGGCGTCGCGATCGGGCGCCACGGCCACCACGTGAAACCGTGAGCCCACATCGATGCCGGCCGCATCGGGATGAACGTTCGAGAAGCGGCCTCGTGCGTGCCGCCCCTTGGTCTTCCTGCGTCGTGCCATCGGTACCTCCTCATTGGAGTGGCGCCGAGAGGCAGGACGGCGGAACGATAACTTTCCTACACGGGATCGCAGTCGAGCGTCACCACTTGCAAGTCCGCAGGCGTCCTTGGACCACGTTTGCCACGGGGTCGTGCCTCCAATAAGCTAACGGTCGCTCCCCTCGGCGCGACCCCGCACGATACCCGATCGCCGAGTTTCTGTCGCGACAGGAGCGGGTACGCCCGCCGACGACGTTTGCCCAAAACTTGGTGCAGCTCGTGCGGTCGATCTGCAAGCCGTCGAGCAGTTCCTTGATGCGGTTCTCGATGTCGCCGCGCCCGCAGTAGACCTTCTCGTAGATGAAGCGCGGCGTCTGGCGCAGATTGGTCACGACGAAACGCGGGTTGTCGCGCGGCTGCCGGCCGGTGAGCTGCACGACTTCGGCCTTGATCACCACGCGGCGCTCACGAGCCCACGTGCGGGCGCGATAGCGGGTGTCGAGGTAGAAGTGCGCCGTCTTCTCGCGCAGCATGCACTCGGTGCGGGCCGCCACCATGACGTGCTCGGCAGCCCGCAACAGCACGGCGTTCTTGGCCATCGCCACGACGTAGTCGAGCCGCGGCTCGGCGTCGAGGAAGTCGAAGACCTCCGGCGTGGCGAAGCCGCCGTCGAGCCGGACGAGAAAGCGTGCCTTGGGAAACGCGGCCCGCAGCAGCGCGAGCAGCCGACACAAAACGCCCAGCGTGCCGTCGGCCGCCTGCGCCGTGCCGGGCCGCAGCACGGCCGCGCACAGATACTGCTCCGCCTCGCGGTCGAAGCTCACGAAGGCCAGCAGTGGCAGGTAGCACCAGCTGTCGTAGTAGCTGTTGAACATGGTCAGCTGCTCGCACCATGCGTCGGGTCGTCGGTCGGGTCGAGGTCGATCGTGATGCGTCGCACCCGCCCACGCAGCCGGCGGCGATGCCGCTCGATGACCGACGCCGCCAACTCGCGTCCGAGCCGATAGAGCGCGACGCGGCCCGCGCCGTTCTCGAACCGCGAAACCGTCGGCTGCGACGCCAGCCGACCGCCCGCCACCGGGTCGCGCCCGAGCAGCAGCTTGTGAATCGGATCGTCGGCGAGCCGGTCCGAATCGTTGCCGTCCGGATGGCCGCAGGCGATCCCGAACACCCGCTGGCCCACCAGGTCCTCGAGCGTGTGCCGGACCTTCTCCGGCGCCCGGCGGTCAATCAGACACCGGCCGAATGCCTTGACCAACCCGTAGACGCGCTCGGCGGCCTTGAGCAGCACGGCGCCGCCATCCGAGCTCGACTGCTCGCGGTCGAACGTGGCCACGAGCGGCTTGTCGAACAGATCGGGAAACAGAACAGACTGTGCTATCGTGGGGTCCGTCACGCAAGAGCCTCCGTCGTGCCGAAAATGCCTGTGGTTAACAGCGTTCTAGCACACGGAGGCTCTTGTGTCTCTACCTGAGACAGACCCCTCACGAATTTTCCGGGTTAGCGAGCGTGCCGTTGAAAATGGCGGTAGCCGACATCGCCGTCAAGCAGGCAAGCTCCGGCGATCCTACGGGCGCCATACTCAGCGCTGCGGAGTTCCTTCGCGGAGGTGATCTCGCCAAGGCGCTGGCTCGCATCGCGGCGACGGTATCCCGCAACCGGTAGGTCAGGAAACCGCGTATGACCGGCAAGTTCACGCTGATCGCGTTCGATGAAGATGATCCGCACGTCAGGAAAGGACCGACCGGGAAACTGCGGTTAGTCTGTCGCACGAGACAGGGCGGCAAGATCGCGATTTGGGGCAGCGACGATTCGAGACGGAACATCGACGCAGTTCGGACGGCCGGTCTTCCTTGCACCATCGAGTGCGAGTACACGGAATCGCTGCCGCGATGGGCGTTGGACTATGGACATACGCAATGGGTAAGCCAGGACTCGCACCTTCAAGTCGTTCAGGAACGCGCGCGTTGACGGCCGCCCGCGACCTCATGCAGAGGAAAGCGTCCTCGGCTGCCGTCATGTTGCGACATCCGGTCAGCGCCGCGACGAGTCCTCCAGCCGGCGCTCCCCGTCCAGATACCCCGCCCAGTCGTCCATGAGCAGCCGCCGCCGCTCGAACAGGTCCGACCGCGCGTACGCCGCCTCGACCTTGTTGGGCACCACGTGGGCCAGCGCCGCCTCGATGACCTCCCACGGATGGTCGGTCCGCTCGGCCGCCCAGTCCCGGAACGACGAACGGAAGCCGTGCGCAACGGCGGGGATCCCGTGCAACTGGAGCATCTTCGGCAGCGTCGACGACGCGATCGGCCTCCCGCTCCGCATCGGGAACACGAGACCGCCGCCGCCGAGCGCCCGCGCCGCATCGAGGATCTCCACCGCTCGACCGCAGAGCGGAACCCGGTGCTCGCGCTGCGCCTTCATCCGCTCCGCCGATATCGTCCACACCCGGCCGGCCTCGTCCATCTCGTCCCACGTCGCCAGCCGGACCTCCGCGGATCGCCCGGCGGTCAGCACCAGGAACTCGAACGCCAGCCTGACGGCCGGCGCAGCCGAGTCCGATGACCTCACCGTCTCGACGGCCGCGGCCACGTCCTGATGAGGCAGCGCCCGCATGTGCTGCACGATGTCGCCCTGCGGACCGAGCACCGGCAGGACCCGGTCGCACGGGTTGTCCAGGCGCATCTCCATGGCCACGGCCCACTCCAGCACCGACCGGATGCGCTGGCGCACCGCCCGCGCCGTCTCCGGCTTCTCGTGCCAGATCGGCGTGAGGATCTCCAGCACGTCCGGGCTGTTGACCTCCGACACCGGCCGGGAGCCGATGCGCTGGAAGGCGTACCGCTCCAGGCTACGCAGCCAGTTGTGGGCGTGATGCCGCCCGCGCCAGCCGCCCCGCTTCCCCTCGACGACGCGCCGGGCCGCTTCGGCGAACGTCGGCACGCCCTGGACGCGCCGCTTCTCAGCCAGAGGGTCGCCGCCCGACCGCGCCAGCTTGCGGTTGGCGAGGGCCAGCTCGCGGGCTTCGGCGAGCGAGACGAGCGCCACGGCCCCGAGTCCCAGCTCGCGCCGTCGTCCGCGAACGACGAGCCGCTGGATCCAGCTTCGGGTGCCCTCGGGCTTGACGTAGAGGAACAACCCGTTCCCATCGGCGTGCCGTCCGGGCGGCGCGGACCGGATGAAGGCGGCCGACAGGGCCTTGTCGGGGTGCCGGCCTCGGGGCTTGGTTCTGCGGGGTTTTGGCTCGGTCGCGATTACTGTATCCATTCCAGTATTATAAGCGGGAATGGAATGGATTTCACAGCACGTCCTGACCGCGCTGGTCCCCGGCTACTGACTCATAAGCGATTACTAGTCAGTGACTTGTGGACGTTACTGTACGAGTCAGCACGCCCACGGCATATCTCGTCTATTCAGGCAGCGCGAAGACGTACAGCGCGTTGCCGCTCTGCGGGTGATGGACGTCGTGCGCCAGCGCGCGCGGCGCCAGGCGCGGGCTGCCGCCGCCCAGGCCGGTCGACACCGCCACGTACTGCCGGCCGCCGGCGCGGAAGGTGATCGGGAAGCCCTGCACGGACGTCCCCAGGCGCGCCCGCCACAGCTCCTCGCCCGTCTCCACGTCGAACGCGCGGAAGCGGCGGTCGAGGTCGCCGGCGAACGCGAGCCCGCCGGCGGTCGACAGCACGCCGGTCAGGAAGGTCGGCCGCTGCTCGACGCTCCAGACCTCCTCCAGCGTCTCGGCGTCGAACGCCGCCAGCTTGCCGAGGTTGCCGTCGGTGCCGGGCATCTCGTGGAACGGCCGCGAGCTCATCCCGACCCCGCCCGAGCCCAGCTCCAGGGGCACCTCGCGGACGGCTATCTCCATGCAGGTCTGGGCCAGCGGCAGGATCAGCAGCCCGGACCCCGGGTGGTAGCTCATCGGGTGCCAGTTCTTGCCGCCGGCCGTGCTGGGACACGCCGGCACGAGCTGCTCGAACTGCGCGTCGATGATGTCCTGGCGGTAGGTCACCGCCCCGGTCCCGGGATCGATGCGCTCGAACACGTTCTGGTGGACCGCCTCCCTGTAGCCGAGGAACTCGCCCGTCTCGCGGTCCAGCTTCCAGAGGATGCCGTGCTTGCCGGCGCTGAAGACGGCCCTGCGGCCGCCCACGTCGACCAGCACCCGCTCGTAGACCTCGTCGAGGTCGAGGCTCTCGGCCGGCACGTGCTGGAAGTACCAGTCGAGGGTGCCGTCGCCGGGCCGGATGGCCACGGTCGAGTTGGTGAACAGCCCCGTGTCCTCCATGGTCATCCCGCGGCTGACCGCCGCCCACGGCTTGGCCTGCGCCACGCCGAAGTAGACCAGGTCGAGCGTGGGGTCGTAGCTGCCGGTGATCCACGTGTCGCCGCCGGCGCGCAGGTAGTCGGGCACGTCGGCCCAGGTGTTGCCGCCCGGCTCGTCCGAGCCGGCCGTGGTGTGGAAGCGCCAGCGCCGCTCGCCCGACGCGGCGTCGTAGCCGCTGATGAAGCAGCGCTCGGTCGTGAACCGGTCGCAGCCGCTCAGGCCCTGCACGATGGTCCCGTTGACCACGATCGGCCCGCTGGTGTTGCGGAACCCGTCCGCTTGGTCGGCGATGACCGTGTCCCACACCTTCTCGCCCGTGCGGGCGTCGAGGGCGATCAGCCGGGCGTCGGGCGTGGCCAGCAGCAGCCGGTCGCCGTAGATCGCCAGGTTGCGGCTGGTGCCCGAGTAGCCGCTCGTCGCGACGGCCACCCGGTACTCCCAGATGAGGTCGCCCGTCACGGCGTCCAGCGCCTGCACGACCGGACCGATGCCCGCCACGTACAGCACGCCGTCGTAGGCGATCGGCGAGGGGGCGTTCCAGCCGCCCTCGTTCATCGCCCAGATCCAGGCCAGCTCGAGCTCGCCGACGTTGCCGCGGTCGATCTCCGCCAGCGGGCTGTAGCTCCACGCCTCGTAGTTGCGGCGGATCATGAGCCAGTCGCCGTCGTCCGGCTGCCGCAGCATCGCGTCGGTGACCGGCCGGAAACCCTCGACTTCGCCGGCCACGGTGACGCCGGCCTCCGCCGCCGGCGCGGCCGGGGGCAGTCCGCCGGCGGCGGCCTGCGGCGCGGCCGCGGCCTCCGCGGCGGCAGTCTCGCCAGTGGCGACCGTCCCGATGGCGACCGCCGTCGTCGCGGTCAACGGCGTGTCGCCCGCGGGTGCGCCGTTCGCCTGCAGCAGGTACGCCACGACGTCGACGTAGGCCTCGTCGGCCAGCGGGTCCTCGTCGGGCGGCATCGAGCTGCTGGTCCGCTCGTGGAGATCGCGCGGGCTCAGATCGCCCCAGAACCGCAGGAAGCTCTCGCCCGCGAGCGGCGGAGCCTCGAAGCTGCCCTGCAGGTTGGACTGGTGACAGCGGGCGCACGCCTGCTCGTACACGGCGCGGCCGGCGGCCGCCTGGGCGGCCGTGTAGACGCCTTCCGCGGGCTGCGCGGCGGCGGCAGGCGCGGCGGCGGCGGAAAGCAGGACGACGGCGGCCGCGGCCGCGGCGCGCCGGGCGTATCGGATTCGTGACCCCTTCATGACTACTGCACCTTGAAGCGGGCGATGCGGTCGGCCTGGACCGAGCCGACCCAGATCTCGTCGCCGACCTCGATGGCCGTGGTCCCCGAGCTGAACGCGTCGTTGTACGGGTGGCGGATGATCTCCTCCACCTCCAGCGTCCGCGGATCGACCCGCGCCACGTTCGAGGTCGTCATCGGCATGCCCTTGCTGCCCTGACCGGTCGCGAGGATCGAGCCGTCGGGCTGCATGCGGAGGTTGTCGATCCGGAACTCGGCCGCCGCCTCCGCGCGCTGGACGGGCGTCTGCCCGCGCGACAGCCGGACGAACGACTGGGTGCCCCAGGCCCCGATGTAGAACCAGCGGCCGTCGGGGGAGATCTCGATGCCGTTCGGCCCGGACGTCTCGCTGCCGGGCACCATCTCCCAGCCGGTCCCGGTGTGCCACTCCCAGATGGCGCCCGAGAGCGTGCCCGTCATGAGCGGCTCGATCGGCGCACCGAGATTGCGGAAGCTCGTCGCCGCGAAGCCGCCTTCCGGCAGCGCGACCACGGAGTTCAGGTTCAGCGGCTCGGGCGCCACCGCGCACCCGATCCAGGTCAGCGCGGGCGGCGCGGCGCTCACATCGAGCTCGAAGACCTCCACCGACTCGCGGTTGCCGTGGTGCACGGCGTACACCGTGCGCACCGCGCCGCCGCCGGGAGCCACGTAGAGCCCGTGCGTGTTGTCGATCGGCGCCGGGCCGGGGCACGAGTCGTAGGTGGCGCTGTCGAACCGCTCGCGCGGCGACGCGGCCGGCAGCAGCACGGTGGAGCTCAGATCGCGCGTATCGACGACCCGCAGCCCGCCGCTGCCCTCCGGGTAGCTCGACACGAGGACCCACGGGGTGCCGGGCACCGCCACCAGGTCCTCCGGTCCGACCTGGCCGCAGATGAATTCGACGTCGCCCACCGGCTCGCAGTCCTGGGCGCGGGGTCCGGCCACGCCCGCCTGCAGCACGAAGGCCGCGGTGAGCGCGAGCAGCGTCAGCGTTCTCGTCATATTGCAGAGCTCCTTCCGAGCGTCGGCTCGATGCCGGTGCCCAGCATCATACGCCGGCCCGCGGCTGGGAGAAAGGAACGGTCGGCCGGCGCCGGCCCCGCGTGTCCGGGGCCGGCGCCGGCAAGGGGGAAGGAAGCGGGACGCCGGCGCTCAGGGCGTCACGGTGACCGCGAGGTCCGTCATCGTGGCCAGCCCGCCGTCGTGGGCGATGGCGCGCAGCACGTAGGCGCCGGGCTCGGCGAACGTCGCCTGCGCGACCCAGCGGCCGCCCTCGGGAACCGGCGGGGTCACCCAGCCGGGCGACCAGGGCGACTGGCCGGTATCGCGCGTGTCCTCCCAGACCTTGGTCTGCGGCGGATCGAAGACCACCTCGCCGGCGCCGCGGTAGACGAACCACGATAGGCGGTGCCCGGTGGCAGTGTCGGTCGTGAAGCGGCCCGGGTGGCGCGGGTTCGAGGCGGGCATCGACCGGGCGCGGGGCTTGCCGTCGTCAGTCGAAACGGCGACCAGCTCCAGCGGCTCCCCGGCGCGCACGGTGCGCGCCTCGCCGCCTTCGATGGCGAGGGTCGGCGCCGCGTTGCCGGCCAGCTCCGGGGTCGTCCCGGCGCCCCCGCCCGCGCCGTAGTTGGCCTGGATCACCAGGTCGTCGATGTAGTAGTCGCGCTTGAGCGTGGCGTAGGCGCGCTCGGTCCGGCCGTTGGTCGTCAGCGTCCAGACCAGCTCCTGCTCACCGAAGTCGGCGGGGACGCGGATGCGGAAGACGAAGCGGTTCCGCCGCGGGTAGAAGTGCGTCGGCTGCCCCTGGTCCGGCCCGCCCGGCTCGATGTGGTTGCCCGGTCCGACGGGCACGTCGATCACTTCCTCCCAGTTCCGGTTCATGTAGCCGAATACCAGGTTGAAGGAGCCGTCGGGGTTCTGCTCCCAGCCTTCGTAGGCGGGTGCGATGGTCTGTCCCGCCGAGTACGACGGCTGGGCGAGCGCGCCCGCCGGCAGTGCCAGCGATGCCAGCAGCAGTATCCCGAAACCCGCGGCGATGACCCTCATGGCGCGCCCCTCAGTTGTTGCCGCCGACGGCCGCGGCCGGCGCGTCGTCGACGCCGCAGACCACGCAGCCGATGTCGGGACCGCCCCCGGCCGCGATGGCGGCCTCGCGCTCGGCCACCGCGGCGGCGAACTCCTCGTCGTCGAGGTAGAGCGCCTGCATCAGGTTGATGAACATGTTGTCCACCGAGCGGTGGCCCGAGCCGGACCAGTTGCGCGGATCGACCACGTTGGGGTTGGTCGGCGAGTTGTCGAAGTAGCCGGTCAGGTGCAGGATCGTCCCCTTCGGCAGGAGCGGCGCCGCGTCGTCGGCGTACTTGTAGACGCGCACCCAGTTGTGGTCGTAGCCGGCGCAGTTGAGCGTCTGGACCGACGTGCCCCAGACCGCCTCGAGGCACATCCGCACGCCCGGCGCGTGCATGTGGGGCTCGAAGACGCTGATCTTGGCGTTCTCCGGCAGCGTGAAGTAGGCGTCGGCGCGCTGGTCCGACTCCATCGGGCGGATGTCGAGGTCCGGGCCGTTCCCCACGAACAGCAGCTCCATCTGCTTCTCCGGCTCGTAGCCCTGCGGATGGAACTTGAACGCGACGTCGATGTGCGCGCGCGTGTCGGTGCCGTTCGAGTGCAGGTGCGTGGACGGGAACAGCAGCATCGACCCGGCCGCCAGCAGGCGCCCGGCCCGCTCGTCGAAGACGTCCGCGTTGCGGCCCACCTCGTGCACCGGCCAGATGGTGGCCGCCGCCGGATTGTCACCCTCGGCCATCGTGTAGAGCGCCGAGTGGTGCACGACGAAGAGGCCGCCGACGGTGTCCGACCGCACGCCGCGGTCCAGGTCGTTGCGCTCCTTGTACTCGATGGCCGCCACGTAGCGGTCCTCGGTCAGGCCACTCGGCGACTGCCCCAGGCTGCCCCACCAGTCCGGCGCGCTGCCCTCGACCTCGAAGGGAGGCGACGAGACGATCAGGTCCGGCTCGCCGATCTCCCAGTCGTCGACGTCGATGAACGGCGGCGGGGGCGGCATGTCCGCCGGGTCGCCCTGCGGCGCGCCGTTGTCCGCCCAGCGGGCGATCGTCGCAATCTCGTCGTCGCTCAGCGACCAGTCGTCCTTGAACCTCTGGATGCCGACGTTCTTCTCGATGTACCAGGGCGGCATGACGCCCGGCTTGTCGCGCAGCCCGGTGCGGTACTTGATGGCCCGCGCCCAGGGCCGGACCTCCTCGTAGGAGATGAGCGACATCGGGGCCAGCGCCTGCGGCCGATGGCACTTCTGGCAGCTGCGCTGCAGGATCGGGGCAATGTCCTTGCTGAACGTCGGCTCGTCCGGCGCCGCTGCGGCGGCGGCCGGCTGCGGCGCGGCGATGGCGGCGGCCGCGGCGAGCCCGAGCAGGCTGGCCAGCATCCAGGTCTTCGACATGGGTGTCCTCACTCTCGGCTACTGCGGTTCCGGGTCGGTTCCCGGCCACGTAGTATAACGCTCCCGTACATTCGTTACGTGCGGCCGTGCGGTCCGGTTCCCCGTTCCCCACCCCACCGCGCACATGCCTGCCGCACGGCGTCGAGGCATCGGCCGTGCTATCGTGCCGACATGGACGCGCTGCAGCGCATTACCGTCCGTGTTCCCGCCGACCTGCTTCAGAGGGCCCGCCGATCGACCGGCCGGGGCATCACGGCGACCGTGCGTGAAGGTCTGCAACTGGTCGCGGCCGCGGAGGCGTACCGCCGGGCTCGTGCACTCCGCAGGCACGCGCCCGTCTTCATCGATCTCGACGAGTTGCGGGACGATCGCGATTGATCGCCGTCGATTCCCGCTCGCGGCAAGACGCCGGACTGGCGCTGGCGTAGCGTCTCCAATCAGCCGGCATGGCCGCGATTGACCTCGCGATCGTCGCGGCCTTCGTTCTCTACGCGGTGAGCGCGGGGGTCCGCAACCGCCGCGCCGCGTCCAGGAACCTCGACGAGTACTTCCTGGCCGGCCGCAGCCTGCCGGGCTGGCAGGCCGGTCTGAGCATGGCCGCGACGCAGTTCGCGGCCGACACCCCGCTGCTCGTGACCGGCCTGATCGCCACCGCCGGCATCTTCGCGCTGTGGCAGCTCTGGATCTACGCGCTGGCCTTCCTGCTGATGGGCTTCGTCCTGGCGGGGAGCTGGCGGCGGGCCGGCGTGCTCACCGACGCCGAGCTGAGCGAGCTGCGCTACGGCCGCCGCGCGGCGGCCGTGCTGCGCGCCGTCAAGGCCGTCTACTTCGGCACGGTGCTCAACTGCACCGTGCTCGCCTGGGTGCTGTTCGCCGCCGTCCGCATCGCCGAGCCGTTCCTGCTGTGGGACCAGTGGCTGCTGCCCGGCCTGTTCGAGCCGGTCGTCGACCTCGTGGCCTGGGGCGGCGTGCCGCTGACGGCAGGCGGGCCCGACGACCCGGGCGTCTGGACGACGACGGCCAGCAACCTGCTCTCGCTGCTCGCGCTGCTCGCCGTCGTGACCGCGTACTCCGCCAGCGGCGGCCTGCGCAGCGTCGTGGCCACCGATATCGTGCAGATCGCCGTCATGCTGGCCGGGACGGCCGCCTTCGCCTGGATCGTGACGGCGGAGGCCGGCGGGCTGTGGACGGTCGCCGAGCGCGTCCGGGAACAGTTCGCGGGCGGCGGACCGGGCGGCATCCGGCCGGACGAGATCCTGGCGTTCACGCCGGACCGGGCGCGCAACGCGACGCCCGCGCTGCTCGGCATGCTCGGCCTGCTGTGGCTCATCCAGCTCAACGCGGACGGCAGCGGCTACCTGGCGCAGCGCACCATGGCCTGCCGCAGCGACCGCGATGCGCGCACCGCGGCGGTGGTGTTCACCTGCACGCAGGTGCTCGTCCGCAGCCTGCTGTGGCTCCCGCTGGGGCTGGGCCTGCTGGTCCTGTTCCCGCCCGACCCGGCGCTGGCCCCGGCGCTGCTGCAGGCCGACCGCGAGGCCTCCTACGTGCGGGGCATGGCCGAGCTGCTGCCGCCGGGACTGCTGGGGCTCATGCTGACCGGCATGCTGGCCGCCCTGGCGTCGACGGTCGACACCCACCTGAACTGGGGCGCGTCGTACTGGACGAACGACATCTACAAGCGGTTTGTCTGCCAGGCGTGGCGCGGCGTCGATCCGGACGAGCGGGCGCTGGTGCGCGTGGCGCGGGGCGCCAACGTCGCGATCCTCGCGCTCGCCCTGCTCGTCATGACGCAGCTCACGTCGATCAACCAGGCCTGGCAGACCAGCCTGCTGATGGGCTCGGGCATGGGGGTCGTGCTCGTGCTGCGCTGGCTCTGGTGGCGGGTGAACGCCTGGGCGGAGATCGCCGCGGCGCTCGTCTCGCTGGTCGCCGCGCCGATCCTCATGACGGCGCTGGGCGACGACGCGCAGGCGACGCGCCTGCTGCTCATGGCCGCGCTGGCCACCTCGGGCGCGCTGGCCGCCACCCTGCTCGCGCCGCCCGAGGACCGGGCGCGCCTGGTCGCGTTCTATGCGCGCGTGAAGCCGCCGGGCTTCTGGGGCCCGATCGCCGCGGCCGCCGGCGAGGCGCCGGCCGCCGGTGCGCGCCGGCTGGCCCGCGGCGCCGCCGCGACCGCCGCCTGCGCGGCCTCGGTCTTCTGCCTGCTGGTCGGCGCGGGCACCTGGCTCACCGGCGCGCCGCCCCCGGTCTGGTTCCCCTGGCGATCGCTCTGGATCGCCCTGCTGCTCCTGGCCGGCGCAGCGCTCGTCCCCGTGTGGCGCCGGCTCGCGGACGCGGCTCCCGGGGCGGCGCCTCACAGCCGGAAGAGCCGGTTCACCTTCAGCACCAGCCCGCGGCTGCGCAGCCCGTAGGAGCGGTCCGGACGGAACGGGTCGGCGAAGCGCTCGTCGGTGTAGACCACGAACAGCTCGCTGCCGGGGGTGTACTCCCACCGCAGCCGGAGGTTGTTGCTGACGGTGTTGGTGCTCGAGTTGTACTGCACCAGGCCGCTGAAGAACATGCGCGGCGTGAACGTGTAGGTCACGCGCGAGACGGCCAGATCCGCACGGAACGCGCCGTGCGGCGTGTCGATCCAGTTGACCGAGATGGTCGGCTCGACCGACAGCTGCGGCGTCACCTCCAGCCGGCCGCGGCTGAAGGTCAGCGCCCGGATGCTGCCGTTGAAGTACTCGCCGATCAGCACCCGCAGCTCGCCGCTGAGACGCCGCTGGGCGCCGGGCGCGTACAGCAGCTCCACGTCGCGGAAACCGTAGCCGCCCACCGGCAGCGTCACGCCGGGCCCGGCCTCGAACGGCTCGACGAGCAGCTCGTAGTTGTCCGCCGCCGACACCCCCAGCCGGTCGCTGTTCTCGAATTCCGTCAGGAACGCCGCTTGCGTCTGGCGCGTCTCGACGTACCCCGTGTCCGCGGTCAGGATGTAGTCGAAGCTGCCCTCGAAGCGGAACTGCCGGACCGCCTCGATGGCGTCCGGCCGGGGGCTGAAGCGCCCCGTGGCGTACGAGCGCCGGAAGTTGCTGCGCCGGAGAAAGCCCACCTCGGGCACGAAGTTGTCCTCGATGACCAGGTGCTCCGCCTGCAGCCCGTAGCGGTCTCCGGCGTAGACGAACTGGCCCTGGTAGCTCAGATCGTCGCCGTCGCGGCCGGGCGCGCTCGTCTTCGCGAGATAGCCGAGGAAGTTGACGTTGTCGTGGAACGAGAACGTGGCGTCGGCGCCGTAGGCCTGGCTGGAGCCGTTGCCCGCGACCGACACCGAGCGGCTCGTGACCAGCGCCCCGATGCTGCTGCGGCGCAGGATGTCGCGCTTGATGCGCACGACGGTGAAGTTCGTCGGCAGGACGCCGGACGTCGCTTCGGCATCGGTCTGGATGTTGAGCGCCCCGACGTCGAAATCGCCCACCTTGCCCGTGACGCGGCCGCCGCCGACAATCGGGACGACCGTGCTCCCCTCGAGGCCGATGCGGCGCGAGTAGAACAGCGTCGGCGCGTTGCCGGCGTTCTGGGCGCGGCGATTGCCCCCGCCCACCTGCCGCAGCCCCGTGTTGCGCCGGCCGCCGTCGGCGGCGCCGCGGGCGAAGTTGAAGATGCCCTGGGCTTCGAGGAAGAACTCGCGCTTCTCGGGAAAGAACAGGCTGAAGCGCGTCAGGTTGACCTGCTGCTCGTCCACCTCCACCTGGGCGAAGTCCGTGTTGTAGGTCAGATCCGCGGTCAGATTCTGCGTCAGGCCGTACTTGACGTCGAGCCCGGCCGCGCCCTCGCCCGCGTTCCGCCGCGGCGGCGTGGCCGCCAGGTCCGTGGTCAGGCCGCCGATGCCGTACGGCTTGATCTCGAGCCGACCGCCCTCGGCCGGCACCTCCAGGCCCACGAGCGTGGCCGCCTGCGAGACGCGGAAGATGCCGGTGCGGCCGGCCGAGATCGGCACCGCCGTCAGGAAGGCCAGCTCGTTCCGCCGCCGGATGGTGCGGCGGAGCTGGACGCCCCAGACCTGGGCCGGGCCGGGCCGGTAGCGCAACGACTTGAACGGAATCTCCATCTCCACCGTCCAGCCGCCGTCGAAGCGCCCCGTGCGAACGTCCCACACCGGGTTCCAGTCGCTGTTGGGATTGCCTTCGTTGCTGATCTCGAAGTCGCCCAGCGCGCCCAGCGGGTTCGTGTAGAAGCTGAGACCGTTGCGCCGGTCGTGGAACGTGTCGAATACCACCCAGAACCCGTCGTTGTCGCGGAGCTGGGGCGTGTCGCGCCGCATCTCGTTGACCACCCAGTCGGCCGGCGGCGCCGAGTCCCACAGGCGGGCGCTGACGTAGATGTTCGTCTCGTCGAACGTGATCCAGGCCTCGGTCTTCTCGGTGGCCGGGGCGCCCTCGTCGGGCATCAGCTGGATGAAGTCGCCGATCGCCCGCACGCAGTCGTACAGCGGCTCGTCGAGCAGCCCGTCGAGCCGCAGGCCCGCCGCCAGCCGGACCGCGCGGACGGTCACGCGGCCCTGCTCGTCGCGGACGACGACGTCCGGCGGACGGGGCCACGGCACGCCGCCGCCCCGCAGACCGCCGCCGCCGCGGCCCGCATCCGCGGCGACCGCGCTCCCGGGCAGCTCCCGCGGGTCGGGCGTGCCGGGCGCCGGGTCCGCCGCGGGGGGCGCCGCCTGGCCCGCGGTCGGGTTGCCCGCCGTCTCGCAGGGCGTCGCCGCGGCGACCGGGCCGGCGGCGAGCGCGACGGCCAGCACGCCGGGCGCGAGGCGGCCGCACGACCGCCGCTGCTTCGATTCGGGAATCATTCGCAATCGCGCTCCGCCGCGCGCGGCGGAGCGCCGCCGGCGCGTGCCGAACAGCACATCTTACAGTCGGCTTGCGGTCGGCTTGCGGTCGGCGGACGCCGGCCGTCCCGCCGGCGGGTCAGAACTCGAGCTGCCAGCGCGTGTAGATCTCGTAGAGCGCCGCCGGCGCGGGCCCCGCCGGGGCGGCCTTGAAGAAGTCTCCCGTCAGCAGGATGGACCCGCCGACGTCGAGCGCCAGCAGCGACGCCATCTGCCAGCGCGTCTCCGCGAGCAGCTCCGTCCCGATGTCCGGCGATCCGCTCAGCGGATGCGGTTCGTCCGCGCGCAGCCAGCCGGCCGCCAGCAACGCCATCCAGCGCCCGCCCAGCGGCTGCTCGTAGCCCGCCTGCAGGGTCAGCAGGCCGAGCCCGTCGTTCTGCAGCCCGACGCCCAGGTCGTTGCCGTCCGACGGCCCGCGCGGCGACGTCAGCCCGAGCAGGCTCCAGTACGCCTGCGCGCCCCGGTTGTCGCGGGCGCTCTGGGCGATCGTCCGGAACTCGCCCGAGCGGTGCGGATCGCTGCCGTCGTTGCCGGTCGAGTACAGGACCCGCAGATGCGCCGTGCCGGGGCCCGCCTCGACGGCCGTCGCCGCCTTGGCGGCCCAACCCGCGTGCGACCAGTCGTAGTCGGGGGTCTCGCCCCGGTTCATGATGAGAAACAGCGAGGTCGACCCGCCGCCGTGATCGATATGGCCGCGGCCGCCGATCCACAGGGCGTTGCCGCGGCGGATGAACTCGCCGGGCGCGCGGCCGTAGGTCGCGGCCGGGCCGCCGAACGCGCAGTACAGGTTGCCGGCCCGGTCGCGCGAGTAGTACACGCTCACGCCCCAGAGCGACGAGCCGAGCGCCCGATCGACGTCGGCCGTCAGCAGCCAGTTGTCGCCGTCGCCGGCGCGCGACTCGCGCTGCAGGATCAGCGCGCCGAGCGCGTAGTGCCAGGCATCCGCCGCCGTCGCCTCGAACGTGATGCCGCCGACGTTGAAGTCCCAGACCGAGTTCGCCAGCGGCGCCTGCGACGTGTCGTAGCGGTCCACGGCCCACAGCGGGTCGCCGAAGGTCGGCCGCTCGCCGAAGCGGTCCTCCCAGGGCAGGACGCCGGCCCGGATCAGCGAGTTGGGGGTCGGCTTGTACCACAGGAACCCCCGCCGCAGCGCCACGCCCGTCTGGTCCGTGCCCGCGAGGCGGCCGGGCTCGACGCCGAACGTCTTCAGCAGCTCGCGGCCGCTGCCCAGCTCGACGTGACCGGCCTGCACCTGGACGTACGCGCCGTAGCGGCACGACTCGCGGTCGTGCACGTTCACCCAGGCGCGCAGCCGCTGGTTCAGGAAGTCGGTCCCCCGCGGCGAGCTGCCGACCGTGCGCTGATGGAAGCCGAAATTGGCCTGGTTGCCCGTCAGCCGCAACTGCGCGCCGGCCGCGACGCCGGCGCCGCCCAGCGCAAGCGACGGCGCGCACCCGTCGCCGCCGGCGGCGCCGGCCCGACCGGCCGCGGCGCCGCCGAACGCCTCGGGCCGGGTGCCGGCCGCGGCGGATGCCGGCAGCGCGAGCGCGAGCGCGAGCAGGCAGGGCGCGGCCCCGGATGCCGTCAAGGCCGCGCAGGTTCTGACCAGAATACGATATAGCATAGATCAGTCTCGACCATTATACGATTACCACGATAACGGACGCAAAATGGAGGCCGTCCCCCGCTTCTACGACGCCGTGCTGCTGGAGCACTTCCTGACGAGCCGGGCGATGGCGCTCGTCAGCGGACCCCGGCACGTCGGCAAGACGGTCACCTGCCGGCGCCACGCCGACGCCCGCTGCGACTGGGACGACCTCGCCGACCGCGAGCTGGTCCTGGCCGGTCCGGCCCGCCTCGCCGCCGGACTCGGCGCCGACCGGCTGTCGAAGACGTTCCCCGTGGTGCTCTTCGACGAGCTGCACCGCTTCCCGCGCTGGAAACCGCTGCTCAGGCGCCTCGACGACGCCCGCGGCGACCGGTTGCGCTTCATCGTCGCCGGCAGCGGCCGCATGGACGCCGACCGCGGGCGCGACCGCCTGACGGGGCGGCACCTCGCCTACCGCATGCATCCCTTCTCGGTCGCCGAGACGGTGCGCCGGGACCTGCCGGATCCGCAACGGGTCACGCGCCCCCCCGCTGCCGGCGACGCGGCCGACTTCGAGGCGCTGTGGCGCCACGGCGGCTATCCCGAGCCCTTTCTCAGGCGCGACAGCCGGTTCAGCCGGCGCTGGCGGGCGCGGCGCGTCGAGCAGCTGGTCCGGGAGGACGTCCGCGACCTGACGCAGGTCCGGCAGCGCGACCAGATGTCCCTGCTGGGACAGCGCCTCGCCCGGACGTCGGCGCGCCGGCTCGTGTACGGCGCCCGCGCGGCGGAGACCGGGGTGACGATCGACACGCTCCGGCGCTGGGTGGCCGCCCTGTGCGACCTCCACCTCGGCTTCCTGATCCGGCCCTGGTCGCGGGGCGTCCGGCGCTCGCTGCGCCGCGAGCCGCGCTGGTTCCTGCGCGACTGGGGCGACCTCCCGGACGAGGGCGACCGGGCGGAGACGTTCGTGGCCTGCCACCTGCTCAAGGCCGTCGAGGGCTGGAGCGACCTGGGCCTGGGCCGCTTCGAGCTCGGCTACCTGCGCGACAAGGAGCGGCGCAAGGTGGACTTCGTGGTCGCGCGCGACGGCCGGCCCTGGTTCCTCGCCGACGTGCGGCGGCGGGGGGAGCCGGTCGGCGCGGCGCTCGCCTACCATCAGGCGCAGCTCGGCGCGCCGTTCGCGTTCCAGGTCGTCGTCGACGCCGACTATGCCGACGCGGACTGCTTCGCGGCGCCCGGCGGCCCGCGGGTCGTTCCGGCCCGCACCCTGCTGTCCCAGCTCCTGTAACGCGGCTTCCTTCAGATGGGGCTGCGCCCCAAGCCCCCGGCGTCCGCTTGCGGGGCCCCTCGCCCCGCGCCGCTCCCGCCGAGCCCCGTCTGATTGAAGCCGCCGCGTGATACATTTGGACCCGGGCGGAGACGACAAGGAGGCCCCATGCAGCGGTGGCTGTGCGCGGCGGTCGTGGTGCTGGCGGCCTGCGGAGGATCGAGCGGCGACCTCCCGGTGCCGAATGCCGATTGCGAGACGGACGGCGACGTCGCCTTCATCTGCGGCGTGATCAACCCGGAAGACGTCATCGCCATTCCGGACACGAACTTCATCGTCGCGTCGGGCTACGGCGGCGGCGGCGGCATCCACTTCATCAGCCACCGCGACCGGACGCGGCTGCAGGTGTATCCGACCCCCAATCCGCGGCTGCGGCACGATGCCGACGCGTACCCGGACTGCCCCGGCCCGATCGACCCCGCGGAGGGCGATCAGTTCAACGCCCACGGGCTGAACCTGCGGCTCGTCGAGGAGGGGCTGTACCACCTCTACGTCGTCCACCACGGGTTCCGCGAATCCATCGAGATCTTCGAGATCGACACGCGCTACCAGGGGGCCGTCTCCGTGTCGCCCACCCCCGGCTTCGCCTGGATCGGCTGCGTCGTGGCGCCCGAGTCGATGACGCTGAACTCGGTCAGCCCGCTGCCCGGCGGCGGCTTCGCCGCCACCGCGCCCTTCGTCCCGCCCGGCTACGTCCCGCCCGGCGCGGCGGCCGGCGACGACGACGCGGAAGGCGCTGAAGCGGCGGACGCCGGCGAGACCGCGGACGCCGCGGCGCCGGTCGCGCCCGAGGACATCGACATCGCCGGGTCGTACGGCGTCGTGTGGGAATGGAGCCCCGCCGGCGGCTGGTCGATCGTGCCCGGCAGCGAGTCGGCCGGGCCGAACGGCATCGAGGCGTCGGCCGACGGCGAGTGGCTGTACGTCAACCTCTGGGCGGGCCGCCAGGTGCTGCGGCTCTCGCGCGGCCGCGATCCGGTCGAGAAGCAGACCGCCGAGCTCGCGTTCCACCCGGACAACATCCGCTGGCAGGCGGACGGCACGCTGCTCACGGCCGGACACGACGCGCCCGATCTGCTCGCCCGCATCCTGGAGTGCATCGAGGCGCTGTGCGACGACATGTCGTCGCACGTCGCGCGCGTCGATCCGGAGACGCTGGCGGTGACGGACGTCGTGGACGCGCCGGCGACCGGGGACTTCTCCACCGCCACCGCGGCGCTGCAGGTGAACGACGAGATCTGGGTCGGCAGCGTGCGCGGCGACCGCATCGCCCTCTATCCTGCCGAGTAGGCTGATTCAACCTCTCAGGTCGTCAGGTCCGCCTCGGGCGCCGGCACCGCCGGCAGCCCGGCGGCGCCCGGCGGCTCCGGCTCCGCCGCCGGCGCGACCCGCAGCTCGGCCGGCGGCTCCATCTCGGACGGCACCAGGAACAGGCCCCGGCGCCGGGTCCACTCCCCGAGCCGGCGGCTGCTCGTCCAGCGCACCAGCGGCGCGGCCAGCAGCAGCCCGGCGAAGATGGGCGTCAGCCACAGGAAGAAGACCGGCGCGTAGCAGAGCGTGAGCGCGGCCCAGGCGGCGCCGACCGCCGTGGTCCAGGCCACGCTGCCCGCCGCCTCCCGCCAGCCGAGCATGCGGCCCTCGCGCACCTGCGCATCCCACGGCACGTCGTGTCCGGTGAGCACGCTGGCCACGAAGCGCGTGTGCAACATCATCATGAGCGGGGCGAGGGTCACGGCGAACAGGGTCTCGAGCAGCGCGCCGGCCAGCAGCCGGGCCGCGCCGCCGAACTGCGCGCGGCGGCCGGCCAGCGCCAGCACCAGCGCCAGCAGCTTCGGGACGAACAGCAGCAGGCCGGTGACCGCCAGCAGCGACACCGGCGGGCCGCCCCCGCCCCAGGCCCCGGGCACGGACGCCAGCGGCGCGCCGCCGGCGGCGGGGGCCAGGACGTACAGCGTGCTGGCCAGCAGCAGCAGCAGCCAGACGAGCGACGAGACGTAGCCCGCCGCGCCGAGCAGGAAGTGCAGCCGGCTCACGAGGTGCAGGCCGGGAGTGGCCAGCAGGCGCAGGTGCTGCAGGCTGCCCTGGCTCCAGCGGCGGTCGCGCTTGGCGTAGTCGACGACGTTCTCGGGCGCCTCCTCGTAGCTGCCGGCGATCGACGGCAGCAGGTAGACGTGCCAGCCGGCGCGCCGCATCAGCGCCGCCTCGACGAAGTCGTGGCTCAGCACGGCGCCGCCGAACGGCGGGCGGCCCGGCAGCACGGGCAGGCCGCAGTGCGCAGTGAACGGCGCGATCCGGACGATGGCGTTGTGCCCCCAGTAGTTGGCCGCGTCGGTCTGCCAGAAGCTCTGGCCGGCCGCCAGCACGGGACTGTACAGGCAGCCGGCGAACTGGATGAGCCGGCCGAACAGCGTGGCCCGGCGGGCCGGGATCGGCACCGTCTGGATCAGGCCCGCGCGCGGGTTCGCCTCCATCGCCCGTGCGAGGCGGACCAGGGCGGGGCCGGTCATGACGCTGTCGGCGTCCAGCACGACCATGCACTCGTAGCGCGCGCCCCAGCGCCGGCAGAAGTCGGCGATGTTGCCCGCCTTGCGGCCGGCGTTGGCGGACCGCCGCCGGTAGTGCAGGCCGGTCACGTGATCGAGCTGGTCGCGCAGCGCCGCCCACGCCGCCGCCTCCGCCCGCGCGGCCGCCGGATCCGTCGTGTCGCTGAGCAGGAACAGGTCGAATCCGCCGGCGTGGCCGGTGCGGGCCAGCGAGCGCAGCATGGCGGCCAGGCCGGCCGTCACGCGGGCCGGATCCTCGTTGCGGATGGGCATCACCAGCGCCGTGCGGCTCGCCAGCGGCCGGCCGTCCTCCGGCGCGGGCCGCGGCGCCGCCAGCGACAGCGGGTCGCGCCCCGACGCCGTCAGCCCGAACCCGATGACCGCGTTCCAGAAGGGAATGGCGATCCAGCTGAACGTCACGGCGAACAGCGCGAGGATCACGACCTCGAGGCCGGTGAGGCCGCCGGCCCGCATGATGTCGAGCATCATCGCGATGCCGATCAGGGCGGTGGCGGCGATCAGCCCGGCGAACAGCCAGCGCCGCGCACGCCCGAGCGGCGGCTGGATCACGTCCGCGCGCGCGGCCGGGCGCCCGCCGTCACTGCCGGACGTGGTCGGGATGCCAGACATAGCTCCAGGTCTCGGACAGCCGCCGGTCGTCGTGCACGAGGTACAGGCTCAGCGCCACCGGCTCGCGTCCGGCCGGCGCCAGCCGGAACGAGGCCCGCCAGCCCGCGCCGTCCGGCAGCGGGTGCACGACAAGGTCGGAGACCTCGCCGGCCGACGCCTCCAGCACGCCGATGGGCCGCGGCGCGTCCGGCGCGGACAGGACGCCGCCGGCGAAGTCCACCACGAACCGGCGCTGGCTGCGCGGGGGCGGATCGTGGGCGCCCGGCAGCGCGTCCCGGCCGTTGCGCGTGCGCTCGACCGCGGCCAGCGTCTGGGCCGCGAGCCGGTCGTCGAACATCGCGATGCGGTAGCGGTAGCGCCGCGCGTCGCCGGCCTCGAACGGCTCGTCGGGCACCCAGTAGGCGGCGATGTTGTCGTTGAACTCCGACCCGACCGCATACTCCAGCAACTCGACGCGGCCGCCGTCCCAGTCGCCGTCGAGCGGCGCGATCCACGCGCTCGGCCGCCGGTGGTAGCCGGCCTCCGCGTCGAGGTAGTCGGCAAAGCGCCGGTCGCGCTGCACCAGGCCGAACCCGCGCGGCGTCCCGCCCGGAAAGATGGTCACCTGCACGTCCGGACCGTTGCCCAGCGGCCGCCAGATCCACTCGTCCGCCGCGGTGTGCACGAGCAGGCCGTCCGAGTCGTGCACCTGGGCGCGGAAGTCGTCGAAGCGCGCCAGCCCGTCGCGGCCGTACAGGAACATGCTGCTCATGGGCGCCACGCCGAGCTTGGCGACGTCGGCGCGGGCGAACAGCCGCGCCTCGACGCCGAGCGTCGTGCCCCCGCCGGGCTCGAGCTCGAAGCGGTAGGCGCCGCTCAGCGACGGACTGTCGAGCAGGGCGTAGAAGGTCGCCGACATCGCTTCGGGCGCAGGCCGCACCAGCCAGAACTCACGGAACACCGGGAATTCTTCTCCGCTCTCGAGCGCGGTGTCCACCGCCAGCCCGCGCGACGACAGGCCGTACACGTGACCGCGGCCGAGCAGCCGGAAGTAGGAAGCGCCCAGAAACACCGCCAGCTCGTCCTTGATGGCGGCGTCGTTGAGGGGGTAGTGTATCCGGAATCCCGCGTAGCCGAGATCGGGGCGGCCCGCCTCCGCCGCCGCGGCGGCCCGCCCCTCGTAGCGGAACAGCGTCCCGTCGAACGGCACGCGGGTGATCCGGCCGTCCTCCACCAGGTGCAGGCGCACCGGCTCGCGGTGGATGAAGCCGGGGTGGAAGAGCTGCAGCTCGAACCGCGCGGCGCCCCGCCAGAGCGCCGCCTCGGGACGGAACCGGATCGACCGGTACTGGTCGTAGTCCAACCCCGCCAGCGCGGGCGGCAGGTCCGTGTCCGGCGGCCGGTACGCGGCCCGCGCCAGCTCGCGCGCGAGCCCGGTCACATCCTCGAACAGCGTGGCGGCGGACACCGGGGCGCGGGGCGCAGCCGGGGACGGGTTGGCGGCCGCGTCCCGCTGGGGTACTGTGGTGTCCGGCCGCGGCGGCGCGTCGCAGGCGGCCGCGACGATCAGCGGCAGCGTGGCGCGCAGCAGCGACGAGAGAGAAATGAGGCAGCCGAGCTTCATGGGTAGCCGCAGCGGCGCCGCGGGCAGGATCCTGAGTCTGCTGATCGCCCTGCCGGTTGTCAACGTCGTGCTCCTGGCGCCGCACTGGCTGCTGCCGGGCGGCGCGGGGGGCGCCTGGCTGGCGCTCGAGGCGGTCGTCGCCGGCGGCGCGTTCGCCGCGCTGCCCAGGACGCGCTGGAGCCTCGCGCTGGCCGCGGCCGCCAGCGCGGCGCTGGTGCTCGCCGGCCTGCTCATGTGCGCCGAGGCGGTGGCGCAGCGGAGCCTCGGCCGCCCCCTCAACCTCTACCTCGACCTGCACCTGGCCGGCTCCGTGTACCGCCTGATGACCGGCGCCTTCGGCCTGACCCGGGCGCTGCTGCTGCTGGCCGGCGGCGCGCTGGCGGTCGGGGCGGCGGTCTGGCTGGTGGCGGCCGCCCTGGCGCCTGCCGGCGGCGCGCCCCCGCGGCGTCTCGCGGCGGGCGGCATCGCGATCGCCGCCGTCGCGGCGGCCGGGCTGGCCGGTCACGCGCCGGCGGCGATCGAGGGGCGGACGGCGTGGCCGCTGGTGGACATCGCCACCGCGCAGGCGCGCCACCTCGCCCGCATGGTGCGCGAGCGGGAGACGTTTGAGGCGGCGATCGCGGCCGCCCCCGCCGACTACGCCGACGTGCCGGGCCTGCTCTCGCGCCTGCGCCAGCGGGACGTGCTGCTCGCCTTCGTCGAGTCGTACGGCATCTCGGCGCTCGACGACCCGCGCTACGCGCCGGTCATGCGGCCGCGGCTGGACGAGCTCGGGGCGCGCGCGGCGGCGGCCGGGCTGCAGCTCGCCAGCGGAACGCTGATCGCGCCCACGCAGGGCGGCCAGTCGTGGTTCTCGCACCTGTCGCTGACCAGCGGCCTGTGGGTCGACAACCAGCTGCGCTACGACCTGCTCGTGGCCAGCGGCCGCGAGACGCTGATCGACGACTTCCGGCGCGCCGGGCACAGCACGGTCGCGTTGATGCCCGCCAACACGCTGGCCTGGCCCGAGGGCGAGCGGCTGGGCTACGACCGGATACTGGCGCGCAAGGACATCGACTACCGCGGCCCGCCCCTCAACTGGGTCACGATGCCGGATCAGTTCACGTGGTCGTACCTGGAACGCGTGCGGCGCGACGCCCGCGACGGCCGGCCGCTGTTCGCCGAGCTCGGCCTCATCAGCAGCCACGCGCCCTGGACGCCCATCCTGCCGGTGCTCGACGACTGGGAGGGCATCGGGGACGGCGCGGTGTTCGCGCCGTGGCGCGACGCCGGGGAGCCGCCCGAGCAGCTCTGGCTCGACCACGACCGGGTGCGGGAGCACTTCGCGCTGGCGCTCGACTACGCCGTCAACGTCGTGACCGGCTACGCGGAGCGCTACGTCGACGACCGCACGCTGCTGATCGTGCTCGGCGACCATCAGCCCGCGCCGCTCGTCACCGGCGCGGGCGCGAGCCGCGCCGTGCCGGTGCACGTCCTGAGCGGCGACGCGGCGCTGATCGCACCCTTCCTCGAGCGCGGGTACGCGCCCGGCGCCTGGCCGGATCCGGCGCAGCCGCCTGCCCGCATGGACACCTTCCGCGACTGGTTCGTGCGGGCGTTCAGCGCGCCCCTCCGCGGCGCCGGCGCCGCGGGCGGATGAGGGCCGACAGATGACCAACGACACGGCACCCGACTACGGCACCGGCGCCCGGCTGCTCCACTGGCTCACGGCCGCGCTGATCCTCGTCCAGATGACCGCGGGCATCGCGATGACGATCGA
Organism: Vicinamibacterales bacterium; assembly: GCA_965214845.1. Taxonomy (GTDB): domain Bacteria; phylum Acidobacteriota; class Vicinamibacteria; order Vicinamibacterales; family UBA8438; genus JAAXGX01. The sequence goes on from CBDCCO010000007.1 coordinate 4,554,697, forward strand.
GGCCGTCCCCAGCCTCAACGACGCGGTGTTCATCCTGCACAAGGGCCTCGGGTGCATCTTCCTGCTGGTCGTGCTGGCGCGGCTCGGCTGGAAGCTGTCGCATCCCGTGCCGGCGCTGCCGCCGCGCCTGCCCGCCCTGCAGCGGCGCATCGCCGCGCGCACGCACTGGCTGCTCTACGCGCTGCTGGTCGTGCTGCCCGTGAGCGGGTACATCCGCACCGTGGGCGACGGCTACCCCATCGAGATGCTCGACGCGCTCGGCATCCCGCCGCTCGTCACGGGCATCCCCGGCACCGCCCACGTCATGCGCATCGTCCACACGTTGGCGGGCTACCTGCTGGCCGCGCTCATCGCCGTGCACGTGGGCGCGGCCGTGCACCAGCAGCTGTTCGAGCGCGACAACGTGCTGTCGCGCATGTGGCCGCCCGTGCGGCCGCGGGGCCGCGGCACGCGTGCGTGAGTGGCTCGGGCTGCTGCGCTCGTTCGTCGTCTACTGGCGGCCGGGACGCCAGCGCGGGCTGCGCCGCCTGTACCGCCCGCTCGTCGAGCCGGGGGACCTGGTCTTCGACGTCGGCGCCCATCTCGGCGACCGATCGGTAGCCTTCGCCGCGCTCGGCGCACGGGTCGTGGCGCTCGAGCCGCAGCCGCGCATCGCGGCCTGGCTGCGGCGGCTGGCCGCCCGCCACGACCGCATCACCGTGCGGCCCGAGGCCGTGGGCCGCGCCGCGGGCACCGCGCGGCTCGCGATCAGCCAGCGCACGCCGACCGTCTCGACGCTGGCCGACCGCTGGCGGACGCGCATCCCGGCGGCCAACGCCAGCTTTCGGCGCGTGCGCTGGGAGCGGTTCGTGGACGTGCCGGTCACCACGCTCGACGCGCTGATCGAGCAGTACGGCCTGCCGGGCTTCTGCAAGATCGACGTGGAAGGCTACGAGGCCGAGGTGCTGACCGGCCTCAGCCACCCGCTGCCGCGCCTGTCGCTCGAGTTCGTGTCGGGCTGCCTGGACGTCGCCGCCGCCTGCGTGCGCCGACTCGAGGCGCTCGCGCCGTACGAGTTCAACGCCGTGCCCGGCGAGGGCCGCCGCTTCGTCTTCGAGGCCTGGGTGCCAGGCGGCCGCCTGCTGGCCTGGCTGGCCGCCGGCGCCGGCGGCGTCTCGTCCGGCGACCTGTACGCCCGGCTGGCCAAAGGCGCGCACAGCGCGCCTCGGCGGGAACGGCGCGGGGCGAAGGGGCCCCCGCAAGTGGACGCCGGGGGTTCGGGGCGAAGCCCCGTCTGATAGATGCCCAGCCCCGTCTAATGGAAACCCGCTACTGGCAGACGCTGACCACGGTCGAGGCCGCGCGGCTGGCCGAGCGCGACCCGGTGGTCGTGCTGCCGCTGGCGGCCCTCGAGCAGCACGGCCCGCACCTGCCGCTGTCCACCGACATGGACATCGGCAGCGGCCTGCTGGCGTGCGCCTTCGGGCACCTGCCGGACGACTTCCCGGCCTGGGTGCTGCCGCCGGTGGCGGTCGGGGCGAGCCGCGAGCACGCGCGCTTCGCCGGCACCGTCAGCCTGGATCCGGCGCTGCTGGGCGCGGTCGTGCGGGCGCACGGCGCGGCGCTGGCGCGCGCGGGCGTCAGGCGGCTGGTGCTCAGCAACAGCCACGGCGGCAACCGGGCGGCGCTCGACGCGGCCGCGCTCCGCCTGCGCGACGAGCTGGGCCTGCTCGTGGTCAAGGCGCACTACTTCCTGCTCCCCCGCCCGGACGACGTGGATCTGCCCGCGTCGGAGTGGCGCCACGGGCTGCACGGGGGGGCGGTGGAAACCGCCATGATGCTGCATCTGCGGCCCGACCTGGTGCGCCTGGACGCGGTCCGTCCGGCGCGCTCGAGCGGCGAGGATCTGGAGCGCACGCTGCGGCGCGTGGACGCCGGCGGGGACGCGGCGGCGTTCGCCTGGCTGGCGGGCGATCTGCATCCGTCGGGCGCGGCCGGCAATGCCGCCCTCGCGAATGCCGCCCTCGGCGCGCGGCTGGTGGCGTGGTACGGCGCCGCGCTCGCGGACGTCATCCGCGACGCGGGCCGGTTTCCGCTCGAGCACCTGGCGCGGGGGTGAGCGCCGGCGGCTTCAATCAGACGGGGCTGCGCCCCGCACCCCCGGCGTCCGCTTGCGGGGACCCCATCGCCCCGCGCCGCTCCCGGCATCCATCAGACGGGGCTGTGCCCCGAACCCCCGGCGTCCGCTCGCGGGGACCCCTTCGCCCCGCGCCGCTCCCGGCATCCATCAGACGGGGCTGTGCCCCGAACCCCCGGCGTCCGCTCGCGGGGACCCCTTCGCCCCGCGCCGCTCCCGGCATCCATCAGACGGGGCTGCGCCCCGAACCCCCGGCGTCCGCTTGCGGGGACCCCATCGCCCCGCGCCGCTCCCGCCGAGGCGCGCTGTGCGCGCCTTGCGGCTACTTCCGCACGTCCGCGCCGCCGGCCAGCATGTCGTCCAGCCAGTGTCCGGCGCGCTCCACCTTGGCCTTGACGTAGTCGGCGTTGTAGCGGTTGAGCGTGCCGTAGAGCGGCTCGCGGTCCACCACCTCGATGCCGGCGTCCTGCAGGGCCCGCATCTTCTCCGGGTTGTTGGTGAACAGCCGGACGCGCGCGACCTGCAGGTGGCGCAGCATCCCGACCGCCGCCTCGTAGGTGCGCTCGTCGGCCCCGAAGCCGAGCGTGCAGTCGGCGTCGACCGTATCCAGCCCCTGCCCCTGCAGCGTGTACGCCCGCAGCTTGTTGCCGAGACCGATGCCGCGCCCTTCCTGGGCGAGGTACAGCAGCACGCCGCCGCCGCGCGCGGCGAAGGCGCGCAGGCTGCCGCGCAACTGATCGCCGCAATCGCAGCGCAGGCTGCTGAACAGATCGCCCGTCAGGCAGGCCGAGTGGATGCGCACGGGCACCGGGTCCGGCCAGTGCTCGCGGGCGCCCACGAGGATCGCCACGTGCTCGAGCAGGCCGTTCGCCTCCCGAAAGCACACGAACCCGGCCGTGCCGGCAGCCTCGAGCGGCACCGGCCCGTCGCTGACGTACGTCAGATCGAGCCGCGTGTCGCGGGCCATCGCGTCGATCTGCGCCGTCGTCACCGCGAGGATCGCGCCGCTCTCGATGCCCCGCCGCAGCTCCGGGGCGGCGACCGGGTCGATCGGGGCGCCCACCACCGCCGGAATCAGCCGGCCCAGCCGCACCAGCTTCAGGCCGCCGACCTCGGGCTCCGATGCCTCCCGCACGTCGCGCACGCGGGCCGCAGGGCCCCCCGGCGCGGTAGACAGGCGCACGATCTCGTCGGGGCCGGACGCGCCGTTGAGCAACAGGCTAAGCGGCACGCGGCGGATGCCGTTCGACAGCCCCATGGCGTGCGCCCGGTGGTGGGTGATCGCCAGCCGCACCGGCCCCCCGGCGATGCGTCCGAGCTGCTCGACGGTGGGCGGCGCCAAGCCCTCGACCGCGGCGAGCAGCGCGCCCGGGGAGGCGGCCGGCCCGCCGGACGGCGTGACGTACAGAGGCCTGCCGCGCTGCAGATCGAACAGCCCGCGTTCCGCTTCGTACATACTAGCCCGGAAATCGTCGCCTGCGGCTCCGATTGCCGCCCAACCAACCCTGCCAGGGGTTTGCACCGCTCTACGGCGCACACCCCTGGTCCGAAACCGTCGCCTGCGGCTCGCGGGATCCGCGCCGGTCCACGGCGCAGACTCCGGGGACCGCGAGGAGTCTACTTGAACTCCCCCATCGACGAACGCACCGCCTGGAACCTGCTGCGTGCCGTGTCTCCCGGCGTGACGACAACTGGAAGGCCCGTGCGCGTGCACCATCATCCCAATCCCGAAGTCTGGTTGCAAGTCGACGCCTCCGGCGCGTGGCGGACGGCGGGCGCGCCGACCGCCGCGGCGCGCGACCTGCTGGAGCTGCTCCTGCCCGTGCGGCTGCCCGCCGACCTGGTTATCGCGCAGATCGGCCAGAGTCTCGACGGCTGCATCGCGACGGCCACCGGGCACTCCCACTACGTGACCGGCCGGGCCGACATCCGCCGCCTGCACCGGCTGCGCGCGCTGGTCGACGCGGTGCTGGTCGGGGCCGGCACCGTGGCCGCCGACAACCCGCGGCTCACGGTGCGGGAGGTCGAGGGCGAGAACCCGCTGCGGGTGATTCTCGATCCGCGCGGGCGGCTCGACCGCGACCGGCACGTCTTCGCGGACGGCGCCGCACGCACGGTGCAGGTGCGCCGCGCGGCGGACGGCGGCGCGAGCCGGCCCCGCCTCGAGGGCGACGTGCTGCGAATGCCGGCCACCCGCGGCGGCGGCTTCGATCCGGCCGCCGTGCTCGCGGCCCTGCGCGGCCTGGGCTGCCGCCGGGTCCTGGTCGAGGGCGGCGGCACGACCGTCTCCCGCTTCCTGCAGGCCGGCGCGCTCGACCGCCTGCACGTCACGGTCGCGCCGCTGCTCATCGGCGGCGGCCGGCCCGCGCTCACGCTGGATCCGATCGAGTCGCTCGACGAGGCGCTGCGCCCGCGCTGCCGGCACTTCCGCCTCGGCGACGACATGCTCTTCGATCTCGATCTCCGCCGGGCCGGGACGGAGCCGGTGTGATCGTGGATGCCGTTGCTGGATCGTCCGACGCCACGCGCTTGCCAGTGATGGCTTCGCGGAGGCCTTCGAGGTGCGCCATGCGTTCGCGCAATTGGCCGATCTGCTCGCGCAACTCGTGGCCCTGGGCGTCGATTCGGGCGTGCAGAACGCGCATTTCGCCGCGCAACGCAGCGGGCTACGCGGACGGCGGCAGGGCGAGCACGTCCTGGTGGCCCACGGTCAGCTCGAAGCCGCTGGCGGCCGTCCGCCGGCGGCGCACCGCCCAGGCGCGGATCCGGCGCGCCTCGGCGGGGAGCGGCGAGAGGTCGAGCGCCGCCTCCTCCCAGCCGTCGATCAGCGCCAGCGCCAGCGCCCGCTCTGCCGGCCCCAGCCGCCAGGGGCTCGGCAGGCGCCAGGTCCGATAGCCCACCGCGCGCAACAGCGTCTCGGCCGCCGCCGCCGCGTCCGGGCCGAGCGCCGTCGCCGGCCCGCGGTCGCGCCGCTGGTGGGCGTTCACCGCCTCCCGGATCGCCGCGTCGTCCGGATCGGCCGCCGCGCCGGGACCGCCGCCGCCGCTCCCGGCCGCCGACCACTGCATCACGCCGTCGTAGGTCAGCGCCAGGTACGCCCCGCAACCGGCAGCCCGGCAGGCGCGGGCCAGGCGGTCCAGCCAGTCCTCCGGGACGAGATCGAGCAGCGCCGAGCAGGTGACGAGATCGGCCTGCGCCACCGCCGGCAGCCCGGCCGCGGCCAGGTCGCCTTGCACGCACCGCACCTCCGCGGTCGTGCCGGCGGTTCCGGCGCGAGCCAGCAGCGCCGCGTCGTGATCGACCAGCGTCCACTGCTGCGGGCCCGGCAGCCGCGGCGCCAGGTAGCGCAGATTCGACCCGGTGCCGCTGCCCAGGTCCACGATCCGGGTCCACCCCCGCCGCCGCCATTCCGCCCGCAGGCGCTCGACGAGGGCGGCGGCCCGCGCGCGGTGGTCGGCCGCCTCGCGCAGCGCGAGCCAGTCCGGGCTGAACGCGTCGCGCTCGGCGCTCGACATCCGTGTGGCTCAGCCCGGCGGGGCGGCGGTCAGGTCCGTGACGGCGGTGGCGAAGGTGTCCGTCGCGGCCTCCCAGTCGGGCAGGCCGGCCGCGCGCCGGCGGGCCGCCGCCGCCAGCTGCGCCAGGCGCGCCGGGCCGCCGCCGGGCGGACGGCCGGCGGCGGCCGGCAGCAGCTCGGCCAGCGCGCCGGCCAGCGCCGCGTCGTCGCCCGGCGCCACGAGCAGCCCGGCGTCCGGGGGCACGGTGTGGGGAATCGCGCCGCCGGTCGTGCTCACCACCGGCAGTCCGCGCGCCAGCGCCTCGGTCAGCACCATGCCGAAGCCCTCGGCGTGCGACGGCAGCACGAACACCGAGCTGGCGTCGTACAGCGCGGCGACGGCCGCGGCGTCGCACTCGCCGGGGAAGGCGATGCGCGCCGCGAGCCCCGCCGCCCGCACCTGCCGCTCGACCGCGCGCGCGAACGCCGGCGCCCGGCTCAGGCTCCCGGCGCAGACGCAGCTCCACGGCCGGTCGGCCAGCCGCGCGAGCGCCCGGACGAGGACGTCCTGCCCCTTGCGGGGCGTGACCGACGCCACGCACAGCAGCCGCGGCGGCGCGTCGGGACCCGGACCGGCGGCAGGCGGCGCGGGATCGGTGCCGGGCGGGACCGCCCGGATCGCGGCGGCCGCCACGCCCAGCGCCGCCACGCGCCCCGCCGTGCAGGCGCTGGTCGCCAGCACGCCCGCGCACGCCGCCAGCGCGTCCCGCTCGAGGGCGACGAAGCGGTCCTGCTGCGCCGCGTCGAGCCCGGTCTCGTCGGCCAGCAGCAGATGGACCAGCGCGAGCAGCCGCAGCCGGGCGCGCTCGGGGCGCACCAGCTCGGGCAGCGCGCCCATGGCGAGCCCGTCGATGACCGCGCGCGCGCCCGCGGGCAGGCCGGCCAGCGTGCCGGCCAGGCTGCTCCGCGCGCGGGCGTCGCCCACCGGAAACTCGCCGGCGAGCTCGTGCACCGCGACCTGCCAGCCGCGGCGGCGCAGGCCGTCCACGATGCGCGCGTCGTAGAGGTAGCCGCCCGTGCGCTGGTCGAGCGCACCGGGCACGAGAAAATGGAGGTCGGCGGCGCTCACACCGGACCCTCGTAGCCGCCCGCGGCCAGGTGCGACTCCTTCAGCGTCACGCGCATCGACGCGATGCCGCGGCCGGCCGCGCCGAGCCGCCCGTCGCGGATGGCGCGGGCAAGCCGGTCGAAGATCTCGCGGGCGAGCACCTCCGTCGTGGTGTTGCGGCCGGCGAACGCCGGCTCCTCGTCCAGGTTCCGGTAGCGGAACGCCGCCAGCACCGAGCGGAGCTGGTCGCTTGCCAGCCCGATGTCGACGACGACGCCGTCGGCGTCCAGCTCGGGACGCAGGAAGGTCACGTCCACGACGTAGGTGGCGCCGTGCAGCCGCTGCGCGGGGCCGAAGGTCTCGCCGCGGAAGCTGTGGGCGATCATGAAGTGGTCACGGACACTCACGCTGTACACGGGTCGGGGCTCCTTCGTCTGACGGGTCGCGCGCCGTTCACTCGACGTCCGTCGGATAGCGGATGCGATGGCACAGGGCGGCGCGCGGATCGCGGCTCAGGCGCGCCATCACGGCCGGCAGCTCGGCGAACCCGCTCTCGCCGCTGATCAGCGCGTCGAGCTCCGCCGCGCGCAGCAGCTCCAGCGCCAGGCGCATCCGGCGCGCGTGGCTCCAGCGGACGGCGCGGTCCGGCGGCAGCCGGCCGACCTGGCTGCTCCTGAGCGTCAGCCGGCGCGAGTGGAACGCCTCGCCGAGCGGCAGGGGCACGGACCGCGACCCGTACCAGCTGGCCTCGACGATCGTGGCCTCGACGCCGGCGATGTCGAGCGCGGCGCGCAGGCCGGCGGGCTGGCCGCTCGCGTGCACGATCAGATCGGCGGCGGGCTGCCGCTCGGCCTCGGTGCCGAAGGCGACGCCGAGCGCCCGCGCGGCCGAGCCGCGCTCGGGATTCACATCCACGGCCGTGACCGCCGCACCGGGCACCTGCCGGCAGAGCCAGGCGACCAGCAGCCCCACCACACCGGCGCCAATCACCACGATGCGGTCGCCCGCCGCCGGCCGCGCGTCCCAGACGACGTTGATCGCGGTCTCCATGTTGGCCGCCAGGACGGCGCGCGCGGGCGGCACGCCGGCCGGAATCGGGGCGACGGCGGCCACCGGCACCCGGTAGAGATCCTGGTGCGGGTAGAGACAGAACACCGCGCGGCCGGCCAGGTCCGGGGGCGCGTCCTCCGCCAGCACCTCCCCCACGTTCGCGTAGCCGTACTTGACCGGTCCGGGGAACTCGCCCTCCTGGAACGGCGCGCGCATGGCCGTGTACTGCGAGCGCGGTACCTCGCCGTTGAACACGAGCGCCTCGGTGCCGCGGCTCACGCCCGAGTAGACCGTGCGCACCAGCACCTGCCCCGCTTGCCCGGGCGGCAGGTCCGCCTGCACAATCTCACCACGGCCGGGCGACCGGATCCAGAACTGGCGCGCGGTGCGGGTAGTCGACATGCTGAGCATCGGCCGGTCCGGCCGCGACCTGATCGCCGGGCTTCCGCTGCTGCTGGCCGTGGCCATCGCCACGCGGCGGCTGTTCGGGTTGCCGCCCGCCTACGTGCTGCAGGCCGTAGCATTGTACGTCCTGCTGGCGGCGCTCGTCGTGCGGGCCGCGCCCGCCGTCCTGCCCGGCGCGGGGCTCGGCGCGGCGAACCGGGTCACGCTGGGGCGCGCCACGCTCGTGCTCCCGGTCGCGGCGCTGGCGCTGCACGCCGGCCGGCTGGACGCGGCCGCCTGGTGGTGGATCGTCGCGGTGTCCACGACCGCGCTCATCCTGGACGGCGTCGACGGCTGGATGGCCCGCCGCACGGGCAGCGCGACCGCTTTCGGCGCCCGCTTCGACATGGAGCTCGACGCCTTCCTCATGCTGGCGCTGTCCGCCCTGGTCTGGCTGGGCGGCCGCGCCGGCCCCTGGGTGCTGCTCATCGGGGCGCTGCGCTACCTGTTCGTCGCGGCCGGCCGGCTGCGGCCGGCGTTGCGGGCCGCGCTGCCGCCGAGCCGGCGCCGCAAGGTCGTCTGCGTCGTCGAGGGCGCCGTGCTCGTGAGCTGCCTGGCCCCCGTCATGCCGGGCGTTGCGGTCGGCCCCGCGGCGGCGGCCGCCCTGGCCCTGCTGGTCTACTCGTTCGCCGTCGACGTGCGTTGGCTGGTCCGGCATGTCCAGCTCTAGATGGGGCTGCGCCCCAAGCCCCCGGCGTCCGCTTGCAGGGACCCCACAGCCCCGCGCCGCTCCCGGGCTCGCGGTGCCAGGTGATACATTGGTAGCGTGAGCCTGGGGACGACGCATCGCAGCAGAGTGCGGGCCGCCGGCTGCTGGCTCCTGGCCGGCGCGGCCGGCTGGCTCGCGGTCCACGAGGCGGACCTGCGGGCGCAGGCGTCGCAGCTCCCGGCCATCGCCAGCCAGTTGCGGCATGCGCGGGGCCAGCACGTCGTGCCGCTGTACCGGGGCTGGTTCACGGGCGACGACGGGCGCATCTACGCGGCCTACGAATATCTGAACCTGAACGCCGACGAGACGCTGCACATCCCCGTCGGCCCGGACAACGCCGTCGCCCCGGGACCGGCCGATCAGGGCCAGCCCACCTGGTTCCTGCCCGGCCACCGGCACGGCGTGTTCGCGGTGCCGCTGCCCGCGGGGTCGGCGGCCGAAATCACGTGGACGCTGAGCATCCGCGGGCAGACGCTGAGCATGCCGTCGAACCTCGGCCCGCTGTACGAGATCGAGGGCCTGGTCAATCACGGCGGCTCGTTCCCCGGCAACACGCCCCCGGCAGTGCGTTTCGCGCCGGACGGCCCGGCGGGACGCGGGCCGGCGGGGCTGGCGGGCGCGGTGGACGCCGCGGTCGGGCAGCCCGTGCCGCTGGACGTGTGGGTCACCGACGACGGCCTGCCGCCGCCCCCCGACCGCGGCAAGGTCATTCGCTCGCTGCAGCAGAGCTACCGGCGGGGCGACGGCAGCGCGACGGGCCTGACCGTGGCCTGGACCCGCTACCGCGGGGCCGGCCCGGTGCGCTTCCGCGACGCGGAGCCGCCGGTCGAGGCGGGCCGGGCGCGCACCGCCGCGACGTTCGCTGCGCCGGGCCGCTACCTGCTGCGCGCGCTGGTATCCGACGGGTCGGGGTTCGACGGCTGCTGCTGGACGAACGCGTACGTCGCGGTCGACGTGCGGCCCGCGGCGCCGTAGGAGTCCGCGCCGTGGAACGGCGTGGACTCCTACTAGTACTAGCAGCCTGTGGTGAAAGTCGCTGATCCGGCCTGGCCCCGGCGCGATCGAACCCGTACACTGAACGACCATGGCAATGGGCAAGAGACCGGCGGCGCGCCAGGCGTCGCCGATGTGGGTGGACACGTCGGACCTCCCGACGAGCGACGGGCATCCTTACTTCGAGCGGCTGAACCGGGTCCTGGCGGATTCCGGCTTCGATGCGTTCGTCGAGGAGTTGTGCGCGGCCTTTTACGCGGGCCGGCTGGGCCGTCCGAGTCTGCGTCCGGGTCGGTATTTCCGGATGCTGTTCATCGGCTATTTCGAGGGTCTGTCGTCGGAGCGGGGGATTGCGTGGCGGGTAGCCGATTCGCTGAGTCTGCGGTCGTTCCTGGACCTGGAATTGACTGAGGCGGCGCCGGATCACTCGACGCTGTCGCGCACGCGGCGGCGGATCGACGTAGAGACCCACGAGGCAGTTTTCACATGGGTTCTGGAGCGGCTGTCCGCAGCGGGTCTGGTTCGGGGGAAGACGGTCGGCATCGATGCGACGACGCTGGAAGCGCACGCGGCGATGCGGAGCATCGAGCGGCGGGACACGGGAGAATCCCACGAAGAGTTCATTCGGCGGTTGGCGGAAGCGTCCGGTGTGGAGACCCCGACGCGGGCCGAGTTGGCTCGGTTCGACCGGTCCCGGAAGAACAAGAAGGCGTCGAACAAGGAGTGGAAATCGCCGCAGGACCCGGACGCGAAGATCGCGAAGATGAAGGACGGTCGGACGCGCTTGGCCCACAAGGCCGAGCACGGGGTCGACAGGGACACGGGGGCCATCGTCTCGGTGACGGTCCAGGATGCTTCCGACGGCGATACGGCCACGCTGCCGGAGACGCTGATCGTGGCGGCCGAGCAGGTGGAGTTGGTGCAGCCGGACGGTGCTGGGGTCGAAGAGGTCGTCGCCGACAAGGGGTACCACAGCGACGAGACGCTGGTGGGGCTGCGCGAGGTAGGGGTGCGGAGTCACGTGTCCGAGCCGGCGCGCGGCCGGCGCCGCTGGCAGGACAAGAAGACGGGCGAGACGCCGCCGGAGAAGCGTGCTGCGCAAGAGGCGTTGTATGCGAACCGGCGGCGTGTGCGCGGCCGTCGGGGTCGTCGCCTGCAACGGCGCCGGGGTGAGATGGTCGAGCGTACATTCGCGCATATGTATGAGACGGGCGGTATGCGTCGGGTCTGGGTGCGCGGTCACGACAATGTCCGCAAGCGCGTGCTGATCCAGGCGGCCGCCTGCAACATCGGACTGCTCTTGCGGCGCCAGACCGGCATCGGTACGCCCCGGAGCCTGCAGGGGCGGGCTCTTTCGTCGATTTGCCGCCTGATCGACCGTCTGATCGACCTCTGGGGGCGTCTGACGCGCGCTTGGGGGTTCAAATGGACACCGACGGCGCTCGTCGGCTCAATTGCTCATCGCCAAGCTGCCTGAACAACCGGGCTCAGCGAATAGACTTCTTCCACGGGCTGCTTGGGTTGGTTGGGCGCCGAGCGGAGCCGTCAGGCGACGATTGGCGGGCCAGGAATCTGCGCCGGAGAACGAAGGGCGACGACATGACGAGACGATCCGCAATGCGCGCCGGCGTGCGGCCGCTGCTGACGCTCGGCCTCCTGACGCTCGTTGCGGCGGCCGGCCTCCCGGGCGGCGCCGCCGCCCAGCCGGCCGGCGACGAGGTCCAGGTCACGTTCGCAAGGGACGTCGCGCCGATCTTCCAGCGCAAGTGCCAGGAGTGCCACCGGCCCGGCAGCATGGCGCCGATGTCGCTGCTCACCTACGCGGAATCGCGCCCCTGGGCGCGCGCCATCCGGGCCCGGGTCGCCGCCCGCGAGATGCCGCCGTGGTTCCTCGACAGGACCGTCGGCATCCAGCAGTTCATCAACGACGCTTCGCTGAGCGCCGCCGAGATCGACACCATCGTGCGCTGGGTCGACAACGGCGCGCCGCCCGGCAACCCGGCCGACCTGCCGCCGCCGCGCGAGTGGCCCGCCGGCGACCGGTTCCGGCTCGAGGCCGAGCTGGGTCCGCCCGACCTCGTCATCCGCTCGGAGCCGTTCACGATGCCGGCGGTGGCGCAGGACACGTTCTTCCGGCCGATCGTCGACGTGCCGCTGACCGAGCCGCGCTGGATCCGCGCGGTCGAGACCAAGCCCGCCGGCCGTGACGGCCGGCGCATCGCGCACCATGCGTCGACCTTCCTGCACCAGCCCGAGACGCCCGAGTTCCTCGCGGCCGAGCGCGCGCTGATCGCCGGGCAGGCGGCCGCCGACGCCGTGCTGCAGGTGGCCCGCGAGCGCATCGGCGGCGATCCGATCGACACGCGCGAGATGTTCACCGAGTGGGCGCAGGGCAAGGGCGGCGAGATCTATCCCGAGGACGTCGGCAAGCTCGTGCAGCCGGGCGCGCGGGTGGAGTTCTCCATCCACTACCACGCCGTCGGCGAGGAGATCACCGACCGGCTCGAGGTCGGCTGGTGGTTCCACCCGCGGGGCGTCACGCCGCGCTACAGCGCGTCGTTCGTCTCGGTGGGCAGCGTGAACGTCAAGCCGCTGCACATACCGCCCCACGCCGAGACGGTGCACCAGGGCTCCTACACGCTCCCGGCGCCGGCCATCCTGCACAACTTCCAGCCGCACATGCACTACCGCGGCAAGGCGTTCTCGCTGGAGGCGATCCATCCCGACGGCCGGCGCGAGCTGCTGAACCACGCGGACCGGTTCAGCAACGACTGGCACATCAACTACATCTACCACCCCGACCACGCGCCGGTCCTGCCGCGCGGCACGGTGCTGCAGATCACCGCCTGGCACGACAACACGGCGGCCAACCGCAACAACCCCGACCCGCGCCAGTGGGTCTGGTACGGGCCGCGCACGGTCGACGAGATGGCGCACTCGAACGCGCAGCTCATCTTCATCGGCGACGCCGACTACGAGCGCCTCAGCGCCGAGCGGCGGGCCCGGACAGGGCAGTAGCCGACCAGCGCGGCGCAGTCGCGAACTCCGGCTCCGGGAACTGTCGCTGCTGCTCGGACGCAACGGCGCCGGCAAGACGTCCGTGCTCGACGTAGTACTCGCGATCCGCCGCCTCCTGAACGGGACCGCCAGGGTGGCCGATCCGGATACGTTTCCCACGAAGACGCTGACGCGCTGGCAGAATCGCGAGCTGCAGGTCTTCGTTGCCGCCTATCGCAGCAAGCGGGGAACCGTCGAACAGGCGCTGATAGTCGTCCTCGACGGTGACCGGCAGGGAGTTCGGGGCCGGGAGGCCGAACTGAACGAGGCCTGCGTCTCCAGGGGCCTGCCGGTTCGACAACCTGACGAGCGAGTCATCGTGCTGGTGCCAACGTGGAACGTCGAGACTTGGCTGGCCTATCGCGGCCGGCTTCGGGGACCGGCCCCGCCTGCGCTCGAGTCCGCCTGTACGGAGTACGGGCGCCTTCGCCGAACACCTTGACGCAAGTCGGCACCGGCGGCCGGTAGCGGCCGCCGGTGCACGGGAAACACGCGCGGAGGGTCAGTGATCCAGGGTGCTGATGCGGTCCCAGTGGATGAACCGCCGCACCGCGACGCCGTCGACCTCGCGGGGCCCGCCCGGCATCAGGATGAGCTGGTCGCCCTGGAAGTCGTAGAACCGCTGCGCGTCGACACCGGCCGACGCGGGCACGACAGCCCCGGTCCGCCGGTGCAGCACGTAGCCGCCCCGCTTGACGATGAACGACCCGAAGTAGCCGCCGTAGCTGGCCAGGGTGGGGAGCGCTTCGTCCCCGGTCGGGCGCGCCCCGGCGTACGGCTGCCGGCCCGCCTCCCGCATGAGGTGCACCGCCATGTGACCCGACGGCATGTAGATGATGTAGCCCTCGGCGTACTGGTCGGTCGGGACCGGCTCGTCGCCGTCCAGCGTCCGCTGCTCGACGTGCGAGATGGCCCAGAAGCCGAGGAACCGGTGCTGCTCCGCGGTCAGGTCGGCCTTGTCGGGCACCTTCTCCCAGATGATCCGCAGGCGCCCGCCGGACGGCCCCGGCGGGGGCTGCAGGATGAGCCGGTTGTCGGAGAACTCGTAGAAGCGCTGGTTGTCCTGCCCGGTCGTGCCCGGGTTGATGCTGCCCAGCACGTGGTGGGTGACGTACCCCTCGGCCTCGTTCACCGTGTACGGCCCGAAGTACGACGTGTAGCTGGTCAGCGCCGCCAGCGCCTCGTCGGGCGTCGGCTCGGCGCCGGCGTACGGCAGGCGCCCCTCCTGCTGGATGATGACGGCCATGTGCTCGCCGTCGTACATGATGTAGCCGAGCGGCGCCCCGGCGCCGAACGTGCCGGGCTCCGGCGGCGGCTGCAGGTTGCCGTCCGCGTCGTGCCGCTCGACCCCCAGCAGTTTCCACGTGCCGACGAACTTGTCGCGCGGATCGGCCTCGGCGCCGCCGCCCTGGCCGGCCGCCGCGCCGGCGGACGCCAGCAGCGCGACGAGCGCCAGGCTTGCTGTCCCTCGCAGATGCACACGCATGGTTCGCTCCCTACCGCGAGCCCGCGGCTGCGGCCTCCAACTGGTCGGCGAGGGCGCCGGCCAGGATGTTGTACAGCCCGTAGTTGCCCTCGTGGCAGGCGTACTCGTACAGCGGGTCGGGGTTCAGCGTCATCGGCACCGTATAGGTCCAGGGACGCGTCCAGACCGTCGGGTCGTTCACCGTCGCCTCGTACCGCAGCGTCTCGGGCGCGACGCGCGTGAAGCGCTCCACGAGATTGAGGTTGCGCGTGGAGGCGCCGCGCGCGAAGCTCGTCTCGCGCAGGAAGTTGGTCGTCTCCACCACCAGCGTGTCGCCGTCCCAGTGGGCGCGCGAGCTGCCGGCCCACTGGCGCAGATCCGCGGGCAGGTGCGGACGGCCGTCGAGCGGCACGACGCGCGCGTCGTGGACCATCTCGGTCAGCAGCACCACGTGGTCCTCGGTCTGGAAGATCTGCAGGTTGTTGTTGTAGGCGCGCGGCTCCATCGGCGGGCCCGCGTTGAAGCCCATTATGCAGCGCACCTGGAGGCCGTTCGCGCCGAGGTCCTCGACGAAGCCGCCGGGCGTGGGCATGTGCCGCCCCGTGCCCTCGCGCGCCTTTGCCTCGGCCGCCTGCCGCCGCTCGGCCGCCGCGGTCAGCGCCGGGATGCGGCCGTCGGGCGGATCGGTGACGAGCGACGTGCGGTTGGTCTCGACCACGGTCGTGCCCCGATCGAACCAGAACTGGTTGTAGTTGCCGACCACGTCGGCCGGCTCCTCGTCGTCGAGCGCCGCGATCTCGGCGAGGCGCCGCGCCTCGAACTCCGCGGCCTCCTCCGCCGTGTAGATGTCCTGCTCCAGCTCGACGGGCCGCTCCATCGGCGTCAGGGTCCGGAAGTCCCACACGCCCTGCAGGTCCGGGGCGCCCCACGGAGTCAGCGGCAGGTCCTGGCCCGCGACCGGCGCGGGCGCCAGGGCCGCAACGGCCATCACGAACGCCAGCGCGCTCACCGGCACGATCGATCGATGAATCATCATGAACCTCCTGATGAACTTTCTGAATCCAACTCGCGATGCACTCGCATGCTAAGAGTTGCCCGCACCAATGTCCAGCGACTTGTGGTGGGGCATGAGGTGGCCGACGGATGAACGGTCACGGGCCTCCGGTTCCGCCCCGCAAGAAAAAGAGCCGGCCCCGGCAGGCCGGGGTCGGCTCGAATCGTCCGGCGCCAGGAGGCTGCCCCGTAGACCGCGCGGGGTCCCCGCAGGCGGACGCCGGGGGTTCGGGGCGCAGCCCCGTCCGGCCAAAGCCTACTGCTTCGACGCGTTCATGGCCGCTTCCGCCGCGGCTTCCTCCGCGCGGGCGCCGGCCAGGATGTTGTACAGGCCGTAGTTGCCCTCGTGGCAGGCGTACTCGTACAGCGGCTGGTCGTTGAGCTGCATCGGGATCTCGTAGGTCCAGACCTGCGACCAGACGGTCGGATCGTCGATGGTGGCCTCGTACAGCAGCGTCCCCGGCGAGACGCGCGTGAAGCGCTCGACGAGCCGCAGGTTCGCGTCGCTCGAGCCGCGCTGGAAGCTCGTCTCGCGCAGGAAGCCGGTCGTCTCGACGACCAGCGTGTCGCCGTCCCAGTGGCCGTGCGACTCGCCCGTCCACTGCGGGAGGCCGACGGTCGGGCGCCCGTCCAGCGGGATGATGCGGAAGTTGTGGTTCATCTCGTTGAGCAGCGCCACGGTGTTCTCGGTCTGGAACACCTGCACGTTGTTGTTGTAGGCGCCGGGGGTCATCGGCGGCCCGGCGTTGAAGCCGGTGATGCAGCGGAGCTGCAGGCCGTTGGCGCCGAGGTCCTCCACCCAGCCGCCGGGCGTGGGCGAGTGCCCGCCGACGCCCTCGCGCAGGGCCGCGGCCGCCGCCTGCCGCCGCGCGGCGGCGCCGGTCAGCGGCGGCACCTTGCCGGTCGGCGGATCGACGATCAGCGAGGTCCGCCCGGTCTCGACCGGCGACGTGCCATAGTCGAGCCAGAAGTTGTTGTAGAAGCCGGGCGCGCCGTCCTCGCCGCGGTCCACGCTGTCGGTGGCCTGCGTGCGCCGCGCGGCCCGACTCGCCAGCTCCTCGTTGCGGGCGATGCGCTCCTGCTCGATCTCGGCGGCCTCCTCGGCGCTCAGGAACGCCCGGTCCGCCAGCTCGTCGGGCCGCTCCATCGGCGTGATGGACCGGAAGTCCCAGACGCCCTGCAGATCCGGCGCCCCCCACGGCGTCCGCGGAGCCGCCTCGTCCTGCGCGGCCGCCGGCACCGCGGCCAGCACCGCCACCGCAACCGCCGCCAACACCGCCGCGACACATCGATAGCTCATCCTGCCCTCCTTGGCACTTGTTCGCCCTGTATCCGGACAGCGCCCATGATCGCGCAAGACGCACACGCCGCGCAAGAACGCCGGCTCACGAGCCGCGGCGGCGTCAGCCGCCGTCCGCGAGCAGCGCCTCGAGGTCGGCGACGACCTCTTCGAGGCGGTCGGCCGCCGCGGCCGCGTCCCGGGTGGCGAGCTGCCGCGCGTCGTCGATGCGCTCCTGCAGCGCGCCGATCGGCAGCGCGCGCTGCGCGGCGGCGATCATCAGCCGCAACGCCTCGGGAGCGAGCCGCTGGAAGCGCTCGTGGTGCGCCGCGTCGGCCGTATCGTTCCGCCGGGCCGGGTCGGTGGGCTGCGCGCGCGGCGCGACGGGCGGCGCCTCGGTCGCGGCGGGCTGCGCCTCCGGCGCGGCGGGCGGTGGGCTCCCGCCGCCGGGCGCGGGCTCGCCGCCGCCGCAGCCGCCCGCGGCGAGCAGCCCGGCCAGCGCGGCGCAGACCGCCACGCCCGGGAGCGCGGCCGGTCGCACGACGGACGGCGGCAGGTTCGGCACGGCTTGCGGCGGGTTACGGAATGACGGAATGACAGAATGACGGCAGCGTCGGCCGGCATCAATCGAAGCCGGGCGGCCGCCTTGCGGAGCGGCCGCCCGGCCGACACGACTAGCCCGGAAATCGTCGCCTACGGCTCCGATTGCCGCCCAACCAATCCTACAGGAGTCCGCGCCGTTCCACGGCGCAGACTCCTAGCGCAGGCCGGCGGCGATGAGCGCCGCCTCCTCTTCCTGCTCCTTCTCGCGGGCGCCGGCCAGGATGTTGTACAGCCCGTAGTTGCCCTCGTGGCAGGCGTACTCGTACAGCGGCTGGTCGCTGAGCTGCATCGGGATCTGGTAGGTCCACGGCCGTGTCCAGGCCGTCGGATCGTCGACCGTCACCTCGTACATCAGCGTGCCCGGCGACACGCGCGTGAAGCGCTCCGTCAGGTGCAGGTTGGCGTCGGACAGCCCGCCCCGGAAGCTGGTCTCCCGCAGGAAATTCCTGGTCTCGACCACCAGCGTGTCGCCGTCCCAGTAGCCGCGCGAGTCGCCCATCCACTGGCGGATGCCCGCCTCGATGTGGTCACGACCGTCCAGCGGCACGACCCGCGCGCTGTGCACCATCTCGTTGAGCAGCACCACGGTGTCCTCGGTCTGGAACACCTGCACGTTCTGGTTGTAGCCCGCGGGCGTTATCGGCGGTCCCGAGTTGAAGCCCAGGATGCAGCGCACCGCGAACATGCCCCCGCCGAGATCCTCGACGAAGCCGCCCGGCGTCGGCACGTGGCGCGACACGCCGGCCCGCGTCGCCGCGAGCGCCGCCTGCCGGTCCGCGGCGGCCGGGGTCAGCGGCGGCACGCGCCCGTCGGGCGGGTCGACCACCAGCGACGTGCGGTTGGTCTCGACCACGGTCGTGCCGCGATCGAACCAGAACTGGTTGTAGTTGCCGACGACGTCGGCCGGCTCCGCGTCGTCGAGCGCGGCGAGCTCCGCCAGCCGCCGCGACTCGAACGCGGCGACCTCCTCCGCCGTGTAGACCGCCTTGTCCTCCAGAGCGGCCGGCCGCTCGAAGGGCGTCAGGGTGCGGAAGTCCCACACCCCCTGCAGGTCGGGCGCGCCCCACGGGGTCCGCGCCAACCCTTCGTCCTGGGCCGCGGCGACGGCCGGCAGCAGCACGGCGACCGCGGCGGCGGCCGCCAGCATCCTCGACGACTTGCGAGCTTGCTGATGCATCTTCGAAGCCTCCTCGTTCGCTTCCTTCAGATGGGGCTGCGCCCCAAGCCCCCGGCGTCCGCTTGCGGGGACCCCACAGCCCCGCGCCGCTCCCGCCGAGGCGCGCCGTGCGCGCCTTTGGGCAGTCTGCGGCGCAGGGGCCTACCTCGAGCCGGTGGCGGCGGCGGCCGCCTCGCGTTCCTCGGCGCGCGCGCCGCTCAGCGAGTTGGGCACGGCGTAGTTGCCCTCGTGGCAGGCGTACTCGTACTGCTGGTAGCCGCTGTCCCGCCGCCACGGGAAGGTGACGGTCCAGGGCGCGGTCCAGGTCTCCGGATCGTCGACGGTGATCGAGTAGCGCAGCGTGTCCGGCCCGACCGGCGTGAAGCACTCGACGATGCGCCGCGACGGCGACTGCCGCGCGCGCCCCTTCGGCGCCCGCAGGTTGTCGACCTCCTTGAAGTTGGTCGACTCGATGATCAGCGTATTCCCTTCCCAGCGGCCGCGGGGGTCGCCCTCCCACAGGCCGATGCCGCCGGCGACGTGCGGTCCGCCGTCGATCGGGACGATGCGCGCGTTGTGGATCATCTCGCTGTGCATGACGACGTGGCCGGGCGTCTGGAGGATCAGCGTGCCGTTGTTGTACGCCGTCGGCATCATCATCCCGAGCACGCCGCGGGAGATGCAGCGGTCGCCGCCCTCCATGTTGGCGTAGGTGTCGTGCAGATGCTCGCGGATGTGGGCGGCGCGGGCGCGGCCGAGATCCGTCATGCCGGGCATCTTGCCGCTCCGCGGCTCGGTGATCAGCGCCGGCCAGTCGCCGCCCTCCGGCTCCTGCCAGAACCAGTCGAACCAGTACAGGGCGTAGAAGCCCGGGTCGCCTTCCCGGAGCGTCTCGTTGGCCTTGATCGTGGCGTCGAAGCGCGCCTGCGCGAGCTCGCGCAGCTCCTCGGCCGTGAAGCTGTCGCGGCCCGCCAGCTCGTCGGGCAGCTCCAGCGGCGTGTGGTTCGCGTCGGCGTTGTTCCACATGCCCTGGATATCCGGCTGGCCGTCCGCGAGCCGCGCCGGGGCCCAGTCCTGCGCGCCGGCCGGCGGCGCGAGCCACGCCGCCAGCACGACGGCGGCGAGCAGACCCGCGGCGACTCGGAATCGATTCTGCATGGATACCCCACTTTCGGCGGGTCGCGGTTGCGCGCACCGCGCCCTTGTCCCTAAGGTATCGGGGGCGGACCGTTCACGCAACAGTTTTCGGTGGCGGGAGGGACTGCGGTGGACACGCTGCGCGGCAAGCGGATTCTGATCACGGGGGCGAGCTCGGGCATCGGCCGCGCCACGGCTCTCGGGCTGGCGCGGCGCGGCGCGAGCCTGCTGCTGACGGGCCGGACGCCGGCGCGCTGCGACGAGGCGCTGGCGGCCGTCAACGCGGCCGGCGCCGCCGAGGCGCGCATGTTCCGGACCGACTTCGCCAGCCTGGACGCCGTGCGGCAGCTCGCCGCCGACATCCGCCGGGAGACGCCGCGGCTCGACGTGCTGGTGAACAACGCGGCGGTGGTCGCCCGGCGGCGCACGCTCACCGCGGACGGCTACGAGACGACCTTCGCCGTCAACCACCTGAGCCCGTTCCTGCTGACCGGCCTGCTGCTGCCGCTGCTCGGGCGCGGGTCCCGCATCGTGAACGTGGCCTCGGCCGCCCACCGCTGGGGCGCCGTCGACCTCGACGACCTGCACAACGAGCGGGACTACCGCGCGCTGCGCGCGTACGGGCAGTCCAAGACCGCGAACATCCTCTGGACCATCGAGCTCGCGCGGCGGCTCGCGGGCAGCGGCGTGACCGCGAACAGCCTGCATCCGGGGGCGATCCGCAGCAACCTGGGGGGCGGGCAGGGATTCGCGATGGACCTGCTGCGGCGGCTGGCCGGCCTGTTCATGAAGCCGACGGAGCAAGGGGCCGCGACGCCGATCCACCTGGCGGCCTCGCCCGCGGTCGAGGGCATATCCGGCCGCTACTTCGCCGGCTGCCGCGAGCGGGAGCCGGCGCCGTACGCCACCGACGCCGCAATCGCGGCCCGGCTCTGGCGGCTCAGCGAGACGCTGACCGGCTTCCGCTACCCGGCCGCGTGAGGGGGCGCGGGCCCGGCCCGCCCGACCGGTCAGTGCACGACGTCCGTCTCGAGGTAGTCCTCCAGCGGCTCGAGGTGCGGAATCTCCAGCGTGCGCACGGCCTGGATCGCCAGCGCGACCGCCTCGTCGGCGCTGCACGCCGTCGCCTCGGCCCGCAGGCGCCGGCGCGTCGCGCGCAGCAGCCGCAGGACCTGCGCCCGATCGAACCGTTGGCCTTCGCAATGATCGCAGAAGCTCATGAGCGGTGCCTCCGTCAGGAAGTCGCGCCGCGGCGGACTCCCCGGAGCCCGCGGTCGGGTTGCGAGTATATACTCCCCCCATTATGTCGCTTTTGTCCCGCGTCGGCAGCATTCCGGCCCGGGTCGCC
Organism: Vicinamibacterales bacterium; assembly: GCA_965214845.1. GTDB lineage: Bacteria > Acidobacteriota > Vicinamibacteria > Vicinamibacterales > UBA8438 > JAAXGX01. The sequence continues at coordinate 4,575,708 of CBDCCO010000007.1, forward strand.
GCGCTCGCGGCCGTCGGCTTCATCGGCGGCGGCGGCGCCCTGCAGGCGGAAGACTGGACGCAGTGGCGCGGCGCCGGGCGCCTGGGCGTGTGGCACGAGACGGGCATCGTCGAGCGGTTTCCGGCCGGCGGCCTGCAGGTGGCGTGGCGGGCCCCCGTCGGCGCCGGCTACGCCGGGCCCGCGGTGGCCGACGGGCGGGTCTTCGTGCTCGACTGGCGCGAGGATCCGGAATCGCGCACGCTGGACGGCACCGAGCGCGTGCTGGCGCTCGACGAGCGGACGGGCGACGTGCTGTGGACCCACGAGTGGCAGACGTCGTACCGCATGCTGATGGTGACCTACGCCATCGGCCCGCGCGCGACGCCGACCGTGGACGGCGACCGCGTCTACGTCGTGGGCGCCACCGGCCGGCTGTGGTGCCTGGACGTCGCGACCGGCGCCGTGATCTGGGAGCGGGACTACGTCACCGAGTACGACACCAGCGTGCCGACGTGGGGCGTCGCCAGCGCGCCGCTGGTCGACGGCGAGCGCGTCATCGCCATCGTGGGCGGCGAGCCCGACGCCCTGGTGGTCGCCTTCGACAAGCGCACCGGCCGCGAGATCTGGCGCGCCGTCGAGGTGGCCGGCGAGATGGGCTACGGCCAGCCGATCATCTACGAGGCCGGCGGGGCGCGGCAGCTCATCATCTGGCACACCGGCGCGCTGACGTCGCTCGACCCGGTCAACGGCGAGGTCTACTGGAGCGAGCCGTGGGAGGTCCGCTCGGGGCTGAGCGTGGCGACGCCGGTCAGGGACGGCAACTACCTGTTCGTCAGCCAGTTCTACCTGGGCTCGCTGATGATGCGCCTGCACACCGACCGCCCCGCCGCTACCCGGCTGTGGGCGGGCGGCAGCCGCAGCGAGCTCCCGGACGACACCGAGGGGCTGCACGCCCTGATCACCACCCCCATCGTCGAGGGCGACCACATCTACGGCGTCGACAGCTACGGCGAGCTGCGCGGCCTGAGCGCCCGCACCGGGGAGCGGCTCTGGACGAGCGGCGCGATGACCGTGCAGAACCGCTGGGGCACCGCGTTCATGGTGCGGCACGGGGACCGCTACTTCGTCAACAACGAGGAGGGCGACCTCATCATCGCCCGCTTCACGCCGCAGGGCTACGTCGAGCTCGACCGCACGAAGCTGATCGAGCCGACCTCCACCGGCGGCCACACGCGCGCGCAGTGGACGCGCATCGTCAACTGGTCGCACCCCGCGTACGCCAACCGGCACATCTTCCAGCGCAACGACCGCGAGCTCGTCCGCGTGTCGCTCGCGGCGGCGGACTACTGACGGCCCCAGGACCGGAGACGACGATGCCAGCCCCGCGCCTGCAAGCGATCGCCCTCATTCTCGTGCTGGCCGCCGGCGGGTCCGGGCTCGCCGCGGCCGAGGACTGGCCGCAGTGGCGCGGCGCCGGACGCCTGGGCGTCTGGCACGAGGACGGCATCGTGGAGCGCTTTCCCGCCGGCGGGCTGCAGGTCGACTGGCGGGTGCCGGTCGGCTCCGGGTACGCCGGTCCGGCGGTGGCCGACGGGCGCGTGTTCGTCCTCGACTGGCGGGAGGACCCCGACTCGCGGACGCTGGACGGCACGGAGCGCGCGCTGGCGCTCGACGAGGAGACCGGCGCGGTGCTCTGGACGCACGAGTGGCCCACGTCGTACCAGATCATTCAGGCGCGCTACGCGATCGGCCCGCGGGCGACCCCGACCGTGGACGGCGAGCGCATCTACGTGGTCGGCGCGACCGGGCGGCTGTGGTGCCTCGACGCCGCGACCGGCGCAGTGGTCTGGCAGCAGGACTACATCGCGGACTACGACACGACCGTGCCCACCTGGGGCGTCACGAGCGCGCCGCTCGTCGACGGCGAGCGGCTGATCGCCCTCGTGGGCGGCGAGCCCGACGCGCTGGTCGTGGCCTTCGACAAGCGCACCGGCGAGGAGCTGTGGCGCGCCCTCGACGTCGTCGGCGAGATGGGCTACGCGCAGCCGGTCATCTTCGAGGCGGGCGGCGCGCGGCAGCTCATCGTCTGGCACCCGGCGGCGCTGGTGTCGCTCGACCCCGAGACGGGCGAAACCTATTGGGAACAGCCATGGGAAGTCGGCATGGGCATGACGATCGTCACGCCGGTCACCGCCGACGACTACCTGCTGGTGAGCCAGTTCTACAACGGCGCGCTGATGATGCGGCTGAATCAGGACCGGCCCGACGCCACGGAGCTGTGGCGCGGCGCGAGCCGCAGCGAGCTGCCGCACCAGTCCGACACCCTGCACGCCGTGATGAGCACGCCGGTCATCGCCGGCGGCCACATCTACGGCGTCGGCAGCTACGGCGAGCTGCGCGGGCTGGACGCGGCCACCGGCGCGCGGCTGTGGGACACCGGCGACATGACGCCGCAGGAGCGCTGGGGCACGGGGTTCATGGTGCGCCACGGCGAGCGCTACTTCGTCAACAACGGCGAGGGCGACCTCATCATCGCGCGCTTCACGCCGACCGGGTACGTGGAGATCGATCGCACCCACCTGATCGACCCGACCAACGAGGTCGGCACCTCGCGGGCCTGGATCCGCACCGTCAACTGGTCGCACCCGGCCTACGCCAACCGGCACATCGTACACCGCAACGACCGCGAGATCATCCGCGCCTCGCTGGCCGCGGACGACTACTGAGCGCGCGCCGCGCCGCCGCGCCATTCACGAGCGTCCTGCTGCGGTTCCTTCGTGACGGCCTCCTGCCACTCGATCGGCACGCCGGTTTGCCACGCCGGTGTATCGTGGGCGCGAAGGAGAGCACGATGAGGATTGGCCGTCGAGAGCTGTTCGCCGCCGTCGGCGCCCTGGGCGCCGGACTGGGTGCAGCCGCCGCCGCGCCGGGGTTCCCCGCGGTCCTCCGGTCCCGGCCGCTGCGCATCGGCGCGCTCATCTCGCACAGGGACCGGCAGGGACAGGACGAGCTGATCCAGCCGTACGACCAGCAGATGCGGCTCGGTCTGAAGCTGGCGATCGCGGAGCTCAACGCGGCCGGAGGGATACTCGGGCGGCAGGTCGAGCTGCTCGTCGCCGATGACGAGGGCAGCCCGCCGCCCGGGGCCGCGGCGGCGGTGGAGCTCATTCGGAACGAGGGCGTCGAGGCGCTCGTGAGCGGTTTCGTCATGGCCATGCCGCCGTACATGGACCGCGCCCTCGAGCGCGAGGATCTGGATGTCCCGGTGGCGCATGCGATGCAGACGCCGGGCACCTACTGCGGGCGAGTGGCCCACGTCGGCTCGACGACGCTCCAGGCGATCACGACGCTGCTCGCGCACCGCGGGCCGGAGGCGCGGCAGCGCACGTTCCAGATCTCCGACTGGGCGCCCTCGCAACGGACCGTCTCGAACCAATTCTACCGGCACGTGCAGGCCGGCTCGACCGGCGCCGCGCTGGTGACGACGCCGGTCACGGGCAACAGCCCCGGCGAATACACGGGGCTCGTGCGCTGGGCGCACGACCTCGACGCGAGGAACTTCTGGATCTCCATCCCGCGGCCGTACGCCGTGAACGTGGTGCAGCAGGCCGACTCGCTCGGCGTCGCGTCCGATTTCGCCTGGCACTTCCTGGAGTTCAGCGAGTGGCAGGCGTCGCAGCTCCCGGACGGCGTCGAGGCCTGGACGTCGGTGCCCTTCGTCGCGAGCGAGGACCGGCCCGGCGTCCGCGACTTCGTGGCGCGCGCCCGCCGGCACGCAGGCGACGACCTGGTCACGCACGTCGCCTTCTCGCACCATGCGGCCGTCCACGCCCTGGCGCGCGCCATGGAGCAGGCCGGCACCACGGCAGCGGGCCCGGTGCGGGCAGCGCTCGCGGGTCTCCGGCTGGAGACAGCCACCGGCACGCTGACGCTGGGACCGGACGGCTACGCGACGCTGCCGATGTACGCGGCGCGCGCCACGCGCGCAGGCCTGCAGGTGGCCCAGCGGTTCGAGGCCGCCGCGCCCGGCGCAGCGTGCGGGTGATCCGCGCCCGCGGAGACGTCGGCGGCCGGGTGCGACTGGTCGAACCCGAGGCGACAGCGGCCCCATGACTCCCGTCCGTATGCTCAACCGGGGCCGGCTGACCGATGCGGCGATGCTGCTGTTCGGGAAGCAGCCACAGCGGTTCCTGATCTCCTCGGAGGTCAGGTGCGCCCACTGCCACGGGACGCGGGTTGCCAAGCCAATTCCCTCCCACCAGGTGTACAAGGGCACCGTGTTCGAGCTGCCGGTTGGGTCAGAAGCAGGCGTCAGGCCGGCTCCACGAGGTGGTCAGCCGGCTCGTGGCCGACCGGCTGATCGAGTACACGGTACCGGACAAGCCCCGCAGTCGACTGCAGAAGCACCGCCTGACGGAGAGCGGCGGGGCCGCGTTGGCGACTTCGGAGCCGACGCGGGCGGGCGAATGAGCCCCGTCGCAGGACGAAACCGGACGGGTCAAGTATCACTTGACCAGGCTGCGGGCTGCCGGCGTCGTCCGCCACGTCGGGGCGACCAGGGGCGGGCACGGCCGCGACGCACGTGAGGCTGCGCCTGCGGAGACGTCGGCCGCCAAGGCGCGCACGGCGCGCCTCGGCGGGAGCGGCGCGGGGCAATGGGGCCCCCGCAAGCGAACGCCGGGGGTTCGGGGCGCAGCCCCGTCCAATTGAAGCCGACGCCGGGGGCTTGGGGCGCAGCCCCATCTGAAGTTAGAAGCGGAGCAGGCGCGTCAGCTTGACGACGACCGCCCGGCTCTCCAGCTCCGGGAAGCGGCGCGCCAGGGCGTCCCGCTGCTCGTTGTAGACGACGAACAGCTCGCTCCCCGGCTGGTACTCCCAGCGGAAGCGCACGTTGGCGGCCACCGTGCGGCTCGCCGAGTTGTACTGCAGCAGCGCGCTGGTGAACGCCTTCGGGGTCGTCGTGTAGACGACGCGCGAGCCCACCAGGTGCGTGGTGAAGGCCCCCTCGGCCAGATCTATCCAGTTGACCGAGTAGGTCGGCTCGAGGGCGAACTGCGGCGCCACCTTCACCCGCCCGCGGCGCACCAGCAGCGCTGTCCGCTGGCCGCTGAAGAACCCCCCGTGCTCCACCCGCACGTCGGCGGTCGCCATGCGCTGCGAGCCGAAGCTGTAGCGCGCCTGCATCATGTCGAAGTCGTAGCCGCGCACCGGCAGGACGACGCCCGGCGCGATCTCGAACGGTTCCGGCAGGTACTCGAAGCTGCGGCGGTAGCGCAGCCGGAAGCGGTCGCTGTTCTCGAACTCGATGCCGAAGTCGGCGTCGCTCTCGCGCGTCTCCGGGCGGCCGGCCAGGTTCTCGATGTAGTCGATGGACGCCCGCCACGACAGCTTGCGGATGGCGTCGACCGACCACAGGCGCGGGCTGAACCGGAAGCGGCCGGCGCTCTTGCGCATGTCCATGCGGCGCACGAAGCCGACCTCCGGGTTGAAGGCGTCGCCCACCATGAGCCGCTCCGCGCGGAACCCGTAGCGGTCGCCGTCGAAGTCGAGATACGCGCGGTGGCTGCCCGCCGCCGACCCGCTCAGCCCCGGGGTCCGGGTCTGCGCCCAGTAGGTATCGATCGCCAGCCGGTTCTGCAGGAACCGGAACGCGCCGTCGAGGCCGTACGCGGTGTTGGCGCCGGGCGCCGTCAACCCGACCGAGCGCTGGGTCACGAGCAGCCCGACGCTGCTCTGGCGGAACACGTCGTGCTTCAGCCGGACGACCGAGAAGCCGGTGGGCCGCGCCCCCGCGCCGCCCTCCGCGCCGGTCCGGATGTGCAGCAGACCCACGTCGAAGCCGCCGACCCGCCCCGTCAGCCGGCCGCCGCCCTCCACCGGCACCTCGCGCCCGTCCTGCAGGCCGATGCGCCGGCTGTAGAAGAGGATCGGCATGTCGCCGCCCCCCCAGCCGCGGTCGCCGCCGAAGGCGAACGTGCCCTGGTTCTCCAGGAAGAACTCGCGCTTCTCCGGAAAGAAGAGACTGAAGCGGGTCAGGTTGACCTGCTCCTCGTCCGCCTCGACCTGCGCGAAGTCCGTGTTGTACGTGAAGTCGGCGGTGAGGCTGCGCGTGACGCCGTACTTGACGTCGATGCCGACGTCGCCGCCCGGCCGGTTCGCGACCGCCGGGACCGCGCCCGTGTCGCTCGTCACGTCGGCGATGGCGTACGGCTTGACCTCCAGGCGCCGCGACCCGGGCGGCGCCGCCAGCCCCACGAGCGGCGCCGCCAGCGCGGCCCGCAGGCCGCGGCCGCCCACCGCGGCGGGCACCGGGGCCAGATACGACAGCTCGTTCTTCCAGCGGTTGCGGCGGCGCACGTTGAAGCCCCACAACTGCGCCTCGCCGGGCCGGTAGCGCAGCGACTTGAACGGCAGCGCGGCCTCCACGGTCCAGCCGCCCGCGAAGCGGCCGACCTCGACGTCCCAGATCGGGTTCCAGTCGAAGTTGGTCCGCCCCTCGTTCGCCGCCTGCCCGTCCATGCGGCCGCCCAGGGGGTTGACCTGGAAGACGACGCCGGTGCGCCGGTCGTAGAGCGTGTCGAAGAACCACGCCAGGTGGTCGTTGCGGCCGATGTTGGTGTTGTCCCGGCGCATCTCGTCGACCGTGAGCCGGTCGGGCGCGCTCTCCCAGCAGCGGGCGGCCAGGTAGACGTGCTCGTCGTCGAAGAAGATCCACACGTCGGTCGGCTCCGTCGCCGCCGCGCCGGCGACCGGCTCGACCTGCACGAAGCCCGACATGGTGGGGACGGCGGCGTAGATCTCCTCGTCGAGGCGGCCGTCGATGTCGAGGGGGGTGGCGAGCCGGACGGCGCGGCCGGTGACGCGCCCGGCGGCATCGCGCGCAAGGACGGCGGGCGGCACGGGGGGCGGCGGACCGTCGATGGCCGCCAGGCGATCGATGGCCAGCCCTCCCCGCTGCGCGGCAAGCGGCGCGGGCTGCGCCAACGCCGCCGCGCCGCACAGCACCGCCGCAACGAGCGAGCGGAACCCTCTTCGGTGCTGTACGTCCACCGGCTAAGTTACCACTTTAGCACGAGTTGGCACGGGGCGGCCCGCCCCGTGGAGCGGCGGCGGCTGGCGGCCGGCGGCGCCGGGGAACTAGAATGCGGCACGCACTTGCGTCCGATTTCGCAGCGACCGGAGCAGCCGGCCGGCGCACAGGAGGGTTCGAGATGAGGCATCGACTGATCGTGCTGACCCGCGCCGCGGCGCTCGCCGGCATCGCCGCGGTCGCCGGCGCGGCGCAGCCGGCCGCGCAGTCGCCGGCGCGGACGGCCTGGGGCGACCCGGACCTGCAGGGCGTGTACACGTTCGCGACGATCACGCCGCTGCAGCGCCCGGACGACGTCGCGGGCCGCGCGCTGCTCACCGCGGAGGAAGCGGCCAGCTTCGAGGAGCGCACCGCCCTCGAGCGCGTCGACCGCCCGCCCCGGCCCGGCGACACCGGCACCTACAACCGCTTCTGGGTCGACTACGGCACGCGCGTGGTCGGCACCCGGCGCACGTCGCTCATCGTCGACCCGCCCGACGGCCGGCTGCCGCCGCTCGCGCCGGCTGCGCAGGCGCGCAACGCGGCCCGGCGGGCCGCCGGCCCGCAGCCGCCGGCGGGGCACGAGGATCTGTCAATCACCGACCGCTGCATCATGGGCTTCAACGCCGGCCCCCCGTTCGTCCCGAGCGCCTACAACAACACCGTGCAATTGTTCCAGACGCCCGGCCACGTCGTGATCCTCAACGAGATGATCCACGACGCGCGCATCGTGCCGCTGGACGGGCGGCCCCATCTGGACGACGGGCTCCGCCAGTGGCTGGGCGACTCGCGCGGCCGCTGGGAGGGCGCGACGCTGGTCGTCGAGACCACCAACTTCACGTCGGGCCGCGACATGACCCGCGGCGTCAACATCTGGCGCTACGTCGACCCGCGCGGCGCCGTCGCCACCTCGCGGCTGGTCGAGCGCTTCACGCGGGTCGACGACGGGACGCTGAGCTACGAGTTCACGATCGACGATCCCGGCACCTGGACGAGTCCGTGGACCGCGACCTTCCCGCTGACCGACATCGACGGCGAGCTCTTCGAGTACGCCTGTCACGAGGGCAACTACTCGGCCGCCAACATCCTCGCCGGCGCCCGCGCCGACGAACGGCGCCGGGAGTCTGCGCCGTAGAACGGCGCCGACTCCTGCAGGGTTGGTTGGGCGCCACGCGGAGCCGTCAGGCGACGATTGGCGGGCTGGCGCGCTCGGGCAGGCTTTTCAGCGTCCCGGGTCCCCCGGCCGGCGCCTCATCCGGCGGCACCGCGTATCGCCATGCGCCCGCGTACCGGCTCGTGACGGGGCGGGACCCCCTTGCCGCGCTCCTTGATCACGAGCAGGTCGAGGTCGCTCCGCTCCGACATCTCGTTCCGGGCTGCGGATCCGAACAGGATGATCTGGTCGGGCTGGAGCTTCGCGACCACCAGCGTGATGGCGGCGTGGAGTCGTTCGGGGCTGGGCGCTCCGGCGCGGGTGTCCTGGTCCACCACCAGTCCCGATTCTATATCGCGCCGCTCCGACTCTGACCGTTCCGGGCAGGCCCGCTCGCGCGGCATGCCTGCCGGGCCAGGTGACGATACGGCAGCAGGCAGCCGACACGACCTGGCGGAACGGCGCGCCGGGCCTGGCTCCTGGACGCTGGTGGGAGATGCTATATGGGTATTCGCCGCTGGACGGCCGCCGCCGTCGCCCTGGCGCTCGCCCTCGCGCCGGGAGCGGGGGCCGCGGAGGAGCCGCTGCTCGCCAGCGGCTACTGGACGCGCGGGCTGGCCTGGGGCTGGGGCCACACCTGGAAGCACGGCGTGCCGGGCTACGGCAAGACCGAGACCGACCTCGGCTTCGCCGCCTTCCATCCCCAGCTCGGCCGCTTCCTGACCGACCACCTGGAGCTCTACGGCGAAGGCACGCTGCTCGTCTATCACGCGCCGACCCTGGCGGTGGCCGGCGGCGTCGCCGGCCTGGGCGTGCGCTACCACCTGTGGCACGAACGGAGCTGGACCCCGTACTTCGCCGGGGGCGCCGGGCTGCTCTGGACGTCGCTCGACGCGCCGGAGATCGATCGCGTCCTCAACGGCCAGCTCCTCTACGGCGCCGGCATCCGGTGGGTCCCGCCGCGCGGGCCGGGCTGGATCGTGGAGCTGCGCAACCACCACGTCTCGAACGCCGGCACGGCCGGGGAGAATCTGGGCCTGAACGCGGTCGCCCTGGTGGCCGGCGTGCAGTGGGTGCTCCGCTAGCCCATGTTTAACAACGGTACAGCCAAGGTATTTTAGAATCAGCAGCTTACGCTGACCGAACGGCGCAAGTGGCACTACAAATGCGCGTCAACCGGGGGAAGGAGGGCGGTCAGATGATCGTCTTGCGGACGCCGCCCGGCTGCGGGTCGACGCCGAGCGCATCGTAGATGGCCCGCTGTTCGGGTTCGGCTTGCGTGGCCGTGCGCACGTGCAGGGTGCGCCCGTCCGGGCGCCGGAAGGTGGCGGTGACGCGCTGCTGGCCTTCGAGGATGCGGCGCAGGGTGGACCAGCTGGCGTGCTCGCCGTGCGCGCGCAGGCGGGTGCGGATGACCTGCACGAGCTGGTAGGCGATAACAGTGAGCAGCAGGTGGCCGTCGGCCCGCCGCGGCTTGTGGTGGTAGATGGGGCGCAGTCCGAGCTCGGACTTGAGCGAGCGGAAGACGGCTTCGACGTCGGTGAGCGTGGTGTAGGTTCGCCACAAGGCGTCTTCGTCCCAGTCGGTCTCGCTGCTGCGCAGGCAGTAGACGCCGGGATGGGTGGCCATCGAGCCGTCCTGCGGGCGTCGGGTCCAGGTGACGGCGACGGCCTGGTTGCCGGTCTCGTCGGCGGTGACGTCGATCTGGTAGTGCTTGGCGGCGCGGGTGTGGTGTGCCTTCAAGCGCCCGATGCGCTGCCAGACCTGGGCGAGGCGCTTGTGGGCGCGGGGGCGCGCCAGCCCGTCGTTGAGCTTGGTGAGCGCGGCCTCGAAGCGGGTGGCGACGCGCTCGACGATGGCTCGTTCCTTCTGTGCTCGCTCCTCCGAGTAGCAGTACAAGCGCACCTCGTCGGGGTCGGTGGAGACGACCTTGTGCAGGTGCACGGTCTGGTTCGACTGCGTGCGGACCGACACGGCGGCCTCGGCATCGAATTGCCGGTGGCGTTCGCGGCTGACGACCAGATAGCGGTAGCCGTGCTCGCGCAGCCAGGTGATGCAGGCGTCGGTGGCGACGCCGCGGTCCATCACCACCAGGGCGCCGGCCGGCGCCCGCAGCGCCTCGAGCATGCCGGCCAGGGTGCGGTGCTCGCGGACGTTGCCGGCGAACAGTTGCGAGCGGCGGACGAAGCCGCTGGCGTCGAGCATCAGCCCCAGGGTCAACAGCGGGCAGTCGCTGCGTTTCTCCTTCGAGTGCCCGCGCTTGGCCTGGGGCTGCTCGCTCGCCTCGCCTTCGAAATAGGTGTTGGTCAGGTCGTAGAGGGTCACGGTCGGCTGCAGGTCGAACAGCCCGAGGGCGCGGTCGAACAGGTGCGCCTCGATCGCCTCGCGATGCTTCACCAACGCGTCCGAGGCGCGGTAGAGCTGCATCGCGCTGACGGTCTCGAAGTCGACGCCGAGCAGCTCGCCCAGACCGCTGCGCGCTTGCAGCCAGCGGTGCGTCGCGCGCTCCGATGCCGGCTGGGCCAGGCGCCCGACGAGGGCCCCGGCCGCCGCCGCACGCAACGCGCCGTTGACGCCCAACTCGGCCAGCAGGGCCGGCAGCTCCAATTGCTCCAGCGCCCACAGGCCGACCTGCTCCACCCCGACGCTACGGGGACGGGCCAGGCGCAGCGAGTCGACATCGACCCGTTGCACGGCCGCCGGTCCGGCGGCCGTCTCGTCCCTCGGTGCGGCGCGGGCAACCAACTGCGCGGCGATCCGCTGCGCCTCATGCTCGACGGCGGGCGGGAAATCGGCCACCAGCGGCGGTTGGCCGGCCAGGATATCGTCGATGCGGGTGCACAGCAGCGGCCACTGCTCGCGGGGGATGTCGAAGTGGCGCCCGAGATTGAGCAGCGTGCGCTGCCGGACGGTGTTTCCGACGCGCTCGGAGTGGACGAGGCGATGGGAGAAGTAAGGCTGTCGGTCTTCGGTTCGCCGGGTTTGGGTGCGCCGCACGAACATACGGGCCACGATAGCGGGTGGACCCGCCACAGCGCAACCCAGACCATGCGATTATGGCACTACATTGAGCTCAGCCAAACGCCGATCATTTAGAATCAATAACTTACAGAGGCGAAACTCTCGAAATGCTGCCCGAATCGGCAAAATGACCGCCGATCTTGTTAAACATGGGCTAGGACCGGCTTCCATCAGATGGGGCTGCGCCCCCCCCCAAGCCCCCGGCGTCCGCTTGCGGGGACCCCTGCGCCCCGCGCCGCTCCCGCCGAGGCGCGCTGTGCGCGCCTTGCTCGGCGAGGCGGGCTTCCGCGCCGTCGCGCCCGACCAGCGGGGCTACTCGCCCGGGGCCCGCCCGCCCGACGTCGCCGACTACGCGCTGCCGCTGCTCGTGCAGGACGTGCTCGGCCTGGCCGACGCCATCGGGGCCGGCCGCTTCCACGTCGCCGGCCACGACTGGGGCGCGATGGTCGCCTGGGCCCTGGCGGTCGCCGCGCCCGAGCGCGTCATCACGGCCAACCCGGTCTCGGTGCCGCACCCGGACGCGTTCGCCCGCGTCCTGAGCGATCCCATGTCGTGCCAGGTCGCCGCGTCGTCCTACTTCGACGTGTTCGTCCAGCCGGACTCGGAAGACGCGTTCCTCGCCAACGATCACGCCCTGCTGCGCGCGCTCTTCGCCGAGCTCGAAGCGGGCGCGGTCGACGAGTACCGGCGCGTCCTCGGATCGAAGGCGGCGCTCGGCGCCGCGCTGAACTGGTACCGCGCGAACATCCGCAACCGCAACATCGAGCAGCCGGCCATCGGCCCCGTCGAGGTGCCCACGATGTTCACGTGGAGCGACGGCAACACGGCGCTGTGCGTCGACGGCGCCGTCCTCTCGGCGGAGTACGCCGCCGGGCCGTACCGCTTCGAGGCCCTCGAAGGCGTGAGCCACTGGGTCCCGGAGCTGGCGCCCGACGCGCTGTCGGCGCTGCTCGTCGAGCACGTGCGCCAGTACTCGGAGCGCTGAGCGACGAGGGCGAAAGTTTCAACCCAGAAACCGGAGAATCGCGCCGATGGCGGCAACGGCTCCGACAATCCGCCACGTCAGGCGCGTTTCCATTGCCGACATCCGGGCATCGAGGCCGGCAACGGCTGCCGTGAGGTCGGCACGGGTGACGAGGTCATCGCCGCCGTGAGCGTCCCGCGCGACGGGAACGACGGCCTCCGCAAGCTCGGGTTGGGCGCCAGCGGCCGTGAGCGTCTTCACGGCTGCATGCGTGTCGAACGGCATCCTGCGACCGTATCACAGCCCGAGGCTTCACGGACGAACGGCGCGCACCGCATCCTCCTGCCGGGCGCGCCGCATCAGCCAGGCCGCCGCGAGCAGCGCGGCGCCGCCCTTGAGCAGCTCCAGCGTGGTGTAGGCGGCGTGCAGCAGGCCGAACGTCGCCATGGCCGGCGGCGGCGGGTCGCGCGGGACGAAGTCGAGGCCGCGGCCCACGGCGACGATCGGCGGGGTCAGCCCGACGGCGAGCACCACCACCACCAGCAGCATCGCCGCCAGCGCCAGCTTCAGCCGGCGCGCGTCCGGCAGGCGCCAGACCAGCCACAGCGTCGCGCCGCCGATGACGAGCTGCGCCGCGTTCCACCAGGTGAAGAACAGCCGGTTCAGCTCGGACGACAGGTAGCGCAACACGGGCCGGGCGGTCTCGCGCCCGGCGCTCGCCACGAAGGCGGTAAACTCCTCGTGGCTCGGTCCGGCCAGGAGGCGGTCGATCGTGAAGAAGTTCTGCGTCGCGACGACGCTCACCCAGACCGTGCCCATGACCCACAGGCCGAGGCAGAACAGGGCCGCGTGCGTCCTCGCGCCGGCGGCGGGTTCGCGTCGCCGGGGCGTGGCGGCATCCGGCATGGACGTCATGATGGCATAGTCCCGCGTGCGCGCGGCTCGCAGCGTGCGCGGGAGGGCGGAATCGAGGAGGCGCAATGGCCACCAGCGGCAATCCGTTCGCGCGCGTCGCCCGCCGGACAGTCCCGCCGACGGTCCTGATCGCCGCGGCCTGGCTGGCGCCGCCCGGCCCGGCGCCGCACCTGCTGGCGCTGGGGGCCGGCCAGGGCGCCGCCGCCGTCGAGCGCGTCGCGGCCACCCGCGACGGCGGGACGGTGACGGTGACCTGGACGGCCGACGGCCCGGTGGACGTGCTGCTGGCCGGCGACCCCGAGGCCGATCCCGCGCGGATGACCGTCGTCTCCGCCGCCGACCGCGACGGGCGCCACGTGGTGCGCGACCTGCACGGCGTCACGCGGCCCTACTTCTATCTGCGCACCGGCGACGGCCGGGGACGGCGGGTCGCCGTGCGCGTGCTGCCGCTCGCGGGCGGCCGCAACTTCCGCGACCTCGGCGGCTACCCGGCGCGGGACGGGCGCCACGTCAAGTGGGGCCGCGTCTTCCGCTCCGGGTCCATGGCCGAGCTCACCGACGCCGACTACGAGTACCTGTCCGCCCTCGGCATCCGCGTCGTCTGCGACTTCCGCTCCGACGAGGAACGGGCCGTGCAGCCGACCCGCTGGCGGGCGGCGCCGACCATCGAGTACCGCACCTGGAGCTACTCGGACGCCGACGACCCGGGCCGCATGGGGCTGGGCTCGCTCCTCTCCCGCCCGCGTCTGACGCCGCAGAGCGTCGCCCGCATCATGGCGCGCCTCTACCCCGGCATCGTCGAGGAGCACAAGGCGAAGTACCGCGACGTGTTCCAGCGCCTGGCCGCCGGCGAGCTGCCGCTGGCCTTCAACTGCTCCGCCGGCAAGGACGGGGCGGGCACCGCGGCGGCGCTCATCCTGTCGGCCCTCGGCGTGCCGCGCGAGATCGTCGTGCGGGACTACGCGCTGAGCGAGCGGGTGGTCGACTACGAGGCCGATCTGCGGGCCGCCGGCGCCGGCCGCGGGGAGCGCGCGGCGGACGGGCCCCTGGGCGGGCTGCCGGCCGCGCTGATGCGCCCCCTGCTGCGCTCCGACCCGACCTACATCCGCAGCACGCTCGCCTACCTGGACGCGACCTACGGCGGGGTCCCGGGCTACGTCCGCACCGAGCTCGACATCGACGACGCGGCGCTGGCCCGCATCCGGGAGCTGCTGCTCGAGTGAGGACCGCGACCGTGCGCGCGCGGGCGCGCAGGCTGTGGTACATTGCCGCTACATGACCGAGACCGCTACTCCGACACGGCCCGCGGGCCGGCTCTTGCCGGCACTGCTCGCCGCCGCGGCGCTGGCGCCGGCGGCCGCGGCCGCGCAACCCGCCGCGGGCAACGCCGGCGAGGTGACGTTCACCCGGGACATCGTCCCGCTGCTGCAGCGCTCGTGCCAGGTCTGCCACCGCCCGGGCGAGATGGCGCCGATGTCGCTCGTCACCTACGAGGAGGTGCGGCCGTGGGCGCGGTCCATCCGCAGCCGCGTGGTGGCGCGCGAGATGCCGCCGTGGCACATCGACCGGCACATCGGGCTGCAGCAGTTCAAGGACGACCCGTCGCTGAGCGACGCGGAGATCGCCCTGGTGGCCCGCTGGGTCGACGCCGGCGCGCCGCGGGGCGACCCGGCCGACATGCCGCCGGCGCGCGAGTTCCCGGATGCGGCGGCGTGGCAGATCGGCGAGCCCGACCTCGTCGTGCGCTACCCGGCGATGCCGGTGCCGGCCGAGGGACCCGACATGTTCGGCTCGGTGTACTCGCCGCTGGAGCTCGAGGCCGACCGCTACATCCGCGCCATCCAGCACCGGCCGGTCGGGGACGGCTCGCGGCAGGTCATCCACCACGCCCTGTCGTTCGCGGTCGACGTCGACGAGTTCACGCAGATGCCCTCCGTGAGCGGGCACTTCCTGATGGAGTACGCCTCGGGCAAGAACGCGGAGGTCTATCCGGACGACTCCGGCGTGCTGCTGCAGGCCGGCCGGAAGATGAAGCTGGACTACCACCTGCACCCGGTCGGCGAGGCGATCGACGCCGTGATGGAGCTGGGCATCGTCTTCCACCCCGAGGACGTGCGGCCGCGGCACATCCGCTGGTCGAAGCAGCTCGGCCAGCACGTCACCGACCTCGACATCCCGGCCGGCCAGGTGGTGCGGCGCGACGGCTATACGCTCATGAACAAGGCGGCCCGCATCACCGCGTTCCAGCCGCACATGCACGCGCTCGGCAGGTACCAGTGCCTGGAGCTGATCTACCCGACCGCGAGCACGCCGATGCAGACCGAGGTCGTCAGTTGCGCCCACTTCGACTACAACTGGCACCTCGTCTACAACTACGCGGACGAGGTGGCGCCGCTCGTGCCGGCGGGGACCATCCTGCACATCATCAGCTGGCACGACAACACGGCGGCCAACCGCGCGAACCCGGATCCCGCCAACTGGGTGGGGAACGGGCGGGGGCGCACGATCGACGAGATGGCGTTCGCCTGGATCGGCTGGTACGACCTGACCGACGAGGAGTACGAGCAGGAGGTCGCGGCGCGCAAGGCCCGCCGCGAACGGGCGGCGTCCGGCGCCGGGCAGCAGTAGCGCGATGAGCATCTTCAGGAGCGCCGGCCGCCCGCTCGTCACGGCGGCGGCCCTGGCCTGCCTGGCCGGGACCGCCGGCCCCGCGCGGGCGCAGCTCGAGCACCTGCCCTGGATACTCAAGTACAACAGCGGCCAGAACATCCAGCCGATCTTCCACGGCTGGTCGCGCAACCCCGGCGGCGGCTTCGACATGCACTTCGGCTACCTCAACCGGAACTACGTCGAGGAGCTGCACGTGCCGGTGGGGCCCGGCAACCGTTTCGAGTCGGGCGCCGCCGACCAGGGGCAGCCGACCTGGTTCCGCCGCCGCTTCCACAACTTCGCGTTCCGGGTGGGCGTGCCCGCCGACTGGGGCGACCGCGAGCTGGTGTGGTCGGTGACGGCGCACGGCCAGACCGATCGGGCCGTGGCCTGGCTGCAGCCCGAGTGGGAGATCGACGATCCGGCCGCGGGCATCGCCTTCCTGCAGACCGACCCGCCCAACCGGCCGCCGTCGATTGCGGTGTCCGCCGTGGCGCCCGTCGCGCTGCCCGTGGCGGCCACCCTGACCGCCGCGGTCGGCGACGACGGCCTGCCGGCCGGCCCGCGCGAGGTGCGCGCGCTGGCCGTCGGCCAGGAGACGCCGCCGACGCTGCTGCCGGGTCCGGGCGCCGTGCAGTCGCCCGTCAACCTGCCGCAGTTGCCGGCCGCGCCGGACCGCACCACCGCCCGGCAACTGCCGGACCCGCGTCCCGAGGGAGTGTCGGTCTCGTGGATCGTGTGGCGCGGCCCCGCCGGCGCGGTCTTCGATCCGGTCCACAGCCCGGCCGAGAACGGCCGCACCACCACCACGGCCCGCTTCGCGCGCCCGGGCACCTACATGCTGCGCGCCACGGCGACCGACCGCATGCTGTCGGCCACGGCCGACGTGACCGTGACGGTGCGCCCGCCGCCTGCGCCGTAAAACCCCGCAGACCCCGCAAAAGGCGCGCACGGCGCGCCTCGGCGGGAGCGGCGCGGGGCGAAGGGGTCCCCGCAAGCGGACGCCGGGGGCTTGGGGCGCAGCCCCATCTGAAAGAGGCCGCGCACGGCGCGCCTCGGCGGGAGCGGCGCGGGGCGAAGGGGTCCCCGCAAGCGGACGCCGGGGGCTTGGGGCGCAGCCCCATCTGAAGGAGGCGGCGCACGGCGCGCCGCGGCGGGTGGTACCCTGGATCTCGTGGTGGACGCGGGATGACGATCGGCGGCATCAACTTCCGTGCGGGAGCGGCCGGCCGGCTGCTCTGCGGCCTGGCGGTCGCCGCGGCCGGGCTGGTCGCGGTGCTGCCGCAGCCGACCGCCGCCGTCTGGCAGGCCAGCGTCATCCTCAGCGAGTGGGGCCACTGGCTGGCCGCGCTGGCCCTGCTCCTGCTGCCGGGCGGCCGGCGCTCCGGGGCCGACGCCGCGGGGGCCGTCGCGGCCGGCGCCGGCATCGTCCTGCTCCTGTCGCCGCTGGCACGCGCCCTGCCGCTCAACGACAGCCTGCCGCCGCTGCTGGAGCGGGCGTTCGGCCCCGCCCCGGCGCACGCCGCGACGGCCCAGGCGCCGCGGCCGGCGCCGCTCGTGGTCACCGACCTGCTGGCCGGCGTCGCGTCGGACGACGTGATTGTCGACGAGCACGTCTACGCCGTCGTGGACGGCGGCAACCTCACGCTCGACCTCTACCGCCCGGCCTTCGCCGCGGGGCGCCTGCCCGTGGTCATCGCCATCCACGGCGGCGGCTGGGTCGGCGGCGACAAGCGCGACCTGCCGGATCTCAACGAGTACCTGGCGTCGCGGGGCTACGTCGTGGCGGCCGTCGCCTACCGGCTCGCGCCGCGCTGGCAGTTCCCGGCCGCCCAGGAGGACCTGGCGGCCGCCATGCGCTACGTGCAGGGCCTGGCCCACTCGCACAGCCTCGACCCCGACCGCATCGTCCTGCTGGGGCGCTCCGCCGGCGCCCAGATCGCGCTCCTGGCCGCCTACACGGCGGGCGACCCGGCCATCCGCGGCGCGATCTCGTTCTACGGACCGTTCGCCCTGCGGTGGGGCTACGACAACCCCGCCAGGCCGGGCGTGGTCGACTCGTCCGGGCTGCTCGAGACCTACCTCGGGGGGCCGCCCGCCACGCACGGCGACCGCTACCTGGCGGCCGAGCCGGCGCGCTTCGTCTCCCCGGCCTCCCCGCCCACGCTGTTCATCCAGGGCCTGCGCGACGAGCACGTCTCGCCGTTCCACGCCGAGTTCGTCAGCGCGCGGCTCCTCGACGCCGGCGTGCCGCACGCCGTCGTGCGGCTGCCCTGGGCCACCCACGGCTGCGACTACATCTTCAGCGGGCCGTGCGGGCAGGTCGCCACCTACGCCGTGGAGCGCTTCCTGGGCGCGGTGCTCGCGGCGCGCGACGAACCGCCCCCCGGCGACGACGCGCCGGACGACCACGGCGAGGCCACACAGCGGCAATGAACCTGCACCTCGCGGTGCTCGTGGTCTACGCGGCCCTGCTCATGGGCTTCGGCCTCTGGGCCGGCCGGCGCGTGCGGCGCGCGCGCGACTTCTTCGTGGCCGGCCGGCGGCTGGGCCCATTCGTGCTGTTCGCCACGATCCTGGCCTCGAACATCGGCGCCGGGTCGACCGTGAACGCCGCCGCGCTCGGCTATCGCGACGGCCTCAGCGCCTGGTGGTGGGTCGGGTCGGCCGGACTCGGATCCATCGTCCTGGCGCTGTGGATCGGCCCCCGGGTGCGGCGCCTCGCCGCGCGGCACGACCTCCACACCGTGGGCGACTTCCTCGAGCAGCGCTACGGCCGGGCCGTGCGGGCGGCGGTCGCCGCGCTGCTGTGGATCGGCACGCTGGCCATTCTCGCGGGCCAGTTGCTGGCCATCGGCTGGGTGCTCAACGTGGTGGTCGGGCTCGACCGCTGGGTGGGCTGCGTCCTGGGAGGCCTGGTCGTCACCGTCTACTTCAGCGCGGGCGGCCTGCTGACCGCCGCCTGGGTCAACGTCGCGCAGCTCGCCATTCTGCTGGCCGGCTTCGTCGTCGTCGTGCCCCTCGCGCTCGCGAACGTCGGCGGCTGGGGGCACGTCGTGGCGGCGACCGGGGACATCGAGGGCTACTGGAACCCGTGGCGCGGCGGCGGCTCGGGGTGGTTCTACCTCGCGATGCTGGGGCCGGCGTTCATCGTCTCGCCGGGGCTGCTGCAGAAGGTCTACGCCGCCCGCGACGACGCGGCGGTGCGCGCCGGCATCGGGCTGCAGGCCGCCGTGCTGCTGGTGTTCGCCGCCGCGCCGGTCGTGCTGGGGATGATCGCGCGCTCGGTCTACCCGTCGCTGGCCAACCAGGATCTGGCCCTGCCGACCCTCCTGATGGAGGCCGTCCCGCCGCCGGTGGGCGCGCTGGGCCTGGCCGCGCTGTTCTCGGCGGAGGTGAGCTCGGCGGACGCGATCCTGTTCATGCTGTCGACGTCGCTGTCGCAGGATCTCTACCGCCGCTTCGTGCGGCCGGGGGCCAGCGACGGCGAGGTGCTCGGGGTGGCGCGGCGGGCCGCCGTCGCGGGCGGCGTGCTGGGCACGGGGCTGGCGGTGACCGCGGAGACGATCGCCGGCGTGCTGAGCTTCTTCTACACGCTGCTGACCGTCAGCCTCTTCGTGCCGGTCATGGCGGGGCTGTACGTCCGCCGCGTGGGCGCGGCCGAGGCGCTCGCGTCGCTGGCGGGCGGCGTCGCGCTGGCCACCCTCGTCCAGGTGGCGACGGGCGGGGCCGGCATCGCCGGGCTGACCCCGGCGATGTGCGGCCTCGGCGGCGCCGTGCTCGCCTGCGGCGCCGCCGCCCTCGCCAGGCTCCGCAAGGCGCGCACAGCGCGCCTCGGCGGGAGCGGCGCGGGGCGAAGGGGTCCCCGCAAGCGGACGCCGGGGGCTTGGGGCGCAGCCCCATCTAATCGAGAAGCTGCGACTTGAGCCAGTCGACGATGGCCGGCTCGAGATCGGGATTCTTGCCGAACATCGGCAGCCCGTGCTCGGTCCCGCCGTAGATCCTGACCATCGACTTCTCGTTCTTCGAGCCCTCGACCGCGGCCTTGATCACCTCGTGCACGCCGGGCGTCAGGTCGTCGGCATCGGCGGCTGCGCCGAACACGGCCAGCCCGGGCGTCATGGCGATGTGCTCCTGCGCCTTGTCGCTGGGGAAGCCCGACAGCGCCAGGAACGCCTTGACATCGGGATTGCGCGTCGCGAGGTCCGAGGTCAGCGCCACGCCGCAGCTCGCGCCGCCCACGCCGGTGCGCGCCGCGTCGACGCCGTCCTGCGTCAGCAGGTACGCGTAGGCCGCGTCGACGTCGGGCGGCGACTGCTGCATCAGCCGCGGAAACGAGTCGGCCGCGACGAGCCCCTCGCCCGGGGTCTCGCCGAAGCCGCGCAGATCGAACGTCAGCACGTGGACGCCCGCCGCCGAGAGGCTGCCGGCGAGGCTCTCCCACGAGGTGCGGTCCATGTTGCACTGGTGCACCAGCAGCATGCCGGGTCCGGGCTGCCCCGGATCGTAGTAGCTGCCCTTGAGCACCGTGCCGTCGGCGCTGGTGATGTCGACGGGGCTGCTGTCGGCGAGCGCGGCCACCGCGACGCCCAGGACGAGAACGAGACTCAGCAGGGTGGAACGCATGGAACCTCCCGGTGTGGATCGGGGATGACGAAACGGACTGGGACGAACGCGCGCAGTATATCACCCGGCCGCGGGCCGGCCGCCGCTCGCGTCGCGGCCGAGCTCGGCCGCGACGCGGCGGGCTGCCGCGGCCACCGCCGGCGGTATCGGCTGGGCCCGGATGTCGCCCTGCGCGGCATACCGCCGCAGGCGGTCGAGCTCGGCCACGAGACGCGCCGCGAATGCCGGCAGGCTGCGATCGACGGCCGCCGGCAGCGGCTGCAGCGGCGGGCACGCGCGCACCTGCACCGCGGGGAACTGCCCGGCGAACGTCGCCACGCAGCGCCGCATCGCGAAGCCCTTCGCGACCAGCAGCGCGGTCCGCGGCCGGTGCCCGCGCGCGGCGAGCGCGGCCATGCCGAGCCGCACGTTCTCGAGCGTGTTC
Source organism: Vicinamibacterales bacterium (assembly GCA_965214845.1). Classification (GTDB taxonomy): domain Bacteria; phylum Acidobacteriota; class Vicinamibacteria; order Vicinamibacterales; family UBA8438; genus JAAXGX01. Next base: position 4,596,508 of record CBDCCO010000007.1, read on the forward strand.
GTCGCCGCCGGCTCGACGATCACCGCGGCGGGGGGCACGCCGTCCGCGACGAGGTGGTCCCGGAACACGAGCGCCTCCGGCCGATCGAAGCGCTCCCGCGTCAGTCGCCCGAAGCTGCCGCTCACGAGGATGCGGGGGGCGTGTCCCGCCAGGTAGAGGCGCGCGGCGCGCGCCGGCACGGCGCGGTCCGCCGAGCCGAAGACGAAGATCACGTCCGCGGTCCGCGGCGCGTCCGACAGCGCCAGATACTCCCAGAGCGGACGGAGCAACCCCTGCAGACCGGCGTCGCCGCTTGCGCGCACGGGGATGATGTACGACAAGCCGGCGCCGGGGCGCAAGCGGCGCGCGGCGGGCGGGCGCGGACGCCGCCGCCGAGCGCCGTGCGCCGGCCGGGGTGCTATCATCGTCGTGAGGCGCGCCGCGCGCGCGGCGCGACAGGATGGCACGCTCCCGCTCCGCACCCCTCGCTCTCATTGCAGCCCTCACGGCGGCCGTCGCGGCGCTGGCTGGCGCCGGCGCCAGCCAGCCGGCCGCCGACGGCATCACCGTGATCGCGCCGGGCGGCCGCGGGCGCATCGACCTCGTCACCCACGACGGGCGCGAGATGATCGCCCTCGACGACCTCGCCCGGCTGTTCCGGCTCGACCTCGACGAGGACTCGCGCGCCGGCACCCTCTCGGTCGCGGCCGGCGACTCGGTCATCATCCTGACGCCGGATCAGCCGCTCCTCTCCGTCGCGGGACGCCTCGTGTCGCTGCGGGCGCCGCCCCGCCGCGTCCGCGGCCGCTGGCTGGTCCCGACCGACTTCCTCGCGCGCGCGCTGGCCCCGGCCTACGGCCAGCCGCTGGAGTACCGCCCGCAGTCGGGGCTGCTCATCGTCGGCGGCCTGCGGGTGCCGCAGGTCGCGGCCCGCTACCGGTCCGGCGGCGGGGCCGATCAGCTGCGCCTGGACGTGACGCCGAGCACGCCGCACACCATCGCGGAGCTGCCCGGCCGGCTGGTCGTGACGTTCGCGGCCGACGACCTCGATCTGGTGCGGCTGCCGCGGCTCGACGGCGCCCTGGCGACCGGGTTCGGCCGGGTCGCCGACAGCCCGGGCCTGGCGCTCGAGCTGGGGCCCGCCGTCGATTCCTACAGCGTCTCGACCGACTCGGCCCCGGGCGGCGGCGACACGCTCCGCATCGAGCTGCGGGCGGCGCGCGCCGCCGCGGACGCCGCGCCCGGCCCCGCCCCGGCGGCCCGGCCCGGCCCCGCGCCGGTCGACCCGCTGCCCGACTTCGCCAGCGGGTCGGCCCTGCGCGTCGTCGCCATCGATCCCGGGCACGGCGGGGGCGACGCCGGCAGCCAGGGCCCCGACGGCGCCCTGGAGAAGGACATCACGCTGGGCGTGGCGCAGCGGCTGCGCGCCGTCATCGAGAGCCGCCTCGGGCTGCGGGTCATCCTCACCCGCGCGCGCGACGAGACCGTCGACCTCGACGCCCGCGCGGCCATCGCGAACAACACCGGCGCCGACCTGTTCATCAGCCTGCACGCCAACGCGTCGACCCGCCCGGCGGCGACCGGCGCGGAGGTGTTCTACCTCGGCATCGACGAGTACGGCGCCGAGGCGCAGGCGCTCGCCGCCAGCGAAGTCGAGCCCATCCCGGTGGTCGGCGGCGGCAGCCGCCGCATCGATCCGGTGCTGTGGGAGATGGCGCAGATCCTGTACGTCGACCGCTCGGCGCTGCTGGCCGGCATCGTCGACGCCGAGCTGCGGCAGCGGGTCGTCATGAGCCCGCGTCCGGTGCAGCAGGCCCCGCTGCGCGTGCTGGTCGGCGCCAACATGCCGGCCGTGCTCGTCGAGCTCGGCTCGCTGGCCTATCCCGAGCACGAGCAGCGGCTCACCAGCACGCCGTTCGCGAACGCCGTCGCCGAGGCGCTGCTGGCGAGCATCCAGCGCTTCGGCATCGCGCTCGAGCGCGGGGAGCCGGCCGGCGTGCTGCCCGGCGGGTGACACCATGCCGCTGCTCAAGGGCATCGTGGCGGCGCTCGCGGCGGTCGGCCTCGCGGTCGCCGTCACCGTCGTGCTCGATCGCGCGGCCAGCGTCCCCGACGCGCCGGCGCGCGGCGGCGGGGGCGGCGGGGCACCGGCGGGGCCGACGTCGAACACCGCGGTCCTCTTCCACGTGGCGGCGGACGGCACCGCGCTCGTCACCCGCACCGTCGAGATCCCGGCCGAGGGCGACCCGCTGACGCGCGCCCGGATCGTCGCCGAGCAGCAGCTCGCGCCGCCGGGCCTGCCATTGAGGTCGGCGTTTCCAGCCGGGACCCGGCTGCGCGCCATCTACCTGACGGCCGAGGGCAACGCCTTCGTCGACCTGTCGGGGGAGGTGTCCGCCGCGCACCCGGGCGGTTCGCTCGACGAGCTGTTCACCGTCTACGCGCTGGTCAACGCGCTGGTCAGCAACGTCCAGGAGATTGCGGCGGTCCAGATCCTGATCGAGGGCCGCGAGGTCGATACGCTGGCCGGCCACGTCGATCTGCGGCGACCGCTCGGGCTCGCCATGCAGTGGGTCGGCGGGCTCGGCTCCGCCGCCGGCTACGAGGAGGCGCCCGCCGGGCCGTGATGACCGTTTCTCCTGCCTCGCCCGAACGCGGGCGCACCGATCAGCGCGGCCCGACCGATCTGCGGCCGTTGCGCCTGACCCCCCACTACTCGATGCACGCGGAGGGGTCCGTGCTCATCGAGGCCGGCAGCACCCGCATCATCTGCACGGCGAGCGCCGAGGACCGGGTGCCGCCGTTCCTGCGCGGCAGCGGCAAGGGCTGGGTCACCGCGGAGTACGGCATGCTGCCGCGCGCCACGTCGACGCGCAACACGCGCGAGGCCTCCGCCGGGCGGCCCGGCGGCCGGACGCAGGAGATCCAGCGGCTCATCGGCCGCTCGCTGCGCGCGGTCACCCGGCTCCCCGAGCTCGGCGAGCGCACCCTCTGGATCGACTGCGACGTCATCCAGGCCGACGGCGGCACGCGCACGGCGTCGATCACCGGCGGGTTCGTCGCGCTCGTGCTGGCCCTCGACAAGCTGCGGCAGGCCGGCAAGCTCAAGACGATCCCCGTCGACGACTACGTCGCCGCCATCAGCGTCGGCATCGTGGGCGGGATGCCGGTGGTCGACCTCGCGTACGCGGAGGACGCCGCGGCCGACGTCGACATGAACGTCGTCAAGACCGGCAACGGCCGCTTCATCGAGGTCCAGGGTACGGCCGAGGGGGCGCCGTTCGGACACGGCGCGCTCGCCGAGCTCCTGCGCCTCGCCGACGACGCCATCGCCAGGCTGGTCGGCCGCCAGCGCGAGGTCGTCGGCGAGGTTCTGGGCCCCCGCCGCGGATGACCCTGCTCGCCGCCACCACCAACAAGCACAAGCTGGCCGAGATCCGGGCGCTGCTGGCGGGCCTGCCGGTGCGCGTCGAGACCCTGGCCGCGCACCCCGCGCTCGGCGCGCCGGCGGAAACCGGGACGACGTTCGCGGCGAACGCGCGCCTGAAGGCCGCCTACTACGGCAGCCGCAGCGGACTGCGCGCGGTGGCCGACGACTCGGGGCTCGAGATCGACGCGCTCGGCGGCGCGCCGGGCGTGCGCTCGGCGCGCTTCAACGGCGCCAGCTACCCGCAGAAGTTCGCCGCGATCTACGAGCTGCTGCGTGCCCGCGGCGCCGCCGGGAGCGCCGCGCGCTTCGTCTGCGCGCTGGCCGTCGCCGACGGCGAGCGCATCGTCTTCGAGGCCCGCGGCGTCGTCGAGGGACGGATCGCGGCCGAGCCGGCCGGCGGCGGCGGGTTCGGCTACGACCCGATCTTCTTCTACCCGCCGTACGGGCGCACGCTGGCCGAGCTGTCGCCGGCCGAGAAGGCCGCGGTCAGCCACCGCGGGCAGGCGTTCCGGGCGCTGCGCGGCTTCCTGCAGACCACGCTGCAGGCTCGCTGACCGCGGGCCCCGGCAGGCGGATGCTGAAGAGCGCCCCGCCGCCCGGCCGGTTCGCGGCGGCGGCCGTGCCGCCGTGCAGGCCGGCCAGGTGCTTGACGATGGCCAGCCCCAGCCCCGTCCCGCCCGGGTCGCGCGCCCGCGAGCGATCGACGCGGTAGAAGCGCTCGAAGACGCGCGTCAGGTCGGTATCCGGGATGCCCGGTCCGCGGTCCTCGACCGTCAGCACCACCTCGTCGTCCGCCGCCGCGATGCGCAACGTGACCGTGCTGGCGGCGGGCGCGTAGCGCGCGGCGTTCTCCAGCAGGTTCTTCAGGATGTCGTGCAACTTGGACGGATCGGCGGTGATCGTGGCGGCCGACGGCGCGATGTGCGTGTCGACGCGCATCCCCTTCTCCTGCAGCAGCGGGGCCAGCTCGGTCCGGGCCGCCGCGAACACGGCCTCGGTCGCGCAGGGCATCAGGTTCAGCGGCTCCTGGCCGGCGTCCAGCCTGGCCAGCCGCAGCAGGTCGCCGACCAGGCGGTCCATCCGCAGCGCGTGCCTGGCGATGATGTCCAGGAAGCGCGGGTCGCCGGCGGGCGCGCTGCCGTCGAGCAGGGCGTCGACCGCCGCGCGGACGGCGGTCAGCGGCGTGCGCAGCTCGTGCGAGACGTTGGCCACGAAGTCCTGGCGCACCTGCTCCGCGCGCCGGAACTCGGTCATGTCGTGCAGGACCATCGCCGCGCCCTGGCGGCCGGCGCCGTCCTCGGCCGGGACGAGGGCGGCCGTGCTGGCGAGCAGCACCCTGGGCGGCTCGGTGTTCAGGCTCACCTCGCGCCGCAGCGACTCGCCGTCGTCCAGCGCGCGGGCGATCTGGCCCGCGATCTCCGGATGCCGGATGAGCTCGATGTAGTGCCGGCCCACGGGCGAGGTGCCCAGCACCAGCATCGCGCGCACGGCCTCGTTCGCCATCCTGACGTGGCCGCCGGCGTCGACGACGACCACGCCCTCGGCCATGCTCGACAGGATGGCGTCGGTGAGCACGCGATGCCGCGAGAGCTCGTCGAGCCGGCTGCCCAGCTCGTGCACCGACGCGTCGAGCGCGCGCGCGACCGTGCCGATCTCGTCGTTGCCGTAGCCGCGTAGCGGACGGCTGAGGTCGCCCTCGGCGTAGCGCCGCGCGACGGCGGCGATCGCGCGCACGCGCCGGCTCATGGCCGTCGAGGTCACCCACGCCAGCACCAGCGCGCCGACCAGCGCCAGGAAGATGCCGATGACGGTCGCCCGCCGCACGGAGGCGAGCTGCTCGTCGATCGCCGTCAGCGGCAGGGCCAGGCGCGCGTAGCCCACCGCGCCGTGCTCCACCGGCAGGGCCGCGTACAGGAAGTCGCGCTCGACGGTCGTGCTGAAGCGGCGGGTGACGCCCACGCCCCGCTCGCGCGCGACGAGAATCTCCGGGCGCGTGCCGTGGTTCTCCATCGCCGCCAGGCCCGCGCCGTCCTCGGCTGAATCGCCGACCACCCGGCCGTCCGGCGCGATGAGGGTCACGCGGGCGCCGAGCTCGCGGCCGAGCGCGTCGGCCTCGCCGTCGAGCTCGGCCAGCGTCGGGGCGGTCCCGCGCCGGGCTACCAGCTCGGCGACGAGCCGCGTCTGGGCCACCAGCTCGCGCTCGATGCGCTCGAGGAGCTGGCGCTGCGACGAGAGCGAGACCAGCGTGCCGGCCAGCAGCAGGCTGATCGTCGCGATGCCCAGGACCGCAGCGAACAGCCGCGTGCGCAGCTTCATCTCATGAGCGGCGGGCCGCCTGGGCCGGCGACTCCAGCAGCTTGTAGCCGAACTGCTTGATCGTCACGATGGCGTCGCGCAGCACCGGCACCTTCTCGCGCAGGCGGCGGATGTGCACGTCGACGGTGCGCGTGCCGCCCGTGTAGCGGTAGCCCCACACGTCGGAGAGCAGCAGGTCGCGCGAGAGGACCCGGCCCGGGTGCTCCACGAGGTACTTGAGCAGCAGGTACTCCTTGGCCGTGAGCCGCACCTCCTCGCCGTCCACCGTGACCACGTGCTGCTCCGCGTCGATCAGCACGTCGCCGAAGCGCAGCCGCTGCTGGCTCGACCGCGACCGGCCGGCGCGGCGCAGCACCGCCCCCACGCGCGCCACCAGCTCCTTCGGGCTGAACGGCTTGGTCACGTAGTCGTCGCCGCCCAGCTCGAGGCCGACGATGCGGTCGGCTTCCTCCGACTTGGCCGTCAGCATGATGATCGGGATGGCCGCGAGGGTCGGCTCGGAGCGCATCGCCCGGCAGATCTCGAGCCCGTTGAGGCCGGGCAGCATCAGGTCGAGCAGCACCAGGTCGGGCACCTGCTCGCGCACGTGCGGCAGCACCTCGCTCCCGGAGTTGAGCACCTCCGTGAGATAGCCGGCCCGCTGCAGGTAGTGGGCCACCAGCTCGGCGATGTCGTGGTCGTCCTCGACCACGAGCACCCGCGCCGTCGCCCCGCTAGCCAGCGCCGCCCTCCTGCGCGTGATGCCGGACGTCGCGGCCCGAGACGATGAAGATGACCTCCTCGGCGATGTTCGTGGCGTGGTCGCCGATGCGCTCCAGGTGCCGCGAGATTAGGATGAGGTCGAGCGCAGGCTCGGTCTTGGCCGGGTTCTCGAGGATGAAGCTGAGCAGCTCGCGGAACACCTGCCCCTTGAGCGCGTCGAGCTCGTCGTCGCGGCCCAGCACCGCCCGGGCCCGCGCGGTGTCGAGCGCGACGTAGGCGTCGAGCGCGTCGCGCAGCATGCCCTGGGCGATGTCGGCCATGCGCGGGATGTCGATCAGCGGCTTGACCGGCGGATGCTCCATGTAGCGCAGCGCGGCCTCCGCGATGTTCACCGCGAAGTCGCCGACCCGCTCCAGGTTGCTGTTGATCTTGACCCCCGCGACGATGACGCGCAGGTCGGTCGCCACCGGCTGCCGCAGCGCGAGCAGCTTGAAGCAGCGCTCGTCGATCTCGAGATCGAGGTCGTTGATCAGATCGTCGTCCTCGAGCACGCGCTCGGCCAGCTCGCGGTTGCGCTCGACGAGGGCGCGGACCGCCGCCCGCACGCGCTCCTCGGCCTCGCCGCCCATGACGAGCAGGCGCGCCTTGAGCTGATCGAGCTCATCCTGCAGGTGCGGGACGATCCTGTACGCCGGCTCCACGCTGCTTCCTCCAGATGGGGCTGCGCCCCAAGCCCCCGGCGTCGGCTTCAATTGGACGGGGCTGCGCCCCGAACCCCCGGCGTCCGCTTGCGGGGACCCCATTGCCCCGCGCCGCTCCCGCCGAGCCGGGCTTCCTCCAGATGGGGCTGCGCCCCAAGCCCCCGGCGTCCGCTTGCGGGGACCCCACTGCCCCGCGCCGCTCCCGCCGAGCCGGGCTTCCTCCAGATGGGGCTGCGCCCCAAGCCCCCGGCGTCCGCTTGCGGGGACCCCATTGCCCCGCGCCGCTCCCGCCGAGCCGCGCCGTGCGCGGCTTGCGGAGTCTCTGCCGTTCTACGGCGGCGACTGCTAGCCGAACCTTCCGGTGACGTAGTCCTCCGTGATCCGCTGCGACGGGGCGGTGAAGATGCGGTCGGTGCGATCGTACTCCACGAGCCGGCCGAGCCAGAAGACCGCCGTGCGGTCCGAGATGCGCGCCGCCTGCTGCATGTTGTGGGTCACGATCACGATCGTATACGTGGACTTGAGCCGGTGGATCAGCTCCTCGAGGCGCTGCGTGCCGATGGGGTCGAGCGCGGCGGCCGGCTCGTCGAGCAGCAGGATCTCCGGGCGCACCGCCAGCGCCCGGGCGATGCACAGCCGCTGCTGCTGCCCGCCCGAGAGCGCGCGAGCCGGCGCCGCGAGGCGGTCCTTCACCTCGTCCCACAGGCCCGCGGCCTGCAGGCTGGCCTCCACGCGGGCCTCGAGCTCGCCGCGGCCGGCCGCCAGCCCGCCGACGCGCAGCCCGTAGGCCACGTTCGCGAAGATCGACTTCGGAAACGGGTTGGCCTTGCGGAAGATCATGCCGGCCCGGCGGCGGACGGCCGCCACGTCCACGCCGGCGGCGTAGACGTCCCGGCCGTCGATGGCGACCCGCCCCTCGACCTGCGCGCCGGGGACGATGTCAAGCATCCGGTTCAGCGTGCGCAGGAAGGTGCTCTTGCCGCAGCCGGACGGCCCCACCAGCGCCGTCACCTGCGCGCAGGGGATGTCCAGCGAGACGTCGTCGAGGGCCCGGGTCGCGCCGTAGCGGACGCTCAGGCCCCGCACCTCGACCTTCGGCGCGGCGGGCCGGGCCGCCGGCTGCCCGCGGACGGAAACCGCGGACGGCGATGGCTGCGCGCGTGTCACCACGATCCCGCAAGCCTCCAGCGGTCCCGCATCCAGGCGGCCAGACCGCTCAGCAGCAGCACGAGCACCAGCAGCACCATGATAGCGGCTGCCGCGTTGCGAAGGAACTCGGACTCGGGGCGGGACAGCCAGTCGAAGATCCGCACGGGCAGCGCCGCAAGCGCCCCGTCGCTCCCCGGCGCGGGCGCGGGCAGCGATCCCAGCGCGCCGAGCGCGATCAGCGGGGCGGCCTCGCCGAGGGCGCGCGCGAGCGCGAGCAGCAGGCCCGCCAGCGTGCCCGGCAGCGCGGCCGGCAGCACCTGGTGCCGGATGGTCTGCCAGCGGGTGGCGCCGAGGGCGCAGGATGCGTCGCGCAGCGCCGGCGGCACGGCCCGCAGCGCCGCGCGCGTCGACAGGATGACGGCCGGCAGGACGATCAGCGCGAGCGTCGCCGCGCCGGCGGCCAGGCTGCGGCCGAGCCCCAGGGCGCGCACGAACACCGCCAGGCCGAGCAGGCCGTAGACCACCGCCGGCACCCCGGCCAGGCTGGCGACGTTGATCTCGATGAGGCGCGTCAGCCGGTCCCGCGGCGCGTACTCCTCGAGGTAGACGGCCGCGCCGATGCCGATCGGGACCGCCAGGCAGCCCGCCAGCCCGACCAGCGACACGCTCCCGAGCAGGGCGCGCGCCAGGCCCGGCGGCCAGCCCGCCGGCAGGCCGCCGCAGGCGTCGGCCGCCACGGCGGCGAGCAGCGCGGCGAGCGCCGCCGCGCCGCCCAGCGCCACGGCCGGGCCGGCCGCGCGCAGCAGCCGGTCCGCCGCGCGGACGTCCGGCCGCGGCCCGCTCACCGCAGCGCCTCCCCGCCGCGCCGGCGCAGCCGGTTGCCGAGCAGGTTCAGCCCGAAGGTGGCGGCGAAGAGCAGCAGCCCGACGGCGAAGATCCCCTGCCCGCCGACGCCGCCGGGCGCCGCCCCGCCGCGGGCGGCGTGCACGATGTACGCGGCCAGGGTCTCGACCGGCCCCAGCGGGTTCGCCGTCAGGCGCGCCTCCCCGCCCGCGGCGACGGCGACGATCGTGGTCTCGCCGACGGCCCGCGCGGCGGCCAGCACGACAGCCGCCGCAATGCCGGCGCCGGCCGCCGGCAGCACGACCCGCAGCAGCGCCTGCGCGCGCGTCGCGCCGAGGGCCCGGGCCGCCTCGCGCAGGCCGTGCGGCACGCCCTGCAGCGCATCCACCGCGAGCGCCGTCACCATGGGCAGGATCATGATGCCCGCGACAATTCCCGGGCTGAGCGCGTTCCCGTCCGCCAGTCCCGGCAGCACGCGCTGGAGCTGCGGCGTCACGAAGCGCAGCGCGAGGTAGCCGTAGACGACGGTCGGCACGGCGGCCAGCAGCACGAGCAGCGGCGCCGCCGCGCGCCGCACGGCGGCCGGGGCGTACTCGCTCAGGTAGACCGCGCCCAGGAGGCCGGCCGGCAGCGCCACCGCCAGGGCCGCCGCCGCCACCAGCAGCGTGCCCGCGGCGAGAGGCAGCAGCCCGGGCTGCCCGCCGGCGGCGGGGGCCCACGGCGCGCCGAGCAGGAGCTCGAGCGGCGGGACGCGGCGCAGGAAGTCCGCGGTCTCGAGCAGCAGGACCAGCAGCAGCGCGCCGGTGACCAGCAGCGACAGGCAGGCGCACGCCAGGAGCACGCGCGCGACCCCGCGCTCGGGATCGGTTGGGATGACGGGTCGCATCGCTCCAGGGCCCGAGAGAACCGGACCGGCCCATGATAGCAGCGATACGCGGCGCCCCCTGTCCGCGCCCTCGAACGGGGTACACTAGAGGGAGCCGGGGGTGCTCATGCAGCGATTGTCGACGCGTCTGCCCGTTCTCTTCCTTGCCGCCGCGACCGCCGCGCTGGCGTCCGCCGCGGCGGCGCAGGCCCAGGTGGACGCGCTGGCCGTCATCGATCGGGTCGACCGGCTGCTGCGCGGCGATTCGAGCCAGGGCGTGGCGACCATGGAGGTGGTGACCGAGCACTGGGAACGCCAGATGACGATGGAGATCTGGTCGCTCGGCACCGACTACTCGCTGGTCCGCCTGCGCGCGCCGCAGCGCGAGGCGGGGACGGCCACGCTCAAGGCCGACGAGGACATCTGGAACTACCTGCCGAAGGTCGACCGCACCATCAAGATCCCGGCCTCGATGATGGGCGGGTCGTGGATGGGGTCGCACTTCACCAACGACGACCTGGTGAAGGAGAGCCGGCTCATCGAGGACTACGACATCGAGCTCACGTTCGACGGCGACGACGCCGACGGCGACGCGGTCTGGGACTTCCGCCTCACGCCGAAGCCGGAGGCGGCCGTGGTCTGGGGACACATCGATTACCGCGTCCGGCAGCGCGACGACATGCCGCTGTGGACGAGGTTCTACGACGAGGACGGCGAGCTGGCGCGGACCATGGAGCACGGGGATTTCACCGAGTTCGGCGGCCGCCTGGTGCCCGCCGTCATGGACATGTACCCGGCGGACAAGCCCGGCGAGAAGACGACCGTCCGCTACGAGGAGCTGGCGTTCGACGTCGACCTCGAGCAGTCCTTCTTCTCGCTTCGCAACCTGCAGCGCAGCCGCTAGCCGCCCATGCACGCGTCCACGTGGTGGCGCATCGGCTGGCGCAACCTCGGCTGCAACCGGCGGCGCACCCTGCTCACCGCGCTCGGGCTGGGGGTGGGCTACTTCGCCGTGGTGTTCATGGTCGGCTGGGCCGTGGGCATCTCGGCCGAGCTGGTCGAGAACGCGACCTCGCTCGTCAGCGGCCAGATCGAGATCCACGACGCCGAGTACCGGCCCGAGCGCAGCCTGTACGACACCATCGGCGGGCGCGAGGGCGCCGACGTCGAGGCGTTGCTGCGCGCCATCGACGCCGATCCGGACGTGGTCGCCGCGGCCCCGCGCGTGTACGCCGGGGGGCTGGTCAGCTCGGGGGAGGCGACCTCGGCGGGCCTGCTGCAGGGGATCGATCCCGCGCGCGAGACCGCCCTGACGCGCTTTCTCGATCCGCTGGTGGCGGGCCGCCTGCCGGCCGCCGGCGCCTACGAGTTGGTCATCGGCGAGGAGATGGGGCGCCAGCTCGCGGTCGGCGTGGGCGACGAGCTGATCGTCGTCGCCCCCGCGGCGGACGGCTCGCTGGCCAACGACCTCTACACCGTCGCGGGCATCTACCGCACGGGGCTGGTGGAGTTCGACGCCAACACGGCGGTCATGCCGCTGGCCGACCTGCAGTCGCTGGCGGTGCTCGGGTCGGACCGCATCCACGAGATCGCGGTCGCCACCGCCGACCCGTCGCTGGCCGGCGCGGCGGCCGCGCGCCTCGGCGCCGCGCTCGGCGCCCCCGAGCTGGGCCTCGCGGTCGCGCCCTGGACGGAGCTCAATCCCGTGCTCACGGAGTACGTGGCGCTGGTCGACTCGATGTACTGGATCTTCATCGTCATCATCTTCGCGATCGCCAGCTTCGGCATCGCCAACACGATGCTCATGGCCACGTTCGAGCGCCGGCGCGAGTTCGCCGTCATGCTGGCGCTCGGCGCCTCGCCGTGGTCGGTGGTGGGCACGGTGCTCTGCGAGGCGCTGGCGATCGGCGTGGTCAGCCTCGCCGTGGGCACGGCCATCACGGCGCCGCTGATGACCTGGTTCTACACCGCGCCGCCCAGCCTGGAGTGGCTCTACGGCAACGTCACCCTGCAGGGCGCGCTGCTGACGCCCAGCCTGCGCGTGGGCTACAACGTGCCGGCCTGGAGCTGGGCCACGGTCGGCCTGCTCGTGACGGCGCTGGTCGCGGCCTTCTACCCGGCGCTGCGGGCCGCGCGCGTGCCGCCCGCCGACACCCTCTCGGGGTTGTAGACGGATGCAGAAGATGCACGCCCGCGTGCTCGTCGTCCTCGCCATGCGCAACCTGCGGCGCCACCTGCGGCGCACCGTCCTGACCGCCTCGGCCATGATCGTCGGCGGCGCGCTGCTCGTCTTCTCGTTCACCATCGGCGACGGCGGCCACGAGCAGTGGATCGACTCGGGCGTGCGCCTGGGCAACGGCCACGTCACCGTCGAGCGCCCCGAGTACCGCGTCAGCCGGCGCATCGACGACCGCCTGCCGGCCGACGTGCGGCGCGCGGCCGAGCAGGCCCTCGCCGCGCCGGAGGTCGCGCCGCACGTGCTCGCCACCTCGGCGAAGCTCAGCATCAACGGCCTGGCCAGCTCGAGCGCCGGCGCGCGGCCGGCCCGGATCGTGGCGGTGGACCCGGTGGCCGAAACGGGCTTCGGGATGGTCGACGACCAGCTCGTCGAGGGGCGCTACCTGGAGCCGGACGACCGGCTGGCGGCCTACGTCGGCGCCGAGCTGGTCGACAGCCTGGAGCTGCGGCTCGGCTCGCGCTTCGTGGTCCAGGCGCAGGACACCGAGCGCGAGATCGCGGGCCAACTGCTGCGGGTGGTCGGCATCTTCCGCAGCGGCGTGCCGGCGGTCGACCAGATGACCATCCACATCCCGCTCGCGACGGCGGGCGACTGGCTCGGCTCGCGCAGCGACGTCACCAACGTCGGCGTCGTGCTGGACGGCAGCGCCGCGACGGCGCTCGTCAGGGGCCACCTCGAGCGCGCGCTGGCGGACCCGGTCACGCGCGGCGACGCGCGCGTCATGGGCTGGCGCGAGGCGGACCCGGCGCTCGCCGCGGCCATCGCGATCGACGACTTCGGCAACTACCTGACGAACGGGTTCCTGTTCGTCATCATCGCGTTCGGCGTCGTCAACACGGTGCTGATGTCCGTGATGCACCGCCGCCGCGAGTTCGGGTTGCTGCAGGCACTAGGCCTGACGCCGCGCCAGACCGGCGCCATCGTGCTGGTCGAGGGACTCACGCTGTCGGCCGCCAGCGGGCTGCTGGGCGTGGCGCTGGGCCTCGCGGGCACCTGGTACTTCTTCGGCGACGGGCTGGACATGTCCGGCATGATGGAGAACATCGACGACATGACGTTCTCCGGCGCGATCATCGATCCGGTCATCGTCCCGCTGTTCGCGGCGCGGCGCCTGCTGCAGATCGTCGCGTTCATCCTGTGCCTCGGCGCCGTCGCGTCGATCTATCCGGCCCTGCGCGCGGCCCGGGTCGACGTGACCGAGGCGATGAAGTTCGACCGCTAGCGAGCTGGCGGCGAGATCCCATGGCAAACGATTCGACGGCGGCCGTCCGCACCGCTGGCGTCTGGAAGACCTTCCAGCAGGAAGCCGAGGAGGTGCAGGCCGTGCGCGGCGTGGACCTGACCGTGGCGCGCGGCGAGTTCACGGCGCTGGCCGGGCCGTCGGGGTCCGGCAAGACCACCCTCCTCAACCTGATCGGCGGCCTCACGCGGCCCACGCGGGGCCAGGTCTGGGTGGCCGGGCACGAGGTGAGCGGCATGACCAACCCGGAGCTGGCAAGGCTGCGGCTCGAGCAGGTCGGCTTCGTCTTCCAGGCCTACAACCTGCTGCCGGTGCTCACCGCCCTCGAGAACGCGGAGTTTCCGATGCTGCTGCAGGGCATCGACGCCGCGGAACGCCACGCGCGCGTCGGGGAGCTGTTCGCGCGCACGGGCATGGACGGACTGGAGAACCGGCGCCCGGGCAAGCTGTCGGGCGGGCAGCAGCAGCGAGTCGCCGTGGTGCGCGCGGTGGCCAGCCGGCCGGCGCTCGTGCTGGCCGACGAGCCGACGGCCAACCTCGACTCGGCGGCCAGCGAGGCGCTGCTCGACGTCATGGCCGAGCTGAACCGCGACCTGGGCGTGACGTTCGTCTTCGCCACCCACGACGGCCGCGTGATGGAGCGCTCGCGGCGCCTGGTGCGGATGCTGGACGGCGCCATCGATTCCGACGAACGGCGCCCGTGAGGGCGTGAGGGCGTGAGGGAATGACCGGCCGCGTCCGTGCGGCCTGCACGGTCGCCGCGCTCGCCGCGCTCGGCGGCACGTCCTTCGGGCAGCCGCTGCCGCTGTCGGGCTACGTGCAGAACGTCCCGCTCGGCGGCACCGCGGGCGGCGGGCTGAGCGACTTCAACCGGTTCCGGCTGTCCACGGAGCCCACTGCGGGACCCTTCCGGCTCGAGGCCGCGTACGAGCACGTCCTGACCCTGCGGCGGCTCGACGCGGTGCCGGGCTTCAGCCTCGGCGCGGTCCCGGGCGGCGGCGAGTGGCTGGACCTGCAGTGGACGCTCGTCGAGCGCGAGCACGTCGCCTGGCAGCACCGCTTCGACCGCCTGAACGTCGGCTGGGAGCCCTCCGACCGGCTCGAGATCAGCGCCGGCCGGCAGGCGGTGTCGTGGGGCACGGCGCTGTTCCTCACGCCGAGCGACCCGTTCACGCCGTTCAGCCCCGTCGATCCGTTCCGCGAGTTCCGGGCCGGGGTCGATGCCGCCCGCGTGCGCTTCTACCCGGGTCCGTTCAGCGAGGTCGACGCCGTCGTGCGCCCGACCCGGTCGCCGGCCGGCGAGGAGTGGACCGCGCTCGTGCGCGGCCTGACCACCGTGCGGAACTGGGAGATCTCGGGCTGGGGCGGCACGCTGTACGGCGACGCGGCGGGCGCGTTCGGCGCCGCCGGCGCGCTCGGGGGCTGGGCCGTGCGGGGCGAGGGCGTCCTGCGCCGCCTCGCCGACACGCTCGTCTTCCGCGGCACCCTCGGGGTCGACCGGCTGCTGCAGGTGGGCGGCAACGACCTCACGGTGCTGGCCGAGTACCAGCGCGACGGCCTGGGGACCGCCGATCCCGGGGAGTACCCGGACCTGCTGGAGTCCGACACGTTCCTGCGCGGCGAGCACCTCGTGCTCGGCCGCGACGAGGCGGTCGTCCAGGCCGCGTACCAGCTCCATCCGCTCTGGAGCGTCGCCGGGCTGTGGCTGTGGAACCTGAACGATCGCAGCGCCATCCTCGGTCCGAGCGTCGCGTACTCGGCCGGCAACGACGCGGCGATTGCGGCCGGCGTCTTCGTGGGCGTCGGCGACGACGAGGCAACGGACGACCGGCCGTTCCCCTCCGAGTACGGCTGGGCCGGCCTGACGGGCTACCTGTCGTTCAGCTGGTTCTTCTGAAGGCTTCATTCAGATGGGGCTGCGCCCCAAGCCCCCGGCGGCTTCAACATGGGGCTGCGCCCCAAGCCCCCGGCGTCCGCTTGCGGGGACCCCTTCGCCCCGCGCCGCTGCCGCCGAGCCGCGCCGTGCGCGGCTTGGGCCGGCGCCTCCAGCATCAGGCGGGGTTGCGGCCCGAGCGCCGGGGCGCCGGTTCCGCGACGGGCGGCTTGACAGTCCGAGGCGGCGCGCACAGAATCCAGCGAGGGGGTGGCGAGCGATGTCTGACGGGCTTGCGGGCATGACGCGGGGCGCCGCGGCGCTGGCGGCGGCGATCGTGGCGGTCGCCGTGGCGTGGCCGGCGGCGCAGGGGGGAGACTACCGGGCGCCGCGGCTGCCGGGCACCGACCGCCCCGACTTCAACGGCATCTGGCAGGCGCTGGGCACCGCCCACTGGGACATCGAGGACCACGTGGCGCAGCCGCCGGCGGTGCTCGAGATGGGCGCCCTCGCGGCGGTGCCGGCCGGCCACGGCGTGGTCGACGGCGACATCCCGTACCAGCCCTGGGCCGCCGCGCGGAAGCGCGAGAACTTCGAGCAGCGGATGGTGGTCGATCCCTGGAACCGGGAGATCGGCGACCCGGAGGTGAAGTGCTACCTGCCGGGCGTGCCGCGCGCGACGTACCTGCCGTACCCGTTCCAGATCGTGCAGGGCGCCGACGAGATCACGATCGCGTACGAGTTCTCGAGCGCCACGCGCATCATCCACCTCGCCAACCACGAGGAGCCGGCCATCGACAGCTGGATGGGGTGGTCCAACGGGCGCTGGGACGGCGACACGCTGGTGGTCGACGTCACCGGCTTCAACGGCCTCACCTGGTTCGACCGGGCCGGCAACTTCCACAGCGACGCGCTGCACGTCGTCGAGCGCTACACGCCGCTGACGCCGTACCATCTCGACTACGAGGTCACCATCGAGGACCCGAACGTGTTCGAGCGGCCCTGGACGATGCGGATGCCGCTCTACCGGCGCATGGACGCGAAGGCGCAGGTGATGGATTTCCGGTGCCTCGAGTTCGTCGAGCCGCTGCTGCTGGGCTCGCTGAGCAACCCCGCGCCCTGATTCCCGATTCGGACGCGACAACAGGTGGAGGTGCATCCGATGCGAACGGAGCGAATCGTTGCGGCGGCCTGCGCCGCCGTGCTGATGCTGGGCCTGCCCGCCGGGCCGGCCCTGGCGCACCACGCGTTCGGCGCCGAGTTCGACGCCAGCAAGCCCATCCAGCTCGAGGGCGTCGTGACGCGGATGGAATGGATCAACCCGCACGCCTGGATCCATCTCGACGTGACGCGGCCCGACGGCACGGTGGAGCAGTGGATGGTCGAGGGCGGCCCCCCGAACTCGCTCGTGCGGCGCGGCTTCCGGAAGGACTCGCTGCCGCCCGGCATCCGCATCGTCGTGGACGGCTACCAGGCGATCGACGGCAGCAATCGCGCGAACGGCCGGGACCTGACGCTCCCCGACGGGACGCATCTGTTCATGGGCTCGTCCGGGACGGGCGCGCCGCTCGACGGGCGCGATCCGACCGAACGCTGACGACGAAACGAGGCATGCGATGAACCATCGAAATCTCGCGGCGGTCGGCGTGCTGGCGGTGCTGGCGGCGGGGGCCGGGATCGCGGCGGCCCAGACCGCGCCGGAGACGGCGGCCCTGCGCACGGCCCGGGGCGAGCCGGACCTGCAGGGCGTGTGGCGGAACGAGACCGAGACGCCCTTCGAGCGGCCGGCGGAGCTGGCCGGCAAGGAGTTCTACACCCCCGAGGAGGCGGCCGCGCTCGTCGAGGGGCGCTGCGGCACCTCGCGCTACCGGGCCTGCGCGGACGGCCGGCAGGCGCCCGAGGCGCCGAGCCCCGAGACGGCGAGCCAGCCGACCGGCACCTACAACCGCTTCTGGCAGGACACCGGCGAGCCGGAGCGCGTCTTCGCGCGCACGTCGCTGATCGCCGGGCCCACCGGGCGCATCCCGTTCACGCCGGAGATGCAGATCGAGAGCGACCGCAACGCCGCCAGCTACGGCCTGGGGCCGTTCAACACCTGGCACGACATCGACACCGGGGAGCGCTGCCACACGGACGGGCTGCCCGGCTCGGTCTGGACCGGCACGGCCGGCGGGCCGCAGCGCATCTCGCAGAGCCCCGGCTGGGTGGTCATCGAGGGCGAGCAGTTCCGCGACCGGCGCATCTTCCCCACGGACGGACGCCCGCACGGCAACGTGCGCCACTGGCTCGGCGAGAGCGTGGGGCGCTGGGAGGGCGAGACGCTCGTCGTCGAAACGCGCAACTTCCTCGACAAGACCAGCGAGCGCTGGCTGGCCACCTGGCGCGTCCCGACCGAGACGATGCGCATCGTCGAGCGCTTCACCCGCGTGGACGCCGAGACGCTGATGTACCAGTTGACCGTCGAGGATCCGGCCAAGTTCACGGAGGCCTGGCTGGCGGAGGTGCCGCTCAGCAGGCTGGATCAGCCGTACCTGGAGTACGCCTGCCACGAGGGCAACTACGGCGTCATCCACACGCTGAGCGGCGCGCGCGCCCGCGAGCGGGCAGCCGCGGGCGGCGGCTCGCGCTAGCGGGGACCCCGTAGCCCCGCGCGGCTCCCGCCGAGGCGCGCTGTGCGCGGCCTCCTCAAGATGGGGCTGCGCCCCAAGCCCCCGGCGTCCGCTTGCGGGGACCCCACAGCCCCGCGCCGCTTCTGCCGAGGCGCGCTGTGCGCGGCGTCCTCCAGATGGGGCTGCGCCCCAAGCCCCCGGCGTCCGCTTGCGGGGACCCCATAGCCCCGCGCCGCTCCCGCCGAGGCGCGCTGTGCGCGGCGTCCTCCAGATGGGGCTGCGCCCCAAGCCCCCGGCGTCCGCTTGCGGGGCCCCATAGCCCCGCGCCGCTCCCGCCGAGGCGCGCTGTGCGCGCCTTCGGGCTGCCGGGCTACTCGCCGCCCTGCGCGGGCCCCTCGATGTCGACGCGGCGCGACTTGAAGCGCCACCCGGCGGACGTCTTCACCAGCTTGTCGCTGTAGAGGCCCGCGAGGCCGATGCCGGGTTGCTGCCCGCCGACGTCGAGCAGCAGCAGGTAGGCGCTGCCGTCGGCGCCCTCCGCCGTCGGCGTGACGACGAGCTGGCTGTTCCAGTGCCGGCCGGTGCCCTGCCGGCGGCCGTACGAGTTCTCGGCGTAGGCGACCAGCTCGTCGCGGCCGGCCGCGTCGCGGAACACCCCGTCCGCCGTGAAGGTGTCGGCCCAGGCCTCGGGATCGCCCAGGTCGAGGGCCCGCGCGTAGCGCGCGTACAGTTGCTCGATCTCGATGTAGTCGGCGGCCGTCAGGCTGCGGCCGGCGCCCTGGCCGGCGCCCGCCGCGCTCAGCGCCCCCACCAGGAGCACGACCGCCCAGAAGCTCACTGTCCTGTTCATCGCGTTCTCCTTCCCGTCACGCGAAATGATCCGTCAGGAGCTTGTGGCGGATCAAGCGTGGATGCGATCATGCGTACATGCATGCGAAAGGACGGATCATGAGGCAACGGACACGAGCCACCCTGACGGCGGCCCTCCTGCTGATCCTGGTGCTGACGACGACCGGTTCGGCGCAGTTGCCCAGCCTGGGCCAACTGATGCGCGACAAGCTCGACCACGCCCAGGAGCTGCTGGGGGCGGTGGTGCTCGGCGATCACGGCCGGGTGGAGCGCATCGCCAACGACCTGGTGGCGCTGAGCGAGGCATCGACCTGGAGCCCGCTCCAGACGACCGAGTACCTGCACTACGCGGCCGACTTCCGGGGCTCCGCCCACGCGCTGATGGAGGCGGCGGCGGCACGCAACACCGACGGCGTGTCGCTGGCCTACATGGAGATGACGCTCAACTGCGTGCAGTGCCACAAGCACGTCCGCGGCGCCCGACTCGGCGACTAGTCAGGCGCGCACCGCGCGCCGCGGCGGGAGCGGCGCGGGGCGCAGGGGCCCCCGCAAGCGGACGCCGGCGGTTCGGGGCGCAGCCCGTCTAGTCAGCCGTCCCGGCCAGCCGCTCCAGCAGCGTGCGGACCTCGCCGGGGTCGCGGAGGCGCAGCTCCGCGGCGGTGGGGCGGTCGGCGTCCGCGACCACGACGCCGGCGCCCCGTCCCGCCAGAACGTGGAAGACCGTCTCGTCGGTCAGGTCGTCGCCGATGAACAGGGCGCATGAGAGGTCGCGGCCCAGGGCCTCGAGCAGCCAGCGCACGGCGCGGCCCTTGTCCCAGTCGATGTCCGGCCGCAACTCGTGCACCAGCTTGCCGCCCTCCCGCCGCAGCGACGGGTGCGCGCGCTGCACGCGGTCGACGACCGCGTCGACGCCGGCGCGCTCCGCCGCCGCGACGAGGCGGACGTGCGTCGAGACGCTGAACCGCTTGCGCTCCACGAGGGCGCCGGCGACGGCCGCCGTCTCGCGGCGCAGGCGGCGCTCGGCGCGCTCGAGCTCGGGCAGGAACTCGAGCGCCAGCTCCTTGCGCAGCCCGCTGCCCGGGAACCCCGCGATGTCGAGCCCGTGGCTGCCCACGTAGGCCAGACCGTCGAGCTGGACGAACCCGGCCACCACCGCGATGTCCCGCCCCGACACGATGGCCACCGGCAGCGCCGCCGCCAGCCGCCGCAGCGTCGCCCGCATCGCCGCGGGCAGCACCGCCAGCTCCGGACGCTCGACGATCGGCGTCAGCGTGCCGTCGTAGTCCAGACAGACCACGCCGCCGGCGCGCACGCGCCGCCAGCGGTCCTGCTGACCGGGATCGAGCGCCGACGGCAGCGCCAGGGTCGAGCGTTCTCTCACGAAGCCGGCTCGGCCGCGTCCCGGGCGGGGGTCAGTCCCCGAGCAGCTCCATCAGCGCCAGCGGGTCGACCCGCGCGTCGTTCAGGCGCACGGTCCAGTGCAGGTGCGGGCCGGTGACGCGCCCGGTGGCGCCGACCTTGCCGACGACCTGGCCGCGGGTCACCACGTCGCCCTCGGCGACGTCCACCGCCGAGAGGTGGGCGAAGTAGGAGTACAGCCCCCAGCCGTGGTCGAGGATCACCACCTGGCCGGAGAAGTAGAGATCGCCCGTCAGGACGACGGTGGCGGCGTTCGGGGCCTTGACCGGCACGCCGGTGCCGGCCCGGAAGTCGGTCCCGCTGTGCGGGCTGCGCGGCTGGCCGTTGTAGACGCTGCGGCGCCCGAAGCTGCTGGTCGACCGGCCCGGCACCGGCGCCTCGAACCCGCCCTGCCACAGCCGCTCGGGGCTGGCGTTGCGGAAGATCGCGGCCACCTCGTCCTGCTCGCGCAGGATGCGGTCGATCACCGCCTGCGGCGGGTCCACGTAGTTCGGATTGACGCGCAGGTGGCGCGTCGGAAACTCCTTGGGCTCGACCTCGAGCGTGTAGACGGCGTGCACGGCCGCGCCGCCGCCGATCCTGGCCCGCACCTCGACGTCGTAGGCCCCGGGCTCCACCGTCAGGTCGATGCCGAGCAGGCCGCGCCAGACCCCGTCCGCCGGCCCCTCGAAGAACCGCACCTCGTGGCCGAAGGCGGTGGCCTCGACGGCGAGCGGCGTCAGCGACGGCCACACCTCCAGCACGACCACCTCGCCGGGGTGCAGGGCGCGCGCGCGGTGCGACACCTCCAGGCCCGAGAAGGACGCGGCTGGCACGACGGCGCCGGCCGCCAGCGCCAGCATGACGACGACGCGCGCGAGCAAGTTGGCATGTCTCATGGTCTACAGCTCCTGCGCTATATCGCACCGTCGGCCTTCGCGGCGGCGACGGCCGCCTCGTCCAGGCCGAGCAGACCCGTCAGGATCTCCTCCGTGTGCTCGCCGAGCAGCGGCGAGCGCGTGACCTCCACCGGCGAGTCCGACAGCTTGATGGGACAGCCCACCGACAGGTGCCGCCCGCGGGCCGGGTGGTCGACCTCGACGATGGTCGCCGTGGCGCGCAGCGCCGGATCCTCGGCCAGCTCCCGCATCGACAGCACCGGCCCGCACGGCACCTTCAGGGGCGTGAGAATCTCCATGACCTCGAACTTGGTCTTCGTCAGGGTCCACTGCTCGATGGCGCCGAAGACCTGGTCGAGCTTGGCCAGCCGCGCCCCGGGCGTGTTCCACTCGGGGTCCGCGAGCCAGTCCGCCCGTCCGACCACGCGCGCCAGCCCGTCGAATGCCGACGCCTGCGCGATGACGTAGACGTACGCGTCCGGGTCGTCCTCCCAGCCCTTGCACTTGAGCACCGAGCCGGGCTGCCCCCCGCCGGACGCGTTGCCCGCGCGCGGGGTGGCGTCGCCGAACGCCCCGTAGGGGTACTGCGGGTACTCGGTCAGCGGCCCGTGCCCCAGGCGCTGCTGGTCGCGCAGCTTGACGCGGCACAGGTTCAGCACCGCGTCCTGCATCGCGCACACGATGCGCTGGCCGCGGCCGGTCCGCTCGCGATGATAGAGCGCCGTCACGATGCCGAGCGCCAGGTGCAGCCCCGTCCCGGAGTCGCCGATCTGGGCGCCGCTCACCGTCGGCGGCCCGTCGTCGAAGCCGGTCGTGCTGGCGCCCCCGCCCGCGCACTGCGCGATGTTCTCGTAGACCTTGTAGCTCTCGTACGGGCCCGGCCCGAAGCCCTTGACGGAGGCGTAGATCAGGCGCGGGTTGAGCGCCTGGATGCGCTCCCAGGAGAAGCCCATACGGTCGAGCGCGCCGGGCGCGAAGTTCTCCGTCAGCACGTCGGACCGCTCGAGCAGCCGCGCGAACAGCGCCTTGCCCCGCTCGCGCTTGGTATCGAGCGTGAGGCTGCGCTTGTTGTGGTTCAGCATCGTGAAGTAGAGGCTGTCGACGTCGGGAATGTCGCGCAACTGGTGGCGCGTGGCGTCGCCGTTGCCGGGCCGCTCCACCTTGATGACGTCGGCGCCGAACCAGGCCAGCAACTGCGTGCAGCTCGGGCCGGACTGCACGTGCGTCATGTCGAGAACCCGAACTCCCTCGAGCGCCTTCATCTACCTCTCCGCGGCTTCAATCAGACGGGGCTGCGCCCCGACCCCCCGGCGTCCGCTTGCGGGGACCCCTTCGCCCCGCGCCGCTCCCGCCGAGGCGCGCTGTGCGCGCCTTGCTGCGTCTGCGCCGTTCTACGGCGCAGACGCCTAGCGGGGCGCGCCCGCTATCCGCAGGCCCTCCTCGCGGATCGTCCGGTCCAGGAGGCGCACGCACGCGTAGAGCGCGCGCAGGGTCGGCACCGCGATCCCGGTGACCTCCGCGAGCTCGACGACCGCGCCGAGCATGCCGTCTATCTCGAGCGGCTTGCCCGCCTCCACGTCCTGCAGCATCGACGTCTTGTGCCTGCCGACCGCCTCCGCCCCGGCGATGCGCCGCTCGAGCGGCACCCGGAACCCGACGCCCAGGCGCTCGCCCACCGCCTGCGCCTCGGTCATCATCGCCGCCGCCAGCTCGCGCGACTGCGGGAAGCGGCAGATGTCGACCAGCGTGGCGTGCGTCAGCGCGCTGATCGGGTTGAACGTCAGGTTGCCCCACAGCTTCAGCCAGATCTCCGAGCGGATGTCGTCGAGGATGCGCGCCTTGAAGCCGGCCGCGGTGAACGCCGCGGAGACGCCCCGCACGCGCTCGGTCTCGCGCCCGTCGAGCTCGCCGACCGGGAACCGGTTGCCCTCGATGTGCCGGATGACGCCGGGGCGGGCGACGACGGCCGCCGGGTAGGCGATGCAGCCGATCAGGCGCTCCGGGTCGATGCGGCGGAAGAGCACGCCGCGCGGGTCGACGGCGCTGACCACGCGGCCCGCGAACTCGCCCTCCAGCTTCTGGAAGTACCACCAGGGGATGCCGTTCTGCAGGGTCACCAGGACCGTCCCGGCGCCGAGCAGGGCCGGCAGCTCGTCGACGACCGCCTCGATCTGGTGGGCCTTGAGCGCGAGCAGCACGAGGTCCTGCGGGCCGAGGTCGCCGATGCGGTCGGTGGCGGCCGCGGGCGCCGCGGTCAGCTCCCGGTCGGCCTCGATCAGCGTCAGCCCCCGCTCGCGGATCGCCGCGAGGTGGGGACCGCGGGCGACGACCGCAACGTCGTGGCCGGCGTGCGCGAGGCGCACGGCCAGGTAGCCGCCGATGGCGCCCGCTCCGACGACGCAGACCTTCAAGCGGCCGACCTCGTCATGCTCCGAACAAGGTGACGTCGAACACGCGCGCCGCGATGACGATCGCGGTCAGGGCGGTGAACACGAGCAGGCTGAACCACGCGAAGCCGCGGACCGCCAGCGACGGGTAGAACACCGTGTCGGTCTTCGGGATCACCGTCAGGCAGTAGTACAGGTTCAGGAAGTACATGACCGGCGCGATGAACAGCGCCAGCGCCGACGAGACCAGCACGAGGAAGACCGGACGCGGCAGCCCCACCATGATGAGGACGGAGGCCGCGAGCGAGTACAGCATCGTGATGCGGTAGATGTTGTACTCGGAGACCGCCGTCCCGCGGTGGGCGGCGGTCAGCTCGTCGGCGGCGATGCCCGGCAGCGCCGCCGTGCCGTGGAACAGGTTGCGGCAGCACGCCCCCACGACGCGGGGCCAGCCGTCGAAGTAGTTGAACGCGGTCGAGAAGGTGGCCGCGAAGGCGCCCAGCAGGAAGACCAGCATCATCCCGGGGCCGATGCTGTCGGTGAAGATGCGGGCGATCTCGCCGATGACGGCGTTGCCGGCCACCTCGCTCGGATACAGCCAGACGGCCGCCAGCAGCAGGAAGATCGTGGCCAGGATGAACGACACCACGTGGCCCAGCGAGAAGTCCCAGAGCCCGATGCGGAACCAGCGCCGGCAGTACTCCTGCGCGTGCGCCGGCAGCTTCGAGACGTCCACCGTCAGGTCCTCCAGGCGCGGCGCGAACGCGTCGAAGCGCCGCGCCAGCCCGTCCGCCTCCATCTGCTCGCGGATGCGTCCCATCCCCACCCGCTTCGCCTTGCCCCACTCGGAGGCCTGCAGCGAGACGTCGATGCCGGTCGGCAGCAGCCCGAGGAAGGCGGCGACGGTCAGCCAGGACCCCACGGGCGTCTCGACCGTGAAGAAGTGGCCCATCGCCGACAGCGGGGCCGGCTCGAACAGGTACACGCCGACGGTCGAGACGAACAGCATGCCGGCCAGCACCTTGGTGGCCAGCTCGACCGCGGCGTAGCGCCCGTAGAGGATGATGGCGACCGCGACGACACCCAGCCCCAGCCCGTACACCCAGGCCGGCAGGCCCAGGCCCAGATACTGCGAGACGACGTAGTAGAGCACCGCCGCCGCCGCCGCCAGCCGCCCCGCCTGCCCCAGGGCGCACTGCACGATGGTGGTGATCAGCACGTACCAGACCGGCCACTTGCCGGGCGCCGTGGTGTAGGCGTCGAGCATGCTGCGGCCGGTGGCGTTGGTGAACCGGAACGCCATCTCGAAGCCGTAGTACTTGAAGATGTAGGCCACCGGGATGCACCAGAGCAGGGCGTACTCGAAGCGCCCGCCGGCCACCGGCGCGGTCACCAGGTGGCTGGTGCCGACGCCGGTCATCATCAGGATCAGGCCCGGCCCGAAGTGGCGCAGCAGGCCGCGCGGGTGCATGTCGGGGAGCGGCAGCCGGTCGAACGCGTCGCGGCCCGGCATCAGGCTCCGCCCGCCCGCGCCCGCTCCGGGAGCGGCGCCTGGAACAGCGTCCTGCCGATGAAGAAGGGCCCCATCGACGCGATGAACTCGGACGTCTGCCGGGTCGCCCGCATGTCCTTGACCAGCTTCGACAGCGGGTAGAGCTCGGCGCCGATCAGGCCGATGACGAACTCGTTGTCGTCGCGGTCGATGCCGTGGCACTCGAGGCGGACGTCGGTGGCGTAGCCGGCCTCGCCGTAGCGGCGCCCGAGCATGCCGTGCTCCATCATGATCCTCCCCTGCTCCGCGCGCGGCAGCCGGTTGTACGCGCCGATGCGGCGCAGCGGATACCAGACCGCCCAGGGGGTGCGCGGGTTCAGCACGCCGCGGCGGACCTTGTGGAGCAGAAAGTCCTCGAGGTCGGCCTCGCGGCCCTGCGCGTAGGTCCGCCCGAACATCGTGAAGGCCGGCAGCGGCGTCAGCGCGCTGAAGGGCGCCGCCGTGAGCAGGGTGCGCACCGGTCCGGCGAAGAGCGCCGGATCCTCGTCCATCGTCACCACCCCGATGCCGCGCGGGTCGTTCAGGTTCGCGTAGACCGCGCCGGGGAGTCCGCTGCGCTCGAACGCCGCCACCACGGGGGCGGTGTCCAGACACTCGGTGAACACCAGGAGTTGCACGAACAGCCGCGTATCCAGCGTCTGGGGCTGGCCGCGCACGGGCGCGCCGTGCTCAAGGAGGTCCGGAGCGGATGAGGCGTCGACGGGATCCGGTTGCGTCAAGGTCGTGACGATTCTATACCGAGCGGCATTGATGTACTTTCATCACGATTCATCAATTGCCGTAGAACTGATGAACCCTCATCACCCGGCGGCGCTCCTGGCCTCAAGTGCATGCATTGTGCATACTACGTGCATGTCCAGCAAGACGATATCGCTCCGGGAGGAAGCGTACGAACGGCTGCGCGCCGCGCGCCGCTACCCCGGCGAGTCGTTCAGCGCCGTCGTGCTGCGCGCCACCTGGCCCGAGTCGACCACGACGGGCGGAGCCTTCCTGGAGCTGTGCCGGGAGCGGGGAGCCGTCTTCGACGGCGTCGAGCTCGACCGGGTAGAGGCGCTGAAGCGCGACGACGCCGCGGCGCACGACAAGTGGAAGACGCGCTGATCCTCGAGACCACGTTTCTCATTGACCTCGAGCGCGAGCTGGCCCGCGCGGCGGACGGACCGGCGCAGCGCTTCCTCGCATCCCACGCGCGACACCGTCTGTTCATCACGCCGACGATCGCCGGCGAGCTGGCGGCCGGCGCGAGTCTGGCCGACCGGGCGCACTGGCGGCAGTTCCTGCAACCGTTTCACGTGCTGCCGATCACCGAGGACGTGACCTGGGAATACGGGCGGTCGTTTCGCTACCTGCAGGACAACGGCGCCCTGATCGGCGCCAACGATCTCTGGATCGCTGCCGCCGCGGTTACGCACGGCGTGCCGGTCGTGACGCGGAACACGAGGCACTACCGCCGCGTGCCCGGCCTCGACGTGCAGGGTTACGCTTGAGATGCTCACTACCCATGATGTGCTAGCATCTGATGCGTGCGCACCACGCTAAACGTCGACGACGATATCCTGTTGACCGTGAAGGAGCTCGCGCGCCGGGACGGCCGGAGCGCCGGGGCGGTGCTCTCCGAGCTGGCGCGCAGGGGACTCTCCGCGGACACGCCCGACACCGCTGCCGCAGGCCGCGGGTTCTACGGCTTCCACCCGCTTCCCGCGCGAGGCCGGCCGGTGACCAACGAGCTGATCAACCGGTTGCGGGACGAGGAACCCGCCTGACTGCCGGAGCGGACGTGCGCGCCCTGCTGGACGTCAACGTCGTGCTGGCCCTGCTCGATCGCGACCACGTCCAGCATGACCGCGCCGCGCGCTGGCTGCAGGCCGAGATCCGACACGGCTGGGCCTCGTGCGCGATTACCCAGAACGGCTTCGTGCGAATCCTGAGCCAGCCCGGGTACCCCAGCCCGGTACCCCCGCGGCGAGGTGCGGAGCTGCTGGCCCGGGCGACGGCAACCGACCATCACCGCTACTGGCCCTGCGACCTGTCGCTTCTCGACCCGACGGTGTTCGACCACTCGCGCGTCCACGGCGCCAGACAGGTCACGGATGTCTATCTGCTGGGTCTGGCCGTCCGGCACGGCGGGCGTTTCGTCACCTTCGACCGCACGATCGCGCCGACCGCCGTCCGTGCGGCAGGCCCCGACCAGATCGTCGTGCTGCAATGACAGCACCCGGCGCGCCCCGCCGCCCGCGGGCGGCCGCGCCCGCTGCCCCGCACCTGATCGGCATCGCCGGCCACTCCGGCGCCGGCAAGACGGCCCTGGCCCGCGAGCTGGCCATCGCCCTGCTCGGCGCGCCGGGCGACGTGCTCTCGCTCGACGCCTACTACGTCGACCGCAGCCACGTCGCGGACGCGGCCCGCGCCCGCCTCGACTACGACGGGCCCGAGGCCCTCGACTGGGAGCTGCTGCGCGGCCACCTGCGCCGGCTGGCCGCCGGACGCTCCATCGAGCGGCCCGTCTACGACTTCCGCCGCCACGTCCGCAGCTCCCGCACCGAGCGCCTGGTCCCCGGCCGCGCCGTGGTCGCGGAGGGCCGGCTGGCGCTGTACGATCCCGCGGTGCGGGCGCTGCTCGGGACGCGCGTCTTCGTCGCCACCGACACGGAGACCTGCCTGCGCCGGCGCGTGGCGCGCGACACGCGCGAGCGCGGGCGGACCGCCGCGGCCGTGCGGGCGCAGTGGGAGGCCACCGTGCAGCCGGCGTTCGTGCGCCATGTCGAGCCGACCCGGCGCCACGCCGACCTGGTCGTCGACGGCGCCCAGCCGCTCGCGGCGCTGGTGACCGCGGTGCTGCAGCGCATCGGCAGCTCGTGATCCGCGCCTGGCTGGCCGGTGCCGGCCGCGACCAGCCGCCGCAGATTCCCCCGGGAGGGGCCAGCGGGGCGATCGTCGCGGTGGCCCCAAGGCGCGCACGGCGCGCCTCGGCGGGAGCGGCGCGGGGCTATGGGGTCCCCGCAAGCGGACGCCGGGGGTTCGGGGCGCAGCCCCGTCTAGAATGGGGCGTCGAGGGAGGCAGCCATGACCATGACGAAGATGACGGCAACCACGGTTTTCGTAGCGGTGTTCGCGGCGGCGCTCGTGCCGCACCTGTCCGCGCAGACGCTGTTCGTGGCCCCGATCTCGGACTTCGCCCTGGGCGAGGACGGTCCGACGCGCTACGAGTACATCATGAACCTGGGCGATCGCGGCGAGTGCGACACGGTGGTGCCGGTGGCGCGCGAGGAGCTGGCGGACTACACCGTGTGGTTCGAGTTCGAGGAGCGGCACTACGCGCTGGTCTGGGACAGCAGCGGCCGCCTCGTGGGCGACCGCGACAACGTCCGCAGCTCGGGCAACATCGTCAAGGACGTCTGCGAGATCATCCGCGACCACGCGGCCGGCGCCCGCGCGAACGGCGAGTAGCCGCCAGTAAGCCTGGCGCAGCCTTCGCATCAAGCCGCGCACAGCGCGGCTCGGCGGGAGCGGCGCGGGGCGAAGGGGCCCCCGCAAGCGAACGCCGGGGGTCCGGGGCATAGCCCCGTCTGATTAACGCCCGGACACCGTCGCCAGCGCGCGGCCCACGCTGTCGAGCAGGCGCGTCGTCGACTCCGCCGGCGCGAGCTGCTCGCGCGCGAGGAACTCGAGCACCGCGACCACCTGCCCGCCGCGCCTGACGGGCACCCCGCACGCGCCGCGAATGCCCGGCATGCTCGCCCGGCGCGCGGCGGGGAACGTCGGATCGCTCTCGGCGTTGGCGACCCAGACGACGCGCCCGGCCTGCAGCACGCGGCCGGCGAGGCCCTCGCCCCGCGCCGGCCGCTCCGCCGCCAGCGCCGGCCGCAGCGGCTCGAGGCCGTCGCCGTCGATCACGAGCGCCTCCGGGCACGGCGCCAGCGCGCCGCCGCCGTCCGCGGCGCGCCAGGCGACGCCGACCGGCCAGCCCGCCCAGCCGCAGACCCGCTCGTTGATCCGCCGCGCGGCGGCCCCGAACGATGCCGCCTCGCCCGCAATCGCCAGCGCCGCCTGCAGCAGCTCCAGCTCGGCCGCCCGGCCGTCGAGCTGCGCGTCGCGCTCGGCCAGCGCGGCGCCGGCCTCGTGCGCGGCGGTGACGTCGGTGTACAGCAGCAGCGTCTCGCCGCCGCCCGACGGACCGATGCGCAGCTCGAGCCAGCGGCCGTCGGCGGTGCGCACCACGTCGCAGGCGGCCTCGCGGGCGCCCGCCAGCCGCGCCTGCACCCAGGCCTCGACCTCCGCCTCCGGCACCTGCACCAGCCCGCGCGTGACGGTGGCGCGCACGAGATCCTCCAGCGCCAGACCCGGCCGCAACGGCAAATCCGGGTAGAACTCCCGAAAGCGCGGATTGCACGCCGCCAGCCGGCCGTCCGCGCGCCACACCGCGAGCCCGGCCGCGCGGGCGGCCAGCACCGCGGCGAGGCGCGCGGCGAGGCGCGCGGCGTGCTCGCGGGCGGCGTGCAGCCGGCGCGCCAGCAGGAACGCCGCCGCCGCCAGCGCCAGCACCCCCGGCATCCAGAAGAGCCACATGGAGGGAATCCTAGGAGTCTGCGCCGCAGGAGATTTGCGGCACGAAAAGGGTCGTGAGTTCACGACCTGAGTCACGTGCCGGGGCAACGGTGTCGGTCGGCAGGGCGCGGTAGATTTTGCGGCCGTTGACGAACCTAAGGCGAAAATCGGTCATCACGGGCCACATGGCCCGCCAGAGGCCGCGATCCGCGTCGATTTGTCGCCGTTGCGAGCCTCATGCCCCGCCCTCCACGTCGCCTTCAGCACGTGCAGGCGCTTGACGTTGAGCGCCAGGCACACCAGGTCCCACTCGCACCGCGCCTTCGCCAGTCCACGCAGGCTGAAGCGCCGGAAGCCCAGCACGTGCTTGATCCAGCCGTTGGGAGCCTCCGACAACCACTTGCGCTGCGCATACACCGCCCGGCCCGCCTTCGTCTTCAGCTTGTCGAACATCCGACCCGTCGCCGGATGTTCCTCCAGATTGCGGGTAGCCGCCTGCTTGCCCTCCCGGCCCGCCGCCACATACCCGTCAACGCCCCGCCGTTCCAGGTCCGTCAAGTCTCGCTCGTTGCAGTACCCCGCGTCGGCCAGCACCGTCGCCGGCTGCGCGTCAAGCGTCTCGTTGACCGTGTCGAGCAACACCGGCAACTCACCCTGGTCGCTCGCGTTCGCCGTCAGACCCGTTGCCACCACCAACTGGTGCTCGGCGTCCACCGCCACCTGCGCGTTGTAGCACTGCTGGAAGCCCTCGTTGCTCGTCATCATGATCGAGCTTTCCGGGTCCGTGAAGTTGCTCTGCGCCTTCTCGTCCGGCTCGCCATACGCCCGCTTGTACGGCCGCCCGCCCTTCGGGTTCCGGTCCTGCCCAGGTTGCCGACCCCGCGCGTCGTCCGCCGCCCGAGCCGCCGCTTCCAACCGCGCCTTCGCCGCCCGGATCGCTGCCAGACGCGCCTCCCGCCGACGCAACTCCGCCGGCAACTCATCGCCCCGAACCTCGGCGCCCAAGCACGCATCCTCGGTCTCGTCGGTCTCGTCCGCCTGGCGCAACAGCGCCGCGACCTCGCCTTCCAGACGCCGTTCCGCCTCCGCCATCCGGTCGTAGCTCATCGCCTTGCGCTTGCTCGCGTTCGCACGCACCTTCGTCCCGTCGACCGACAGCTTGCCGAGGCGAGCCAGACCCAACTCCTGCGCCAGACGCACCACCTCCACGAACAGCGCCTGGAAGTCCTCCAAGTGCCGGCGCCGAAATTCGCACAGCGTCCGGTGCTGCGGAAAGTTGCCCGCCGCCAACACCCGGAACGCCACGTCCTCTTCCAGCGCCCGGGCGATCCCACGCGACGAGAACACCCCCGTCGCATACGCGTAGAGCAGCACCTTCACCATCATCCGCGGGTCATACGGGGCGTTGCGACGACCGTCTCCCTCATACGGGGCGTAGAATGCCGTCAGATCCAAACCGTCCACCAGATCGCTGACGTGGTGCGCCAAGTGGCCTTCCGGCAGCCACTCCCGCACGTCCGGTGGCAGCAGCAGCGACTGGTCCGGCGAGTAGGGGCGAAACGTCGTCGACATCAAGTCCTTCCAGCGTCGAGTGCTCGCCTATGATTGTCGCACCGATTTTCTGCGGCGCAGACTCCTAGCTTCAATCAGATGGGGCTGCGCCCCAAAACCCCGGCGTCCGCTTGCGGGGACCCCACTGCCCCGCGCCGCTCCCGCCGAGCCGCGCCGTGCGCGGCTTCGGGCACCATTCTACGGAGCAGCGGGGCGGACGGGGGGTATTGACAAGGCGCGGCCGGGGTCGTAGGTTGAAGCGGATGGCCGTCATCGCGCTGACGATCGCGCTCCTGCTGCTGCCGGCGGCCCCCGCGCTGGCGGGCGCCGGGCAGGCCGCGGAGGACGGCGGCTCGTTCGACGCGGCGGCGCTGCCGGTCTCCATCGACCGCATCCGGCGTCAGCTCGAGCGGCTGCCCGCCGGCGACGGCGCGGGCGACATGCTGCGGCTGCGCTTCTACGTGCGGGTCAACGCGCCGGCGCCGGAGGCCGTGGTGCTCGACGTGTTCGACGGTTTCGACCTGCGCAACGCCCCGCCGCGCTACGGCTCGCCCGTGCACACGGAGATGCGCGCGCTGACGACCCCGGGGCGCCACCGCTTCCGCCGCGGCACGCCGGCCGTGACGAGCGGCAACCTGCTCGCCTGGGGACGCTGACGCCGACGCCGGTGCGTCAGCCGGGCGCCTCGCCCGCCGCGCTCCCCGCAGTCGTCCCGCCGGACGCTGCCGCGCCGGCCGGGAAGGTCCACAGCCGGAGCGGCACCGACACCAGGATGTACTTCCTGCGCAGCTCGACCACGTGCGCGGAGTACGCCGGCCGCGGAATCTCGCCCCGCACGTGCCGCGCGCGCAGGCGCCGCAGCTCGAACCGGTAGAGGTCGTTGACGTACTCGTGCACCAGCTCGGGGCGCGTCCGCGGCGTCGGGCGCACGCCGTGGGTCGCGAGCTCGTCGAGCACCTGCCGGCGGTAGCGGAACGTCACGCGGTGGTCAGCAGCGCATCGGCCGAGGCCGCCCCGAACGCGTCGAACCAGGGCCGGGCCCGCGTCAACCGCTCGTTGACGTTGCCGATGTTCTCGACTCCTTCGCCCGCGAGCCAGCGGCGGAACGCGCCGACCCCCTCGCGCGCGTAGACGGGGATGCCGTCCTTCCAGGTCGCGCGCCCGCAGAGCACGCCGGCCCACGACACCCCCGACTCGGCCGCCAGCTCGAGCGACTCGGTGAACTCGGCGTTGCTCACGCCGGCCGACAGGTAGATGAAGGGCCGGGTGGCCGCGGCCGCGGCGGCGCGGAAGTGGTCGAGCGCCGCGGCGCGCGTGTACGCCGCCTCGCCGCTGAAGCTGCGCGCCCCCTCGACGAACTTCATGTTGACCGGCACCTCCACCTTCATCACGTCGACGCCGTAGCGGTCCTTCGTGAACTCCGCCATGCTGGCCGTCACCACGCGCGGCTTGACGCGCGCGAACTCGGCGCCCTTCTCGTCGCCGCCGGCCGGGTCGTAGCCGACGAACTCGAGGAAGAACGGGATGTCGTTGGCGCGGCACTCGTCGCCGATGCGCTCCACCCAGGCGTGCTTCTCCTCGTTGACCGCGGCGGTGTCGAACGGCGTGTAGTAGAGGAGCACCTTGACGCAGTCGGCCCCGGCCTCCTTCAGGCGCCGCACCGACCAGTGGCTGAGCAGGTCGGGGAGCCGTCCCGGCCGGGTGTTGTTGTAGCCGCTCTGCTCGTAGGCCAGCAGCAGGCCGGCGTTGGCGCTGCGCTTGCGCGCGGGCTCGATGCCCCACTGCGGGTCGAGCAGGATCGCCGAGGCGTGCGGCGTCAGCACCTCCGTGACCGCGCCCTTGAACTCCTCCATCATGGCGTCGGTGACCTCGCCCCCGCTGGCCTTCGCCAGCGCCTTCCTGAGCGACCCCCGCTGGTCCATCGCCGCCGCGCCGATCGTCCCCGCGGCGGTCGACACCGCCTTCATCCCCGCCAGCTTCCCTGGTGTCATTGCGCGTCTGCTCCCCCTGCTGTGCAAAACCCTGATTGTAGCCCGTAGGAGCGCACCGGCGCCGTTGACGCACCGCAGCCTCGTCGAGTACGTTCGGAGAGTTGAACGGGACGACCAGCGAGGGTCCATTCCATGCAGGTCTTCATTAGCCATTCCGACTCCGACTCGTTGCTGGCAGCCCGGGTGTCCAGGGCGCTGCAGAAGACCGGGTTGAAGGTGTGGAATCAAGGTCTCGACCTGCTGCCGGGCGACAACTGGGCGGCAGAGGTGGGCCGCGCGCTCGAGATGTCCGAGGCCATGGTAGTTCTGTTGACGCCCAACTCGGTCAGTTCATCGCACGTGAGGCGCGAGATCGAGTACGCGCTGGGCTCGAAGAACTACAGCAACCGGCTGATTCCAGTCGTGGTCGGTGGCCGGAAGCAGGTTCCCATGGGCAAGGTTCCCTGGATAGTCCGACAGTTGCCCTGGATCGAGCTGGCGGATCCGGAAAGCGGCGATCCCGAAATCGCACCGATCGCCGATGCAATCCGCAACCGCGCCTGAGCCCGCGCGACCGACCCGAACACGTGCCGAACGAAGTCTTCGTGTCCCACTCCAGCAGGGACCGCGCGTTCGTGGACTGGCTGGTCAGCGTCCTGCGCCGCCATCGGATTCCGGTCTGGTACAGCCGACTCGACATCCAGGGCGCCCAGCAGTGGCACGACGAGATCGGCGAAGCGCTTCAGCGCTGTGATTGGTTCATCGTCGTCCTCTCCCCCGACGCGGTGGATTCCAAGTGGGTGAAGAGAGAGCTCTTGTACTCCCTTCAGCAGGACCGATTCGAGGCACGCATCGCCCCGCTGCTGCATCGTGCCTGCGACTATGAACAGTTGTCCTGGACCCTGTCGCTGATGCAGAGAGTCGACTTCACGCACAGCTTCGACGACGGATGCCGAGAGCTGCTGCGAATGTGGGACGTAGAATACGTTCCGGCCGCCCGGCCATGATGCGTGGCAGAGCGGCCGGCTGCAAAGTGGCCGAGCCCCCGGCCGTCAGTACCCCAGCACGGTGCTGCCGGGCACGCGCCGGTCGGGGGCGCCCGCGAGCCGGCCCGTCGCCGCGTCGTGCATGATCGCCTGCACCACGCCCTGGCGGTCGCGCTCCGCCAGCGCGTGGCCCCGCGCCGCCAGCCGCGCCCGCGTCTCCGGCTCGAGGCCGCCGCGCTCGTGGACGATCCGGTCCGGCAGCCACTGGTGATGGAAGCGCGGCGCGTTGACCGCGGCGTCCGCGTCCATGCCGAAGTCGACCACGTTGACGACCGTGTGCAGCACCGTGTTGATGATGGTCCGTCCGCCCGGGCTGCCGGTCACCAGCAGCAGCCGGCCGTCGCGGGCCACGATGGTGGGCGTCATGCTCGACAGCATCCGCTTGCCCGGCGCGGCCAGATTCGGCGGCGTGCCGATCAGCCCCGCGGCGGTCGTCAGCCCGGGCGCCGGGTTGAAGTCGCCCATCTCGTTGTTGAGCAGGAACCCGGCGCCCGGCACGACGATCTTCGACCCGTAGCGCTGCTCCAGCGTGTAGGTCAGCGCAACCGCCAGGCGCTCGCCGTCCACCACCGACAGGTGGGTCGTCTCCTCGCCCGCGGCCGGCCAGGCGAACGACGCGGGCGACGAGCGCGAGGCCCGCTCCGGATCGATCGTCCGCCGCAGCTCCGCGGCGTACGCCTTCGAGAGCAGCCGCGGCAGCGGCAGCGCCGGGTTGAAGTCGGGGTCGCCGAGGTGCAGGGCGCGGTCGGCGTACGCCCGCCGCATGGTCTCGGCCAGCAGGTGCACCGTCCGCGCCGTGCCGTGCCCCGCGGCCGCCAGGTCGAACCCCTCGAGCACGTTGAGCATCTCGACCAGCACCGTCCCGCCCGAGCTCGGCGGCGGCATCGAGATGATCTCGTGGCCGCGGTAGGTGCCGCGCACCGGCTCGCGCCGCACGGCGCGGTAGGCCGCCAGGTCGGCCGTCGTGATCAGGCCGCCGTTGGCCCGCATCTCGCGCGCGAGGAGCTCGGCGGTCGGCCCGCGGTAGAAGCCGTCGGGGCCGGCGGCGGCAATCCGCTCCAGCGTGCGCGCCAGGTCCGGCTGGCGCAGCGTCTCGCCGGCGGCGTAGGGTGCGCCGTCCCGGGAGAACTGCGCCAGCGACGCCGGGTAGCGCCGCATGGCCGGGAGCACGCCGGCCAGCGAGCGCGCCAGGTGCTGCGGCACGGCGAACCCGTCGCGGGCCAGCGCGATCGCCGGCTCGAGCAGGCGCCGCCAGGGCAGCCGCCCCCGCTCCGACCAGGCCAGGTGCAGGCCCGCCACGGTGCCCGGCACGCCGACGGCGACGTGGCTGTCGTGGTGCCGCGCCGGGTCGTACTCGCCGTCCACCAGGAACATCTCCGCGCTCGCCGCCGCCGGGGCGGCCTCGCGGAAGTCGTACGCCGCGGCCGGGCCGGCCGGCGGGCGGACGACCATGAAGCCGCCGCCGCCGATGTTGCCCGCCTGCGGATGGGTCACCGCCAGCGCGAAGGCCGTCGCCACCGCGGCGTCCACCGCCGACCCGCCGGCCTGCAGCACCGTCAGGCCCGCCCGTGCCGCGTGCGGCTCCTGCGCCGACACCATGCCGCGGCGCGCCTCCACGATCTGCACGCCGGCTGCCGCCGGGGCAAGCAGCAGCAGCGCCGGCGCCACCGCCACGACCGCGGCCGCCCGGACCGCCGCCGCCCGCAGCCGGGCGGTCTCGATCCCTGTCGTCACTTTCCTGCCCTCCCCATCGCCGTACATCCATCATATGGCGGGCGCAAAGGCCGGGCGTGACCCCGCGGTTGAGTAGCAGGTCGATCAGGCTGCCCCCGACGCCAGCCCCCGTCGAGTCGGGCAGCCCACGCAGGCCAGGATCGGCCCGCGGCGCAAGAGATCAAGAGCCGAACGCCCGTGCATGCGCCAGAATCGTCCACTGCCCGTGGTTGCATGCGGGCGAACGGGGAGTAAGATCAGCCTCGTGACGAACAGACTTCGGCTCGCAGCTTCGGCGCTGGGCGGTGCGCTGGCGGCGGCGCTCCTGATCGGCTGCGCGCAGCCCGGCGAGCTCACCCAACGCCTCTCGATCGCCACCGGCGGCACGGGCGGCGTCTACTATCCGTACGGCGGCGGCATCGCCAAGGTGATCAGCGACAGCCTCGAGGGCGTCGAGGCCACCGCCGAGGTCACGGCCGGCACCGTCGACAACCTCAAGTTCATCGCCAGCCGGTCGGCCGATCTCGGGTTCGCCCTGGCCGACTCGCTCGACGACGCCTTCCACGGACGCGGCGCGTTCAGCGACTTCGGCGCGGTCCCGGCGCGGGCCATCGCCGTGCTCTACGACAACCACAACCACGTCGTGACGCTGGAGGGCACGGGCATTCGCGCGGTGCCCGACCTGGCGGGCCGCATCGTCTCGACGGGCGCCCCCGGCAGCGGCACCGAGATCAGCGCGTTCCGCATCCTCGAGGCGGCGGGCGTGGACCCGGAGCAGGACATCCGGCGTCAGAGCCTGGGCGCCTCGCAGTCCGTGAGCGCGCTGCGCGACGGCAAGATCGACGCCTTCTTCTGGAGCGGCGGCATCCCGACCGGCTCGGTGCTCGATCTGGCCTCGACGCCCGGCCGCACCATCCGCGTCGTCCCGAACGCGGGGGTGCTGCCGCTGCTGCAGGCGCGCTACGGCGCGGCCGTCTACCACGAGTCGGTCATCCCGCTGCGGACCTACCCCGGCATGGACGCCGACGTCGCGACGATCGCCGTCTCGAACGTGCTGGTGGCGAGCGAGGCGATGGACACGGAGCTGGCGCGCGGCATCACCGCGGCGCTGTTCGACTACCACACCGAGCTGGCGGCCGTCCATCCCATGGCCGGCGTGCTGGCGCTCGAGACCGCCGTCGCGGGCTCGCCGGTGCCGTTCCACGACGGCGCGATCAGCTACTACCGCGAGCGCGGCGCCTGGGACCCGGCGCAGCCCTGATCCGGCGATCCAAGGTCCACGCCACTGGACACCACGCCCGATCCGCCGCGCGGCGCCGCCGACCGGAGCGAGTCGGCCATCCGGATCCGGACGCTGACCGGCGCGCCGCGGATCCTCGCGACCGTGCTCACCGCGGGCCTGTCGCTCTACGCCCTGTACTGGGTGGTCGGCATCGTCCAGCCGCAGGTCTACCGCATGAGCTTCCTGCTGCTCGTGCTGCTGGCCACGTTCCTGCTCTACCCGGCGCGCGCGGCCGGGCGGGCGCGGATCACGGCCGGCGACTGGTGCCTGGCGGCCGTCGCGGTGGCGGCCCTCGCCTGGCCGCTCGTCGACTTCGACCGCTTCGTCTACCGCGCCGCCACGCCGGCCGGCATCGACCTCGTGCTGGGCGCGGTCACCACGCTGCTCGTGCTCGAGGCGACGCGCCGCACCGTCGGCCCGATCCTGCCCGTGACGGCGGTCGCCTTCGTCGTCTACGGCTACTACGGCCCGCTGTTCGAGCTGGTCGGGCTCGACCTGTTCGCCCACCGCGGCTACGACGTGGCGCGCCTCGTGGGCACGCTGTACATGACGCTCGAGGGCATCTTCGGCGTGCCGCTCGACGTGGCCTCCACCTACATCGTCCTGTTCACCATCTTCGGCGCGGTCCTGGCGCACTCGGGCGCCGGCCAGTTCTTCATCAACTGGACGATGGCCGCCTTCGGGCGCTCGGGCAGCGGCGCCGGGCCGGGCCGCACGGTGACCATCTCCGGCTTCCTGCTGGGGACCGTCTCGGGCAGCGGCGTGGCGACGACCGTCACGCTGGGCGCGGTGGCCTGGCCGCTGCTGCGCCGCGCGGGGTTCTCGGCCGAGGTCGGCGGCGGCATCCTCTCGGCCAGCGGCATCGGCGCCATCCTGGCGCCGCCCACCATGGGCGCCGCGGCGTTCCTGATCGCCGAGTTCCTGCAGATCTCCTACCTGCAGGTCATCGCCATGGCCATCTGCCCGGCGGTGCTCTACTACCTCTCGATCGTCCTGATGATCGAGGCCGACGCGCGCCGCCTGCACACGCGGGCCGTGGCCGTCGACCTGCCGCCGGTGGGCACGCTGATGCGCCGCTCCGGCTACCAGTTCCTGCCGCTGATCGCCATCGTCGTCTTCCTCGTCTCCGGCATGACGCCGTTCCGCGCGGTCTTCTTCGCCACGCTGTGCGCCGTCGGCCTGAGCTTCATCTGCCGCGCGACGGCGCTGTCGCCGCGGCGCCTGCTCGGCGCGCTCGAGGACGGCGGCCGGGGGGTCCTGTCGGTCGCGGCCACCACGGCCACGGCCGGCATCATCGTCGGCGTGGTCACGCTGACCGGCCTGGGCCTGAAGATCTCCGGCATCCTCGTCGAGCTGGCCGGCGGCAGCGTCCTGCTGACCGTGGTCTACGCGTCCATCGCGGTGTGGATGCTGGGGCTCGCCGTCCCGGTCACCGCCTCGTACATCATCGCCGCCGTCATGATCGCGCCGGCGCTGACGCTGGTCGGCGTGCCCGACGTCGCCGCCCACATGTTCATCTTCTACTACGCCGTGCTGTCGGAGGTGAGCCCGCCGACGGCGCTGTCGCCGTTCGCGGCCGCCGCCATCACCGGGGGCAACCCGTTCCGCACGATGATGCTGACCTGGAAGTACACGCTGCCGGCGTTCCTCGTGCCGTTCACGTTCACGCTGGGCCCGGAGGGCCTCGGCGTGCTGCTGCAGGCGCCCCCGGCCGCCACGGCCCAGACCCTCGCCGCGGCCGCGCTGGGCGTGGGCGCGCTCGCCATGGGCTGCGGCGGCTGGCTGCGCGGGGAGCTCGCGCGGCGCGACCGCGCGCTGGCCGTCGCCGCCGGGCTGCTGCTCTTCTACCCGCTGGCCGCCACGCGCCTCGCCGGTCTGGCGCTGTTCGCGGCGGCCGTCGCGCTACACTGGTTCGCACACGACCGCGCCACCGGGGAGACCGCCGAGCCATGACTTCAATGCCGCCCAAGCCGCCGCAGCCGCCGCACCGTCTCGACCGCACCGCCAGCGACCACGCCGGCGCCCGCGCCCTGCCGCGGCGCACGGCCGGCGCCCTGGCCGGGCTGCTCGCGCTCGTCCTCGTCCTGGCCCTCGCCGCACCGCTCGCCGCCCAGCGGCCGGCGGTGTCGGGGCCCAACGGCGCCGTCTCGACGGGCCATCCGCTGACCACGGCGGCCGCGTTCGAGATCCTGATCCGCGGCGGCAACGCGTTCGACGCCGGGGTGACGGCGCTGCTGGTCGGCGGCGTCGTCGAGCAGGACCTCTACGGGCTCGGCGGCGAGTCGCTGGTGCTCGTCTATCCGGTGGCCGAGGGCGAGGTCACCTCCGTCGTCGGCCAGGGCTGGGCGCCGCGGGGGGCCAGCATCGAGTGGTACCGGTCGCGCGGCCGGGACCTGTTCGGCGAGGGGCTCGACCCGGCCGTCGTCCCGGGCGCGCTGCACGGCGCGCTGACGGTGCTCGAGCGCTGGGGCACGCTGAGCTTCGAGGCCGTCTCCGAGCGCGCCATCGCCTACGCCGAGCACGGCTTCCCGCTGCGGCCGCTCACCGCGCGCGCCGTCGAGGACAGCCTCGAGTTCATGGCGGCGTGGCCCGAGAACCGGCGCTTCTGGCTGAAGCCGGACGGCTCGCTCTACGCGGCGGGCGAGACGATCAGGTTCCCCACGCTGGCCGCCACGCTGACGAGGATGGTCGAGGCCGAGCGGGCCCACGCGCACCTCGGCCGCGAGCAGGGCATCGCCGCCGCGCGCGACCGCTTCTACCAGGGCGACATCGCCGCCGAGATGGTGGACTTCCTGCAGGCCCACGGCGCGCCCTTCGAGCTCGCCGACTTCGCCGAGTTCCACTCGCGCGTCGAGGCCCCGACGGCGACCGACTACCGCGGCTACACCATCTACAAGCACGGCTTCAACAGCCAGGGCCCGGTGCTGCTCCAGGCGCTGAACATCCTGGAGGAGTTCGACCTGCAGGCGATGGGGCACAACAGCCCCGACTACCTGCACACCGTCGTCGAGGCGATGAAGCTGGCCTACGCCGACCGCGACACCTACTACGCCGACCCCGAGTTCGTCGACGTGCCGGCCGCCGGCCTGCTCTCCACGCCCTACGCGCAGGCGCGCGCCGCGGAGATCGACCCGGCGCAGGCCTCGGTCGCGTTCCGGGCCGGCGACCCGCTGCCGCACGACCCCGACGTCGGCGACTGGCCGTTCTGGGTGGCGCGCATCGAGGACGGCGTGGCGGCCAGCGACGCCGACGGCTCGTTCGTGCCGTCGGCCGGCGGGACGAAGGACACGACGCACGTCGCGGTCATCGACGCGGACGGCAACGTCTTCGACGCCACCCCGAGCGGCGGCTGGACCGGCGGCGGGGTCATCCTGGGCGCGACCGGCATCGCCCTCAGCACGCGCGGCGAGCAGTTCTGGCTGGATCCCGAGCGGGCCAACCAGATCCGCCCGCGCGCCCGCCCGCGCTACACGCTGACGCCGAGCATCGTGTTCAAGGACGGCGCGCCGCTGCTGGCCATCGGCACGCCGGGCGGCGACAACCAGGACCAGACCATCCTGCAGACGCTGCTCAACATCGTCGAGTTCTGGCCCGACTGGTACCCCAACCTGCACGACGCGCTGGCCTGGCCGCGGGTGCGCACGCAGCACCTGCACGGATCGTTCTGGCCGCACGCCGCCGGCTTCAACCAGCTCGACGTCGAGTCGCGCATCTCGCCGGAGGTGGTGCGCGAGCTGCGGCGCCGCGGACACCGGGTCAACGACGTGCCCGCGTTCGGCATCTCGGGTTGCGCGACGGCCGTCCTGCTCGACCCCGCGACCGGCAACCGCCTGGCCGCCGGCGACCCGCGCCGCGACTGCTACGCGCTGGCCTACTGACGCCCGCGCCGCGCCGGACGTCAGTGCGCCTGGCCGCCGAACCGGGGAAGCTGATTCGCGTCGGGACGCGTCACTGCAGCAGGCGCAGCATCGCCAGCACGCCGCCAAGAATAGCCAGCGTTTGCGCGAGCATGGCGCCAGCGAAGCGCCACGTCAGACGGGCTTCCAGATTGGCCAGATCCAGTTTCGTGGCAAGCGACTCGAGTTCGGTGCGCGTCGCATAGTCCTCGCGCTCGGCGACCTGGCGCACTGCGTCGGTGATGGCGTCGGCCTGCTCCGCCGTCAGACCGGCTCCAGTCAACTGTCGCGCGATCGCGTGGGTATCGAGCACCGAATCATGCTACCACGGTGCGCTGGACGGGTTTCCTGCCGGCGCCCGGCGCTCAGCGCCGGGTGAGCTTGCGGAACTTGCCGCGCCGCGACGGGTCGCCCGCGCCCCCCAGGCGCCGGCGGCGGTCCGCCTCGTAGTCGGCGTGGTTGCCGGCGAACCAGACCGCCCGCCCGCCCTCTTCGAACGCCAGGATGTGGGTCGCGATGCGGTCCAGGAACCAGCGGTCGTGGCTGACGACGACGGCGCAGCCGGCGAAGGCCACCAGCGCGTCCTCGAGGGCGCGCAGCGTGTCGACGTCCAGGTCGTTCGTCGGCTCGTCGAGCAGCAGCAGGTTCGCGCCGCCGCGCAGCAGCTTCGCCAGGTGCACGCGGTTGCGCTCGCCGCCCGACAGCGCGCCCACCGGGCGCTGCTGGTCGGCGCCCCGGAAGTTGAACCACGACGCGTAGGCCCGCGAGGCCACGGTCCGGCGGCCCAGCGTCAGCTCGTCGCGGCCCCCGGAGATCTCCTCCCAGACGGTGCGCGCCGGATCGAGCGCGTCGCGCGACTGGTCGACGTAGCCCACGCGCACCGTCTCGCCCAGCCGCAGCGTGCCGCCGTCCGGCGCCAGCTCGCCCGCGACGAGGCGCAGCAGCGT
Organism: Vicinamibacterales bacterium; assembly: GCA_965214845.1. Lineage (GTDB taxonomy): Bacteria > Acidobacteriota > Vicinamibacteria > Vicinamibacterales > UBA8438 > JAAXGX01. Next base: position 4,638,489 of record CBDCCO010000007.1, read on the forward strand.
CGTCTTGCCGGCGCCGTTCGGCCCGATGACGCCGGCGATGCCGGCCGGCGGCAGCGTGAACGACAGGTCGTCGATCAGCACGCGCCGGCCGAATGCCTTGCGCAGGCCGGCCGCCTCGACGACGACGTCGCCCAGCCGCGGGCCGGGCGGGATGGTGATCTCGGCCGTCGCCATGCGCTGCGCCGGGTCCTCGGCCAGCAGGCGCTCGTAGGCGCTCAGCCGCGCCCTGCCCTTCGCCTGCCGCGCGCGCGGCGCCATGCGGATCCACTCGAGCTCGCGCTCCAGCGTGCGCCGGCGGCGCGCCTCCTGGCGGGCTTCGACGGCCAGCCGGCGCTGCTTCTGCTCCAGCCAGGACGAGTAGTTGCCCTCCCAGGGGATGCCCGCGCCGCGGTCGAGCTCGAGGATCCAGCCGGCCACGTTGTCGAGGAAGTAGCGGTCGTGCGTGACCGCCACGACCGTGCCCGGGTACTGCGCCAGGAAGCGCTCCAGCCAGGCCACCGCCTGCGCGTCGAGGTGGTTCGTCGGCTCGTCGAGCAGCAGCAGGTCGGGGGCCTGCAGCAGCAGCCGGCAGAGCGCGACGCGGCGGCGCTCGCCGCCCGAGAGCGTCGCCACCGCGGTCCGCCCGGGCGGCAGCCCGAGCGCGTCCATCGCCATCGCGACGCGCGCGTCGAGGTCCCACGCCCCGGCCGCGTCGATCGCGTCCTGCAGCCGGCCCTGCTCCTCCATCGCCGGCCCGTAGTCGGTCAGCCCCGACGAAAGCGACGCGGTCACGGCGTCGTACTGCTTGAGCAGGTCGCGGGCATGGGCGACGCCCTCGTCGACGACGGCCGCCACCGTCCGCGCGGGGTCGAGCGCCGGCTCCTGCGGCAGGTGGCCGACCGTGACGCCGGGGGCCGGGAACGCCTCGCCCTCGAACTCGGCGATCTCGCCGGCCATGATCCGCAGCAGCGTGGACTTGCCGGCCCCGTTGAGGCCGAGGACGCCGATCTTGGCGCCGGGCAGGAACGACAGCCAGAGGTCGTGCAGCACGCGCCGGCCGCCGGGCAGGACCTTGCCGAGGCCCTTGAGCGTGTAGACGAAGCGCGGCTCCATGCGGCGGCCCGGGGCGGACGCTCAGCGCAGGGTGAAGTCGGCCTCGGTGACGCTCCCCGCGGTCACCGTCACCGTCTGCGCGTCGCCCTCGTAGCGCTCGTGCCAGATGGCCAGCTCGTACGTCCCCGGCGGGACGTCCGCGATCTCGAAGCGGCCGTCGGCGGCCGTGACCGCCGCCACGTCGCTGGTGACGTAGATCCAGCCGCGCATCCAGCCGTGCGAGTCGCACTCGATGCGCACGACGCCCGGCCGCCGCAGCGGCCGGTTGACGTTCAGCCCGGGAAACGGCAGCGCGATGTTGAACAGCGTGCGCTGCCGGTCGTCGTAGGCGTGCGTCGAGTGCAGCGTGTCGTCCTCGCTCGTGATGGCGAGCTGGCTGCGCGTGCGCGCCACCTGCACGCGCGGCACGAAGAAGCAGCCGGCGTTGTTGATGGACGGCGCGGGCGGGTCCGCGGTCCATTCCAGCCCCGGGACGAGTACCACCGCGTTGGCCACGCCGCCGGACGGGTCCACCAGGGTCGCCTGGTCCTCGATCTCGTCGCCGCAGACGGCCTGGTCGGTGTCCACCTCGACCATGACCGTCGCGGGCACGGCGTCGACCGTGACGCGGCCGGCCAGCGTGCCGCCCTGCTGCTCCCCCTGCACCAGCGCCGTCAGCCCGGCCAGCGCCAGGCACCCTGCAGTTGCCGCCGCCAGCGGTCGTCTCATCGCGTCTCCTCCTCCTCAAGATGGGGCTGCGCCCCAAGCCCCCGGCGTCCGCTTGCGGGGACCCCATAGCCCCGCGCCGGGCTTCCATCAGACGGGGCTGCGCCCCGAACCCCCGGCGTCCACTTGCGGGGACCCCATAGCCCCATAGGCGCTAACTTGTGTTCCGAGCGAGGCCGGCGTATCCTGACATGCGCATGCATGACATGGAGGCCGGCCCGGTGGACGAGGACTGGGATGTGCTGCGGTCGTTCCTGCCCGGTGACTGGCGGGAGTTGGCGCAGGACACGGGGGCGTTGAAGGGGCTGCGGAAGGACAAGACGGTCGACAACCTGTTGCGGACCCTCCTGCTGCACCTCGGCTGCGGACACTCGTTGCGGGAAACGGTGGTTCGCGCCCGCCAAGCGCGTCTGGCGGATCTGTCCGACGTGGCGCTGTTGAAGCGGTTGAAGAAATCCAAGGGTTGGCTGCACGCGCTGTGTGTGCGCCTGTTCGAGGAGCAGGGTCTGGCGGTCATCCCCGGCGGCGCGTTCCAGGTCCGGGCGGTGGATGCGACGACGGTGAAGGAACCGGGACCGAGCGGGTCGTTGTGGCGGCTGCACTACAGCGTGGGCCTGCCGTCGCTGACGTGCGACTTCTTCAAGTTGACGGGGGTCGAGGGGCCGGGCACGGGAGAATCGTTGGCGCAGTTCCCGATCCGCGCCGGCGACCATGTGCTGGCCGACCGCGGGTATTCGACCGCGCGGGGGATCCGCCACGTGGTCGAGGCGGGCGGGCGGCTGATTGTGCGCGTCAATACGGGGTCGTTGCCGCTGCACACGGCAGCCGGGCGGCCGTTCGACCTGCTGGCCGCGGTCTCGTCGGTCACGCGTCCGGGGGCAGCGCGCGCTTGGGCGACGACGGTCGCGGCCGCGGGTGACGACGGCGGCCCGCCGGGCGAGATTGCGGGCCGGGTCTGCGTGCTCCGCAAGTCGGCGGAGGCGATCCGCTTGGCGCAGCAGAAAATCCGCCGGGACGCCGCCCGCAAGCGGACCCAGGTACAACCGGCCACTCTGCGCTTTGCCGAGTACGTGATCGTTTTCACGACCTTCCCCGAGCCGCCCTTCTCGGCCGCCGACGTGCTCGAGTGGTATCGCCTGCGCTGGCAGGTCGAATTGGTGTTCAAGCGCTTCAAGTCGCTGGCGCAGTTGGGGCACCTGCCGAAGTACGACGACGACAGCGCCAAGGCGTGGCTCTACGGGAAACTGTTCGTGGCACTGCTGGTGGAGAAGCGGCTCCACCACGCCCGCACGATTTCCCCCTGGGGCTACGACGTACCGGCCCCGGCGCCCCCGCAGCGCGTGGCGTGACTTCAAGTTCGTGTTCAACCAGGTCACGCGCGCCATCGAACCGCCGCTCTCGCTGGCTTGCATGCTCAACGACTGGCGATCGATCTCCGGCGCGCTGGCCGAGCCGCCACGGCGCCGGCAGTCGCAGCTCTCCGCGTACTTCGGTTGGACCGAGCAGCCGCCGGAGCAGGTGACGTGAACAAGTTAGCGCCTATGCCCCATAGCCCCGCGCCGTTCCCGCCGAGGCGCGCTGTGCGCGCCTTGCAGAGTCTGCGACTCTGCTTCAATCGGACGGGGCTGTGCTTCTAGCCGGCCGGGACCACCTCCGGGAGGTCGGGGGTGAAGTCCTCGCCGGGGTTGATGAACCGGTTGCGCTCGAGACGGTACTGCGTGTCGTGGAGCTGGCGGTAGCGCCCGCCGGCGGCCAGCAGCTCCGCGTGCGTGCCGCGCTCGACGATCTCGCCGGCCTCGAGGACCAGAATCTGGTCGGCCGTCTGGATGGTCGACAGCCGGTGCGCGATGACGAACGTCGTGCGCCCGGCGCGCAGCGCCTGCAGCCCGTCCTGAATCAGCACCTCGCTCTCGCTGTCGAGGCTCGAGGTCGCCTCGTCGAGGATCAGGATCCGCGGGTCGGCCAGGACGGCGCGCGCGATGGCGACCCGCTGCCGCTGGCCGCCCGACAGCTTCACGCCGCGCTCGCCCACCACCGTGTCGTAGCCGTCCGGAAACTGCTCGATGAACTCGTCGCAGTGCGCGATGCGGCTCACCTCGCGGATCTCGTCGGGCGTGGCGTCGGGCTTCGAGAAGCTGATGTTGGCCGCGATCGTGCCGTCGAACAGGAAGTTGTCCTGCAGCACGACGCCGAGGTACGCGCGGTAGTCGCGGAGGCGGATCGACCCGACGTCGCGGCCGTCGACCAGCACGCGCCCCGCGGTGGGCTGGTTGAACGCCAGCACCAGGCTGATCAGCGTGCTCTTGCCCGACCCGCTCGAGCCGACCAGCGCGGTGGTGGTGCCCGGCGCGGCGCGCAGCGAGACGTCGCGCAGCACGGGCACGCCCTTGTCGTACTCGAACCAGACGCGCTCGAGGCGCACCTCGCCGTCCATCGCCGCCACCGCCTCGCGCGACTGGTCCTCCTCGTCCTCGGTCGGCGTGGCCTGGATCTCGCGGATGCGGTCGAGCCCGGCGAACGCCTCGGTGATCTGCGTGCCGATCGACGAAATCTGGACGATGGGCGCAATCACCAGGCCGGTGAAGATGAGGTACTGCAGCAGCGCCCCGACGGTCCAGTAGCCGGCCATCAGCGCCTGCCCGCCGAGCACGATCATCAGCGCGCCGATGGTCCCCATCACCAGCGTGGCCACCGAGGAGACCGCCGACACGCCGGTGACCGACTTCGCCACGTTGCGGAACAGCCGGTGCGCGCCGCGGGCGAAGACGATCTGCTCGCGCCTCTCGACCGTGTAGGCCTTGACCACGCGGATGCCGCCCAGCGTCTCGCCGAGCCGCCCCGTGACGTCGGCGTTGATCTTGCCGCGCGCCCGGAAGATCGGCCGCAGCCGGGAGAAGGTGAACGCCATGCAGGCGCCGAAGACGACCAGGATCACCAGCGTCAGGCTGGTGAGCCGCCAGTTGAGGTAGAAGAGCCAGCCGAGCGCCAGCACGCTCGTGACCACGCCGCCGAGGAGTTGCACGAGCCCGGTCCCCACCAGGTTCCGGATGCCCTCGGCGTCGGTCATGATGCGCGAGATGAGCACGCCCGTCTGGGTCGCGTCGAAGTAGCGGACCGGCAGGCGCGTGACGTGCGCCATGACCTGCTTGCGCACCTCGGTGATGGCGCGCTGGGCGGCGACGCCCAGGAGCTGCGAGAGGCTGAACGACGTGGCGGCCTGCACGACCGTCGCGCCCAGCGCCACCCCGGCCAGCAGCAGCAGCTCGTCCGCGCGGCCGCCCGGGATCACGTCGTCGATGACGTAGCGCGTCATCGCCGGCAGCACGAACCCCGCCCCGCGGCTGACCAGCATCAGCAGCAGCCCCAGGGCCAGGCGGTACCGGTAGCGCCAGATCAGCGCGCGCGCCTCCTGCCACGCGCCGGCTGTCAGCCGCCTCTTCGCTTCAGCCATTGCCCCCTACAAGCTTAGCAGCCCGGCTTGGCCCGGCTTGGCAGCCCGGCTTGGCGGCCCGGGCCGGGCGGCGCCCGCGGCGGGGCGGCCCCGACCGCGGCCGCTGCAGGACCCCGGCCCGGCGACCGATAAGCGGGATGTGCCGGCCGGAAGCGCGCTGGCCGACGTCGCCAATCGCGGCAGGAAGGAGCGGTGCGATGCGGACGCTGATGGTCACCGGGTTGCTGATCGCCGTGGCGGGCGCGCCCGGCGCGGAGCAGGGCCTCGGGCCGCAGCCCGACCGTGCCGCGGCCCGGCACGTCACGGTCTCGGACGTGCGGCTGGAGCGGGCGGCCACCGGATCCTACTGGGTGCGGGGCACCGTCCGGAACAGCGGGGCGCTGGTGCTCGACGGGGTCTACCCGCGCGTCTGGGCCAGCTTCCACGGCCCCGACGGCGCGCTGCTGTTCGAGGACTACGACTATCTGGCCACGGCCCTGCCGATCGGCCAGCGGCGCGGCTTCGAGATCCTGCTCCTGGCGCCGCACGTCGCGGACGGCTGGGAGTACTACCGGCTCGGGTTCACCGTCGAGGAGCGGCGGCCGGTGCGCTGCGCGGGCTGCAGCACCCGGCGCCGGTAGCCCGCCCGATGCGCGCGACGACGTCGGCCGGGGTGCTGGCCGGGGTGCTGGCGCAGCCTGTCGCCGGGCAGCTTCGCGACGACCGGGCGGCGGGCCGCGACCCCGGCGGCGGACCCGTCACGCCCGGCCGCCTGAACGAGATCCGCCGCCTCCTCACGCAGCAGGTGCTGCCGCGCGTGGACGTCTCCTGCCCGCCCTGGACGGACCACCCCATCGACGCGGCGGACACGCCGGTCGAGCCGCGCCACTTCGCCGAGATCCGGCGGTGCATCGACCGCATCCTGGGGGTCGTGGCGCGATCCGGCGAGCACGTCACCGTGGCCAACGTGCGCCTGGAGTCCAGCGGTCCCGGCACGTTCCACTACGTGAAGGGAACCATCCGCAACAGCGGCTCGACCAGCTTCAGCGGGTTCCCGAAGGTGTGGGCGCGGTTCTACACCGCGGCGGACCTGCTCGTGGCGCAGGACTTCGACTACGTCCGGCCCGCCGCCACGTTCGCCGCCGGCGCGCAGCAGCCGTTCAGCATCCTGCTCGAGACGAGCGACACGCGCGGCTGGGCCTACTACCGGCTGGCGTTCACCGTCGACGACGAGCGGCCCGTCCGCTGCGCCGGCTGCGGCGAGCGGCGGCGCGACCCGTAGACCTGTCCGTCCAGCCCCGGTCCTGGTCGGCGTCACGCCTCCCTCGGGCCTGACACGAGTGCGTATCCCTTCCGCCAGTACTCGCCGTAGCCCGCCGCGTAGCTGTGATCGACCTGTCCGACCATGTCGCTGGCACGTTCGAAATCGAGCCGCCAGTCGCCGTTCAGCAGTCCTGCGCCAGACCATCCGAGTGCGAGCAGATCGACGCGTTCTTCGTCGGTCAATGCCCCGATCATGTCGACGAGTCGCTTGCAGGACGGCGAATCCACAATCAGCTTGAGGTCCTCCGATGTCAACAGGGGCGGCAGGTCGCTCCGGCCTCGAAGGGAGTCGACAACGTGCCGCTCCGTGTCGGCAAGGAGCTTGTAGGCATCGCTCAGCTCGTCGACCTTTCCGCGACTGATGACCAGAGCGGTCGCCGCCGCCGTGATCGAGTCCGCGACCCCCGGCCCCCCGATATAGCGGACGTCCGCGCCTGGCAGGCGTTCGGCGACCTTGTTGGCCAATCTCTTGTCGGCCGTGACCAGCGCCGATTTCGCCGCTTCGGCGCATGCCAGGTAGAGGCAGTCGTAGACGGGATGGTCGATTTCGGCGGCGATCTGGGCGGCGCGACCGACGAGGAGGCCACCGGGATGCAGCGTGACGATGTCCGGGAGGCGCACCAGCTCGTCGTAGTACGGCTGCGGATCCTCGATCTCGCCCTTGCGGGCCTTCTTCCAGATGGTGTTCGCGAACTCCGCCAGCAGGAGGTCGGGGGCGTGCAGACCGAGCCGGTGGGAAAGTAGCCGGCGAGCGTCATCGTGCAGGGGTTCCGCCACGAACCACTTCACGGCAATGCTCGCATCGACGGTCAGGTTCACCGGTCGCGATCGGCCCTCAACAAGGCGACGCCATCAGTCTGGGGTGTGTCGGCGGTCGTCGACGCGAGCCGCCGTGTTCGTTCTCGAAACCCGGCCATGCGGATGCGACTGCCCACCTGCTCCGCCAACAGGTTGCGCACCTCGCCCTCCAGCGAGCGCTGATTCGCCCTGGCCTGCGCCTTGAGCCTGTCGATGACTCGATCGTCGAGGTTGCGGATGGTCAGAGTGCCCACGAGCCGCCCCTGTGCAGTCATTATGCTAGCACAGCGTGTCGGCCCGCCGGGCAGCCTTCACGATTCGGCTTCGTCGTCGTCCGCGCCGCGCCGCAAGCCGAGCTCCCAGCGGCAGCGCGTCCGCAGCAGCGAGCGCGCCATCCAGCGCTTCGGGTTCCAGCGGCCGGGCGCGACGTGGGTGGCGTAGTAGAGGAACGCGCTGTCGTGGAACGCCCGCACGGCGGACGGCGCCGCCTTCCGGCGCGGCCCGCCGGTGACGTGCTGCACCCGGGCCTCGGGCACGTAGCGCACCGTCCAGCCGGCGCGGCGCAGGCGGCAGCAGAGGTCCGCGTCCTCCCAGTACAGGAAGTAGCGCTCGTCGAACCCGCCCACCGCGCGCAGGGCGGCGCGCCGCGCCAGCATGCACGCGCCCGACACCCAGGCGACCTCGACGGCCAGGCCCGGCGTCTCGAGCTCCGCGTCGGAGAGGGCCCCGGGGGCCAGCCCGGCGCGGGGAAACAGGCGCGCCAGCAGCGACGAGCGGCGGAAGGCACTCAGCCCCAGGCGCGGCTCGCCGAACACGCGCGGGCCGGCGACCGCGCAGTCGTCGTGGTTCCCGAGCGCTTTCGCCAGCGTGCCCACGGTGCTCGGCTCGATCAGGCAGTGCGGGTTCACGATCAGGACGAGCGGCCCGCGCGTCTTCGACAGGCCCTGGTTCACGGCCGCGCCGAAGCCGCGGTTGCGCCGGTTGCGGATCAGGTGGCAGTTCGCCCCGCGCTTGGTCGCGAACCCGTCGCTGCCGTCCGACGAGCGGTTGTCGACGACGGCGACCTCCCAGTTGCCGGGCATGTTGGCGAAGAGGGCGTCGAGGTTGGCCCGGAGCTGCGCGCCGCTGTTCCAGTTGACGACCACCACCGACACGTCCGGCTTCATCCCGCCGGCGAGTATGACATGTTTCGCACGCTTCCCATGTCCTTGACAGCGCGGCGCGCGGGACGGCTACACTTACGGGCCTTGCTCGGCCATCTGCTCGTCACGGGCGGCTGCGGGTTCATCGGCGCGAACCTCGTGCGGCGCGTCGCGGCGCGCGGCCTCGCCCGGACGATCCGCGTCGTCGACGACGAATCGCTCGGCTCGCGCGCCGCCATCGCCGGCGCCGGCGCCGAGTTCGTGCAGGGCGACATCCGCGACGCCGACCTGCTGCGCCGCGCGCTGCGGGGGGTCGACGCCGTGGTGCACCTCGCCGCCGACACCCGCGTCATCGATTCGATCGCGGACCCCGCCCGCAACTTCGACGTCAACGTCGTCGGCACGTTCCGCCTCCTCGGGCTGATGCGCGAGGCGGGCGTGCCGCGCCTGGTGAACGCCTCCACCGGCGGCGCGATCCTCGGCGAGGCGCCGCCGCCCGTCCACGAGGACATGCCGCCGCGGCCGGCCTCGCCCTACGGCGCGGCCAAGGCCGCCGCCGAGGCGTACTGCTCCGCGTTCGCGCAGAGCTACGGCCTGCACGCCGTCTCCCTGCGCTTCTCGAACGTCTACGGCCCGCTGTCGTTCCACAAGGGCAGCGTGGTGGCCGCGTTCATGCGCCGCATCCTCGACGACGCCCCGCTGGTCGTCTACGGCGACGGCAGCCAGACGCGCGACTACGTCTTCGTCGAGGACCTGTGCGACGGCATCGTGGCGGCCATGACCGCGGGCGCCGCCGGCACGTTCCAGCTCGGCAGCGGCAACGGCACCACCCTGACGGCGCTCATCGAGCGCATCGCCGCGGCGGTGGGCCCCGCCCGCCGGCCGCGCGTGCGCCACGAGCCGTTCCGCGCGGGCGAGATCCGCCACACCTGGACCGACGTGACGAAGGCGCGCGAGCAGCTCGGCTGGACGCCGCGCACCGCGCTGCCCGACGGGCTGGCCCGCACCTGGGCCTGGTTCTGCGAGCAGCCGCGGCACCGGGGGCGCACCGGCGCTGCGGTAAACTGATCGCCATGAATCAAGGCGCGCACAGCGCGCCGCGGCGGGAGCGGCGCGGGGCAACGGGGCCCCCGCAAGCGATCGCCCTGGCCGCCGCCCTGCTGCTCGCGGGCGCGGCGGGCGCCGCGGCGCAGGACACCGACCGGCCCCGCCTGCGCTTCCCGGCCCGCTGCGACCTCGGCGGCGACTGCTGGCTCAGGCAGTACATGGACCTCGACGCCGCGCGCACCTACCGCGACTACCGCTGCGGCCTGCGGGCCTCCGAGGGTCACGCGGGCACGGACATCGCGCCGACCGATCCCGGCGGGCCGCCCATCGCGGTGCTGGCGGCCGCCCCGGGCACGGTGGTCGGCGCGCGCGACGGCATGGACGACAGCCCGCTGCGGGCCGGCGACGACAGCCGGCGCGGCCGCGAGTGCGGCAACGGCGTGCGGGTCGACCACGGCGGCGGCTGGACGTCGCAGTACTGCCACCTGCGCCGCGGCAGCGTCACGGTCGGCCGCGGCGACGCGGTCGTGGCGGGCGACGTGCTGGGCGCCATCGGCAGCTCCGGCGAGTCGGATACGCCCCACGTGCACTTCCAGCTCGAGCGCGACGGCGAGCCCGTCGATCCGTTCAGCGGCGCCGAGGCCGCCCGCCCGCCGCGCTGCGACGCAGCCGGCGCGCCGGCCGGCGCGCTGTGGCAGGCGCCCCGCGGCGCGGCGCTCGCCGCCTACCGGCCCACCGTCGTCTTCCGCGCCGGCCTGACCACCGGCCCGCCGGACCGGACCCGGGCCCGCCACGAGGGCTACCCGGCCGCGGCGGACGTGACGGCGCCCGCGCTGGTGGGCTACGTCCTCCTGCTCGGCGCGGCCGGGGGCACGACCATCGACACCTTCATCAACGCCCCGGGCGGCGAGCGCCTCTTCGAGCGCCGCGCCGTCGTCGAGCGCGACTTCGCCGAGTACTTCAACTTCGCGGGCACGCCCCGCCGGGGCGGCGCCTGGGCGCCGGGCGCCTACCGTGCCCGCTTCGTCGTCTCCGGGCCCGACGGCGACGTGCGCGCCGAGGCCACCGCGCGGCTCGAGCTGGAGTAGCGCCCCTGCCCGCGCTCGGCTTCATGATCGTCGGCGCCCAGAAGTGCGGCACCACGGCGCTGGCCCGCTTCCTCGCGCAGCACCCCGCCATCGCCATGGCGGCGCCCAAGGAGGCGCACCTGTTCGACGCGCCGGACTACTCGCCGGCCTGGACGCCGGCCGAGATCGACGCCCGCTACGCCCCGTTCTTCGCGCACGCCGGCGGCGAGCCCCTGCGCGGCGAGGCCACGCCCATCTACCTGTTCCTGCCCGGCATCGCGCGCGAGCTGCGGCGCTACAACCCCGACCTGAAGCTCATCGTCCTCGTGCGCGACCCGGTCGAGCGGGCCATCTCCCACTACTACATGGAGCGCAACCGCGACCGCGAGCGGCGGCCGCTGTGGCTGGCGCTGCTCGGCGAGCCCTTCCGGCTGCGGCGGCGCGACCCTGCGCGGCGCGACGCGGCCCTGCGACGGCACTCGTACCGCCGGCGCGGCCTCTACAGCCTGCAGCTCCGCAACCTGTACCGCTGCTTCGACCCGCGGCGGGTGCTCGTCGTGCGCGCGGAGGACCTGCGGCGGCGCCACGACGCGGTCCTGCGGCGGGTGTTCGCCTTCCTCGGCGTGGACGACGGCGTGCGGATAGCCCCCGAGATCGTCTACGCGACCGACCGCGACGGCCGCCGGCACCGCGTCGCGTCCCGGCTGCTGCGCCTCTCCTACCTGGCCGAGCGCCGCCGCTGGCGGGCGCTGCGGGGCGGCGCAGGGGTCTGAGCTACGCGCGCTCCCGATCCACCAGCCACTGGTACAGGTTGTCGATCCGCGCGTTGACGCCGTCGATGCGCCGGCCGAGGTCGGCGTGCGCCGCGTCGTGGCGCTGCTCGTAATGCACGAACATGCGCCACACCCCGAGCAGCACGGCGGCCGCCACGCCCGCCGCCTGCACCAGGCCGGTAACGTCCATGGTCAATCGCCCCCTCCCGCGTGCCGGCGCCCGCCGGCCGCCGCAGGCTCGATCTGCAAGCCGGCTGCCACCCTCATCGCACCCCGCATCCGGGCCTGACAACAGGCCCCGCACCCCAGCCCGGCCCCGGCGTCGCGCGGCCCCCCATGTTAATATGTGACACCCTGACACTGGCGACGGCTATGGTGGCAATGCACGCTTCCAGGAGGTCAACCGGGTCAGTCGAGACGCTTGAACAATGAAAATCGTCGTGCTCGGTGGAGACGGCTTCTGCGGTTGGCCCACGGCCCTTCACCTCTCGGATCTGGCCCATGACGTGCTCATCGCCGACAACCTGTCGCGTCGCCGGATTGACGACGAGCTGGGCGCGTCGAGCCTGACCCCCATCCGGCCCATCGCGGAGCGCCTCGAGGCGTGGCAGTCGCTCGCGGGCCGCACGCTGCGCTTCGTCGAGGCCGACGCCTGCCGGTTCGACGTCCTGCTCGAGCTGCTGCGGGCCGAGCGGCCGGACGCCGTGGTGCACTTCGCCGAGCAGCGCGCCGCGCCGTACTCGATGAAGTCGGCGGCGCACAAGAACTACACCGTCCGGAACAACGTCACGGCCACGCACAACCTGCTGAACGCCCTCGTCGAGACGGGCGGCGAGACGCACCTCGTCCACCTCGGCACGATGGGCGTCTACGGCTACGGCCACGACGAGCCGGTGGTGCTGCCGGACGGCTACCTCGACGTCCGCTTCGACACGGCCGACGGGCGCGAGGCGACCGACAGCATCGTCTACCCGCCCAGCCCCGGCTCGGTCTACCACATGACCAAGGTGCTGGACGCCCACATGTTCCAGTACTACGCGAAGAACGATCGCCTGCGGATCACCGACCTCCACCAGGGCATCGTGTGGGGCACGCAGACCGCGCAGACGCGCCGCGACGAGCGGCTGATCAACCGCTTCGACTACGACGGCGACTACGGCACGGTGCTCAACCGGTTCCTGATGCAGGCGGCGGTCGGCTACCCACTGACCGTGCACGGCACCGGCGGGCAGACGCGCGCCTTCATCCACGTCCAGGACACGTGCCGCTGCATCGAGCGGGCCGTGGCCAGCCCGCCGCCGCGCGGGGCGCGGCCGCGCATCATGAACCAGATGGCCGAGGCCCACCGCCTGCGCGACCTGGCCGCGCTGGTCCAGCGCATGACGGGCTGCGAGATCGCCTACCTGCCCAACCCGCGCAACGAGCGGGCCGAAAACGACATGCTGGCCAGCAACGACGCGCTGCGCGCGCTCGGCTGGGAGCCGATCAGCCTCGGGGAGGGCCTCATGGCGGAGGTCTCCGACATCGCCCGCAAGTACGCCCACCGCTGCGACCGCACGAAGATCCCGTGCACGTCCTACTGGACGCGGGAGCGGGCCGAGGCGGCCGCGCCCGTCGCCGCCGCCGAATGAGCGGCGGCGGCCGTTGCGGGCTGCCGGCGTAGGGCATCGCGCGGGAATCCCGATGAGTCAGGCCGACGCCGCCGCGGCGTTTCCGGCGCTCGACACGGACCTGGACGGCGCCCCGCCCGGGCCGCCGAAGCGCGTCTGCATCGCGACGCCCGACATCCTCGGCCCGATCAGGAACGGCGGCATCGGCACCGCCTACCACCACGTCGCGCGCAAGCTGGCCGCCTGGGGCCACGAGGTGGTCATCGCCTACGTCAACGCCAACGCCGCCGACGCGGCGGCCATGGCGGCCACCCGCGACCTCTACGCCGGCTTCGGCGTCGCCTTCGAGCCCATCGCGCCCCGCCCCGGCGGCGACAGCCCGCTCATGCGCGCGCCGGCGCCCACCTGGGCGCTGCTCGCCTGGCTGCGCGCCCGCGAGCGGCCGTTCGACATCGTGCACGTCTCCGAGTGGCGGGGCCTCGGCTACGGTCCGCTGCTGGCCAAGGCGCTCGGCCTCGACTTCGGGACGACCCACTTCGTGGTCAAGGGCTCGTCGCCCACCCTCTGGTCGCTGGAGGGCAACCGCCAGCTCGTCTCGACGGAGGCCGAGCTGGGCTGGGTCTTCATGGAGCGCCGCAGCGTCGAGCTGGCCGACACGGTCATCTGCGGCAGCGCCCACCTGCTCGGCTGGATGCGCGACGCCGGCTACGACCTGCCGGCGCGCGCGTTCGTCTGGCCCAACGTCTTCCCCGCGCCCGACCCGGACCCGGCCGCCGCGGCCGCCCGCGCGGCCCGCGACGGCGCGCCGCTCAGCGAGGTGGTCTTCTTCGGCCGGCTGGAGCCGCGCAAGGGGCTGGTGCTGTTCGCCGACGCCGTCGCGCGGCTGGCGCGCCGCGGCCAGGCGCCGCCGCGCGTCACGTTCCTCGGCAAGCCGGCCGGCAACTTCGACGCCCTGGCGTTCATCGAGCGCGCCACGGACGGCTGGCCGGGCGAGGTGCGCACGCTGACGGAATTCGGGGCGGCCGAGGCGGTCGCCTACCTGGCGGCCGAGCCCGGACGGCTCGCCGTCATCCCCTCGCTGCTCGAGAACGCCTCGATCGCCGTCACCGAGTGCCTGCAGGCCGGCATTCCGTTCGTCGCCGCGGCCACCGGCGGAACGCCCGAGCTCGTCGACCCCGCCGACCACGCCCGCGCGCTCGTCCCGCCCGACCACGCCGCCCTCGGCGACCGGCTCGCCGAGCTGGCCGCCGCGCCGCTGCGCGCGGTGCGCCCGCGCCGCGACTTCGACGCCGCCCTCGACGTCTGGCAGCGCTGGCACGCCCAGGCCGGCCCGTTCGCCGCCGCCGCCGAGCGCTTCGCCGACCGCGCGCGCGACGCCGCGGCCGGGACGCCGCGGGTCACCGTCTGCCTCGTCCACCACGAGCGCCCGGCCCTGCTGCGCATGGCGGCCGACAGCGTGCTCGCGCAGGACTATCCCAACCTCGACGCGGTCCTGGTCGACGACGGCAGCGAGAGCCCCGCGGCCCGCGCCGCGCTCGACGCCGTCGAGGCCGACTTCGCCCCCCGCGGCTGGCGCGTCATCCGCCAGGAGAACCGCTACCTGGGCGCGGCCCGCAACGCCGCCGCCGCGGCGGCCGAGGGCGAGTGGCTGCTGTTCCTCGACGACGACAACCTGCTGTTTCCGGACGCCGTCTCGCGGCTGGTGCGGGCCGCCCGCTTCTCGGGCGCCGACTGCGTCCCGGCCGCCAGCATCCGCTTCAGCGGCGGGGGCGACCCGCGCACGGACGCCGCCTCGCACGACACGACCATCCGCTTCCTCGGCGCGGCCCGCGCCTGGAACCGCATCCGCAACGTCGTGGGCGACGCCTGCGCCCTGGTGCGCCGCGAGGCCTTCGCGGCCGCCGGCGGCTTCACGAACCTCTACGGCCTCGGACTCGAGGACCTGGAGCTGTTCAACCGGCTGATGCTGGCCGGCCGGCGCATCGAGCCGCTGCCCGACCCGGTGTACTACTACCGCAAGCACTCCGCGACGAGCATGATCGGCATGATGGAGGATCGCTACCGGGCCGAGGCCTGCCGCGCCCGCGCGCTGGGGCCGCACCTGGAGGGACTGCCGGCCGACGAGCGCGCGTACGCCGCCTACGTTTGTCGGACGGCCACGGTGCCGCCGCCTGTCCGCGGCAACCCCGCGCCGGCGGCGGGCCGCCTTGCTCGGCAGGCGGTCCGCTCGCTGGCCGCACTGGCGGGGTTGCAGGGGGAGACGCCGGCGGCGACCACGCCCTGGCCGCAGGGAAACGGCTGTGTCATGGCGCTCGCGCGGCGCCCGGCGTGGCTCGGGCTCGGTGCCGCGCTGGAGGCGAGCGTCCTGCTCGACCCGGCGTGGCTCGCCCGGGCCCGGGAGCGGGATGGCGGGCCGCGGCTCGAGCTGCGGCGCAACGGGCAACTCCTGGAGCAGGCCGCCCCGGCCGCCCAGGGCCAGGCCGTGCACATGGCCGCCGGCTCGAGCCTGGCCGCCATGGCCGGCGCGCTCTACAGCATCCACGACGTTTTCGATGGCGCGGCGCTCGCGGCGCTGGCCATGCCCGCGCGCCGCCGGCGGCGGCGGGTGGCGGGCGCCGTCGAGAAGGGCACGCGCGGGACCGTGCGCGGCTGGCTGCTCGACGAGGCGGAGCCCGATCGGCGCCGGCGGGCCGCCATTCATCTCGACGGCAGGCTGCAGGCCGTCGTCGGCGCGGCCAAGCCGCGCGCCGACATCGCGCGCTGGAAGGGAACCAGCGGCTGCCATGGCTTCCTGTGGCGCATCCCCGCATCGGTGGTCGGGTCGGACGGAACGCGCATCGACGTCTTCGACGCCGACACCGGGCAGCCCCTGCACGGCTCGGCGCTGCGCCTCGAGGGCGGGCAGGTGGTGTCCGGCGCGGGAGGCCGGCGATGAGCCCCGGGCCGCGCCGCACGTGGCGGACCCGACGGACGCCGCAGTTCGCGGGCGACGGGCGCATCGGCATCCTGGTAGCGGGCATGCACCGCAGCGGCACCTCCGCGCTGGCGCGCGTGCTGGCCCTGGCCGGGTGCGATCTCCCGCGGACGCCGGTGGCGGCCAAGCCGGACAACGTCGCGGGCTTCTGGGAATCGCAGCTCGTCGTGGACCTCAACGACGAGATCCTCGCGTCCGCCGGCTCCCGCTGGGACGACTGGCGGCCGTTCGACCGCGGCTGGCGCGAGTCGCCGGCCGCCGGCCCGCTGCGCGAGCGGGCCCTGGAGGTTCTGCGCGCCGAGTACGGCGAGAGCCGGCGGTTCGTCCTCAAGGACCCGCGCATCTGCCGGCTGCTGCCGTTCTGGACCGACGCGCTGTCCAGGTTCGACGCCCGGCCGTGCGTCGTCTCACCCATCCGCAGCCCGCTCGACGTCGCCGCGTCGCTCGAAGCCCGCAACGGGATCGACCCGTTCGTGGCGTACCTCATCTGGCTGCGCCACGTCCTCGACGCCGAGGCCGACTCGCGCGGCCTGCCGCGCGCCCACGTGCGCTACGACGATTTGCTGGCGGACGCGCCCGCGGCGCTGGGCCGGATCTGCCGGGACCTCGGCCTGTCGCTGCCGGGGCGCGACGGCCCCGCGGCGGCGGCGGACATCGACGCGTTCCTCTCGGCCGACCTGCGCCATCACCGCAGCGGCGACGACGGGCTGCTGGCGGACGCCGGCATCTCGGCCTGGGTGCGGGACAGCTTCCGCATCCTCGCGCAGTGGACCCGGGGCGAGACGCGCCGGGCCGACAGGCGCGAGCTGGACCGCATCCGGACGGCCCTCGACGCGGCGGCGCCGGTTTTCGGCCGCGCGCTGGCGGCCGGCCAGGAGGCGGGCCGCGAGTGCCGCGTCCTGGCGCGCGAGCTGATCAACGTATCCGATGCGCTGGAGACCACCCGGGCGGCCTTCCGGGAGCGGGACCGGCGGCTCGACGCGCAGAACGAGCGGCTGGCGGCGAACTGGAAGAAGCTCGAGGCCGCGCGGCACACGCTGACCGAGCGCAACCAGCGGCTCACCGCCACCAGGCAGGCGCTCGAGGCCGCGCGCGCGACCGTGGCCGGCCAGAGCGCCCGCATCGCGGAGCTGGCGGCCGATCTCGACGCGGCGCGGCGCCGGCACCTGGTGGCGCTGGCGCGGCACGGGCAGCGGCGTGGCTTCGACGTCCTGGAAGTGCTCGTCCGGCCCACCCCCGAGTGGCTCGCCGAGGCGCGCGGCCGCGGCCCCGGACCGGCCCTCGAGCTGCGCCGCAACGGAAGGGTGCTGGCGCGCCCGGCCCTCCCGGACGACGCGGGCGACACCCTGCGCATCCCGGTCCCGCTGTCACGGCGCGGCGGCGCCGAGGCGCTCTACAGCGTCCACGACACCGCGACCGGCGCCGTCCTCGCCGCGCTGGCCGCCCCCGCGCCGTGGCGCGCGCGCCGCGTGGAGGGCGCGGTCGAGAGCCGGCCGCGGCCAGAGATTCGCGGCTGGCTGCTCGATGCGGCCCGCCCCGGGCAGCGGCGGCGCGTGGCCATCGAGGTCGACGGCCGGCTGTGCGACGTCATCGCGGCCCGCGAGCCGCGCGGCGACATCGCCCGCTGGCGGGGTACGGACGGCTGCCACGGCTTCGCCTGGCCCGTCCCCGCGCCGGCAGCCGAGCGCACGCGGGTGGACGTCTTCGACGCCGCCACCGGCCGGCCGCTGCGCGGCTCGCCCGTGCGCGTTGCGGACGGGCAGGCCACGGCGGCCGGAACGGACGAGGCATGAGCGGCGCATCCCCCGCGGCGGACGGCGGCCCGGCCGCCGCGCGCTGGCCGACGCTCGACGCCGACCTGGCGCAGGCCCCCGGCGCGCCGCCCGCGCGGCCCAAGCGGATCTGCATCGCGACGCCGGACATCCTCGGCCCGATCAAGAACGGCGGCATCGGCACCGCCTGCCACCACATGGCGCGGCAGCTCGCGGCCTGGGGCCACGAGGTCACCATCGCCTACGTCAACCACAATGCCGCCGACGCCGCGCAGATGGCCGCGGCCCGCGCCCTCTACGCCCGCCACGGCGTCGCCTTCGAGCCGGTCGTGCCCCGCCCCGCCGCCGACACCCCGCTGGCGCGGGTCCCGGCGCCCGGCTGGACGCTGCTCGACTGGCTGCGCGCCCGCGAGCGGCCCTTCGACATCGTGCACGTCCCCGACTGGCACGGGCTGGGCTACGGCGCGCTGCTCGCCAAGTCGCTCGGCCTCGCGTTCGGCGACACGCACTTCGTCGTCATCGGCCACTCGCCCTCGCTGTGGGCCACCGAGGGCGGCCGCCAGCTCGTCCACACCGAGGCCGAGCTCGGCTGGGTGTTCATGGAGCGGCGCAGCGTCGAGCTGGCCGACACGTTCATCTCGGTCAGCGCGCACCTCGTCGAGTGGATGCGCGACGCCGGCTACGCCCTGCCGGGGCGCGCCTTCGTCTGGCCCAACGCGTTCCCGCCGCCCGACCCCGCGCCGGCCGCCGCCGCCGAGCGCGCCGCGCGCGACGGCGCGCCGCTCGAGGAGGTGGTCTTCTTCGGGCGGCTCGAGCCGCGCAAGGGCCTGCTGCTGCTGCTCGACGCCGTCGACCGCCTCGTCCGCCGGGGCCAGGCGCCGCCGCGCGTCACCTTCCTCGGGGCGCGCTCGCCGCGCATCGACGGCCCCGAGCTCATCCGCCGGACCGCGCAACAGTGGCCGGTCGCGGTGCGCACGATCACCGACGCCGGCGCCGCCGAGGCGGTCGCCCACCTGGCCCGGCCCGGCCGGCTCGCCGTCATCCCCTCGCTGCAGGAAAACTGCTCGATGGCGGTGCTCGAATGCCTGCAGGCCGGCATCCCCTTCGTCGCCGCCGCCACCGGCGGCACGCCCGAGCTGATCGATCCCGCGGACCACCCGCGCGCGCTCGTCGCGCCCGACTACATCGCCCTCGGCGACCGGCTCGCCGAGCTGGCCGCCGCCCCGCTGCGCGCCGTCCGGCCACGCCGCGGCTTCGACCGCGTGCTCGACGTGTGGCGGCGCTGGCACGCGCAGACCGCCCCGTGCGCCGCTGCCGCCGCGCGCTTCGCCGCCCGCGCCGAGTCGGCCGCCGCCGCGACGCCGCCGGTCACCGTCTGCCTCGTCCACCACGAGCGCCCCGAGCTGCTGCGCATGGCCGCGGGCAGCGCCCTGGCCCAGGACTACCCCAACCTCGACGCCGTGCTGGTCGACGACGGCAGCCGCAGCCCGGCGGCCCTCGCCGCCCTCGCCGAGGTCGAGGCCGACTTCGCCGCCCGCGGCTGGCGCGTCGTGCGCCAGGAGAACCGCTACGCCGGCGCCGCCCGCAACACCGCGGCGCGCGCGGCCCGCGGCGAGTGGCTGCTGTTCCTCGACGACGACAACGTCCTGTTCCCCAACGCCGTCTCGCGCCTGGTGCGCGCCGCCCGCTTCGCGGAGGCCGACTGCGTCCCGGCCGCCAGCATCCGCTTCACCGGCAACGGCGACCCGCGTGCGGGCGAGGCCGCATGCGGCACCCCCGACCGCTTCCTGGGCGCCGCCCGCGCCTGGAGCCACGTCGCCAACGTGGTGGGCGACACCTGCGCGCTGGTGCGCCGCGACGTCTTCGAGGCCGCGGGCGGCTTCACCGAGGAGTACCGCGTCGGCCTCGAGGACCTGGCCCTCTACAACCGGCTCATCCGCGACGGCCGCCGCATCGAGCCGCTGCCCGACCCCGTCTACTACTACCGCATGGGTGGCCGCGGCATAAAGCAGCGCCACCGCTCGGACGAGGCGGCCCAGCGCCGGATCCTCCAGCCCTACGTCGACGGCCTGGCTGACGAGGACCGCGCCTGGCGGGCCTACGCGGCGGCCTGCGCCCGGCATCCCGGGCACCACGGCGCGTCTCTCGCCACCCGGCTCCTGCTGCGGATCTGGCGGCGCAGCTCGGCCTGGCGCGCCCGCTGGACGCCCTGGCTGACCTGACCCCGGCCGTGAGCCGCGAGCGCCGGTGGGCTATCATCTTGAAACCTGAAGCACCAGTTCTGACGGCCGCCACGGCGACCAGGAAGGAACGATCGATGGCGTTGCGAAAGACCGCCGCTCCGGTGCTCGCGGGCCTCCTGTCGGCGCTGGCGCTGGCGCTGCTGCCGGCCGCGGCCGGCGCCCAGGACCGCGACTCGCACTGGGGCGTCTCGTTCGGGTTCACCCCGCGCTGGAGCGCGTCGCAGTCCACGATGCCGGTGGGCGTCCTGTGGGACAACGTCGACGAGCTCGACCTGTCCGGCTCCACGCTGCGCGCGGGCATCATCCGCGGCAGCGAGCTGGGCGGCGACTGGGGCATCTCGTTCGTCCGGCGGCGCTTCCGGGACGGGTCGGTCGTCGACTTCACGTCGGCGGGCGACGCGCGCTACGTCACCGACGGCGTCTCGCTGACCGGCGTCGAGATCCACCGCTTCTCGCCGTTCATCACCGTGGCGGGCGCCGTGCAGATCGGCATGGAGTACGGCGGCGGCGTCGGCACGCTCGCCGGCGACGCCATCGCCACCAACCGGCCGGGCATCGGCGTCCGGGACGTCACCGACGCCCTGCGCGAGCACGGCATCCCCATCGTGCCGCTCGCGCGCGCCGAGCTTGCCGCCGCGGTGATTGCCGCGCCCGGCGTCAAGGTGCGCATCAAGGGCGGCTTCAACTTCCCGGGCCTGCAGACCTTCAGCGTCACCATCAACTACCTGTTCGGCTCGCGCTGAGGCGGCGCGAGGGCGTCACGGCACGACCGCGCCGTCCACACGCCCGCGTCTGCCGACGCCCCAACGGTCCGGCCGCGCTCGCCATATTGCCTGGATGCCCAACCGCTATCGCACGGTAGCCCGCCAATCGTCGCCTGACGGCTCCGCTCGGCGCCCAACCAACCCTGCAGGAGTCCGCGCCGTTCTACGGCGCAGACTCCTAGCCGTGCTCGTCTGGCTGCTGGTGGCCGTCACGGGGCCGGCCGCCGCCGCGCGCGCCGAGAGCGCCGGCGCGGTGGCCGGCAGCGTCACGGACGAGACCGGCGGCGTGCTGCCGAGCGTGATCGTCGAGCTCGACGCGGGCGAGTCCGCGCTGACCGCCGTCAGCGGTCCGGCCGGCGAGTACCGCATCGAGGGGGCGCCGCCCGGGCCGGCCGCGCTCACGTTCCGGCTGGTGAACTTCTCGACGGCCCGGCGGCAGGTGACGGTGCCGGCCGCGGACACGCTGGAGGTCGACGTCACGCTGACCCTGTCGCTGACCGCCGACGTGGTGGTGACCGGCTCGCGCACGTTCCGCAACATCGCCGACCTGGAGAACCCGCGCGAGAGCCTGGTGGGCATCGCCACGGCCGCCAGCGTCGGCGCCATCACGGCGGCGCAACTCGAAGCGCGGCCCATCATGCGGCCGGGCGAGGCGCTGGAGGCGGTGCCCGGGCTGGTCGTCAGCCAGCACAGCGGCGAGGGCAAGGCCAACCAGTACTACCTGCGCGGGTTCAACCTGGACCACGGCTCCGACTTCGCCACCACGCTCGCCGGCGTGCCGCTCAACATGCCCGCGGGCGCCCACGCCAACGGCTACCTGGACGCCAACCTGATCATTCCGGAGCTGGTCAGCGGCGTGCAGTTCAAGAAGGGGCCGTACTTCGCCGAGGACGGCGACTTCTCGGCCGCCGGCTCGGCCAACATCAACTACGTCAACGTCCTCGACCGCCCGCTCGTCAACGTCAGCGCGGGCGGCCAGGGCTGGGGCCGGGTCTTCGGGGCCGCCTCGCCGGAGGTGGCGGGCGGCCACCTGCTGGTCGGGCTCGATCTCTCGCACAACGACGGGCCGTGGGAGCGGCCGGACGACCTGCGCAAGGCCAACGGCATCGCGCGCTACAGCCGCGGCGATGCGCGCAACGGCTTCTCCCTCACCGGCATGGGCTACACGGCCGACTGGAACGCCACCGACCAGGTGCCGCTGCGCGCCGTCGAGTCCGGCCTGATCTCCCGCTTCGGCAGCATCGATCCGACCGACGCCGGCCGCACCTACCGCCACAGCCTCGCGTTCGACTGGCTGCGCTCGACGGGCGACAGCGCGCTGCGCGTGACGGCCTACGGCATGCGCTACGGGCTGAACCTGGTCCAGAACTTCACCTACTTCCTGGGCAATCCGGTCGACGGCGACCAGTTCGAGCAGGAGGATCGCCGCACCGCGGCGGGCGGCAAGGTCAGCTACCGGCGCCTGGGCCGTTTCCTGGGCCGGCCCGTCGAATCGCTGGCGGGCGCGCAGCTCCGCCACGACCGGGCCGGCGCGATCGGCCTGCACGACACGGTTGCGCGGCGCCGCACGAGAACGATCCGCGAGGACGTGCTGCGGCAGACGTCCGGCGGCCTGTTCGCGCAGAGCGAAATCGAGTGGAGCCCGGTGTTCCGGACCGCGCTCGGCTTGCGCGGCGACCTGTACGGTTTCGACGTCACCGCCATCGACCCCCGCAACTCGGGCGACGGTATCGACGGCATCGTCAGCCCGAAGGTGACGGCCGTGCTCGGCCCCTGGGCCGATACGGAGCTCTACGTCAACTGGGGCCGCGGCTTCCACAGCAACGACGTCCGCGGCGCGGTGCTGACGGTCGATCCGCGCAGCGGCGAGCGCGTCGATTCGCTGACCCCGCTGGTGGCCGCGCGCGGCGCCGAGGTCGGCCTGCGGACGGTGCGCGTCCGCGGGCTGCAGTCGACGCTGGCGCTGTGGTACCTCGGCTTCGATTCGGAGCTGCTCTTCCTCGGCGACTCCGGCATCACCGAGGCGAACCGGCCCAGCCGGCGCTACGGCCTCGAGTGGGTCAACTACCTGCGCCTCGCGCCCTGGATGACCGCCGAGGCCGAGCTGTCGTTCACGAACGCGCGGTTCACCGACGAGGACCCGGCCGGTCCGTTCATTCCCGGCGCCCTGGACCGGGTCGTCGCGGCCACCCTGACGGTCGCGCCCGCCCGGCGCGTCTTCGGCAGCGTCCGCGTGCGCCACATCGGCCCGCGGCCCCTGATAGAGGACGCGAGCGTACGGTCCGAGTCGACCACCATCTGGAACGGCGAGCTCGGCGTGACCCTGAACGATCTCATGCGCGTGTCGATCGAGAGCTACAACCTGTTCGACTCGGCCGTGGCCGACATCGACTACTTCTACGCGTCGCGGCTGCCCGGCGAGCCGCTGGACGGCCTGAACGACATCCACACGCATCCGTCCATTCCCAGGACGGCGCGCGTCAGCCTGCAGTTAGCGTTCTAGGCGCTCGAAGCGCGATGCCGGCGATGGCCTGGTCCGGTATTGACGCAAGCACTTCGTCACCACCATCACCATTGCGCATCGCCACTCGCAGGCCCAGCGCATCGGCCCGCCGCTGCGCGATGGTCGGGGCCATCCCGTCCGCGAGGTCCCCGGCCGGTGCGCCGGCCGCCGGGCGCGGCGCTCCGGCGTCGAGCGCCGCGTCCAGCGCGCGCCGCAGCACGGCGCCCACCTCCGGCGTCAGCCGGCCGCGGACCACGACCATCCCGTCATCGTCCACCCAGGTGTGCAGCATCCGCGACTCGTGCCGCCGGCGGTCCTCCGCCGCCTCGGCCGCGCGGTCCACCCGCCGCCAGGTGCGGACCACCTGCTCGACGTGGGCTGCTGTCCCGGCCAGGGCGACGTCGAGCAGTGCCTGCTCGTTGTCGGGCGTGGCCACGCGGGTGACGGCGCGCACCTTCGAGTAGGAGACGGCGCCGCGCCGCATGGCGTCGCTCAGCCGCGGCAGGTCGGCCAGGGCGCGCGCCACGCGCAGGTGCTCGCGGGCGGCGCCGGGCGCGAGGCCGATGCGCCAGCTCAGCCAATGGGCGCAGGTGGTGAAGCCCTCCCACCCGCCGCGCGTATCGAACTCGCGGATGAGGACGAGCAGCTCGTAGGTGGCCGCCTGGATGTGCGCGGCCAAGTCGGCGATGCGGTCGGCGAGCGCCTCGACGTCCGGGCGCGGTTCGTCCGGGCGCGCGGCCTCCGCAGCGGGCGGGATCGGTGCAGCGGGAACGGCGCGGATGCGGTAGTCGTCGACAGGCATATACCCATCATAATCCCCACTTTTTCAACGGCTTGTACGGCATCAGGGCCGCCGATCGGGTGGCGGTGCGGCTTCATTCCCTTGCCGGCCGGCAACCGGCACGCAGCGGCCGCTCAGGGCAACGGGAAGGGCATGCCTGAAGCCGGTCCGCATCCGCGCCAACCGGCCTCGAAAAAAGGTGTCAAGTGAAAAATGCAGGAACCCGAACGCCGCGCGCAGTCGCGCCGGGTCCACACCACGGACTGCCGCGGATCACCCGCTCAGAAGCCCGGCGGGGCCTCGTCGGCGGAGGGGCCGTACAGCGACGGGACGGGAATATCGTTCAGCCGCAGATACACCCCGAGCTGCGCCCGGTGGTGGATCAGATGGTTCATGACGAAGCTGCGGAGCACGACCACCTTCGGCAACGTGAACAGGATCGTGCCGTTGGCGAGCAAGGACCACGGCTTCATCAACTCCGCGTCGCTCACGCCGGCGAGCGCTGCGCGGGCCTCGCCGGCGGTCCTGTCGAGCGTCGCGACCAGCTCGGCGGTGTCCGCGGGCCGGGGCGGCTGCTCCATCGGCTCGCCGCCGGGCGCCGTGTCGAGGTCGTCGCGGTTGATGGTCAGCACGGTCCACGACGGCAGGTTCGCCACGTGTCCAGCCAGCGCGATCATCGAGAGGGACTTCGGGTGCGGCTTCCAGTCGAACTTGTCCGCCGGCACGCGTTCGAGCGTCCGGCGCGCGCCCGCGATCTCCTGGTCGTACTCCGGCAGCAGGCTCTCGCTGATGGTCATGTCCGTCCCTCAGCCGGAAAGTCTACAGTACATCCGCACGACCGCCTGTCGCGACTCGCGCCGCGGGCGCCAAGCTAATGCAGGCGCGGCGTCGTCACGTGCGTCAGGAGCAGCTCCTGCAGGGCTTCGACCTGCCCCGTCAGGTAGTCCACCTTGCCGTTGACGACCAGAACTCCGACGGCGCCCGCCAGCGAGATCAGCAGCGTGAGGATCTGCAGGACGGTCGACAGCGTCGCGCTGCTGCGATCCATGTGTCAACGATAACATGCCGCCGTCGGCCGCTCGCCGGCGTCACGGGGCCCGCCCCGGCACACTAGGGCTCGCCGTGGCGGCGCGTCGAGGCGGCGGGTGCCCGGGAACCGGCAACCCACGCCGGGGTTGCGGCAGGGTCGCGAACTACGGCCCGGCCGACGGCGTAGCAGTAGAGGCTGGTCGGTACGGCGTGCAGCCGTCCGGGTCCCGGCCAGGACGACACGGATCGCTCCAGGGTGCGGGTGGTGACGAGCACGGCGGCGTCCGGGTGCCGGCGCGCGAAGCTGGCCAGGCTCGCCAGCTCGTCCGGACGCTGCCCGGGTCGGTCGGACCACTTGACGTCGAGGCACCAACCCGGCTTCTGCCGCCTGTCGAGGTGGACGAGGTCCACTTCGCCGACCTCCCGGCCGGCCCGCCAGCGCGCATAGTGCAGGTCGACGTCGGCGTGGAACCACTGGGCGAAGACCGCCGATTCGGCCAGGGCGCCCATCTCATCGTCGTTCTCCCGCACGGGGCCGAACAACGCGGCGCGCAGCGCGGGCGTGGTCACGTACACCTTGAAGCGGGTGGCGCGCCTGAAGCGGTGCGCGTTGTGGTCGATGCGGTGGACGACCCTGATGAGGAACGCGGCCTCGAGGTACTCCAGGTAGCGCCTGAGCGTCGGCTTGGTCACGCCGGAGTCCCTTGACAGCGCTTCCAGCGACACCTCGCCGGCCGTGTTGTACGTGAGCGTCGTGAACAGGGCGTTGAGCTCCTGCACGTCCTGGATGCCGTAGAGGCTCGGGAGGTCGCGCAGCAGGACCTTCTCGACGATGTCGGCGCCGATGTAGCGGCGGGGGTCCGCGCGGACGGCGGTCGACGCCACGGCTTCCGGATAGCCGCCGACGTTGAGGTAGTCGACGAACTGCCGGTTCAGCTCCGCGCTGTCTCCGCCCGCGATCCGCACTCCCCCGGGCGTCTCGTCGACGAGCGCGGTCGCGCCCTGCAAGTCGAGGAACTCGTAGAACGTCAGCGGCGGCAGCAGGAAGTCGGTGAACCGCCCGGCGCCGGATTCGATGCTCCTGAGGCGCAGCGCAGCGGCCGCCGAGCCCGATGCCACGCAGCGGACCTCGGGATGCGCGTCGACGAATACCTTGAGATGGCGCTCCCAGTCGGCGAGATACTGGATCTCGTCGAGGAGCAGCATGCGGGGGATGTCGGCGCCGCCGCTCGCCTCGCGGAGCTCGAGGGCGATCTCCTCGATCGGGAGGCGCGTGTAGAGCGGCTGGTCGAGCGAGACATAGCCGATGTCCCGCGGCCCGTAGCGGCGGCCGTCGAGCAGGTGGGCGACGAGGTGGTGCAGGAGGACCGTCTTGCCGACGCGGCGCGGGCCCATGAGGACAACTGCGCGGCGAACGTCGGTCTGGAGCACCAGGCGCTCGAAGCGGGCGAAGTACGCACGGCGCTTCATGCGGGCGTAGTCGTCGCGGATGCCGCCGCCGTCCCACCACGGATTCTCGGCGCGCATGCGGCTGCGCACCTGCTCCTGGGGGATTCGGCGCATGCGCCAAGGCTACCATAAAGAAACTCAACTTACCTTATCGTGCCGGGGCGGGACGTGAACGGCCGGTCAGCGCCGGCGCAGGGCGTCGTGGAACACGTCGCGGACCCGTGCGACGTGGGTTGAAGCCCACCGGTACTCGGGAGGAATGGGGTTGGGCAAGCAGTTCACATAGTGCTTGACGAGTCGCCAGAGCGCCAGCGCCGCGTCTTCCGTCCCCACGGACCGCATGATGCGTCCCAGAACCAACTGGCTGCAGGGGTGCCTGTTGACTACCGAGAGCGGAACCCCGAGCATCTTGACGGGGGGGCGCTCCGCCTGCAGATATCGCACGGCTCCCTCATGCCCCCACAGCCGGCTTACGAGATCCGGACGTTGGGCAACGCAGAGTGGGCCTCCTGGGCGATGCGCTTGATGCGTGCCCGGCAGGCCGCGTGCCCGGCAGGCCGCGTACCCGAGCTGAAAGGTCCGGTCCCACAGGCTGGCCGTCTGCCGCATGAATGGAGAGACGAGCTGACCGATGCCCGCACGTTCCCAGTCCAGGGTTTCGCGAATGATGACGTGGCAGGTGCCGATTCGCATGACTGATCGGCCGGCCTACGATACGCTCCTGAACAGTTCCTGCATCCGTTCGATGTACGGCAGCGCCCAGCGGAACTCGGGCTGGACGTCGCCAGCCGCGCGCGACGTATAGCCTGCAACCAGACGTCGCAACACGTCTGCCCGGTCCGCCGGGCGGGTACCGCGCAGCGCGTGCTTCCAGACGGTGTAGCTGCACGGGTGCCGGTTCACGAGTGAGAGCGGCCGGTCTATCCGGTCGAATACCGGCCGATTCTCCCGCACGTACCGCACGATGCTCGCGTGACCCCATACCGCACGACGCTTCTGGGCGAGCCGGCCGGAGAAGGCGTAGTTGTTGGTCTTCACCGGGCCGCTGACCGCCTCCTCGTCGAGCGGCCGCAGGCGCGGCCGCTCCAGGTGGACGCGCCCCCAGTGATAGCCGTACACGGCGTCCGGCCACATCAGCAGCCCGTTGCGCAACGGGCTCGCCGCAGCGACCTGCTCGATGACCTGCGGGTGATACCAGTCGTCATCGTCGCACGGGAGCACCACGTCGTCATGCTGCAGGGCGAAGAACGGGAACGTCGCCGCGTCATGCACCTGGACGGCACCGGCAAGCCGCTCCAGGCTCTCGCGGGCAATCGCCTTGATGCGAGCGCGGCAGGTCAGGTAGCTCTGGTTGAACGCCCGCTCCCAGGCGCGGGCGGTCTCGCGGGCAAAGTCGTCGAACAGATCGTCGGCTGTGGCCCGCTCCCAGTCGAGCGTCTGGCGGACGATCACGTAGTGGGTCATCGGCGCGACGGTGTTCAGACTGTCCGACTGTTGCGTCTCTGCCGCAGTGTACCTTGAACCGCCGGACGTGTTGCAAATGGCACGACGCGCGCGAAGGTGTGCTACGCTGAGGACATGAGCGCGGACACCAGGGCGATCCTCGGGACCATCGTGGGGACCGGCCTGGTGATCGCCGGGTTGCTAACCGGCGTCATGTACGCGCTCAACGCCGGCGTGAACGCCCGCATCGACGACCTGCGGGCCGACATGCAGGCCGACATGGGCAGCCTGCGGGCCGACATGCGCGACTTGCGGGCCGACATTGCGCGGCTCGACGCCCGCCTGGACTCGCTCGAGGTCACCGTCGGGAAGATCGACCAGCGCCTGTCGACCATCGAGCGCGCCGTGCTCCCGCCGGCGGGCGCCGGCGGGTAGCCCGCCCACTTGTCGCCCTCCGGATTCCCTGCTAGGCTGGCACGACCTACAGTCACGGGAGGAGCCATGCGAAAGCCCCCGCAACGGGGTCGCGGCTGGCGCATCTGGATCGCCCTCCTGGCGATCGCGCTGGTAGGCGCGGCATCCGCGGCGGCCGTCTGGCACGAGGATCACGCGGACGACGCCGACTGCGCCGTCTGCCAGCTCCGGCACCAGGCCGCCGTCACCCTGCCCGGTTCGTTCCAGTTCGAGCCGGCCGACATCGCCGAGCCCCCGGCTCGGGCCCCCCGCACCGGCGCGGTCGCCTCCGGCCACGCCCGGCTGCTCCCCGCCCGCGCACCGCCCGCCTAGTTCCGTCTCTCTCTCTCTCTCTCTCTCTCTGAATCGTCCGTCGTTCGGGACGGCCGGCCGCGCCCGCGTTGATGGCGGTGTGGCTGCGCAGGTCCTCCCAAGCGGTTGAACGTGCGTGCGCGCGGCGCCTGCGCGGCGCCTGCGCGCCCGGCCCGCGGCGCGTCGGCGTCCGTGCAACAGGTGGAGATCCGCGCGAAAGCGAGCGGAAGGGGAAGCAATGCAGCAAGGTATGCAAGGCAGGCTATCGAGTCGGAAGTGGTTCGCGGCGGCTGCCGCGGCGGCGGTCGCCCTGGCGGGGGCGTCCGCCGCGGCGCAGGAGACGGGCACGGTGCAGGGGACGGTGACGCTGGTCCGCGATGCCGGGCCGGTGCACGGCGCGCTGGTGCTCATCGTCGGGACGGGCGCGACGGTGCTGACCGAAGACGACGGGACCTACGTCCTCGAGAACGTGCCGGCAGGCGCCTACGAGGCGCTCGCCCAGCGCGAGCACCTGACCGCCGGCCGGCAGATGATTACCGTCGCCGCCGGCGAGGCGGTGACGGTCGACTTCGAGCTGGCCCCGTCGCCGGTGCACGAGCAGGTGACGGTCACGGCCGCCGCGGGCGGCACGGAAACCACGTTCGAGGCGTTCAACGCCGTGACGACGCTCGACTCGTACGAGATCGTCCAGGGCGCGCACGGCAGCCTCGGCGAAGCCCTGCAGAACGAGCCGGGCATCGCGAGCCGCACCTTCGGCCCCGGCTCGAGCCGGCCGATCATCCGCGGCTTCGACGGCGACCGCGTGCTCATCCTCGACGACGGCATGCGCACGGGCGACCTGTCCAGCCAGTCCGGCGACCACGGCGTCACCCTCGACCCCAACGCCGCCGAGCGCATCGAGATCGTCCGCGGGCCGGCGACCCTGCTCTACGGGTCGAACGCCGTCGGCGGCCTCGTCAACGTCATCTCGCCGCAGGAGGCCATGCACGAGTCGATGTTCCAGGGCACGCGCGCCCAGCTCTCCACCGACGTCGGGAGCGCCAACGCGCAGGCCGGGGTCAACGTCAACCTGCAGCACGCCCAGGGCGGCCTCCGCCTGTGGGCCGGCGGCAGCACGCGGCGCAGCGGCGACTACGACACCCCGGAGGGCACCATCGCCAACTCCGCGACCGAGCTCTCGAACGCCCGCGCCGGCGCGGGCTACGACAACGGCACCTTCTTCGCCAGCGGCGGCTTCACCTTCGAGCAGGGCCGCTACGGCGTGCCGTTCGCCGACGAGTTCCACGGCGCGCACGACGTGCACGACGCGCACGACGACCATGGCGACGAAGGCGGCGACGAGCACGAGGGCGAGGAGGAGGGCCTCGAGATCGACCTCGCCTCGCGGCGCCAGGTGGGCCGCTTCGACCTCGGCCTGCGCAACCTGAGCAACCGCCTCATCGAAGGGCTGCGGGTGACGATGAACGTCATCGACTGGGGCCACGACGAGCTCGAGGTGGAGGACGGGTTCGAGAACGTCGGCACGAGCTTCGACAACCGCACCTATCTCGTGCGGGCGGAGTTCGACCAGCAGCAGACCGAGCGGCTCTCCGGACGCTTCGGCGCCTGGACGCAGGTGCGCGACTTCGAGGCCACCGGCTTCGAGGCGCTGGCGCCCCGCACCGACCTGACCTCCATGGCCGCGTTCGCCTACGAGGAGGTGGACTTCGGGCCCGTCCGCCTGCAGTTCGGGGGCCGCATCGAGCGCAACTCGTACCGGGCCGGCGACCGCATGATCGGCTTCGACAGCGAGGACCGCGACTTCCACGACGACGAGGGCGACCACGACGAGGGCGACCACGACGAGGACGACCACGACGAGGACGACCACGACGAGGACGACCACGACGAGGACGACCACGACGAGGACGACCACGACGAGGACGACCACGGCGAAGACGACCACGACGACGACCACGGCGAGGACGACCACGACGACGACCACGGCGAGGACGACCACGACGACGACCACGGCGAGGACGACCACGACGAGGTCCTCATCCCGGTTCCCGACCCGCGCGACCGGGCGTTCCTGGGCGCTTCGGGGTCAATCGGCGTGCACGTGGGCATCGGCGAGCGGAGCACGTTCGTGGCCAACTTCACCAGCACGCACCGCGCGCCCGCGCTGGAGGAGCTCTACAACTACGGCCCGCACGTGGGGAATCTCGCGTTCGAGGTGGGCAACCCCGACCTGCGCGCCGAGGAGACGCTGGGCCTCGACGTCAGCCTGCGGACCCGCAGCAACCGGGTGCGCGGCGAGCTGAACGCCTACGTCTACGACATCGACGGGTTCATCTTCGGCGACCGGGCGAACCGGACCCTGGACGGCCTGCCGGTGTTCAACTTCGTGCAGGGCGACAGCCGCTTCCGGGGCATGGACGCGCGCGGCAGCGTGCGGCTCGGCGGCCGGGCCTGGGCCACCCTCGGCATCGGCTACGTCGACGCCCGGCTGACGGAGACGAACGAGCCGCTGCCCCGCATCCCGCCGCTGAGGGGCACCCTGCAGCTCGACGTCCCGTACGGCGACTTCACCCTCAGCCCGCAACTGATGTACGCGGCCAGGCAGGACGCCATCTTCCGCGGCGAGACCGAGACGGACGGCTACTCGGTGCTGAACGTGATTGCGTCCTACACCTGGTCGCGGCGCCACGCGGCGCACGTGCTCTCGTTCACCGGGTACAACCTGACCAACACGCTGTACCGCAACCACACGTCGTTCATCAAGGACCTGGCGCCGGAGATGGGACGCGGGATCAAGGTGGGCTACTCGATACGCTTCTTCTAATTTCAGACGGGGCTGCGCCCCGAACCCCCGGCGTCCGCTTGCGGGGACCCCGCAGCCCCGCGCCGCTCCCGCCGAGGCGCGCCGTGCGCGCCTTGCGGGAGTCCGCGCGACTCTACGGCGCGGATTCCCGCGGGTTGGTTGGGCGCCCGGCCGTCACCGTCGGAACCGGCGAAACGCAGCGCCGCCGGGGATGGCCGGGCGCGCCGCCGCGTGTTGTAAATCGCACGCGCCCGCGTGCTATGCTGCCGACAGTGACCAGCGACACGAAGGCGATCATCGGCAGCATCATCGGCACCAGCCTGGTGGTCGCCGGACTGCTGTCGGCGCAGATCGCCGCCGTGAACACCCGCATCGACGACCTGGCCGACCGCATCGACCGCATCGAAAACCGGATGGACCGCATCGAAAACCGCCTCGACGGCTTCGACGAGCGCCTGCGCAACGTCGAGATCGCCTTCGGCAAGGTCGACCAGCGCCTGCTCACCCTTGAGCGCATCCTCCTCCCGCCGCGGGAGCCGGCGGGCTAGCGCCAACCGGGCTCAGCCGCCGCGTGCTACGCCGAGTGTTCCGTGACCAGCGACGCGAAGTGGATCGTCGGGACCGGCGTGGCCGTGATCGCGTCGGTCGGCGGGTCGGCGGTGGCGGTGCTCGCGGTCATGGTGACGCTGGTCGGCGGCGTCCGAGAAGACCTGCGTGGCGTCCGCGGGGACGTGCGGGACCTCCGCGGAGAGCTGCTGAGCCTCCGGAATGAAGTGAACGCCCGCCTGGACGGCTTCGAGACGCGCCTCGACGGCTTGGACACCCGCCTGCGCAACGTCGAGATCGCCTTCGGCAAGGTCGACCAGCGGCTCCTCACCCTCGAGCGCGTCCTGCTGCCGCCGCGGGAGCCCGCCGGCGAGTAGAATCCGTCTCAGTGCTCCCCCCCGCGGTCGGCAAGCAGGATGTTGTCGATGCGGGCATTCACCGCCGGTGCGCATCTCCCAGGAGTCTGCCGTCTCGTGTTGACAATAGCACGCGTCCGCGTGCTACGCTGTCGGCAGTGAGCAGCGACACGAAGGCGATCATCGGCACCATCGTCGGCACCGGTCTGGTGGTTGCCGGACTGCAGTCGACGCAGATCGCCGCCGTGAACACCCGCATCGACGACGTGCGCACCGGCCTGACGGCGCAGATCGCGGGCCTGAACACCCGCATCGACGACCTGGCCGGCCGCATGGACGGCATCGACACGCGCCTGCGCAACGTCGAGATCGCCTTCGGCAAGGTCGACCAGCGGCTCCTCACCCTCGAGCGCATCCTCCTCCCGCCGCAGGAGCCCGCCGGCGAGTAGGGCGTCACAGCAGCTTCGCGACCTCGAAGTGCATGCCGTCGGGGCGGCCCTTGAAGTGGCCTCCCCAGAAGAATCCGTGCGCGTTCGCGATGTCGACGAGCTCGCGGACGGAGCCCTCCGCGCCCGCGGCGGCCGGCAGGTGGCCGAGCCGGTTCCAGCGCTGGTTGATGTCGAAGGCGCTGCCGTAGGCGTGGCTGCTCAGGCGTCCGGGCCGACCGCGGACGAATCGCGGGACGTAGCTGCCTTCATACGTCCGGACGCGGCCGACGAGGCCGGCCCGGCCCCAGGCGGCCCAGAGCGCCTCGAGCTGGTCCGCGGCCTTGCGGTGAAAGCGCATCCGGCCGCTGCTGCGCCGGTTGTACACGGGAATGCCCTTGAGCTCGGGCAGGGTCACCATCGTGATGTTCTGCTTCGCCCAGTCGCCGAGGACCTCGATGGCCTCCGGGTTCCGGGAGGTCGGTGCGGCCCGGAACGCGAACTCTCCGAACAGCCGCTTGCGCGTCGCGGAGGTTGCGGCGCGCAGCGCCGAGGCGCCGGTCAGGATCGCGCTCCCGGCCGGTTCGGCGCCATCGACGAAGCCGATGTCGAAGCCGTCGCCGAGTGCGGCGCCGATGGTGACCGGCCCCACGATGCCGTCGGCCGCGATGGCGCTGGACCGCTGATACGCCCGGGTGGCGCGTTCCGTCACGGGTCCGAAATCGCCGTCGGCGGGGCTCGTCAGATGCCGTCGGCCGATCAGAAAGTACTGCCACCGCCGAACGGCGGCGCCCCGGGTTCCCCGGCGCAGTATCTGGATGGGCATTGCGGCCCATCATACCCAGCCCGTACCCGATACTTGCGACCAGCGCGTGGTTTGTGGATGCTACAGGAGGAGGGTGATGCGATACCTCGTGGTCGTTCACCAGGACCAGCCGACCGGGCCGTGCGGGGTGACGGTGCCCGACCTGCCGGGCTGCTTCTCGGCCGGCGCTACGCTGGCCGATGCGCTCGAACAGGCGCGCGAAGCCATCGCGTTGCACGTCGAGGGGCTGCTGTCGGATGGTGAACGCGTGCCCCCGCCGTCAGTGTCGGTCGACGCTGACGGGGGCATCGTTGCGGCCGTCGAGATCGATGACGGGCTGCTGTCTGAACGCTCGGTGCGGGTGAACATCTCGGTGCCCTCGCGGCTACTGGCTGTGATCGACCGAGCTGCAAGAGGGACAGCGGGAGGGCGATCAGGACTGCTGACCACTGCCGTGCGGACGTACCTGGCAGAACATCGACAGGACAGGAGCCCGCGCGAAACAGGATGAAGAGCCCGCACCGCGATGGCGATGTCGAGTCAGGGCAGCAGATCGCCGACGACGATCCATTCAGCGGGGCGAGCGAGCGGCGCGACCTGATCGCCGGCTGCATGGCGGGTGACGCTCCGGTAGCCGTCTCCCGCCGGGTCGCGGTAGATCTCGAGACGAGCCTCGGGGAGGGCGAG
This sequence comes from Vicinamibacterales bacterium, assembly GCA_965214845.1. Classification (GTDB taxonomy): domain Bacteria; phylum Acidobacteriota; class Vicinamibacteria; order Vicinamibacterales; family UBA8438; genus JAAXGX01. Next base: position 4,672,821 of record CBDCCO010000007.1, read on the forward strand.
GATCCAGTACTCGGGAATCCCGCACCGCGCGTACAGGCGCTGCTTGACCGTCCGGTCGTACCGCAGCGATTCGCTGGAGACCTCGACGACCAGCACCGCCGACGTCGGATGGCCCTTGTCGTAGTCGCGGATCGCGCCCCTCACGACGGCCACGTCCGGCTCGGGCTCCGAGTAGTCGTCGACCGCCAGCGGGTGCTGTATCCGTACGTAGAACCCGCGGCCGAACACCCGCCGCAGGCAGTCGGCCATGAGGTCCATGCCGATCGTGTGGTTGACTCCCTCCGGTGTCATGGCGCTGAGGCCTCCGTCGATGAGCTCCAGCTTCGCGTCCGGCTCGAACGCGCCGGCTTCCACGGCACGGTCGTACTCGACCCGGCTCAGGCGGTAGCGGCGGACGGCGACGCCGGACGCTGCGGCTCTCATGACAGCGTCTCCATCGTAGCGCGGAAAACCTGCCCCGCGAGGATCTCGTCCCACTGGCCGATGTGCCCGGGGTGGCTCAGGATGCCGCTGTGCCCGCCCGTAACCTTGCGGTTGACGTGGGCGACCTCGAGCGTTCGCGAGCCGAAGCGGTTCCCCAGCCAGCGGAACCTGCTCTTCCAGCCCCGCTCGCTGTAGAGGTGCACCCAGTGGCCGCAGCGCACCGACGCGTCGCGGTAGACCTGGGCCATGTCGCGCCGGACCGGCATGTCGACCGTGACGACGCGCAGCGGGCAGACGGGCGCCTGCATCCCGGCCAGGGCGTAGGCGAGCACCTGCCCGCCGTGGCTGTGCGCGACGAGGGTGACGCCGCCGGCCGCCTGCAGCTCGGCGCGCCGCGCGCGGAGGAAGCCGCGCAGCGTCTCGGCGCCCGTCCGCCAGGCCGGGTGCCGGTCGCGCCACCACGCGGCCCGCTGGACGAGCAGCCCGTTGACGCCCCCCGACCAGTAGCCGTCATCCGGCCGCTCGGGGTCCCGGTCCTGCTCCACCGCTCGTAGCCGTGCGCGGTCATCACGCCGTCGAAGGGCGACCCGCGCCGATACCACGCGGCGTCGTGGTCGTGCCGCGACCGGGACCAGGTGCCGGCGATGGGTATGTAGAGTTGCTTCGTCATGAGCTGTCTCGGTACGCAAGAAATGCTCCAACGGGGACCGCCCGCGCCTCACGTGCGGATATTGCGCACGAGGGGCGGCGACGTCGTGGCAACGAGCGCCACCCGCGCCGGGGCGGGCGGCGAGCCGGGCAGATATTGCGTACACCGCCACGGGTGAGGTTCGCAGTTTCGGCTCCATCTCGGCGCCCGCCGATGCGGCGCCCTGCCCTACCCGGACCCCTTGACCCAGATCTCGTCCTTGCCCAGCACCGCCACCTGCCGGTAGCCGGCCGGGCCCATGATGTCCGCGTACGACGCCGGGGCGGGGCCGGAGCGATTGTTCTCGATCGACAGCGCCGCGATGTCGAACTCGTCGAAGTCGAGCGAACGGAGCACGGCGCGCTCGGCCCCTTCGACGTCGATGGAGCAATAGTCGATCTTCTGGAGGCCGCGGGCGCGCAGCAGCGTGTCGAGCCGCGTCGCCGGCACCGTGACGACCGTTTCCGCGTGCCGCTTGTCCCGGCGTATCCTTCCAAGGGCCTCGCCGGGATAGTGATCCATCAGCCCGCCCATCTGGGTCAGGCCGGACGTCACTTCGAGGAATTCGGCGGTGCCGTCCTGGTCGGATACGGCAGCGTGGACGACCTCCGCGCTCCGCGTCTCGCCAATCCGTTGCACGAACTGCGGCGACGCCTCGACGACGAGGCCGGTCCAGCCCAGCACCTTCTCGAAGAAGACGCAGTTACTCCCCATCCAGCCGTCGTAGCCGCCGATCTCGACGAACGTGCCGTTCCGCTTGCTCCGAAAGATCCGTTCGTCGAGGTAGCGGTCCTGGCCCGCCTGGGAGAAGTACCTGGCGTGCAGGCCGAGCTGCTTCTCCACCTGCCAGAGGTGCATGCGCACGAAGCCCTTCAGGTGCTCGGCCAGACGGTCGTGCCGCAGGCAGAGCCGGTAGGCCGCCCGCGCCTCTTCCAGCGCGGCCCCAACCTCGCCGTTCAGGGTCCGCACGATCTCCGTCACGCGGCGTCCCTCGTACTTGCCGGGGTCGAAGCCGGGCATCGGATCAGGTGGCGCCGTTCATGCGCGGCCTCGCGCCGGCCCGCTGCGTCAGGAGCGCGGCCAGCTCGCGGCGAACCTCGCGGAAAACGCCGGCCCAGTCGTTGGGCGCGGGCTGGCGAAACAGGCGCATCGTCGGGTACCAGGGCGTGTCGGTGCGCCCGAGCATCCAGCGCCAGTCCGGGGCGAACGACAGCAGCGTCCACACCGGCCGGCCGAGGGCCCCGGCCAGGTGCGCCATCGCCGTGTCCACGGTGATCACGAGGTCCACTTCCGCGAGCGCGTCGGCGGTTGCCTCGAAGGGAGCAACCTCCTCCGGCGCCTCGCGGACCAGCGCCCGCCAGCAGGACTCGCGCAGGTCCCTCGCGCGCGGCCCCACCTGGAAGCTGACGAACTCGGCGCCGGGCAGCTCGAACAGCGGTGCGAACTCGTCGAGGCGGCAGGAGCGTTCGCGGTCTCGTTCATGGCGCGGGCTGCCCGCCCACACGATGCCGACCCGGTACTGCCCGGTCGGCGGCAGCAGCGGGCGGGGCCGCGGGCGGGCGGGCAGATAGGGGCAGTCCCCAGGAATCGACTCGAGGTCGGTCTTCAGGACGCCGGGGAGGTCCAGGAGCGAGCGGACCCAGTCGGTCCGGGGACAAGGCTCGTCACTGGACACCACGCCGGCCACGGCGGGCAGGCGCCGCAGCAGGCCGACCAGCGCCGGCGGGGAGCTCAGAAAGACCTCGGCGCCTCGTCGCGCCAGCAGCGGAGCGTAGCGGGCGAACTGAATCGCGTCGCCCAGCCCCTGCTCGCGGTACAGCAGAATCGACTGGCCCGCGAGGTCCTGGCCCCGCCAGACGCGGTCCGTGGCGCCCCGCGGCGGCCGCCGCAACCGAGCGCTGAGGCGGCAGGCGTAGTCCGGCCACGCCGCGGCATGGCGTCCGGCCAGCAGATTGGCCCGGGCGCGCACCAGTCGCGCGTTGTGATGATCGGCGTCGATCGCCAGGGCCGCGTCGCCGCACGCCAGTCCCGCGTCGAGGCGGCCCTGGTCGACCAGAGCGTGTCCGAGCGCGGCGAGCACCTCCGCGGTCTGCTCCACGGCGTCGCGCAACCGCCGCTCGTTCTCCTCGTAGCGCCCCAACGCGGTCAGCACGCGGCCCAGCTCCAACCGGCAGGCGGTGGATGCCGGCTCGCTGGCAAGGGCGCGCCGGTAGGCCACCGCGGCCGCGTCCAGCCGCTGCAGCTTCCAGAGCGACCACCCCAGTGCGCCGTAGAGCTCGGGGTCATCGGCACGCATCTGAAGCGCGGCGTGGTAGCGAGCGACGGCCTGGCCGTGATGTTCGAGGGCCGCCGTCTCGTCGCCGGCGTCTTCCAGCGCGTTGCCGAGGTTCCGGTTGAGCCCGACGTGCCGCGGGCAGACGCGCAGGCCCTCGCGCAACACCGCCAGGCCCTCGTCCTTGCGGCCCAACGTCCGCAGCGCGGCACCCAGGTTGCACCAGCACTCGCACGCGCCGGGATGCCGCTCGAGGACGGCCCGGTAGGCGGCCACGGCCGCGTCGAGCTCGCCGGCCGCGTGGAGCTGCAGGGCGCGGCGGCGGGCGCTGGCCACTGCCCGATCGAGAGATCGCACGTCACCGCGGCCGCTGGTTCCGAGCGCCAGTGTTGCCATGTCGTTGGCCTGCCAGCGCGGCCAGCTCGCGGCGAACCTCGCCGAAGACGCCCGCCCAGTCGTTCGGCGCAGGCTGGCGGAACAGGCGCATCGTCGGGTACCACGGGGTATCGGCGCGCCCGAGCACCCAGCGCCAGTCGTGGGCGAACGACAGCAAGGTCCAGACGGGGCGGCCGAGCGCGCCGGCCAGGTGGGCCAGCATCGTGTCGACGGTAATGACGAGGTCCACCTCCATCAACGCGTCCGCCGTCGCCTCCAGGTCGGTCAGCGCCTCGCCCGGGTCGTGGATGAGCCCGCGCCAGGCACGCAGCTCCTGGGTCCGGCGACCGACCTGAAAGCTGACGAACTCCGTGCCGGGCAGGTCGAAGAGCGGAGCGAAATCCTCCAGGCGGCAGGAGCGCCGGTTGTCCCGCTTCTGCGCCGGGTCGCCCGCCCAGACGACGCCGATGCGAAACTGACGCGCCGGAGGCAGCACGGGGCGGGGTCGCGTGCGGGCGGTCAGATAGGGACAAGCATTCGGGATCGAGTCGAGGTCGATTCCCAGGACGCCGGGCACGTCCAATAGCCCGCAGACCCAGTCCGTCGGCGGACAGGGGCGGCTGCCGGGTACTACCTGACGCACGCCGGAGAGCCGGCGCAGAAGACGGACCAGCCGCGGGGCGCAATAGAGCGAGACTTCCGCGCCGCGCCGCGCCAACACCGGCGCGAACCTGGCGAACTGGATGACGTCGCCCAGCCCCTGCTCGCCGTAGAGCAGGATCGACTGTCCGTCCAGATCCTGCCCTTCCCACTCCCGACCCGTCACGTTCATGGAGCGCCACGTCCGGCGACGGCGGCGCCATCTGAAATCCGGCCATGCCGCCGCGTAGCGTCCGGCGAGGAAGTTGGCCAGTGCGCGCGCGAGCCGCGCGTCGGGGTGATCGGCATCGATCGCCAGCGCGGCGTTGCAGCACTCCAGCCCCGCATCGAGGCGCCCCTGGTTGATCAGGTTCTGCCCCAGCGCCGCGAGCACGGCCGGCGAGCGCGGATCCTCGGCCGCCGCGGCGCGCAACTCCCGCTCGTCCTCCTCGTAGCACCCGAGGGCGGACAGCTCCTGGTGCAGATTCGTGCGGTAGACCGCAGGCGGCGGCCCGAGCGCAATCGCTCGCCGATAGGCGGCCGCGGCCGCCCGGACCTGCCGCAGGTTCGAGAGCGCCCAGCCCAGCGCGTTGAGCAGCCCGGCATCGTCGGGATGCCGGTCGAGCGCCGCCCGATAGTGATCGACAGCCGGGCCGAACCGCTCCAGTTGCAAGAGCATGGCGCCGCAGGCGTGCGCGGCCTTGACGTGGCCCGGATCTCGGAGGAAGGCCGCGTGATAGTGCTTCAGCGCCTCCTCATGGGCGCCGGCGCCCGCCAGGGCGTTGCCCAGGTTGTAGTTGAGCTCGACGACCTGCGGACACATGCGCACGCCCTCGCGCAGCACCTGCAGGCCCTCGTCCTTGCGGCCCAGCTTCCGGAGCGCCATCCCCAGGTTGGACCAGCAGGCGCACATCTCCGGGTGCTGCTCCAGGATGGCCCGGTAGGAGTCGACGGCCTCGACAAGCCGGCCGTCGGCATGCAGTTGGATGGCGTGACGGACTGCGGGGTTCGCGTTCACGGGGCTAACACGCGGTGGCGCGCCAGGCGTCGCTCTGCTGCCTGGCGCCGCGCGGTTGGGCCAGTCGCAGCGCCAGCTCGCGGCGCACCTCGCGGAAGAGGCCCGCCCAGTCGTTGGGCGCCGGCTGCCGGAACAGGCGCATCGTCGGGTACCAGGGCGTGTCGGCACTCCCGAGCATCCAGCGCATGTCGGGGGCGAACGTCAGCAGGGTCCAGACCGGCCGGCCGAGCGCGCCGGCCAGGTGGGCCAGCATCGTGTCGACCGTGATGACCAGGTCCACCTCCATCAACGCGTCTGCCGTCGCCTCCATGTCGGCCAGCGCCGCGCCCGGATCGTGAACCAGCCCGCGCCAGCCGGAACGCAGCTCCCCGGCGCGCGGCCCCACCTGAAAGCTGACGAACTCGGCGCCCGGCAACTCGAACAGGGGCGCGAACGCCTCCAGACGGCAGGAGCGCAGGTAATCCCGCTTCTGCTTCGGGTTGCCGGCCCAGACGATGCCGACCCGAAACTGCCGTGCCGCAGGCAGCACGGGGCGTTCGCGGCGCGCGGGCGGCAGGTACGGACACCGCCCCGGAATCGAGTCGACGTCGTGTCCCCAGACGGCGGGCACGTCCAGCAGCGAGCAGTGCCAGTCGGTCGGCGGCGGGGGCTGGTCCCCGGGCACCACGCTATCGACGCGGGACAGCCGCCGCAGCAGGCCGAGCAGCCGCGGCTGGCAGGCTACGACGACTCGCGCCCCGCGTTCCGCCACCAGCGGTGCGTAGCGCGCGAACTGGATGACGTCGCCCAGGCCCTGCTCGCCGTAGAGCAGGATCGACTGTCCGGCGAGGTCCTGCCCCTGCCACTCGCGTCCCGCGGTGCCTTTCGGACGCCGGTCGATGCCGTACACCGGTCGATATCGATCCGGCCACGCCGCCCCGTAGCGCCCCGCCAGGAAGTTGGCGCGCCCGCGCGCGAGCCGCGCGTCCCGATGGCCGGGATCCACCGCGAGCGCCGCATGGCAGTACTCCAGCCCGGCATCGAGGTGTTCCTGGTCCATCAGGCTCTGCCCCAGCGCGGCGAGCAGCCCGGGCGCGTCCGGGTGCCGCGCCACGCCCGCGCGCAACTGCTGCTCGTCTTCTTCGTAGCGTCCCAGCCAGCGCAGCACGGCGTGCAGATTCCAGCGGAACCTGGGCGATGCCGGATCGAGCGCGACCGCGCGCCGACAGGCAGCAGCCGCCGCCACCCGGCGCAGCTTCCAGAGCGCCCAGCCCAACCCGCCATAGAGCTCAGCGTCGTCGGGATGCCGGGTCAGTGCCGCCGCGTAGTGATCGACCGCCTGCTCGAACCGCTTCAACTGCAGCAGCACGGCGCCGCAGGCCCGCGCGGCCTTCAAGCTGCCGGGGTCGCGGTCGAAGGCCGTGCGATAGCACGTCAGCGCCCCTTCCGGGTCACCGGCGTCCGCCAGGGCGTTGCCCAGGTTGTAGTTGAGCTCCACGACCCGCGGGCAGACGCGCACGCCCTGGCGCAATGCCCGCAGGCCCTCGTCCTTGCGCCCCAGCGCGCGCAACGCCATCCCGAGGTTGGACCAGCAGGTGCAACTCCCCGGATGCCGCTTCAGGATGGCCCGGTACGCGTCAACGGCCGCCGCGAGCCGACCGTCCGTCTGCAATTGGATGGCCTGGCGCACGGCGAGGGGCACGTTCATAAGGGGCTCGCCCCCAAAACAAACGCCGCCTCGATCTCCGCGAGACCGAGACGGCGTTGGGAAAAGCCGAAGCCGGGCGCTCAGGGCAAGCCGCCCGGGTGAGCGATGCTCCTAGATCATGAAGTCATCCAGGCCGAGGTCGCCGAGCCCATCCAACACGATCTGGACCGCCCCGCCGCCGTACTCGCTGAGGTCCAGGGCGACCGTCCCATCGGCGGGAACGGTTGCGGCCCCGATGATGTCCTCGAGATCGGCGTTGGACAGGTTGAGTGCGGTCAGGTCGATCGTGTCACCCTGCAGGCTGTTGAAGTCCGATATCGTGTCGGTGATCCCGTCGCCCCCAGTGTCCGGGTCCCCGTCGTCCCCGCCGTGGTCGGGCTCCATGCCCAACACGAACGTGTCCGCACCGGTGCCGCCGACGAGCGAGTCGGCGCCCTCGCCGCCGACGAGCATGTCCGCACCGGCGCCGCCGGACAAGGAGTCATTGCCGTCGCCACCGTAGATCGTGTCGTTACCGTCGCCCCCCGTGATGGCCGTGTCGTTGCCTTCACCGGCCATGATCATGTCGTTGCCGCCCATGCCGGCGATGGTGTCAACTTCGTCGCCACCGGTCAGGGTGTTCGCCATGGCGTCGCCGGTGAGGGTGTTGGCTGCGTCCTCGCTGCCGATGACGTTCTCGATGTTCACGAAGGCGTCGTCGGTCGTGTTGAGGTCGAGCGTAAAAGCGGCGGTGGACGCGCTCGCGTCGAGGGTGTCCATGCCGGCGCCGCCGTCGACCATATCGACAATGCTGGCGGCCGGTATTCCGTCGGCATCTACTGCCGCGTTGTCCGCGGCATCGTAGATGATCACGTCGTCGCCGGCCTCGCCCATGATCATGTCGGCGCCGGCACCACCGTCGAGCGTGTCGTCGCCGGCGCCGCCGAAGAGGCCGCCCTCGAACGTGACCGCGTTGTCGTCGTCCGTGTCTCCGTCGGTTGTGCCGCTCGAGTTGTCCGCCCCGTCCGGATCCATCTCGTTCCGGTCATGCCCGGCGCCGCCGATGAGCATGTCGTTGCCCTTGCCGCCCATGATCAGGTTGGCGGTGTTGAGTTCCGACACCCCATCGTTGTCGGTGATGGCTCCGGCTGTCTCGCCCCGGCCGCTTGCATCGAGCCAGTCGTTCCCGTCACCGCCATGGAGCTCGTCCTGCCCGGCGCCGCCGAACAGCCCGCCTTCCACGACGTCCGTGGTCTCCTGGTCGTCCCAGTCGTCGCCGCCCATGCCCATGAGGACGTTGTCGTTCATGTCCCCCTTGAGCATGTCCATGTGGGCGCTGCCGGTGAGGTTCTGGATGTCGTGATACGAGTCGCCCTCGGCGTCGCCGCCCTTGCCCATCGGGATCGCGTCGGGCGTCTGACGGTTGTTGTCGACATCGGCGGGCGTGAGGTCGATGTGGACACCCTCGGGCGACCCGCTGTAGTCGGCCGTGTCCATGCCCGCCTCGTCGGCCATCGGATCGGGGTCTCCGTCCGGGCCGTCCGGGAATTCGACCCAGCCGCCGAACAGCTTGTCGGCGCCGGCCCCACCGGTCAGGGTGTCGTTGCCCATACCACCCTTCAGCAGGTCGTCACCGATCTGGCCGTAGAGCTTGTCGTCCCCATCGGCGCCGCCCATGCCGTCGCCGCCGTAGAGAACGTCGTCGCCCTTGCCGCCGTAGAGCATGTCGTCGCCGCCCATGCCCTTGATCTTGTCGGCGCCCATGTTGCCGTAGATGGTGTTGGCGCCGCCGTACATCATCATCGACTCGTCCACGTCCGTCGTGGCCGGGTCGTCCATCATCGCGCGCGGGCTGTCGCCGACGAGCATGTCGTCGTACATCGACCCGCGGAGGTTCTCGATCCCCATGAAGGTGTCGCCGGTGGCGTGGCCGCCCATGGCGATCGGATCGTCCGCGGTCCCGGCTGCCCCGAGGTTCACGGTCACCGCCTCCGGCGAGGTCGTGTACGCGGCCGTATCGCTGCCGGTGTCCATTACCGGCTCGCCGTCGGCGTCGACCCTGCCGTCGCCGTGGTGGCTGTCCGCTCCGGCTCCGCCTTCCAGAACATCGTCGCCGGCGCCGCCCATGAGCATGTCGTCGCCGTCGCCGCCGAAGAGCATGTCGTTATCGGCGCCACCCATGAGCTCGTCGACGCCCATGTCGCCGAACAGCACGTCCTTGCCGCCATCGCCGAAGAGACTGTCCGCGTCCATGCCGCCGCGGAGGAAGTCGTCGCCGCCGCCGCCGTAGACCTGGTCGTTGCCGCCGTTGCCGAAGAGCCGATTCGCGGTGTGGTTGCCCCTGAGAACGTCGCCTCGATTCGAGCCCCAGAGCTCCTCGATGCCCGTGAGCTGATCGCCGGTCGCGTCGCCGCCGCGAACGGGGGCGTTGTCTGCATGCGGATCGTAGAAGGCGGCGCTCAGGTCGACGTGGACGCCGGCGCGCGACTCCGTGTAGCTGGCGATGTCATGACCGGGACCACCGTCCAGCAGGTCTCCCCCAGGGCCACCCGTCAGCCGGTCGTCGCCGCCGCCACCGCTGATGTCGTCGTCGCCCATTCCGCCCCAGAGGACATCATCGTCGGGGCCGCCCATCAGGACGTTGTCATACATATCTCCGAAAAAGTTCGCCATGTCGTCCTCTCCCTACTTAATGCTGAAGGCTACGCGGACGCCCGCTATTGCGCTGTGTACGGCACAAAAGTGTGACGTTCATTATCGATAGCGTCGTTCTTGTAATGAGTTGGATACGATTCCATCGTTGTACCCACCACTCTCCGAACAAAATTTTTTTGCCGCGGCGAGACGGTGTCGTCTCGTTGACGCCGCTCGCGAGGAGGGGATTCAGAAGGAGGCGATCAGCGGGGATGCAGCGGCTGCTCCGAGGCGGAGGACGTCAGCCAGCCGTCCCGACCGGCCGCCCCGGCGCCGTCGAGGTAGGCGGCCCAGTCTTCCATCATGTGGCGTCCCGTATCGTTCTATGCCGTCTGTAGTCGTTCATAAGTAGCCGTGTAATAGTGATTTATACCTCTCCCGCCGTGGACTGAACGGGTCAGCACGTCTTGCGTTGCGCGGCACCTTCCGCCATACAATGGGGTGATGCATGATGTGAGGCACGCCGCCGGCCGACACCGAAAGCCCCGTGGCCGCCATCCCGACAGGCGACTGACGCCCGCCTTCGTCCGAAACGCCACGCCAGGACGACACTGCGATGGCCAGGGACTCTACCTCCTCGTCCAGCCCTCCGGCGCCCGGAGCTGGGTGCAGCGCCTTGTCATCCGCGGCCGGCGGCACGAACTCGGGCTCGGCAGCATCCCCCTGGTCCCGCTCGCCGAGGCCCGCGAGAAGGCCATCGCCAACCGCAAGCTCGCCCGCGAGGGCGGAGACCCCCTTGCCGAGAAGCGCCGCATCCAGCGCACACCGACCTTCGAGGAGGCCGCCGCGGAGGTGCTGGAGCAGAAGCGCCCCGGCTGGCGCAGCCCCAAGCACGGCCTTCAGTGGTGGGCGACCCTCAAGACGCACGCCTTCCCGTATCTCGGCGCACGGCCCGTCTCGGAGATCACCAGCGCCGACGTGCTCGACACGCTGCAACGCATCTGGCACAGCCAGCCCGACACGGGGCGTCGGGTGCGCCAGCGCATCCATGCCGTGCTGGAGTGGGCCATCGCGATGCAGTACCGCACGGACAACCCGTCCGATCGGCTCGGCCCGGTGCTCGGCAAGCAGCGGAAGGTCGTGCGGCACATGCGGGCGCTGCCGCATGGCGAGGTGGCGGCGGCACTGGCGGCGGTCCGGGCCGCGACGGTCCGGCCTGTGGTCAAGCTCGTGTTCGAGTTCATGGTGCTTACGGCCGCGCGTCCGGGCGAGGCGCGCGGGGCGCGTTGGTCCGAGATGGACCGGGACGCCGCGGTGTGGACCGTTCCGGCCGAACGCATGAAGGCGCTGCGCGAGCACCGGGTCCCGCTCAGCGTGCCCGCTGTGAAGGTCCTCGACGCGGCGCGGCCGCTCGGCGACGGCGACAGCGACTGCCCGCTGGTGTTCCCGACGGCGCAGGGCAAGCCGCTGACCGACATGGCCTTGTCGAGCCTGCTGAAGAAGCTGGAGATCGCCGCCGTGCCTCATGGACACCGCTCATATTGTGTCCGACGGCGTCCAAGGCCATCCGGGTAGAACCGTAAGATACTGACTTGTAATCGTTTATGATTCTGGTCGGCGGACCGAGCGGGGCAGGAAGTCTTGCGGAATCCGCCACCATCCGGTGTATAATGCAGGGATGGTTGCAGAGACAACGACCGCCCCCTCGCCCCGCAGGACCAAGCGCCGAGGACGGCATCCGCACAACGCGCTGGCCCCGGCGTTCGTCCGCAGCGCACCGCCCGGACACCACATCGACGGCAACGGACTCTACCTCTACGTCCAGCCCACCGGCGCGAGAAGCTGGATCCAGCGCCTCGTCATCCGCGGCAAGCGCTGCGAGCTCGGACTCGGCCCGGTCGCCCTCGTCCCGCTCGCCGAGGCCCGCGAGAAGGCCGTCGCCAACCGCAAGCTCGCCCGCGAGGGCGGTGATCCCCTGGCCGAGAACCAACGGCTCTAGATCGTCCGCTGGTGTTCACTGCCGTGCCAGTAAGTCCATAAATATATGATTGGTAATCGTTTATTGCACACTTCGGGCGCGCCGAACCGGCCGCGCCGTTCCTCGACATCCCGCCACTTCTCGCCTATAATGGTGGAATGGATGTTGACACCAGCACGCCCGCCACCCCCCGCCGCACCAAGCGCCGAGGACGCCATCCCCGCAACGCCCTCACCGCCCCCTTCATCCGCTCCGCGCCGCCCGGACGACACGCCGACGGACAGGGCCTGTACCTCTTCGTCCAGCCCACCGGGGCGCGCAGCTGGACCCAGCGCCTCGTCATCCGCGGCCGGCGCCGCGAACTCGGACTCGGCAGCGTCGATCTCGTCTCGCTGGCCGAGGCCCGCGAGCAGGCCCTCGCCAACCGAAAGCTCGCCCGCTCCGGCGGCGACCCGCTCGCCGACCGCCGCCGCCTCCAGGGCATGCCGACCTTCGCCGAGGCCGCCGAACGCCTCATCGAGCAGAAGCGGCCCGGCTGGCGCAACGCCAGCGAACACCGGCAGTGGCGCAACAGCCTGGCCCGCTACGCCTTCCCGCACATCGGCGCCCGGCCCGTCGCCGAGGTCAACAGCGCCGACGTGCTGGCCATCCTGACGCCCATCTGGCACACGCGGGCGGCGACCGCCAAGTCCGTCCGGCAGCGGGTCGCCGCCGTGCTGGAGTGGGCCGTGGTCATGGAGTTCCGGACCGATAACCCTTGCGACCGAGTGGGCCGGGTGCTCGGCGCGCAGCTCGCGGTCGTGCAGCACATGCGAGCGCTGCCGCACCGGGAGGTCCCCGCGGCCGTGGCGGCCGTCCGCGACTCGTCGGCGGGGTCGCCTTTCGTGCGGCTGGGGTTCGAGTTCCTCGTGCTCACCGCGGCGCGCTCGGGCGAGGTCTGCGGGGCGCGATGGGACGAGGTGGACGTGGCGGGCCACGTCTGGACCGTCCCGGCCTCCCGGATGAAGATGAAGCGCGACCATCGGGTCCCGCTCTGTCGGCGGGCGCTCGAGATCCTCGACGCCGCGCGGACGCTCGGTGCCGGCCGGTATCCGCTGGTGTTTCCGGGCAAGGGTGGCAAGGTGCTCGCCAACAGGACGCTGCGGAAGCCGCTCCAGCGTCTTCGGATCCCAGCCGTGGTGCACGGCTTCCGGTCCTCGTTCCGGGACTGGGCGGCCGAGGAGACCGACCATCCGCGCGAGGTCATCGAGGCGGCGCTGGCGCACGCGGTCGGCAACAAGGTCGAGGCGGCGTACGCAAGGTCGGACCTGTTCGAGCGGCGGCGGACTCTGATGAACGACTGGGCGGCCTACGTCGATCGAGGTCGGCCGTGATGGCGATCAGCGAGTTGGCCACGACCGCCGCGGTTCGATTTCCATTTCCATTTCCGCCCACCCCCCAGGGGGGAAATCGTGGAAATGGAAATCGAGTTGCGCTTCCCGTCGAGTTCCGGTGCGCTTCCGGCTTGTTTCCATTGGGGAAATCGAGGAAATCGCCTGGCGAGGCGAACCACACCGGCCGCCGGCGTGGTGTTGGGGCAACTACGGGCCGGAAGCCAGCTTCCGGCCCGTGGACGGACCGGCAGCCCACCACGTCCCTCGAACCCACGGTCGAACACGCCAGCTCCGAGCCCTCGGGTACAGTGGGTCCAGTGATACGAGCCAGAGCAGCGGAACGGAGTCGCGGAGATGCGTTTACCGTTTACGCGTTTCCACCCCCCCCTGTGGAAACGGTAAACGCGTAAACGGATGGGAGGCGCCGCCTCGGCGAGCGCAAGACTCGTGCTACCGATCCGGTTGGGAGACGGCGGTCACGGAGATCAACGGGAACGGACGCGGCGAACGTGACGGAGACCGGGCGCGGGATGAGAATCGAGGTCACGAAGGGACGACGATGGAGACTGGGAACGGGACGAGAGTGTGATCCACTCCGCCGCCCGATCACAGCCAGGACCGAGGCGAACTTACACCGATGGTGCCGCAGTAAGGGTGTAAGGAGGATAGGCGGCCGAACTTACACCCCCAGTCACACCTCAACTTACATCCAGCAACCAGCCAAGTCCTTTCATATCAACAGATTCCCACATCACAAACCCGCCCCCACGTACAGACAAAAGGGTCGGGTGGGAGTAGGGGAGCGACCACGCGGAAACCTGCCGGTTTCCGGCCCCCGCAGGTGTTCCTCCGTCACACCTGCGGGGTCGCGGTCGCTCCCCTGGAATTGTCCCTCCGGGAAGGGGGAACAGGCGCTTGCAGCGCCTGCACGGGCCGGCTGCCATGCTCTGCCCGTGTCCGAAGGCACCCTGACGGAAGGCGGCGCTCGTCGAGGAGGTGGCCGACGCCGCCGGCCTCACGAAGAAGCGCGCCGAGATCATCGTCGACACCCTGTTCGACAGCATCGCCGAGGCGCTCCGCCACGGGGAGAAGGTCGAAGTCCGCGGCTTCGGCAGTTTCCGTCTCCGGCGGCGCGCGCCGCGCCGGGGCCGCAACCCCAGGACGGCGACCGGGTGGACGTGCCGTCGAAGCACGTCGCCTACTTCACGTCCGGCAAGGAGCTGAAGGAGCTGATCAACCGGGACCCGGCCCTGCCGGCGCCGCCGCCGTTGTCCGAGTAGCTGGCGTCGAAGCGTCGCTCCGTCGTCCGCGGCCGGCGCCGGTCGCACGGCGCCCGCCAACGCGCGTGGACAGCCTCTGCGAGGGGCGTGTCAAGACTCGATCAAGCGCCGTTACGTAACGCTACTCAAATGAACGCGCGTGGATAGCCTCTGCGAGCGGCGTGTCAAGACGCTGCGCGCCTCCTCCGCTGCGCTCCGGCCCTTGCAGGGTGACACGCCGCTCGCGCCGGCTCAGGGCTGGCTATGGCCGTCCGTATCCGTCCGGCCATCGACCACTGGCCGGCCCAGGCTTGACTTGTCCCAACCCGACGCGTGCACAGGGCTGCGGCCGGCGGGACCGGGCGCGACGACCGGCCGGCGGGACGGACGGGTTCCGATCCGCGCTCGTCTAGCTGTAAGCGTTCGGTCCTCCCGGTATCCGACGTTGCGGCAGTTGCGGCAGTCGGGCAAGCACCGTCGCGAACAGCGAGCCAATCCGGTCCGGGCGCCCTCCCTGCGCAGGGGACATCGACCGGTGCTTGCCCTCGACAACGCCAGCGTCCGGTTGGCCCGCTCCCACGTCCATACCGGCTTGACCGAACGGTTACGTCTAGCTGTAAGCGTTCGGCGAAGCCGGTATGCGGTAGCCTGGCCACCGTCGTCGGACAGCGACGGGGCCCGGTTCTTCTGGTCGACCCCGTGCTGATCGAGACCTTCGTGGAGGCCGCGCCGCCTCGGCCGTGGGGTGCAACCGCGCTGCGGGACGAGATGTCCGGCTCTACGAGGCGATCTCGCTACCCGGGCGGTGCTGTCGAAGGCGTTGCGGGGCCGCAAGCGAGAAGCGGGAGAGGCCGCGTACCAAGGTTGCCGAGCGGCGAAGATCGCACTGGCCCCGCAGGCCGCGTCTGCACGGATTCCTCCGGACGCCGACGGCGCGTCTGGCTGGACCAGACGCATGCCCATACCGGGTAGAGTCGACGACTGGCGCGGTGGCAGTAGGCGGAGGGGGTAGCTGTTCCCGGCGGCTTTCGCCGTGTGCCGGTGCCTCACTCCCCGCCGTGGCTCCGTTTCCAGTCGCCGCTCATCGAACCGGACGTGCGGATCTCCCGCATCCGGCTCTCGGACGAGATCATGCCTTCGCCCACGGAAGGCGCGCCGTTCGCGCGGCAAGGCGCGTGAGCCCGTACTCCGTCCAGAGTCGCTCGTACGGGAAGCGCACCGATTTCCCGTCTCGCACCTTGTGCTTGCGGTAGAGCCACTGGCGCAGCCGCCGCGCGGCGTGCTGGTCAACGGCGCGATACGCGGGGCTGACCTGCCCGAGGGTGAAGTAGTTCGCCCAGCCGGTCAGCAACCGGTTCAGGCGCGCCACCACTTCTCCCAGCGGCAGGAGCGCGTCACGCCGCGTCGTCAGCTCGCTCACTCGACGGCAGATGCTCTGGACACTCTCCCGACTGGGACGCGTGCCGATGTAGGCGGCACCCGTAAACGGCCGGTAGTTGCGCCCAATCCGGTAGCCGAGGAACGTCATCGGCTCCTCCGGCACCCGGCAGCAGCGGGTCTTCTCGGCGTTCATCGGCAGTTTCAGACGCCGCATCAGCCCGTCGACCGCCGTCAGCATCTCTGCCGCCGGCGCTCGGCCGAGCACCGCGAGGTCGTCTGCGTAGTTGACGATTTCCGCCTTGAAGCGCCGGGCGTAGCCCAGTACCTTCCAGCCCAGAATGAAGCGACGCATGTAGACGTTGCTGAACAGCGGCGAAATCGGTGACCCCTGCGGGGTGCTCTTCCGCTCGCGACGCGCCCGGTTCGTCAGGCGGCGACCGCCGCGTCCATCGTCCTCCTCCACCGCCATTTCCAGCCACGCCTTGACCCAGCCCAACAGCCGCCCGTCGCTCACGCGCCGCGCGATGGACCGGAGCAGGTCCGAGTGCGGGATTTGACCGAAGTAGTCCGACAGGTCGGCGTCTACCACCTCCTGATGGCCCGTCGTCAGCAGCCGATGCACGCGCCTGACCGCGTCATTCGCGTCTCGGCCCGGCCGGTACGCATACTGCTCCGGTTGCAGGTCGGCCTCGAAGATCGGCGACAACACCAGCATCGCCGCCGTCTGCGCCACCCGGTCCCGGAGACAGGGAATACCTAACGGCCGGAACTGTCCGCGTTTCTTCTTTGGGATGAGGACCTGCCGCACCGCTCGCGGCCGGTAGGTCCCCGCCTTCAGGTCCCGCGCCAGTGCTCCCAGCCACCGCTCCACCCCGAACGACTCGATGTCCTCGACCGTCTCGCCGTCCACCCCGGCCGCGCCGCCGTTGCGACGAACGGCCTGCCAGGCAACTACGAGCACGTCGTCGCGCCACACCTTGTCGCTCAACGAGTAGAACCGGAAGCCCGGAGCTTCCTTCGCTTTCGCATGTAGCGCCGTCTGGAGTCGCTGAACTTTCTCTGAGGCTGTTAGGTTCTCACCAGTCCCCACGTCCCTTCCTCCGTCATGCGCTGCTCTCGAACCAAGGCCCCTTCCCTCCACCGGCGTTACCCGGCTTCCCCGGTACTACGGGCCTCTCCGCCACCCTGACCGGCCCGACCTGACCCTCGCGGGCTGTCGGTTGGCGCGTGCCACGCCACCGGCAGGGCTTCCCGTGTTGCGTCCATTCCCCTCTTCCACGCGTGCCGTCGCCACTACCCCGGCGGAATCGGCCGGTGCTCGCGTCGCTCGCTTCCCGGCCGCTGGCAGCCTTCCCCGAGTAAAGGGCGGGTCGGCTTCCGCATCACCGGTTTCGGGGCCTGCTCGGCGTTCGCTCGCGCTACGGCCCGCGTGGTCGCTGACCACCCAAGGTGGCCTTTGTCGTCGGAGTGCTTCAGCCGATGTCGTTACCTCCTTCGTCCGCTCCGACTGCTACCGGTTGGAGCGACAGTTACCGGGCGGGATTCGCACCCGCTGAGGAATGGCGCCTTTCACGGCGCACCTTCGCCGAACGGTTACCTTCGAAGTAACCGTTCGGTCATCCCGGTATTTGGCGTTGCGGCAGGCCCTCGACAACGCCAGCGTGCGGTAGCCCGGCCATCGTCGTCGGACAGCGATAGGACCCGGTTCTCTGGTCGACCCCGTGCTGATCGCCTCGGCCGGGGGGTGCAACCGGGCTGCTGGACGAGATGTCCGGCTCTACGCGCGGATCTCGCGACCCGGGCGGTACTGTCGAAGGCGTTGCGGGGGCCGAAAGAGCGAGAAGCGGGAGAGGCCGCGCACCAAGGTTGCCGGGCCGCGAAGATCGCACTGGCCCCGCAGGCCGCGCTGGTCAGTGTGCACGGATTCCTCCGGACACCGACGGCGTCTGGCTGGACCAGCCGCATGCCCATACCGGCTTCGCCGAACGCTTACGTCTAGCTCCGGCCGGTACGGCGCTACGCCATCCCGTTCAGAACGAGGGACAGCTTGAGGGAACGCAATCACTGGTATGGCGGCAAGTCTTTATGGTGCAACATGTTACAGCGCTCTACATGTTGGCCGAGAAGCGCCGCCTCCAGTCCGTGCCCACCTTCGCCGAGGCCGCCGCCGCCGTGGTCGAGCAGAAGCAGGCCGGCTGGAAGAACGCCGAGCAGGTCCGGGCCTGGCGCAACAGCCTCCGACGCTACGCCTTCCCCCGCATCGGCACCCGGCCGGTCTCGGAGGTCGAGAGCGGCGACGTGCTGGCGATCCTCTCGCCCATCTGGCACAGCAAGCCGGTCATCGCCAAGGCCGTCCGGCAGCGCCTCCATGCGGTGCTGGAGTGGGCCATCGCCATGGACCTGCGCAACGACAACCCCGCCGACCGGGTGCGGCCGGTGCTCGGCCCGCAGCGCAACATCGTCGAGCACATGCGGGCGCTGCCGCACCGCGAGGTCGCCGCCGCGCTGGCGGCGGTGCGGGCGTCCCGCAAGCAGCCGGTCGACAAGCTGGCGTTCGAGTTCCTGGTGCTCACGGCGCAACAGGAACTGGCCGGCCTGCCGGAGCACGCGCGCGAGGGCAAGCCGCTGCGCTCGCTCGTCAACCACCGCGAGGGGCTCAGCGTGTTCGCCGACCGTCCCCGGGTGCCGCTCGACAACAATCTCGCCGAGCGGCTGCTCCGGGGGCCGGCCATCGGACGGCGCCTGTCGTTCGGCTCCGACAGCGGGACCGGCGCGCGGTTCACGGCTCTGATGTACTCCGTGGTCGGCACCCTGATGCTGAACCGGATCGATGTCCTGCGCTGGCTCGAAGCGTGGCTGGCGGCCTGCGCCGACAACGGCGGCCGGCCGCCGGACGACACCGCGGCGTGGCTGCCCTGGTCGATGGACGCGGCGCGCAGGCACGCGCTGACGGCGCCGACATGACCGCTCCGGTCGAGTGCCGCTACTACGGCCGCGACTTCACGACCGCGGAGATGGCGCTGCTGCGCGCGCTGATCGCCGGGCCGCCGGCGCTCAACCGCCACGCCCTGTCGAAGGAGTTCTGCCGCCGCATCGGCTGGTACAAGGCCGACGGCGGGTACAAGGACATGATGGCCCGCGTCGTCATGCTGGCCATGCACCGGGACGGCCGCATCGAGCTGCCCCCGCCGAAGTGGCGCCAGAACCGGCCCGGGCCGATCACCTTCGGGCCGGACACCGAACCGCCCCTCTTGCCGCCGCCGACCACGCTCGACGCCGTCCGCCCCCTCGTGATGCGCACCGTCGTGCGCGGCGACCGCGGCGGGAAGCTGTGGAACGAGTACGTCGCCCGCTACCACTACCTCGGCTACACGACCCTGGTCGGCGCCCAGATGCGCTACGCCGTGCACGCGAGCGACGGCACGCCGCTCGCCATGCTCGGCTTCTCGACCGCCGCCTGGACGCTCGCCCCGCGCGACCGCTTCATCGGCTGGTCGCGGCGACAACGCGAGCAGAACCTGCCGCTCGTCGTCGACAACCCGCGCTTCCTGATCCTGCCCTGGATCCACATCCCCAACCTCGGCTCGCACATCCTCGCCCTCGTCCGCCGCCAACTGCCGACGGACTGGACCGCACGCTACAAGACGACCCCCGTGCTCATCGAGACCTTCGTCGAGACCCCCCGCTACACCGGCGCCGTCTACCGGGCCTCCGGCTGGATCCGCGTCGGCGCCACCCAGGGGCGCGGACGCTACGACACGAACAAGCGCTACGACAAGCCCAGGAGGGACATCTGGCTGCGGCCCCTCCGCAAGGACTGGAAGCGCACCCTCAACCGGTAGAATCAAAGCCGGATACCGTGACGACCGAACGCTTACGTCTACAATGTAAGCGTTCGGCCACGCTGGTATGGTGGACCGTCGTCTCGGTGCGTGGCGTTGATTCTACCGGTTGAGGGTGCGCTTCCAGTTCTTGCGGAGGGGCCGCAGCCAGATGTCCTTCGTGGGCTTGTCCCGGTCGTTCGTGCCGTAGCGTCCGCGCCCCTGGGTGGCGCCGACGCGGATCCAGCCGGAGGCCCGGTAGACGGCGCCGGTGTAGCGGGGGGTCTGCACGAAGGTCTCGATGAGCACGGGGGTCGTCTTGTAGCGCGCGGTCCAGTCCGCGGGCAGCTGGCGGCGGACGAGGGCGAGGATGTGCGAGCCGAGGTTGGGGATGCGGATCCAGGGCAGGATCAGGAAGCGCGGGTTGTCGACGACGAGCGGCAGGTTCTTCTCGCGGTCTCGCCGCGACCAGCCGATGAAGCGGTCGCGCGGGGCGAGCGTCCAGGCGGCGGTGGAGAAGCCGAGCATGGCGAGCGGCGTGCCGTCGCTCGCGTGCACGGCGTAGCGCATCTGGGCGCCGACCAGGGTCTTGTAGCCGAGGTAGTGGTAGCGGGCGACGTACTCGTTCCACAGTTTCCCCCCGTGGTCGCCGCGCACGACGGTGCGCATCTCGAGCGGACGGACGGCGTCGAGCGTGGTCGGCGGCGGCAAGCGGGGCGGTTCGGTGTCGGGCCCGAAGGTGATCGGCCCGGGCCGGTTCTGGCGCCACTTCGGCGGCGGCAGTTCGATGCGGCCGTCCCGGTGCATGGCCAGCATGACGACGCGGGCCATCATGTCCTTGCACCCGCCGTCGGCCTTGTACCAGCCGATGCGGCGGCAGAACGCCTTCGACAGGGCGTGGCGGTTGAGCGTCGGCGGCCCGGCGATCAGCGCGCGCAGCAGCGCCATCTCCGCGGTCGTGAAGTCGCGGCCGTAGTAGCGGCACTCGACCGGAGCGGTCATGTCGGCGCCGTCAGTTCGCGCCGGCGCGCCGCGTCCATCGACCAGGGCAGCCACGCCGCGGTGTCGTCCGGCGGCCGGCCGCCGCGCTCGGCGCACGCCGCCAGCCACGCTTCGAGCCAGCGCAGGACATCGATCCGGTTCAGCACCAGGGTGCCGACCACCGAGTACATCAGCGCCGTGAACTGCGCGCCGGTTCCGCTGTCGGAGCCGAACGACAGGCGCCGTCCGATGGCCGGCCCCCGGAGCAGCCGCTCGGCGAGATTGTTGTCGAGCGGCACCCGGGGACGGTCGGCGAACACGCTGAGCCCCTCGCGGTGGTTGACGAGCGAGCGCAGCGGCTTGCCCTCGCGCGCGTGCTCCGGCAGGTCGGCCAGTTCCCGTTCCGCCGTCGCGAACAGGCCGTCGAGCGCCGCCGCGAGCGCGCCCTGCGCCGCGTCGAACGCCGCGCTCTGGCGCTCGATGTCGGGGTCGTAGCAGTCCAGCCGCGCCTCGTTCAGGCGGTAGAGCGCGGCGATCCGCGCAAGCCATGTCTCGCACCAGCCGGTCAGGCGGACCTGCGCGGCGGCGCACTGGATGATGTCGCGTCGCAAATGCGCCCAGCAAAAAGCGAGCACGACCGTGCCGCCGAGCAGCCGCGCCAGCCGCTTGTAGGCGCTGTAGCGGTCGCAGACGATCACCGTCTCGGGCGCCAGGTCGCCGAACAGCTTCGCCGCCGCCTCGGCGCTGCGGCTCGCGTCGATGTGGAAGCGCACCGCGTCGTTGCCGACCGCGGTCCACAGCCAGGCCCGGCCCGAGTGGCCCTCCCCGCGCAGCGCCTGCACGCGCCACGTGGTCTCGTCGGCGTGGCGCAACGCCGCCGCGTGCTGGTGCGCGAGGATCGCCCCGGCAACCGGCTCGAACAGCGGCACGAAGCGGGGCACGCTGTCGGCCAGCGTCCCCGACGAGACCGGCAGCCCCTGGTCGCCCAGCCACGCGCCGACCCGCTGCAGCGGGCGCAGGCACGCGTAGCGCTCATACAGCACCCGCGACCAGACGCTGGTGCCGTAGGGCGTCTTGTCGAACAGCCGCGGCGCCGGCGGCGCCGAAACCTCCGCCGGCGACGAGGCGCACGCGCAACGCCGGCGCCAGCGCGGGCGGCGGATCACCCGCCGATAGGCCCGGACCTCGATCTCGACCAGGGCCGACTCCTCCGCGCCGACCGCCGCGTAGGGCTTCCCGCAACCGGAACAGGTGCGCGCAGCGGCCGGCAGACTGCGCTCCTCGATGCGTTCCTCCAGGCCGCAACGCGGCGTGCGGCCGTGGCCGGGAGCGCCACACCGCTGGCCGCGCGGGCGGCCGGTGCCCGGCCTCTTCCGCTTCTCGCTCTTGCGGCCGTGCAACGCCTTCGACAGCACCGCCCGGGTCGCACGCAGCTTCACAAGCTCCGCCTCCTGCGTCCCGACCCGCCGCCGCAACGCCTGCTCCGTCCGACGCAGCCGCGCGTTCTCCTTCCGCACCCGGACGAGCGCGGCCTTCCGGCGACGCGACTTCGCCAGAGCCTTGCGCAGAGCCACGTCCGCCGCCGCCGGCGACTTCGCCCGCGCCGACTCGGTCTGGCGAAGCAGTCGGACCTTCAGGCGGTCGGCCGTCGCCTCGGACCGCTGCAACGCATACCGCAGCCGGCCAACATCGTCCGACAGCGACAGGACCCGGTCCTGCTGGTCGCGCAGCCTGCTCGTCCCGGCGTAGAGCCCGACGGTCTCGTCCAGCAGCCGGCGCAGGGCGGCCTTGTCGACGCGCTCCTTCCACAGAACCTTGTGCAGCCGGCGAATCTCGGCCGCCTGCACCTCCGCCCCCGGCACCGCCTTGCGCAACCGGGCAACCTCCCGGCGCAGGGACATCTCGCCGTACCGGTCCGACGCGACGCCGGCATCCGCAAGCAGCTTGCCTAGACGGGCTACCTCCGACTGCAGCGCCAACGCGTCCTTCGCCGCGCGGCGGGCTTCCTTCGACCGCTCGACCGCCGCCAGCCGCTTGCGCCGCGACGACTCGAACTGCCACTTCCAGAAACCTGCTTCGCAACGGGCGGACACCTCCGCCCGCTTCAGCGCTTCCGACCGCGCTTCCGCCGCCTCGGCACGACCTCGCACCCGCTCATACAGCCGCCGCCAGAACGGCCGTCCGGGCAGCGAAGCCCCTTCGGTAACCGGTCGGGCTACCGGGTCCCGACTCGCCATGGCCGAGACCATAGCGAATATCGACCCGCGTTACCAGTACAAAATACCGGCGTGGCCGAACGCTTACTCTACAATCGTTTTTCGAGGTGCAATGCGATCCCGTTCACATTGTGGGGTTCAGGATGGGGAACGAAATCATAGACACGGAGATAATACGCTCAAAATAAATGAGTTGCCAGATATTCGTGGCAGAGCCGTGAGCACCAGGAACTCGAACGCCAGCTTGTCGACCGGCTGCTTGCGGGACGCCCGCACCGCCGCCAGCGCGGCGGCGACCTCGCGGTGCGGCAGCGCCCGCATGTGCTCGACGATGTTGCGCTGCGGGCCGAGCACCGGCCGCACCCGGTCGGCGGGGTTGTCGTTGCGCAGGTTCATGGCGATGGCCCACTCCAGCACCGCGTGGAGGCGCTGCCGGACGGCCCTGGCGATGACCGGCTTGCTGTGCCAGATGGGCGAGAGGATCGCCAGCACGTCGGCGCTCTCGACCTCCGAGACCGGCCGGGTGCCGATGCGGGGGAAGGCGTAGCGTCGGAGGCTGTTGCGCCAGGCCCGGACCTGCTCGGCGTTCTTCCAGCCGGCCTGCTTCTGCTCGACCACGGCGGCGGCGGCCTCGGCGAAGGTGGGCACGGACTGGAGGCGGCGCTTGTCGGCCAGCGGGTCGCCGCCCTCGCGGGCGAGCTTGCGGTTCGAGACGGCCTTCTCGCGGGCTTCGGCCAGCGGGACGAGGGCTACGGAGCCGAGTCCGAGCTCGCAGCGCTTGCCGCGGATGACGAGGCGCTGGATCCAGCTTCTCGCGCCGGTCGGTTGGACGTAGAGGTAGAGTCCGTTGCCGTCGATGTGGTGTCCGGGCGGTGCGCTGCGGACGAACGCCGGAGCCAGCGCGTTGTGGGGATGTCGTCCTCGGCGCTTGGTTCTGCGGGGCGAGGGGGCGGCCGGTGTCTCTGCAACCATCCCGGCATTATATGCCGGATGGTGGCGGATTCCGCAAGACTTCCCGCCCGGTTCAGTCCGCCGATACGAATCATAAACGATTACTAGTCAGCAGCTTACGGTTCTACCCGGACGGCATCGGACGCCAACGAACACAATATGAGCGGTGTCCGTGCGCCAGCGCGACGAACTGCGGGCCGCCCCCGATGCCGAGCACCGGGACCGTCGGCGCGTCCCAGTCGCGCTCCGTGCCCTGGGTGGTGACCAGCGGCAGGCCGAGCACCCGCTGGTAGAAGTCGACCGAGCGCGGCACGTCCGCCACGGTGAGCGTGACGTGATTCAGCGTCGTGACCGGAATGGGCGCCGCGGCCGGCTGCGCGGCCGGCGCCGCGCCCCCGGCCGCGGGCCGCGCCATCATCAGCGCGGAGAGCGCCACCACCAGCTCCCGCCGCGTCATCTGCCCGCCCTCGTAGCGGCGCACCAACCGATCGACCATTTCACTCATGACTGCCTCCCTGGATGCTTCCACAATCAGATGGGGCTGCGCCCCAAGCCCCCGGCGTCCGCTTGCGGGGACCCCGCTGCCCCGCGCCGCTCCCGCCGAGGCGCGCTGTGCGCGCCTTGCGCCGCGGCGCCGGCGCTTCAATCGAGACGGGGCTGCGCCCCAAGCCCCCGGCGTCCGCTTGCGGGGACCCCGCTGCCCCGCGCCGCTCCCGCCGAGGCGCGCTGTGCGCGCCTTGCGCCGCGGCGCCGGCGCTTCAATCGAGATGGGGCTGCGCCCCAAGCCCCCGGCGGCCGCTTGCGGAGACCCCGCTGCCCCGCGCCGCTCCCGCCGAGGCGCGCTGTGCGCGCCTTGCGCCGCGGCGCCGGCGCTTCAATCGAGACGGGGCTGCGCCCCAAACCCCCGGCGTCCGCTTGCGGGGACCCCGCTGCCCCGCGCCGCTCCCGCCGAGGCGCGCTGTGCGCGCCTTGCGCGGCGGCGCCGGCGCTTCAATCGAGACGGGGCTGCGCCCGAATCCCTGGCGTCCGCTTGCGGGAACCCCGCTGCCCCGCACTGCGGCGGGGCGGGGCTCAGCATGCGCGGACGTCCACCTCGACCTCGAGCCGCGCGGCCGCGTCGCCGCGGAAGCTCCCGGTCACGGGCGCGGCGTCGCGCGGCCGGGCGGCAGCGGCCACCGCCACGTGCCGATCGGCCACCGCCAACCCCAGGCTCGGATCGTAGCCGCGCCAACCGCCGCCGCTGAGGTACACCTCGCCCCACGCGTGGAGCTCGTCGCCGGCGCCGCCGGTGCGGGCGGCGTAGCCGCTGGCGAACCGCGCCGCGAGCCCGACGGCGCGGCAGCCCGCGACGAACAGCACGGCGAGGTCGCGGCAGGCGCCGCGCCGCGTCGCCAGCGTCGTCTCGGGCGGCTGCGGCAGGCCCTCCGGCCGCACTTGCACGGTGCACTCGCGGTGCAGGCGCCGGGCCAGCTCGAGCGGGAAGAGCACCTGGTCGCGCTCGGCATCCCGCGCGGCAGCAAGCGCCAGCGCGCGCACCGCCGGGTGCGCGGCGTCGGGAGCCGAGCGGTACTGCTGCAGCCCGGCCGCGCGATCCGGCGCATAGGCGTAGGGCAGCGACCGCTCCGACGCGGCCGGCAGGAAGCGGAAGGGGTCCGCGCGCAGCGTCTCCACCCGGGCGCGCGCGCAGAGCCGCAGCTCCGTCGTCAGCCCCTCGAACCACGCGTGGGTGACCACGTTGCCGTCGAGGTCGAGGTTCTCGGCGCGCACCGCCGGCGGCGGCTCGATCTCCAGCGCGAAGTCGAGCAGGCGGATCGCCCCGTCCGACCGGGGCCGCAGTCGCACGAGGTGCGGTTCGAGGAAGACGGGCGCCGCGAACGTGTACGCCGTGCGGTGCCGGATGGTGATCGTCACGGGGATGCCGGCACCGGGGAGCTCGGCGACGCCGCATCCAGCTCGTCGTAGGCGCGATCGAACCACTCCCCCGGCGTCTCCTCGATCGCCCGCCGGACGCGCGCATCCCACCACTGCGAGAGCCGCTCGAAGTCCTGCTTTTCGAAGCGGCGCTCGACGATCCGGAACGAGTTGCGCCGGTACAGCACCACGTCGATGGGAAAGTCGACATCGGCCGCGCTGATCCGTGTCGAGTCGAACGACAGGCACGCGACCTTGAAGGCGTGGCGCATCGAGTCCTCGGCCTTGAGCGCCCGGTCGAGGATCGGCTTGCCGTAGCCCGTCGAGCCGATCACGTGATACGGCGTCAGGCTGCCCGTGTCCACCCAGTTGCCCTGCGGGTAGAGCAGATAGAGCTTGGCTGCGGGGTCGCGCTCCATCTGCCCGCCGATGAGCGCATGGATGTTGAACGACATGCCGCTCTCGCCCAGGGCCTGGCGATCCTCCCGCGCCACCCGGCGCACCTGCTCCGCGAGCAGGTTGACCGCCTCGTACAGCCGCTCGAACGGCTGGTCGCGCTCGCTGAGCGCCTCATCGAGGTAGGTGAGCGTCTTGTCCCGCAGCGACCGCAGGCCGGACGTCATGACGAAGAACGTCCCGTGCGGCGGCGAGTAGACGCTGACCTTCGGCAGCGTCGCCTTCTCGAGACCCGACATGATGAGGGTGTCGGACAGCCCGACGATGCCCTCTTCCACGTTCATCGCGACGCAGTAGGTCATGGCGTGCGCGCGGTGGCTTCCGCCGCGCTCAGTGCGCGCTGGACGGCGCGAAGAAGGTGCGCGTTATCTCGTTGCCGACGTGGTTGAGCTTCTCCTGGAGCGTGTCGACGAAGTCGTGCAGCCCGGTGCTTACCACGTCGCCGATATCAGTATAGTCGAGGTCCGCGACGAGCCGGCCCAGCTCCCGCTCCGCCGCGTTGGCGAACCGCCGCACCGGCGTGCCGGTCACGGCGTGTAGCGACGCCTGCGCGCGGCCGGCGCAGTGCTGCACCGAGCGCGGGAACTCGCGGTTGAGGAGCAGGAAGCTCGCCACGGTCAGCGCGGCGACGCGCCCGTGCATGCGCCGGTACGCCTCGAGGCCGCTGGCCGACCGCAGCAGGGCGCCCCACTGCAGGTCGTCGATCGGCTTGCCCACGTCGGCCGCCGACGGCAGCAGCAGGAAGTACTTCAGGTCGAGGATGCGCGTCGTCTGGTCCGCCCGCTCGATGTGCCGGCCCATCTGGCTGAAGTGCCAGGCCTCGCCGTGCTCCATGGTCTCGTTCTTCGTGCCTTCGATCATGTGCGACGAGCGGCGCACCTCGCGGAAGAACGCGTGCGCGTCCCACAGCGCCCGCTCGCGGGCGCCCGGCTGCCGCAGGAAGAGATAGAAGCGGTTGATCTCTTCCCACAGCTCCGACGAGAGGATCTCGCGCACCGAGCGCGCGTTCTCGCGGGCCATGGTCACGCACGAGACGATCGAGTTCGGGTTGAGGGCGTCGAACGTGAGGAAGTCGATGACGTTGGCCCGTGCCGGGCCCCCGTAGCGCGCGCGGAAGTCGGCCTCGTCGCCCGTCACCTTCACCATCGGGTCCCACTGCTCGGCACCCTGCCCGGGCAGATCGAGAACGAGCTGATTGTTCACGCCGACGACGCGCGCCACGTTCTCGGCCCGCTCGATGTAGCGGCTCATCCAGTAGATGGAGGCGGCGACGCGGCTCAGCATGCCAGCACCCAGGTGTCCTTGCTCCCGCCCCCCTGCGAGGAGTTGACCACGAGCGACCCCTTGCGCAGCGCCACCCGGGTCAGGCCGCCGGGCAGCACGTAGATCTCCCGCCCGTAGAGGATGTAGGGGCGCAGGTCCACGTGCCGGCCTTCGAAGCGCTCGCCGATGCGCGTCGGGACGCGCGACAGGGCCAGCGTGGGCTGCGCGATGTAGTTGCGCGGCGCCGCCTCGATGCGCGCGGCGAACTCGCGCCGCTCGGCCGCGCTGGACGCGGGGCCGACGAGCATGCCGTAGCCCCCCGCCTCGTTCGCGGCCTTGACCACCAGCTCCGGCAGGTGGTCGAGCACGTAGCGCCGGTCGTCGTCCCATAGGCGCTAACTTGTGTTCCGAGCGAGGCCGGCGTATCCTGACATGCGCATGCATGACATGGAGGCCGGCCCGGTGGACGAGGACTGGGATGTGCTGCGGTCGTTCCTGCCCGGTGACTGGCGGGAGTTGGCGCAGGACACGGGGGCGTTGAAGGGGCTGCGGAAGGACAAGACGGTCGACAACCTGTTGCGGACCCTCCTGCTGCACCTCGGCTGCGGACACTCGTTGCGGGAAACGGTGGTTCGCGCCCGCCAAGCGCGTCTGGCGGATCTGTCCGACGTGGCGCTGTTGAAGCGGCTGAAGAAATCCAAGGGTTGGCTGCACGCGCTGTGTGTGCGCCTGTTCGAGGAGCAGGGTCTGGCGGTCATCCCCGGCGGCGCGTTCCAGGTCCGGGCGGTGGATGCGACGACGGTGAAGGAACCGGGACCGAGCGGGTCGTTGTGGCGGCTGCACTACAGCGTGGGCCTGCCGTCGCTGACGTGCGACTTCTTCAAGTTGACGGGGGTCGAGGGGCCGGGCACGGGAGAATCGTTGGCGCAGTTCCCGATCCGCGCCGGCGACCATGTGCTGGCCGACCGCGGGTATTCGACCGCGCGGGGGATCCGCCACGTGGTCGAGGCGGGCGGGCGGCTGATTGTGCGCGTCAATACGGGGTCGTTGCCGCTGCACACGGCAGCCGGGCGGCCGTTCGACCTGCTGGCCGCGGTCTCGTCGGTCACGCGTCCGGGGGCAGCGCGCGCTTGGGCGACGACGGTCGCGGCCGCGGGTGACGACGGCGGCCCGCCGGGCGAGATTGCGGGCCGGGTCTGCGTGCTCCGCAAGTCGGCGGAGGCGATCCGCTTGGCGCAGCAGAAAATCCGCCGGGACGCCGCCCGCAAGCGGACCCAGGTACAACCGGCCACTCTGCGCTTTGCCGAGTACGTGATCGTTTTCACGACCTTCCCCGAGCCGCCCTTCTCGGCCGCCGACGTGCTCGAGTGGTATCGCCTGCGCTGGCAGGTCGAATTGGTGTTCAAGCGCTTCAAGTCGCTGGCGCAGTTGGGGCACCTGCCGAAGTACGACGACGACAGCGCCAAGGCGTGGCTCTACGGGAAACTGTTCGTGGCACTGCTGGTGGAGAAGCTGCTCCACCACGCCCGCACGATTTCCCCCTGGGGCTACGACGTACCGGCCCCGGCGCCCCCGCAGCGCGTGGCGTGACTTCAAGTTCGTGTTCAACCAGGTCACGCGCGCCATCGAACCGCCGCTCTCGCTGGCTTGCATGCTCAACGACTGGCGATCGATCTCCGGCGCGCTGGCCGAGCCGCCACGGCGCCGGCAGTCGCAGCTCTCCGCGTACTTCGGTTGGACCGAGCAGCCGCCGGAGCAGGTGACGTGAACAAGTTAGCGCCTATGGGTCGTCGTCCCGCCAGCAGAGCCAGGTCGGCACGTTGGGCAGGATCGTCTCCTGATCGAGGTAGTAGCGGATCATGTCCGGGACATAGGCGTAGACGACCTTGTCGTCGGCCACCCCGGTGCCGGGCGCGTTCACGAGCGTGACGCGTCCGCGCTGATACAGCTCCATCAGGCCCGGCACGCCGAGCAGCGAGTCGGGCCGGAAGCAGGTCGGGTCCAGGAAGTCGTCGTCGATGCGCCGGTAGAGGACGTCGACCGGCTCGAAGCCGCGGGTCGTGCGCATCCGCAGCCGGTCGTCCACCACGGCCAGATCGCGCCCCTCGACCAGCTCGATCCCCATCTGCTGCGCCAGGAACGAGTGCTCGAAGTAGGCCGCGTTGTAGACGCCGGGCGTGAGCACGGCGACGCTCGGCCGGCTCCGGGACGGCGGCGCCACGTCCTCGAGCATCTGCAGCAGGCGGCTCGGGTAGTCGTTGACCGGCCGCACGCCCAGCCCCTCGAAAACGGCCGGGAACGTCTCCTGCATCACGGCCCGGTTCTCGAGCAGATACGACACGCCCGACGGGCAGCGCAGGTTGTCCTCGAGCACGTAGACCGTCCCGTCCCGGTCGCGCACGAGGTCGGTGCCCGTGACGTGGCACCACACGCCGCCGGGCGGCTCGAGGCCGGCGCACTGCGGCCGGAAGCCCTGCGACGACTCGACGACGGACGCGGGAAATCACGGCGTCGCGCACGATCTTGCGGTCGTGGTAGACGTCGTCGATGAACAGGTTCAGCGCCTCGATGCGCTGCTTCAG
This sequence comes from Vicinamibacterales bacterium, assembly GCA_965214845.1. Taxonomy (GTDB): domain Bacteria; phylum Acidobacteriota; class Vicinamibacteria; order Vicinamibacterales; family UBA8438; genus JAAXGX01. The sequence continues at coordinate 4,702,707 of CBDCCO010000007.1, forward strand.
GCCGCGAGCGATCGGCTCCCAGGCCTCCCCGGGCACGATCCGCGGCACGATGTCGAAGGGCAGGATGCGCTCGGTGCCCTGCTCGTCGCCGTAGACGGTGAAGGTGATCCCGGTGTTGAGCAGCGCGCGCTCGGCAGCCTGGTGGCGCCGGACCAGCTCGCCCGCGGGCAGCGACTCGATGCGCTCGACGAGCAGGCGCGCCTCGGGCCGCGGCGAGCCGTCCGCCTGGAACATCTCGTCGTGGAAGCCTTCGGTGTCGTAGCCGTCGAACGTCATGTAACGGGCGGGCCGGGACGTGCGGTCGGCGTCGCCGCGCGAGCCGGCGGAGGGCGTCGCGCGGGTCGCCGCGACGGCGCCGCGCCCGGCCGGCCACGGACCGGCGCGGCGCGGCGCCCGGCGCAGATCACCGCGTGTGTTCCAGGTACCGCAGCAGCTCGCTGTCCGTCCCCAGGATGAAGAACGTCTCCGGATCCATCGTCTTCTCGTACGTCTCGAGCGACTTCGTGAACGCGTAGAAGTCCGCGTCGCGGTTGTACGCGTCGGCGTAGACGCTCGTCGCCGCGGCGTCGGCCTGCCCGCGCAACTCCTCGGCCTGGCGGTACGCCTCGGACTGGATCTGGGCCAGCTCGCGCTCCCGCTCGCCGTGAATCCGCGCCGACTCGCCCTGCCCCTCGGACCGGAACTGCGCGGCGATCCGCTGGCGCTCGGCGATCATCCGCGCGAAGACGTCCTTCTGGACCTCCTCGACGTAGTTGATCCGCTTCAGCCGCAGGTCGAGCAGCTCGATGCCCAGATCGGCCGTCCGCCCCGCGGCGGTCGCCAGGATGTCGCGCGTGATCTCGCGCCGCCCGCGCTCGATCGCCTCGAGGATGACCGCCTCCTCCTCGGACTCGATCGGCACGTCATCCGGGTCGCGGTTCGTGCTCCGCACCAGCTCGATCAGGTCGTGGCGCGCCACGGCGTTGCGGGTCTCGCCGTCGAGGATGTCGTCGAGCCGCGACTGCGCGCCGCGCTCGTCGCGCAGTCGCTGGAAGAACAGCAGCGGATCGGTGATGCGCCAGCGCGCGTAGGTGTCGACCCAGATGAAGCGCTTGTCGCGCGTCGGCACCTGGTTGGGGCTGCCGTCCCACTCGAGGAACCGCCTCTCGAAGTAGTTCGGCCGCTGGATGAACGGCACCTTGAAGTGCAGCCCCGGCTCGACCACCGGCTCGCCGACCGGCTCGCCGAACTGGGTGATGATGACCTGCTCGGTCTCGTTGACGGTGTACAGCGACTGGGCCAGGACGAGCAGCAGGGCGGCGACGACGGCGATTCGAGTCGGGGTCAGACGCATCATTCGCCACCTCCCGTGGCGCGCGCCGTGGCGCGCGAGGCTGCGGGCAGCGGCCCGTTTCCGTTGAGCGACAGCAGCGGTAGCACGCCGGTCGCGTCCTCGTCGACGTAGAGCTTGTGGCCGACCTGCGGGAGAATGCGCTGCATCGTCTCGAGGTAGAGGCGGCGGCGCGTAACCTCCGGCGCAGTCTCGTACTCCTCGACGATGGCCGTGAAGCGTACGGCTTCACCCTGGGCCCGGTTGACGCGGTCGAGCGCGTAGCCCTCGGCCTGCAGCACGGTCTGCTGCGCCTCCCCCCGCGCGCGCGGAATGACGCGGTTGTACTCCGCCCGCGCCTCGTTGATCATCCGGTCACGCTGCTGCTGCGCCTGGTTCACCTCGTCCCACGACGGCTTGACCGGGTCCGGCGGGTTGACGTCCTGCAGCACCACCTGGTCGATCGTGATACCCATCTCGTACTGATTGGCGAGATCCTGCAGCCGCTCCTCCACGCGCGACTCGATCTCCTGGCGGCCGACGGTCAGGACCTCGGTGACGGTCCGGTCGCCGACCACCTCGCGCATCACGGCCTCGTTCATCGCGCGGAACGTCTCCGCCAGATTCCGGACCTTGAAGAGGAACAGGTAGGGATCGGACACGCGGTACTGCACGATCCATTCGACGACGGCCACGTTCAGGTCGCCGGTCAGCATGACCGCCTCGTCCGAGAACTGGCGGTCCGGCGCGTACAGCGTGCGGATGCCGGCATCCACGGTGCGGAACCCGAACTCCTGCTTGAGCTGCCGCTGGACCGGCACCTTCAGCACCTGCTCGGCGAACGGCAGCTTGGCGCGCAACCCCGGCTCGGTGGTGCGCACGTACTCGCCGAAGCGCAGCACGACGCCCACCTCCTCGGGTTGCACCTGATAGAGCGAGCCGAAGCCCGCCACGACCGCCAGCAGCAGCACGAGCAGCGCGGCGGCCGCCCGGCGCGGAATGCGCGGCAGGCCCCCGGTCACGTTCAGCCGCCTGAAGTCGACGATGGGTTCATCAGCCATACCAAGAATCCTCCTGGACCGGCCCGCATGCGGGGCGCTTGTAGGCGGATCCAACTCGTACTATACAATGCCGCCGACGCGCCGCACCGCTCCAGGTACAATATGTGCAATAAGTTACTCGCTCTGCTCGCCGCGTCGTGCGCCGCCGGCCTGTCCGGCTGCGGCGCGGAGCCCGCGACGACCGCCGAGGCGACCGCCGCGCTGTCGCTCGATACGTTCCGCACGGCCGACGCGCCGTGCTACGACCGGTCCGTCCAGCCCCAGACGTCGGTGGTCGACACCCACGTGCACTTCCGGCCGTTCGGCGGACCCGCCATTCCGTTCGAGGAGGTGGTGCAGTACTTCGAGCAGACCGGCGTCCTGTTCGCCAACGTCTACGGCATCGGCCAGACGCTGCCGGCCGGCTCCACCTGCACCTACTACCTGGACTGTCCCGGCACGCCGGTGACGCCGTCGCTGAAGAACGACTTCGTCAACGCCGCCAACTACCTGACGCAGGCGCCGGCCAACATCCATCTCACGCTGTCGATGACCTTTCCGGACCTGGCCGCGCCGGAGTCGATCCTGCCCGGCATCGAGCTCCTCGACGCGGAGTACCCCGGACTCTTCCGCTGGATGGGCGAGGTCAACCTGGTGAAGCAGGCGCTGTTCGACAACGGGCGTGCGCCGGTCTCCCGGGCCGCCATCGACGCGTGGGCCCCCTTCATGGAGGTGCTCCGCGAGCGGGGCATCCCGCTGGCCGTGCACTCGGATCTGGGGGACGACGACAATCCGCTCCGCTACCTGCCACTGATGGAGGAGGTACTGCGGCGGTATCCGGACAACGCGCTGGTCTGGGTCCACATGGGCCTGTCGCGGGAGCTCACCCGCATGGAGGCGGCCCGGCACGTCGAGCTGATGACCGGCCATGCTGGAGAGCCACCCGAACCTCATGCTCGACATCGCCTGGCGCGTGCTCGAGGACGCGTACTTCTCGACGCCGGACGGGCAGGCGGCGTACGTCCCGTTCCTCAACGCGCACGCCGACAGGATTCTGCCGGGGACCGACTTCCTGGCATCGCGCGACAAGGGCCTCGACGTCTACCGGACCGAGCTGGAGGTCACGAGCCGCATCAACCGCTACCTCGACGACGACGCCTTCCGCAACATCGCGCTCGGGCAGAACTACTTCCGGCTGCTGGGCCTGGGCTACCAGGCGCCGCCCGTCTGCCCGTGAGGACGACAGCGAGGATCGCCATGAAGCATCCGCCCGACGGCTGGCCGCAGATCTCGTCCGCCGTGTTCTACGACGACGCCGCGGCCGCCATCGACTGGCTGTGCCGCGCGTTCGGGTTCGAGGTGCAGGTGAAGGTCGAGACCGGGCAGGGGCAGATCGCGCACTCGCAGCTCGTCCTCGGCGCCGGCCTCGTCATGGTGGGCCAGGCCGGGCTGTCGCCCGCGCGGTCGTACCTGCGCTCGCCCCGGGCGCTCGACGGCGCGAACACCCAGTCGCTGTTCGTCTACGTCGACGACGCCGATGCCCACTGCGAGCGGGCGCGCGCGGCCGGGGCCGTCATCACGGCGGAGCCGGACACCCAGGACTACGGCGAAGGCTACTGGGCGGACAGAAGCTACCAGGCCCGCGACCCCGAAGGGCACCACTGGTGGTTCGCGCACCGCGTGCGCGGGTAGCGGCTTCCGACACCGCGGCCATACCGACCAGCCATGCGGCGGCAGGCTGTCGTGCGGCAGCTGGGGCAGTTCTTCGCCGAGCGTGAAACCGGCGACGCGGCTGCGGTCTACCTCTTCGGCAGCGTCGCGCGCGGCGACGACCGGCCCGGCAGCGACATCGACCTGGGGATCCTCTACCGCCGCGACCCGCCGCCCACCCTGGACGGGCTGCCCTTGCGCCTGGAAGGCGAGATCGAGCGGCTGCTGGGCCGCGCCGTTCAGGTCGTGACGCTCAACACCGCGCCCGCCGACCTCCGCGCCCGCGTCCTGCGCGACGGCGTGCTGATCCTCGACCGCGACCCCTCCCTCCGCATCCGGTTCGAGGTGCGGACGCGCAACGAGTGGTTCGACCTTCAACCGATCCTGCGCGAGTACCGGCGGGTCGGCACGCCGGCCGAATGACCGATCCGGACCTCGTCGCGAAGCGGCTCGCCACCATCGACACCTGCGTCCGGGAGCTCCGGGAGCTGGCCCGCCCCGATGCCATCCGCGTGGACGTGCGCGAGCAGCGCTTCGTCGAGCACACCCTCCAGCTTGCGATCCAGGCCGCCCTCGACGCCGCGTCGCACATCGTGTCCGACGAGCGCCTCGGCGAGCCGCGCACGAACCGCGAGCTGTTCACCCTGCTGGCCCGCGCGGGCTGGATCGACGCGGAGCTCGCCGCGAAGCTCGGCAACATGGCCGGCTTCCGCAACATCCTCGTGCACGGCTACGACACCGTGGACCTGGCGGTCGTCGAGGACGTCGTCGCGCACCGCCTGGGCGACCTGCTGGAATTCGCCGAGGTGGTGCGGCGGCGGATCGGCGGAGGATAGGCAGCAGACGGTCAAGCCTGGTCAACCTGCCGAGTAGAAGGTCGGTCACGAGACCCTCGAAGCGACCTCCCGTATCACCCCAGCAGGCGCAGCATGGCAAGTACGCCCCCGAGAATGGCGAGCGTCTGTGCCAGCATCGCACCGGCAAACCGCCACGTCAGACGAGCCTCGAGGCTGGCAAGCTCGGCGCGCAATGCCTCCGGCGTCACGTGGTCGCCGTGCTCGGCCGCCTCGCGGACGGCGTCGGTAATGGCGTCCGCCTCTCATTCGAGAGGCCGGCACCCGTCAGCCAGCGAGCGATGGCATGGGTATCGAGCACGAAGTCGCCGCATGCTGCCTCCGCTTCGGCCACGGTCGCCACGAGCGTGCATTTGCCGGAGCCATCCGCCCCCACCTTGTGAAACCGAACAACGAAACCGAGCGCTGTCGCCACCCCACACGCGACCGCCGACGGCGCGCGCGACGAATCAGTCAGCCGCCGCGTCAGCATGTTCGAGCCGTACGCGAAGTGCTTCATGACGGTGTCTGCTTGCTGATTTCGAACGCTACGACGATACGTTCCAGGAAGTTCGTTTTCGTCACCACATGCTGGCGCATGGAGTCGACGATATTGCGAAGCGCCATGACGGCTACTCTACCCGTGGTCGTGGACGACCAGCGCTCACTCGGCGACGGGAAGAACCACTCCCGTGGAGCCCGCCCTACCGCCCGCCGGCCGCCGGCCAGTCGATCTGCACGCGGGCGGCGCCAGCGCGGTGCTGCCGGGTGTGCACGTCGAAGTAGAGCGCGCCCGACTCGAAGGCGTCGCGCTCGGCGGCGGTGAGCGTCAGCGTGCCGGCGGCGCGGGTAACGCCTGGACCGGACAGCGCCAGCACCACCGGGCCGACCTCGCCGGGAGCGCCGCGGTGCAGGTGCGTGAAGAGGACGTCGCGGGCGGGCGCGCCGTAGACGGTCGCGGCGTAGCGGAGCTGCCGCGTCGCGGGGGTCCAGGTGAGCCGGACGCCGGCCGTCACCCCGCTCTCGACGGGCGGGGCCGCGGCGGCGGCGCTCGCCGTCCACGCCGCCGTGGTCGAGCGGGCGGCGAACAGGCTGGGGGTCGACGCCGGGGGCCGGCGATGACGCGTCAACTGCTCGTACGAGTAGGCCAGGCGGACGAGCTCGCCCTCGGCCCATGCCCGCCCGAGCAGCTCGAGCCCGACCGGCAGGCCGTCGGCCGCGTACCCGGCGGGGACGACGATGGCGGGCAGGCCGGACACGGCGCTCAGCGCGCAGTTGTTGCCGCGCTGCGGCAAGCCGATCGGCGCGGCGGTGCGGCGCAGCGTCGGGTAGGCGAGCGCGTCGAGCCGCGCGTCGTCCATGAACCGCGTCACGGCCTCCCGCAACGGCCGGCGGCGGGCGAGCGCCTCGCGGTACTCGGGATCGTCGAGGCCGCGGGCGCTGTCCGACCGCCGGTAGCGCTCCTCGACCGCGGCGTGATACAGCCCCGAGTCGAGAATCTCCCGCAGCGACCGCACCGGCGTGCCCGGCGCGCGCAGGTAGTCCGCGAGCTGGAACTTGAACTCCACCGGGATGATGGACGCGCCCGCGAGCAGGTCCGGGACGCCGGGCAGCTCCACGTCGACCACCTCCGCCCCGGCCGCCGCGATGGTCTCCAGCGCGGCGCGGATCACCGCCGCCACCGGCTCGTCCTCCGGCGCGCCGCCCACCAGCCAGGTGACGACGCCGATGCGGGCGCCCTCGAGCGCGCCCTCCGTGAGGAAGGCGGTGTAGCTGTCCGGCACGCGGCCGCGGCCGCGCGCGGTCACCTCGTCGGCCGGATCGACGCCCACCGTGGCGTCGAGCAGGATGGCCAGGTCGGCGACGGTCTTCGTCAGCGGCCCGCCCATGTCCTGCGTGAGCGCCAGCGGGACGATCCCGTCGCGGCTCGACAGCCCGCGCGTGCCGCGCAGTCCGGCCAGGGCGTGGTGGGCCGACGGGACGCGGATGGACCCGCACGTGTCGGTCCCCATGCCGGCCGCGGCGAAGCCGGCCGCCACCGCGGCGCCCGTGCCGCCGCTCGAGCCGCCCGGGTTGCGGGTCGGGTCGTACGGGTTGCGGGTCTGCCCGCCGGCGGAGCTGACGGTCGTCAGCCCGTACGCCAGCTCGTGCATGTTGGCCTTGCCGATGATGACGGCGCCGGCCGCCTTCAGCCTCGCCACCTGGAACGAGTCGTCCGGCGGATGCCAGCCGGCCAGCGCGCTCGAGCCGGCCGTGGTCGGCAGGCCGGCCACGTCGTAGTTGTCCTTGACCACCACCGGGATACCGTGCAGCGGGCCGCGCGGCCCGCTCGCGACCCGCTCGCGGTCGAGCGCGGCCGCCTCGTCGAGCGCCCCGCCGTTGATGCCGATCATCGCCCGCAACGCGGGGCCCCGGCGGTCGTACGCCTCGATGCGCGCCAGGTACTGGCCCACCAGCTCGCGGGACGTGACGCGGCCGGCCTCCATGGCCGCCTGCAACTCGGGGATGGTCTGCTCGAGAACGTCGAACGGCGGCAGAGACGATTGACCGGAAGGCCCGCCGCAGGCGGCGGCCGAGCAGATCGCCGCGAGGACCGCGACCCGCCGCAGAAACCTCATCCGGTCCCTCCTGCGGGCCCCCGCGGGACGTGTCGCATCAACGCGACGCGCCCGCCTCGGCGTCCTCCGCGCGGGCGCCGGCGAGGGTGTTCGGCATGGCGTAGTTCCCCTCGTGGCAGGCGTACTCGATGAGCGGCCAGTCCGCGGCCGCCATCGGCTGCTCCACCGTGAACGGCCGGACGAAGGTGACCGGATCGTCCACGGTGTAGCGGTACATCAGCGTCGCGGCGCCCGCGCGCGTGAAGCGCTCGACCAGGCGCAGGTTCTCGCCCGAACCCACGGCGCTGGTAATCTCCGGGCTGAAGCTCGACGTCTTGTCCGTGAAGTTCGTCGTCTCGACCACCAGCGTGGCGCCGTCCCAGCGCGCCCGCGAGTCGCCCATCCACTGCCGCAGCCCGGATGGCAGGTGCGCCCGCCCGTCGAGCGGGATGATCCGCGCGTCGTGGACCATCTCGTTGAGGATGACCACGTGGTCGGGCGTCTGCAGCAGTTGCATCGAATTGTTGTAGAAGCTGGGAATCATGGGCGGGCCCGAGTTGAACCCCAGGATGCAGCGCTCGGCGATGCCGAGGTCCTCCGGGCCGTCCGCCACGCGGTTCGGCAGGTAGCCGGCCACGCGCTCGCGGATGGGCCGCTCCCAGGTCACGGCGCGCCGCGCCATCCGGCGCCGCTCGGCCGCGGTCAGCGGCGGCAGCCGGCCGTCCGGCGGATCGACAATGAGCGAGGTGCGCCGCGTCGCGACCACCTCGCTGCCCTGATCCAGCCAGAACCGGTTGTAGAAGCCGGTATCGCCCGCTCCGGGACGCGGTCCACCCGCTCGGCCGCCGTGAGCGCCTCCTGCACGGCCGCCTCCTCGGCGCTGAGCACGTCCGTCCCGGCCAGCTCGCCGGGACGTTCCAGCGGCGTGATGGTGCGGAAGTCCCAGATGCCCTGCAGGTCCGGATCGCCCCACGGCGTGCGGTCGCCGGCGGCGCCGTCCGCCGCCGGCTGCGCGGCGCAAACGGCGGGCACGAGCACGGCGAAACCGACGGCCACCAGTTGCATCATGGCCACGGGCATGGGCGGCTCCCTGCCCGCCGCCGTCAGCGGGTCACCGTGATCATCAGGTTCTCGCTGGTCGTCAGCGCCCCGTCGCCGGCCAGGGCGCGCAGCACGTAGGTGCCGGGCTCGTCGAAGGTCACCGCGGTCTCGAACCTGCCGTCCTCGGGAACGGGCGGAATCAGGTAGGGGAACGACCAGGGCGAGTTCGCGTACACCCGCGTGTCCTGCCACATCTTCAACTGCTCGGGGTAGAACGTGACCTGGGAGGCGTCGCCCCGGTACACGATCCAGGCGAACCGCAGGCCGGGCGGGTTGCCGGGCACGATCTGCCGCGGCGGCCTGTAGGCCGGGTGCGGCTTGCCGGCCTCCACCATGGGCGGCTCGTACGTGCCGGACGGGATGCCGTCATCGGAGGCGAACGCCACGAGCCGCAACGGCTCGCCGACCCGCACACGGCGCGGCTGGTCCACGGCGAGGTCGAGGTTCGGGAACTCGTTGTCGCGCCACTCGTCGATGACGCCCCCGAAGTTCGCGCCCATCTCGGTGCCGATGGTCTGCGGGTCGAGCAGGTAGTCGGTGCGCAGCGAGCCGTAGGCCCGCTCCGTCACCCCGTTGGTGGTGAGCGTCCAGACGACTTCCTGCTCGCCGAAGTCCGCCGGCACGTCGACCGTGAACAGGAACAGGTTGCGGCGCGGGTAGAAGTGCGTCGGCTGGCCCCGATCGGGCCCGCCGGGCTCGATGTGGTTGTCCGGCCCCACCGGTACGTCGAACTCCTCTACCCAGTTCGAGTTCATGTAGCCGAAGAACAGCGAGTAGGTGCCGTCCTCGTTCTGCCACCAGCCCTCGAACGCGGGTGACACGCTCTGCCCCCGCGAGTACGTGAACCGGGTCTGCGCGTTCAGCCCCAGGCCCGCCGCGAGGAGGGCCAGCACCACAAGCAGCCAGCATGTTCTCTTCGTCATTGCCCTTGTCCGGATTGCCCGGCCTCGCTACTGCTGATCGTCCTGCTGGTCGTCCGCCGCCGCCGCCTGCGACGGGAACTCCACCTGGCACAACGGACACCCGATGACGTGCTCGTTCTTCGTAAGCTGCAGCCGCGCGCGCCGCTCGGCCATCTCCTGCTCGAACTGCTCGTCGGTCAGCTCGTAGGCCAGCCCCAGGTCGATGAACATGTTGGACACCGACCGGCGGCCGCCCCCCGACCAGTTCCGCGGGTCGGCCACGTTGCGGTTGGCGGGCGTCGTGTCCAGCCAGCCGATGATGTGCAGGATGGTCCCCTTCGGCAGCAGCGGCGCGTGGTCGTCCTCGAAGATGTACTGCTTCACCCAGTTGTGGTCGTAGCCCACGCAGGACAGGGTCTCGATGTTGTGGCCCCAGATGGCCTCGAGGCACATGCGCGTCCCGGGAGCGTGCTGGTGCGGCTCGAACGACAGCAGCTTGGTGTGCGCGTCGAGCACGCGGTACGCGTGCAGCTCCTGGCCGGCCTGATTGGGCTTGATGTCGATGTCGACGCCGTTGCCCACGAAGGTCCGCGCGTACCGCACCGCCGGCTCGTAGCCCCGGGGGTGCAGCTTGAACGCGAACTTGAGGTGCGCGCGCGTCTCGCGGCCGTTCGCGTGCAGGTGGGCGTTGTGCAGGTCGAGCACCGACCCCGCCTCGAGCAGCCGCCCCGCCTCCGGCGGGAACACGTCGGCGTTGCGCCCCACCTCGTGGACCGGCCAGCCGTCCGGCCGCTGGCCGTCGGCCGCGTCGGGCCCCAGCGAGCCGTAGTTCATGTGGTGGAAGACGTAGCGCCCGCCCACCGTGGCGGAGCCCGTCTCCTGCGGCACGTTGTTGAACTCCCTGACCTCGACGGCCGCGACGTAGCGGTCCTCCGTCAACCCGGTCTCGAGCCTCCCGAGCGACGTCCAGCTGTCGGGCGCCGAGGCCGGCACGACGACCTCGGGCGATTCGAGGATCAGGTCCGGCTCGCCGATCGTCCACTCGTCCTCGCCGGCGAACTCGAGCGGCGGCGGCAGGTCGGCGGGATTGCCGAGCGGCGCGCCGTTGTCCGCCCAGACGGCGATGGCCTCGATCTCGTCCTCGCTCAGCGACGGATCGTCCTTGAAGTGCTGGATGCCGATGTCCTTCTCGACGAACCAGGGCGGCATGGCGCCGCGCCGGTGCCGGAGGGCGGTCCGTGCCTTGATGGCCCGCGCCCAGGGGCGCGTCTCCTCGTACGTCAGGAGCGACATGGGCGCGACCGAGTCCGGCCGATGGCACTGCTGGCAGCTCCGCTGGAGGATCGGTGCGATGTCCTTCGCAAACGTCACCTCGGGCTGGCCGGAAGCTTCCGATCCGGCCGGCTGGGCGCCCGCCGCGACCGGCAGCAGCACAGCGGCGATCAGAAGCGCGGAACGATACAGGCCTTTCATCTGCAGAACTCCCCCTCCATCAGCCGACAATGGCGATCAGTATCCCTCCAAAGCCCCCGGGACGCAACCGCGGCGCTGCCGGCCGCCGGACGGGCCGTATAATCGTGGCGCGGAGCGCGCTGGAGAGGGAGGAGCTTCCGACCGGTGGGGCCGGGGCGAGAAACGTGACAGGTGGAGCACGCCGGAAGCCGCTCCCGGGTCATACGCCCGCGGACACGGCCGAGCGCGCCCACCCGTCGCTGCCCGCCCGGGCAATCTCCAGAATGTGGCCGTCGCCCGGGCGGACAAGACTGTATCCAGACTAGCGGGGCAACGTAACGTCTTGTCGACGGCGCCGTTGCGGGCACGTTAAATTGCAGGGGGTAGCACACCAATGAGACCGACCGTGAGATGGACCGCGCTGCGCGCAGCCTGCGGCGGACTGCTCGTCGGCCTGACGCTGCTGCTGGGCGTCTCCTCGGCGGCGGCCCAGTTCCGGGCGCCGAGCCCGGACGGGCTGGCGTCGACCGAGACCGGCGGGCGCTATGCCGGCGGCCGGACGCCGTACTACATCGAGGGCAGGTGGATCGAGATCAGCTACGGCCGCCCCATCAAGCGCGGCCGGGACCTCTGGGGCACCGAGCAGACCTACGGCATGTGGCTCAACCGCGGCGCGCCGGTCTGGCGCGCCGGCGCGGACGTGTCCACCTACCTGATGACCGAGGCGCCGCTCGTCATCGGCGGCACGCGCATCGAGCCGGGCGGCTACACGCTGTTCATCGACCTCGAGCCCGAGGACTGGACGCTCATCATCTCCAACTGGCAGCCGCAGAGCCGCTACGACCCGAACGACCGCGCCCGGCTGTGGGGCTCCTACGGCTACACTCCCGCCAAGGACGTCGTGCGCGTGCCGATGGAGCTGTCGGAGCTGCCGTGGTCGGTCGACCAGCTCACCTGGCTGTTCCTGGACGTGACCGACACGGCCGGCCGCTTCGCCCTCATGTGGGACACCGTGATGGCCGCGGTCGCATTCGACATCGCGCCCGAGCCGGCCGACGTGGAGGGCCAGGGACCGACCCTCGATCCGCGCAGCGCCCCGATCCTCCGCAACGGCCCCGGGGGCGCCGGCCGGGTGGAGGGTGCGCGATGAAGCGCCGGCGGCTGCCGGCGGTGGCGGTCCTGGCGGCCGCCGGCGTCCTGGCCGGCGGGGGCGGGGGCGTGCCCGGTCCTGCCCTGGCGCAGGCGCAGGACGCGCCGCACGTGGCGCACGTCGGCATCGTGGTGCGTGACGCCGCGGCCTCCGCAGCGGCCTACGCCGCGCTGGCGGGCGTGGCCCCGGCGGCGGTGGAGGCGGCCCGCGGGGACGAGCCGGCGCGCGTGGCGCGGGTGCGGCTCGCCAACGTCGCCGTGGACCTGATCGAGCCGACCGGCCCACCGGGCGGCGCCTACCGCGACTTCCTGGACACGCGCGGCCAGGGGGTGCACCACCTCGCGATCCGCACCGGCGGCGGCGAGCGGCGCATCGACCTCAGCGCCCGGCTCGGGCTGTTGGTGGAGGTGGTCCCGGCCGCGGCAGGCGGCCGGCCGCAGGACGGAGGCGCCGGCGGGCCGGCCGGGGCCGGCCCCGCGGCGGACCTCGACCGCCCCGCCTGCATCACGCACTTCGGCGTCGCGGTCCGCGACATCCGGGCCGCGCGGCAGGCGCTGCTGGACGTGATCGGCGTCGAGCCGACGCCGATCCGGGAGTTCCAGGCGGCGCGCGGCCGGGGCGAGTTCACCGCGTTCAACCTGCAGAACGTCAGCATCGAGTTGCTGCAGCAGGTGGGCGACGGCACCGGCACCTACGCCGACTTCCTCGACCGGCACGGCCAGCGCGTGCACCACATCGGGATGCACTTCCGGAACGCCGGCGACAGCCTCGACATGCCGGCGCAGGCGGAGCGGCTGGAGGGGCACGGCGGCCTGCTGGCGGCGGACGGCGGCAGCCACGCCTACTTCGATCTCCGTCCGCGCCTCGGCCTGCTGGTCGAGGCGCTGGCGCCGGCCGCGAGCGACGCCATCTACCCGCATCCGCACGATGCGCCGTAGCTCGGAGGAGGTACCCATGCCGTCGCTGCGACGCAGACTCCTGCCGCGGGCCGCCGCGCGGCGGCTGGCCCTCCTGTGCGGCTGGGGGGCCGCCTGGGCACTCGCTCCGCATGCCGTGCTGCACGGCCAGGAGCTGGACCCGGCCGGCTTCATTCCCGGACCGGCCGCCGTCGTGAGCGTGCACGGGGACCGCGCGTACCTCGGCGACGGACCCACACTGCGCATCGTCGACATCGCGGACCCGACCGCGCCGGCCGTGACCGGCGCGGTGACGCTCCCGGAGAACATCTACGGCATCGACGTCGCCGGCGCGGTGGCCTACGCGGCGATCGACTTCGGCGGGCTGGCCACGGTCGACGTGTCCGACCCGGGCGCGCCGCGGCTCCTCGCGACGTTCCGGACGCCGGGGCAGGCGCTGAGCATCGCCGTCGCCGGCACCACGGCGGCCGTGACCAACCGCCTGTCCGGCCTGGAGCTGATCGACGTGTCGGACCCGGCGGCGCCGGCCCCGAGCGGGTCCTACTTCGCGGAGGGGTACGCCATCGACGTCGCGGCCGCCGGCACGCGCGCCTACGTGATCGACACCCCCGGCGGGCTGTCGATCGTCGATCTGGCGGAGGCCGGCGACGAGCTCGCGGCGCGGGGCACGCTGGCCACGCGCGAGATGTCGGCGGCCGTGGCGGTGGGCACGCTGCGGCGGAACGGCATGGAAACGACCCTGGCGGGGCTGATGAGCTCCGAGTCGAGCCTGGAGCTGGTGGACGTCTCGGACCCGACCGCTCCGACGCCGCTCGGCACCTACCGCGACCCCGGGCGGCCGGGCACCGGCGGGTACATCGCCGCCGCCGCCACCGGCGGCCTGGTCCACGTGGAGCTGGCGGGGCCGCTCGCCCTGCTGGCCGACGCCTATCCGCCGTTCCTGCTGCAGGTCGTGGACGTATCCGACCCCGCGGCGCCGGTCCTGGCCACCGAGTACGAGCTGCCGGGGCCGCCCCGCGACCTGGCGGTCGCGGGCTCGCTGGTGCTGCTGGCCGTGGGCGGCGCGGAGATGGGCGGGACCGGCGAGCCCGGCGTGCTCATCCTGCGCCTGGGGCCGGGCGCAGGATGAGCCGGGAGCCTGCGCCGCAGAATGGCGCAGGCCCCGCGTTCGATTGCAGCTAGAATGACCACTCGCACGGAGGAGGACCAGGCAATGCAGACCATTTCGAACCGCCGGCGCCCGCTGCCGGCCGTTGTCCTCGCCGGGCTCGTGCTGCTCGCGAGCGCGCCGCCGTGGGCGCCCGACGCGGCCGCGCAGACCGGCTCGCAACCATCGGTGACGTTCACGCGGGACGTGGCCCCGATACTCCAGCGCTCGTGCCAGGCGTGCCACCGGCCCGGCTCCATCGCACCGATGTCGCTCGTCACCTACGAAGAGGCGCGGCCGTGGGCGCGGGCCATCCGGGACAAGATCTCCCGGCCCGACAACGACCCGGACCGGATGCCGCCGTGGTTCATCGAGAAGAACATCGGCATCCAGCGCTTCAAGGAAGACATCTCCCTGAGCCCGGAGGAGATCGAGACGGTTGCGGCCTGGGTGGACGGCGGCGCGCCCCGCGGCAACCCGGCCGACCTGCCGCCGGCCATCGAGTGGCCCGCGGGCAAGGACTGGTCGTTCGGCGAGCCGGACCTGGTCGTCTCGTCGCCCGGGCACACGCTCGAGGCGGTGGCGGCCGACTGGTACGGCCTGCTCGACCCGTCGCCCACCGGGCTGACCGAGGACCGCTGGGTCAAGGCGGTCGAGGTGCGCGAGGTGCTGCTCGACGAGGCCACGGTCGAGCGCAAGTCGGGCGACCTCAACCTGTTCGTCGTGCACCACGCCGTCATCTCCGCCCGCGAGCGGTCCGAGGAGATCCAGACCCAGTCGCGGCCGGGCAGCGCGCGCGGTCCGACCGACCTGTTCATGGTCGTCCACGAGGTGGGCCAGAACGCCACCCACTATCCCGAGGTGCTCGGCGTGCGCCTGCCGGCCGGCTCGGCGCTCAACTGGGACCTGCACCTGCACTCCATCGGCGTCGAGGTGCCGTTCCGCATCGACGTCGCGTTCAAGTTCCACCCCCGGGGCTGGGAGCCGAAGTACAGCGGCCGCGGCGGCATCATCAGCTACCTGACCTTCGACATCGACATCCCGCCCGAGGAGCCGAACGCGAAGATGGAGGGGATGCAGCTCGTGACGCAGCCGGGCCTCCTGATGACGTTCGAGCCGCACCTGCACTCGAGCGGCAAGCGGATGTGCATCGAGGCGATGTACCCCAGCGGCCTGAGCGAGATGCTCAACTGCGCCGGCTACAACCACAACTGGGTGAAGGTGTACGTCTACGACGAGGACCACGCGCCGCTGCTGCCCGCCAACACGCTGCTGCGGGTGACCGCGTGGTACGACAACACGCTGAACAACCCGCGCGTCGTGGATCCCCGCAACTGGAAGGGGTACGGCAACCGCTCGACCGACGACATGTTCCTCAACCTCTCCCGGTTCGTGCCCATCACCGAGGAGCAGTACGAGGAGGAGCTGGAGCGGCGGCAGGCGCTGGAGCGGGCGCGGCTGACGCAGAACAACGACTGACCGGCCGCCACGGTTCACGACGATGAGAGCGCACAGCCAATTCCCGTGGGCCGCCGCGGCGGTCGCGGCCGCCGCGGCGGTCGCGGCCGCCGCGGCGGCCCTGCTGCTGGCAGGCGCGCCCGGCGACAGCGGCGGACAGGTCGTCTACCGCAGCGGCCAGGACATCGCCCCCGCCTTCGACGGCTGGGAGGAGCGCCCCGACGGGACGTTCGACCTGGCCTTCGGTTACTTCAACCGCAACTGGGACGAGAAGCCGTTCGTGCCCGTCGGCCCGGACAACCACCTCGAGCCGGGCGGGCCGGACCAGGGGCAGCCCACGCTGTTCCAGCCGCGCCGCAACCGGTTCGTCTTCCGGATCAACGTGCCCGCCGACTTCGGCGAGCGCGAGATCGTGTGGACGCTGACGGTCAACGGCAAGACCAACCAGACGTACGGCTCGCTGCTGCCCGGCTACATCACCGACGCGGAGCTGCAGCAGTTCGACATCGGCGACTTCGGCCACAACAACGAGGAGATGCGGGCCAACCTGGCGCCGACGGTGCGCGTGGAGGGCAGTCTCGAGCGGACCGTGGCCGTGGGCCAGCCGCTGGAGCTGGCGGCCGTGGCGGCCGACGACGGCATCCCGCCGGTGCACGCGGCGCCGCTGCGGCTGGTCGGCCGCCACGGCGCCTGGGGTCTGCGCGTGGCGTGGATCGTCTACCGCGGGCCCGCGAGCCACGTGAGCTTCGACCCGTACCAGTTCAAGACGTATCCCGACTACCGCAGCAACTCGCCGTGGACGCCCGGCTGGGAGCCGCCGCCGCTGCCGCCCGACGGCCGCTTCCCGGTGACCGCGACGTTCAGCCGGCCCGGGGAGTACGTCATCCGCGCGCAGGCGCACGACGGCGGCCTGAAGGACACCGAGGACGTGACGGTGACCGTCACGCCGTAGCCGGCAACGGAGGCGAGCCATGCAGGTCGAGCCGCACGAGTCCGGACTTGCGTTCATGCAGGAACACCGCAGGGGAGGCCGGGTTCGCCGCGCCGCGATGGCGGGAACGCTGCTCGCGGCACTGGCGTTCGGCGCCGGTTGCGCCGCCCAGCCGGACGCGGCCGCCGGCAGTCAGGACGGGGAGCCGGCGCTGAGCGACCTCGAGCGCCTCCTCGCCATCGAGGAGATCGGACGGCTCAAGGCGAGCTACTTCCGCTGCCTGGACACGAAGGACTGGGCCTGCATCGCGACGCTGTTCACGTCCGACGCGACCGCGGTCTACAACGTCGAGGGGTCGGGCAACCCGGCCACGCCCGACAACCCGGTGAGGGGCAACGAGGGCATCGCGGCCTTCATCCAGCGCGCCGTCGAGCACCTGGTGACCATCCACCACGGACACATGCCGGAGATCGAGATCACCTCCCCCACCACCGCGACCGGCATCTGGGCGATGCTGGACATCCTGCAGGAGCCCGGCGGGGAGAACCTGGTCCACGGCTGGGGCCACTACCACGAAACGTACGAGCGCATCGACGGCCGCTGGTACATCAAGACGCTACGGCTGACCCGGCTGCGGGTCGACCGCGCGGAGGAGTGAAGGCGGCGGCCGGGCCGCCGTCCGGAGCAGATTCCTAGGGTTGGATCGGGCTGCCGTCCGGCCGCGTCAACTCGGCGCAGCACATGCCGTGCGTGCCCGGCGCCCGGGACGGGTTGCCCACCGCGCGGATCTCGTCGCCCGCGTTGATCGTCTCCGGCGTCCATCCCCGGCGGCTCATCGAGACCGCCGGCCCCATCTCGATCTCCCAGGCGATCGTGGCCCCGTCGTCCCCCGCACCCTCGAGGTACAGGAACGAGTGCGGGTTCTTGAACTCGAACCTCGTCACGACGCCCAGCGCCTCCACGCTGCGGGTGCCGTCGTAGAACGGCGTGCTGGCATGGTGCGCCACCGCGGGCGCCACCGCCAGGCAGCCCGCCGCCAGACACGCCAACGCAATCCATCGCGAAACTGACACCTCGCTACCCTCCTTGGCTACCGGTACTTCGGGACCATGAAGCGCACCGGACGCCGCGCGTCTTCCGGGTCGCACTCGTACGCCTGCAGCCGGTAGCCGTCGGGCGCCGGCAGCCACTGCGTGGTGTACGACGCCGGCTCCCTGAGGAAGAGCGGATCCTCGACGGTGACGGTCACCTTCAGGGCCTCGCCCTCGCGCCAGTAGCGCTCGGTGACGCGCTTGAGCTGCGAGGACGGGATGCCGTTGTAGTCGTCGAAGCCGGTGACGTCGAACACGAAGTGGGTGGTCTCGACGAGCAGCGCGCCGTCCTCGTAGCGGCCCACCGAGAAACCCTGGATGCCGTAGTCGTGGACGGTCGGCCCGCGCCCGTCGAGCCAGACGGTGCGCAGCACGTCGTCCTTCTCGTAACGAAACAGCACCCGATCGGGCCACTGCACGACCTCCATCATGTAGGGGTCGTACTGCAGGGCGGGCGGCGTGGCCGGCACGCAGTCGTACTTCTGCGCTATCGCCTCGTCGAACACCTGCTGAAAGGCGAGCGCCCGCTCGTTCAGCACGGGAAAGTTGTCGGGCGTCCACGGCATGTCCGGGCCGTTGACGGGGCGCGCCCGGGGGCTCCCGTCCCAGACGCCGACCAGGCGGGGCACCTCGCCCGCGGCCTCCTGAGCCGCAGCGCCCGTCCCGGGGCCTGCGTTGGCCGCCATCAGCATCAGGAGTGCGAGCGGCGCCGCGAGCTGCACGGACCACCGCGAAACGAACCGGTTGCGCATCTTCCGCATGGGCATCTCTCCGCCCTGCGAGTCTACACCTATAATGGCTCGCGCGCGACGAGACGCGCGGGGAGGACTTTCATGCAGCTCACGAGGCTCTCGATGGCGGTCGGCGCGCTGGTCGCCGGCGCCCTGGTCGCGGTTGCGGCGGCACAAGGCGCGGCGGCGTGCGACCCGGACGGCGACGTGCAGTTCCTGTGCGGACCGCCGAGCCCGGAGGACCTGCTCGCGGTACCCCGGACCCCCCTGGTGCTCGTGTCGAGCATGGAGGCCGAGGGCCACCTCTTCCTGGCCGACACCCGCGACCACAGCACGGCGGTGCTGTTCCCGGCCGCCGGCGCGCGCGCGCGCCACGACACGGCGACGTACGGCGCGTGCCCCGGCCCGCCCACGGCCCGCCTCCAGCCGCACGGCCTGAGCCTGCGCCAGGGCGACGGCGACATCCACACGGTGTACGTCGTGGGCCACGGCGACCGGGAGTCGGTGGAGGTGTTCTGGCTCGACATGGGCGGCGCGCAGCCGCTGGTCACCTGGGTCGGCTGCGTCGTGGCGCCGGAGGGCGTGGGCCTCAATTCCGTGACGTCGCTGCCCGGCGGCGGCTTTGCCGCCACGAATTTCTCGCAGCCCGTGGGCGAGGTGTGGGAGTGGCGGCCCGGGATCGGCTGGTCGGAGGTGCCCGGCAGCACGATGTCCGGCCCGAACGGCCTGCTGGTGTCGGAGGACGGCCGCTGGTACTACATCGGCGGCTGGGGCACGCAGTCGGTGGTCCGCTTGTCGCGCGGCGCGACGCCGGTCGACAAATCCGAGGTGAACCTCGGGTTCCACGTCGACAACCTGCGCTGGACGCCCGACGGCTCGCTGCTGGCGGCCGGCCAGGGCGCGGGCAGCCCCGACGCGATCTTCGATTGCGTCGGGGGCGGCGCCTGCGACGGGCTCACCGCCCGGGTCGCGCGCGTGGACCCGGACACGCTCGCTGCCGAGGAGATCGTCAGCTATCCGTCCACGCCGGGCCTGATCATCGGCACGGGCGCCATCGAGGTCGGCGACGAGATCTGGGTCGGCGGCGCCGGCGGCGGCGACCGCATCGGCCGTTTCCCGCGCCAGGAGTCTGCGCCGTAGAACGGCGCGGACTCCTGGTCAGCCGGCTCCGAAGAGCCGCTCGAAGTTGCCGGCGAAGATCTGATCGCGGACCGCCGGGTTGGCCCCCGCCTGCTCGAGGGCGGCCGCCTGCGCTTCCCACACCGGCCGCTGCCAGCCGCGCGGGAAGAACGACGAGTCGGTGCCGAACAGCAGGCGTGCGGGCCCCACCACGTCCAGCGCCCGGCGGAACACGTCCGCCAGCGTCAGGCCGGGATGGTACCGGATCCAGCCGTTGGAGCTGGACGTGTCGAGGTGGATGTTCGAGCAGAGGTCGGCCGCCATCAGCGTCTCGCGCAGGAGGCCGGCGCCGAAGTGGGGCACGATGATCGGCAGGCCCGGATGGGCGGTGGCCAGCGGGGGCAGCGCGAGCGGGTCGCCGAGCCGCACATCGAAGCGGCTGGGCAGCCCGAGCTTCGCCCGCACGCCGACCGACAGCACGCCGCAGTGGACGAAGACGGCGGCGCCCGGATGCGCGGCGGCGACGTCGACGACCCGCCGCACCCGCTCGTCGTCGAGCCGGTAGCGGTGCATGGCCGGAAACAGGCAGACGCAGCGCAGGCCGAGACGGCCGAGGGCGTCCGCCGTCCGCCTGGGGGCGTCCTCGCGGGTCGGGTCCAGCATGAACCAGCCGACGAAGCGGCGCGGATGCCGGGCCGCTGCCTCGGCGACCGACTGCTCGTCGCCGGGCACGCTGGCGATGAGGGCCGCGCGCGAGACGCCGTGCCGGTCCAGCTCCGCGACCCAGCGGTCCGCGAGCTCCGCCGGCGCGCCGGGCGCCTCCCAGCCCAGGGCGGCGGTCGCCGCGGCCGCCGGATCGCCGGGTCCCAGGTCGGGCACGTCGCGCGCCAGCGCCTCGAAGAACCGTCTCGAGAAGAAGTGGCAGTGGGCGTCGTGAAGCATGGGGGGATCATGCCAGACATCGGAAGCGGCCTCGTCTACTACGTGGTCTTCCTGCTCTCGACCACGCTGCACGAGGCCGCCCATGCCTGGGCCGCGCTGCGCGGGGGCGACCCCACCGCCTACCACGGCGGCCAGGTGTCGCTCGACCCGCGGGCGCACATCCGGCGCGAGCCGTTCGGGATGGTGGTGCTTCCGCTCCTCTCGGTTGCGCTCTCGGGCTGGCCGTTCGGCTTCGCGAGCGCGCCCTACGACCCGTACTGGGCGCAGCGCCACCCGCGGCGGGCCGCCTGGATGGCGCTGGCCGGTCCCGCCGCCAACATGGCCCTGGTGGCCGGCGCGGCGGTGCTGATCCGCGCCGGGGCCGCCAGCGGCCTGCTCGCCGCGCCCGGGGCCGTCGGCTTCGACCACGTGGCGGCCGCTCAGGCCGGCGGGCCGTGGCCGGCGCTGGCGTTCCTGCTCAGCGTCTTCTTCTCGCTGAACCTGCTGCTCGCCGTCTTCAATCTCATTCCGGTGCCGCCGCTCGACGGCAGCGGGGCCGTGCCGCTACTCCTGAGCCCGGAGGCCACCCGGCGCTACCAGGCGCTCGTCTGGGGTCAGCCGGCATTGGCGTGGATCGGCATCCTGCTGGCCTGGCAGGTCTTCGACGTGGTGTTCCAGCCGCTGTGGCTGGCCGCGGTCAACCTGCTGCACCCGGGCGTCTCGTACGGCTGATCGGAGGGCCTGCAGGCATGCGCGACGATCTGAAGACCCGGGTGCAGTCGCAGTTCGGCGCCGCCGCCGACGACTACGCCACGAGCGACATCCATGCCCGCGGCGAGAGCCTGGCGGCGCTGCTGGAAGTGGTGCGGCCGGAGCCGGACTGGACCGTGCTGGACGTCGCTGCCGGCGCCGGCCACACGGCCTTCGCCCTGGCGCCGCACGTGTCGCGGGCGGTGGCGGTCGACCTCACGGAGGCCATGGTGCGCAAGACCCTCGAGCTGGCCGCCGCCCGGAGGCTGCGGAACGTCCGGGGCGCACGGGCCGACGCCGAGCGCCTGCCGTTCGCCGCCGCCAGCTTCGACGCCGTCGCCTGCCGGCTGGCATTCCACCACTTCCCGCATCCCGGGGACGCGCTGCGCGAGTTCGGGCGCGTCCTCAGGCCCGGCGGCGTCCTGGCCCTGGTCGACAGCATCACCGTCGACGAGCCCGGCGCGGCCGCCTGGTACAACGCGTACGAGAAGATCCGGGATCCGTCTCACCACCGCGTCCTGTCGCTGGCGGAGCTGCGCGGCCTGCTGGCGGCGGCCGGCTTCCGCGTCGCGGCAACGCGCGAGCTGACCAAGGAGTTCGAGTTCCACGAGTGGACCGACCGCCAGCGCGTGTCGCGCGCCGACAAGGAGCGGCTGCTGGCGATGATGCGCGACCTGCCCGGCGCACTGCGGCCCGCGATGGCGCCGCGCTGGGCCGACGGCACGCTCTACTTCACGCTGCTGGAAGCCGTCGTGCTGGCCAGGCGCCCGTGAACCGCCACCGGCCGCGCTACAGGCCGAGCTGCGCGGCGAGGTCGACGAAGTCGGTCGCCACGACGTCGAACGCGGGATCGGGCGTCAGGTCGCGTCCGCTGTCCGGGCCGTACTCCTGCGGCCGGGGCACGTAGGCGGTGCGGAATCCCACCGCGGCCGACGCGCGCAGGTCGCCCGCGTGCGCCGCCACCATCATCACCTGCTCCGGCGCGAGGCCGAGCAGGTCGGCCGCCGTGCGGTACACGACGGCGTCCGGCTTGTACGCTTGCGCCAGCTCGGCGGACAGCACCGCGTCCCAGGGCAACCCCGCCGCCTTGGCCATGTTGACGAGCAGGGCCACGTTCCCGTTCGACAGCGTGGCCAGCACGTAGCGCGCGCGCAGCCGCGTCAGGCCCTCGACGGCGTCGGGCCAGGGACTGAGCCGGTGCCACGCGTAGTTGAGCTCGACGCGCTCGGCCTCGCTCAGGCTCTCGAGGCCGAACTCCGGAATCAGCTCGTCGAGAATCATGCGGTGCAGATCGTCGATCTTCGTCCACGGCAGCTCGCCCTGCCGCACGCGGTTCATGGCCGGCCCGTAGCCGCCCCGCCAGCGCTCGGCGAAGGCGTTCCAGTCGCCGTCGACCCCCTTGCGGGCGGCGATCTCGCGCCCCTCGCGCGCGATGCTCGCGCGCCAGTCGACGACCGTGCCGAAGACGTCGAACGTGAGCGCGCGCACGCCGCGCAGGCGCTCGGGCAGATCCTGCACAACGGGGGCGGCGCCTGCCTGCCAGACGGGCCGTGCGCCGGCCGCCATCAGAATGCCCGCCCCGAGTCCGAGAAACCGGCGACGTCCATAGCTCTCTCCCATCTCAACAACCTCCGTCGGTCACCGGATTGTAGTCCGCGGCGACTGGCGTTGCCACCGGGCCGCGGGCGCGGCGCCGCCGGCCGGGCGCGGCCGCTCGCTCCGGGGCCGGCGCCAGGGCCCGCCGTCACGCGGCCAGCAGCACGACGGCCGCCACGACCGCTGCCACCGCCCACAGGGTGCGCCGCGTGCGCGCCTGCTCCGCGGTGAAGTCCGCCCGCAACCGCGCCAGCTCCCGCCGCAGGTCGGCGAGATCCTTGACCGTCGCCACCCGGCGCAGCACCTCGTCGAGTGCGTCGTCTGCCATGGACTTCCAGTATGCGGCGTCGCAGGCTGCCGGCCCGGCGCTACTGGCGGGGCGGATACTCCTTCGTGTAGCCGTTCCTCGGATTCGACAGCGCGAAGCTGCCGTCCGCGCGCGCCGTCAGCTCGAGGTGGTGGGCCGTCGTCTCGTCGAGGTTCGCGATGCGCGGCTCCGACGTGTTGAGGTCCGGCCCGCCCGGACGCGAGGTCTCGTAGAGCCGCAGGTTGCCGTCCCTCGGCAGCGAGTAGTGCAGTTGCCAGATGTCCTCGAGACCCGGCGAGCTTCTGATGGTCTGGAAGTGCTCCGGCGAGGCGCCTTTCGTCGCCCCGTTGTTGATCACGGTGACGCGCGGCCGCAACGCCTGGACGAGCGCCGGCAGCCCGGCGCCGTTGAGGCCATGACGAGTCGCCAGATACAGGTCCACCGTCCCCAGCAGATTGTCCGGGCACGCGAGGTCGTGCTCCCGGTTCCACGTCAGATCGCCGAGATCCACCAGGCTGAAGCTCCCGTGCCTGATCACCACGCCGACCGAGCGCGCATCCTCGCCGCCGTCGGGCGGCAGCGGCGTGAAGTCGCTGCAGAGCGGGTTCGGCCGACCCGCGCCGGGCAGCGGCTCCGCCAGCGCCGTGCCGTCCGCGGTCACGATCTGCACGTCGAGACCGTCGACCGGGATCCGGTCGCCCGGCCTGGCCAGGATGTGGCGGCCGCTCGCGCGCACGCGGGCATACGCCTGATACGTGGCCGCGCCGGGTTCGATCGGCGCGCCCACGTCGACGTAGTTGAGGATCGGCAGCCTGGCGGCGAGCGCCGGCGTGCCGCCCAGGTGATCCCCGTGCAGGTGGGTGACCATGTGGTAGTCGATCTGCCGGAGACCCGCGGCGGCCGCCGCGGCGGCGATGCGGCCCGCATCGCGTTCCCCCGGATAGCCGCTGTCGATCAGCAGCGACTGGCCCGACGGCGCGACGATCAGCGTGGCCTGCCCGCCTTCGACATCGACGAAATAGACCCGGAGCGCTTCCTGGCCCAGGGTGGGAACCAGCCCGAGCGCCATGGCGACGACAACGGTGACGCCCCATCGCAATGCAGCCTGCATGACAACCTCCTTCACACGCGCGGTCCGCCGCAGGACCGACTAGCGCACGCCGGCCATGACTCCGTCGGTCGAAGTATATGGCGCGCCGGGCTTATACTGGCCCTGCTTCCCGTCATCCGGACTGAAGGAGGACTGTCACCCATGTCACACCGCTGGTGTCCGAATCAACGACGTCTTCTCGTGGTCGCGGTTGCCGTCGTGGCGCTGGGTGCGGTCGGCCCGCGAGCTCAGTCCACCGGCGGATTCGTCCCGGTGACCGACGCGATGCTGCAGGACCCCGACCCCGCCGACTGGCTCAACTGGCGCCGCACGCTCGACGGGTGGGGGCACAGCCCGCTCGATGAGATCACCACGGACAACGTGAACCAGTTGCAGTTGGCGTGGAGCTGGGGGCTTGCCGAGGGGTCCCAGCAGACGACCCCGCTCGTGTATGACGGGGTCATGTACCTCGCGAATCCGGGGGCGATCGTGCAGGCGCTCGACGCCGCCAGCGGCGAGCTCCTGTGGGAGTACCGCCGCGAGACGCCGGACGGCGGCGGCGGTCCCGCGGGGGGCCGGCAGCGCAACATCGCCATCTATCAGGACAGGATCTACCTCAATACCAACGACGCGCACGTCGTCGCCATCGATGCCCGCAGCGGCGCCGAGGTCTGGGACACCGACGTCGGGGGCGGCGTGGGGTTCCGATACACCAGCGGGTCGATCGTCGCGGACGGCATGGTGGTCTCGGGCCTGACCGGCTGCGGGCGGTATCGCGACGACACCTGCTACATCGTCGGGCTCGACGCGGCGACCGGCCGCGAGGTCTGGCGCACCTCGACGATCGCGCGCCCGGGCGAGCGCGGCGGCGACACGTGGGGCGACCTGCCGCTCATGTTCCGGGCGGGCAGCGACGCGTGGATTCCGGGCAGCTACGACCCCGTGACCCGCACGCTGTTCCACGGCACCGCGCAGGCCAAGCCGTGGGCGCGCACGGTCCGCGGGACCGACGGCGACGCCCTGTACACGAACTCCACCCTCGCGCTCGACCCCGCGACCGGAGAAATGAAGTGGTACTTCCAGCACCTGCCGGGCGAGATGCTGGACATGGACGAGGTGTTCGAGCGCGTGCTCGTCGACTACGACGGGAAGCGCTCGGTCTTCAGCATGGGCAAGATCGGCGTGCTGTGGGAGCTCGCCCTCGAGACCGGCGAGTTCAGGAGCGCGGCGGACCTCGGCTACCAGACCGTCGCCGACATCGACGCGACCAGCGGCCAGGTCACGTATCGCGAGGGCACGAACCCCGTGATCGGCGAGCCGATCTACTGGTGCCCGAGCACGTCCGGCTTCAAGAGCTGGCGCGCCATGTCCTATCACCCGGCCACGGAAGCCTTCTACATCCCGATCATCCTCAACTGCGAGACCGGCGTGTTCGGTCCCGTGGAGATGCGCGAAGGCGGGGGCGGCGCCGGACCGGTCCGCCGCACGAACCACTTCCATCCCGAGAGCCCGGACCACCTGGGCGAGTTCGCGGCCATGAGCATGCGGACCGGCGAGGTCCTGTGGCGGCACCGCTTCCGGACGCCGATCAACAGCGCCGCCCTCACGACCGGCGGCGGCCTGGCCGTGGCCGGCGACTGGAACCGCCACCTCTACGCGTTCGACGCGGCCGACGGCGAGATCCTGTGGCAGACGCGGCTGCCCACCTCCGTCCAGGGCTTTCCCATCTCCTACGCCGTGGCCGGGAAGCAGTACCTCGCGGTGCCGGCCGGCACCGGCGGCGGCAGCTGGACGAGCCAGATCCCGCTGCAGCTCACCCCCGAGAAGCGCCGGCCCATCGGGGCCAACGGGCTCTTCGTGTTCGCTCTGCCGTAGGGCCCGGAAGGATCAGGCGCCGAGGGCGCCGGCGCGCAGGATCGCCCGCAACGGCGCCCCGTGGGCGAACGGGATGGCAACGACACCGCCGGCACGAGCGTGTGGTACCTTGAACGACTGAACGATGGAAACGGCACCGCTCATCACGTCGATCGTCGGCACGGGGATCGCGATCATCGGGCTCGCCGGCCTGATGGCAAGGATGCTCTGGACCAGCATGAACCGCCAATTCGACGCGATGAACCGCCAGTTCGACGTGATGAACCGCCAGTTCGACGACGTCACGCAGCGATTCCAGGGTGTAAATCAACGGCTTGACACCGTTGCCAGCCGTCTGGAGCACCTCCAGACGCGGCTCGACGACACGAACAAGCGGATCGACACGATAAGCCGCGACATCGCCGACCTCCGGGACCGGACCGGCACGCTCGAGGGAACACTCTCGACATTCATGAACGCCGGCCGAAGCCCGAATGCCGCCTGACGTCGGCGCCATGTGCTGCCATCCCGATGACTGTTTCAAGGATCCGTTCCGGCTTCCTTACTGCAGGCCGGCCGCGATCCCGATTCCTGAGCAGCCGGCTTGCACGCTCCGAGGGCCGCTTGCCGCGGATCCCCGCCGCCCGATTCAACAATTTCGCCACGGACTTCAAGGCCGCCCGGCGAACAGGGCAAGAGCCGGGCTGACGCCGTGACGGCCTGGGAGCGCATCAAGGCCGTTCCCGGACCGAAGACCTGCGACGCCTACGCGGCGCTTGCGCCGAGTCATTCGAAGGGGTGCGCGTGAACATCGTTCTGCTTGGCGCCAACGGGAGAACCGGGCGGGAGGTCCTCGGCCGCGCGCTGAGCGCCGGCGACACGGTCACCGCACTCGTGCGCGCCGCAGGCAAGCTCGACGATCTCAGCCACGAGCGACTGGACATCCGCGTCGGGAATGCTTGCGACCCGAAGGTCCAGGAGGCGCTTCTGCCCGGGCATGACGTGGTCATCTCCACGCTGGGACCGCGCCTGCCCACAAAGGCTGCCAGCGCCATCTACTCCGACTCCGCAGCCTCGATCGTCGAGGCCATGCAGGGGAGCGACGTCACCAGGCTCCTGGTGACCTCCTCGGCGTTGCTGTTCCCCAGTGCCAAGCTGCTGGACCGCGTCCTGCGCCGGCTCACGCCGAACGTCGTCAGGGAAGCGGGGCGTA
Source organism: Vicinamibacterales bacterium (assembly GCA_965214845.1). Taxonomy (GTDB): domain Bacteria; phylum Acidobacteriota; class Vicinamibacteria; order Vicinamibacterales; family UBA8438; genus JAAXGX01. Next base: position 4,729,926 of record CBDCCO010000007.1, read on the forward strand.
TGGAAGAGCGGATCCGGTCCTCCGGCCTCGACTGGACGATCGCCCGCACGGGCTTTCTCACCAACGACGGCGCAACTGGTTACCGCCACGCCGCAGGCGTGCTTCCCCCGGGCGGCGGCTCCATCTCTCGCGCCGCGGTGGCCTGCTTTCTTCTGGCGGAGGCGCGGCAGTCCGCTCACGTCCGTCAGGTCGTCGGGCTGTGCGGACAGGGCGCGTAGGGGGCAAGGATTGGCTATAGCCGCCTGCCCTTGACGAGCAGCCAGATCATGAAGATCGGCTCGGCCACACCGGTGACTATCAGGAAATCGAGGTTCACGTCCGGTGCGACATACCGCCCCAGCTCGGTAGCGATATACCCGAACCCTGCCACGGCCAGCAACACGCCGAATATCGACGGCACGTGCGCCGCTCGAACGACCAGAAAGGCGCGCAGCAGCAACACGACGCCGAAGACAATAAGCGCGAAACCCCAGTCGTACTGGTATGCATTGAGCAGCATGTAGACCTGCGCATGCAGGTAATCCGTGCCCAGGGCGACGGCGTTCTCCGGCACGTCGAGGAGCCGCAGGGCCTCGACATGGTTGAACACGCCGCTCAGCGCCACCGCGGTGTAGACCAGGGAGAACGCGAACGCCAGCAGCGACACGGCACGACCGGCCGGCGCGAGAAAGTAGAACAGCGCCCACCCGACGACGACGTCCGCGGAGTAGTTCAGGAGCCAGGCGAATATGCATGCCAGGAACAGCCCGCGGTGCTGCGTCAGGTTGCTCGCGGTCTGGGCGGCATCGCCCGGCACCAGGATCTCCGGCAACGCAACGAGCAGCGCGAACGGTGCGGCCACCGTCATCGCCAGCAGGCCCAGGCCGGCCATCAGCGCGGCCGTGCCGAGCGGCAGGCCCCCTTGTCGAGCCGCGCTACTGTTCGACGCTGTCATGGGCTGCCTCCTGTCGCAGCGGCGCATCGCCAACACGCGCGGGCCGGAGCATGTCGACTCACTCTGCCTGACTGGCGCTGGGCCCGCCCCGATTCAGGGCGCTTCGAGAACGATATCGAAGTCGACGCGCAGCTCGTGGCCGGCGGGCGTCGAGGCCCGGCCGACGCGCATGGGAGGAATCCCGAAGTCGGCCGGCACGACCGTGGCCGTGCCGGTGAACCGGTCCCCGCGCCTCACCGCGCGGACGTCGAGCGGCAGGAACCGCCCGTGCATGCCCAGCTCGCCCTGCACGAGCCAGACGCCCCCCTCGCGCTGGTCGATCGTCAGCGAGTGGTAGGTGACGCGGGCATACCGCTCCGCCTCCAGTCCCTCGGGCCCCAGCATCTGCCTCCGGACCTGCTGCCGCTCGTCCGCCGACAGCCCGGCATCGACGACCCGCAACTGGTCGACGTTGATCACGAGCGCCAGGTGGGGCGTCTCGGTGTCCTCGACCGATCCCTCGGCGAGCGGCGCGTCGATGACATGCGCCGCGGCGGCCGCACCCGGTTCCGACGCGGACACGTAGACCGTGACGCTGGACCGCTCGACATCGATCCAGCGCAGCTCCGCGCCGGGGGCCGCGACCAAAACCAGAATCCACGCGCAGACGGCGGCCAGTCGCGTCATCAGGCTCATTCTAGTCGAGCTTCGCCCCCGCGAACGCAGCCTTCCATCGGCCTGCTCCGGGACGTAGAATGCGGCTGTGAAGCATCTGACCCGGCGAGGGATGGCGGCGGTCTTGCTGTGCGCGGCGCCGAGCCTGGCGGCGGGCGCATCCGATTCGCGTCTCGTCGAGGCGGCTGCCAGGGCCGACGTGGCGCAGGTGCGCGCGTTGATTCGGCAGGGAGTGGACGTCAACGCGCCGTACGGCGACGGCGCGACCGCTCTGCACTGGGCGGTTCACCGGGACGACCGGGAGCTGGCGGACCTCCTGATCCGCGCAGGAGCCGCGGTCGATGCGTCGAACGACCTGGGCGCGACCCCGCTGTGGCTCGCCGGCCGGAACGGCAGCGCCGCCCTGGCGGAACGCCTGCTGGCGGCCGGCGCCAATCCGAACGTCGCGCTCGTCTCGGGCGAGACGCCGTTGATGGCCGCGGCGCGCAGCGGCAACGCACGGCTCGTCGCGCTGCTGATCGCGGCCCGGGCCGACGTGAACGCGAAGGAGAAGCGGCAGGGGCAGACGGCCCTGATGTGGGCCGCCTCGCAGCGGCACGCGGGCGTGGCCCGGTTGCTGGCGGCGTCCGGGGCGGACGTGCGGGCCCGCACGAAGGAATGGATGGAGTACGTGCAGTTCGCCGGCGGCGCGACGCTCGGCGTGCTGGGCGGCGACATTGAGCTGCCGCGGCACCGCAACGGCGGGTACACGCCGTTGATGTTCGCGGCCCGTGCGGGCGGCGTCGAGACCGCCAGGGTCCTGCTCGCGGCCGGAGCCGGCATCGACGAGCCCACCGGCAGCGGCACGACGCCCCTGGTGGTCGCGGCGCACTCGGGCCGCGGCGAGCTCGGCGCGTTCCTGCTGGACCGCGGCGCCGATCCGAACCTCGCCGCGGGCGGCTACACGGCGCTCCATGCCGCGATCCTGCGCGGCGACCCGGCGCTCGTGCAGGCGCTCCTGGCGCATGGAGCGGATCCGGATGCGCGCATCGAGAAGGCCACGCCCGTGGGACGCAGCTCCGGCGACTACGCGCTCACGCTCTCGCTGATCGGGGCGACCCCTTTCTGGCAGGCGGCGTCCTACAACGACGTCGAGATCATGAAGGCGTTGCTGGCCGGCGGCGCCGACCCCGCGCTGACCACCCCGGACGGCAGGACGGCGCTCGCGGCGGCGCTGAGGCCGACCGGCCGCGGGGACCGTCGCTCGACAGGCGCCGACGAGCGCACCATTCTCGAAGCCGTCGAGCTCATCGTCGGCCAGCATGTCGACGTCGACGCGGCCGACGACAGCCGCGGCGACACGCCGCTGCACATCGCGGCCACCGCGACCGTTCGCGTGCGGGGCGGTGCGTCCGACGCGCCGCTCGGATTCCCCACGATCGTCCGCTACCTGGTCGATCGGGGCGCCGACATCCAGGCGCTGAATCGCGACGGGCGGACGCCGCTGGCGACGGCCGTCGCGGCCGGGCCGCGCGCGGCGCGCACCGCGGAGCTGCTCCGGGAACTGGGCGCCGCGAACTGAAGGCACCGAGCGCATTCCGCCGCCGGCGCAGGAGAGAGCCCATGCTCGGGAATCGTTCGCTCGTCGGCTGGCTGGCGCTGCTGACCGGCTGCTGGCTGGCGGCCGCCTCGGTCTCCACCCGCGCCGCGGGTCCCGCAAGGCAGTCGGCGGCGCACCCGCCGGCAGCGGCCTCCTCGCCCGTGCGGCCCGTCCTCGAGCAGTACTGCCAGGGTTGCCACAACCAGCGGCTGCGCACCGCGGGACTGATGCTCGACACGGCCGATGCCGAGCACGTGGGCGCCGACGCGCAGGTCTGGGAGAAGGTCGTTCGCAGGCTGCGCGCCGGCACCATGCCGCCCGCGGGCAGGCCGCGGCCCGACCCGTCGACCGTAGCTGCCGTCATCGCCCGGCTGGAGACCGAGCTCGACGCGTTTGCGGCGGCGCACCCGAACCCGGGCCGCTTCGCGGCAGTCCGACGGCTCAACCGGTTCGAGTACCAGGCGGCGGTCAGCGATCTGCTGGGGCTGGAGATCGATGTGTCGGACCTGCTGCCGATGGACAACACCTCCGACGAGGGGTTCGACAACTACGTGAGCCAGCTCTCGGTGTCGCCGGTCCTGGTCGAACGCTACCTGACGGCGGCCCGCCGCATCAGCGCCGCTGCCGTGGGCATCGCCCCCGAGGGTCCAACCGTCGAGCGGCACGACGTCCACCTGAACCTGATCCAGAACGAGCGGATGAGCGAGGACCTGCCGTTCGGGTCGCAGGGCGGCGTGGCGGTGCGCCATCACTTTCCGGCCGACGGCGAGTACCGCATCGGGATTCGCCTGCAGCGCAACTACAACGACTACATCCGGGGCATGGGCAGACCCCACGACCTCGACGTGCGCCTGAACGGCGTGCTCGTCAAGCGGTTCACCATCGGCGGCGAGGACCACGGCACGCCGGCCCCGTCGGGGTACGGCGGCAACATCCAGATGGGGACCGAGTGGGAACACTACATCCACCATGCGGACGACAACCTGGACGTCACCTTCGCGGTCAAGGCCGGTCCGCAGGTGATCGGGCTCTCGTTCGCGAGGGACCGGATTGAACCGGAGACGATTCCGCAGCCCCGTCCGTGGGGCTTCGCCCTCGCGACCAACGAGTTCCCGTTCGGGCACATGTCCGTCAGCCGCTTCGACATCACGGGCCCGCTGCATCCCGGCGGGCGCGCGGCGACGCCGAGCCGCGCCCGCCTGTTCGCGTGCGAGCCGCAGGGGCGCGAGGACGAGGAGCCCTGCGCGCGGACGATCCTGTCGGCGCTGGCGCGCCGCGCCTATCGGCGGCCGATCGGAGAGGCCGACATCGAGCCGCTGCTGACGGCCTACGCGGCAGGTCGACGAGCGGGCAGCTTCGAGCGGGGCATCCAGAACGCGCTCAGGACCCTGCTCGCCGATCCCAGGTTCCTGCTCCGCATCGAGCGGGCGCCCGCGGACGCCGCGCCCGGCGGCCTCGAGCCGGTGACCGACCTGGAGCTGGCGTCGCGGCTGTCCTTCTTCCTGTGGAGCAGCGTCCCCGACGACGAGCTGCGCGAGCTGGCCGTGCGCGGATCGCTCTCGCGGCCGGGGGTGCTCGAGCGGCAGGTGCGGCGCCTGCTGGCCGACCGCCGGTCGAGCCGGTCGCTCGTGGACAACTTCGCCGCGCAGTGGCTGCAGCTGCGCATGCTCGAGGACGTGTTTCGCGATCCCGAGATCTTTCCCGAGTTCGACGAGAACCTGCGCAACGGCTTCGAGCAGGAGACGAAGCGTTTCGTGCAGCACACGTTGCGCGAGGATGCGAGCGTCCTCGATCTCCTGCGCGCCGACTACACGTTCCTCAACGAACGGCTGGCGCGGCACTACGCCGTGCCGCACGTCTACGGGGAGCGCCTGCGCCGCGTGGAGCTGCCGGCCGACAGTCCGCGCGGCGGCCTGCTGGGCCACGGCAGCATCCTGACGGTGACCTCGTACGCCAACCGCACGTCGCCGGTCATCCGCGGCAAGTGGCTGATGCAGACCATCCTGGGCATGGGTCCGCCGCCGCCGCCCGCCGACGTGCCGGCGCTGCCCGAACGCGGCGGCGGGAGCGTGCCGGTGTCGGTCCGCGCGCGGCTCGAGCAGCATCGGGCGAATCCCGTGTGCGCCGCGTGCCATGCGCCCATGGATCCGCTCGGCTTCGCACTCGAGAACTTCGACGGCATCGGCATGTGGCGGGCGACGGAGGAAGGTACGGCGATCGATGCCTCGGGCGTCACGCCCGACGGCGCCCGCTTCGTGGGGCCGCGGGAACTGCGGGACGTGCTGCTGCGCCAGCCTGAACGGTTCGCCGGGGCCGTCGTCGAGAAGCTGCTGGCCTTCAGCCTGGGCCGGGCCCTGGAGCACTACGATCGGCCTGCGGTGCGGAAGATCGTCCGCGACGCGGCGCCCGGCGGCTACCGCTGGTCGTCCATCGTGCTCGGGGTGGTCAACAGCACGCCGTTTCGGATGAAGGCATCAGAGGAAAGGGTCGCGAGATGAACAGCATCGCGAAGAGGACGCTGCCGCGGCGGACCGTACTGCGCGGCGTGGGCGCCACGCTGGCGCTGCCGCTGCTCGATGCGATGGTGCCGGCGCTGACTCCCACCGTGAGGACGGCGGCGAAGCCGATCAAGCGCTTCGGGGCGGTCTACGTGCCGAACGGCATGGCGATGGACTACTGGACGCCGGCAGCGGTCGGGTCGCGCTTCGAGTTCAGGCCCATCAACCAGTCGCTCGCGCCCTTCAGGAACCGGCTCGTCATGGTGTCGGGGCTGAAGCTGCCGTGGGACGCGCCGCACCCGTCCGCGCCGTTCCTGAGCGGCGCCGTCGGCAACCCGGGCGAGAACGACATCGCCTGCGGCGTGACGATGGATCAGATCGTGGCGCGGGAATTCGGCCGGCAGACGCAGCTCGCGTCGCTCGAGCTCGCCATCGAGAACGTCGGCAACACGGGTCAGTGCAGCGGCGGCTACAGTTGCGTCTACTCCAACACCATCGCGTGGCGCGACGCGACGACGCCGCTGCCGATGGAGAACAACCCGCGTCTGGTCTTCGAGCGGATGTTCGGCGAGAGCACGAACACCGGCGCCGCCGCGCGCCGCGAGCGCCTCGCGGAGGACAAGAGCGTCCTCGACGCCGTGCTCGACTCGCTCGCCAGGCTGCGGCGCGAGATTGGCGCGGGAGATCGCGACCGGGTCGACCAGTACGTCGAGAGCGTGCGCGACGTGGAGCGGCGCCTGCGGATCGCCGACCGGCAGGCGGCCGACGAGCTGCCGCTCCTCGAGCGGCCCGCCGGCATCCCGCCCGGCTACGGGGAGCACGCCAGGCTGATGTTCGACCTGCAACTGCTCGCGTACCAGACCGACCTGACGCGCGTCATCACCTTCATGATGGCCCGCGAGCAGAGCAGTCTCACGTACTCCGAGATCGGGGTGCCGGATTCGCACCACCCGCTGTCGCACCACGCGCACCAGCCCGCGCGGGTCGCGACGATGGCGAAGATCAACGCCTATCACTGCGAGCTGTTCGCGGACTACGTCGAGAGGCTTGCGGCGACGCCCGACGGGGACGGCACGCTGCTGGACCACGTCATGATCGTGTACGGCTCCGGCATCTCCGACAGCATGGAGCACGTGAAGGACAACCTGCCGATCGTGCTCGTCGGCGGCGGTGCGGGCACGATCCGCGGCGGACGCCACCTCGACTACGGCGGGGGGAACCGGTCGGACTGGGACACCGAGGGCCGGGGCGTGAAGGCCGACGTCCCGCCGCTGTCGAATCTCTGCCTGACGCTGATGGACAAGCTGGGGGTGCCCGTCGACCGCCTCGGCGACAGCACCGGGCCGCTCGCCATCGACGCGGAGGTCAGCCTCTGACGCCCGACCGGCAGGCACCGCGTACAATGCCGTCGTGACGCGGATCGAGCCGTTCCTCGACGCGCTGCGCCCGCTGCTCGACGAGCAGTCCGCCTACGGCGCCTGGATCTTCGGGTCGCATGCCCGCGGCACCGCGGCGCCCGAGAGCGACATCGACGTGATCATCGTCGCCCCGACCGAGCGGCCGTTCGTCGACCGCTTCCGCGACTACCTGCCCGCCATTCTCGCCGCGGGCGCCGGCGTCGACATGTTCGTCTACACGCCCGACGAGTTCGAACGGATGCAGACCGAGGAGCGGCCGTTCCTGATGACCGCCCTCGAGTCGGCGCGCCAGGTGTATGTGGGACAGCGCGGCTGAAGCCAGCCGCTGGTGGCTGCAGGCCGAGAACGACCTCTCGTTCGCCCGCGTCGCCCTGCGCGAGCGGTTCTTCGCGCAGGCCTGCTTCGTCGCGCAGCAGACCGCCGAGAAGGCGGTCAAGGCCATCGCCTACGGCCTCGGCGAGCGCACCGTCCTCGGCCACTCCATCGTCGTGCTGATCGACCGCTACGGCCACCGTGTCGCCGGCCTGCCGGAGCTGCGGCGGGACGCGGGCGTCCTGGATCAGTACTACGTCCCCGCACGGTACCCGAACGGCCTGCCCGGCGGCGTGCCGTTCGAGACCTTCGACGAGCCGCAGGCTGCCGCCGCCGTCGAGGCAGCCGACCGCTTTCTGCAGCTCGCGGCCCGCGCGCTGCGGGCCGGCTGAGCGCCTCCGCCCAGTTGACGGCTCGGACCGCCAGGTCGCACGGCCGCGGCCGCACTCAACCTCTGCGTGGTGCTTGCAACGCAATCGAGCCTGGGTTACGCTTCCGGACGGAGGGCATGGCCGATGGCGAGCATCACGATTCGCAACCTCGACGACGACGTCAAGACACGGCTGCGTGTGCGGGCGGCGGACAATGGCCGCTCCATGGAGGAGGAAGCGCGACTGATCCTGCGCGACGTCGTCGGACGCAAGCCGAGTTCCCGGAATCTGACGACCATCATCCGCTCGCACTTCGGCCCCGCCAACGGCGTGGACCTGGAGTTGCCGCCCCGCGAGCCCGGGCGCGAGCCGCCGTCACTCGACTGAGCCCGCAACCATGACTGTGCTGCTGGACACGAACGTCGTGTCCGAGCTGATGCGCAAGGCGCCTGACCCGACCGTCGCGGTGTGGGCGGCCGGCCACCGCCTGGAGAACCTGTTCTTCTCCGCGGTCGGCGAAGCGGAATTGCGCTATGGGGCCGCCATCCTGCCGACAGGCCTACGCCGGGAGACGCTGGTTTCGCACATCAAGAAGATGCTGGGCGAGGCTTTCGAGAATCGGGTGCTGCCGTTCGACGGCGGCGCGGCGCGCGCATACGCGGACATCGCCGCCAGGCGCCGTTCCGCCGGCCGCCCCGTCGCACCCGCCGACTGCCAGATTGCGGCAATCGCCCGCTCCCGCCGCATGGCGGTTGCGACGCGCAATGTTCGGGACTTCGAGGACGCCGGCATCGAGGTCGTCGATCCTTGGGCGGCGACATGACGCCACCGAAGTGCCGGGCGCGTATCCGTATCTTGAGCGTGACAACATCAGCCCGCCGCTGGCCTGCGCCGCATGGCGTAGCGAGGAGCCGAAAGTCACGGTCGGCTCGAGTTGAAAGAGAGCGTGCCAGCACCGTCGCCAGTTGCCTCAAACGCACCCTCGCACTGCTGATCGGTGCGCTTTCGGACGCGCCGGTCCGCGCGTCGTGACGTCCGTGTGGACTGACAGGTTCTGACACCAGCAGCTTGTAGCGTGTCGCCGGGTGCTCCTGCGCGCCCACTCGTTCCAGGTGCGGTACGAATCCGAATAGAGCACTCAAGTATTTTATTTTCAGTCAGTTATAGAAAATGGCGTGTTCGCATCGTTCGTTGGTACATCGCTGCAGTACAATGCAGGTACATGGCATTTCGGGACCGCCGGGGGTACGTCTCGGTCGCTGGGATCGGCTGATCGCGGGATCGAGTTGATCCCATGGAATCGTCCGCACTTGGATGGCCCTGTCACGGCTTGAAAGGGGGCGTGCCATGATTTATCCGCCAGTAGCACCATTGTACGTCTCCGAGCGCTTGCTGCACCAGGCAGCCGATATCGGGCGCGTGTTTACCCCGATGCAGGTGATCAAGCTCGTCTACATCAGCCATGGCTGGATGCTCGGGTTGCTTGACCAACCGCTCATTTTAGAGACCGTTGAGGCGTGGCGGTACGGCCCTGTGGTGCGAAGCGTCTACCAAAAGTACCGGAAGTACCGAGGGAATCCCATCGACCAACAGGGAGCGCCGCACGACGGGCAACTACACGCACAACAGCAAAACCTGATCGATCAGGTGTTCCAGGGATACGGCCAGTACTCAGGACTCCAACTGTCGCGCTTGACTCATCAGCCGGGCACGCCTTGGGCCATCGCTTGGCAGTCGGGAATGAGCATCATCCCAAACGAACTCATCAAGGAGCACTATCGTCGACGTGCAGCCGAATTGACCGCTCATGTTGACTGATATACAGGTTCCGCGGGAGCCAATTCCTGACGACAAGAGTTCACAGGCGGCGACTGAAGAGGCTCGACTTCTGCAAGAAGGCGACCTTGAGCAGCAGGCCCGTAGGCACCGATCTTCACGGATGCAGCACATGCACTGGATCGAGATCTGCTGCCTGTGGGCTGCTGCTGTGGTTGGGGCCGTCGTCGTAGCCGTCGTAGGCGGAATGTGCCTGTGGCACCTGGTCACTCCGTCAGCGTGGCATCTTCTTGAAACTGCGCAGCTGTCCCAACTGAACACGATCGCCGTTACATTCATCTTGTCGTCCCTGGTGACGTTTGTCGTTCAACAGGCGACGCGCTAGCGAGATCGCTGTTCGTGGGGGTTCGTGGGGTGCCTTTCCGGCGAACCCGAAGATCTGGCGGGCATGCTTGAGACGGGAGTTGGCCGTGGCGCAGCGAGCGGGGCGCCGTCAGGCAGCCCCCTTTGCCAAGGACCGGCCGCAGGGTCGCGGGCCCCGTCCCGGCCGGCGGGCCGGTGCAGACTACGGCCGGCAAGGCCGCCGCCGGCGCCCGACGCACGTTGACGAGACCCACGCAGCGCCGGTGCCGGCGGCGTGTCCGGACTGCGGCGGCGCGGTCACGGTGACCCGCGTGGCGTCGCAGTATGATGTTGCGCGCGCCCGAACCGGTTGTCCCCGAACTGCTCGGGCTGCCACCGCCGCCCGCGTAGGTGTGGGGCGCCCCCAGTTTTCTTGGACACGGATTAGGGGAGAATCCGATGTCGCAGGAGGTAGGGGGCATGGCTGGATCGAAACGGGTGAAGGGAGCTCGGTCGGTGCCGACGGAGGGAGCCCGGAGGGCGACCGGAGTCGGCGCCGACGCGGCGGCGGTGGGGTCGGGGGCCTTGGCGCCTGGGCAACGGTGGAGCGCGAGCCGGAAACGTGACGTGGTGTTGCGGTTGCTGCGCGGCGAGCCGCTCGACCAGGTCTCGCGTGAAGTCGGTGTGGAGGTCTACCGTCTGGAGCGGTGGAAGACCCGGGCGCTGGCCGGCCTTGAGCTGGGTCTGAAGGAGCGGGCCGGTGAGCCGCTGGCCGCCGAGCTGGATGCGGCCAAGCGGCACATCGGGGAGCTGTCGATGGAGAACGAGCTGTGCGGTCGCGTGCCCGCGCAGCGGAGCGTCGCCTCCCTTTGGCGACGCGGAGGTCGCAACGATGAGCCAAACGACCTCCGCGACGACGGGGCGATGCTACGGTCTCAAGCGGGTGTGTCGAACGTGGGAGCGGTCGCGCTCGGCGCTCTACGCCAGACGGGCTCGTTTGCAGCGCCCGACGCGGGCTGATGGTCCGCGCCGCGGGCCGACGCCTGCGCTGTCGGATGCGCAGCTGCTGGCGGCCATTCGCAACAACCTGGCCCGCTCCCCGTTCCAGGGCGAGGGCCATCGCAAGGTCCACGCGCGGCTGCGGATTCTCGACGGGGTGCGGGTTTCGCGGACGCGGGTGTTGCGCGTGATGCGCGCGCAGGGCCTGCTCTCGCCCCACCGCGGGCGGCAGGGTGAGCCGAAACCGCACGACGGCACGATTGTCACCTCGGCGCCCGACGTCATGTGGGGTACCGATGGCGCGCGGGTGTTGACCGTCGACGACGGCTGGGTCTGGACCTTCGCGGCCGTCGACCACTGGAACGCCGAGTGTGTGGGCTGGCACGTGTGCAAGGTGGGCGACCGTTTCGCGGCCCTCGAGCCGGTCGCGCAAGGGCTCCGGCGCCGCTGCGGCTCGGTCGAGGCCGACGCGGCCCGCGGGCTGGCTCTCCGGATGGACCACGGCAGCCAGTATCTGTCGGACCACTTCCTCAATCAGGTCCGCTACTGGGGCATCCATCCCAGCTTCGGCTTCGTCGAAGAGCCGGAGACCAACGGCGTCATCGAGCGCTGGAATCGCACGCTCAAGGAGCAAGCCGTCTACGGCCGGACCTTTCAAAACCTCGCCGACGTGCGCGCCGCCGTCGCCGAGTTCGTCGAACGCTACAACCGGTGCTGGCGCCTCGAGAAGCTGGCCTATCGCACGCCACTCGAGGCCCGCGAGGAGTACGAGCCAAGCCGCGTAGCCCAAACTCGTGTCCAAGAAACCGGGTGCGGTACACGCCCGCGTAGGTGGACACCGTCCGAACGACCACACGTGTCACGACCGGTCCCTGCGGCCGCACCCGCCGTGACCGGCAGCGTGCCGGCGCCACTGCGCCCGGTTGCCGCCGGTCCTCGCCGACAAGCCGACACCGGTGCGCGGCGTCCAACATCCCACCACGGTACCACAAGGGGGTGACGCACCGAGTGGGAACCCCACTGCCGTTCCAAGCAACCTCGTCGCAGCACTGGAACCTTTCTCGGCTCAAAGCCATTTTCGGCCCGTGTTCATTGACCGATCACCCAGTAAATGAATACCTGATAGCGTTCTTTCGCAACTGCGCAACCTATGATCGCCCTCGCTGCCGGCTCTGGCGCGTCGGTCGTGCTGGCATCGTGGCGTTCGCGCAGACTGACAGGTTCTGACAGCGGTTCTCTGTAAGGTGAAACGCGTTACGGAGGCCTGCGGTTCTCTTTCGGTCGTCGGGGCACGCGGTGCCGTGAACATGGCGCGAGCGGGCTCATCGGACACAGACAGGCCATGTTGGCCGACGGAACCCATGGAGGATTTAGCCTGGAAAATTCATGAGGCGCCCGGCCTGAGTAGAGACACAAAAGCCTCCGTGTGCTAAAACGCTGTTGACGACAGATGTTTTCGGCACGACGGAGGCTCTTGCGTGACGGACCCCACGATAGCACAGTCTGTTCTGTTCCCCGATCTGTTCGACAAGCCGCTCGTGGCCACGTTCGACCGCGAGCAGTCGAGCTCGGATGGCGGCGCCGTGCTGCTCAAGGCCGCCGAGCGCGTCTACGGGTTGGTCAAGGCATTCGGCCGGTGTCTGATTGACCGCCGGGCACCGGAGAAGGTCCGGCACACGCTCGAGGACCTGGTGGGCCAGCGGGTGTTCGGCATCGCCTGCGGCCATCCCGACGGCAACGATTCGGACCAGCTCGCCGATGATCCGATCCACAAGTTGCTGCTCGGGCGCGACCCGGTGGCGGGCGGTCGGCTGGCGTCGCAGCCGACGGTCTCGCGGTTCGAGAACGGTGCGGGCCGCGTCGCGCTCTATCGGCTCGGGCGCGAGTTGGCGGCGTCGGTCATCGAGCGGCATCGCCGCCGGCTGCGCGGGCGGGTGCGACGCATCACGATCGACCTCGACCCGACCGACGACCCGACGCATGGCGCGCAGCAGCTGACCATGTTCAACAGCTACTACGACAGCTGGTGCTACCTGCCATTGCTGGCCTTTGTGAGCTTCGACCGTGAGGCGGAGCAGTATCTGTGCGCGGCCGTGCTGCGGCCCGGCACGGCGCAGGCGTCCGACGGCACGCTGGGCGTGCTGTGTCGGCTGCTCGCGCTGCTGCGGTCCGCGTTTCCCGAGGCGCGCTTTCTCGTCCGGCTCGACGGCGGCTTCGCCACGCCAGAGGTCTTCGACTTCCTCGATGCCGAACCGCGGCTCGACTACGTCGTGGCGATGGCCAGGAACGCCGTGCTGTTGCGGGCTGCCGAGCACGTCATGGTGGCGGCCCGCACCGAGAACATGCTGCGCGAGAAGACGGCGCACTTCTACCTCGACACCCGCTATCGCGCGGGCACGTGGGCTCGTGAGCGCCGCGTGGTGATCAAGGCCGAAGTCGTGCAGCTCACCGGCCGGCAGCCGCGGGACAACCCGCGCTTCGTCGTGACCAATCTGCGCCAGACGCCGCGCTTCATCTACGAGAAGGTCTACTGCGGGCGCGGCGACATCGAGAACCGCATCAAGGAACTGCTCGACGGCTTGCAGATCGACCGCACGAGCTGCACCAAGTTCTGGGCAAACCAGCTGCGGGTCCTGCTGACGGCCGCCGCCTACGTGCTCATGCAGGAACTGCGGCTGAGGGCCGCCCGCACCGCCTGCGCCCGCACCCAGGTGACTTGGCTGCGCGACCGGTTGCTCAAGGTCAGCGTCCACGTCGTCCGCTCCGTCCGCCGGCTCGTCCTGCACCTGCCGCGAGCGACCCCATACCGCGACGTCTGGCGGCACCTCGCCCTCGCGCTCGGGGCGCGCGCCGGATAGCGCGCCGTCGCCACGGCAACCTCCGCGCCCCGGATGCTCGCCAGCGCCCCTGCGCCCGACCTGTCGGCGCTTGCCACCTCATGCGTGCCGTCACCTCGCCTCGGCCACTGCACCACGCTGCCACCTACCACGCGCCGCGTCCGAAAACGTCCTTCGCGCGACGATCAGGCCCTGCCTGGGACCGATTCGATAACCTCACGAATTTTCCGGGTTAGGGCCGGCGCAAGAATAACTTCCCATTTTGTCACATCGGCTCGATGGTGTAGTTCCATTTCGGCATGACGGCGTCCGGTGTGATGCGCAGCTCTCGCATCTGGGCGTCGGTGACCTTGACGCCGGTCTCGTAGGTCTTCCGCACGAGGTAGGCGCGGACCCTCAATCCAGTGGAGGTGCGTGTGGTGCGCAGGTATTTCAGGATGGTCTCGAAGCTGTCGAGGGGTCGGCCCGCCCAGTTCTTGCTGATCTCGCAGAACAGGCGGTGTTCGATGGGGTTCCACTTCGACGTGGCCGGCGGGTAGTGGGCCACCCTCACGCGCAAGCGGTGCCGGTTGCAGAGACGATGTTGCAGGTTGAACTTCCAGGCGCGGGCCGTGCAGCTGTTGCTGCCGCCACCGTCGGCCAGGATCTGCAGGGTCTTGGCTTCGGGGTAGCGCTTGCGGCCCTCGGTGCGCCACCACTTCTCGATGCAGTCGACGGCGAACGCCGGGGTGTCGGCGGTTTGGCCGACGAAGACGGTGCCGGCATTGGCGCGGGGGTCGTAGATGCCGTAGGGGATGGCGAGGCCGTGGGCGTCGGAGCGGAAGTCGTGGTCGTTGACGAGTTCGGGGCTGCGGTCCCATTTGGCGCCGGGATTGCGGAACCTGCCGACGAGCTCCTTCTTCTTGGTATCGACGCTGATGAGGGGGCTGTTGTCGGCGGCGCAGCGCTCGCGCAACTCGGCGATGTGCCGGAACTGCCGGTCTCGGTTCGGATGCGAGGCGCCGGCGAGCTTCTTGTGGTTGACGCGCAACGAGTAGCCCATGGCCTTGAGCAGTCGGGCGACGGTCTGCGGGCAGACGTGGATGCCGAGCCCGCCAAGTTCGTCGGCGAGCTTGGCGGTGGTGCGGCTTGTCCACTTGAGGCCGCTGACCGGGTCCCCGGCCGTCTCGTGGGTCATCAGGGCTTCGATGCGGGCGAAGACTTCGGGCGTTTTTTTTCGAGTCTCCTCAAATTCGTGTGGGTAGCGGTGGCTCCAGCTTGATGCCTCCGCAGCAGAGGTACAGCATCGAGATGAGCGGACGGTGTGAGTGGAAGCCGTAGGCGCGCCGTGCGATGACGCGGAGCTTGTTGTTGATGCCCTCGACGGGTCCGTTGGTCATGCGGGTGTCGAGGTAGGCGAGGATCCCCGCCGCGTGCTTCCGGATGGTCCGCGCGAGCTTGACGAACGGCGCCAGCCGTGACCGCGCCGCCCAGTCCAGCCACTGCTCGAGCAGCTCCTCGGCCTCGTCGGGTCTGGCCTGCTCGAGGATGGTCGCCAGGTACTCGTTCAACTCGTAGGCGCGGTCGAGGGCGCGGTTCTCGCGGCGCAGGGTTGCCAGCCGTTGTGCTTGGCTGGGCTTGAGGCGCGCCGGATGCTTCAGCAGCGCGTAGCGCGTCCCCTTGAGGGCTTTGGCCGCGGTCGCCCCCAGGCGGTGTTGCTCCGCCCGGCGGACGGCGTCGACCGCGTCGGCCGCCAGCCGTTCAACGTGGAACCGGTCGTAGACGACCCTGGCCTGCGGCACCCGTTCCCGCACCGCCTTGCCGTAGCTCGCCGCCAGGTCCGCCGTCACCAGCGTGATCCGGGCGCAACCGGCCGGTCCCAACAGGTCGAAGAACCTGCCCAGCGTGTCGGCGCTGCGCCCCTTCCCGGCCCAGACCACGCGCCGGCGGTCAGGGTCGACCAGGACCGTCAGATAGTGGTGCCGCTTCCGATAGCTGAACTCGTCAATGCCGATCCGCCGCAGCCCGGCCAGCCGCGTCGAATCCAGCCGCCGAGCCACCACCCGCTCGACGATGCCGCCCACCGCCGGCCACGAAATCCCCACCAGACGACTCACCGTCGTCCGGTCCGTCACCTGCGCCAGATAGGCCACCAACTCCTCGAGCGGCGCCGTGAACGCGCTGCCGTGCACTGCCCACGACACCTGCTCGACCCGAACCCCGCAGCGACCACACGATACCCGCCACGGGGCATACCGCAGCCACACCGTCGTCCGACCCCACGGCACATGGCGCCACAGCCGAGCCGGTTGCCGGTCGTAGCGTGGGGCCCGGCCGCCGCACGCGCCGCACCGCGAGCGCCGCCACGACGGCCGCGCCGATACGCGGAACATCCCGTTGCTCCCGATACGCACCTGCTCGACGTACAACTGCGTGACACCGAGCAATCGCCGTAGTAGGGTCGTCACACGCATGGGGCTGTCCTCCTCCTCATGGGTTCTCCTTTGCCATGCCAATGAGAACAGGACGCCCCTGCGTTTTCAATGATTTCCAGCGGCTCGCCGAGGGCTGACCACCCGCCGGCTCCGGTCAGCTGCGGGCCGCGATTCACGGCCCGACCAGCCCAAGCCCAATCTCCCCTTTGGACGGCCCGGACGCCCCGTCCAGGCCGGGCCGCAAGGCCCATAACTGCACTCTGAGCGTAGGGACGGACGGCGTGTCACCCGCCAGGGTCGCAGCGAAGCGGAGAACGCGCGTAGCGCGTTGACACGCCGTCCGTCACGTAGCTACCCCACCGCTCGCTGAACCTGCCGATCACTCTCACCCCGGACCCACACCTGATTGAGGAGAGCCTTTTTTTCCGCCGGTGTTCGTCCGCCGCCGGCGCGCCGCACCCGGTCGACCTCGACATCGCGCTCGACGAGCTGCCGGCGACCGGCGGCGACCGTGGACGGGTCGATGCCGAGCAGTCGGGCGATGCGCCGGTCGCCGCCCCACCCGCACTTGAGCGATTCGAGTCCGGCGAACAGCCGGCGCTGGCGCTCGTCGAGCAGGCTGGCGAACAACACGATGGCGGCGCGCAACTGCTCGGGCATCAGGTCGGCGTCGGGCAGCGGTCGCCCGAGTCCGGGCGTGGCCATCAGCAGCCGTCGGGCGCGGAGTTGACGCGTCTGCTGCGCGTGGTCGGTGGCGCAGTAGAGGAACTGGCCGGCGAGCTTGTGCCGTGTCAGCCGGCCGTCGCCGACGAGCTTGCGCAGGGCGTCCTGGGTGCCGACACCGAGCCGGTTGTCGAGCTCGTCGACGAAGTGTCCGGCCTCCGCGTCGTTGACGAAGGCCTCGGCGGTTGCGACGAGGGTGCCGGCACGGGAGAAGCGGACGCCGGCGAACGCCCACAGGCCGTGCTCGTCGAAGTCGGCGAGCTCGTAGAGCGTGTAGTAGCCGCCGCGATGGGAGTAGCTGGTGCGGGCGTCGAGGTCCTTGAGCTTGCGGAAGGCGGTGCGCCTGCTGACGCGGGGACCGAGGGCGGCCATCACGTCGGGCAGGGCGGCGACGGTTCGCTCTCGGAGCAGGGCGACGACGGTGTCGGCGGAGAACTGGGTCGGTCTCATTGTGGCACCATTACGGACTACAGATTCCGCAATGGTGCCACAATCCGTGGTCGGATCGCTACTCTTCAAATCCGAAATCCGCCCTGTCTGTGTGGTGGAGTCGCCGGGCCGAGCGTGCTTGACGCCGCGTTCTAGTGCGACACTACGGCCGTTTGCAGGAAGTTATTTTTGCGCGGACCCTTATGTTGTCGCGAACTGGACAATCTGTACTGATTTGTGCTTCGGTCGTGATGTTCTGGTCATCACCGGTCTTCGCCCAGCGCTGGAACGATCTGGAACGGGCGTTGGAGGGCCGGGAGCTCGTCCTGCGGCCGACGGTCGAGAGCCGGCGCAAGCTGTACCTCGACGCCGAAGATCCCGATGCATTCGTCGTGCACCGAGGCGACCGGCTCTTTCCGCTCCGTGAGCCCGAACCGGTGCGCATCACTGACGCGGACCCAGAGGACGACCACATCGAACTGGAGATCCGCAGCAGCCGTTTGGGCCGAGGGCGTGTCGACTTCCACGGCACGGCACCGCCACCCGAGGAGTTCGAGCGGTGGCTCGACGAGGTCTTCGAGCTGGCGACGTCCGAGGCCAATTTCCTCCGATTCGTCGGCAATCGCCAGAGCCGCACCCTCCACATCCGGGGTGCGAACCACTTACCGCCGGTGTCGGATCGCGAGCTGTTTCGGACGCAGGAAGACGCGCACAGCGCGGGCTACTCGCCATGCGGCGTCTGCTTCCTCCCCACACCTGACGTCTCGAACTACGAAACGGAGCGGTCGCTCGCCATGCTCGGCCTGCAGCAGGTGAGAGCTACTTACTATCCGGCTGTCACCCCGGAGTTCCAGGCGGACATCGAGCGCGTCGGCAGGGAGGTTCTCAACAGGTGGCCGGTGCCGCTCAAGGGCTACCGCTACCGATTCCAGGTCGTGGACGCTGACGACATCAATGCCTTCGCGGTCCCGACTGGCTACATCTTCGTGACGCGCGGCCTGCTGGAATCGCTTGAGACCGACCAGGAGCTGGCGGCCATCCTTGCGCACGAAATTGCACACGTCGAGAGCCGTCACAGCTACCGCCGGTGGCGAAGTCTCCAACGGGCTTCGACAATCGCAGGCATCGTTGGCATCTTCGCCGGCGCAACCGACAACGTCGCCGACGATATCATCGCCGCCATGACGTCCTTCACGGCGCAGTTGTTCATGGCTGGGCACGGGCGGGACCGCGAACGCGAGGCTGACCTGTTTGCCAGCTTCTATCTCAACGATGCTGGTATCGGCGATCGGCCGCTCCTCACGTCGTTCAGGAAGTTGAAATTCGCCCGCGATGCGTACGACCCTTTCGGTGGCGGTGGCGGTTTGTTCGCGAGCCATCCCCACATCGACGAACGACTCGAGAAGGCGAGTTCGACCGTAACCGCGGCGTTTGGCGAGGACGAGGTGTTCCACGGTGTCAGACGCAACGGCACGCTGGTCGCAACGTTGCGTTTCGACGCGCAGCGGCTGTTCGAGCGTGAGCTGGATGTGGTTGCGACTCTTTCGACCACCGCTGAACTCGGCGAAGAGGATGACGTGAACACGCTACGGGTGCGGGTAGGCGGGCAACGGATCAGGCTACGCGAGCGAACTGCGGAAAAAATCTTCCCCAGCGACGAAGTGTCGGCGGTCTTCGGCAACGACGATGTGCGCGGGCTCATCGAGGGTACCATCGATCAAGTGGAGTTGGATCTCCGGAACGTCGATCGCTGGGAGCGCGCCGTCGCCACTGCTCCCTGACCCCAGGAGTTTCCGGCTTCCGAGAAAGACAGAATCATGGAGATTGCCGTTTTGAAGTCGGTCACGTGAATCGGAGCCGCTCAGCCCGCCCGCAGCGCGCGGGCCGCGAACTGCAGAATGCAGTCGGCCGCCTGCCTTGCGCGGTCGACAGGCACGAGAGGTGCGGGCACAGTGAGAGCCGTCAAATAAGGGTGCGTTGCCGGGCGGATGCCTCGCCTGCCAGCCCGGGCAGCTCGTCCTGCTCGCGGCCGGTGGAGGACTCCTCGTCGGCCGCCCCGCCGTGGCGCTCGTGCGCGAGGCGCGCCATCTCGGCGACGAGCCGCACGAGGGCGGGCGGCTCGACGGCGCGCGCCTGTCCGGCGAAGCCCAGGATCCAGCGCGCGATCTCGTCGAGGTGAGACAGGTCGACGCGGTACTCCAGATCGCCGTTCTCGAGCCGCCCGACGCGTTCTCCGGGATGGTGAACGCCCTCCTCGATCAGCGGCGCGAGCGCGGCGTCGAAATGGATCGCGATCGCGTGCAGCTCGCGCCCCCGGTAGACGGCCCAGGTGTGCCGCAGGTGATCGTCGAGATCGAAAGCCGGGCGCTTGAAGCGACCTTCGAGCAGCCTGGCGCCGGCGATGCGATCGAGGCGGAACACCCGGGGCTCGTCGTGCAGGTGGCAGCGTCCGATCAGGTACCACGCGGCCTCCCGATGGAAGAGCGCGTACGGATCGACGCCGCGCCAGGACCGGTGGCGGCTGGCGAGCGAGCGGTAGTGGATCGACACCGGCGTGCGCTCGCCGACGGCGCGCCGGAGCAGGTCCGTCCGGCCGGCGGGAATGGCTCCGGAGCGCTCGGGGCCGGCCAGCGTCAGCGCGCTCGGCGTCTCCTCCGCCTGGCGGGTCGCGGCATCGAGCTTGGCCTCGACCATCTCGATGGCCTTGCCGATGTCCGGGGCGGTGCGCACGGCCGGGCTCCGGAGCACCAGCTTCAGCGCCGCGCGCTCGCCGGCCGTCAGCGCCAGCGGCCGGAGGGTCGCGCCCTCCAGCAACTGGTAGCCGTACTCGTTGCGCGTAATCGGGATACCGTGACGCGACAGGTCGGCGAAGTCGCGGTATACCGTGCGTTGCGAGACCTCGAAATGCCCGGCGACCTCCTCCACCGTCCTCGGCCGGCGGCCGGCGAGGAGGTGAACGAGCTGCACCAGGCGGGTCGGCCGGCTCATGGCGGCGTTGTCGGCTCGCGCCCTATCTCCCCTCCACCGAGAAGGCGAGCAGCACGTTCCCCGGCATGAAGCCGAGGGTGCTGTAGCCCGAGTTGACGTAGACCGTCCCGCCGGCCACCGTCGGTCCGGGGCCGTTCAGCGCGCCCCCGCGCCCCGGCACGCCGTTGACGGTCGCGTACTCGCCGACGGTGTCGATGTCCCAGATGACGCGGCCGGTGGCGGTGTCGTAGGCGCGCAGGTGCCCGTCGAGGCTGCCCGAGAAGACGACCCCGGGAATGCTGGTTACCGCGGCCGGCTGGCCCGTGTTGCAGCCGGCGCGCGAGCCGCAGGTGTCCTGGAACGGCGGCGCGTCCCAGATCGTCGCGCCGTCGCCGGCGCGCACCGCGGTGAGGCCGCCGGCGTCGCCCGGCCCCTTCTCGAGCGCCTCGGAGCTCGCGGCGACGTCAGCTCGCCGTCGGTGGCGATGCCCCACTCGATGCCGCCCAGGATGCCGCCGTCGCCCACGCGGGTCTCCCACGCGATGGCGCCGGTCTCGGGGTCGAGGCCGTACAGCACGCCCGACTTCTGTCCCGCAAGGAGCAGCTCGCGCCCGTCGTCCACCGTGGTGAGCACGGGCGAGCTTCCGAAGTCGTGGTCCGGCCCCGCGTCCTCGGGGCAGTTGGCGCGGCCTTCCGGGGTGGTCTCGAAGCAGGCGATGTTCCACGCGTCGCCGGGCAGCGTCTGCTGCGTCCACAGGATGCGGCCGGTGTCCATGGCCAGCGCCATGATGGCGTCGCTCTCCGGCGCGGCCGGCTCGGTGTAGCTGTCGCCGGTGGCGACGTACAGCCGGTTGCGCCCCGGATCGAGGGTCGGCGCGGACCAGATGGCGGCGCCGGACGGGCCCCAGAGCTGCGTGCCGACGAGGTTGCGCACGGTCGGCCGCGGCTCCTCCTGGATGGTGCGGGTCTTCCAGACCTGGCTGCCGTCGGCGGCAGCGAGCGCCACCACGCTCCCGATGAACGTGCAGCACTCGTAGGTCGGCATCGCGCCCGACCCTTCCTCGAGCGACGAGACCGGCACGTAGAGCCGGCCGTCGTGGAGCGCGGGGGCGCCGGTGATCATCGCGTCGCCGTGGTCGTCCACCAGCACCTTCCAGCGTGCGTCGCCCGTCGCGACGTCCACCGCGTAGACGTTGGCGAACGAGTCGCCGAAGTAGACGACCGCCTCGCCGCTGCCGGGGTGCGGACCGACCGACGGGGCCGACCGGACGCCGCCGTCGGCCACGAAGATCCAGTCGATGCAGCCGGAGTCGGCGTCGAGGGCGTAGACGAGGCCGTTGCGGCTGCCCACGAAGACGCGTCCGCCGACCACGCTGGCCTGCGAGCCGGAGGCGGTGACGCCCGGGAAGCCGAACGCCCACTTGAGCGCCAGCCGCGGCACGTCGTCGACGGTCAGCCCGGCTGCCGCGGCCGGCTGGAAGCGGGTGTTGCGCAGCCCGGCGCCCCAGCCGTTCCAGGCCGGGCCGGCGAGGGCGTCGGCGCTGCCGGCCGGCGCCGTGCAGTAGGCGCTCGCGGGAATGACCTCGAGCGGGTCGCGGTAGGAGCCGGGCGGCCGGCCGGTGACGTATTCCGACACCGCCCGCCGCTCCGGCGCCGTCAGCGCCGCGCCCTGGCGGCGCATGCCGAAGGTGCTGAGGGCGATCTCGACGTCCTCGGGCGTGCGCTGCCGGAGCATATCGCGCGTCGGCATGCGCGGCATCGAGCCCTCGTGGCAGCGGGCGCAGTGCTGCCGGTAGACCTGCTCGCCGTCGGGCGCCGGCTGCGCGGCCGACGCGATACCACCCGCAACGCCGAGGACGAGAGCCGCCGTCACCATGAGAGTCACCATGAGAAGAGAACGCATGAATCCTCCTGCTGCCGGCCCTTTCACTCGGCCGGCTCGATGCGCAACAGCGCCGCCTCGCCGGCAGCCGGGTCGCTGCCGAGGAAGGCGCCGCCCGTCAGCACGTACAGCAGGCCGTCCGGGCCCTGCTCGACGTCGCGGATTCGCTGCCGGAGGTCGGCCAGCAGCCACTCCCGGCGCTGCTCGAGGCCCTGCCGGTTGAACTGGATGCGCTCGACGTGGCCGGTCCGGGCGATGCGCCCGATCATCAGCGAGCCCACGAACAGGTCGCCGCGCCAGTCGGGAAACCGGTCGCCCGTATAGAAGACCAGCCCGGAGGGCGCGATCGAGGGCACCCACACGATCTCCGGCTGCTCGAGCTGCGCCTGCCACGGCTGCTCGGTCACGCGGGCGCCGAAGTACTCCCGCGAGTAGGAGACGTCGGGCCAGCCGTAGTTGCGGCCCGGCAGGATCACGTTGACCTCGTCGCCGCCCATCACCCCGTGCTCGCTCGCCCAGGGCTGGCCGGTCTCGGGATGAACGGCGAGACCCATCGGGTTGCGATGGCCGAGCGAGAAAATCTCGGGCGCCGCACCGTCCCGGCCCGCGAACGGATTGTCGTCCGGGGCGGTGCCGTCGTCGCGCAGCCGCAGCACCTTGCCGACGTGGCTGGCCGGATCCTGGGCCTGCGACCGGAGCCCGCCGAACGCGCCCCCGACCGTCATGTAGAGCATGCCGTCGGGCGCGAACGCCAGCCGGGCCGCGCCGCCGGCCGTCGTGCCCTCGGACACGAACAGGTCGCGGACCTCCGAGAGCGCCCCACCCTCGAAGCGGCCGCGGGCCAGGGCGATCCGCGAGCCGCCCTCGGTCGGCTTCGAGTAGGTCAGGTAGACGAACCGGTTCTCGCTGAACCCCGGGTGCACCGCGACGTCCATCAACCCCGCCAGCGGCGCCTCGGTGTACACCTCGGGCACGCCCGCGAGCGGCTGCGGGTCGAGCCCGCCGGCGCCGATCCGGCGCAGCGTGCCGAGACGCTCGGTCACCAGCGCGCTCCCGTCCGGCAGGAACGCCAGGCCCCAGGGGTAGGTCAGTCCGCCGGCGACGACGACCATCCGGATCCGCTGCCCGGTGGCCGTGTCGTACGTGCGCGGGCCGTCCGGGAGCGGGACGGCCGGGATGCCCTCGGCCGCGAACGGCTCGGCCTCGGGGGCATCCTGCTGCGCGCCGGGCGCGGGCGGCGCGACGAGGAGCAGCAGTGCGGCGAGGAGCGCGATCGGTCTGTTCATGCTCGTCCTCCGGCGGCCGGACGCGGCCGCCGCCCCATGCTATCCCACCTGTCGTCGGCGCGGGGCGGCTTGGCGCTTGACTTCCCCCGGGCACGGGTGTACCAAAGGCCATGAGTTCCAGTTTCAGTGAACCCGCAACACCCGTGAGGATGATCATGACCCGACGAGTGATCGAGACGCTCGGCGCCGTGGCGGCGACCCTGGCAGTGGCAGCCCTCCTGATGGTGGCCCCCGGGGCCCAGGAGCCGCCGGAGGCCGGCCCGGCAGGCAAGACGGCGTGGGGCGACCCCGACCTGCAGGGCATCTGGACCACGGACTACGCGATTCCCCTGCAGCGGCCGGCGCGTTTCGCGGGCCAGGCCGAGTTCACGGAGGAGGAGCGGGCGGCGCTCGATCGGGAGCGGGCGGCGCTGCTGGCCCTCGACCCGCGCTCGGAGGCGGGCAGCGAGCAGGACGTCGGCGGCGCCTACAACCGGACCATCTTCCTGACGCACAAGCACACCGGCAGCCGGACGTCGCTGATCATCGATCCGCCGGACGGGCGCATTCCGCCCTTCACGGCCGAGGCGCAGGCGCGGCGCGCGGCGTTCCGCCAGTATCAGCTCGATCTGCTGCAGGCGACCGACGTCTGCAAGAACGACATGCCCGGCTGCGCGGGCGGGCAGTACGGGCCGCCGTCGCCGCGGCGGGCCGAGTCGCCGCCGTCCTACCCGACCAGCGCCTTCAATCGCTCCGACCACCCGGAAGACCGGGGCCTGGGCGAACGCTGCCTGTCCGCCCGCCTGCCCGACTTCGGCGGGGCGGCCGGGTACTTCCTGCAGGTCGTGCAGTCGCCGGACACGGTCTCGATCTTCTACGACACCGGGCAGGGACAGGGCTGGCAGCGCATCATTCCCGTGACCGACCGGCCGCATCTGCCGTCGGACGTCCGCCAGTGGTGGGGCGACTCGCGCGGCCGGTGGGAAGGCGACACCCTGGTCGTCGACGTCACCAACTTCAGCCCCAAGACCGACTACCAGGGCTCGCGCGAGAACCTGCACCTCGTCGAGCGCTGGACGCGGCGCGACGCCCACACGCTCGACTACCTGGTCACGATGGACGATCCGACCACGTGGACGCAGCCGTGGACCGTGGCGCTCGAGCTGAGCCTGCAGAGCAACGAGGCGAACCGGGTCTACAAGGAGCCGCGCTGCCACGAGGGCAACTACGGGCTGCCGGGGCTGCTGGCGGGCGCGCGCGTCGAGGAGCGGGCGTTCGCGGCCGGCGCGGGGCCGGACCCCGCGACCCTGTGCACCGCCGGCTGCGGCTCGGCGTTCGACGGGGAGAACCGCGACCCGCTGCGCTGACAGGCGCTGACGGAAAGAGCCGCGCGAGCGCCGCTCCGGGATCCTGCTGACGCGAGGGCCATGCCGTCTCGATACCAGGCCGACGTACCGTCGCGACGCGTGACCCCGCCGGAGGTCTTCTTCGACCGGCGGCGGTTTCTCGCCGCCCTCGGCGGCGGCCTGCTGGCCGCCCCGGGGGCGTTGCGGGGCGCGGTCTCGAGCGGGGCCCAGACGCCCCAGGCGGAGTTGCTGGACGTCCCGTTCCAGCGGCCCGCCGTCTTCCCGGCCGAGCGGAACGCGGACTACGCGCTCCCCCGCCGCATCGCCAACGCCGTGCCGATCCTCGGCCAGTCGAGCGGCCTCACCGACACGCGCGCGGCGACGCCCCGCGACGTCGCCGCCGCGCACAACAACTTCTACGAGTTCCTCGCGGGGCGCGGCGGCCCCGTCTGGCAGTTCTGCGGCGACTTCGAGGTCGAGCCCTGGCAGGTGGAGATCGGCGGCGAGTGCCGGCGCCCGCAGACGCTGGATCTCGACGATCTGTTCGCCTTCGACCACGAGGAGCGCCTGTACCACTTCCGCTGCGTCGAGCGCTGGGCCATGAACGTCCCGTGGTCGGGCTTCCCGCTGAGCCGGCTGCTCGAGCGCGTCGAGCCCACCGGCGCCGCGCGCTACGTCCGCTTCGAGACCATCGTCGCCCGCGACCAGATGCCCGGCGTGCGGACCGCGGGCTGGTACCCCTGGCCGTATCACGAGGGGCTGCGCCTCGACGAGGCCATGAACGAGCTCGTGCTGGTGGTGACGGGCGTGTACGGCGAGCCGCTGCTCCGGCAGCACGGCGCGCCGGTGCGCATCATCGTGCCCTGGAAGTACGGCTACAAGAGCCCCAAGTCCATCGTCAGGATCGAGCTGGTCCGCGACCGGCCGCCCACGTTCTGGCAGGCGGAGCAGCCGCACGAGTACGGCTTCCTGTCGAACGTGAACCCGAACGTCCCGCACCCGCGCTGGCCGCAGAACACGTCGTACTGGCTCGACACGGAGGACCGCTTCCTGACGCCGATCTTCAACGGCTACGAGCAGTACGTGGCGCAGCTCTACCCCGACGAGCCGCGCCGGCCGCAGCAGCCGCTGCGACCCGGACAGGCCGCGCGCTGAGCGGCCGCCGGCGCGGCCGGCGGTCGATCCGCTACGCGAACGGGCAGCCGCGGGTATACAATGGGTGGGTTTTCCAGGAGGTGAATGGATGAGTCATCGGTTGCTGACAGTCTTGGTGGCCGTCTTGGCGGTCGGAGTGCTCGCGCGCATGCAGGCCGGCGCCCAGGAGGTGCCGCGCACGTCGTGGGGCGCGCCGGACCTGCAGGGCGTATGGGATTTCCGCAGCCTCACGCCGATGGAGCGGCCTTCCGATCAGGCCGAGATCTTCACGGCGGAGGAGGCGGCGGAGTTCTCGGAGGAGACGATTCGCCGGCGGAGCCGCGATGCCGACACGTCGGACCGGGTCGTGCCGTACAACGACTTCTGGTTCGACGAGGGCACGTCGGTCACCACCGAGCGGACCTCGCTGATCGTGGATCCGCCCAGCGGGCGCATCCCGGCCCTGACCGCGGCCGCCATGGAGCGGCAGGCGGCGGCGCGCAGGGCGCGCGCCGGGGTGGGCGGCCATGAGCCGACGCCGGGCGGTTTCGTCGAGGACCTCGGCCCTGGCGGGCTGCAGGTGCGGTGCATCCTCGGCTTCAACTCGGGCCCCCCGATGGCCCCCAGCGCGTACAACAACAACGTCCAGGTGCTGCAGACCGAGGACATGGTCGTGCTGTACGCCGAGATGAACCACAAGGCGCGCTTCGTGCCGCTCGACGGCCGGCCGCATCTCGACTCGGGCATCCGGCAGTGGACGGGCGACTCGCGCGGCTACTGGGACGGTGACACGCTGGTGGTCGAGACGCGCAACTTCCTGCGCGAGACCAACTTCCAGCGCGGGGCCACGTCGGAGCACCTCACGCTGGTCGAGCGCTTCACGCGGGAGGACGGCAACATACTGCGGTACGACGTGACCATCAGCGATCCGACCGTGTGGACGACCGACTGGACCTTCTCGGTGCCCATGCAGCTGAACTCGCAGCCGATCTACGAGTACGCCTGCCACGAGGGGAACTACGGCCTCTACAACATCCTCGCCGGCGCCGTTTCCGAGTAGCGGCGAGTAGCAGGAAGCACTCCGCGGCCGCGCCGTCCTCTCGGCCTTACGAGGGGACGGCGCGCCGTGTTTCGGTCGCGGCGCGGGCCGGGAGCATCCGCCCCAGCGCCCGCCGCATCCGCCTCAACCCCAGCCACAACCCGATGCCGCTGCTCGCGAGCCCGCCCAGGCTCAGTGCGATGACGCCGATGTCCCACAGCGGGCGCCGGTCGTGCCAGAAGGCGAAGTCCAGGCTGTGCAGGCCGTTGAACAGCCAGCGCTCGACGCGGTTCAGGCGGTGGACGCTGGCCAGCACGCGGCTCAGCCCGGGATCGATGTAGAGCCACGTCTCGCCCGGGTCGGCGAGCTTCACCCGCAGGACGGGCAGCGGCGTCTGCCGGCCGCGCGAGTAGTAGTACGAGTCGTAGTCGTCCAGCAGCACCGCCTCGACCACCGGCGCCTCGGGCACCGCCGCAGTCAGCCGCGCCAGCAGCGAGTCCACGCCGAAGCCGCGCTCCCGCACCGCCAGCGTGTCGGCGGCGACCAGCAGCCGGTCGCGCTCCGCGCGGCCCGTGACGTAGTACGGCTGGTGCAGGCGCTCCGCCCGGCCGGCTGCCGCGGCCGACGCCGGCGCCAGGCGGACGACGTAGTACGGATCGTCCTGAATGCGGCGCAGCTCCACCTCGCGCACGCCGCGCCCCGCGGTCAACCGGTCCCAGGCGGCGGCGTCGAGCGCCGGGAACCGCGCCAGGTCGAGCGGCCCGCCCGTGAACGTATCGCGCGGCAGCTCCAGCCCGCGGGCGTTGGTCCAGGCGTACGGCTCCATCGACAGCAGCCCGCTGAACACCCAGGTCAGCGTGACCACGCCGAAGACGACGCCGGTCACGTAGTGCCACCGCATCCAGCCGGTGTAGGGGATGCGCCCGCCGGCGTCGCCCCCCGGCCGACCGGCCGCGGACCTGCGCCAGCGGAACTGCGTCACGCCGAGCAGCAGGCCGATGACGGCCAGCACGCAGCCCAGCGTCGCGCTCCAGACGACGACCCGCGACCACAGCGGTTGGTCGAGCCGCAGCGCCGCGAAATAGAACCAGTGCGGGATGGCGCCCATCCAGGCCAGCGCGCGGCTGCGGCGCGTGGTCAGCATGGCCACCTCGGCGCTGTCCGGCGCGACGTAGAGCTGCGTGCCGGCCCCGTCGTCGACCTCGAACTTGTGGAGCGGCAGCGAGCGGCCGTAGGTCAGCGTCCACTGATCGGGCCGGGTCAGCGTGCCCGCGTACCGTATCTCCCGCTGCGGCCGGCCGCTGAAGCGGCTGGCGATGGTGCGGGCCTCCGCAACGCCGACCGCCCCGAACAGCTCGCCGGTGTCGGCGAAGACGGTCGCGCCGTCGAAGCGGTAGGCGGGCCGATCCATGACGGTGAGCAGCGCGGCCCGGCCGGGCCAGCGCCAGACCCCCGCGCGGTCCGCCGCCTCCGCGGGCGTCAGCCGCACGCCGGCCACATCGAGGTCCGCCAGCCGCGCGAGCCGCAGCTCGGGGGTCAGCCGCGGCATGTCGCCCGTGTACATCATGACGATGCCGGACGCGAACCAGACCACGAACAGCAGGCTCAGCGGAATCCCCAGGTAGCGATGGACGAGAATCAGCCACTTGCGCAGCACAGGCATCGTGCCCCCAACGATACGCCAGCCGGGCAAGCCTGGCCAGCTTCGGGCTTCCTTCAGATGGGGCTGCGCCCCAAGCCCCCGGCGTCCGCTTGCGGGGACCCCATCGCCCCGCGCCACTTCCGCCGAGGCGCGCTGTGCGCGCCTTTGCCGAGTCTGCTAGCCGCGATCGGCGTCCTGGGGCTGTTCGGCCGTATAATCGCCGTAACTGCACGCCACTCTGCGGATGCTCCGCGGCGCGGGCGTGCGACGGATCGAGGAGGTCGGCTATGCGCAATCGAGTGGCGGCGGTCGTGCTGGCGGCAATCCTGGCCCCGCTCCCCGCAGCGGCCCAGGCCGGCGCCGACTGGGCAGCCCCCCGCACGTCGTGGGGCGACCCCGACCTGCAGGGACAGTGGAACAGCCAGACGTCCACGCCGCTCGAGCGGCCGCTCGACGGGCCGCTGGCCGGACGCGATGCCCTGAGCGACGACGAGGCGGAAACCATCGAGAGCGCCAACCGGGCCGCTTTCGACCTGCCGCCGCAAGAGGGCAGCGTGGGCAACTACAACGCCTTCTGGCGCGACATCGGCACGCCGCTCACGAGCACGTCGCTGATCGTCGATCCGCCCGACGGGCGGATTCCGGCGCTATCGGCGGAGGGCGAGGCGCGCATCGCGGCCGAGCGGGCGGACCGCAGCACGCGCGGCCCGTCGAACTCGCCCGACACGTACGAGGACCTCTCGCCGTGGACGCGCTGCATCTCGCGCGGGTGGAACGGCGTCGGGAGCTGGTACAGCAGCAACTACCAGATCTTCCAGGCGCCCGGCTACGTCATCGTCTTCCAGGAGCTCATCCACGAGGCGCGCATCATCCCGCTCGACGGGCGCCCTCATCTGCCCGGATCGATCCGGTTGTGGATGGGCGACTCGCGCGGCCACTGGGAGGGCGACACGCTGGTCGTGGTGACGACCAACTTCGGCCCCAAGACGAGCTCTTGGGGCTCGCGCGACACGCTGCACCTGACCGAGCGCTACACGCGCGTCGACGCGGACACCATCGACTACCGGTTCACCATCGACGATCCGCACACCTTCACGCGGCCGTGGACGGTCGCGCGCCCGATGACGCGCATCACGGATCGGCGCTCGATCTTCGAGTACGCCTGCCACGAGGGGAACTACTCGATGGAGGGCATCCTGGCCGGCGCCCGCGCCGCGGAGCGCGCCGCGGCGGCCGGCGGGAACGGACGGTAGGCCGCGTGGTGGACGACGAGTCCCGGCCGGCGGTGGCGAAGCCCGCGGCGGAGCCGGCGGAAGAGCAGGCCCCGGCGGAAGAGCGGCCGACGGTCGAGTTCAGGCTCGATCCGCACAGCCCATCGAAGCGGCCCGAGCAGCTCGCGGCGCTCGTCGAGAGCGCGTTGCGGCGCGAGTTTCCCGCGGCGGCGGAGGTTGTCGAGGTCGTGCATTCCGCCGAGGACGGGGCGATCAGCCTGCGGAACCTGGAGGCGGTGGACAGCGGCACGGCCGAGAAGCTGGCCCACCGCGCGCGGGTCGTCTACAACGACTTCATGATCAGCCCGTGGTATTGAAATTAGACGGGGCTGCGCTTCAATCAGACGGGGCTGCGCCCCGAACCCCCGGCGTCCGCTTGCGGGGGCCCCTTCGCCCCGCGCCGCTCCCGCCGAGGCGCGCTGTGCGCGCCTTGGGGCCACCGCTGCGATTGTATTGGTGGCCCCTGAGCTGGCGGCCGGGCGCGATCGAGGTCAGCCTTGCGGACAGGCCCGGCCGGTCACTGGCGCAGCGCGCCGACGGCCAGCACCGCCCAGCCGGCGATGAGGCACAGGCCGCCGATGGGGGTGACCGCTCCCAGCCAGCGGGTGCCGGTCATCACGAGCAGGTACAGGCTGCCGGAGAAGATGGCGATGCCGGCCACGAAGAGCCACCCGGCCGCGCTCACCCAGGCGGCGGGCCAGCGGGCCGCCGCC
The DNA here is from genome assembly GCA_965214845.1 of Vicinamibacterales bacterium. Taxonomy (GTDB): domain Bacteria; phylum Acidobacteriota; class Vicinamibacteria; order Vicinamibacterales; family UBA8438; genus JAAXGX01. The sequence goes on from CBDCCO010000007.1 coordinate 4,760,470, forward strand.
CAGGCGACCGCCAGCAGCCCCAGCGCGTGGATCAGGTGGTAGCGCACGCCGGTCTCGAACACGGCGAGCATGTCCGGCGTCACCCGCGCGCGCAACCCGTGCGCGCCGAACGCCCCCAGCACGACTCCCAGCCCGCACAGCGCCGCGCCCGCCGCAAACCAGCCGGCCGTCATGCTGCGTATGATACACGGCCGCGCCCCGCCGGCCTTTGTTTTCGCGAAACACGTTCTTCGAAAACAACAGCCTCCGTTGTTTTCGCTTCTGAGAACTCCGGACCGAGGATGCCCCGATGGCTGAAAAACGAAGCCACCGGGTTGCCGGTCACCTGTGGACACCAAGACATTTTTTCAGTCGATTTTCTGGGTAAATGACTGACAAATGGTGTTGCCCGGCATGAGTGAGCGTCAAAGCACGGTCCTGCCTTCCACGACATTCAGGAGGTCACGGAACGCGAAGATGCCGCTCCGCCGCCCTCTACCGGTCCTGATCACGTGCAGGATGCCGCCTCTGATCAAGACCCTGAGGAACCGCCGCGCAGTCGCCTCCGGGATACCCGCGCCGGTCACGAAATGGCTGCCGCTGAAGATCGGCCGCCCGAAAATCCAATCCTGAGCATGAATCGCGTATTGCGATCGGGTCAACTCGGCCACCCGGCCCTTCATCCGCTCGTAGAGCTCGAGAATGCCTTGTACCTTGGCCAGATTGTCCTCTGCCTGCACCCGCACCGCTTCCAGGAAGAACCGGCACCAACCCGTCCAGCCGCATCGCGCGAGACGGTGAGCAGACCGTCGTAGTAGGCGTCACGCCGGGCCTCGAAGTAGGCGCTGAACGGAATCAGCTTCTCCCAGTCGAGGCGCTCATCGGGTGGAAACCGGCCGGCGTGGTACCGAACGGGCGCCAAAGCTACTCTCCGCGACTGAGTCGGGGAACGGCGCGCCGGATCAGCGCTCCCGCTCTTCCGCCCGCGCGCCGCTCAGGCTGTTCGGCAGGCCGTAGTTGCCCTCGTGGCAGGCGTACTCGTACATGTCGTACTCGTCGTCGCGGTGCAGCGGCATGGAGGCCGTCCAGGGCGCGGCGTACACCTCGGGATCCTCGATGGTCACGTCGTAGCGCAGACGGCCCGGCTCGACGAGCGTGAAGCGCTCGACCACGCGCATGCCGGCGCTCTGCGGTATCGCCTTGAGGGTGGCGGTGGTTGAGATGCCGGTGGCGATCGTGCCCACCTGCGAGGCGCGGTAGTTGGCCACCTCCACGACGAGCGTGCTGCCTTCCCAGCGGCCGCGCGAGTCGCCATTCCACAGCCGGACCGCGCCGGCCAGCGGCGGGGCGTCGCCGAGCCGGATGACGCGCGGCTCGTGGATCATCTCGTACAGGATGACCACGTGGTCCGGCGTCTGCAGGATGCGGTACGCGTTGTTGTACCCGGCGGGGAACATGCCGCCCGGCACGCCGCGCGTGATGCAGCGCTCCCACGGCGTGTGATTGGCGTAGGAGTCGGTCAGGTGGATCAGGTTGAGCCGCTTCCGCTGCTCCGCCTCGGGCAGCACCGGGACGCGGCCGGTCGGCGGGTCGACCACCAGCGAGCGCCGCAGCGCGCTGCGCTTCGACGAGTGTCCCTCGCCGTCCCCCTCGCCCAGGAAGCTGGCCAGCCCGCCGGGGTTCGGACCGGTGATGCCGCGCAGCCCCTGCGGCGTCACCTCGAGCCCCGGGAACCAGTGCTCGAGCGCCTCCAGGCGCTCCGGGTCCTCGTCGGTGGGCACCTCCAGCGGCGTGCGGTCGAAGTTGACCCACACGCCCTGGATGTCCGGCTGGCCGTCGGGCGTGCGCGGCAGCGCCGCGGGGTCCGCGGCCGGCGGGGTCGCGGGCGGCTGGCCGTCCGCCGGCCCGGGCGCGAGGACGACGGCCGCGATCAGGACGCCCGGCATGCCGAGCGCTCGCAGCGATGGACGCATTATCTGGAACCTCCCACGAAGCATCGTACACCCGGAATTGGTCATATAATCGCCGTACTTCCGGAAGAGAGGCAGCCATGACATCCAGTCGTCGATCGATTCAGCGTTGGCGCGCGGCAGCGGGGGCCCTGGCCGTAGCGGCCGTCTGGCTCGGCGCGCTCGGCCTGGCGACTCCGGCCGCGGCCCAGCAGCCGGAGCGGGAGCCGGCCACGTACACCGTCGACCAGGCCGACGCCGGGCTCGCCGCCTACCGGCAGCACTGCGCGTCCTGCCACGGCGAGAACCTCGACGACGGCCCGTTCGCGCCGCCGCTGCGGGGCATCGTGTTCCGCGAGAAGTGGCGGGTGCGCTCGGTCGAGGCGCTCTACACCGAGACCGAGTCGACGATGCCGCAGGACCGCCCGGGGTCGCTCGGCACCGAGACCTACGTCGCGCTCATGGCCTTCCTGCTGCAGGAGAACGGCGTCGAGCCCGGCTCGGACGAGCTGCCCGCGGACATCGACGTGCTGGCGGCGCTGGCGCCCGGCTGGCGCTCGCAGGGCGGCGGCCTCTCGGCGGGCGTCGTGCTGCCGCCCGTGCCGGCGCACCGCAACCCGCTCGACGGCATCCGCCCGGTGACCGACGCCATGCTGCGGGACCCCGACCCCGGCGACTGGCTGCTGTGGCGCCGCACCTACGACGCGGCCGGCTACAGCCCGCTCGACGCAATCGACAGGACCAACGTCGACGACCTGCGCCTGGCCTGGTCGTGGGCGCTGCCGGGCGGCCCGAACGAGTCGACGCCCGTCGTGCACGACGGGGTCCTGTTCGTGCACGGCTACGGCGACGAGGTGCACGCGCTCGACGCCGCCAGCGGCGATCTGCTGTGGGAGTACACGCGGCGCCTGCCGCGCGACGTGGCGCCGAGCCTCAAGCGCGGCCTGTCGATCTACGGCGAGCGGCTCTACGTGCCCACGTCCGACCTGCACGTCGTGGCCCTCGACGTGCGGACCGGCACGGTCGTCTGGGAGACGGCGGTCGGCCAGCCCGGCGCCCGCACGCGCATGACCGGGGGCACGCTCGTGGCGGACGGCACGGTCATGGTGGGCACGACCGGCCGCGCCGAGGGCGGCAACCACATCGTGGGGCTCGACGCCGAGACCGGGGCGGAGCGCTGGCGCTTCCACACCATCCCGCCGCCGGACGCGCCCGGCGGCAACAGTTGGAACGGGCTGCCGTACGACGAGCGCAACGGGGGCTCGGTCTGGATTCCGGGCAGCTACGACCCGGTCAACAACCTCGCCTTCTTCGGGCCCGGCAACACGTACGACACCGCGCCCCTGCGCAACCCGGTGCACCGGGAGGGGATCACGAACGACGGCCTCTACCTGGACACCACGCTCGCGATCAGCCCCGACACCGGCGAGCTGGCGTGGCACTTCCAGCACCAGGCGAACGGCCAGTGGGACCTGGACTGGGCGTTCGAGCGGCAGGTCGTCGAACTGCCCGTCCGCGGCGTTCCGACCAGCGTGGTCGTCACCGCCGGCAAGCAGGCGATCTTCGACATCGTCGAGACGGAAACCGGCCGCTACGTCTCGTCGATCGACCTCGGGCTGCAGAACGGCATCACGGCCATCAATCCGACCACCGGCGAGAAGATCGTCGACCCGCGGCTGATTCCGGGCGACGGCGAGACGAAGATGGTCTGCCCGCACGTCGGCGGCGGCCGCTCCTGGGCGCCCACGGCCTACGACCCGGGGACGAAGATCGTCTACGTGCCGATCATCGAGGCCTGCATGGACATGGTGCCGGTCGCCGAGGGCGAGCGCGGCAGCCTGTCGACCGGCGTGCGCTGGACGGTGCGGCCGCGGCCCGAGAGCGACGGCAACTACGGGCGCGTCGAGGCCGTCAACCTCGAGACCCAGGAAACGGTGTGGATCGCGCGCCAGCGCGCCCCGCAGACCACCGGCGCCCTCGTCACGGCGGGCGGCCTGCTGTTCGCCGGCTCGCTCGACCGGCGCCTCAGCGCGTACGACGCCGCCACCGGCGAGCGCCTGTGGGCCACGCGCCTGAACGACGTGCCGAACGCGCCGCCCATCAGCTTCGCGGCCGGCGGCCGGCAGTACGTGGCCGCGATATCCGGCGCCGGCGGCTACCTGACCGGCGCCTACTCCGTGATGGCGCCCGAGATCCGCAACCCGACGGATCGGGCCGCCACCCTGTGGGTGTTCGAGGTGCCCGCGAACCGCGCGGATGCCAACTAGACTGTGGTTTGTGCACATCCGGCGGGGTTATTGACACCAACGCATCCCGGCTTTGTCATGAAATCGTCGGCCAACACCGCCTCGAGGGTCTGGTCGACCAGGGCCCTGCTCGGCCCGCTTCCTCCCTCGGACGGGGAGCGATGAACCGAACCGACCCTGACTACGACGCCTTCTGCACGCGACTGCCGAAGCTGCGGAGACTGGCAGACTACGTTCCCAAGGTCCACCCCCTCGAGTTGACCGGGGGCCGCGGGGAATCTCTGCAGAGCATCACGAACTACTACGCGCTGGTGACCCGCGTTTACGCCGCCAACCGCCGCACCCTCAAGCGGCTGGTCGCGCTTGCGAACCACGTCGAGAGCGGGATGTCGCCGTGCGATGCCGTCAGGCGGGCGTGGTCGGACTTCCCCGACCCGCACCCGGGCCGACCCGCGAGGCCGGATTGGGTGCGGCGGGTCAACCCTGAAGAACAGATGAGCGGAGCCGCTGTGCGACGACCCGCGGGCTGGCGCTAGCCAGCCCTGCAGGAGTCCGCGCCGTTCTACGGCGCAGATTCCCGGTCTGGCAGCGTGAACCGCGTGATTTCTGTAAGTCATTCATATAAAATAACTTACTTCAGGTCTACCGGCCACGGTTCCCGCTGTGATTCCCCCATTTGGAACTGGAATCAACGGGCCTCCGAAAGCCAGCCGTGGACGAATCCGCACCGACGAAGGATGGCCCCCGCCGCTACTCGCCCGCCGCAAGTCCGCCGCCGGACGGCCTGTGCATCCTGCCAGCGGCGTGGAAAACGCGCGGGCCGTTCCAGCCAGGCCGGGCACCCATCCAGCGCGTTTCCCACACCGCTTTGGACGGGCGCAGACGCCCGCCCACAGGCTACACAGGCATCATGGTTCTCGATTTTCGACCAACGGACCCGAAGAGTCTAGCCTGGAAAATTCATGAGGCGCCCGGCCTGAGTAGAGACACAAAAGCCTCCGTGTGCTAAAACGCTGTTGACGACAGATGTTTTCGGCACGACGGAGGCTCTTGCGTGACGGACCCCACGATAGCACAGTCTGTTCTGTTCCCCGATCTGTTCGACAAGCCGCTCGTGGCCACGTTCGACCGCGAGCAGTCGAGCTCGGATGGCGGCGCCGTGCTGCTCAAGGCCGCCGAGCGCGTCTACGGGTTGGTCAAGGCATTCGGCCGGTGTCTGATTGACCGCCGGGCACCGGAGAAGGTCCGGCACACGCTCGAGGACCTGGTGGGCCAGCGGGTGTTCGGCATCGCCTGCGGCCATCCCGACGGCAACGATTCGGACCAGCTCGCCGATGATCCGATCCACAAGTTGCTGCTCGGGCGCGACCCGGTGGCGGGCGGTCGGCTGGCGTCGCAGCCGACGGTCTCGCGGTTCGAGAACGGTGCGGGCCGCGTCGCGCTCTATCGGCTCGGGCGCGAGTTGGCGGCGTCGGTCATCGAGCGGCATCGCCGCCGGCTGCGCGGGCGGGTGCGACGCATCACGATCGACCTCGACCCGACCGACGACCCGACGCATGGCGCGCAGCAGCTGACCATGTTCAACAGCTACTACGACAGCTGGTGCTACCTGCCATTGCTGGCCTTTGTGAGCTTCGACCGTGAGGCGGAGCAGTATCTGTGCGCGGCCGTGCTGCGGCCCGGCACGGCGCAGGCGTCCGACGGCACGCTGGGCGTGCTGTGTCGGCTGCTCGCGCTGCTGCGGTCCGCGTTTCCCGAGGCGCGCTTTCTCGTCCGGCTCGACGGCGGCTTCGCCACGCCAGAGATCTTCGACTTCCTCGATGCCGAACCGCGGCTCGACTACGTCGTGGCGATGGCCAGGAACGCCGTGCTGTTGCGGGCTGCCGAGCACGTCATGGTGGCGGCCCGCACCGAGAACATGCTGCGCGAGAAGACGGCGCACTTCTACCTCGACACCCGCTATCGCGCGGGCACGTGGGCTCGTGAGCGCCGCGTGGTGATCAAGGCCGAAGTCGTGCAGCTCACCGGCCGGCAGCCGCGGGACAACCCGCGCTTCGTCGTGACCAATCTGCGCCAGACGCCGCGCTTCATCTACGAGAAGGTCTACTGCGGGCGCGGCGACATCGAGAACCGCATCAAGGAACTGCTCGACGGCTTGCAGATCGACCGCACGAGCTGCACCAGGTTCTGGGCAAACCAGCTGCGGGTCCTGCTGACGGCCGCCGCCTACGTGCTCATGCAGGAACTGCGGCTGAGGGCCGCCCGCACCGCCTGCGCCCGCACCCAGGTGACTTGGCTGCGCGACCGGTTGCTCAAGGTCAGCGTCCACGTCGTCCGCTCCGTCCGCCGGCTCGTCCTGCACCTGCCGCGAGCGACCCCATACCGCGACGTCTGGCGGCACCTCGCCCTCGCGCTCGGGGCGCGCGCCGGATAGCGCGCCGTCGCCACGGCAACCTCCGCGCCCCGGATGCTCGCCAGCGCCCCTGCGCCCGACCTGTCGGCGCTTGCCACCTCATGCGTGCCGTCACCTCGCCCCGGCCACTGCACCACGCTGCCACCTACCACGCGCCGCGTCCGAAAACGTCCTTCGCGCGACGATCAGGCCCTGCCTGGGACCGATTCGATAACCTCACGAATTTTCCGGGGTAAGGAAATATTAAGGAAATGTTATGCCGGCGTTAAGGATGCGCCGGCGCGCCTGTCGGTACATTGGCCGGATGCCTGATAGTCGTCGCACCGCATCCGTGTTGGTCTGCCTGCTTCCGATTGTCATCGGTCTGCCCGGCGCCGCGCGCGCCCAGGGCGGCGGAACTGTTGCCGGCGTCGTTGCGGACGAGACCGGTGGCGTGCTGCCGGGGGTGCTCGTCGATCTCGATGCGGGCGGCACGGTACTGACCGCGATCACCGACGCGGCGGGGGAGTACCGCATCGAGGCGGCCCCGACGGGACCGGCCACGCTCACGTTCCGGCTGGTCAACTTCTCGACGGCGCGGCAGGAGGTGACGGCGCCGGCCGCCGGCGAGACGCTGGCGGTCGACGCCACGCTGACGTTGTCCCTGACCGCCGACGTGGTGGTGACCGGCTCGCGCACGTTCCGCAACATCGCCGACCTGGAGAACCCGCGCGAGAACCTGGTGGGCATCGCCAACGCCGCCAGCATCGGCGCCATCACGGCGGCGCAGCTCGAGGCGCGGCCCATCATGCGGCCGGGCGAGGTGCTCGAAGCCGTGCCCGGCCTCATCGTCAGCCAGCACAGCGGCGAGGGGAAGGCCAACCAGTACTACCTGCGGGGCTTCAATCTGGACCACGGCTCGGACTTCGCCACGACGCTCGCCGGCGTGCCGCTGAACGTCCCGGCCGCGGCCCACTTCCACGGCTATTCCGACTCCAACCTGATCATTCCGGAGCTGGTCAGCGGGGTGCAGTACAAGAAGGGGCCCTACTTCGCCGAGGACGGCGACTTCTCGGCGGCCGGCTCGGCCAACATCAACTACGTCAACGTGCTCGACCGGCCGATCGTGAACGTCAGCGCGGGGGGGCAGGGCTGGGCGCGGGTGATGGGGGCCGCTTCGCCGCGGGTCGGCGACGGCAACCTGCTGGTGGCGCTCGACCTGTCCCACAACGACGGGCCGTGGGTGCTGCCGGACGACCTGCGCAAGGCCAACGGGATCTTGCGCTACAGCCGCGGCGATGCGCGCAACGGCTTCTCCCTCACCGGCATGGGCTACACGGCCGACTGGAACGCCACGGACCAGGTGCCGCTGCGGGCCATCGAGTCCGGGCTGATTTCCCGCTTCGGCAACATCGATCCGACCGACGTCGGCCGGACCTACCGGCACAGCATCGCCTTCGACAGCCTGCGCTCGACAGGCAACGGCGCGCTGCGCGTGACGGCCTACGGCCTGCGCTACGGCCTGAATCTCGTCCAGAACTTCACCTACCTCCTGGCCAATCCGGTCGACGGCGACCAGTTCGAGCAGGAGGATCGGCGGACGGCGGCCGGCGCCAAGGTGAGCTACCGGCGGCTGGGCCGCTTCGCCGGCCGTCCGGTGGAGTCGATGGCGGGCGTGCAGCTCCGCCACGACAACGCCGGCCGCATCGGCCTGTACGACACGGTCGCGCGGCGGCGCACGAACACCGTGCGCGAGGACGTGCTGGTGCAGACGTCGGGAGGCGTGTTCGCGCAGAGCGAAATCGAGTGGAGCCCGGTGTTCCGGACCACGCTCGGCTTGCGCGGCGACCTGTACGGCTACGACGTCACCGCCATCGACCCCCGCAACTCGGGTAACGGCTCCGACGGCATCGTGAGCCCGAAGGTGACGGCCGTGCTCGGCCCCTGGGCCGATACGGAGTTCTACGTCAACTGGGGACACGGCTTCCACAGCAACGACGCGCGCGGGGCGACGCTGACGGTCGATCCCCGCACGGGCGAGCGGGTCGACACGCTGACGCCGCTGGTGACCGCGCGGGGCGCCGAGGTGGGCGTGCGGACGGTGCGCGTCCGCGGCCTGCAGTCGACCGTGGCGCTGTGGTACCTGGGCTTCGACTCGGAGCTGCTGTTCATCGGCGACTCCGGCGTCACGGAAGCGAACCGGCCAAGCCGGCGCTGGGGCGTCGAGTGGGCCAACTACATGCGGTTCAACCCCTGGATGACCGGCGAGGTGGACATGTCGTTCACCAACGCGCGGTTCACGGACTTCGATCCGGCCGGTCCGTTCATCCCGGGCGCGCTCGACCGGGTGGTGGCGGCCACGCTGACGGTCGAGCCCGCCCGGCGCATCTTCGGGAGCGTCCGCCTGCGCCACTTCGGTCCCCGGCCGCTGGTCGAGGACGGCAGCGTGCGCTCCGAGCCGACCACCATCTGGAACGGCGAGCTGGGGATCACCCTGACCGATCAGCTGCGCCTTTCCGTCGAGGGGTTCAACCTGTTCAACTCGGAGGTCGCCGACATCGACTACTTCTACGCGTCGCGCCTCCCGGGCGAGCCGCTGCCGGGCGTGGAGGACATCCACACGCATCCGTCCATTCCCCGGACGGCGCGCGTGAGCCTGCAGATGGCGTTTTGACTCCTATCGCAGCCGGACGTCGCCGCGGTCGGAGCGGATGCGCAGCAGCGGCCCGCCGCCCGCGACCGTGCCCCGCCAGCGGTCGCCGATCTGCTGCAGCGTCAGCGGCAGGTCGTTCTCGAGGTCGGACCGCGACGACAGCTCGGCGTCGATCGTCAGCGGCTGCATCTCGGCGAGCTCGAAGGTGAGGTCGCCGCGCTCGATCGTGACGTCGGAATCGCCCTCGACGCGGGCGGCGCGCAGCACCACGTTCGTCCGCTCGGCGTCGATCAGGAACGACCCCTGCAGGCGCGTCAGCACGACGCGGTCGCCGCGCTCCACGTCGAGCGTCAGCGCGCCGCTGAAGTCGCTGGCCTGCAGCTGGCCCCGCTCCAGCTCGATCCGCACCGTGCCGCCCAGCTCGACGAGGTTCAGGTCGCTGCGGTCGACGCGCATGGTGATGCGGCCCTCGAAGCCGCGCAGGGTCGTGCCGGCGCCGCGCTCGAGCTCGATGTCGAGATTCGAGTCCCGCGGCGCCTGTATCTCGTAGTGCACGTCCGGCCGGGTGCGCCGGCGGTCGAAAAACCCGCGCCGCTCGACCTCGCCGAAGTCGCTGGCGACGCTGACCGCGCCGGCCGTCTCCCGGACGTCGATCCGCGTGGCACCGACGATCTCGCGCGCGTAGTCGCCGTCCGTGCCGGCCGGCGCCTCGATGCGCGCCCGGATCTCGACCTGCGGTTGATCCCGGGCCAGCAGCAGGACGCTGCCGCCGGAGGCGGCGACGGACAGGTTGCCGCCCGGCTCGAGCGCCACGGTCCTCTCGTACGAGTCTTCCTGCGCCAGGGCGGGGGGCGCCGCCGCCAGGGTCAACGTCAGAGGCAGCAGACAGGCGGGCATGCGGTGCGGGGACATCGACCTCCTCCACGGTGACTGTGCTTCTCTGACTATAGACGGAACACCGGGCGGGTGACGGGAGGGTGCGCGAGCTGGCGTGCGCCGCCGCCGACGCCCAAGGGCGGACGCTCGACGTGCTCCCGCGCGCATTGCGGCGCTGCTCGGCGGCACGTACATCGACGGAGGCGCCCCGCGCGGCTGATCCCACCGTTGGCTACAATGCACCGGTGGGCGCGCGGCACGCCGACTGGTTGCGGCAGGCAGAGGCTGACCTCCGGCATTCCCGCCATGCTTGTGAGGGCGGAGCGCACGAATGGGCCTGTTTCGCCGCGCAGCAGGCGGCCGAGAAGGCGGTCTTGTTGAGCCGTGGGGCGGATGCCTGGGGCCACACCGTGACCGCGCTGCTCGGCCTGGTCGCAACCGCGGAAGATGCCGGTCCGGACTTGACCCAGTGCGCCAAGACGCTCGACAAGCACTACATTCCGATGATGCGGTCGCCTGTGCCGAACGACTCGTCGACTTCGCTCGTTGTCAAATGGAACAACCGGGCGGCCGTTGAGCGCGCGGTCGGCCGCTGGGCCAGGAGCGTCGGTGAGCACAGGCCGGAGGTGCGCCGCATCATCTGGTTCGGCTCACGCGTCACCGGCACGCCCGCTCCAGGCAGCGACGTCGACCTCTGCATCCTGCTGGCTGGTTCCGACAAGCCGTTCCGCGAACGGATCGGCGACTATCTGCCGTTCGGCTTTCCCGTCGGTCTGGATCTGTTTCCCTACACGCTGGCGGAGTTCGAGCGTCTCCGGGCAGAACGTCCGTCGTGGTATCGTGCCATCGCCGCCGGCGTGGACCTGCACCCGGGACCGGACCCCGTGGTGCAGGGTTCCGGAGAGCGCGGCGGCGCGGCGGGACGACGGCAGCTCATGGCGGGAGGTGAGGCCGCGGCGGGCCGGCAGACCGCAAAATGCGCGCCGTCCGACGTCAAGGTGTGCTACTTTTCGGAGGATCCTGACCAGGCACGCGCGCGGCCGTCGCCCGCCAGCCCCAGGGAAAGTTGAGAGTCATGGTGATCACCACGCAGCGAACCGGTCTTCCCTGCTCCGGTCTGTTCGCAATTGCGCTGGCGCTCGCGACCAGTGCCGCGGCCGGCGCGGCCTCCGACCTGCGCCTGGTCGACGCCGCCGCGCGGCCCGACGCCGGCGCCGTCGAGGCGCTGCTCGGCGAGGGGGCCGACGTCAACACCGCCCGCGCCGACGGCGTCACCGCGCTGCTGTGGGCCGCCCACTGGGACGACCTCGAGCTGGTCGAGCTGCTGCTCGGCGCCGGGGCCGACCCGAACGCGTCCGACGACCACGGGGTGACGCCGCTGATGCGCGCGTGCGAGAACGCGAGCGCCGCCGTCGTCCGCGCGCTGCTCGAGGCCGGCGCCGATGCGAACGCGGCGCAGGAGAGCGGTCTCACGGCGCTGATGATCGCGGCCCGGACCGGGAGCCGGGACGTCGTGCGGGCGCTGCTGGCCAGCGGCGCCGACGTCAACGCGACGACGACCGAGACGGGCGTGACGGCGCTGATGTGGGCGGTCGAGGCGCCGCATCCCGACATCGTGCACGTGCTGCTCGAGACCGGCGCCGACGTCGAGCTCTCGTCGAGCAAGGGCTTCACGGCGCTCCTGTTCGCCGTGCAGAAGGGCAACGTCGAGGTGGCGCGGATGCTGGTGGCCGCGGGCGCGGACGTCAACGGCGTCGGGTCGGACGCGACCCATCCGCTGCCGCTGGCCATCGTCAGCCGGCACGCCGACATGGCGTACTTCCTGCTCGAGCAGGGCGCCGACCCGAACGGCAGGATCCACGGGGTCTCCGCGCTGCACGCCGCGGCCGGCCGCGTCAGCACCTGGCTGGCCGACTGGTACCGGCGGCGCGGCATGCGCGCGGCGTCGGTCAGCGGCGGCGGGCGGCTGGGGCTCGATCCGGCGTCGAGGGCGCCCCTGGTGAGGGAGCTGCTGGCGCACGGGGCGGATCCGAACGCCCGCATCGCGACCTCGTCCGTCGTGCTCGGCTACCTCGCCAGCCCGCGGCGGGGCGCGTTCGAGCAGAACTCGGTCGGCACCGGCGACGTGCGCGGCGCCACGCCGTTGCTGGTGGCGGCCTTCTCGGCCAACGGCGGCGGGCTGTTCGGCGACGACTCCGAGTACCACTTCGAGAGCGGCCCGGGGGTCCTCAGCGCGCTGCTGGAGGCCGGGGCCGACCCGAACGCGGCGGCCGACGACGGCAGCACGCCGCTGATGATGGCCGCCGGCCTCGGCTACCGCTCGTATCAGCCGCACACGCCGCGGGGCCGGCGCTCGCCGCCGGTCGAGGAGGCGGTGCGGGTGCTGGTCGAGGCGGGGGCGGACGTGAACGCCCGCAACGAGGCCGACTTCACCGCGCTGCACGCCGCCACGTTCCGCGGCCTGAACGAGGTGATCGAGTACCTCGTGGAGCAGGGCGCCGACATCGACGCGCGCGACTTCCGCGGGCGCACGGCCTTCCGCATCGCCGAGGGCGCCAAGCAGTCGTTCCAGTTCCAGGCGTTTCCGCAGACGGCCGAGTTCCTGCGCGAGCTGGGCGCCAACACGCGCCTGGGCATCCCGGGCACCGTTCACGAGCGGGCGGACCGCGCCGTGGTCGAGGAAAACGAGCAGCGCGCCCAAACGCGCTGACCACGAGGTTAAAGGGATGCTGAATCCGCTTCGCACGACAATCGGGCTGGTTGCCATCGCGCTGGCCGTGAGCGGGGTGTCGGCTGCGGCCGAGCCGCAATCCGCCGCGGCGTCCCGCGCCGCGTCCTCCGCGGTCGCCCCCGAGGGGCCGTCCCGGGCGCTGCTCGACCGCTACTGCGTCACGTGCCACAACGAGCGCCTGCTGACGGGCGGGCTGGCGCTGGACGACGTGGATCTCGGCCGGGTCGACGCGCACGCCGAGGTGCTGGAGAAGGTCGTGCGCAAGCTGCGCGCCGGACAGATGCCGCCGCCCGGCCGCCCGCGGCCCGACGGCGCGAGCGTCGAGACCTTCACCGTCTCGCTCGAGTCGGCGCTCGACCGCGTGGCCGCTGCCGCGCCCAATCCCGGCCGGGTGGCCTCGCGGCGCCTGAACCGCGTGGAGTACGTCAACGCCGTCGAGGATCTGCTCGCGCTGCAGGTCGACGGCGACGAGCTGCTGCCGGGCGACATGGCGGGGCTGGGCTTCGACAACAACGCCGACGCGCTGGCGATGACGCCGGCCCAGATGGCGCGCTACACCGCGGCGGCGACCAAGATCAGCCGCGCGGCCGTCGGCAGCCCCGACAACCGGCCGGTGCGCCAGGTCTACTCGCTCGGCTTCGAGACCCAGAGCGCGCGCATGAACGAGGACATGCCGTTCGGCACGCACGGCGGCCTGGCGGCCCGGCACCTGTTCCCGCTCGACGGGGAGTACGTGTTCACCGTCCGCATGAAGGGCGGCGACGGCGGCGGCGGCGGCGGGGTGATCGGCATCGGCGAGGACGACCACGTGGTGGAGCTGCGCATCGACCACGCGCGGGTCGCGCGCTGGAACGTGGGCGGCGAGTTCCCCGGGCCCGATCCCGGCATCCTGATCCCCATTCCCGACGACGACGTGGAAGGGCAGCGGCTGCACGAGTACCGGCTCAACGCGGACCAGGGGCTCGAGGTGCGCATGCCGGTAGGCGCCGGCCAGCGGCTGGTGACCGTCGCGTTCACCGATTCGAACCCGACCCCGTTCGACGGCGCGTACGGGCGGCCCGGCATCGATCGGCTGTTCATCTCCGGGCCGTTCGACGGCAAGGTGCCGGACGACACGCCGAGCCGGCAGCGGATCTTCACCTGCCGGCCGGCCGGGAGCCACGACGAGGAGGCCTGCGCGCGGGAGATCCTGTCCGCGCTGGCGCGGCGGGCGTATCGGCGCCCCGTGACGGACGACGACCTCGAGCCGTTGCTCGGCTTCTACCGGGCGGGTCGCGCGGACCGCGACTTCGACGGCGGCGTCGAGCGCGCGCTCGAGGCGCTGCTGTCCATGCCCGAGTTCCTGCTGCGCATCGAGCGCCAGCCGGCCGGCACGGGTCCCGGCGACATCTACCGGCTGAGCGACCTGGAGCTGGCCACGCGCCTGTCGTTCTTCCTGTGGCGGAGCATTCCGGACGACGAGCTGATCGACCTGGCCGCCGCCGGCGAGCTGAGCGAACCCGGCGTGCTGCGGGCGCAGGTGCGGCGGATGCTGGCCGACCGTCGCGCCACGCGGTTCATGAACGACTTCATCGGCCAGTGGCTGCAGGTGCGCAACATCAACGAGCACGTGCCGGACAGCGAGCTGTACGGCGCGTTCAACGACACCCTGCGGCGGGCGATGGTGCAGGAGACGGATCGGTTCTTCGAGAGCCAGGTGCGCGCGGACCGGCCGATTCCGGAGCTGCTGACCGCCGACTACACCTTCCTGAACGAGCAGCTCGCCCGCCACTACGGGGTGGACGGCGTCTACGGCAGCCGGTTTCGCCGCGTGGCGTGGACGGACGACCGGCGGCACGGGCTGCTCGGGCACGGCAGCCTGCTGACGATCACGTCATACGCCAACCGCACGTCGGTGGTGCTGCGCGGCAAGTGGGTGCTCGAGAACCTGCTGGGCACGCCGCCCCCGGCGCCGCCGCCGAACGTCCCGCCGCTCGAGGAGGGCGACGCGGCCGGCACGCCGACCTCGCTGCGCGAGAAGATGGAGCAGCACCGGAGCAACCCGGTGTGCGCCAGTTGCCACACGGAGATGGACCGGCTCGGCTTCGCGCTGGAGCACTTCGACGCCATCGGACGCTGGCGCCAGACGGACGGCGGGGCGGCCATCGACGCGACGATCGAGTGGGCCGAGCGGACGATCGACAGCCCGCGGGTGTTCCGCGAGACGCTGGCCGGCCGCGGCCGGCAGTTCGTGCAGACGGTCACCGAGAAGCTGCTCACGTATGCCCTCGGCCGCGGGGTGAACTACTACGACGCGCCGACCGTGCGCCAGCTCGTGCGGGACCTCGAGCGCAACGATCACCGCTGGTCGGCGCTGCTGCTCGGCATCGTCGAGAGCATGCCGTTCAAGATGCGGCGGGTGCCGCCCGGCGTCGAGGCGACGGCAGCGGCCGACGGGAACTGAGGAAGGGAAGGGGATCAGCCATGTTCATCAGCAAGATGCATCTGCCGCGGCGCACCGTGCTGCGCGGCCTGGGCGCGACGCTGGCGCTGCCGCTGCTCGACGGCATGGTGCCGGCGCTGACCGCGCTCGCAAAGACCGCGGCGGCGCCGGTCCGCCGGCTGGGCGTGTTCTACGTGCCCAACGGGATGTCGATGCCCTACTGGTCCCCGCCGCAGGTGGGGCCGCTCGCGGAGCTGCCGCCGACGCTGCAGTCGCTGGCCGGCCTCGAGGACCGGGTCCTGATGTGCGGCGGTCTCGACGACGAGGCGGCCAACCTGGTGACCGGCGGCGGCGACCACGCGCGCTCGGCCGGCACCTTCCTGACGTGCGTGCCGTTCAAGCTGACGACCGGCGCCGACGTCCACGCGGCGGTGTCGATGGACCAGATCGCCGCGCGGGAGCTCGCCAAGGAGACCCAGCTCGCGTCGCTGGAGCTGGGGATCGAATCGAACTCGATGGCCGGCTCGTGCGACGCCGGGGCGAGCTGCGCGTACACCAACACGGTGGCCTGGCGCACGCCGACCACGCCGCTGCCCATCGAGAACAACCCGCGCGCGGTGTTCGAGCGGCTGTTCGGCACGAGCGGCAGCACGGACCCCGCCGCGCGGCTGGAGCGCATGCGGAAGGATCGCAGCGTGCTCGACGCCGTCAACGCGGAGCTCAGCGACCTCGAGCGGGTGATCGGGCCGGGCGACCAGCTCAAGCTCGACGAGTACCTGTCCGCCGTGCGGGACGCGGAGCGGCGCATCGAGATGGCCGAGCGCCAGAGCGAGCGGGAGCTGCCCATCGTGGACCAGCCGGTCGGCACGCCGAGCGACTACGCGGAGCACGCCGAGCTGATGATGGACCTGCTGGCGCTGGCCTACCAGACCGACCTGACCCGGGTCAGCACGTTCATGCTGGCGCGCGAGGTCAGCGTCCTGGCGTATCCGGAGATCGGCGTGTCGGACTCGCACCATCCGCTGTCGCACCACCAGGACAAGCCGGCCAACCTGGAGCGGCTGCACAAGATCAACGAGTACCACTTCCGGCAGTTCGCGCACCTGGTGAAGACCATGGCGGCGACGCCCGAGGGCGACGGCACCCTGCTCGACTCCACGCTGTTCCTCTACGGGACGGGGATCAGCGACAGCAACACGCACTTCCACGACGACCTGCCGATCGCGGTGGTGGCCGGCCGGTCCACCGGCGTGACCACCGGCCGCTACGTGCGCTATCCGCAGGGCACGCCGCTGGCGAACCTGTACATGACCATCCTGGAGCAGATGGGGTTCCCGGTGGAGAAGTTCGGCGACAGCACCGGAATGCTGAAGAACCTGTCGATCTGATCGATCTGATCCGGATTACGCGGCGTCGCGCTCGAAGACGGCGGCTATGCCCTGGCCGCCGCCGATGCACATCGTCACCAGCGCGCGGGTGCCGCCCGTGCGCTGCAGCTCGTGCAGCGCCTTGACCGTCAGCACCGTGCCGGTCGCGCCGACCGGATGGCCCAGCGAGATGCCGCTGCCGTTCGGGTTTGTGCGGTCGGGCGGCAGCCCCAGCTCGCGGCACACGGACAGGGCCTGGGCGGCGAACGCCTCGTTGAGCTCGATGACGTCGAAGTCGTCGACGCCGAGGCCGGTCTTCTCGAGCAGCCGCCGCACGGCCGGGACCGGGCCGATGCCCATGTACCGGGGATCGACGCCGGCGTAGCTGTAGGCCACAAGCCGGCCCAGCGGCCGCAGGCCGCGCTTCGCGGCCAGCTCGCGCTCCATGAGCACGACCGCGGCGGCCCCGTCGTTGATGCTGGAGGCGTTCCCGGCGGTGACCGTGCCGTCCTTCTGGAACACCGCGCGCAGCTTGGCGAGCTTCTCGACCGAGCTGTCGGGGCGCACCGTCTCGTCGGTGTCGAACAGCACGGTGTCGCGCTTCACGCGCACCTCGACCGGGGTGATCTGCTCCTTGAAGTAGCCCTGGGCGATCGCGTTGCCCGCGCGCTGGTGGCTCTGGACCGCGAGCGCGTCCTGCTCCGCCCGCGACACGCTGTAGCGCTCGGCCAGGTTCTCGGCCGTGACGCCCATGTGGCAGTCGTCGAAGGGGTCGTTCAGCGCCCCGACCAGCATGTCGACGAGCGCCGTGTCGTTCATGCGGGCGCCCCAGCGCAGGACGCCCGAGATGTACGGGCTGCGGCTCATGCTCTCCGCGCCGCCGGCCACCGCGGTGTCCGCGTCGCCCAGCATGATCGTCTGCGCCGCCGTAACGATGGCCTGCAGGCCGCTGCCGCACAGCCGGTTCACGGTCACCGCGGGCGCTGCCTGGGGCAGCCCGCCCTTGATGGCGGCCACGCGCGCCAGGTAGTGGTCGCGCGCGTCCGTGTGGATGACGTTGCCGAAGACGACGTGCTCGACGTCGCCGGCGTCGATGCCGGCGCGAGCGACCGATTCGCGCACGCACTGCGCCGCCAGGTCGGTGGTCGGGACGTCCTTCAGGCTCCCGCCGTAGCCGCCCATGGGTGTTCGCGCTCCGCTGAGCACCACGACATCACGCGCCATTCGCTGCCTCCTGCTCTCGATATGGGTGTCTCCGGCGCTGCCGCCGGTGCGTGTTCGCAAACGCTGCATTATGACATCGCCCCTGGATCCCGCCGCAAGTGGCGGCCGGGACCCCGCCGGCGCCGAATACGATGCACGGTCTGTCCGGCGCGGTCACGGTGACAGCGATGACAGGAATCTCACGACCGTGTGATGGACCTCGTCGGCCCTGGGCCGGTCGGAGTGGAACAGGCGGTCGAAGCTCCGTGCGCAGTTGGCGTGAGGCGCGGTCGGCGCGAGCATCGTATCGACGACTGCGCCTGCATCCGTATCTCCCCGTTCAGCCTTCACGAGCATCGCATGCAGAGCCAGGATGACCTGCGCGCGTTCCTTCATCAGGTTCTTCCGGGTGAAAACATCGTCCAGACCGAAGAAGACGATTGTGACGAACCCGCGCCGCTTCAACAGGGGATCGGTTGCGTCGCTTCGCGGAAAAACTCCGTTGAATCTGATCACCTCTTCCGGGTCGACGTCCAGGCGCCCGATCGGGTAAAGCAGCCAGGGACGCTCGGCGCCCATCGTTGCCGGATCGGAACCGGTCAGGTCGTAGGACCCGGAAATCGGAAAATCGGGATTGTCCCGTTCGTTGTTGAACTTTGCGAGTGGCGGACTCCTTGTTTCCGCGCCGAGTTCGTCTATTCTACGCCGCGTCAGCAACCGCACCGTCGGGCGGGGCCAGCGCGTCCAGTGCAGCGACCAGGTGGCGTAGGTCGCGGTAACCACGCACCCGCCGGAAGCGCGGCTCCGCCTCCACCAGCGCGCTCGCCACCCAACGTTGAATCATCTGCCCGCCACGCCACCGCTTGACCCGCCGCGTGTAGTCCTCGACGCTGCCCATCAGGTTTTCGATGATGTTCGTAGAGCGCAGAGTACGTTCGAGCGCCCCCGTCAGACCAAGCCGCTGCACCGTCAGTGTCTCCTCGAGGCCCTCCCGGATGGACGCCGCCGCGCCGGGGTGGTCACGCTCCAGCGACCCCGCCAAGCGCTCCAGCACCCGCACCGCGCGGTCCGCCGAGTCCAGCTCCCAGGCGTCCCGCAACGCCTTGCCAACCGAGGCGTGCAGCCGTTCGGGCAGATGGCCCATGACGTTCCGGAGCTTGTGTACTTGACAGCGTTGCACCACGCCACGAGAGCCGAAGACATCGCTGATGGCCCGGCGCAGCCCCGCCGCCCCATCGATGACGAACAGCAACGTCCGGTCCGTCGGCAGACCGCGCGTCACCAAGTCGCTCAGCAGGCCGGTGGTGACGGCCGCCGTCTCCGTGGCGCCTTCGCGAAGCCCCAGCACGTGCTTGCGGCCCTGCGTGTCGATCCCCAACGCGACCACCATGCAGTGATCCCGGAAGACCTTGCCGTCGATGCAGACCACCCGCAGGTCCAACTCGCCCAACGGCCGCTTGAGAAACGACCCCAGGCGCTTGGCCGACAGCGCCACGAACCGCCGAGACACCGCGCTACGCGACGTTCCCCGCTCCGTCACCTCGTCCGGCAACGGATCCAACGTGCCCGCATACCGCCGCGTCGACACCCCGGCCGCGACCGCCGCCAGCGTGCGCTCGTCCAGCGGGTCGGTGGCCGCCGCCCACCGGAAGCTCGGCAGCGGCAGCTCGCCGTCCGTGCTCCGCACACGGAGCCGCGGCACGGCAACTTCGCGCCCCCCGAGCGTCACCTGACTGGCCACGCTCCCGCCACGCCATGCGGGTCGCTCGACCTGATGGCGCCCCTTCGGCCCGCCCAGGTCTTCTCGATCCCCCTCCATCATCGCCTCAAGGACCTGCAGCCCGGTCGTGATGCACAAGCCATGAAACGCTTCCCGGACACCGTTCAGCACACCGAGCACCGGCAGGGGCACCTGAATCGAGACCGTTCGCGAGCTGGGGGGTTGGCTGGAACGCTTCCGCCTGTCATGCTTCGCCATGGGTGGCTCTCCTCTTGTTGATTCCACCCCTGTCCTACCACAGACAGGGGCGAGGAGTCGCCACCCGCTTCACTTCAGTTCAACAGCATCCGGGACATCCCCATGTCTCCTTCCCTAATTCCACATTCCCCGCATGCGAAATTCAACGCATCTTCGATAGCATTTGCGCGCGCCCGTTCCATGCCTATCTGTCTCCACGCTTCCACAACAACACCCAAAGCACGTCTAACTTCGCTATAGTCCACTCTTTCGTAACTATATATTTGCGGAATATCGGCAGGTTCGATCACAAGTTCGATGTCAAGGTCCAATTTGCCTCCGGAAACCGGATCGATTGCGTAGCAATGAGAGAATGTTTTTCCCTTATAGTTGTTGGATAGACACGCGACAATTCTCAGCCATCCAAAATACTCCACATAGGCCAACAACAACCCCTTTTTCGGATCTCCACAAACGTGGACGCAATGAAAGAATATCTCCTTCGGCCGGTTCCTTACTACATCGCGTTCGCTATAGTACCCGAAGCATGGTCT
The DNA here is from genome assembly GCA_965214845.1 of Vicinamibacterales bacterium. GTDB lineage: Bacteria > Acidobacteriota > Vicinamibacteria > Vicinamibacterales > UBA8438 > JAAXGX01. The sequence continues at coordinate 4,780,799 of CBDCCO010000007.1, forward strand.
TCCTCCTTTTAAAAGAAAGTTTGCTGCCTCTTCACAGTGACCGATGTCATAGCCCGCATCGTATACCATCGCAAGACAGGACTTAATCATCGCTCGACCCGCCAGAGGGCCTCCGACGTTGAGTGAGATGGCGTAAGGTTCTCTCGAATATTCGCGCCTTAGGTCCGCCCTTGAGATAACCTCGTCAACATCGACTTGAGGGTGCTTTTTCTTTAACCCAGATACCATACGCCTCAATTCACGCAGCGTTCTGGCATGAATTGCGATTGTGGACTTGCCGTCAAGTTTTCGCTCCTCAAATACCGGTTTCGCTATTGTCATTGAGCCATCGGGATTAACCGTGAGCGTTCTGCCGCTGACTGTGTCCACCACGAATGGGCGATTGCGGTCACGTTCTCGCTTGATGTTCAGCATCGTGCACAGCGGCCGAAGCTGTTCGATTAGTGCCACGTCCCAGGTTGTCCCGGCTTTGTTATTACAGTCGACACAGATGAAATTGTCGACCGTTTTGCGACCGCCGATTGCATTTTGGAAGATATGTTCTCTCCTGGTGTTTCTGCTTGTAAGCGTCGCTCCACAAAACGCACACGGCATGGCGCGCGCACCACGCTCCCGAATGTGATCTGAATGCCACGAGGCGTGTCGGCCGGGATCGCTCACGATGGTTACAAGGGATAGCAGGTTTCAGCGGCTGTCGGCAAGCCCCACGAAACCTCACGGTCGTGACGCGCCCCGGCCGACCTCCACGTGAAGCGAAGGCCGGCACGCGTGATCCGGTGCGCCGTCCGCGGCGTCGCTCTGGGGCGGGGAGCAGACACACGGAAGCAAGCGAGTCTACCGCGAAGGGTGCTCGGATGTGCCGTCACCGCGAGGCCTTCTCCTCGACCGCCTGCTTGATCCAACTGTTCAGGCTCATGCCATGTGCGTCGACGGACAGCGCGGCGCGTTGGTGCAGGTCGGGGCCCAGCCGCAGGTTGAGGGTACCCGAGAAGGGTTTCTTCGGCTCGACGCCGTCCTCGCGGCACGACGCGAGGTACTCGTCGATGGACCCGCGGAACTCGCAACGGATGGCGTCCACGTCGGTCGCTTCGAACGTGGCGATGGGGTACGGGCCGCTGTTGACGACCCGGCCGTGAAGACGGCCGACGGAGTCGTCGAACTCGACGGCGGCCACGTAGCCCTTGTACTCCATCATGGCTTCACTCCCGCGGCTTCGAGGAACGCGACGATGGCGCGGACCGCACCTCGACGCGTCTCCGGCGCGGGGTGCGGCCGGTGGACGGTCATCCGCTCCGCGGCTCTCTTCAGGAGCGCCCGCGAACCGGAGCGTTCGGAGCCGATCTTCACGGTCGCCCACGCGATCGCGGCCGAGATATCCGATAGCATATATGCGCGATATGCCTCCAGTGACCATCTATCTGCCGGGCGATCTGATTGACGCCGCGCGCAAGGCGGCGCGCGGGCGGAACCGGAGCCTGTCGGCGTGGATCGGCGGGCTGGTACAGGACGCCGTCGCGACCGACTGGCCGCAGAGCTTCTTCGCTCTCCCGCACCGAGGCTCCGGCGATCTGGTCGAACCCGACGATCCCCCGCCCGAGGACATCGAGCCGCTTCGGTAATGATGCTCCTCGACACCAGCATCTGCATCCCGTTGATCAACGGGGCGGATGCGCAGATGCCGTAGCGCCTGCTCGCCCACCCGCCTGGTTCGGTCGTTCTCTGCAGCGACGTGGAAGTCTGGTGAGGAGACGACGCGCTTGAGTGTTGCGCGGTCGTGGTCGAGTGCAAGCACTGCAGTGGCTTGTGCTAGCATTCTCGGGCAAACCAGAGGAGCGGGCCATGGCGAGCCTGAGTGTACGGCGCCTGGACGGCGAGGTCATTCGGCGGTTGAAGATCCGGGCGCAACGCGACGGCCTGTCCGTGGAGGAGACCGTGCGCCGCATCCTGGCCGCCGCCGTCGTCGACGTGGAGCCGGTCGGCGCGATGATCCGCCGCATCATGGGCGACGATGGCATCGATCTCGACCTGCCGGCGCGCGAGGTCGACGAGCCAATCGACTTCACGTCGGGCGAATACGGCCCCGACGATCCCGAATGATCCTGCTCGACACCAACGTGCTGTCGGAAGCGATGCGCGTCGAGCCAGACGGGCGGGTGATGCGCTGGCTGGACAGACACCCGCCTTCGGTCCTGTTTCTCTCCGCCGTCACCGTTGACGAGCTCCTCTTCGGAATAGAGCTACTCCCGCCCGGGCGAAAACGGGCGCGCCTGGGCCGCGCGTTCTCGAAGATCGTCGACGGGTTCTCGGAGCGTATCGTCCCGTTCGACGCGCAGGCCGCGGCCGAGAGCGCGAGGCTCCGCGCCGGGCGGCGGCGCGCGGGCTCGCCGATGAGCCTGACCGATTCCCAGATTGCCGGCACGGCCCGCAGCCGCAGCTATGCCGTGGCGACGCTGAACACCTCGGACTTCCGGGACCTCGGTCTCTCCGTCCTGGAACCGCGCTGAAGGTCGGCTCGCACGACCGCGCGTCACCGTCCCATGACTCCTGACATCTCCGAACGCGCCTTCGAGGCCGCGATCGAATGCGCGCTGCTGCGCGGTGGCCCCGATGCGTGCCCCGGCGACGCGGCGGCGGTGCGAGAATCCCCGCCCACGTTCGGCAACGACCCGGCCCCAGGCGGCTACCACCGGCGCCGGCCGGAGGACTACGACCGCTCGCTCTGCCTGATCCCGACCGACGTCATCGACTTCCTCCTCGCTACCCAGCCCAAGCAGTGGCAGAAACTCGAGCAGCACCACGGCGCCGAGTTGAAGCCGCGCTTCCTCGCCCGGCTCTCGCGCGAGATCGCCCGGCGCGGCGGCCTCGACGTGCTGCGCAACGGCGTCAAGGACTCCGGCTGCAAGTTCCGGCTCGCGTACTTCCGCCCCGCGAGCGGTCTCAACGAGGAGCTGCAGCGCCTGCACGCTGCCAACCTCTTCGCGGTGGTCCGGCAGCTCCGCTTCAGCGAGCAGGACGAGCAGAGCGTCGACCTCGCGCTCTTCCTGAACGGCGTCCCCATCTTCACGGCCGAGCTCAAGAACCCCCTCAACGGCCAGGACGTCCGGGACGCCATCCGGCAGTATCGGGAGGACCGCGACCCGCGCGAGCCGCTGTTCGCCTACGCGCGCTGCCTCGCCCACTTCGCCGTCGACCCCGAGCAGGTGTTCGTGACCACCTGCCTCGCCGGGCCGAAGACGCGGTTCCTTCCCTTCAACCGGGGACGCTTCGGCGGCGCGGGGAACCCCCCGGTCCCGCCCACCCGGGCCGGCTTCCCCACCGACTACCTGTGGGAGGAGGTCTGGGCCCGCGACAGCGTCCTCGACCTCGTGCGCCAGTTCATCCATGAGGTCGAGACGGAGGACGACGGCGGGCGCAAGACTGGCCGGCGCTTCCTCATCTTCCCACGCTACCAGCAGCTCGACTGCGTGCGCCGGCTCGTGCGCCACGCGCGCGACCACGGCCCCGGCGAGCGCTACCTCGTCCAGCACTCGGCCGGCAGCGGCAAGAGCTTCACCATCGCGTGGCTCGCCCACCAGCTCTCGGTGCTGCACGACCGCGACGACCGGCGCGTCTTCGACTCGGTCGTGGTGGTGACCGACCGGCGCGTCCTCGACCGCCAGCTCCAGCGCAGCATCCGGCAGTTCGAGCAGACCCTCGGGGTGGTGGAGAACATCGACCACACCTCGCGCCAGCTCAAGGAGGCCCTCGAGGCGGGCCGGACCATCATCGTCACGACGCTGCAGAAGTTCCCGGTCATCGCCGAGCAGATCGGCGAGCTGCCCGGCCGGCGCTTCGCGGTGATCGTGGACGAGGCGCACTCGTCGCAGTCGGGCGAGAGCACGAAGAGCCTCAAGGCGGTGCTCGCGGCCGGGAGCCTGGAAGACGCCGAGCGGGAGGAGGCCGGCGCCCGGACCCCGGAAGAGGAGATCGACGACCGGGTCCACGAGGAGATCCGCAGTCGCGGGCGCCTGCCCAACCTCTCGACGTTCGCGTTCACCGCGACCCCGAAGCCCAGGACCCTGGAGCTCTTCGGCCGCAAGCGGCCCGACGGCAAGTTCGAGCCCTTCCACCGCTACAGCATGCGGCAGGCCATCGAGGAGGGGTTCATCCTCGACGTGCTCGGCAGCTACTCGACGTACAAGGCCTACTGGCGCCTGCTGAAGACCATCGAGGACGACCCGCGCTACGACCGCGGCAAAGCCGAGTACCTGCTCAAGTCATTCGTCGAGCTGCACCCGCACGCCATCCGCGAGAAGGTCGCCATCTGCGTCGAGCACTTCGCCGCGCAGGTCGCCGGCGCCATCGACGGGCGGGCCAAGGCGATGGTCGTGACCCGCTCGCGCCTGCACGCGGTGCGCACCCGGCTCGCGCTCGACGCCTACCTCGTCGAGAAGGGCCACCCGTGGAAGGCGCTCGTCGCCTTCTCGGGCACCGTGAAGGACGCCGGCGAGGCCTGGACCGAGTCGGGCATGAACTCGGCCGGGCAGGACCGCGTCATCGGCGAGCGGCAGACGGCGGCCGAGTTCGAGAAGCCCGAGTACCGCTTCCTGGTGGTCGCGAGCAAGTTCCAGACCGGCTTCGACCAGCCCCTGCTGCACACGATGTACGTGGACAAGAAGCTCGGCGGCGTGAACGCCGTCCAGACGCTGTCGCGCCTGAACCGCACCCACCCCGCCAAGCAGGGCGCGATGGTGCTCGACTTCGCCAACGAGGCCGAGGAGATCCGGAAGGCCTTCGAGCCCTACTACGAGACGACCCTGCTCTCGGAGGCGACCGACCCCAACCTGCTCTACGAGGTCCAGGACCGGCTGCTCGCCTTCGGCGTGTTCGCGGACGGCGATGTCGAGGCCTTCGCGCGGGTTTGCTTCGACCCCAAGGCCACGCAGGACAAGCTCTACGCGAGGCTGGAGCCGGCGCGCCAGCGCTTCGGCGCGCTCGCCGCCGACGAGGCGCAGGACTTCCGCGGCCAGCTCGGCGACTACGTGCGCCTGTACGCCTTCCTGTCGCAGGTGCTGACGTTCGCCGACGTCGACCTCGAGAAGCTCTACGTCTTCGCCCGGCACCTGCGCCGCCTGCTGCCCGCCGACCGGGAGGAGCTGCCGCGCGAGGTCCAGCAGAACATCGACATGGAGTCGTTCCGCATCCAGCAGACGAGCCGCGGCCGCATCGCGCTCGAGCGGCAGGGCGGGACGGTCGACCCCGCCGGCAGCAAGCCGCGCGGCGGCGGCGCCCCGGACGAGCTGGAGCCGCTCTCGCGCATCATCGAGGCGCTGAACGAGCGCTTCGGCCTGCAGCTCGGTCCCGAGCACCGCGTCGCCCTCGAGCAGATCCGCTCGGCCCTCGACGGCGACGCCGGCCTCGACGCCAGCGCCCGGGTCAACACCCGCGAGAACGTGCGGCTGACCTTCGACCCCAAGGTCGAGGACAAGATCCAGGAAATCGTCGAGACCAACTTCGACCTCTACAAGCGCATCACCGACGACCCCGACTTCGGCCGGGCCCTCAAGAACTTCCTCTTCGACGACTACATCCGGCGGCACCGCCGCGTCGAGGAGCTGCTCAAGCTCCAGGAGTCGAAGACCCTCGAGTTCAAGTCGAGCCTGCGCTGGAGCCTGACGGAAGACCGCAAGGACGACAGGCACGTCACGCACGCCGCGCTCAAGACCATCGCCGCGTTCCTCAACACCGAGGGCGGCGACCTCCTGATCGGCGTGGCCGACAACCGGACGGTGCTCGGCATCGACCACGACCGCCTGGACAGCGACGACAAGTTCCTGCGCCACCTCGCCCAGGCCGTACGCAACGGCCTCGGCGACCGCGCCGCGACGTGCATCGATCCGAAGACGCAGATCGTCGAGGGCCGGACCGTCTGCCTCGTGAGCTGCCAGCGCAGTCCCGAACCCGTGTACCTGTGCTGGAAGGGCCTGGAAAGGGCCGCGGCCGGCGACCTCTACGTCCGCAGCGGCCCGGGCACGGTGCGGCTCGGCGCCGAGGATGCCGCGCAGTACGTCGCCACCCGCTTCGGCCCCACGCCGCTGGCGGCGCCGACGGGGTAGACTGCACCGCGCGCGCCCGCCGCGCGACACCCCGATGATCGACTGGTTCGCCCGCAACACCGTCGCCGCCAACCTGCTGATGGCGTTCATCGTCGTCGGCGGGCTGCTCGCGGCCTTCAACGTGATCTCCGAGGCCATGCCGGAGATCTCGCTCGACCGCATCCTGGTGGAGGTGCCCTACCGGGGCGCGGCGCCGGAGGAGGTCGAGGAAGCGATCTGCGTGCGCATCGAGGAGGCGATCTACGGCGTCGACGGCATCAAGCAGATCGTCTCCACGGCGTCGGAGAACGTGGGCACCGTCATGATCGAGCTCGATCTCGGCGCCGACATGCGCCGCGTGCTCGACGACGTCAAGGGCCGCGTCGACGCCATCGACACCTTTCCCGAGGAGACCGAGAAGCCCATCATCCGCGAGCTGGTGGCCCGCCAGCAGGTGACGGACCTGGCCGTGTCGGGCTACGCGGACGAGTTCGTCCTCAAGGCGGTGGCCGAGCGGGTGCGCAACGAGCTCTCCGCGCTCCCCGAGATCTCCCAGGTGGAGCTGATGAGCGCCCGGCCCTACGAGATCTCGATCGAGGTCTCGGAGACGGCGCTGCGCCGGCACGGCCTCACCTTCGACGAGGTGGCCCGCGCCGTGCGGCGCTCGTCGCTCGATGTGCCGGGCGGATCGGTGCGCCGCGAGTCCGGCGAGGTGCTGCTGCGCACGATAGGCCAGGCCTACCGCGGCCCCGAGTACGAGAACCTGGTCCTGCTGACGCGGCCCGACGGCACCCGGCTCCGGCTCGGCGACATCGCCGCGGTCGTGGACGGCTTCGCCGAAACCGACCAGTCGGCGCGCCTGGACCTCGCGCCGGCGGTGCTGCTCTCGGTCTTCCGCACCGGCGAGCAGGACGCGCTCGAGATCGCCGACCGGGTTGCCGCGTACGTCGAGCGGGTCCGGCCGGCGATGCCCGCGGGCATCTCGCTGACGACCTGGCAGGACGTCTCGGAGGTGATCGACTCGCAGCTCGGCCTGATGCTCAGGACCGGGGTCACGGGGTTCGCCCTGGTGTTCCTGCTGCTCACCCTGTTCCTCGAGCTGCGGCTGGCGTTCTGGGTCAGTCTCGGGATTCCCATCTCGTTTCTCGGCGCCATCATGCTGATGCCCGCCGGCGGCGTCACGATCAACTTCATGTCGCTGTTCGCCTTCATCCTGGTGCTGGGCATCGTCGTGGACGACGCCATCATCGTCGGCGAGAACATCCACGCCCACCAGGAGCGGCACGGGGAGGGCCTGCGCGGGTCCATCGAGGGGGCCCGCGAGATCGCCACCCCGGTGATCTTCGCGGTGCTGACGACCGTGGCGGCCTTCATGCCGCTGATGTTCGTGCCGGGCATGATGGGCAAGTTCTTCCGGACCATCCCGCTCATCGTGATTCCGTGCCTGCTGTTCTCGTTGATCGAATCGCTGAACATCCTGCCCGCCCACCTGTCGCGTCTCCCGGCGCGCCGGCGCGCCGGCCCCTGGCACCGGTTCCAGCGGCTGTTCTCCGAGGGGCTCAAGCGGTTCATCCGCGACGCCTACCGCCCGAGCCTGGAGGTCGGGCTGCGGTGGCGCTACACGACGGCGGCGTCCGGCGTCGCGATACTGATCCTGACGGTGGGGCTGGTGCTCGGCGGGTGGACGAGCTTCCACTTCTTCCCCAACATGGAGGCCCCCTTCATGGCCGCGTCGCTGACGATGCCGCAGGGCACGCCCGTGGGCGACACCGCCGCCGCCGTGCGCCGCATCGAGCAGGGCGCCGAGCGCCTGCGGCGCGAGCTGCTGGCGGAGACGGGACAGGACTACCTCCTGCACATCTTCGCGGCGGTCGGCGACCAGCCGGTGGCGTCCCGCGAGCAGTCGCTGGGCGCGCTGGTCGACACGGGCGCCGCCCACCTGGGCGAGGTCGTGGTGGAGCTGGCGCCGTCGGAGCAGCGGATCTACTCGAGCGAGCAGCTCGGCAACCGCTGGCGCGAGATCACCGGCCCGATCCCGGAGGCGGTCGACCTGAAGTTCAACGCGACCGCCGCGTCCCCGGGCGAGGACGTCGACGTCATGCTGGTGGGGCCCGACATGGCCCGCCTGCGGGCCGCGGCCGAGGACGTCAAGACCCACCTGCGCGCCTACGACGGCGTCTACGGCATCACCGACTCGTTCCGCGCGGGCAAGCGCGAGATGCGGCTCGGGCTCGAGCCGGCGGCGGAGACGCTGGGGGTGACGCTGGAGGCGCTCGGCCGCCAGGTCCGCCAGGCCTTCTACGGCGAGGAGGCGCAGCGCATCCAGCGCGGCCGCGACGACATCCGCGTGATGGTGCGCTACCCGGCCGACCAGCGGCGGTCGCTGGGCGACCTCGAGAACATGCGCATCCGGACGCCCGACGGCGGCGAGGTGCCGTTCGCGCAGGTGGCGTCGGTCGACCCCGGCCGCGGCTTCGCGGCGATCAAGCGCGTCGACCGCAACCGCGCGGTCAACGTGACGGCGTCCGTCGACGAGGCGGTGACCTCGGGCGGCACCATCGTCGCCGACCTGCGCGCGCGGATCCTGCCGGAGATCCTCCCGCGCTACCCGGGCGTGCGCTACGTCTTCGAGGGAGTGCAGGCCGAGCAGGCGGAAGCGACCGCGGGCCTGCAGACCGGCTTCCTGATCGCCCTGCTGGTCATCTACGCCCTGCTGGCGATTCCGCTGAAGTCGTACATCCAGCCGCTGATCATCATGAGCGCCATTCCGTTCGGCCTCGTCGGCGCGGTCTGGGGCCACGCCATCATGGGGCTGGACGTCACGCTGATGTCGATGTTCGGGCTCGTGGCGCTCGCGGGCGTCGTCGTCAACGACAGCCTGGTGATGGTCACCTTCATCAACCGCAAGCGGGAGCTCCACGCGGAGCTGGCTGTCGCCATCCGCGAGGCGGGCGCTGCGCGCTTCCGGCCGATCCTGCTGACCTCGCTCACCACCTTCTTCGGACTCGCGCCGCTGATGGCGGTGGACAGCTTCGATGCGATGCTGGTCGTCCCGATGGCGGTCTCGCTCGCCTTCGGCGTCATCTTCGCGACCTTCATCACGCTGGTGCTGGTGCCGACGGCCTACCTGATCATCGAGGACGTCAAGCGCCTGCCGCGCCGCCTCACGACAACTGCCGTCAGAAGTCGAGCTGGAACGTGAACTTGAGCAGCCGGCCCGGCATGAAGCCGAGCGGCACCAGGTAGTCGTCCCCCACGCCGTACTGCTCCTTGACGACGGCGTTCGCGTTGAACAGGTTGAAGAGGTCGACCATCGCCCGCAGGCGCGTGTCGCCGCCGACGCCGAAGATCTTCGTCAGCCGCAGGTCGAACTGGTTGAACCGCTCCCCGTACTGCGTCCCGGGCGGCACCGCGTTGACGGTCACCGCCCCGGGCAGCGCCTGCGGCCGGCCGAGCGCTGCCTCGATCTCCGCGGCCGGAATCGCGACGATGCCGAACCGCTCCGGGCCGGGCTGCGACTGGAAGGTCCCGGCGAGCTGGATGTCGTACGGCAGCGTGTACGACCCGAGGAACTTGACCTGGGTCAGCCAGTGGGTCGAGGCGTTGCAGTACTCCTGCGGGATCATGTCGGTGTCGTACAGCATGTCGGCGCGGGCGGCCAGGTGCTCCGGCACGGCGTTCCACAGGCCGCAGTGGTCGACCGCTGTCTTCCCGGTGGAAAGGCCGCCCTGGAGCAGCAACCGATCCTGCCGCGCGTCGACCGTGACGTCGACGCCGTTGAAGCGCCTCTGCTCGCCGCCGTGCGGGCCGGCCGAGGTGAGCAGGACATCGGCCGAGCGGCCGAACGCCGCCGGGTTGATCTCCCAGAGGGTGAGCGCACCCACCCCGGGCAGCCCCCGGTCGCTCAGGTCCACGCTGAACAGGTCGTAGTCGTCCGCGGCGAGCGCGCGGTCGTCCTGCACGTTGAAGTTGACGAAGGCGCGCCGGAAGTAGCTCACGTCGAGCGACATGCCGGGCATCAGCTCCTGCTGCACCCCGGCCGATATCTCCCAGTTCGAGTAGCGCTGCCCCCAGCCGTACGCCCACGCCTGGTCCAGGAAGGTGGTGATGGCGGGCTGGCCGAAGTTGGGGTTGTTCCGCGACGACAGCAGCTCCCCGTTCGCATCCGCCGCGAGCGGGTCGCCCTGCGGGATGCCGTCGCCGAGCACGCAGCCCGCGGGGTCCCCGATGCAGGTGCGGTCGTTCCAGGTCCGGCGCTCCAGGCGGTTGGTCAGGATCGGGTTGACCTGCTGCGCCCAGTGGGCGTTCTCGCGCGCGCCGTAGCGGTTGATCGACGCCTTGAGCGCGGTCCGCCCGTCGCCCAACAGGTCGTACGCCACCCCGACCCGCGGCTGCAGGTCGTTCCAGCCGACCACCGGCTCGCCGCTGATCGAGCGGCCGTCGGGCTCCCAGATGGTCGCCTTCCGCGACTGGTCCGGATACCAGTTGTCCACGCGGTCGTAGCGCAGGCCGGCGTTCAGGGTCAGCCGGTCGAGCGTCCACTGCTCCTGCACGTAGATCCCGAAGGCGAGGCCGCGGTTCTGCGAGATGTTAGGCAGCCGGTAGTTGGCCAGGATGGGGTTCCCCAGGAACGTGATGATGTCCACCCAGTTCGAGGAGCTGTTGTGGTCCGCGCGATCGTTGGCGATGTACGTGCCGTTCACGCCCACCTTCAGGTTGTGGCTGCCGGTCACGTAGGACATCGAGCCGCGGAAGGCGCTCGTCGTGCGGTACGAGAGGTACGGCCCGCCCTGCGACCAGCCGGCGAGGTTGCGGTTGATCGTCAGGTCGGGCAGGTCGGTGACGCCCGGCAGGTCGGGAACGGCCTCCCGGTGGTGACGCACGTCCTGGTGGTTGCGGTGCACCGACCCGCTCGCCTCGAACAGCAGGCGGTTGGTCTGCGGCCGCACCCAGCCGAGCTGGACGGTGTTGATTCGCGTGGACGCGTCCGCGGTCCCGTCCGGCGCCACGAACAGCGAGCCGAGCACGGCCCCCTGCAGGCCGTTCGGCTTCAGGAAGTAGGCGTGGCTGTAGTAGCCCTTCAGCTTGTCCTTGCCCGTCGCCTGCCACGTCAGGTTCAGCGACTGGTCGTAGGTGTCGGTCACGTCGAGCGCCGGCCGGCCCTCGTCCGCCACGTACGTGAGCGCCGCCGGGTCCCGGCTGTGGAAGGTGTTGGGGGCGAAGAAGTTGGCCCGCTGCGTGGTGTGGCCGACGAAGAACCACAGGCGGTCCTCGGCGATCGGACCACCGAACGACGGGTTGACCAGCCAGATCTCGTCGATCTCCTGCCCCCCCAGCACGCCGCGGCTCACCAGGTCGTCGTCGACGTTGTCCGCCTGCAGGGACGGGTGGCTGAACGTCCCGAACATGGCTCCGCTGAACCGGTTGCTGCCCTCCCGGGGGATCAGGTTGACGCGGACGCCGCCTGTCTCCACCTCGGCGGAGTGCGCCGAGTACTCGATGGCCATCTCCTCGAAGTCGCCGTCGGAGATCAGGCCGTACATGCGCCCCCGGGTATTGGCGTCGCTGACGTCGAGGCCGTTGATGGCGGTGATCTGGTCGTTGAAGTCGCCGCCGTGGATGGCAATCGCCTGGTAGCTCTGGGCCACCTGGCCGCCCGAGTCCTGGTTGAGGTTGGTGCCGAACGGCGCGCTCCCGGCCATCCCGGGCACCAGCAGCGCGTAGCTCTGGAACGACTTGCCGGTCGGCACGCTGTCGATGACCGCCCGGTCCATGACCTGCCGCTGGTCGACGTTCTGGATATCGACCACCGGGGTGGCGCCGGAAACCGTCACCGTTTCCTCGATGTCGCCAACCGAGAGCTGCACGTCCACGTTGGCGGTGAAGCCGGTGGTGAGCACGAGCCCCTCACGGACGAGCGTGCCGAACCCGACCAGCGTGTAGGTCACCGAGTACGTCCCCGGCTCGAGCGCGACCACCTGGTACTGGCCGGTGCCGCCGGTGACCGTCGTCCGCACCTGCTCGATGAGCGAAGGGCTCCGGGCCTCCACCGTGACGCCGGGCAACACCGCACCCGTGGCATCGGTGACGGTCCCGCTGATCGCCTGCGCATTCGCCAGGCCGGGCGCCAGGACGGCGACGGCCAGGGTTGCTGCCGGCATGAACCGACCGGATCCGCCGCGACGACCTCTGGTGGGCATGTTCCCCCCTTGGGCGAGCGGGCGACGTGTTTTGTGGTGTGTCGGGCAGCGTACCACACGACGCTGCCGCCGCCGGCAGAATCTTTGGGGACTCGGGGAACGCCGGCCGGCCTCAGCCGGGCCCCCGAGTCAACGTGTACAATTCGGCTCGCTGGCCGCTCCGCGGTCCATCCTCCGTGCCACGGAATCCGAATTCTCCCGCGACCGTTGCGGCTTTTGGGGCGACCGGCGACGCGGGGATCCTGTCCGCCCTGAGCGCCGCCCTGTGCCTGCTGCTCGCCGCGGCAACCGGGGCGGCCGCCGCGGCGCAGGCGCAGCCGGTTGCGGGCGAGCCCGCCGGGGGCGGCAACCTCGTTCCGGCCGTGCCGGACGAGGCCATCGACGGACCGCCGGCGCCGGTGCCCCCGGACGTGATCACCCGCGAGGGCGGGCAGGCGACCATGCGCGCCATCCGGCTGGCCGCGGGCATCCGCGTCGACGGGCGGCTCGACGAGCCGGTCTACTCGCTGGTCGCCCCGGTCTCCGATTTCATCCAGCAGCTCCCGGACGAGGGGGCGCCAGCCACCGAGCGCACCGACGCCTGGGTGATGTTCGACGACGAGAACTTCTACGTGGCGGGCCGCTGCTGGGACAGCGCGCCGCCGAGCGAGTGGGTGGCCACCGAGATGCGCCGCGACTCGTTCAACGTGCTGAACAACGACCTGTTCGGCTTCCTGATCGACACCTTCTACGACCGGCGCAACGCGCTGCTCTTCTACGCCAACCCGCTGGGCGGGTTCGTCGATCAGCAGATCACCAACGAGGGCAATCCGAACCGCGACTGGAACCCGGTGTGGGACGTCCGCACCGGCCGTTTCGACGGCGGCTGGACCATCGAGATGGTCGTGCCGTTCAAGTCGCTGCGCTACCGGCCGACGCGCGATCAGATCTGGGGCATCCAGCTCCGGCGCACGGTGATGCGCAAGAACGAGTGGGCGTACCTGACGCTGATTCCCATCTCGGCCGCCGGGTTCGGCGGGCGCGGCGGCGTCTTCCGCGTGTCGGCGGCCGGCACGCTGGTGGGCCTCGAGGCGCCGGCGGCGAGCACCCACCTGGAGGTCAAGCCCTACGCCATCGGCGGCCTGACCGCCGACGCGCGGGCGGGCCCGGCGGGGGGCTGGGCGCGCGACGGCGAGGTGGGCGTCGACCTGAAGTACGGCGTCACCGGGAGCCTGACCGCGGACTTCACCTACAACACCGACTTCGCCCAGGTCGAGGTGGACGAGCAGCAGGTGAACCTCACCCGCTTCAACCTGTTCTTTCCGGAGAAGCGGGAGTTCTTCCTCGAGGGCCGCGGCATCTTCGAGTTCGCGCGCGGCAGCTTCCGGACGGCGCGCATCCTGCGGCGCGACAGCGTGTCCGGCACGGGGGACGCGCCGACGCTCTTCTACAGCCGCCGCATCGGGCTGCAGGACGGGCGCGAGATCCCCATCCTCGGCGGCGGCCGGCTGACCGGCAAGGCGGGCGCCTTCGACGTGGGCATGCTGAGCATCCAGACGGACGACGAGACCGGCTCGAGCGCCGACGACACGAACTTCACGGTGCTGCGGGTGAAGCGCGACATCCTCCGGCGCAGCAGCGTCGGCGCCATCGTCGCGCACCGCTCCGTCTCGCTCACCGGCGACGGCTCCAACCAGACCTACGGCGCCGACGCCACCTTCTCGTTCCTCGACGACGTCAACTTCCTGGGCTACTACGCGCGCACCCGCACCAGCGGCGTGACGGGCCGCGACGCGAGCTACCAGGCGCGCTTCGACTACGGCGCCGACCGCTACGGCTTCGAGCTCGACCATCTGCTGGTCGAGGAGCACTTCCGGCCGGAGATCGGCTTCCTGCGCCGCGACAACTTCCGGCGCACGTCGCTGTCCGGCCGCTTCAGCCCGCGCCCGCGGTCCATCGAGTCGGTGCGGCAGTTCGTCGTCGAGGCGACGCTCGACTACTTCCTGACGGCCGACACCGCCGCACTCGAGACGCGCCAGGCGCAGGTGGCCTTCCAGACCGAGCTCGAGAACAGCGACCAGTTCGGCGTGCGGCTGAGCGACAGCTACGAGCTGCTGCACGAGCCCTTCTCGCCGGGCGGCGGCCTGGCCATCCCCGGCGGCGGCTACGGCTTCACCGACGTGCGCCTGACCTATGCCCTGGGCCCCCAGCGCCTCCTGAACGGGCGCGTGGAGGTGACCAGCGGCGGCTACTTCGACGGCCGCCTCACGTCGGTGGACCTGACCCGCGGCCGCGTCGACCCGTTCCCGCGCCTGTCGGTCGAGCCGAGCCTCTCGCTGAACTGGATCGATCTGCCGGCCGGGTCGTTCCGCACGGATCTGCTCCGCGCGCGCGTCTACTACACCTTCTCGCCGCGGATGTTCTTCAGCAGCCTGCTGCAGTACAACTCCACGAACCGGGCGCTCGGCGCCAACCTGCGGCTGCGCTGGGAGTACTCGCCCGGCAGCGAGCTGTTCGTCGTCTACACCGCCGAGCAGGACGTGGACCCGTTCCGGCCCGTGCGCCGGCGCGAGCTCGCCGACCGCGCGTTCGTGATCAAGCTCAACCGGCTGTTCCGGTTCTGACGGGGCGGCGCGAGGCCGGCGGGCCGGCGGGTTCGCTAGAATCGGCTGTGACCGGCAGGCCCGCGGCCGGCGGCGAAGGGCCGCGGCCCGGGCGCCCGGCTGGCGAACGTGTCCGATACCTCAATGCCCGCTCGCGCCGACCGCGGCCGGCCGCCGCGACGGCGGCGCCTCGCCGTCGCCCTGTGGGCGGCCGCCGCCGTGGCACTGGCCGGC
The DNA here is from genome assembly GCA_965214845.1 of Vicinamibacterales bacterium. Classification (GTDB taxonomy): domain Bacteria; phylum Acidobacteriota; class Vicinamibacteria; order Vicinamibacterales; family UBA8438; genus JAAXGX01. The sequence goes on from CBDCCO010000007.1 coordinate 4,795,889, forward strand.
TACCTCGTCGTGGCGCTGATCGTCGCCGAGACCCTGACGAAGCCGCGGCGCCGCGCGCTGGTCTCCACGCCGGCCGCCCTCGACCTGACCTACGAGGACGTCACCTTCGCCAGCACCGCGGACGCGGTCACGCTCCGGGGCTGGTTCCTGCCGGCCGCCGGCAGCGACCGGGCGGTCGTCATCGCCCACGGCCGCAACTCCACGCGCACGGGCGACAACGGCCAGCATCTGCCGGACGCGGCGGCCCTCGTCGGCAGCGGCTACAACGTGCTGCTGTTCGACTTCCGCGCCCACGGGCTCTCCGGCGGCGAACGCTACACGCTCGGCGGGGCCGAGCAGCGCGACGTGCTGGGCGCCGTCGCCTACCTCGAGGGCCGCGGTCTCAGCCCGGAGCGCATGGGCTTCTGGGCGCATTCGATGGGCGCGGCCACGGTGCTGCTCGCGGCCGCCTCGTCGCCGGCGATTCACACGATCGTGGCCGACAGCAGCTTCGCCCGGCTCGATGACCTGCTGGCGAGGGAGCTGCCCCGCGCGAGCGGGCTGCCCGGCTTCTTCAATCCGCCCATCATCTACTTCGGCAGGGTGCTGTTCGGCATGGACACGACCGTCCTCAACCCGGTGGACGCGGTGGCCGCCCTGCCGCCCCGGTCGGTGTTCGTCATCCACGCCGAGGCCGACAGGCTGGTGCCGGTGGCGCACGCGCACCGCATCGCGGCAGCCGCCGGCCCCGCCGTCTACGACCTGTGGATCGTGCCCGGCGCGCGCCACGACCGCGTGTCGGCGGTGGTCCCCGACGAGTACCGGTCACGCGTGCTGGCCTTCTTCGACGAGAAGCTCGGCTGACGTCCGCCCCCGTGCGGGGAGTCTGCGCCGCACAACCCTGCAGACTCCGCAAGGCGCGCACGGCGCGCCTCGGCGGGAGCGGCGCGGGGCAAAGGGGCCCCCGCAAGCGGACGCCGGGGGTTTGGGGCGCAGCCCCATCTGAAGGAGGCCGACGCCGGGGGCTTGGGGCGCAGCCCCATCTGGAAGAAACCAGAAAGTCTCGAACCAACAGGCACATGGGGTATATACTGCGGTGCAACGTAGTGGGAGGTAGCCGCTGATGATTCATGTTGAGAACGCTCGAATCCTTCGTTGCTCCGGCTGGTCCGTCCTGGCCATCGCGCTGGCGGCGCTCGTGCTGGGCGCGCCCGCGAACGTGCACGCCGAGGAGGCGGCCGCGGACACGGTCACCTTCACCAAGGACATCGTGCCCATCTTTCAGCGCTCCTGCCAGGCCTGCCATCGACCGGGGTCCATCGCCCCGATGTCGCTGATGACCTACGAGGAGACGCGGCCCTGGGCGCGCTCGATCAAGCAGCGCGTCGAGACCCGCAAGATGCCGCCCTGGTTCATCGACCGGACCGTCGGCATCCAGGACTTCAAGGACGACCGCTCGCTGACCGACGAGGAGATCGCCATCGTCTCCGAGTGGGTGGACAGCGGCGCGCCGCGCGGCAACCCGGCCGACCTGCCGCCCCCCGTGGAGTTCAACGACAACCTCTACGAGTGGACCGTGGCCGACGAGCTCGGCCGCGAGCCGGATCTGGTCGTGCCGATTCCCGAGCCGTTCCTCGTGCCGGCGGGCAGCCCCAACTGGTGGATCGAACTCGTCAGCGACACCGGCCTGACCGAGGACCGCTGGGTGAAGGCGCTGGAGACCAAGCCGTCGATCACGGGCTTCCCGGTCGTGCACCACGCCTCGACCAGCATGTTCCGTCCCGAGGCGCCCGAGGAGCGGGAGCGGTTCGGCGAGTACGCCCTGGGCAAGACCGCCGACATCCATCCCGACGGGACCGGCCGCATCATGAAGGCCGGCACGCACCTGCTGTGGAACCTGCACTACTCGGCCAACCCGAACGGGGAGGACACGTACGACCAGACCAGCATCGCGCTGTGGTTCTACCCGCAGGGGCAGGAGCCCGACCGCCGGCTGTCGCGGCAGTCGGTCGGCAGCGTGACCGACCTCGACTTCCCGGCCGGCGAGAGCCTGGTGCGCACGGACGGCTACACGTTCCTCCAGAACAACGTGCGGCTGTCGGTGTTCCAGCCCCACCTCCACAACCTCGGCAAGCGGCAGTGCATGGAGGCGATCTATCAGGACGGGCGCGTCCAGACGCTGAGCTGCGCCGACTGGGACTTCGGCTGGCACATCGCCTACAACTACGCCGACCACGCACAGCCGCTGCTGCCGAAGGGCACCGTGCTGCACACCATCAGTTGGCACGACAACTCGGAGGCCAACCGCTGGGCCGCCGATCCGCGCAACTGGGTGGGCTGGGGCAACCGCTCGACGGACGACATGGCGTTTGCCCACATCAGTTGGTACGAGCTGACCGACGAGGAGTACCAGGCGCAACTCGAGGAGCGGCTGGCCGCGCGCCAGACGAACGACAACTAGCAGCCCCGGGAAGCAGACGATGACGGGCGACCAGATGTCCAGCGTTCGGGCAGGAGTCCGCGCCGTAGCACGGCGTGGACTCCTGGAGGGTTGGTTGGGCGCCACGCGGAGCCGGCAGGCGACGATTGGCGGGCTGTGGCTGGCGCTGGCGGTGTTGGCAGCGGCGTGGGCCGGCGGCGACGCCGGCCACGCCCAGACCCTGCACCGCTTCGGCCAGTCGGTCCAGCCGGTGTACGAGGGCTGGAGCCAGAACCCGGACGGCAGCTTCACGATGTGGTTCGGGTATCTGAACCGCAACTACGAGGAGGAGCCGCACATCCCGACCGGGGCCGCCAACGGCTTCGAGCCGGGTCCGGCCGACCGGGGTCAGCCCACCCACTTCTACCCCCGGCGGCAGAGCTTCGTCTTCGGCGTCCACGTGCCGGCGGACTGGGGCGACAGGAACCTGGTGTGGACGGTCACGGTGAACGGCACCACGTACCAGGCCCTCGGCTCGCTGTGGGACTCCTGGGTGCTCGACGAGGGCGTCTGGCGCGCCAACCGCGGCGCGGGTCTCAGCGGGCGGTACGGCGACCAGGCCCTGACGAACCAGCCTCCGCGGGTCGCCATCGTGGGCGACGCCCGGGTCTCCGCCACGGTCGGCAGCGCGCTGGCGCTCACCGCGACCGCCAGCGACGACGGCCTGCCCGGACCGCAGGACCGCCGTCCGCCCGGGGGCTACGATCCGCTGCCGAACGATCTGCCCACCATCGGCGGACGGCGCAGCGGCGCGGGCAGCGGCATCGGCGGGCCGACGGACCAGAACGTGGTGAAGGTGCGCAACGCCTACGAGACCGGGCTGGCCGTCACCTGGCTGCACCACCGGGGCCCGGGACGCGTCACCTTCAGCCCGATGGTGACGCCCGTGCAGCCCGTCGACGGGCAGGCCACGACCGCCGTCCAGTTCAGCGAGCCCGGCACCTACACGCTCCGTGCCGCCGCCGACGACGGCAGCTACATCTCGACCGCCGACGTGACGGTGGTGGTGAAATAGCTACTCCTCCAGCCCGAGCGACCAGCGGATTGCGCCGAGCATGTGGGCGCGGAACAACGCGTTTCCGGTCCACATCTCCGCGCGGTGGCCGAGCGACGTGTACAGCGAGCGCCCCTGCCCGAACCGCTGGTGCCACGCCTGCGGGTAGTCGCCGCCGCGGCGCCACTCCGGCGGACGGTCGCGCATGTCCGTGGCCTCCGTGTCGAGGCTGATCAGCACCTGCACGCGGTCGCGGGAGAAGCCGACGGGCGCGCCGTGGCCGGTGGGACCGACGTAGAGGTCGGGCCGGCCGGCGTCCCAGGCCGCCGGGGCCATCTGGTAGTACTCGTCGAGCAGCTCCCAGCGGGACGGCAGCATCCGCGTCGCCGGGTGCGTGCGGTCCTCGACGTGCAGCACGATCCGGCGCGGATCCGCCGCGAGCGCGTTGAACGTCTTCCAGAAGTAGCCGCCCACCATCTCCCCGAAGGGGGGATACGTGTACAACGTGACCGGCGCGTTGTGCACAGCGACCAGCCCCCCGCCGTCGCGCACGAAGTCCACCAGCGCCCGGCGCTGCCCGTCGTCGAGCGGCAGCTCGCCGTTCGTCGCCAGCACGAGGCCGTCGAACTGCGCCAGATAGGCCGCGGAGATCATCGACAGGTCGATCGCGTCCGCGGCCTGCCGGTAGCCCTCGAGCGACGTGACCTCGAACCCGCCCTCCCGGCCCAGCTCGGCCACGGTGCGCTCCAGCGCCGGCAGCATGTCGTGCTGGTAGAAGGCGTTGTGGGTCAGCACCAGCACGCGCTTCGACGGAGGCGCGTCCTGCGTCTGCGTCAGCCCTGACGCCGCCCAGGCCAGACCGGCTCCGCAACCCAGCACCAACGCCAGAACGACGCGTCCGATGCGGCTTCCCGGCATCTTCCGCCCTCCCCTCCCGCGCTCCCGACGTCCGCGGCTACGGCCCGACCAGCTCGATGGCGATGGCGTCGGGCCCCTCGACGAGGGCCGCCCGCCGCGCCGTGTCGCCGAAGCGGTGGACGCCCGCGAGCACCGTCACGCCCTGCCCGGCGAGCCGCTCGACGGCCGCCGGGACGTCCGGAACCGTCAGGGCGATGTGGTCGAGCAGGTGCCCGCGCGACGGCGCCGGCGGCCGCTCCGGCGTCTGGTCCGGATAGATGAACAGCACGATGTCATCCATCAGCAGCCTGACGTTGGGCTCGTGGATCTGGTTGCCCGGATCGCGGCGCGGCCCGAACGGCACGTCGCAGTCCCCGACCGGCTCCCGCGGTGTGCTCGCCACGCGCCGCAGGCCGAGCAGCGCCTCGTACCAGGCGCCTGCGCAGAGCGGCGCCGCGCTCATCACGTGCACGTGGTTGAAGGCGTCGGGCGCGCTTCCGCCGCTTCCGGCGTACGCGGGGGCAATCTCCACGTCGTTGCCGTCCGGGGCCCACATGTGCCCCGACGGCGGCGGCACGCGGAAGAACGGAATCCCCAGGGCCGCGAGGCGGCGGTAGTCCGCGACGACGTCGGCGCTGTTCCAGCCGAAGTGCCACAGCGCGGTCGTCCACTCGGCCGGGGCGGGCGCCGCGACCTCGTTGAAGAGCAGGAAGACGTTCTCGGCCTGCACCGCGTCCCACCCGGCGACCCGCGTCCGCCGCGTCTTCCCGAAAGCGGTCGTGTAGAACGCGGCCGAGCGGTCGGCGTCGACCACGTTGAGGTGCACGTGATGAAAGCCGGCGGCCGGCGGCCGGGGATCCTGCGCGCGGACGCCCGGCTGCGGCACGGCGCCGAGCGCCAGGCACAGACCAAGGATGACGGCCAATCGTCTCCGCGCGCCAGGGGCCCTCACATCATCCTCCCGCCGCCGCCGTTCTTGGTACGCCCGGCGCGTTCCGCTAGAATCCGGAGCGTTTCGGGCGTCCCATGCCGGCCTCCCACCACTTCATCGGCGACGGCCCCCTGTCGGAGCGGCTGCGCGGCCCGCAGGGGGATGGCGCGGCGCTCATCGCCGACATGCGGCCCCTGGTGCGCGTTTCCGGCCTGGAGATACTGGCCGAACAGGCGGTCACACTCGACCACGGCGCCACCACCCTGGTCTGGGTGCTGGCCGAGTCGCATCTGGTGGTCCACGTGTGGCCGGCCCGCGACTTCGCGACGATAGACCTGCACGTCTGCGACGACCGATCCTCGCAGCTCCTCAAGGCGGTGCGGCTGCGCGACGCGCTCGACGGCTTCTGCTTCCCCCCCGGCACGGGCACGTGGCACGCGACCACGGCCGGCCGGTAGCGACTTGTGGTTCCTGACGTGGACTCGCGTCAGCATGCCTGGTCATCCCGTGGTTGCAGCAGTCCCGGATTGGTCCCAAGGTTCATCCCGAGATCGTAACGGACGCGGCGGTTACCAGCCCGGGACTATGAAGTGCGCGACCGGCCGTGCTCGAAACCCCTGGCAATCAGCTCGCGCAGGACGGCGAGGTCGACGTCGGCGAGCTTGTTGACGTAGAGGCACGATCCGCCCTTGCGGTGCTTGCCGAGCGCCGCCAGGAGCGCGTCGTACTCGGGGAACCCGGACGGGATGTAGAGGGAGAGGTTCTGCTTGCGGGGCGAGAATCCGACGAGGAAGAAGTCCCCTTCGCGGCCCGACTCGTAGCGGTAGTGGTAATCGCCGAACCCGACGATGCTGGGACCCCACATGTCGGGGTCGAGGCCGGTGACGTCCTTCATCATCTGCAGCAGGACCAGCCCGTCGGCCCGGCGCCGCGCGTGCTCGATGGAGGCCAGGAACTCGTCGGCGCCGGCGCCCGTCTTGCGCGTCTTGTTCTCCGCCATGCGGCAACTCCTCCGCTGTCAGCCGAGCCCGCGTGCCCGGGACGCGGGTCCGCCCGAGCCGTCACCGCGCCGGCGGCCGGGACGCCACGCCATCTTCATGTAGCGATCGCCGGCGGCGAGCTCGGCGAGCATCCGGTCGAGCCGCCGGCGCCGCGTGGCCTCCTGCTTCGCCCCCGCTATCCACCCGAGGTAGTCGTTCCGCTGGTACGGCGGCCGGGCCGCGTAGGCGTCAGCCAGCCCCCGCTCGGCAAGCGCTTCGCGCACGAAGGCCGGCATCGGATGCCGCGGTCTGGCCAGCGGCGTCATGCGGCAGCCCGCCCGATCGCGCGGCGCCCGCCGGCGCTCGGCCGCGCCTCCGGAACGTCTGCCCGGAGAGACGCGGTCGCCTGTGCCATTGGCCAACTATAGGTGGCCGCGTATAGTTCGGCAATGGGCTTGCGTCCGTTCACACTCGCCAATGGCGAGAGCCGTCCGTTGCTTGGCTGCGCGAGCATCGTGGGCACCGCCGTGGTGCTCGCCGGCTCGACCTTGCTGGCGGGCTGCAGCCCGCCGGCGTTCGTGCAGTGCGCGCTGGCCGACATGCTGCGGGCCGACCCGGCGGCGCAGCCGCCCGACACCGCGACCGTCGCGCCGGCGGCGGAGACCGTTCCCGTCGACGACCCGTGCGATGCGGCGGACGACCCGGCCATCTGGGTCAACGCGGCGGAGCCGGCGGCCAGCCTCATCGTGGGCACCAACAAGCAGCGCGGCCTGATTCGTGTACGCGCTCGACGGGACGGTCTGGCGCTACGACGCCGAGCCGGCCGCGCCCGCCGACCGGCGCATCGCGGTGGACACGACGGGGCTGGGTACCCCGAACGGCGGCCGGCTCGCCGCCGCCGTCGAGGGACTCGCCCTCTACGTGCCGCCGGGGGGCGGCCCGCGCGACGGCTTCCTGATCGCGTCGAGCCAGGGCAACCACACGTACGTGGTCTACGATCGCGCCCCGCCGCATGCCTACCGCGGCACGTTCCGCATCGCCGCGGGCGGGGCGCCGCCGGACGGCACGCAGGACACCGACGGCATCGACGTCGTCTCCGCGCCGCTCGGCCCGCGCTACCCGCACGGCCTGCTGGTCGCGCAGGACGGCATCAACACGAATCCGGACGGGTCCGCCGCGAACCAGAACTTCAAGCTGGTCTCCTGGCGGGACGTCGCAACCCGGCTCGCGTTGACGACGCCGTAGAGGCGCCGGGCGCCACCGGTGATCCGTCCGCCCGGCCCGGTCACGGCGTCCGATCAGTGAGAATCCGGAACCCCTCGCGCGATGCCGCGGCGCCCAACCGCGCATCGAAGCAGACGAAGTCGAGGCTCGGAGGATCGCCTTCCGCCGCGGTATCCCAGAACCTCATCGTCCATCGCGGCGCTCTTCCAGCAACGCGTCCAGCACGTTCGCGCCCGCGCGCAGCGGCCGTCCCACCACCTCCAGCGGGTTGCCCGGCCGCTCCCGCGTCACGATGCCGGCGGCTTCGAGCCTGGCCAGTCTGGCGTCCGCGCCGGCTGGCTCGCGCACCTGACTCACCGGAACGATGCACGCAACCGGCGTCTTGCGGTCCAGCACCAGGACCGACTCCCCGCTCTTGACGCGGCGCAGGAACGCGCTCAGGCCGTTCTTCACCTCGGAGACGGTGGCGTGGATCACTTCCGGGAACCTCCCTGCAGAATGACGAGGCTATCTTGGCCTTGCAGTCATGGTCATTCAAGCGTGTTTCATGACACCACACCCCGGTGGCATGATCGTGGCGTGATCGCGCGCCGGTCGCCACCCGTTTTCAAGTTATATTGTTCCGATCGACAATGCACTTCATGGGACAGAATCGGGCCACCGCCGTCGTGACGCCCGGCGCCGAGCGGGTGCCGGCTGGCGAGCAGGCCGGCATCGCCTCGGCGGCGGCGGACGCCCGGACCCGAAACACCCGCCGCACCTATCGGAGCCAGTGGAGCCGGTTCGAGGCCTGGTGCCGCGCCCGCGGCGCCCGGGCTCTCCCGGCCGCGCCCGCCCTCGTCGCCGCCTACCTGACCGAGCGGGCCGAGACGTCGAGGGCCGCGACCGTCCGCGTGGCCGCGGCCGCCATCGGGGCGGCGCACCGGGCCCGCGGGGCCGACGACCCGACGGGAGCGGCCGGCGTGCGCGCCGTCGTCGCCGGCATCGCCCGCCGGCACGCCGCGGGGCCGGACGCCGCGCCGCGCCGGGCCGCGCCGCTCTCGTTCGAGCAGGCCGTCCTGCTGATGGCCATCGCGCCGCACCCCCGGCGCACCGGCCGCGGCGTCGAATCGGCGCGCGTGGCCGCCCGGCGCGCCCTCGAGGACGCCGCGATTGTCGCGCTCGCCTTCTGCGCGGGCCTGCGCCGCTCGGAGATCGCGGCGCTGTGCTGGCAGGACGTGACCGCCGCCCAGTGGCGCGGGCAGTTGAGGGTCCGCGTCCGCGCCCCGCAGACCAACCCCGAGGCCGCCCGCCAGGACTACCGGCTGCTGGTCGGGGGCTTCGCGGCGGCCGTCGCCGCCCTGCGGACCGCGACCGTCCCGGCCGCGGCCGACCGCGTGGTCCCGCTCAGCGGCGTTCAGATCAACCGGCGCCTCCAGGCCCTCGCGGAGCGGGCCGGCATCGCCGGCGTCTCGTCGCACTCGGGCCGCCGCGGGATGGCTTCCGAACTCGTCCGCCGCGGGGCCTCGACCACCGCCGTCCAGCAGGCCGGGGGCTGGCGCAACCCCCGGATGGTCGCCCGCTACGCCAGCGCCATCGCCGTCGAGCACGGCGCCCCGGCGCGCTGTTTCGGCAGGGCGGCGGGTGATGCCGTGAGGCCGCGCAACCACCGCCGGTAGGCTGGACGCCCTCGATGCTCAAGCAACGCAAGCGGAAAAGACCGCGCCCGGTCGCGACCGGGGAGAGCGAGCCGATGGCCGAGCCGGCCGCAACCTCGTCGAGTGCCGGGAAGCCGTCCGCAAGGCGGCGGACGAACCTCAAGGTGAACGGCTGGATCTTGTACCGCGGCACCACGCCGGTCGCCACCGGCGCGACCCAGCGCGAGGCCGTCGAGGAAGCCAGCCGCTACCTGTGCGACCCGGCCGCCGGCTTGATGCACCTGCGGCCGGCGATCGGCAACGAGCTGCCGCCCCACGAAGCCATCGGATCCGACCACCCGTTGGCGGCCGCGCGCGAGGTCGTCGTGCGGGGCATCGAACGCCTGGTCCAGGCCGCCGAGCAGGCCGGAGACGTTCACGCGGCCGACGTGCTGAAGGACGCTGCGGCGCGGCTGCGGCAAGCCTCGGATTCCGGCTGATCCTTGGGACATCGTAGCGGGGAATGGGGAGGCCTACAGGTCGCCCGGCGCGGGCATCCGATAGCCTACGCCGCGCTGGTTGAGGATGTAGGCGGGCCTGGTCGCATCGTCGCCCAGCTTGCCGCGGAGGCGTTTCACGACGGCACGGACGAGCTTCGGGTCGCTGGCGTCCCGGCGCCGCCCGCCCCACGCCTGGCGCAGCAGCGAAGGGTACGTCAGCGCCCGTCCCGCGTCGACCGAGAGCACGCGGAGCAGCTCGTACTCGGTGGCCGTCAGCTCCACCGGCCGGCCCGCCACGGCGACCCGCCGCTGGTCGTAGTGGATGGTCAGCTCGCCGAGCACGAACGGCTCGGGCTCGAGCCGCCGGCGCAGGGCGGCCCGCACCCGCGCCGTCAGCTCCGACGGCGAGAACGGCTTGACGATGTAGTCGGCGGCGCCCGCATCCAGCGCCCGGACGACCGTCTCGTCCCGCCCGTAGGCCGAGATGAAGATGACCGGCAGGTCGCCCAGCTCCGGGACGCGCTCGAGCAACGCGATGCCGTCGATCCCCGGCAGCAGCAGATCCAGCAGCACCAACGCGGGCCGGTGCGTCCTGACGAGGCCGGCCAGCTCCTCCGGGTCGCCGGTCACGACCGGGGCGTAGCCCGCCCCGCCGAGCGCGTCGCGAACGTAGCGCAGCATCTGCGGGTCGTCGTCGACCACCACGATGCGCGTCCGCTCCTGCCCCTTCCGGGACGGGCGCGCCGGCGCCGGCGCCGGGCCGGCCGCGGCGACGGTCGCCTCCTCGGCCACGGGCACCGTGAAGGTGAACCGCGTCCCGCGCCCCGCCCCACCGCTCTCGGCCCAGATGCGGCCCCCGTGCGCCTCGACCAGCCCCTTGCAGATGACCAGGCCCAGGCCGGACCCGCGCCCGCCCTCGCCGCTGGCCGCCGCGGGGTGCTTGGCGAACAGGTGCGGCAACCGGTCCGCCGGCACGCCCCGGCCCTCGTCGGTCACCGAGATCGCCACATGCACGCCGTCGCGCGCCGCCGAGACCCGGATGGGAGACGACGCGGGCGAGTGCCTCGCCGCGTTGGAGATCAGGTTGTTGAGAACCTGCACCATGCGCGCCCGGTCGGCCATCACGCGCGGCAGATCCTCCGGCAGGTCGATGCTCAGGGCGCGGTTGCCGGCGCCGCCCAGGAAGGTGCTGCGCGCCCGGTCCACCAGCGCGGCGACGTCCGCCGGCTCGGGCGACACCGACAGCGTGCCGGTCACGATGCGCCCGTGGTCGAGCAGGTCGCCGATCAGGCCACGCATCTGGTCGGCCTGCTCGTCGATGACCCGGAAGAACTGCAGCATCTCGGCCGGGTCCGCGGCCGGCGAGGCGCCCAGCACCGTGGCTGTCGAGCCCTTGATCGAGATGAGCGGCGTCCGCAGCTCGTGGCTCACGATGCCCAGAAACTCGGCGCGCAGCCGCTCGATCTCGGCCAGCGGCGCCAGGTCCTGCAGGGTGACCACAACCGACTCGACCGAGCCGTCCGTCGAGCGGATCGGCGTCGCGTTGACCAGCGTGGTGACGCTCCGGCCGTCGGGGACCGACAGCGTCATCTCCTCCGCGCGCACCGTCTCGCCGCTGATGAACTGCTGCGCCAGCGGGAATTCGCCCAGCGCAACCTCGCGCCCGTCGGCGCGCCGGCACGTGATCAGGTCCAGCAGTTGCTCGGGCGAGCGGTCCGGGAGGCGCAGGTCCCCGACGATCCGCATCGCCTCCCGGTTGAACGACACGGGCCTGCCGGTCCCGCCGTCGAAGACCACGACGCCCACCGGCGAGGTCTCGATCAGCGTCTCCAGGTCGGCCCGCGCCCGCCGCTCGTCGCGGTGCGTGCGCGCGTTGGCGATCGCGGCCGCCGCCTGGGAGGCGAGCAGCACGAGCGCCTCCTCGTCGGGGCCGCTGAACTCCTGGCCGCCCTCCTTCTCGGCGAGAAAGAAGATGCCGACGTAGGCGTCGCGGTGGCGCATCGGCGTGCCCTGCAGCGTCTTCGACCGCATCAGCTCGGACGAGAACCCGAGTCCCTGCACATAGGCGGGCAGGTCCGACAGCCGCAGCGGGGCCTGCAGGTCGCTGAAGTGCCTGAGCAGCCGCGGACCGTCCGGCCAGGCGGCCATCTGCTGCTTCTCTTCGGGCGTGAAGCCGGAGGTGACGAAATCCTCGATGCGCTGGTTGTCGTCGACGGTCACGATCACGCCGTAGCGGGCGCCGGTCAAGGCGCGGGCGCTGTCGACGACCTCCTGCAGCACGGTGTCGAGATCGAGGCTCGAGCTGATGCGCAGCACGGCGCTACTCAGCCGCGAGACGCGCTCCTCAAGCGCCTCGATCCGTCGCCGGAGCTCGCCGGGGGTCGCCATCACAGGCTCACGCTACCGAGCCCGGCACGCGCCCCGCGGGCGTATCGAGCGGGCGCTTGCAATGCGGCTAGCGTTGAGCATATCGTTCCTCTGTCACCAGATCATAACGAAAATACTACGCCGATATCGCATCGAATCCCGGATCGCCCCGCGCGATCCAAGGCCGATCCGGCATCGCCTGTCGTGATGCGGCGGGGCTTCGCGGAGCGCAGGCCCGACGAGGCGCACCCGTATCAGGTTCCCGACGCTTGCTACGCGAAGGTCCGCCTCGTGGCGATCGGGATCAACCGGGACAAGCGACAGCCTGGGCGCCGACGGCGGTCTCTCTTCATGCTTCGGGTCGGCCTTCGTCGCCGTGCTTCCTCAGCTTGCGGTACAGCGTGGTGCGGTTGATGCCCAGGGCCCGGGCAGCGCGGGTGAGGTTGCCGCCGGAGCTGTCGATGGCGTCGGCTATCGCCTTCCGCTCCACGTCGGCCAGGGTCGCCCGGGCCGGGGTTGCGGCCGATGTTGCCTCAGGCTGGGCTGCGGCGCCGGCCGGCGCCAATTCGGCAGGCAGCGTGGCTGCCTGGAGCAGCCCGGACGTCTCGAGCACCAGGCTGCGGCAGATGACGTTCTCGAGCTCGCGCACGTTGCCGGGCCACTCGTAGCGCACCAGCAGGGCGGTCGCCGCGGGGGCGATGGCGGCAACGGATACGCCGAGCCGGTCGGCGTGCTTCTTGCGGAAGTGCTCCGCCAGCGCCGGGATGTCCTCCCGGCGCGCCCGTAGCGGCGGAACGTCGATGGGAAAGATCGCCAGCCTGTAGTAGAGGTCTTCTCGGAACGCGCCCTCGCGCATGGCGGCTTCGAGATCGCGGTGCGTCGACGCGACCACGCGGACATCGATCGGGATCGATCGCCCGCCGCCGACACGGCGGATCTCGCGCTCCTGCAGCACCCGCAGCAACTTGGCCTGCAGGGCGGGAGGCATGTCGCCGATCTCGTCGAGCAGCAGCGTCCCGCCGTCGGCCTGCTCGAAGCACCCGGCGCGTTGCGCCGTCGCCCCGCTGAACGCGCCCCGCTCGTGCCCGAACATCTCGGACTCGATCAGCGTCTCGGGCACCGCGGCGCAGTTGACCGCGACGAACGGCCCTTCCCTGCGCGGCCCGTTGAAGTACAGCGCCTTCGCCACGAGCTCCTTGCCGGTGCCGCTCTCGCCCGTCACCAGCACGCTGACGTCGGTGTCGACGGCACGTTGCATCAGCTCGCCCACCCTGCGCATCCCCGGACTCGCCCCGATGATGCCGCTGAAGGCGTACGTGGTCTCCAGCTCGGAGCGCAGGCGGCGGACCTCGGCCTTCATCCGCTCGATCTCGATCTCGCGCGACACGTCCCGGTAGACGACCAGCTCGCCCATCCGCTCGCCGCTGCCGTCGTTCACCGCGTGGGTGAACCGGTACAGCAGCGGCACCCCCGGCGAGCCGGGGGGCCGCGCGTGCGGCTCGACCAACCGCGGCCGCGTGGTCGAGCCGTGCGTCCCGTCCAGGCCCGCCACCCGCAGGTCGCGCGACCGCTCCTCGAACTTCCCTTCCGCGGCGCTCAGGGACAGCTCGCGCAGCTCGTCGGGCGTGGTATCGAACAACGCCTCGTACCAGCGGTTGGCGAAGACCAGGCGTTCGCTGCGGTCGTACATGGCGCTGGCGTCGCCCGTGGCGTCGAGCACCGCCTCGAGACGGCGGTGGCTGTCGGTCAGTTGCCGGCGCCCCGCGGACAGGTCCCGCTCCAGGTTCCACTTCTTCACCAGCGAGAGGCTGATCTGCTGGACCTCCTCGCGGGCGACCGGCTTGCGGACGTACAGGAGCCTGTGCAGCAGGTCCAGGTCGCCGATGATCGCCGACAGCGGCTTGTCGGAGTACGCCGTCATGATGACGACTTCCAGATCGCGGTCGACGGTCCGCATGCGGCGCACGGTCTCGACGCCGTCGATGCCCGGCGGCATGCGCACGTCGACGAAGGCGACGGCGATTGGCTCGTTGCGCTCGCGGCCCTGCCGGACGACGTCGAAGCCATCCTCGCCGGTCCGCGCGTGCCGCAGGTCGAACGTCGGCAGGGCCGGCCTGGCGGCGGGGCCGGGCCGATCCAGGAAGGCGGCCACGAGATCGTCGGACGCCGCCGCCGTGCGCTGCGGCAGCAGCATCTCCCGGAAGTCCTCGTGGATCTCCTCCTGGTCGTCCACGATCAGGACGCGCGTGTTCAGCGGGGGCGGGCGGTCGGCCATCTGTCGCGCGTCACCCGGCGGCCCGGTCGCTCGTCTCCTCGGGCGGCGACGCGTGTTGCGCCGCCGTGCGCAGCATCACGCGCATCGTCGTGCCGTGCCCGATACCCTCGCTGAGCGGCCGGACGGTCCCACCCGACCCGATCACGAAGTTCGCCGCCGAGTGCAGGCCCAGCCCGCTCCCGTTCTCCTTGGTCGTGTAGCCGGCGTTGAACACGGAGCGGAAGCGTGCCGGATCGATGCCGATCCCGTTGTCGATGATGTCGATCACGAGGAAGCCCGCGCGCTCGGCGCGATAGGCCAGCACGCGAATGGCGGGCCGCCAGCCCGGGTCGTTCTCCAGCCGCGCCGCGCGCTCGTCGGTGGCCTCCATCGCGTTCTTGAGCAGGTTGACGAGCATCTGCTGAAAGCGGCTCTCCTGCACCAGGACCTCGGCGGGCGCCCGCGAGCAGTCGACCTCGATCGTCCCGCCGCGGCGGCCGAGCGACTCCTGGATCATCCGCACCGCGTCGTTGATGGTCCGCGCCAGATCGATCCGCTTGCGTTCCACCGTGCCGTCGGTGAACGACTCCTGGGTGCGGATGATGTCCACGATGTGGCGCACGCGGTCCCGCACGCGGACGGCGGTCTTCCGCAGCCCCTTGCGCTCGGCGGCCAGGTCCCGAATCAGCGAGAGCAGGAACGGCCGCACCTGCCGGCCCTGCGCGTCGTTCTCCAGCCAGGCGACCCAGTCGTCCTCGTGCCTGTCCACCAGGTCCGCCAGCGCATCGAACCGTCTCATCAGCTCGTTGTCGTCGAACCACCCGTGCAGCGTGTCCACGCCCGTGGCGACGCTGTTGATCGCGTTCCCGATGTTGTGCAGCACCGTGTCGATGACCTCGAGGCGTCCGTGGGCGAAGGCCTGCGTCAGCGCCTCCTGCTCCATCTTGCGCTCCGACACGTCGCGGAAGACGGCTACCCCACCGACGACCTCTTGCGACTCGTTACGCACCGGACTCGCGTTCACGCTGATGTAGGCGCCGTCCGGCACGCCCGGATTGCGGATGAAGACCTCCTCGTCTTCGGTCGTCCCGCCCCGGACGGCGCGCACGAGCGGCAGCTCTTCCGTCGGCACGGGGGTCGACCGGTCCGGGTAGAAGATGCCGTAGACGTCCGTCCACTCGTCCGGCGGCCGGTCGGTCATGCCGATGCCGAGGATGCGCTCGGCGCTCGGATTGAACAGCGTGAAGTTCGCGTTCGCATCCGTGACAACCACCCCGTCGCCCATGCTGCGGATGATTGCATCGAGCACCTGGACCCGCTCGTGCAGCTCGGCTTCGGCCTTCTGCGCCCTCTGCTCCTGCTCCGAGGGCGCCTTGACGCCCCGCAGCAGGACCGCGCCTCCCAGGCAGCGACCGCCGGCGTCCAGCAACGGGTACCCGCTGCAGCTCAGCCAGATGTCCTCCGTTCCCACCTCCGGATACCGGGGCCGCAGCCGTATCACCATCTCCGCGGCAGTCCGTCCGCGGAGGGCGGTCGTGAGCGGCAGGTCCTGCGGATCGGCCCGCGTCTCTCCGTCCACGTGGTAGACATCGAAGTACTGGGCCCACCCCTCGGGTTTCAACGGGTCGTACGTGCCGCTGATCTGCCGCGCGGCCGCGTTCACGGCCACGAACTTGCCCCGGACGTCGGCCACGATGACCGCGTCGCTCATGCGGTCGAAGAGGCTCGCGAGGATGGCGGAGTTCCATACGGCGTCCGGGGAGGGTTCCTTGAGATTCGTCGATCCGCCGTCCCTCTCGTGCTCCCTCGAAGTCTCTTGCATGACAAGTCGTCCTCGCACCGGCAGCGTTCGGGCCTCCAACGCCGCTACCGGGTCAGTCAACCGAAGAGAAAGCTGGCCGAGAAGGTCTGGCTGGCCGTAAACGGTCGGCAGGTTGCCGAGCTGCGGCGCCGAATGTCGCGTTCTCCGCCGGCGCGGAGGCCAACTGAATTATTGGCGATCCAGTCCGATATTGGGGCGACAAGAGAAGATATTTTGAGGATAATTCGATGATCCATGGTCCGTGCGCGGATCCGCCCGCGCCGCGCACTTCAGATCGCCGGTTGCGCCGGGAGGCGCAACGTCACGCGCATCGTCGTGCCGTGCCCGATACCGTCGCTGAGCGGCTGGATGGTCCCGCCCGACCCGATCACGAAGTTCGCGGCGGAGTGCAGGCCCAGGCCGGTCCCGTTCTTCTTGGTGGTATAGCCGGCGTTGAACACGGTGCGGACGCGCGACGGATCGATGCCGATGCCATTGTCGACAACGTCGATCACCAGGGCGCCCTCCTGCTCGGCGCGATAGGCCGCCACGCGAACGGCGGGCTGCCAACCCGGGTCGTTCTCCAGCGAGGCAGCGCGTTCGTCTATGGCCTCCATCGCGTTCTTGAGCAGGTTGACGAGCATCTGCTGAAACCGGCTCTCCTGCACCAGGATCTCGGTGGGCGCCCGCGAGCAGTCGACCTCTATCGCGGCGCCGCGGCGGCCGAGCGACTCCCTGATCACTCTCACCGCGTCGTTGATGGTCCGCCGCAGCTCCACCATCTTGCGTTCCACCGTGCCATCCGGGAAGAACTCCTGGGTGCGGATGATGTCCACGATGTGGCGCACGCGATCCCGCACGCGGCTCGCGGTCTTCCGCACAAGCTGCTGCTCGCTGTTCAGATCCCGGATGAGCGCGAGCAGGAATGGCCGCAGCCGACGGCCCTGCGCGTCATGCTCCAGCCAGGTGGTCCAGTCGTGATCATGCGCGCTGACGAGCTTCGCCAACGCGTTGAACCGCCGGATCAATTCGAGGTCCTTGTAGCGATCGTGCAGCGTGTCCATACCTATGGCGACGCTGTTGATCGCGTTCCCGATGTTGTGCAGGACCGTGTCGATGACCTCGAGGCGTCCGTGGGCGAAGGCCTGCGACAGCGCCTCCTGCTCCATCTTGCGCTCCGACACGTCGCGGAGGACGGATACCCCGCCGACGACCTGCCGGGACTCGCCGCGCACGGGGCTGGCGGTCACGCTGATGTAGACGCCGGCGGGAACGCGCGGATTGCGGATGAAAAACTCCTCGTCCTCGACCGCCTCGCCGCGGACGGAGCGCACCAGAGGCAGCCCGTCCGTCGGTACGGGGGTCGACCGGTCCGGGTAGAAGACGCCATAGAGATCCGACCACTCGTCCCGGGGCCGGTCCGTCGTGCCGATGCCGAGGATGCGCTCGGCGCTCGGGTTGAACAGCGTGATCCTCGCCTCCGCATCCGCGACGACCACCCCGTCGCGCATGCTGCGGATGATTGCGTCGAGCACCTGCACCCGCTGGTGCAGCTCGGCCTCCGTCCTCTTCGCTCTGGCCTCCTGCTGCACGGCAGCCGTCACGTCCCGCAGCGCGACGGCGCCGCCGATGCACCGACCCTCGGCGTCCAGCAACGGGTACCCGTTGGCATCGAACCAGAGCTCTTCCGCTTCTGTTCCCGGAGACCGGGACCGCAGCACCAGCCGCACGTTCCTGGTCGTCTCCCCGCGGGAGGCGCGCATGAGCGGCAGATCCTCCGTCTCGAACCGCGTCCGCCCGTCCGCGCGATACGTCACGAAGTGCTCGAACCACTGCTCGACACTCTGTGCGCCATATGTCGCGAGAATCCGTTTCGACGGCTCGTTGATGGCTTCGAACCTGCCCTGGGTGTCGATCACGATGATCGGGTCGTTCATGTTGTCGAATACGCGCTGAAAGAACGCGAGCCGCTCCTGCGAGCGGGCGGCGGCGCCGCGGAGGTCGTCCACTTGCCGCGCGTGGCGCTCCCGGTCGGCCCGCGCCCGCGCGGCCATGCCCAGCGCCGCCTCGATGGCGAGGCCCAGTTGCCGCGGGTCGCCGGATTTCAGTACGTAGCCGTGGGGGTGGGTCTGCTGCGCCCGGTCCAGCAACGCGGCGTCCGTCGTCTCGGTAGCGTAGATCACCGGTACGCCGAAACGCTCCGCTACCTGTTGGGCCGTCGCGAAGGCAGACCCGGCGGCCGCGCCGCCCGCGAGGCCGATCAGCGCCAGGTCGGCACTTGTTCCGGCAAGCAGGTCGAGTGCCTGCGAACCCGGTTCGGCAGCGGCGCAGACCGTGTGACCCACGCCGGTCACGGCGTCGGACAGGGCCTCGCGGGCGCCCGGGTCGGGGTCGACGATGAGAATCCGCGCCCGCCGCGCCGCAGGGTTGGCGCTACTGGCGGTCTCGCGCATGCGGAGTCATCTTATCCTGCGGTCGACGTACGAGCCGGGAGGGGCGGACGGCGCGCCAATGTCGACGGGTGTTCCGGCACGTTCACCAACTGACGTTGGCGGAGAGCCGGACGCCGAGGCTCGCGTCCTCCTGCGGGCCGCGGCTCTCGCGCGCCGCTTCCAGCATCAGGTCGGTGCCGGCGTCCGGCAGCGTGTAGCCGGCCTCCAGCCGCAAGCGCCCCGGCTCCGCGCCGTTGCCGCCCGCGACCGCCGCACCGGGATACATCCCCGGGTCCGCCTGCGGTCCCCACATCGTATCCATCCGGCTGGCCGCCGCCCCCCACTCCGGCTCGACCGCCACCCACGGTCCCGACCCGCTCACGCCCGGCCCCGCCCGCAGCGCCACGCTCGCCCCCCACTCCTCGAAGCCCGCCGCCTGGTGCGCCAGCAGATACCGCCCCGCGGCGGACAGCTCCAGGTTCAACCCCAGGTGCGCCAGCGCGATGCCGCCGCCCACCTCCGTGCCCAGCCCGCCCACGTCGCTGCCGCCGTCCCAGCGGCCGCCCACCTCCACCCGCGGCCGCAGCCGCGCCGACGCCGACGGCGCCCACTCGGACTGCCATTCGACCAGCATCCGTGCCCGGGTGGCCGTCGCCTCGGCCGCCGGCAGGTCCACCTGGGCATCCGACGCCAGGGCCGCGTGGAACACGTCCGCCTTCACCGCCAGGCCGGCCGACGCCGCCACCTCCTGCCGCACGCCGCCCGCGGCCAACCGCATCCGGGCCCCCGTGTCGACTGTCCCGAACGAGTCCGACACGCGCAGCGTGCCCCGCCCCACGCCGCCCAGGCCCCATACCTCCAGACCGGCACGCGGCGCCCACAGCGCGTAGGGTTGCACGCTCGTCAGGTCGCCGTCGACCGCCGCCGGGCCGCCGTGCGCCCCGAGCGTGTAGCCCAGCTTGCCAAGGCTGTGCGACACGGCCGCGCCCAGCAGCAGGCGCGACCCCACGCGGGTGTCGACACCGGCGTGCATCGTGAACAGGTCGCCGCGCGCCTGCGCGCCCGGGGTCGCCTGCACCGCCATTCGCGTCGTCGCCGCCCTCCCCCAGACCATCCATCCGGCCTTGTCGCCGGCCGCCGTGCCGGCCGTCGTCTCCTCCGCATCCTGACCGCGGCCCAGCGTCGTCGCGAAGCCGGCCCCGTCGAGCCACGCCAGCTCGTCGAACGGCTGCTGCTGCACCGGTGCGCCCAGACCCGTACCCGGGGCATGCAGGCCGCGAGCTCCCCCACCGGCGAAAGGTCCCGTCGGGCTGCCGAACGGGCCCTCCGAGCCCGCGGCCGGCGCCCCCGGCAGGCCCAGGCCGGTCCCGGACATGCCCATGCCGGCGACCGAACCTCCGGCACCCGCACCCGGACCCATCCAACCGCCCGCCACGCCCGGACCCCGGGTCGGCATGCGCCCCAGCCGCGCCTGCCGGCCGCGCCCCCCGCCCGCGAAGCGCTCCTCGATCGCCGCCACCGACTCCGACCCGATGGCGCGCGCCAGCAGGAACAGCGTCCGTCCCGCTCCTGCGGACCGCGCTTTCGCGAGATCCGCGTCGCGGATCACCCCCTCGTCCGACGCCGCGTCCAGTCGCGGCGCCTCGCCCATGACCGTGAGCGTCTCGTTACCCTCCAGCAGATCGTCCTCGACCGGAGACAGCGTGAACGTCGAGCTGTGCCGCGACGCTCCGGCCGGTATCATCACCGTGAAGGCATCGACCGGCGCGTAGTCGAGCGCCAGCTCTGCCGTGTCGTCGCCGCCGCCGACCGTGACCGTCACGGGCACCGCCGCCGCCGCCGTCGCGCCGACGATCTCCGCAACCACCGTCACCGGCGTCGGTCCCGCGTTCTCGGGCACCACATCGGGCTCCATCCGCACCACCAGGCGCCCCTCGTCGTCATCCTCCAGCGTCACCGCCGTCCCCTTGACCGGTCGAGGCCCGGAGTCGCCGTTCACCGCCAGCGCCTCGTCAAGCTCCATGAGCGTGTCATCGAGCGGCTCGAGCGTGAACGTCGATGAACCCTCCACCGACTCCGGCGGGATCGTCACCGCGAACGATACCGGCGGTCCGGCGTAGTCCGTCCCGGGTAGCGCCGTGTCTCCCGAGGCCCCGATGGTCACCTGCACCACGGTGGCCTTCGACCGCATTGCGGAGCGGGCCGCCGCGCTTGCGAACGCCGCCGTCACGGTGACGGTCGTCGGGCCGGCCATCTCGGGGACGCGCGCCGGCTCTACGCGCAGGACGACCGGGGTCCGGTCGTCGCGCTCGGTCCGGTCCGTCACGGTAGTCGTCCCCGAGCTGCTGTCGTCACTTCCGTCGTCCCGGTCGTCACTTCCGTCGTCCCGGTCGTCACTTCCGTCGTCCCGGTCGTCGTCGTCGTCGTCCCGGTCGTCGTCGTCATCGTCCCGGTCGTCGTCGTCATCGTCCCGGTCATCCGTCGTCGTCCCGGTCGTCGTCGTCGTCGTCCTGGTCGTCGTCGTCGGGATCGTCGATGGGCGGTGTGATGTCGTCCTGACCACCGCTGTCGTCGTTCGTGATCGTCCCCGTCGCCGTATCCGTCGCCGTCACGCTCGCCGACGTCCCCGACACCTCCAGGCCGACGGTGAACGTCTCGTCCGGCTCGACGGCCGCATCCTCGGTCGTCGCCACCGTGAGGGTCTGCGTCTCGCCCGCCGTGCCGGCAAAGGTGATCCCGGCGGCGTTCTCCGTGTAGTCGGTGCCCTTCGTCGCCGTCCCGTCGGTGAAGGTCGGCGTCACCGTCAGCCCCCCCGGCACCGCCTTGTCCAGCGTCACCGTGAACGTGATCGCATCGCCCTCGCCCGCCGCGGCATCCTCGATCGTCACCGCCGCGCTGCCGTCGTCGTTCGTGATCCTCCCTGTCGCCGTGTCCGTCGCCGTCACGCTCGCCGAGGTCTCCGACACCGCCAGGCTGACGGTGAACGTCTCGTCCGGCTCGACGGCCGCGTCCTCGGTCGTCTGCACCGTGAAGGTCTGCGTCTCGTCCGCCGTGCCGGCGAACGCGATCCCCGCGGTGTTCTCCGTGTAGTCGGTGCCCTTCGCGGCCGTGCCGTCCTCGAAGGCCGGCGTCACCGTCAGACCCCCCGACACCGCCTTGCTCAACGTCACCGTGAACGTGATCGTCTCCCCTTCGTCGGCCGCAGCGTCGGCGACGGTCACCGTCGCGCTGCCATCGTCGTCGGTGATCGTCCCCGTCGCCGTGTCCGTCGCCGTCACGCTCGCCGACGTCCCCGACACCGTCAGGCCCACGGTGAACGTCTCGTCCGCCTCGACGGCCGCGTCCTCGGTCGTCTCCACCGTGAAGCTCTGCGTCTCGCCCGCCGTGCCGGCAAAGGTGATCCCCGCCGTGTTCTCCGTGTAGTCGGTGCCCCCGGTGGCCGTCACGTCCGTGAAGCTCGGCGTCACCGTCAGACCCCCCGACACCGCCTTGTCCAGCGTCACCGTGAACGTGATCGTCTCCCCTTCGCTGACCAGGGCGTCGGCGACGGTCACCCGCCGCGCTGCCGTCGTCGTTCGTGATCGTCCCCGTCGCCGTGTCCGTCGCCGTCACGCTCGCCGACGTCCCCGACACCGTCAGGCCCACGGTGAACGTCTCGTCCGCCTCGACGGCCGCGTCCTCGGTGGTCTCCACCGTGAAGCTCTGCGTCTCGCCCGCCGTGCCGACAAAGGTGATCCCCGCCGTGTTCTCCGTGTAGTCGGTGCCCTCGGTGGCCGTCACGTCCGTGAAGCTCGGCGTCACCGTCAACCCCCCCGACACCGCCTTGTCCAGCGTCACCGTGAACGTGATCGCATCGCCCTCGCCCGCCGAGGCATCCTCGATCGTCACCGCCGCGCTGCCGTCGTCGTTCGTGATCGTCCCCGTCGCCGTGTCCGTCGCCGTCACGCTCGCCGTGGTCTCCGACACCGTCAGGCCCACGGTGAACGTCTCGTCCGCCTCGACGGCCGCGTCCTCGGTCGTCGCCACCGTGAAGGTCTGCGTCTTGCCCGCCGTGCCGGCAAAGGTGATCCCCGCCGTGTTCTCCGTGTAGTCCTCCCCTTCGGTGGCCGTGCCGTCGGTGAAGCTCGGCGTCACGGTCAAGCCGCCCGGCACCGCCAGATTCAAGGTCACCGTGAAGGTGATGGCGTCCCCTTCGTCGGCCGCAGCGTCGGCAATGGTCACCGCCCGAGCGACGCCCGTGCCGACCGTGTCCGCGACGGTGATCATGAAGGTCGCCGTCACCGCCGCGTTCACGCCGTCATCCGCGCTGATCGCCACCGTGTAGTCCTGCAACGCCGCATCCGACGCTACCGTGCCTTGCACTTCGTCGTCCGAGTACGACAGCCCTGGGGGCAGGCCCGTCACGGTGACCGTCACCGTGTCGTCATCCGCGTCGGTCACGGTGATGCCGAACGAACCGATGGTCTCGTCCCGCTCGTAGGTCTTGTCGTCAGGAGCGGTGATCACGGGCGGGGCGTTCACCGGCCCGTCGTCGTCGAGGATCGTCCCCGTCGCCGTGTCCGTCGCCGTCACCGTATCGGTGGTCTCCGAGACGGCCAAGCCGACCACGAACGTCTCGTCCTCCTCGGCGTCGGCGTCCTCGGTCGTCGACACCGTGAACGTCTGCGTCTCCCCCGCCGTGCCCGCGAAGCGGATGCCCGACGTGTTCTCCGTGTAGTCGGTACCCTGCGCCGCCGTCACGTCGGTGAAGCTCGGCGTCACCGTCAGCCCCCCCGACACCGCCTTGCTCAGCCGCACCGTGAACGTCATCGAGTCGCCCTCGGCGGCCGATGCGTCCGCGATCGTCAGTTCCGGCGTATCGTCGTCGAGGATCGTCCCCGTCGCCGTATCGGTCGCGGTCACCGTCTCGGTGGTCTCCGAGACGGCCAGGCTGACCGTGAACGTTTCGTCCGGCTCCTGGTCGGTGTCGTCGGTCGTCGCCACCGTGAAGGTCTGCGTCTCGCCCGCGGTGCCGGCGAAGCTGAGCGCGGCGGTGTTCTCCGTGTAGTCGGTGCCCTTCGCGGCCGTCCCGTCGGTGAAGCTCGGCGTCACCGTCAGACCTCCCGACACCGCCTTGTCCAGCCGCACCGTGAACGTCATCGAGTCGCCTTCGGCGGCCGATGCGTTGGCAATCGTCACGGCCGGCGCAGCGTCGTCGTCATCCGCATCGGTCACGTTGATCGTGAGCCGGGCGGCGGCGTTCCGGCCCTGCACCTTGCCCCAGTACACGTATCCGGTGTAGGAGCTCTTGGTCTCGTAGTCCAGAACAGCACCCTGCTTGACCCTGACCTGGCCCGTCGCGGCGTCGACGACGAAGTTCGACGTCACGTTGTCGCCCTCCGAGGGGAAGTCCCTGAGCCAGTGGCTCAAGGCCACGCCGTTGTAGGGTTCCCCCATCACGGGTTGGCCCACCGCTGTCCCGGCGGGGGAGTTCTCCGGAACGCTTCGAGTTACCCGGGCGATGCCCCAGAATTGGCCGGTGACGTCCGAATTAGCCCCGCCGTACGGGTCATACGCCGTGATGCGGACCGTCGAGCTCCCGGGGTTGAGGATCCTCACGAACACCGAGCCCCGATTTATCGAGGCTCCGATGAAGCCGGGGTCCAGCGGTTCGACCGAGTAGGTGAACGGGTCGCCATCCGCGTCGATGTGATACCCCCGGAGGGGCTTTTCGTAGACCTCCTTCCAGCCGACCGGGAGCTGGGGCCATTGCGGCGGATACGTATGTTTGTCCGGCGGCGAGTTGGCCCGTCCGGACCCGGTGCTCGACCAGGGGCCGGCTACCCCGTTGTCGAGCGCGCGCACCTGGGCCTCGTAGGTTGCGCCGGGCTCCAGGTCAGGCAGATTGAAGCTGGTGGTGCTCGCGCTCAGGGCGCCGACGTAGGTCGTCCACGCGCCGCCGGACTTGCGGTGCCGCGCCTCGTAGCCGGTGATGTTGACGCCGCTGACGGCCGGGGCGCTCCACGTCACGTCCAGCGCCGGGCTTGTCGGCTTGTCGAACGGGGTGCGGGTGAGCGTCGGCGCGGCCGGTACGACCCTGTTGACAGACACCCAGACCGCAACCGCATCCGTGTTGCCTTTGCCCTCTCCGTCCACGGCCACGTTCTCGTCCACGTCCACTATGACGGTCCCGGTGACCGTCGTCGGCGTGATGGTGGCCGCGTAGCTTGCCCCGGAACCGGAGAAGGCCGTCACCGAGCCGCGGGTCACGTCGACGTCCGACTGCGCGAACCCGGTCACCGACTCCGTGAAGGTGATGGTCATGTCGAAGGGGCCGGTCTGGACACCGGTCGGAGCAGTGATGAGCACCGTCGGTCGACTGAGATTCACCGACACCGAAAACTGACTCGCCGCCATGTTGCCGTTGCCGTCGGCGTCCACCGCCACGTTCGCCGCCACGTTCACCGTTACCGTCCCGGTGGCCGCCGGCGTGATGGCGATAAAATGGTACCGAGGATCGACACCGACGTCGATGCGATTCACCAGCCCGTTGGTCACCGTCACGTCCTCCTTCTCGAACCCGGTGACCGGCTCCGAGAACAGGACTCGTACGTAGAACGGCTTCTCCTGAACCGTATTACTGTCGGGGCCAAGGTATGAAATTGTCGGTCGGCTGATACTCACCTGCACCGAGAACCGACTCGCCGCCGTGTTGCCGTTGCCCACTCCGTCCACGGCCACTCCCGCGGCCACATCCACCGTCGCCGTTCCACTGGCCGTCGGTGCGATCGTGGCCGTATAGCTCGACCCCGAACCGGACAACGCCGTCACGGTCCCGTTGTCTGCCGTCACGTCGGCCTGCTCGAATCCGGTCACGGACTCCGAGAAGGTAATCGTCACGTCGAAGGGACCACTCTGGCTGGCCGTCGGACCGCTGATGGTCACCGTGGGTCCATCCAGGTCAGCCTCCACCGAGTAGCGGCCCGCCGCCGTGTTGCCGTTACCGTCGCCATCGGTGGCCACGTTCGCCGCCACGTCCACCGTCACCGTCCCGGTCGCCGTCGGCGTGATGATGACCCGAGCGTCCCCGCCGCTTTCGGCCCACCCGGTCACTCGTCCGTTGCCCACCGTCACGTCCGCCTGCTCGAACCCCGTCACGGGCTCCGAGAAGTCGATGTCCACGGTGAACGCGCCCGTCTGGACACTGCTCGGACCACTGATGACCACCGTCGGCCGGGTCAGAGCCGCCGCCACGGTGAACTGACTCGCCGCCGTGTTGCCGTTGTCGTCGCTATCCGTGGCCACATTTGCCGCCACGTCCACCGTCACCGTCCCGGTCGCCGTCGGCGTGATCGTGGCCGTGTAGCTCGCCCCCGACCCGGAAAACGCTGTCACGGCGCCGTTGCCCACCGCCACGTCCCCCTGCTCGAACCCTGTCACCGACTCCGAGAAGGTGATCGTCACGTCGAAGGCGCCGTTCTGCGTGTCCGACGGGCCGCTGAGGGTCACCAGCGGACGATCCTGTTCCGGTGTAACCGTGATCGTGAACGTCGCGGTCACCGCCGCGTTCACGCCGTCGTCCGCCTCGATCGTCACCGTGTACGCCTGCGCCGCGGCGTCGGCCGCCACCGTTCCCTGGACTTTGTCGCTCGCGTACGACAGCCCGGACGGCAGTCCCGTGACCGTCACCGTCACCGGATCCGCGTCCGCGTCGGTCACCGTGATCCCGAACGAAGTGATCGTCTCTCCCTGCTCGTACGTCTTGTCTCCCGGCGCCGTGATCACCGGCGACGCGTTCGCCGGCGCGGGCTCCGTCACGGTGACCGTGAACGTCTCGGTCACCGCGGCGTTCACGCCGTCGTCGGCGCTGATCGTCACCGTGTAGTCCTGCGCCGTGGCGTCCGCCGCCACCGTGCCGCTCACCTGGCCCGACGCGTACGACAGCCCCGACGGCAGCCCGGAGACCCCCACGGTGACCGTGTCGCCGTCGGCGTCGCTCACCGTGATGCCGAACGCCGTGATCGCCTCTCCCTGGGCGTAGCTCTTGTCGCCGGGCGCCGTGATCACCGGCGACGCGTTCGCCGGCGCGGGCTCCGTCACGGTGACCGTGAACGTCTCGGTCACCGCGGCGTTCACGCCGTCGTCGGCGCTGATCGTCACCGTGTAGTCCTGCGCCGTGGCGTCCGCCGCCACCGTGCCGCTCACCTGGCCCGACGCGTACGACAGCCCCGACGGCAGCCCGGAGATCTCCACAGTGACCGTGTCGCCGTCGGCGTCGCTCACCGTGATGCCGAACGCCGTGATCGCCTCTCCCTGGGCGTAGCTCTTGTCGCCGGGCGCCGTGATCACCGGCGACGCGTTCGCCGGCGCGGGCTCCGTCACGGTGACCGTGAACGTCTCGGTCACCGCGGCGTTCACGCCGTCGTCGGCGCTGATCGTCACCGTGTAGTCCTGCGCCGTGGCGTCCGCCGCCACCGTGCCGCTCACCTGGCCCGACGCGTACGACAGCCCCGACGGCAGCCCGGAGACCCCCACGGTGACCGTGTCGCCGTCGGCGTCGCTCACCGTGATGCCGAACGCCGTGATCGCCTCTCCCTGGGCGTAGCTCTTGTCGCCGGGCGCCGTGATCACCGGCGACGCGTTCGCCGGCGCGGGCTCCGTCACGGTGACCGTGAACGTCTCGGTCACCGCGGCGTTCACGCCGTCGTCGGCGCTGATCGTCACCGTGTAGTCCTGCGCCGTGGCGTCCGCCGCCACCGTGCCGCTCACCTGGCCCGACGCGTACGACAGCCCCGACGGCAGCCCGGAGACCCCCACGGTGACCGTGTCGCCGTCGGCGTCGCTCACCGTGATGCCGAACGCCGTGATCTGCTCCCCTTGCTCGTACGTCTTGTCTCCCGGCGCCGTGATCACAGGCGCCGAGTTTGTCTGCGCCTGCGAATCCACGGCGGAACAGAAGGCGATGGCGGCGACGGCTAGGACAGGCGCCACCGCGCGCCCTCTCCAGGCGCCGGACCGTCGGTCGCGTCGTCGTCGGCCGCCCGCCCGACACCCGCGTGACGACGGGGACGGCGCCACACACGCGCGGGATCTTCCGCGACCGGCCGTGCGAGGTGAATCCGATGGGCTGGCGGGATGCGTACTCAAGCCGAGAACGGTCAGTGTCAGCAACGTAGGCTCCTTCGGGACCTCTCAGCGGCGGCAGATCCGGCGACCCGTCGCGGAGACAAACGAGCCTCACCTCTCGCAAGAACCGGTCCAACTTCCGTTGATGCGCTGCAACTGTTTTTTTTTGGCTCTCCTCAATCAGGTGTGGGTCCGGGGTGAGAGTGATCGGCGGGTTCAGCGAGCGGTGGGGTAGCTACGTGACGGACGGCGTGTCAACGCGCTACGCGCGTTCTCCGCTTCGCTGCGACCCTGGCGGGTGACACGCCGTCCGTCCCTACGCTCAGAGTGCAGTTATGGGCCTTGCGGCCCGGCCTGGACGGGGCGTCCGGGCCGTCCAAACCGTCATGAGCGGCGTCGCGCTCACCCCGACGTCATGAAACGTGACCCGGCTTTGCGTCGGGGCCGGCGGCTCCTGCACGTTGACGCTTGGAGCGTGCCATCCTCAAGGGGCGGAAGCGGGACAGTCGTCGTAGCTTTTTTCGGGGTCAGGGGAACCCCGTCCCCGTATCCAAACTGACGCTGCGCGCCCGGCATCGAGCCCCGAACCGTCCCGGCCTCAGGCCGTGGACGAGCAGCAAATCGAACCCCGCCCGCGAGGCGGGTGTGTTCCTGCACCGGACGTGCCCGCCCGCTTCCGCCTCCAGGGAGGGTACCTGATATGTCCGAGAGGATCGACGCCGACACCTTGCACGTCGACGACATGCACGTGGTCTGGCCCCGAGCGGCTGGCCTCGATGTCCACAAGATGTGCATCACGGCCGCCGTGCGCCTCTGCGAGGCGGGCCGCGGATTGGCGCGAACGGCCGTACGCGAGTTCAGCGCGTTGCCCGACGGGCTGCGGGCAATGACCAACTGGCTTCGGTCGCACGGCGTCACCGCCGCCGCGATGGAAGGCACCGGGGTCTACTGGAAGGCCCCGTTCGAGGCCCTGGAAGACGCCGGCATTCACGCCGAACTGTTTCATGCCCAGCACGTCAAACAGATTCGTGGCAAGAAAACCGATGTCAACGACAGTCTGTGGCTGGGCCGCATCTGTCAGTTCGGCCTCGCCCTGCCGAGCTATGTCCCGCCCCGTCAGTTCCGCCAGTTGCGCCAGTTGACCCGCTACCGCCGGACGCTGGTCGCCGAGCGCAGCCGGAACCGCAACCGGGTCCACAAGACCCTCGACCACGACGGCCTGCGCCTCGGCGGCATCTTGTCGGACATCTTCGGCGTCAACGGGCGGCGCATACTTGACGGGCTCGTCGGCGGGCATCCACCGGACCGCATCCTCGCCGGCCTGACCAACCACGTCGACGCCAAGCTCAAGCCGTTGGCCCAGGCCTTGGCCGCCGCCCTCGACCCGCTCGCGCTGATCAAGCTGAAGATGCAGATCGACGCCCTCGACCGGGCCGACGCCGCCATCGCCGAGCTGGATACCCGCATCCGAACCGAACTGGCCGACTACCAGCGCCCCCTGCGGCTGTTGCAGACGATCCCGGGCATCGATTTCGGCAGCGCCAGCACCATCCTCGTCGAGATCGGCCCGGACCTGGGAGCCTTCCGTCAGGCCCGCCATCTCGGCGCTTGGGCCGGGGTGGCCCCGGGCAACAACACCAGCGCCGGCAAGCGCCGCGCCGGCCGCGCCCGTCAGGGGAACTCGACACTGCGGGCCACTCTCGCTGAATGCGCCCACGGCGCCGTACGCACCAAGCGCTCGCAGTTCTACGACTATCACCGCGCCCTCGCCGGCCGCATCGGCTACAAGCGGGCCATTCTCGCGACCGCCCACAAGCTGTTGCGGGTGACTCACGCCGTCTTGCGCAACGACCGGCCCTACACCGACCCGGGCATCGACTACCAACAAATGGTCGTCGAGCGCAACGCCCCGCGGTGGCTCCGCATGCTCAAACAGTACGGCTTCCTCGAGGAGGCGAGAGCAACCGCGCGTTCCTGACCCGACGCTTCCGGACCCCGCGGCGCCGTGCCGGGCCATAGATCGGGGCTGCCCCGCACCGCCCATCCCATCCGGACTCAAGTCGTACGCCGGGGACCGTCCGATCCCCTTGATCCACGGCCGCACTCGTCGTGCGCCTCCCGCTACGCCGAAGTTTCACAGCAAAGGGGAGATTGGGCTTGGGCTGGTCGGGCCGTGAATCGCGGCCCGCAGCTGACCGGAGCCGGCGGGTGGTCAGCCCTCGGCGAGCCGCTGGAAATCATTGAAAACGCAGGGGCGTCCTGTTCTCATTGGCATGACAAAGGAGAACCAATGAGGAGGAGGACAGCCCCATGCGTGTGACGACCCTACTACGACGATTGCTCGGTGTCACGCAGTTGTACGTCGAGCAGGTGCGTATCGGGAGCAACGGGATGTTCCGCGTATCGGCGCGGCCGTCGTGGCGGCGCTCGCGGTGCGGCGCGTGCGGCGGCCGGGCCCCACGCTACGACCGGCAACCGGCTCGGCTGTGGCGCCATGTGCCGTGGGGTCGGACGACGGTGTGGCTGCGGTATGCCCCGTGGCGGGTATCGTGTGGTCGCTGCGGGGTTCGGGTCGAGCAGGTGTCGTGGGCAGTGCACGGCAGCGCGTTCACGGCGCCGCTCGAGGAGTTGGTGGCCTATCTGGCGCAGGTGACGGACCGGACGACGGTGAGTCGTCTGGTGGGGATTTCGTGGCCGGCGGTGGGCGGCATCGTCGAGCGGGTGGTGGCTCGGCGGCTGGATTCGACGCGGCTGGCCGGGCTGCGGCGGATCGGCATTGACGAGTTCAGCTATCGGAAGCGGCACCACTATCTGACGGTCCTGGTCGACCCTGACCGCCGGCGCGTGGTCTGGGCCGGGAAGGGGCGCAGCGCCGACACGCTGGGCAGGTTCTTCGACCTGTTGGGACCGGCCGGTTGCGCCCGGATCACGCTGGTGACGGCGGACCTGGCGGCGAGCTACGGCAAGGCGGTGCGGGAACGGGTGCCGCAGGCCAGGGTCGTCTACGACCGGTTCCACGTTGAACGGCTGGCGGCCGACGCGGTCGACGCCGTCCGCCGGGCGGAGCAACACCGCCTGGGGGCGACCGCGGCCAAAGCCCTCAAGGGGACGCGCTACGCGCTGCTGAAGCATCCGGCGCGCCTCAAGCCCAGCCAAGCACAACGGCTGGCAACCCTGCGCCGCGAGAACCGCGCCCTCGACCGCGCCTACGAGTTGAACGAGTACCTGGCGACCATCCTCGAGCAGGCCAGACCCGACGAGGCCGAGGAGCTGCTCGAGCAGTGGCTGGACTGGGCGGCGCGGTCACGGCTGGCGCCGTTCGTCAAGCTCGCGCGGACCATCCGGAAGCACGCGGCGGGGATCCTCGCCTACCTCGACACCCGCATGACCAACGGACCCGTCGAGGGCATCAACAACAAGCTCCGCGTCATCGCACGGCGCGCCTACGGCTTCCACTCACACCGTCCGCTCATCTCGATGCTGTACCTCTGCTGCGGAGGCATCAAGCTGGAGCCACCGCTACCCACACGAATTTGAGGAGACTCTTTTTTTTCAGATAGTTACGTCGCGTCAGCGTGGATGCCGCGCACCGGCCGCGACTGCTCCAACCCGCGACGGTCCGCGTGCGCGACGGCGCACCGGGATCGACTCGAGTCGTTGCGGACAGGGAAGTTACGTGCCGATCGCGCGTGACTGTCGCGTCTTGCAGCGCTTGTGGCGTTTTGCAGCGCCCGCCAGCCTCCTGGCGAGGCCTCCGGCGCGGCTGCAGGCCGGCAACCTGCCGGCCTGGCATGGCATGGTGCGATCTCCCGGCGAGGTTGCCGGGAGCGCGGGCATCAGGACGCGGGGAGGATCAGATGGGAGCGTGCCCGGCGCCGGCGGCCTCGCCGCCGGCGCCGGACCGCGACGGCCCGCCGGCCGTCACTCGGACGGCTCGATGCGCAGCAGCGCGCCGTCGGCGGCGTGGTCCGTCAGCAGGTAGATGTACCCGTCGGGCCCCTGCCGCACCTCGCGGATGCGCTGGCGGAGCTCCCGCAGCATCGATTCGCGCCGCAGCTCCTCGAGGCGGTCGTTGAGCACGATGCGCTGCAGGTGGCCGGTGCCCGGTATGCCGCCCTCCTGCAGGGAGCCCACGAAGACGTTGCCCCGCCAGGCCGGGAACCGGTCGCCGGTGTAGACGGCCAGTCCGGCGGCCGCGATGGCGGGCAGCCACACCACGACCGGCGACTCGTAGCCGTCGCGCGTCGGATGCTGCGACACCCGCGCGCCGGGATAGAGGCGCCCGAAGCTCAGCAGCGGCCAGCCGTAGTTGCGCCCCGGCAGGAGCACGTTCAGCTCGTCGCCGCCGTTGGGGCCGTTCTCGTGCTGCCAGATGTCCCCGGTCGCGGGGTGCAGCATGAGCCCGAGCGTGTTGCGGTGTCCGATGGTGTAGATCTCCGGCCGATGGCCCGGCGTGTCGACGAACGGGTTGTCGTCGGGCACCGACCCGTCGTCGTCGAGGCGCAGCACCTTGCCGCGCAGGCTGGCCGGGTCCTGGGGGGCGTCGAGCAGCTCGCCGTCCAGCCCGCGGATGCGGCCGCCGGTGGACATGTAGACCTTGCCGTCGCGGCCGAAGGCGACGCGCCCGTTGAGCCCCGAGTTGGTGTGGAAGGGCTCGGTCACGACCAGGTCCTCCACGTCGTGGAGGGCGTGCCCTGCCAGCCGCCCCCGCGCGAGCGCGGGCGAGCCGCGGCCGTCGTCGTGTCCCTTCGTGTAGGTGAGATAGACCAGCCCGTTGGCGGCGAACCCGGGGTGGACGGCCACGTCCATCAGGCCCCCGTTGCCGTCCGTCCGCACTTCGGGCACCCCGGCGATGGGCCGCGGGTCGAGCTCGCCGTCGCGAACGATGCGCAACCGGCCGTCCCGCTCCGTGACGAGCAGGCCGCCGTCCGGCATGAACGCGACCGCCCACGGGTGCGACAGCCCCCTGGCCACGACGCTGACCCGGATCTCGTGCTGCTCGGCCGTGTCGATCACCCACGGACCGTCGCCGAGCGGCGGCACCGGCACGCCGATGGGCTCGTCCTCCTGGGCCCGGCCGGCCGCGAGCAGGCACAGCGACAGGGTCGCCGCCACGAAGACGAACCGTCCGACATTCGCGCCGTGCATCATTAGTCAGTCCTCCTTCCAGGGGTTGTTCGCGAAGACGGCGAACTCCGGCCACAGCGCGCGCGGGTGCATGCCGAGCACCGCCATGATGGCCTCGGCGATGTCCACCGCGTACAGCTTGTTGGGGTTGTTGCGGCCGGTCCGGCCCATCCAGTCCGTCTGCACCTCCGACGGACAGACGCAGGTGACGTGCACGCCGTGCGGCCGCAGCTCGGCCTGCCAGCACTGGCTGATGCCGCGCACGGCCCACTTGCTGCCGGCGTAGGCAGTGCCCGCCCGCGCCCCCTTCATGCCGGAGGTCGACGCGATGTTGAAGACGTAGCCGCGCCGCTGCGCCTTGAGCAGCGGGGCGACGCGGTTCGTCAGGTCGACCAGCCCGAAGACGTTGGTGTCGAACAGCGCCCGCATCCCGGCCATGTCGATCTCGCCGACCTCCGCCGGATAGCCGAACGCGGCGTTGTTGACGAGCACGTCGATGCCCCCCATCCGCTCGACGCAGGCGTCGACGGTGCGCTGGTTGTCCGCGGGTAGCGACACGTCGGCGCGCAGGCCGTGGGCGCCGCTGCGGGCGGCCACCTGCCCGATGCGCTCGGCGTCGCGGCCGGTGAAGACGACCTCGTGCCCCCGCTCGCGCGCCAGGTCGACGAGCGCGGCGCCGATCCCCTGGCTGCCGCCGGTGACGAGAAAACGCAGTCCGTCCATTCGTTCAGGCTCCTTCGCCGCCAGCGGTCAGCGGCCTGGCGGCGGCGAGGCGTTCCGGGCCCGCCTGGCGCCATGCTATCTTGTCTGGTTGATGCCGACCAGAACCACCCATCAGTTCCAGACCGAGGCCCGGCAACTGCTCGACCTGATGATCCACTCCTTGTACTCGAACAAGGAGATCTTCCTGCGCGAGCTGATCTCGAACGCCTCGGACGCCTGCGACAAGCTGCGCTTCGAGGCCCTCACCGACCCGGCCCTGCTCGACGACGACCCGGAGCTGGCGCTCCGCATCGACTTCGACGCCGGGGCCCGCACCATCACGGTCGCCGACAACGGCGTCGGGATGTCGCACGAGGAGGTGATCGCCAACATCGGGACCATCGCCAAGTCGGGCACGCGCGAGTTCGTCGAGCAGCTCACCGGCGACCAGGCGCAGGACGCCCGGCTCATCGGCCAGTTCGGCGTGGGCTTCTACTCGTCGTTCATCGTGGCCGAGCGCGTCACCCTCACCACGCGGCGGGCCGGGCTGGCGGCGGACGACGCCGTCCGCTGGGAGAGCGCGGGCGAGGGCGACTACTCCATCGAGCCGGCCTCGAAGCCGGCGCGCGGCACCGAGGTCACGCTGCACCTCCGCGGCGGCGAGGACGAGCTGCTGTCGGGGACACGCCTGCGCGCCATCCTGCGCAAGTACTCGGACCACATCACGCTGCCCATCCTGATGCGGAAGGAGGAGGTGCCCGGCAAGCAGATGGACACCGGGGACGTCGAGACCAGCGAGCAGGTGAACCAGGCGTCCGCCCTCTGGTCGCGGCCCCGGTCGGAGATCACCGGCGAGCAGTACGACGAGTTCTACAAGCACGTCGCGCACGACTTCGAGCCGCCGCTCGCGCACCTGCACGCCCGGGTCGAGGGCCGCCAGGAGTACACGGTGCTGCTCTACGTGCCGCGCCGGGCGCCGTTCGACATCTGGGACCGCGAGCGGCGCCACGGCGTCAAGCTCTACGTCCGGCGCGTGTTCATCATGGACGGCGCGAAGGAGCTGATGCCCGGCTACCTGCGCTTCGTCCGGGGCCTGATCGACTCGAACGACCTGCCGCTCAACATCTCGCGCGAGATCCTCCAGGAGTCGCGCGACGTCGAGGCCATTCGCAACGCGGCGGTCAAGCGCGTCCTGGGGCTGCTCGCGGAGCTGGCGGAGAAGCAGCCCGACAGGTACGCCGACTTCTGGCGCGAGTTCGGCCGCGTCATCAAGGAGGGCGTCGGCGAGGACCAGGCCAACCGGGAGCGGATTGCGGGGCTGCTCCGCTTCGCCTCGACGCACCGCAACACGGGCGACCAGACCGTTTCGCTCGCCGACTACGCCGCGCGCATGCAGGACGGGCAGGAGAAGATCTACTACGTCACCGCCGACAGCCTCGCGGCCGCGCAGCACAGCCCCCATCTGGAGGTCTTCCGCGAGAAGGGCATCGAGGTCCTGCTGCTCCACGACCGGGTCGACGAATGGGTGGTCGCGCACCTCGACGCGTTCGACGGCAAGTCGCTGCAGTCCGTGGCGCAGGGCGACCTCGACCTCGGCCGGCTCGCGGGCAGCGAGGCCGACGCGAAGCAGCAGAAGGAGACCGAGGACGAGCTGCAGCCGGTCGTCGAGCGGGTGCGGAAGGCGCTCGGCTCGAAGGCGTCCGACGTGCGGGTCACGCACCGGCTCACCGAGTCGCCCGCCTGCCTCGTATCCGCCGCGGACGGCATGAGCGCCAACCTGCAGCGCGTCCTGCAGGCCACCGGCCAGGCGGTGCCGGACGTGCCGCTCGTGCTCGAGCTCAACCCGGCCCACCCCATCGTCGCCCGCCTGCGGGACGAGACGGACGAGGCGCGCTTCAGGGACTGGAGCCACATCCTGTTCGATCAGGCCATGCTGGCCGAGGGCGGCCAGCTCGGCGATCCGGCCGGCTTCGTCAAGCGCTTGAACGAGTTGATGCTGGCGCTGGCAGGGGCGCCGAAGTCGCGGATCTGGACGCCGGGCAGCGAGTAGCCGCCGGCGGGGACCCCACAGCCCCGCGCCGCTCCCGCCGAGGCGCGCCGTGCGCGCCTTGTGGCGGCGTCAGTCGGCGGCCGCGCGGATGCGCTCGATCTTGCGGTCGCGGTCCGCGGCGAAGCGCCCGAGGTCGCGGCGATGGTTCGCTTCGAGCTCCTCGCGCGCGGCGGGCTCCACGGCGGCGGCCAGCGCCGACTGGTGCAGGATGCTGCACTCGGCGACCTGCGCCTCGTAGGTGCGGCGCGCTTCCGCGATCGCCTCGCGTTGCGCATCGGTCAGCGCGACCGCCTCGACGCCGGCGGCCTCGTCCTGCCGTTTGAGCTTCTCCATCGCCAGCTCGAAGGCGCTCTTTGGTGCTCCGTCTGCCACGATCGACTCCCCGGCCAAAAGCGTCATGATATTCCGATGTCCTGTGTTCGCAGCGGTGCGATGCGGGCGAGCCGGTCGAAGTCGCGGTCGCGATGC
This sequence comes from Vicinamibacterales bacterium, assembly GCA_965214845.1. Classification (GTDB taxonomy): domain Bacteria; phylum Acidobacteriota; class Vicinamibacteria; order Vicinamibacterales; family UBA8438; genus JAAXGX01. The sequence continues at coordinate 4,831,795 of CBDCCO010000007.1, forward strand.
AGCACGGTGAGATCGTTTCTCACCGCACAGACCGCTATGAGGCAGTCCACGCTCGACCGCACGGTCACGCCGGCGCGGCGGGCGAGCCGGTAGAGATCAATCGCATCCTCGAACGCCGCGGGTGCCAGCGGCGCCTCGACGATCGGCAATGCGCGCATGGCGTCGCGCGCGAGCCGGAAGGCTTGATCGTCACGAAATCCCTGGAGGACCTCCTGCACGACGGGCAGGCACGTGACGACCTCCTCGAAATCGATGAGCATTTCGAGATCGATTCGCGGCGGACGCCGGAAGACATCGATCCAGACCGAGGTGTCAACGAGATACACGGCGACCCTGTCGCTCCCTCGGCGGCTGCGGCGGCTGCGGCCGGTCGCCGCGCATCGAGGCCAGGTCGCCCTCCCACAATCCCGAACCGGCAAGCTCGAGAATGCGACCGGCTCGCGCCCGGCGGACGAACTCGGCGAGTGCGCGATCGACCGCTTTCGAATACGTTCGCTCGCCGCTGATCCGCAACGCATCCTCGAGGAGTTGCTCATCAAGCACAAGATTTGTGCGTTTCATACATTGACGGTACCGGTCTTGCCGGGCACGGTCAAGGCACGCTTGCCCGCGAGGCCGATATTGACTATATTAGTCATAATATAACGACCTGAAAGGGCCGACCATGCAGACGACGACCGTCTCTCAACTCAAGATGTCGTTGAGCGCCTACCTGCGACAGGTGAAGGCCGGCGAAGAAGTCGTCATCACCGAGCATGGCCGTCCCGTTGCGCGCCTGCTGCCGCTGGCGAGCCCCGACTCCGTTCCCGAGCACCTGAGGGACCTTGAAGCGAAGGGCTTGCTGAAGCGTGGGCGGAAGCCGCTGCCGGCGGACTTCTGGGACCTGCCGCGACCCGCAGACCCGGGGGGCAGCGTACGCGCGGCGGTCGCGCGCGAGCGTGAGGAGAGCTGGTGAGATTCTGGGATACCTCGGCCGTGGTCCCGATCTGCGTGCAGGAAACCAGCTCGACGGCGGCGCGAGAGCTGCTCGTGAAGGATGCGTCCCTGGTCGTATGGTGGGGCACGAGAACGGAGTGTGTCTCAGCCCTGATGCGCCGGACGCGGGAAGGCGGCCTGACCCGGCCCGACGAGCGTGCGGCCCGCCACGTACTGCATCTCTTGTCGCAGTCCTGGATGGAAATGCAACCCAGCGACACGGTCCGCAGCATGGCCGAGCGGCTGCTGGCCGTCCATCGGCTCCGGGCCGCGGATGCGCTGCAGCTCGCTGCCGCGATTCTGTGGTGCGGGCAGCATCCGGCAGGACAGGGCTTCGTCGCGTTCGATGAGCGCCTGCGCGACGCAAGCCATCGAGAAGGCTTTACGGTGCTCCCCGAGGCATGCTGAGACGATGAACGAGGTCTCGCTCGAGGCAGGCGACCTCCGCTATCCCATCGGGAAGTTCGCGCCCGCGGAAACCGTCACGCCGGCAGAGGTGCAGACCCGGGTCGACGACATCGCGGCCCTGCCGGCCGAACTGCGGCACACCGTCGAGAGGCTGAATGACGGCCGGCTCGACACGCCCTATCGCCCCGGCGGCTGGACGGTCCGGCAGGTGGTCCATCACCTGCCCGACAGCCACATGAACAGCCTCGTCCGGTTCAAGTGGGCGCTCACCGAGGACAGGCCGCTCATCAAGGCCTACGACGAGGCCGGCTGGGCGGCGCTGCCGGACTGCCACGGCCCGATCGCGAGCTCGCTCGACCTGCTCGCCGCCCTGCACGCGCGCTGGGTGGACCTGCTGCGAAGCCTGAGCTGGGCGCAACTGCAGCGCGAGTTCGTGCATCCGGAATCGGGCGCCGTCAAGCTGGCGGTCAGCGTGGGCGACTACGCCTGGCATGGCCGGCACCACCTCGCGCACATCCAGCGGCTGATCGAGCGCGAGGGCTGGCGCTGACGGCGGAACGGCGAGCCGCCCGCGGGCCTACCGCGGATACCAGTCGCCGTCGCGGACCTCGATCGGCTCCCCCTCGAGCGCGTCTCGCAGCGCCGCGATCGTGCCGGCAATCTCCGCGACGTTGTCCGGCCGGGGCTGGTCGCGATCGCCGAACCAGCGCGCCGTGGCGTTGTCGTAGTGGATGAGGTAGACGATCTCCGGGCCGAACGTCTTGACGCACTCGGCCACCGGCCGGGGACGCATGCGGTCGAGCGGCAGGTTCATCGGCATGAACGCCACGGTGATGTCCTCGAGCGCCTGGATCTCGGGGACGCACTCGCCCACGCCCGAGAAGAACAGCCGCCGCCCGCCCAGCGTGATGACGTAGCCGTTCGCCTCGCCGGGCGGGTGCCACGGCTGGCCGGGCGTCATGTCGTAGGCGGGCACGGCTTCGACGGGAACGCCGGCGAAGACGCCCTGCTCGCCGTTCGCCAGCACCTCGCCGTCGCCGAAGCGCGCGTGAGCGGCCGCGGTCAGCACGACCGGCGCGCCGGGCTTGCGGAGCTGCGCAATCGCCTCCGGATCGAGGTGGTGCCCCGGATCGTCGGTCACCAGGATGAGGTCGGCCGGCCTGGCCCCGGCGAGGTCGCCGGCGCTCCACGGATCGATGTGCACGACCGTGCCGGCATGCTCGATCTGCACGCTCGAGTGCAGGATCGGCGTGATGACGATGTCGCCGCCCTCGGCCGCAATCCGGTCCGCCGGTTGCGCCGACAGCGGCGTGGAGCCGAGCAGGAGCCACGCGCCGAACGCCGTGACAGTCAGCAGTCTCATAAGGGCATGGATTGTAGCAACCATCGGCTGCCGGACGCAGCAGTTCCTCGCCGCCGGCTCACGCCGGCCGCCCGGTGCGGGCCAGCCGGCGCGCATCCTCGACGTAGTACGCGAAGGCCTCGCGCACCCGCGTCAGGAAGCGCTTCAGCCGCTCCCGATCGTCCGGGTCCGGCAGCACCTGCGATACCTTGAACGGCGGCTTGATGATGGCGGCGCAGACGGTGGAGTGGATGCGCCGGTCGAAGTTGGCGACGGCAATCGGCACGATCCACGGCTCGGGCTGCATGCTCGCGGCGAGGCGGAACGCGCCCGGCTTGAACGGTCCGGGCGAGTCCTCGGTCCAGTAGCTGGTCCCTTCCGGGCTGAGAATGAGGTTCGTGCCGTCCCGCAGGCAGCGGCCCGCGGTCTCGAAGAACTCGCTGCGCCGGCTCTGGCGCTGCTGCTCCGTCTCCTCCAGCCGATCGGACTCGTGCGTGTAGACCGCGATGTGGCCCAGCCGGTCGTAGTACGCCTGATGCCCGTACTCGGTGCCGCGGCTGTGCCGCACGACGCGGATGCCGCTGTCGCCGTAGCGCCGGTCCAGGATCATGGCGCTGACGAAGTGGGAGTCGAGCGTGAGCTGGAAGTTGTTGGGCAGCGTGTTGTACTCGTGGTTCTTGAGGTGGTTGAAGATGAAGATGTGCCCCGGCTCGGCGGGCAGGTGGCGCTCGCCCTCGATGACGTGGCGCACCCGGCCGAACGCCTCGCGGAAGCCGCGCGCGCAGAGCTTGCGCACGTCGCGCGGGGGCATCTGCGGCGGCGCCGTGACCACGGCGTGATAGACCTGCCGGAGGGCCTCGAAGAACTCGTGCTCGCGCTTCACCTCCCCGAGCAGGTCCTGGCAGAGCTGCGCCAGCGAGCGCTCGAGCGCGTCGGGGCTGCCCTCCAGGCGGTCGAGCAGCGCGAACGCGTCGCCGAGCGTCAGATGGCTGTCGAGCAGGTGCGGCAGCCGATGGATGAGGGAGTTGACGCTGAGCTGCGTGCAGCTCTGCTCGAGCAGGTTGCGAATCGCCAGCCGCTCCTGCGCGAAGCGCCGCGAGATGAACACCGCGCGGGCGGCCCGCAGGTGGCTGGCCACCAGCCACAGCAGGCGGCGGACCAGGGCCAGCGCCAGCCGGGGCGAGCGTTCCAGCGCCGCGTCGATCCGCGCCGGGTCGATCCGGTACAGCGTGCAGTCGCGCATCGCCCGCACCGACGTCTGGCTCGACTCGATGCACGCGATGCCGGCCAGCGCCACCACGGACCCGGGGTTCGACAGCGTCCGCAGCGCGAACGCCTCCTTCATGCCGGCCGGGCGGTAGTTGAGCGCCACGCGGCCCGTCGCCAGCACCCACAGCCCGGCGTCGCGGCTCCCCTGCTCGACGATCGGCTCGCCGCGGCAGAAGTAGCGGCTCTCGACCGCCTCGGCGAACAGGCGCAGTTGCGGCTCCTCGAACACCTCGAAGAACGCCGAGCTGCGGAACAGCTCCATGACGGGCGGCGGCGCGCGGTTGTAGGTCTCCTCCTCCCCCTTGGCGTCGAGCGACTGCCCGAAGTTCACGGGGGTCTGCGAGTGACGCACGATGCGCGCGCGCCGCTCGGCGAGCACGTCGAGACAGCGGCGGAGGACCAGCTCCAGAAAGCCCGCACCCAGCGCCGGTTCGGTGGCGAAGAGCGCCGCCAGCGCGCGGTGGCTGAGCCGCAGCGTGCGGCAGTCGGTCTTGCACAGCACGGTCGTCGAGTAGCGCCGCGGCTCGAGGAACCCCGACCAGCCCACCGGCGTCCAGGCCGCCCCGCTCTGGCCGACGTCGATGTCCTCGTTGCCCTCCTCGATGCGGTTGCGGAAGTGCACCGTGCCCTCGGCCACGAGAAACAGGTGGGACGCGGGGGCGAACTGGCGCGCCAGGACGTGCCCGGCCTCGAACCGTCGCTCCTCGGCCAGCTCCGCCAGCCGCTCCCACGCGAGCGCCCCGCCGCCTCCGGCCCGCGCGGCGGCGGCGGAGGCGTGGGCGATAAACTCTTGCCTCGTGACATCCATGGCTCAGCCCGACTCTACAACGGTCCGCGCCACCCGCCCACCCCTCACCCGGCCCGACGACTTCTTCGCGTTCTGGTCCGGGACGCTGGACGCGCTGGCGCGGACGCCCGCCGACCCGCGCTTCGGCATCCCGGTGACGTCGCCCGAGGGCGCCCGCGTGCTGCCGGTCCGCTTCGCGTCGCTGGGCGGCTGCGACATCCAGGGCTTCCTCGTCACGCCCGACGCCGCCGGCCGCGACGGGGCGCGCCCCGGGCGGCGGCCGCTCGTCGTCACCACGCACGGCTACAACTCGCAGTGCAACCCGGTGCTCGAGGCGCGCCACGCGGCGGCCTGCGGGGCCGACCTGCTCTGCTTCGACGTCCGCGGGTTCGGTCTGTCCCGCGGCGGCTGCGCGGTCGATGCCCGCGGGTACGTGCTCACCGGCCTCGCCGACCCGCGCACGTCGATCCTGCGCGGCGCGGTGTGCGACTTCGTGCGCGCGGCGGAGGTCGCCCGGCTGCTGCAGGCGGGCGGCGGCGGCACCGTGTTCCACGGGCGCAGCTTCGGCGGCTCGCTGGCGCTCATGGCGCAGGTCGTGTGCGGCGCGGCCGACTATCTCGCGGTGGCCGTGCCCACGTTCGGCTGGACCGCCGGCCGGCGGCGGCTGGCCCGGGCCGGATCAGGGCGGGAGATCAACGAGCACCTCGCCCGGCATCCCGCGGCCGAGGGCGCAGTGATGCGCGCCCTCGCCTACTTCGACACCGTCAACTTCGCCGACCGCGTCGGCTGCCGCGCGCTGGTCGGCGTCGGGCTGCACGACGAGGTGGTGCCGCCCGCCACGGTCTACGCCATCGCCAACCACATGCTGCCGCGGCCCGAGGTCATGGAGCTGCCGGTGAGCCATACCGAGGACCCGGAGGAACGCCACTGGGTGCGGTTCGACAGCCGCTGGACGGCCGCGGTGGCGGCAGGGCTGGCCGGCGGCGCCTGACCGGCCCTGACGCCCGGCGGGACCGTTCCCGTCCGCGTGCTACTCCGCGCCGAGCCACTCGAGAATCGCGGGCGTGACGATCTCGGGCGCCTGCGTGTGCGGGCCGTGGCCGATGCCGGGCAGGACCATGAGCGTCAGCGGCGCGTCGACCCAGCGCCACGTGTCGTTGACGGTTCCGGACAGGAACGCCCGGCTGTCCTTGCCGTAGACGAGCAGCGTCGGCGCCTGCACCGGCGGGAACTCGCCGAAGCGGAAGCCGAAGCCCTCCGTCTCGAGCGTGAACGGCGGCCGCGGCCAGTTGGCCTTGTAGAAGTTCCCGATCGATTCGACGTCCAGACGCTCGTACGCCGCCGCGCGCAGCCCGGCCAGCTCGGGCGTGTCGCCCGGCCGGGGCAGCGTGCCGCGGATGCGCTCGCCGTACGCGGTGGGCGCGTCCGGGTTCTCCTGCATCCCGCGCTGGAACATGCTCGCCTGCTGCTGCTCGGGACTCGAGGCCAGCTCGCGGATGAGGCCGGCCGGGTGGATCGTGCCGATGGAGATCAGGCGCTCCGTCTTGTCGGGATGGGTCATGGCGAAGTGCCAGGCGTAGAAGCCGCCGCTGTCCTGCCCGACGACGATGGCCTTCTCCTCGCCGAAATGGCGGATGATCGCCGCTATGTCGCCGGAGATCTTCGCCATCGTGTAGTGCGCGACGCCCTGCGGCTTGCCGCTCTTGTCGGTGCCGCGCGTCGACATGACCGCCACCCGGTAGTGCGCCGACAGGGCGACGAGCTGGTGGCGCCAGTCGAACCACGGCCCGCTGATGCTGTGGACGAAGACGACGAGCGGCCCCTCGCCGGCCGTGTGGTAGACGATCTCGACGCCGTCCGAGTCGACGCGCCCCTCCGTGACGGTGACGGCAGTCCCCCGCCAGTCCGTGACGGTCACGTTGGCGAGCGCCGCCGCGGGCGCGAGAACGATAGCGACGATCAGCAGCCGGCACAGCATCCTCATGACGTCTCCCTTCACGCGGAATCCCCGGACTCTCCTGCGTCGTCAGTCCAGCGTCGTCAGTCTAGCAGGCCGCCTGCCGGACGGCGGCTCGCCTTGACCCGCCCGCACTCCATCGGCTAGCCTCACACCCGCGTCGGTGCTCCAGATGGCTGGAGCGGCAAGAGGGAACCCGGTGCGAATCCGGGGCTGCCCCGCAGCGGTAAACGGGAACGACCGCCGTCATAGCACTGGCTCCGAGGAGCTGGGAAGCGACGGCCAGTAGGCTCAGCGAGAGCTGAACGCCCGCAAGCCCGAAGACCTGCCGGCGTCGCATCTACCGACCTGGACCTCCGAGGGGAGGCGCGGGCGCCTGGCCGACCGGCCACTCCGCCCCTGTTCCTCTCGGCGAGCCCCCGGGTCGTGGTCGAGGGACCATGAGCGGCGCGCATTCGATTCCGGCAACCGGACCGCCATCCGCCCGGCCGCCACGGCCGATCCGCGCGCCCTTCCAGCCGCACGGCACAAGGAGCAGCATGCGAGCAGCGATCGTCATCGCGGCGGCCCTGGCGGCCGCAGCGCCGCACACCGCCGCGGCGGACAGCCTGGCCGGACGCGTTCTCGACCCGCAGGACCGCGTCGTCCCGCAAGCGCAGGTTCGCCTCTTCGACCGCACGAGCGGCCAGGTGCGCGAGACGGTCAGCGCCCCCGACGGCAGCTACCGGTTCGGCGACATCCCGCCCGGCGAGTACCTGCTCGAGGGGCAGGGGGCCGCCGGATCGCTGTCCGGCGCCGCCGCGGTGCGCGTCGAGGGCAGCAGCCGCCGCGACCTGGCGCTGGCCGTCTCGAGCGTCGCCGCGGAGGTGCTGGTCACCGCCTCGAGCACGCCGCTGCTGGCCCGCGAGGTGGCCAAGGCGCTCGACGTCATCGACGCGCAGGAGCTCGCCTCGCGCAACGAGCTGTCGGTCGCCGAAGCGCTCCGGACGCTGCCGGGCATCCGCGTGCAGTCGCTGGGCGGACCGGGCAGCTTCACGACCGTGCAGACGCGCGGCATGCGGAGCTACGACACGGCCGTGCTGATCGACGGCCTGCGCTTCCGGGACGCGGCGAGTCCGCAGAACGACGCCACCGCCTTCCTCTCGAGCCTGGCCACCGTCGACACCGAGCGCATCGAGGTGATGCGCGGCTCGGGCTCGTCGCTCTACGGCTCGAATGCGATGGCCGGCGTCATCAACGTCACGTCGCGCACGGGGGGCGGCCCGGCCCAGGGCGACGTGCTGCTCGAAGGCGGCGGACTCGGCCTGGTCCGCACCGTGCCGAGCCTGCGCGGCGGGCTGGCCGGCGACCGCCTGACCTACAGCGGCGCCGTCTCCTACATCGACGTGACGAAGGGCATTCGCGGCGCCAACCCCTATCGCAGCGTCTCGCCGCAGGGGATGCTGCGTTACCAGCTCAGCCCCACGCTGTCGGCGACGGGACGCGTCTGGTACGCCGGCGACGAAGCGCGGACCCGCAACAGCCCCGACTTCCCGGCCGCCGTGCTGGCCAACTTCCCGGCCGCGGGCAGCGTGCCGGCGGTCGCGCTCCCGACCGACCAGTTGGCGCGCCTCGAGCAGGGCCTGCCGTTCGATGGCGGCGCCGCAACGTTCGTGCCCAGCGCCAACGACCCGGACGCCGTGCGGCGCTCCGCGTTCGTCAACGCCAGCGCCGTGCTGCGGCACAGCGTCGCCCCGGGCGCGACCTACCGCGTCGCCTATCAGGCCGCGGCCACCGAGCGCGAGCACGCCAACGGCCCGGGCGGCGTCGGCTTCCAGCCGTTCGACGCGAGCAGCAGCTTCTACGACGGCCGGACCGACCTGCTGCAGGCGCGTTTCGACGCGGCGCTGGGCACGTCCAACTTCTTCAGCGCCGGGTACGAGTTCGAGCGCGAGCAGCTCTTCACGGAAGCTTCGGGCAACGTCGCGACCATCACCATCGACTCGTACAGCCACGCGCTGTACGCGCAGGACCGCATCGAGCTGCTCGGCGGGCGGCTGCAGGTGAGCTTCGGCGGCCGCGTGCAGACCTTCGACCTGCCCGACCCGACGTTCGCCGGCGGCAGCCATCCGTACGGCGGCGCCCGGCTCGACGTCCCCACCGCCTACACGGGCGACGCGGCCGTGGCCTGGTTCGTGCCGGGCAGCGAGACCAAGCTCCGCCTGCACCTCGGCAACAGCTACCGGGCGCCGTCGCCGTCCGAGCGCTTCGGCGGGACGTTCTCGTCGTTCTTCCGCTCGTTCAGCTTCTACGGCGACCCGCGGCTCGAGCCGGAGCGCGCCGTGGCGCTCGACGGCGGCGTCGACCAGTGGCTCTTCGACTCCCGGCTGCAGGTCGGCGCCACCGCCTTCTACACCGACCTGCAGAACACCATCATCTTCGACTTCGCGAACTTCCCGGCGGCGACCGACCCCTTCGGCCGCTTCTTCGGCTACCGCAACTCGGGCGGGGGCCGGGCGCGCGGCGTCGAGCTGAGCGTGCAGGCCGCCCCGTCGGTCGCCACCAGCCTGCGGGTGTCGTACACCTACACCGACTCGGCGTCGGACACGCCGACCATCGGCCACGACTTCTTCGGCGTGCCCGGCCTGTCGAAGCACCTGTTCGCGCTCACCGCCACGCAGTGGATCGCGCAGCGCCTCAACGTCACCTTCGACCTGTTCGCCGCCAGCGACTACCCGCTGTCGCCGTACGGCGCGCTCGGCCGCCGCCTGGTCTTCGGCGGTCCGGTGAAGGGCGATCTCGTCGTCCGCTACGATCTGCTGGCCCGCCCGCAGCTCGCGCTCGACCTGTACGCGAAGGTGGAGAACCTCTTCGACCACGCCTACTACGAGGACGGCTTCCTCGCGCCCGGCGCCTGGGCCATCGGGGGCCTGCGCGTGCGGTACTGACCCCGCCGCGAGCGGGCGCGTGATCGTGCCATGATGTAGCGGTCTGCGGAGCCGCGGCCTGCGCCATACCAAGATCGTCGCCACCCTCGGACCGGCCTGCTCGTCAGACGCCGCGGTGGACGCCCTGCTGGCGGCCGGGGTCGACGTGTTCCGCGTCAACTCGTCGCACGGCGTGCGCGGCGACCGGCGGCGCATGGTGGAGCAGGTCCGGCGCCGCGCCGCCCGGGCCGGGCGCATCGTGGCGGTGCTGCAGGACCTCGCCGGCCCCAAGATCCGCATCGGCCCGCTGGCCGATGCGGACGGCGTGCAGCTCGCGGCGGGCGCGCGGCTGCGGATCGCGGTGGGCGACTTCCCGGGTGACGCCGAGCGCGTGTCGACCACCTGCGCGCCGCTCGCGGCGGCGGTGCGCGGCGGCGAGCCGCTGCTGCTCGACGACGGACGGATCGCCCTGCGGGTGATCGGCAGCGACGGCGGCGAGATCGTCGCGGAGGTGGAGCACGGCGGCCTGCTCGCCCCCCGCAAGGGCATCAACGTGCCCGGCGTCGACCTGCCGCTCGCGGCCGTGACCGCCGCCGACATGGAGGAAATCGAGGCGGCGGCGGCGCTGGGAGTCGACTACCTCGGCGTCAGCTTCGTCCAGAACGGCGACGACCTGCGGAAGGCGCGGGCCGTGGCGTACGGGCACGGCGCGGATCGGGTCGGTCTGGTGGCGAAGATCGAGCGGCCGCAGGCGCTGGAGTGCTTCGACGACATTCTCGCCGCCTCCGACGCCGTGATGGTGGCGCGCGGCGACCTCGGCCTGGAGATTCCGCTCGAGCGCGTGCCGCGCGTGCAGAAAGACCTGACCCGCCGCGCGCGCGACGCCGGCGTGCCGGTGATCGTGGCGACCCAGGTCCTGGACACCATGCGGCACGCGCCGCGACCCACCCGGGCGGAGGTGAGCGACGCGGCCAACGCCGTGGACGACGGCGTCGACGCCATCATGCTCGCCGGGGAGACTGCGGCCGGCGAGTATCCGGTGCTCGCGGTGCAGACCCTCGACGCGGTGCTGCGCGATGCCGAATCGGCGGCCCCGGACCGCGTCGTCCCGGGCGACATCGGCGACCGCCACGACCGCGCCCTGTGCGATGCGGCGATGACGCTCGCCGCCGCCGCGGAGGCGGCGGCCATCGTGGCGGTCACCGGGAGCGGCACGACGGCGCGCCGGATCGCGGCGCTGCGGCCGCCACTCCCGGTCTACGGCGTCACCGCGGACGACGCCGTCGCCCGCCAGCTCGCGCTCTACCATAGCGTGGTGCCCCTGGTGGTGCCCGCCGATCGGCTCGCGCTCGGACAGCTCAAGCCGGAGCTCGCCCGCCGCGGAATCGTCCGCGCCGGCGACGCGGTGGTGATTGCCCGCGTGCATTCGGACCTCGACATGGAGAACGCGAACTTCGTCGAGCTCCAGCGCTTCTGACAATCAGGCGGGGCTGCGGGCCGCGAACGCACCCTGCGGCGACGGGGAGTGATCACGCCGTTCGAGTCGTGAAGGGATCGACGACTGTCAGTCCGTCTATCCGCTGCAGGTGCTGCAGGTCCTCGGTATAGAGCGTGGCGCAGCCGGCATCGAGTGCCGCCGCGACGATGAGCGAGTCGTAGTAGGCGAACCGGTACCTCGACCGTATGTCCAGGGATGCGTGGTAGAGCCGCAGGGTCGGCTGGATCTTCAGCAGCGGCGCCAGCACGGATTGCAGGTAGCGCCGCAGGTCGTTCTCGCCCAGCGGAATGTCCGCCCTGCGCAGGGCCGTATTCAGGCATTCCTGGACCACCTGGAAGTTGATGCACGCGTTGCCGGTTTCTATCCCCTGTCGAATCAGGTCTTCGGCGATCGCGGCCTTGCGGGCGTCACGTCCCTCGAGCTGGTAGAGGAACACGTTGGTGTCCAGGAAACGCTCAACGCTCATGCATTTCGTCCCGGGTCAGCCTGCGTCCAACGTGCAGCCTGCCGCGCAACTCGCGCATGACCTCGACCGCTTCCGACGCTTGCCGCTTGCGACCGACGTAGTCGGACAGCCAGCGCCGGAACTGGTCGTTCAACGTCGTCTGCTCGCTTGCCGCCCGCCGGCGCGCCGCCTCGATCAAGTGCGCATCGGCGCTCAGGGTGATGTTCTTCATGCCAGTTTCCACACGATACTCGTGCACACTATTGTAGTGCGTTCCCGGACGCCGAAGGCCGTCCCGCGCAGGTGCTACACTTGACGCTCGCGGCGGGCCGGCGCCGGGGCGCACGGCCGGAAGCAGGAGGACACATGGGCAGGTGGCCACGTCATCTCTCGCACCTCACCCGCCGCGAGGCGCTCGGCCTGCTCGGGGCGGGGGCGGGTCTCGCCCTGGCCGCCGGACCCGGCCGCGCGGCCGCGGGGCAGCAGGCCGCGGGCGATGCCCCCGCCGCCGCGACCGACAGCGCCTTCGCCGCGGGCGCCGTCATCCGCGCCATCCTCGAGGACCTTGCGCCCGAGGCGCTGGCGAGCGGCGCCACGCTCTTCCACGAGCACCTGGACCTGTTCCAGAACTACAGCAGCCCGCCGCTGGAGCGCGACCCCGCCGCTGACCGCGGAGCAGGCCGAGGCGTTCGTGGCACTGGTCGCCGAGGAGCTGCGCATGGCTGCGGCCGACGGCATGAGCTGCATCGTCGATGCGGGCATCCTCCGGCGCTCGGAACGCGAGCTCGAGTTCCTGCGGCAGATGTCGCTGCGCTCCGGCGTGCCGGTCGTGGTGGCCGGCGCCTACTGGCGGGCGCCCTTCCCGGACGAGGTGGCCGGGATGGACGTGGACGAGCTCACCGCGCACTTCGTCGCCGACGCGCGAGCGCAGAGGTGGGGGGCGTTCGGCGAGGTGGGCACCTCGATGGAGATGCTGGACGTCGAGCGGACCTTCCTGCAGGCCGTCAGCCGGGCCCACCACGCCACCAACCTGCCGATCTTCACGCACACCGAGCACGAGGGCTGCCGGCCGTGCGGCCTGGAGCAGCTCGACGTGCTCGAGGCCGAGAACGTCGACCTCGGCCGCGTCTGCGTGGGGCACCTGTCGGACGTCACCGCCGAGCAGGACCCGGGCTGGACCTCGCACCTGGAGATCGGCCGCCGCGGCGCCTACCTCGGCTTCGACACGGTGGGCCGGGCGCTGGACCTGGAGACCTCCCCGGACATCCCGGAGGCCGACAAGGTGCGGATGGTGCTGAACGTGCTCGAGGCAGGCTACGAGGACCAGGTGCTGCTGGCGTCCGACTTCGCGGCCTCGCGCGATCTCAAGTCCAACTGGGGCAACGGCTTCGCCACCGCCATCGTGCAGTTCGTGCCGAAGCTGCGTCACGCGGGCGTGGACGACGCCACGCTGCACAAGATTACGGTGGACAATCCCCGGCGCTTTCTCGCGTTCGTGCCGCAGGAGGCCTAGTCATGTCGCTGAGAGACTGGATGGTTGCGCTGCTCGTCGTCGTGTTCATCGCCGCGCTCGCCCCGGCCGCCGCGGCGCAGCAGGCGCTGCCGGACCCGCCGCGGGCCGACCGGCAGCCGGTGGGCCTCGCGGCGCCGCGCATCGCGCCGCTGCCCGCGGCGGAGTGGACCGACGAGCACCGCCGCCTGGCGGAGCAGTACGGCGGCGACGGGCGGGCGGACAACCAGCTCCACACGCTGCTCAACGTCCCGGCCATCGTCGAGGGACTGATGCCGGTCACCGTCTACCTGACCGCGGAGTCGACGCTCCCGGCGCGGCACCGCTCGCTCCTGATCCTGCGCGCCGCCTGGCTGTGCGGCAACCAGCCGCTGTGGGCCACGCACGCGGCGCGCGCCCGCGACGGCGGCCTGACGGACGACGAGATCCGCCGTGTCGCCGAGGGTCCGGACGCGGACGGGTGGGACCCGTTCGAGCGGACGCTCCTGCGGATGGCCGACCAGCTCTACCTGAACTCGTCGGTGACCGACGCGACCTGGAGCGCCCTGTCCGCGCAGTACGGCGAGCACAACCTGATCGACGCCGTCGAGACGGTGAACCACTTCACCGTGCTCTCGATGATCTACAACTCGTACGGCATCCAGCCCGACGACGAGACGCCCGACCGGCTCCCCGCGGACGTGCCGTACCGCATCTCGGTGCCCGACCGCGAGCCGCCCCTGACCGTGGCGCGCTTCGAGCCGCTCGACGGACCGGGCATCGCGGTCTCGCGCACGTTCGCGCGGCATCCCGCGCTGGCTCAGGCGCGCGGCCGGCGCGCCAACTACATCAACCGCGTGTCGCCGCTGACGCCGCACGACCGGGAGATTCTCATCCTCCGCATCGGGTGGGACTGCCAGGCGGTCTACGAGTGGGCCAAGCACGTCGGCACGGTCGGCCGCGCGCGCGACCACGGGGTCGATCCCGAGGCCGTGGCGAAGGGACCCGACGACCCGGGGGCGGACGCGTTCGACGCCACGCTCCTGCGCGTGGTCGACGAGCTGTACCAGAACGCGATCGTCTCCGACGAGACGTGGAACGCGCTGACCGCCGAGTACGACACCGTCGAGGCGATGAGCGCGGTGTACACGCCCAGCTCGTACCGGGCGACGTCGATGTCGCTCAATACGTACGGGGTGCAGCTGGAGCCGGGCGACGAGGGGTTTCCGGACGTCCCGTTGCGGTGACGTCCCGTTGCGGCGACGACGCCGCGCGCCGGGAGTCTGCGGCGCAGCACGGTGCAGACTCCCGGGAGGGCTGGTTGGGCCGCGCGCAGCCGTCGGGCGACGCGCGGCGGGCTGGCACTAGAGCCTGATCACGTTCTCGGCGGCGGGACCCTTGCCGCCTTCGACGACCTCGAACTCCACGCGCTGCCCCTCGGTGAGGCTCTTGAAGCCGTCGCCCTGAATGGCGGAATAGTGGACGAAGACGTCCTTCTCGCCGTCGTCACGGGTGAGAAAACCGAAGCCCTTGCTGTCGTTGAACCACTTGACCGTGCCGGTGACTGCCATTGACCGTACTCCTGCGGATTGAATCGTCGGAGTCCGGTCCTGCCGTACGCCGACTACACCCATGCGCAACACGCGCGTTCGGCGCCCCTCGAGGGCGCCATGTTCATCATTCGCAATCGGGAGAATGGACGAGCGGACGCCCGTTGTCAAGTTTCGGCGCGCCGGCCGCGGGGCGGACCGGCCCGTCGATCGCAGACGGCCGGTTACGGTCAGCCGGTCGCACGCCGCCGACTACGGCCCGTCGGCCGGGGCTCCTGCCGCCATGACGATCGCCCCCTGCGCGCCTGCACCGCCGGCCGGGTCGCGCGATCAGCCGGCCGGGTCAGTCCGGCAGCCGGAACACGATGAGGCCCGGCACGTCGCCGCCGACGGTCACCGCGATGTGCTGCCGGCCGTCGAGCAGGTAGGTCATCGGCGCGCCGAGCGCGCCGGCCGGCAGGTCGAGCGAGGCGAGCTCGGCCCCGCTCAGCTTGTCGTAGGCCACCAGCCGCGGCCCGTTGTTGCCGCCGCCCGTCGTCAGCGCGTGCACCAGCAGCGTCTTCGTCAGCAGCGGGCCGCTGCGGCTGGCGTCGCCGCCCACCGGCGGCAGGTCGAGGTCGCGCAGCAGCGGATGGTTGCGGATCCGGTCGCCGCTGCCGGTCGGAATCATCCACGCGTGCTCGCCGCTGTTCATGTCGATCGCCGTCATGCGCGTGTAGGGCGGCTTCCAGAGCGGCAGCCCGCGCGGCATCACCGGACCGGCCGTGGTGGAGCGCCGGATGTAGCGCAACGTCGACTGCTCGTGCGGCTCCGGCTCGGTGAGCTGAATCGTCGAGTGCCCGTTGGTCGACGGCACGTACAGGTAGCCGGTCTCGGGATCGACGGCCGCCCCCGACCAGCTCGCGCCGCCCGCGACGGGCGGCCGCATGATGGTCCCCCGCAGCGTCTGCGGCGTGTATAGCGGCCCGAGGCGGAAACCCTCGACGGCCTCGACGGCCATCTGCCGGATCTCGGGCGTGAAGTCGGCCAGGTCGTCGATCGACGTGCCCTGGTACTCGAACGGCGCCGGCTTCGTCGGGAAGGGCTGCGTGGGCGACATGACCTCGCCCTCCAGGTCGGTGTCGGTCGCCACGGGCAGCTCCTCGATCGGCCACACCGGCTCGCCTGTGACGCGGTCGAAGACGTAGACGAACCCCTGCTTGCTGACCTGCGCCACCGCCTTGATCTCGCGTCCGTCGACCGTGATGTCGAGCAGGTTGGGCGCGGCCGGCAGATCGTAGTCCCAGAGGCCGTGGTGAATCATCTGGAAGTGCCACTGGCGCTGGCCGGTCTCGACGTCCACCGCCACCAGGCTCTCGGCGAACAGGTTGTCGCCGAGCCGGTGCCCGCCGTAGTAGTCGTTCGTCGGCGTCCCGATGGGCAGGAACACCCAGCCCAGCTCCTCGTCGCCGCTCATCATCGACCAGATGTTGGTGTTGCCGCTGTAGCGCCACGACTCGTTCAGCCAGGTGTCCGAGCCGAACTCGTCGGCGCTCTGCGGCACGGTGTGGAAGTCCCACCTGTGCTGCCCGGTCCGCACGTCGTAGGCGCGGGCCCAGCCGGGCGTCGCCTCGCGGGTGATCGTCCGGTCGTTGATGGTCGAGCCGATGATGATGGTGTCGCGGACGACGATCGGCGGCGACTGCGACGAGAGCGTCAGCAGGTTCAGGATGTCGCGCCGGCCGCGCTCGGAGCGCGGGACGCCGGCGGTGAGGTCCACGCGGCCGTTGTCGCCGAAGGCGGGGTCCGGCAGGCCGGTCTTCGCGTCCACCGCGACCAGGTAGCCGTCGCCGGTGCCCCACACGATGCGCGCCTCGCCGTCCCGCTCCCAGTACGCCACGCCGCGATGGCGCCAGCCCGCGATGGCCGGCGTCCCCGACTCGTACGCGCGCGGATCGTGCACCCACAGCGTCTCGCCGCTGCGCGCGTCGACGGCGGCCGCCCGGTAGAGCGGGGTGCTGAGGTACAGGACGCCGTCGACCATGAGGGGCGTCGCCACCAGCGCGCTGATCGACGGCCGCGAGACGGTCTGCGTCTGCCCGTCCCAGGCGGTCCAGCGCTCGGGCTCCTGCTCCTGCAGGATGTCGAACAGCCGCTCCGCGGCGATCAGGGAATCGCCGGCCGGGGTCGAGTGGACGAGGTGGGAGTCGACCGACCGCCAATGCCACAGCACTTCGAGATCGGCGAAGTTCCCGGCCGTGATCTGGTCGAGCGGCGAGTACTTCGTGCTGCCGGCGTCCCCGGCGTAGCTGCGCCACTCGCCGCTGGCCGGCGCCCCGTACTGCGCCTCCGCCGGGCCTGCGGCCAGAGCCGCCGCCGCGATCGCCGCCATTACCGCACCCGTGCATCGCATGGTCCGCCGCCGCATGGTCTGCCGCATAGTCATGACCTCGGTTGCCCCCGGGACGCGGTCTCATTCTAATATGACCGGGCCATGGCCACACCACGCTCGGTCGTCACGAAGATCCTCCTCGGCCTGCTCGCCTTCGGCGTCCTCGCGCTGCTGTTCGCGCGGACGCTGCGCGACACGGTCACCGCGCCGTACCTGATGCGGCCGGAGCACCTGACGGGCTGGCGGGTCGTGCTGGATCCCCCGCTGGGTCCGGGCGGCCCGCTGCTCCTGCTCGCGCCGCCCCAAGAACTGCCGCTGGAGCTGTTCCAGCAGGTCTTCGACCGCACCATGGAGTCGATGAACGCGCCGCCTGCGTACGGCGTGACGCTCGTCCTTCGCAGCGAGTACCAACGCGCCCTGGCGCCCCTCGTTGCGCCCGAGGAGCTCGCGGCGCTCGCGCGCGAGGTCGGCCTGGCCAGCGCGCCGGTCGAGCCGCGCTGCCTGGCCGTGCAGGCCGGACGGACGGTCGCCGAACCGCGCAGCACGCACTTCGCGCTCTTCGGGCTGCCGGCGCTGGGCACCTTCCGCGCACGGGTGGCCGGGCTGCTCGCCGAGCGCGGAGGCGATGCGGCGGCGTTCGGGCAGGCCGCCCCGGCACCGGCCGTGTACCTGGCCGCGACCGACGGCGGCTTCACGACCTGGCCCGTGGCCGGCGCGGCGGCCGAGCAGCAGTGCGTTGCGCCGCTGGAGGTGGACGCCTCAGCCTCGGGCTGACCGCTGCGCCCCCTGCCAGCGCAGCCAGTGGTCGGCCAGCACGAGCGCGATCATCGCCTCGCCCATCGGCACGAACCGCGGCAGCAGGCACGGGTCGTGCCGCCCCTTCGTGCTGATGGTCGTCGGCTCGCCGCCGCGGGTGATGGTCTCCTGCTCGCGCGGCAGGCTGCTGGTCGGCTTGACGGCGGCCCGCAGGACGATCGGCATGCCCGTCGAGATGCCGCCCAGCATCCCGCCGTGGCGGTTCGTGCGGGTCGCCACCCGCGTCCCGTCGGGGGCGCGGTCGGCGTAGAAGATGTCGTTGTTCTCGGTGCCGCGCAGCGTGGCGCAGCCGAATCCGACGCCGTACTCGACGCCCAGCACGGCCGGCAGGCTGAACAGCCCCTTGGCCAGATCGGCCTTCAGCTTGTCGAAGACCGGCTCGCCCAGGCCCGCGGGCACCCCGCTGGCCACGAACTCCGCCACGCCGCCGATGGAGTCGCCCGCGCTCCGCGCCTGCTCGATGAGCGCGATCATCGCGGCCGCCTTGCCCGCGTCCGGGCAGCGCACGATGTTCGGCTCGCCGTCCGGCAGGCGCTCCACGTCATCCAGCGTCAGCGCGGCCGGGTCCGCCACCGGCGCGACCACCTCCCCCACCTGGCGCACGTAGCCGACCACCTGCCCGCCGAAGGCGCCGGCGATGAGCTTCCTGGCGACCGCGCCCGCCGCCACTCTCACGGTCGTCTCGCGCGCGCTCGAGCGGCCGCCGCCGCGGTAGTCGCGAAAGCCGTACTTGGCGTCGAAGCTGTAGTCGGCGTGGCCGGGCCGGTACTTGTCCCTGATCGGCGCGTAGTCGCGGCTGCGCTGGTCCCGGTTCGCAATCAGGATGGCGATGCTGGTGCCCGTGGTCCGGCCCTCGAAGACGCCGGAGAGAATCTCGGGGGTGTCCGGCTCGTCGCGCTGCGTGACGATGCGGCTCTGGCCGGGGCGGCGGCGGGCCAGGTCGGGGACCAGGTCCGCCGCGCTCAGCTCGAGCCCGGCCGGGCAGCCGTCGATGATGACGAGGTTGCCGGGGCCGTGCGCCTCGCCGGCGGTCGTGATCCGGAAGGCTTCGCCGAAGCTGTTGCCGGGCATCTTCATTCAGACGGGGCTGAGCCCCGAACCCCCGGCGTCCGCTTGCGGGGGCCCCTGCGCCCCGCGCCGCTCCCGCCGAGGCACGCTGTGCGCAGCTTCCATCAGACGGGGCTGAGCCCCGAACCCCCGGCGTCCGCTTGCGGGGGCCCCTGCGCCCCGCGCCGCTTCCGCCGAGGCGCGCTGTGCGCGCCTTCGCCGGCTCCGCCGGCGCTGCAATCAGACGGGGCTGAGCCCCGAACCCCCGGCGTCCGCTTGCGGGGGCCCCTGCGCCCCGCGCCGCTCCCGCCGAGGCACGCTGTGCGCAGCTTCCATCAGACGGGGCTGAGCCCCGAACCCCCGGCGTCCGCTTGCGGGGACCCCTGCGCCCCGCGCCGCTTCCGCCGAGGCGCGCTGTGCGCGCCTTGCAGAGGCTGCGCCTCTGCTTCAACTAGACGGGGCTGCGCGCCGAGCCCCCGGCGTCCGTGGTGAGACGCTGCGCCGCCGCCCCGCTACAGATGCTCATTGTAGAAGGCGACGAGGCGCTCCCAGCACTGCTGCGCGTACGCCGCGTGGTAGACCTCCGCCCTGGTGTCGTTGAAGAAGGCGTGATCGGCGCCCTCGAAGACCGTGATCTCGACCTGCTTGCCGGCGGCCCGCAGATCGCTCTCGAGCTGCCGCGCGGCCGCGGGCGGGACGAAGCCGTCCTGCTCGGCGAAGAAGCCGAGGACGGGCGCCTGCAGCGCGGCCAGGTCGGGCTTCACGTTGGGGTGGATGCCGTAGAAGTCGACGCAGGCGCCGACGCGCGGATTGGCGCAGGCGGCGTACAGCGACAACTGGCCGCCCATGCAGAAGCCCACCGTGCCGACGCGCTCGCCGGCGACCTCGCCGCGGGCCAGCAGGTAGTCGATCGCGCCGCGCAGCTTCTTCTCCGCGGCGTCGATGTCGAGGGCCATCATCATCTTGCCGGCCTCGTCGGGGCTCGTCGTCGTCCGCCCGTCGTAGAAGTCGGGCGCCAGCGCGGCGAAGCCCGCGCCGGCCAGCCGGTCTGCCACCGCCTTGATGTGGTCGACCAGGCCCCACCACTCCTGTATCACGACCACGCCGGGGCCGGAGCCCGATGCCGGGGTGGCCAGGTAGCCGCCGCCGTCGACCCCGTTCATCGGGAACTGAACCATCGCACCCATGCTGCGCCCTCCGCCGAAATCACGACGATAGCACACGGCCGCCCGCGGCCCGCCGTCACGGCAGCTCCGCCACGACCTGCCCCTGCTGGTCGACGAACGTGACGCTGGCGCGGCCTTCGCCCGCCACGCCGATCACCAGCCGCGACTCGGCGGCGCCGGTCATGTTGATGACCGCCGCCTGCTGCACCACGCCCAGCGTGACCCGCGGCCGGCCGGCCTCGTAGAACGTCAGCAGCGGGGTGTCGCCGTCGCCCACCGTCAGCGCGGCGCTGCGCTGGCCGTCGGCGCCGAAGAGCAGGACGCCGGGGGCGCCGGCCGTCCCGAGCTGCATCTGCAGCCGGCCGCGCCGGCCGTCGGCGAAGCTGAGGACCGGCGTCCCCGAGGCCGATCCGAGGACGCTGTGCCGGCTCTGGTCGTCGCCGACGACGACCAGGGTGTCGTCGCCCGCCAGGCGCGCGGAGAAACGCGGCGCGCCGGCCGCGTTCAGCAGATCGAAGGCCGGCGCGCCGCTCGGCCCGACGCGGAACACGCCCCGGACGCGGCCCTCGCCGTCGTGCAGCGCCAGCGACGAACCGCCGCGCTCGTCGCTGGCGGCCAGCACGCCGCGCAGCGTGCCTCCGGCATCGACCAGGTTCACCTGCGGGGTCGTGACCGCGCGCGGGCCTTGCGCCTCGACCTGACCGCCGAGCAGCAGCGTGGCCAGCGCGCCGCCGCAGA
This sequence comes from Vicinamibacterales bacterium, assembly GCA_965214845.1. GTDB lineage: Bacteria > Acidobacteriota > Vicinamibacteria > Vicinamibacterales > UBA8438 > JAAXGX01. The sequence continues at coordinate 4,852,559 of CBDCCO010000007.1, forward strand.
ACGACGCGGCCAGCAGCATGCCGGCCAGAAGCACCCTCTCATGCCTCATCGCACACCCCTGCCAACGGACCGCGCCCCACCGCGGCGCTCATCTCGCCGGCGGAAACAGGTCCGGGTTGTCGGTGAACACGCCGGTCGCACCAAGCTCGTCGAACAGATGGGTCATCAGGTCGGTGGCGTCGCCGAACGGCTCCGGCACCCGGCCGGCGCGCACCGTGTACGGGTGCAGCTCCAGCCCGGCCTCCCGGACCGCCCGCGCGCGCGAGGGATCCGCCAGCAGCATCGGGAACGCCGGCCCGACGCCGTCGGCGTACCCGGCCACCTCCGCCAGGCCGTCGTCGGTCAGCAGGCCCGCGGTCCCCGGCCCGCCGACGAGCTGCACCAGGGGGTAGGTGTCGCCCGCGAGATCGCGCATGCGCCGCAGGCTCGCCGGGCTGAACGATTGGACGACGACGGGCGTCGCGGCGCGGGCCGCCGCAGAATCCAGCCCGTTGGCGGCGAGCACGCGCACCAGCTCCGCCTCCATGGCGAGTCCCAGCGCGTCGTAGGTGTCCGGATCCTTCGTCTCCATGTAAAGGCCGGCCGCGCCCCGCACCAGGTCGATCGCCTCCTGCAGCGTGGGGACGCGGGCCCCGGCGAACTCCGCGCCGAACCACGACCCGGCGTCGAGCTGCTTCACCTCGTCGAGCGTGAACGCCGCCACCGGCCAGACGCGCAGCGGCTCGCCGTCCGCCTCGGTGGTCACGGCCCGATCCGGAAAGACCTCCTCGACGTCGGTCGTCCGCTCGAGAGTCGTATCGTGCAGGCAGACCAGCCGGCCGTCCCGCGTGAGCTGCAGATCCTGCTCGACGAAGTCCGCCCCCATCTCCAGCGCCAGCCGGTACGCGGGCAGGGTGTGCTCGGGGGCGTAGGCCGACGCCCCGCGGTGCGCGATGTTGACCGGCGCCAACGGCGGCGCCGGACCGGCGGCAGGCGCAGCTTCCCGCACGGGCGGTTGCGCGCAGCCGCAGAGAACCGCGAGCGCGAGCGCTGCAATCCGTGTCGGCACGGGCATGGTGCACGGGTTCCTAGATCGGCATCTGAATCTGGAGCAGCTCGTAGATGCGCACCACGGCGCGCGGATCGACGTTGCGGACGCCGCTGCCGTAGTCCGCCTCGTACGCGCTCATGTCCACGCGGCCGGCGGCGTCCTCGGCCGACACCCCCTCGGCGCGCAGGTCCGCGACCTGCGCCCACAGGTCCCGCAGATACCGCTGGTACAGATCGATGTACCCGCGCTCGCGGAACGGTTCGCCGTGGCCGGGAACGATGACGTCGAAGTCCAGCTCCTTGAGGCGGCCGAGGCTGGCCGGCCACTCGTCGATGAACGCGTCGCCCATGTACGCGAGGCGGGGCGCGCCCGGAGACCCGACCAGGAAGTCGCCCGTGAACGCGATGCGCTCGGCGGGGAGCAGGACGATGGTGTCGCCGCCGGTGTGACCGCGCCCCACGAAGTGGAGCTGTACCTCGCGGCCGCCCTTGTGGATCGTCAGCGTGTCGCTGTAGGTGACGTTGGGCGGCGAGACCACGGTCTCGCGCAGCGCGGTCTGGTGCGCCCGGGCAATGCGGAGGTCGGTCTCGAGCCGCGCCCGCTCCGCCCCGCCGGCGGCGGCGACCTGCTCCTCGAGCCGTGCGATCTGCGCCGGGACCGCCGCGTCGAACGACCGGTTCGTGCGCTGCTCCAGCACGTTGCCGAGGTGCATCCGCCGGACGTAGTCGTGGCCGATCACCTCCACGTCGTCGCCGAAGATCTGGTTGCCGTGCGCGTGGTCGAAGTGGTAGTGCGAGTTGAAGACGTAGCGGATCGGCTTGGATGTCAGCTCGGCCTGGATCTGCGCCACCAGCGTGCGCGCCGCCGCCGGCGTGACGCTGGTGTCCACCAGCATCACGTGGTCGTCGTTGATGATGACCAGCGAGTTGCTGAAGACGGTCATCGCGCCCGTGCCGATGGCGAAGTGGACGCCGTCGGCGAGCTCCTCGAACCGATAGGCGGGACCGTCCGGAACGGACGTCGATTGCCCGCGCGCGACCGCCGAGACCGACGGATCGACGAGCCAGGGGAGGCCGGCGAGCAGGCCGGCCATGGCGAGCAGCAGCAGACGTGTCATGGTAGTCCTCGCTTCGAGTCTTGCGGCCGGCGCGACAGTGCGCCGCTGCCATTCTAGCAACCGCTCCGGTGCAGCGGGGCTGCCTCCCTGGGGCGGGCTGCTAAGATGGGCCGGCGGGACGAGGTATCGAGAGGTATCGACATGACGGCACGATACGGTCGCTGGAGCTTCAGCCTGCTCACCGTGGCCCTGCTGGCCACGGCCGGCGCGTCCGCCCAGCACGGCGCGCCGGCCGACGGGGAGTGGCCGACCTACAGCGGCGACCTGGGCGGCACGAAGTACTCGCCGCTCGACCAGATCGACGGCGACAACTTCGGCCGGCTCGAGGTGGCCTGGCGCTGGCAGTCGGCCGACGCGGTCCTCAGCCTCGACATGCCGGGCGGCGGCGAGTGGCGGGCCGACTCGCGGCTCGTCTTCGACGAGCTGAACCGGCGCGACCCGAACCGCTGGCGCGACGCGCTGCCCCCCACGATCACCAACTTCAAGGCCACGCCGCTGATGGTCGGCGGGCGCCTGTTCGTCAACATGCCCACCTCGGTCGGCGCGGCGGTCGACGCGCGGACCGGCGCGACGCTCTGGGTCTACAACCCCAAGAGCTACGAGGAGGGGACGACCACGATGACCGCCCGCTGGAATCAGCGCGGCGTGGCCTACTGGTCGGACGGACCGGAGCGCCGCGACGAGCGGATCTTCTGGGGCACCGGCAACGGCTACCTCATCTGCGTCGACGCCGGGACGGGCCAGCCCTGCGCCGACTTCGGCGCGGGCGGACGCGTCGATCTGATGCGGGACATCCCGCGCGCCGCCCGCGGCGAGCGCGACTGGCTGAACGCCCTGCTCTACTCGGTGCAGTCGCCGCCGATCGTGGTCGGCGACACGGTGGTCACGCCGATGTCGATCTCCTCGCTGAACGACACGAGGGAGCGCCCGCCCGGCTGGATGCGCGGGTTCGACGCGCGGACCGGACAAACCAACTGGACCTTCCGCACCATCCCGCAGGGCGACGAGTTCGGCAACGACACCTGGGAGGGCGACTCGTGGCGCCACACCGGCAAGGTGGGCGTCTGGTCGATCATGAGCGCCGACCCGGAGCTCGGCTACCTCTACCTGCCCCTGAACACGGCGGCCCCCGACTACTACGGCGGACACCGGCTGGGCAGCAACCTGTTCGCCGAGAGCCTGGTGGCGCTCGACCTGGAGACCGGCGAGCGGGTCTGGCACTTCCAGTTCGTCCATCACGGCCTCTGGGACTACGACCTGCCGGCGGCCCCCAACCTCGTCGACGTCGTCGTCGACGGCCGGCCGGTCAAGGCGGTCGCCCAGATCACCAAGCAGGGTTTCGTCTTCGCCTTCGACCGGGTGACGGGCGAGCCGATCTGGCCGATCGAGGAACGCCCGGTCGACACCGCCACGGACCTCGAGGGCGAGGCGCCCTGGCCGACGCAGCCGTTTCCGACCCGGCCGGCCCCGTTCGAGTATCAGGGGGTGACGATCGACGACCTGGCGGACTTCACCCCCGAGATCCGGGAGCTGGCGATCGCGGCCGTCGAACCGTTCCGGATCGGTCCGCTCTACACGCCGCAGAGCCTGCGCGGCACCGTGTTCCGGCCGAGCACGGGGGGCGGCGCCAACTGGGGCGGCGCGGGATTCGACCCCGAGACCGGACTGCTGTACGTCCCGTCGCGCAATGCGTTCGCCGTCAAGCAGTACCGGGTTCCGGCGCCGGACGAGGGCGCGACGCTGCGCTACATCGAGGTGCGCGGCCCGGGCAGCTCGCGGCCCGGGATGCCGCAGGGCCTGCCGCTCTTCAAGCCGCCCTACTCGCGCCTGACCGCCATCGATCTCGACACCGGCGAGCACACGTGGATGACGCCGACCGGCAGCGGCGACCGGATCCGCAACCACCCGCTGCTCCGTCATCTGAACCTGCCGCCGGTGGGCGGCGACTCGAGCCGCAGCGGGCCGCTGGTGACGAAGACGCTGCTGATCTACGCCCTCACCACGGGAGGCTCGAACGACGGGCCGCGGCTGGTGGCCTACGACAAGGCGACCGGCGCCGAGCTCGCGTCGACCGACCTGCCGGGCGGCGCCATCGGCACGCCGATGACGTATCTGCTCGACGGCAGGCAGTACATCGCGCTCACGGTCGGCGGCGCCCGCGTGCCGGAGCTCATCGCGCTGGCGCTGCCCGCTCCGGAGCCTGCGCCGTAGCAGTCCGTGGACGCCGTCATCCGCCTGCTGCGCGACCTGATCGCCATCGACTCGGTCAATCCCTCCCTGGCGCCGGGCGGCGCGGGAGAAGCCGCGGTCGCCGAGCGCATCGCCGCGGAGCTGCGGGCCGCCGGCATCGACGTCGAGCTGACCGACGCCGTGCCCGGCCGCCCGAACGTGGTCGGGGTCGTCGAGGGTCGGACACCCGGGCGCACGCTGATGCTCTGCGGGCACACGGACACGGTCGGTGTCGACGGCATGGCCGCGCCGTTCGATCCAATCGAGCGCGACGGCTGTCTCTACGGACGGGGCAGCCAGGACATGAAGAGCGGTGTCGCCGCCATGGTCGACGCGGCAATCTCGGTCGCACGCGGCGGCGGAATGGCAACGGGCCGGCTCGTGGTGGCGGCGGTGGCCGACGAGGAGCATGCCAGCTCCGGCGCCGATCTCCTCGTCGCGGGGCACCGCGCCGACGGCGCCGTGGTGACCGAGCCGACGGACCTGCGGATGGCCACCGCGCACAAGGGCTTCGAGTGGGTCGAGGTCGAGACGCGCGGCCGCGCCGCGCACGGCAGCCGTCCGGCGGACGGCCTGGACGCCATTCTGCACATGGGCCGGGTCCTCGGACGCCTGGAAGCGCTCGACGCCGCGCTGCAGACCGGCCGGCGGCACCCGCTGCTCGGCAGCGCCTCGCTGCATGCCTCGACCATCCGCGGCGGACAGGCCCACAGCATCTACCCCGACCGCTGCCTCCTCCGCTTCGAGCGGCGGACGCTGATCGGCGAGCCGGCGGACGCCGGCGTGACGGAGGTGCGGGCCGCCCTCGCGGCGCTGGCCGGCAGCGACGCCGACTTCGACGCCTCCGCCCGCCAGCTCATGACCCGTCCCCCGCACGAGATTGCCGACGACCACCCGGTCTGCCGCACCCTGACGCAGGTGCTGCACGGTCGAGGCCTCGCCGCCGCTCCGACCGGCATGTCGTTCTGGACCGACGCCGCCATCCTCGGCCGCGGCGGGACGCCGGCGGTCCTGTTCGGCCCCGCCGGCGCAGGTCTCCACGGTCCGGAGGAGTACGTGCGGATCGACTCGGTGCAGGTCTGCCGCGACGCGCTTGCCGACCTCGTCCGGGCGTTCTGCTGACACCCGGCCTATACTGGGCGTCGCCATGTCGACGCTGCCCACTAACGGATCGAAGGCCCCCGCGTTCGCCCTCCGCGACGCCGCGGGCAACCCGTGCGAGTTCGGACCCGGGAGCCCGGGTGCGCCCGCGACGCTGCTGTTCTTCTTCAAGCACGACTGCGCGACCTGCGAGCTGACCGCGCCGCTCGTCGAGCGGGTGCACCGCGCGCTGTCCGGCGCCGGCCTGCGCGTGCAGGGCGTGTCGCAGGACGACGCCGCGCTGACCGCGGCGTTCGCCGCACGCCACGGGCTCTCGTTTCCCCGCGCCCTCGACGACGAGCTGCTCGTCTCGGAGGCCTACGGCTTCGACGCCGTGCCGGCCCTCGTGCTGGCCGCGCCGGACGGCGTCGTGATCGCGAGCATGGAGGGCTGGTCGAAGGCCGAGTTCCTGGAGCTGGCGACGCGCGCCGCCGGCCGCTGCGGCGCGCCGGCGCCGGCGATCGAGCTCGACGGCGAATCCCTGCCGGAGCAGCGCCCCGGCTGCGGATCGCGGGTTCACGACCCCGACGTCGCGCGGCGGCTTGCCGTGCGGCGGGGCGCAGAGCGGCTGGCCTCGCGGCGGGTCCGCGTGCCCGCCGGCCCCGACCTGGACGAGTTCGAGTTTCTCGACGATCGCGGGCTGACCGACGGCCTGCCGGTCGTGCCGCCGACCGCGGCGCGCGTGCTGCGCATGCTCGCCGGCACGTCGCGGCCCGCCACGGACGTGGTCGCGCACGTCCCGCCCAATCTCGCCCCGGCCACGGTGGAGAAGGTAGCCATCAATGCCGTGATGGCCGGCTGCAAGCCCGAGTACCTCCCCGTCGTCATCGCGGCCGTCGAGGCCGCCTGCACCGACGAGTTCAACCTGCACGGCGTGCTGGCCACCACCTACTTCGTCGGGCCGCTCATCATCGTCAACGGCCCCGTCCGCAACGAGATCGGACTCAACTGCGGGCGCAACGCCTTCGGCCAGGGCTCGCGCGCCAACGCGACGATCGGACGCGCGCTGCAGCTCCTCGTGCGCAACGTCGGCGGCGGCCGGCCCGGCGAGGTCGACATGTCGACGCTCGGCCAGCCCGGCAAGCTCGGCGCCTGCATCGGCGAGCTCGAGGAGCTGAGCTGCTGGGAGCCGCTGCACGTCGAGCGCGGCTTCGCGCCCGAGCAGAGCACGGTGACCGTCTTCGCCGCCGAGGCCCCGCGCGCCATCCGCGACCAGCTCTCGCGCAATGCCCGCTCGCTCGGCGCGACGATGGGCCTGTCGCTGGAGTCGGTTGCGCACGTCAAGCTGCACGGCATGGACCAGGCGCTGCTGGTGGTCTCCCCCGAGCACGCGCGCACGTTCGAGAAGGACGGCTACAGCAAGGACGACCTGCGCGCCCGCATCCAGGAGGTCACCGCCCGGCCGCTGCGGGAGGTGCTCCCGAACGACGAGTGCCAGAAGGGCACCGTGCCGCGGGCGCTGCCGAAGGACTGGCTCGACGAGACCGGCCGGCCGACGCCGGCGGCCCTCGACCGCCCCTTCCCCAAGTTCGCCAGCCCCGAGCACATCCTGATCATGGTGGCCGGCGGCACGGCCGGAAAGTTCTCCGCCGCCGTCGGCGGCTGGGCCACGGGCGGGTCGGGATCGAAGGCCGTCACGCGGGCTATCGGGCGCTAGCAGCCTCGCTGAACGCAGCCTCCCCGGCGTGCTTGTACCCATGCCGGAGACACGCCGAGGGCACCGCCCATTGCCAGCACTGGTCGCGCACGCGGACTGGAGCAAGGATCCGCGCAAACGCTGGTGCGCAACGGCCGTCCGGGACGCCGATGGACGCTATCAAGCAGAGTCGGCGCAGCCGGTCGGCGACTTGAGCGCGTATTTCAACCGGCTACGCCAACGCGCAGGCGGAAACAGCGTCCTGGCCGGTTTCGATTTTCCGCTGGGATTGCCGAGGCGCTACGCCGCCAACGCCGGATTGAGCGACTTTCGGTCAGCGCTGACCGAATTCGGTCGCGGCCGCTGGCGCGACTTCTATGAACCGGCCGAGACGAAGGCGGCGGTCGCCCTGACCAGGCCATTCTACCCACGACGGCCCGGCGGAACGAAGCGTGCAGACCTCGTCGAGAAGTTGGGAGTGCCGGAATTCGGCGACCTGCTGCGGCGCTGCGACCGGGCCCCCGGGCGCCGGGCGGCGGCGGCAATGTTCTGGCTTGTCGGCGGCAACCAGGTAGGCAAGGCCGCCATCACAGGCTGGCGCGACCTGATCATGCCGGCCATCGCATGCGACACGTCGCTGTCCCTCTGGCCGCTCGACGGCCGGCTGGACAACCTTCTGGCACGGCCGGGGGTCGTGCTCGCGGAAACCTATCCCGGCGAGGTCTATGGGCACCTGGACCTCGAAATCCGCAGGCCTGGCCGCTCCAAGCGCCGTCAGGCCGATCGCGCGGGCGACCGGCACGCCCTGCGCAGCTGGGCCCGGACGAACCACGTGCGGCGGGCCGATCGACTGCAAGCCTCCATCGATAACGGCTTCGGCGCCGGCGTGGACGGCGAGGACTGCTTCGATGCCGTGGTCGGCCTCTTCGGCATGCTCGATGTCGTGCTTGGCAATCGCCGGTCCGGCGAGCCCGAGAACGAGCTCACGCGAATCGAAGGCTGGATCCTGGGGCAACAAGCGATCGGGACCTGAAGGAACGAACGCTGCGGCATGCATGTCGCTGTCTACAAACCGCACGCGGGCCCGGCCGCACCGTGGGCCTGCGCCACCCGGGCGCCCAGCGCGTCCAGCTCGTCCGGCGCGCACGCGGCCTGCATGCGCTCGAAGAGGCCGCGCTCCTCCCGGTGGATGTGGGCCTTGAGCAGGTAGCCGAACGCCGGCAGGCGGTCGTCGAGGCCGGCGGCGGGATCGGCCTCGAAGCCGCGGATCAGGGCGCGCATGGCCTCGTGGTCCGCGAGCAGCGCGGCAACCTCGCGGTCGCCGGCGGCCAGCCGTTGCCCGGCGGCGGGAAAGACGTGCGCCTCCTCGATCTCGAAGTGCGGCCGCAGGTCGGTCTCGAAGAACTCGATCAGCCGCGGCACCTGCTGCGCACGGTCGGCGGGCCAGTCGGCGCGCGGGTTGGTCGCGCGGCCCAGGATCAGCCGCTGCGCCATGATGAGGCCGAAGTGGTGGTCCCGCGACAGCGGGACGAGGCTCTCGTGCCGTTTCATCGCCCTGGAATGATCCGTCGTTTATCCTCACTGGTGCAAGGAGGGTGCATGCGTCCGAGGCTGACATGTTGGATGATCGCGGCGGCCCTGCTCGGCGCCGCCGGCCCGGCCGGGGCCCAGACGGGGCCGTACATCCAGATGGACCTGGGGCTGGCGGTCGCGCCGCCGCTCGCCGCCCGCGGCTCGAACAACGACTGGGGCACGAAGTGCGACCTCGTCCTCAATCCGCACGGCCTGGAGGTCGGCGGCGAGTGTGACTCCGCACCGCCGCGAGCGGCGTGGCTGAACGAGCTGGGTGGGGCCTCCGGGGTCCGCACCGGCTTCGCCTTCGGGTACGACTGGGGCGCTGTCAGGCTCGAGGCCGAGTACTTCCATCGCATCGCCGCCTACAACCAGCGCACGAACACCGGCACGGAGACCGCGGTGATCCTCGCCAAGCAGCAGCAGGAAATCGCGCTGGCGGTCGGCGGCGTGGATGACCTGCGGGCGCACGGCGCCTTCGCCAACGTGTACTACGACTTCGGGCCGGAGACGTCGTCCTGGACGCCCTACGTCGGCGCCGGCATCGGGATGGAGCGGGCGACGCTCGACTACTTCTCGCTCTGGAAGCGCAACCACGACCCCGAGCGGATAACGACGTTCGTCGACCCGCTGCTGCGCGCCACGCTCGCCGGCACGACGAGCGTGGCCGAGGCGCGGCTCACCGACTCGCTGCCGGGATATCAACTGCTGGCCGGCGTGGACTATCGGCTCGCCGAGCCCGTCACGCTGGGCGTGAAGTTCCGGTGGGCGGACTTCGGGGAGTTCGCCAGCGAGCCGCGCCCCTGGAACCAGCTCCGCAGCCACGAGTCGGACATCGGCCGCGGCGAGCCGATCCTCTACCGGGTGACGACCGACGACACCCGGTTCTGGGGCGTGAGCCTCAGCCTGAAGTACCGGTTCTGAGGGCCGTCCGCCTACGGGTCCAGGCTGGCCGTGTAGGCCACGATGTTCACGATGTCCTCCACCGTGAGGTTGGCCACGGCCGCGTCCATCAGGTCGGACCAGGCGCCGTTGCGGGCCCCGGTCCGCAGGTCGTGGAGCTGCCGCGCCATGTAGGTCGGCGAGCGGCCGGCCAGGGCCGGTACCGGGCCGATGCCGCGCAGATCGTCCCCGTGGCAGACGGTGCACGACACCGAGTTGGCGCCGCCCGTCGTCACGATCTCCCGGCCGCGCGCCACCGCGCCCGTCGGCACGTAGGCGATGAAGCCGGAGGCGTCGTCGCGCAGCTTGGTCAGCGTCAGGTTCTCGGGCGTCTCGACCACGCGCGTGCCGATGGGTTCCGTGCCGCCGTCCTCGACGACCTCGTGGATCCACCCGGCGAAGCGCGTCACGGGCACGGTGTCGGTCTCCACGACGCGCACCCACGGCTTGAACTCGATCGACGAGAAGTACTCGGCCGCGATCCGCGACTCCTCGTCGGTCGCGGCCAGCCCGATCCGCTCCATGAAGGCCGGCGGCCCCATGCGCGGCTCGCCGGGCCGGCGCAGACCGTTCCGCCAGTCGGTCATCTGCTGCACGATGTACTCGTACGGCTGGCCGGCGACGCCCGCGTTCTCCGGCTTGCCCTGGCCGTTGGGCAGATGGCAGTAGCCGCACGCGACGACGCCCGGGCCGCCGCCCCGCGCCACGACCTCCGGCATCGGCGGATGGCGATCGGGATGCCAGTCGGGCGGGCCGTTGGCGATGGTGATGGCCGACCGCCGCATCAGCACGTTGGAGTCCGGCACCGTGACCACCTCGTGGGGGTCGGGCGCCTTGGCATCCTCGACCGGATCGTTGAGCACGTAGGCCCACGGCAGCACGGCATTGGCCCCGTCCCGCTCCTGCTGCGCCTGCGCGTCCGCGCCGGCTGCAAGACCGGCCGCCGCCAGCAGCACAATCCACGCAACGCTCGACTGTCGCATCGCATCCTCCTGGCCCGCCAATCGTCGCCTGACGGCTCCGCTCGGCGCCCAACCAACCCTGCCGGGAGTTGGCGCCGTTCCACGGCGCAGACCCGCCGGTGGTCGCGCGCCGCGCGCGCCGATTGCTCCCGCCGGAACAGCCCCATCATACACGCCGGACGGCGCCGCACCGCGCCCCGCGGTTCACGCTATGCTTGCGACGCAAGCGGGCGCCGCGCGTGCCCGCACACCGCCGGGACGAACCGCCGGAGGCACCCTTGGACAAGGAGACCGTCGGGTTCATCGGGCTCGGCCGCATGGGGCTCGGCATGGCCCGCAACCTGGTGCAGGCCGGCGTGCCGCTGCTGGTGCACGACGTGCACCGGCAGCCGGCGGAGATGCTCGCCGGCCACGGGGCGGACGTTGCCGCGGAGCCCGCCGACGTTGCCGCGCGCGCCGGACTGGTCTTCCTCTGCCTGCCGTCGGAGACCGAGGTCGAGGAAGTGCTCTTCGGCGCGCGTGGCATCGCCCGCGGCGGGCGGCGGGCGGCCATCGTCGACACCACGACGATGAACCGCAACGCCGCGCGCCGGCTGGCCCGGCAAGCGCGAGACGCCGGACTGGCCTACGCCGACTGCCCGGTGTCGGGGATGCCGCTGCGCGCCGACCGCGGCACGCTGACCATCATGTTCGGCGGCAGCGACGAGCTCTTCGCACTGGCCAGGCCGCATCTCGACGTCATGGGCGAGTTCGTGGTCCATTGCGGGGAGGTCGGCTCGGGACAGCTCATGAAGGCCGTCAACAACATCATCTACGACATCAACATCGCCGCCCTGTGCGAGGTGCTGCCGCTCGCCGTGAAGGCCGGCCTGCGGCCGGCGCAGCTCGCCGCGGTGCTCACCACGGGCAGCGCGCGCAGCTTCGCGAGCGAGCACTTCGTCCCGCGCATTCTCGAACGCCGCTTCGAGGGAGACTTCTCGCTGCGCGCCGCCTACAAGGACATCGTGAACATCCAGGAGGAAGCGGCGGATCTCGATGCCTCGCTGCCGCTGGTCGAGGCCATGGTGTCGACCTACCGGGCGGCCATCGAGATGGGCTTCGGCGACCAGCCGAAGAGCGCGATGATCAAGGTCTATGAAGAGCGGCTGGGCCAGCAGGTCCGCGGGGACCGGAACCAGGCGCGCACAGCGCGCCTCGGCGGGAGCGGCGCGGGGCGCGCGGGTCCCCGCGAGCGGACGCCGGAGGCTCGGGGCGAAGCCCCTCTTGATTGAAGCTGCCGCATGTCCCGAGACCCCCGTCGCGACGCCGCGGCGCGCGCGGCCGCACCGGCATCCTTCGCGGGTCGCGTGCTCGCCTGGTGGGACGCCCACGGCCGCAAGGACCTCCCCTGGCAGCGGGAGCGAACGCCCTACCGCGTGTGGGTGGCGGAGATCATGCTGCAGCAGACCCAGGTGGCCACGGCAATCCCCTACTTCGAGCGGTTCATCGCGCGGTTTCCCGACGTGGACGCCCTGGCGCGCGCCGACGTGGACGAGGTGCTGCACCTGTGGAGCGGCCTGGGCTACTACGCCCGGGCGCGCAACCTGCACCGCGCCGCGGGCATCGTCGCGCGGGACCACGGCGGCGGCGTCCCGAACGACGTGACGGCGGCGCAAACGCTGCCCGGCATCGGCCGCTCCACCGCGGCGGCGATCGTCGCCCAGGGCTACGGCACGCGCGCCGCGATCCTGGACGGCAACGTCAAGCGCGTGCTGGCCCGCCGGCGCCGGGTTGCCGGCCCGGTGTCGTCGGCGGCGACGCTCGGCACGCTGTGGCGCCTGGCCGAGACCCATACGCCGGCGGACCGGGCGGCGGACTACACGCAGGCGATCATGGACCTGGGCGCGACGGTCTGCCGCCGGACGCGCCCGCGCTGCGGCGACTGCCCGGTCCGGACGGACTGCCTGTCATTCGCGGCGGGCGATCCGGAGCGCTACCCCGAGAAGGCGGCGCGCCGCCAGCGCCGCCTCGAGCGCAGCCGCTTCTTCGTGCTCGTCGATCCCGACGGCGCCTGTCTGGTGGAGCGGCGGCCGCCCCGCGGCATCTGGGGCGGCCTGTGGTCGCCGCCCCAGCGCGGCGCCGACCAGACCGTGGCCGGGTTCCTCGACGACGCCGGCATCGACGCCGGGCTGGTCGACCAGGTGCGCACCGCCGACGTCTTCCGCCACGGTTTCACCCACTACGACCTCGACGTCGAGCCGGTCTACGTGCGCCTCAAGGCGCGCCCGTCGCAGGTGCGCGAGCGCGCCCGCCGCTGGATCGACCCCGACGACCACCGCCTGGGCCTCTCGACGGTCGCCGCCAGGCTGGTCGCCGTCGCGGGCAGCACGAGCCGCTGACACGGAATCGTGGCCGCCCGCCGCAGGATGAGCGCATAATGACCCTTGCTCGGCCATGACCACGTCTCCCACCTCGCCCGACGACCTGCACGCACTCCTGCGCGAGGTACTCCCGCCCCAGGGAGCCTGGAGCGACGAGGAGTACCTCTGGCTCACGGACCGTTGCAACCGCCTGGTCGAGCTCACCGACGGCCACGTGCAGGAACTGCCCATGCCCACGTTCACCCACCAGGCCATCCTGCTGGCCCTCTACCGGTTGTTCCATGACTTTCTCGCGCCCCGCGGAGGGGTCGCAATGGTCGCGGCGTTGCGCATCCGCATCCGTGCAGGCAAGTTCCGCGAGCCGGATCTGCTGCTGCTCCGCGATCGCACGGATGCCCGCTGCCAGGACCGCTACTGGCTGGGCGCGGACCTCGTCGCGGAGGTCGTCAGCCCCGACGATCCGGACCGGGATCTGATCGAGAAGCGCGCCGACTACGCGGAAGCCGGCATACCGGAGTACTGGATCGTCGATCCTCGCGACGAGACGATCACGGTGCTCGTGCTCGACGGGGATACGTACGTCGAGCAGGGTGTGTACTCCAGCGGCCAGACTGCCGCGTCGTCGATGCTCGATGGATTTGCCGCCGACGTCATGGCCGCCTTCGACGCGCCAAGGTCGCGCGCCTGAGCGCCAGCTCCCTTCAGCGCGCGAGGCACCGCCGGGCCGCACCCGCGCGACGGTGGACGAAAGATGATTCAGATGTCCAATTGGAACCGCAGAGCTTCCACGACATCCCGCCGAATCCGCTTGTCCGCCACTTCCGCGAGTTGCGTTTCCAGACGTCGCTTGTCGATAGTGCGCACCTGGTAGCACAACGCGATCGAATCAACCCGCAGCCCAGCGGTTCCACGCGGGACGAGGGCTTCATTCGGATAGACTCGACGCCCGACTTTGCGCGAGGTCAGGGGGATGCTATTGACCACTGACAAGACCTGGTTGATTTCTTCTCGACTGACGATGAGGACTGGCCTTCGCCCCGACTGCTCGGAACCCTGAACCGGATTCAGGGAGGCGAGGAAGACGTGCCATTGGTAGGTCACCCTTCGGACTCCCACCACTTCGATTCCGCCTGGGCGAACGGCTCCATGGTTGCGTTCAGATCGGAAACAAACAGCGGGTCGTGAACGGCTTGCCTGAGCCGCTCCAGTCTTTCGGAGTCCGACGCAGCAGTGGCCCCCGAGACCGTAGCTTCTATTTCTTGCCGCAGTTCAAGCAGACTTCGGACAACGTCGCAAACGTTACGTGCCTCTTCCGGTGTTGCAGCGTAATCGTTGGCATGGACAAGTCGGTCCCTGAGTTTCTCGATCTTCTTCAGTCGATCTCGCAAACCTTTTTTCCTGCGGGACAAATAGGGCAATCTTGTCAATATGTCCCGCTTGTCACAGAATTTGAGTCTCCTCAAATTCGTGTGGGTAGCGGTGGCTCCAGCTTGATGCCTCCGCAGCAGAGGTACAGCATCGAGATGAGCGGACGGTGTGAGTGGAAGCCGTAGGCGCGCCGTGCGATGACGCGGAGCTTGTTGTTGATGCCCTCGACGGGTCCGTTGGTCATGCGGGTGTCGAGGTAGGCGAGGATCCCCGCCGCGTGCTTCCGGATGGTCCGCGCGAGCTTGACGAACGGCGCCAGCCGTGACCGCGCCGCCCAGTCCAGCCACTGCTCGAGCAGCTCCTCGGCCTCGTCGGGTCTGGCCTGCTCGAGGATGGTCGCCAGGTACTCGTTCAACTCGTAGGCGCGGTCGAGGGCGCGGTTCTCGCGGCGCAGGGTTGCCAGCCGTTGTGCTTGGCTGGGCTTGAGGCGCGCCGGATGCTTCAGCAGCGCGTAGCGCGTCCCCTTGAGGGCTTTGGCCGCGGTCGCCCCCAGGCGGTGTTGCTCCGCCCGGCGGACGGCGTCGACCGCGTCGGCCGCCAGCCGTTCAACGTGGAACCGGTCGTAGACGACCCTGGCCTGCGGCACCCGTTCCCGCACCGCCTTGCCGTAGCTCGCCGCCAGGTCCGCCGTCACCAGCGTGATCCGGGCGCAACCGGCCGGTCCCAACAGGTCGAAGAACCTGCCCAGCGTGTCGGCGCTGCGCCCCTTCCCGGCCCAGACCACGCGCCGGCGGTCAGGGTCGACCAGGACCGTCAGATAGTGGTGCCGCTTCCGATAGCTGAACTCGTCAATGCCGATCCGCCGCAGCCCGGCCAGCCGCGTCGAATCCAGCCGCCGAGCCACCACCCGCTCGACGATGCCGCCCACCGCCGGCCACGAAATCCCCACCAGACGACTCACCGTCGTCCGGTCCGTCACCTGCGCCAGATAGGCCACCAACTCCTCGAGCGGCGCCGTGAACGCGCTGCCGTGCACTGCCCACGACACCTGCTCGACCCGAACCCCGCAGCGACCACACGATACCCGCCACGGGGCATACCGCAGCCACACCGTCGTCCGACCCCACGGCACATGGCGCCACAGCCGAGCCGGTTGCCGGTCGTAGCGTGGGGCCCGGCCGCCGCACGCGCCGCACCGCGAGCGCCGCCACGACGGCCGCGCCGATACGCGGAACATCCCGTTGCTCCCGATACGCACCTGCTCGACGTACAACTGCGTGACACCGAGCAATCGTCGTAGTAGGGTCGTCACACGCATGGGGCTGTCCTCCTCCTCATTGGTTCTCCTTTGTCATGCCAATGAGAACAGGACGCCCCTGCGTTTTCAATGATTTCCAGCGGCTCGCCGAGGGCTGACCACCCGCCGGCTCCGGTCAGCTGCGGGCCGCGATTCACGGCCCGACCAGCCCAAGCCCAATCTCCCCTTTGGACGGCCCGGACGCCCCGTCCAGGCCGGGCCGCAAGGCCCATAACTGCACTCTGAGCGTAGGGACGGACGGCGTGTCACCCGCCAGGGTCGCAGCGAAGCGGAGAACGCGCGTAGCGCGTTGACACGCCGTCCGTCACGTAGCTACCCCACCGCTCGCTGAACCCGCCGATCACTCTCACCCCGGACCCACACCTGATTGAGGAGAGCCCAGAATTTCGTAAACAGAAGCTCGTTCACAAACCCGTTCCGGTCTCTACTCTTGCTGATTTCCTCTTGGATCTTTTCCTGTCGAGATTGGCTGAGGAACCGCCGCCACTCTTCGGGAGCAGGAAAGCTCCTTTCGATCGCTTCAGACATCGAGATCTCGAGTCCGGCGACCAGCGCAAACAGAGCTGCGCGGACGGGGAGCTTCTGGAGATCGGACAAGGTGACCAGTCCGACGATTCCAGTCCCTGAAACGACAAGGCGACAAGGGCGGCAATCCGCTTCTGTAACGAAGTCCAGTATGCTTGCATCCGCCCCAATCAAATCCTCCTCCAACTGCGGGTGGCAATGTTCTCTGACGCGCCCCGCTGGGCGAGACTTGCCCATGAAGTCAACTGCATGAAACAGGCCGACAACGCTGCCTCCTGCTTCAGCGGTCACCGGGAAGTAGTCGTAATTCTCCGTGTTGTGAATGACGACATCGGCAATGGAATCATCCAGGCTGCATGTCTTCAGGTCATCGCGCGGCGTCGAGATCAGCCCGACTGTCAATCCTCGATGCAGTGTCTCGAAGGTATCCCCGGCACGATTCCTCTCATTTCCCCGCCGCGGCATGGTCATATCCGCTCCCGGTTCGTGTCTGAACCCCGCATGGTATCAGAACGCCCCCAGAGGGCTTCGCGCAATCCGGCCCGTCACTGCCGACTCGCCTACCAGCCCACCGGCCCGGCGCATCACCACAGTCCCAGCAGGCGCCACCAGAGGCTGCCGGCGCCCAGCCAGATCGCGATGTGCACGAGGCTGATCAGCGCCCCGAGCCGCCACCAGGTGCCGATGTCGACGTTCCCGGACCCGAAGAGGATGGGCGCCGCCGCCGTGCCGTAGTGCGTCAGCGAGGCGAACAGGTTGCTGAAGAAGCCGAGCACGAGGGCCGCCAGCACGGGCGGCGTCCCGACCGCGAGGGCCAGCGCGAGGAACGGCGCGTACATGGCGCTGACGTGGGCGGTGTTCGAGGCGAAGAAGTAGTGCACGTAGAAGTAGATCAGGCTCAGGCTCAGGAACGCCGGCAGCCAGTGTCCGGTCGCCAGCACGCCCGACACCCGGTCGGTGAACCACTCGAGCAGCCCCAGCTCGCCGAGCTGGCTGGCCATCATGACCAGCACCGCGAACCAGATGAGCGTGTCCCAGCCGTTGCGTTCCTCCAGGAGGTCGCTCCAGGCCAGGGCCCCTGTGACCAGCATGGCAGCGACGCCGGCCAGCGCCGTCGTCGTGGCGCTGATGCCGAGCGCGCCGCCGAGAATCCACAGGCTCAGCAGACAGACGAACACCGCCAGCAGGATCCACTCGTCGCGCTTCATCGCACCCAGCTCCGCGAGCCGCTGCCGCGCCAGCTCCGGCGCCGTGGGGGTCGACGTGATCTGCGGCGGATACAGGCGGTAGATCAGCAGGGGCACGAGCAGCAGGCTGAGGACGCCCGGCACGGACGCCGCCAGCGCCCAGAGCGGCCAGGAGAGCGTCACCCCCTGCTGCCCCGCCAGCTCCGCCACGAGCGGGTTCGCCGCCATCGCCGTGAGGAACATCGCGCTGGTCACCACCACGCCCTGGTAGGCCGTGAACGTCAGGAAGGCCGCGATGCGGCGCTCGGTGCCCAGCTCGACGTCGCTGCCCAGCGAGACGCAGAGCGACCTGAGCACCGGGTAGAGGACGCCGCCGGCGCGCGCCGTGTTGCTGGGGATGGCCGGCGCCAGCACCAGGTCCGCGGCGATGAACCCGTACGCCAGCCCCAGGCTGCGCTTCCCCAGCAGCCGCATGAAGTGGTACGCGATGCGCGTGCCGAGCCCGGTCTTGACGAAGGCGGTCGCGATGAAGAACGCGGCCACCACCAGCCATACGACGGTGTTGCCGAAGCCGGCCGTGGCCTCGGCGATCGTCAGGGTGCCGGAGAGCACCGCGAAGGCGGCGGCCACGAACGCGACCGCGCCCATCGGCAGGGGGCGCAGCACGATGCCCACCATCATGGCGACGAAGACGGCGAGCAGGTGCCACGCCCGCGGCTGCACGCCCGCCGGCTCCGGGACGAGCCAGATCGCGGCGCCCACGAGCACGACGACCGCGAGACGCGCGGCGTCGACCCGCGGCGTCCGTCCGGCTGCCGGCGGCGCCTCGACCGCGGTCATGGCTACGGGCGGTACACGTCGCGGCGGTTTCCGCTGCGGACCACCAGGACACGGACGGCCGCGTCCTGAATGTCGCAGACCACGCGGCAGTCCCCGACTCGATAACGCCACAGGCCGCCGAGCGGACCTGTCAGCAGCTTGCCGGTGCGGCGCGGATCCTCCGCCGGCGCGACACGCTCCTCCATGTAGTCGAGTATGCGACGAGCCGCTTGCCCGTCGAGCTTGCGAAGCTGGGCCCTGGCCGTGTCGGCGTATTCAATCGTCCAGGCCAAGATCCCTTTTCACGTCCGCGGCGGAGTGCACTTGCTCGCGACCTTGCCGGACGCGCTCGAGCACCTCGGCGGCCAGGTAGTAGTCCTCCATGTCATCGAGACCGCGCTCGATGATCTCGCGCAGGTAGAAGGCCTTGGTGCGGCCGGTTCGCGACGCCAGAAAAGCGAGCCGCCGCTCGGTCTCGGGAGCAAGTCGAATGGACGTGGCCATGCCGCTGAACGCTGCCTCTGAATACGTGTATTCATCGTATCATGCGGTGGCGACCAGGCGTTTGACGCGAATCGGCCGGCGTCATATCCTCCGACGATGAACGTGTCGTTCACCAGGAGGCCAACCGTGAGCAGACAGCCACTCGTCCCGATCGCCGCGCTGGCTTTGTCCGCCGCCCTCGTCTCGCCGGCCCCGCTCGCCGCGCAGGAGGGCGACTACGAGCCGCCGCGCACGCCGTGGGGCGACCCCGACCTGCGCGGGCACTATCTGCCGGGGACGTCGCAGCCGCTGGAGACGCCGCGGCTCGAGCCGTGGGGCGATACGCAGTACACGGGCCACAACTACACGTTCACCCGCTTCTTCCGCCCCGAGGGCGATGCGCCGGCCCGGCCGCGCGAGCGCATGCGGACGCCGATGATCATCGACCCGCCCGACGGCCGCGTGCCCCTGCAGGAATGGGCCGCCGAGAAGCGCGACGAGATCATGGAGCGGCAGGAAGAGCTGGCGTTCCTCGATCCGCGCGTCAAGTGCCTGCCCGCCGCGCTGCCGCGCGCGCACCTGCCGGTCGGCTACAACACCTACCAGATCCTGCAGGTTCCGGGCGCCGTCATCATCCTCTACGAGTGGAACCACCACTCGCGCTACATCCCGCTCGACGGGCGCCCGCACCTGCCGCCGGCCATCCGGCTCGGCATGGGCGACTCGCGGGGCCGCTGGGAGGGCGACACGCTGGTGGTGGAGGTGACGAACTTCACGCACAACACGTGGCCCGTGGGTCACGGGGCGCCGCCCGAGGGCGCGCCCGCCAGCTCGATCAACAGCGGGCACGGCATCTTCCACAGCGGCGCGCTGCGCGTGGTCGAGCGCTTCATCCCGGTGGACGCGAACACGATCAACTACCAGGCGACCATCGAGGACCCGAACGTCTTCACGCAGCCCTGGACGCTCCGCTACGAAGGGCTGCAGCGGGCGCCGGAGGACCACATCCTGTACGAGTACGCCTGCCACGAGGGCAACGGGCGCAATCTCAGGCTGATGACCGGCGCGGACATCCAGTAGGCGGAGGACGAAATGCACGATTCCACGGTCATCCTCGACCCGACGGACGAGCGCGAGCCGATCCGGAGGCCGCTTGCCGCGCGCTCGGCCCAGCTCGGCGGCCCGCTGGGCATCGTCGACATCTCGAAGCCGCGCGGCGACGTCTTCTGCGACGAGCTCGAGCGGCTCATGGGCGAGCGGCTGCCCGGCGTCGAGATCGTGCGCCTGCGCAAGCCGACCTTCACCAAGCCGGCACCGCCCGACCTGCGGGCGGAGGTCGCGGAGCGCTGCCGGGTCGTGATCCAGGCGCTCGCCGATTGAGGGTCGTGCACGTCGTGCAGTGTGCACGACCTGGTCGACTACGAGGCGCAGGGCATCCCGACCGTGATGGTGGCGTCGTCGGAATTCGTCGGCGCGGCCGAGCGGCAGTCCGTGGCGCTCGGGATGCCGGACGTGGCGAGCCGCGCGGTCTACGTTCCCCACCCCATCCAGGACGCCACCGACGAGGAGATGCGCGCGAAGGCGCGCGCCGCGCTCGACGCAATCCTGGACGCGGTCACCCATTGAGCCGGACCGGCGGCGCTCCCGCGGCGCCGCCGGCCGCCACCTTCACCGGAGGCAACGCAACCGCTCATGCCAGGCTCCGTCGAGTTGGAACGCCATGACGGCGTCGCCGTGCTGCGCCTGACGAACCCGCCGGTCAACGGCCTGAGCTTCGCCATGCGCGCCGCGCTGGGCGACCGGGTCATGGAGGCGCTGGCCGATGACGGGGTCGCCGCCATCGTCGTCGCGGGCGCCGGGCGCATGTTCTGCGGCGGCGCCGACATCCGCGAGTTCGACGCCCCGCCCCCGCCCGGCGCGGCGTCCCTGCCCGCGGTGCTCGCCGAGCTGGAGGCGTCGCGCAAGCCGGTGGTCGCCGCCATTCACAGCGTGGCGGCCGGCGGCGGGCTCGAGGTGGCGCTCGCCTGCCACGTCCGTCTCGCCGCCCCGGGCACCCGGCTCGGCCTGCCCGAAGTGACCCTGGGGATCGTGCCGGGCGCGGGCGGCACGCAGCGCCTGCCGCGGCTGATCGGCGTGGAGGCGGCGCTCGACGTCATCGTCGGCGGCCAGCTCCTGCCGGCCGAGCGCGCGCTGGCGCTGGGCATCGTCGACCAGGTCGTGGACGGCAATCTGCTGGAGGCGGCAATGGCGCGGGCGCGGCAGCTCGCGGCCGAGGGTGCGCCGCTGCGCCGGGCCTCGATGCTCGAGGAACGGGTTGCCGAGGCCCGCGCGCGGCCCGCGATCTTCACGGCGTTCCGCAAGCAGATGGCCAGGCGCGCGCGCGGCTTCGACGCCCCGTATGCCTGCGTCGAGTCCGTCGCGAACGCCGTCTCGCTCCCGTTCGCCGAGGGCATGGCCGCGGAGCGCCGCATCTTCGAGCGGCTGCGCGCCTCGGACCAGTCGCGGGCGCAGCGGCACGCCTTCTTCGCCGAGCGCGAGGCGACGAAGATTCCGGACGTCCCGCGCGAGACGCCGGCGCTGCCCGTCGAGCGCGCCGCGATCGTCGGTTGCGGGACGATGGGCGGCGGCATCGCCATGACGTTCGCGAACGCCGGCATTCCGGTGACCGTGGTCGACGTCTCGGACGAGGCGCTCGACAAGGGGCTCGCGGTCGTCGCGCGGAACTACGCGGCAACGGTCGCGAAGGGGCGACTCTCGCAGGCGGCGATGGACGCGCGGCTGGCGCGCATCGCGCGCAGCGTGCGCTACGAGGACGTGCGCGACGCGGACATCGTGGTCGAGGCCGTCTTCGAGCGGATGGATCTCAAGCAGGAGGTGTTCCGGCGGCTCGACGCGGTGTGCAAGCCCGACGCCGTGCTGGCCACGAACACGTCGACGCTGGACGTCGACGAGATCGCGGCGACCACCTCGCGGCCCGGGTCGGTCATCGGCACCCACTTCTTCAGTCCGGCCAATGTCATGCGGCTGATGGAGAACGTGCGCGGCAGGCGCAGCTCCGCACGCACCATCGCCACGGTCATGCAGCTCGCGAAGCGCCTCGGCAAGGTGGGCGTCCTGGTCGGTGTCTGCGACGGGTTCGTGGGCAACCGGCTGCTCGCCCCCTACCTGCGGGAGGCGGAGTTCCTGCTTGAGGAGGGGGCGCTGCCGCAGCAGGTCGATGGGGTCCTGTACGAGTTCGGCCTGCCGATGGGACCATTCCAGATGTCGGACCTCGCGGGCAACGACGTGAGCTGGTTCATCCGCCAACGCCAGGCAGCCGCCCGGCCGGCCCACCTGCGCTACTCCCCCGTCGCGGACCGCATCTGCGAGCGGGGCCGCTTCGGGCAGAAGACCGGCGCGGGGTGGTACCGCTACGAGCCGGGCAGCCGCACGCCCGTCCCGGACCCGCTCGTCGCGGAGCTGATCGCCGCCGCGGCGGCCGAGGCGGGCATCGAGCGCCGCGCCGTCGGCGACGACGAGATCGTGCCGCGCTGCCTGTATCCGCTCGTCAACGAGGGCGCGAAGGTCCTCGACGAGGGCATCGCCCTGCGCGCCAGCGACATCGACCTGGTCTGGATGCACGGCTACGGCTTCCCGCGCTATCGCGGCGGGCCGATGTTCTGGGCCGACCTGGTGGGCCTGCAGACCATCTACGACACGCTGAGCCGCCTGCACGACGAGCACGGCGAGTGGCTCGAGCCGGCCCCGCTCCTCAAGCGGCTCGCCGCGCAGGGCAGGGGCTTCGCGGATGTCGGTTCGTGAGCGGAGCCCGGTGTGGGACTGATACGTGCGACCGTAGCGTTCTGGAAAAGCGCGAGGTGACCACGGCCGAGGGCAGGCACGTCTCCGTTCCGTATGTCGGCCCGGTGCAGGTGGGGTTCGCGAACCGCTCCTGCTTCACCGGCGCGCTTGTCCTCGGCGATGGTGTCCTGTTGGGGTCCATCCCCCTGGAAGACATGGATCTGGTCATCAACCCGCGCCAGCAGCAGGTGACCGTCAACCCCGAGAGCCCCAACATACCGTCAGCGGTGGTCAAGACGCTTGGACGCTGGTAGAGATTCGCGCGCGGAACATCCGGCAGACCTGATCGAGCACTACTTCGAGCAGGGCTGGACGGACGGGCTGCCGGTCGTGCCGCCGACGCCGGAGTCGGTCGCGGCGATGGTCGCCGCACTCGGTGGCCAGCCGGATCACCTGGAGGTGCGCATCCCGCCCCGCTGGGGCAACCTCACGCGCGAGGTGCTGGCGGTCAACCTGGTGCTCGCCGGCTGCCGGCCGGAGTACGCGGGAGTGGTCCGCGCCGCGCTGCTGGCGCTCGCGAGCAGCCACTTCAACCTGCACGGCGTGCAGGCCACCACGCACATGGCGGCCCCGCTCGTGGTGGTGAACGGCCCGATACGGCGTGCGATTGGCCTCAACGCCGGCGCCAACGTCTTCGGCGCGGGATGCCGGGCCAACGCCACGATCGGCCGCGCCATCCGGCTCGTGCTGCTGAACGTCGGCGGCGCCTGGCCGGGCGACCTCGACAAGAGCACGCTGGGCCACCCCGGCAAGTACACGTTCTGCATCGCCGAGAACGAGGAGGCGAGCCCCTGGGCGCCGTATCACGTCGAGCACGGCTACCGCCCGGACGACAGCACCGTGTTCTGCATCGCGGCCGAGGGACCGCACAGCGTCACCAACCACGTGGCCAACGACCCGCAGGGCATCCTCGACAGCATCGCCTCGGCCATGAGCACCATCGCCCACAACAACGCGGTCAGCAGCGGCTCGTGCGCCGTCGTCCTCGGCCCGGAGCACGCGGCCACCATCGCCGCGAAGCGGTGGACCCGGCAGGACGTGCGCCGCTACCTCTGGTCGAACGCCGGCAACCGCTGGGACGACGTCAGCTTCGGGGAACGCTACGGGAAGATCTACAACCGCAACCTGCCGCGCTGGTACAGGCGCGAGCCCGGCGCGCGCATCCCGATCGTCCCCGCCCCCGACGACATCCACCTGTTCGTCGCCGGCGGCGACGCGGGCCGCTTCTCGGCCTTCCTGCCCGGCTGGGGCCACATGACGTCGCCGGTGCTGCGGTCGCTCGACGGCCGCCCCCCGGCCAGCGGCGACAACGCCTGCACGGACGGCACGTGCGAGCTGTGAAGCGCGGCCCTGGAAGAGCGGTTGCGTACGATCCCGACAACCTCGAGCGGCTGGCCGTTGCCTTGACTGCGCTCGACGCCCGCATTCGCGCCCACGAAGTCGCCGAGGGCCTGCCTTTCGACCGTTCCGGGGGTTTTCTGCGCAACGCTGGTCCGGACGCCATTCTCAACCTTGCCACCCGGGCCGGCGCTCTGGACGTGACCTTCACCCCTGCCGGCACCGGCGGATACGACGACCTGAAACGGGACGCGGTCGCCATGGATGCCGCCGCGGGCGTGTCGATTCTCGTCGCGTCCCTGGCCGATGTGATCCGTTCGAAGAGCGCCGCAGATCGCGAGAAGGACCGGCGGGCGCTGCCGCGACTGCAACAGCTCCTCGAGCGGACATCGGGAGAGCGCGGCACCTGAATCCGCTGCGCATCGGCAGCGGTGCCCGAGGCGAGCGCCGGACCGGGGCGCAGAAACCACGGCCACCGTTGCACTTCGCCACCGGCTTGCGTCACACTGGGAAACGAGAGATGTCGACAGCGAGCGAACGGCGGCTGCCGGACGGGCGGATCGTGTTCGACCCGCGGGGAACGGTCAGCGCCGAGCCGCAACCGCTGGCGCCGCGTCCGGCCACGCTCGACGGCCTGCGCCTCGGCATCCTCGACAACACGAAGTGGAACGCGTCGAAGCTGCTGCGCCAGGTCGTCGCCCAGCTCGAAGCGGACCTGGCGTTCAGCTCGGTGCGCGTCTACTCGAAGTCGAGCTTCTCGCGCCTCGCGCCGCCGGACGTGATCGACCGCATCGCGACCGAGGCCGACGTCGCCATCACCGCCATCGGCGATTGAGGCTCCTGCACGTCGTGCAGTCTGCACGACGCGGTCGCGCTGGAGGGACGGGGCGTTCCGACGGCCGTGATCGTCACCGACGCGTTCCTGCGCGAAGCCCATGTGCAGCGGGAGGCGCTGGGCGCGGAGAGCCTCGAGCCGGTCGTCATCACGCACCCCCTCAGCACGCTGACCGCCGACGAGATCACCGCCCGCGCCGGCGAGGCGGCCGCCGGCGTCAGGCGCATCCTGGCGGGCGGCGCGGGATGAACCATCGCGCGGGGTTATGATCCCGGCGTGAACGTCCAGCTCGCCTACGGCCGGGGCCGGCTGTCGGTCGACTTTCCCGACGACCGCACCACCGTCCTCGAACCCTCGTACAGCGCCGGTCTGTCGGATGAGGCCGCCGCCATCCGCCAGGCGCTGCGGGCGCCGCTGGGTTCGCCGCCGCTGGCGGCGCTCGTCGGACGCGACCAGACCGTCGCCATCTCGGTCTGCGACATCACCCGGCCGATGCCCAGCCGCACGCTGCTGCCGGTGCTGCTCGGCGAGCTGGCGCACGTGCCGGACGAGCGGATCGTCATCCTCATCGCCACCGGCACGCACCGCGCCAACGATCGCGACGAGCTGGTCGAGATGCTCGGCGAGCCCATCGTCGACCGCTACCGCGTGGTCAACCACAGCGCCTTCGACGAGGCGGGACTGGCCTACCTGGGCGAGGTCGAGCCGCGCGTGCCGGTCTGGCTCAACCGGCTCTGGGTCGACGCCGACGTGCGCATCACCACCGGCTTCGTCGAGCCGCACTTCTTCGCCGGCTTCAGCGGCGGCCCCAAGCTGGTCGCCCCGGGGCTGGCCGGCTTCGAAACCACCATGCGGCTGCACGACGCGGAGATGATCGCCAGCCCGCGCGCCACCTGGGGCGTGACCGAGGGCAACCCGATCCACGAGGCCATCCGCCGCATCGCCGCGCACGTGGGCGTCCACTTCAGCGTCGACGTGGCCATCAACCGGGACCGGCAGATCACCCGTGTGGCGGCGGGCGAGATCTTCGCGGTCCACCGGTCCATGGCCGAGCGCGTGAAGCAGAGCGCCATGCAAGCCTTCGCCGCGCCGTTCGACGTGGTGGTGACGACCAACAGCGGCTATCCGCTCGACCAGAACCTGTACCAGACCATCAAGGGGCTCTCGGCGGCGGCGCAGGTGGTCAAGCCGGGCGGCGCCATCATCTGCGCGGCCGAGTGCGCCGACGGTCTGCCGTCGCACGGCGAGTACGGCGCCATCCTCGCGGCGCGCGATTCGCCCGGGGCGCTGCTGGAGATGATCTGCGCGCCGGGCCACAACCGGCACGACCAGTGGGAGGTGCAGATCCAGGCACAGATCCAGCAGCGCGCGCGGGTGTTCCTCAAGGCCGACGGCCTCTCGCCCGACGCCGTGCGCGCCGCGCACCTCACGCCCATCGAGGACGTCGAGTCGACGGCGCGCGAGCAGCTCGAGCGGATCGGCCCCGGAGCGCGCCTGTGCGCCCTGCCCGAGGGACCGCAGACGATCCCGTACCTGGCGGCGGAGTGACCGCGTGGACTTCGCCTTCAGCGCACGGGTGAGCGAGTTGCGGGAGCGGCTGCTCGCGTTCATGGACGAGGTCGTCCATCCCAACGAGCGGACGTACGCCGAGCAGCACGCGGCCGCCCCGAACCGCTGGGAGTCGCCGCCGGTCATGGAGGAGATGAAGCGCCGGGCCCGCGCGGCCGGCCTCTGGAACCTCTTCCTCCCCGAGAGCGAGCTCGGGGGCGGCCTCACGAACCTCGAGTACGCGCCGCTGTGCGAGATCATGGGGCGCTCGCCCATTGCGCCGGAGGTGTTCAACTGCGCGGCGCCCGACACCGGCAACATGGAAGTGCTGGTGCGCTACGGCACCGATGCCCAGAAGCGCCGCTGGCTGGGGCCGCTGCTCGACGGCGCCATCCGCTCGGCCTACGCCATGACCGAGCCGGACGTGGCGTCGTCCGACGCGACGAACATCCGCGCCCGGATCGAGCGCGACGGCGACGATTACGTCGTCAACGGCCGCAAGTGGTGGACCACCGGCGCCGGCAATGCCCGCTGCGAGATATTCATCGTCATGGGCAAGACCGATCCGGACGCTGAGCGGCACCGGCAGCAGTCGATGATCCTCGTGCCGAAGGACACGCCGGGCGTCACCATCGTGCGGCCGCTCACCGTCTTCGGGTACGACGACGCGCCGGTGGGCCACTGGGAGCTGCGCTTCGAGGACGTCCGGGTGCCCCGCGACAACATCCTGCTCGGGGAGGGGCGCGGCTTCGAGATTGCCCAGGGCCGGCTGGGACCCGGCCGCATCCATCACTGCATGCGCGTCATCGGCCTGGCGGAGCGCTCGCTCGCAGCGATGTGCGCGCGGGCGCAGTCGCGCGTGGCGTTCGGCGCGCCGCTGGCGGATCAGGGCGTCGTGATGGAAGCGGTCGCGAGCTCGCGGATGGAGATCGAGCAGGCGCGGCTGCTGACCCTCAAGGCGGCGCACATGATGGACACCGTGGGCAACAAGACCGCGCGCGCCGAGATCGCGATGATCAAGGTGGTGGCCCCGGCGATGGCCCTGCGCGTCATCGACCGGGCCATCCAGGTGCACGGCGGCGCGGGCATGTGCGAGGACTTCGGCCTCGCCCGCGCCTGGGCCCACAGCCGGACGCTGCGCGTACTGGACGGGCCGGACGAGGTCCACCGCCGGACCGTGGCGAAGGTCGAGCTGCGCAACCAGCGCAACTCTAAGCGTAAGCGAGCGTGACGAACTCCGCGACGCAGGCCGGCTTGTCCGAGCCCTCCGCCTCGACGACGCACGAGGTCGTCAGCCGCAGCGCGTCGGGCTGCACACGTTCCGCCGCAACGAGCGTCTCGGTGCCGCGCACCCGCGTCCCCACCGCCACCGGACTGATGAAGCGGACGCGGTTCAGGCCGTAGTTGATGGTGCGCTTCACGCCCCGCAGGTCCAGGATCTCGTCGCGGAAGCGGACGACGAGCGAGAGGGTGAAGAACCCCTGCGCGATCGGCCGGCCGCCCGGCAGCTCGCGTGCGGCGCGCTCCGCGTCGAGATGAATCCACTGGTGGTCGCCGGTCACGTCCGAGAACGTGTCGACCATCTCCTGCGTGATCAGCACCCAGCGGCTCGTGCCCAGCTCGCTGCCGACCAGTCCCTCGAGCTCGCTCAGACCCTGCACCGTTCGCATAGGACACTCCTGCCGCCGGCTTCGTTGGCGGGCGCCTATTATAGGCTGTGGCCGCACATCCTCCGCGCGGCTCGGAGCTGATCGACATCCGGCCCGACGAGCGGCTGGACACGGACCGGCTGGAGCCCTGGCTGCGCGCCCACCTGCCGGCCACCCCGGGGCCGCTCACCATCAGCCAGTTCGGCGGCGGCCATGCCAATCTCACGTACCTGGTTCGGTTCGGCGACCGCGAGTACGTGCTGCGGCGGCCGCCGCTGGGACCCGTGGCGCCGACCGCGCACGACATGCGG
This sequence comes from Vicinamibacterales bacterium, assembly GCA_965214845.1. Classification (GTDB taxonomy): domain Bacteria; phylum Acidobacteriota; class Vicinamibacteria; order Vicinamibacterales; family UBA8438; genus JAAXGX01. Next base: position 4,880,768 of record CBDCCO010000007.1, read on the forward strand.
CGCGAGCATCGGGTGCTGGCGCGGCTCGGCGCCTGCTACCCGCTGGCCCCCACCAGCTACGCGCTGTGCGACGACCCGGCGGTGATCGGCGCGGACTTCCACGTGCTGGAGCGCCGCCGCGGCTTCGTGATCCGCCGGGCGCTGCCCCCGGACGTCGCGGCCGACCCCATCCTGGCCAGGCGCCTCGGCGAGGTGCTGGCGGACAGCCTGGCGGCGCTGCACCGCGTCGACCCGCGGGCCGTCGGTCTCGACGGCCTCGGCCGGCCGGACGGCTACGTCGCGCGGCAGCTCGCGGGCTGGACCGCGCGCTGGGCGGCAACCGGCCGCGAGCTGCCGGCGATCGACCGCGTCGCCGCCTGGCTGCGCGCCGGCGTGCCGCCGCAGCAGGCGGCCACGCTGGTGCACAACGACTACCAGATCGAGAACATCCTGGTGGACGCGGCCGATCCCGCAACCGCCGTGGCCGTGCTCGACTGGGACATGTGCACGCGGGGCGACCCACTGATGGACCTGGGGTATCTGCTCAACTGCTGGACCGACCCGGACGACGATCCCGCCTGGCGCGGCCTGAGCCCCGCGCCGGGCCGCGCGCCGGGCCTGCCCACGCGCCGCGAGCTCGTCGAGCGCTACGCCCGCTCCGCGGGCTTCGACGTCGGGCACGCGCACTGGTATCACGTGTTCGGCGTGTTCAAGCTCGCCGTGGTGCTGGAGCAGATCCACGTCCGCTTCAGGCGCGGGCAGACGCGCGACGCGCGCTTCGCCACGCTCGGCGAGCGAGTGGAGGGGTTGGCCGCGAAGGGACTGGCGCTGATGGAGACCCAGGAGCCTGCGCCGTAGAACGGCGCGGACTCCTGCAGGGTGGGCTGGGCGCCGAGCGGAGCCGTCAGGCGACGACTGGCGGGCTAGTCAGAACGGCTTCAGGACGACCACCACGACCGAGAGAAATACGGCGAGGACGGCGACGGTCGCCAGGGCCTGCCCCTGCCCGGGACGGCGGAACGCGAGGCCCGTGAGCGCGGCCAGCGCGATCCACGCCGCGATCTTGACGAACACCCACCCCGGGAAGCCGAAGCCGCCGAGCCCCAGCATGCCGAAGCCGCTGACGAGCGCGACGGCGGCGGCAATGCCCGACCCCATCAGGGCCAGGCGCCGGTTCTCGGGCCGGGGCGCGGCCAGCGCCGCGAACGTGACGCCGGCCAGCAGAATCACGGAGAACAGGTGCGCGATCTGATAGAACCAGTACGGCATCGAAACCTACCGCCGGCTGACCGGGATGGCCGAGTAGCTGAGCTCGGCGTCGTAGCGCAGCACCGTCCGCTCGATCGACGTCACGACGCCGGCCACCTGGGCGCTGGCCGCGTCGGCGTCCTCGCCGAACGCCCTGACCAGCAGCGACGGCTGCTCGAGCTGGGCGAAGCTCGAGTAGTTCTCGACGATCAGCCACGACGCGGGGCCGGGACCGAACACCCGCTCGTACACCCCGAAGACGAGGTTCGCGCCGGAAAACCGCGGGAGAGCCGAGGTCATGAACCGCTCCCAGTCGGCGTTGCGGCCGGGCGCGATCTCCACGGTGGTGACGCGCGCCAGCGACAGCCCCCCGACCTCGTCGGCCTCGACGCTGACGTCGGGCCGGTAGCGGATGGCGTAGCGCTTGCGGGACACCGTCATCCGCCGCAGCCGGTCCACCAGCCGCAGGCGCCGGTCGGGCTCGATGACCCGGGCCAGCGGACCGCCCGTGTCGTACTGCGCGAGGCTGGTCATCGGCGTCACGAGCTGCAGCTCGTAGCTGTTGCCGAACTCGGCCACGCGCCACACCGAGCGCCACGGCACGCCGGCGCGCTGCAGCGCCGGATTGACCTCCTCGAGCTGCTGCTCGACGTAGTCGTCGAACTCGTTGGGGACGACATTGACGATATCCACCTGCATCCATTCGGTGTCCTGGGCGTGCGCCCCAGGCACGAGACCCAGGCCCAGCGCCAGAACCACGCAGAGCGACTGCATCTTGACGGCCTTCATGATCTCCCCCCTTGCACGCAAGGCTCGCACCGCCTGCGTCCTAACTCTATCACCGCTCGCGCTGACTCCCCATCGCAATCGTCGCGCCCCCGTCGACCACCAGCACCTGTCCGGTGACGAACGCGCCGGCCCGCGACGCCAGCAGCACCGCCGCGCCCGCGATGTCCTCGGGCTCGCCGATGCGCCCGAGCGGGTACGCGTCGAGCGCCTCCCGCAGCGCCCCGGGATCTTCCCACAGCGGCCGCGCGAAATCGGTGCGCACCAGACCCGGCGCAATGCAGTTGATACGTACGTTGCAACGTGCCCACTCGACCGCCAGGTTGCGCGCGAGCTGCATCTCGGCCGCCTTCGACAGCGCGTACAGCCCCAGGCTGCGATGCCCCTTGAGCCCGCCGATGCTCGAGATGATGATGACGGCGCCGTCCCGGCGCTCGGCCATCTGCGGGATGACCCGGTTGCAGAGCCCCAGCACGTGCCTGACGTTCGTGTCCATGATCTTGTCGTAGACCGCTTCCGGGGCGCCCGCCATCGGTCCCATGTAGGGGTTGGCCGCGGCGTTGCAGACGAGCACGTCCACGCGACCCCAGTGGTCGAGGCAGCGCGCGACCAGGGCGTCGAGCTGATCCCCGTGCGACACGTTGCACGGCACCGCCAACGCCTCCCCGCCGTCGCGCACGATGGCGGCGGCCACCTCGCGGCAGGCCTCGGCCTTGCGGCTCGAGATCACGACCCGGGCCCCGAAGCGGGCCAGCGCCTCCGCGATCGCCCGGCCGATCCCGCGCGTGGACCCGGTCACGAGCGCCACCTTCCCCGTCAGATCGAACAGCGTCCGGTAGTCCATGGGTGTGGGCGCGAACGGCGCCGTCAGCCGGCGCGGGCGGCGGCGATGGCCTCGCGCTCGTCCACGCGCCACAGCAGCAGGCCGCCGAGGAGGAAGAAGATCAGCAGGCTGCCGACGCCGACGCGCTGGCTGTAGAGGTCGCTCAGCACGCCCAGCAGCGCGGGCCCCAGAAACGACGTCACCTTGCCCGAGAACGCGAAGAAGCCGAAGAACTCCGACTCGCGGTTGCGCGGCACGAAGCGGGCCATCAGCGAGCGGCTGGCCGACTGGTTCGGGCCGGCGAAGATGCCGGACAGAACGGCCGCCACCCAGAACCACGCGGCTGTCGGCGCCAGCGCGCCCACCACGGTGGCCACGGCGAGCGCCGCCACGCTCACGCCCACGGTCGCCTTGCCGCCGATGCGATCGTCGACGAACCCGAAGGCCAGCGCCCCCAGCCCGGCGCCGACGTTGATGACGATGCCGAACGTGACCAGCTCCGCGAAGCTGAACCCGAACGTGCCGACCGCGTAGATGCCGCCGAAGGCGAAGATCGTCACCAGGCCGTCGTTGTAGAGCAGCCGCGCCAGCAGGAACAGCCCGACCTGCCGGTAGCGCCGCAACTGGCGCAGCGTGGCCGCCAGGTCGGTGAAGGCGCGCCGGACGCTGAGCCGCTCGGCCGTCACGGCCTCGTCCTCGAGACGGAAGAACGCGGGCAGGGCGAAGATCAGGAACCAGCCGGCCACGAGCAGGTTCGTGGCCCGCAGGTTGAAGCCCTCCGCGGTGCTGATGCCGAACAGCGGCGTCTCGGGCACGAAGACCACCAGCGCCGCCACGAGCGCCGCGAGCCCCCCGCCGTAGCCGAGCGCCCAGCCGTAGCCCGAGATGCGCCCGATGCGCTCCGGCTCCGCGATGCTCGGCAGGAACGCGTTGTAGAACACCAGGCCGAGCTCGAAGGCCACGTTGGCCACGACGAACAGGGCGAGCGCGGTCACGACGGCCTGCGGCTGGCTCGGCGTCACGAACGTCAGCGCCGCCGTGGCCGCCACGCAGAGCAGCGAGCAGAGCACCAGGTAGCGGCGCCGGCCGCCCCGGTCCGCCAGCGCGCCCGCGATGGGCGCCAGCACGGCGATGGCGAGCGCGCTCACCGTGATGCCGCGCGACCAGAGGGCCGTGCCGCGCCCGGGGTCGTCGGCGAACGCGCTGGTGAAGTACGCGGAGTAGATGAAGGTGACGACCAGCGTCGTGAACGCGGAGTTGGCCCAGTCGTAAAGACACCAGGCCGCGATCGGGCTCGCGTCGCTGCGACGGTCGGACAAGTCGCCATAATAGCCCGAAGCCGCAGCCAGAAGCGCCGCAAGCGAACGCCGGAGGTTCGGGCGCAGCCCCGTCCAGGCAAGGTGGAAGTCCAGCCTCGGCTGATGGGTGGCTGTCGCGAGGGGCCACCGGAAAACACCAGCGCGGTGGCGCCGAGGCGCGCACAGCGCGCCTCGGCGGGAGCGGCGCGGGGCTATGGGGTCCCCGCAAGCGGACGCCGGGGGCTTGGGGCGCAGCCCCATCTGATGAAGGATTGACCCAAGGGACCGCTCGGCGCATAGTGGGCAGTGCGACCCGTCAACCAAGGAGCCTCCATGCCGATCGACGAGGTGGGCGACAGCCCCGAACCGGGGACCCCGACCGGCGTCTCCCGCCGTCTCTTTCTCCGTGCGGCGGCGGCCGGCTCGGCCGGGGTCGCCGCCGGGTGGCCCGTCTCGCCGGGGGCGGCACGGGCCGGCATCGCCGCCATCGAGGCCGCCCAGAACGACGAGGAGTCCGAGTCCGATTTCTGGACGCAGGTACGTGGCGAGTTCCTCACCTCGGACGAGCTCGCCTACATGAACAGCGGCAGCCTCGGTCCGATGCCGCGGCCCGTGTACTACGCGCTTGTCGACGGCTATCGGGGGCTCGCCAGCGATCCGGGCCGGGAGAACGCGCGGCACGTGGCCGCGCAGGCGGACCTGCGGGCGAAGCTGGCCGCGTTCGTCAATGCGGACCCCGCCGAGATCGCGCTGACGCGCAACACCACGGAGGGCATGAGCTTCGTCGCCAACGGCCTCGACCTGGAGGCGGGCGACGAGGTGCTGTGCTCCTTCCACGAACACCCCGGGGGCCTCGAGCCGTGGAAGCTGCTGGCGCGGCGCAGGGGCCTCGCCGTCCGCGAGCTGCCGTTCCCGATTCCCACCCCCGACCCGGCCGACATCGTCGGCCGCTTCGAGGACGCGATCACGCCGCGCACGAAGGTCATCAGCGTCAGCCACGTGACGTTTCCCACCGGCTGCATGCTGCCGGTGAAGGCCCTGGCCGCGCTGGCCAGGCCGCGCGGGATTATCACCGTGGTCGACGGCGCCCACGGCATCGGGATGCTGGCCCTCGACATGCGCGACCTCGGCGTCGACGGCTACGCGTCGAGCCCCTACAAGTGGATGGGCGCGCCGGTCGGGACCGGGTTCCTCTACCTGCGCAGCGAGTTGCAGGAGCAGCTCTGGCCGACCGTCGCCAACACGGGGTGGGACGATCCGGAGCGCGGCGCCGCGCGCTACGATCGGCTCGGCCAGCGCGCCGGCCCGCTGCTGACGGCGACCTCCGCCGCGCTGGATTTCCAGAACGCCATCGGCCGGAAGCGGATCGAGCAGCGCATCCGCGCCCTCGCCGGACGGCTGCGCGAGCGGCTGGCGGAGATTCCCCGGGTGCGGGTGCACACGTCGGCCCACCCGCTGCTCGCCTGCGGCCTCACCGGCTTCGCCCTCGACGGGTTCGACCGGCGCGAGGTCGTGGACACGCTGTGGCGCCGGCACCACATCTGGGTGCGGCACACCGACCTCGATCTCAACACGGTGCGCGTGTCGACCCACCACTACAACACGGAGGCGCAGGTCGACCGGCTCGCCGAGGCGCTGCGCGACATCCTGGCGAACGGCGTGCTGCCGGCCGCGTAGCGTCCTTGTCAAGCTCGCCCGGTCCTGACGTAGAATGCCGGAGCCGGCGGCGCCGGCCGTTCGTACCGCAACCCAGCGCAGACGGAGGAGAGCAATCGCGATGCCCTGGTTCGCCTTGATCGCGCGCGACCGCCCCGACGGGCTCGAGCACCGCAAGCGGCACCGCCCCGCGCACCTCGAGCACATGGCCCGGCTGGATGCCGCGGGCCGGCTGCGGTACGGCGGGCCGCTGCTGAACGAGCAGGGAGAGATGGGGGGCAGCCTCATCATCGTGGAGGCGGACGACCTCGAGGCCGCGCGGAAGACGTACGCCGAGGATCCGTACGTCGTGCACGGACTGTTCGACACCTACGACGTCATCGAGACCAGGCCCATCTTCCCGCGGGGCAACTGACGCGATGGTCTACCGCAGCCCGTTTCCGGACGTGGAGATTCCGGAGGTCGCGCTGCAGGACCACGTGTTCGAGCTCGCGGACCGGTGGCCCGACAAGCCGGCGCTGATCGACGGCCCCACGGACCGCACTCTCACGTACGGGCAGCTCCGCGGCGCGACACGCGCCGTGGCGGCGGGACTGGCGGCGCGCGGGTTCGGCAAGGGCGACGTCTTCGCCATCTACAGCCCCAATCTTCCGGAGTACGCGGTCGCCTTCTTCGGCATCGCCACCGCCGGGGGCGTCGTCACGACGATCAACCCGCTCTACACGCCGGCCGAGCTCAAGCGCCAGCTCGCCGACTCGGGCGCCAGGTTCCTGGTGACGATTCCGCCGTTCCTCGACAAGGCGCGCGAGGGCGCGCAGGGCACCGCGGTCGAGGAGGTGTTCGTGTTCGGGGAGGCCGAGGGCGCCACGCCGTTCGTCGCGCTGCTCTCGTCCGACCCGCCGCCGGCCGTGACGATCGACGCCCGCGAGGACCTGGTGGCGCTGCCCTACTCGAGCGGCACGACCGGCATGCCGAAGGGCGTCATGCTCACCCACCGCAACCTGGTGGCCAACGTCGTCCAGACGGATACGGTGGAGCGGCTCACCGAGCAGGAAGTCTTCATCGGCATCCTGCCCTTCTATCACATCTACGGCATGGTCGTGATCATGAGCGGCGTGCTCCGCGTGGGGGCCACCGTGATCACGATGCCCCGCTTCGACCTGGAGCAGTTCCTGGGGCTGGTGCAGAAGCACCGGGTGACGAAGGGCTACCTCGTCCCGCCCATCGTGCTCGCGCTCGCCAAGCATCCGGCGGTCGACAACTACGACCTGTCGTCGCTGACCGACATCCTGTCGGGCGCGGCGCCGCTGCCGGAGCCGGTGGCCCGGGCCTGCGCCGCGCGCAACAACATCTCCGTGCGGCAGGGCTACGGCCTGACCGAGACGAGTCCGGTCACCCACTTCACCCCGCGCGACCACGAGATCAAGATCACGTCGGTCGGCCCCGCGGCGCCGAGCACCGACTACCGCGTCGTCGACCTGACGACCGGCCGGGACGCCCCGACCGGCGAGCTGGGCGAGGTCTGGGTGCGCGGCCCGCAGGTCATGAAGGGCTATCTGCACAACCCGGAGGCCACGCGCGCCATGATCGACGACGAGGGCTGGCTGCGCACCGGCGACATCGGCCGGGCCGACGAGGACGGCTACCTGTACGTCGTCGACCGGGTGAAGGAGCTGATCAAGTACAAGGGCCTGCAGGTGGCGCCGGCCGAGCTCGAGGCGATCGTGCAGGCGCATCCCGCGGTCGCCGACGCGGCCGTCGTGCCGAGCCCCGACGAGGAGGCCGGCGAGGTGCCCAAGGCCTTCGTCGTCGTCAAGCCGGACGCCGCCGTCACGGCCGACGAGATCATGGCGCACGTCGCCGCGCGGGTCGCGCCCCACAAGAAGGTGCGGCGCGTCGAGTTCATCGACGCCGTGCCGAAGGTGCCGTCGGGCAAGATCCTGCGGCGCGAGCTGATCGCCCGCGAGCGGGCGGCCGCGGCCGGCAACTGACACGAGGACGCCCGATGCTCTCCATCCACTCGCGCCACCTGCGCGCCGCGCGTGTCGCGGCACGCGCCTCCGTTCTCGCCGTCGCGCTGGCCGTGCTGCCCGGGCCGCGCCCGGCCGCGGCGCAGACCGCGACGCTCGAGCCGGTCGCCCGTCTCGACGTCCCGGCCGCGCTCGTCGAGCTCGCGGGCGGCTACGCCTACGTCGCGGGCGGCGACACGTTCCGGGTCGTCGACGTCGCCGATCCGTCGCGGCCGGCCGCGCTGGGCACGTTCACGGCGCCCGGGCCGATCTGGGCGTTCCACGTCGCCCCGCCGCACGTCTATCTGACCGCCGGGCTCGAGGGGCTGTACATCATCGACGTCTCGGACCCGCGGGCCCCGGTCCTGGCGGGCACCCACCAGACCGCCGGCCAGGCGCTGGGCGTCACGGCCTCCGGCACCGTGGCGCTGGTCGTCAACCTGATGACCGGGCTCGAGGTCGTGGACCTGTCGGACGAGGCGGCGCCGGCGCTGCTGCAGACGCAGGAGACGCCCGGCTACCAGTGGGGCATCGCCGGCGCGGACGCGCGCGTGCTCGTCGTCGACCAGCCGTCGGGCGTGCACCTGTTCGACATGTCGGACCCGGCGGCGCCCGTGGAGCAGGGCGTCTACGAGACAGAGCAGCCCGCCCAGTCGGTCGTGCTCGGCGCCGGCGACCGCGCCTACGTCATCTACGCGCGCACGGGCCGCCTGGAGATCCTCGACCTGGCCGACCCCGCCGCGCCGCGGCTGGCCGGCTCGTATCAACCGGCCCGCTCGAGCGGCCGCTTCCAGCGGGTAGCCGCCGAAGGCTCCACCCTCGTGGTGCCGGTCGGCGCGGACGGCATCGAGGTGGTCGATGTCTCCGACCCCGCCGCGCCAACCCTGGCCGCTGCCCGCGACACCCCGGGCAACGCGCAGGGAGCGGCCATCAGCGGCGACGTCATCGCCGTCGGCGACGGGGACGCGCTGCTGATCTTCCGTATCGGGTGACCTACCCGCGCGATCAGAGAAGCGTCCTGAGCTCCAGGAACCGAGCCTGAACGCTCTCCCAGGACGGATACGATCCAAAGCAGAGCTGCCTGCACTGTGTCTCGTATTCGACCCCGATGGTCGTCGCCAGATCACCGGAAGGGAAGAGCGCGTCACTACGCGCGAAGTTCATCTCGTCCGGAGCAAAGTAAGGTGCGGCGGAAGTGTAGCAGGCGCATCGGGAACCTCCCTTCGTCCTCCGCACCGAGTGACAGCCCGTACTCATCCAGAAAGGCGCCCAGGTACGAGCGCAACTGGACTACCTCGGTCGGTTCCCGGCCGCTCGCGGTTCCGGCTTCCACGAGCACGTGCCCCGCGACCTGGCCCGGTCCACCGAAACGCTGGATATAGGAGAAACGGTCGGAACGGCCGAAACCGCCGATCGTTCGGCTGCCTTCTTTGAGAAACGTCAGTGCCTCGTGTGCATCGAGCGAATCCCTGAGCCTCTTGAGTTCCCGGTCGATCGCCCGTTTGCCCAAGGCGGGACGAAAGGCCTGGGGATCGAGAAAAATGTCGACGTCTTCGGAGAAGCGCCCTATCAGGTTCCAACCTTTCGACAAGCTGGTGCCGCCCTTGAAGATGATCTTCTCGCCTATCGTGGCTGCGATGATTCGCAGAGCTTCGGTGACGTAATAGTCCTTCTCGATGATCGCCGGCCGGAGCCCGCGGTCACGAAAGTGTTCCGTCGCCCGGAGTACCGCCTGCTCGAATTCCGGGTGTTCGCATAGCTTCACGATTCCTGATTCCATCGTTTGGCCTGCCAGTCCCTTGCATGAGACAGGCCCCGCAGCAAGCCGAACTCGAACCGCGATAAGGGATTCAGCGAGTCACGCAGAGGTCGGAGCATTGCCGGTTTCTTGTCGAGCTCCTGACCGATCGCACCCAGCAGGGCACGGACTCGCGGCGGTTCGGATGCTGCCACATTGAAAAGCCGCTCGAACCGGCCTCGTTGCCGAAACAGTGCCAGAGTGCGCCGCACGGTCTCCCTGGGCGAAAGCTCGCTCGTGCGGCCGGCACGTCGGAGAAAGTCGAGCAGCGCCGCATCCTTCTCACGCAGACCTGTCCAGGCATCCGGCCTTCTGGTATGAACAATCGTGTCGTCCCCTAGCAGCCTTCTCGGCAACCTGAACCCGCTCGTCGCCACTTCGGGTCGCCGCGGCGCTTGGGTCGTGAATCCGAGCAGGTTGGCCGCCACGATTCCGGCGGGAAAGACCGTCTTGCGTTGGGCGGCGAGCTTCCGAATGTCGGCCGGTTTCGGCAGGCTGTTGCCGAACGGGGTTGGCCGCGGCCGGTAGTAGACTCCCTTGCTCAGCCGTTCCAAGGGTCCGCGCAAAAATAACTTCCTGCAAACGGCCGTAGTGTCGCACTAGAACGCGGCGTCAAGCACGCTCGGCCCGGCGACTCCACCACACAGACAGGGCGGATTTCGGATTGAAGAGTAGCGATCCGACCACGGATTGTGGCACCATTGCGGAATCTGTAGTCCGTAATGGTGCCACAATGAGACCGACCCAGTTCTCCGCCGACACCGTCGTCGCCCTGCTCCGAGAGCGAACCGTCGCCGCCCTGCCCGACGTGATGGCCGCCCTCGGTCCCCGCGTCAGCAGGCGCACCGCCTTCCGCAAGCTCAAGGACCTCGACGCCCGCACCAGCTACTCCCATCGCGGCGGCTACTACACGCTCTACGAGCTCGCCGACTTCGACGAGCACGGCCTGTGGGCGTTCGCCGGCGTCCGCTTCTCCCGTGCCGGCACCCTCGTCGCAACCGCCGAGGCCTTCGTCAACGACGCGGAGGCCGGACACTTCGTCGACGAGCTCGACAACCGGCTCGGTGTCGGCACCCAGGACGCCCTGCGCAAGCTCGTCGGCGACGGCCGGCTGACACGGCACAAGCTCGCCGGCCAGTTCCTCTACTGCGCCACCGACCACGCGCAGCAGACGCGTCAACTCCGCGCCCGACGGCTGCTGATGGCCACGCCCGGACTCGGGCGACCGCTGCCCGACGCCGACCTGATGCCCGAGCAGTTGCGCGCCGCCATCGTGTTGTTCGCCAGCCTGCTCGACGAGCGCCAGCGCCGGCTGTTCGCCGGACTCGAATCGCTCAAGTGCGGGTGGGGCGGCGACCGGCGCATCGCCCGACTGCTCGGCATCGACCCGTCCACGGTCGCCGCCGGTCGCCGGCAGCTCGTCGAGCGCGATGTCGAGGTCGACCGGGTGCGGCGCGCCGGCGGCGGACGAACACCGGCGGAAAAAAAACGCCCGAAGTCTTCGCCCGCATCGAAGCCCTGATGACCCACGAGACGGCCGGGGACCCGGTCAGCGGCCTCAAGTGGACAAGCCGCACCACCGCCAAGCTCGCCGACGAACTTGGCGGGCTCGGCATCCACGTCTGCCCGCAGACCGTCGCCCGACTGCTCAAGGCCATGGGCTACTCGTTGCGCGTCAACCACAAGAAGCTCGCCGGCGCCTCGCATCCGAACCGAGACCGGCAGTTCCGGCACATCGCCGAGTTGCGCGAGCGCTGCGCCGCCGACAACAGCCCCCTCATCAGCGTCGATACCAAGAAGAAGGAGCTCGTCGGCAGGTTCCGCAATCCCGGCGCCAAATGGGACCGCAGCCCCGAACTCGTCAACGACCACGACTTCCGCTCCGACGCCCACGGCCTCGCCATCCCCTACGGCATCTACGACCCCCGCGCCAATGCCGGCACCGTCTTCGTCGGCCAAACCGCCGACACCCCGGCGTTCGCCGTCGACTGCATCGAGAAGTGGTGGCGCACCGAGGGCCGCAAGCGCTACCCCGAAGCCAAGACCCTGCAGATCCTGGCCGACGGTGGCGGCAGCAACAGCTGCACGGCCCGCGCCTGGAAGTTCAACCTGCAACATCGTCTCTGCAACCGGCACCGCTTGCGCGTGAGGGTGGCCCACTACCCGCCGGCCACGTCGAAGTGGAACCCCATCGAACACCGCCTGTTCTGCGAGATCAGCAAGAACTGGGCGGGCCGACCCCTCGACAGCTTCGAGACCATCCTGAAATACCTGCGCACCACACGCACCTCCACTGGATGGAACTACACCATCGAGCCGATGTGACAAAATGGGAAGTTATTCTTGCGCCGGCCCCAACTGTCCTTGGGCCGCCAGCCGGGACAGGGCCTTCGCCACGGCGGAAACGGGTGCACCGGAGAAGTCCTCGTACCGCCACAGGCGCTCCCCGCCTCTAGCAATTCGCTGGCGAATCCGGTTGGCGACCGGCTGCGGCCGCGGTGACGACCGTCTCGTAGCCACACCCTCAGTGTGAGGGCGGGCTCCATTGACTGTCAAGTTTTAGAGCAAAAAAACTTGACAGTCACGGTGGGCGGCGGCACCGTTCTTCGTTCTGCGGGCGATCGGTTCCGAGCGACGCCTCGGCCGGTTGGCACCAACCAGTGCACGGAGCGTGCATCACCGCACCAACGGGACGACGCCTATGTCTTCAACCCGTGGGCCCGCACTGCCGCAGCCACGCTTGAGAACCAACCCAGGGCCGTCTTCATCTCCATGTCGGCGAGCCCTCCGCCACAGACGAGATTTGCCGGTTCGTACCCACCTCTTCTGAAGACTCCCGACGCATCCGCCTCCGCCCACAACCTCTCGAGCTCACCAGCCGGGACGGCCGACCTCCGTTCCAGCAGCCTGCGACGGACCACGACCCGACCCTCCGGGTCGCCGTGACCAAGGTGCACACGCGTACCATCGACATCGACGTTGAGCGAGAACCGTTTCGATCCCCATACGATCGGCAGTGACTGCGCCCGCGCCATCTCGAACAGGCGCAAGAAGAAGGATCGTCCCTGCTCGTCACACGACTGCAGGAACTCGGCTTCGGAAACGACGGGGCGAGAGCCCGAAACCACCCGGCGCGGCTTCACGTGTTCCCTGCCGACGACCACATCTTGAGACAGCAGGCGCCCCCCGCCGGCCTGGAAGAGGCTGAATTCGACACAGGTAACGCGCAGTCCCTTCGAACCCAGAAATGCCGCGGTCTGTCTGATGGCCGGCGTCACGAGCTGGCCGACAATCACGATGCGCTGGTCCTTGTTGAACGCGACGGCCGCGGCCTCGTCCAACGCGAAGTACTCCCGGTGATGATCGGCAAGACTGAGAGACTCGTCGTTCTGATATCGGCGAACGATGTCCTCCAGTGCATCGATATCGAGCCGCTCGGCGAAGACGGCGTATTCGAGCGCCTGGGCGACTGCCTCCCTCGGCGTGCGGTCTCGCTTCAGCTCGATGACGACGACGCTCCCCTCGCGGTCCACGCCGAGCAGATCGATGAATCCGCCAAGGTCGGTCCGGACCTGACGCCCGATGATCAGAATCCGACCGTCCTCCAAAATGCCGTCGGGATTGGACGCCAGCCATTCCTCAAGCACGGCTTCTTCGTGATCTGTTTCGAACGCCGATCGCTCGTACTCAGTGAACCCGCCGTCAGATCCGATGCTGAACAATCTCAACGTAGTCTGGCGCTCGCGGGCAACCCAGGCGCAAGCGTTGCTCATTGCGCTCCGCGGAGCGAGGATCGTCGGCTGTCCCCCGAACCGGGTGCCCGCCGCCTACGGCGTCAACCGGCGCAAGTAACCCACCCGCGGTCGGACTTGTCCCACCCCCGGCTCCCTGTCAATCCGCGCCCCTACTGCTCGACGAGCGGCAGGAAGATGGAGATCCGGTCCTCCGTGCCGATGGCGCGCGAGATGTGGCCCTGGCCTGTCGTGTCCTCCGCCAGCAGGATGTGTCCGGGATGCAGGCGGATCTTCGTGCCGTCGCCGATCTCGACCTCGCTCTCCCCGGCCAGCGTGATCACGTACTGCCGCCGCGGCGCGGTATGCCAGTCGATGAAGTAGTCCGGCGAGTTGCGCCGGAACTGCACGCTCGTGACAGGCACCGGCTCCGACAGCTCGGTCGTGGCGCGCGCCTGCATCAGCGGCACCTCGAGCTCCTCCGCGTGGGTCTTGCCGTCCTCGCCGGTGTAGATCCGCGTCACCTTGATCGGCGTCCGCTCCTGCGCCGCCGCCGGCTCGGGCGCGAACCAGCGCACGCCTCCGGCGACCAGCAGCGTCGGAATCCAGCCCAGCACGAGCACGCTCTGCAGCCATCTGTTCATCGTCTTCTCTCCTTGCTGGTGCGGCGGATCTGCTCCGCGAACTGCGCGGGATCGGTGGTCGGCAGGTCGCAGACGCGCTTCTCGCAGACGTACGCCGTGGCCTGCCCGCCCCGCGCGTACTTGCCGGCGAGCAGCGGGACGAGCCGCGCCTGCTCCTCGAGATGGGGACCCTCGACAGCCACGGTCAGAACACGGTTCGGAAGGAACGTCGCCGCGAGCCGGTCCAGGAACGGATCGGCCTCGCCGCGCTCGCCGGGCGCGACGATGATCACTTCCTTCGGCGTGTCGAGCCGGTAGTCGAGGGCCAGCAGCATCTCGGCCGCCGCCGTGGGCGCGCGGTTCAGCGTGGCCGCGAACGCCCCCAACGCGCGGTCCGCGCGCACGCGGAGGCGGTCGTCGCCGGTGAAGTCGTGCAGGCGCGCCAGATTGAGGAGCTGCGCGGCGTTGCCGGACGGCTCGGCGCTGTCGTAGTGCGGCTTCTCGCGCGCCAGCAGCGGATCGGCGCCGGCGAGCGTCCTGAAGAAGCCGCCGCCGGTACGATCCTCGAAGTCGGCCTCGAGCACCCCGTCGAGCGCGAGCGCCGCCCGCAGCCAGCGGGTGTCGCCGCTGGCCTCGAACAGGTCGAGCAGGCCGCCGATGAGGAACGCGTAGTCGTCCAGGTAGCCGGGCTGCTCGCCGGTGACGCCGACGACGCTGCGCACCAGCCGCTCGCCGTCCCGCGCCCGGGTGAGGAGGAAGTCCGCGGCGCCGGCGGCGCGCTCGGCGTAGGCCGCCACCTGCAGCACCATTGCCGCGCGCGCGAAGGCCGAGATCATCAGCCCGTTCCAGGCCGTGAGGACCTTCTCGTCGCGCAGCGGCGCCGGGCGGCGGGCGCGGGCGGCGTAGAGGCGATCGCGCGCCTCGCCCAGGCGCCGCTGCAGAACGGCGGGCGGCACGCCGAGCTCACGCGCCAACTCGACGTCGCCGCGCGGACGGTGCAGCACCGTGCGGCCGTCGAAGTTGCCGGCGGCGGTCACGCCGAAGTACGGATTGACCAAGCGCGCGGCGTCCGCGCCGACTGCCGCCTCGATCTCGGCGGGCGTCCACGTGAAGAACCAGCCTTCCTCACGTTCCCCGTCGGGGGCGAGGCTATCGGCGTCGGTCGCCGAGTAGAAGCCGCCGCCGGGCGCGGTCATCTCGCGCTCGACGTAGCGCAGGATCGAGCCGGCGACCGCGGCGAAGTCCTCGCGGCCGGTGACCTGGTACGCCTCCAGGTAGGCCAGCGCCAGCAGGGCGTTGTCGTACAGCATCTTCTCGAAGTGCGGCACCAGCCATTGCGGATCGGTGGCGTAGCGGTGGAAGCCGCCGCCGATCTGATCGTGCATGCCGCCGGCGGCCATCCGCTCGAGCGTGGTCGTCACCATGCCGAGCAGCTCCAGGTCGCCGGTCCGCCGCTGCTCGCGCAACAGGAACCGGAGCGGCAGGCTGGCCGGGAACTTCTGCGTTCCCCGGATGCCGCCGAACGCCGGGTCGAACTCGGCGCGGTAGATGGCTGCGGCCCGGCGCAGGGGTCCGTCGTCGGCGACCGCCGCGCCGGCGGCGGGCGGCGTCAGGTGGGCCCGGATCTCGTCGACCACCAGGCCCGCCACCTCGACGACGCGCTCCGGTTGCGTGTCGTACGCCGCCTTCAGCCGCTCGAGCAGCGTCAGCAGCCCGACGGCGACGCCGCGGTCGCCGTCGCGGGCCGGAAAGTAGCTGCCGCCGCTGTAGGGCTGCCGGTCGGGCGTCAGCCACAGCGTCATGGGCCAGCCGCCGCGCCCCTGCGTGAAGAGCTGGACCGCGCTCATGTAGATCGCGTCGAGGTCGGGACGCAGCTCCCGATCGACCTTGACGGCGACGTAGTTCGCGTTGAGGTAGCGCGCGATCTCCAGATCGTCGAACGACTCCTCCTCCATCACGTGGCACCAGTGGCAGGTGGAGTAGCCGATGGAGAGCAGCACCGGCCGTCCGAGCGCGCGGGCGAGCTCGAATGCCTCGTCGCCCCAGGGAAACCAGTCGACCGGGTTGTGGGCGTGCTGTCGCAGATAGGGGCTCGACTCCAGCAGCAGCCGGTTGACGAACAGCGGCGTGCCGTCCGCGCGCAGGTGCTGCGTGCGCGGCGCGTAGTCGGCGGGCCGGGCCTCCCACGCGGCGCCGAGCGCGCGGTCCAGCGCCGGGTCGAACGGCTCGGCGCCGGGCAGGGTGGCGGTGATCCCGTGCCGGCGAAGCTGGGCGGTGCCCTCGCTGACCGCGCAGGCCGCCAGCAGGGCCGGCAGCAGGACGGCGGCGGCTGTGGACTTCATGGGGACTGCTCCCGGGCCTGCGCCCCCACCGCGGCAGCGCGACCCGCCGGAACTAGTTCCGGGGCGCGTTGACCTTGCGGTAGACGTCGGCGGCGCGCGCGGCCATCGCCTCGGCGGTGTAGTGCTCCCGGACCCCGGCCGCGCCCTGTCGTCCGAGCTCTTCGCGGTGCGCGGGATCCGACGCGAGGCGCTCGAGCGCCGCGCCGAGGGCTTCGACGTCGTCCGGCGTCACGAGCATGCCGCCGCCGGTGCGCTCGACGAACTCCGTGTACGTGCCGCGCCGCGGGACGACGGTGGGCACCCCGCACGCCATCGCCTCGAGCAGCGGCAGGCCCTTCGGGTCGTCATAGGCGGCCGGCACGGCCAGCATGTCGAGCCGGCCGAGGAACGCGAGCTTCCCGGCCCGGTCCAGCTTGCCGTGATACTTGATCTCGCCATCCAGACCCCACTCGCGCGCCTGGTCCAGGATGGAGTCGAGGTAGCGCTGGTGCGCCGGCGAGAGGTAGCCGGCCACCTCGATGGAGCCGCGCTCGATCCGGCCCGCCTCCCGCAGGCGGCGATACGCTTCGCACAGCAGGTGCAGCCCCTTCTCCGGCGCCACGCGCCCGAAGTGCCCGATGGTCAGGCCGTTGTCGCGCGCCGGCGCCCTGGGCTCGTAGCCGTCCAGGTTGATGCCGAGCGGCACGACGTCGATCTTCGCGCCCGGGATGCCGGCGAACCGGCTCATCCGCTCGGCGCAGTAGTCGCTGACCGCGACGAACCGGTCGACGTACTGCGCATGCTCGGCAATCAGGGCCAGCGCGCGGCCGTGGTGCGGCTCGGGGAGATGGTCGAGGAAGATGTCCTCGCCCTGCAGCGTGCAGCAGACCGGCGCGCCGAGCGCCTCCCGGAGCGGCCGTGCCAGGGCGATCAGCATCGAGTTGGAGATGTCGATGACGTCCGGCGCCGGCTGCTCCACCAGCCAGTGGAGCAGCTTCTCGATCTCCTTCGACTGCCGCCCGTCGCGGCCCTCCAGGACCGAGACCGTCAGGTCGCCGAGGCTCTCGGGGCTCGTCTGCACGGCCCGGTCGGCCAGCGCGCGGATCAGCCAGGGCGCCTCCCACAGGCGGTCGACGAGCCACGGCGTGTGCCGGAAGAGCGGCAGGTGCTGCTCCAGGTAGACGCTGATGCCCCCGTAGAACACCCGGTCGGCGCTGACGTTCTCGTCGTCGGTCAGCAGGGGGGTGTACAGGGGCAGGAGCAGGACATCGTGCCCCGCCGCCGTCAGGGCCTTGGCCAGCGCGTTGTCGCGGATGCAGCTACCGCAGTACATCCCGCCCGCACCGGCCGTAATGTAGGTGATCCGCATCGCGCGTGACTGCCTAATGTACCCTACTTGGGTAGTGATACCATAGCCGCATGACGAAACTGACCAGCAACGCTTTCCTGCTTTCCATGCTCGTCGTGGCCGCCGGCGCGGCGCTCGCCGCGCAGATTCCGGCGCCGGACGACGTCGCCGCGCCGCCCGCCGACGCCGAGACCACGGCCTCGGGGCTGGCAAGCAAGGTGCTCGAGGCCGGCTCGGGGGCGGTGAACCCGACCGCGACCAGCAACGTGACGGTCCACTATACGGGATGGACCACCGACGGCCGCATGTTCGACAGCTCCGTGGCGCGCGGGCAGCCGTCCATGTTTCCGCTGAACCGCGTCATCCGGGGCTGGACGGAAGGCGTGCAGCTGATGGTCGTCGGCGAGAAGCGCCGCTTCTGGATTCCCGAGGAGCTGGCCTACGGCGGCCGCCGCGACCCGCGCGGGATGCTCGTGTTCGACGTCGAGCTGATCGCCATCCAGTAACGAGGACCATCGTGGCGCCGGGTCTCCCCGTCACCCGTCGGCGGTTCGCCCGTGTCGGCGCCCTGGGCGCGGCGGGCCTGTCGCTCGGCACGGTGGCGGGGGGCGACCCGGCGGGCGCGGCGCCGGGGCTGCGCTCGACGCTCCTGATGGAGCTGACGCTCGACGTCGCCGGCGCCCACGCTGCCGGGCCGCGGCGGATCATCCCGGTGACGGGCGGCGCGTTTCGGGGCCCCCGGCTGCGCGGCCGCGTGCTCGGCGGCGGGGGCGGCTGGCGCATCGACCGCCCGGACGGCGCCGGGGAGCTGAACCTGCACGCCACGCTCGAGACCGACGACGGCGAGCTGATCACCCTCTGGTCGCGCGGCATCGCCCGCAAGCCCGCCGGCGGAGCGCCCTACGTGCGCACGACGCCGGTGTTCGAGACCGCCGCGGCGCGCTACGGCTGGCTGAATCGGCTCGTCGCCGTGGGCGTGGGCCGGGACGAACCCGAGCAGGCTTCGTACCGCGTGTACGAGATCCTCTGAGCGTCGCGCGGGCCGCATGCCGGCCGGGGCGGCCTACTGCGTGGAGATCGCGCTCCGCCCGCCGCGCAGCACGTACTTCTGAATCTTGCCCGTGGCCGTCTTGGGCAGCGCCTCGACGAACTCGAACGCCCGCGGCACCTTGAAGTGGGCCATCTGCTCGCGGGCGAACGCGGTGAGCTCCGCCGCCGTGGCCGCCGCCCCGTCCGCCAGCACGACGAACGCGTGGGGGCTCTCCCCCCACTTCTCGTCGGGCATGCCGACCACGGCGATCTCCTGCACCGCCCGGTGCCGCATCATGACGCCCTCGACCTCGATCGACGAGATGTTCTCGCCGCCGCTGATGATGACGTCCTTGAACCGGTCGCGGATCTGAATGTAGCCGTCCGGGTGCACCACGGCCGCGTCGCCGCTGTGGAACCAGCCGCCGCGCATGGCCTCGGCGGTGGCGGCCGGATCCTCGTAGTAGCCGGCCATCACCACGTTCCCGCGCACGACGATCTCGCCCAGCGTCTCGCCGTCGCGCGGCACCTCGTTGCCGTCGTCGTCGACCACCCGCAGCTCGCCGGAGGTCACCAGCTCCACGCCCTGGCGCGCCTTGAGCGCCGCGCGCTCCTCGAGCGTGCACCCGTCGCTCGGGCCGCGGCTCGCAGACGGTGATGAACGGGGCCGTCTCGGTCAGCCCGTAGACGTGCATGAGCTCCCAGCCGAACTCCCCCTCCACGCACTGGATGGTGGCGGCCGCGGGCGGCGCGCCGGCCGTCATCACGTGCACGCCGCGCGGCACCTCGCCGCGCACCGCCGCCGGCGCGTTGGCCAGCGTGATGAGCACGGTCGGCGCCGCGCACAGCATCGTCACCGCCTCGTCCCGAATCAGTCCGAACGCCCGGGCCGGATCGACCTGCCGGAGGCAGACGTGGGCGCCGCCGACCGCCGTCAGGACCCAGACGAACGTCCAGCCGTTGGCGTGGAACATCGGGAGCGTCCAGAGATACCGGTCCCGGCAGCTCAGCGGATGGTGGATGAGCGTCCCGACCACGTTCATGTAGGCGTTGCGGTGGGTGATCATCACCCCCTTCGGCCGCGAGGTCGTGCCGCTGGTGTAATTGATGGTGAGCAGGTCGCGCTCGTCGATGGCGGGCCGCTCGACGCCCTCCGGCGCGGCGGCGGCCAGCAGCTCCTCGTAGTCGCGCCACCCGTCGCGCGCGCCCTCCAGGGCGACCACGTGCTCGACGTCGGGGCACTCGCCGCGGATGCCGTCGACCAGCTCGAGGTAGTCGGCGTGCGCGCAGACCACCCGGGCGCCGCTGTGGCGCAGGATGTACTGCACCTCCGCGGCGTTGAGCCGGTAGTTGATGGGGACGAGCACCGCGCCGATCTGGGGCACGCCGTAGAACGACTCCAGGTTGGAGGCGGTGTTCGGCGAGATGTACGCGACGCGGTCGCCCTGCCCGACGCCCAGCCGCTGCAGCGCCGCGGACCACCGGTCGCAGCGCTCGCAGAACTGCGCGTAGGTGCGGCGCACCTCGCCGTCGACCACGGCCTCGCGCTCGGGGTACAGGGTGCGGGCCCGGCGCATGAACTCGAGCGGCGTGAGTGCGGTTTCCATCGGGCTGTCCGCCGGCCCGCCCCCGGGAGCCGCGGGCGGGCCGGCGGATGCGGCTACTGCTGGTCGGTCGTCCGCCCGCGCTGCCCCACGGTGTTGCGCAGCACGCCGACGCCCTCCAGCTCGATCTCGACGACGTCGCCCGGCAGAATGGCGCTCGTCGTGCCGGGGGTTCCCGTGAAGATCATGTCGCCCGCCTCGAGGGTGATGTAGCGGCTCACGTAGCTGACGATGGCGGCGGAGTCGAAGATGAGGTCCTGCGTCCGCTGCGACTGCAGCACCTCGCCGTTGACACGCGTCTGGAGCAGCAGGTCGTCGTAGTCGACGCCGGCGGCCATCACTGGGCCGACCGGTCCGAACGTATCGGCCCCCTTCGCCCGGAACCACTGCAGGTCGTTGCGCTGCCAGACCCGCTCGCTCACGTCGTTGCCCGGCGCCACCGCGAAGATGTAGTCGCGTGCATCGGCCTCGGCGACGTTGCTCGCCGTCCTGCCGATGATGAGCACCATCTCCCCTTCGTAGTGCACGTCGGTGGCGTCCTCGTAGTACGTGATGACGCCCTCGTGGGGGATGACCGACGTGGGGTGCTTGGAGAAGATGCCCGGATACTCGGCCTCGGGCGTGTCGCCGAGGTGGCTGCGGTAGTTGAAGCCGACCGCGATCACCTTGCTGGGGGCGGTCGGCGCGAGCAGCCGGACCTCGCTGAGCGCCACCGTCTCGCCACTACGCTCGGGCGACGCGAACACGTCCCCGCGCAGCTCGTGGATGGTCTCGCCGTCGAGGACGCCGTACGACACGCCGCCCTCGTGCTCGTACCGCACGTACTTCGTCACGCCCTGCGCGAGCGCGCCGGTGGTTCCCGCCAGCAGCAGCGCCGCCACGAACAGGCTGGTTGGCCGCATCTTTCCCCCCCTCGTTGAACCGAAGCCCTGCAATATAGCACCGGGCCGCTCCGCGCGTCGAGTGGCCGCCCCGCGCGGCCCGGTGATATGGTCGGAAGCATGAACGCGACGCACGAGACGAACACCGCGCTGCTCGACCGCGACCGGGCGCACCTGGTCCATCCGCTCCACGAGCCGGCGCTGCACGCGCAGGGGCGGGTCTGGGTGAACGGCGAGGGTGCGATCCTGACCGACGCGGACGGCCGGGAGTGCATCGACGGGCTGGCGGGGCTGTGGAACGTCACGGCAGGGCACGGCCGGCGCGAGCTGGCGGACGCGATGCGGACGCAGGCCGCGACGCTGGCCTACTGCTCGGCGTACAGCGGCAACTCGAATCCCCGCGCCATCGAGCTGGCCGAGCGGCTGGCCGCGCTGTGCTACCCGGCGATCAACCACTTCTTCTTCACCAGCGGCGGCGGCGAGGCCACCGAGAGCAGCATCAAGGCGGCCCGCGCCTACTGGAAGCTCAGGGGGCGCCCGGAGAAGACGAAGGTCATCTCCCGCATCGACGGCTACCACGGCGTGACGCTGGCCGCGATGAGCGCGACCGGCATCTCGCCCTACTGGCCGCTGTTCGAGCCGCGCGTGCCGGGGTTCGTGCACATCCCCTCGCCGTACCCGTACCGCTACGAGGCGCCGGCGGGCGTCAGCCAGGGGCTGGCCGCGGCGAACGAGCTGGAGCAGGCCATCCTGCGCGAAGGCCCCGAGACCGTCGCGATGTTCATCGCCGAGCCCGTCCAGGGCGCCGGGGGCGTGATCGTGCCGCAGGACGACTACTTCCCGCGGATCCGCGCCATCTGCGACCAGTACGACGTGCTGTTCGTCGCCGACGAGGTGATCACCGGCTTCGGCCGCACGGGCGTCCTCTTCGCCCTCGATCACTGGGGCGTCGAGCCCGACATCGTCCAGTTCGCCAAGGCGATCACCTCGGGCTACTTCCCGTTCGGCGGCATCGGCATCGGCGACGCGGTGATGGAGGTGCTGCAGGATGCCGGCGGGCCCTGGATGCACGCGTTCACGTACAGCGCCCACCCGGTCGGCTGCGCCGTCGCGCTGCGGATGCTGCAGATCATCGACGGCGAGCGCTTTCCCGAGCAGGCGGCCGCCAAGGGCCGGCATCTCGACGGCGCGCTGCGGGCCGCCCTGGCCGACCACCCGCACGTGGGCGACATCCGCGGCAAGGGCCTGATGTGCGGCGTCGAGCTCGTCGAGGACAAGGCCGCGAAGCGGCCCTTCCCCGCCGCCGCGAAGGTCGGCCCGCGCGTGCTCCGGGCCGCGCTCGAGCGCGGCCTCCTCAGCCGCGTGAAGGGCGACAGCTACGTGCTCGCGCCGCCCGTCGTCATCTCGCACGAGCAGCTCGACCGCTCCGTCGCGATCCTGGCCGAGGCCGTCGACGCGGTGCTCGGCTGACGCTGCCGGGCCGGCGACTATAATCCCCGCGTGCCGACAGAGACCATCTCGAGAGAAGACCTGGTCGCGCGCGAGCGCGAGCTCGCCGCGCGTTACGCCGAGCTGCAGGCGCAGGGCCTGCGGCTCGATCTCACCCGCGGCAAGCCGAGCCGCGAGCAGCTCGCCCTGGCCGACGCGCTCGACGGCGCGCTCGACGGCGACTACCTCGGGCCTGACGGCGTCGACGTCCGCAACTACGGGGGCCTCGACGGCCTGCCCGCGGCGCGGCGCCTGGGAGCCGGGCTGCTCGGCGTGCCGGAGAGCGACGTCATCGCCGGCGGCAACGCAAGCCTCACCTTCATGTACCAGTACCTGCTGAACGCCTGGCTGCGAGGGCCCCTGGGACCCGACACGGCCTGGCGGCGCGAGGGCGGGCCGCTCAGGTTCCTGTGCGTGGTGCCGGGCTACGACCGGCACTTCACCATCACGGAATCGCTGGGCTTCGAGATGCTCAACGTGCGCATGCTCGCCGACGGCCCGGACCTGGACGAGGTCGAGCGGCTGGTGGCGAGCGATCCGCTGATCAAGGGCATCTGGTGCGTCCCCAAGTACCAGAACCCGACCGGCCACACGTTCTCCGACGCGGCCGTCAGGCGCCTGGCCCGCCTCGGCAAGCTGGCCGGGCCGCACTTCCGCATCATGTGGGACAACGCCTACGCCGTCCACGACCTCTACGACGACCCGCCGCCGCTGCTCGACATCCTGGCGTGCTGCCGCGAGGCGGGCACGGAGGACAGCGTCGTCGTCTTCGGCTCGACCTCGAAGATCACGCGGGCGGGCGGCGGCGTGGCCTTCCTGGCGGCCTCGCCCGGCAACCTCGCGCACTTCCGGAAGCATCTCGCGGTGCAGACGATCGGACCCGACAAGCTGAACCAGCTCCGGCACGTCCGCTTCCTGCCCGACCGCGCCGCCATCGCCGCGCTGATGCGCCGCCATGCCGCCATCATGCGGCCCAAGTTCGAGGCGGTGCTGCGGCACCTCGACGCCGGGCTGACGGGAACCGCCGCCTGGACGCGGCCGCGCGGGGGCTACTTCGTGTCGGTCGACGTCCCGCCCGGCACGGCCCGCGAGGTGGTGCGGCTGGCGGGCGAGGCGGGCGTCAAGCTGACCCCGGCCGGGGCGACGTTCCCGTACGGGCGCGACCCGGACGACGCGAACATCCGCCTGGCACCCACCTATCCCGGCCTCGACGAGATCGAGCAGGCGATGCCCGTGTTCGTCACGGCGGCCAGGCTGGCCGACGCCCGGCGGCGGCTCAGCCAGCAGTCCGCGCTGTAGAACGGCGCGGACTCCCGCAGGGTTGGTTGGCCGCCGAGCCGAGCCGTCAGGCGACGATCGGCGGGCTGGCAGGCGCCGGCCCGGCGTGTTCCGTCACGTACGCCGCGACCCGGGCGAAATCCGCCTCGATCGGGATGCCGCCCGGGAGCCCCGGCAGCTCGGCGGGCGACCGCAGGTACGCCACGCACGGCCGCCCGTAGCGCACCGCGAGCCGAGCCTCGCTCGCCGTGCCCGTCCCGCCCGGCAGCAGGATGACGACCGTCGACGTCAGGACGTTGACGTGGTTGCGCGAGGTCGGCTCGTCGCCGGCCGGGCCGCCGCTGTCGAGGTGCGCGCGGATCGGGATCTCCACCCAGCGATTGGGATAGCCGGGCAGGGGCGTGCCGGGCCGCGCCGGCGCCGACGGCACGACGCCGAGCGCCAGCCCCGGCCGGTCCGGCACCGCGACGAACGCCTCGGTCACGGCCGCCATCACGCCGCCGCCGGCGCCGGTCAGCAGGTGATAGCCCTGCCGCGCGACCCACGCCCCGACCCGCCGCGCGCGCGCGGCGTGCGCCGCGGCGTGCGAGCCCATCACGCCCACGATGGGCCGGCGGCCGGGGCGTATAATGCGGGCAGTCATGGCATGGCCGATGCTGCTGGTCGCGCTGCTCCTGGCGCTACCGGCCTGCGGCGCGGGCGGCGGCGGCGGGGCCGGAACCGAGACGGTGGAGCTGGCCGTCGCGCACCGCTCCGAGTGGCGCCAGCTCTGGCTGGAGGGCGAGACGAACCTGCCGGACGGGGCGTACGTCAACTACCGCGTGACGCACGAGGCGGCCCACACCACCGAGGTCGCCGACTGGCCGGCGACGAACCTCATCGAGTCGGGACGGAGCGCCGTGCAGGACGGCACGTACTGGGCCCGGATCAGCACCTTCAACTGGCCGCCCGGCGCGGTGCGCGTGGTCGTTCAGTTTCCGCTGCCGCCCCAGCCCCCCGAGGTCGTCGCGCGCTACGGCGAGTTCGGCGAGCGCCTGGCCGGCGAGCACGTCGTGGAGCTGCGCGGCATGCAGACGGTGCAGGTCGAGCACGCGTTCGAGCACCGCCGCTGACGCCCCCGCCCGGCCCCCCACCGCCCCGGGAGACTCAGACCGGCGTGTACGCGAGCCAGCGCCGCGAGTTGTCCACCAGGATCTTGTGAATCGTCTCGTCCGGCACGCCGAAGTAGCGCAGCTTCGGCACGAACTGGATGAGCACCGTCGAGAAGCCGTTGCCCCAGTTGGCCTTGATCTGCGTCGTGTTGGCGAAGTCGGCCGAGAGCAGGACGTGGTCCTCGTAGCCGGCCTCGATCATGTTGAGGACCATGTCCACCTTCTGCCGCTCCGGAATGAACGACGACGACATCCGGTGCCCCACCGTGTCGAAGCCCACGAACGCTCCGCGGCGGGCGATCTCCTTGTGGGTCTCCCACGTCGGATCGTCCGAGCGCTTCACGGTCGACTGGTGGCCGATGCACAGGTGCGCCATGTCGACGCCCTGCCCCTCGTAGAGGTCGAGCTGATCGATCGCGCACGTCGGGCAGCTCTCGTGCGGCACGTGCGTGAAGATGGGCAGCCCGGTCTGCACGTGCACCTGGGCGGTGGCGGCAATCACCTTGCGCTCGTCGTCGTGCATCGCCGGGAACGAGCTGCCGACCTCGCCCAGCGCCCCCCAGCGCTCGCGCGCCGCCTGCGCGACCATGCCCGCCGTGATCTCCTCCTGCGGCATCGCGATGATCTCTTCCGGGTAGCGCGCCTGCAGGAAGTAGCTGCCGCCGAGGACGACGTGCACGTCGGAACGGGTGGCCATCGCCCGCAGGTTCTCGAGCTGCTGCGGCGTGCGCGGCCCGATCGACGAGTCGACGATGCAGCTCACGCCGTCGAACTTCGCCATCTGCAGCTCCTCGACCAGCAGGTCCACCATCTCGTCGTTGGTGGGCGCCGGCGGCTCGGGCGTGCCGGGCGCGCGCGGCTCGGCCGGCGGACTGGCGTAGTCGAAAGCGAGGTGCTCGTGGAACAGCGTCGCGCCGTCCGCCAGCGCGTCCGGCGACAGGTCCTCCAGCACGGTGCGCACGATGGCGCCCGCCGGGAACGTCACCTGCGACCCGCCAGCCGCCTGGCGCAGCACCCTTGCGGCGCCGGCCGCCGACCCGGCGCCCGCGCTCAGTCCCAATCCGGCGCCGGCGGCGCCGACGCCCAGCATGCGCAGCGCATCCCGGCGGCTCGGCCGCGCAGTACGATCATCGTGAATCGCCACGGTCTGCCTCCTCTCGCTAACGGCCAGCATCATACACGCAACGTTTTCGGGCGAAAAGCGGACCGCGGCGGCGAACCGCGAGGGCCGCGGCGCCGCGCGGCGGCCGCCGCGATCGTGTAAAATCGGTGCTTCGACCTTCGGCCCCGCCGCGCGAACCGAGCCCAAGCGTTTGGATTTCAACCAATCATTTGAATAGATACGACGCGCGGAGCAGCAGCCCAAGCCGCGCTTGCAGAAGAACTTAGCCGGATGCGGGGCTTGGTGCGAAACTTGCATGAGTTCTTGCTTGACCTGAGGGACCCGAACGATCCCAGGGAGGGAGAAGTCACGATGAAGAAAGCGGTAGTCCTGGCCATCCTGCTGCTCGTACCCGGCATCGCCGGCGCGCAGCAGATTGGCGGTACGGTCACCGACACCACGGGCGGGGTGCTGCCCGGCGTGACGGTGGAGGCGCGCAGTCCGGCTCTGATCGAGCAGGTGCGGACGGCAATCACCGACGGCAACGGGCAGTACCTGATCGTCGCCCTCGAGGTCGGCACCTACGACGTCACGTACTCGCTGCCCGGGTTCGGCTCGGTGTTGCGCGAGGGGGTCGCGCTGAGCAGCGGCTTCACCGCCAACATCGACATCCAGCTCGGCGTCGGTGACATCGAGGAGACGATCACCGTCTCCGGGGCCACGCCCGTCGTCGACATCCAGAACGTCGAGCAGCGGCAGGTGATGGACCGCGAGGTCATCGACAGCATCCCGACCGGCAAGTCGTTCCAGTCCTACGCGCTGCTGGTGCCGGGCATGGGCGGCTTCGACAGCTACCTGACGAGCCTGTCCCAGGACCAGGGCGGCATCAGCGGACAGACGCTGCAGCGGCTGGCCATCCACGGCGGGAACCAGGAGGACCAGCAGCTCGAGATCAACGGCATGGACGTCGGCGACTCGCTGACGCAGGGGGCCAACTACTCGGTCTTCCCGGACTCCAACTTCGAGGAGCTGGCGTACAACTACTCGGCCAGCCCGGCCGAGATCGAGTCGGGCGGCGTGCGCATCAACATGATCCCGCGCGAGGGCCGCAACGACTTCAGCGGCCACTTCTTCACCACGTTCGCCTTCCAGGGGCTCAACGCCGACAACGTCCTCGGCGACGACGCGCTGCTGGCGGCGAACCCCGACCTCACCGCGACGCTGATCGACGAGATCTGGACGGTCAACCCGGTGGTCGGCGGGCCGATCGTCCGCGACCGCGTCTGGTTCTTCGCGACGCACACCTCGCAGGCGGCAGACACCATCGCCGGCGGCGTCTTCCACGAGACGCCGGAGAGCGTGCAGGACCCGACCAACTGGGGAATAGTCCAGGACTTCAACAACCCGGCGGTCGACGCGACCACGATCCGCGAGCAGTCGATCAACTTCACGATCCAGGCAACGCAGCGCGACAAGTTCAAGCTGTACTGGACCAACAGCAGCACCGACCAGCCGCATCTGCTGCAGGGGCGCACGCTGGCATCGATCGCCATCTCGCCGGCGGCTGCGTTGGGGGGCGAGATCCGCACCAACACGTACCAGGCTACCTGGACGCGGCCGCACACCAACCGGCTGCTGTTCGAGGCGGGCGCGTCGATGCTGCCGGTCCGCTACTACCTGCACCCGACGGAGGGGGCGAACCTCAACGTGCCGGGCGTGGTCTTCGTGCCGGGACCGTGGGCGACGCGCAACATGTCGGGCTGGTTCTCGGGCGCGCAGGAACGGAACAGTCCCAAGCACACGAACATGATCCGCGGCTCGGTATCGTACGTCACCGGCAGCCACAACCTGAAGTTCGGGATGACCGGCCTGTGGCTGGGCGAGAACGCCATCAACTACAACCACCACCAGTGGTACCACGTGCTGGCGGTCGGTCCCCGGCCGATCCGGGCCACGTTCCGCACGCCGGCCTGGCAGATCAACCGCGCGCGGAACATGGGCATCTATGCCCAGGAGCAGTGGACGCTCGACCGGCTCACGATTAACGCCGGGGTGCGGTACGACTACGAGGAATCGAGCTACCCGGACCAGGCCACTCCCGGCGCGCGCACCTGGCTGCAGGGCGAGCGCGATTTGTTCATCGCGGGCGAGAAGGCGAACGGCTGGCACGATCTGCAGCCGCGGATCGGTCTGGCATGGGACGTCCGCGGCGACGGGCGGACGGCGGTCAAGGTCGGCGCCCACCGCTACGGGAAGCGGAACTCCACCGACGTCGCCAACCTCCTGAACCCCGGCTTGAACAACCGTGCGATGAACCGGTCCTGGTCTGACAGCGGCTGCATCCCGCACCCGGGGTTGGGCAACACGGGTACCGCTTGGCAGAACAGCCTCTGGCCGGGTGACTGCATTCCCGGCGACGGCCTCGTGCAGGGCAATCCCCTCATCAACGAGCCGAACGGGGAGTTGACGAGTTCCAATCCGACGCCCTTCTTCGGCAACCCCATCGCCACCACGTTCTTCGACGAGGCGTGGCGCTACGGATGGGGCAACCGGCAGTCGAACTGGGAGATCACCGCGAGCATCCAGCAGGAGCTGGTGCCCGGCCTCTCGCTCGACGTCGGCTACTTCCGCCGCTCGTGGATCAACTTCTACGTGGAAGATGACCGGACCCTCGGCGCGGCAGATTTCGAAGCGTTCAGCGTGGACCTTCCGCAAGGGCTCCGGGACCTGAATCCGGACCTGCCGGCGTCGATCATGCTGTACGACCAGCGGCCCGAAACCATTGGGCGACCGGACAACGTCTTCACCGCGGCCGGCAACTTCGGTGGCCAGAGCCAGAACTGGCAGGGGTTCGACGTCACGATCGACGGCCGGCTCGAGAACCTGCTGATCCAGGGCGGCCTGAGCACCGGCGCCACGAGCACCGACAACTGCGATCTCGTCACTGCTCAGCCGGAAATCCAGTTCAACGAGCGGGCGGCGACGTCCCCGGTGACACCGCAATCGTACTGCGACGCGCACCACAACTGGCTGACGCAGGTCAAGTTCCTCGGGTCGTACACCCTTCCGTACGATGTCCAGATCGCGGCGACGCTGCAGAACCAGCCGGGACCGGGCCGCATCGCCGAGGTGGTCTTCAGCGGCGCCACCCTCGTGAACGGGCGGCCGCATACGCAGGGCTCGATCGAGGCGAACGTCATCCCGCCCGGCTCCTGGTACGGCGATCGGTTCAACCAGTTCGACCTGCGGCTGACGAAGATCTTTCGCATGCCTGGCGGCACGCAGTTCCGGGCGATGTTCGACCTGTTCAACCTGTTCAACGCGAACGCGATCACGCGCGAGGCGCCGGGCTGGGGCTCCGCCGCCGGCACCGGCGCCGGCTACCTGGTGCCGCAGGTGACCATGGCGGGCCGGCTGGCCAAGTTCGCCTTCCAGCTCGACTTCTAGCTGGCGCACGCTCCGGGGCCGGCCGGTCCCGGAGCCGCGGCGCATGTTCAGGGGATGACCCGCGCGGGTCATCCCCTTTTTCTTTGTGGATCCGATTTCCCTGCGGGTCCCGGGGTCACCATGAGGTGCGTGGGGGCACCGCCGAGCGGTGCGGCCTGCAGGCCGCCGTCCGGCCGTCAGTTCCCGAGCGCGGCGGCGGCAATGGCCGCGATGGCGCCCGTCATCGCGAGCACGGTCGTGATCTGGATGCCGACCACCCAGAAGAACTGCCGCGACATCTGCTGGTCGAGCCTGTCGAGGCGCTGGTCGACGCGTTGCTCCATGCGATCGAACCGCCGCTCCATGACCTCGAGCCGCTGGTCGATGGCCTCAAACCGGCGGTCCATCGCTTCGAACCGGCGATCGATCGCCTCGAACCGCTGGTCGATCGCTTCGAACCGGCGATCGATCACCTCGAAGCCCTGCTCCATGCGGCGACCGAGTTCCAGGACCGCTCCACGCAGCCCCTCGGTGTCGCGCGCGTTTTCTTCCACCTGCTGCTCCGCTACAGTCAATCGTTCTTCAACCGTCTTCACAGCCACCGTGACCTCCGCAGTATAGGCCGGCGCGCCAACCTCGACAACGCCGCGTCGGTACGGTGTGCAAGAGCAGGAAACATGCCAGGCGCCGCCTGCGCGCGCGCAGGCCTTCCCGGCAGCCGCGTGGACGCGGCCGCCGACATGGACGGCTACGGCGACTGCTAACCCATGTTTAACAACGGTACAGCCAAGGCATTTTAGAATCAGCAGCTTACGCCGACCGAACGGCGCAAGTGGCACTACAAATGCGCGTCAACCGGGGGAAGGAGGGCGGTCAGATGATCGTCTTGCGGACGCCGCCCGGCTGCGGGTCGACGCCGAGCGCATCGTAGATGGCCCGCTGTTCGGGTTCGGCTTGCGTGGCCGTGCGCACGTGCAGGGTGCGCCCGTCCGGGCGCCGGAAGGTGGCGGTGACGCGCTGCTGGCCTTCGAGGATGCGGCGCAGGGTGGACCAGCTGGCGTGCTCGCCGTGCGCGCGCAGGCGGGTGCGGATGACCTGCACGAGCTGGTGGGCGATAACAGTGAGCAGCAGGTGGCCGTCGGCCCGCCGCGGCTTGTGGTGGTAGATGGGGCGCAGTCCGAGCTCGGACTTGAGCGAGCGGAAGACGGCTTCGACGTCGGTGAGCGTGGTGTAGGTTCGCCACAAGGCGTCTTCGTCCCAGTCGGTCTCGCTGCTGCGCAGGCAGTAGACGCCGGGATGGGTGGCCATCGAGCCGTCCTGCGGGCGTCGGGTCCAGGTGACGGCGACGGCCTGGTTGCCGGTCTCGTCGGCGGTGACGTCGATCTGGTAGTGCTTGGCGGCGCGGGTGTGGCGCGCCTTCAAGCGCCCGATGCGCTGCCAGACCTGGGCGAGGCGCTTGTGGGCGCGGGGGCGCGCCAGCCCGTCGTTGAGCTTGGTGAGCGCGGCCTCGAAGCGGGTGGCGACGCGCTCGACGATGGCTCGTTCCTTCTGTGCTCGCTCCTCCGAGTAGCAGTACAAGCGCACCTCGTCGGGGTCGGTGGAGACGACCTTGTGCAGATGCACGGTCTGGTTCGACTGCGTGCGGACCGACACGGCGGCCTCGGCATCGAATTGCCGGTGGCGTTCGCGGCTGACGACCAGATAGCGGTAGCCGTGCTCGCGCAGCCAGGTGATGCAGGCGTCGGTGGCGACGCCGCGGTCCATCACCACCAGGGCGCCGGCCGGCGCCCGCAGCGCCTCGAGCATGCCGGCCAGGGTGCGGTGCTCGCGGACGTTGCCGGCGAACAGTTGCGAGCGGCGGACGAAGCCGCTGGCGTCGAGCATCAGCCCCAGGGTCAACAGCGGGCAGTCGCTGCGTTTCTCCTTCGAGTGCCCGCGCTTGGCCTGGGGCTGCTCGCTCGCCTCGCCTTCGAAATAGGTGTTGGTCAGGTCGTAGAGGGTCACGGTCGGCTGCAGGTCGAACAGCCCGAGGGCGCGGTCGAACAGGTGCGCCTCGATCGCCTCGCGATGCTTCACCAACGCGTCCGAGGCGCGGTAGAGCTGCATCGCGCTGACGGTCTCGAAGTCGACGCCGAGCAGCTCGCCCAGACCGCTGCGCGCTTGCAGCCAGCGGTGCGTCGCGCGCTCCGATGCCGGCTGGGCCAGGCGCCCGACGAGGGCCCCGGCCGCCGCCGCACGCAACGCGCCGTTGACGCCCAACTCGGCCAGCAGGGCCGGCAGCTCCAATTGCTCCAGCGCCCACAGGCCGACCTGCTCCACCCCGACGCTACGGGGACGGGCCAGGCGCAGCGAGTCGACATCGACCCGTTGCACGGCCGCCGGTCCGGCGGCCGTCTCGTCCCTCGGTGCGGCGCGGGCAACCAACTGCGCGGCGATCCGCTGCGCCTCATGCTCGACGGCGGGCGGGAAATCGGCCACCAGCGGCGGTTGGCCGGCCAGGATATCGTCGATGCGGGTGCACAGCAGCGGCCACTGCTCGCGGGGGATGTCGAAGTGGCGCCCGAGATTGAGCAGCGTGCGCTGCCGGACGGTGTTTCCGACGCGCTCGGAGTGGACGAGGCGATGGGAGAAGTAAGGCTGTCGGTCTTCGGTTCGCCGGGTTTGGGTGCGCCGCACGAACATACGGGCCACGATAGCGGGTGGACCCGCCACAGCGCAACCCAAGCCATACGATTATGGCACTACATTGAGCTCAGCCAAACGCCGATCATTTAGAATCAATAACTTACAGAGACGAAACTCTCGAAATGCTGCCCGAATCGGCAAAATGACCGCCGATCTTGTTAAACATGGGCTAAGATCCACGGCGACCCATGTCCCAACGACGGCAGCGAGCGGCGCGGAAGGCCCGCCAGGGGGCTTCGCAGGCCGCAGCCCCGCACGCTGCGGCCGCGCGCCTCGCGGACCTTCCACTGGCGCGGGCGTTCGCGTGGCCGCTGGCGTTCACGCTGATGCTGGCGGCGTTTGCGGCCGTGCCCGCAGTCAACCAGCGGCCCGCGCTGCTGGGGGCGGTGCTTGGCGCCGCCGGCTCGCTGCTGGCCTGGAACGGCGCACTCCTCGCGCTGGCGCGGCGATCAGGCCGGCGGCTGGCCGTGGACGTCGTCCTGCGCAAGCAGCACTACGTGCAGGCCTGTGCGCAACTCTCCGTCTACCTCTACTGGGGCTGGTACTGGCGCGAGGTGTACGACTCCGCGCACCTCATCGCCGCGCAGCTCGTCTTCGCCTACGCGTTCGACATGCTGCTCACCTGGTCGCGGCGCGACCGCTACACGCTCGGCTTCGGCCCCTTCCCCATCATCTTCAGCATCAACCTCTTCATGTGGTTCAAGCCGGACTGGTTCGCCCTGCAGTTCGTGATGGTGGCGGTCGGCTTCGCCGTGAAGGAGCTGATCCGCTGGACCCGGGACGGGCGCCGCGTGCACATCTTCAATCCGTCGTCGTTCCCGCTCGGCCTGTTCGCCCTGCTGCTGATCGCGACCGGCACGACCGACCTGACCTGGGGCCCCGAGATCGCCGTGACGCAGATCTTTCCGCCCTACATCTACCTGCTGATCTTCGCGGCGAGCCTGCCGGCGCAGCTTCTCTTCGGCGTCGTCTCGATGACGCTGTCCGCCGTGGCGACGACCTACGCCTTCATCCTCGTCCACTTCGCACTCACCGGCAGCCATTTCTTCAGCCCCGCATCGCTCGGCGGCGGGGCCGTCCCGATTGCGGCGTTCCTGGGCATGCACCTGCTGTTCAACGACCCCTCCACCTCGCCGCGCACCGAGCTGGGACGCGTCGTCTTCGGCGTTCTGTACGGCGCCAGCATCATCGTGCTGTTCGGCGTGCTGGAGCGCGCCGGCATCCCCACCCACTACGACAAGCTGCTGGCGGTGCCGGTGCTCAACCTGCTGATCAGGGCGATCGACGGCGCCGCGCGGTCCGACGTCTGCCGGCGCCTCGACCCGGCGGCGCTCGGGCGTGCGTTGACGCCCGTGCGGCGCAACCTCGCGTACGTCGCCGTGTGGGCTGTCGTCTTCGTCGCGATGCAGCTCCAGACGGGGACCGAGGTCGCGCTGGCGCGCGGCGTCTCGCTACTCTCGCAGGGCCGCGTCGCGGAGACGATCGCCCACTACCGCGACGCCGTGCGGGCGCAACCGGAACGGGCGGTGCTGCAGAACGAGCTCGGCTACGTGCTGCTGCGGGCGGGGCGCACGGCCGAAGCGCTGGGGCCGCTCGAGGCGGCCGCCGCGCTCGCTCCGGACGTGGCCCAGACGCACAACAGCCTGGGCGTGGCGCACGTCCGGGGCCGGCGCCGGGACGCCGCGGTCGCCGCGTTCCGGCGGGCGCTCGAGCTGCAGCCGGACTACCCGGAGGCGAGCTTCAACCTCGCGCAGCTCCACGACGGCGACCGCGGCATGGCCGCGGACCTGGCCGAGGCCGCGCGGCTCTATCGCCAGGCGGCGGCGCGCGGCCACGCCGGCGCCCAGGTAAACCTCGGCCGCCTGTACCGCGACGGCCGCGGCGTGCGGCAGGACGACGCGGAGGCGGTCCGCTGGTACCAGCGCGCCGCCGACCAGGAGCATCCGTTCGCGCAGTTCAACCTGGCGCTGATGTACCGCGCGGGTGACGGGGTCGCGCAGGACGACGTCGCCGCCCACATGTGGCTCAGCCTGGCGGCCGCCCGGCTAGCCGGCGACGAGCGGGAAGCCGCCGTGGCCGCCCGTGCGCGGGCGGTCGACTCGCGCGCGGCGCTCGAGCGGCGCATGAGCCCCGGCCAGGTCGCCGCCGCCGAGCGGCTGGCGCGCCAGTGGCGTCCCGGCGCCGGAGCCCGCTAGTAGTCGGTCTCGTCCAGCGACACGCGGATGATCTCCTCGTCGTTCCGCAGCACGACGTGGCGGTTGGCGAACGCGGGATGGGCCCAGACGACCAGGCGATCGCTCTGCCCGTGACGCCTCCGCGACCGGGAGCCGGGACGCGACGGGCCGTAGCCGGTCCGCGACGTGGGGTTCAGCAGGTGGGTCCGGTCGAGCTCGACGTAGCCCTCCGGCGTGAAGCGGGCGATGATGAGATCGCCGTTCTCGTTGTAGACGAAGTGGCGGTCCTCGTGCTGCACGAAGTAGGCCGAGCCCCAGCGGTTGCGGGTGGTCAGTCCCTCCGCCTCCCAGATGCGCTCGCCGGTGTCCGCCCGCAGCCCGCGCACATGCCCGTGGCTGCCGATGCCGTAGATGTAGTCGCCCACGATCAGCGGCGTCGTGATGTTCGAGTGCAATCCGTCCGACTCGGCCACCTCGACGCCGTCCTCCAGGATGCGGTCGCTGCCCGCGTCCTTCCAGAGCAGCGTCGCGGCCGGCCGGTCGGGGGAGAGCCGCATCATCATCGAGCCGGTGTAGAACCCCGACACCAGCAGGTACGAGTCGCTGCGG
Source organism: Vicinamibacterales bacterium (assembly GCA_965214845.1). GTDB lineage: Bacteria > Acidobacteriota > Vicinamibacteria > Vicinamibacterales > UBA8438 > JAAXGX01. The sequence continues at coordinate 4,915,815 of CBDCCO010000007.1, forward strand.
ACGGCGTCGGCGATCGGAGCCTGCCCCCCGGGGAACGGCTCTTCCCAGTACACCGCGCCGGTTTCCGGGTCGAGCGAGGAGAGTCCCCAGGGGTGCCAGACGATGAACTGCCGGGCGCCGCCCGCCTCGATGATGCTCGTCTGGCTGTAGCCCATCTCGGTGCGCGGCTCCAGCGCCCTCCAGAGCTCCTCGCCCGTGTGCTTGTCGAAGGCCATGACCAGCGCGTCCGGCTCGCCGCCGACGACGAAGATGACGCGGTCGCCGTCGACCAGCGGCGCGACCGACGAGCCCCAGACCGGGATGTACGCGTCGTACTCGGCCACGGTGTCCCGTTCCCAGATCACCGCGCCGGTCGCGGCGTCCAGGCAGAAGATGCGTCCCGCCGCGCCGGCCAGGTAGACGCGGCCGCCGTCGACGGTCGGCGTGGCGCGCGGCCCCGTGGCGTAGCTGAACATGAGCATCCGGTAGGTCGTGGCCCACTCCCGGGTCCACAGCACCTCGCCGCTGTCCTCGTCCAGAGCCAGGATGCGCTCGGTGCCGTCCATCGTGCGCTGGTCGGTCTCGGCGTAGTCGAGGACGAACACGCGGCCGTCGGCCACGGCGGGGTCGGCGAAGCCGGCGCCCACCGGCGCGCGCCACTTGACGATGAGCCCTTCGTCCGGAAACTCGCGCAGGATGCCGGTCTCGGTCCAGATCCCGAGCCGCTCGGCGCCGCGCCACTGCGGCCAATCCTCCGCCGACAGGGTTGCTCCCGCGACCACGACGGCCAGCAGGGCGCCGGCGGCGATGCGGCTGAATCGCCGGGCACCCGCGGATGCGGGGCGGCAGTGACAGGGCATCGCTAGACCCCGTCGACGATGACGACGTCGGTCCTGGAAACCTTGTTGAGCTTGTCTCTGAGATCGGCATAGTCAGGCGCGCTCTGCCATGCCTTCGCCTGCTCGACGCTGTCGAACTCGAGCACGACGAGGCGGTGCGGCGTCCAGCCGCCGCGGACGACCTGAGGAGCGCCGCCCTGCACCAGGTACCTGCCGCCGTGGGCCTCGACGATTCCCGGCACCTGTTCCCGCAGGCTGCCGTAGGCGGATTCATCTGTCACTTCGACACCGATAATCACGTATGCGGCCATTTCCTGCGTGACCTCCTCAAGCTGTCAGCATCACCGCCACCAGGGCGACACACGATGGAATTATAGCCGCCCGCTCATGAGATTACGGCGACCTGGCGCCCGCGAATGATGGCGCAACGGCGATACTATCTCCATCGCTCACAGCCGGAAGAGCCGGTTCACCTTCACCACCAGCCCGCGGCTGCGCCGCCCGTAGGAGCGGTCCGGACGGAACGGGTCGGCGAAGCGCTCGTCGGTGTAGACCACGAACAGCTCGCTGCCGGGGATGTACTCCCACCGCAGCCTGAGATTGTTGCTGACGGTGTTGGTGCTCGAGTTGTACTGCACCAGGCCGCTGAAGAACATGCGCGGCGTGAACGTGTAGGTCACGCGGGAGACGGCCAGGTCCGCACGGAACGCGCCATGCGGCGTGTCGATCCAGTTGACCGAGATGGTCGGCTCGACCGACAGCTGCGGCGTCACCTCCAGCCGGCCGCGGCTGAAGGTCACCGAGCGGATGCTGCCGTTGAAGTACTCGCCGAGGCGCACCTTCAGCTCGCCGCTGAACCGGCGCTGGGTGCCGGGCTCGTACAGCAGCTCGACGTCGCGGAAGCCGTAGCCGCCCACCGGCAGCGTCACGCCGGGCCCGGCCTCGAACGGCTCGACGAGCAGCTCGTAGTTGTCCGCCGCCGACACCCCCAGCCGGTCGCTGTTCTCGAACTCGGTCAGGAACGCCACCTGGGACTGGCGCGTCTCGAAGTTGTCGCGGCGGAGAAAGCCCACCTCGGGCACGAAGTTCTCCTCGACGACCAGGTGTTCCGCCTGCAGCCCGTAGCGGTCCGCGGCATAGACGAACTGGCCCTGGTAGCTCCGGTCGTCGCCCTCGCGACCGGGCGTCTGCGTCCGCGCGATGTAGCCGAGGAAGTTGACGTTGTCGTAGAACGAGAAGGTGGCGTCCGCGCCATAGGCCTGGTTGGAGCCGTCGCCCTGGACCGACACGGAGCGGTTGGTGAACAGCGCCCCGACGCTGCTGCGGCGCAGGATGTCGCGCCGGATGCGCACGACGGTGAAGTTCGTCGGCAGGGCGCCGGAGATCTGTTCGTCGTCGGTCTGGATGTTGAGCGCCCCGACGTCGAAGTCGCCCATCTTGCCCGTGACGCGGCCGCCCCCGACGATCGGCACGACCGCACCGCCCTCGAGGCCGATGCGGCGCGAGTAGAACAGCGTCGGCGCGTTGCCGGGACCCTGGGCGCGGCGGTCGCCCCCGCCTATCTGCCGCAGGCCCGTCACCTGCAGGTTGTTGTCGGCGACGCCGCGGGCGAAGTTGAAGATGCCCTGGGCTTCGAGGAAGAACTCGCGCTTCTCGGGAAAGAACAGGCTGAAGCGCGTCAGGTTGACCTGCTGCTCGTCCACCTCCACCTGCGCGAAGTCCGTGTTGTAGGTCAGATCCGCGGTCAGGTTCTGCGTCAGGCCGTACTTGACGTCGAGCCCGGCCGCGCCCTCGACCGCCCTCGGCCGGCACTTCCAGGCCCACCAGCGTGGCCGCCTGCGAGACGCGGAAGATGCCGGTGAGCCCCGCGGAGATCGGCAGCGGCGTCAGGAAGGCCAGCTCGTTCTTGCGCCGGATGGTGCGCCGCAGCTGCACGCCCCAGACCTGGTCGGCTCCGGGCCGATAGCGCAGCGACTTGAACGGGATCTCCATCTCCACCGTCCAGCCGCCGTCGAAGCGCCCCGTGCGGACGTCCCACACCGGGTTCCAGTCGCTGTTGGGATTCCCCTCGTTGCTGATCTCGAAGTCGCCCAGCGCGCCCAGCGGGTTGGTGTAGAAGCTGACGCCGTTGCGGCGGTCGTGGAAGGTGTCGAGGACGACCCAGAACCCGTCGTTGTCGCGGAGCTGGGTCGTGTCGCGCCGCATCTCGTTGGCGACCCAGTCGGCCGGCGGCGCCGAGTCCCACAGGCGGGCGCTGACGTAGATGTTCGTCTCGTCGAACGTGATCCAGGCCTCGGTCTTCTCGGTGGCCGGGGCGCCCTCGTCGGGCATCAGCTGGATGAAGTCGCCGATCGCCCGCACGCAGTCGTACAGGGGCTCGTCGAGCAGCCCGTCGAGCTGCAGGCCCGCCGCCAGCCTGACGGCGCGGACGGTCACGCGACCCTGCTCGTCGCGGAGAACCACCTCCGGCGGGCGCGGCCAGCCCGGACCGCCGAGCTGCCGCCCCGTGCCCGTACCGGCCGCACCCACTCGAGAAATAGCGTAACTGGCGTATTGTCAGTGGCTTGGGAGGATGCTCGGGGCGGTCGGTGCTCGTTCCGTATGCAATTCGGACTAGCAGTCCCGAGCAGCTCCGTCTCACAGCGACCGTAAGCGTTCGGCCAAGCCGGTATTTTGTACTGATAACGCGGAGCGATATTCGCTATGGTCTCGGCCATGGCGAGTCGGGACCCGGTAGCCCGACCGGTTACCGAAGGGGCTTCGCTGCCCGGACGGCCGTTCTGGCGGCGGCTGTATGAGCGGGCTCGAGGTCGTGCCGAGGCGGCGGAAGCGCTGAAGCGGGCGGAGGTATCCGCGCGTTGCGAAGCGGGCTATTGGAAGTGGCAGTTCGAGTCGTCGCGGCGCAAGCGGCTGGCGGCGATCGAGCGGTCGAAGGAAGCCCGCAGCGCGGCGAAGGACGCGTTGGCGCTGCAGTCGGAGGTAGCCCGTCTCGGCAAGCTGCTTGCGGATGCCGGCATCGAGTCGGGCCGGTACAGCGAGACGTCGTTGCGCCGGGAGGTTGCCCGGTTGCGCAAGGCGGCGCCGGGGGCGGAGGTCCAGGCGGCCGAGATTCGCCGGCTGCACAAGGTTCTGTGCAAGGAGCGCGACGACAATGCCGCGCTGCGCCGGCTGCTGCACGAGACCGTCCGGCTCTACGATGGGACGTGGCGACTTCGCGACCAGCACGACCGGGTTGTGTCGCTTTCGGACGATGTCGGGCGGCTGCGGTATGCGTTGCAGCGGTCCAAGGCGACGGCCGACCGTCTGAAGGTCCGACTGCTTCGCAAGGCCGAGTCGTTGCGGGCGAAGTCGCCGGCGGCGGCGGACGTGGCTCTGCGCCAGGCTCTGGCGAAGTCGCGTCGCCGGAAGGCCGCGCTCGTCCGGGTGCGGAAGGAGAACGCGCGGCTGCGTCGGACGGAGCAGGCGTTGCGGCGGCGGGTCGGGACGCAGGCGGCGGAGCTTGTGAAGCTGCGTGCGACCCGGGCGGTGCTGTCGAAGGCGTTGCACGGCCGCAAGAGCGAGAAGCGGGAGCGGCCGGGCACGGCCGCCCGCGCGGCCAGCGGTGTGGCGCTCCCGGCCACGGCCGCCCGCTCGACAACCTTGGTGCACGGCCTCTCCCGCTTCTCGCTCTCGCGGCCCCGCAACGCCCGACAGCACCTCCCGGGTCGCGAGATCGCCGCGTAGAGCCGGACATCTCGTCCAGCAGCCCGGTTGCACCCCGCGGCCGAGGCGGCGCGGTCTCCACGAAGGTCTCGATCAGCACGGGCTGCCGCATACCGGCTTCGCCGAACGGTTACCCCCGGAGTTCCCCGGATCCCCGGAACCCCGGAACCCCGGAACCCCGGAAGTCCAAGGGTCCAAGGCCGGTGTTCCCAGCCCGCTGACATCCGATTGGGAACGAGGGACACGATGAGGGGAGTGATCGACGGGAAGTTCTTAAGTCGTTTACATGCGATACGTTATCCAGAACTCGCCACCGAGGACCAAGACCCACGCCTTCCCGCGCCTCGGCGCGCTGCCCGTCTCCGAGATCACCAGCGCCGACGTGCTCGGCACGTTGCAGCCGATCTGGCACACGCGGGGGGACACGGCGCAGCGGGTGCGCCAGCGCATCCACGCGGTCCTGGAGTGGGCCATCGCGATGCAAGCACCGCCCGGACAATCCCTGCGACCGGCTCGGCCCCGTGCTCGGCAAGCAGAAGAAGGTCGTCCGGCACATGCGCGCGCTGCCGCACGCCGAGGTGGTGGCGGCGCCCGCGGCGATCCGGGCCACGTCGGCCCGGCCGGTGGTCAAGCTGGCGTTCGAGTTCATGGTGCTCACGGCCGCTCGGCCGGGCGAAGCGCGCGGGGCGCGGTGGTCCGAGGTGGACCTGGACGCGGCCGTGTGGACCATTCCCGCCGAACGCATGAAGGCGCTTCGCGAGCACCGCGTCCCGCTGAGCGGGCGCGCCGTGCAGGTTCTCGGCGCAGCGCGGACGCTCGGCGCCGGCGACTGCCCGCTCGTGTTCCCGACGGCGCAGGGCAAGCCCTTGACCGACATGGCGTTGTCGAGACCGCTGACGCAAGCGGCGATCCCCGCGGTCCCACACGGCTTCCGCTCCACGTTCCGGGACTGGGCCGCCGAGGAGACGAACCACCCGCGCGAGGTGGTCGAGGCGGCGCTGGCGCACACGGTGCGGGACAAGGTCGAGGCGGCCTATGCCCGCTCGGATCTGTTCGAGCGGCGGCGGCGGCTCATGAACGACTGGGAGGCCTACCTGGCCAGCACACAACCCTCAGCGTCCCCCCCGATCGTGGAACCAGCGGAACACGAACTCGCCGGCACCGCAGCACCTTGACCATGACTGAACCCCGATCCGACACTGCCTCCCCCGTTCGACCACACCTCACCCAACGAGTCAGTCAGGCGAAGATCCCGGACGGACATCAGCGCAGTGCGGATCGAGCGGGGCAGGACATCGAACGGAACGGCGAACACGAGGAGATCCCGGAGAGCGACGACGAGGAGACGGGCGGCGACGAGGAGACGGACGGGCGCAAGATCGGAAGCGAAACACTGGCTCATGACATCCGTTGCATGTCATGAGCCAGCCGACCCGATGTACGTACATCGGGGCTGGCGAGGGGCTGCTGCCCCTTCGAACCCTGCACGGAGATACGGCGCGCGGGGGGTCGGTTCGGACCCGCGTCGAGGCGGCCGTCGCCGGGCCGCTCGCCGGCAAGGAGCATGAGCGCCGGGCGGTCCCCGGCGTCCGGCAGCGCACGGTCGCCCGCGGCCGTCAAGCGCTGGCGCGCTCCTCCGCGTCCGCTCCGGCCCTTCGGGTGACTGCCGCGGCCGACCGTGCGGGATCACTCTTGCGGGCCAGCCCGAAGGCTGCCCGCTTCTCACCACGAACGACCAACGCATGCGCCGCTCCGCTGTCGCGGCGGACCGGCCCCGGCGAACCGCATCGCGCCACAGGCCCATGCCGAACAAGCCGCCGTCGAGCAACGCTCGCATCGTCTCAGCGCCGCGTCGACTTCTCCGCTTGTCCGCCGAGGTACGTCGGCGACCACCGGCGCATCAGCCGATAGCTCGCGGTCGTTGCCCTATCGAACGTCGCTGTCCACTACCGAGCCGTTGGCCACCTGTGCGACACGCTGCATGATGGCCTTATCGACCAAGCCACGGACGGTGGCGTCCATGCCGACATTCCGTACCCGAGCCGAGAACGCCAACGGACCTAGCCCATGTTTAACAAGATCGGCGGTCATTTTGCCGATTCGGGCAGCATTTCGAGAGTTTCGTCTCTGTAAGTTATTGATTCTAAATGATCGGCGTTTGGCTGAGCTCAATGTAGTGCCATAATCGTATGGTCTGGGTTGCGCTGTGGCGGGTCCACCCGCTATCGTGGCCCGTATGTTCGTGCGGCGCACCCAAACCCGGCGAACCGAAGACCGACAGCCTTACTTCTCCCATCGCCTCGTCCACTCCGAGCGCGTCGGAAACACCGTCCGGCAGCGCACGCTGCTCAATCTCGGGCGCCACTTCGACATCCCCCGCGAGCAGTGGCCGCTGCTGTGCACCCGCATCGACGATATCCTGGCCGGCCAACCGCCGCTGGTGGCCGATTTCCCGCCCGCCGTCGAGCATGAGGCGCAGCGGATCGCCGCGCAGTTGGTTGCCCGCGCCGCACCGAGGGACGAGACGGCCGCCGGACCGGCGGCCGTGCAACGGGTCGATGTCGACTCGCTGCGCCTGGCCCGTCCCCGTAGCGTCGGGGTGGAGCAGGTCGGCCTGTGGGCGCTGGAGCAATTGGAGCTGCCGGCCCTGCTGGCCGAGTTGGGCGTCAACGGCGCGTTGCGTGCGGCGGCGGCCGGGGCCCTCGTCGGGCGCCTGGCCCAGCCGGCATCGGAGCGCGCGACGCACCGCTGGCTGCAAGCGCGCAGCGGTCTGGGCGAGCTGCTCGGCGTCGACTTCGAGACCGTCAGCGCGATGCAGCTCTACCGCGCCTCGGACGCGTTGGTGAAGCATCGCGAGGCGATCGAGGCGCACCTGTTCGACCGCGCCCTCGGGCTGTTCGACCTGCAGCCGACCGTGACCCTCTACGACCTGACCAACACCTATTTCGAAGGCGAGGCGAGCGAGCAGCCCCAGGCCAAGCGCGGGCACTCGAAGGAGAAACGCAGCGACTGCCCGCTGTTGACCCTGGGGCTGATGCTCGACGCCAGCGGCTTCGTCCGCCGCTCGCAACTGTTCGCCGGCAACGTCCGCGAGCACCGCACCCTGGCCGGCATGCTCGAGGCGCTGCGGGCGCCGGCCGGCGCCCTGGTGGTGATGGACCGCGGCGTCGCCACCGACGCCTGCATCACCTGGCTGCGCGAGCACGGCTACCGCTATCTGGTCGTCAGCCGCGAACGCCACCGGCAATTCGATGCCGAGGCCGCCGTGTCGGTCCGCACGCAGTCGAACCAGACCGTGCACCTGCACAAGGTCGTCTCCACCGACCCCGACGAGGTGCGCTTGTACTGCTACTCGGAGGAGCGAGCACAGAAGGAACGAGCCATCGTCGAGCGCGTCGCCACCCGCTTCGAGGCCGCGCTCACCAAGCTCAACGACGGGCTGGCGCGCCCCCGCGCCCACAAGCGCCTCGCCCAGGTCTGGCAGCGCATCGGGCGCTTGAAGGCGCGCCACACCCGCGCCGCCAAGCACTACCAGATCGACGTCACCGCCGACGAGACCGGCAACCAGGCCGTCGCCGTCACCTGGACCCGACGCCCGCAGGACGGCTCGATGGCCACCCATCCCGGCGTCTACTGCCTGCGCAGCAGCGAGACCGACTGGGACGAAGACGCCTTGTGGCGAACCTACACCACGCTCACCGACGTCGAAGCCGTCTTCCGCTCGCTCAAGTCCGAGCTCGGACTGCGCCCCATCTACCACCACAAGCCGCGGCGGGCCGACGGCCACCTGCTGCTCACTGTTATCGCCTACCAGCTCGTGCAGGTCATCCGCACCCGCCTGCGCGCGCACGGCGAGCACGCCAGCTGGTCCACCCTGCGCCGCATCCTCGAAGGCCAGCAGCGCGTCACCGCCACCTTCCGGCGCCCGGACGGGCGCACCCTGCACGTGCGCACGGCCACGCAAGCCGAACCCGAACAGCGGGCCATCTACGATGCGCTCGGCGTCGACCCGCAGCCGGGCGGCGTCCGCAAGACGATCATCTGACCGCCCCCCTTCCCCCGGTTGACGCGCATTTGTAGTGCCACTTGCGCCGTTCGGTCGGCGTAAGCTGCTGATTCTAAAATGCCTTGGCTGTACCGTTGTTAAACATGGGCTAGAGAAGCGAAGAGCTTGCCGACGAGCTCGTCGGCGAAACTGCTGGACACGAGGGGTACGCCCGTCCAGTCTAGCAGCAACGGCTTGGCAGGTTCCGCGTTGAGCAAATTCAGGCACTTCGTGCGAAGCTGCCGACCGGCAGGCCTAGATCCGAAACCGGTGGATTCGTCACGCAGCTTGAGAACAACGGCGTCTCCGGTTTCGGTCTCGTACAACAACTCGATGATGTCCACCGGTTCATGCGGTTCACCGCCGAAGCCGAGCGCCTCGGACAAGCGGAATTGCGTACCAAGGCCGAGTTCAGCGTAGACGAATGTACCCTGGAACCGCTGCCGTTCCTTCCTCTGGTAGACGTGCGAGTCTGGACGTCCGTCCCTGGTCTGAACCTGGATCTGGGCCAGTCCTGACGTGATTTCAAACGATCCCTTTGACATCGTAGCGATTCGCAGGGTTCCCGCAATGCCGTTACCCTGGCCGGCATCGGGATCCCGTGTGATTCCGGCCTTCATCGCTTCATCGATGGCCTGTGCGTCTGTTCGTAGGCTTGGGTGTCCCTCGCGAAGGGACGACAGGATGCCTCTTCCAGAATCAGCCACTCCGAATGCCACCTTCTTGCGCTCCCGGAACGTGCTGACTTGAAGGATCCCGCCTTCCTCGCAGTCCGCGTGATTCAGCACGTTGTCGGTGATCTCGTTGATGGACCATTCCAGTCCGGCAATGACGCGGCGGTCTCTCGTGTCATGCTGCGCATCACAACGTCCATGAACGTGTTTACGAGGTGCTGCTGCTGTTCGGGATCACCGAAGCGCCGGGCGGCCAAGTGCCGGTCGTGGACAGTATCGCTCTTTTGGAAGCGCGCGGGTTCCAGGAAATGAGCCCAGTTCGTGTTGAGGAAGAGACGCTCAAGCCTCTCCTCCTCGGGGAGCGTGATGGCGACATCGACGGTCGCGCGCCGGAGTGCGTCTGCGCTTGTGAGCAGTGGGATCATTCCGGTGGGGAATGCCGCCTCGCATGTCGAGAAATCCAGGACAACGTCCTCGTAGCCGCGTTCTCGGCATTCGTGGAGGCACCACATGAACTGCCGATGGGCAAAGGCGTTGACTCTGCCGACGAAGCGAATGCGATTCCCGTCGCGAACGACGACACGTGGCGGTGGCGGGCGTCTACGTTGTGAGCCGTTCGTCATTCGTCGCACACGCAAGTCTGCGCCACACGGTCGTCTCTCGAACCGCCGCAGACCCTGCCGGGGTCGGTCCGGGACGTCCGTCAGGGTCACGTGTGCACGGCCTGCGGCTGCTTGGCGCAAGCCGCGGGTCCATGCCGTCACTCGCCTCTGGCCGGCGGAGAACGGCACGGGATCGGCGGCGCGCCAGCAGGGTGGCGTCGAACACGGATGGATCCTACCATGCGGTCGAACCGCTCAACGGCGCGTGGACGAAGGGCTTACCGCTGCGCGCTGTCGACCGCACTACATCGAGCCCGCGTCGGCGCAACTCATTTGAGCCACGGTCCCGATCCGTCCAAGGTCCCCTGAGGTTGCCCCGGAGCCCCGGAGCCCGGACGAGGTTCCGGTCGGTTCACCCGATCAACCCGCAGGGCCTTCGGTTCCCGTTCAGAATCGACCGAACCGTGCCGCCGCTGCGGGCGCCCGCTCGACTGGCCGATCCGCCGCCCGTCGAGTCACGCCGCCCAGCCGGCGGACAGCACCTTGGCCTGCTCCAGTACCGTCCGCGTCGCCGACTCCTGCTTGTCCGGCGGATAGCCGTGCTTCCGCAGGACGCGCTTCACGAGAACGCGGAGTCTGGCGCGGACGTTCTCGCGGTGCGTCCAATCGATGGTCACGTTGTTCCGTACCGTCTCGACCAGCTCGCGGGCGATGCCGCGCAGCGTCTCGTCGCCGAGCACCCGCACCGCGCTGTCGTTGACGCCGAGCGCGTCGTAGAACGCCAGCTCGTCGTCCGACAACCCCAGCGCCTCGCCGCGGGCGTTCGCCTCGCGCAGGTCGCGGGCCAGGGCGATCAGCTCCTCGATCACCTGCGCGGCCTCGACGGCTCGGTTCTGGTAGCGGCGGATGGTCTGCTCCAGTATCTCGGCGAACGAGCGGGCCTGCACCACGTTCTTCCGCCGCCGCGTGGCCAGCTCGCCCTTCAACAGCTTCCGCAGCAGCTCGACGGCGAGGTTGCGCTGGCGCATGCCGCGGACCTCGGCCAGGAACTCCTCGGACAGGATCGACACGTCCGGCTTATCGAGTCCGGCGGCGGCGAAGATGTCCAGCACGCCGTCAGGGGCCACGGCCCGCGAGACGATCTGGCGCACGGCGTGGTCCAGCTCCCCGTCGCCCCTCCGTTCGGAGTCGTCGCGCTTGGACAGCGCTGCCCGGGCCGCCTGGAAGAACGCCACGTCGTCGCGGATGCGGATAGCTTCGGGATGCGGCACGGCCAGCGCGAACGCCTGCGAGAGCGCCCGCACCGCGCTCAGGCAGCGCGCCTTGCCGTTCTCCTGCGCGAGGACGTGCTCCTGCGCGGCCGGCAGCAGGCCGAGCCGCTGTGCCGGCGAGCCGCCGATCCACGCCGTCCGGTCGAACCCGTGGAACTGGCCGCAGCAGACCTCGTACTTCTCCAGCATCGCTCGGACCGCCTGCTCCTGGTCCAGCGCCGTCTGTCCCGTGCCGCCGCTCTCGGTGTACGTCGCCAGCGCCCGCTTCAGCTCATGGGCCAGTCCGAGGTAGTCGACGACGAGTCCGCCCGGCTTGTCCCGGAACACGCGGTTGACCCGCGCGATGGCCTGCATCAGCCCGTGGCCGCGCATCGGCTTGTCCACGTACATCGTGTGCAGGCTCGGGGCGTCGAAGCCGGTCAGCCACATGTCGCGTACGATCACCATTCGGAGCGGGTCGCCGGGGTCGCGGAACCGCTTCGCCAGCTCCTCGCGCCGGGCCTTGTTGCGGATGTGCTCCTGCCAGTGGGGCGGGTCCGATGCGGAGCCGGTCATGACGACCTTCAGGGCGCCCGAGGCGTCGCCGTCGTCATGCCAGTCCGGGCGCAGGCGCACCAGCTCGCGGTAGAGGTCGATGCAGATGCGCCGGCTCATGCAGACCACCATCGCCTTGCCGTCCATCGCCTCCAGACGTTTCTCGAAGTGCTCGACGACGTCCTGCGCCACGAGCGCGACGCGCTTGTCCGCGCCGACGATGGCCTCGAGCTGCGCCCACTTCGTCTTCAGCTTCTCGCGGCGGTCGACCTCCTCGCCCTCGGTCGCCTCCTCGAAGCCGGGATCGATGTGCGGCTTCTCCTGCTCGTCGAGCGCCAGCCTCGCGAGTCGGCTCTCGTAGTAGATCGGCACCGTCGCCCCGTCCTCGACCGCCCGCTGGATGTCGTAGACGCTGATGTGGTCGCCGAACACGGCGCGGGTGTTGGCGTCGGCCAGCTCGATCGGCGTGCCCGTGAACCCGATGAACGAGGCGTTCGGCAGGGCGTCGCGCATGTGGCGGGCGAACCCGTCGATGAAGTCGTACTGGCTGCGGTGCGCCTCGTCGGCGATGACGACGATGTTGCGGCGTTCGGAGAGCAGCGGATGCCGGTCGCCCTTCTCGTCGGGGAAGAACTTCTGGACCGTCGTGAACACGACGCCGCCCGCCTGCACCGCGAGCCTGACCCGCAGATCCGCGCGGCTCTCGGCCTGCACCGGGAGCTGGCGCAGCAGATCGGCGCAGCGGGCGAAGGTGCCGAAGAGCTGGTCGTCGAGGTCGTTGCGGTCCGTCAGCACGACGATGGTGGGGTTCTCCATCGCCGGATCACGGACGAGGCGGCCAGCGTAGAACGCCATCGTCAGGCTCTTGCCCGACCCCTGCGTATGCCAGACGACGCCGATGCGCCGGTCGCCCGGAGCCCCGCCCCTCTGCCGGCCGGAACGGTCGCGTTCCGGCCGGGAGCGGGCGTCCGCGTCCCTTTGCAGCCGGGCCGCACGCAACGTCTCGGCGACGGCGGTCTCCACGGCGTGGAACTGGTGGTAGCCGGCCATCTTCTTCGCCAGCGCGCCGCTGCCGTCGTCCTCGAACACGGTGAAGTCGCGGACGAGGGCCAGCAGCCGGCCCGGAGCGCAGACTCCCGCGACGAGCACCTGCAACTGCGGCAGCGTCGAGTCGGCCGGCGTCGCGCCGGTAATCGTCCGCCACGGCTTGAACCACTCCCACGGGGCGGTCAGCGTCCCGATCCGCGCCGCCAGGCCGTCCGACACCACGAGCGCCGCGTTGAACGCGAACAGCGTGGGGACCTCCGACTTGTAGGTCTGGAGCTGCTGGAACGCGGAGCGGATCGTCGCGCTCTCGTCGGCCGGTTCTTCAGCTCGATGACGCCCAGCGGAAGTCCGTTGACGAACAGCACGATGTCGGGCCGGCGCTCGCGCTTGTTCTCGACGACGGTGAACTGGTTCACGGCCAGCCAGTCGTTCGCCTCCGGCACGTCGAAGTCGACCACGCGGACCTGCCCGCCTCGAACCGCCCCGTCGGCGGCGACGTACTCCACGGTGACGCCATCGACGACCATGCGGTGGAAAGAGCGGTTGCGGGCTTCCAGCGTCGCCCCCGCGGGACGGACCAGTCTGCGTTGTGCGTCATCGACTGCTTCCGCGGGAAGGTCGGGATTGAGCCGTGCGAGCGCGGACCGCAAACGCTCCTCCAGGACGACCTCGCCGTAGTCGTCGCGCTCCGCATTCGGCGTGTCGGGAGCGATGTCGGAGCCGCGCGCAACGGTCCAGCCGACCCCTTCCAGCCAGGAGAGGGCGGCGTCCTCGACGGTGGATTCCAGCAGCGTGGCGGCGCTCACGAGACCGGCTCTCCAGGTGTCATGCGCGCGCTCCCGCCGTGGCAATTGGCCGCTCGTCGGCTCGGCGCGTCGGCTCGCGGACGTTCACGCGCAACTCACCGGAAACCAGCTTGGGCAGTAGTGCGTCTCGAATCGCGCCAAGGGCGCGGGATTCACTGGCTCTCGCGCTCGCTCGCGCAAGAAGCGGTCGGGCGGCACGGCCGAACGCGGTCGCGATTCCCCGTGGCGGAACGGACATCCGGTACCCCGAGAGCGCCGTAGCGGGAACACGCTGCCGCCCGCTGGTGCCGCTCATGTTCTGCACTGCGAATTCCCGGAACCTCGCGCTACGCGCAAGGCAGTACGCGAACTCATCAGGAATCGGAGGCTTCGGTTTCAGGACGATGTACTCGGTCGATCCCCACCCAACCTCACCGTCGCCCAAGAAGTCGACGAAGGCGATCTTGCCGTTCTCCAGGCACGGCGTGATTCGCGCGACCAGAGTATCGCCGTTGGCGAATCGCATTCCCGATCCGCATGATCGATCACCGATGGAATCGGGCACATGGCCTCGGGTAGGCATGTTCGCCATGTCCAGATACGGTGCCACCATCCCCTTGCGCAGCACTCGCTTCGGGTTGACATCGATCAGCTCGGTTAGCGGCAAGAGTGACCAGCCCTCCGGGATCTCGCCCAGCTCGGAGTCAACCATCCGGTCGGGGAACAGGTCGGCGATGTCCTTCGGCAGCCCCGGGTCGCGGCCTTCCATCTTGGCCCGCACCGGGTCGAAATCGACGAACCAGGACCGAAACAGCGCCCGCGCCATCGCCTCCAGCGTCGCGTTCATCCGACGGTTCAACTCGATCTTGTCGTCCAGCGTGCCGAGGACATGGGCGACGGCGCGCTGGTCGGGGAGAGGCGGAAAGGGGAACTTCAGGGACTTGATCAACTGGCCACTGAGGTTCTGCTGTGCCGCACCCGTCGAGAGATTCCTTATCCGCGGCCGGGCGTGCAGGAGTTGGTAGAACAAGTAGCGGTAGTCCGCTCGCCCAGGATCGACGATCATCGCACAGCAGGCTTGGTTGCACGTCATCGGACGCCGCAAGATGCCGAGCTGACCGACTGTCGCGCCGTACATCGCCATCAGGACGGTGTTCTCCGGCAGCACTTTAGCCGACGACGAGGCAACGGCATCATCCGTTATGTACTCTTCAGAAGAGTCGAGCCATCCGTCCCGCAACTCTTGCGTCTTGAGCCAAGGCCAGCAGCCATCCTCGTAGAACGACGGCTGACGTCGGCTTGGTGTCCCGCCGCTCGTCACACGCAAGCACACGTCCTCAACGGACCGGACGGGCCGTGCCCCGCCCTGATGATCGTCGCTGCCATCAACCAGCACTGCATGTTCTGACTCGACGACTCTCCGAAAAGCCTCCGACGTGCTCGCCCAATCCACGATGTCTACGCGAAACGGTAGGTCGGCGCCCGTGAAGGCGGCTCGCAGATCCGCCATTTGCGCAACGGTCAGGGGCTCGTCCGTCATCAGCGCAAGGTCGAGATCGGAGGTCTCCCGCGCGTTCCAGGCGACCCGTGATCCGAAGGCGCGCACCTCCACGGCGGGCACGTGCTCGCGCAGAATGAGACGAACCGTTTCCAGATCCGCGGGCCGGATGTCAATCGGTGTCACGGGTTGCGCTTCTGAAGCTCTTGGAGGAGGAAACGCACGTCGCGCAGGAATTCGTCAATCACCGACACCGTCTCCTCTGCCCGGTCGGCGTCGTACGTGTGGGAGGTCTTGTTCCGCAACTCCCGGTAACGGATGTAGGGCAGAGCCTCACGAACGATTCCGGCATCGGCCGCATCGCGAAGCTGGTCGGCGAAGTCCATCTTCCGCAAGGCGTCCGGATTGGCGGCAACCTGGGCCAGTTGCCGCTGGATCATCTTGACCGCCAGCTCGTAAGTGAACTCGAACGCCTGGATGGTGGCGGCTCGGAACTGCTCGCGCAGGCCGGAGTCCGTACCGGCGAGGTCGCCGTGCAGATAGTCGAAGCTCCTCTGAAGCTGAGCGACGGCGTCTTCCAGGGACGAGTAGTCGAGCTTCACTTCGACGACTCCTGGCCCGGGAACCCCAGCGCGTTCAGGTTCTTGGCGATCGCTTCGTCGAGCCGCGCCCCCTCGGCCTGCTGCGCTCGTAGCTCCGAGACCAGCCGACGCATCTTGGCCTCGAAAGGTTCGCCGTCGTCCGGCTGAGGCTCCGCGCCGACGTAACGGCCCGGCGTCAGCACGTGGCCGTGGCGACGGACCTCGTCGAGCGGGGCGCTCTTGCAGAAGCCCGGAAGGTCTTCGTAGGCGTCCGCGCCGTCTCGCCAAGCGTGGTAGGCGCCGGCGATGCGGGCGATGTCCTCGTCGGTCAGCTCGCGGTGCGTGCGGTCCACCATCCGGCCCAACTTGCGGGCGTCGATGAACAGGACTTCGCCTCTCCTCGGCCGGCGTCGGGCCAGGAACCAGAGGCAGGCCGGGATCTGCGTCGTGTAGAAGAGCTGCCCCGGCAGCGCGACCATGCAGTCCACCAGATCCGCCTCGATCAGGTTCTTCCGGATCTCGCCTTCGCCCGACTGGCTCGACGACATCGACCCGTTCGCGAGCACGAAGCCGGCGACGCCGGCCGGGGCCAGATGGTGCACCATGTGCTGCACCCACGCGAAGTTGGCGTTGCCCTTCGGCGGCACGCCGTAGCGCCAGCGCTTGTCCTCGGCCAGACGCTCTCCGCCCCAGTCCGAGACGTTGAACGGCGGGTTGGCGAGGATGAAGTCGGCCTTCAGGTCCGGGTGGCGGTCGTTGTGGAAGCTGTCTCCGTGGGCGATCCGGCCCTCGATGCCCCGGATGGCGAGGTTCATCTTCGCGAGCCGCCACGTCGTGTAGTTCGACTCCTGGCCGTAGATGCTGATGTCCGCCCTGGCCCTGCCGCCGTTCCCGTTGCCGCTGGCGTGCGCGCGGATGAACGCGACCGACTGCACGAACATGCCCGACGAGCCGCAGCACGGGTCGTAGACCCGGCCGCGGTACGGCTTCAGCATCTCGACCAGCACCCTGACGACGCAGCGCGGCGTGTAGAACTCGCCGCCCTTCTTGCCCTCGGCGCTCGCGAACTGCGACAGGAAGTACTCGTAGACGCGGCCGAGCACGTCGCGGGAACGCGCGTCCTCGTCGCCCACCTGGATGTTGCTGACGAGGTCGACCAACTGGCCGAGCCGGCGCTTGTCGAGCGCGGGCCGGGCGTAGTCTCGCGGCAGTACGTCCTTGAGCGCCGGGTTGTCGCGCTCGATGGCCGCCATCGCCTGATCGACGGTCAGCCCGACAGTCGGCTGCCTCGCCCGCGCCCGCAGATGCGTCCAGCGGGCCTCGGCCGGCACCCAGAAGACATTCTTGCGAATGTACTCGTCCCGGTCCTCGGCTGCGTCCTCGCCCCACCGGGCCAGCACCGCCGAACGGCGTTCCTCGAAGGCGTCGGAGATGTACTTGAGGAAGATCAGGCCGAGGACGACATGCTTGTACTCGGCGGCGTCCATCGAGCCGCGCAGGGCGTCGGCCATCGACCACAGTTCGGCTTCATGGCCGCTGGTGGCCCCGTCGTCCGGGGTTGCGCCCGCGTCGCCTGCCTGCTTTCCCGACCGTCGTCGCACCATGCCGTGATCCCCGTCGCACGAATCCAGGACTCGCGAGCCGACGCCCGGCCCCGTCACCCCGATAGCGTACAACCAGCCGCCGGCCTGCCTCAACGGTCTTGCCCGCTCCCCTGCGGCGGCGGGCAACAACAAGTGGATGCCGGCAAGTCGGCATGCTCGGCGACGGAATCTCGCCCCGCCGTCACCGGCGGCCGGCCGAGCCGTGACACCCTTCCTGGAAGGACAATTCAGAGGGGAGCGACCCGGCGCGGCAGGTGTGACGGAGGCACACGTGCCGGGTCCGAAGACCGCAGGGATTCGGCAGGGTCGCTCCCCTCTCTCACCCTGACCCCTTTCCTGACCCCGTGCCTGGATCGTACGTGGTCATTACGGTCAATGGTGTCAGGGGTTTAGAGGATTCCAAGTGTGATCCGGGGTGTGACTGGAGGTGTGACTGGGGGTGTAAGTTGGTCACGCCGGTCCTGTTACACCCTTGCTGCGGCACCTCTCCTGTAACCTTCGCCTCGGTCATGGTGTGATCAGGCGGCGGATCTGATCACACGCTTGCCCTCGCCCCCCGTCTCCATCGTGCTCCCGTTCTGCCCTCCTCACTGTCCCGCGCTCCGATCTCCTGCGTCCGGTACCTGGATCCCTGTCGAGCCCGTCCGGTCCGCTGCCGTCTTTCCGCGCCTCACGCCGGTCCGTACCGTTCCCGGTGGTCCTGTCTGGCGGGCAGGGTCGTGGGCATGTGCGGCGGGGTCGGGATCGTGGTCGAGGCCGGTCCCGTTCTCGGGACGGACGGCCGCGTCCGTCCAACAACCAGCCTCGTCCGCGACGGCGGCCGGCGCGTCACCCGCAAGGGCCGGAGCGGAGCGGAGGAACCCGTGCGTGCGCGGGCTTGACGCGCCGGACGCCGTCGTGGCACCCGGCTCCTGACAGTCCCCGTGCGCCGGGGCCTGCGCGGCGCTCCGGCCGCCGCCGATCGTACCGGGACGGGGTTCAGGCCGCAACGTCGCCCGACGGGCATCAGCGCCCCGGCGCGTGCGCCGCCCGGCGCTCGCCAGCCAGATAGGCTTCCCAGTCGTTCATGAGCCGCCGCCGCCGCTCGAACAGGTCCGACCGCGCGTAGGCCGCCTCGACCGGGTTCCGCACGACATGCGCCAGCGCCGCCTCGATGACCTCCCGCGGGTGGTCCGTCTCCTCGGCCGCCCAGTCCCGGAACGAGGACCTGAAGCCGTGTGGGACAGCGGCGACGCGGTGCCACTGGAGCACCCGCAGCATCCGCTTCTCGTCGAGCTGCTTGCCGCTCCGGCCGGGGAACACCAGCGGGCTACCGCCGTCGCCGAGTCCCCGTGCCGCATCGAGGATCTCCAGCGCACGCCCGCACAGGGGCACCCGGTGGCCGCGCTTCATCTTCATCCGCTCGGCCGGGATCGTCCACACGCGGGCCTCGGTGTCCATCTCGGCCCACAGCGCCCCGCGCACCTCGCCCGACCGCCCGGCGGTCAGGACCAGAAACTCGAACGCCAACTTGACGGCTGGCATCGTCCGCGACGTGTGCATCGTCGCGATGGCCGCCGCGACCTGCCCGTGCGGCAGCGCCTGCCGGTGCTGCACGACCTCGTGCTGCGGGCCGAGGACCGGCAGGATTCGGTCACAAGGATTGTCGTGACGCATCTCCATCGCCACGGCCCACTCCAGCACGGCCCGGATGCGCTGGCGCACGGTCCGGGCGGTCTGCATCTTCACGTGCCAGATGGGCGTGAGGACCTGGAGCACATCGGCGCTGTCGACCTCCGAGACGGGCCGGCTGCCGATGCGCGGGAAGACGTAACGCTCGAGACTGCGGAGCCACTCGGTCGCCTGCCTCGGACTGCGCCAGCCGGCCCGCTTCGCCTCGACCACGGTGGCGGCGGCCTCGGCGAAGGTGGGCATGCCCTGGGCGCGGCGCCGCTCGGCGAGCGGGTCGCCGCCCGAACGGGCGAGTTTGCGGTTGGCGAGGGCCTTCTCGCGGGCCTCGGCGAGCGTGACCAGATGGACGCTGCCGAGCCCGAGTTCGTGTTTCCGGCCCTGGATGACGAGGCGCTGGATCCAGCTGCGGGTGCCGGTGGGCTGGACGTAGAGGTACAACCCGTTGCCGTCAGCGTGCCGCCCGACGGGCGCGGTGCGGACGAAGGCGGCGCAGAGCGCGTTGTGGGGGTGTCGGCCCTTGGGCTTGGTCTTCCTGGGTTTCGGGGCGTCGCGGGTCACATAATCCATTCACCAATGGTATACAGGAAGTCGGCGGATTGCACGCGACGTCCTGACCGGGACAGTCCGGCGCGACGAATCACAAACGATTACTAATCAGATACTTACGGTAAGTTCCGGACTTCGATGAACGTCAGCGGACCCCAATAGCCCGTTTGTGTGATGGCGACGGCCTCTACCTCGACGTGCAGCCGACCGGCACCCGCAGCTGGGTGCAGCGGCTCGTCATCCGCAGCAGGCGCCGCGAACTCGGGCTCGGCGGCTTCCCGCTCGTCCCGCTCAAGGACGCCCGCGCCCAAGCCCTCGCCAACCGCAGGCTCGCCCGCGCCGGAGGCGATCCGCTCGCCGAGAAGCGGCGCCTCAAGAGCATGCCGACCTTCGCCGCCGCCGCCGAGGCGGTCCTGGCGCAGATGCGGCCCGGCTGGCGCAACCCCAAGCACGGCAAGGACTGGCTGTCGAGCATGGAACGGTTCGCCTTCCCCCGGCTCGGCAAGCTGCCCGTCTCCGAGGTGACGAGCGCCGACGTGGTCGAGACGCTCCGCAAGGTCTGGCACGAGCGGCCGGCGACGGCGCGGCGGGTTCGCCAGCGCATCAGCACCGTCATGGAGTGGGCCGTCGCGTTGAACTACCGCGACGACAACCCGTGCAGCCGGATCGGCCCGATCCTCGGACCGCAGCAGGCTCTCGTCCGGCACATGCCGGCGCTCCCGCATCGCGACGTGGCGGCGACGGTCGAGACGGTGCGGGCGTCGGGCGCGGCTCCCGTCGTCAAGCTGGCGTTCGAGTTTCTCGTGCTCACAGCGGCTCGGTCCGGCGAGGTGCGCGGCGCCGAGTGGACGGAGATCGACACCGAGGAGCACGTCTGGACCGTCCCGGCCACGCGGACCAAGGCGAAGCGGGAGCACCGTGTTCCCCTGACTCGCCGCGCCGAACAGGTCCTCGACGCGGCGCGGACGCTCAGCAACGGGAACGCGCTCGTCTTCCCGAGCCCGCGCGGCAAGCGGTTCAACGACATGGCCCTGTCGGGACTGCTCAGGACGCTGGAGGTCCCCGCCGTGCCTCACGGCTTCCGGTCCACGTTTCGGGACTGGGCGGCCGAGGAGACGAACCACCCCCGCGAGGTCGTCGAGGCGGCGCTCGCCCACGTCGTGCAGAACAAGGTCGAGGCGGCGTACGCCCGGTCCGACCTGTTCGAGCGGCGGCGGCGGTTGATGGACGACTGGTCCATCTACGTCGCCGGTGGTGCAGGGAACGCCGGCTGATGATCGCTCATCTCCGGGGCCGGGAGGACGCTCTCGTCCGTAGCGGCTGGACCCGCCGCGAAGCCGAGTGGCTGGCGCTGGTCTGCCTGCACAGCGGCGTGTTCCTCCGCTCCCAGTACCTCGCCTTCATCGGCCGGACGAATCCGGCGCTCGCCAACCGCTTCGTCCGCCGGTGCCGCAAGCACGCCGTCGAACAGCCGTGGAACGGCTCCCGGCTCCGCATCTGCCGGATCGCGGCCCGGCGTATCTACCGGGCGCTCGGCGCGGAGCACGTCCGGCACCGCCGCCCCGCCGCGCCGGAGGTCGTCTTGCGGCGTCTGCTGTCGCTCGACTACGTGCTCGAACACCGGCATGCCGCGTGGCTCCCGACCGAGGACGAGAAGGTGAACGCGCTGACCGCGGCGGGGATCTCGAAGCAGGTGTTGCCGCACCGGCTCTACCAGGGCGCGGTCGGGGCGCAGCAGCGCTACTTCCCCCACAAGCTGCCGGTGGCTCTCGACGGCGGGCGGGCGACGTTCCTGTTCGTGCAGACGGACGAGGACGAGACGGTGAGCGCGGTCCGCACGTGGGGCTCGCAGCACTCGGCGCTGTGGACGGCGCTTCTCGCGGCCGGCCGCGCTGTCGAGGTGGTCGTCGTGGGCCGTGACCCGGTGCGGCTGGCGGCGGCCGGGCGGGTGCTCGACAAGTGGGCGGCGACGCCGCCCGAGTCCGTGATGATGTCCTACGACGCGGCGGCGGCGGAGTTGGCCGCGATCAAGAAGGCGATCGCGACGAGCGACTGGACCGCGCTGGACGCGTACGGCGGGCTGAACCCCGCGATCCAGCGGGCGTGCGGCCTCGACGCCGCGTGCGCTGGGGGCCGGAGGTCGAGGGCGGCGATCACGGCTGGCCGGACGTGGCGCTCGACGCGGGTGCCGGAATGGACCCCCGGCCGCCGCGCCGCCGAGGCTGCCTGACGAGACGAACCACGCCGGCAACCGACGTGTCAAGCCTTGCGGCTCCTCCACTTCGTTCCGGCTCTTCGAGTGACACGCCGGCCACCGGCGCCGTGTTGGGCACTTGCGGCCGAACGCGGGCGTCCGGCCCTCGACGGACCGGAGCCCACTACGTCCTCGAACCCGCCGCCGAACACGCCAGCCCCGAGCCGGGTACAGCCGATTCCAGCGACGCCGGATCCGGGCAGCGGAACCGATAGCAATCCTCATGCCACCGATCCAGATCGGGACGGCGGCGGTCACGGCGATCGACCGGAATCAGCAGGCGGCGGGCGTGACGGAGATCAGGTACAGGATGGGAGTCGAGGTCACGGAGCGGGACGGGGACGGAGACGGGCAACCGAACGCGGCTGTGATCAGCCCTGCCGCCCGATCACAACAAGACGGAGGCCCGAACTTACACCAGATATGCCGCACGAGAGGTGTAAGCAGCCCCGGAGTCTCAAATTACACCCCCCATCACACCTGAGCTTACAACCTCGCACCCGATAAGTCCTTGTATATCAACCACATCCCACCACAACACACCACCCCCACGTGCAGAGAAAAGAGACAGGGGGGAGGTAGGGGAGGCGACCCACCGGAAACCTGCCGGTTTCCGGACCCGGCCGGTGTTCCTCCGTCACACCCGCCGGGCCGGGTCACTCCCCAGGAAATCTTCCTTGGCAGGAAGGCCAACAGACGCCGTGACCCGCCGGATCCGCCCCGAACCGTTGCTGCCGCGGTCCCTCGGTCGCCGCTCCACCGCGGCGTGACGGAGTCACGGGGTCGTCCCCGATTGAGGGAAAGGTGGTCGCGTCGCGTAGACTTGGACCGCCATGCCTCTGCTGCTCGCGCAACCGGACGGGGACCGCCTCGGCGACCTGCTGAACCGACGCCTGCAAGAGCCCCAATGGACGACGTTCCGAGCCGCCGTTGCGTTCGTGAAGCGTTCCGGCGTCAACCACATCGCGGACAGCCTGCGAGCGTTCGCGCGGCGCGGGCACATCAGGATGGCTGTCGGCGTCGACTTGCTTGGAACGTCCGTCGAAGGATTAGAGTCTCTGCTCGAATGCGTCGGTGGTCAGGGCGAAGTCTGGGTCTTTCACAACGAGAACGGCCCGACGTTCCATCCGAAGATGTACGTCTTCAGCAACGACAGGAACGCTGAGGTCATCATCGGGTCAGGAAATCTCACGCAGGGCGGGCTCTTCGAGAACTACGAGGCGTCAATCGCCCTCGCATTGGACCTCGCCGACCCTGACGATCATGGCGTCCTGACCGGCATCGAGGCCGTGCTCAACGCGTACTTCGATCGGCGTCCCGGAACGGCGGTCGCGCTGACCGCGGAGACACTGGAACGTCTGACCGCCGACGGCTACATCGTGCCGGAGGTGGAGATGCGTCCACGCACACGAAGACCGGCCGTTGCGTTTCAGGAGTACGGTGTCCCGCCAACGAGAGGCCGCCTGTTTCGGCACGTCCGCGTTCCGCCGCCTCCTATTCCGGTGCTCGCCCGCGACCCGTCACCCCGAGACGTTGTCGAGGCGCCCGCCACGTTCTACATGACGCTTCAACAGACCGACGTCGGCACCGGGCAGACGACCGCCGGCGCAGCACCGCGATCCCCGGAGATCTTCATCCCGCTGGCGGCGCGCGACGCCGCCCCGGACTTCTGGCGATGGCCCGAGGCGTTCACGGAAGACGCGCAACGGCCTGGCAAGCGGGACCGCATCGGTGTTCCGATGCGCCTCGATGATGCAATCGTGACGGTCAACATGACGTACTTCGGCCACAGGCACGACTTGAGACTCCGCAACGAGACGCTGCGCGGTGCTGGAACGATCGGCGACGTTCTGCGAATCGAGCGGACGGACAACACACCGGATCATGACTACTCCGTCAGCGTGATTCGGCAGGGCGCGCCAGAACACGCGCAGGCCCTCACACGATGCGCTCAGACGGTCAGGAACTCGCGGAAGAGATGGGGCTACGAATGAGACGGGGCGGTCAGCATCAGTAGCGTCTCCGTGGTACCCGCGTTTCGCCTGAAGATGTCGCGCGAGCGGAGCATCTCCATCGGAAGTTCGCTGTCCCGACCGTACCCGAGGGACTCGGCGATATCGCCCAGGAGTTCCGCCGTCCTGATTTCCACACGTTCGCTGCCGGCGATGGTGTGATTCCCACCTACGACAATGTACACGGGCGCGCCGGGCTTCACAACGAGCAATAGCTCTTCGAGGACGGTTCGCATGTCGAAGAAGTACTTCGCCAGGAGCGCCGCCATGTTGCGGCGACGGAATCCGACGACGCCGTGTGCGTTCAGTGTCCCGACTCGCCTGGCCAAACTGCTGACCGACGAGGGCAGCCGGGCCGAGTTCCGCTCGAAGTACTCCCAGTACTCCCGCCGCCTGCGGTCTGTGATCTCGCGATTGCCGATCATCCGCAAGTCCGTCTCGCGGTGCTTCCCGCGCGTCAGCATTCCCAGGTAGCACAGATTCAACCGATCTGTATCCAGGTACGGCAGCGCGGTCGCGTACGGAGGAGAGGTAATGACCGCGTCAACCCGGCGACGCCAGCGCCGCCAACAGCGAGTCAGCTGCCGAGCGTCCCCCTGGACGATCTCGGTTTCCCGGATCCGCATCCGTCCGTTCTGGTACAAGAAGGCGGCGACTGATCTCACTGACTTGTGCATCTCGGTCACGAATGTACCCACGGCGTCCACCGACGTACTCTCGGTGTCCTTCCGAACGCGGAGGTCATCCGTCTTCTGCCATGAGACGCGGCGAAGAACATTGCTCAGGGCGATGAACAGCATCTCACGAGCGGCAGT
Organism: Vicinamibacterales bacterium; assembly: GCA_965214845.1. Classification (GTDB taxonomy): domain Bacteria; phylum Acidobacteriota; class Vicinamibacteria; order Vicinamibacterales; family UBA8438; genus JAAXGX01. Next base: position 4,940,274 of record CBDCCO010000007.1, read on the forward strand.
GTCGCGTACTGGGCGGACCGCCGCGACAATCGCATCCAGGTCGCCAAGCGCGGCATCGGAGAACCAGCGCCTCAGATACTCTTGATCAGCAGCCGCAATCTCATCGAAGTAGCGCAGATCTCTTGCGTCTCCGCACCGCCGATCGGCGAGGCGGGCTTCGGCGGACCGGGCGGCTCTTCGCAGACGCTCTGGGTCGGCATGCAAGAGCATGCACTTCGCGCGCGACAGCCTGACCGACAACGGATTCATGTCCAGCCCGATGGCTGTGCGCCCGGCGAGCACGGACTCGACCAGTGTTGTTCCGCTCCCGCACATCGGATCTGCCACGACGCCGTCCCCGGGAACCCGACCGACGTTGATCAGCGCCTTCACGAGTTGCGGGAAGAACTTCCCTCGGTACTCGTGCAGACCGTGTGTCGCGTACCGGAGACATCGGCGATTGACCAGCGGCACCTCATTCCGAAACGGCAGCGTCCTCCTGAACCCCTCGATCGGCATTCCGTTTCGGGCCACGGAAACCGTCGCCTCGCGAAGAGCTTGGTGTGTGTAGCGCGCCGCCCCGTCATCTACCAATTCCCAGTACGCCAAGGAGGCGGCCAGCGTTTCCGCGGGTGCCACCGACCTGATATCCACGCAGGTTGAACAACTGTCGCTCGATGTCACAACCGCGCCGACATCCGCTACCGCACCTAGCTCGGCCAACGCGAGCGTACGCTCGAACGGCTGAATGTACGGCTTCATGCGGCAGCGGACGCTAATCGTCATTCGAATGCCCGTCCGCGTTGCGAAGGATCACGATGTGCTCCCGCTTCACCTTGCCGATGGTCGGATTGAAGGCCTTCCTGGTGTCGAGCAGCCGCCGCCGCAGCCGCGCCTCCTCGACGAACCCGTGTTCGGCGGCAGCCTGCGAGATCGTGTCCGCGTTGTTGAAGCGTCGACCGCGAATCGTCGAATCGCCGACGACGAAGCAAGCGTATCCGTCTCTACGAAGCCGGCTTCCCAGCCATCCGAACACGCGCGTCATCTCCTCCGCGAAGGTCGCGCTCGTCGCCGCGCTGGGCCCCTTCCGGCTGTACTTCCGATGGCTTCCGATCTCCACTGCCTTGAACGCGGGCTGGTCCATTCCCAGCCAGATCATGCGCGTCATGTGATAGAGGTGATAGCTGTAGGCGTTCGGGTACGGCGGCGAACAGACGACCAGATCGAGCGGCTCGACCGGCGGCGCTTCCAAGACGTTGGCGTGATGCACGCTTCGCCGAAACCGCGGCTCCACGAGTGCCGTCAACTCGGTCACGGCGTGCGCCGCGTTCGACACGGAGCGCGAGAATCGAGCGAGCGCGTCGCCAGGTCGGACCGGCTTTGGTCGGCGGACGTACCGTGTATCCGAGTCCTGACGGGAAACGGCGACCACAATCGCAGAGAACGCAGCGTCTGCGACAAGGCGCGCCCGATCCGTAGGAAGCGCGGCTGCCCACGCGCGTATCTGACCGAGCTCGTTCGCGATCGCGGGCTCGAACCAGAACCGAATCGCGTCGCTCTCCGGAACACTTGCCCCGAACAACTCGTCCGGCGAAAAGAGCGAACGCTGGCCATCGGTGCTGCCGATCTGTTCGGCCAAGGCCGCAGCGCGGCCGGCGATCTCCTGCAGGGCCGCCGTGTCCTCGTCCGTGACACGGGTCGTCTTCGCCTTGCTGATCAGACACGCAAGCGGATTCGCGTCGACACCCACGGCATGCCGTTTCAAGAGGAGCGCTTCGACCAACGTCGTGCCGCTACCGCAGAAGATGTCGCCGACGACGTCACCTACGGAGGACAATTCTTGAATCAAGGCGTTCGGAATCTGCGGGATGAACTTCGCCGGGTAGGGATGTAGACCGTGCGTCAGGTAACCTGTTGTCGCATCCCTGAAGTCCCAGTCCAGTGACCGCAGGCGACCGAGCGGCGCAGAGGCAACCACCGTGCCGTCCTGCCCAGTTCTTGCAAACCGCTCGATGAGCACGACTTCTTGATCCGTGAACCTGCGCCAGCCGTTTCGGTCCCGATGCGGCTCTTGCACGCGCCCCTCTCGCAACCAGCGGAGCAGAGTGTCGCGATGCACTCCGACTCGTCGCGCGACTTGAGCCGTCGACAGAGAGCCGCTACAGGCCATGCCTGCCTATAGTTTCATGTAGGTCGAACGGATGCAAGGCGGCCCGCGCGACGGAGTTCTGGAGCGACACGAAGCAATTCCCGTGCCGTCAAGGCTGTTCCGGCCGGCCAGACCGCGGGCTTCGACGCTGGACTCTCGGGACGAGGAGCGCTACCCCGCATTATTCCTGAGGTTGTCGAATCGGTCACGATCGGGGCGTGATCGTCGGGCGAATGAAGTCGTCGGACATTGCGTGTGGCAGGTGGCAGCGTGGTGAAGCGGTCGTGGCGGGGTGACGGCGCGCACGAGGCACCACGCGCCGACAGCTTCGGCGACAGGGCGCTGGCGAGCAGTGCGGGGTTTGAGGTTGGCGGCGCGGGGGCGCGCTATCCGGCGCGCGCCCCGAGCGCGAGGGCGAGGTGCCGCCAGACGTCACGGTATGGGGTCGCTCGCGGCAGGTGCAGGACGAGCCGGCGGACGGAGCGCACGACGTGGACGCTGACCTTGAGCAACCGGTCGCGCAGCCAGGTCACCTGGGTGCGGGCGCAGGCGGTTCGGGCGGCCCTCAGCCGCAGTTCCTGCATGAGCACGTAGGCGGCGGCCGTCAGCAGGACCCGCAGCTGGTTTGCCCAGAACCTGGTGCAGCTCGTGCGGTCGATCTGCAAGCCGTCGAGCAGTTCCTTGATGCGGTTCTCGATGTCGCCGCGCCCGCAGTAGACCTTCTCGTAGATGAAGCGCGGCGTCTGGCGCAGATTGGTCACGACGAAGCGCGGGTTGTCCCGCGGCTGCCGGCCGGTGAGTTGCACGACTTCGGCCTTGATCACCACGCGGCGCTCACGAGCCCACGTGCCCGCGCGATAGCGGGTGTCGCGGTAGAAGTGCGCCGTCTTCTCGCGCAGCATGTTCTCGGTGCGGGCTGCCACCATGGCGGGCTCGGCAGCCCGCAACAGCACGGCGTTCTTGGCCATCGCCACGACGTAGTCGAGCCGCGGCTCGGCGTCGAGGAAGTCGAAGACCTCCGGCGTGGCGAAGCCGCCGTCGAGCCGGACGAGAAAGCGTGCCTTGGGAAACGCGGCCCGCAGCAGCGCGAGCAGCCGACACAAAACGCCCAGCGTGCCGTCGGCCGCCTGCGCCGTGCCGGGCCGCAGCACGGCCGCGCACAGATACTGCTCCGCCTCGCGGTCGAAGCTCACGAAGGCCAGCAGTGGCAGGTAGCACCAGCTGTCGTAGTAGCTGTTGAACATGGTCAGCTGCTGCGCACCATGCGTCGGGTCGTCGGTCGGGTCGAGGTCGATCGTGATGCGTCGCACCCGCCCACGCAGCCGGCGGCGATGCCGCTCGATGACCGACGCCGCCAACTCGCGTCCGAGCCGATAGAGCGCGACGCGGCCCGCGCCGTTCTCGAACCGCGAAACCGTCGGCTGCGACGCCAGCCGACCGCCGGCCACCGGGTCGCGCCCGAGCAGCAGCTTGTGAATCGGATCGTCGGCGAGCCGGTCCGAATCGTTGCCGTCCGGATGGCCGCAGGCGATCCCGAACACCCGCTGGCCCACCAGGTCCTCGAGCGTGTGCCGGACCTTCTCCGGCGCCCGGCGGTCAATCAGACACCGGCCGAATGCCTTGACCAACCCGTAGACGCGCTCGGCGGCCTTGAGCAGCACGGCGCCGCCATCCGAGCTCGACTGCTCGCGGTCGAACGTGGCCACGAGCGGCTTGTCGAACAGATCGGGGAACAGAACAGACTGTGCTATCGTGGGGTCCGTCACGCAAGAGCCTCCGTCGTGCCGAAAACATCTGTCGTCAACAGCGTTTTAGCACACGGAGGCTTTTGTGTCTCTACCTGAGACAGACCCCTCACGAATTTTCCGGGCTACACGGTAGCGGGTGCTCCCTTGGACAGGTCGCGAGGCGGCAGTGTTGCCCGTCCGCGGCGTCGTGGGCTCATCTCGTGAACGCGGCAGATGTCTCGCAAGCTCCCGACAGCGACATCGTAGGACGCGTGATGGGACGCCGACGGCGCCGGCGGAGCATCCGCGGGCTCCAGCCGCAATGCGACATTCTCGAAATCCAGCGCACCCGTCGTACTGAAGACTAACCGGAACTCTTCCTGGCGCGCGAACTCGGCGAGTTTCGACGAGGCAATTCGGTCGGGCAAGGCCCATCGCGTGTCAGGGGCATCGGAGGCGTTGTAGTACTCGACACGCTGCCCGATGCGTTCTCGCCCCAGGCGGCCCGGGAATCGGGCGTTCGCGGGCAGGTGAGCTGCCACGCGTCGACAGAACGCCCGTGTGTCCGTGATCTCCACGCACATGACCGCGCCGAACTCATCCCAAAGGGCCGCCGAGAGCACCCGACTCAGACAGAACACGAAGATCTCGTCGCAACGCGCCGTCGACGTGAAGGCATGCGCCGGCAACGTGAAGCTGATGCCCTGCGTCTCGTTCTTCACTTGGAGTCCACCGTTCGGGTGGAATATGCCCGTTCCCTCGTTCGCGTCGCCCCGCACGCCGCTATCTTCGAGATCCCTGAAATAGGCGAGCGACCAGAACCGAAAGCGACCATCCAGGAACTCCTCGCCCCACTTCCGGTCGGCGTAATACTTGAACAGGCTGCGCTGCTGCGCCACAGACACTCCCAGTTTCATGCTACCACGGCCGCTCCGGCAGCCGTCCCTTTCGGGTCTAGCACAGTCGGTGGGCTCGGGCCGGCGGAGCAAGTCAGAGTCCCGGTCCGTCTCTCGACGGTGCGTCATGTTCCGCGCCGTCCGTTTCGAAACGGGGGGATGCAGCGAGGGGAACAAGCCGGCACCGAACACATAAAGCCAACGGTTTCAGTGATTTGCATCCTACTGACATCGGAAGCCCTGGAAGCAATCTCCCGCAGCACGTCGATCTCCAGCGTCCGAAGCTCGCGGTAGGCGATGATCAGGAAGTTGCCGCAGCCGCAGGCCGGGTCGAAGAGCCGTAGCGAGCCGAGCTTGTCCCGGAACCTCCGCAGATCCGCAACGGCGCGGCCGTCGCGGCGAGCCTGCAACCGCCGGAACTCGACCCGCAGGTCGTCGAGGAACAGCGGCTCGATGACCTTCAGGATGTTCTTCTCGGTCGTGTAGTGCGCCCCCTGGGCGCGACGTTCGGCGGGCTCCATGACCGACTGGAACAGCGCCCCGAAGATGGCCGGCGAGATCGCCGTCCAGTCGAACTGGCCCGCGTCGAGGAGTGCTCGGCGCATCTCGGTATCGAAGTCCGGGATGCGGACCGCGCCGTCGAACAGGTCGCCGTTCACGTGCGGGAATCGCGCCAGGTCCTCGTCCAGCTTCGCCTGCCGCCGGTTCGGCGGCGTGTCGAGCACCTGGAACAGGCGCATCAGCCGCGGGCCGAGGTCGGAGCCATCTGGGGCCGTGCGCTCCTCGATGAAGTCCAAGAAGATGTCGCGCGGCTCGAAGATGCCCGTGTCGTCGGCGAACAGGCAGAACACGGTCCGCACCAGGAACAGCTCAAGGTCGTGGCCGTCGTAGCCCGACGCCTTCAGCGCGTCGTGCAGCCGCGCGATCAACTCGGATGCCTCGATGTTGACCGGATCCTGATCGCGGAACGTCCGGCGCTGCACGCCGATGATGAACCCGAACTTCTCGACGTACTGCGGCAGATCGGCGAGGGCGAAGCGGGTCTCCTCGCGCTCGTCCCGGTCGAGAAGCTCGAACGTCTGGAAGTCGCAGAGAAGCTGGAAGCGGGGGCGCTCCCGCTCCGGCAGCGCGTCGAAGTACGTGCCGGCCTGCTCACGTGCGGCCGTCAAGTCCCGGCCGGCGCTCTTCTGCTCGACCAGCAGGACGCCGGGCCAGAACAGGTCGATGAAGCCGGCCGTGTTGTCGAGCCGCTGGACGCGCTCCTCGTACCGCGCCACATCGCGGCGCCGCTTGCCGAAGATCTCGAAGAACTCGTTGTAGAAGCTCTGGGTCTCGCCCTTCTCGTAGGTGGCGTCGACCCACTCGCGGGCGAAGCCGGCCGCCCGCGTCCGGATCTCGTTCCAGGAAAGCCTCATCGCCGCCGTCGGCTGGAGCGAGTGTCGAACACGGCGGTCATGGTACCACGGGGCGCTCAGGCGGCCGTTCGTGACGGCTCGTGGCAGAATCTGCCAGTGGGACCCTGACGAAAGCGGCGCTCGTCGAGGAAGTGGCTGACGCCGCCCCACTTCACGAAGAAGTACGCCGAGGTGATCGTCGAAAGTCGAACTCCGCGGCTGGCAGCTTCCGCCTCCGGCGCCGCGAGCCGCACACGGGCCGCAACCCGAGGACCGGCGCCCGAGTGGACGTGCCGTGTGAGGGTCGGCGAACGACGCCGCCGCAGGCGCTGATCCCTTCCCGGAGGGACAACTTCAAGGGGAGCGACGCGGCCCGGCAGGTGTGACGGAGGCACACCTGCCGGGGCCGAAGACCGCAGGTCTGAGGCAGGGTCGCTCCCCTACCTCACCCACGTCCCTTTCCCTGTACGTGGGGGTGGTGTGTTGTGGTGGGATTTGGTTGATATCGAAAGACTTGCGGGCTTGTGATTGTAAGTTCAAGTGTGACTGGGGTGTAAGTTCGGCCGCCTGTTCTCCTTACATCCTTACTGCGGCATCATCGGTGTAAGTTCGCCTCGGCCTTCGTTGTGATCAGGCAACAGGTTGGATCACAACTGCCACCTCGTCCCCCCTGTTCCTCATCGTGCTTCCGTTCTCCTCGCCTCTTGGTCGTATGCGCCGCTCTCGTGCGCCGGTACTGGTTCCCTGTCGAGCCAGTGTGGTGCGCTGTCATCCTTCCGCGTCATGTTCCGCCCGGTACCGTATCATGCCGGTTGCTTTCCTGGCGCGTTTGTTCCCCTGTGCGCCCGGCCTGCTGCTGACGGACCCCGGTTGCCGTGCGGGCGGTGGTGGGGCCGGCGGGGTCCGGATCGTGGTCGATACCCGGTCCCGTTGTCAACGGGACGGACGCCAGCGTCCGTCACAACCAGCCTCGTCCGCGACGGTGGCCGGCGTGTCACCGGGACGGCCGCAGCGCAAGCGGAGGACCGCGCCAGCGGTTGACACGCCGGACGCCGTCGTGGCATCCGGTCCTCGGCCCCGCACGGTCAGCGCCGCGTCGAGTCTTTCGCCCGGCGCTCTCCGGCCAGATACGCGGCCCAGTCGTCCATCATTAGGCGTCCCGTGTCGTCCTGCACCGTCTACAATCGTTCATAAGTAGCCGTGCAATAGTGATTTATACCTCTCCCGCCGTGGACTGAACAGGTCGGAACGTCTTGTGTCGCGCGGCACCTTCCGCCATATAATGGGGTGATGCATGATGTGAGGCACGCCGCCGTCCGACACCGAAAGCCCCGGGGCCGCCATCCCGACAGGCGACTGACGCCCGCCTTCGTCCGAAACGCCACGCCAGGACGACACTGCGATGGCCAGGGACTCTACCTCCTCGTCCAGCCCTCCGGCGCCCGCAGCTGGGTGCAGCGCCTTGTCATCCGCGGCCGGCGGCACGAACTCGGACTCGGCAGCATCCCCCTGGTCCCGCTCGCCGAGGCCCGCGAGAAGGCCATCGCCAACCGCAAGCTCGCCCGCGAGGGCGGCGACCCGCTCGCCGACAAGCGCCGCATCCAGCGCACGCCGACCTTCGAGGAGGCCGCCGCGAAGGTGCTGGAGCAGAAGCGCCCCGGCTGGCGAAGCCCCAAGCACGGCCTTCAGTGGTGGGCCACCCTCAAGACCCACGCCTTCCCGTATCTCGGCGCGCGGCCCGTCTCCGAGATCACCAGCGCCGACGTGCTCGACACGCTGCAACGCATCTGGCACAGCCAGCCCGACACGGGGCGGCGGGTGCGCCAGCGCATCCACGCCGTGCTGGAGTGGGCCATCGCGATGCAGTACCGCACCGACAATCCGTCCGATCGGCTCGGCCCGGTCCTCGGCAAGCAGCGGAAGGTCGTGCGGCACATGCGGGCGCTGCCGCATGGTGAGGTGGCGGCGGCGCTGGCTGCGATCCGGGCCGCGACGGTCCGGCCCGTGGTCAAGCTGGTATTCGAGTTCATGGTGCTAACGGCCGCGCGGCCGGGCGAGGCGCGCGGGGCGCGTTGGTCCGAAATGGACCTGGACGCCGCGGTGTGGACCGTTCCGGCCGACCGCATGAAGGCGCTTCGCGAGCACCGGGTCCCGCTCAGCGTGCCCGCGCTGAAGGTCCTCGACGCGGCGCAAACGCTCGGCGGCGACGGCCCGCTGGTGTTCCCGACGGCGCAGGGCAAGCCGCTGACCGACATGGCCTTGTCGAGCCTGCTGAAGAAGCTGGAGATCGCCGCCGTGCCACATGGCTTCCGCTCCACGTTCCGGGACTGGGCGGCCGAGGAGACGAACCATCCGCGCGAGGTGGTCGAGGCCGCACTGGCGCACACGGTACGCGACAAGGTCGAGGCGGCCTACGCCCGCTCCGACCTGTTCGAGCGCCGGCGGCGGCTCATGGATGAGTGGGCGGCCTACTCGACCGCAGCGCCCGGACAGAGCGCCCCCCTGCGGCCGTGAGCGCGTATCCGCGTCCTCGGGGCGATGCCACCCCGCCGGCCGCCTCGTCAAGCCGCTCCGCGGCTCCTGCTCTGCGTTCCGGCCCTGCGGGTGACGAGCCGGCCGGCGGGGCGGACGGTTGCGATTATGGGCCGAACGCAGGCGTCCGGCCCGAACCCGGACCGGCACGACCACGGCATCCTCGACCCGACCGCGTCAGCCCTGTTCGAGCGGTAGCGGCTGACCATGAACGACCGGGCCGCGCAGCTCGCCGAAACGCCACTGCCCGCATCCGTCCATCGCCGTAAACCGCGGGACGCGATCCGCAAGCGCAACGCCGTAAACCACGCCCGAACCCGAACCCCCTGCCCTCCACCGACCAACCACACCGAACCGCCAAACTGGTCAGACTCGAACGAGATCACGGGCAGGCTATCCAGGCGCGGGACGGAATCGAGCGGGCAGGACGTCGAGCGAAAGCGGCGGGAACGTGAGAAGATCCAGGTGCGCGACGAGGAAGATCCGGCCGACGACGAGAGACTGTCGGGCGGCACGATCAGAGGACACGGGGAACTGGCTCCTGAAACCTGTTAGGTCTCAGGAGCCAGCCTCAATGTTGAACATTGAGGCTGGCGAGGGGGCGCTGCGCGCCCCCTTCGAACCCCCGGCGTTGCGCCGCCCGGCCGTGCCGGTTGGCGGATCGCTCGGTCCCCTGGACCTGTTCGCCGTCGCGCTGATGGGCGAGCCGCGCCGCGATGACTCGTCGCCGCCGCGTGCGTCGCCGGCAGGGCCGGCCGGCGGTCCTCGCGTGTCGCACGGTCGTGGCCGGATCGGCCACGTTGCTTCCGGGCGCGGTTGTGCAGGCCATCCCTGTGGCCAGCGTCGCTCACGGTCGCCGCTGGGTATCATCTCGGGGCAGTTGCCGCCGAGTGGCCGACGCCCGCGCCAGGCGCCACCACAGCGCCCTGCTGACGAGAGACCGACCCGTGACCGAAGGCAAGTTGACGAAGGCCGCGCTTGTCGAGGAGGTGGCCCGGGTGGCCGGCCTCACGAAGAAGGCCGCCGAGAGGATCGTCGAGACCGTGTTCGGCGGCATCGCCGAGTCGCTCCGCCGCGGGGAGAAAGTCGAACTCCGCGGCTTCGGCAGCTTTCGCCTCCGCCGCCGTGCTCCGCACCGGGGCCGCAACCCCAAGTCCGGCGAGAGGGTGGACGTGCCGTCGAAGTACGTCGCCTACTTCACGGCTGGCAAGGAGCTGAAGGCGTCGATCAACGGGGAGTCGGCCGTACCGCCGCCCGTGTCCGAGTAGGCCGTTGTCGAACCGCGCCCCCGTCTCGTCGTCGCCCACGTCGTGCGCGTCGTCGCGCACCACGACCACGATCTGAATCCGTCCTCGCACGGTGTTTCCGGGCCGCTGGAATCCGGCTGGGAACGAGGGACACGATGAGGGGAAGCGCTCGGAATAACGACCGTAAGTTACTGATATTAAGAGGCTTATACGGCACACACCACCGAGGCCCAGTCGTCCATGAGCCGCCGCCGCCGCTCGAACAGGTCCGACCGCGCATAGGCCGCCTCGACCGGGTTCTGGACGAGATGGGCGAGCGCCGCCTCGATGACCTCCCGCGGATGGTCCGTCTCCTCGGCCGCCCAGTCCCGGAACGACGAGCGGAAGCCATGGGGCACAGCCGCCACCCCGTGCTCCTGGAGCAGCCGCGGCAGACTCGTCTTGGCGATCTCCACGCCGCCGCGGCCGGGGAACACGAGCCCGGCACCATCGCCAAGCGCCCGCGCCGCGTCGAGGACCGCCACCGCACGCCGGCTGAGCGGCACCCGGTGCTCGCGCTTCATCTTCATCCGCACCGCCGGCACGGTCCATACGTGGTCCGCCGTGTCCATCTCGGCCCACCGCGCACCGCGTACCTCGCCCGACCGCGCGGCCGTCAGCACGAGAAACTCGAACGCCAGCTTCGCGGCCTCCGCCGCCCCCGACGCCCGCACCGTCTCAATCGCCGCCGCCACGTCGCGATGCGGCAGCGCCCGTTGGTGCCGCACGACATCGTGCTGCGGGCCGAGCACCGGCCCGATCCGGTTGCACGGGTTATCCGATCTCAACTCCATCGCCACGGCCCACTCCAGCACCGCGTGCAGGCGCTGGCGCACGCGCCGCGCCGTCTCCGCCTTCGCATGCCAGATCGGGGTGAGGATACGCAGCAGGTCGGGGCTGGCGACCTCGGAGACGGGCATCCGTCCGATGCGCGGGAAGGCGTACCGTTCCAGGCTCCGCAGCCAGTCCTGCGGCTGGCGCGGGTTGCGCCAGCCGGCCCGCTTCTGCTCCAGCACCTGGGCGGCGGCCTCGGCGAAGGTGGGCGTGGCGCGGACGCGGCGGCGCTCGGCGAGCGGGTCGCCGCCCGAACGGGCGAGCTTGCGGTTGGCGAGGGCCTGCTCGCGGGCTTCGCCGAGCGGGACGAGGGCGGCGGCGCCGAGTCCGAGTTCGCAGCGCCGGCCGCGGATGACGAGTCGTTGGATCCAGCTTCGGGTTCCGGTAGGCTGAACGTAGAGGTAGAGGCCGTTGCCGTCGATGTGGCGTCCTGGCGGCGCGTTTCGGACGAAGGCGGGCGAGAGGGCCTTGTGGGGATGTCGTCCCCGGCGCTTGGTTCTCCGGGGTGTGGCGGCGGTTGTGTTCACAGCATCCATCCCCGTATTATATGCCGGAACGGAGCGGATTTCACGGGACGGCTTGGCCGGTTCAGTCCACGGCGACGAGTCGTAAATGATTACAGAACAGCGCTTTATGGACCACACCACACGACAGGGAACGTTTGTGGATCATGAGCGGATGTTCCTGACCGAAGAAGAAGACCTCTCGCTGCAGGCCCTGAGCCTGACCGATGACGGCATCGAGCGCGTTGCCGTGGTCGGCGACGAGGAGGCTCGCTACCGGGTGGTCGGCCGCCGCGTAGTCGTGAAGCTGCGGGATCACGCGCGCCCCGTTCCCCTGAAGAGCCTCGGCGACGGCGTCACGCGCCTGTTCGCAGCCGCGCTCGCCCTAGCCAACAGCCGCGACGGCTTCCTGGTGGTTGACGAAGCGGAGAACGGGATCCACTACTCCGTCCAGCGGGACTTCTGGCGCATGATGCTGCGTGCCGCCCACCAGTACAACGTTCAGGTGCTGGCAACCACCCATAGCAGCGATTGCGTCACTGGTTTCGCGCGGGCAGCGGTCGAGTTCAAGGAAGCTCTGGGCGTCTACGTGCGCCTCGAGCGAGATGGCGAGCTGGTGCGGGCTGTCGAGTACACGGAGGAGGAGCTCGAAACAGTCGCCGACCAGGGCATCGAGGTCAGGTAGTCCATATGACCGAAGAATTGCCGCCCAGTCGGCTCCTGCTGGTTGAAGGCGCGGACGACGAGCACGTCGTACGACACCTCTGTGATCTGCAGCCGGACATGCCGGACTTCGCCATCAGCGACAAGAGGGGCTTCCCGAATCTCAAGGACGCAATTGGTCCCGAAATAAAGGTTCCCGGGAGGACCGCCCTTGGCATTATGGTGGATGCCAACGATGACCTCCACGCACGCTGGCAAGCGATAGGCGACCGCCTGCGGAGGGCCGCCGTCAACCCGCCCACCCAGGCTACGTCTGGTGGGATCGTCGTTGAGAGCAAGCCGAGGGTGGGAGTCTGGTTGATGCCCGACAACCGGTCGGCCGGCGAACTCGAAGACTTCATCCAGAACCTGATGCCGGCTGGCGACCCCGTCTGGCCTAGCAGCCTGTGGTGAAAGTCGCTGATCCGGCCTGGCCCCGGCGCGATCGAACCCGTACACTGAACGACCATGGCAATGGGCAAGAGACCGGCGGCGCGCCAGGCGTCGCCGATGTGGGTGGACACGTCGGACCTCCCGACGAGCGACGGGCATCCTTACTTCGAGCGGCTGAACCGGGTCCTGGCGGATTCCGGCTTCGATGCGTTCGTCGAGGAGTTGTGCGCGGCCTTTTACGCGGGCCGGCTGGGCCGTCCGAGTCTGCGTCCGGGTCGGTATTTCCGGATGCTGTTCATCGGCTATTTCGAGGGTCTGTCGTCGGAGCGGGGGATTGCGTGGCGGGTAGCCGATTCGCTGAGTCTGCGGTCGTTCCTGGACCTGGAATTGACTGAGGCGGCGCCGGATCACTCGACGCTGTCGCGCACGCGGCGGCGGATCGACGTAGAGACCCACGAGGCAGTTTTCACATGGGTTCTGGAGCGGCTGTCCGCAGCGGGTCTGGTTCGGGGGAAGACGGTCGGCATCGATGCGACGACGCTGGAAGCGCACGCGGCGATGCGGAGCATCGAGCGGCGGGACACGGGAGAATCCCACGAAGAGTTCATTCGGCGGTTGGCGGAAGCGTCCGGTGTGGAGACCCCGACGCGGGCCGAGTTGGCTCGGTTCGACCGGTCCCGGAAGAACAAGAAGGCGTCGAACAAGGAGTGGAAATCGCCGCAGGACCCGGACGCGAAGATCGCGAAGATGAAGGACGGTCGGACGCGCTTGGCCCACAAGGCCGAGCACGGGGTCGACAGGGACACGGGGGCCATCGTCTCGGTGACGGTCCAGGATGCTTCCGACGGCGATACGGCCACGCTGCCGGAGACGCTGATCGTGGCGGCCGAGCAGGTGGAGTTGGTGCAGCCGGACGGTGCTGGGGTCGAAGAGGTCGTCGCCGACAAGGGGTACCACAGCGACGAGACGCTGGTGGGGCTGCGCGAGGTAGGGGTGCGGAGTCACGTGTCCGAGCCGGCGCGCGGCCGGCGCCGCTGGCAGGACAAGAAGACGGGCGAGACGCCGCCGGAGAAGCGTGCTGCGCAAGAGGCGTTGTATGCGAACCGGCGGCGTGTGCGCGGCCGTCGGGGTCGTCGCCTGCAACGGCGCCGGGGTGAGATGGTCGAGCGTACATTCGCGCATATGTATGAGACGGGCGGTATGCGTCGGGTCTGGGTGCGCGGTCACGACAATGTCCGCAAGCGCGTGCTGATCCAGGCGGCCGCCTGCAACATCGGACTGCTCTTGCGGCGCCAGACCGGCATCGGTACGCCCCGGAGCCTGCAGGGGCGGGCTCTTTCGTCGATTTGCCGCCTGATCGACCGTCTGATCGACCTCTGGGGGCGTCTGACGCGCGCTTGGGGGTTCAAATGGACACCGACGGCGCTCGTCGGCTCAATTGCTCATCGCCAAGCTGCCTGAACAACCGGGCTCAGCGAATAGACTTCTTCCACGGGCTGCTTGGGCGCAGCGCTACATCGACGACATCCCCGTAGCCGATCGCAAGTTTACGACCGGGAAGGCGCTGCGAGCCATGATCCATGCTTGGCTCGCGACGCGGGCCGAGCCGCGGAAGATGGGTGCAGCCATTGGTGCCGGGGACCTGCTTGCGACCCACCCGCTCGCGCAACAGTTCGTACGGTGGCTGCGACTGCTATTCGGCTGACGCACCGCCTTGCCGTCAACCTTTGGCCTCGAGTCTCGCTTTTGGATTCGGGACGCAGCCCAGCGTGACGGTCGGTACGGAGGAGGGGACGGCCGGCGCGGGGGCTGCGCCGTCCCCGCAAGGGCCTGCCGGGGGCCTGGGGCGCAGCCCCGTCTCAATGCCGAATGCGCCGCACCTCGACGTACCCGCCCGCCGCTGGCGGCGGCTGGAGAAAGCTGCCGATGAACCAGGAGACCGCGCCGACGAGCAGGGCGCCGAGCATCGCCCAGCCGAACGAGCGGACGGTGAAGCCGGGGACCAGCAGGGCGGCGAACCCGAACGAGAGGCCGTTGACGACGAGGTAGAACAGCCCGAGCGTGAGCACGGTGATGGGCAGCGTGAGGAGCAGCAGCAGCGGCCTGACGACGGCGTTCGCGAACCCCAGCGCGAGCGCCGCGACCAGCAGCGCGGCCAGGGAGCTGACGTTCACGCCGGGCAGCACCCAGGCCGTCGCGCCGAGCGCCACGGCCGTGGTGATCCAGTGGGCGATGAAGCGGCTCATCGGGCCGCCGCCGCGGCCAGCTCCTCGCGCACGATCTCGTCGAAGACGTCCAGGGGCAGCGCCCCCAGGACCGGGCGCCCGTTGATGAACAGCGTGGGCGTCGACGACGCGCCGAGGCGCCTTCCCGCGTCCATGTCGGCGTTGACCGACTGCGCGTGGCGGGCATCGTCCAGGCAGGCCCCGAAGGCGTCCGCGTCGAGGCCGAGCTCGTCCGCGTAGGCCTTCAGCGACTCGACGTCCAGCGCGTCCGGCATGGCGAACAGCTTGTCGTGGAACGGCCAGAACTGCCCCTGCTCGTGCGCGCAGTGGCCAGCCTCGGCCGCCTTGAACGCGTGCGGGTGGTTGGGCAGGGGGAAGTCCTTGTAGATGAATCGAATCTCGTCCGGGTAACGCTCGAGCAGCGCGTCCATCGTGGCGGTCGCCTGCTGGCAGTACGGGCACTCGAAGTCCGAGAACTCCACGATCACCACCGGCGCGTCGGCCGGTCCCTTCGAACGGTCGGCGGCGGTCAGCTCGATCTCCTGCCGCGGCGGCTCGAGCGTGATGACGACATCGTCGGCCGCCCGCCGCAGCTCGGCGATGTAGAGCAGCCGCGCCCGCGCCGGCTGCTGCCGCTCGAGCAGGGAGCGAATCTCGGGGCGCATCTCCTCGAGCGTGCGGCCGCCGAGCCGGTCCCGGTTCACCTCGTAGATGCGGTCGATCTCGGCGTCGGTGACCGCCTCGGTCCGCGCCGGAAGCTCCGCCGCGAGCAGCTCCTCGCGCCCGATGCCGCGCGCCTCCGCCTCGCGCTCGATCAGGCGGTCGCCGACGACGTCGTCCAGCACCCGCCTGCGCGCCTCGTACAGGTCCTGCAACTGCTCCAGGCGCCCGCGCGGGTCGGCGTCGTTCCAGGCGTCCTCGAGATCTGCCAGTGTGACGACGGTGTCGCCGACGCGGGCGGCCACCTCGCCCTCATCCTGCGTCTGGGACATCGCGACGCAGCCCGCGAGCGACGCGGCCAGCAGCCCGACGAGACACAACGTGCGGAGCAGTGCTGCCATGGAACCTCCAGACCGCCACTGTACCATAAGCCCGCCATGCCGACGCACCGGGTCCGGCCGGTCCGTCCCGCTGCTGGCCCGGACCGCGTTGCGGTGGTGCGCGACACCGAGGCCGTGGCCGGGTTCCTGGAGGACGCGGCGCACTATCCCGGCGGGCACGCCGCCGGTGTCGCGCAGCCCGGCTCCGACCTCGAGGTGGCCGCGCTCGTGCGGCAGGCGCAGCGGGTGCTGCCGGTCGGGGCGCAGTCGTCGCTCACCGGCGGCGCGACGCCGATGGGGGAGGTCGTCGTCAGCACCCGCCGGCTCGACCGCATTCTCCGCGTGGGCGCCGGCGAGGTCACCGTGCAGGCCGGCGTGCCGCTGACCGCGCTGCGCGAGGCGCTGGCGCGGCGGAACGCCTACTACCCGCCGGCGCCGACGTTCGAGGGCGCCTGCGCCGGCGGCGTGGCAGCGACCAACGCGGCCGGCGCCGCCACGTTCAAGTACGGCGCGACGCGGCGCTGGATCCGCGGGCTGAAGGTCGTGCTGGCCGACGGCTGCCTGCTGGACCTCCGGCGCGGCGACTACCGCGCCCACCCCGACGGCTACTTCGAGCTCCACGGGCCGGATGGCGTGCGGCGCGTTCCGCTCCCGGGCTACCGGATGCCCGACGTGCCGAAGGTCTCGGCCGGGTACTTCGCCGCGCCGGAGATGGACCTCGTCGACCTCTTCGTCGGCTCGGAGGGAACCCTGGGCGTCATCACGGAGGTCACCTGCGGGCTGGTGTCGCCGCGGCCGGCGCTCTGCCTGGTCTGGCTGCCGCTGCCCGACGAGGGGGCCGCGCTGTCGCTCGTGGCGGCGCTCCGGCGGGAGGCCGAGGCCGCGTGGCGCTCGGCGGACCCCCGGGCGCTCGACGTCGCGGCCGTCGAGATGCTCGACCGGCGCAGCCTGGAGCTCGTGCGCGACGACGGCGCGGACCGGACCCACGGCGTCGTGCTGCCGGCCGACGCCGCGGTCGCGCTGCTGGTGCAGGTGGAGCTCCCGCCGGGAACCCTGGCCGCGCCGGGCGCGGCGTACGAGCAGATCGGCGCGGCGCTCGAGCCGGCCGCGCCCGATACGCCGCTGGTGCGTCTGTGCCGGCTGCTGGCGCAAGCCGGCGCGCTCGACCGCGCGGAGATCACGCTGCCCGGCGACCGTCGCCGGCAGGCCCAGCTCTGCGCCGTGCGCGAGGCGGTGCCCGAGGCGGTGAACCGGCGCGTGGGCACGGCGCAACGCACTGTCGATGCCCGCATCGGCAAGACCGCGGCCGACATGATCGTGCCGTTCCCGTGCTTTGCAGACAGCCTGCGGATCTTTCGGGACGCCTTCGAGCGGCGGGGCCTCGACTACGCCGTCTGGGGGCACGCCTCGGACGGCAACGTGCATCCCAACGTGATCCCGCGCAGCCTGCAGGACGTGGCAGCCGGCCGGGAAGCCATCCTGGCCTGCGGGCGCGAGGTCGTCCGGCTGGGCGGCTGCCCCCTGGCGGAGCACGGCGTGGGCCGCAACCCGGTCAAGCAGGCGCTGCTGCGCGAGCTGTACGGCGCCGCCGGCATCGAGCAGATGCGGCGCGTCAAGGCCGCGCTGGATCCGGACGGCAAGTTCGCGCCCGGCGTCCTGTTCCCGGCGGCGCCCGGCGCCTGAGCGCGGGGGTGCGGCCCCCTATTCCCGGTTCACGACCAGGCAGCCTGCCATGCGGTCGTGCAGGGCCTGCCTTCTGGCGCTGAACGCCGCCATGAGGAAGCCGCCGAGCAGCAGCAGCGCCGAAACGAACTTGCCGAAGAAGCGCCAGGTCGCCCGCTCGAACCCGACCCGGTCGCCTGCGAGGTCGGTGACCCTCAGCCGCAGGGCCAGCTTGCCCAGCGTCGCCTGCAGGGGCGACGACTCCATCAGCGCGAAGTACATCCAGTTGAAGAAGAGCGCCAGGAGCTGGGCGGCGCCCTCGAAGACGGCGGTGAGAGCCACCGGATCGGGCTCCTCGCCCTCGGCGATGACCACCAGCATCATGAGGACGAGGACCGGACCGCCGAACAGGACGCTCCCGATGGCGGTGACGACGGCGTCGATGAAGGCGGCGGCGAATCGTCGCCAGAAGCCCGCGTAGATCGGGGTTTCCACAACCGCGGGGAAGCGCCTACTGCGACAGGGCGAGCTCCTCGGCGAGCCAGGCGTCGAACTCCGCCTGCGACTGGATCGTGACTTCCGCCCGCATCCGGTAGTGGCCGAGGCCGCACAACTGCGAGCAGTTGATCTGGTAGTCGCCGGCGAGGGTCGGGACGAACCACATGGGTATCTCCATGCCGGGGATGGCATCCTGCTTGACGCGCATCTCGGCGATCCCGAGGCTGTGGATGACGTCCTGGGTCGACAGGTAGATGATGGCCGGCTTGTCGACCGGCAGGTTCATGCGGTTGATGGAGACGACGTCGTCGGCGGCGTTCGGATCGCTGCGGTCGAGCCCGACCACGTTGGTCGGCGTGATGTGGCTCAGGTCGCGCCGCCCGAAGCGGCCGTCGGCGCCGGGGTAGTGGGCGTGCCATTCGAACTGACGGGCGATCATGTGGACGACCGTCGACTCCTCCTCGGGCGGGAACTCGTTGACGCGGTTCGCCCAGGCCGGAATGGCGAAGCCGATCAGCAGGACCGCCTCGATGACGGCCACCGCGATCTCGAGGTAGCTGGAGGTGTGGCTGGTGACGCCGGTGTAGTCGGCCTTGGGGTTCGCCGCGGCGCGGAAACGGATCAGCACCCAGACGAAGTAGATCCCCCACCCGATGAACAGGATGAACATCAGGTAGTGGATGAGGATGATCATGTCGTCGATTTCGCCGGCGTGCGCCGCCGCCTGCACCGGCAGTCCCAGGAACTCACCCATCGAACCGCTCTCCCTCCGGCTGACCCAACGCCTGCCGCGAACGCTTTATCAAGTGAAAGATGAACCCCACGAAGCCGGTCAGCACGCCGCCCGTGACGCCCAGCAGCAGGAACACGGCCCAGTTCATCCCCTGCGCCAGCTGCGAGTCCGGATCGCCGCCGAAGCAGATCGGGCAGGCGAGCGCATCGCCGGCCGCCAGGACGAGGCCGGCCGGCACCAGCAGCGCCAAACGCGCGATTCTGTCTGTCATGACCGTGCTACTCCATGCCGATCTTGCGGGTCTTGCGGACGAACGCGACCAGGTACGCGCTCATGCCCAGCCCCCCGGCCAGCGACCCCGCCGCGAACGCCAGATGTCCCGCCGTCCCCCGCTCGGACGCGTACATGGCGAGGCCCCACAGCGCCACCATCACGGTCAGGGCGATCGACGCCGTGATGAAGACGAGGTGGATCCCGCGCAGCGACGTCATCAGTGCTGCGCCTCCGCGGCCGGGGCGTTGGCGTTCGGCACCGTCTTGTGCACCCCGTAGGTGTTCGTGTGTCCCAGAATGGGAATGAAGATCAGGACGATGAAGAAGAAGACCGT
This sequence comes from Vicinamibacterales bacterium, assembly GCA_965214845.1. Classification (GTDB taxonomy): domain Bacteria; phylum Acidobacteriota; class Vicinamibacteria; order Vicinamibacterales; family UBA8438; genus JAAXGX01. The sequence continues at coordinate 4,959,434 of CBDCCO010000007.1, forward strand.
CAGCAGCAGCGCCCAGTAGATGGGCGGGCGCTCGCCGATCAGGTGCATGAAGTAGCTGGCCACCAGCGAGCCCTTGGTGGTGGCGATGACCAGCGCCACGAAGATCGCGAGCGGCACGCCGAACTCGATGAACGACACCAGCACCGTGACCACGGTGAGCGCCAGCAGGGCGCCGCCGATCTTCCAGTACAGCTTGATGTGCTCTCTGACTTCCTCTGGGTTTTCGCTCATCGTGCGCGTCTCCTGAGTGCTCGGGGCCCTACAGCAGGTACAGCACCGGGAACAGGAAGATCCATACCAGGTCCACGAAGTGCCAGTACAGGCCGGCCGCCTCGATGCGGTTGATGAACTGCTCGCGGTTGGTCTTCCAAAGCGCGATGCCCGGGCCGAAGAAGTAGCCGTTGACGATGACGCCGCCCACGATGTGCAGCGCGTGCAGCCCGGTCATGGTGAAGTAGATGGCGAGGTACGTGCTCACCGCCGGTACGTCGCCGTGCGAGAACTTGTCGTAGTACTCGTACGACTTCACGACGAGGAACAGCAGCGACAGGCCGACCGTCAGCCCCATGTAGCGCTTGTACCCGTCGAGGTCGCCCAGCTTGAGCGCGGCGTAGCACAGCACCATCGTGACGCTCGACAGGATGAGCACGACGGTGTTGAACGCCCCGATGGGCACGCTGAGGATGTCGGCGCCGAACGGCCACTCGACGGCGTTGACGCGCAGCAGGATGTAGGTGGAGAACAGCCCGCCGAACAGCATCACTTCCGACGCCAGGAACAGCCAGATCCCCAGCTTGACGTTGGTCAGCCCGGTATCAGGCCGTTCTTGCACTACGTACGGTATATCCATCGCGTCTCACACCTTGGCAGGCGCGGCCTGCGTTCCGCCGGGGTCGCCCTGCATCAGGAAGTCGGTGGCCGCGCCCGGCACGCTGTACTCGTACGGCCCCCGGTGCACGTGCGGCGGCGTCGTGAAGTTGCCGTGCGGCGGCGGCGACGGCGCCTCCCACTCGAGCGTCGTCGCCTGCCACGGGTTGGCGCCCACCTTCTCCCCGTTCTTGATGCTCCAGAAGAAGTTGAAGATGAAGGGCAGCTGGAACAGCGCCAGCCCCCAGGCGCCCCACGAGATCACCTCGTTCCAGACGAGCACGTCCTGGTTCATCGTGTACTCGAGACCGCCGTCCGCCATGCGGCGGTTCATCCCCGAGAGCCCCTGGATCAGCATCGGGAAGAAAACGATGTTGATCATGACGAACGAGCCCCAGAAGTGGATCTGCCCGAGCAGGTCGTTCATCTTGCGGCCGGTCGCCTTCGGGAACCAGTAGTAGATGCCGCCGAGCAGCGCGAGCACCGTGCCGGGCGCCACCACGTAGTGGAAGTGCCCGATGACGTAGTACGTGTCGTGCAGGTGGATGTCGGGCGCCGCCAGGCCGAGCGGCAGCCCGGTCAGCCCGCCGATGGCGAACATCGGCAGGAACGCCAGCGCGAACAGCATCGGCACCGTGTAGCGGATCGACCCGCCGTACAGCGACAGCAGGAACGCCGACAGGATGACGACCGACGGGATCGAGATGATCATGGTCGTCGTCTGGAAGAACGAGCTCATCGTCGTGCCCATGCCGGTCATGAACATGTGGTGCGCCCACACGACGAACGACATGAAGCCGAGGAAGATGACCGACGCCACCAGCACGCGGTAGCCCCACACCGGCTTGCGCGTGTTGTTGGCGAGGATCTCCGCCACGATGCCCATGGCCGGCAGGATCAGGACGTACACCTCCGGATGGGCCAGGAACCAGAACAGGTGCTGCCACAGCAGCGGGCTGCCGCCGCCGCTGATCTCGAGCGGGGCGTCGCCGACCACCAGGCCGCTGGGCATGAAGAAGCTGGTGCCGGCCACGCGGTCCATGAGCTGCAGGACGCCCGCCGCCTCGAGCGGCGGGAACGCGAGCAGCAGCAGGAACGAGGTGACGAGCTGCGCCCACACGAAGAACGGCAGGCGGAAGAAGCTCAGGCCCGGCGCCCGCAGCTGCACGGTGGTGACGATGAAGTTGACCGAGCCGAGCAGCGACGACGTGATCAGGAAGATCATCCCGACCAGCCACATCGTCTGTCCGGTGGTGGCGATGACCGACAGCGGCGCATACGACGTCCAGCCGGAGTTGGCCGCCCCGCCCGGCACGAAGAAGCTGGCGAGCATCACCACGCCGCCGACGAAGAACGACCAGTAGCTCGCCATGTTGAGCTTGGGGAACGCCATGTCGGGCGCGCCGATCTGCAGCGGCAGCACGTAGTTGCCGAAGCCGCCGACCGCCAGCGGCACGACGCCCAGGAAGACCATGATGGTCCCGTGCATCGCCCCGAGCTGGTTGTAGAACTCCGGCAGCATGATGCCGCCCGGCGCGCGCGTATCGCCCAGCAGGCCGCCGATGATCGGGATGGGCTGGAACGGATAGGCGAGCTGCCAGCGCATCACCATCATCAGGCCGAAGCCGAACAGGAGGAACAGCAACCCGGTGACGGCGTACTGGATGCCGATGACCTTGTGGTCCACCGAGAAGACATAGGTCCGCAGGAAGCTCTGCTCCTCATGGGCGTGCGCGTGCCCGTGCTCGGCGTGGGCAGCCTGTTCCGTCGTCGTCACGTCAGCCAACTCGTGACCCCTTTCTCAGGCACAGCAGAATTCAGGTGCAACTCGTACCGCCGGAGCGCCGCCGCGCGCACGATTCCGCGCCAGGGCGCTCCGGCCGGGGAAATTCTATCCGGCGGCAGTGCGGTGCGCAACCGCCGCCGCGTCATGCGGCCGTGGCCTCGCGCAGCGCCCGCCTGGCGGTGCGGGTCACCAGCGTCGTCACCGTGACGGTGGCCGCCAGACCGAGCACGACCACCGCGTAGTAGGCCGGCCCGCGCTCCGGCCCGCCTCCGCCGGCCAGCCGGATGACGTCGCCCACGACGACGCCGGACCAGGTGTAGAGGAGCGAGCCGGGCAGCATGCCGATGGAGGCGGTCACGTAGTCGGCGAAGCGCACCCTGGTCAGGCCCAGCGAGTAGTTCAGCAGGTTGAAGGGGAACACCGGCGACAGCCGCAGCAGCACGACGATCTTCCACCCTTCGCGCCCGATCGCGCGGTCCACGGCCGCGAACCGCGCGTTGCCCGCGATGCGCTGCTCGATCGCGTCGCGGGCCACGTAGCGGGCCAGCAGGAAGGCGAGCGACGCGCCGATGGTCGCGCCCGTCATCACGTAGACGACCCCCTGCACGAGCCCGAACGTCGCCCCGGCGGCTATCGTCATGACCGCGCCCGGAATGAACGCCACGGTCGCCACGGCGTAGCCGCCGATGAAGGCCAGCGGCGCGAGCGCGCCGAGGCCGTCGACCCACATCACGAAGCGGTCCAGAACGACGCCGAACTGGCGCCCGAGCGCCACGAGGGCCACCAGCGCGACGACGCCGACGAGAATGCGGCGGAGGTTCGAGCGTTGCTGCCGGTCGGCGGGTGTGTCCACGTCTCCTTCCAGCGTAGCAGAGCGCGGCCGCCGGGCGCGAAAGCGCACGCCGCCGGTGCGGCGGGTGTTGGATGCGCGCAGCCTTACTCGGTCGCCGCGTCCCAGGCGATCAGCTCGCCGCTCGGTACCGTGATGTCGCCGGCAATCTCCGCCGTGCCGGCCGTCTTGCGAGCCTGCTCCACGCGTACGAACGTATCATGCGTCGACGATGTTGGCCGCCCGCGCTTGAGGCTGTACGTAGCGGCGTGTCCGCGAGGGCGCCGCGGTGGTATAAGGGGAAGAGGGCGTGCGGCAATGGCCGTCAGCGTTTTCGACCTCTTCACGATCGGGATCGGGCCGTCGAGCTCCCACACGGTCGGTCCCATGCGGGCGGCGCGGCAGTTCGTGCTCGCGCTGCAGGCCTCGGGAAACCTCACGCGCGTCACCCGGGTCCGTGTCCGGCTGTACGGCTCGCTGGCGGCGACCGGCCGCGGCCACGGCAGCCACCGGGCGCTGATGCTGGGGCTCGAGGGCGAGACGCCCGAAGGTACCGACGTCGACGGCCTGCCCGCCCGCGTGGCCGCCGTCATCCGGAATTGCCGGCTGAACCTGCTCGGCGAGCGCACGATCCGCTTCGATCCCGACGCGGACATCGCCTTCGAGCGGCGCGGGCGGCTGCCCGGCCACCCGAACGGCCTGCGGTTCACGGCTCTGGCGGACGGCGAGGTCATCGACGAGCGGGTGTACTACTCCGTGGGCGGCGGCTTCGTGGCCACCGCAGACGAGGCGGGCCGGCCCGTGCTGGCCGAGCGCGAAACCCGGCTGCCGCTGCCGTTCGCGAGCGCGCGGACGCTGCTGGCGCTGTGCGAGCGTCACGGGCTGGCCATCAGCGGCGTGATGCTGCGCAACGAGCGGGCGTGGCGCCCGGAGGCGGAGGTGCGCGCCGGGCTGCTGGCGATCTGGGCGGCGATGCAGCAGTGCGTCCGGCGTGGTTGCGAGCGCGACGGCAAGCTGCCCGGGCTGCACGTCGACCGCCGCGCCGCGAAGCTCCACCGCCAGCTCGTCAATCAGTCGGACGCGTCGGTGCGGGACCCCCTGGCCGCCATGGACTGGGTGAACCTCTACGCCCTGGCGGTGAACGAGGAGAACGCCATGGGCGGCCGCGTCGTGACGGCGCCAACCAACGGCGCGGCCGGCATCATCCCGGCCGTGCTGCACTACTACGCCAGGTTCTGCGACGGGGACGACGACGGCGTCGTCCGCTTCCTGCTCACGGCCGGCGCCGTCGGCCTGCTCTTCAAGACCAACGCCTCGATCAGCGGCGCCGAGGTGGGCTGCCAGGGCGAGGTGGGGGCGGCCTGCTCGATGGCGGCCGCCGGGCTGTCCGAGGTGCTCGGCGGCACGCCCGCCCAGGTCGAGAACGCGGCGGAGATCGGCATGGAGCACAACCTGGGCCTCACCTGCGACCCCATCGGCGGGCTGGTGCAGATCCCCTGCATCGAGCGCAACGCCATCGCCGCGGTCAAGGCGATCAACGCCGCGCACCTCGCGCTGCGCGGCAGCGGTCGGCACTTCGTCTCCCTGGACCGGGTGATTCGCACGATGCGCGACACGGGCCGCGACATGCGAGAGAAGTACAAGGAGACCGCCCGCGGCGGACTGGCGACGCACGTGCTGCACGTCCCGGTCAGCGTCACCGAGTGCTAGCCCATGTTTAACAACGGTACAGCCAAGGCATTTTAGAATCAGCAGCTTACGCCGACCGAACGGCGCAAGTGGCACTACAAATGCGCGTCAACCGGGGGAAGGGGGGCGGTCAGATGATCGTCTTGCGGACGCCGCCCGGCTGCGGGTCGACGCCGAGCGCATCGTAGATGGCCCGCTGTTCGGGTTCGGCTTGCGTGGCCGTGCGCACGTGCAGGGTGCGCCCGTCCGGGCGCCGGAAGGTGGCGGTGACGCGCTGCTGGCCTTCGAGGATGCGGCGCAGGGTGGACCAGCTGGCGTGCTCGCCGTGCGCGCGCAGGCGGGTGCGGATGACCTGCACGAGCTGGTAGGCGATAACAGTGAGCAGCAGGTGGCCGTCGGCCCGCCGCGGCTTGTGGTGGTAGATGGGGCGCAGTCCGAGCTCGGACTTGAGCGAGCGGAAGACGGCTTCGACGTCGGTGAGCGTGGTGTAGGTTCGCCACAAGGCGTCTTCGTCCCAGTCGGTCTCGCTGCTGCGCAGGCAGTAGACGCCGGGATGGGTGGCCATCGAGCCGTCCTGCGGGCGTCGGGTCCAGGTGACGGCGACGGCCTGGTTGCCGGTCTCGTCGGCGGTGACGTCGATCTGGTAGTGCTTGGCGGCGCGGGTGTGGCGCGCCTTCAAGCGCCCGATGCGCTGCCAGACCTGGGCGAGGCGCTTGTGGGCGCGGGGGCGCGCCAGCCCGTCGTTGAGCTTGGTGAGCGCGGCCTCGAAGCGGGTGGCGACGCGCTCGACGATGGCTCGTTCCTTCTGTGCTCGCTCCTCCGAGTAGCAGTACAAGCGCACCTCGTCGGGGTCGGTGGAGACGACCTTGTGCAGGTGCACGGTCTGGTTCGACTGCGTGCGGACCGACACGGCGGCCTCGGCATCGAATTGCCGGTGGCGTTCGCGGCTGACGACCAGATAGCGGTAGCCGTGCTCGCGCAGCCAGGTGATGCAGGCGTCGGTGGCGACGCCGCGGTCCATCACCACCAGGGCGCCGGCCGGCGCCCGCAGCGCCTCGAGCATGCCGGCCAGGGTGCGGTGCTCGCGGACGTTGCCGGCGAACAGTTGCGAGCGGCGGACGAAGCCGCTGGCGTCGAGCATCAGCCCCAGGGTCAACAGCGGGCAGTCGCTGCGTTTCTCCTTCGAGTGCCCGCGCTTGGCCTGGGGCTGCTCGCTCGCCTCGCCTTCGAAATAGGTGTTGGTCAGGTCGTAGAGGGTCACGGTCGGCTGCAGGTCGAACAGCCCGAGGGCGCGGTCGAACAGGTGCGCCTCGATCGCCTCGCGATGCTTCACCAACGCGTCCGAGGCGCGGTAGAGCTGCATCGCGCTGACGGTCTCGAAGTCGACGCCGAGCAGCTCGCCCAGACCGCTGCGCGCTTGCAGCCAGCGGTGCGTCGCGCGCTCCGATGCCGGCTGGGCCAGGCGCCCGACGAGGGCCCCGGCCGCCGCCGCACGCAACGCGCCGTTGACGCCCAACTCGGCCAGCAGGGCCGGCAGCTCCAATTGCTCCAGCGCCCACAGGCCGACCTGCTCCACCCCGACGCTACGGGGACGGGCCAGGCGCAGCGAGTCGACATCGACCCGTTGCACGGCCGCCGGTCCGGCGGCCGTCTCGTCCCTCGGTGCGGCGCGGGCAACCAACTGCGCGGCGATCCGCTGCGCCTCATGCTCGACGGCGGGCGGGAAATCGGCCACCAGCGGCGGTTGGCCGGCCAGGATATCGTCGATGCGGGTGCACAGCAGCGGCCACTGCTCGCGGGGGATGTCGAAGTGGCGCCCGAGATTGAGCAGCGTGCGCTGCCGGACGGTGTTTCCGACGCGCTCGGAGTGGACGAGGCGATGGGAGAAGTAAGGCTGTCGGTCTTCGGTTCGCCGGGTTTGGGTGCGCCGCACGAACATACGGGCCACGATAGCGGGTGGACCCGCCACAGCGCAACCCAGACCATGCGATTATGGCACTACATTGAGCTCAGCCAAACGCCGATCATTTAGAATCAATAACTTACAGAGACGAAACTCTCGAAATGCTGCCCGAATCGGCAAAATGACCGCCGATCTTGTTAAACATGGGCTAGACCGGCGGCTATACTCGCATCGTGACCCGTGCCTACGTCGCCGTCCTCGTGGTGCAGGCCGCGGTGCTGGCGGCGCTGTGGTTCCTCTCGCGCCATTTCGCGGCATGACTCATGACTGAGGGATGCTGCCGCGCGGCGGTCGGTCCGTTCGTCTTGTGCTTCTGCCTGGCGGCCGGGCTGCCGGCCGCCGCCGCGCAGTCGGGCCAGATCTCGGGCGCGGTCGTCGACGGGACCGGCGGCGTGCTGCCCGGCGCGACCGTGACGCTGCGCGGCGGGCCGGACGGACCGCTGGCGGTGCAGACGGACGCGAGCGGCCGGTTCGTGTTCACGGGCCTCGCACCCGGCACCTACACGGTCACGGTCTCCCTCGCCGGCTTCGGCGCCGCGACGGTGGAGGGTGTCGCGGTGGCGGCCGATCCGGTGGAGCTCCCGGCCGTCACGCTGCGCGTCGCGCCGTTCGACGAGGCGGTGGTCGTGACGGCGACCCGCATTGAGGAGCCGCTGCAGCAGGTGCCGCTGAGCGTCTCGGCGGTGACCGGCGCCGACATCGAGGCGCGCGCCATCGGGAACCTCACCGAGTTGGCGCGCTGGACGCCCGGCCTGACCGTGGTCGACCAGGGCGCGCGCGGCAGCAACGCCATCATCGCCCGGGGCCTGAACACGGACTCGCTGAACGGCTCGGAGTTCACGGGCAACAACTACAACAACGGCGTCGCCACGTACCTCGGCGACATCCCGCTCGCGATCGATCTCCGGCTGCACGACATCGAGCGGGTGGAGGTGCTGCTGGGGCCGCAGGGCACGCTGTACGGCGCCGGCACGCTGGCGGGGGCGGTGCGCTACCTGCCGCGCCGGCCGGATACGGAGCGGCGCACGTTCGAGGTGCGCGGCGGCCTGTTCGCGCTGGCGCACGGCGGCGCCCCGGGCTCGGACGCCGGCGTGACCTTCAACCTGCCGCTCGTCACGGGCAGGCTGGCGCTGCGGGGCTCCGTCGACCGCTACGACGACCCCGGGTTCATCGACTACGACTACCTGCTGCGCACGCCGGGGGTTTCCGAGCCGGAGCCGGACCTGACCGATCCCGGGGCGGTGGCCGCCAACCTGCGGAGCGAGCCCGACGCCAACACCGAGGAGACGGTCGCGGCACGGCTGTCGCTGCTGTGGCAGGCGACCCCGGAGCTGTCGGCCCTGTTCGCCTACCACCTGCAGGATCAGCAGATCGGGGGGCGGCAAGTCAACCACGCCCGCTCGTTCGACACCGGCCGCTATGTCGCGGCGCACCGCTATCTCGAGCCGAACGACCGCAGGAACCAGCTCTGGAGCCTGGAGCTGACCTGGGCGCCGCGCTGGGCGGAGGTGACCACCGCCGTCGGCTACTCCCGCTACGCGGCGCAGGGTCAGCGCGACCAGACCGACCTGCTCATCCAGGCCTTCGGCATCACGGGACTGCTGCCGGGCACGTTTCCGGCCCTGGACGGGGCGCGGGCGCTGGATCCGGGCGTGACGGCGCTGGACCTGGCGTCGCAGTTCCGCTCGTTTTCCGCGTACACCCGCGAGGACTCGCGGGAGGAGCGCTTCAACTGGGAGACGCGCCTCGTCTCGACGGGCGACGGCCCGTGGCACTGGGTCGGCGGCGTCTTCTTCAACAACTACGACAGCAGCGGGACGAGCTTCGAGTTCGCGCCGGGGCTGACGGCGTTCTCCGGCATCACGCCCGTCCTGGGCGGCAGCCCGGCGAGCGAGCCGGTCGAGTACTACACCCTCGGGAGCCAGGCGGTGGAGGAGCGGGCGCTGTTCGGCGAGCTCTCGCGCGACCTGGGCGACCGCTGGCGCATGACGGCCGGCGGGCGCTGGTTCGGCTACCGCATCGAGACCGGCAGCCTCACCGAGTTCCCGTACACGCCCCTGTACAACTCGCCGTTCACCGACTTCGGGTCCGACGACCGCGGCGCGCTGTTCAGGGCGAGCGTCAGCTACCGCGTCGACGACCGGACGAACGTCTACTTCACGCGCTCGGAGGGGTACCGCATCGGCGGCGGCAACAACTTCCGGGTGTGCACGGACGAGGAGGTCGCCCTGCTCACCGACGCGGACCCCGGCAACGACCCCCCGCAGTCGGGCTGCATCTACGAGGACCAGGCGCTGATCCGGCCCGACACCACGACCAACTACGAGCTGGGGGTGCGCCGCTCGTGGCGCGACGGGCGGTTCACCGCCAGCGGCACGCTGTTCCACGTGGACTGGGAGGACATCCAGGTCGCGGGGCTCACGCCGTTCAGCGCGCAGCCGATCACGCTCAACGGCGGCGGGGCGGTGAGCCGCGGCGTCGAGCTCGCGGGCTCGGCCGGCGTGACGGACGCGTTTCGCCTGCGCGGGTCGTGGTCCCACACGGACGCGAAGCTCAGCCGGGATTCCCCCGGCCTGCTCGACGGCGGCGCCGACGCCTTCGAGGGCGACCGCCTCTCCGGCGCGCCGCGCCGGCAGGGCAGCCTGCTGGCCTCCTACGGCGTGCTGCTCGGCGCCGGCACCGGGCTCGAGCTGCTGTACGGCTACGCCTACGTGGGCGACGTGCTCACGCGCATCGGGCTGCGCGCCGGCGGCGAGACGCTGCCGGCCTACGATCTCCACAACGTGTCGCTGGCGCTCTCGAGGGACGACTGGACCCTGACGTTCTATGCCGACAACCTCTTCGACGAGTACGCCGTGACGGGCGTGCGCCAGACGCCCGGCCTCATCGGCCGCACGGAGGACGGCTTCCGGTCGCGGCGCTACTTCGCCAACGTGCTCGCGCCGCGGCGGGCCGGCGTGCGCGTCCGCTACGCGTTCGGGTAGGCGCGCGGCCGAGGAGGGAGGGCGCAGGATGCACCCCATCGACTGGACGATCATCCTCGCCTATCTCGCCTGGGTGCTGTACGACGGCGTGAAGCGTGCGCGGGGAACCGGCCGGGTCGAAGGCTACTTCCTGGCCTCGCGCTCGCTGCCCTGGTGGGCCGTCGGCCTGTCGGTGATGGCGACCCAGATGAGCGCCATCACGCTGGTCGGGACCACGGGGCAGGGCTACGACGACGGCATCCGCTTCGTGCAGTTCTACTTCGGCCTGCCGCTGGCGATGATCATCCTGTCGCTGACGCTGGTCCCCTTCTTCCACCGCGCGCGCGTCTTCACGGCGTACGAGTACCTCGAGCGGCGCTTCGACGCCCGCACGCGGGCGCTGGCCAGCCTGCTCTTCCTGGTGTCGCGCGGCCTCGGCGCGGGCGTGATCATCGCCGCGCCGGCGGTCATCCTCTCCATCGTGCTGGGCTGGAGCCTGCCGCTCACCGTGCTGGCGATCGGCATTCCGACCACCGTCTACACGATGCTGGGCGGCGTGCAGGCGGTGACCTGGGCCGACGTCAAGCAGATGGTCGTGATCATGGTGGGGGTGACGGCGGCGGTGGCCGCCCTGATCGCCGGCCTGCCCGACGACATGGGCCTCGAGCCGGTGCTGCACGTGGCCGGCGCCACCGGGCGGCTGCAGGCAATCGACTTCACCTTCGACCTGACCGAGACGTACACCTTCTGGTCGGGCCTGCTGGGCGGGCTGTTCCTGATGCTCGGCTACTTCGGCTGCGACCAGAGCCAGGTGCAGCGCTACCTGACCGCGAAGTCGGTGGACGCCGGCCGGCAGTCGCTGCTGATGAGCGCGTTCGCCAAGATCCCGCTGCAGGTGCTCATCCTGACGATGGGCGTGCTCGTCTTCTGCTTCTACCTCTTCGCCGAGCCGCCGCTGCTGTTCAACCAGGCGCATCGGGGAGCCGTCGAGGCGAGCGGGCGCGCGGGCGAGTACCGGGCGCTCGAGGACGAGTTCAGGGCCGCTCACCTGGAGAGGCGCGGTGATGCCGCCGCCATGGTGGCCGCGCGCGAGGCGGGCGACAGCGCGGGGGCGGAGGCGGCCGCCGCCGCGTTCGTCGAGAGCGACCGCCGGGTGGGCGACGTGCGCGCCCGCGCGCGGCGCGTGGTGCGCGACGTGACCGGCGACGCCGCCTACAGCGACGTCAACTACGTCTTCCCGACGTTCATCACGACGCAGTTGCCGGTCGGCCTCGTCGGCCTGCTGATCGCCGCCATCTTCGCGGCGGCCATGTCGAGCATCGCCGCGGAGCTGAACGCGCTGTCGGCCGCCAGCACCATCGACTTCTACCGCCGGCACTTCAAGCCGGAGGCGTCCGAGTCGCACTACCTGCGGGTGTCGAAGGCGGCCACCGGGTTCTGGGGGCTGTTCGCCGCGGTGACCGCGCTGTACGCCGCCAACCTCGGCTCGCTGATCGAGGTGGTCAACCGCTTCGGGTCGTTCTTCTACGGCTCGCTGCTCGGGGTGTTCGTGCTCGCCATCGGGATGCCGCGGGCGACGGCGGCGGGCGCGTTCTGGGGCCTGCTCGGCGGGATGGCGTCGGTGGCCGCCGTGGCCACGCTCACGGACGTCTCGTTCATGTGGCACAACCTGGTCGGCGTCGCGGCGGTCTCCCTGATAGGCGGCCTGAGCGCGCTGCGGCGGACCGCCGCGTAGCCGCCCGCCGCGGGCGCCGCTCGAGCGCGTGCCGCCGTGCAGCCGGATCGCCTACCGCGCCCGCACCGGCTCCAGCTTCCGGACCCAGCCGTCGGCCTTCGTCAGCAGATAGAGCTCGCCCGTGGAGTCGATGCCCAGGCGCGCGTCCGCGCGGAGCCCCGGGTCGTACGGGTTGCGGTGCCCGACCGCGTCGGCGAGGTCCTGCTCCTGGCCGTCGATGATCAGGCGCAACTCCCGGATCTCGGCGAGCTCGCCCGGCACGAGGCCGTCCGCGTCGATGTAGAACACGCGGCCGCGCGGGAAGTCGGTGAAGAGGTACTTGCCCTGTAGCTCGGGGATGGCCTCGCCCCGATAGACGTACCCGCCGCTGACGGCGTGGCCCTCGTCGTGGTCGTACTGCGCCACCGGATACACGAGGGGCTGCTCGTCCTCGGCCGGGCGCGGATACAGCGGTCCCGGCCGCCCGGGGGGGACCGTGAAGCCGGTGGCGAACATGCCCTCGCGGAGGCGCCAGCCGTAGTTGGCGCCGCGCACGCCCAGGTTGATCTCCTCGACCGTTTCCTGGCCGATCTCGCCCATGAACATCCGGCCGTCCGTGTCCCACGAGAACTGCTGGGCGTGCCGCAGGCCGTAGGCCCAGATCTCGGGGGCGACGCCCGCCTGGCCGACGAAGGGGTTGTCCGCCGGGATGCCGTAGCCCCGGCTGCCGTCGCCGCCGAGCGGGTCGATGCGGATGAGCGCGCCGTGGGGCTCGCTCAGCGACTGGCCGTAGTCGCGCGGATCGTGGCCCGCGCCGGCATCCCCGAGGCTGGCGTAGAGGATCCCGTAGTCCGCCGACCCGGGGGCCGCCGTGGGATTGAAGGCGAGGGTGCCGATGTTGTGGTTGGGGGCGAACTGGCCGATGCGGAAGACCTCGCGCGAGGTGCCGCTGAACACGTTGGCCTGCGGATCGTCGGCCGTCCACTCCCGGATCACGCTCTCGTGGGCGTCGGCGTCGTCGTCCAGGTAGTCCGCGCGGCCGCTGTCCGAGCGGGCGCTGTACGCCGTATAGAGCTTGCCGAACCCCGGCGTGCCGGCGGCGGCGAACTGCGGGTGGAACACCACGCTCACCAGGCCGGACTCGTTGGGGAACGACGAGTCGTCGAAGCCGATGTCGCGCGTGCGCACGTCCAGGTACGTGACCGGGTCCATCCCGTCCTCGTCGGTGATGTACACCACGCCGCGGATGTCGTTGAGGACGAGGCGGCCCGAGCCGTCCCCGACCGGGGTCAGGTACTGGATGCGGGCGTGCGACGTGGTCGTGATGCGACGCACGACGGAGTCCTCGGTCCGCGGCGCGCGGACGAACCGGGTCGCCTCGACGATCAGGTCGCCTTTCGGGATCGCCTCCGGAATGGGGTCGGCCAGGGCTTCCACCTGCGCCTCGACCGGGAGGGACGCGGCGGCGACCATGAGGATGATCAGGACGGTCGTTGCGAGCAATCGTGCAAGGTGCATGGGGGCTCCGTCTCCTTGGTCCACGGGTTTCGTCCGTGCAGAATGTAGCACCCCCGGCGTCCGGGCCGGGCGCCCGGGCCGGCTTGCGCTGGCGGCGCGCAGTTCAGTAGGATCAGATATCCGACCATTCCGGTCGGCAATGGACGCCGAAATCGAACGCGCCCCGCCGCTCCGCCGGAGCCCGGGGCCGCGCCAGCCGGGAGCAGCCGTCATGGCGACCGAGACCGAGAACATCGAGCAACTGACGAATCAGGACTACAAGTACGGGTTCGTCACCCCGATCGAGGAAGACCGGATTTCCCCCGGGCTGAACGAGGACATCATACGGCTGATCTCGGCCAAGAAGCAGGAGCCGGACTGGCTGCTGGACTGGCGGCTGCAGGCGTTCCGGTTCTGGGAGACGATGACGCCGCCCGAGTGGCACAACGTCTCGTTCCCGCCGGTCGACTTCCAGGACGTCATCTACTACTCCGCCCCCAAGCAGAAGCCGAAGCTCGACAGCCTCGACGACCTCGATCCCGAGATCAAGGCCACGTTCGACAAGCTGGGCATCCCGCTCGAGGAGCAGAAGGTCATGGCCGGCGTGGCCGTCGACGCCGTGTTCGACAGCGTCTCGGTCGGCACGACCTTCAAGGACAAGCTGGCGGAGCTCGGCATCATCTTCTGCTCGTTCTCCGAGGCCGTGCAGGACCATCCGGAGCTCGTCCGGCGCTACCTGGGGACGGTCGTGCCGGCGTCCGACAACTTCTACGCGGCGCTCAACTCGGCGGTGTTCAGCGACGGCTCGTTCGCCTACATCCCGAAGGGCGTGCGCTGCCCGATGGAGCTGTCGACGTACTTCCGCATCAACGCGGCGCAGACCGGGCAGTTCGAGCGCACGCTCCTCGTCGCCGACGAGGGCGCGTCGGTCAGCTACCTCGAAGGCTGCACGGCGCCGCAGCGCGACGAGAACCAGCTCCACGCGGCGGTGGTCGAGCTCGTGGCCCTCGACGACGCCACCATCAAGTACTCGACGGTGCAGAACTGGTACCCCGGCGACAAGGACGGCAACGGCGGCATCTACAACTTCGTCACCAAGCGGGGCAAGGCCTCGACCAACGCCAAGATCACCTGGACGCAGGTGGAGACCGGCTCGGCCATCACCTGGAAGTACCCGAGCTGCATCCTGCAGGGCGACAACGCCGTCGGCGAGTTCTACTCGGTGGCCGTCACCAACAACCACCAGCAGGCCGACACCGGCACGAAGATGATCCACCTCGGCCGGAACACGAAGAGCACCATCGTGTCGAAGGGCATCTCGGCCGGCCGCGGCCAGAACACCTACCGCGGTCTGGTGCGGATCGGCAAGAACGCCCGCGGCGCCCGCAACTTCTCGCAGTGCGACTCGCTGCTGATCGGCGACAAGTGCGGCGCGCACACGTTTCCCTATCTCGAGGTGCGCAACACGTCGTCGCGGGTCGAGCACGAGGCGTCGACGGCGAAGATCGACGAGGACCAGATCTTCTACTGCCGCCAGCGCGGGCTGAGCACCGAGGACGCCATCAACATGATTGTCAACGGCTTCTGCAAGGAAGTGTTCCGCGAGCTGCCGATGGAGTTCGCGGTCGAGGCGCAGAAGCTGCTCGGGATAAGTCTGGAAGGAAGCGTAGGCTGAGATTCGATGCTGGAAGTCACGAACCTGCACGCTCGCGTCGGTGAACGCGAGATTCTGAAGGGCATCGAGCTGGCCGTGAAGGCCGGCGAGGTGCACGCCATCATGGGGCCCAACGGCTCGGGCAAGAGCACGCTGGCCGGGGTGCTGGCCGGCCGCGAGGAGTACGAGGTCACCGCCGGGTCGGCGACCTACCGCGGCCGGGACCTGCTCGACATGGAGCCGGAGGAGCGGGCGCGCGAGGGCGTCTTCCTCGCGTTCCAGTACCCGGTGGAGATCCCCGGCGTGAACAACGCGTACCTGCTCAAGGCCGCCCTCAACGAGGTGCGCAAGCACCGCGGCGCGGTGGAGCTGGACGCGCTGGAGTTCATGACGTTCGTCGAGGAGCGGATGGCGCTGCTCGACATCGACGCGCAGATGCTCAAGCGGCCGGTCAACGAGGGCTTCTCGGGCGGCGAGAAGAAGCGCAACGAGATCTTCCAGATGGCGGTGCTCGAGCCGACGCTGGCGCTGATGGACGAGACCGATTCGGGCCTCGACATCGACGCGCTCAAGATCGTGTCGCGCGGCGTCAACGCGCTGCGCAGCCCCGAGCGGGCGTTCGTGCTGGTCACCCACTACCAGCGGCTGCTCAACTACATCGTGCCCGACTTCGTGCACGTGCTCTCCGGCGGCCGCATCGTCCGCTCGGGCGGCAAGGAGCTGGCGCTGGAGCTCGAGGAGAAGGGCTACGGCTGGATCGCGGACGCGCCCGCCGGGGTCGGAGCGTAGCGCCATGCCGCTCACGGAGATTACGCCCCTCGACGCCCTGGCCGACGCCTGCGAGGCCGTGCGGCGCACTGCGCCGGGTCCGGACACGGTAGCCGACCTGCGGCGCCGCGCGTGCGAGCGGTTCGCGGCGCTCGGCATGCCGACGACGCGCCTGGAGCGCTGGCGGTTCACGAACGTCGCGCCGATCGCGAGCACGGCGTTCACCCTGGCCGCGCCGGCCGACCGGGCTGCGGCGAAGGCGGACGCGGCGCGCCACGCCCTGACCGGCGTCGGGGCCCGCCTGACGTTCATCAACGGCCGCTGCGTCGCGGCGGCGTCCGACCTGGACGGGCTGCCGGACGGCGTGGCGGTCGGTAGCCTGGGCGCCGCGCTGGCGTCGGAATCCGCGCGGACGCGGGCGGCCGTCGACGCGCACCTCGCGTCGGAGGCGGGTATCGACGACGAGGCGTTCACGGCGCTCAACACGGCGCTGCTGCAGGACGGCGCGGTGGTGCACGTGCCGGCCAACTTGGTCGTGGAGCAGCCGATCCAGTTGTTGTTCGTGACGACGCCGCCGGAAGACGGCGCGCCGGTCATGACCCACCCGCGGGTGCTGGTCGTGGCCGGGGAGAATTCCCAGGTCCGGCTGGTGGAGAGCTACGGCGGCGGCGGCGAGTCGCCCTACCTGACCAACGCCGTCACGGAAGTGGTGGCCGGGCCGGCCGCCGTGGTGGACCACTACAAGCTGGTGCGCGAGAGCCCCGCGGGGCACCACATCGGGGCCATGCACCTGCGGCTCGCCCGCGCGGCGTCGTTCTCGTCCCACGCGGTGACGCTCGGCGGCGCCATCGTCCGCAACGACGCGCAGGCGACGCTGGACGGTGAAGGCGCCGACTGCACGCTCAACGGCCTCTACATCGCCAACGGCCGCCGCCTCGTCGACAACCACACGACGATCCGCCACGCGAGCCCGCACTGCTCCAGCCACGAGCTCTACAAGGGGATCCTCGACGACCAGGCGCGCGGCGTGTTCAACGGCAAGATCGTGGTCGCCATCGACGCGCAGAAGACCGACGCCAGGCAGACCAACAAGGCGCTGCTGCTGTCCGAGGACGCGCAGATCAACACCAAGCCGGAGCTCGAGATATTCGCCGACGACGTCAAGTGCACGCACGGCGCCACGGTCGGCCAGCTCGACGACGACGCCCTGTTCTATCTGCGCGCGCGCGGACTGGCGGAGGAGCAGGCGCGCAGCGTGCTGATCCACGCGTTCGCCGGCGACCTGCTGAACCGCATCGCGGTCGACTCGATCCGCGCGCAGCTCGACGACCTGCTGCTGCGGCAGTTGCCCGGCGCGGGCGGCGGCTCCTTCGAGGTGGGCGGGAATGGTTCTGACGAGCAGTCCGGCTGAGGCCGCGGCACCGGCCCTCGACGTCGAGCGCATACGGGACGACTTCCCGATTCTGAAGCGCCGGGTGCGCGAGCACCGGCTCGTCTACCTCGACAGCGCGGCCACGACCCAGAAGCCGCGCGCGGTGCTCGACGCGCTGGCGCGCTACTACACCGACGGCAACGCCAACATCCACCGCGGGGTGTACGTGCTCAGCGAGGAGGCGACCGCGGCCTACGACGCCGCCCGCGAGAAGGTGCGGCGGTTCCTGAACGCCGCGGCCGCGCGGGAGATCGTCTTCACCCGCAACTCGACCGAGAGCATCAACCTGGTGGCGCAGAGCTTCGGCCGCCGCAACGTGGGGCCGGGCGACGAGATCGTCATCACCCACATGGAGCACCACTCCAACATCGTGCCGTGGCAGTTGCTGTGCGAGCAGGTGGGCGCCCGGCTGCGCGTGGCGCCGATCGACGACACGGGGACGCTGCAGCTCGACGAGCTCGAGCGGCTCATCGGGCCGCGCACGCGGCTGGTGTCGGTGGTGCACCTGTCGAACTCGCTGGGCACGATCAACCCCGTGCGCGACATCGTCGCGATGGCGCACCGGCTGGACGTGCCGGTGCTCATCGACGGGTCGCAGGCCGTCTACCACATGCCCGTCGACGTGCGGGCGCTCGACTGCGACTTCTACGTCTGCACCGGCCACAAGCTGTACGGCCCGACGGGCATCGGCGTGCTCTACGGCCGCGAGGCGCTGCTCGAGCAGATGCCGCCGTACCAGGGGGGCGGCGACATGATCCGCTCGGTGACGTTCGAGAAGACGACCTACGCCGACCTGCCGCACAAGTTCGAGGCCGGCACGCCGCACATCGCCGGCGCGGTGGGGCTCGGCGCGGCGGTGGACTACGTGCAGGGCATCGGCTTCGACGCCGTGGCGCCGCACGAGGCCGACCTGCTGGCCTACGGCACGGCGGCGCTGTCGGAGGTCAAGGGGCTGCGGCTGATCGGGACGGCGGCCGACAAGGCCAGCATCCTGGCGTTCGTCATGAAGGGGGCGCACCCGCACGACGTCGGCACCATCGTCGACACCGAGGGGGTCGCGATCCGCACGGGGCACCACTGCACGCAGCCGATCATGGATCGCTTCGGCGTGCCGGCCACGGCCCGCGCGTCGGTCGCCATGTACAACACGCGCGAGGAGATCGACGTACTGGTGCGCGCGCTGCAGCGCGTGCGGGAGATGTTTCCGGCATGAGCGACCTGCGCGACCTCTACCAGGAGGTCATCCTCGACCACAACAAGCACCCGCGCAACTTCGGGGAGATCGAGGGCGCCGACCGGCACGCCGACGGCTACAACCCGCTGTGCGGCGACCGCCTGGCGGTCTACCTGAACCTGGACGGCGACCGCATCACCGACGTGGCCTTCCTGGGGTCGGGCTGCGCCATCTCCAAGGCGTCGGCCTCGCTCATGACCGACGCGGTCAAGGGCAAGACCGTGGCCGAGGCCCGCGAGCTGTTCGCCCGCTTCCACGCGATGATCACCGACGCCGCCGAGGCGGCGGCGCCCGCGGCCGTGGGCAAGCTCGCCGTCCTCGCCGGCGTGCGCGACTACCCGACGCGCGTCAAGTGCGCCAGCCTCGCCTGGCACACGCTGCGCGCCGCGTGCGACGACCGCCACGAGCGGGTCTCCACCGAGTGACGGAGGGACGCATGAGCATCCTGAATCTCGAAGACGTGCCGCCCCCGAAGGCGGCAGCCGAGTCCACCGGCGCGGCCGAGCCACCCGCTCCGGCGTCCGCCTCGTCCTTCGACACGAGCGCGCTGACGGCGCCCCCGCCGGCCGCGGCCGACGCCTCGGCCGACGCCTCGGCCGGCGCCGCCGCCGGCGAGAAGCCGGTGCAGGCCGATGCGCTGAAGACGCTGGAGCTGACGCCGAAGATCGTCGAGCAGCTCTCGACGGTCTACGATCCCGAGATCCCGGTCAACATCTACGAGCTGGGGCTGATCTACGACATCGCCGTCGAGGGCGACGGCCTTGCCGTCATCAGCATGACCCTCACCGCCCCCGGCTGTCCCGCCGCCGTCACGCTGCCCGCCGAGGTGCAGGGCAAGGTGAAGGCGATCGACGGCGTCAGCGACGCCCGCGTCGACCTCGTGTGGGAGCCGCCCTGGACGAAGGACCGCATGACGGAAGCCGCGAAGCTGCAGCTCGGCATCTTCGACTGAGCCCGGCGTGGCCGGTGCCGCATGGCCCCCGCCGTGAAGACCGACCACCGGCCCGGCCGGGACAACGTCCAGGTGCTGGGCCTCGACGTGCACGGCCCGGTCTTCGCCGTCTCCAGCCTCACCATCATCGCGTTCGTCGCCGGGGTGCTGGCGTTCCGCGAGGCCGCGGCGGGCGTCTTCGACGCCCTGTACGCCTGGCTCACGTCGACGTTCGACTGGGTGTTCATGGGCGCGGGCAACGTCTTCGTGCTCTTCTGCCTGCTGCTCCTGGCGTCGCCGCTCGGCCGCGTGCGCCTGGGCGGTCCGGACGCCCGGCCGGACTACTCCTTCGGGTCCTGGCTGGCCATGCTGTTCGCCGCCGGCATCGGCATCGGCCTGATGTTCTACGGCGTGGCCGAGCCGGTCGAGCACTTCCTGAAGCCGCCGCTCGGCGCCGTCCCCGCGGACGCCGCCGCGGCGCAGCGGCTGGCGCTGGCCGCCGCCATCTTTCACTGGGGCGTGCACCCCTGGGCCATGTTCGCGGTCGTCGCTCTCGCCCTCGCCTTCGCCGCCTACAACCTCGGGTTGCCGCTGACGCTGCGCTCGGCGTTCCACCCCCTCCTGGGCGACGCGGTGTGGGGCTGGTTCGGCCACGTCATCGACATCCTCGCCGTGTTCGCCGCGCTCTTCGGGCTGGCGACCTCGCTCGGTCTGGGCGCCGAGCAGACGGCGGCGGGACTGGCCCACCTCTTCGGCGTGCCGGCGACCGACACGACCAGGGTGCTGCTGATCGCCGTGATCACGGCGATCGCAGTGGCGTCGGTGGTCGCCGGGATGGACCGGGGCGTCAAGCGCCTCAGCCAGGCCAACCTGCTGCTGGCCCTGCTGCTGCTCGCGTTCGTGCTGGCGGTCGGACCGACCCTCGACCTGGGCATCGGCTTCGTCACCAGCCTCGGCGCCTATCTGGCCGCGATGGGGCCGCTCGGCAACTGGGTGGGCCGCGACGACTTCGACTTCATGCACGGCTGGACAGCCTTCTTCTGGGCGTGGTGGCTCTCGTGGTCGCCGTTCGTCGGCATGTTCATCGCCCGCGTCTCGCGCGGCCGCACCGTGCGCGGCCTCGTGGGCTGCATGCTGGTCGTCCCGGTGCTGATCTCCGCGCTCTGGATGAACGCGTTCGGTGCGACCGCGTTGTCGCACCATCTCGACGGCGGCCGCACCGACGTGGTCGAGGTGGTGCTGGCGCAGCAGCCCGAGCTGGCCCTGTTCCGGATGCTGGAGGCGCTGCCGCTCGCCGGCGTCACCTCGTGCATCGGCATCGTCCTGGTGATCGTCTTCTTCGTCACCTCCTCCGATTCCGGCTCCCTGGTCATCGACACCATCACGGCCGGGGGCAAGCTCGACGCCCCGGTCGCCCAGCGCGTCTTCTGGTGCGCGTTTGAGGGGATCGTCGCGATCACCCTGCTGCTCGGCGGCGGTCTCGTGGCGCTGCAGACCGCCGCCCTCGCCACCGGCTTCCCCTTCGCGCTGCTGCTGATCGCTATGTGCTGGAGCACCTGGAAGGGCCTGCGCGCCGCGCAGCGAGACCAGGCAACCCCGGGATGAGCGGGCGCGCCGCCGCCAAACGAGGCCGTGGGCGGGATGTCGTCAGCCGCTCGCCGCGCCGGCGGCGTGCAGCCTGACCGGCCGCGAGCGCGGGCCGTTCAGCGTCGTCCCGATCCGCGTGTAGCGGACGCCGAGCTGGTAGACGCCCAGCAGCAGGGCGACCGCCGTGGTGGTGATCAGGACGAACTTCAGGTGCACGCTGACCGGCCAGCCCACCGTCAGCATCTGCCCGGCGATGACCAGCGGCAGGTGGCACAGGTACAGCCAGTAGGACGCATCCGAGAGGTAGCGCACCCGGACGCGTTCCCGCGACGCGAGCCGGCGGAACAGCCCCAGCAGGCCGAAGCACATCAGCCACGCGTAGGCCACCTGCAGCGCCGACGCGGCGCCCCAGCCCCATCCTTGCGTCACGGCGGCAGCGGAGGTCCCGGCGCTCTGCAGCGCGACGTACAGCAGCGCCATGCCTCCGGGAAACGTCACGAGCAGCGCGGGCAGCAGCGCGGCGGTCCACCACCGCCGGACCTCGATCCGCCGTTGATGCAGGAAGACCCCGAAGCCGAAGAACGCGGCGTAGTAGAGAAGCACGCGGGGGGCGGGCAGCAGATCGACGTCGGTGTCCGCACCGAACACGATCTCCTGCATGAAATGGTGCGGCACGATGGAGAGCGGTACGAGCAGCCACCACACCCGGCCGCGGAACTCGAGGCCCAGCCGGGCCGCGGCGATCAGCGCCGCCAGCAGCAGCAGCAGGTGCCAGAGGAACCACAGGTGGTACAGGTTGTCCGCCCAGGCCAGCAGCCAGTCGGCAGGCGCGAAGTCGCCCGCGGCCGACAGCCAGGCCACGGCCGGCACGACGGTGAACAGGCTCGCGAGCAGCGGCAGCCCGATCCGCTCGAGCCGCTGCCGGGCCAGACGCCTCAGCCCGCGCGCCTGCCACAGCAGCGCGCTGAAGAAGCCGCTGATCAGGAAGAACAACGGCATCCGGAAGCCGTGGATGATCGAGGCGGCGTAGGCGTACGGGTTCCGCTCGAGCGGGGTGGCCGCCACCCAGTCGTCCTGCACCGGCCAGAAATCGATCGGCACGAGAAACGCAGCGGCGTGCAGCACGATGCCCAGCAGCATCGCGAAGCCGCGCAGGGCGTCGAGGTCGTGGAATCTGGTCACGGGGGGGACCGCCGCCGACGGAACGTTCACTCCACGGTCAGCCGGCGGTCGAAGACGAAGGGTCGGATCGTGCCGGGGCGAACCTTGTCGAAGTCCGGGTGCGCCGGGTTGATCACGACGTTGCGTTCCAGCGGGTTGACGGCGCTCGGCGCCATGATCGCCAGGTGGGTCCGGAGCAATTCCGCGCCGGCCTGCCTGGCAGCGGCGATGCGCACGGGCGCCGCGACGATGGATCCATCGGGCACGTCGAGATCCAGGATCCGGTAGCTGGGGAACATGGACGGGCGCGCCAGGTTGACGAGCACTTCCAGGGCCGCCAGCGACGAGTTCTCGCTGCAGTAGACGGCGCGCAATCCCTTCGGGCTCCAGCGCCCCCCGTACCTCGCGGCGCCCTCCCCGCTCAGCATGTCCGCAACGCTCCCCGCGTGCGCGGACCGGGCGATGCGCCACACCCTCACGTAGGTATGCCGTGCTCCAGACGGCCGATCAGGTCGATCACGTCCTCCGCCCCGGTGGCGGTGTCCGCGCGCTGCAGCGGCGTCTCGCCCCCCAGTGCGGGATTGGGATGCTTGAGCCAGTCGAGCGCATGCTCCCGGTCGCCCTCGAAATAGGCAAGCGCCGCGTTGGACACCCTGGCCACCATGGCCGCGCGGTCCCCCTCGTCCCGCTGCAGGACGCCTCGCAGCCGGCGCCGAACCAGCGTCTGACGCGGAATCCCGACGACGCTCGCCAGTTGCGCTTCCGTCACGTCCAAGGCGTCCTTCAGGCGATCGAGAAAGCTGGCGGGGAGGCCGGCGCGAACCTCGGCCAGCGTGGGAGCCGGCGGCATGATCGCGCGCGATTGTACCGATGCTGTCTTGGCCAACGGCATTCGTCCTCTCTGTTGGGATCCAGCAGTGTACCATACGGGCGCCAAGGCCCTGACGTCGAACCCCGACGAGCTGCCGGACGAGCTGAAGGGCAACCTGCCCAGCGTCGCGGAAATCGAGGCGGAGCTGAGCGGATCCGAAGATACGGAAGCCGGAAAACACCTGCCGGGGGGCGCATGACGGCGCGGCCGCCGCATTCGATCACGCCGGACATGCTGTCCCGCGTCGTCCTCGGCCGGCTCTGGCAGACGCTGATCCTCACCCGCTGGAAGCCGCTGTTCGCCCACGTCCCGGTCGAGAGCCTCGTCCGTGCCCGCCAAGGCGAGTACTACCAGGCCATCAGGCAGAGCTCGGACGAGGGCGAGAGCACGAGATTCGTCGCGTTCATGCTGGACACGATTCTTGCGGCCGTCCGGACCCCCCAAGAAGCCCCTCAGGACACCCCCCAAGTTCGGCGCCTGTTGGTTGCGTTGAACGGGGAGATGTCGCGGCAGGACATCCTGCACGCGCTCGGGCTCAGCGACCGCAAATCTCTGCGGGAGCGTTACCTGCTGCCAGCGTTGCAGCGCGGGTACATCGAAATGACCCGCCCCGACGCCCCCAATTCCAGGAATCAGCGGTACCGCCTCACTGCGCGGGGCCGGCAGGTGCGGTCGGAAGCAGGGGAAGGCCGGAACGGATAGCAGCGGCAGGAGACGAGAATCATGCCGGATGGCCTGGAGACGACGTTGACAGAAACCGCGGCGCGGCGTCACGCTTAGGCGAATTAGCTAACAACAGGGGCCGACCGGTGAAGGTGAACATGCACGAGGCGAAGTCGCAGCTCTCGCGGCTCGGGAAGGCGGCCTGGGAAGGCGAGGACGTCGTGATTGCCAGGGCCGGCGAACCGTATCTGCGGCTGGTGCCGTACCGCGAACGGAAGGCGAGGCGCAAGCTCGGGGGGCTGGCAGGCCAGATCCGGATTGCCCCGGACTTCGACGAGACGCCGCCGGAGGTGATCGAGGCGTTCTGGAACTCGAAGATATTCCCTGACGAAGAAGAGTAGTCGTGCGGCTGCTGCTGGATACGCACGTCCTCTTGTGGTCGCTGACCGAGCCGCGAAAGTTGAGTGGGCGGACTCGCGCGGCGTTGGAGGATACGGCCAACGAAGTCTTCGTCAGTGCGGTCAGCGGTTGGGAGATCGCCGTCAAGCAGACGCTGGGCAAGCTCGAAGCGCCCGACGATCTGGAAGCGGGCATCGTGCGGCACGGCTTCTTGCTACTGAACCTGACGTTCGCGCACGCGGCGCACGCCGGCGCACTCCCGCCGCATCATGGCGATCCGTTCGACCGGATGCTGGTCGCTCAGGCGCAGATCGAACGGCTCATTCTGGTTACCAGCGATGCCCGGATAGCGCTGTACCGCGTCCGTACGATGGCGGCGCAGTGAATCGGCCGGCCGTGATTGCCCCGATGCCTTCCGTCGCCTGCATTGAGGGACACCCCCGTGCGGCAGAGCACAACTGCTCACTCGGTCGATCGTCCTCTCGGCGGCGGGATTGGCATGGAACCGGAGGCTTGACAAAATCTGGACAGAACAAGAAGCTAGACAGCCTGACTGGACAGGAGATCCGCGTATGGCGGTATGGCCGTTGCAGGATGCGAAGAACCGGTTCAGCGCCGTCGTCGAGGCTGCTCTCGCGGGAGACCCTCAGCGGGTGACGCGTCGTGGCAAGCCTGCGGTGGTGGTGCTCGCGGTCGAGGAGTACGAACGCCTGCGCCATCTGGAGCGGGCCAAGGCGCCGACGCTTGCGGAGCTGCTGCTTGCAATCCCGAGGGATGGCGGGGAATTCGAGCGAGTTCGATTGCCGTCCCGTCCGGTCGACTTCTGATGTTCCTGATCGACACGGACGTGCTATCGGCGCTTCGCAGACCGGAACGCAGTCCAGGCGTCGCGTCGTGGGTGGCCGAGCAGCGGACCACGGATCTGTACTTGAGCGTCGTGTCGGTCGGGGAAATCGAGCAGGGAATCGAGCAGCAACAGCGCCGTGACGCGGAATTCGCTCGCTTGCTGGCCGCGTGGTTGGACAACCTGATCGCGTTGTACGGCGACAGGGTCCTAGCGTTCGACATGCCCACGGCCCGACGTTGGGGGCGGCTCTGTGGCGCCCTCGGCCACGAAGGCGCCGATCTGTTGATCGCGGCTACGGCGATCGAGCATGGCCTCACGGTCGTGACCCGGAACGTTCGCCACTTCGAGCCAACTGGCGTGCGGGTGCTGGACCCCTCTCTTCCAAGCCCCTGAGCGATGACAGTGAGGACACCCGGCTGCCCACTGACTCCGACTCGGACGACGAGGTGACGGCCCCGACGCTGCCGTCCCCGTACTACGAGACGTCGGCGGCGTGACGGCAGGGCGGAGGCGAGACAGCGTGGCGCAAGGAAGCATCGAGAGCGCGGTCGAGAAGTTGCTGCTGGCGGTCGACCGGCCGGGCGACTTCTGTGCCCACGGCAGGGTGCTGGCGCCCATGCCGCGGCTGGAGGTGCAGGGCGTGGGCGCCCTGTCCTTTCCGGTTCCCGAGGCGCAGGTGCGGGCCTTGATCGCGGCGGCGGAACGCGCGCCGTACGGCAAGGGATCCGAGACGCTGGTCGACCGGTCGGTGCGCGACTGCTGGCAGATCGGCCCCGAGCGGGTGCGGCTGGCCGGCGCCGCCTGGCCCGAGACGTTCGCCGGCATCCTCGGCTCGGCGGCGGCCGGCCTCGGCTGCCCGCCGGACCGGCTGGACGCGCAACTCCACAAGCTGCTGATCTACGAGCCGGGCGGTTTCTTCTCGGCGCACCGCGACACCGAGAAGGCCGACGGCATGGTTGCCACGCTGTCGGTCTCGCTGCCGGCCGCGGGCGCGGGCGGCGAGCTGGTCGTCCGCCATCGCGACCGCGAGAGCGTCATCGACATGACCGCGGACGAGCCGTCCGAGCTGGCGTTCGCGGCGTTCTATGCCGACTGCACTCACGAGGTCAGGCCGGTGACCGAGGGTCATCGCCTGTCGCTCGTGTTCAATCTGTCCCTGCGCCCCGGCGACGACGATACGCCGCGGAGCGCCCCGGACCACACTGCAACGGTCGATCGGCTTGCGAAGCGGCTGGCCGGGTGGGGCCGCACGCGGGACGCGACCGACAAGCTGGTCTGGCTGCTCGATCACGAGTACAGCGAGGCGGGGCTGTCCTTCGACGTGTTGAAGAACGGCGATGCCGCGGTGGCGGGCGTTCTCGCGCGGGCCGCGGAACGCGCCGAGTGCGCGCTGCACGCGGCCCTCGTTCACATCGAGGAATACGGCACCGCGGAGTTCGCCGGCTCGCCCGACGCGTGGGGGTGGGACGGGGAGGATGACGCCGACGACGACTGGGAGATGGGCGACGTGGACGACCGCCGCCAGTGGCTGGACGGCTGGGTGCGGCCCGACGGCCAGCAACCGCCGTTCGGCAAGGTCGAGCTGCTGGCCGAGGAGCTGCTGCCGAGGGGGGCGCTCGACGAGGTGCCGCCGGACGAGCAGTGGGTGCACGAGGCGTCGGGCAACGCGGGGGTGAGCGTCGAGCGCGCCTATCGCCGCACGGCCCTCGTGGTGTGGCCGCGCGCCAAGGCGCTGGCCATCGTCGCGGGCGGCGGTGTCGAGGGCGCCGCCGCCTGGGTGGCCGAGGAACTCGAGCGGAACGCTGGCGTCGCGGACGAACGGATCCGGGGGCTCACGGCGCGGTTGATCGACGTCTGGCCCACCGCCGATCACGTCCGGGACGCGCAGGGCCGTGCCGGCATGCTGCAACTTCTGTGCGCGACCGGGGACGAGGACCAGGCCGCGCGCTTTCTGCGGGAGGTTATCCTCGCGCGCTACGACGGCAGCGAGAACGAGGCCCTGGCGGTCGTCGTGGACATGATCGGACCCGCTGCCGCCCGGCACTTCCTGCTCGACCTGGTCGGTGCGCATCTCCGGCGACGGCCGACGGACTCGCTGGCGCTCCTCCGGTGCCTCGACGAGACGCGCGACGAATCCGCGGGCTCCGCTTGGGACGGCGCGCTGCGGGACACCGTGCGTGCGGCCCTGCTGGCCCTGCCTGCGGCGCTGCCGCCCGAGCCGGAACGGAACACCTTCCTGCCGGTCGCACGGCGGCCGGAACGGTTCGGCGAAGAGGCCGTTCACGACCTTTTCGCGCTGGCTTGGCGCCGCGGGTTGGCGGCCGAGGCCGCAACGGCGGCCGGCGCCGTCGCCGCCGAGCCACGGGCCGTCACGCCCGACCGGACGCTGCCGGCGGCGTTGACCAGGCTGCACGCCGAGGGGGGCGCGGCCGGCAGCCACGCCTTCGCGCTGCTGTGGCGCCACGCGGCAGACTTCCTGCTGGCGCGCAGCGGGGACCAGCCCGAGAAACCGCGGGACTGGACCATCGGCGCCAACGCCGGCTGCCGGTGCGAGCACTGCAAGCGACTCCGGGCGTTCTGCAAGGACCCTGTCGTCCGGATTGCCCGCTTTCCGTTGCGCAAGGACCTGCGCGCCCATCTGCACCAGATCATCGAGCGGCACAACCTCGATATCGAGCACGTGACCGAACGCAGCGGCCGGCCGTATACCCTCGTGTGCACCAAGACCCGCGCTACCTACAAGCGACGACTGGCCGAGTATGCCGAGGACGTCTCGTGCATGCGCCGGTTGATCCGCTCGGCGCCCGGTGGAGAGCAGGCCGCTCCTTGCGCGGCGGATCTCGCGCGGCTGCACGAGGCGGTGGCGGCGTCCGAGCCCGGGTGAGCACAGCGTCTGCCCGAGCCGCCGCGCTGCGGCGCTCGGAGCAGCGCGGCGAGCTGTCCGACCTGGCCCGCCAATCGTCGCCCGACGGCTCCGCTCGGCGCCCAACCAACCCTGCAGGAGTCCGCGCCGTTCCACGGCGCAGACTCCTACGTCGACCGGCCCCGCGCGGCGATCTCCCAGACCGCCTCGACGAGGCCGTTGCGGACGGCGTACATCTGATCGTAGAGGTTCACCACGGGATCGCAGTGCGACACGATCAGCTCCAGCTTGTCGCCGACGGCGTAGGTGCGGCTGGCGTCGTCCTCGTAGCGGATCGTGCCGAACTCGTCCGAGCCGGACGTGTAGCTCATGCCGGTCTCGCCCTTGACGCGTGACCACGGACGATTGATGGTGCAGGCCTTGGCGCCCGCGTCGGTCGTCGCGCGGCCGTCGTACTGCGCGTTCAGCACGGTGGTGAGGATCGTCAGGGCCGGCCGGAAGTCGGTGTAGACGTCCGGGTCGTCGGCCCCGCCGATGTCGAGGTACTGCGCGTCCATGAAGACGTAGCTCCCGACCTGCACGTCGGTGAGGCCGGGCGTCTGGTGGTCGATGTTGTAGGTGCCGGTCCCGCCGCCGCTGAAGATCTCCGTGCTCAGGCCGGCCCGCTGCATCCGCTCGCGCGTCTCCGCCGCCGCCGCCAGCCGCTCCAGCGTCTGGGCCCGGCGGGCCTCGAAGCCCTTGACGTGCTGCGAGCCGCCGTCGTAGCAGAGCAGGCCGCGCAGCCGCAGGCCGGGCAGCCCATCGACGAGCCGGGCCAGCTCCAGGGCCGGCGCACCCGGCGTGACGCCGGTCCGGTGGCCGCCGGGATCGACGTCGACGACGACGTCGGCCACCACGCCGGCCGCTTGGGCCGCCTCCGACAAATCCCGGGCGTTCGCGGCCGTGTCGGTCGTCTGGATGAAGTCGCCGCACCACTTCCGGAGGCTCATCGCCCGCCGGATCTTGAGCGGCGTGACGTTGCTCGTCGTCAGCAGCAGCTTCTCGATGCCGTGCTCGAAGAGCACCTGCGCTTCGCTCACCTTGGCCACGCAGATGCCGACCGAGCCGGTCTCGAGCTGCAGGCGGGCAATCGCCGGACACTTGTGGGTCTTGGCGTGCGGGCGGCTCGCGATGCCGTTGCGCGCCACGGTGCGCTGCATCGTTGCGAGGTTGGCTTCGAGGGCGTCGAGGTCGACCACGAGCGCGGGGGTGTCGAGGTCCCACATGGACACGCCCAGCGGGGTCAGCTCGCCCCCGGCCTGCTCCGCGCGGCGGGTCATCTCGCCGCCGGTGTAGCCGTGCACGGTCGAGGGCACCCAGACGGCGGCCCCGGCGCCGGTGCCGGCCGCCTGCAGGAAGTCGCGACGCGAGGGGGGCATGGCCATGGCGCTGATCCGTCAGAGCGGCTCGACCGTCACGTCGCTGATCACCACCGTCGACAGGAGGCGCATGCTCTCGGCGAC
The DNA here is from genome assembly GCA_965214845.1 of Vicinamibacterales bacterium. GTDB lineage: Bacteria > Acidobacteriota > Vicinamibacteria > Vicinamibacterales > UBA8438 > JAAXGX01. The sequence continues at coordinate 4,988,654 of CBDCCO010000007.1, forward strand.
GTACTCCGGGGTCAGCGTGTCGACCGGCACCTTGCCGCCGTCGACGGCGTAGTTCTCCTGGTCGGAGAAGAGCATCCCGCCGACCCGCTGGAACGACGTCGCCTTGCGGAACCGGAGGCCGTTGTCGAAGTCGTAGCCGAACTGCTCGACGCGGCCTGTCTCCGGGTCGAACCAGAACGTGTAGGCGTCGTCGGCGTCGTTGCTGGTCCCCGGTGTGAAGGACACCTTGACGCGCTGCAGCTCGCGGCCGTCCCAGGTCTCGAGACCCCGGTCCTCGAAGTGGATGTCGCCGCCCTTCAGCGTGTACGGCAGCAGCGGAAAGAAGACGCGGGCGTCGGCGAACGCCCGCGCGCGGCGCTCGCCCTCGGCGTCGAGCGTCAGCTCCTGGCCGCCGCGCCATTCCTGCACGCCGTCGTTGGTCAGCTCGACCCGCCGCTCCGGGCGGCCGTCGCGCGCCGGGTCCGTCACCACGTGCTCGAACTGGCCGCCGTCGCGGGTCGCATCGATCTGGAAGCTGCCCGACAGCGACGTGATGGTCATCGAGATCTGCGAGCCCTCGTACAGGTCGCCCCCGTGGTGCTCGATGGCTCGCGCCACGATGTCGGGCAGGTCGGGGTCGGCCGACGACGTCCCGCAGGCCGCCGTCGCGGCGAAGGAGGCGACCACTATCCACAGGGCGGCATGACGTGCAGGCATCTTCAGTACTCTCCCCGGCCCCGCAGGGGCCGTCTGCTTTCCAACTGACAGTCTATCGCGGCCTGCCGGCCGAGCCGGCCGATCTTTTGCCGGGGGCCGCGGGCGGAAGCCGACGCCGCGGGCGGTGCCGTCGACCCGCCGCGCCCGACGGCAGCCTGCGATAATCGTGCGCATGAGCAATCGCGTGCGGGTCTTCGCCCCGGCCACCGCGTCGAACCTGGGACCGGGCTTCGACGTGCTGGGGCTGGCGCTCGAACGGCCCGGCGACGAGGTCGAGGCCGAGGTCCGCGAGCAGCCCGGCGTGGAGATCGTCGAGGTGACGGGCGCCGCCTCCCTGAGCACGGACCCGCGCGAGAACGTGGTGGGCATCGCCGCGAGCGCCGCGCTCGAGCAGTTGCGGGTGGCGGACCGCGGCGTCCGGCTCTGGCTGCACAAGCGGATGCCGCTCGGCAGCGGCCTCGGCAGCTCGGCGGCCAGCAGCGTGGCCGGCGCGGCCGCGGTGAACGCGCTGTTCGACGGCGCGCTGTCGGACGCGGCGCTGGTCGGCTGCGGCCTGCGCGGCGAGGCGGCGGCGTCGGGCGCCCCGCACCCGGACAACGTCGCACCCTGCGTCCTCGGCGGCATCGTCCTGATGCGCGGCCGCGACCCGCTCGACCTCATCCGGCTGCCGGTGCCCGAGCCGCTGCGCGTCGTGGTCGTCCACCCGCACGTCGAGGTGCTCACGGCCGCCGCGCGGCGCCTGGTGGCGGAGCGCCGCTTCGCCATCGGCCAGGCCGTCGCCAACCTGGGCAACATCGCCGCCTTCGTCCACGCGCTCCACACCGGCGACCTCGAGCTGCTCGGGCGCAGCATCGACGATGCGCTCGTCGAGCCGATCCGGGCGCCGCTCGTGCCGGGCTTCGACGCCGTCAAGCAGGCGGCGCTCGACGCCGGCGCCCTCGGCTGCTCGATCTCCGGATCGGGTCCGTCGGTCTTCGCCTTCGCCGCGTCGGACGCCACGGCGGAGACGGCAGCGGCGGCCATGGAGGCCGCGTTCGAGGCGGCCGGGCTGGCGAGCGACCGCTACGTCGGACCGGTCAACACCGCCGGCGCCGGCAGCCGGTCGCCCGGATCGTGAGGGTCCGGCGACTTCGCCGTCGCGCGGCCCGCGAGGCCGTGCTTGCGAAGCAGGCCGCGGCATTGATCGTAGCTGAGGCGCAGGTGGCGCGCCGTCCGGCGCTGGTTGCCGCCGTTGGCGGCGAGGGCCTCGCCCAGCAGGGTCTTCTCGACCGCGGCCACGTGGGCGGCGAAGTCGTATCCGCCCTGCGGGGCGGCCGCGACCGCCGGCGGCGCGCCCGGGGCGCCGGCCGCGCCCGGCGGGGAAGCGGGAACCGGCCGCGGCGCCGGCCGGTAGGGTGATTCGAACGGGTCGAGACACACGTCGGCGACGGGCCCCGCGCCGGGCCCGGTGGCGAAGTGGCGATAGACCGAGCGTTCGACCGCGTTCTTCAGCTCGCGCACGTTGCCCGGCCAGTCCCAGGCCGACAGCCGCGCCAGCGCCTCCGGCGCGAACCCGTGGAAGGGCGCTCCCAGCTCCAGCGCGATGCCCTGTCCGAAGTGCGCGGCAAGGACGGGGATGTCGGATCGGCGTGCGCGCAGCGGCGGCACGCTCACCACGTCGAACGCCAGGCGGTCGAGCAGGTCCGCCCGGAACCGACCCGCGGCGCTGAGCGAGGGCAGGTCGACATTGGTCGCGCTGACGATCCGCACGTCGCAGGTCAACGTCTCGCCGCCGCCGAGCCGTTCGTATTCGCCGTACTCGATGACCCGCAGGATCTTCTCCTGGGTCCGCGACGACGCCGCGGCGATCTCGTCGAGGAACAGCGTGCCGCCGTCGGCGCGCTCGAACCGCCCGGCGTGACGCCTCGCCGCCCCGGTGAACGCGCCGGGCTCATGGCCGAACAGCTCGCTCTCGAGCAGATCGTCGGACAACGCCGCGCAGTTCAGCTTCAGGAAGGCGCGGTCCCAGCGGCGGGAGAGAAAGTGGACGCGCGCCGCGATCAGCTCCTTGCCGACCCCGCGCTCGCCGCTGATCAGCAGCGGCCGGTCGAGCGGCGCCACCGCCGACACGTGGGCGAGCGTGTCGAGGAGCGCGCGCGCTTCACCGATCAGGGGCGGAGCAGCCGCTGCGGGCGAGGCCATGTGCGGTCCAATATACCATTTGCGGGTGGTTCTATTCGCCACTCTGGTGGTGTGGTGAACCGCATCGGATGCCGGGCGGCGCTGGCGGGATGCGCGGATCTCGTTGCCTGCCAACGACTTGGTGCCCGTCGTGGCAGACATGGCACGTCCATTGCTAAAGAATGTGGTCAAAGGAGGATCAGCAATGGGTGTTTTTTCCCGACTTTCCGACATCATCAACTCGAACATCAGCGCGCTCCTCGATCGGGCCGAGGACCCGGAGAAGATCGTGCGCCTGATCATTCAGGAGATGGAGGACACGCTGGTCGAGGTGCGCACCAGCGCGGCCCGCGCCATCGCCGACAAGAAGGAGATCACGCGCAAGCTCCAGGGCTTCGAGGCGCGGCGCGACGAGTGGGCGGCCAAGGCCGAGCTCGCCGTGCAGAAGGGCCGGGACGACCTCGCCAAGGGCGCGCTCGCGGCCCGGCGCAAGGCGGGCGAGATGGTCGAGCTGCTCACCCGGGAGGTCGCTCTCGTCGAGGAGAGCGTCGCCAAGGCCAATGCCGACCTCGAGCAGCTCCAGGTCAAGCTGAAGGAGGCCAAGGCCAAGCAGAAGGCCCTGGAGCTGCGGCGGCAGAGCGCGTCCGAGCGCGTGCGCGTCAACCGGCACCTGCACGATGGACGCATCGACGACGCGCTCGCCCGCTACGATCGGTTCGAGCGCCGCGTCGACGAGCTCGAGGCGGAAGCGGAATCCTACGCCCTCGGGCACAAGAAGACGCTGTCCGAGCAGTTCGCCGAGCTCGAATCCGAGGAAACGCTCGACGCCGAGCTGGCGGAGCTCAAGAAGCGGATCTCCGCCTGAGGAAGGAAGGCCGGCATGCCCGAAGCGGGAGTGTTCGTCCTGGCGGTGATCGCCCTCACGGTCGTGGCGCCGATCGCCATCGTCATGCACTACGCCACGGTGTGGCGCAGGATGAGGACGCTGTCCACGGACGACGAGCGATTGCTGGATGACCTCTGGAAGACGGCGCGCAAGCTCGAGAGGCGCGTGGAGGCGCTCGAGACCATCCTCGACAAGGATGCGCCGGACTGGCGGGAGCGACATGGGTACTGACCATCACCATCACCATCATCATCATCACTATCACGAGGACGTGGGGCGCACCGATCGTCCTTCGCCCAACCCGCACCGCCTGACCCGCAGCCGGACGAATCGCGTCCTGTGCGGGGTTTGCGGAGGCCTCGCGGAGTACCTCGGGTGGAAGCCGTTGCACGTCCGCCTCCTCGCGGTCCTGGGCCTGATCCTGTTCCATCCGGCGACGATCGCCGCCTACGTCGTGGGGTGCTTCGTGATGAAACGCGCGCCGCTCGGCCCGCGCGGGGCCGGGCGGACCGCTGCCGACGAGCAGTTCTGGCGCGACGTGTCGACCCGCCCCAGCGAGACCTTCTCGCGACTGAAGCACACGTTCCGCGGCCTCGAGGAGCGCATCGGGAGAATGGAGCGCGCCGTGACCACCGAGGAGTACCGTCTCAAGCGCGCCTTCCGCGAGATCGAGGACGAGCCCGGGCGGCCGGGCCGGGAGTCCGCGCGCTAGTTTCAGATGGGGCTGCGCCCCAAGCCCCCGGCGTCCGCTTGCGGGGACCCCATTGCCCCGCGCCGCTCCCGCCGAGGCGCGCTGTGCGCGCCTTTGCGGGGGCTGTACCGTTTTCAGCGCGTGCTACCATCAGCCGGCGGCGGCGTGACGCCGCCCGGACGGCAACCCCGGCGCACGGATTGAACCCGATAACCATCGTCTGGTCGCCTGCCGCCGCGGACAGGCTCGACGCGGCGCAGCGGTTCGTCGCCGGCCTCGGCGCGGCTGCCGAATGCCTGGCCGTGGGCGAGAGCCGGGGCGCGGTGGACGACTTGGCCCGCGAGGTCGCGACCCGCGCGGGAGCGGTGTTCGGGCTGCACCGCTTCAGCGTGCGGCAACTCGCGGCGCAGCTCGCCGGGCCCGAGCTCGCCCGCCGGGGCTGCGCCCCGGGCACCGGACTCAACATCGAGGCGATCGCCGCGCGGGCGGCGTTCGAGGAGCGCCAGGACGGCACGCTCGGCTACCTGGGCGAGGTGGCCCGGCTGCGCAGCTTCGCGCGCACGCTGGCCGCCACGCTCCAGGACCTCCGCTGCTCGGGAGTCGACCCCGCCCCGGTGGCGGCGTCCCGCGGTGCGGGCGGCGAGCTGGCCGCGCTCGCCGCCCGCTACGCGGCCCAGCTCGGGCAGGCGCGGCTGGTCGACACGCCCGGTCTGCTGCGGACGGCCGCGGCGGCAGCCGGCGGCGGCGCGGGCCCGCCGTGCGGCATTCCGCTGCTGCTGCTCGACGTGGCGATCCACGACGACGCCGTGCGCGCGCTGGTGGCGGCGCTGGCCGCGCGTGCGCCGCGCGTGCTCGCCACGGTCCCGGCCGGCGACCGGCGCACGCGCGCCGCCCTGGAACGGCTGCCCGGCGCCCGCGTCGAGGAGCCCGGGCCGGCGGATCCCGCCAGGTCGCTGGACCGCGTTCGCCGCTACCTGTTCACCGCCGCCGCCCCGCCGCCGCCCGCTGCCCCCCCGGACGACGAGGCGGACGACGTCGCGTTCTTCTCGGCGCCCGGCGAGGGGCGCGAGTGCGTCGAGATCGCACGCCGCATCCTGCAGGAGTCGGCGCGCGGCGTGCGGTTCGACCGCATGGCCATCCTGGTGCGGGCGGCGGACGTCTACGCCGGCCACCTGGAGACCGCGTTGAGCCGCGCGGGCGTCCCGGCCTGGTTCGCCCGCGGCACGCGCCTGCCCGATCCGTCCGGCCGGGCGCTGCTCGCCCTGCTCGCCTGCGCCGCCGAGCGGTTGTCCGCCCGCCGGTTCTCCGAGTATCTCTCGCTGGCCCAGGTGCCGGCGCCCGCTGCGAGCGGCGCCCCGCCGGCGGCCCCGGGGAGGTGGACGCCGCCCGCCAACGCCGAGGAGGTGCTCCCCGGTCCGACCCTGCCGGCGCAGCCGTCGCTGTTCGACGCGCCGCGGCCCGAGCCGGAGGCGCCTCCGGATTCCGACGAACGGCCTGTGGTCGAGGGCTCGCTGCGCGCGCCGTGGAAATGGGACCGCCTGCTGGTGGAGTCCGCGGTCATCGGCGGGCTCGCGCGCTGGCGGCGCCGTCTCGACGGGCTCGCGCGGGAGCTGGCGCTGCGCCGCGAGGAATGCGCCCGCGAGGATCCGGAGTCCCCGCGGCTGCGCGCGATCGACCGCGACCGCCGCAATCTGCGCCACCTGATGCGCTTCGCCCTGCCGGTGATCGAGGACCTGGCGGGGCTGCCCGACGAGGCGCCGTGGGCCGTCTGGCTGGAGGCTCTCGAGGCGCTGGCGCCCAGGGTGCTGGCCCATCCCGAGCGCGTGCTGGCCGTGCTGGCCGAGCTGCGGCCGATGGCGCAGGTCGGGCCGGTGGCGCTCGGCGAGGTCCGGGACGTGCTGTCCGAGCGGTTGACCGAGCTGCGGGACGACCCGCCCTCCCGGCGCTACGGGCAGGTGTTCGTCGGCCGGCCCGAGCAGGTGCGCGGCCGCGTCTTCGACGTTATCTTCGTCCCCGGCCTGGCCGAGCGCATCTTTCCGCACAAGCAGCGGCAGGACCCGCTGCTGCTCGACGAGGCGCGGCGCGCGCTGAACGCGAAGGCCGGCGACGACGCGCTCGGACTCGAGACGCAGGACGACCGCGCCCGCGGCGAGCGTCTGCTGCTGCAGCTCGCCGTGGGCGCCGCGCGGCGGCGGCTGTGCCTCTCGTACCCGCGGCTGCACGCGAGCGAGTCGCGCCCCCGCGTGCCGTCGTTCTACGCGCTCGACATCGAGCGGGCGCGGGTCGGCCGGGTCCCGGATCTCGACGACCTGAAGCGGGCCGCGGACGACAGCGCCGGCGCCCGTCTGGCCTGGCCGGCGCCCGCGGACCCGGCCCGGGCCGTCGACGACACCGAGCACGACCTGGCGGTGCTCGGGCCGCTCCTCCACGGCGTCTCGGACAGGGCGCAGGGCCGCGCGCGCTACCTCTTGAAGCTCAACCCGGGGCTGCACCGGTCGCTCGTCACGCGCTGGGCGCGCTGGAAGCGGCCCTGGTCGCGGTATGACGGCCTGTACGGCCTGCAGCCGGACTCGGTCGCCGCGCTGGCGGGCTACCGGCCCGGGAAGCGGCCGTACTCGGTCTCCGCCCTCCAGCGGTTTGCCGCCTGTCCCTATCAGTTCCTGCTGTCCGCCGTGCTCCGGCTGCAGCCCCGCGAGGAGAGCCAGCCGCTGGAGCGCATGGACCCGCTGACGCGCGGCCGGCTGTTCCACGAGGTGCAGGCCGAGCTCGTGCGCGCCCTCCGCGCGCGGGCGGCGCTGCCGGTCACCCCGCCGCGGCTGCCGGCGGCCGAGGCCGAGCTCGACGCGACGCTCGACGAGGTCGCGGCCAGGTACCGCGAGGAGCTGGCCCCGGCCATCGACCGCGTGTGGACCGACGAGGTCGAGTCGATGCGGACCGACCTGCGCGGCTGGCTGCATCATGTCGCGGACGAAGGCGGCGAGTGGACGCCCCTGTTCGCCGAGTTCGGGTTCGGCCTGCCGGCGGGCGGCGGACGCGATGCGGCGAGCGTGGCGGAGCCGGTCAGGCTCGACGGGAGGTGGCTCCTGCGCGGGGTGGTCGACCTCATCGAGGTTGGGACTGGTCCGGCGTCCGGCGCCCCGCTGCGGGTGACCGACCACAAGACCGGGAAGAACCGCCACCGCCGGGAGCTGGTCGTCGGCCGCGGTGAGGTGCTCCAGCCCGTGCTCTACGGCCTGGCCGTCGAGCAGGCCCTGCGGCGGCCGGTGGAGACCTCGCGCCTGTTCTTCTGCACGCTCGACGGGATGTTCACGACCCGGCCGGTGCAGCTCGGCGAGAGCCAGCGCCGCCAGGGCCTGGAGGTGATCGAGGTCATCGACCGGGCGCTCGAGACCGGCGCCCTGCTGCCGGCGCCGCGGGAGGGCGCCTGCCGCTGGTGCGACTTCAGGCCCGTGTGCGGACCCTGGGAGGAGACGCGGGTCGGGCGCAAGGATCCGGCCAGGCTGGCCGACCTGGAGGCGCTGCGGCGCATGCCGTAGCGGTTCGCGAACGATGGCTGATCCGTCCGCGCTCGTCGACGCGGAGCCGCGGCGGCGCATCCGCGAGTCGCTCGACGAGAGCCTGTTCGTCGAGGCGGCCGCGGGCACCGGCAAGACGACGGTCCTCGTCGACCGCATCGTCAACGTCCTGGCGCAGGGCAAGGCTCGGGTCGACCGCATCCTGGCGGTGACGTTCACCGAGAAGGCGGCCGGCGAGCTGAAGCTGCGGCTGCGCGCGGAGCTGGAGCGCGTGCGCCGGGACCGCGGCGCGAGCGGGATGCTCGAGGACGCCATCGCCCGCCTCGAGGAGGCGCAGGTCAACACGATTCACGGCTTCTGCGTCGACCTCCTGCGCGAGCGCCCGGTGGAAGCCGGCGTCGATCCCCGCTTCGAGGTCCTGTCCGAGCCGGAGGCGCGCGGGCTGTTCGCGCGCGCCTTCGACCTGTGGATGGAGGAGGTGCTCGCGGATCCGCCCGACGGCGTGCGCCGCGCGCTGCGCCGCCGGCCCTCGGCGGCCGGCTTCGATGCGGATGCGGCCGCCGACGGGCCGACCGATCGCCTGCGGGCCGCGGCCTGGCAACTGGCCGAGTGGCGCGACTTCGACACGCCCTACCGGCGGCCGGCGTTCGAGCGGGAGGCGCTGGTGGACGGGATCGTCGAGGACCTCTGCCGCCTCGCCGAGCGGACGGAGCAGGCCGCCAATCGCCGCGACCGCCTGTACCTCGACACCCGTCCTGCGCGCCTGGCGGCCCAGGCGATCCGCACCGGCGAAGCGATGCGGCCGCGGCGCGATTACGACGGCATCGAGTCGCAACTGGTCGAGCTCGCGCTCAACCGGGGCTTCACGGATCCGCGCCGCGGCGCCGGATCGAGCTACGGGGCCGGTATCGCGCGGGCGGAGCTGCTGCAGGAGCATGGCGCCCTGGTCAAGGAAGACCGCCTGCGCGAGTTCCGGGGCGCGGCGGACGCCGATCTGGCGGCCCTGCTGCAGCAGGAGCTGCAGGAGCCGGTAGCACGCTATCGCGGGCTGAAGTCGAGCACGGGGCGGCTCGACTTCGTGGACCTGCTGCTCACGGCGCGCGACCTGCTGCGCGGCGAGGACGCGGTGCGGCAGGAGTTCCAGCGGCGCTACACGCACATCTTCGTCGACGAGTTTCAGGACACCGATCCGCTGCAGGCCGAGGTGCTGCTGCTGCTGGCCGCCGCCGACCCCGCCGAGCGGGACTGGCGCCGCGCCGCGCCGCGCCCGGGCAAGCTGTTCGTCGTGGGCGACCCCAAGCAGTCGATCTACCGCTTCCGCCGCGCGGATGTCGACATCTACTACCAGGTGAAAGCCCACCTCGCGGCGCGCGGCATGGCGGTGCTGCAGCTCACGAGCAGCTTCCGCGGCGCGCCGCCGATCCAGCACCTCGTCAATCGCGCGTTCGAGCCTCTCATGGCGCCGGCGGCGGGGGCCGCGGGGGCCGCAGGGGCGTCGCGCTACGTGCCGCTGTCGCCCACCCGGCCGGCGCCGGCCGGGCAGCCGGCCGTCGTCGTGCTGCCGGTGCCGCGTCCCTACGGCTATCGGCGCGTCGCGGCGTCGGCCATCGAGCGCTCGCTGCCGGACGCCGTGGGCGCGTTCGTGAGCTGGCTCATCGAGGAGAGCGGCTGGACGGTCACGGCCGCGGCCGGGTCCGCGGCGGGCGGCGGGGGTCCCGTTCCGATTGCCGCCCGCCATGTGTGCCTCCTGTTCCGGCGCTTCGAGAGCTTCCGGCGCGACATGACCCGGCCCTACGTCGAGGCGCTGGAGGCCCGCGAGATCCCGCACCTGCTGGTCGGCGGCCGGGCGTTTCACGAGCGCGAGGAGGTCGCGACGATGCGCTCGGCGCTGGCGGCCGTCGAGTGGCCGGACGACGACCTGGCGGTCTTCGCGACCCTGCGCGGGTCGCTGTTCGCCATCGACGACGAGACGCTCTTCGGCTACCGGCACCGGTTCGGCGCGCCGCACCCGTACCGCATGCCGGCGGCGCTGGCGCCCGGCGCCGAGCAGCCGGCCGAGCTCGACCGCTTCGTGCCGGTCGCCGACGCGCTCGAGCTGCTCAAGGACCTGCACCGCGGCCGCAACCGCGTGCCGGTGGAGGCCACCATCGGCCGCCTGCTCGACGCGACGCGCGCGCACGCCGGCTTCGCCCTGCGCCCGGCCGGCGAGCAGGCGCTGGCGAACGTGCTCCAGATGGCGGAGATGGCCCGCCGGCACGACGCCGGCGGCGGCCTGTCGTTCCGGAGCTTCGTCGAGCACCTGCTCGACGAGGCCGACCGCCGGCAGGCCGGCGAGGCGCCCATCTTCGAGGAGGGGAGCGACGGCGTGCGGATCATGACCGTCCACCGGGCGAAGGGCCTCGAGTTCCCGGTCGTCGTCCTCGCCGACCCCACCTGCAAGCTGCACCGCCGCACGGCCGACCGCTACATCGACGGCGAGCAGGGGCTGTGCGCCCTGCGGCTGGCGGGCTGGCAGCCTCTGGATCTGCTCGACCACGAGGCGGACGAGGTGGAGCGGAACCGGGCCGAGGGAGTGCGGCTGGCGTATGTCGCGGCCACCCGCGCCCGCGATCTGCTGGTCGTGCCGGCCGTGGGCGACGGGCCGCACGAGGGCGGCTGGCTCGACCCGCTGCACGGGGCTCTCTATCCGCCCCTGGAGCACCGCCGCACGGCCGCAGCGGGGCCGGGCTGCCCGGCGTTCGGTCGCGACTCCGTGCTCGAACGGCCGGAGGGGGATCCGGCGCTGACCGCCACCGTCGCGCCGGGGCTGCACCGCTTCGCGGGCGACCGGGAGGGCGCTGCCGACTACGACGTCGCCTGGTGGGATCCCCACGCCCTCCGGCTCGGCGTCGAGGCGCACTTCGGGATCCGCCAGGAGCAGTTGCTGTCGAAGGAGGTGCCGGAGGCCACCGTCGAGGAGGACCTGCACCGCTATCGGGCCTGGCGGCAGGGGCGGGCGCGGGCGCTGGAGCACGGCGCGGGGCCGAGCCTCGTCGTGGAGACGGCGACGGGTCGGGCGGCGTCGGCCGCCGGCGGCCGACGCGACGAACCGGACGTGGCGGTGATCGAGCTGGAGCGTCCGGCGGTCCGCCCGTCGGGCGCGCGGTTCGGGTCGCTCGTCCACGCGGCGTTGGCGACGGTGCCGCTCGACGAGCCTGCCGCGGCGGGGGCGACGGCCGTGCTGCACGGCCGCCTCCTGGGCGCGACGGACGCGGAGGTCGCGGCCGCGGCGGCCGCCGTGACGGCGGCCCTGCGGCACCCGCTGCTCGAGCGCGCCCGCGCGGCGCTGGCGCGCGGGGAGTGCCGCCGGGAGGCGCCGGTCGCGGCCCTCGACGACGGCACCCTCGTGGAGGGCGTCGTCGACCTGGCGTTCCGCGAGTCCGGGCAGTGGACCGTGGTCGACTTCAAGACGGACAGGGAGCTCGACGAGGCGCTCGACGTCTACCGGCGCCAGGTCGCCCTGTACGGGGCGCTCGTCGCGCGCGCGACCGGCGAGCCGGCGACGCCGGTGCTGATGCGGGTGTGAGGGCGTCCTCATGGATGGGGCTTCGCCCCAAGCCCCCGGCGTCCGCTTGCGGGGACCCCATAGCCCCGCGCCGCTCCCGCCGGGCTTCAATCAGACGGGGCTGCGCCCCGGACCCCCGGCGTCCGCTTGCGGGGACCCCATAGCCCCATAGGCGCTAACTTGTGTTCCGAGCGAGGCCGGCGTATCCTGACATGCGCATGCATGACATGGAGGCCGGCCCGGTGGACGAGGACTGGGATGTGCTGCGGTCGTTCCTGCCCGGTGACTGGCGGGAGTTGGCGCAGGACACGGGGGCGTTGAAGGGGCTGCGGAAGGACAAGACGGTCGACAACCTGTTGCGGACCCTCCTGCTGCACCTCGGCTGCGGACACTCGTTGCGGGAAACGGTGGTTCGCGCCCGCCAAGCGCGTCTGGCGGATCTGTCCGACGTGGCGCTGTTGAAGCGGCTGAAGAAATCCAAGGGTTGGCTGCACGCGCTGTGTGTGCGCCTGTTCGAGGAGCAGGGTCTGGCGGTCATCCCCGGCGGCGCGTTCCAGGTCCGGGCGGTGGATGCGACGACGGTGAAGGAACCGGGACCGAGCGGGTCGTTGTGGCGGCTGCACTACAGCGTGGGCCTGCCGTCGCTGACGTGCGACTTCTTCAAGTTGACGGGGGTCGAGGGGCCGGGCACGGGAGAATCGTTGGCGCAGTTCCCGATCCGCGCCGGCGACCATGTGCTGGCCGACCGCGGGTATTCGACCGCGCGGGGGATCCGCCACGTGGTCGAGGCGGGCGGGCGGCTGATTGTGCGCGTCAATACGGGGTCGTTGCCGCTGCACACGGCAGCCGGGCGGCCGTTCGACCTGCTGGCCGCGGTCTCGTCGGTCACGCGTCCGGGGGCAGCGCGCGCTTGGGCGACGACGGTCGCGGCCGCGGGTGACGACGGCGGCCCGCCGGGCGAGATTGCGGGCCGGGTCTGCGTGCTCCGCAAGTCGGCGGAGGCGATCCGCTTGGCGCAGCAGAAAATCCGCCGGGACGCCGCCCGCAAGCGGACCCAGGTACAACCGGCCACTCTGCGCTTTGCCGAGTACGTGATCGTTTTCACGACCTTCCCCGAGCCGCCCTTCTCGGCCGCCGACGTGCTCGAGTGGTATCGCCTGCGCTGGCAGGTCGAATTGGTGTTCAAGCGCTTCAAGTCGCTGGCGCAGTTGGGGCACCTGCCGAAGTACGACGACGACAGCGCCAAGGCGTGGCTCTACGGGAAACTGTTCGTGGCACTGCTGGTGGAGAAGCTGCTCCACCACGCCCGCACGATTTCCCCCTGGGGCTACGACGTACCGGCCCCGGCGCCCCCGCAGCGCGTGGCGTGACTTCAAGTTCGTGTTCAACCAGGTCACGCGCGCCATCGAACCGCCGCTCTCGCTGGCTTGCATGCTCAACGACTGGCGATCGATCTCCGGCGCGCTGGCCGAGCCGCCACGGCGCCGGCAGTCGCAGCTCTCCGCGTACTTCGGTTGGACCGAGCAGCCGCCGGAGCAGGTGACGTGAACAAGTTAGCGCCTATGCCCCACTGCCCCGCGCCGCTTCCGCCGAGCCGCGCCGTGCGCGGCTTGGGGCCACCCGCGAATCGCTCCGGTGGCCCCTTGAGAATGAACCGGGGGCTGGGTCACGCTTGGGTAGCGTCTCAGTCTGAAACAGACGCCCCAGCCGAGGCTTGATTATGGCACGGATTGTGACGCGGTCGGGGCCGAAGGGTACCAGAAATCGGAGTTGTTATTGTGCTGGGCGGCGGGGACGGCTCAAAGAGACGATACACAGCCGGTTACTGGAGAGGGCCGCGCCTGCCTCGCCATGTCAATCCACGCGGGGCATCGACACGCCTCACCAAGCCTGCCGCGCCTCTCCGCTCGGCACAATAGCGCGGATTGTCTATCAGGCTGGGAGTGGCTTGGGACGGGGGTTCCGCATGCGACAGCGATCGCGGCCGAGAGAACGATAGAGCTTCGGCAGGCTATCCACGAAAGCGTGTTCACCACGTGTCTGCCGATTGCCATAAGCGCCTCCTTCCTCATGCGGAACATGTCCAGAGGTACTGCCAGGAGAATCTGGACTTCCCCCTCCCAAGCCTCCCAGCTCGTCGGTCAGAACCCAATCCGCCTACGCGACTGCTCCAGGGCCTCAGCGTGTTCTCTGAGCGCCCTGGCCGTGGCCTCCGCCGCGTGTTTGGTGGCAAGGTCGATTGAGGCGTTGACGACAACCGCGAGCTGGTCGGTTACGGACTTGAAGTCGTCAAGGCACCCCTGAGCCAAGCGCGGCCCACTCGTTCGCCAGCGGGCGACGAGCTCGGACACGGCCGACATGAGGGCTTGTGCGTCGTCGTAGGAGTTTGACGAATCGGTAGCCACTGCCAGAGCATATCACAGATTAGCGCCGCCTGCGGTTCGGCAGCTGACGAGTCCGCTCAGTCCTCTATCAGATAGCCACCCCTGACCCCTTTGGCCGTCTCCACTAGCGCCTTGTACAGCGATGCCTCCGCCCGCCGGATAGTGTCTGAGAGCTCCCCACCTTCGGTGTCCTTCACCAGCACCGTGAGACCATCGAGCATGGAATGAGTCAGTCCGAACTCAACCTCTACGCCCTTGTTGTCGTCGAACCGAATTGCCTTCACCTTGCAGTGCTTCATCCTTGGCATGACCGTCGAGTGTATCATCGATTAGCGACGCTTCCGTCAGCTGGCACGCTCACCAAGGCTCGGCATTCCAGCAGCGCGCCCCGCCGGTACGGCCGACCGAGCCCGCGTGGTACACTCGGCCTGGATGACTGTGTCGGGCAGTTGACGTCCTTCACGATCCGTGACCTCCGCAGCGTCTCCATCCAGTGCTCTCGATGCGGCAGCGCGACGGTGGCGGGAGTCCTAACGGATCTAACATGTAGCCATGGCGAGCAGATCTCGAGACGTACGGCGGCAGTTGCCGGCGCGGCGGCGGGTGCCGCGGCCCCACCGGCGCCGGCTGCCGCTCCTGCTGGCGGCGGCGGCGCTGGTCGCGACCGGCTGGGGGCTCTACTCGGCCGGCGCGCCGGAGCAGCCGCCGGCGCCCTCCGCCTCGGTCGTCCAGACGCTGCGGGTGGACGTCCTGCGCGAGCTGCCGCACGACACGACGGCCTACACGCAGGGGCTGCTCTGGTGGAACGGCAGCCTGTACGAGAGCACGGGCCGCTACGGCGAGTCGACGCTGCGGCGCCTCGACCCGGAGACCGGGGCGGTCGAGCAGCGGATCGACGTGCCGCCGGCCTTCTTCGGCGAGGGACTGGCGCGGACCGGCGACCGGCTGATCATGCTCACCTGGATGGCCGAGCGGGCGTTCGTGTTCGATCTGGACACGTTCGAGGTCCTGCGCAGCTTCCGCTACCGCGGCGAAGGGTGGGGGCTGTGCCACGACGGGCGCCGGCTCGTCATGAGCAACGGCTCCGACACGCTCACGTTTCGCGACCCCGAGACCTTCGAGCCGCTGGGCGCCGTGCCCGTCACGCTCCGCGGCCGGCCGCAGACGGACCTCAACGAGCTGGAGTGCGTCGACGGCGCGGTGTACGCCAACGTGTGGCAGCACGACTACCTCGTGCGGATCGACCCGGACAGCGGGCGGGTGACTCACCAGATCGACGCCGCCGGCCTGCTGTCGCGCGACGAGGCGCGCGGGGTCGACGTCCTCAACGGCGTCGCGTACGACCCCGGCGCCGACACCTTCTACATCACCGGCAAGTGGTGGCCGAAGATGTTCGAGGTGCGCTTCGTCGAGTAGCAGGAGTCCGCGCTGCCTGCACGGCGCCGACTCCTGGCCCGCCAATCGTCGCCTGCTACCGCCGCGGCACGGCCCGGCGGCCGGTGCTGGTGCCGCCCGACCGGGTGGGCGTGCTCGACGAGCCGCCCGAGTAGCCGCCGCGCGACACCGCCCCGCCCGACGAGCCGCCGCCTGACGACCCGCCGGAGGACGAGCCGCCCGACGACGTGCGGCCGATCCAGGGCACCGACCCGCTCTCGCCGGTCCAGCCGCGGCGCGAGACCCGCGTGTAGCCCAGGCCCGGCACGGGCCGCCCCCGCTTCGCGCTGCGGCCGTCGTCGTCCGACACCACCACGAACGGCGAGCCCAGGCCCCCGAACAGGTAGGGGTCGTAGCCGCGGTTCCAGAAGTAGTAGCCGAGCGGCGTGACGTAGTACGGGTAGTAGTGGCCGCTGTACCAGATCGGATCGTGGAACCCGCCGAATCCGCCCCAGCCTCCCGACGACCACGCGCCGCCCCGGTCGCGCCGCTCGACGACGAACCGGTCGGGGTACGCCAGCGCCACGAGCAGGTCGATCACGCCCCCGTTGATGCCGGCGTCGTCCAGCGCGACGAGCGCGTCGCGGTCGAGCGCCAGGCGCGGCTCGGTCTCCCCGAGCAGCGCCTCGACGACCCGCGGCGACGTCTTCCCGCTGGCGTCCAGCACGTCGGACAGATCCGGCTGCGCCGCGCTCGCGCGCCGCGCGCGCTGGATGGCGGCCGGCGCGGCCCCGAGCCCGCCCGGCGCACCCAGGCGCGCCGCCTGCTCGGCGTCGGGCACGGGCGCGTAGCGGCGCACCTCGAGCAGCTCCCGTCCGCCGACCTCGACCACCTGGATGTCGACCCACGTCGCGGGCGACGACAGCAGGCTGACGCCGGAGGCCCGGCGCACGGGCTGGTCGCCGCACTGGACCTGCGCGCGGGTGAACAGGCGCCGCCCGTCCGCCGACCACGTGTTCCGCTCGCGGCCGGTGCAGTCGGGCTCGCGCACGTCGCGCTCGACGCCGTCGGCCACGAGCGTCCGATCGACGAGCACCTCGTCGCCCGCTGCGGCGGTCAGGTTGACGCCGCGCCCCCCGGCGGCCGGGCGCACGCAGATCACGGTGCGGTCCAGCAGGGCGGCGGACTCGCCGTCGTCGTCGGCCGCCGACGGGTCGAGCTGCTCCTCCCAGAGCTGCCAGCACCCGAGCCACGGGCGCCAGCGGGCGTCGAGGTTTTCTGCCCCGTCGTCCGCCTGCGCCGCGGCCGGCGCGGCGGCTCGCGCCGACGTCACGGTCGCCGGGGTGTGGGCCGCGGGAGAGAACGCGCCGACGGCCAGCCCGCCGACCAGGCCCGAGATGATTCCGATCATGATGTCGCTCCCCTGGAAGTGCTCCGCGGGTCAGAACGTGAACCGTATGCCCGTCGCCACCCGGAGCCCGGACAGGTCGATGGACTCGAAGTCCGCGAAGTCCAGGCCGGGCTCGGCGACCGCCAGAACGTAGCGCGCCTCGGCGGTCAGGAAGAGGCGCTGCGTCAGCCGGATGTCGACGCCGCCGAACAGGTGCGCGGTCGGCGTCCAGCCGTTGGACTGCCAACTCTGCTCCGGCGGGATCTCGAAGGAGAACAGCGTGATCTCGTCGACGAACTCGCCGAATTGATCGAATCCGTAGCGCAGGTAGCCGCCGCCGAAGCCGACGTACGGCACGATCGCGGCGGGGATCCAGACGTACTGCCCGATGGCCCGCCCGCGCGGCGCGAGGGCGAACGACAGGCTGGCGGCGAGGGCGGCCTGGCTGAGCGCGGTCTGCTGCTCGAACGGCACCCCGTCCTCGCCGATGTAGTGCCGCGACTCCGAGGCGGCGGTCGTGCGCACGTAGTCGAAGCCGGCGTGGAGGTCGAGGCGCGGCGTGAGGGTGAAGCCGAGGTCGAGACCGATGCCCGCCGCGTCGAAGTCGCGCGGCTCGAGCGTCAGGTGGTCGGTCACGAAGGCATGGACAGCGCTCTCGGCGCGGGCCCGATGCCACAGCCAGTGGACGGCGACCGAGTTGCCCGGCCGGCCGAACAGGAAGCCCGGATCGCGGGCGTCGGCATCCTGCAGCGCCGCGTTCTCCGCCTCGGAGGCGGCTGCCGCGGCGCCTCCCGCAAGCATCCCCGCGACCAGCAGCGCCAGCCGGGTCCACTGCCGGGCCGCACCGCCCGCGTCAATGCGCATCAAGGCCATCGTAGCCGCTCATGGCGGCCCGCCGCAACGGATCCCGAGCACGCCGCCCGCAGGATGCCGCCGGGCGCGTCCTGCCGGCGATCGCGCCGCACAGGTTGACATCCGGCGCCGGATGACGAACGATGGCACAAAGGTTCCGCGCTCGACGCGGCGGTCGCTGTTCACTGGGCGGGACGGCGGCCGGGCGGGTTGGGGCCCGCCGCTTGCGATGTTCGCCCTGCGAAGGAGGTGATCCTGTGGAAGACCATAGTACCGGCTCTGCGGAGGTGGCGTCCTCGTAGGGGCCCTTCGGCGCCCTGGCGGTTGTCGACGGGACCCCGCAAGCGGGGATAACCCAACGCCGCCTACGCAGACCATCCTGCGCTCCGGCCCCCGGGCGTCCGTGGCGGCGACCCGCGGGGTCCTGCCACCGATTCCCGGTGGGCCGGGGCGTCTCTCGACCGTGCAGGCGCGCCGTGCTCCTGCCGCTGCGGCGGTGGGGCGGCGGGCCTGATCGCCGCCCGGGGCCGCATCCGGCGGAACCCGGGACGGGCCATACCGACGGACCGCGGGGCGACAGCCCGGGCGGGCGGAGCCGCCCGCCGGGGGCCATGTGCTATGCTGCGGCCTTCCGTCGGAACGAAGGGGGGACAGTGCGGTTTCGCGCCCGTTCCCCCGCCTTAGCGGGACAGCGCGTGCGGCCATCCGGCATCGGACTGATCGCCCTGCTCGTTGCGTCGCTGGCCGGCGGCGCCTACGCCGCGCTGCGCGCGGCGCCGCAGGAGCCGGAGTCCGACTTCCGCAGGCTGCTCGATCGGCAACGCCCTTCCCTCAAGCACCCCGGCGGCCCCCGGGAGTTCTACTTCACGCGCGGTGCGTACTCGTCCGGGTGGCGCTGGAGCTCGTGGGCGACCGACTATCCGAAGGCGGACCGCCAGTTCATGCTGGCGGTCAACAGCTTCATCGACATCAACGCCGCCGAGCATGAGAACGTCGTGCGCCTGAACGACCCCGAGATCCGGCGCTTTCCGTTCCTGTACGCGCTCGAGGTCGGCAGCATGGCGCTGACGGCCTCCGAGGTGAAGGGGCTGCGCGACTACCTGCTGGCCGGCGGCTTCCTGGTCATCGACGACTTCTGGGGCTCGTGGGAGTGGGCGAACTTCGAGCGGGAGATCCGGCGCGTGCTGCCCGAGTTCCCGATTCAGGAGATGCCGCTCGAGCACCCGATCTTCAACGCCGTGTACCGCATCGACGAGATCCTGCAGGTGCCGGCCATCGGCAACCACTGGTACGGGCGTACGTGGGAGCAGGACGGGTACACGGCGCACGCCCGCGGAATCTTCGATCACGACGGCCGGTTGATGGTGATCATCAACTGGAACACCGATCTCGGCGATGCCTGGGAGTGGTTCGAACGGCCCGAGTACCCGCTCAACTACTCGAGCTTCGCCGTCAGAATGGGCATCAATTTCATCGTCTACGCGATGAGCCATTGACCGTCGAGACCGCGACGGCAGAGGGATCGTGTTCGAGCCACTCTTCGAGTTCCTGTTCAAGTACCGCCCGCTCATCTTCGACCAGGGCGAGCTGGCGCTCCGCGCTTCGTGGGTCGGCTTCCTGGCGCTGGCGGCGGCGGCCGGCGCGGCCTATCTCACGCTGCGCACCTACCTCGCGGTGCGCGGGAACAGCCAGCGGCTGGACCGCGCCGTCCTGACCGCGATCCGCATCGCCGCGCTGGGCGTGCTGGCTTTCTGCCTGCTCCGGCCGGTGCTCGTGCTGTCGTCGGTGGTGCCTCAGGAGAACTTCCTCGGCGTCCTGATCGACGACTCGCGCAGCATGCAGATCGCCGATCGCGACGAGACGCCGCGCCACGAGTTCGTGCGCCGGCAGCTCGGCGCGCCCGACAGCGAGCTGCGGGCCGCCCTCGCCGACCGGTTCGCCCTGCGGTTCTTCCGCTTCGCGGGGGAGACCGATCGCATGACGGCGCTGGACGAGCTGACGTTCCGCGGCACGCAAACGCACCTCGGGCGCGCGCTCGCGCGGGCGCACGACGAGCTGTCGGGCGTGCCGTTGTCCGGCCTGGTCGTGGTGAGCGACGGCGCGGACAACCTGGAGGGCGGCCTGGGCGAGGCGCTGCTGCCGCTGCAGGCGGCGGGCGTTCCGGTCTTCACGGTGGGGCTCGGCCGCGAGGAGTTCGAGCGCGACATCCAGTTGAGCCGCGTGGCCACGCCGCGCCGCGTGCTGCGCGGGGCGGCGCTGGCGGTCGAGCTGGTGGTGACGCACCGCGGCTACCGCGGCGAGACGGTGGCCGTGCAGATAGAGGACGAGGGCCGCATCGTCGCCACGGAGGACGTGGAGCTGCCCGCCGACGGCGAGCCGCAGACCGTGCGGATGCGCTTCACCGCCGCCGAGGCCGGGCCCCGGCTCTTCAGCTTCCGGGTGGCGCCGCAGCCGGGCGAGATGGTCACCCAGAACAATCTCCGCCAGGCGCTGATCGTCGTCGAGGATCGCAGCAAGCGCATCCTGTACTTCGAAGGCGAGCCGCGCTGGGAGGTCAAGTTCCTCCTGCGCGGGGTGGCGGACGACGAGAACCTCCACGTCACGCTGCTGCAGCGCACGGCCGAGAACAAGTTCTTCCGCCTCGGCGTCGAGGGGCCGGACGAGCTGCCCGGGGGCTTCCCGACGACGCGCGCCGACCTCTTCAGGTACAGCGGCCTGATCCTCGGCAGCATCGAGGCGAACTACTTCACGCCGGACCAGCTCCGGATGATCGCCGACTTCGTCAACCGGCGCGGCGGCGGCCTGCTGATGCTGGGCAGCCACCGGTCGTTCTCCCAGGGCGGGTACGCGGGCACGCCGGTCGCCGACGTGCTGCCCGTCGTGCTCGATCCGCTGGCGGCCGATGCCGAGGAGAGCTTCTTCGCCGAGGTGCGCGTGGCCACCACCCGCGCCGGCGCGAGCCATGCCGCCACGCAGATTGCCGAGACCGAGGAGGCCTCGGTCGAGCGCTGGGACACGCTGCCCCCGGTGACGGTGGTCAACCCGATCACCGAGCCGAAACCCGGCGCGACGGTGCTGCTGGAGGCGCAGCCCGACGACCTCGTCGTCCTGGCGTTCCAGCGCTACGGCGCGGGCAAGTCGCTGGCCCTGCCCATCCAGGACTCGTGGATGTGGCAGATGCATGCCGACATCCCGGTCGAGGACATGACGCACGAGACGTTCTGGCGCCGCCTCCTGCGCTGGGTGGTCGACGGGGTGCCGGACCAGGTCGTCGCCCGCGTGCCCCAGGATCGGGTGGAGCCGGACGAGACCGTCACCGTGCTGGCGGACGTGGTCGATCCCGGCTTCGAGGAGCTGAACAACAGCACGGTCCTCGCGATCGTCACCGATCCGGCGGGCAACGTCACCGAGCGCCGGATGGAATGGACCGCCGAGCAGGACGGCGAGTACCGGACGACGTTCGCGGCCGCGGACGAGGGGTTCTACGAGGTCAGGGTCGAAGCGTCGACCGACGGCGAGCTGCTCGGCGAGGATGCCGCCTACGTGCAGGTGGCGCCGAGCGACAGCGAGTTCTACGATTCGACGATGCGCGCGCCGCTGCTGCAGCGGGTCGCGGAGGAGACCGGGGGGCGCTTCTACACGGCCGACACGGCGGCGGCCCTGGCCGACGACATCCAGTACGTGGGCAGCGGCGTCACGGTCGTCGAGGAACGCGACCTCTGGGACATGCCGGCCCTGCTGCTCCTGCTGGTGACGCTGGTGCTCGGCGAGTGGGGCTACCGCCGCTTCCGGGGGCTGGCATGAGAGTGGCGGTCGGCCTGCCGGCGGTGGCGCTGGCGTGCCTGCTGGCGGCGCCGGCGGCGGCGCAGCAGACGCACGTGCTGGTCGTGACCGGCCTGGGCGGCGACCCCGACTACACGACGCAGTTCCACGAGTGGGCGACGACCCTGATCGACGCGGCGGCCTCGCGCTACGAGGTGCCCGCCGCCAACGTCACCTATCTGGGCGAGAAGCCCGACCTCGCGCCGGAGGCCATCGCCGACCGTTCGTCGCGCGAGAACGTCGCGGCCGCCATCGACGCCATCGCGGCGCGCGCCGCGCCGGGCGACCACGTGGTCATCGTGCTGTTCGGCCACGGCAGCTACGCGAACGAGGCGCGCATCAACCTGCCCGGACGAGACCTGTCGGCGGACGACTTCGCCGGGCTGCTCGAGCGGCTGGACGTCGGGCACGTGACCTTCGTGAACACCGCCAGCGCCAGCGGACCGTTTCTCGAGAAGCTGTCCGGCGCGGGCCGGGTCGTGATGACGGCCACGCGCAGCGGCGGCGAGCGGAACGCGGCGGTGTTCGGCGGCTACTTCGTCGAGGCGTTCGCCGCCGGGCAGGGCGACGCCGATCAGAACAAGGACGAGCGCGTGTCGATGCTCGAGGCGTTCACCTATGCCCGCCTGAAGGTCGAGCAGACGTACGAGGCCGACGGCCGGCTCGCCACCGAGCATGCGCTGCTCGACGACAACGGCGACGGCGAGGGCACCGGCGAGCCGGACGCCCTCGACGGCGACGGCACCGTGGCCCGCACCCTGTTCTTCACGAGCGGCGCCGGCCTGCGGGCGGAGATGGCGTTTCCCGACGATCCCGAGCTGCGCGCGCTCTACGAGGAGCGGCAGGCGCTCGAGGCGCGGGTGGACGAGTTGCGGCGGCTCCGCGGCGGCGCGTCCCGGGAGCAGTACGAGCAGGAGCTCGAGCGGCTGCTCATCGAGCTGGCGCTCAAGAGTCGCGAGATTCGACAACTGGAGGCCGCGCAGCAGCCATGACGCGCACGTCCGGGTGGCTGCTGTCGGCGGCGGCGCTCGTGCTGGCGGGCGTGGCCGGCCACGCGCTGCCGGCGGCCGGGCGTGCCCCGGCCCGGCCCGCGGCGCCGGACGACTACTTCGACGCCGGCAACACGGCGTACGACGGCCGCTTCGTCTTCGTCCGCCTGCGCTACGAGATGGGGTTGCGCGGCGGGCGGTTCTTCCGCGGGGATCTGCCCTGGGCCCACGACTACCCGCGGGCCGAGCGCAACCTCTCGAAGATCCTGGGCGAGGTGACGAGCCTGAATCCGTTCCTGGGACCGAACGGCGGCAACGTGCTGATGCTCGACGATCCGGAGCTGCACAAGTTTCCGTTCGCCTACATGTCCGAGCCGGGCTACTGGACCCTGAACGACGACGAGGCGCGCGGGCTGCGGACGTGGCTGCAGAAGGGCGGCTTCCTGCTCTTCGACGACTTCCGAGGCGACCACTGGTTCAATTTCGAGCAGCAGTTGCGGCGCGTGCTGCCCGACGCGGAGCTGGTCGAGCTCGACGTCTCGCACCCGGTGTTCCACTCGTTCTTCGACATCGACACGCTGGAGATGTTCGAGATGTACGGGCTCCCCGTGCGATTCTACGGCGTGTACGAAGACAACGATCCGCGCCGGCGGCTCATGATCGTGGCCAACTACAACAACGACATCGGCGAGTACTGGGAGTTCTCGGACACCGGCTGGTATCCGATCGACCTGACGAACGACTCGTACCAGTTCGGCGTCAACTACGTGATGTATGCACTGACCCACTGACGGTCCCCGCGGACCGATCGAAGGAGCGTCCATTGGAAGACGACACTCGCGTGCAGGAGCCTGCCAGGGAAGCGGCCGGGGAACCGGTTGCCGCGGCGCCCGTTGCGGAGGAATCCGTTGCCGCGCAGCCGGTCGGGGAACCCACCGATCTCGAATCGCCCGACGACATCGCGCTCGCCGACAAGCTCAAGGCCGGCCGGGAGCAGATCCTGACCGAGCTGCACAAGCTGATCGTCGGCCAGCAGGAGGTCATCGAGCAGGCGCTGCTCACGCTCTTCGTCGGCGGCAACAGCATCATCGTCGGCGTCCCGGGGCTGGCCAAGACGCTGCTCATCCAGACGATGGCCCAGGTGCTCGATCTCAAGTTCGCCCGCATCCAGTTCACGCCCGACCTGATGCCGTCGGACATCACCGGCACCGACATCATCCAGGAGGACGCCGAGACCGGCGGCCGCAAGATGGTCTTCGCGCCGGGGCCGGTCTTCACCAACATCCTGCTGGCGGACGAGATCAACCGGACGCCCCCGAAGACGCAGTCGGCGCTGCTCGAGGCGATGCAGGAGCACCGGGTGACGGTGCAGGGCCGCACCTACGACCTCGAGGAGCCGTTCTTCGTCTTCGCGACGCAGAACCCCATCGAGCTCGAGGGCACGTACCCGTTGCCGGAGGCGCAGCTCGACCGCTTCATGTTCCACATCGTCATCGAGCACCCGCCGGAAGACGAGGAGCTCGACGTCGTGCGGACCACCACCATCGTGCAGCAGCACGACTTCCGGCACGCGGTGACCGGCGCCGACCTGGTGGCCTTCCAGGAGCTGATCCGCAAGGTGCCGGTCTCGGAGGCCGTGCTGCGGTATGCGCTCAATCTCGTGCGCACGAGCCGCACCAAGGCCGACGACGCGCCCGACTTCGTGAAGAAGTGGGTGGCGTACGGCGCGAGCGTGCGCGCCGCCCAGTACCTGATCCTCGGCGGCAAGGCCCGCGCCGTGACGCAGGGGCGGTACCACGTCAGCTTCGAGGACATTCGCGCGCTCGCGCACCCGGTGCTGCGGCATCGCGTGCTGCTCAACTTCCACGCCGAGTCGGAGGGGATCACGTCGGATCAGGTGGTCGACCAGCTCCTCGAGGCGGTGCCGACGCCGACCTCGCAGATGTGACGGGACTGCCGTGGACGCACCCATCACCACGCCCGGCGCCCGCTTCGTCGACCCGAAGGTGCTCGCGCGCATCAGCAGCCTGAACCTGCTCGCGCGCACGGTGGTGGACGGCTTCATCAACGGGCTGCACAAGGCGCCCTATCTGGGGGTGTCCATCGACTTCGCCGAGCACCGCGGCTACATGCCGGGCGACGACATCCGCTTCATCGACTGGCGGGTCTTCGCCCGCACCGACCGCTTCTACGTCAAGCAGTTCGAGGCCGACACCAACGCGAACTTCTCGGTGATGTTCGACATCTCGCGGTCGATGAGCTTCGGGAGCAAGGGCATCACCAAGCTCGACTACGGCCGCTACCTGGCGGCGTGCCTGACCTACTTCTGCACGAAGCAGCGCGACCGCGTCGGCCTCGTCACCTTCGACGACGACATCGTCACCCGCATCCCGCCCTCCGCGAAGCATCTCGACGTGGTGCTGCACGAGCTCGATCGGATCGACGCGGGCCGGCCGGGGTCGCTGGCGCACCCGGCGTTTCGGGCCACCGAGTTCTTCAAGCGGCGCGGCATCGTCGTGCTGATCTCGGACTTCTACGATGACCCGCAGGCCATCGTGGAGGCGATCAAGCCGCTGCGCTACGGCGGCACCGATCTGATCGTCTTTCACCTGCTCGACCCGGCCGAGATCGACTTTCCCTACGACGACGCCACGAGCTTCCAGGACCTGGAGACGGGCCGCAAGATGCCGGTCGTGCCGGAGAAGCTGCGCGAGCAGTATCGCCTGGTGGTGCAGGAGCACATCGCCGCGCTGTCGAAGTCGTGCGGTGAGAACCGCATCGACTACGCGCTGTTCAACACCGCGACGCCGCTGGATCACGCGCTGTTCAAGTTCCTGGCGACGCGGGAGAAACTGAGCCGGGTGCGCTGATGGCATTCCTTGCGCCGCTGTTCCTGCTCGGGCTCGGGGCGCTCGCCGTGCCCGTCATCATCCACATGATCCAGCGCGAGCGGAAGGAGGTCATCGAGTTTCCCTCGCTGATGTTCGTGCGCCGGATCCCCTTCCACTCGTTCCGCCGCCAGCGGATCCGGCACTGGTTCCTGCTGCTGCTGCGGTGCGCCGCCCTCGCCCTGCTGATCGCCGCGTTCGCGCGGCCGTTCTTCCGGGCGCCGGCCATTGCCGCGGTGACGTCCGGCGCGCGCGAGGTGGTCATCCTGGTCGACCGGTCGTACAGCATGGCGTACGGCGACCGCTGGGAGCAGGCGCAGGCGGCCGCGACCGAAGTCATCGCGGGGCTGGCCCTCGACGACCGCGCGACCGTGGTCTTCTTCGACAGCGGCGCCCGGGTCGGACCGCGCTCGATGACCGACCTCGAGGCGTTGCGGGCGCTCGTCGACGCGGCCGAGCTGGGCGCGGGCACGACACGCTACGGCCCGGCGCTCAAGCTGGCCGAAGGCATCTTCGAGGATTCGAGCCTGCCGCGGCTGGAGGCGGTCCTCGTCAGCGACTTCCAGCGCTCGGGACTCGACAGCGCCAGCGGCATCCGCTTCCCGCAGGGAACGGTCCTGACGCCGATCATGGTGGGCGGCGAGCGGCAGGAGAACGTGAGCGTCGCGGGGGTGCTGTTCCAGCGCGAGTACTTCTCGGGCCGCGAGCGCGTCGCCGTCTCGGCGCGCCTGGCGAACCGCGGCGACCAGCCGGTCGCGGACCTCGAGGTGACGCTCGAGCTCGAGGGGCGCGACATCGAGAGCCTGCGCGCCAGCCTGCCGCCGCGCGGGTCCGCCACCGTCGACTACGCGGCCGTGACCCTGGGCGACGTCCCGACGACCGGCAGCGTGCGCATCCGGGGCGACGCGTTGCCGACCGACGACGTGTTCCACTTCGTCGTCGCGCCCGGGCAGGTCGTCAGGGTGCTGCTCGTGGGGCACGACCGCGCGGGCCCGGAAGCCGGCCTGTATCTGACGCGCGCGCTCGGGATCGGCTCGACGCCGTCGTTCGATCTGACCGCAACGACGCTGGCCGACTTCGAGGCGTCCGACCTGAGCGGGCAGCACGTCGTGATCCTCAACGACACGCCGCCGCCGGCCGGAGACGCCGGCGCGGCGTTGCGGCGCTTCGTGCGGGACGGCGGGGGACTGCTCGTCGTGGCCGGCGAGCGCAGCGTCTGGCCGCCGGACGACGAGCTGCTGCCCGGCACGCTGGGGAGTCCGGGCGACCGCGCCGGTCGCGGCGGCGCGATCGGGTTCATCGACTACAGCCATCCGGCCTTCGAGCTGTTCGGTGCGCCGCGCAGCGGCGACCTGACCACGGCGCGGTTCTTCCGCTATCGTCCGGTCCAGCCGCACGCGTCGGCGGCCGTGCTGGCCCGCTACGACGACGGCGACCCGGCGCTCACCGAGCGGCGGGTCGGCGACGGCACGGTGCTGCTGTGGTCGTCGACGCTCGACAGCTTCTGGAACGACTTGGCGGTCAAGCCGGTCTACCTGCCGTTCGTGCACCGGCTGGCGCAGCACCTGGCGAGCTACACGCCCCCGACGCCCTGGCACTACGCGGGACAGGTGCTGAACCTGGCCGAGCAGCGGAGCCTGCTGGCGGCGGCCGGGCTCGCCGCGGCGGAGCTGGTGGCCGTGTCGCCGTCCGGCCGCCGCCTGCCGGTGAGCGAGGGCGCGCGGCCCGGTTTCCTCGCCCTCGAGGAGCAGGGCATCTACGAGATTCGCGATGCGACGACCCCGGGCGGGCGGCCCTTGACGCTGGCCGTCAACGTCGATCTGGCGGAGTCGGATCTGACGACGGTCGACCCCGACGAGCTGGCCGGCGCCGTCACCGGCCGGGCGGGCGGGGACCGCGCGGCGGCGGCCGGCCCGGTGCGCACGTTCAGGCCGCAGGACCTCGAGCGGCGCCAGGGCGTCTGGTGGTATCTCCTGGTGGCCGCGTTCCTGCTGTTCGTGAGCGAGACGGTGGTGTCGAATCGCCTGTCGCGGCGCGCTCTCGACGTCGAGTAACATGATAAGGACCATGGGGATGACAGACAACCGACCCCGGTTCACCGGCAGCCCGGCCGAGATCCTCCGGGTCATTCGGCACGTGCGGAACCGCTGGCGGCTGCGGGTCGCCGTCAGGGGCGTGTCGGTTCTCGTCGCCGCCGCGCTCGGCACGTTTCTCGCCTCGTCGTACGGCCTCGAGCTCTTCCGCTTCAGTCCCGCCTCGATCGTGGGCTTTCGCATCGCGACCTACCTCGTGCTGATCGGCGCCGGCTGGTGGCTGTTCGTGCGGCCGGTGGCGCGGCGCGTGTCGGACGAGCGGGTCGCGCTCTATCTGGAGGAGCACGAGCCGTCGCTCCAGGCCGTCGTGCTGAGCGCCGTCGAGGAGAGCCGGAAGGGCGAGCGCGCCGCGCGGCGTGATCACTCGCCGCTGATCGTGCGGCGCCTCATCGAGTCGGCCGTCGCGAAGGTGCGCGACATGGACATGGGCCGCACCGTCGAGCGCCGGCGGCTGACGCGGTCGTCCGGCCTGCTCGCCGCGGCCGCCGCCGCGGCCGTGCTGCTGTTCGTCTTCGGTCCCGACTATCTCCGGCACGGCGTCACCGCGCTGCTGACCCCGATCGGCAACGTCGAGGCCGCGAGCCCGTACCAGATCGAGGTGCTGCCGGGCGACGCCACCGTGGCCCGCGGGGCCGATCAGACGGTCACCGCCCGACTGCTCGGGTTCGACTCCGACAACGTCAACCTGTTCATGCGCGGCAGCACGAGCACGCCGTTCGAGCCCCTGCCGCTCGTGCCGGTGGACGACTCCGACCTCTTCGAGGTGCTCCTGTTCGATCTGCGGACCAGCACGGACTACTTCGTCGAGGCGGCCGGCGTGCTGTCGCCCCGGTTCACGCTCGACGTCATCGACCTGCCCTACGTGTCGCAACTGCAGCTCGAGTACGTCTTCCCGGCCTATACCGGACTCGAGCCGCGCGTCATCGAGAACGGCGGCGACATCGCCGTGCTCAGGGAAACGGAGGTCAGGCTGCGGGCCGTCTCGACGATGGCGACGGCCGGCGGCGACCTCGTGCTCGACGAGGACCGGCGGATGCCGCTCGGCGTCGCGCCCGACGGCAGCCTCACGGCGAGCTTCGTGGTCGAGCAGGACGGCTTCTATCGCATCGATCTGCAGGGGCCGGACGGCCAGCTCGTCACCGCGTCGCCGCAGTACACCATCGACGTGCTGACCGACCAGCCGCCGGCGGTGATGTTCATCGAGCCCGGCCGCGACACGACCGCCAGCGCCATCGAGGAGGTGTTCGTCGAGGCGCGGGCCGACGACGACTTCGGGCTCCTCTCGCTCGATCTCGTGTACTCCGTCAACGGCGGTCCCGAGGAGACCGTGGGGCTGTTCGACGGACGGGACAACGCGCTCAGGGAGGTATCCGCCGGACACACCTTCTTCCTCGAGGAGCTCGAGCTCGAGCCCGGCGACTTCGTCTCGTACTACGCGCGGGCGACCGACCGCAACCTCGCGCAGGAGGACGGGGACGTCAAGAGCGACCTGTACTTCCTGCAGATCCGTGCGTTCAGCCGCGACTACCGCAGCGCCACGTCGCAGGGCGGCATGGGCGGGGCCGGCGGGGTGGGCACCGACCCGCGCGCGCTGTCGGAGGCGCAGCGGGAGATCGTGGCCGGCACGTTCAACGTGGTCCGCGACCGCAGCGACTACACCGACGAGGAGTACCGCGAGAATCTGGTGTTCCTGACGCTGGCCCAGGGCGGGCTCCGCGAGCAGGTCGAGACGTTGCTGCGCCGCATGAACAGCCGCGTGATGCCGGCCGATCCGGAGTTCCGCAGCATCGGCGAGCTGCTGCCGCAGGCGGTGGACGCGATGCGCGAGGCCGAGGCCGAGTTGCAGGGCCAGGACGCGCCCGGCGCGCTGCCGCCCGAGCAGCGCGCGCTGCAGTTCCTGCAGCGCGCCGAGGAAGCCTACGAGGAGGTAATGGTCTCGATGGGCGGCGGCGGCGGGGGTGGCGGCGGCGGCCGCAGCCAGGCGGCGGAGGACCTGGCGGATCTCTTCGAGCTCGAGCTCGACAAGCTGCAGAACCAGTACGAGACGCTGCAGCGCGGCCAGCAGCAGCAGGCCGACGAAACGCTCGACGAGATGATGGAACGGCTTCGCGAGCTCGCGCGGCGCCAGGAGCGCGAGGCGGAGCGGCAGCGCCGGCTCGCCCGCGGGCAGCAGTCGGCCCAGGGTGGCGGCGCGGGCCAGCGGGCGTTGGCCGAGGAGGCCGAGGAGGCCGCGCGGCGCCTCGAGCGGCTGGCGCGCGAGATGAGCTCGCCGCAGATGATGGACGCGGCGCGCCGGTTGCAGGAAGCCGCGGACGCCATGCGCCGGGCGGCCGCCAACAGCGACAACCTGGGATTCGCCGAGGCCGGGACCGCGCTCGATCGCCTGCGCGACGTCCAGGACCGGCTGTCGAGCGAGCAGGCCGGACGCCTGGAGCGCGACATCCAGGACGCGCTGCGGCGGGCGAACCGGCTCGCCGACGAGGAGCGCGACGTCGCCGAGGACGTCGCGGGCCTGATCGGGCTCAGCGACGACCAGCGCATGCGGGAGCTGCAGGGGCTGATGGACAAGAAGGCCGCCATGGAGGACGAGGTGGCCGATCTGGAGCGCGAGATCGACTCCACGGCAGCCGAGTTCCGCCGCGAGCAGCGCAATGCGTCGCAGCGTCTGGGGGACGCCGCCAACAGCATCCGGGACAACAAGCTCAAGGAGAAGATCCGCTACTCGCGCGGGCTGGTCCGCAGCCGGGCGCCCGAGACCGCCCAGGCCTTCGAGGAAGAGATCGGCAACGACATCGAGGAGTTGCGCGAGAAGCTGCGGGCGGCGGCGGATGCCGTGGGGGAGACGGCGGGCGACGCGATGGCGCAGGCGCTCGACCAGACGCGGGACCTGATGCGCGGCCTCGAATCGCTCGAGCACCGGATGTGGCAGGAGGCCGAGCCGTCGGCGGACGGACAGCCGTCCGGCGGGCAGGAGCAGCAGGACGGTCAGGCGGAGGGCGCGGGTCAGCAGGCGGGCGAGCCGTCGGCCGACAGTCTCGCCGACGGCCAGCCCGGCATCGGCGACGCGTTCGGCAATCCGTTCGGCCCGGGCGGCTGGGGCGACCAGCGGCCCGGCAGCTACGAGTTCGATCCGCAGGACATCCGGCAGTGGCAGCGCGAGCTCCAGGAGCGGCTGGCCGACGCGCAGGACATCCAGCGGCTGCTCGAGCCGGAGAACTTCCCGGCGGACGAGCTGGACGAGATCATCCAGCGCATGCGCGAGTTCGATGATCCGCGCGTCTATCAGGACGCGGCCGTGCTCGCCGGGCTGCAGTCGCTCCTGCTGGAGAACCTGAAACGCTTCGAGTACCGGCTGCGGCGCGAGGTGGACACCGAGAACGAGGATCTCTTCCTCGCGCTGTCCGACGACGTGCCGCCCGGGTTCCGCGATCTCATCGAGGAGTACTACCGGTCGCTGTCGCAGTTGGACCAGTAGCATTCGAGCCGGACGGATACCGCTGACGAAGACGCCGCATCTCGAGACGCTGGAAATCGAGCCGGCCGGGCCGGCATCCGCCTCCATCATCCTGATGCACGGCTTGGGCGCGAGCCCGTACGATTTTCACGACGTGCCCCCGCTGCTCGGCTTGCCGGGCGATCTGGCGGTGCGCTACGTCCTGCCCAGCGCGCCGCGGATTCCGGTGACGATCAACATGGGGTTGATCATGCCGGCCTGGTACGACGTGGCCGGGTTCGGATCGGCCGCCGAGGACGAGCGCCGGATCCGGCAGTCGGCCGGCCGGATCGACGAGCTGATCGCGCGCGAGGCCGAGCGCGGCGTCCCGCCCGGCCGGGTCGTTCTCGGGGGCTTCTCCCAGGGCGGCGCCATGGCGCTCTTCGCCGGCCTGCGGTATCCGGAGGCGCTGGCCGGGGTCATGTGCCTCTCGGCCTATCTGCTGCTGCCCGCGACGCTGGCCGCGGAAGGGACCGAGGCCAACCGGTCCACGCCCGTCTTCGCGGCGCACGGCACGGCCGACGACGTGGTGCCCCTGGAGCGCGCCGCCGCGAGCCGCGACCTGCTCGTCGAGGCCGGCTACCAGGTGGATTGGCACGAGTATCCGATGGCGCATCAGATAGCCGCCGAGGAGCTCGGCGACATCGGGCGCTGGCTGGCCGGCGTGCTGGCGCCGGCCAGCGGCTGAGCCGCGCCGGCCGCCCGGGCCGTACGTGCCGGCGGTGCGGGCCGGGGAAGGGCGGGGTCGGGAGGACGTCATGGCCGGATCGCGACGAGTCGCAGGGTGCGCCGCCGCGGCGCTGCTGGCGGCCTGCGCCGCCGAGGAACAGGGAATCAGCGTGCCGCCGCCGCCCCCCACCGAAGCCCGGGAGATCGTCGAGACGCTGCACGGCGTCGAGGTGCGCGATCCGTACCGCTGGCTCGAGGACCAGCAGTCGCCCGCGACGCGCGCCTGGATCGACGCGCAGAACGAGTACACGGACACGGTGCTGGGCATGCTGCCGGGCCGGGGGCGGCTGCGGGAGCTGGCCGCCGAGGTGCTCGAGCGCGACGTCTGGGGTCTGCCGAACGAGCGCGGCGGGCGCTACTTCTTCAGCAGGCGGCGCGCGGACCAGAACCTCGCGGTGATCTACGTCCGGGAGGGCCTCGACGGGGCCGACCGCGTGCTCATCGACCCGCATCCGCTGAGCCCCGACCATACGACGAGCGTCGCGCTGCGCGACATCGCGGACGACGGCCGGCTGGTGGCCTACGCGGTCCGCGAGGGCGGCGTCGACGAGGTCTCCATCCGGCTCCGCGACGTGGACACGGGCGCGGACCTGCCCGACGTGCTCCCGGCGGCCCGCTACGGGGGCGTGTCGCTGGCGCCGGACGGCGCGGGCTTCTACTACGAGCGCTACGGCGACGTGACCCCGCGCGTCATGTACCACGCGCTCGGGAGCGACCCGGCCGGCGACCGGCAGCTCTTCGGCGAAGGCTACGAGCGCCACCACATTCCGGTCACGCTGCTGTCCGACGACGGGCGCTGGCTGGTCGTCCACGTCATCGAGGGCTCGTCCGGCCCGACCGAGATCCACGTGAAGGACCTCCGCGGCGACGGACCGTTCCTGACCGCCATCGCCGACGGCGTGTCGGAATCGTGGGCCGGCTTCGCGGGCGGCCAGCTCGTCATCACGACGAACCTCGATGCGCCGAACAAGCGCGTGGTGCTGGCGGATCCCGCCAACCCCGCGGCGGAGAACTGGCGCGAGGTGATCCCGGAGCGCGACGAGGTCGTCGTGCAGTCGGCCAGCGGGCTCGGCGGCCGGCTCGCCGTCTCGTACCTGGAGGACGTCCAGCCCCGCGTCGCGATCCACGAGCTCGACGGAACGCACGTCCGCGACATCGCGTTCGACGCGATGGGCTCGGTCGGCGGCGGGGCCGGACGCTGGGAGAGCGGCGAGGCGTTCTTCACGTTCGAGACCTTCCACGTCCCCAGCACGATCTACCGCTACGACCTGGAAACCGGCGAGCGGACGGTGTGGGCCGCCGCGGCGCTGCCCGTGGCCGCCGGCGCGTACCAGGTCACGCAGGAGTGGTTCCGGTCGCGGGACGGGACGCGCGTGCCGCTCTTCATCGTCCACCGGCCCGGCGTGGCGCTCGACGGCGGCAACCCGACCTACCTGACCGGGTACGGCGGCTTCAACCTGAGCCTGACGCCGACCTTCTCCGCGCAGGCCACCGCCTGGCTGGAGGCCGGCGGCGTATTCGCCCTCGCGAACATGCGCGGCGGGGGCGAGTTCGGCGAGGCCTGGCACGAGGCGGGCATGCTCGCCAACAAGCAGAACGTGTTCGACGACTTCATCGCCGCGGCGGAGCACCTGATCGCGGCCGGCTACACCAGCAGCGCGCGGCTGGCCATCGGCGGCGGGAGCAACGGCGGCCTGCTCGTCGGCGCGGTATCCAACCAGCGGCCCGAGCTGTTCGGGGCGGTCGTCTGCACCTATCCGCTGCTCGACATGGTGCGCTATCACCAGTTCCTGGTGGCCAGCTTCTGGGTGCCGGAATACGGCTCGAGCGAGGACCCGGAGCAGTTCGGCTGGCTGCACGCCTACTCGCCGTACCACAACGTGACCGCCGGCGGCGACTACCCGGCGACGCTGTACATCTCCGGCGACGGCGACACGCGCGTGGCGCCGCTCCACGCCCGCAAGATGGCGGCCCTCATGCAGGCGCGCAACGGCTCGGACAACCCCATCCTGCTGCGCTACCACACGCAGGCCGGCCACTCGGGCGGCCAGCCGGTCAGCCAGCAGATCGATCAGCTGGTCGACACGGTCAGCTTCCTGCTCTGGCAGGTGGGCCAGCCATCTTGACGGCGATCCGATGAAGAATCATGATGCTTCGATGCGGTGGGTGGTCCGGGAGCATGCCGGCGCTGCCGAGCCGCGGTTCGCGATCATGGCGAAGGCGATGCATCCGAGGGCCGGGATCGATCCGTCGCGGACGCACGATGTCGACGCCGCGCTGGAGATCGAAGCCTTCAGGACCCTGACGGCGCGTCTCGTGCGCGGACAGAAGACCGGTGATTTTTCCTGACCTCGTGGATACCGCGGACGTCGAGTGCGGTCTCGGAGCCGCCGGACCTTGATGACGGAGTGGGGACGGCCATGACAAGAAGCCTGGCGGCAGTGGTGCTGCTCCTGACCGTGGGATGCGGGGGCGGGAGCGACGAGATGACGGCCGGCGCCGGCGATGCCGCGCCGCCGGCGGAGATCGCGGCCGGCATCGGCGCGGACACGCTGCTGGCGGCGACCGAGACGCTCGCCTCGGACGAGTTCGAGGGGCGCGCGCCGGGGTCGGAAGGCGAGACGCTGACGCTCGCCTTCCTGACCGAGCAGTTCTCGGCGCTGGGGCTGGCGCCCGGCAACCCCGACGGCACGTGGGTGCAGGACGTGCCGCTGGTGGGCATCACGCCGCTGGCGGGCGACAAGCTCGTCGTGGCCGGCGGCGGGGACGTCCGCACCCTGGAGCCGGCCGCCGACTACGTCGCCTGGACGAAGCACGTCGTCGAGGAGGTCGAGGTGCAGGACGCCGAGATCGTCTTCGTCGGCTACGGCGCGCGCGCGCCGGAGTACGGCTGGGACGACTTCGGCGCGGCGGACCTGGCCGGCAAGATCCTGCTCTTCCTGGTCAACGACCCGCCCCTCGACGACATCTTCGGCGGGCCGGCCATGACCTACTACGGCCGCTGGACGTACAAGCACGAGATTGCGGCGGAGCTGGGCGCCGCCGGGTCGTTCGTGATCCACGAGGACGGGCCGGCCGGCTACCCGTGGGAGGTGGTCGGCAGCACGCCCTACGCCGAGTCGTTCGATCTCGTGGCCGCCGACGACAACCTGAGCCGCGCGACGATCGAAGGCTGGGTCCAGCGCGCCACGGCCGAGGCGCTCTTCGAGCTGGCCGGGCTCGACTTCGAGGCGGCGAAGCAGCAGGCGGCCGAGCGCGGGTTCGAGCCGGTCCCGCTCGGCGTGACCGGGTCGCTGCGCATCGAGAACGCGCTGCGCCGCATCGAGTCGCAGAACTTCGCGGCGAAGATCGAGGGCAGCGGGGCGCCGGACGAGGTCGTGATGTACGTCGCCCACTGGGACCACCTGGGCCGCGACGCCGGCCTGGACGGCGACCAGATCTTCAACGGGGCGGCCGACAACGCCACCGGCACCGCCGGGCTCATCGAGATCGCGCGGGCGTTCAGCGAGGCGCCGGAGTCGCCGCGCCGGTCGATCCTGTTCCTGGCGGTCACGGCGGAGGAGCAGGGCCTGCTCGGGTCGCGCCACTACGGGGAGAACCCGCTCTACCCGGCGGGGCAGACCGTCGCGGCGCTCAACATGGACGTGCTCAACCAGTGGGGCCGGACGCGCGACCTGACCATCGTCGGCATGGGGCAGTCCGGGCTCGACGACGTCGCCGCCGAGGTCGCGGCGCGCCTCGGCCGCACCCTGGCCCCCGACCCGGAGCCGGAGAAGGGCTTCTACTACCGGTCGGACCACTTCTCGTTCGCCAGGGCGGGCATCCCGGCCTTCTACGCCGACCCCGGCGTGGAGTATCTCGACAAGCCGCCCGGCTACGGCATCGAGAAGCGCGCGGAGTACACGGCGAACGACTACCACAAGGTCTCCGACGAGGTGAAGCCGGACTGGGACCTGTCGGGCGCGCTTGAGGACCTCACCTTCCTGTATCACATGGGGGCCCGGCTGGCCGGCAGCGACGAGTGGCCGGCGTGGAGCGCGACCAGCGAGTTCCGGGCCGTGCGCGAGGCGCAGCGCCCGGGGCCGGCGTCCGCACCCTAGGACGCGTCGATTTCCCGACCCGCAGCTGCCGGCCGGTGCGATAATCGGCCGGAATCTCGAACGCACAGGAGGAGTCATGCCTGCATCCGGCTGGCCGTCGTTCTGGACATCGCTGACGGTGCTTGCCTGCGCCGCCGCCACCTTCGCCGTCGCGCCGTATCCCGCCCAGGCGCAGGCCCGCGACATCGATCCGGTCACCGATGCGGAGCTCGAGAATCCGAGTCCGGACGACTGGTTGATGTGGCGCCGGACGCTCGACGGTTGGGGCTACAGCCCCCTCGATCAGGTCAACCGAGACAACGTCGACCAGCTCCGGCTGGTGTGGACGCGCGCGCTCGGACCGGGCCGCCAGCAGGGGACGCCGCTCGTGCGCGACGGCGTGATGTTCATGCCCAACCCACGCGACATCATCCAGGCGCTCGACGCGGAGACCGGCGACCTGCTCTGGCAGCACACCCGTGTCCGCCCGGACGACCTGAGCGAGTACATGATCGGAACCCTGATCGACACCAACCGGAACCTGTCCATCCACGGCGAGCTGATCATCGACACCAGTATGGACGACCACATCTTCGCGCTGCACGCGGAGACGGGCGAGGTGGTCTGGGACACGGAGATCCTCGACTACACGGTGCACCCGGCCAACCAGACGTCGGGCCCGATCGTGGCGCTGGGGAAGGTGTTCTCGGGGCGGAGCTGCGACCCGCGCGGCGGTCCCGACGGCTGCATCATCACGGCGCACGACCCAGCCACGGGGGCGGAGCTGTGGCGGACGCGGCTCATCCCGGGTCCGGGCGAGCCGGGCGACGAGACGTGGGGCGACGTGCCGTTCGAGGAGCGGCGGCACGTGGGCTCGTGGATGGTGCCGAGCGTCGACCCGGCCCTGAACCTGGTCTACGTCGGCACGTCGGTCACGTCACCCGCGCCGAAGTTCATGCTGGGCGGGGCCGACCTGACCCACCTGTACCACAACTCCACATTGGCGCTGGACGCCGACACGGGCGAGATCGTCTGGTACTACCAGCACCTGAACGACAGTTGGGATCTGGATCACCCGTTCGAGCGGCTGCTGGTCGACACCGCGGTCAGTCCGGACCCGTCGGCGGTGAGCTGGATCAACCCGCGGCTCAGCCCGGGCGAGGAGCGGCAGGTGGTGACGGGCATCCCGGGCAAGACGGGTGTGGTCTACACGCTGGACCGGGCGACAGGCGAGTTCCTGTGGGCGACGCCGACGATCACGCAGAACGTGATCAGCGGCATCGACGGGGCGACCGGGCAGGTGACGGAGAACGCCGAGCTGGTCTTCAGCGCCCGGGGCCAGACCGTGCTGGCGTGTCCGCACGCGAGCGGCGGCAAGGACTGGGAGGCCGGCGCCTACAGCCCGTTGACGAACACGATGTACATGCCGCTCCGCAACGTCTGCTCGCAGATGCGGGCGATGGTCGAGCCCGACGAGCAGGACGAGGCGCGCCGGCTCTACGCCATCGCCTGGCGCCCCGAGATCGCGCCCGGCACCGACCAGGTGGGCGCCGTGCACGCGATCTCGGCGGAGACCGGCGAGATCGTCTGGCAGCACGAGCAGCGGGCCGCCACGATGGCGCTGGCCGCGACCGGCGGCGGCCTCGTGTTCGGCGGCGACGTCAACGGCCGCTTCCGGGCCTTCGATCACGAGACGGGCGAGATTCTCTGGGAGATCAACCTCGGCTCACCCGTCTCCGGCTTCCCGATCACCTACGCCGTCGACGGCCGGCAGTACGTGGCCATCAGCACCGGCTACGGCCGCTTCCTCGAACTGACGCCGGAGCTGAGCCCCAGCTTCGGCAACAACCTGTTTGTGTTTGCTCTGCCTTGAGCAGCTCCCATTTGTGCCATGTTGTGCCGGATCGCCGCCACAGTGCCGGCCGAATCGTGTCACCTGCCTCCGAGACGGGACGCCAGCGCACCGTGATAGACTCGAAATGAAGGGGAGCCGTCTGCCGAGCATTCTGGGGCTCGGTCCAGCCGCAAGCGCGCCGGCTGCCGCTTGATGCCGGGACGAGACACTGGTGACGCACTGACGATCCTGTGAGCTCAAGTCGGCCACCGGACCTGCCCGATTTCGCCAAGCCGCCCGTCGCGGAAGTCGTCCTGTCCCTGCAGTTCAGTTCTCTGTCCAGCCTGACGACCGCTCACGTCGGCCTGCTCTGGCACCGGTTCCGCGACCGGTTGCCGCTGATCGAGGAGCATCCGCCACTCGCGTCGGCCGTCGAGAGCTTCGCTCCGCCGGCGCCGCCGCGGGTGGAGGTCGCCTTCGAAGACAAGCCGCCCGTGCCGCGCGTCTGGTTCGTGAACAAGGCAAGAACGGAACTCGTGCAGGTGCAGCAGGATCGCTTCGCTCACAACTGGCGCAAGGTTGGCGAAGGCGATGCCTATCCGCGATACGAACGGATCCGCGAGCGATTCCGAGACGAAGTGTCGATATTCAAGGTGTTCCTCGACGAGGAGGGGCTTGGTGAACTGGCGGTCAACCAGTGTGAAGTCACGTACGTGAATCACATCGAGCGCGCGGGGGAATGGGAGAGCCACGGAGAGATCGAGAAGCTCCTGAAGAACTGGGTTCCCCTGCCAACCGCCGGACTCCTGCCGGCCCCTGAGGACGCTGTACTGCGGTGGCGATATCGCATCCCGGGCAGTAGCGGACCGGTTGGCAGGTTGCACGTGACGGTCCAACCCTCGTGGAGCGCCGCGGATGCGAGACCCGTCTGGGTCATGAATCTGATGGCGCGGGGCGCCCCGCTCGGAGCCGGGATCGACGGAGCGTTCGAGTTCTTCGATCTGGGGCGAGCGTGGGTGGTTCGCGGGTTCGCGGACCTGACCACCGACTCCATGCAACGCTGTTGGGGGAGAGCCGATGCCGGATCTGGTTGATGCAGTCGACATCGGTCAAGGCGTGTTGGCCGACGACGCGGTACTGGGTCAGGTTTCGGCGACGACGTGGGCATTGGGGCCTCCGGACGCGCTGGCGGCTGCACTCCTCAGAACAACGCGGGACGCGCCCTCGCGACCAGCGCGGAGAATAGCAATCAGGGCACCCAGGCGTGAGCTGCCTGCACAGCTCCTGCGTGCCCTCGAGCAAGTCATCGAACTGCTTCAGCTTCCCAGGGGCTGGAACTCACACGGCGCCGAGCCGGTCTCGGAAGCGGCATTCAAGCAGACCGTCGAATTCCTGACGACGTACCTGGTCGGGGACGTGGCAGGTCCGGTCCTCGTCCCCACCGTGCGGGGGGGGGTGCAGCTCGAATGGCACCGGCAGGGAGTGGACATCGAGGTGGAGGTCAGCCCCGGCGGGTCGGTGTCCTGGTGTGCTGACGACCGACGGACCGGCGAGGAGTTCGAAGCCGTCCTGGCCGGTCAGGAAGAAGCGATTCGAACGTGGCTCAGAAGGGCCTCGGACTGAGCACGTGACGTCCCCGGAGGACTGCAGGAGACAGTTCCCCGACGATCCGCAGATCGCCGACGACGTTCGGCTGCTGCGGAGAGTCCCCCCGTGGCATTTCGTTCGTGACGACAACGCCGGTTGTCTCCGGCCTTCATCGGCAGCCTTCGAGGATGACAGAGACGGAGATCCCATGTCCGTCTACCGTCAGGACGTGATAGAGAACGAGGGCGGGGTGCCGGACCGCGTGCTGGCGAGTCATCCAGGCTTCGGCCTGGTGTCGGTCTCGGCCGGTCAGGCGCGTTCCAGGGAACAGACGGTCCACGCGGACCCTGTTCCCGAGGAGTCGTCGCACGGCACGATCTGCGGGCCGAAGCCGAAATCCACGCGCAGGTGGTTCGCCCGTCAAGCCCGATGGGTAGTTGCACCGCCGCAGGTCGCGTAGCTCTGGCCCCGGCGCGCGATTCGCCCCGTCCGGTCACACTCCCGACAACGGATTCACCGGCGCGTCGAGGTCGAGCGGGTCGCGGCTGTTGGAGATTCGCTCGACGGGCACACCGAGCTTGTCCAGCACGGTGACGAGCAGCGACGCCGCCGGCTCGTGGTCGTACCGCAGGTGACGGCCGCCGCCGAAGTGGAAGTGCTGCGGCGAGCCGATCAGCATCATCGGCAGGTTCTGCGAGTCGTGGGTGTTGCCGTCGGCCATGCCGGCCCCGTACAGGAGCAGCATATGGTCGAGCAGCGATCCGTCGCCGTCGGGCGTCCGCTGCAGCTTCTCCAGGTATGACGCGAACAGCGCGGCGTGGTACGTGTTCAGCTTCGCGAGCAGCGCGATCTTCGCCGGATCGTCCTGATGATGCGACAGCGGGTGGTGGGCCTCGGCGATGCCGATCTGCGGGTAGGTCCGCCCGCTGTACTCGCGGCCCAGCATGAACGTCACGACGCGCGTCAGATCGCACTGGTAGGCCAGCACCTGCAGGTCGCACATCAGGCCGCAGTACTCCTCGTAGCTCGCCGGGACGCCGCCGGGCTGCTCCACCAGGGGCAGGTCCATCGCGCTCTGCGCTTCGGCGTTCTGGATGCGCCGCTCCACGTCGCGCACGGCCGTCAGGTACTCGTCGAGACGGGAGCGGTCGCCGGAGCCGAGCTCCTGCTCGAGGTCCGACAGCGACTCGAGCAGCGAGTCGAGAATGCTGCGGCTGCGCCGCAGGCGCAGCCTGCGCTCGGCCGGGTCGGTCGTGCCGCTGTCGCCGAACAGCCGCTCGAACACGACGCGCGGGTTGTCCTCGGCCGGCGCCTGCGTCGTCGGACTGGTCCACGAGAGCGAGTTGATGAAGGCGCACGTGGTGTTGTCGCACGTGCCGACGAGGTCGAGGCGGTCGAGCGCGAGCTCGAGCGAAGCCAGTTGCGTGTGCCGGCCGAACTGCCTGGCGGCGATCTGATCGATCGACGTGCCGGCCTCGATGCCCTGGGCGGTCCGCCTGCCGACCACGCCGGTCAGGAACCTCGTCGCCGCGGTCGTATGCGTGCCGCCGCGGTTCTGCACGCCGTCGAGCCCCGAGAAGACGAGCATGCGATCCCGGAAGGGCGCCAGCGGCTGGAGGGTCGGCGAGAGGTCGAGCGGGCCCTCGGCGGCCGGCGTCCAGCTCGGCATGATCATGCCGTTGGGCACGTAGACCACGCCCAGGCGCCGGACGGGCGCCGCCGGCGTCTTCGCGAACGCGGTGAGCGCGGGCACCATCGCGTCCAGCAGCGGCAACGCCACCGCGGCGCCCATGCCGCGCAGGATGCTGCGCCGGGGCAAGGCCGTCTTCGTGATCATCATGGTCGGGCTCTCCGTGTCGGTGAAGAATCGGTGGCCGCGCGCCGCATCTGGAACGCCGGGCTTCTGACGATGCCCAGAACGATCTCGGACAAGCGATAGTCCTGCGCCGCGGCGTCCCGCACGATGCCGCGCACCGTCGGGCGATCGTAGTACTCGAGCCGCCGGCCCAGCGCGTACGCCAGCAGCTTTTCCGTCATGGCGCCGACGAACTGGCGGTGCTGGCTCACCAGGAACGCGCGCAGGCCGGCCGGGCCCCGAAACCGCGTTCCGTCGGGCAGCACGGCCGAGCTGTCCACGGGCCTGCCGTTCTCGGCTTCGCGCCAGCCGCCCACGGCGTCGAAGTTCTCCAGCGCGAACCCCAGCGGGTCCATCGGCGCGTGACACGTGGCGCAGGCCGGGTTCTCGCGGTGCCGTTCCAGCCGCTCGCGGACCGACGCGGGCCGGCCGCCCGCGCCGCGGTCCGGGAGGCCCGGCACGTCCGCCGGCGGTGAGGGCGGCGGCGTGCCCAGGAGGCTCTCGAGGACCCAGCGGCCTCGCAGCACCGGCGACGTCCGGTTCGGGTACGACGTCACCGTCAGGAAGCTCCCCTGGCCGAGCAACCCGCCGCGCGGCGCGTCGGCGCCGAACGTGACGCGCCGGAAGCGGCTGCCGTACACGTGCGGGACGCCGTAGTGCCGCGCGAGCCGCTCGTTCATGAACGTGTAGTCCGCGCGCAGGAGGTCGAGCACGCTCCGGTCCTCCCGGAACACGTTCTCGACGAACAGCCTCGTCTCCCGCTCGAACGCCTCGCGCAGGTTCTCGTCGAAGTCGGGGAAGGCGTTCAGGTCCGGCGCCGCGCCCGGCAGGTTGCGCAACAGCAGCCACTGGCCGACGAAGTTGTCCACGAGGGCCTGTGCGCGGTCGTCGGCCAGCATGCGCCGGACCTGCCGCGCGAGCTTGTCCGGATCCCCGAGCTCCCCGCGGGACGCCGCACCGAGCAGCTCGGCGTCGGGAATGCTGCTCCACAGGAAGAACGAGAGACGCGACGCGAGCTCGAGATCGCTGACGGCGTACACGGCTCCCGCGGCGAGGTCGACCGGCTCCCTCTCGATGCGGAACAGGAACTTCGGGTCGGCCAGGAGCCGCTCCAGCGCGAACTGGACGCCGTCGTCGAACGTGCCGTCGCGGCGGCCCTCCCGGTAGAAGCGCAGCAGCGTCCCGACCTCGCGCCCGGTCGCGGGCCGGCGATACGCCTCGCCGGCGAGCGTCGCGAGGATCCGCTCCGCGCAGGGCTCCTCGTCGCGGGGCTCCGCAGGTCGACAGGTGAAGATCTTGCGGCGGCTCGGCGTATCGCCCGGGCCCAGCACCTCGTACGGGCCGCGGATGGCGACCGTGTGGACCCACGGGTTGCTCTCGAGCGATTCGTCACGCTCGGGATAGCGCGGCGGGTGGGGAACGCCGTCCTCGATCTCGGTCGGACGCCCCAGGAAGGAAACGGTCACGAGCCGCGAGCCGGCCTTCGCCGGCAGCCGCACCTCGAGTCCGGCGTCGACGTTGCGGGCGTACTGCTCCCAGGCCGGACTCCCGAAGATGTCGCCGACGAATGCGGACGGCGGGGCCCCGTCGAGCTCCTCGCCGCCGATGACCGCGGACAGGATGCGCTCGCCGTCCACCCGGATCTCGACCTCGTGCGGCGAACCGAGCCCGATGACCACGTCGAACAACTGGCGGTACAGGCGGACGTCGATGACGTACTCGCCGTCGACCGGAAAGCGATGGCGGATGGCGGCGCCGCCCCGCGAGCCGAACGGCAGGTCCTCGCCCAGATAGTCGTCCTGATCGAGCCAGACCCGGTATTCCTCGGTGGTGGGACCGCCCGGCGGCAGTCCGACCGCAAGCCGGCTCAGCCTGCGCGCCGCCGCCAGGTAGCGGTCCAGCAGGGTCGGCGAAACCGACAGCATGGCGGCGATGTTGTCGAAGCCGTGCTCGTCCGCGCTGTCGGCCGGCAGCAGGGACGTGACATCGACGTCCAGCGCCAGCAGGTCGCGAACCGCGTTCTGGTACTCGGCGCGATTGAGCCGGTGGACGCTGTCCGTCCGGCCCGGGTTCGGGTCGCGCGCGGCGGCGGCGTCCAGCTCCGTCTCGAGCCACGCGAGCACGTTCTCCACGACCGCCCGGTCGGGCCGCGGCCGGCCCGGCGGCGGCATCGCGCCGCTGCGGAGCTTGCGGATGACCTCTTCCCAGACCTCCGCGCCTCCGGCGACGTGGACCGCATCCAGCGCCTCCAGCGACAGACCGGCCGTCCGCAGCCTGTCGCTGTGGCAACCGACGCAGTAGCGGTCCAGTACCGGGCGCAGCGGGGAGGGCGGCGGCGAGACCTGCGGCCGTGCAGAGGAAGCCTCGCCGGCCGGCATGGGG
Organism: Vicinamibacterales bacterium; assembly: GCA_965214845.1. Classification (GTDB taxonomy): domain Bacteria; phylum Acidobacteriota; class Vicinamibacteria; order Vicinamibacterales; family UBA8438; genus JAAXGX01. The sequence goes on from CBDCCO010000007.1 coordinate 5,031,897, forward strand.
GCCAGGAGCGCGAACCACACCGCCATCAGCCCGCCCACGGAGCGCCAGCGTGCCATGTCCATGTCTCCCGACACCGGATCAGCCCGGATGATAGCATCGCAACCTGCGGCAGGTCAGTCTTTCTGCGGCCGTGGTAGACTCGGCCAACTGCCGGGTTCCTTCCGCGGCACAGGCGTCGAGTCGCTGCTCGGGGAGGGCACGACACATGCGCATCTCGACCAGACGGCTCCGCGCGTGGTCGATCGGGTTGCTGGTGGTCGCCGCGACGCTGGGCGCGAGCGCCGCCGACGCCCAGTTGCTGCAGGCAGTCAGGAACGGCGACGCGGCCGGGGTGCGCGAGCTCCTCGGGCGGGACGCCGACGTGAACGCGCGGCAGGGCGACGGCGCCACCGCCCTCCACTGGGCCGCCCACCTCGACGACCTGGAGACGGCCGGCCTGCTGATCCGCGCCGGCGCGGCCGTCGACGCCACGAACGATCTCGGCGCCACGCCGCTCTGGGTCGCGGCGACGGCCGGCAGCGCGGCCATGGTCGCGAGGCTGCTGGAGGCGCGCGGCGACCCGAACAGCGCGCCGGACACCGGCGGCACGCCGCTCATGGTCGCCGCCCGCCAGGGCAACGTCGCAGCGGTGCGGTCGCTGCTCGCCCACGGCGCCGACGTGAACGCGAGGGAAGGCGCACAGGGGCAGACCGCGCTCATGTGGGCCGTCGCGCGGCGACATCCGGAGGTCGTGCGGGCGCTGCTGGCAGCCGGCGCGGATCTGCACGCCCGGACGAAGTCGTCCCGCCGGCACGTCCTGTTGTGCTGCCAGAAGAGCCTCGGCAAGACCGAGGGCGCCGTGTGGGTGGAGCAGGGCGGCTTCACGCCGCTGCTGTTTGCCGCGCGGCACGGGGACGCGGCCTCGGCCGAGCTGCTGCTGGCCGCCGGCGCGCCCATCGACGCCACCGCCGCGGCCGGCACCACCGCGCTGGTCGTCGCGGCCCAGCACGGCTTCCACGACGTCGCCGCGGTGCTGCTGGCGAAGGGCGCGGACCCGGACGCCGCCGGCGCCGGACAGGCGGCCCTGCACTGGGCGGCGCTGCGCGGCGACCGCGAGCTGGCGGCAACGCTCCTGGCCCATGGCGCCAATCCGGACGTGCGGCTCGCGCGGGGCTCGCTGCTCAAGCGGCGCGACACGCGCGCGTTCGCCTTCGACAAGTTCCTCGTCGGCGCGACGCCGTTCGTGCTGGCCGCCCGGCGCGCCGATGCCGTGCTCATGCGGCTGCTGGCCGACGCCGGCGCCGACACGTCGCTGCCGCTGCAGGATGGCCGGACGGCCGCCATGGTTGCGGCCGGCGGGAGAACGACGGGGCTGCTTCGACTCCGGCTCGCAGAAGGGCAGATCCTGGAGACGGTCGGGTCGGCGCTCGATCTCGGCGTGGACGTGAACGCGGCCAGCCTGTCCGGCGACACCGCCCTGCACGTGGCGGCCGACAGCCGGTTCGACAGCGTCATTCGGCTCCTCGCCGAGCGTGGCGCGCTCGTCAATGCGCGCAACCGGACGGGACAGACGCCGCTGGCCGTCGCGCTCGCGCCGCCGGAGGCCCCCGACGGATCGGCCATCGGCGGCGCCGCCCTCGGGCGCTATCGAGAGACCTACGCGGCCTGGGCGGCCAGCGGCGGACGCACGCCGACGGCCGACCTGCTCCGTTCCCTGGGCGGGACCGAATAGCGGGCGTCGTGTCGCCGCCTGGCGGCGGCGGGAGCGCTCACGACGGGCGCGGGCGCACGATGGCCTCTGCCTGCGACACGGCATCCTCCAGCCGCAGATTGTCCTCGGCGAGATCGCGAGCGACAAGATATCCCTCCGGTCCCGACACCGTCAGGCCGACGTTCCGCAGCGCCTGCTCGATCGTGTCGATGCGCAGATTCACGGCCCGGATCCGCCGGGCCAGCGCCGCGGCGAGGGTCGACTTGCCCACGTCCGGGAGGCCGCCCGGGGCGATCGGCAGCGCCGACGCCGTGCCGCGGTCGCGTGAATATCACACACGCGCCATGCTACACCGGCGGGGAATCCGGGCCCCGTTTCGCTATGATTGGCGCATGTTTCACGCACGACTGCGGTCCGGGGTCCTGGCCGTCGCGCTAATCGCGGCAGCAGTGCCGATCCAGGCGCAGGAAACCGGGACGTTGCGCGGCACCGTCAGCCTGGTGGAGACCGGCGACCCGGTCGACGGCGCGGTCATCCTCATCCTCGGCACGGGCGCGTTCACGTTCACCGACAACGGTGCCTTCGAGTTCACGGACATCCCGGCCGGCGCGTACATGGTCACGGCGCAGCGCGAGCACCTCACGACCGTGCAGGAGTCGGTGACGGTTGCCGCCGGCGAGACCGCCAGCGTCGACTTCGCGCTCACCCTGTCGCCGCTGCGCGAGGAGGTGACCGTCGTTGCGGAGGCGGCCGTGGGGGCCGAGGCGACGCTCCAGGCGTTCAACGCCGTGACGACGCTCGATTCGTTCGACATCGCGCGGGAGGCGCCGGGCACCCTCGGGGAGGCGCTCGAGGACGAGCCGGGCATCGCGAACCGCAGCTTCGGACCCGGGGCGAGCCGGCCGATCGTCCGCGGGTTCGGCGGCGACCGGGTGCACGTCATCGAGGACGGGATCCCGGCGGGCGACCTGTCCAGCACCTCCGATCACCACGGCCTCACGATCGACCCGCACAGCGCCGAGCGCATCGAGGTCACGCGCGGGCCGGCCACGCTGCTCTACGGGTCGAACATCATCGGCCTCATCAACGTGATCACGCCGCACGCGGCCTATCGCAACCTGCTCACGCTGCCTTAACCATGTCTGATCCGCATCGGTTCGCCTCTGTCCAAGAGCGCGTGTTTTTCGGCGTAATAATTGGGAATTACCCGCCTTTAGCGTCCATGCCGATCCGTGCCGGTCCGCCTCAATCCGAGGCTTGATTGTGGGCGTACCGTGGGTTTACGATTTCGGTCGACAGGAGGCTGATTCATGGAAAGACTGACAGCCAGACGGGCCGAGACGCTGCGCAAGCCGGGCCGGTATCAGGCGGGCGACACGGTGTACCTGCTCGTGGCCAGGGGCCGGACCGGCCGGGTGAACAAGCGATGGGTTCAGCGGCTTCACGTCCAGGGGAAGCGGCGCGACCCTCGTCCGTCACGCCCAGGAGCTGGAGCGCACATTGAATCGCCCTTGTGTTCGCTACCCGCCTCGGCCCGTTGTTCGTCCCGGCGGGGAGCCGGCAGCGACCGAAGCGCGGGGCTACAGTCCGCCGCCGGCTGCGAAGGTCGTGCGGCCAGCCCCATCGCCTCGGCCGCCGCGTTCCGCGCCGAAGGAGCCATCGTAGCCCGAGCGCGTCCGTTCGGCCGGCGCCGTCCGCCAGTCAGGCGAACGCGGCCGGCGCCGACTGGACGCGGCGCCCGTCGGTCGCCTGCGAGCCGGGGCGGGGCCGAGTTCTGACGGGGTGAAGAGAGCCGACCCATGCTCGCCGACCGCTCGTGGCAGCGCAAGTACACCCCGGACGATGGCGACTTGGTCCGGCTGTTCTACGTCCCGGCGCTCGAAGACGCGGAGCGCTACGACCGCCTGACCGGCTACTTCAACGCCGGCGCGCTCGCGCTGGCCGCCCGCGGCATCGAGGGGCTGGTTCGCAACCGCGGTCACATGCGTCTCGTGGTCGGCTGCACCCTGCCGCCGGCCGAGATCGAAGCCATCGAACGCGGTGCGGCGTTGCGCGAGCGGATCGAGCGCCATCTCGCCGAGCTGCCGCTGGCGCCGCCCGACCCGGGCGCCGCCGATGCGCTGGAGCTGCTGGCATGGATGGTGGCGCGCGGCCATCTCGACGTGAAGGTCGCGGTGCCGTGCGACGGTGAGCGCCGGCCGATTCCCGAGGACGGCATCTTCCACGAGAAGGCCGGCATCGTGGCGGACCGGGCGGGCGACCGGCTCGCGTGGAACGGCAGCCTCAACGAGACCGCGGCGGGCTGGCGCCACAACTGGGAGAGCATCAACGTCTACACGAGCTGGGGGCCGGAGCCGAAGCGCGTCGACGACGAGGAGGCCAACTTCGGACGCATCTGGGCCGACAAGGCGAAGCGGGTGATCGTGCTCGGCACCCCCGAGGCGGTGCGCCGCGACCTGATGCGCTTCATGCCCGACAGCGACCTGCCGGCACGCCTGCGGGACGGGCCGGACCCACCGCCGGCCACCCCGGCCGTACCCGCGCCGGGAGCGGGTGAGCCGCCGCCCGTCGGGCTGCCCGCGGTCGATCTGCGCCGCCGGGTCTGGGCCTTCATCGACCGGGCGCCGTCGCTGCCCGATGGAGGCGCGCGCGTCGGCGAGGCCACGGCCGCGGTCACGCCCTGGCCGCATCAGGTGCGGGCGTTCGAGCGGCTCTACGCGCACTGGCCGCCGCGGTTGCTCATCGCCGACGAGGTGGGGCTGGGCAAGACCATCCAGGCCGGCCTGCTGCTGCGGCAGGCGTGGCTGGCCGGCCGCGCGAAGCGGATCCTGATTCTGGCCCCGAAGGCGGTGCTCCGCCAGTGGCAGATCGAGCTGCGCGAGAAGTTCAACTTGAACTGGCCGATCTACGACGGGCGCCAGCTCGTCTGGTACGCCTCCCCGGCCCTGCAGGGGCGCGAACGGCGCCCGGTCGGCCCCGATGCGTGGCACGCCGAGCCGGCCGTCATCACCTCGAGCCACCTGATGCGCCGGCGCGACCGGGCGCAGGTCCTGCTGGAGGACGCGCCGCCCTGGGACCTGGTGGTGCTCGATGAAGCCCATCACGCCCGGCGGCGTGCGGCGGGAGCGGCGCAGGAAGGAGGGCCGAACGCGCTGCTGCGGCTCATGCAGGGCCTGAAGGACCGCGCCGCGGGCCTGCTGCTCCTGACGGCGACGCCGATGCAGGTGCATCCCATCGAGGTCTGGGACCTGCTGAACCTGCTGGGCCTGCCGGGTGACTGGAGCGGGCCGGCGTTTCTGCGGTTCTTCGAGGACATCGCGGAACCGAGTCCGTCATCCGATGCCGTCGAGCGGATGGCGCGGCTGTTCCGGGCGGCGGAGCGGGAGTTCGGACCGATGGCAGTGTCCGACGCCCGGCGGATCGCCGGGCTGTCGCCCCTGCGCGCCAACCGCGTGCTCCGCGCGCTGCGCGACCCCGCCAGCATTCCCCGCCGGCAGCTCGAAACGCCGGAACGGCGCGCGGCGCTGGCCATCATGCGGTCGCACACGCCGGTCCGCCATCTGGTCTCGCGGCACACGCGCGAGCTGCTGCGCCGCTATCATGAGAAGGGCCTGCTGGCGACGCCGATAGCCGAACGCAGGGTCGAGGACCGCTTCGTCGAGATGACCGCCGGCGAGCGGGCGCTCTACGATGCGGTGGAGGACTACATCGTCAGTACCTACAACCAGGCGGCGGCCGACGAGCGCACCGCGGTGGGGTTCGTCATGACCATCTACCGCCGCCGGCTCGCCAGCAGCTTCCGCGCCTTGCGCACCACGCTCGAACGGCACCTCGACGCGGTGGCCGCGGCCGGCGACGCCCCTGTGGGCGGCGGGGCGCCCGGTTCGCCGACCCCGCTCTTCAGCGGCCTGGGCGACGACGTGTCCGACGACGAGACGTCGGACGAGGCGCGGGAAGTCGACGAGGTAGCGGCGCTCGAGCAGCGGGCGCTCGCCTTCGAGGAGGCCGCCGACATCCGGGGGCTGCTCGACGGCATCGGCCGTTTGCCTGCGGACGGCAAGGTGCAGGAACTGAAGCGCGTGGTCCTCGAGCTGCGTGGTGCCGGCTTCGCCCAGGCGATGGTGTTCACGCAGTACACCGACACGATGGACTTCCTGCGCGAGGAGCTGGGCGCCTGGGACGATGCGCCGACAGAGGCCAGCGTTCCCGAGTCGCGTGCGGACAGGTCGCAGAATCGGGACTCCCGGAGCGCCGACGGGTCACTGCCGGCGTCGCCCCAGAACCCGTCGCAGCCCACTGACCGGCACGCGGGTGCCTTGCGCCTGATGTGCTTCTCGGGTCGCGGGGGCGAGGTCCGATCCGCCGGCGGCGCTTGGAGCACGATCGGTCGCGACGAGGTCAAGCGTCGCTTCCGGGAGGGCGAGGCCGACCTGCTGTTGTGCACCGACGCCGCCGCGGAGGGCTTGAACTTCCAGTTCTGCGGCGCCCTGGTCAACTACGACATGCCGTGGAACCCGATGCGGGTCGAGCAGCGGATCGGGCGCATCGACCGCCTCGGGCAGGCGCATCCGGCGATCCGCATCGTCAATCTGCACTACGCTGGCACGGTCGAGGCCGACGTCTACACCGCGTTGCGCACCCGCATCAACCTGTTCGAGTCGGTGGTCGGTCCTCTGCAGCCGATCCTGGCCCGGCTTCCGAGCACCATCGCCGGTGCGGTTCTCTCGGGCGGCGGTCGACGCGGCGACGGCGCCCGCCCACCGGCGGGCGCCCAGGAGGCCGTGCCGGACGCCGGCGGGCCCGCCGATGTCGCTGAAGCCATCGAGCGTCAGGTCCGGGAGGCCCGCACCGGGGGGTTCGATATCGACGCCACGGTCGACGTCGACGTTGCGGTGCCTGTCCGAGCACCGTCGCCGGTCGCCATGGACGACCTCGACCGGGTGATCTCGTCGCCCGATCTGATGCCGCCGGGAACCGACATCCAGCCGCTCGGCAACCGCGAGTACGGCTTGCTCGCGCCGGGAATGCGCGACCGCCTGCGCGTGACCACCGACCCCGCCTACCACGAGGAGCACGCCGAGAGTGTCGAGCTCTGGTCGTGGGGCAACCCGCTCTTCACGCCGCCGGAATTCACAGCCGAAGTGAAGGACGACGAGTTTCCGCCGGAGACGACGCTGAAGGAGCTGCTGGACGAATCAAGCACGCCAACGACATGAGCGCATCTTCACCCACAAGAGAAGACCGGTGCCGGAGCCGAGCGCGTTGACAATCCGGCGCTTCGATGACCGTTGACAACCGAGGGGCTGGACCCTCCCGGCGGCGTCGTGATCGTTGCGTGGGGCGACGGTGCCGCTGCCCAGAGCAAGCTGATGTCGCGTCCAGCCGCGCGTATCTGACCGTTCCTGACCCGATCCAGACAGCGGCCAACGGCGACCCGCATGGACGAAAAACCCAACAAAAAGGGCCCTTTTCGTTGGGGAAAGGACCTGAGAGGTTGGCGCGCCGACAGGATTCGAACCTGTGGCCTTCCGCTCCGGAGGCCGATCCGTCCGGGACCGCAGAGGTTCCGGACAACAAGCTAATAACTTGACGCAGCAAGGGCTCGATCGCCGCGGTGTCGCAGGTCCGTACACAGGATGCGCCGGCCGGCTTGTTAGTCCCGAATGGGGATGCCGCGTACGTTTTCTAAGTGAATGACGAACTCATCGATTATGACCATCACGAGATCTAAAATCTCTTCTATTTGCTCCTTCTTGAGTTGCAGATCTACATCGAACCTGTGAACTACGCCGTGTCGGAAGCCAATAAGCTGATTGAGCTTGCGCTCCAATAAGGGTAGGCGTCTGCCGACCTTCTTGCGCCTACGGAGAATCGACCAGAAATCAATGCCGAGCCACTCTCTATATGCCGCGTGAATACGGCCTATGCTCTGAAAACTGTACCAACTCGCCACGACATCTTCCAAAGTCTTTGAGCCCTCACGAATATTGATGGCGTCAACCATGTCCAGCTTTCTGTTGTGTTCCCGAAGACGGAACTGGGCCCCTTCGTCGTATTTGAGGAGAGTCTTGAAGGCTTGGCTAAAGAAATGTTCTATCGCCGCTAGAGCAAACGGTACCAGTGCATTGTAAAGCACCCTGGTCGGATCGGCCTGAGCTAACGCCTCGAGATCCGTACCCACTAGTTTCTCAAGGCGCTGTTGTGGCTGCGGGAGAGCATGCCTCACGGCTGACACTCGTTCCCGCACGCGCTCATAAGAAAGGTATATTCCACGTGCTGCAGGATCTCTGGGATCCGGCACAATAGGCGTGTACCGATTCGTGCCGTAACTGTCATTCACAAAAGACCCGCCAAACTGCCTACGAGCGGAGCGAATCACAGAGTTTTGCTGTTCCTTGTCATCGGCGCTCGCCCACATTCGTGTCCTAGTGTGCAAAACCCAAGTCAATTGGGGACAACGCTCCTTCTCCGTGTCTCTAGCGGGATAGACTGTTGCCTCAACACCGTCAAAAGAGCGGAAATCATCGCGTTCGAACCAATGAAAATGGCGAGACCCCTTGGGCCAGTTCCCGAGGTGCTCGCACGACTCAAAACTGAAAGAGCGAAGATGGCTACACAGAGTACGCCTATTCGCGCGTGCTGGGTAGAGTACGATTTCGATGCTCACCGGACTTCTCGTGCCACTGCCCTAAATGCACGAACCCAAAGGGAGCTGCAAGTACTGGGGGGCGCGCCGCGCGTTAATCGCGACAGCGGTGCGAGAAAGTGAAAGGCCGGCGGGCGCGTCGTTGGCGTACCCACCGGAATCGTGAAGGCGGTGCCCCAAACAGTAGCCAGTGGCGGCCGGGCTGCGGCGGGGCCGTGCAGGGACGATGCTGTGCGCCGGGGGGTGGCCCGGGCGCGGCCGTGCGCGTAGAGCATGCATAGCCATTGAGGACCTCAATTGAGAAATGGCCCGAGTTGGAGAGAACCAAGAGGGCAGTGTGGTCGTGAGGATGCGGAATCCGACTGAATCCGACACTACTTTGCACCACGGTTCGGAAATAAGGCTGCTTGGCTGGAGTCGGGCGGCTGCACGGAGTCGCCCGCCTGCGGCAATGCCGGTTTGGTATCGCGGGGGTCGGCCGATCTCGACGTATCTGGTGCGCTATCGCTTAGTAGTGCTGCACGCTTAATCTGAGCAAAATCCGCATATACCCCCAAGACAGAGCGTGATTCAGTGCTGAGAGGTGAAGAATTTGCCAAATCCAATGTGTGGGCGCGCTCATCGAGTTCTCTAGCTACCTTAATCAGAGTGCTCGCATTGTGTTCCCGGACGAAGTGTTCAGCCAGAATGTCGGCGCGAATGCCACCGAACATATCGCCGAGCGCCACCTCGACCTGCCTAGCGATGACGCGACCGTTCTCCATTCCTTGTGATACTATATCCAGTACTCGCCTTATGCTGGTCTGTGTTCCAGCGTCGTCGTCATCGCCGTAGGTTACTCCGTTTATCATCGCCCGGTACCGCGACCTTTGGTCGTCGTAAACAACGCCCTCCAGGGCGCTGTCGAGAGCGACGCAAGCAAGAGCTGCGGTCAAGTATACCCCGCGCAGCGCTTGCTCTCTATGGTGAGGCCTTACTTCAACACGCTCACCAAAAAAGCGAAAGGCTGCGAGCGCCTTATTGAGAGCACGGTAGCCGTGAAGACTCAGTAGGGCGGATTTGGCGTCAGCAATTCGGGTTACCCAATCCCCGTCGCGCTTGTGATCGGGATACTGTTGCAGGTTCTTGATAAACTCCTCCAGCGTCATACGGCAGCTCGTGTCGAGCTTCTGCTGCAAACGATCTAGGAAGTCCTTGGTAAGTAGGGCTACCTTCTGTTTGCGTGCGAATGCGATAACTTTTGGACTGCGTTCTGTTGTTGCTACGACCGCCCTATCGCATCCAAGAGCCAGTTGCATGCCACGTGCCCACAAGATGCGCTCAAAGGCTTTGGGCGATCGCTTGTTCTTGACGTCAACAATTGTACGGGTACGAATACTGGCGGACTGTCGAGCGTAGAGCCAGACGTCTACGTCGGTGACCTGCTCATCGTCGTATCGGTACGATGTTCCTCGCAGCGCAAAGAAACCCTGTCGGGCGAAGTACGCCCGTACGAGTTCTTCGAGACCGGGTCCCTTACGTGTCACGTCATCCTCCAGTGCGTAGCTGGTCGATCGCCTCGGCGACGAAACGCTTATCACTAACCCGGATTATGCGTGAAGGTGGGGTTGGCGACGAGACGCAAGGGCCTTCCGTGTGGTACAAACGTTGTGCTACCAAACGTTTAGCCACAACGGAGGCCCTTGCGTGACGGACCCCACGATAGCACAGTCTGTTCTGTTCCCCGATCTGTTCGACAAGCCGCTCGTGGCCACGTTCGACCGCGAGCAGTCGAGCTCGGATGGCGGCGCCGTGCTGCTCAAGGCCGCCGAGCGCGTCTACGGACTGGTCAAGGCGTTCGGCCGGTGTCTGGTCGACCGCCGGGCACCGGAGAAGGTCCGGCACACGCTCGAGGACCTGGTCGGCCAGCGGGTGTTCGGCATCGCCTGCGGTCATCCCGACGGCAACGATTCGGACCGGCTCGCCGACGACCCGATCCACAAGCTGCTGCTCGGGCGCGACCCGGTGGCGGGCGGTCGGCTGGCGTCGCAGCCGACGGTCTCGCGGTTCGAGAACGGTGCGGGCCGCGTCGCGCTCTATCGGCTGGGGCGCGAGCTGGCGACGTCGGTCATCGAGCGGCATCGTCGCCGGCTGCGCGGGCGGGTGCGACGCATCACGATCGACCTCGACCCGACCGACGACCCGACGCATGGCGAGCAGCAGTTGACGTTCTTCAACGGGCACTACGACAGCTGGTGCTACCTGCCATTGCTGGCCTTTGTGAGCTTCGACCGCGAGGTCGAGCAGTATCTGTGCGCGGCGGTGCTGCGACCCGGCAAGGCCCAGGCGCCCGACGGCACGCTGAGCGTGCTGTGTCGATTGCTCCCGCTGCTGCGGTCCGCGTTCCCCAAGGCACGCTTTCTCGTCCGTCTCGACGGGGGCTTCGCCTGCCCGGAGGTCTTCGACTTCCTCGATGCCGAGCCGCGGCTCGACTACGTCGTGGCGATGGCCAAGAACGCCGTCCTGCTGCGGGCTGCCGAGCCCGTCATGGTGGCGGCCCGCACCGAGAACATGCTGCGTGAGAAGACGGCGCACTTCTACCTCGACACCCGCTATCGCGCGGGCACGTGGGCTCGTGAGCGCCGCGTGGTGATCAAGGCCGAAGTCGTGCAGCTCACCGGCCGGCAGCCGCGGGACAACCCGCGCTTCGTCGTGACCAATCTGCGCCAGACGCCGCGCTTCATCTACGAGAAGGTCTACTGCGGGCGCGGCGACATCGAGAACCGCATCAAGGAACTGCTCGACGGCTTGCAGATCGACCGCACGAGCTGCACCAAGTTCTGGGCAAACCAGCTGCGGGTCCTGTTGACGGCCGCCGCCTACGTGCTCATGCAGGAACTGCGGCTGAGAGCCGCCCGCACCGCCTGCGCCCGCACCCAAGTGACCTGGCTGCGCGACCGATTGCTCAAGCTCGGCGCCAACGTCGTCCGCTCCGTCCGGCGCCTCGTTGTGCACCTGCCGCGGGCAACGCCCGACCTCGACGCGTGGCGCCAAATCGCCCTCGCACTCGGGGCGCGCGCCGGGTAGCGCCCCGTCGCAGCTTCCCCCTCAGCTCGCGGAATCCACACAGGCGCCTGGGGCGCCCTGTCGGCGAAGCTGTCCGCGTCTGGCGCCTCGTACGCCCCGTAACCACGCCACGCCGCTCCACCACGCTGCCACCTGCCACGTGCGGCGACCGCAGACCTCTCTCGCTCAACGATCAGGGCTCGGCCAGCGACCGATTCGACGACGTCATGAATTTTCCGGGCTAACGGTGTTTCGTTCGCGAACCTCAGTTCTTGACGTATGGGGCCCCTTGAATGCAGCAGCGGGGGCTCCACTGAGGAGCACCGCTTCTTCTGCCGCAGTGCCGCCACGCACGATGGTAAGCGCAAGTTCCCCAACATCCTTCTTTAATAGGCGAAAAGTAAAGCGAGATGGATTGTTTGGGCGGGGTGTGACCTGCACGACTTGTCGCCTCTCGAGCTCGCGATAATCTTCACCGATAGCACGGACGCCGATGTGGCCGCCGACCTCGCGACCGGCTATTAGGGCCTGGAGAAGGGCGTCTGGCAGAGTGATCCGGCCCCGATGCCTATGGCTGCGGGTGCGGCCGTAGGTGAGCGAGGCTAGCAGTGCCTTTGCGTCGTCTATCGGATCGTCTTCGAAGGGGCGACCGTACTTCTGAAAGTCATTGGGGGAGGCAACGTAGCCGACGGCTTCGTCGGTGCTACTGATTTCCATACGATCGAAAAGGCCGACGCTGATGAGGCGGTTGTAGAGCGTGGCGCCGAGCATGGTCTTGACGTCGTTCTCGTATAGCGCGCCTTCACGCGTTAGCTGGCCTTGAAGGTCAGCGAGCCGCTGGGATTCTGTGGGGGAGAGGGTCTGCAGAACTCGGTGGGCCTTTGATGCGTACTGGCCATCGCGAAACGTGTTGGAATTGAAGAGGATTGGGCGATGGGAAGTGGCTTCTTCATCAAAGATGGCTGTGTTCTTGCATAGGTCAATTAGTGTTATTGCATTGTTGTTGGGGATCGCGTAGGTATCGGCGATCAATTCGGTAGCATGGTCTCGGTCCAGGGGTTTTGTGGCGACGCGCTCGGATAGATCCAGGACGGCTTCTTCTTCCGACGTGGGGCCGGCCTCAGCGAACAGGTCGGCCGTCGTTTCGAGTACGGCGGTCGTGGTTGCCCCGAGCACGCTGACCGCGCCGTTTCGCGCAACGTCGATTCTTCCGGTGGTGGCTAGTACATCAAGGCCCTTTTCGCGGGTGGAACGGTCGATGTTGTTGAGTTGACAGATCGTCTTGACAGTGCCTGCGGACAGGGTGGGGTTCGGGTCAGTTGGTACATTGCGGCGCAGGAGGTTGTAGAGACGTCCGATGCGACCGGCGTACGCGATGGTTTCGAGACGTGCAGCGCTGGCACCGGTTACGACGTCGAGGCTCTTGGATTGAGCGAGAAGCCACGCTCCTTGTGTTGATTTGTCCATGGTGAGTCAAGATTGGTCGATGGTGGCAAGCGGCGGATAGTGGCTGCCGGGCGGCCGGGCAGCGGTCTTCGTGCTCCTCAAAGCGGAACAGGGCCGGGCACGTAGACGTGTGTCGCCCGTGGCGAGTCGGTCAGCGTGCGCTCTGTACTGGGCGCCCGAGGAATCAAGCAACTCGGCTCGCGCGGAGACGGTCGCGGATGGCGCGAGGGTCCTGTGGCTGAGGGCCGACGCGCTTCTCTGGGAACGTCTGTCCGACGGTCGAAGGCGACCGACGGAGAGCGGGCCAGCAGCGTAGAGCGACGGGTCCAGCCGGGCAAGTGTACACCGGGAACGCGGGGAACGGAAGGCCGGCCTGCGAGCCGCGGCAAGGGAACGTCTCGATCGCCGGTCGCCGCCCGGAACGGTTCGAGTCGCGTTGGGGCGTGGAGCGCTTCTTCGGGTCGTGCGACGCTGGAGAGGGCCCGGGTCCGGAGCCCGATTGATTGGTTGGATGTTCAGCGCGTGGCGGTGGACGGGGCGTCAGGCGGTCGCGGCGCGGCGGTGGAATGATGTGTGTCGACACCAACGTCGTCATGTACGCGGTCGGCCTGCCGCAGCCGCGGCGCGAGCGGGTTCGGCAGTTCTTCGGGGACGCAGCACGCGGTCGACGGGCGCTGTGCACCTCGGTGGACGTTGGACTCGGCCATGGCGGTCGTCGTGCGAGTGGGAATCGACGTCTGGCCGCTGGAGGCCGACGACGTCCACCTGGCTCGGGGGGGCTGCTGCACCTGGTTTCTTGCCCTCGAGGCCTGGGACCTCCGTCATCTGGCGAGCTGCCGGCGTCGCGACGTGAGCGACGGCACGACTTTCGATCGAGGCGTCGCGGCCGCGTTACGCACCCGGCGTTGATGCTAGCACCACGGACGGCGGCCGGGGTGACGTGCCGGCGCGCTGTTGGTTCTGGAGCGAGGAGGCTCCGGGGCGGTTGGTTCCTGTTCCTCGCCCGCCTCGGAAATCGCCGAACGGCACGCCGAGCACAACAGGGCGGGGACGGGGTGGCGACGGCGGGGTGCCGCCATGGACGTGGGCGGCGGCCTCGCCTTCACGGACACGGTCAGGGGGCTGTCGCTCGACGTGCGGGTGCGGACGCTGGTGGTGCACCAGGCCGAAGGGTTCACCGACCGCGGGATGTCGCTGTCGCTGGGGTGGGACCCGACGCCGTCGAGCCCGCTGGGGCTGACGGCGCGGGTGGCCCCGTCGTGGGGCGGTTCGGCGCAGGGCGGGGCCGAGGCGCTGTGGGGCAACCAGATGGCCTACGGCATGGGCTCGCACCAGATGTACGGGTCGGGCGGGCAGCTCAACGCGGAGGTGGGCTACGGGCTGCCGGTGGGCGCCCGGTTCGTGGGAACGCCGCGCGTCGGGTTGGCGACATCGCAGTACGGCCGGGAGTACCAGGTCGGTTACGCCCTCGGGGCGCTGAACCAGGGAAGGGTGCACTTCGAGCTGGGCGTCGACGCGCAGCGGCGGGAGAGCCCGGAGCACGGCGAAGCGAGCAACGGGCTGATGGGCCGGGCGACCCTCGGTTGGTAGGCGGGCTCCGGGAGCAGCGAGCCGCGGATGCCGCGCCCAAGCCTTCATGGCCAGCTTCGATTACCTGGCAGACGGACACCACGTCGATGACGCGGGCAACCTGATCGCCTGCACGTACGTCGACTTCCGCGACCCGGCGGAGCGGCTTCCGATCACCGCATTGCGGAAGGCATCGTCGACGCGGCACGCGGACCCCGACTGCGACACGATCCGAATCTCGAAGCCCGCCTGTTTCCTCGGCCAGGGCGAAGGGATCGCCGGCGACGGCGAGTCGCACCACGCCGCGAACGGCTGGATCTACTGCGCGCCTCGACGACCCCTACAGGCGTCTGGAGAGCGCGTCGTCGGAGCTGGAGCTCGCGCTGCTGCTCGTCTTCCTGAAGGACGCCGCCCGGCGCGCCGAGCGCGAGTACCGGTTCGCCGTGTGGGCGGAGGACGAGCCGGCGGAAGACACGCTGGATCTCGGTGTCGCGGCGGCGCTGGTCGACGCGATGGCGAAGCCGCGGCCGGAGCCGGAAGGCAGCGGCTTCGTGCCCGGGCCGGCGGAGTACTTGTCGCGGGCGCGGGTCGAGACGCTGCCGGCCTTCGTTGGCGCCGGCGCCGCGGCCGCGCGACGTGGAGACGCCGCCCGGCGATCCGCGCGAGACGGTGGCCGGCGTATGCGGCGGTCGAGGCGCTACGCGAAGCCGTCGACGCGGCGGACGCGGGCTGCAGAAGGACGTGGCAGCTGCGGCGTGGCACGCCGAGCCGCTGCTGCGGTTCCTCTCCACGGCGCTGGGTGGCCGGGTCGCCGGCGTGTGGGTGAACGCGGACGGATTCATCGCCGTCACGGCCGAACTGTCCGCCGTGGTCGAGGCGAGCATCGCCGTGGGACCGGAGGGGAGCTTCGCGTGCGCGGTCAGCATCGCGACGCGCATCTCCCGTGCACGGCGCCGGACCTGCGGTCCTTCGAGCGGGCTCTCAAGGAGCGCCTGGCGGAGATCGGCGTGCCGGGCTCGGGACAGCAACCGTGAACGCTCGCCGACACCGGCGTTGATTCCTGTCCCAACCACCCGACGAGCGCCGTATCCGGGAGCCGAGACAGGGTGCGGCGTGCAGCTGTCGACGGTCCCTGGCTCCGCGGGGGTCAGTCAAGTGGCGTATGATTGGACCGTCTGGGACGGTAGCGGACCCCACCTCGAACGGCTCGGTCAAGCGTGGGTGGAATCGTGGGCGTACTCGCCGCAGCCTGACCGAAACCACAATGAATCCGGGGGGTTATCGCTATATTCGTGCTATCGTCGAGATGACCGCCTGTTGAATCGCGTTATCATTGCCGCCATGGCCTACCAGTCGTGTTATCGTCGCTTTCGTGGTTTCCCTTTAGCCGGAGTGTGACGCCCTCGTCGCTGTTGGCAGCGGTTGAGGGAGGGAAGACAGAGAGCGCTGGGCTGCGAGCGCACTCCGAACGCCGCGACGTAGCCGGGATGCTCGACGAAGTGGTCCTGTGAACGGTCGCTGCGGAACCCGAACCGAGGCGGCCCGTAAGCCCGCTGCGGAGCCGGGTGACCTACAGCAGCTTCAATCCGGGCACGTCGCTGAAGTCGCCGGGGTTCAACGTCCAGAGGGCTGCTTCGTGGACGAGGGCGCAGGCGGCGACCGCCAGGTCGAGGTCCCGGCCGCGAGGGTGAGGCAGTCGCGCGTAGAGGTCCGCGGCGTACGCGGCGGCTTCGGCATCGAGCGGAACGGCCTGGTCGCGGGGGAAGAGCTCCTCTTGCGCCCGCAGCTCGCTGACCGTTCTCGGCCCTCGCAACCATTCGTACAGCACGATCGTCGAGAGCCGCACGCGATGGCTCTCGTCCACGAACGTGTGCAGGCGGTCGAACGAGGCGCGCGGGCCTGCAAGCGCGTCGACGAGCGCCGACGTATCAAGATGGATCGTCATGAGCGGCACGGCGCCGCGAGGACTCGCGTCGGGACAGGCGGAGCTCGTGGAGCTCGGCGTCCACGCTCGCCCGGGAGCGCGTAACCGGCTCGCCGCGCAGTCGGTCCAGCACGTCGAGCATGCGCAGCCGCTCGGCCTCGCTCAAGCGGTTGGTGCGCGCGTCGTATTCCGCGACCGCCTCGCGCACCACCTGACTCTGCGGTCTTCCGAGCCGCTCCGCCGTCCGGCGAATGCGGCGCACCGTGGCGTCATCCAGCGAGTAGGTGACCTTGACCATACCGCTGCAATACTACCATACAGCCCGTGCATGGCCCGCACCTGCCTCGACGAGCGCTCGACGAGCGATGGACCGCCGGGGGAAGGGGAAGCACCGCGAGCGACGGCGCGACGCGGCAGCATCGCGCCGTCCGACCCGCCTGGCCCGCCATTCGTCGCCTGACGGCTCCGCTCGGCGCCCAACCAACCCTGCAGGAGTCTACGCCGTTCTACCCCGGAAAATTCGTGAGGTTATCGAATCGGTCCCAGGCAGGGCCTGATCGTCGCGCGAAGGACGTTTTCGGACGCGGCGCGTGGTAGGTGGCAGCGTGGTGCAGTGGCCGGGGCGAGGTGACGGCACGCATGAGGTGGCAAGCGCCGACAGGTCGGGCGCAGGGGCGCTGGCGAGCATCCGGGGCGCGGAGGTTGCCGTGGCGACGGCGCGCTATCCGGCGCGCGCCCCGAGCGCGAGGGCGAGGTGCCGCCAGACGTCGCGGTATGGGGTCGCTCGCGGCAGGTGCAGGACGAGCCGGCGGACGGAGCGGACGACGTGGACGCTGACCTTGAGCAACCGGTCGCGCAGCCAAGTCACCTGGGTGCGGGCGCAGGCGGTGCGGGCGGCCCTCAGCCGCAGTTCCTGCATGAGCACGTAGGCGGCGGCCGTCAGCAGGACCCGCAGCTGGTTTGCCCAGAACTTGGTGCAGCTCGTGCGGTCGATCTGCAAGCCGTCGAGCAGTTCCTTGATGCGGTTCTCGATGTCGCCGCGCCCGCAGTAGACCTTCTCGTAGATGAAGCGCGGCGTCTGGCGCAGATTGGTCACGACGAAGCGCGGGTTGTCCCGCGGCTGCCGGCCGGTGAGCTGCACGACTTCGGCCTTGATCACCACGCGGCGCTCACGAGCCCACGTGCCCGCGCGATAGCGGGTGTCGAGGTAGAAGTGCGCCGTCTTCTCGCGCAGCATGTTCTCGGTGCGGGCCGCCACCATGACGTGCTCGGCAGCCCGCAACAGCACGGCGTTCCTGGCCATCGCCACGACGTAGTCGAGCCGCGGTTCGGCATCGAGGAAGTCGAAGATCTCTGGCGTGGCGAAGCCGCCGTCGAGCCGGACGAGAAAGCGCGCCTCGGGAAACGCGGACCGCAGCAGCGCGAGCAGCCGACACAGCACGCCCAGCGTGCCGTCGGACGCCTGCGCCGTGCCGGGCCGCAGCACGGCCGCGCACAGATACTGCTCCGCCTCACGGTCGAAGCTCACAAAGGCCAGCAATGGCAGGTAGCACCAGCTGTCGTAGTAGCTGTTGAACATGGTCAGCTGCTGCGCGCCATGCGTCGGGTCGTCGGTCGGGTCGAGGTCGATCGTGATGCGTCGCACCCGCCCGCGCAGCCGGCGGCGATGCCGCTCGATGACCGACGCCGCCAACTCGCGCCCGAGCCGATAGAGCGCGACGCGGCCCGCACCGTTCTCGAACCGCGAGACCGTCGGCTGCGACGCCAGCCGACCGCCCGCCACCGGGTCGCGCCCGAGCAGCAACTTGTGGATCGGATCATCGGCGAGCTGGTCCGAATCGTTGCCGGCGGGATGGCCGCAGGCGATGCCGAACACCCGCTGGCCCACCAGGTCCTCGAGCGTGTGCCGGACCTTCTCCGGTGCCCGGCGGTCAATCAGACACCGGCCGAATGCCTTGACCAACCCGTAGACGCGCTCGGCGGCCTTGAGCAGCACGGCGCCGCCATCCGAGCTCGACTGCTCGCGGTCGAACGTGGCCACGAGCGGCTTGTCGAACAGATCGGGGAACAGAACAGACTGTGCTATCGTGGGGTCCGTCACGCAAGAGCCTCCGTCGTGCCGAAAACATCTGTCGTCAACAGCGTTTTAGCACACGGAGGCTTTTGTGTCTCTACTCAGGCCGGGCGCCTCATGAATTTTCCAGGCTAGCGTCAGTGCCGCCATGAGCAAGGCTGCACCGTCCTGTACCGCGGGTAGCCCCCGGAGAATCGCGTAGTCGTTTTCCTCGAACACTCGGCGAACGTCGGCCCGAAAGCGACGCCACGGCTGGGACCGCAGCAGGGGAAGGGCCTCGACCCGATCGGAGACGACCAGTTCTTCCAGGCGGCCCGCCGCGTCCGGGGGCGCACACTCCCCTGCGACGGCCGCAGCCAGCGGTCCCGGCGTCAAGAGCTGTGCAAGGCAATTCGTCATGAGGACTTCACGAAACGAAACAGCAGCTTGCAGCGGTACTGATGGTCAAGGAGGTCCCCGATGGAAGGATATTCAAAAGCCGCGTTGCCAGGGTCGTAGATGATCCAGCCCTCACGCCTCAAGGGCCGCAGCGCACCGCGGAGGCCTGCTCCGCCGGCGGCGCGCAGAATGTCGAACGGCGTGCGGTCGAACACGGTCTGCCCCGCATCGCGGAGCTTGGCGCTCCAGGCCTTCCACACCGGGCTTTCCGTATGGCAGCCCGCCACGACGAACGCGCTGCCGGTGCCGCGAAGGACGCGGGCGATGTGCCCGAACAGGTCAGGCAGATCCTCGATCAGATGCAGAACTTCATGGCAGGTCACGAAATCGACGCTGCCGGCCGGTACCTCCGCCCACCGCTCGGGAGGCAGCATCGTGACCTTGGGGGCAAGCGCGCGCAGACGGAACAGTGCACGTTCCCGGCAGCGGCGGACCGGCTCGATACCAGTCAGCCGCTCGGGACGAAATGCGTGCGCGAGCTTGGCCAGGAGGCCGCCGTAGTGGCACCCCACGTCGAGCACGCCATCGAGGGGCGCACCGCCGGACTCTCGCCGGATATGGCCAAGCAGACTCTGCCAGAAGATCTCGTTCGCCTGTTCGAGCGAAGGATCGTCCTCGGGCGGTGGCTCCGGAACCATGTGTGAAGCGGGATGTCCGGCATCAGGGACAGCGCTGAGGCGAGCAACCGCGAGCCTGAGTCTCCCCGCCGCAGGGATCGATGCCGAAGTGCCGGATGAAGAGCTCCCTGCTCTGATCGAAGGCCGCGGTGAGATCGGCCCGATCGGCCGGCCCGCGCATGCCGAAGTAGGGGAAGTGATGCAGGTACTCGCCGAACAGCTCCTGGCAATCCCGTGCGTACGCTCGCGTGTCCAGAATGTGGGCGTGCCAGAACTCGTCGACCGGCCCCGTCGGACAGATCTTCCGGTCTCTGTACACGATGTTCAGAGCGAGAAAACGAGGCTCTCCTCAATCAGGTGTGGGTCCGGGGTGAGAGTGATCGGCAGGTTCAGCGAGCGGTGGGGTAGCTACGTGACGGACGGCGTGTCAACGCGCTACGCGCGTTCTCCGCTTCGCTGCGACCCTGGCGGGTGACACGCCGTCCGTCCCTACGCTCAGAGTGCAGTTATGGGCCTTGCGGCCCGGCCTGGACGGGGCGTCCGGGCCGTCCAAAGGGGAGATTGGGCTTGGGCTGGTCGGGCCGTGAATCGCGGCCCGCAGCTGACCGGAGCCGGCGGGTGGTCAGCCCTCGGCGAGCCGCTGGAAATCATTGAAAACGCAGGGGCGTCCTGTTCTCATTGGCATGGCAAAGGAGAACCCATGAGGAGGAGGACAGCCCCATGCGTGTGACGACCCTACTACGGCGATTGCTCGGTGTCACGCAGTTGTACGTCGAGCAGGTGCGTATCGGGAGCAACGGGATGTTCCGCGTATCGGCGCGGCCGTCGTGGCGGCGCTCGCGGTGCGGCGCGTGCGGCGGCCGGGCCCCACGCTACGACCGGCAACCGGCTCGGCTGTGGCGCCATGTGCCGTGGGGTCGGACGACGGTGTGGCTGCGGTATGCCCCGTGGCGGGTATCGTGTGGTCGCTGCGGGGTTCGGGTCGAGCAGGTGTCGTGGGCAGTGCACGGCAGCGCGTTCACGGCGCCGCTCGAGGAGTTGGTGGCCTATCTGGCGCAGGTGACGGACCGGACGACGGTGAGTCGTCTGGTGGGGATTTCGTGGCCGGCGGTGGGCGGCATCGTCGAGCGGGTGGTGGCTCGGCGGCTGGATTCGACGCGGCTGGCCGGGCTGCGGCGGATCGGCATTGACGAGTTCAGCTATCGGAAGCGGCACCACTATCTGACGGTCCTGGTCGACCCTGACCGCCGGCGCGTGGTCTGGGCCGGGAAGGGGCGCAGCGCCGACACGCTGGGCAGGTTCTTCGACCTGTTGGGACCGGCCGGTTGCGCCCGGATCACGCTGGTGACGGCGGACCTGGCGGCGAGCTACGGCAAGGCGGTGCGGGAACGGGTGCCGCAGGCCAGGGTCGTCTACGACCGGTTCCACGTTGAACGGCTGGCGGCCGACGCGGTCGACGCCGTCCGCCGGGCGGAGCAACACCGCCTGGGGGCGACCGCGGCCAAAGCCCTCAAGGGGACGCGCTACGCGCTGCTGAAGCATCCGGCGCGCCTCAAGCCCAGCCAAGCACAACGGCTGGCAACCCTGCGCCGCGAGAACCGCGCCCTCGACCGCGCCTACGAGTTGAACGAGTACCTGGCGACCATCCTCGAGCAGGCCAGACCCGACGAGGCCGAGGAGCTGCTCGAGCAGTGGCTGGACTGGGCGGCGCGGTCACGGCTGGCGCCGTTCGTCAAGCTCGCGCGGACCATCCGGAAGCACGCGGCGGGGATCCTCGCCTACCTCGACACCCGCATGACCAACGGCCCCGTCGAGGGCATCAACAACAAGCTCCGCGTCATCGCACGGCGCGCCTACGGCTTCCACTCACACCGTCCGCTCATCTCGATGCTGTACCTCTGCTGCGGAGGCATCAAGCTGGAGCCACCGCTACCCACACGAATTTGAGGAGACTCGAAAACGACGGTACAGATCCTCCACCTCGTTCTGGTACTCTGCCGACCACCCCTTCTCGTCACCAAGCTTGCGCTTGAGCATGCTGAAATCGAGGCGCGCCACGCGTTCGAGGGACGCCGCGATCCGGACGTCGTTCTCGAGGAGGTTCTGGCACTCATCCCAGTCAAGGGGCCGAGCGGCATTCGCGTCACTCACAATCCATCCTCCGGCTTCACGGCAGTCGAGATCGAGTCAGGGCCTAGGCCAGTCGGCACGCCGCAAGCGCTGGGGCTTTGCGCACCACGACGGCGCGCAGATCACCGCCGGAGCAAGCGTACTAAGGTTTCCCACCTGGGTGCCAAGCGAGGCGCAGCCATCCCGCCCCCGCGGCGCGTTCGCGGCTCGGTCATTTGGCAGGATATTTCGGCGGTAGCCGCCGAGATTTCAGGTTTCAGTCGTCCACCCGCCACGCCGGCCGCACGGGCAGACCGCACACTACGACCGCGGCAGCCGCGTCCACGCGCCCCCGGCCCGGGCGCTGCCGACGACGGCCGCGATGAAGAGCATGCCCCGCAGGCCGTCGTCGACCGTCGGGAAGTCGAGCGCGAGCGGGTCCGGCTCCGCGCCCTGCAGGCGCGCGCGGATCGTGTCGCAGGCGTTGGCGTAGACGTTGGCGAACGCCTCGATGAAGCCCTCGGGGTGTCCCGGCGGGAGCCGCGTGGCGCGCGCGGCGGCCGGGCTGCGCGCCGCCACGTAGCCGTGGCCGCGGGTCCAGATCTCCGCGGGGCCGTCCAGCGAGGTCAGGTGCAGGCGGTCCGGCGCCTCCTACCGCCAGCGCAGCCCCCGGCGCTCGCCGTACACCCGGAGCGACAGCCCGTTGTCCTCGCCGGCCGCGACCTGGCTGGCCAGCAGCGCGCCGCGGGCGCCGCCGTCGAAGCGCAGCAGCACGCCGGCGTCGTCGTCCAGCCTGCGGCGCGGGACGAACGTCGCAAGATCGGCCGCGACCGCCGCAATCCGCCGGCCGGTGACGTACTCCGCCAGGTTCGCGGCGTGCGTGCCGATGTCGCCGACCGCGCCGGCGGCGCCGCTCCGCCGCGGGTCGGTGCGCCAGCGCGCCTGCTTCATGCCGGTCCGCTCCAGCGGCGTCGCCAGCCAGTCCTGCGCGTACTCCGCCACCACCTTGCGCACGCGGCCCAGCTCGCCCGCCCGCACGAGGTCGCGGGCCAGCTTCACCATGGGGTAGCCGGTGTAGTTGTGGGTGAGGGCGAAGACGCAGCCGGACCGCGCCACCAGCTTCCGCAGGCGGCGCGCCTCGGCGGCGTCGAGAGTCATCGGCTTCTCGCAGACGACGTGGATGCCGGCGGCCAGCAGGTCCCGGGCCATGGGGAAGTGCAGGTGGTTGGGCGTGACGACGGACACGAAGTCGACCCGCTCGGCCGGCGGCAGCGTCCGCTCGTGGGCGAGCATGGCTGCGAGGGAGCCGTGCACGCGCGCGGGGTCCAGGCGCAGCTCGCGCCCCTTCGCCCGCGATTTGCGCAGGCTGGACGAGAAGGCGCCGGCGACCAGCGCCACGCCGCCGTCCAGCAGCGCGGCGCGCCGGTGCACGTCGCCGATGAACGCGCCGGGGCCGCCCCCGGCCATGCCCATCCTCAGCGTCCGGCCCGGCGTCGGCATCGCGCGCGGATCAGGCCTGCTCGAAGGCCGCGTCGAACGCGCGCCCGGACGGGGGAAAGTCGATCTGCCTGACGAACTCGCACGACTCGCGCGCCCCGTGCTCGCGGTCCATGCCGGAGTCCTCCCACTCGACCGACAGCGGACCCTCGTAGCCGCTGCGGTTCAGGGCCCGGATGATCGCCTCGAAGTCGACGTCGCCGCGGCCCACCGAGCGGAAGTCCCAGCCGCGCCCGGGCGCGCCGAAGTCGAGGTGCGAGCCGAGCAGGCCGCTGCGCCCGTCGAGGGTGACGGCGGCGTCCTTCATGTGCACGTGGTAGATGCGGTCGGGAAACTCGTCGATGAAGCGGACCGGATCGATGCCCTGCCACTGCAGGTGGCTGGGGTCGAAGTTGAAGCCGAAGGCGGGCCGCCGCCCGACGGCATCGAGGGCGCGCGCCGCGGTCACGACGTCGAAGGCGATCTCCGTCGGGTGCACCTCCAGCGCGAACCGCACGCCGCACGCCTCGAACACGTCCAGGATGGGCTGCCACAGCTCGGCGAAGCGCGCGAACCCCGCGTCGATCGCCGCCGGGCTGACCGGCGGAAACGAGTACAGCAGGTGCCAGATCGGCGAGCCGGTGAAGCCGCACACGACCGGCACGTCGAGGTTGCGGGCGGCGCGCGCGGTGCGCTTCATCGCCTCGACGGCCCAGGCGCGCTTGCCCTCCGGGTCGCCGGCGAGCGCCGCGGGCGCGAAGGCGTCCGAGCGCTCGTCGTTCGGATCGCAGACGAGCTGCCCGGCCAGGTGGTTCGAGATCGCCCAGCAGCCGAGTCCCCGCGCCTCGAGCAGCGCCCGCTGCGCCGCGCAGTAGGCCGGGTCGGCTGCCGCCCGCTCGACGTCGAGGTGATCGCCCCAGCAGGCGAGCTCGAGTCCGTCGTACCCGAAGCCGGCCGCCCTGGCGGCGACGTCGGCCAGCGGCAGATCCGCCCACTGGCCGGTGAACAGCGTGACCCGGCGTGCCATGCACACACTCATACCACACGCGGGGACTATAATCGGCAGGTGCGCCACGCCGCGCTGGTCGTCGCAAGCTGCTGGACGCTGGGCCTGGCCGGGCCGGCGCTCGCCCAGTCCGGATTCCGCCCGCCCAGCGAGCTGTACCGCGTCGAGACGCCGCGCGCGGCGCAGCCCCCCGACATCGACGGACGCCTCGACGAAGCGGTCTGGGAGGACGCGGCCGTCATCGACGACTTCACGCAGCAGGAGCCCAACGAGGGCGCTCCCGCGACCGAGCAGACGATGGTCCGCCTGCTATACGACGAGCGCGCCCTGTACATCGGGGTGGAGGCGTACGACTCGCAGCCCGCGGGCGTCATCGCCACCGAGATGCGGCGCGACTCGCCGCGGCTGTTCGACGAGGACAACTTCCAGATCATCCTCGACACGTTCCACGACCGCCGCTCGGGCTACATGTTCGTCATCAGCCCGCTGGGCGCCAAGCTGGAGCAGCAGGTGGCCGAAGAGGGCGAGGGCGGCTTCCGCGGCAACAACAGCCCGAACATCAACGTGAACTGGGACGGCGTGTGGGACGCCGTGGCCCGCCACACGCCCGAGGGCTGGGTCGCGGAGATCGCGATCCCGATGGTCACGCTGCGCTTCCCCGCCGCCGACCAGCAGATCTGGGGCGCCAACTTCATGCGCAACATCCGGCGCAAGAACGAGCAGATCTTCTGGGCGCCCATCTCGAAGGAGTACACGCTGACCCGCGTCAGCCAGGCCGGGACCCTGACCGGCATCGGCGCCGTCAACCGCGGCCTGGATCTGCGGCTGACGCCGTACGTGCTGGCCGGCGGACGGCAGGACCGGGTCGCCGATCGCCTCGATCCGTCCGGGTTCAACGAGTACGGCATCGACGTGAAGTACGGCGTTGCGTCGGGGCTCAACCTGGACCTGACGCTGAACACCGACTTCGCCCAGGTGGAGGTGGACGAGGAGCAGGTGAACCTGACGCGCTTCCCGCTCTTCTTCCCCGAGAAGCGCGACTTCTTCCTCGAGAACGCCGGCATGTTCAACGTCGGCGGCGGGGGCGGGTTCGGGCGCTCGGTCGACCTCTTCTTCACGCGGCGGATCGGCCTGTCGGAAGGCGGCAACCCGATCCCGATCATCGGCGGCGCGCGGCTGACCGGCAAGACCGGCCGGCACAACATCGCCGCCATGAACATCACCACGCAGGAGGGGTTCGGCAGCCCCGGCGAAAACTTCTTCGTGGGGCGCTACAGCCGCGACATCCTGGACCGCTCGAAGGTCGGCGCCATCGTCATCAACAAGGACGCGGTGGGCGGCGGGCACTACAACCGCACGTTCGCGGCGGACACGACGCTGGCCCTGCACCCCAACTTCTCGATGACCGCCTTCCTGGCCAAGACGCAGACGCCGAACGAGTCGTTCGGGGGCCGTCACGAGCCGCTCGAGCCGGGCGTCGCGGCGCGCGACATGGCGGGCTACGTGCGGACCACGTGGCTCAGCCCGTCGTGGCACTTCTACACCGAGTACGTCGACCTGCAGGAGCACTTCAACCCGGAGGTGGGCTTCGTCCCGCGCCTCGGCATCCGGACGTCCTCGGCCCACGCCGAGTGGAACCCGCGGCCCGACCGCTTCAACATCCGCATGCTCGACCCGATGTGGAGCCTCACCTACACCACGGATCAGCGCAACCGGCTGGTGACGCGGCGCATCCACAACATGATCGGCGTCTACTTCGAGGACGGCTCCCGCTTCATGTGGTGGTACAACGACTACTTCGAGCAGCTCGACGTGCCGTTCCACATCCGTCCCGACGTCACCATCCCGACCGGCACCTACCGCTTCGACGAATGGATGTTCGACTACCAGTCCGACCCGTCGCAGCGGTTCTACTACCAGGCACGCTACTCGCCGCAGACGTTCTTCGACGGGACCCGCACCGACGTGCGCGCGACGCTCGGCGTGCGCGCGACGAGCCGGATCTCCGCCGAGGCCATCTTCAACCGCAGCGACATCAAGCTGCCCTGGGGCGAGTTCTTCGCCGATCTCGCGTCGCTGCGCCTGGACCTGACCCTCTCGCCGCGCATGACGTTCCGCTCGCTGTCGCAGTGGAACTCGACGACCGGCGAGCTGAGCAACAGCATCCGCTTCAACTGGATCTACAGCCCGGGCAGCGACATCTACATCGCCTACGACGAGCTGCGGCTCGACGGCGACCCGCTGATGCTCAATCCGCACATCCGCCGGCCGCTGTGGGTGCGCAACCGGCAGATCGCCATCAAGATGACGTACATGCTGTCGCGGTAGGAGTCCGCGCCGCGGAACGGCGTGGACTCCTGCAGGGTTGGTTGGGCGCCGAGCGGAGCCGTCAGGCGACGATTGGCGGGCCAGGGGACCCGACAGGCTCATTCCCTAATCAGTTCGATCTCCATGTCCAGACCGACGCCTCGCCACTCCCTGTCGGCGGTCAGCACCGGAAGCCCGGCGGACCGCGCCAGCGCGAGGCAGGCGCGGTCCCCGAGCGACAGGCCGTGCGCGCGGGTTGCGCTGCGCAGGTCCGCGCTCACCAGCGCCTGATTGGCATCGAACGGCGCGACAGCGAGCCCAGATTGGCGATAGCGTAGCGCAGCCCGGCGCCGGAGATGCCCCGGTCGGACAACTTCGCTCCGACCTCGGCCACGTTGACCGCGGACACGATCGAGCGGGCAATGCAGTCCCGGACCCGGTCGGCGCCCGGCTCACCCTTGACGAGCGCGAGAATCGCCGAGGAATCCACCACGAACTCGGGCTTCATCCGTCACCGGCCTCGCGTGCGGCTTCCCGGCGCCGCTCGGCAAGCAGCTCATCGACGAGACTGACGTCCGCCGGCACATGTTGCGCCACGAGACGCTGCACCCGCCGGACGGCGGCCTCCTGACCGTAGAGCCGCAACTCGTCGCCCTCCTGGCACAGGAGCACGTCGTCCCCCGCCGAGATCCCGACCGCCGCGGCCAGCGTGTCCGGAATCGTGACGCGCCGCGCGGCGTCCATCACGACCCGCACCGGAAGACCCGCCGTTGCAGCCGCTACCGGTTGTTGCCGCGGCCACGCGGCGGATGCCGAAGGACGCTCGGCCACCCGATCGGCTTTCTGGCCGGACTGCGTCAGGACGTTGTAGACGTGCTGATAGCGCAGGCCCAGCGCCTCCGCGATCCGCGATCGATTGAACCCTTCCGCGTGGAGCGCGCGAATCCTCGCGGCCTTGGTCGCGAGGTTCGCGGTCAGCTCGTCAATTCGCCGCCGTTCCGCGGGAGAGAGCCGCGTCGGCCGCGTGTCGCGCCGACTGTCGTGCTCGAGAACGTTGCGGACGAACTGGTATCGTACGTCGAGCGCGCGGGCGATGTGGGCGCGCGACAGACCCATCCGGTTCAGCCGGCGGATCTTGTCCGACTTGGTCGCGTCGCTCGCCGCCACGCTCCGAACCTCCGACTCCCGACTCCCCGGCATGGTGCTCCTTTCGACAATGACCTCACGCAGCCGCCGGATAGATATTTAGATACTACCTGTCAACCTTCATCGTGACAGGAGGCCCATGTCGACCACTCCCGCTCAAGGAACTTGAAGTGCTTCGCGACAACCTGCGCCAGCAACTGGCGTCGGTCGGTGACCTGCGGCCGGTTTGCTAGTCGCCCGGTATCAGAAGTGTGGGAGCCCTGTTGCCGCTGCGCAAGCGTATGGACCGCGCAGGCACGGTGGATTTCGAGGCCATCAAGCGGGCCGCCCGCCAGCAGGCTCGCGCCACTTTTTTTGTCCTGCCTGCATTTTTCTGCTTGACAGCCTCCGTCGGGACCGGCCGCTGCGGGTTCGGACGCCCGCGAGACTTGTCTCTTCTACCGCCCTGGTCACCCTCTGGCAGCCCGTCGCCAGCCGCGGCACGAAAAACGTCACCCGGCCGTCCGATCGGCCACCCTGGAGCCGTACAAGCGGTTGAAATAATGGGGGTTATGATGGATTCATGCCTGCTGACTCCCGCTTCGCTCCGGCCGTTTCGACTGCTTCGCCAGCCCCGGATTCCGTTACGCCCGCCGCGGCCGGGCTGCCCGCTGTTCCGCCTGACGATGCGGACGAGACCGCGCCCGGCGTCGACACGCTCGGCGACCGCATCGCCGAGCTGGCCGCCGGCATCGCGGCGGCCACCGGCGAGCTGCTGGATCTGATCCGCGAGTTCGACGCGCGCAACGGCTGGACCGGCTTCGCTTCCTGCGCCGAGTGGCTGAGCTGGCGCACCGGCCTGGCGCCCGGCGCCGCCCGCGAGCACGTGCGGGTCGCCCGCGCCCTGGCCGGGCTGCCCCTGCTGCGCGACGCGTTGCGGCGCGGCGCCGTCTCCTACTCGAAGGTGCGCGCCGTCACCCGCGTGGCCACGCCCGAGACCGAGCAGGCGCTGCTCGACGTGGCGCTGGCCGGCGCCGCAGCGCACGTCGAGCAGATAGTCCGCACGTGGCGGCGGGTCGACCGCGCGGCCGAGGCGGCGGAGGACGCGCGGCGGCATGCCTCGCGGTCGCTCGCGACCTGGGTGGACGAGGACGGCATGGTGGTGCTGCGCGGCCGGCTGACGCCCGAGGTGGGCGCCGCCGTGCGGCGGACGCTGGACGCGGCGCTCGACGCCGAGCGGCGCGAGGCGGGGTCGGACGGTGCGGCCGGGGATGCGGCAGATGACGCGGCCGACGGCATGACGCCGACGCTGGCGCAGCGGCGGGCGGACGCGCTGGGGGTGGTGGCCGAGTCGGCGCTGGCCGGCGGGCTCGACAAGGGCACGGCCGGCGACCGCTATCAGGTGGTCGTGCACGTGGACGCCGACACGCTCGCCACGGGGGCGGAAGACGGGGAGCGGAGCACGGACGGTGCGGCGATGGCCCGCTCGAACGCATCCGCCGCGGATACGGCCGCTGGCGACGGAGGCGGGACGGACGCGACCCGCAACGCCGAGGGCCGGCCGGCCGGTCCGGACGTTCCCGCGGGAACGTCCGGACCGGGCTCGGCGGCAGCCGGCACGGCGGATGCGCCGTCCCCGGCGGCCGGAGCTGACGGCGGGACGGACCTGAGGCAGCCGGCAGATGCGGTCCGGCCGGTCGGCGCCGCGGCGCAACCGGCGCCGGCAGAGGCGCTCGTCGAGTCGGTGCCTGCTGCGGCGCAGCCAGCGCTGGCCGGCGGCACGGTCGTTCCGGCCGCCGCGGGGGGCCAGTCGGCGCTCGACGAGGCGGGCGGCATCCATGTCTCCGCCGAGACGGCCCGGCGGCTGGCCTGCGACGCCGCGAAGGTCACGATGCGGCACGGGCCGGCCGGCGAGGTCCTGAGCGTGGGCCGCCGCACGCGCACCATCTCGCCGGCCCTGCGGCGCGCACTGGCCGCCCGCGACCGCCACTGCCGCTTCCCCGGCTGCCGGGCAACGAGATGCGACTCGCATCACATCGTCCACTGGGCGCACGGCGGGGAGACGGCGCTGTCGAACCTGGTGCTGCTGTGCCGGCGCCATCATCGGGCGGTGCACGAGGAGGGGTTCCGGGTCGGGTTCGATGCCGCGGGCGAGCCGCGGTTCGTCCGGCCCGACGGTCAGGCGCTGCCTGAGGCACCGCCGCCGCCGGCCGTCACCCGTCCGCCGCTGGCGTCCACGATGGCGCGACTCGACCGGGAGGGCATCCGCCCGGGTCCGCACACCGCGACGCCCGCCTGGCGGGGCGAGCGGCTGGACGTGGACTGGGCGGTCGGCGTGCTGTGGCGGCCGCGGGACGCCGCGCCGCCCGCCGCCGGGCCGGCCGCGTGACGGCCGGCACACCAGACGACACCGCGGCCGCCGACGTCCAAACCAACGCGGTGCGCACGCGCATCGACCACTTGACCCGCAGCTTCAGCCAACGGCCGTGTCGAAGACTTCCGGGAGCGATGTGCCGGGCGCAGAGGTGAAACGCAGCTCACGAATCTGACGTCACCCGATCGGGCTTCGCGAGCCGCTGCCGTAGAATGGCGCCATCGGCCACGGAGGAACGCATGACGCAGCTCACGCGGCGTGAATGGCACAGGCTGGCGTTCGGCGGGGTGGCGGCCGCGGCCGGGCGCATCCTGCCCGGGACCCACCCGCGGGCCGCCGCCGCGGAGTCACGCTTCGC
Source organism: Vicinamibacterales bacterium (assembly GCA_965214845.1). Lineage (GTDB taxonomy): Bacteria > Acidobacteriota > Vicinamibacteria > Vicinamibacterales > UBA8438 > JAAXGX01. The sequence goes on from CBDCCO010000007.1 coordinate 5,062,101, forward strand.
CGGCGTGCTGATCGGGATGCAGAGCTACAGCCTCCGCGACATGAGCCTCGACGAGGGGCTCGCCGCCCTGCAGGCGCTCGGCATCAGCAGTTGCGAGCTGTGGTCGCTGCACGTGGAGCCGCGCGAGCTGTACCGCCCGGAGAACCGCGAGCTGCTGCGGCGCTGGCGCCTGACCGTCTCGCTCGACTACTTCCGCGACATCGGCGCCCGGTTCGAGGACGCGGGCATCGGGCTGAACGCCTACAACCTGAGCTTCCGCGACGATTTCTCCGACGCCGAGATCGATCGCGGCTTCGAGATGGCCCGCGCGCTGGGCGCGCCCGCCATCACGGCCTCGGCGCAGCTGAGCACCGTGCCGCGCATCGCCCGCGTGGCCGACCGGCACGGGATGCCGGCGGCCATGCACAACCACTCGCGCCTCGATCCCAACGAGTTCGCCACGCCCGCGGACTTCGAGCGGGCCATCCGCCTGGGCGGCTCGGCCCCCATCGCGGTCAACCTGGACATCGGCCACATGGTGGCGGCCGGCCACGACCCGCTCGCCTACCTCGCGGCCAACCACGCGCGCGTCGTGGCGCTGCACCTCAAGGACCGCAGGCGCAACCAGGGCCCCAACGTGCCGTGGGGCGAGGGCGACACGCCGATCCGCGAGACGCTCCACCTGCTGCGCGACGAAGGCTGGGACATCCCGGCCAACATCGAGTACGAGTACCCCGGCGGCGACACGCTGACCGAGCTCCGCCGCTGCCGCGACTACTGCCGGGACGCGCTCGGCGCGTGAGCGCCGCGGCGCGTGCGGCCGGCCGCGGATCCGCGCGCGTACACACGAACGGCCCCGCGCCGGCTGCTCGCCGAGCCACGGGGCCGCCCGTGAGAACCGCGCAGAAGCCCCCTACTGCAGCCCCTCGGCCTGCTTCATCAGGTTGGCGTGCGTCTGGGCCACCTCGAGGCCGCCCTCGCCCGTCTGCCAGCCGACCCGGCCGTCGTCGTTCGCGTCGACGCCGCCGAGCAGCGCCTGCGCGAGCGTATTCAGCTCGGCCACGAGGCTCGAGGCGTCGGCCGCCGAGTCGGCCATCTCGATCTTCTTGGCGAGCATGACGATCTCGTCCGCCCGTGTGACCGTGTTCTGGGCCGAGGCCGCCACGTGCTCGGCGTGGGCCTTGACCGCGCCCGAGGCGCCGTCCGAGTTCGCTGCCGCCATGATGTGCTTGGCGGCGCCCTCCGCACCCTGCTTCACGCCGTAGCCCTGCCCCGGACCGCCGTCGATCTGGGTGGGATCCACGGCGTGCAGCACGTGCGCCGTGTGCAGCTTGATGGCATCCAGATTGCTCGGATCCTTGGCCGCGAGCGACGCGTGCCGGGCGGCAATCTCCGCCTCGGCGATGGCGGCCGGCAGCAGGCCGACCATCTCGGGCGTGTCGTTCCACTTGTCCATGACGTGACCGATGTGATTGTGGGCCGCGTTCTGCGCGACCGCGGCAGGCGCCCAGGCGACGACGACGGCGGTGGCCAGCGCGAGCGCCAGACCGATGTTCAGAGTCCGAGACATGCAAACCTCCTTGGATTGACTGACGTGCCGGGAACAACCGAGCGGACCCCAACGGGGCTGCACCTTTTATACCCTGCCCCGTGTCCGGCGGCAAGCGGAGCGGCCATGCCGGCGGCCGCGCTCGTCGAACGCCCGATCAGCGCGCCAGCGCCGCCGGCAGACGCTCCAGGCGGCGAACGATCTCGCTGCGCGCCAGCGGCGCGTTGATCAGGAACTCGCGGTGGGTTCGATCCCGGCGCCACGCCGGGCGGCGCGGGGGCTCGGGCAGCAGCGCGTCCACCAGGGCGAGGTCGAAGTCGTAGAGCAGCACGCCGTGATGCAGCAGCGCGCCGCGCACGCGCCGCTGGGCGTGCCCGGCGAACTTCCGCTCGCGGAGCGCCAGGTCGGACGCGCGGACGGCGATGCCGTCGACGGCCAGGACGCCGGCCACCCGGCCGAGCAGCCACTCGTAGCTGCAGCCGACGTCGGCCAGCCAGGGACGCCCGTCGAGCGACAGGACGAGGGCGACGTTCAGGCATCCGGGTCCGACGACGACCGCACCGCCGCCGGATGCCCGGCGCAGCAGCGGGACGCCGCGAGCCGCGCAGGCCGCGACGTGCACCCAGGCCGCGCAATCGGCCTGCCGGGGAACCACCACGGCCGGCCGCGCCGACTCCCAGACGAGCAGCCGCTCGCGCGCGGCGGTCGCCGATAGCACTCCGCGCGCCGCCGGCGGCAGGCGGCCGGGCCCGGGCGCCCGGGAAACCGCGCCCGGCACCCCGGCCTGCTGCAGGCGCCGCAGCGCCGCCATCTCGAGCGCGAGGCCGCGCCCGGTCGGCAGCGCTCCGTGGTCCTCGAGCTGCATCGGCAACGGCCTGAGGCGCGGTCCTGTGCGGCCGACGGCGGCCGCGTCCGGGTACAATACTGGTTCCACCGTGCCGGCACCTGCGCCCTCCGGGCCAGTCTATCTGGACTGCGCGGCGACCTGTCCCGTCGATCCGCGGGTGCAGGCCGAGCTCCGCCGCTTCACGGAGGTCGACTTCGGCAACGCGGGCAGCCGCACGCACGACTACGGCCGGACCGCAAGGCAGGCGGTGGAGCGGGCCCGCGCGCGCGTGGCGCGGGTGGCGGCCGTCCGGCGCAACGAGGTGGTCTTCACGAGCGGGGCCACCGAATCGAACAACCTGGCGATCCTCGGTCTGGAGTCCCATGGCCGCGCCGCGCGGCGGCGGCATCTCGTCAGCACGACGATCGAGCACCACGCGGTGCTGGAGCCGCTGCGGGCGCTGGCCGCGCGCGGCTTCGACCTGACGCTGGTCGATCCCGGGCCCGGCGGGTGGGTGGACGCCGACCGCGTGGCCGGCGCGGTGCGGCCCGACACGCTGCTCGTCTCGGTGATGCAGGTCAACAACGAGACCGGCATCGAGCAGCCGATCGCGGAGATCGCGGACCGGCTGGCCGGGTCGCCGGCGTTCCTGCACGTCGACGCCGCACAGGGATTCGGCAAGGCGCTCGCCGCGCCGCGGCATCCGCGGGTCGACCTGATCAGCGCCAGCGGCCACAAGCTCTGCGGCCCCAAGGGGGCCGGCGCCCTCATCGTGCGCCGCCGCGACGGCGAACGCCCGCCGCTGACGCCGCTGCTCCACGGCGGCGGGCAGGAGCTGGGACTGCGGCCCGGCACGCTGCCGGTCGCGCTCATCGCGGCGTTCGGCAGGGCGGCCGAGCTGGCGCTCGACGAGCACGATGCGCGCCTCGCGGCAGCCAGGGCGTTCCATGACCGCCTGCTCGCGGGTCTGGCGCCGCTCGCCCCGCGGGTGCACGGCGACCCCGACCGCCGGCTGCCGTACATCCTCAACCTCTCGATCCCGGGCCGGGACCGCGAGACGCTCATCGAGGCCTGGGCCGGACTGGCCGCCATCTCGGACGGCGCCGCCTGCACCTCGCAGTCCTACACCTGCAGCCACGTGCTGGCCGCGATGGGCCTGTCGCCGGCGGAGGAGGCCGGGGCGGTGCGCTTCTCGTGGTGCCATCTCTCCGAGCTGCCCGACCTGGAGGCGATGACCGGCGAGCTGGCCGCCGGCGCCGTCTCCGGAGCACCGCGGTCATGACGGCGTCCGCGGGCCGCTTCATCCGCTACAAGCGATCCCGGTTCGCGACGCGCCTGCCGGTCGGCCGCCGCTACACGCGGTCGCACTACTGGCTGGACCGCGACGAGCGGGGTCGCTGGCGGATCGGGCTGACCACCTTCGCCACCCGCATGCTGGGCGATCTAGTAGAATGCACGTTCGTCGTGGCACCGGGCGAGCCGGTCGCGCTCGGTCAGGCGATCGGGTCGATCGAAGGGTTCAAGGCGCTGTCCGACGTCTACGCGGTCGCTGCCGGCCGGTTCGTGGAAGCCAACGCGGCCCTCGACAGCGACATCACGCTGGTCGAATCGGCGCCCTACGGCGACGGCTGGCTGTACGCTATGGACGGCACGGCGGATCCGGAGAGTCTCGACGTCGAAGCGTACGTCCACGTGCTCGACGCGACGGTGGACCGAATGCTGGCCAGCCGCCGCGAGGGTGAGAAGGATGTCTAGCCCCGAACCGGAACCGAAGGCGCCGGCCCCGGGCGGCGCGCGGGCCCGCTACGTCATGGTCGGCGGCTTTCTCGGCGCCGGCAAGACGACGGCGATCATCCGCCTCGCGCGGTTCCTGACGGAGCAGGGCCGGCGGGTCGGACTGATCACCAACGACCAGAGCGTCGGCCTGGTCGACACCACGCTCGCCCGCGCGCAGGGATTCCCGGTGGAAGAGATCACCGGCGGCTGCTTCTGCTGCCGGTTCAACACCCTGATGGACGCGGCCGACCGGCTGAGCACGGAGGCGCGGCCGGACGTCTTCATCGCCGAGCCGGTGGGCAGTTGCACGGACCTGCGGGCCGCGGTCAGCTATCCGCTGCGCCGGATGTACGGAGACGCCTTCGAGATCGCGCCGCTGAGCGTCCTCGTCGACCCGATCCGGGCGTCGCGCGTGCTGGGCCTGGAAGCGGGCCGGTCGTTCTCGCAGAAGGTGCTGTACGTCTACGACCGGCAACTGGCCGAGGCGGACGCCATCGTGGTGAACAAGGTCGACCTCCTCGACGCCGCGCGCCTGGAGCGGCTGCGCGCGGCGCTGGCGGCGCGCTATCCGCAGGCGGCCGTGCTCGCGATGTCCGCGCGCGACGGCAACGGGACGGCGGCCTGGTTCGAGCAGGCCACCCGCGGCGCGATGAGCCTCGGCGCGTCCCCCGACGTGGACTACGAGGCGTACGCCGAGGGCGAGGCGCTGCTCGGCTGGTTGAACGCGACGGTGCGCGTCGCCGGCGGCGCGCCGTTCGACGGCAACGCCCTGCTGCGCGACCTCGCCGCGCACATGGCCGGCACCATCGGCGCCGGGGAGATCGCGCACCTCAAGATGACGCTCACGGCCGAGGAGCTGCCGTCGGACATCGCGGTGCTCAACCTCGTCGCGGGCGACCGCGGCGCGGAGATGGCGCACATGCTCAAGGCGCCCGTCGAGGCGGGCGAGCTGATAGTCAACCTGCGCGCCGAGGAGGATCCGGAGCGCCTGAACGACGCGGCCCGCGCCGCGCTGGCGGCGTGGGAGGCGGGCGGTCCGGGCCGCCGGGCGGCGATCGACCACAGCGAGCATTTCCGGCCGGCCAAGCCGACCCCGACCTACCGCATGGCGACCGCGTGATGAGCGAGACCGGCAGCTCCCCGACGGCTCCCAACCTGGTCTACTGCCGCTGCACCTACGCGCGGGTGGTGCCGCGCAAGGTGAAGGACGGCGTGCTCGAGGCGCTGGCCGACGCCGGCGTCGACTTCGACGCGGTGCCCGACCTGTGCGAGATGTCGGCCCGCAAGGACCCGCGGCTGGCGGAGATCGCCGGCGGCGGGGACGTGACCATCGCGGCCTGCTACCCGCGCGCCGTGCGCTGGCTGTTCTCGTCGGCCGGCGCACCGCTCGACAAGGAGCGGGTCACGGTTCTCAACATGCGCGAAGAAACGGCCGAGGCGGTCGCGGCCGCGATGCTCGACCGGCAGAACGGAGGCGAGCGATGAGTGGTGCCGGCGGCCTGTCGCTGCCCGTGTTGCGGGTGGCGCTGTACGAGGGGCGCGGGGCCCGACCGCTGGACGGCGCGCACCGCTTCGCCGTCATGCGGACGCTGCTCGAAAAGGGCTACCGCGTCACGCGCATCGGGGACGGGGACGCGAGCGCCCGCGCCGACGACGCCAACGCGCTGGCGGTGCTCGGCCGCTTCACGGAGCCCCAGCCGGCCGAGGCCGTCGGCGAGGCGGGCGGGCGGGTCTGGTTCCGCGACATCGGCGACGAGACCCCGGACGCGGTGGCGGCGCTGGTCGAGGCCATCCGCGCCGAGTGCGAGGTCCACGAGCCGGGGGGCTGGAAGCCCTGGTTCCCGGTCATCGACTTCGACCGCTGCACCAACTGCATGCAGTGCCTGAGCTTCTGCCTCTTCGACGTCTACGGCGTCTCGAAGGGCGGCCAGATCCAGGTCCAGAACCACGACAACTGCAAGACGGACTGCCCGGCCTGCTCGCGCGTCTGCCCCGAGGTGGCGATTCTCTTCCCCAAGTACCGCCACGGGCCGATTCACGGCGGCGAGATCCAGGCGGACGACGTGCGCCGCGAGGCCATGAAGGTGGACATCTCGGCGCTGCTCGGCGGCGACATCTACGCGGCGCTGCGCGACCGGAGCGAGAAGGCGAAGTCGCGCTTCTCGAAGGAGCGCGACGAGGAGCGGGCGCTCAAGGAGCGCCAGAAGTGCCTCGTCAAGCTGCAGGAGAACCTCGACATCCCGGCCGAGGTGCTGGCGAGCCTGCCCACCCTCGACGACATCCAGGCCAAGGCCGAGGCGGCCAAGGCCCGGGCGCAGGCCGCCATCGACGCCGCCGCGGCGCGGCAGGAGGGTTGACCAGGTGGTGCTTGGACTGGCCAGACGGATGCTCACCGAGCCCGACCCGCGCGCCCTGCGCAAGCTGGTCTGGAACATGGGCGTCAAGGGCGTCCGCTCGGTGCAGCGCTACAAGCAGCGGTTGAAACGGGGCGAGCACTTTCCGCCGTTCCTCTTCATCTCGGTCATCTCGGGCTGCCAGCTCCGCTGCCAGGGATGCTGGGTCGACGTCGAGGCGCCGAGCCGGAAGATCGAGATCGACGAGCTGAACCGGCTCGTGGGCGACGCCAAGCGGCACGGCAACAGCTACTTCGGCATCCTGGGGGGCGAGCCGCTGCTGCACCCCGATCTGTTCGATCTCTTCGCGGCGCACCCGGACTGCTACTTCCAGCTCTTCACGAACGGCCACCTGATCGACGACGCGCGGGCGGCCGAGCTGCGGCGTCTCGGGAACGTGACCCCCCTCGTCAGCATCGAGGGCACCTCCGTCGTGAGCGACGAGCGCCGCGGCCGGACGGACGTGCTCGACAAGTCGCTGGCCGGGCTGGAGGCCTGCGCCCGCAACCGGCTGATCACCGGCGTGGCCACGAGCGTGTGCAAGACCAACATCGACGACCTCGTGCAGGAGTCGTGGCTGCGGCGGCTCATCGAGCTCGGCGTGCACTACGCCTGGTTCCACACCTACCGCGTCGTCGGCCCGAAGCCGACGGCCGAGATCGCGCTGACGCCCGAGGAGGTGCTCCGCGTGCGCCGCTTCATCGTCCGCATGCGCGCGAAGCTGCCCATCGCCATCGTCGACGCCTACTGGGACGACGAGGGGCAGGCGCTGTGCCCGATGGCGACCGGCGTGAGCCACCACATCAGCCCGTACGGGGACATCGAGCCGTGCCCGATCATCCAGTTCGCGACCGAGACCGTCCATGATCGGGCGAGCGTCTACGAGACCATGACGGGCTCGGCGTTCCTCAAGGACTTCCGCGAGACCGCGGCGCGGACCACGCGCGGCTGCATCGTGCTGGAGCGGCCGGATCTGGTCCGCGAGCTCGTCGAGCGGCACGGGGCGCGGGATACGACCCAGCGGCAGACGGCGTCCGCGGAGCTGGCGGAGCTGCAGCCCCGCAGCAGCCAGCACAATCCCGGGAACGAGATCCCGGAGGAGCACTGGGCCTACGCCTTCGCCAAGAAGCACTGGTTCTTCGGGTTCGGCGCGTACAGCTAGGAACCTGACAGCTACGGACGACTTCCATGAGCTATCAACTGCCAGTCGTTTCGCTTCCGCGCGCGGTGCCGTCGACGGTCGTGCGCCCGCCGCAGGAGAACATCCCGCAGACCCGGACGGAGCGCGAGGTGATGCTGCGGCAGGTCCAGGCCTACGTCGCCGCCCGGCGGAGCGAGATCACGCCGCCGCTCGTCCTCGACGAACTGCGCGCGCGCTCCGAGGAGCTCGTCCGCGCGCACGGCATCGATCCCAAGTACTTCGACTACGTCGGGGTGCTGCTCGGCAACGAGACGTGGCGCGAGCACCTGGCCGCCGTGCCCTACAACCGGCGCCTGCTGCTGCTGCCGAAGTGCCTGCGCGTGGAGGACCGCTGCCCCGCCCCGTTCGACGAGTTCGGGCTGCTGTGCAAGCAGTGCGGCCTGTGCACCATCCAGGACCTGCAGGAGGAGGCGGAGAAGCTCGGCTACGCCGTGCTCGTCGCCGAGGGCTCGGCGCTGGTGATGGCGCTCATCCAGACCGGCAAGATCGAGGCCATCGTCGGCGTGAGCTGCCTCTCGGTGCTGGAGCGGGCCCACCCGTACATGGAGGCGGCGGCCATCCCGGGCGTCGCGATCCCGTTGCTGCAGGACGACTGCAAGGACACCGGGGTGGACGTCGAATGGGTCTGGGACTTCATCCACGCAACGAGCGACGACCGGACCCGCCGGCTCGATCTCGACGCGCTGCGCAAGGACGTCGAGAGCTGGTTCGCCCCCGCGGCGCTCGACGAGCTGTTCGGCAGCCCGCCCGAGGGCGAGACCGAGACGCTGGCCCGCGGCGAGCTGACCCGCGCGGGCAAGCGCTGGCGGCCGTTCCTCACCGTCTGCGTGCACCAGGCGCTGCAGGACGACCCGCACGCGCCGCCGCCCGACGCGCTGCGCAAGGTGGCCGTGGCGGTGGAGTGCTTCCACAAGGCCTCGCTGGTCCACGACGACATCGAGGACGGCGACGCGCGCCGCTACGGCGAGCCCACGCTGCACGCCACGCACGGCATTCCGGCGGCGCTCAACGTGGGCGACTTCCTCGTCGGCGAAGGCTACCGGCTGCTGGCGGAGAGCGACTTCGCGCCCGGGGTCCGGGCCGAGCTGACGGCGATCGCCGCGCGCGGCCATCGGACGCTCTGCCTCGGGCAGGGCGAGGAGCTGGCCTGGGCGCGCAGCCCGCGGCCGCTGAGCTCGCAGCAGGTGCTGCAGATCTTCCGGCAGAAGACCGCGCCGGCGTTCGGCGTGGCGCTCGAGCTCGGCGCGGCCTGCGCCGGGGCCGACGCGGAGGTCTTCGACAAGCTGCGGACCTACAGCGACGCGCTGGGCATCGCGTACCAGATCCGCGACGACCTGGACGACCTCGAGCCCTCCGCCGACGCGCCGGACGACGTCGCCGCGTTGCGCCCGTCGCTGCCGCTCGCCGTCGGCTTCGAGCAGGCCAAGTCCGAGCCGGACGCGAAGGCCGCCCTCAAGGCGGCCTGGCGCCGCGAGCAGGCGGTCGAAGGCCGCTCCGACGAGGTGCGCGAGCTGCTCGAGCGCTTCGACGCCGCGGGCCGCAGCCGCCGCCTGATGGAGGGCTACAAGGAAGAGGCGATCCGCTGCCTGCCCGGGCTGACCAATCCCAGCCTCAAGGGACTGCTCCGGCGGGTCATCGGCAAGATCTTCAGCGTCGAGATTCAGGGCTGGTGCAGTGAGTTTGAGGCTCGAAATACTGCAGGTAGCCAGACTGTCGCCGACGCTGCTCGGTGACGCGGCGGACCTGACGGCGGGTTTCCTCTCCACCAGGCTGAATCCGGACGGCGGCTTCCAGGATCGCGACGGCGCGAGCGACCTGTACTACACCGTCTTCGGCCTCGAAGCGCTCACCGCCCTCAGCCGCGACCTGCCGGCCGCCGGCGTGCGGCGGTACCTCGAGCGGCACCCGGACCCGGCCGGGCTGGACTTCGTGCACACCGCCTGCCTGGCCCGCTGCTGGGCCGACATCGGGGCCGCGGGCGAGGCGCCGGCCGCCGCGCTGCTGGCCCGCCTCGAGGCCTACCGCACGCCGGACGGCGGCTACAGCCCGACGGACGGGGCCGGCCACGGCACGGCGTACGGCTGCTTCCTGGCCCTGGGCGCGTACGAGGACCTCGGCGCCACGCTCGACGAGCCCGACCGTCTGCTGGCCTGCCTGGCCGCCCTGCGCGCCGCCGACGGCGGGTACGGCAACCAGCCGGGCGTGCCGACGGGCCTGACGCCGCCGACCGCCGCGGCGGTGACCGTGCAGCGGCGCCTCGCCCGGCCGGCCGATCGGGAGGCGGCCGAGTGGCTGCGGGCGCGCCACGCGCCGGCCGGCGGCTTCTGCGCGTCGCCGTCGACGCCGCTGCCCGATCTGCTCTCGACCGCCACGGCCCTGCACGCGCTCGCCGGCGCCCACGCCCCGCTCGAGCCGATCCGGGAGCCGTGCCTCGACTTCGTCGACAGCCTCTGGACCAACTCCGGCGGCTTCTACGGGAGCTGGGGCGACGACGTGCAGGACTGCGAGTACACCTTCTACGCGCTCCTCGCGCTGGGACACCTGAGCCTGTGAGCGCGCACCCGGCCGGCCAGCCCCCGCCGGAGCCGCCGCCCGCGGCGTCGAGCGCGCCCGCGCCGCGCGGACGCGCGGACGGGCGGGACGCGCTCGACCGGCTGGCCGCGGACCTGCTGGGGATGCGCAACGCGGCGGGCCACTGGGAGGGCGAGCTGTCGTCGTCCGCGCTCTCGACCGCCACCGCGGTCATCGCGCTCACGCTGGTCGACCGCCGGCGGCCGCGCCCGGGGCTCGGCTCCCTCGCCCGCGGCGGCGCCAGGTGGCTGGTGCGGACGCAGAACGCCGACGGCGGCTGGGGCGACACGACCGACAGCCCCGGCAACGTCAGCACGACCGCCCTCTGCTGGGCGGCGCTGACCATCGGCGGCACCTCCGACCCGGCCTGCGCCGCGGCGATCGAGAAGGGGCGCAACTGGATGCTGCGCGCCGCCGGCAGCCTGGCGCCGCGCCCCCTGGCGCACACGATCAGCCGGCGCTACGGCAAGGACCGCACGTTCTCGGTCCCGATCCTCACCGTGCTGGCCCTGGCCGGGCTCCTGGATGCGGGCGAGCGCGGCGCCGAGCCTAGCCTGCCCGCCGGCGCGAGCGGCGCGGGAGCGCCGGCCGACGGCGCCGGCAGCGCCATCGGCAGCGGCTGGCGCCACGTGCCGCAGCTCCCGTTCGAGCTGGCCGCCGTCCCGCCCGCCTGGTACCGCTGGCTGCGGCTGCCGGTCGTCAGCTACGCGCTGCCGGCGCTCATCGCCATCGGGCAGGCCCGCCACCGGCAGCGGCCCACGCGCAATCCCGTGACGCGCCTCGTGCGCCTGGCGGCGCGCCGCCGCACGCTGCGCCGGCTGGAAGCGATTCAGCCGCGGGGCGGCGGCTTCCTGGAGGCGGCGCCGTTGACGAGCTTCGTCGTCATGAGCCTCGTCGCCGCCGGGGAGGCGACGCACCCGGTGGTGGACCGCGGCGTGGCGTTCCTGGAGCGCTCGGTACGCCCCGACGGGAGCTGGCCCATCGACACGAACCTCGCCACCTGGGTGACCACGCTGAGCGTCAACGCGCTGGCGCGCCTGCCCGACTGGCGCGATCGGCTCGGGTCCGGCGAACGGGCGTCCCTGCGCCGCTGGCTGCTCGATCAGCAGTACCGCGAGCGGCACGTCTACACGGATGCCGCCCCCGGCGGCTGGGCCTGGACCGACCTGCCCGGGGGCGTGCCGGACGCCGACGACACCCCCGGGGCGCTGCTCGCCCTGCACGCCCTGGACCCGGCCGACGACGAGCACCGCGAGGCCGCCTGCGCCGGCGTCGGCTGGCTGCTCGACCTGCAGAACGCCGACGGCGGCATACCGACGTTCTGCCGCGGCTGGGGGGCGCTGCCGTTCGACCGCAGCAGCCCCGACCTGACCGCCCACACCCTGCGGGCCTGGACGGCGTGGCGGCCGGCGCTGCCCGACAGGCTGCGGCGCCGCGCCGACGACGCGGCGAAGCGCGCGGTCAGGTTCCTGGCACGGGCCCAGCAGCCCGAAGGATCGTGGATTCCGCTCTGGTTCGGAAACCAGGCTGCCCCGGACGAGGCCAACCCGGTCTACGGCACGGCGCGGGTGCTCGAAGGGCTCGCGGCGCTGTCGGACGCGGAGGCGATCCCGACGGCCGAGCAGCGGGCAATCCGCTGGCTCGTCGACGTACAGGGGAACGACGGCGGCTGGGGCGGCGCGCCCGGTGTCTCGCCTTCGATCGAGGAAACCGCCCTGGCGGTCTCCGCGCTGGCCGTCTGCCGGCGGCTGCCGCGGACTCCCGCGCACCCGGGCGTCGACGCGGCCATCACGCGCGGCGCGGGTTGGCTGGCGGACGCCACCGACGGCGGCCGGCGCACCGCGACAACCCCGATCGGGCTCTACTTCGCCAGGCTCTGGTACTCCGAGACGCTGTACCCCCGCATCTTCGCGCTCGCCGCGCTGGCGGCCGCGGGCGTCAGTGGGTCATCGTGTAGAGCAGCACGTTGATGCCGAGCTGGTAGCCGTCCGGCGCGAAACGCTCGAAGAACCGCGGGTCCTCGCCCTCGCGCTCCCAGGCGTCCTGGATGTCGGTGTTGTGGGTCATGGCGACCATCAGCCGGCCGCTCTCGTCCATGATCCCCCGGAAGTGCGGCACGGCGCTGTCGTTGCCGCGCTCGGACGTCGTCGCGCCCCCGGACCAGCGCCAGAAGTGGATGTTCGTGATCTGGGGCACCTCGAGGATGTGGAACATCGTCCGGAACAGCAGGTGGTCGAGCGGCAGGTCCCTGATCGGGTACTCCGAGGGCGGCAGGACCTTGCCGATCTCGCCGGACCACTGCTGCCAGGACCGCGTGCCCCAGAAGTCGTCCACCCAGAGGAACCCGCCCTTCAGCAGGTAGTCCCGGAGGCGGACGATCTCGACCGGCCTCAGGCTCATGGTCCCCACGTCGGAGGTCATGAGGAAGGGGCAACTGTAGAGCGAGTCGTCGGCGATGGTCACGACCCAGTGGTTCGGCTCGCCGACCCGGTCGAGATCGACGTGGGTGGACGTCATCTCCGACAGCCGGATCATGAAGTTGATGTCGGCGTACGGATAGTCGGTCGACCAGCCGCGTCCGGAGCGCTCGCGCCGGTTGCTGGTGTACATCAGCCGACAGAAGGAGAAGCCCGCGTCGACGTGGTCGGCAGGTCGGAACCGCGGGGGGTAGCGGCTCCAACCGCGCCACTGCCCCAAGGCAGCCGAGGCCATGACGGTTGCCACGAGCACGACGATCACGATCCGAATTGAACCACGCGCCACGCGCTCCCTCCACGCCTCGACGCCGGACTCCGCCCATTGTGCCACGTTCGACGCGGCTCCGAAACCCAATCGTTATAATCGGCGGGAGCGGCGCGGGGCAATGGGGTCCCCGCAAGCGAACGCCGGGGCTCGGGGCAGAGCCCCGTCTGATTGAAGCGCGATCGGAACCCACCGTGGCGCACGTCGACCCTGAAGCCCTCGCCCACCACGAGCTCGAGCGCGTGTACATCGCCGGCAAGCTCGCCGAGGCGCAGGCGGTGGAGGAGCTGCTCACGGGCAACGGCGTGGACTACGTCGTCCGGGTCGAGCCGTATCGCACGAGCATCCTGTTCGGACCCCGCAACGGCGCGGCGTTCTACGTGGCCGACAGCCAGGCCGAGTTCTGCCGGGAGCAACTGGTCGCCGCCGGGTTCCACCGCGGCCTGCTGGAGGATTGACGCGCCCTCAGCGCACGCCCCGGGCGGCGGCCGCCGCCTCCTCCGCACGCTCGCCCGCCAGGATGCCGATCATCCCGTAGTGGTTGCCCTCGTGGCACGCGAACTCGTAGAGGGGCTCGTCCGTGCGCGTCAGCGGCATGCGCACCGTCCACGGTGCGGTCCAGGCCGTCGGATCGGTCAGCGTGACCTCGTAGCTGAGCGTGTCGGGGGCGACGCGCGTGAAGCGCTCCTCGAGATGGAGGTTGCGGTCGGAGCCCAGCACGCTCGCCCGCGCGGAGAAGTTCGCCGTCTCGACGACCAGCGTGTCGCCCTCCCAGCGGCCGCGCGAGTCGCCGAGCCACTGCCGAATGCGGCCGGGCAGGTGCGGGCGCCCGTCTAGCGGAACGAGGCGTGCGTCGTGGATGGTCTCCATGGCGAGGGCGACGTGGCCGGGCGTCTGGAAAATCTGGTAGTAGCCGTAGATGCCCGCGCCCGAGGTGCCGCCCAGCCGCGGCAGGCCGCGGGTCAGGCAGCGCACCCAGGTGGAGAGGTCCTCCGGCCCGGCCGGGTGCTCTTCCGCGGCGGCGGCGGCGCTCCGGCGGGCCTCCGCCGCGGCAGTCAGCGGCGGGATCCTCCCGTCGGGCGGATCGACGATGAGCGAGGTGCGGTTGTCGAACTCGCGCTCGAGCATCGCCAGGGAGGTGCAGGTGGCGCGCGGGTTGACGTAGCGGTCGACGTCCGCGAGGGCGGCCAGGAACAGGTTGTCGCCCGCCGCGAAGTCGCTGGCTCCGTTCGCGAAGAGGCGGTCGGCGCGCTGCCGCAGCCGGGCGACCTCGGCGTCGGTCAGCCGCTCCCTGCCGGCCAGCGCCGCGGGCCGCTCCAGCGGCGTCGCGCTGCGGCTGACCCAGACGCCCTGCAGGTCGGGATGGCCGGCGGCGGTGCGCGGGGCCGTCCAGCCGGCGGGCGCCGCCTGGGCCGCGGCGGGCGACGGGTGCAGCATCACCCACAGCATGGCCGCCGCCAGCGGCGGGAGCAGAAACGGTCGTCGGTGCATGGGCCTCCTCGAGTGCGGCCGGCGCCGCGGCCGGCCGCACTCATGTTCGCCCACAAAGGACACACTGGCAACCGTTTTCGCCCCGCCGCGCGCCTACTGTCCCAGGACCTTGATCTCGCTGCGGACCACGATCTCGTTCGTGCCGTCGCTGCCCACCAGCTCGCCGACGATCTCGTACTCGCCCGCGGGCAGCGCCCACCAGGTGAAGCTGTGCTGGTGCGGCGAGTCGAGGCCGTGGAGGCCAATGCTGATGTCGCGCTGGATCGCACCGGAATCGGCCTGGACGCGCAGCTCGCGGCTGTTCGCCGTCGGCGTTATCCAGATGCTGATCTCGACGTCGCCCGGCTCGCTCAGGATCAGCGCCCCACCGGCCTCCTGCGCTTGCGTGCCGCGGTCGTCGGCAGCCAGCGTGGCTTGTTGGTTGGCAGGCGGCGCCGCTTGCAACACCGGTGTGGTGGCAAGCAGAATCGCACCCACCGAGCAGAACAGAAGACCAGTCAGTCGCATGATCACCCCCCCTTCCTGGGATTGTCCCGTTCGTTGTTGAACTTTGCGAGTGGCGGACTCCTTGTTTCCGCGCCGAGTTCGTCTATTCTACGCCGCGTCAGCAACCGCACCGTCGGGCGGGGCCAGCGCGTCCAGTGCAGCGACCAGGTGGCGTAGGTCGCGGTAACCACGCACCCGCCGGAAGCGCGGCTCCGCCTCCACCAGCGCGCTCGCCACCCAACGTTGAATCATCTGCCCGCCACGCCACCGCTTGACCCGCCGCGTGTAGTCCTCGACGCTGCCCATCAGGTTTTCGATGATGTTCGTAGAGCGCAGAGTACGTTCGAGCGCCCCCGTCAGACCAAGCCGCTGCACCGTCAGTGTCTCCTCGAGGCCCTCCCGGATGGACGCCGCCGCGCCGGGGTGGTCACGCTCCAGCGACCCCGCCAAGCGCTCCAGCACCCGCACCGCGCGGTCCGCCGAGTCCAGCTCCCAGGCGTCCCGCAACGCCTTGCCAACCGAGGCGTGCAGCCGTTCGGGCAGATGGCCCATGACGTTCCGGAGCTTGTGTACTTGACAGCGTTGCACCACGCCACGAGAGCCGAAGACATCGCTGATGGCCCGGCCCTTCGGAGACAGCAGCCAGTTGCTCGGCTGCTGCAATGTTTCAGGCATGTTAACAGCAGGTTAATTCAAAGTAAACAACATTTTTTGACTTCTCAAAGATTCCTGCGCGGACCGAATCGGCCGCCGGGCGGCACCCGCGTCCCGAGGTGTGAGAAGATCGGGCGGTCGGGGCGTAGCGCAGCCCGGTAGCGCGCCTGCCTTGGGCGCAGGAGGTCCCGAGTTCGAATCTCGGCGCCCCGACCACGTGCGTCCCGTCGTGATCCATCCCGACCCGTCAGCACGGAGGCCGAACATGACACGCGCGTTCCGTCTACCCGCCTGCTGCCTGCCCGCGGCCCTGGTGCTGCTGGCGACCGGCGCCCCGCTGCGCGCCCAGACCGGCGCCCCCGGCGGCGAGTGGCCGACGTACGGCGGCGATCTCGGCCATACCCGCTACGCCGCGCTCGACCAGATCGACGCGGGCAACTTCGACGAGCTGGAGATCGCCTGGCGGTTCAAGACGGACAACCTGGGCCCGGTCCCGGAGTACCAGTTCCAGTCGACGCCGCTGATGGTCAACGGCGTCGTCTACTCGACGGCCGGCTCGCGCCGGGCGGTCGCGGCGCTGGACGCCGGCACGGGCGAGCTGCTGTGGACCTACAGCCTCCACGAGGGGGCGCGCGGCGAGGCGGCGCCGCGGCGGCTGTCGGGACGCGGTCTGGCCTACTGGAGCGACGGCAGCGACGAGCGCATCCTGTACGTCACGCCCGGCTACCGGCTGATCGCCCTGGCGGCCCGCACCGGGCGCCCGGTCCCCGGCTTCGGCCACGACGGCATCGTCGATCTCAAGCTGAACAACGACCAGGACATCGATCCGGTCACGGGCGAGGTCGGGCTGCACGCCACGCCCGCCGTCGCCGGGGACGTGGTCATCGTGGGCGCCGCCTTCCGCACGGGCGGCAACCCCCGCAGCCGGCGCAACACGAAGGGTTACGTCCGCGGCTTCGACGTGCGGACGGGCGAGCGCCTGTGGATCTTCCACACCGTCCCGCAGCCGGGCGAGTTCGGGCGCGACACGTGGCTGAACGACTCGGCCGTCTACACCGGCAACACCGGGGTCTGGGCGCAGATCTCCGTGGACGAGGAGCTGGGCATCGCGTACCTGCCGGTCGAGGCCCCGACGTCCGACTACTACGGCGGCAACCGGCCGGGCGACAACCTGTTCGCGGAGAGCCTGGTGGCGGTCGACCTCTACACCGGCGAGCGCAAGTGGCACTTCCAGCTCGTGCACCACGGCATCTGGGACCACGACATCCCCTGCGCGCCGATCCTGCTCGACATCGTGGTCGACGGGCGGCCGATCAAGGCCGTGGCGCAGCCGACCAAGCAGGTGTTCCTGTACGTCTTCGACCGCGAGACCGGCGAGCCGATCTGGCCGATTGAGGAGCGGCCGGTGCCGGCCGGCGACGTGCCGGGCGAGTGGTACTCGCCGACGCAGCCGTTCCCGACCCGGCCGCCCGCCTACGACCGCCAGGGCGTCACCGCCGACGACCTCATCGACTTCACGCCCGAGCTGCGGGCCGAGGCGCTGGAAGTTGCGTCGCGCTACCGGCTGGGCCCAATCTTCACGCCGCCGGTCGTCAGCCGGCGGGAGGGTCCGCTGGGCACCTTCATCCGTCCGTCCCGCACGAACTGGCCGGGCGGGGCGTACGATCCGGAGACCCGCATCCTCTACGTACCGTCGAGCGCGGCGTTCAGCGCGCTCGGGCTCGTCCCCCCCGCTCCGGGCCAGTCGGACCTGGAGTACATCCAGGGCAACGCCATCAGCGGGCCCCGCCGCACCGCCGGCGCCGGGTCGCAGGTGGGCGGCGGGCAACGCGTGGTCAGCGGCCGGGGCGGCGGCGCGAGCGGCAACGCCCGCACGACCGTGCGCGGCCTGCCGCTGCTGAAGCCGCCGTGGGGCCGGATCAGCGCGATCGACATGGACCGGGGCGGGATCCTGTGGCAGATCCCGCACGGCGAGACCCCGGACTTCGTACGCAACCACCCGGCGCTGGCCGGCGTCGACATCCCGCGCACGGGCCGCACGGGCGCGCCGGGCGTCCTGGTCACGAAGACCCTCGTCATCTCCGGCGAGACGGGCTACTTCCGGACGCCGTCCGGGCGGCGCGGCGCCATGCTGCGGGCGTACGACAAGGCCAGCGGCGCGGAGGTCGGCGCGGTCTACATGCCGGCGCCGCAGAGCGGCTCGCCGATGACCTACCTGCACGACGGGCGGCAGTACCTCGTCGTGGCCGTCAGCGGCGGGAACTACTCGGGGGAGCTGCTCGCGTTCCGCTTGCCGGCGCAGTCGTGACACGTGCGCCTTGCGGACTTGACTTGACAGGCGCGGGCGGCGTGCTAGCATCGCGCATGAAGGCAAATTGCGGCTCCGCGCGGCGCTTGGGGAGAGCGGGATGCTTAGACTGTCACGCGTAGTGTCGTGCGGCTGCGTCGTCGTGCTGGCGCTGGCCAGCCACATGCCGGCAGCCCTGCACGCGGCCGGTCAACCGGAGGCGCCGCCGGACGCCCGCGCCCTCCTCGACCAGTACTGCGTCACCTGCCACAACGAGAGACTGCAGACGGCGGGCCTGCTGCTCGACCAGGCCGACGCCGGGCACATCGGGGCGGACGGCGCGACCTGGGAGAAGGTGGTGCGCAAGGTGCGTAGCGGCGCGATGCCGCCGACCGGGCGCAGCCGCCCGGACGAGCACGTGCTCGACGCCTTCGTCGCCTGGCTCGAGAGCGAGCTCGACCGCGAGGCCGCCGTGCATCCGAACCCGGGCCGCCCGGCCGACCACCGCCTGAACCGGTTCGAGTACGGCAACGCGATCCGCGACCTGCTCGCGCTGGAGATCGATCCCGCGACGCTGCTGCCGCCAGACGAGTCGGACCACGGCCTCGACAACATCGCCGAGGTCCTCTCGATGTCGCCCACGCTGCTGCAGCGGTACCTGGTCGCGGCGCGCAAGATCAGCCGGCTCGCCGTCGGCGATCCGGCGATCGGTCCCGGCATCGAGACCTTCGACCTCTCGCGCGGCCTGCGGCAGGACGAGCGCATGAACGAGGACCTGCCCTACGGCACGCGCGGCGGCACGGCCATCCGCCACTACTTCCCGCTCGACGGCGACTACGTCGTCAAGGTGCGGCTGGGCAAGAACTTCACGAACTCGAAGATTCGCGCCATCGCCACGCGCGAGGAGATCGACGTGCTGCTCGACGGCGCGCCCGTCACGCGCTTCCGCATCGGCGGCGGCTGCGCCGACTCGGATGCGCCGGAGTGCGAGCAGACCGACCGCTACTACCGCACCTCCCGCTACGACCTGGCGGCGGACGAGGCGCTCAACGTGCGCTTCCCCGTGACGGCCGGGATGCACACGCTCGGGGTCGCCTTCGTCGGCAAGAGCGTCCTGACGGAAGGGCCGGCGCCGACGCTCCTCCCGCCGCGGCACACGAGCTCCACCTACGAGGCGCCGCGCATGGACATCGACTATGTGCGGCTCGAGGGCCCGTTCGATCCCACCGGCCCGGGCGACACGCCGAGCCGGCGGCGGATCTTCATCTGCCGTCCCGCCGCGGGCGAGGACGGGGAGCCGTGCGCGCGGCAGATTCTGGAGGCGCTCGCGCGGCGGGCCTACCGGCGCCCGGCGACCGACGCGGATCTCGCGACGCTGCTGCGCTTCTACCGCGGCGGGCACGCCGAGGGCGGCTTCGAGCGCGGCATCCAGGAGGCGCTCACGCGGCTGCTGATCTCGCCGGAGTTCCTGTTCCGCATCGAGCGCGATCCGGCGCACCTGGCGGCGGACGCCGTCTACGCGATCAGCGACATGGAGCTGGCCTCCCGCCTGTCGTTCTTCCTGTGGAGCAGCATCCCGGACGACGAGCTGCTCGACGCCGCGGCGCGCGGCGAGCTGCGGGAGCCGGACGCGCTGGAGGCGCAGGTGCGGCGCATGCTGTCCGATCCGCGGGCCGCGGCGCTGACCAGGAACTTCGGCAGCCAGTGGCTGCTCGTGCGGAACCTGCAGGCCGTGGATCCGGATGCGAGCACGTATCCCGAGTTCGACGACAACCTGCGCGAGTTCTTCCAGCGCGAGACGGAGCTGTTTCTCGAGAGCCAGATGCGCGACGACCGGCCGCTCGAGGAGCTGCTGACGGCCGACTACACGTTCCTGAACGAGCGGCTGGCCCGCTTCTACGGCGTCCCGAACGTCTACGGCGCGCATTTCCGGCGCGTCCCGCTGAGCGACCCCAATCGGGCCGGCCTGCTGGGCCACGGCAGCGTGCTGACGGTCACGTCGTACGCCACGCGCACGTCGCCGGTGGTGCGCGGCAAGTACCTGCTCGACAACATCCTCGGCGCGCCGCCGCCGGCGCCGCCGGCCGACGTGCCCGCCCTCGAGGAGTCGGACGCGCCGGGTCACGCGCCGGCGTCGATACGCGAGCGGATGGCGGCGCACCGCCGCAGCCCCGCCTGCGCGGCCTGCCACGCGCGGATCGACCCGCTCGGGTTCGCGCTCGAGAACTTCGACGGCATCGGGCGGTGGCGGACCACGGACGGCACGACGCCGATCGACGCCTCGGGGGCGCTCCCGGACGGCACGACGTTCGGCGATCCGGGCGAGTTCCGGCAGGCGCTGCTGGCGCACCGCGAGGAGTTCGTCCACAACTTCACCGAGCGACTGCTGACCTACGCCCTCGGGCGCGCGGTGCAGCACTACGACATGCCGGCGGTGCGCGCCATCATGCGCGACGCCGCGGCCGACGACTACCGCTGGTCGTCGCTCATCCTGGGCATCGCCACGAGTCAACCGTTTCAGATGCGGAAGGCGCGCGAGGTCGCGTCTGTCGCGCAGCAGTAGCGGCAGCCGTGCCGTCATCCCGATCGGCATTGCGGAAGAGGGGTTCCAGATGGTGATTACGAAGAAGTACCTGTCGCGCCGCACGGCGCTCCGGGGTCTCGGCGCGACCATCGCGCTGCCGCTGCTCGACAGCATGGTGCCGGCCTTCGCCGCGGTGCGCAGCAGCGCGGCGCGTCCCATCAAGCGGCTCGGCGCCGTCTACGTGCCCAACGGCATGAGCATGCCGAACTGGACGCCGGCCGCCGCGGGCAGCCTGGAGCTCACGCCGATCCTGACGCCGCTGGCGCCCGTGCAGGACGGGGTGCTGGTCGTCAGCGGCACCGCCAACCAGGAAGCCAAGCAGCGGCTGAACGAGGGCGACGGCGACCACTCGCGCTGCCAGGCGGCGTACCTGACCGGCGCGCACGCCGTGAAGGCCTCCGGCACGAACACGACGCTCGAGGTCGGCGTGTCGATGGACCAGCTCGCCGCCCGCGCCCTGCGCGAGGACACGCAGCTCCCCTCGCTCGAGCTGTCGCTGGAAGCCAACGAGCTGGTGGGCCAGTGCGAGGACGGCTACGGCTGCGCCTACAGCGCCACGCTCGCCTGGCGCGACGCCAACACGCCGATGCCGATGGAGACCAACCCCCGCGCCGTGTTCGAGAACCTGTTCGGCGCGGTGGGCAGCACCGGCCGCGAGGCGCGGCTGCGCGCGCTGCGGATGGACCGCAGCATTCTCGACTCGGTGAACGAGGAGCTCACGGACCTGGTGCGCAAGCTCGGCCGCGGTGACCGCTCCAAGCTGGCCGGCTATCTCGACTCGGTGCGCGACATCGAGCGGCGCATCCAGATCGCCGAGTCGCAGAGCGACCGCGGACTGCCCGAGGTGGCGCAGCCGGCCGGCATCCCGTCCAGCTTCGAGGAGTACGCCAGCCTGATGTTCGACCTGATGCTGGTGGCGTTCCAGGCCGACCTCACGCGCGTCTCCACGTTCCTCTACGGCCGCGAGAAGAGCGTGCGCACCTACCCGGAGGTGGGGGTCGCCGAGCCGCACCACCCCGTGTCGCACCACCGCCACCGTCCCGAGCAGATCGCGAAGCTGGCCCGCATCAACACCCTCCACATGGGGATCTTCGCGCGCTTCCTCGAGAAGCTCCGCACGACCCAGGACGGCGACGCCTCGCTCCTCGACCAGGTGATGATCCTCTACGGCGCCGGCATGGGGAACAGCAACGCCCACGATCCGCTGGAGCTCCCGATCGTCGTGGCCGGCGGCGGCGGCGGCACCATCAAGGGCGGGCGCCACATGCAGGCGCCGGAGGGCACCCCGCTGGCGAACCTGCATCTGACGCTGCTCGAGAAGATGGGGGTCCCGGCCGAGAATCTGGGCGACAGCACCGGCGAGCTGCCGATCGTGTCCAACGTATAAGGGTGAAACCACGATGCACAGCGACATGCGACGGGCAATCGGGGCCATCGTCCTGCTGCTGGCCGGCGCGAGCCTGGCCGGCGCCGCCGCCGACGCGCGGCTGACCGAGGCCGTCCGGCATCAGGACGGTGAGGCGGTCCGGGCGCTGCTGGCGGAGGGCGCGCCGGTGAACGAGACCGGCGGCGACGGGTTCACGCCGCTGCACTGGGCCGCGCAGTGGAACCATGCGGAGATCGCCGACCTGCTGATCGCGGCCGGCGCCGACGCGAACGCGGCCACCCGCTACGGCGTGACGCCCCTCACGCTGGCCTGCATCAACGCCAGCGCCGGGATGGTCGAGCGCCTGCTCCTGGCCGGCGCCGACCCGCTCGGCGCGCAGACGAACGGCGAGACGGCGCTCATGACCTGCGCCCGGACGGGTGCGCCGGCGGCGGTGAACGCGCTGCTGGACCGCGGCGCGGACGTGAACGCGGCGGAAGCCGCGCGCGGCCAGACCGCGTTGATGTGGGCGGCCTGGGAAGGGCATACCGACGTGGTGCGGTCCCTGCTGGCCCACGGCGCCGGCGTGGACGCGCGGACGACGACGGGCTACACGGCGCTGCTGCTCGCGTCCCGCGAAGCCTACCGCGAGACGACGGAGGCGCTGCTGGCCGCCGGCGCGGACGTCAACGTGGCCGCGGCGGATGGCACGACGGCGCTCGTGATCGCCATCATCCGGCGCCACCTCGAGTATGCCGAGTTCCTGCTCGACCAGGGCGCCGACCCCAACCTCGGACCCGGCTTCACGCCGCTGCACTGGGCGGCCGGCAAGTGGGACACCGAGTTGAACGACCTGTCGAACGGGGTCGTCGAGGGCAACCAGTGGAGCGCGTTCGGCGGCCTGCGCGATCCGGACCGGCTGCGCGCCGTGCGGCTGCTGATCGCCCATGGCGCGGATCTCGACGTCAAGACCAGTCGCACGCCGGGATTCGGCATCCAGGTGAAGGGCCACCTCGGCAACATGAAGGGCGCGACGCCGTTCCTGATCGCAGCCAAGGCCAACGACGTCGACGTGATGCGCGAGCTGATCGCGCACGGCGCCGATGCCCTGATCCCCACCGACAACGGCACGACGCCGCTCATGGTGGCGGCCGGCGTGGGGCACGCGCCCGGCATCACGCGCTCGGCGGAGGGCGAGGCCCTGCGGGCGGTCACCCTGTGCGTCGAGCTCGGCGCGGACGTGAACGCGGTGAACGACCTGGGCGATACCGCGCTGCACGGCGCCGCGTGGCGCGAGCGCGCGGACTCCATCGTGCAGTTCCTCGTCGAGCGGGGCGCCGAGATGGACGCCAGGAACCACCGCGAGTGGACGCCGCTGGTCATCGCCGAGGGCATCCACACCGGCGGCAACTACATCAAGTCGGACACGACGGCCGCCCTGCTGCGGAACCTCGGCGCGGCGCCCAGTCCGCCTGACATCCTGCGGGAACCCGAAGCGCGGTAGGAGAAGACGCCGCGCCGCGGCGCCACGTCCCGATTGGGCGGTGCGGGAGTCGTCCCGCTCCGCCCCACGGGTCCGTGGTGAAACCCCGCGTTGCACCGAGACGCGGTCGTGGCAATGCAGCGCACGGCCCGAACAAGGCGCGACGCGTTCCGGTCGCGCCATGGCAGTCGACAGACGCCGGTTCATCACCACCACCACCGCCGCGGGGCTGGCCATCGGCGCCGGCGTCGGCAGCGGGCCGCCCGGCGCCGCGTCGCGCTCCCGCCCGGAGGCGGCCGCGCGCCAGGGTGGGCGCTCCCCTGACGTCGTCGTGGTCGGGGCCGGCACGTTCGGCCTGTGGACCGCGCTCCACCTGCAGCGGCTCGGCGCCCGCGTCACCGTGGTGGACGCCTACGGCCCGGGCAACTCGCGGCAGACCTCCGGCGGCGAGACGCGCGGCGTGCGCTCGTCGTACGGCGACCGGCCTCACGGGCGCCTGTGGACACGCTGGGCCAACGACGCGATCCGCAAGTGGATCGAGTGGGACGAGAGCGGCCGCGACCGGCTCCTCCCGCGGCTGTTCTTCCGGACCGGCGACCTCATCCTCCGCGAGCAGTCGGGACCCTACATCGAGACCACGCGCAGCCACTGGGACGCGCTGGCCGTGCCCCACGAGGTGCTGACGCCGGACGAGGTGGCGTACCGCTGGCCGTGGATCCGCTTCGACAACCTCGGGCTCGCGCTGCACGAGCCGGCGGCCGGCGTCGTCCGCGCGCGGCGGGCGATGGAGTCGGTGGCGCGGGTCTTCGAGGAAGAAGGCGGCACCGTGCGGATCGGCCGCGCGGCGCCCGGCGCCCGCGGCGGCGCGACGCTCGAGACCGTGACACTCGACGGCGGCGACGCCCTGCCCGCGGGCATCGTCCTCTTCGCCTGCGGCCCCTGGTTCCCCAAGCTCTTTCCGGCGCTGATGGGACGCCGCCTGCGCAACCCGATGGGCCACGTGTTCTATTTCGCCGTGCCGCCCGGCGACACGCGCTTCTCCCACCCGCACATGCCGAGCTACGGCGTGCCGGGCTGCACCGGCTGGCCGGCGCTCCCGCCCGACCACCGCGGCTTCCGCGTCCGCATCGGCGGCCGTCCGCCGGCGGATCCCGACACGAGCGACCGCTGGATCCCCCCCGCGGCGCACGCGCGCCCGCGCGAGATCCTCGACCGGCACTTCCCGGATCTGGCCGGCGCCCCGCTCAACGAGACCCGCGCCTGCCACTACGAGATGAGCGTCGACCAGAACTTCATCGTCGACCGCCACCCCGACTTCGACAACGTCTGGCTGCTCGGCGGCGGGTCCGCCGAGGCGTTCAAGTTCGGCCCCGTGCTCGGCGAGTACATCGCCCGCCGCGTCCTCGGCGTGGAGGACGACCCGGAGCTCGCCGCCGGCTTCCGCCTCGAGGACGCGGAGTTCGAACGATAGCGCCGGCGCCGCGACCCCGGCGGCTACTCCGGCATCAGCGCAAACGTGAACAGCGAGCCGCCGGTCGGCACCCGGCCCCGCACGTAGCGGTTGGCGAGGCCGCCGCCGAGTCCGGAGGCCACGCTCACGTACTGCCGCCCGTCGCGGGTGTAGGTGATGGCCGTCGAGTTGATGCTCGAGCCGGTCTGGAACTGCCACAGCGTCTCGCCGGTGGCCGCGTCGAGCGCCACGAACTCGCCGGTCAGGTTGCCGGTGAACACCAGCCCGCCGCCCGTCGCCAGCATGCCCGCGGAGTTCGGGAAATCGATCATCGGCACTTCCCACTTCTTCTCGCCGGTCAGCGGGTCGATCGCCACCAGGTGGCCGAGCAGCTCGCCCGGCTCGAAGTCCGGGAAGCGGCTGGACATGCCTATCGCGCGCCCGCCGATGACCCGCTCGCTGGGCGGCTCGAGCTGCACGATGCGCGGCACGTGCCACGCGCTCGTGTAGACGAGGCCGGTATCCGGATTGAACGCGATCGGCACCGCGTTCGAGCCGCGCGACGGCCAGATGGCGACCTGCGCGCCGGAGAGGATGCGCTCGTAGAGGTCGGTCAGCACCGGGCGGCCGGTGGCGAGGTCGATGTGCGTGGCCCAGTTGACCCGGACGTAGGGGTGGGCGGCGATCAGGCTGCAGTCGGTGCGGTCCAGCACGTAGAGGAAGCCGTTCTTGTTGGCCTGGATCATCACCTGGCGGAGCCGGCCGTCGACCTCGATGTCGGCCAGCACGTGCTCGTCGGCGCCGTCCACGTCATAGGCGTCGTTGGGCGTGTACTGGTAGTGGCAGACGATCTCGCCGGTGCGGGGCCGCACCGCGATCACGCTGGACGCGTACAGGCTGTCCAGCTCGCCGCGCGCCCGCGGGTCCCAGGGCGCCGCGTTCCCGGTGCCCCAGTAGACGAGGTCCAGCTCCGGGTCGTACGAGCCGGTCCGCCATGTCGGCGCGCCGCCGAATTGCCACGCATCGGTGTCCGCCGGCCACGTCTCGAACCCGGGCTCGCCCGGCGCGGGAATGGTGTGGCGGCGCCACAGCTTCGTCCCGGTCTCCGGATCCCAGCCGTCGAGGAATCCGCGCGTCGTGGATTCGCCGCCCGACATCCCCGAGATCAGCACTCCGCCCGCCACCACCGGCGCGCCCGTCGCGTAGTAGCCCTCGCTGCCCTCGGCGAACTTCTGCCTCCACACCTCTGCGCCCGTCGCCATGTCGAGCGCGATGACGTGGTTGTCCAGCGTGACGCGGAACAGCTTGCCCTCGTAGAGCACCGGTGCGCCGCGGTTGAACGGGGTGCGGCGCGTCCCCTCCTCGAGGGTGACCGGCGTGCGCCAGATCTGCCGCCCGGTGTCGACGTCGATGGCGAACGTCCAGCGCCCGTTGATCACATACATGACGCCGTCGTACACCATCGGCGTGGCCAGCTCGCCGAAGTCGTTCATCAGGCTCGTGCGCCAGACGGGCACCAGCCGGTGAACGTTCGATTGGTCGATCTGCGCCAGCGGGCTGTAGCTCTTGCGGTCGTAGCCCATGCTGTGCGTGATGACGTCCTCCGGGGTCTGCGGGTCGCCGGCGAGCTCGTCGGCGGTCTGCGCCGCTGCCGTCGCGACCGGCAGGCTCAGCACGATCAGGAGCATCCAGGCGTTCTTCATCAGTGGCCTCCTGCGGCGCCTCGCCACGGGCTGCTGGTTGCCGGCCGCGACGATGCTGCCCGGACTGCCCGCCGTCCGCGCGGAATCGCTCCGCCGGCGGGCGCGATGGCGCCGCGCTGGAGCTGATCGTATCAGCAGGTTCCGGCGGCCGGCGCCGGCGCCGTGCGGCGGACGAGCGGCCGCTCGTCGATCGGCAGGTGAATCAGCGCCGCGGCGAGCCCCAGGGCGACCCCGGCCCACCACACGCCGTCGTACGATCCGGTGGCGTCGAAGAGCCGCCCTCCCAGCCACACCCCGAGAAAGCTGCCGAGCTGGTGGCTCAGGAACACCACGCCGAACAGCGTGGCCAGGTAGCGCACGCCGAAGATCTGGCCGACGATGCCCGTGGTGAGCGGCACGGTCGAGAGCCACAGCAGGCCCATCACGGCCGCGAACGCGTAGACGACGACAGCCGTCTTCGGCAGCAGCATCAGCGCCGTGATGGCGACCGCGCGCGACGCGTAGATGGCGCTCAGCCCGCACTTCTTGCTCCAGCGCTGGCCGGCGGCGCCGGAGGCGAACGAGCCGACGATGTTGAACAGGCCGATCACGGCGATGGCCCCCGCTCCCACCGCGGCGGAGAGCCCGAGGTCGCGCACGTAGGCGGGGAAATGGACAGTGATGAAGGCGACGTGGAAGCCGCAGACGAAGAAGCCGCTGGTCAGCAGCGCGTACCCGCGGTGGCCGAACGCCTCGCGCAGGGCGTCCGGGAGAGACTGCTCGGCCGCCGGCGCCTCGCCGCGCACGCCGGGAGAGCCGGGCAGCGTGAAGGCCAGCGGCACGATCAGGAGCGCCGACCCGGCCAGAAACAGCAGCGCGGGCTGCCATCCGTAGGCGGTGATGAACGCCTGGCCGAGGGGCGAGAAGACCACCTGCCCGGCGGACCCCGCCGCCGTCCCCAGCCCCAGGGCCAGCGAGCGGCGCTCCGGGCCCACGACCTTCGCCATGGCGGCGAGCGCGATGGAGAACGCGGTGAACGCCACCCCGATCCCCACCAGGATGCCGGCCGTCAGGTGCAGCATGCCGGCGCTCTCGGCGCCGGTCATGCCCCAGATGCCGGCGGCGTAGATCAGCGCCCCCAGCGCCAGCACCCGCGGCGGCCCGAACCGGTCGCTGAGCGCCCCGGCGAACGGCAGGGCGACGCCCCACATGAGGTTCTGGACCGCCAGCGCCAGCGCGAACGTCTCCCGGCCCCAGCCGCGCGCCGCGGTCATCGGCTCGAGAAACAGCCCGAAGATCGAGCGTGCCCCGAAGCCGATCAGCGCGATGGCGCACGCCGCCGCCATGACCAGCGCCGGCGTCCGCCAGCGCGGGTTCCCGATGCGATCGCGCGGGGTGCTGGTGGAGCTGCTCGTCAACGCGGTGCTCAGCTTATCAGGCGCCGAGCCACCCAGTCCTCGTGGAGGCGACCCTGGGACAACTACCGACCGTTTGGCCCGGACCCGGGCCGCGGGTTGACGGTGTCGCGCATGAGTGGGACAATCCCACCATGGCGGTAGCGCGTGCCGATGCCAAGCGGCGCGTAGTCATCCCCGGGGCCAAGCCCGGCGACGTCTTCGACGTTCAACGGCAGGGGGACGATCAGCACTTGCTGGTGCGTCTGCGCCGGCCTGACATCCGCTCGCCGAAGAGCCGGGACGAGTGCCTGGAGGCCATGTCGAGAGCGCCTCTGCATCCGACACTCTCGTGGGAGGAGTTGCGGCGCCTCACGCGGTAGCTACCCGACCGGGTCGACGACACGCAGAAACGGAAACTTCCTGAAGTCTCTGTCGCGCGTGTAGATCGTGCGGATTCCGTGCGCTCTCGCCAGCGCCGCCACATGCGCGTCCGGCACGAGGTTGCCGCGTGCCGCGACCGCGACTGCAACGTCGCGGTACACCTCCAGGAATCGCTCCGGCTCGCTCACCACCCGACACCGGGGCAGACCGACCAACGCGGCGATGTTGTCCAGCGCCGCGCGCGGAGCCAGGGGTCTCCCGAACAAGCGCGGGTGGGTGACCAACCGCAGATACCCCATGATGACCGGCCACGTGAGGCAGAAGATATCCGGGTCGTCCGCTCGCTCACGCAGGAAGGCGGCGGCAGCATCGTGGAACGGCGACTCGCGATCCGACGCGTACAGCAGAATGTTGACGTCGACCGTGTAGCTCATGACCCGTCATCGTCGAGCACCGCGTAGACGGCCTCCTTGTCATCGAGGTCGACGCGTGCGCCCAGCGGCTGGCTGGTCCAGGTGAGCCTGCGGGCGGCGACCTCGGGGCGGCGCCTCTTCAGTCCCTCCGCAAGCAGCCCGTTGATCAGCTCACCCAGGGTGCCGCCGTCCTCCCGCTTGATGCGCTTCAACTCATCGAGAATTGGCGCGGCGATGTCGATGGTGGTCCGCATGACATCAGATGCTATTTTTCAACGCATCAGATGTCAAGAAGCGCGAATTGCTCATCTACGCGTTCATGCCTCGCTTCCGCCCGCGCCGCCAACCTCGTTCCACATCGGAGCCGACAATTCAGCGTTGCGAGCACACCGCTGGGGATGTCCCGGATGCTGTTGAACTGAAGTGAAGCGGGTGGCGACTCCTCGCCCCTGTCTGTGGTAGGACAGGGGTGGAATCAACAAGAGGAGAGCCACCCATGGCGAAGCATGACAGGCGGAAGCGTTCCAGCCAACCCCCCAGCTCGCGAACGGTCTCGATTCAGGTGCCCCTGCCGGTGCTCGGTGTGCTGAACGGTGTCCGGGAAGCGTTTCATGGCTTGTGCATCACGACCGGGCTGCAGGTCCTTGAGGCGATGATGGAGGGGGATCGAGAAGACCTGTGCGGGCCGAAGGGGCGCCATCAGGTCGAGCGACCCGCATGGCGTGGCGGGAGCGTGGCCAGTCAGGTGACGCTCGGGGGGCGCGAAGTTGCCGTGCCGCGGCTCCGTGTGCGGAGCACGGACGGCGAGCTGCCGCTGCCGAGCTTCCGGTGGGCGGCGGCCACCGACCCGCTGGACGAGCGCACGCTGGCGGCGGTCGCGGCCGGGGTGTCGACGCGGCGGTATGCGGGCACGTTGGATCCGTTGCCGGACGAGGTGACGGAGCGGGGAACGTCGCGTAGCGCGGTGTCTCGGCGGTTCGTGGCGCTGTCGGCCAAGCGCCTGGGGTCGTTTCTCAAGCGGCCGTTGGGCGAGTTGGACCTGCGGGTGGTCTGCATCGACGGCAAGGTCTTCCGGGATCACTGCATGGTGGTCGCGTTGGGGATCGACACGCAGGGCCGCAAGCACGTGCTGGGGCTTCGCGAAGGCGCCACGGAGACGGCGGCCGTCACCACCGGCCTGCTGAGCGACTTGGTGACGCGCGGTCTGCCGACGGACCGGACGTTGCTGTTCGTCATCGATGGGGCGGCGGGGCTGCGCCGGGCCATCAGCGATGTCTTCGGCTCTCGTGGCGTGGTGCAACGCTGTCAAGTACACAAGCTCCGGAACGTCATGGGCCATCTGCCCGAACGGCTGCACGGGGATTGTCCCGTTCGTTGTTGAACTTTGCGAGTGGCGGACTCCTTGTTTCCGCGCCGAGTTCGTCTATTCTACGCCGCGTCAGCAACCGCACCGTCGGGCGGGGCCAGCGCGTCCAGTGCAGCGACCAGGTGGCGTAGGTCGCGGTAACCACGCACCCGCCGGAAGCGCGGCTCCGCCTCCACCAGCGCGCTCGCCACCCAACGTTGAATCATCTGCCCGCCACGCCACCGCTTGACCCGCCGCGTGTAGTCCTCGACGCTGCCCATCAGGTTTTCGATGATGTTCGTAGAGCGCAGAGTACGTTCGAGCGCCCCCGTCAGACCAAGCCGCTGCACCGTCAGTGTCTCCTCGAGGCCCTCCCGGATGGACGCCGCCGCGCCGGGGTGGTCACGCTCCAGCGACCCCGCCAAGCGCTCCAGCACCCGCACCGCGCGGTCCGCCGAGTCCAGCTCCCAGGCGTCCCGCAACGCCTTGCCAACCGAGGCGTGCAGCCGTTCGGGCAGATGGCCCATGACGTTCCGGAGCTTGTGTACTTGACAGCGTTGCACCACGCCACGAGAGCCGAAGACATCGCTGATGGCCCGGCGCAGCCCCGCCGCCCCATCGATGACGAACAGCAACGTCCGGTCCGTCGGCAGACCGCGCGTCACCAAGTCGCTCAGCAGGCCGGTGGTGACGGCCGCCGTCTCCGTGGCGCCTTCGCGAAGCCCCAGCACGTGCTTGCGGCCCTGCGTGTCGATCCCCAACGCGACCACCATGCAGTGATCCCGGAAGACCTTGCCGTCGATGCAGACCACCCGCAGGTCCAACTCGCCCAACGGCCGCTTGAGAAACGACCCCAGGCGCTTGGCCGACAGCGCCACGAACCGCCGAGACACCGCGCTACGCGACGTTCCCCGCTCCGTCACCTCGTCCGGCAACGGATCCAACGTGCCCGCATACCGCCGCGTCGACACCCCGGCCGCGACCGCCGCCAGCGTGCGCTCGTCCAGCGGGTCGGTGGCCGCCGCCCACCGGAAGCTCGGCAGCGGCAGCTCGCCGTCCGTGCTCCGCACACGGAGCCGCGGCACGGCAACTTCGCGCCCCCCGAGCGTCACCTGACTGGCCACGCTCCCGCCACGCCATGCGGGTCGCTCGACCTGATGGCGCCCCTTCGGCCCGCACAGGTCTTCTCGATCCCCCTCCATCATCGCCTCAAGGACCTGCAGCCCGGTCGTGATGCACAAGCCATGAAACGCTTCCCGGACACCGTTCAGCACACCGAGCACCGGCAGGGGCACCTGAATCGAGACCGTTCGCGAGCTGGGGGGTTGGCTGGAACGCTTCCGCCTGTCATGCTTCGCCATGGGTGGCTCTCCTCTTGTTGATTCCACCCCTGTCCTACCACAGACAGGGGCGAGGAGTCGCCACCCGCTTCACTTCAGTTCAACAGCATCCGGGACATCCCCCCATCTTCGCCTCGAACGGCTCTCCGTCGTCCGGCTGCGGCTCCGCGCCGACGTAGCGCCCCGGCGTCAGCACGTGACCGTGCCTGCGCACCTCGTCGAGCGGAGTGCTCTTGCAGAAGCCCGGCAGGTCTTCGTAGGCGTCTGCGCCGTCGCGCCAGGCGTGGTAGGCGCCAGCGATACGAGCGATGTCGTCGTCGGTCAGCTCGCGGTGCGTGCGGTCTACCATGCGGCCCAGCTTGCGGGCGTCGATGAAGAGGACCTCTTCCCCGGTCTTCGTCGCGCCATATCCGTCAGTGACCCCCGCCGCGAGAATCGGCACTCGCCGGCCGTCAGCGGGCCCTGTCATGGATAGCCTACAATCAGCCGCCGGTGCAGCGCACGCGGGACTGCTGGCGCTGTCGGAACGGCTGCAGGGGACGCGCTCCGTGCAGCACAGGCATTCGCATCAACGGTCGGGATCGCGTGACGTTCGGTGGGAGGACGGCCGTGCCTACGAGGTCGGAATCGAAGACGATCTGTAGAGATCCGGATTGGCCGGGACCTGCCATTCCCCCCGAGGAGATGCTGCTCGAGGAGTTCCTGAAGCCGCTGGGACTCCGGCAGGACGAAGCTGTCCCGGAGGAATGTCCTCCAGCGCTGCCAGGCGGTCACCACCGACTGCCTTGTCCAACGCGTGCTTCACGCCGGCACGTCGACAACGGCGGCCGTGCAGCGGGGTGCTGGCACGGGCTCGCTGTGCTCCCGTAGGCTCTCGATGTGGAACTGGATCGCCCGACGCATCTCGTCGACCGTCTCGTTCCGGGTGGCGCCCGTCGCGACGCAGCCGGGTAGGTCCGGCACGTACGCGGCATAGTTTTGCGGCGACTTCTCAATGACGATGGTGTACTGCATCTGGTTCGCTCTTCCTTCAGGCCAGCCTGCTTCATGATGCTGGCCCAAGTGCCGCGCGGCAGGTCATCGCCCAACTTACCGGCGATGGTCACGGTCCCGGCCTTGTCCGGACGTCGATACTGGCGGTGGCCCGATCATCGTGTCAGCGGTCACGGTCATGCCCCCTCCGGCGCCGCCCGATACTCCACGAGCGCGGAACGGCCGGCGATGTCGACGATCCGCACCAGCAGCTCGTAGCCGTAGGCGTCGGTCAGTCGCAGGTCCTCTCCGATGGCAAAGTGGACGGGTTGCTGCGTGCCGTCGTTGATGGAGATGTTGTCCGCGTAGAGATACGTGCGATCGAGCGCGTCGAGCTTCGGATTCAACCGTCCCCTGAGGCCGGGAAGGTGGCCCACGGCCTCGGGGAAGATGGCTGAGCCGCCCTGCGGCGAGGCGTGCAGTTCCAGCGCCAGGGCCCCCCGGCTAGGCGTCCAGTCCCGTTCGACGTGTGCCGCGTGTCCCGGCGCCGCGGCGTACACGGTCATCGGGAGATGCGTGCTGTGCAGCTCGATGGCTGCCTCGCCCGCTTCGTCCGTGACGGCACGCATCCACGTCCGGTTCGGGAACAGCGCCAGGATCTCGACGCCGTGCAGCGGCTGGCCTGCCGAGCGCACGGTGACGACGGCCCGCGCCGGCGTGGGCTCCAGATCCGCGGCGGGAATGGTGAGCTGCAGGTTCGATTCGTCGATCAGCGCGTATAGCGGGGGTCTTCCCGCCGTTTCCCGTGTTCTCCTGACGATGATCATGACGCCGTCGCCGCGTCGCTCGATCAGGAACTGACGATTCTCCGACCCGGGAATGTCGCCGACCGGCAGGCGCCCGAACACGGAGGCGAGCACCTCGTTCCGGGTTGCCTGGCCGGCTTCCATGTTGGCGATCGTCATGCCGTTGGGCAGCGCGCCGGGCGAGTCGATCTCCAGTCGGTCCTCGAACATCGACAACCTGATTCGCCGGCCGGCCATCGAGTAGTCCCGGTGCACCACCGCGTTGACCAGCGCCTCGAATATCGCGTCGGCGCTGTACTGCCGCATGTCGATGCGCCCGGGCGCCTTGCGGGCGGCGACGCGCATGTTGCGCACGGCGAATCTCACCGCGTCGGCAACCTGGTGCTGGACCGGCCCGACAATCTGCTGCGCGTCGAGCTGGCCGGATGCGCGGTCGAGGCCGCGGTAGCGGGTCGCCATGATGGCGGCGTTGGGGAACCACCGCTCGGGTGTCTCCGCGCACAGCAGGATGCCGGCGACGGTGGCGCGCTGCGCATCGCCGTCGTCCAGCGTCAGCAGGCGCAGATTTCGGAGCGCACGCGGGGGATCGGCGGCCCCCGCGACGCTGACGAGCGGCTTCCACAGGCGCTCGCTCAGGGTCTCGAATCCGGTTTCCGGCACGGGCTGCCGGTCGAACCACAGGAAGGCGTCGCCGGGCGCCACCTCTACCACGAGCACCGGCTTGCTGTCGCCGAGCTCGTGGCGGGTGATCTCCACGTCGACGGGTGGCTTGATCGAGTCCGCGCAGGCATCCGACAGGATGCGATCCAGTGCGTCCATCTGCGCCCGCGACATGCCCTGCACCTCGCCGTCGTCGCTGACGCCGCACACCAGCACGCCGCCGCGGGTGTTGGCGAAGGCAGCGAGCTCGTCGGCGAGGTCGTCGCGGCGCGGGCTGACGGGGCGATCATCTCGGAACTCGATTCGCTTGAACTCCCAGCGGCTGTCCTCGCCGAGTCGGAGCTGGCGCCGGATGTCGTCCGTGCTACGGCCATCAGTCGCCCTCCCTGGCGAAGGTTGCCTTCCGCGACAGCCTATAGCCGCCCATCCTTGCGAAGTCGCGCCTCGACTTCCTCCATGATGGACGGGACCGTCTTCTCGCTCGGACCGCTGTCGAGACCCTCCTGCACGGCGGCCTTGAGCGCCTCGAACTCCGTGCATCGCTCCCGATCGCGGCGAGTGAGGTCGCGGATGTACTCGCCGTCACCATGATGGCTCTTCCGGACCGTTGCCATCATGACCTCCCGGGGATACCGTGTGGAGTCATACTATTGGCGCACATTAGCATGCCTCGCGCGCGCCGACCGGCGTCGGCCGGCCAGGCCGCCGATGCCCGACAAGGACCAAAGGAGAACGCAATGATCGAACTGACACGCCGCGAGCTCATGCGCGCGGGGATGACGCTGCCCGGACTCCTCGCGCTGGCGGCCGCCCGTCCCGCGCTTGCGGCCCTGCCGCAGGCCGCGTCCACCGGGGACCCGCTGTCGTTCGTCCACCCCGAGCTGCGCGCCGCCGCGCGCCAGGCGCAGCCGCTGGGGCAGGCGCTGTCCGCGATGACGGCGGAGACGCTGCCGGCGATGCGGGGAGCGGCGGACGCCATGACGCCGCCGCCCCTGGACGCGCCGCCGGTCGAGAGGCGGACCGTGCCCGGTTCGGCCGGTGAGCCGGACGTCGAGGTGTACATCATCAACGCCAAGCCCGGCGCGAGCCGCATCGGCATCCTCCACGTGCACGGCGGCGGCTACGTCACCGGCTCGGCGTCCGCGAGCGTGAGGCCGCTCCAGGAGACGGCCGCGGCGCTCGATTGCTGCGCCGTCACCGTCGAGTACCGCCTGGCGCCGGAGACGACCTACGCCGGGTCCGTCGAGGACAACTACGCCGCGCTGCGGTGGCTCCACGGCCACGCGGACGAGGTGGGCGTGGATCCCGACCGCCTGGCCGTGATGGGCGAGAGCGCGGGCGGCGGGCATGCGGCCCTGCTGGCCATCGCGGCCCGCGATCGGGGCGAGGTGCCGCTGGCGTTCCAGCTCCTCGTCTATCCGATGCTGGACGATCGGACCGGGAGCACGCGCGAGGTGCCGCCGCAGATGGGCCGCATCGTGTGGACCGCCACCGCCAACCGGTTCGGCTGGGGCGCCTTCCTCGGCCGGGAGCCGGGCGGCGCGTCGGTGCCGAGCGCCGGCGTGCCGGCCCGCGTCGCCAGCGTGGAGGGCCTGCCGCCGGCGTTCATCGGCGTGGGCGGCATCGACCTGTTCGTCCTCGAGGACATCGAGTACGCGCGGCGGCTGATCGAGGCGGGCGTGCCGACGCAGCTCCTGGTGGTGCCCGGCGCCTTCCACGGGTTCGACGGCCTGGCCGCCGACACGGAGATCGCGCAGCGGTTCAACGCGGCGAAGCTGGACGCCCTGCGCGGCGCGCTCGCGGCCGACAGCGCCTGATCCGGCGGCGTGCCGCCCGCCGGGGCGGCCGAGGATGCGACGCGCCCGCGTCCCCGGCCGCCCGGGACGGGTGGCCCGCAGCGGTGCGGCTATACTGCGGAAATGCCTGCGCCGCGGCCGGCGGATGATGACGGCATCGACTGGACCGGTGTCCGCCCCGACGACTCCCCCATCACGCCACTCGACGGTCGCTCGTTCGTGGCGCGGCTGCGGCGGCTCGACGAGTGCGCCCGTGACCTGACCCTGCTGCGCCGGGCCCGGTCGGAGCGGCACACGCATGAAGAGCGGCTTTCTCGACGTCCTGAACGCGCTTCATGACCGTCACGTCCAATTCGTGATCGTCGGTGGAGTCGCCGCGGCCCTGCACGGCGGTTCGCGCGTGACATTCGATCTCGACGTCGTGCCCAGCCTTGCGCCCGCTTCCTGGCAGGCGGGAGAAGGGCATGCTGGCGCTGAACTTCCGCACGGCGGACGGCAGCCTCGAGGTCGACCTGCTGGTCGGGGAGAGCGACGGGTATGACGAGCTCAGGCAGCGGGCGGTCGAGGTGACGGTCGATCGGCGCACGTTCTTCGT
This sequence comes from Vicinamibacterales bacterium, assembly GCA_965214845.1. Classification (GTDB taxonomy): domain Bacteria; phylum Acidobacteriota; class Vicinamibacteria; order Vicinamibacterales; family UBA8438; genus JAAXGX01. The sequence goes on from CBDCCO010000007.1 coordinate 5,098,326, forward strand.
GGCATCCATCGACGACCTCATCTCGATGAAACAGCGCGCCGGCCGGCCCGGGGACCTGCTGGATATCGCCGAGCTCCGCGACATCCGGAAGCGGCTCGGCCGAACCTGAGCCTGCACGCGCCGGCGCGCCCGCTCAGCGTGCGGCGCGGCCGAGGTAGGCCTGGAAGGTCGTTTCCACGAAGTCGTCGACGCCGGGGATGAACAGGACCGCGAGGATGGTCAGGACCAGCGCGGCCGCGATGCCGTAGTAGAAGTTCCTCATCAGCTGCATCCGGCGGCGCTACCGCGGCCCTGCCTCGAACAGCCAGACGTCGCCGGCTTCCACGAGCTCGCGGCAGATGTTGTACGTGTACTTCTCGGCAATCGAGGCGGTGATGTCGTCGAGCATCGGGCCCGACTCGATGCGCCGGAGCTGCCGCTCGTAGCGCTTGCCGTCGATGCGGACCACCGCGCGGCCGTCCTGCTCGGCCTGTCGCGGCCAGCTCTTCCACAGCCGCCCCACCGCGCTGCGCATGTAGGCGGAGAAGACGTAGAGCTTGCCGTCGTGGTCGCCGACCCAGATGGTGCGGGACCGCGGCGGCTCCTCCAGCTGCAGCTCGATGAGCGCGACGTCGTTGGTGAAGCTCCAGTCCGGCTCCGGACCGGTGTACATCTCGCCCGTCACGAGGGGGCCGCCCGAGAACACGAAGTCCGAGCCGTCCGAGAGGCGTTGCTTGGCGGCGGCGGTGAGGACCGCGGTCACCGGAATCAGCAGCAGGCATCCGACGACGATCAGCACCCGTGTGGCTAGTTGCATGACGTTCCCAGTGTACCATCGCCGTCGCGCGGCGCGTGTCGGAATTCCAAACGACGCGGAGGTGGACCGCCGGGCTTGCCGTCTGAACTAAGCTAGAACGACTAAGCTTATTCGCTGACAATCATGCGTACAGTCAACATGCACGTGGCCAAGACCCATCTGTCGCGGCTCGTCGAGGCCGCGGCCAACGGCGAGCCGTTCATCATCGCCCGCGCCGGCAAGCCGATCGTCAAGGTGGTCGCGATCGATGCACCGCCCGCCCGCCCGCGCCGCACGGGATTCCTGGTCGGACAGATCGCCGTGCCGCGCGATTTCGACCGGGTGGGATCGGAGGCGATCCGGATCTTGTTCGAGGGCGGCGAGTGAGGGTCCTGCTGGACACCCGCGTGCTGCTGTGGGCGGCGGGCGCGCCGGAACGGTTGACGCGGGAGGCGCGCGACCTGATCGAGAATCCGGAAACGGCGCTCGTCTTCAGCGCGGCGTCGCTCTGGGAGGTCGCCATCAGGAGCGGTCTCGGCCGCGACGACTTCCGCGTCGATCCGCGCCTCCTGCGCCGGGGGTTGCTGGAGAACGGCTATACGGAGCTCGCGGTCACCGGCTCGCATGCCGTCGCGCTGGACTTGCTGCCGCGGATGCACAAGGATCCGTTCGACCGCATGCTGGTCGCGCAGGCCCAGGTCGAGGGCATCACGCTCCTTACGGCGGATCCCACCGTCGCACGTTACCCCGGCTCGATCCGGCTGATGTGACCCGTGGCAAGGACATGGCCAGGCCCTGGTTCGCGATCGGCTGGTTTCTCGCCTGGAGCCTCTTCCAGGTGTTTGCCGTCATCTCGGTGCTCAGCGGGACCTGAGTGGCGCCGGACGCCTTCCCGGCCGGCGTCGTCTACGACGCGCTGATCTGGCCCGAGGTCTTCTTCGTCCCGCTCTACGTGGCGGCGGCCGTGCTGCTCTGGCGGCGGCACTGGCTCGGCAGCGTCCTGGCGTTCGTCGCCGGCGGCGGGATCATCTACGTCATGATCTATCTCCTGGCGCTGTCCGGGCTCTCCGGGACCGTCAACCTGGTTGCCGACGGCTTCTTCCTTGCCTGCACGCTGGCGGCGCTGCGCCAGGTCGGCGTCCGGATGCGCGTCACCACAGCCGGTTGACGCCGTACCGGTCGAACGCTTCCTCGTTGGAGAGGAGCATGAGGTCGCGCAAGAGGGCCTGCGCGATGAGCATGCGGTCGAAGGGATCGCGGTGCGGGCCGGCCAGCCACCAGATGAAGGCGTGCGTATCCAGGAGGATGCGCACGGAGCTATCCACCTTCCCACGACTTCAGCTCGTCTTCCGGGAGCGGCTCGAAGAACGCATCGGTGAGCTCGACCTTGCCCTGCATGGCGCCGAATGACCCGCTCCTGGATCAGAGTTGGCTGGAAACGTGGTCCGATTGCAAGCTGATCGAGTTGATATAGCATGAGTCGCCTGCCCTCGGCGTGGGACGGCTGACGAATGGAATCCAACGCCTCGAACCGCGGCCAGGACGTGCGCTACGAACCGGACGAGCGGCCGCCGCTGCCGCTCACCCTGGGGCTCGGGCTGCAGTACGCGGTGCTGACGGTGACCAGCGTCGTGCTGACGCCGGCCATCCTGATTGGCGCCGTGGGCGGCAGCGAGGCCTATCTGTCCTGGGTGGTGTTCGCCGCCCTCGTGGTCAGCGGGGCGACCACGGTGATCCAGGTCGCCCGCGTCGGGCGCATCGGCTCCGGCTACCTGCTGCTGATGGGTACCAGCAGCGCCTTCCTGGCCATCTGCCTGACGGCGCTCGAGCGGGGCGGCGGCGGGCTGCTGGCGAGCCTGATCATCGTCTCGTCGCTGTGCCAGTTCGTGCTCGCCGCGAAGCTGTCGCTGTTCCGCCGCATCTTCACGCCGACCGTGGCGGGCACCGTGCTGCTGCTGATCCCGGTGACCCTTTCCGGGATCATCCTGCGCAAGCTGACCGACGTGCCGGCGGACGCCGCGCCCGCGGCGGCGCCGGTCACGGCGGCCGTCACGCTGGGCGTGATCGCGGCGATCTCGGTCCGCGGCACGGGCGCCTGGAAGCTCTGGGCCGCGGCCGTCGGGGTGGCGGCCGGCAGCGTCGTGGGCGGCGTGCTGTTCGGCATCTACGACACCGGGCGCGTCCTGGAGGCACCCTGGATCGGGTTGCCCGCACTGGCCTGGCCCGGCATCGACCTGGGCTTCGGCCCCGACTTCTGGGCCCTGCTGCCCGCCTTCGTCCTGCTGACGCTCGTCGGCGCGATGGACACGATCGGCGACTGCATCGCCATCCAGCGCATCTCCTGGCGGCGGCCGCGCGCCATCGACTTCCAGTCGATTCAGGGCGCGCTGGCCGCCGACGGCCTGGGCAACCTGCTGTCCGGCCTGATGGGTACCGTGCCCAACACGACCTACGTGCACAGCATCGCGGTCGCCGATCTCACGCGGGTGACCGCCCGCATCGTCGGCATCTGCGTCGGCATCGTCTTCGTCGTGCTGGCGTTTCTCCCGAAGCTCGTCGCGGTCATCGTCGCCATGCCGGGGCCGGTGGCGGCGGCCTACTACATCGTCATCGTGGCCGCGCTCTTCATCCTCGGCGTCCGGGTCCTCATGCACGACGGTCTCGACCAGCGCAAGGGCACCGCGGTGGGCCTCGCCTTCTGGCTGTGCGTGGCCTTCGAGCTCGACTGGATCTTCCCCGAGTACTTCCAGGGCGCCTGGGGCGACTTGTTCGCGAACGGCCTGACCGTCGGGGGCCTGACCGTGATCGTGCTGACGCAGTTCGTGGAGCTCACGGGCCCGCGCGCCCGGCGCCTCAAGACCGAGCTCGCCGTGGAGAACTTCTCGCAGATCGATGCGTTCCTGTCCGATTTCGCGGCGCGGCGGAAGCGCAGCGCCGAGATGGCCGACCGGCTCCGCGCGGTGGGCGAGGAGCTGCTGCTCACCCTGGCCCGGCCGGGCGGCGAGGACGGGATGCCGGCAAAGCGGCACCTGCTGCTCGTCGCGCGCGACGACGGCGACGCGGTCGAGCTCGAGTTCGCGGCGACCACCGACGACGCCAACCTGGAAGACCAGCTCGCCCTGCTCGGCGAGCGGGCTGCCGGTCCGCGGGTCGAGGAGGAGGTGTCCCTGCGCCTGCTGCGCCACTACGCGTCGGCGGTGCGCCACCAGCAGTTCCACGATACGGACGTGGTCACGGTCCGCGTGGGACCGGCCGCCGCGATGTGAGCGGCCGCCGCTGCGGGAACGCCGCCAGGTTGATAGACGCACGACCGATCGTGCACCATAGAAGTCGAGTGGCCGCTGCCGGCTACCCATCCTGGCCAACCTTCGCGACGCGTCGACCGACACCGTGACTCGACCCGCCGCCCTCAGCATCCCCGCCGCCCGCGACTGGCGCGATCGGGCCGCGCGCGCGGCCGCGGCCGACGTCGGGCGGGCCTCCGAGGCCGGGGCGATTGCGCTGGCCCGCAAGCTGGCCGACCGGGGCCGGTTGGGCGCGGCGGCCGGGCTGGCGCTGCTGGCGGTGCTGGGCGCGGTCGCCGGCTGGACGACGACCGCCGAGCTGCTCCGTCCCGGCGAGGGGCCGGTGCACGCGGCGCTGGCGCTGCTGGCGATTGCCGGCGGCCCCTGGCTGCTGCTGTTGCTGCGGAGCCTCGTCCTGCTGGTGCTCCGCCGCCGGGCGTCGCCGGTCCTCGGCCGCCTCGTCACCAGCGGACTGCTGCGCGCCGCGGGACGGGACGCTGGGGCCAGGGACCTCGCGGCGGCGACCGCCCGCCGCATCGGGGGCATGCTCGCCGCCGGCAGCGGCCGGTGCCTGGCGGCGGCGGGGAGCGGGACGTTCTGGACGGCGTACGCGGTCGTGGCCGTCGCCACGATCTGGATCGTCACCGCCCGCGTCGCGCTCGGCTTCGGCTGGGAGAGCTCGTGGATTCCGCCGGGCTTCGGCCGGGCGGTCGTCGAGCTCGCGGCGGCGCCGCTGGCGCCGCTCATCGGCAGCGACGAGCTGACGCCGATCGCAGCGGCGCCCGCCACCCCTGCCGACGACCCCGTTGCGCTCGCGGCGCGCCGGGCGTGGATCCGCTTCCTGACCGCCGGCGTGGCGGTGTACCTCCTGTTCCCGATGGCGGCCTGGACGCTGCTGCAGGCGGTGCTCGGACACCGGCGCGCGCTGCGCTGGCGACCCACGGTCGCCGTGGTCGCCCGGTCCGCCGCGGCCGCCCCGGCGCTTCCGAGCGGCGCGGCCGCGGCGCCGCCGGGCCCGCCGCCCGGCGGCGGGCCGTGTACGCACGTCGTCCGGCTGGAGCGGCCCACACGGGCGGTCGGCCTGCCCGCTCCGCTCGACCGCCTCGACGATCTCGGCAGCGTCGACGCGGCCGCCGACCTCGAGCGCGTGCGCGACATCGTGCACGGCGGCCCGGCCCGGGTCGCCATCGTGGGCTGGCTGCCGGCGACACCGGACCGCGCCGTCCGGCGCAGGCTGCGGACGCTCGCCGACGCCTCGCGCGAAGCGCCGCTGCTCGTGCTCGACGGCGGCGATGCGCTGCGCCGTGCCGAGCCTGCCCGCACGGCGGCCGTGCGCCTGGCGGACTGGCGCGCGCTGGCCAGGGCCACGGGCGTCGCACCCGTCGAGTGCGACCTGGCGGAGCTGACCGACGCGAGCCGCCGCCGGCTCGCCGGCGCCATCGACCGACAGGCCGCCGCCAACGGCGGCGACGCGGCGCCGGCTTCGGCGCCCCGCCCGGAGACGGCCGGGGCCGGCCTGGCTCCCGCCGGTCTCGCCCCGGCTCCTCTCGATGCCGCGTTCGGCGCAATCGGGCAGCATCTCGATGGCGACGACCCGCTGCCGTCCGACGCGGCCCTGGCGTCCTGCCTGGCCGAGGTCGCGCGCACGTTCCGTGCCGAGGCCGGGGGCGAGTCGGGCACGGCAGCCTGGAGCGCACGTCTCGCGGCCCTCCGCGGCCGCGATCGGTCGGACGCCTCCGGCCTCGCCGCCGCGCTGGCCGCGACCGGCGTCGGCCTGCTGCCCGCGGCACTGCGCCAGCGCGCCGTCTGGGCCGGCCTCGGGGGGCTGCTCGGCGCGGCCGCCTGCGCCGCCGCCGCGACCGTCGCGCCCGCGGCGCTGCTGGCCCTGCCGGGCTGGACGGCCGCCGGGGCCGGGGTGGCCGGCCTGCTGTCGCTGGTGCGGCGCACCGGCGGGCAGACGGGCTCGCCGCCGCCGGCGGATGCGGCGCCTGATGGTCCGCGGCGGCTGGGCGAGGCGGTGTTCGCCGCCGCGGCGAGCGCGGTGCTCTGGTGGTCGCAGGGCGCCGACGAGGCGCGGACGACGCGTGCGCTCGAGGCGCTCGCCCCGGACGACGTCGTCCCGGCGCTCGACGATGCGGACGGGGCGCGGCGGTGGCTGGCGGCCGCGCGCGACCGCGTGCTGGCGGCGGCTGGGAGAGAGGCTTGAGCGGGCCCGGCCAGCCGTTGCGGCTCGCCCTCGTCGGACATACGAATACCGGCAAGACCTCGTTGCTCCAGACGCTGCTGCGCCGGCGCGACATCGGCGAGGTGAGCGCCCACGGCGGCACGACCCGTGCGGTCGAGGCGGGCGAGGTGGCCGACGACGAGGGCGTCATCGCGGTCCTGCTCGACACGCCGGGCATCGAGGAGTCGGACCGGCTGCGGGACGCGCTGGAGTCGGAGCAGACCGACCGCTACGACGATCCGCGGACCCTGCTCGACCGCTTCCTCGCCTCGCCGGCCGCCGCGGACGTCAACGACCTGGGACTGGAGGCGGCGTCGGTGCGGGCCGCGCTCGGCGCGGACGTGCTCCTGTATGCCATCGACGCGCGCGACGAGCCGAAGCCGAAGCATCTCGACGAGCTCGCCGTGCTGGCGGCCACGGCCCGGCCGCTGGTGCCGGTCCTCAACTACGCCGCCCATCCCGCCGCCCTCGCGGCCGTCTGGCGCGGCGCCTGCGCCCGGCAGGGTCTGCACGCCACCGTGGCCTTCGACGCGGTGGTGTACGACGATGCCGGCGAGCAGCGGCTGCTGGCCGCGTTGAAGGCCCTGGCGCCGGGCCACGAGGCGGCCCTCGAACGCTGGCTGGCCTTGCGTTCGCGCGAGCGGCTGGAGGCGATCGCCGCGGCGACCGATGTGGCCGGCGAGCTCCTGGTCACCGCAGCCGCCGCAGTCGTGGTCACCGCGCGGGAGGCGCGCGACGAGGTTGCCCGCCGGGCTGCCGTCGAGGACGCGACCGAACGGCTGCTCGAGGGCTTGCGGCGGCGCGAGACGGCCGCCCGGGACCGGATGGCGGCGACGCTCGGCTTCCACGGCGCCGAGGCGCGGGCGGTGACGCTGGAGGTTGCGGAGGCACTCGGCGGCGTCGACTTCCTGAGCCCCGCCAGCCTGGAGCGCGCCGGGTTGTGGGCGGCCGGTGCCGGCGCGGGCCTGGTGGCGACCGGCGCGCTGGTCGACATCGCCGTCGGCGGCGTCTCCCTGGGCGGATTCGCCGTCCTCGGGGCCGTCGGATCGGCGCTCGGCGCGGCCGGCGCCAGCGCCCGCAAGGTGCTCCGGCGGCTGCGCGGGCAGGAGGAGGTCCGGCTCGGCGACGCGGGCGTGGAGCTGCTGGCGGCCCGCGCGGTGGCGACCATCCGGGCCGTCCTGGCCCGTGGTCACGCGGCCATCGAGCCGGTCCCGATCGAGAAGGCGGTGCACGAGAGCCTGGAGCACGACGCCGGCCCGTCCTGGCGCGCCTCGTGGGCGGCGGCGCGCGGCCGGGCCGGGTGGAGCGAGCTCTCCCACCCCCGCCCGCGCGGCGTCCCCGGCCCCGCCCGGGCGGAAGCCGTCAGGAGCGTCGCGGCGGCTCTCGCGGACCGGATCGCGTCCGCCCGGAAGCCGGGATGACCGGTTGACCTCCGCTGGCCAGGCCCCGGTCAGCACCCACCACGCGGTATCGAGCAGGAATGGACCCTCTGCCCGCGTCGATTCCACGCGGCCAACAGGATCGCGCTCCGGGCCGTCGTATCCTTGCGCCGTGCCCAGCTTCACGTGCGTCGTGTGCCGCGCGTCGTTCGAGGTGGCGCAGGCGGCGCTCGACAGGTATCCCGGTTGGCAACCGCAGTATTGCCGGCTGCATGCGCCGCGGAGGCGGACCGGCGGCCGTGGTGCGCGCCGCGCCCGCCGCGGCGGAACCGAACGGGGCCGCACCCTGCGCCAGGAGAACCTGACGCTCGCCGAAGTTCTGGCCAAGTACGACGGCGGTCCCGATCACGGCGTGTTCACCGACGGCAGCGCGGTGCCGAACCCCGGTCCGGGCGGCTGGGGCGTCGTCTGGGTCGAGGACGGCCGGATCGTCTCGAAGGCCCGCGGCCACGAGCCGGACACGACCAACAACCGCATGGAGCTGCGGGCGCTGATCGAAGCGTTCGGGATGCTGCCGGCCGACGCCGACATCGACGTCCTGAGCGACAGCCGGCTCTGCGTGGACACCGTCACCCGCTGGGCGCCGGCGTGGGAGCGCGCCGGCTGGAAGCGAAGGACCGGCCCGATCAGCAACCTGGACCTCGTCCGGGAGCTGCTGGCGCGCTACCGCGCCCACCCGTCCTGCAGGCTGCGGTGGACCGCGGCCCATGCCGGGAGCCGCTGGAACGAGTACGCGGACAGTCTCGCGACCGCCTGGATGCGCTCGACGTTGTGAGCCGCGCGCCGGACCGGCGGCTACCCGGGGCCTCCTGCCGCGGCTTCCCCGGGCCGGCGTCCCCAGGCGCCGAACAGCACGCCGGCGATGAAGCGGAAGTCGGGATCCGCCAGGCAGGCGAGCACGTGGTCGAGGTCGTCCTGGCCGACGGCGCCGGCCGCGACGAGCGCCGGCCCCGAGAGGGGGAAGGTGAGGCTCCAGAACTTCCCGCCGGCGTCGTCGCCGCCGCGGGCCATGAACGGGTGGCAGTCGTGCCCGGCGTGCTCGAAGCCGAGCCGCTCGACGAACAACGGCGTGCGGTGCCCCAGGCAGGCATCATAGATGCCGGCGCTGCGGATGGCGTCGAGGATGCGGCGCACGCTCCGGTCGAACGCCTCGGCGCCGGGATGGTGGGCGTCGGAGGCGCGGAACATGCTGAAGTCGGCTTCCTCGATCAGGAGCCAGCCGCCGGGCCGGACGGCGGCCGCCAGCCGCGCCACGGCCTGCTCGGGATCGGACATGTGCACGAGCAGGGCCCTGGCGTGCACGAGATCGTAGGCCCGGGGCTCGAAGTCGCTCGCGAGCAGATCCTGCTCCCGGACCTCGACGTTGGCGGGCAGCTCGGCGCCGCGCAGGAAGCGCGTGTTGAGATCCGCGGCCACGACCCGGCCCGACGGCCCCGCCTCCGCGGCCAGCCGGCGGGCGACGGAGCCCCGGCCGGCGGCCACCTCGAGGCAGCGCCACCCGGCGCCGACGCCCAGCGCCTCGAGGCGCCGCGCGGTGGCGCCGTCGCAGAGCGCCTCGAGCGCCCGCAGGCGCACCAGCTCGCGGTCGGCCGGCGAGTCGTCAGCGAAGTACCGCCCCTGCTGCATCCGCGGATCAGGTGCTGGACTTCGAGTGCAGCCAGCGCCGGAGGACGCGGTTCCACCACATCACCGTGCCGGTGACGAACAGGGCCGTCGGCACGATCCCGATCAGCGCCCAGGTCGCCTTGGCCACTTCGTTGCACACGTCCTCGCAGCCGGGGATGCCCCGGCCGCCGAGCCGGCCGAAGTGCAGGAAGGCGAGCCAGTACATCACCCGGTCGCCGATGCGGTCCACCGGACTCGTCGGGTCGAACGGCTCGAGGTAGTCGACGACCGCCGAGAACAGGGCCGGGAACGAGAGGTAGGCCCCGGTGACGCCCCACATCAGGAGGAACGGCCAGCACCAGAAGCCGAACGTGCTGTGCAGGCTCCAGTTGAGCCGGCGCCGGTCGACGGTGAGGCTGCGGCGCCAGCGCGAGATGCCGGGCCACCAGATGACCGCGCCCGTGACCGAGAGCCCGATGAGGAGCAGCGCGCCCAGGCCGTTGACGCGCCGGCCGGTCTCGCCGCCCAGGAGGTTGTCGTGCAGGTCGAGCAGCCAGGCGGTGACGCGGTAGCCCAGCGGCAGGGGGTCGCCCAGGTCCTCGCCGGTGAAGGGGTCGAACAGCCGCCGTATCCGCTCGCCGTCGCGCAGCAGGGCGATCTCGACGGCCTGGTTCGGGGTGTTGCCCGCCCGGAAGTCCTGCACCTCGTAGCCCGGGTAGTCCGCCAGGGCGGCGCGCTCGAGGGCGTCGGCGCTCAGCGGCACCCCCGCTCCCTCCACGATGACGGGCTGCGGGGCGAAGGTGATGTACAGCTCGTTGCGGTAGACCAGCACGCTGCCGGTCAGCGAGATCACGAAGATGTAGACGCCCAGGCCGACCCCGCTCCACAGGTGGATCTGGAAGAGGGCCTTGCGCAGCCCCACGCCCTGCGGCGCCTGCACCCAACGGTCCCAGATTCTCATCGTCCTGTTCCGCCCGCCCGCATTCGGCGCTGCCCGCCGGCGGACCACTGATAGGATATCCGACCACGCCGGCCGCGGGCGGCTCGCGCGCGAAAGGGGCGATCGACATGACGCTCGACGTGGAACGCTACTTCGGGCTGGCGGAGCGCGGCACGACCGTCCGCACCGAGGTGTGGGCCGGCGTCACCACCTTTCTGACGATGGCCTACATCGCCTTCGTCAACCCGCAGATCCTCGCCGACGCCGGCATGCCGCGCGACGCGGTCTTCGTGGCAACGTGCGTTTCGGCCGCGTTCAGCACGCTGGTGATGGGGCTGTACGCCAACTACCCGATCGCGCTGGCGCCGGGCATGGGCCTCAACGCGTTCTTCGCCTACGTGGTCGTGCAGGGCCTGGGGTACGACTGGGAGGTGGCGCTGGGCGCCGTCTTCGTGGCGGGGCTGCTGTTCCTCGCCCTGAGCGTGCTGCCGGTGCGCGAGTGGATCATCAACGCCGTGCCGGCCCCGCTGAAGATGGCCATCTCGGCCGGCATCGGCCTGTTCCTGGGCATCATCGCCCTGCGCAACGCCGGCGTCATCCAGGCCAGCGAGGCCACGCTCGTCACCACCGGCGATCTGGTCGCGGCCGAGCCGGTGCTGGCGCTGCTGGGCTTCGGCGTCATCGTGGCGCTCTCGGCGCGGGGCGTGCCGGGCGCCGCCGTCATCGGCGTGCTCGCCGTCACGGGCGCCGGCGTCGTCTGGGGCGCCTCGACGTGGCAGGGCCTGGTCTCCGCGCCGCCCGATCCCACGCCCGCGCTGCTGGCGCTGGACATCGCGGGCGCGCTGCAGACCGGGATGATCGCCGTCATCCTCACCTTCCTCATCGTCGACCTGTTCGATACCACCGGCACGCTGATCGGCGTCGCGCGCCAGGCGAACCTGCTGGACGCCGAGGGGCGGCTGCCGCGCATCAACCGCGCCCTGATCGCGGACTCCACCGGCACCGTGGCGGGCGCCGCGCTCGGCACGTCGCCGGTGACGAGCTACATCGAGAGCGCGGCGGGCACGAGCGCGGGCGGCCGGACCGGGCTGACGGCGGTCGTCGTGGCGGCGCTCTTCGTCGCCTGCCTGTTCTTCGCGCCGCTGGCGGGGTCGATCCCGCCCTACGCCACGGCGCCGGCCATCCTCTACGTCGCCTGCCTGATGGCGCGGGCGCTGGCCGACGTGGAGTGGGGCGACGTCACCGAGTCGGCCGCCGCGGTCGTCACCGCCATCGCCATCCCGCTGACGTTCTCCATCGCCGACGGCATCGGCATCGGCTTCCTGACCTACGTGGTCATCAAGACCATGGCCGGGCGCGCGCGCGACTGCTCGCCGACCCTCGTCGCCGTGGCCCTGCTCTTCGCGGCCAAGTTCGCGTTTCTCTAACTTCAGACGGGGCTGCGCCCCGGACCCCCGGCGTCCGCTTGCGGGGGCCCCTTCGCCCCGCGCCGCTTCCGCCGAGGCGCGCTGTGCGCGCCTTGCGGAGTCGGCGCCGTTGTACGGCGCAGACTCCTGGCTGTCGCGGCACGGACCGCCGGTCGGCGGGGCGGCTCAGAAGCGGTGCTTCAGCGTGAGGGTCACCGCCTGGAAGCCGATGCCGCCGAACGCCAGCGTGCTGTCGAAGGGGGTCGCGCCGTCCGCCCGGACCGGCGCGTGGCTGCGGATCTGCGTCCAGATCACGTCCTCGACGACGTCGTCGAAGCGGGCCCAGCGCACCTTCGCGCCGAGCGACGTGCGCTCGGTCAGCGCGTAGTCGAAGCCGGCCAGCACCTGGAAGCCGAAGACGGTCTGACCGGCCTTGTCGTCGAGGATGCTGGCGGAGCCCGCAGCGGCGCGCTTGGCGGCGTCCGGCCAGTCGGGGTCGAACTCGAGCTGCAGGTACTCGGCGTCCGGCTTGCGGGTGAGCTGGTTGTAGTAGCTCAGCTCGGTGACGGCCCAGCCGACGCCGGCGCCGACGTACGGCGTCCAGGACGAGTCGTTCCGGAAGTCGTAGTACGCGTTGGCGAAGACCTGCTGCGCATGGTAGTCGCCGATCCATTCTTCGAGCGGCGCCGCGCTGGCCCACTCGTTGTCCTTGCCGGCCAGGGCCGGGCTCTCCGTGCCGCCGAGCGGCTGGACGTCGTCGCCCTGGTAGCGGTTGAGATACTCCACCTCGAAGCGCGGGCCGCCGGCCGCGTAGCCGAAGGTGAAGCCGCTCGCGAACCCCGGGGCGGGGTCGAAGTCGTTGGCGAACAGCACCGCCGGCGTGCTGTCGCGGCAGGCCGCGTCGTCAGGGGGGCTCAGCGAGGCCGGGTAGAGGAGCCGGTCGCAGCGCGTCGGGTGGTTGACGCCGCTGACCGACGAGTCGACGCCGGACGGCAGCGCCACGCCCAGCTCGAGGCCGACGTAGAACCCGGTCTGGTCGTCCTGGGCAGCCGCACTGCCGGCGCCGCCCAGGAGGCAGAAGCCTGCGGCGGCAGCCAGGCCGCCCCGTAACGACGAGCGAAGCAAGTGCATCAATTCCATACCGGCCATGGTATGGCTCCGCGCCGCGGGCGGGCAAGCCGGCGAAACCTGCTACTCTGGTGCCGTCTGGCCGGATTGGCGTCCGGGACTTGTCGAAGGAGTGCAGCGATGGAGCAGGCGAAGCGGCGGCGTTTCACGCGCAGGAGTCTTGCGGTTCTCGTGTGTCTGCTGGCGGCTCCGGCCGCGGCGCTGGCGCAGACGGGCAGCATCGCGGGCGAGGTCACGGACGAGACGGGCGGCGTGCTGCCCGGCGTGACGGTCGAGGCGACCAGCCCGGCGCTGATCGAGGGGGTGCGCGCCACGGTGACCGACGGCGCCGGCCTCTACGAGATCGAGGCGCTGCGCCCCGGCACGTACAGCGTCACGTTCACGCTGCCCGGGTTCAACACCTTCGTGCGCGAAGGGATCGAGCTGACGTCGGGGTTCACGGCCAACGTCGCCGGGCTGATGTCGGTCGGGGCCATCGAGGAGACCGTCACGGTGTCCGGCGCCAGCCCGATCATCGACGTGCAGAACGTCGTCACCCAGGAGAACCTGTCGCGCGAGCAGCTCGACGTGCTGCCGACGGGCAGGACCTACTGGGGCTACGCGTCGCTCACGGTCGGGATGACCACCAACATCGCCGGCGGCGGCCAGGACGTCGGCGGCAGCATGGGCGACGCCTGGGGCCACGTGGAGATCCACGGCAGCTCCGCCCAGGACGGCGTCGTGGCCTGGGACGGCATGAGCTTCAACAACAACATCACCGACGGCGGCGGCTCCTCCAAGCAGTTCTTCATGAACCAGGTGGCCATCCAGGAGATCGTCGTCTCGACGGCCAACATGGACGCCGAAACGCCGTTCGGCGGCGTGGGGATCAACGCGATCCCGAAGGACGGCGGGAACCAGTTCAGCTACTACGTCAACGTCAGCGGCACCAACGGCGACCTGATGGCCGACAACGTCGACCAGACGCTCATCGACCGGGGCGTCAACCCGCTGGCGAAGAACAAGAAGATCTGGGACTACGGCGTCGGGGTCGGCGGGCCGCTCGTGCGCGACCGGATCTGGTTCTACACCGCGCACCGCTGGTGGGGCGCGCAGAACTACCAGCCGGCGACGAACTTCAACCTGACGCCGCACACGCCGTTCTACACGCCCGACCCGGAGCGGCCGACCTGGACCGACTTCTACAACCAGGACAACAGCCTGCGGCTCACCGTGCAGGCGACCGAGCGGCACAAGTTCACGGCGTCGCAGGCCTTCCAGACGAACTGCGCCTGTCACTTCTGGACCCAGTACGGCGTGGCCGACATGGACGCGGCGGTCGACTACACCTACTATCCGATCAACCTGACGCAGACGACGTGGACCTTCCCGGCCAGCAACCGGCTGCTCTTCGAGGCGGGCGGCTCGTTCCTGCGCAACCTGACGTCGCCGCGCCGCCAGGACACCGTGCGGCCGACCGACGTGGCCCACATGATCTTCACGCCGTTCGTCAACTACCAGGCGATCGGCTTCAACACGTGCAACCCGTGCCTCTACGGCGTCCGCCACAACTTCCCGGCCTACGTGTTCCGGGGGTCGGTCTCGTACGTCACCGGCACGCACTCGCTCAAGGTCGGCTTCAACACGCGGCACGCCGACGAGAGCCATGGCGTCTCGTATCTGAACAACCCGCTGCGCTACGAGTTCGCGACGCCCGAGTTTCCCTTCGCGGTGACGCAGTTCGGCACGCCGCGCAACTCGCACCACTCGTCGAACGACCTCGGGATCTACGCCCAGGACCAGTGGACGATCGACCGTCTGACGCTGAACCTGGGCGTCCGCTACGACCACGTCAACGCGTACTATCCCGACCAGTCGCACCCGGGCGACCTGGCGCTGGAGTACTTCGGGGCCGACGCCACCCGCTTCGTGCCGGCGTTCGACGTGGCCGGCCGGCAGAACGTCCCCAACTACCATGACATCGTGCCGCGCCTGGGCGCGGCGTACGACCTGTCCGGCGACGGCCGGACCGCGATCAAGGCGACCCTCGGCAAGTACGTCCTCCCCGTCGGCACGTCGATTGCGGAGGAGGTCAACCCGCTCAACGCGCTGCAGCTCGAGACGCGGCGGCGCTGGTACGACCTGCCGTTCCAGGGCGGGAACGGAAACTTCATCCCCGACTGCAACTTCGACAACTTCGGGGCCAACGGCGAGTGCGGGCCGATCGAGGATCCGCAGTTCGGCACGCCGGACAGCACGCAGCGGTTCTCCCAGGGCCTGCTCGAAGGGTGGGGGAGGCGCGGGTATCAATGGCAGACCTCCGTCTCGGTCCAGCAGGAGCTGACCGAGGGCTGGTCGGTCGAGGTCGGGTATTTCCGGACCTGGTACAAGAACCACATCGTGGCCGACAACCAGCTCATCGGTCCGGAGGACTTCGATCCCTACTACATCACGGCGCCGGAGGACCCGCGGCTGGGCGCCTTCAGCGGCGCGCGGATCGACGGTCTCTACACGATCAGGCCGGAAGCGCTGGCGCGCGGCGCCGACAACCTGGTGCTGCTGGCGAAGGACCTGCCGGGCGGCGACGTCATGGGGCAGTGGTTCAACGGCGTCGACGTCACCTTCAACGGCCGGCTCGACAACGGCGTCACGCTGGGCGGCGGGCTGAGCACCGGCTCGCTCTCGTTCAACGAGTGCTTCGTCATCGACAATCCCCAGCAGGCCAGGGACGGGTACTGCAACGTGCAGACGCCCTGGTCGGCGGGTACCCAGCTCAAGCTCAACGGGGCCGTTCCGCTGCCGTACGACACGCAGGTCTCGTTCGTGTTCCAGAACCTCGCCGGCCTGCCCTGGGAGTCGCTCTACCAGGCGGGACAGAATCCGGTCGAGCGCGGGTTCATCGAGCAGCAGATCGGCCGCCCGATGGCAGTCACGCAGGAGGAGATCCAGCTCTTCCCGGCCGGGACGGGGAGCGCCTCGGTGACGCTCGGGGACACGTTCAACTTCACGGGGTCGAGCTTGTACGAGAAACGGCTCACGCAGCTCGACGTGCGCTTCACGAAGATCCTGCGCGTCGGGGGCTCGCGTATCCGCGCGTGGTTCGACATCTTCAACATCTTCAATCACGTGAGCGCGACCAACCTCGTCGCCAACTACACCGCGCCCGGCCTGCCGTATCCGCGCGTGGCGCAGGTCATGGGCGGGCGGCTCTTCAAGTTCGGCGGCCAGTACGACTTCTAGAAGGGTGCGCCCAACGCGCTTCGGGACCCGGGTCGCCGCGGCCGGCCTTGCCGCGCTGCTCGGCCTGCCGGCGGCCGGGTCGGCAGGGCAGGGCCGCGGCGGGGACGGGTCGCGGCCGGCGCCTCCCCTGCGCGCCATCACCGGCGCGGTCGGCCTGCACCTCAACCGCTCGCCGGAGAACGACCGGCTGCGCCGGGAGGTCGCCGACGCGGGCCTGCGCCTGCTCGACTCCGCGCTGGGGGTCGTGGACTGGAACCGCGACGGTCACTGGGACATCCTGGTTACCGAGGTCGCCAGCCACGCCGTCCTCTTTCGCAACGACGGGCGGGGCGGGTTCGTCCGCGAGCCGCTGCCGTTCGGGGACGACCGGCTCGTTCCCGGCCAGGCGCTGTTCGTGGATCTCGACGGCGACGGGCTCGAGGAGCTGGTCGGCAGCCGTCTGGTGTACGGGGACGGGCAGGCGTGGATGGGCATCCACACGCGGCGCGGGGGCGCATGGACGTACCTGCCGCGGGCGATCGAGTTCGACGAGCCGCCTGACACCGGGCGCAGCGAGGCGCAGTGGCTGACAGCCGGCGACCTGAACGGCGACGGGCGGCTCGACCTCGTCGCGCGCGGCCAGCGGGCCGACCGCCCGGACAACCTCCTCTTCGTCAACCGGTTCGTCAACCAGGGCGGCCTGCGCTTCACGCAGGAGTCGGACGCCCGGCGCCTCGACCCGGCCGGCGCGGGGCAGCGGCTCGTCCAGCCGGCCTGCGTGCCGGTGCCGGCCGCGGACCGCGACGGCCGGGCCGCGGCGCCCGTCGACATCGACGGCGACGGCGACCTCGATCGGGTGCTGTTGACGCCCCGCGGCCTCGAGCTGCTCGAGAACACGGTGGCCCCGTCGCGGTTCGCGCGCGTGCGGCTGGCGGCGGCGGGACCGGACGCGCACGCGCTCGGCGCCGAGGCGGCGCTGCGCGCCGGCGGGGTGACGCAGCGTGCCGTCGTCGAGCTGACGGAGGGGTTGCGGGCCCAGGTGCCGCTCGACCTCCACTTCGGGCTCGGGACGGCGGAGACGATCGAGCGGCTCGAGGTGCGCTGGCCGGCGGGCGGCGTCGGCGTCTGGCGCGACCTGCCGGCGGACCGGCTGCTCGTCGTCGACGAGCGCGCCGGCACCGTCGACGCCCGCCGGCTGCCGCGCTGGTCCGACGGGTCGCGTCCGACCATGACGGGCTCGCCCTCCCCGTCCGTCGTGGCGCAGGCGCTCGACGGCGGCCGCGGGCGGCTGGCCGGCGGGCGGCCGTCGGTCGTCAACTTCTGGGCGCCCTGGTGCCCGCCGTGCAACGAGGAGCTGCCGGCGCTCGTCGACCTGGCGGAGCGCTACGACGGCGAGATCGACTTCGCCGGCGTCAGCATCGAGCTGGACGACCTGGACTCCGTCCGCGGGTCGATCGATCGCTTCGGCATCCGCTACCCGCAGTTCCTCATGGACGAGCAGGTGATGGCGGCGTTCTTCGGCTCCGAGCTCGAGCTCGCGCTGCCCTCCACCTTCGTGTTCGACCGCGCCGGCCGGCTGCGGCGCGTGTTCCGCGGCGCCGTCACCGAGGCCGACCTGGACGGGCTGCTGGCCTCGTTCCGCGACGAGGGCACCAGCGAGACCACGCTGTGGCTGCTGGCGGCCGCGTGGATCGGCCAGGCCCGCGTCCAGCGCGCCCGCGGCGAGACCGCCGCCGCGCGCACGAGCTACGAGCGGGCGCTGCAACTGGACCCCGGCAACCCGGCCGCCCGCCAGGGACTCGCCGAGACCCGCTGACAGGAGGCGCACGGCGTCCCAGCGCGTGCGGCGCCAGTTTGCCCCGCCGCGTAGACGGACGCGAGTCGAGCCGTTATAGTTGCGCAGTACGCGCACGGCGGCGGCACGACCCGGTCGCGGCGCGTGCGAGCACTCGCCGCGCCGCAAGGCGCGCACAGCGCGCCTCGGCGGGAGCGGCGCGGGGCAGTGGGGTCCCCGTAAGCGGACGCCGGGGGCTTTGGGCGCAGCCCCATCTTGAAGATGCCGAAACGACACCGGGGGCGCCTCGTGGCCGCCCTGCTGCTCGCGGGGCTGCTCGCCGCGCCCGCCGCCGCGCAGCACGGGGCCACGAACGGCGAATGGCGCAGCTACGGCGGCGACACGGGCAGCACCAAGTACTCGCCGCTCGACCAGATCACGCCGGACAACTTCGAGACGCTGAAGATCGCCTGGCGCTGGCGGTCGGTCGATACGCACCTCGCGAAGAGCGAGGCCGGCGGCGCCTGGATCGGCCCGGCCCGCGAGGTCTTCGAGGCCCTGGCGCGGGAGGATCCCGAGCGCTGGGACACGGACCTCTACGGTCCCCGGCCCGGCACCTCGCTGCTGGTCGCCACGCCCCTCATGGTCGACGGCGTCCTGTACCTGAGCACGCCGCTCTACCAGGCCGCGGCGGTCGACGCGCGCACGGGCGAGACGCTGTGGGCCTTCGATCCCAAGGCGTACGAGTCGGGCACGCCGGCCGTGATTCCCTGGCGCCACCGCGGCGTCGCGTACTGGGAGAGCGGCGGCGAGGCCCGCGTCGTGTGGGCCACGGGCGACGGGTACCTGATCGCGGTCGACGCGCGCACCGGCCGGCCGGCGGCCGACTTCGGCGACGGCGGGCGCATCGATCTCATGCAGGGCGTTCCGCGCGCGAGCCGCGAGTCGCGGACGGTGCAGAACCTGCTGGCGCTGTCGTCGCAGTCGCCGCCGCTGGTGATTGGCGACACGGTGCTGGTCGGCTCGTCCATGACCGACATGGTCATCACGAAGGAGATGCCGCCCGGCTGGGTGCGCGCCTACGACGTCCGGACGGGCCGTCACAAGTGGGACTTCCACACGATTCCGCAGAGCGCGGACGAGTACGGCGCCGACACCTGGCTGAACCAGTCGTGGCGCTACTCGGGCGCGGCGAACGTCTGGTCGCTGATGAGCGGCGACGAGGAGCTGGGCTACGCGTACCTGCCGACCGGCACGCCCACGGGCGACTACTACGGCGGCCACCGCCCGGGCGACAACCTGTTCGCCGAGAGCCTGGTCTGCGTCGACGTGGAGACCGGCGAGCGCGTCTGGCACTTCCAGGCGGTGCACCACGGCCTGTGGGACTACGACTTCGCCTCGGCGCCGAACCTGATCGACATCGTCGTGGACGGCCGCCCGATCAGGGCCGTGGCGCAGCCGAGCAAGCAGGGGTTCATCTACACGTTCGACCGGGTGACGGGCGAGCCGGTCTGGCCGATCGAGGAGCGGCCGGTGCCGACCGACACCGACCTGGTCGGCGAGGTGCCGTCGCCGACGCAGCCGTTCCCGACCCGCCCGGCCGCATTCGAGTACCAGGGCACGGCGATCGACGACCTGGTCGACTTCACCCCCGCGATCCGGCAGATGGCCGTCGACGCGGTCGAGGGCTACCGGCTGGGGCCGCTCTTCACGCCGAACTCGACGCAGGGAACGCTCATCCGGCCCAGCGTCGGCGGCGGCGCCAACTGGTCGGGCGCGGCGGTCGATCCCGAGACGGGGCTGCTCTACGTGCCGTCGGTGAACACGCACTCGGTCATCCCGTTCGCGAACGTCGACCCGGACGGCCCGGCCACGATGCGCTACACCTGGCGCTGGGGGCAGGGCGACCGCGGGCCGCTGATGCCGCAGGGGCTGCCGCTGTGGAAGCCGCCCTACTCGCGGATGACCGCCATCGACATGAACCGGGGCGAGCACGTCTGGATGACGCCGCTCGGCGACGGCGACCGCTACCGCAACCTGCCGCTGCTGCGCGACCTGGATCTGCCGCCGCTCGGCGGCGACGGCCGGGGCGGACCGCTGCTGACCACGACGCTGCTGGTCAACGCGCTCACGGCCGGCGGCAGCGACGGCGGGCCGCGGCTGGTGGCATACGACAAGGCGACCGGCGAGATGGTCGGCTCCGTCGACCTGCCGGGCGGCGCGCTCGGCACGCCGATGACGTACATGCTCGACGGCCGGCAGTACATCGCGCTCACGGTCGGGGGGCGCGTGCCGGAGCTGATCGCCTTCGCGCTGCCGTCCTGACCGCGCGGCGCCGCGAACGCGATCCACGAAGCGGAAGAACTCTCCAGGAGGGAAACATGCGAACGATGCTTGCAGCGGGCAGCCTGGCTGTCGCGGCCGCGCTCCTGCTCGGGGCCGGCGCGGGTGTGCAGGCCCAGGGCGGGTCGGGCGACGAGGTGACGAAGGAGCAGTACGACCGCTGGATGACCGAGCTGTCGAACTGGGGCCGCTGGGGCGACGACGATCAGCTCGGCGCGCTGAACCTCATCACGCCGGCCAAGCGGGTGGAGGCGGCCGGGCTGGTCGAGGCGGGCCGGGTCGTCTCGATGGCGCGCGACATGACGATCGAGCGGCTGGACGATCCCGCCAGCACCAGCGCGAACCGGCCGCCGGTGCTGGCCGGGTCGGTCCGCAACGTGTTCGGGATCGACACCGACAACGGCTATTTCTGGGAACGCTACGAGATCGAGTACCACGGCGGCCTCGTCACGCACCTGGACGCCTTCTGCCACGTGGCCTACGACGGCAAGGTGTACAACGGCCGCGACTTCGAGGACGTCGCGTCGCTCGAGGACGGCTGCAGCGCCATGGGGGTGATCAACCTCAAGGAGGAGGGGCTGGTCACGCGCGGCGTGCTGATCGACATGCCGGGCACCGCCGTGCGCCGGCAGGACATCGAGGCCTGGGAGGCCGAGACCGGCATCACGATCTCGGCCGGCGACGCGCTGTTCCTGCGCACGGGCCGCGACATCGGCCAGACGGGCGGCTACCACCCGTCGCTGCTCCCGTTCTTCAAGGAGCGTGACATCGCGCTGCTTGGCGCCGACGTGCCCCAGGAGGGCGGCCAGATCGACGGCGTCGCCATCCCGGTGCACTTCTTCACGCTCGTCGCGCTCGGCGTGCACCTGTTCGACAACCTGGGCCTCGAGGCGCTCGCCGAGACGGCCAGCGAGCTCAGCCGCTGGGAGTTCCTGTTCATGGCCTCCCCGCACGGCGTGCCGAACGGCGCCGGGACGGCCATCAACCCGCTCGCTGTGTTCTAGGAGATTTTCGGAAGCAAGGAGAGACACCGATGCAGAGACAGACCGTGTGCGCACTCGTGGGACTGCTGCTGCTGGCCGGCTCGACGACGGCCACGGCGCAGCTCAGGACCGATGGTCCCGTCGTCTACGGGCATCATCACATCTACACGAGCAGCATCGACGCGCAGAAGAAGTTCTGGGTCGATACGCTCGGCGGCGTGGACGCCGGCAACCTCGGCCCCGTCCCGGTCGCCGTGGTCAGGATCCCCGGCGTGCAGATGCTGTTCAGCGAGCAGGTGCCGAGCGGCGGGACCATCGGGACCTCGGTGAACCACATCGGCTTCCAGGTGCCGGACCTGCGGGCGATGGTCCGGAAGGTGAAGGAAGCCGGCTATCAGAACATCACCCGCGAGGAGATGCCGCCCTCGGTCGCGGTCGACGAGGACGGTCTCGTGCGCGTCGAGAACCAGGACACCTACATCTCGTTCATCATGGCGCCCGACGGCGTGAAGGTGGAGCTGCTCGAGAACCAGTCGATGAGCGGGTCGATCGTCCTGCACCACGTCCACTTCGCGACCCCGGACGTGGACGCGATGAAGGCGTGGTACGCCGACGCGTTCGGCGCCGTCCCCGGCATGCGCGGCTCGTTCGAGGCCGCCGACCTGCCGGGCGTGAACCTGACGTTCTCGCCCTCGGCCGCGCCCGTCAAGGCCACCCGCTTCAAGGCGCTGGACCACATCGGCTTCGAGGTCGAGAACCTGGAGGAGTTCGCGAAGCAGCTCCAGGCGAAGGGCATCGAGCTCGACGGCGAGTACCGCTACGCCGACGCCCTCGAGCTGGGCGTGGCGTTCGTGACCGATCCGTGGGGCACGCGCATCGAGCTGACGGAGGGTCTCGGCAAGTATTGACGGCTACGAGTCTGCGCCATGGGCGAGCTTCGGCAAGACAGTACACTGTATGTTGTGGTGTCGTGCGTGTTGTGGCCCATTTATAGCATGGCAGTCGTCTGTGGTGCAGACTCACAGCACCGGCTGGGGCAAGTCCTGCTACCGTATGGCGTTTCAGGTGCTGCGGCAATCACGCTTTTGCCGTGAGTCGGGGTGTGGTACGCTGGGTACTCGCTGGCGATTGCTCGGCTTGGACCGCCAAAATGGCAATAGGGTACAGGACCACTCAAATTCAACGGAGTCCTTGACAACCGTTCCAACAAGCAGCTAAGGAGAGACCGAATGCCGAACGTATTCTCTAGGCTTTGGCCGTCTGCTGCACGGTCCGAGCGCGCTTCCAAAGCCGCCACGCCCACTGTGCGTATGACTAGGCGCGGCCGGCTGTACGTCAATGCGGACGAGCTGTTCAGGAGCGAGAAGGTGCAGAAGACCATTCGGGCCCTGGCGAAGTCGGAGGATTCTTCAGACTCAAACACCAACGCTAATCAACAATAGTGCATGATACACTGTCCGTTCTTTGACGCCTCATGACCTATAGCTGGCTTCTAGTTCCGGCTCTAGCTGGCTATTGGTTCCTGACGCATGCGCGCGTCACTAGCTAGTGCCGGCCAGAGAACTCGTAAGCGATTGATTCTTCAGTCGCTTACGCCGGTTTTCGAGTGGCGGAGATCGCTCCGGATATCGTATCATCACGGGCGAAACCCCCTGTTTTGGCCTCTCTCGGGGCAATCTTCGCGACCTTGGCGGCCATGAGAGAAATCCACAGACGGCAATTCCAGCTCGGTCAGGTGCCCATCGACAAGATCCGGATCGACCCGAAGTCGCGGGACGACATCCCGGCGGTGTTGAAGGGGCTTCAACACATCTGGTGCGACGAGGGGTTGCGCGCGCGGCTGTTGGCCCTGCTCGACGAGCACGTGCTGCCGGAAGTGGATCGTACGGTCGGGCGACCAGGCATGGAGTTGTGGCGGATTCTGGTGCTCGGGGTGCTCAAACAGGGTCTGGCCTGCGACTTCGACCGTCTCCACGACTTGGCGAACCATCACCAGACGATACGCTCGTTTCTGGGGCACAGCGATTTCGGTGACGAGACGTACTACGAGTACCAGACGGTGGTCGACAACGTGTCGTTGTTGACGCCGGCGTTGCTGTCGGCGGTGGGGCGTCTGGTGGTGGAGAGCGGGCACCAGGTCGCTAAAAAAAAGGGCTCTCCTCAATCAGGTGTGGGTCCGGGGTGAGAGTGATCGGCAGGTTCAGCGAGCGGTGGGGTAGCTACGTGACGGACGGCGTGTCAACGCGCTACGCGCGTTCTCCGCTTCGCTGCGACCCTGGCGGGTGACACGCCGTCCGTCCCTACGCTCAGAGTGCAGTTATGGGCCTTGCGGCCCGGCC
Source organism: Vicinamibacterales bacterium (assembly GCA_965214845.1). GTDB lineage: Bacteria > Acidobacteriota > Vicinamibacteria > Vicinamibacterales > UBA8438 > JAAXGX01. The sequence goes on from CBDCCO010000007.1 coordinate 5,121,764, forward strand.
TGGACGGGGCGTCCGGGCCGTCCAAAGGGGAGATTGGGCTTGGGCTGGTCGGGCCGTGAATCGCGGCCCGCAGCTGACCGGAGCCGACGGGTGGTCAGCCCTCGGCGAGCCGCTGGAAATCATTGAAAACGCAGGGGCGTCCTGTTCTCATTGGCATGGCAAAGGAGAACCCATGAGGAGGAGGACAGCCCCATGCGTGTGACGACCCTACTACGGCGATTGCTCGGTGTCACGCAGTTGTACGTCGAGCAGGTGCGTATCGGGAGCAACGGGATGTTCCGCGTATCGGCGCGGCCGTCGTGGCGGCGCTCGCGGTGCGGCGCGTGCGGCGGCCGGGCCCCACGCTACGACCGGCAACCGGCTCGGCTGTGGCGCCATGTGCCGTGGGGTCGGACGACGGTGTGGCTGCGGTATGCCCCGTGGCGGGTATCGTGTGGTCGCTGCGGGGTTCGGGTCGAGCAGGTGTCGTGGGCAGTGCACGGCAGCGCGTTCACGGCGCCGCTCGAGGAGTTGGTGGCCTATCTGGCGCAGGTGACGGACCGGACGACGGTGAGTCGTCTGGTGGGGATTTCGTGGCCGGCGGTGGGCGGCATCGTCGAGCGGGTGGTGGCTCGGCGGCTGGATTCGACGCGGCTGGCCGGGCTGCGGCGGATCGGCATTGACGAGTTCAGCTATCCCATGTTTAACAAGATCGGCGGTCATTTTGCCGATTCGGGCAGCATTTCGAGAGTTTCGTCTCTGTAAGTTATTGATTCTAAATGATCGGCGTTTGGCTGAGCTCAATGTAGTGCCATAATCGTATGGCTTGGGTTGCGCTGTGGCGGGTCCACCCGCTATCGTGGCCCGTATGTTCGTGCGGCGCACCCAAACCCGGCGAACCGAAGACCGACAGCCTTACTTCTCCCATCGCCTCGTCCACTCCGAGCGCGTCGGAAACACCGTCCGGCAGCGCACGCTGCTCAATCTCGGGCGCCACTTCGACATCCCCCGCGAGCAGTGGCCGCTGCTGTGCACCCGCATCGACGATATCCTGGCCGGCCAACCGCCGCTGGTGGCCGATTTCCCGCCCGCCGTCGAGCATGAGGCGCAGCGGATCGCCGCGCAGTTGGTTGCCCGCGCCGCACCGAGGGACGAGACGGCCGCCGGACCGGCGGCCGTGCAACGGGTCGATGTCGACTCGCTGCGCCTGGCCCGTCCCCGTAGCGTCGGGGTGGAGCAGGTCGGCCTGTGGGCGCTGGAGCAATTGGAGCTGCCGGCCCTGCTGGCCGAGTTGGGCGTCAACGGCGCGTTGCGTGCGGCGGCGGCCGGGGCCCTCGTCGGGCGCCTGGCCCAGCCGGCATCGGAGCGCGCGACGCACCGCTGGCTGCAAGCGCGCAGCGGTCTGGGCGAGCTGCTCGGCGTCGACTTCGAGACCGTCAGCGCGATGCAGCTCTACCGCGCCTCGGACGCGTTGGTGAAGCATCGCGAGGCGATCGAGGCGCACCTGTTCGACCGCGCCCTCGGGCTGTTCGACCTGCAGCCGACCGTGACCCTCTACGACCTGACCAACACCTATTTCGAGGGCGAGGCGAGCGAGCAGCCCCAGGCCAAGCGCGGGCACTCGAAGGAGAAACGCAGCGACTGCCCGCTGTTGACCCTGGGGCTGATGCTCGACGCCAGCGGCTTCGTCCGCCGCTCGCAACTGTTCGCCGGCAACGTCCGCGAGCACCGCCCTGGCCGGCATGCTCGAGGCGCTGCGGGCGCCGGCCGGCGCCCTGGTGGTGATGGACCGCGGCGTCGCCACCGACGCCTGCATCACCTGGCTGCGCGAGCACGGCTACCGCTATCTGGTCGTCAGCCGCGAACGCCACCGGCAATTCGATGCCGAGGCCGCCGTGTCGGTCCGCACGCAGTCGAACCAGACCGTGCATCTGCACAAGGTCGTCTCCACCGACCCCGACGAGGTGCGCTTGTACTGCTACTCGGAGGAGCGAGCACAGAAGGAACGAGCCATCGTCGAGCGCGTCGCCACCCGCTTCGAGGCCGCGCTCACCAAGCTCAACGACGGGCTGGCGTGCCCCCGCGCCCACAAGCGCCTCGCCCAGGTCTGGCAGCGCATCGGGCGCTTGAAGGCGCGCCACACCCGCGCCGCCAAGCACTACCAGATCGACGTCACCGCCGACGAGACCGGCAACCAGGCCGTCGCCGTCACCTGGACCCGACGCCCGCAGGACGGCTCGATGGCCACCCATCCCGGCGTCTACTGCCTGCGCAGCAGCGAGACCGACTGGGACGAAGACGCCTTGTGGCGAACCTACACCACGCTCACCGACGTCGAAGCCGTCTTCCGCTCGCTCAAGTCCGAGCTCGGACTGCGCCCCATCTACCACCACAAGCCGCGGCGGGCCGACGGCCACCTGCTGCTCACTGTTATCGCCTACCAGCTCGTGCAGGTCATCCGCACCCGCCTGCGCGCGCACGGCGAGCACGCCAGCTGGTCCACCCTGCGCCGCATCCTCGAAGGCCAGCAGCGCGTCACCGCCACCTTCCGGCGCCCGGACGGGCGCACCCTGCACGTGCGCACGGCCACGCAAGCCGAACCCGAACAGCGGGCCATCTACGATGCGCTCGGCGTCGACCCGCAGCCGGGCGGCGTCCGCAAGACGATCATCTGACCGCCCCCCTTCCCCCGGTTGACGCGCATTTGTAGTGCCACTTGCGCCGTTCGGTCGGCGTAAGCTGCTGATTCTAAAATACCTTGGCTGTACCGTTGTTAAACATGGGCTATCGGAAGCGGCACCACTATCTGACGGTCCTGGTCGACCCTGACCGCCGGCGCGTGGTCTGGGCCGGGAAGGGGCGCAGCGCCGACACGCTGGGCAGGTTCTTCGACCTGTTGGGACCGGCCGGTTGCGCCCGGATCACGCTGGTGACGGCGGACCTGGCGGCGAGCTACGGCAAGGCGGTGCGGGAACGGGTGCCGCAGGCCAGGGTCGTCTACGACCGGTTCCACGTTGAACGGCTGGCGGCCGACGCGGTCGACGCCGTCCGCCGGGCGGAGCAACACCGCCTGGGGGCGACCGCGGCCAAAGCCCTCAAGGGGACGCGCTACGCGCTGCTGAAGCATCCGGCGCGCCTCAAGCCCAGCCAAGCACAACGGCTGGCAACCCTGCGCCGCGAGAACCGCGCCCTCGACCGCGCCTACGAGTTGAAGGAGTACCTGGCGACCATCCTCGAGCAGGCCAGACCCGACGAGGCCGAGGAGCTGCTCGAGCAGTGGCTGGACTGGGCGGCGCGGTCACGGCTGGCGCCGTTCGTCAAGCTCGCGCGGACCATCCGGAAGCACGCGGCGGGGATCCTCGCCTACCTCGACACCCGCATGACCAACGGCCCCGTCGAGGGCATCAACAACAAGCTCCGCGTCATCGCACGGCGCGCCTACGGCTTCCACTCACACCGTCCGCTCATCTCGATGCTGTACCTCTGCTGCGGAGGCATCAAGCTGGAGCCACCGCTACCCACACGAATTTGAGGAGACTCAAAAAAAGCCTGGCGAGCCATTGCGCGGGCGGTGTGACTCGTTCGTGGTCGAGACCGACGTGCATTACCCGACCGACGTGAGCCTGCTGTGGGACGCGATGCGGTGCCTGCTGCGGGAGACGGGGCGGGCGGCAAAGCGGCACGGGGTTGGTGGTTGGCGTCAGTGGCGGTATCTGTCGAACCAGGTCCGGCGCCATTTCAACCGGGTGCGGTCGACGCGCCGGGCGAAGCGCCATCCGGCGAAGGTGGAGGCGTATCTGGCGCGCTGCGCGGGGCTGGTCGAGCGGTCAGCGGCCACGCTCGCCGCGTTGCGGGACCGAGGCGTTGGGGAAGCCACCTGTCAGTCCATCGGGGACTTGATTGCGCATGCCCGGCGGCAGATGGACCAGGTGGAGCGGCGGCTTCTGCGGGGCGAGACCATACCGCACGAGGAAAAGGTCTTCTCGATCTTCGAGGAGCACACGCGCTGGGTGTCGAAGGGCAAGGCGGGCACGCCGGTCGAGCTCGGGGTGCCTGTGGCGCTGATCGAGGACCAGCATCAATTCATCCTTCACCACCAGATTTTGTGGCGGGGCGAGGATGTCGACGTGGCGGTGCCACTGGTGCAGCAAGCGCAGGCGTTGTATCCGGAGTTGCGGGCCTGCAGTTTTGACCGGGGCTTTCACAGCCCTGCCAACCGGTTGAGGCTCGACGCACTGCTTGACCTCAACGCGCTGCCCAAGCAGGGGCGACTTTCGAAGGCCGACCGGGAGCGGGAGGAAGACGAGTGCTTCGTGGCGGCGCGACAAGCGCATCCGGCAATCGAGTCGGCCATCAACGGCTTGGAGCATCGGGGCCTGGACCGAGTCCGCAGTCACGGTGCCGACGGCTTCGCGCGCACGGTCGCGTTGTTGGTACTGGCAGCCAACCTGCACCGCATCGGGCTGTTGCTGCAGAAGCGCGAAAGGAAACGCCACCGACGCGTCGCCTGACCGGCGCGGCTCCGAATTCTGTCGCCGTCCGGACCGTCGCACGAGACGGCAAGGTCAGCCGTCGCTGCACGAGGGGTATCTGGACCGACTTTTCTCAGCGTTGTCCCTTGGGGGCGGTCAAGAAGCCCTGTCGCGGCCCGACTCACAGTGAAATCACGCCAGGATGCCACGAGGCGGGTCGCAGTTCTCCACTCGCGAGAGGGGTTTTCTGGCTGGCACTAGCTACAGAGTCCACCGCAGTTCCGGTTACCATGTGTTCTTTCGAGCCACGATAGCGGGCTCCGTACTACTTGCCGTTGCGTATGTGACTGTTCTGGTACTTGATGGGGTTTGTCCGTCCATCGGCAAACAATGGAAGGAATTCTTGCCTTTCAGTTATTCTGGCACCTTTATTTTGAGCGTGTTCTATGGTTTCGTGCTCCCACCGATGCTCAACAAATTCTATAGTGAAGACAAGGCAGCGAAGTTGGCGGCAAGAGAAACGGGAGACTTGGTTGAGCTCCTCATTATTGAATCGTTTGAACGCGAGATGCCCATTGAACTCTCTTTGAAGAGCGGAAAGGTCTACATTGGGTGCGTTCTTGAAATTGAGGCGCAAGTGCTCGGCGAGTCCGATGCTGCAATAGTTCCGATAATAAGCGGCTATCGTGACAACCAGACTCGCACAGTAAAGCCAACAACAAACTATGCAAGGGCATATCAGCGACTCAAGGTCGAAGGTCCCGAGCTGAAGGACTTTAGAATAGTGATTCCAAAGTCAGAAATAGGGTCCGTGCGCCTCGTTGACATCAACCTGTACAACGTGCTTTGAACTCCCGGCGGCGAAGCGCGATTGGCGCGCACGAAGACTTGTCGATGTGCGGGGAGTGGCAAACCTTTCTACCTCTGGTCGCCCTCCGCGGCCGTCCTTTCCTCTGTCACCCCGGAGCCGGTGATGACCTCTCCCTCGGGCGCGTAGTTGCCTTCGTGACAGGCATGCTCGAGGACCTCCCCTTCGCCGCGGGTCAACGTGATCGCGGCCGTCCAGGGTTGGGTGAACTCGGCGGGATCCTCGAACGTGAAGCGGTAGTCGAGCGTGTCGGCGTCGACGCGCGTGAAGCGCTCGACCAGCCGCAGGTTCTCGCTGCCGCCGAACACGGTGGGCATGCGCGTGTTGGTCTTGCGGGAGAAGTTCCGCGTCTCGACGACCAGCGCGTCGCCGTCCCAGTGGCCGCGCGAGTCGCCCAGCCACTGGCGGATGCCGTCGCCCAGTGGCGGCCGGCCGTCGATCGGGATGATGCGCGAGTCGCGGATCATCCCGACGACCAGCACCACGTGCGTGGGCGTCTGCATGATCTGGTACTTGTGGTTGTAGACGCCGGGCGACATGGCGCCGGGCAGCCCGCGCGTGATGCAGCGGTCGAACAGCGACAGCTCCTGCCAGGATGCGACCGGCACGCTGCCGTCCGGGAAGTCGTGGGCGCCGGCGTCGGCCCGCTGCCGCCCGCGCGCGGTGAGGGGCGGGAGACGGCCGTCGGCCGTCTCGACAACCAGCGGCGCAGCCCCCGCGGCCTCGGCCTCCGCTGCCGCCGGGCTCTCGCCGGGCGCCGCCAGGCGCTCGAGGGGCACGGTCGTGGTGTGACTCCACACGCCCTGCAGGTCCGGGTGGCCCCACGGCGTCCGCGGCGCGTCCGACCGGCCGCCGGGGCCCTGGCCCGCGGCGCCGCCCGCCGCGAGCGACACGATGACCACGGCGAGCGCTGCTCGCGCGGCTCCGGGAGCGTCTCGGCGCTGCATTGCTGCCCCTCCTTCCGGAAGCTATGATCCTAGCAGCCCGCGAGTCCCCGCAAACGGACGCCGGGGGCTTGGGGCGCAGCCCCATCTGGAGGAGGTCGCGCACGGCGCGCCTCGGCGGGAGTGGCGCGGGGCTATGGGGCCCCCGCAAACGGACGCCGGGGGTTTGGGGCGCAGCCCCATCTGAACAGGGACCACAAGAGCGGTATCTCGTGGTCCCAAGGCGCGCACAGCGCGCCTCGGCGGGAGTGGCGCGGGGCTATGGGGTCCCCGCAAACGGACGCCGGGGGCTTGGGGCGCAGCCCCATCTGGAGGAGGCCGCGCACAGCGCGCCTCGGCGGGAGCGGCGCGGGGCTATGGGGTCCCCGCAAGCGGACGCCGGGGGTTTGGGGCGCAGCCCCATCTGAAAATGGAGCCGACCATGCGAACGAACTACGCGATCATGCTGGGATTGCTCGGACTCGTGGCGGGCCTGGCTGGATGCGGCGGCGGACCGGTGGAGGAGGCGATGCCGGAGGCGCCGGCCGAGGCGCCGTCCCTGAGCGCCGACGTCGTCGGCACGTGGGAGCTCGAGTCGGTCGAGCTGCGCGACGCGGCGGGCGCGCCCCTGCCGGCGCCGGAGGGTCCCGAGCTCGGAGCGCCCGGCGCCGTCGGGCAGCTCGTCCTCGACGACGCCGGCCACATCGGGCTCGCCATCATGCAGCAGAATCGGCCGCACTACGCGGACCCGACCCCGGAGCAGGCGCTGGCCGATCTGGACGGCTACACCGCGTTCTTCGGGACGTACAGCGTCGACGAGGCCGCCGGCGAGCTGACCGTTCAGATTCAGGGCAGCCGCGATCCGGGCCTGACGGGCGCCAGCCGGACCGGTGCGGTGGAGGCGACGGCGGACCGCCTGTCGCTCGAGCTGCCCGCGACCGCCGACGGCGCGACGCCGACCGCGGTGTGGTCCCGCCTGCCCGACCTCGAGGCGGTCACCCCGACGCACGAGAGCGTCTTCGGGTTCTGGCACCACGTCCCGAACGAGGGGGCCACCGCCGACGATCCGCCGCTGCGGCCCGGGTTCATCATCTATACGCGGGCAGGCCGCATGATGGTGCATCTGCTGGATCCGGAACGCGCCGCCTACGCCGGGGAGGCGCCCACGCCGGAGGAGGCGCAGGCCGCCGTCAGCTCCTACACCAGCTACTTCGGCCCGTTCAGCGTCGACGAGGAAGGCAGCTACTACATCCATCACCGCATCGGCCACACGCTGGATCTCACGGACCGGCCTGAGGCGGAGCGCACGACGGGCCTCGATACGGACGCCCAGCGTTTCTACGAGTTCGTCGGCAACCGGATGGTGCTGCGCTTCCTGTCCACTGCCGGGGTGCTGCCCGCACCGGCGGAGGGCGAGGCCGACTGGGGCGGGATGATCACCTGGGAACGCCTGACGCCGGCATCCCAGCAGTAGCCGCCGGGCTGCCGCGAACGGAAGGAGTCGGAGGATGGTGACCGCACAGGAAACGTGGACCCGGGCCGCCTGCATCGCCTGCATGCTGGCGTTGCTGGGCGCGACCGGCGCGCAGGCGCAGCACGGCGCGCGGGCGGACGGCGAGTGGCCTACCTACGGCGGCGATCTCGGCAACACCAAGTACTCGCCGCTCGATCAGATCGACGCGGAGAACTTCGGCGATCTGGAGATCGCCTGGCGCTGGCAGTCGGCGGATGCCTTCCTGAGCAAGAGCGACCCCGCGGGCGGGGAGCTCTGGACGGGCTCGCGGTTCATCTTCGAGCAGCTCGACCGGGAGGACCCCGAGCGCTGGCGCGACCGGGAGCCGCCCTACCTGGCGAACTTCAAGGCCACGCCCCTGATGGTCGGCGGGCGGCTCTACGTGAACATGCCCACGTCCGTGGGGGCGGCCATCGACGCGCGCACGGGCGAGACGGTCTGGGTCTACAACCCCAAGACCTACGAGGCCGGCACGACGACGATGACCGCCCGCTGGAACCAGCGCGGCGTCGCCTACTGGACCGACGGCGCCGAGGAGCGGATCCTCTGGGGCACCAGCAACGGCTACCTCGTGGCGGTCGACGCGGCGACCGGCCGGCCGGTGGAAAGCTTCGGCGCCGGCGGGCGCGTCGACCTGATGGAAGGGCTGCCGCAGGCCGAGCGCGGCGCGCGCGACTGGCTCAACGCGCTGACCTACTCCGTGCAGTCGCCGCCGATCGTGGTCGGCGACACCGTGGTGACGCCCGCGTCCATCTCGTCCTACAACATCAACCGGGAGCAGATCCCGGGCTGGACGCGCGGCTGGGACGTGCGCACGGGCCGCCGCAAGTGGACCTTCGAGACGGTGCCGCAGGGTGACAGCTACGGCAACGACACGTGGGAGGGCGACTCCTGGCGCTACACCGGCAAGATCAGCGGCTGGACGATCTACAGCGCCGATCCGGAGCTGGGGTACCTCTACATCCCGCTCAACACCGCGGCGCCGGACTACTGGGGCGGGCACCGGCTGGGCGACAACCTGTTCGCCGAAACGCTGCTCTGCCTCGACCTCGAGACCGGCCAGCGGGTCTGGCACTACCAGTTCGTCCACCACGGCCTGTGGGACTACGACCTGCCGGCCGCGCCCAACCTGCTGGACATCGTGGTCGACGGCCGGCCCGTCAAGGCGGTGGCGCAGATCTCCAAGCAGGGCTTCGTGTTCACGTTCGACCGCGTGACCGGCGAGCCGGTCTGGCCGATCGAGGAGCGGCCCGTGCCGGCGTCGGACATCCCGGGCGAGCGGGCGTCGGCAACGCAGCCGTTCCCCACGCGGCCGGCGCCGTTCGAGTATCAGGGCGTGACGGTCGACGATCTGGCGGACTTCACGCCCGAGATCCGCGAGACGGCCCTGGAGGTGATCGAGCCGTTCCGCATCGGGCCGCTGTACACCCCGCCGTCGCTCGTGGTCGAGGGCGGCAACCAGGGCACGCTCGGACGCCCCAGCGCGGGCGGCGGCGCGAACTGGGGCGGCGCCGCGGTGGATCCCGAGACGGGCATGCTGTACGTCCCCTCGAACAACACGTTCTTCGTGTTCCGCGTCCGCGAGCCGCGCGAGCACGAGCGCGGCACGCTACGCTACTTCCAGGACCGCGAGGGCGCCTATCCCACCATGCCCCGCGGCCTGCCGCTGTTCAAGCCGCCCTACTCGCGGATGACGGCGATCGACATGAACACCGGCGAGCACGCCTGGATGCAGCCGCTCGGCAACGGCGACCGCATCCGCAACCACCCGCAGCTCCGCGACCTGGACCTGCCGCCGCTGGGCGGCGACAGCGGGCGCAGCGGTCCGCTGCTGACGAAGACCCTGCTCATCAGCGCGCTGTCCGCCGGCGGGACGAACGACGGCCCGCGGCTGGTGGCGCGCGACAAGGTCACCGGCGAGGAGGTCGCCTCGGTCGACCTGCCGCGCGGCGCCATCGGCACGCCGATGACGTACCTGCTCGACGGCCGGCAGTACATCGCGCTGACCGTCGGCGGCAGCCCGGTCCCCGAGCTGATCGCGCTGGCGCTGCCGCTGCCGTAGAACCCCCGTACAAGAAAACGGCCCCGGCGGCGCGCCGCCGGGGCCCGGGTTGTTCAGCGCAGCGGCGCGGCTACCGCTCGGTCGGGTCGCGGCCGTCGCGCGGGGCGCCGGTGCCGGACGAGCCCATGAAGAGCGTGCGGCCGTCGGGCAGCGTCAGGTCGCGGCCGTTGGCGCGGCGGGTGCCGTCCTTCGAGCCGTAGCCGTCGACGACGATCTCCATGCCGACGGTGATGACGTCCTTGTTGAAGCCGCGGCGGAAGAGGTTGTGGGGATTGCCGCCCTCGATCATCCAGCGCTCGGTCGTGCCGTCCTCCATCTGGACGTCCATGTGGATCCAGGCGTGGGGATTGATCCACTCGACCCGGGCGACGGTGCCCTGGAAGTGGATCGGCCGGTTGGCGTCGAACTCGGCCGAGAACGCATGATGGGCCGCGACCGGGCCGGCGCCCAGCGGCAGCGCGATGGCGACGGCGACCGCCACCCGTATCAGTTGGTGTGTGCGCATCGGTTTGTCCTTTCCCTGAGGGTTAAATGTCCGGCTCCTGGGTGGGCCGGCGGGTGATGTGCACGATGACCGTCCCGCCGCGGCGGCCGTAGTCGCCTTCCCAGTGCTGGACGAGCTGCTCCCTGCGCAGGTGTCCGTAGATCAGCTCCTCGACCATCTCCACGCAGCGGTACTCGAGCACCTGGGCGTTCGGCTCCATCCGCTTGTAGAGCGGCAGCGAGATCGTCCACGGCTCGGTGAACACCTCCGGGTCGGTGATGGTCGCCTCGTACTGCATGTGGTACGGCGAGAGCGGCGTGTAGCGCTCGGTGACCGTCATGGACCCGCTGTGGAAGTTGCCCGACCGGTCGAGCCAGGTCTGGTCGTTCAGCTCGGTGACCTCGACCACCAGCGTATCGCCTTCCCAGCGGCCGACCGAATGGCCCATCCAGGATTCGAGGCCCGGCGAGTTGACCTCGTCGAGATGAATCGTCCGCCCGGCGTTCGAGAAGCCGTAGGCGACCATGATCTTGTCGGTGCCCTGCGTAATCTGGAACGGGTAGCCGAGATACGTCGCGCGCGGCACGCCCGGCATCAGGCACTTGACCGCCGGATCGCGGGTCAGCGCGTTGGCGCGGTTGTCGTCGCGCTGCACGAGGGCTTCCGCGCGATACGGGATCGTCCCGCCGACCACCGCGCCGAGACTGGGCGGCACCCCGCCCAGCGCGCCCAGCGCCAGCACCGGGGCGTGCGGCACCGGCCCGCCGTTGGGCACCCCTTCGTGCAGCACCACCGCCGCTTGGGCCGCCTGCCCCTCAAGGTTGTACTCCACCTCGTTGAACGCCTGCCACACGCCGTGAATCGCCGGATGCTCCGTGCCCTCGAGCCGCGGCACCGGGGCCATGGCCGGCTCTTCCTCGGCGGCTTCCTCGGGCTCCGCCGGGGCGCTCTCGGCCGCGGCCGGCGCTGCCGGCGGCGGCGCGGCAGGCTCCGCCTGCGCCATCGGCGGGCTTGGCTCCCGAGGCGGCGGCGCTTGGGTGTACACCAACAGAGCGAGCAGACCAATCGAGATGGCCGCCCCTGCCGCTATGTTCCGATACGATTTTGACATCTCAAATTACCTCGTTCCCTCAAGGACGCGGGCACCGGCCATCTTGCAGATCAGCACGGCGCACGGACGCACGGGCACCGCGAGCGTAAAGGTAGCACATCGCGCGCCGGACGCACAGATCGGGCTGCTAGCGCTCGGGCACGCCGAAGACGAAGAGGGTGTTGGCCGACCCTGCCACCCGGCCGCCCCCGACCGGCACGGCCAGGTACTGCCTGCCGCCGACCGCGTAGGTGATCGGGAAACCCTGCATCGGCGCGGGCAGACGGGTGCGGAACAGCACCTCGCCCGTCGCGGCGTCGTGCAGCAGCAGGTAGCCGTCGCCGTCGCCGCTGACCGCCAGGCCCCCGGCCGTCGTCAGCGCGGCGGCCAGGGCGCGCGTCGCCGACGAGTGCCGCCACAGCACCTCGCCCGTCGCGACGTCGATGGCCACGAGGTGCGCCCCGTGGTCGGGGCTGAGCGGGTGCGGGCTGCCGCCGGTGGGCCGCCAGCCGGCGGCGGCGTAGTCGCCGTAGAAGTAGTAGTCCCCGACCGGCCCCTCCTGCTTCTCCACCTCGCTGAAGACGGCCCTGGTGCAGTGCGGGTGAATGGGGATGTACAGCGCGCCCGTCTCCGGGTGGTAGGCGCTGGCCGGCCAGTTCCGGATGCCGAACAGGCCCGGACAGAACTCGAGCTCGACGCCGGCCTCCGGAATCATTCCCGGCCGGTAGGTCACCCGGCCGGAATCCGCGTCGACGTCGACCAGGGTCTGGTAGCCGAGGTCGTGCGCCGCCACGAACTCGCCCGTGGCGCGGTCGATCTCCCACAGGATGCCCAGCTTGCCCATCTTGAACAGCGAGCGGCGCCCGTCGCGATCGATGAGCACAGCCTCGAACGACTCGTCGAGGTCGTGGGACTCGCCCGGCACGAACTGGTAGTACCAGTCCAGCTCGCCGGTCCGCGGATCGAGCGCCAGCGCGCTGTTCGTGTAGAGCGCGTCGCCGTCGGTGCCGCGCGACAGCCGCGCCCAGGGCTTGGCCTGCGCCGTCCCCCAGTAGAGTCGGTCCAGCACCGGGTCGTAGCTGCCGGGAATCCACGCGTCGCCGCCCGCCCGGAACATGGCGGGCAGGTCGCCCCACGTATCGCCGCCCGGCTCGCCGGGGCCGGCGATGGTCGCCGTGCGCCACAGCTCGGCGCCGGTCTCCGGGTCGTGGGCCGAGATGAAGCAGCCGCCTTCCTTGTAGCGCTCGCAGCCGGTGATGCCGGCGACGATCTGTCCGCGCACCACGATGGGCCCGCTCGTGTAGCGGTAGCCGCGGCGCCAGTCGGCCACGGTATGGTCCCACGCGACCTCGCCGGTCCGCGCGTCGAGCGCCAGGATGTGCGCATCGTTCGTGGTGACGTAGACCTTGTCGCCGTAGATGGCCAGCGACCGGGTGCGGCTGCGGAACGTGTCGTCCGGCGTGCCCTCGAACGTCTTGCGGTATTCCCAGAGGCGGTCCCCGCTCGCCGCGTCGACCGCCTGCACGTAGCCCAGCGGATTCGGGATGTACATCCTGCCGTCGTGGACCAGCGGGCCCGGCTGGCTCAGGCCGGGCCGCAGCGGGATGGACCAGACGAGCTGCAGCCGGTGCGCGTTGTCGCGGTCGATCTGGTCGAGCGGGCTGTAGCCCCAGCCGTCGAGCGTGCGCCGCCAGTGCAGCCAGTCGGCCGGGTCGGGATTCAGCAGCATCTCGTCCGTCACCGGCTCGAACGGCTCGCCCTGAGCGCCGGCGCCGGCGGTGCCCAGCAGCAGGGATAGCAGGCAGGTGGCGACGACTCGCGCAGCAACGCTTCTCGATGTCGATGGCATGGTGATGAGGACAAATTATATGCCGATCCAAAAGCTCGAACCTTCTTCAATCGATTGGATGAACCCGCGGCGCAGAATCGCGGCTGCCGCGACAGCGCGGAGGCCCTTGCGGCGGTACAGTACTTGCATATAGACTTGTCGTCCGATTACGGCCGTGCGGGCGATGAACGCACGGCCGCTCACATCCGGCGGTCTTCGATTCGAAGAAGCCAGCCTGATTCGGAAGGATCCCGGGAGGACCAGATATGGACAACTTCGGCTTGGCGCGTACGAGCCTTGCAGCACTCGCCTGCGCGCTACTGATTCCCGCTGCAGCGCTGGCGCAGACCGGCGCCATCGCCGGCGCCGTCGCCGACGAGACGGGCGGCGTGCTGCCCGGCGTGACGGTCGAGGCGACCAGCCCGGCGCTCATCGAAGGCGTCCGGTCGACCGTGACCGACGGCGCCGGCCTGTACACGATCGAGGCGCTCCGGCCCGGCACGTACACCGTCACCTTCACGCTGCCGGGCTTCAGCACGTTCGTCCGCGAGGGGATCGAGCTGACGTCCGACTTCACGGCGAACGTCGACGGGCAGATGACGGTCGGCTCCATCGAGGAGACCATCACCGTCTCGGGCGCCAGCCCGCTCATCGACGTGCAGAACGTCGTGAGCCAGGAGAACCTGTCGCGCGAGACGATCGACATCCTGCCGACCTCGAAGACCTACTTCGGGCTCGCGGCGCTCACCCCCGGCATGTCGGCCAGCATCGCGGGCGGCGGCCACGACGTCGGCGGCTCGACCGGCGACATCTGGGGCTACGTCACCATCCATGGCAGCTCGGACACGGACGGCCAGGTGATGTGGGACGGGATGAGCATCAACAACAACATCACCGCCGGCGGCGGATCGTCGAAGGAGTTCTTCCTGAACCAGGCCGCCATCCAGGAGATGGTCATCTCGACGAGCGACATGAACGCCGAGCACCCGTTCGGCGGCGTCGCCACGAACGCCATTCCGAAGGAAGGCGGCAACCAGTTCAGCTACTACGTGAACGTCAGCGGCACCAACGGCGGCCTGCAGACGGCCAACGTGGACGAGGCGCTCGAGGCGCGCGGCGCGTCGCCGCTGGCGAAGAACCGCAAGATCTGGGACTACGGCGTCGGCGTCGGCGGACCGATCGTCCGCGACCGGGTGTGGTTCTACACGGCGCACCGCTGGTGGGGCGCGCAGAACTTCCAGCCCAAGGGCAACGTCAACCTGACGCCCCACACGCCGCGCTACACGCCCGACCCGGACGATCCGGCCTGGACGGACTTCTACAACCAGGACAACTCGCTCCGCCTGACCATCCAGGCCAGCGAGCGGAACAAGCTCACGCTGCACCAGGCGTTCCAGACGAACTGCGCCTGCAACTACTGGACGCAGTGGGGCTACACCGACATGGACGCGTCGGTGAACTACACCTACTGGCCGATCAACCTGTCGCAGGCCACATGGACGATGCCGGCGAGCAACCGGCTGCTGTTCGAGGCGGGCGTCTCCATCCTGACGAACAACAGCGCGCCGCGGCGGCAGGACCAGGTGCTGCCGTCCGACATCGCGCACGTCAACTGGAGCACGTTGTTCAACTGGCAGGCGTTCGGCTTCTGCACGTCGCCGCCGTGCCTCTACGGCACCGGGCACAACTTCCCGACCCGGGTGTTCCGCGGCTCCGTCTCGTACGTCACCGGGTCGCACAACTTCAAGGCCGGCGTGAGCGGGCGCCTGGCCTACGAGAACCACGAGCTGGCGGAGCTGAACAACGAGCCGCTGCGCTACGAGTTCCTGTCGATACCCGGCCTGGGAGATCAGGTCTCGTTCCGCGTGTCGCAGTTCGCGACGCCACGGGTGTCGAACCAGACCTCGTACGACTTCGGGCTGTACGCGCAGGACCAGTGGACCGTCGACCGCCTGACGCTGAACCTGGGCGTGCGCTACGACCGCCTCAAGGCGTGGGTGCCGGCGACGCAGGGCCTCAATACCCGCTTCGTGCAGGGGTTGAGCAGCGAGCGGATCGACAACGTGCCGTACTACCAGGACGTCACGCCGCGCATCGGCGCGTCGTACGACCTGTTCGGTGACGGCCGCACCGCGCTCAAGGCGACCTGGGGCAAGTACATCATGGCCGTCGCCTCGTCGATGGCGCAGAACCTCAACCCGCAGGAGGCGATCCAGACGAGCACCGGCCGGTTCTGGAACGACCTGCCCTTCCCCTTCTGGGGCCTGGGTGCTGGCAACGGGAACCTGGTGCCGGACTGCAACTTCGACAACTTCGGGGCCAACGGCGAGTGCGGAGCGGTGCAGAACCCCGAGTTCGGCACGGGGCAGATCGTCCGCGCGTTCTCCCCGGACCTGCTGGTGGGCTGGGGCAAGCGCCGCTACAACTGGCAGAACTCCGTTTCCATCACGCACGAGCTGTTCACCGGCTGGTCGCTGGAAGTCGGCTGGTTCCGGACGCAGTACGGCAACTTCCTGGTGTCCGACAACGAGAACATCGGCCCGGAGGACTTCTCCGGCCCGTTCAGCATCACCGCGCCGGTGGATGAGCAGCTCGGCGCCTACAGCGGGGCGACGCTGGACGGCCTGTATACCATCTCGCCCGCGGGCCAGGCGAAGGGGACCAGCGAGGTCGTCAAGCTCGCCTCGGACTTCGGCGATATGCGCCAGGTGTTCAACGGCTTCGACATCAATCTCGATGCCCGCATGGACAACGGGATCACGCTGGGCGGCGGTGTCAGCACGGGCGCCATCCAGTTCGACGAGTGCTTCGTCGTCGACAACCCGATGCAGGCGCGGGACGGCTACTGCGACGTGCGGCAGCCGTGGGGCCCGGGGACGCAGTTCAAGCTGAACGGCGCCATCCCGCTGCCGTACGACACGCAGTTCTCGTTCGTCTTCCAGAGCCTCGGCGGCGTCCCGTGGGAGTCGCGCTACGAGCTGGGTGCCGGCGGAGCCGCGGAGCAGGAGCACATTGCGGCGCAGGTCGGTCATCCGCTGGTCCAGGGCGATACGATTCAGCTCTTCCCGTCGGGGACCGGCATCGGCTCGCTCACCGACCTCGGCGGCGCCGTCGGCGGCTCGGTGTTCTACTTCACCGGCTCCGAGTTCTACGAGCCGCGGCTCAACCAGCTCGACGTGCGGTTCATGAAGATCCTGAACTTCGGGCGCACGCGGGTCCGCGCGTGGGTCGACCTGTTCAACATCTTCAATGCCAACAACGTCACCAGCGTGACCAACCGCTACAACCCGGGCGTCTTTCCCGTGGTCGGCGGCGTCATGGGCGGCCGGCTCCTGAAGTTCGGCGGCCAGTTCGACTTCTAGGCCGGAGCGCACCGCGCGGTGCGCTCGACATGGGGTGGGGCCTGCGGGTCCCGCCCTTTTTTTGTACCCCGCGGCACAACGCGGGGTTTCACCGCGGACTGTTAAGATCCGGGCGGGCAAGTGGACGGGGACGGAGCCGGGGACCAGGGGGGACGAGCCATGCTGATCAGGAGACACCGCTGGAGCCGGAGGGAGGCGCTGGCCCTGCTCGGGGCCGGGGCGGCGGGCGCCGTCGCGGCGTGCGGCAGGGACGAGCCGGCCCCCATGCCCATGGACGACGGCGCCGCCGGCCAGGCGCCGGCGGCCGCGCAGGCGGCGATCGTGCGCACGATCCTGCGCGACATGTCGCCGGACGAGCTGTCGCACGGCGCCACGCTGTTCCACGAGCACATGTCCATGAACAACCAGTTCTGGCTGGACATGGGCCTCGAGCGGCTGGTCGACACGTCGCAGCCGTACTTCATGGAGGACCTCGACTACATGGTTGCCGAGATGCAGGCCGCCGCCGAGGACGGCATCGCCTGCATCGTGGACGGCGGGCACGCCGACATGGGCCGCGACGTGGACTTCCTGCGCGCTCTCTCCGAGCAGTCGGGGATGCCCATCGTCGCGAGCGGGGGCTACTACCACGAGCCGACCTTCCCCCCCGATCTGTACGACCGCAGCGAGGACGACCTCGTCGAGGAGTTCCTGCGCGAAGCCGGCCCGCAGCGCTGGGGCGCGTTCGGTGAGATCGGCTTCTCGGCCGAGAGCACGGAGGCCGAGCGCAAGGTGCTGCGGGCGGTCGGGCGCGCCCACCTGGAGACGCGGCTGCCGATCTTCACGCACACGGCCAACGGGGCCGAGGCCGTGGCGCAGCTCGACCTGCTGGAATCGATCGGCGTCGACCCCGGGGGCGTGGTCATCGGGCACCTCGGCTACCCGGAGGTGACGGTCCACGCGGAGATCTGCAGCCGCGGGGCGTACGTCGGCTTCGACCGCCTGGGCGGCGCGCCCGACGCCGACGCGGCGCAGGTGCCGATGATCCTGGCCCTGCTCGAGGCCGGCCACGCCGACCGGGTGCTGCTGGCGTCGGACTTCGCGCTCGAGCCGGACACGCGCGGCAGCGGCGGTCCCGGCTACGGCAAGACGCTGACCCGCTTCGTGCCGTTGCTGCGCGAGGCCGGCGTGGACGACGACGTCCTGCGCGGCATCACCAACGACAACCCGCTCCGCTTCCTGGCGTTCGTGCCGCCGGCGGCCTGAGCCGCCGCACGTGATCCGGTGAGGAGCAATGCGATGAGGGAGCGTCCCCGCGCGGCGGCCGTGCTGCTGGTGCTGGCCGGCGCAGCCGCGGCCTGGCCGCCGGCGGTCCACGCCCAGCACGGGGCGACCGGCGGCGAATGGCGCAGCTACGGCGGCGACCTGGGCAGCACGAAGTACTCGCCGCTCGATCAGATCGACCGGACGAACTTCGACGAGCTCGAGATCGCCTGGCGCTGGCAGTCGGCCGACGGCGCGCTCGACCTCGACGCGCTGCGCGAGACGCAGCCCACCGTCAGCTCCCGGAACTTCAAGGCCACGCCGCTCATGGTCGGCGGCGTGCTGTACATCACGACGGCGATGCACCAGGTGGCGGCCATCGACGCCGGCACGGGCGAGACGTTGTGGGTCCACGACCCGCAGGCCTACCTGGGCAACCCGTCGCCGCACGCCAACGTCGGCCTCGCCTTCAATTCCCGGGGGCTGGCGTACTGGACCGACGGGGACGACGCACGCGTGCTGTGGGGCACGAACGAGGCGTACCTGCACGCCGTCGACGCCCGCACGGGGCAGCCGATACCGACGTTCGGCGACAACGGCCGCGTCGACCTGATGGAAGACATCCCGCGCGCCGTGCGGGGCACGGCCGACTTCCGCGGCAACAGCTGGATGGGCGTCGCCTCGCCCCCCATCGTCGCGCGCGACGTGGTGGTCACGCCCACGGTGATCTCCGACTTCCACCTGACCCGGGAGGCCCCGCCGGGCTGGGTGAAGGGGATCGACGTGCGGACCGGCGCAACGCTGTGGACGTTCCGCACGGTGCCCCAGGCGGACGACTTCGGCGCCGACACCTGGCTGAACGACTCGTGGCGCTACTCGGGCAACGCCAACGTCTGGTCGATGATGAGCGCGGACGAGGAGCTGGGCTACGTCTACCTGCCGACCGGGACGGCGACCAACGACTACTACGGCGGGCACCGCCTCGGCGACAACCTCTTCGCCGAGAGCCTGGTCGCGCTCGACATCGAGACCGGCCGGCGCATGTGGCACTTCCAGTTCGTGCACCACGGCCTGTGGGACTACGACACCGCCTCGGCGCCGAACCTGGTGGACGTGACGGTGGACGGGCGCCGGATCGAGGCGGTCGCGCAGGTGACCAAGCAGGGCTTCGCGTACGTGTTCGACCGGGTCACGGGCGAGCCGGTCTGGCCTATCGAGGAGCGGCCCGTGCCGCCCGCGACGATGCCCGGCGACGTGGCCTCGCCGACGCAGCCGTTCCCGACGAAGCCGCCGCCGTTCGAGTACCAGGGCGTGAGCATCGACGATCTGGTCGACTTCACGCCCGAGATCCGGGCGCTGGCCGTCGAGGCCGTGAAGGACTTCAAGCTCGGGCCGCTCTACACCCCGCCGTCGCTGCCGGTGGCGGGCGGCACCCAGGGCACGCTGCAGCGCCCGACCATCGGCGGCGGCGCCAACTGGTGGGGCGCCGGCTTCGATCCCGAGACCGGCCTGCTGTACGTGCCTTCGGTGAACGGCTTCTCGGTGATGTCGTACATCACCCCCGAGCCGGGCGAGGGCGACACGCGGTATGTGGTGGCCCGGCTGGGCGGGGCGCAGCCGCAGATGCCGCGCGGGTTGCCGCTGCTCAAGCCGCCGTATTCGCGGATCACGGCGATCGATCTCAACCGGGGCGACCACGCGTGGATGGCGCCCAACGGCGACGGCGACCGCATCCGCAACCATCCCATGCTGCGCGACCTCGACCTGCCGCCGCTGGGCGGCGAGGGCAGCGGCGGTCCCGTCGTTACGCGGACGCTGCTCGTGAGCGCGCTGACGGCCGGCGGCACCGGCGGCGGCCCGCGGCTGGTGGCGCGCGACAAGGCGACGGGCGCGATCGTCGGCGCGGTGGATCTGCCGGCCGGCGCCATCGGCACGCCGATGACCTACCTGCACGAGGGCCGGCAGTACATCGCGCTCACCGTCGGCGGGGACATCCCGGAGCTGATCGCATTGGCGGTGAGCGTCCATTAGAGGTTTCACTGTTGGCCGGGTCGATTCCGGGGAGGGGTTTGTGAAAACGACGATTCTGATCGCGAGCGGGTTGCTGGTGGGCGTGGCGGCCGCAGCGGCGGCGCAGGACGGCGGTGCGGACGCGCGCACGCCCTGGGGCGATCCGGACCTGCAGGGCATCTGGGGGGCCGGCTACATCCTGACGCCGCTCGAGCGGCCGGACCAGTACGAGGGCCGCGAGTTCCTGACCGACGACGAGGTGGCGGCCCTGGAGGGCGGGGCCGCCGGACCGGGGCGCGACCAGCGCGCCGAGACCGGCACCGTCGCCGACGTGGAGGGCGCGTACAACGATGCCTACAGCGGGCGCGGGCGGCAGGTGCTCCACACCCGCCGGACGTCGCTGATCATCGACCCGCCGGACGGGAAGATCCCCTTCTCGCCGGCGGGCCGGGCGCGCTGGGCGGCGGAACGGGCGGCGGCGGACCGCATCCGGGATCGGGCCCACCACCCCGAGGACCAGCAGGATGACCGCTGCGAGGGCATCACGCTGCCCCTGCAGTACGGCAGCGCGCGCATCTCGGGCGGCCACAGCCGCATCGTGCAGGCGCCCGGCCTGGTTTCCATGTACTACGAGTCCGGGCACCAGGGCGGGCAGTACCGCGACGTCTTTCTGGACGGCCGCGAGCCGGTCGGAGCGCACATCCGGCAGTGGTTCGGCCGCTCCGCCGGCCGCTGGGAGGGCGATACGCTCGTCGTCGAGGCGACCCACTTCAGCGAGCGGACGAGCTACCACGGCTCGCGCGAGAATCTGCGGCTGACGGAGCGCTTCACGCGCAGCGGGCCGGACCTGCTGATGTACCGCGTGACGGTCGAGGATCCGGACACGTTCGAGCACCCCTGGACCATCGAGGTGCCGCTGCACCGGCTCGACAACCGGGCCAACCAGATCTACGAGTCGGCCTGCCAGGAAGGCAACTACGCGCTGACGAGCATCCTGGCCGGCGAGCGCGCCCTGGAGCGGGCGGCGGCTGCCGGGTCGCGGTGACGGACCTCGGGCCGCCTGTCGGACCGTCCGCGGATCGGCGCGGTACCGAGCGCCACGCCTCCGAGCGGAGACGCCGATGGGTCGCGCGAACATCCTGAGCACGGGCACGACCAACTACCTGGAGTTGATCGGCAACGGCAAGACCTACCGTGTCCCGCCGTACCAGCGTGACTACGCCTGGACGGCAGAGGAGTGGGAGGACCTCTGGAACGATATCGTTGATCTTCGCGCGCAGCCGGACGACCGCCACTACATGGGGGCCCTGGTCGTCCAGGCGCAGAGCGACCGCGAGTTTCTCGTCATCGATGGACAACAGCGGCTGGCGACCATTGCCGTGCTCGCCCTGGCCATCATCCATCGGCTGCGGGCGCTGGCCGAGCAGGGCGTGGACGCGGATCGGAACCGGGAACGCGCCAACGAACTCCGCAAGCGCTTCATCGGCGAGAAGGATCCGGCATCGCTCGTCGAAGGCAGCCGGCTGCACTTGAACGAGGCCGACGATCACCTCTACCAGGATTACCTCGTTCAGCTTAGAACCCCGCTCAATCCACGGGCGCTGCGAGGGTCGAACGCGCTCCTCTGGAAGTGCTTTCGGTATTTCTCCGACCACATCGACGACGCCTTCCCGGACACCCGGAGCGACGGCGAGACCATCGCGAGGATCCTGTCGGAAACCGTCGCTCGCCAACTGCTCTTCATCCTCATCTCGGTGGACGACGAGCTCAACGCCTACACCGTCTTCGAGACTCTCAATGCCCGCGGCCTGGAGCTGACCGCCACGGACCTGCTGAAGAACTACCTTTTCTCGAAGGTCCAGGTAGCGAGCGACGTCGAGGCGCTGAAGCGTCGCTGGAACCGGCTGATCGCGACGGTGACTCAGGAGCGTTTTCCCGATTTCCTTCGCTACCATCTTCTCTGCGAGCACCCGAAGATCCGCAGGGAGCGGCTGTTCAAGATGGTGCGCGATCGTGTCGCAACGCCCGAGGACGCATTCGAGCTGCTGGCGAGGCTGGAGGAACGCGCGGAGCTGTTCGCCGCGCTGGTGGACGCCGGTCACGAGTACTGGGTGGACCTGCCTGCAGCGAAAGCCCTTGTCCGGGACTTGAATCTCTTTCGCTCGCGGCAGATGACGCCGGTGTTCTTCGCCGCCTGGAAGCGCTTCTCGGACGAGGACTTCGTGCGGCTGCTGAAGCTTGTCAGGGACCTTGCCTTTCGCTATTCGATCGTGAGTCGCCTCAACCCCAACCCGTTGGAGCCTGCCAGTCACGCCGCCGCGAAGGCGGTGATCGAGGGGCGGGCGACACGTCCCAGGGCGGTGTTCGAGCGGCTCGGCGCCATGTACGTCGACGACGATCGATTCGAGAGCGACTTCGCCCGATGGACGATCGGCAAGGGTCGGCGCGGGAAGCTCGCCAAGTACGTGCTCGTCCAGCTGGAGGGGGATGCCTCCGGCAGAGCGAGCGATCCGGAAGCCGATCCCGCCACGGTGGAACATGTCCTTCCGGAGAATCCGTCGGGGGACTGGGCAGGGAGCTTCCCACCCGACAAGTGGGACGCGGCGGTCGATCGCCTCGGCAACCTGACGCTGCTCGAACGCGCGGCGAATCGGGAGGTTGGAAGCGGACCGTACGCACTGAAGCGTGCCGCGTACGAGGCGAGCGGGTACGCGCTCTCGCGCCAGATCGCCGAGCTCGCGCCCGAGGAATGGACCCTGCCCCTGCTGGAGGAGCGGCAGCGGCGGCTCGCGGAACGGGCCGTGCGGATCTGGCGCGTCGATTTCGCCGAGAGCACCGATGGACGCAGCCTCCGGTAGACTGTGGGCGTTTCAGGAGGATCGAAAATGAGCATTGCTGGACGGGCTGCAGCGGCATTCTGCCTGGCGGCGGTCTGGACCGCGGCCCCCGGGTTCGCGCAGGAGCGGGCGCCGGGCGCCGACTGGCCGCTGCACAATCTGGATCAGCACAACAGCCGGTTCTCGCCGCTCACCGAGATCGACCGCTCGAACGTGCGATCGCTCGAGCTGAAGTGGTCGCTGCAGACGGACGTGACCATGCGCGTCGGCGAGGTGACGCCGCTCGTCATCGACGGCGTCATGTACTTCCACTCCGGTACTTCCACTCCGGGTCGACGCTGTTCGCCGTCGATGCGGCCACGGGCGAGCCGGTGTGGACGTTCGAGGCGGCGGAGGGGTTCACCGGCGGCGGCCGCGGGCCCGCCTACGGCGACGGGCGGATCTACGCGTACGGCCAGACCATCATGTACGCCGTCGACGCGCGGACCGGCGTGCTGGTGGACTCGTTCGGCCGCGACGGCATGCTGAGCATCATCAACGAGGCGTTGTCGTTCAAGTACCCCGACACGTACCCGCCGACGATCGATCCGCGCAGCATCGGCTACTCGATGACCAATCCGCCGGCGTACCGCGACGGCACCCTCTACGTCGGGCTGCCCTTCTCCGACAGCCTGCTGCCGGGCGGGCTGCTCGTCGCCGTCGACGGCGAAACGGGGGGCGTCAAGTGGGTGTTCAACAGCATTCCCCAGGGGCCGCGCGACGCCGGCTGGGAGATATCGAAGGACACCTGGAGCAGCCCGGGGCGCTACGGCGGCGGCATCTGGACGCAGCCGGCCATCGACGCCGAGCTGGGGATGATCTACTTCAACGCCGCCAACCCGTCGCCCAACTACGACGGCTCCTCGCGCAAGGGCATGAACCTGTTCACGAACTCCATGCTCGCGGTGGACATCGACACGGGCGAGCTGGCCTGGTACTTCCAGACGCTGCACCACGACATCTGGGACTGGGACCTCGTGGCCGGGCCCATCCTGTTCGACATCGAGGTCGACGGCCGGCCCGTCAAGGGGATCGCCTCGCTGGGCAAGACCTGCTACGTCTACATGCTCGACCGCGCGACCGGCGCGCCGCTCAACCCCATCGTCGAGACGGCCGTGCCGACCGTCACGGACGTGCCGGGCGAGGAGGTCTGGCCCACGCAGCCGATTCCGTACACGGCGGCCGGCATTCCGCAGCAGCCGTTCTGCGCAACCTGGCCCCTGATCACCGATCCGGAGCTGAAACCGCGCGCGCGGCAGATCTTCCACCCCCACTCGGTGAACGAGTTCTTCATCGTGGCCCCGGGCCTGATGGGCGGGGCCAACTTCGGGTCGCCCTCGTTCAGCCCGCGCACCGGGCTGCTCTATGCGACCGGCAAGAACGACGCCTGGTCGATCAGGGTCAGGCCGGTGGGCGACACGCTCGAGCCCGGCCCGGGCAACATGGGCCACTTCGCGGGGTTCACGGAGGGGGGCGAGACCGGCGTGACGCGCAGGACCACGCTGGCGGCCTACGAGCCGGGGACCGGGCGCCGCGCCTGGTACACCGAGATCGACGGCATGACCAACAGCGGCAACCTCGCGACGGCCGGCGACCTCGTCTTCCAGGGCGCGGGCACGGGCCACTTCTACGCCTTCGACGCCGCCACCGGCGAGCAGTTGTTCCAGTACGAGGCCGCTACCGGCATCCGCTCGAGCCCGAACACGTTCGAGGCCGGCGGCGCGCAGTACGTCACCGTGATATCGGCCAACACCGTGCTCACGTTCGGCCTGCCGTAGGAGGCCCGAGGGGAGGAAGCTCAACATGCGACGTCCGCTGATTCGCGACCTTGCCGGCTCGCTGCTGCTCGCGGTCCTGTGCGCCTCGCTGGCGGAGGCGCGCGTGGTGCGGATCGTGGTGGAGCAGCGCCGCGCCTTCGCCGGCGGCATGGAGTTCGGCACGGTCGGTCCGTACGAGCGGCTCGACGGGACGGTGTACATGGAGGTGGACCCGGACGATCCGCTGAACGCCGTCATCGTCAACCTCGACCGCGCGCCCCGCAACGACCGCGGGCTCGTGGAGTTCAGCACCACGTTCTACATGCTCAAGCCGGTCGAGATGGCGCGCGGCAACGGCAAGATCTTCTACGGCATCAACAACCGCGGCAACAAGCTCGAGAGCGGGCTGCGCTGGCACCACGTGCCGGCGAGCAACGACCCGCTCAGCGCCGAGCACGCGGGCGACGGCTTCCTGATGCGCCTGGGCTACGCCGTCGTGGACGCCGGCTGGCAGGGCGACGTCGCCGAGGGGAACAACCGGCTGTTCCCGAACCTGCCGGTCGCGACCGAGGCTGACGGCAGCCCCATCGTCGCGCCGGTCCGGGTCGAGTTCTCGGATCGGGGCATCCCGTTCGAGGGCACCTTCGACCTGCCGCTGAAGGGGAGCCCGCGGTTCCGGCCCTACCCGACCGCGGACATGGACCCGGCGGGCTCGACGCTGACCGTCCGCGAGACGGTGACCGGGCCCGGCACCCCGGTTCCGGCGGACGCCTGGGCGTTCGGGCGCTGCCCGACCGGCCGGTCGAGCCTCGAAGCCTCCGAGACGCACATCTGCCTGTTCGAGGGCTTCCGGGCCGACCGGCTCTACGAGCTGGTCTATCCGGCCCGCGGCCCGATCGTCATGGGGCTGGGCTACGCGGTCACGCGCGACCTGGCCTCGTTCCTGCGCTACAGCGCCGAGGACGACGCGGGCAATCCCAACCCGCTGGGGCGCGGCGCGTCCGAGGTGGGCATCCGGCGCGCGTACGCCTCGGGGTCGTCGTCGACCGGCATGTACCTGCGCGACTTCCTCTACCTCGGCTTCAACGAGGACGAGGCGCACCGCCAGGTATTCGACGCGGTCAACGTCCACATACCCGGATCGCACCGCCTGTTCGCCAACGTGGCGTTCGCCGACCCGAACACCTACTCGCGGCAGGACGACCGGCACCACTTCGTGTCCACCTCGTACCCGCCCATGCAGTACGCGGTGATCACCGATCCGCTCTCCGGCATCCGGGACGGGATCCTGAAGCGGCCGGACACGGACCCGCTGGTCATCCAGACCGATTCCGAGAACGAGTTCTACACGATGAAGGCGTCGCTGAACGTGCACGACGGCCGGGGCCGCCCGATCTTCGTGCCCGACAACGTCCGGCTCTACCTGCTCTCGAACTTCCAGCACAGCGGCGGCGACCCGACGGCGGCCGTGCCCGGGTCGAGCGCGCTGTGCGCCAACCCGACGAATCCCAACTACCACGGGCCCACGCATCGGGCCCTGCTGATGGCGCTCGACGCCTGGGCCGACCGCGGCGTGGAGCCCCCGCCGAGCCGCTACCCCCGCGTCGAGAACGGCACGCTCGTGACGCTCGACGAGTACCTGCGCGACTTCCCAGCCATCCCCGGGGCGGCGGTCGTGCAGGCCCTCAACGAGGTATCGCTGCTGAACTTCGGTCCGTCGTTCGGCTCGCAGGGCGGCGTCCTGACGACCCTGCCGCCGGGCATCGGCCCGGCGTACGCCGTGCTGGTCCCGAACGCCGACGCCGACGGCCTCAACCCGGCCGGCATCCGGCCGCTGGAGGTGCGCGTGCCGCTCGGAACGAACCTCGGGTGGAACGTGCGCGCCGAGGGCCGCCGCGCGGGCAACCTCTGCGGCCTGACCGGGTCGTTCATGCCGTTCGCCGAGACGCGGGCGGAGCGCGCGGCGGCGGGCGATCCGCGGCTGTCGCTCGCGGAGCGCTACACCGACCACGACGGCTACGTGGAGGCGGTCAGGCGCGCGACGGCCGACCTCGTGCGCGAGCGCTTCCTGCTCGCGGAGGACGCCGAGCGCTTCGTCCGCGAGGCCGAAGCGAGCGACGTGCTGCGCTGACGCCGGTCCCTGCGGCGCCGAACCCGGAGTCGGCCCCGGCCGCCGGCGCCCGGCCCCCGGGCCCGCTTGACCCGCTGGCCCGCAGCCGGTAATCTGCGGGTCCGCGCAAGAGGAGGATCAACCATGCGTTGCTGTTCAGGAAAGCTGCTGCTCGCGCTGATGCTGGCGGTCGCCACGTCCGGCGCGTCGATCGCCCAGGATTCCACGGTGTCGTCCGGCGTCGGGCCGGAGCTCTCGTACCTCGGGCCGCTGACCTTCGGCCCCGACGGCGTGCTGCTCGCGGCGGATTCCGAGGACGTGTTCATCTACGCGCTCGACCTGAGCGGGCATCTCGGCGGCGGCGAGCCGGGCGCCGCGGACATCGAGGCCGTCGACGAGAAGATCGCGGCCGTGCTCGGGACCGACGCGGCCAGCGTAATGGTCACGGACCTGGCGGTCTATCCCGAAACGCGCAACGCGTTCATCTCGGTCATGCGCGGGAAGGGCGCCGGGGCCACGCCTGTCCTGCTGCGCGTCGACGGCGCGGGCGAGATCGACGTCGTCCCACTCGAGGACGTCCCGTACTCGCGCGTGCGGCTGCCGAACCCGCCGGGCGAGGTCACCGGGCTCCCGCTCCAGGGCGGGCGCGAGCTGCCGATTCCGAACTACCCCAGCAACCAGGCCACCGATTTTCCGCTGGCGCTGTTCGGGGTGCAGACGATCACCGACCTCGCCTACCGCGACGGGCGCGTGTACGTCGCCGGCCTGTCGAACGAGGAGTTCGCCTCCAAGCTGCGGTCGATCGCCTACCCGTTCACGGCTGTCGACGAGGGCACGAGCGTCGAGATCTGGCATGCCCCGCACGATCAGTTCGAGACCCGCTCGCCGGTCTACACGTTCGTGCCGTACGACATCGGCGACGAGCCGCACCTCATCGCGTCGTACCTGTGCACGCCGCTCGTGAAGTTCCCCGTGTCGAGCCTCGAGCCCGGCAAGGACGTGCGGGGCGTCACGATCGCGGAGTTCGGCAACGGCAACCGCCCGCTCGACATGATCGTCTACGAGAAGGACGGCCAGGACTTCCTGCTCATGTCGAACAACCGGCGCGGCGTGATGAAGATTCCGACCGCCGGGTTCGGCGACGCGGATCCGCTGACCGAGGTCGTGCCGGACGGCGAGACGGCCGGCGTGCCCTTCGAGACGATCGCAGAGCTCGAGGGCGTCGAGCAGCTCGATCTGCTCGACGACGGACACGCGCTGGTCATCGCCCGCCAGTCCGAGCAGGGGCCCCTGAACCTGGGCGCCGTGGCGCTGCCCTGACCTGGAGGCGGGCACGTCGGAGATGGACGCGGCGGGCCGTCGCCGTTCCGTCGTCGCCCTGGCCGCCGCGGCGGCGGTCCTGCCGGGCGGAGCGGCGTGCGGCGATACCTCCGCGACCGGCGCTCGCGCCGGCCGGCCGCGGTCAGTGCTGGTCGCCGCCGGCGCCCTGCGCTTCACGCCCCGCTATCCGTTCGACCCGGGGCGGCGGTATCGGGTGGTGTTCACTCCCGGACGACTCCCGGCGTCCGGGGCGGGGGAGCACGCGCCGTGGCGGCGCGGCCCCCTGACGGCGACCGTCGGACGTCCGGCGCTGGAGCGTGCGGCGGCCACGCGCGTTGAGCGCGTCTATCCTACCGGCGCGGTGCTCCCGGAGAAGTCGTTCCGCCCGGCGGGGACCGCTACAGAGCAGTCCGCGGCGAGCGCGGCGCGTTAGCCTCGCGCGGCCGGCTGGCGGTCGCGCGGACTGATCCGGATTTGAGAGGAGGCCTTCGACCGCATGAGTACGCCTGCCGGCAACACCAGGTATCGCCCGATTGACCTGCGCAACGTCGCGAAGATGCCGCACTGGGCGCGGGTCGACGCGGACCTGCGGGCCGCGATCCGTGTGGTCGGCGAGGTGCTGCCGTTTCGCACGAACCGGTACGTGATGGACGAGCTGATCGACTGGTCCAGGGTGCCGGACGATCCGCTGTTCCAGCTCGTGTTCCCGCAGCGGGAGATGCTGGCCGGCCACGATTTCGAGGCGGTCGAAGGCGTGCTGGCCGGCGGCGACCCCGCGGCGCTCGCCGCCGAGGTGGAGCGCATCCGCCGCAGCCTGAACCCCCACCCGGCCGGGCAGCTCACGCACAACGTCCCGCAGCTCGACGGGCGGCCGTTGCCCGGGCTGCAGCACAAGTACCGCGAGACGGTCCTGTTCTTTCCCGCCCCGGGCCAGACCTGCCACGCCTACTGCACTTACTGCTTCCGGTGGGCGCAGTTCGTGGGCATGGAGGATCTGAAGTTCCAGGCGCAGGAGACGGACGATCTCGTCGCCTACCTGCGCGCCAATCGCGACGTGACCGACGTGCTCTTCACCGGCGGCGATCCGATGATCATGCGCTCGAGCGTGCTGCGCCGCTACATCGAGCCCCTGCTGGCGCCGGACCTGGAGCACGTCCGGAACATCCGCATCGGCACGAAGGCGGTCGCCTACTGGCCGCAGCGGTTCGTCTCGGACGCCGATGCGGACGACTGCCTGCGGCTCTTCGAGGAGGTCGCGGCGGCCGGCCGCCATCTCGCGATCATGGGGCACTACTCCCATCCCGTGGAGCTGGAGCCCGACATCGCGCGCGCCGCCGTGCGGCGGATTCGCGACGCCGGCGCGCAGATTCGGATGCAGGCGCCGCTCATCAGGCACGTCAACGACGATCCCGCGGTCTGGGCGGACCTGTGGCGCACGGGCGTCCAGCTCGGGCTCGTGCCGTACTACATGTTCGTGGAGCGGGACACCGGCGCCAGGAACTATTTCGAGGTGCCCCTGGCCCGCTGCGTGCGGATCTTCAGGGACGCGTACGCCGGCGTGTCGGGTCTGGCCCGCTCGGTCCGCGGGCCGTCGATGTCCGCGTTTCCGGGCAAGGTGCGCCTGCTCGGCGTCACGCGGCTGCGGGACCTGACCGACGCGCACGTGCTCGACGTGCTGCGCGAGGCCGTCGGCTTCGACCTGCTCGGCGACCCGGACCAGCCCCTGCTGGTCTGCGACTTCATCCAGGCGCGCAACCCCGACTGGGTGCGGCGGCCGTTCCTTGCCGAGTTCGACGACGACGCGGCCTGGTTCGACGATCTCCGCCCCGCGTTCGGCAAGCAGCGCTTCTACTTCGAGGACCCCGGCGGCGACGGTCAGTCGCGGCCGCTGCTCGATCTGACCGAGACCCTGCTGGACTGAATTCAGATGGGGCTGCGCCCCAAGCCCCCGGCGTCGGCCTCCTCCAGATGGGGCTGCGCCCCAAACCCCCGGCGAGCGCTCCGGTGGCCCCTTCGGGATCGGGCGGGGGGCGGCGTCGGCTGGGTCGCGGTCGGCGGCGTAGCCTTGTGTGAAATCCCGCGCTGGGCGGCCTGTCGGCTGGCGCTGGGCGTGACGCCGGATTTCGCCCAGACCGCCGTCGCGACGTTTCGGCTCATGGTCAGCGGGTCGCGCAAACGCGGTATGCTGGCGGTGTGGGGGGGCACGTCATGAGCGGGCCGGAGAATGTGCGGCGGGTCGTCAGGGACCGCTACGGCGCCATCGCGGCGGAGGTGAGCCGGGCCGGCGACGGCTCGTGCTGCGGCCCCGCCTGCTGCGGCCCCGAGGCCGTCAGCGCCGGCATCTACGAGGCGGGTCAGGTCGACGGGTTGCCGGGCGCGGCGGTCATGGCCTCGCTCGGCTGCGGCAACCCGACCGCGCTGGCCGAGTTGAGCGGCGGCGAGACGGTGCTCGACCTGGGGTCGGGCGGCGGCATCGACGTGCTGCTGGCGAGCCGCCGCGTGGGCCCCGCCGGCCACGTCTACGGCGTGGACATGACGGACGAGATGCTGGCTCTCGCCCGCGAGAACCAGCGGCGTGCGGGCGCGGCCAACGTGACCTTTCTCCAGGGGCAGATCGAGCGGGTCCCGCTGCCCGACGCCGCGGTCGACGTCGTCATCTCCAACTGCGTCATCAACCTCGCCCCCGACAAGGATCCGGTGCTCGCCGAGGCCTTCCGCGTGCTGCGCCCGGGCGGGCGCCTGGCGGTCTCGGACATCGTGCGGCGGCGGGACGTGGCGCCCGAGCTGCAGCGGAACATGGAGCTCTGGACCGGCTGCCTGGCCGGCTCGTTGCGGGACACGGACTACCGGGCCAGGCTGGTCCGGGCCGGATTCGAGGGTGTCGAGATTGCGCCGACGCGCATCTACGGCGGCGCCGACGCGCAGGAGCTGCTGCCGCCCGCCGCCCGCGAGAGCCCGTCCGAGCTGGACGGGGCCTTCATGAGCGCCTTCATCCGGGCCGTCAAGCCGGGAACGCCGCGGTGACCGGCCTGCTCTTCCTGTGCGTGGCGAACTCGGCGCGCAGCCAGATGGCCGAAGGGCTGGCCCGCACGCGCTTCCCGGACACGGTCCGGGTGCAGAGCGCGGGCTCGGCGCCGGCCGCCGTCAACCCGCTCGCCGTGCAGGTCATGGCGGAGCTGGGCATCGACATCTCCGGCCAGTGGTCCAAGCGCGTGGACAGCATCGACCCGGCCACGGTCGACCTGGTCGTGACGCTCTGCGCCGGGGAAGTGTGCCCCGCGTTTCCGCGGCCGGTGACGCGGCTGCGCTGGGTGCTGCCCGATCCGGCGGCCGCGACCGGGCCCGCGCACGAGCGGCTCGCCCGCTTTCGCACGGTGCGGGACGAGATCGCCGCGCGCCTGCGCAGCCTGCAGCTCTGAGGCGACATGTTCCTGCCGCTCGGCGACGAGCCCAACCCGCGCGGCGTGCCGTGGGTGACCTACGGCCTGATCGCCGCCAACGTGGCGGTCTACCTGTTGATCTCGCTGCCGCTCAGCGGCGTCCGGCCGGACCTCGACGACCCGGCGCTGGCCGCCTACCTGCGCATGCTCACGGAGCAGTTCGGCGGGCGCCTGTCCGCCGCCGACGTCCTGCGGCAGACCAGCGCCTACGACCTGGTGGTGTTCGCCCACGGGTTCCGCCCGGCGGAGCCGGCGGTCGCCGCGCTGCTCACGTCGATGTTCCTGCACGCCGGATTCATGCACCTGGCCGGCAACATGCTGTTCCTGTGGATCTACGGCGACAACGTCGAGCATCGCCTGGGCCCCGGGCGCTTCCTGCTGGCCTATCTGGCCACGGGCGTCGCGGCGACGCTCTTCCATGCCACGTTCGACGCCTGTTCCGAGCTGCCGCTGGTGGGGGCCTCGGGCGCCATCTCGGGCGTGCTCGGCTTCTACTTCATCTGGTTTCCCCACAACCGGGTCCGGCTGTGGATCGCCCTGTTCCCGTTCTTCATGCAGGTCGTGCACTGGCCGGCGCGCCTGGTGCTCGGCGTCTACCTGTTCATCGACAACGTCATGCCGTTCCTGATCACGCGCGGCGTCGAGGGCGGCGGCGTCGCCTACGGCGCCCACATCGGCGGCTTCCTGGGCGGTCTCGGCTGGGCCTGGTGGGCCGGTCGCCGGGAGACCGTCCGGCCTCCGGACGAGTACCGGCCGGTCGAACGCCGGGGGCCGGCCTCCCCGGGCGACGTCGTGGCCGCGCTGGTCGCCGGCGGACGCTTCCGGGACGCGGCGCCGGCCTACTTCCGGTTGACGCCCGAGCAGTCCAGACGCCTGCTGCCCCCGGAGGACTCGCTTGCCTTCGGCGACTGGCTGTTCGCCAATCGCCATCCGCAGGCGGCGCTGGCCGTGTACCAGCGGCATCTGCGGGACTATCCCGCCGGCGAGCTCGCCGGCGCGGCGCATCTCGGGGCGGGGCTCGTCCAGTTGCACGAGCTCGGCCAGCCGACTGCCGCCTACCAGCACCTGGTGGAGGTGTTCGACTTCGACCCGGACCCGGAGACGGCCGCCTCCGCCCGGCAGGCCCTCGCCGCGATCGCGGGCCGGCAGAAGCTCAGGGTGCGGAGGATTCCATGAGATATCCCATGGGCCTCCGCCGCCACCAGTTGCCGGTCTCGCGGCCCTCGGCGGGCGCGGTGAAGTCGTAGCGGTAGTACGCCAGCCTGACGTGGCGCGGCGGCCCGGCGGCGAGCGGACTGGCGGCGAGCAGCGCGGTCACCGCCGGCGAGCCCGCCAGCAGCTTGTCCATCAGCGGCTGCAGCCAGTGTTCCGCGCCGGCCGGATCGAGCGCGGCGAACCACATCTGCCAGTCCAGGCGCGGCATGTGCGGCTGGACGAAGCGGGGCCGCCCGTCGAGGGCTCCCGGCTTCCAGGGAAACTCCTGCTCGCGCCAGACGGCGCCGTCCCGGCTCACCTCCATCACGATTTCGGGCCGCTGGGTGGTCATGTACCGGAACAGCCCGTAGCCGTTGACCGATCGCAGCGGGCTGACCGCCCGCATGAGGCTGCCGGACCACGCCGGGTGCGACTCCCTGGGGGTGACCTCGTGCCAGATGGTCACCAGGCTGAGGCACGCGACGGCCGCCGCCAGGCCGGTGCGCACGCCCCATGCAGCGCGCGACTCCTCGTAGCGCACGACAGCCGCGCGGCGGGCGAGCGCCTCGGGCAGGCAGCGGCCGAGCGTCGCGTCGTCGAGCAGGGCCAGGTACAGCGTGACGGTCAGCAGGCCGAAGAAGCCGTAGTTGCCGGTGGCGGCGATGCCGATCTGGAGCAGGCACATGAGCGCGCAGGCCGTCAGGCGAACGCGGCGGAGACGGGCCGGCGCGAGCGCGCCGAAGGGCACGACGATCTCGATGAAGAACATGATGGCGGCCGAGCCCATGTGCAGCCAGACCGGCAGGCTGTGCGCGTACCAGCTCGTCCAGGCGGGCAGCGGCTGCGTCTGGTAGTGGAAGGTCAGCGCGGTCAGTCCGGACCAGGTGGGATCGCCGCTGACGAGCTTCGTGACCCCCGAGAGGAAGGTCAGCTTGAACGCCAGTCCCCACACGAGCCAGCGCACCGCGGCCACGGGCTCCGGGGCGTCGGCCAGGCCGGGCCGCCGACCGGGCGGCGCGTAGAGGCACGCGAGCAGGCCGGCCTCCAGCAGCAGGATGTCCCACTGGAACGACAGGAACTCCTGTCCCGCAACGGTGAGCGAGAGGTACAGCACCCACAGCAGGGCGAAGGTCGGGATCGGCGCCACGCCCGCAATCGCGAGGCCGGCCAGGGCGATGCCGCTCCAGCACAGGGCCAGCAGGGCCGCATCGCCGGCGTTGAGCCACGCCAGCGTCGGAAACTGGTAGTACGCCCCGGGGCCGAAGAACTCGCGCGCGCGCTCGAGGTACTCGGCGGCCGGCAGCAGCCCGTCCGCGCCCACCAGACCCGGCAGTTGAGGGGTCAGCGAGGCGAAGGCGAGCAGGTAGACGACGCCGAGCAGGCGCAGGAACAGCCAGCGGGAGAGCTGAAACCGCGGCGGCTCCAGGAGCTGGCCGTTGGCGGTCATGGCACGAGCTTTACTATAATCGTTGCTTCACGCGCCCGCCCCTCCTTGCTGGGAGGTCGTTCAATGGTAGGACACGTGGCTCTGGACCACGGTATCGGGGTTCGAATCCCTGCCTCCCAGCCAACCTTCACCGCCGCCTTCCCGCGGCCGGCGCGTCAGGACTGCGGGAGATCCGGACCGCGCCTGGGGCTCGAGAACATCCGGGGCGTGATCGGCTCCGCGCGGTTGGCGCGATCGTCCACCTGCGCACGGCGGAACAGGCCGGACGAAGTGCCGGACGGCAGGTAGCGCCCGAAGGCCTGCCCGACGAAGTACGACAGCGCCGCGCCGAAGGCGAGCGAGGCCAGCACGTCCATCCACCACGGCGCGTCATCCGCACGGAGATAGTCCAGCAGCCCGAAACCGAGCTGCGCGGCGAAGATCAGGACGGCAATCCAGAGCAGCGTTCTCATGGCGATGCGCGGCGCCCGTCGGAGCTCCCGCGCCTGATTGTCGCACGCTGCGGCCGCGTGCGGCGAGCCGCCGCCGCCCGATGTATTCTGATCCGGATTCCATGCCAGGTGTTCGCGCTCGCCGCCGCGGAACACGAATCCGCCGCACCGCGCTGGCTGCCGGCGTACTGTCCCTGCTGCTCGCCGTTTCCGCGCGGCCCGCCGCCCAGTCGCTGGCGTCGGTTCAGGGCTTCGTGAGCGACGACACCGGCGCCAGCCTGCCGGGCGTGGCGATCGAGCTCGTGGACCTCGAGCGCGGTCACCGCCGCACGGCGGTGACGAACCGGGAGGGTTTCTTCGCCCTGCGCGCGGTGCCCAGCGGGGAGTACGACCTCGTGGCGTCGCTGGCCGGTTTCCGCACGACCCGGCGGGAGAACATCCGCCTCCTCGTGGGGCAGAGCTTCGAGGTGGACCTGCGGCTCGGCCTCGCCTCGGTCGCGGAGACGGTCGTGGTCATCGCGCAGGCGCCGCTGCTCGAAGTGGGGCGCGCCGGGGCGGCCGGATACGTGAACGAGGAAGAGATCGCCAACCTGCCGATCTCGGGCCGCGACTTCGTGCGGTTCGCGCTCCTGATGCCGACGGTCCAGGTGGACGCGAGCGGCAGGCTCTCGCTGAGCGGCCAGCGCGCCGTGAACTCGGGCTTCACCATCGACGGCGCGGACGCGAAGAGCGCCTTCTTCGGCTTCGGCCGGGGCGGCCTGGCGCGGCAGGGCGGCGGCGCCCTGATTGCGCAGGAAGCGGTCCAGGAGTTCCAGGTGGTCACGAGCGGGTACTCGGCCGCGGCCGGCCGCTCCGGCGGCGGCGCCATGAACGTGATCACCAGGAGCGGCACCAATGATTTCGCCGGCTCCGTCGTCCTCTTCGGGCGCGACGACCAACTGGCGGCCCGGCTGCCGCGGTCGCCGCTCGACGCCGCCCGCGGCGTCCCCGCGGACGACCTGCGCTACGAGGTGGACGAGTTCCGCCGCTACAACTGGGGCGCGTCCTTCGGCGGGCCGATTCGGCGCGACCGCACCCACTTCTTCGTCTCCTACGACCAGACCGCGCAGAACCAGCCCTTCCTCCGGGATATCCGCGGCCGCGGGCAGTACGACGCGGTCCTGGCGGCCTTCCCGGAGCTGCTGGCCGGCTACCGGCCGAACGACGACGGCATTGCCGCCGCCGATCCCGAGCGCGGGCGCACCGCGAGCGGGCGCTTCCTGCGGGATACCGACAACCTGATTCTGTTCGGCAAGCTGAGCCACCGGGCGAACGACCGGCACTCGCTCACGCTGCGCTACAACTTCACGCGCTACTCGCGCGTGTCGGACTTCGTCGGCGAGGAATCGCGGCGGTTCGTGCGGAGCCACTCCACGGTGGGCGCGCTCGTCTCGGTGGTCGGAGACAACGGCGTCAACGAGCTCCGCGTCCAGTCCGCCCGCGACGACTTCGACCGCCGCTCGCACCTGCCCGCCGGCGCGCTGCAGGCGAACATCCGGATCTTCTATCCCTCGTTCGGTTCCTTCGGCAAACCCTGGTGGCTGCCCGTCTCCAACGACGAGCGGAAGCTCGAGATCCAGGAGCGCTTCTCGTTCCTCGCGGGCAACCACGAGCTGCGTGCGGGCTTCACCCTGAGCCACGACGCCCTGAGCGAGTTCTTCGCGGGGAACGCCGACGGGAGCTACGACTTCGACACGCTCCACGACTTCGCCGCCGGCACCCCCGCCCGGGCCGTCATCTTCTTCGGGATCATGGAGAACCCGAACTTCGAGGTTTCCCAGCAGCTTCTCGGCGCCTACGTCCAGGATTCCTGGAGCCCGAACCGGAGCCTCACCCTGCAGGTCGGCGTGCGCTGGGACGGCACCCTGAACCCGGGCGCGATCGAGCACGTGCTGCCCGCGGGCCGGCGCATCCCCGACGACCTCGACAACTTCTCGCCGCGCGCCGGCGTCGTCTGGTCGCCCGATCCCGGGAGCGTCGTGCGGGCCGCGGGCGGCATCTTCTATGCCCGCACGCCGACGCTGCTGTTCTCGACCGCGCACAGCGACACCGGCATCTATCCGCGCTACGGGAACGCGATCGTGTCGCCGGGCGAGACCGGTTTCGCGCCGCTGGGCATGCCGATCGACAACGACAGCCCGCCGCCCGGCCTGATCCCCGCGCTGAGCCACTTCGCGCCCGGTTTCGAGGACCCCCGGACCATCCGCTTCAACGTCGGGTACGAGCGGGAGCTCGGCCGCGACACCGCCGCGTCGCTCGATCTGCTGCATGCGCGGAGCGACTCGCTCGCCTCGAACTACGACGCGAACGTCCCGGCGCCCGCCCGCGACGCGTTCGGGCGGCCCGTGTACTCCGGCCAGCGCCTCGACCCGGCCTACGGGCCCATCCTGGTGCGCGCCTCGCCGGCCCGCTCCGACTACCTGGCGCTCACCGCCGCGTTGCGCCGGCGCTTCCGCGGGGGCGTGCAGTTCCAGGCGCACTACACCTGGTCGCGCGACCGCTCGAACGACGACAACGAACGCGCGGGCAGCCTGACCCTGACCGACCCCACGGACCCGGACTACGACTGGGGACTCTCCATCCGCGACATCCCGCACCGCTTCGTGGCGAGCGGCATCTTCGCCCTGCCGTTCGACATCACGGCGAGCAGCATCTTCACGGCCCAGTCGGGCGCTCCCTACACCGCGCTCGATCCGGCGGTGGGCTTCCACAACCACCCCGGCTTCGCCGTCGGCCCGCACGGCGCCCAGACCCGGGCGGTGGTGGGCGGCGAGCTCGTGCCGCCGAACGGGGAGCGCAACGCCCCCTGGACCAACCTCGATCTGCGGCTGACGCGGCGTTTCCGGCTGAGCTGGGCGCAGGTCGAGGCCCTCTTCGAGGTCTTCAACCTCCTGGACACCGGCGCCTTCCGCGTCGGGCACGCCGACCAGCAGGAGGTGTTCGCGAACGACGGCGTGACCCCGAACCCGGAGTTCGGCCTGGCCGGCGTCATCGTCGGCGCCCCGCGCCAGGCCCAGCTCGGCCTGCGCGTCGCGTTCTGAAGGCGGGCGCGCGGAATCCGCCGGGTTCGCTTCTATAATCAGGGTCACCGTGTCCCTCGAACAGTGGATTCGCCGCCCGCAGGGCGTCTGGCTGCGCCGAGCGATCTTCCAGGTGCACCTGTGGTCGGGCCTCGGCGTCGGCCTGTACCTCGTCGCGATCAGCGTGACCGGCAGCATCCTGGTCTTCCGCAGCGAGCTCAGGCAGACCTTCATGCCGCAGCCGGTGTTCGTCGAGGCGGTCGGCGAGCGCATGGACCCGGAGCGGATGCTCGCGGCGGCGGAGCGCGCGTGGCCCGACGCCTCGGTGTCGATCTTCGCCGAGCGGGACATCCCGACCCAGGCCGTGACCATCTCGGTGAATCGCGACGGAGAAGTGCAGCAGATGCTGCTGGATCCGTTCACGGGGGCCGATCTGGGCCACGCCATGCCGGCGGGCTGGCGCCTGACGACCTGGCTGCTGGACCTGCACGACAACCTGCTGGCCGGCCGGACGGGCCGCGCCGTCAACGGCGTCGGGGCGATCCTGATGACGCTGCTCAGCATCACCGGCATCGTCATCTGGTGGCCCGGCGTCCGGAGCTGGCGCCGCAGCCTGACGGTCGATTTCCGGGCGAACTGGCGGCGGCTGAACTGGACGCTGCACAGCGCCATCGGCATCTGGACCGTCCTGCTCGTCTTCATGTGGGGGCTCACGGGCATCTACCTCTGCTTCCCGGCGCCGTTCACCGCGTTCGTCGACTACGTCGAGCCGCTGAACATGGAGACGTTCGAGGAGCGCGTGGGTGACGCCGTCCTGTACTGGTTCTCGCGCCTGCACTTCGGCCGGTTCTACGGGATGACGAGCAAGGTGGCGTGGGCGGTGCTCGGCCTGGTGCCCGTGGCCATGTTCGTGACGGGGGGTGTGATGTGGTGGAATCGCGTCGTCAGACAGCGAGGTTCGGAGGCCACCCGCGCGTGAGGGGGGCCGGCCTGCGGCGCGCCGCCGCGGCCTGCGCGGCGGTCGTGCTGGGCGCGCTGCTGCTGCCCGCACCCGCGGCG
The DNA here is from genome assembly GCA_965214845.1 of Vicinamibacterales bacterium. Classification (GTDB taxonomy): domain Bacteria; phylum Acidobacteriota; class Vicinamibacteria; order Vicinamibacterales; family UBA8438; genus JAAXGX01. Next base: position 5,160,290 of record CBDCCO010000007.1, read on the forward strand.
GCCCAGGCCGGGCGCTCCCTGCCGGCGCCCCCGGGCAGCGGCGACGCCGGCTTCCGGCTCGCCTCGCCGCGGCTCGCGCCGCTGCCCGCGGCGCAGTGGACCGCCGGGCAGCGGGCGGCGGCCGAGGCCTACGTCCGCACCGGCGATGCCGGCAACGCGCTCGCGACCATGCTCCGGATTCCGGAGCTCGCCGAGTCGGTCCACCGCTTCCTGGACTACACGTCGCGCCGCTCGACCCTGCCCGCCCGCGACCGGGAGATCCTGATACTCCGCGTCGCCTGGCTCGCCCAGAACGCCTACCTGTGGGCCGATCATGCGCCAGCGGCCGGCGCCGCCGGTCTGACGGCCGCCGCCGTGCGCCGCATCGCGGTCGGTCCGGACGCGGGGGAGTGGGACGCCCGCGACGCCGCGCTGCTCCGCTTCGCGGACGAGCTGTTCCGCAACTCGTCGGTCACCGACGCGACCTGGGACGCCGTGGCCGCGCGCTACAGCCTGCTCAACCTGGCGGACGCGGTGATGACGGTCGCCGAGTTCACGACCCTGTCGCTGCTCTTCAACTCGCTCGGCGTCCAGCCGGACGTTGGCGCGGCGCAGCGCCTGCCGGCCGACGTGCCGTACCGCCTGGATGTCGCGGACCGCGAGCCGCCGCTGACCAGCCCGCGGATCGAGCCGGGCGAGGGCCCGGGACTGCGGGTGACGCGCACCATCGCGCGGCACCCCGAGGTGGCCGCGAACTGGCGGGGCAACACGAACTACGTCAACCGCCTGTCGCCGCTCACGCCGCACGACCGCGAGCTGCTCATCCTGCGCATCGGCTGGAACTGCCAGGCCGAGTACGAGTGGGCGAAGCACGTCGGCAGCGTCGGCCGCGCGCGCGACCACGGGCTCGAGCCGCGCCGGATCGCGGAGGGGCCGGAGGCGGCGGGCTGGGAGCCGCACGAGGTCGCCCTGCTCGAGGCCGCGGACGAGCTGTACCGCAACGCCATCGTGTCCGATGCGACCTGGAGCACCCTGTCGTCGCGCTACGACACCCACGAGCTGGCGAGCATCGTCATGACGGTGGCGACCTACCGGTTCGTGTCGATGACGCTCAATGCCTTCGGCGTGCAGCTCCGACCGGACGACGAAGGGTTTCCGACGCTCCAGGAGTCTGCGCCGTAGAAACCAAGGAGAGCCCATGCGAACCAGCACCCCCCGGCTTGCACTCGTTGCGGTCCTGGCCCTGGCCGCCGCGCCCGCGCTCGTCGTCCGCGGACAACAGGATCCGGAGGCGATGCCCCAGGCCGGCCTCGTCAGGCTGCTCGACGCGGACAGGGTCGCCTTCGGGCTCACGGTCGACACCCGGGCGGACCCCGTCGCGCTCGCGGCGAACGACGACATCGACTTCGTCTTCGTCGACATGGAGCACGGCCCGTACGACCTCACCGCGCTGCGGACGTGGATGCAGTGGCTCGTCGACCCCGGCCGGATCGCGTCCACGGGCAACGCCATGGCCGGCAAGGCCGTCATCGTGCGCATTCCGGCCACCGGCCGCGAGCTCGAGCAGAACATCTGGCAGGTCAAGCAGGTGCTCGACGTGGGCGCGCACGGCGTCATCTTCCCGACCATCGAGACCCCCGCGCAGGCCCTCATGGCCATTCGCGCCATGCGCTATCCGCAGAGTCTGGGCGCGCCGGACCCGGAGCCCGCGGGGCTGCGGGGCACCAATCCCCGGCAGGCAGCGCGCTACTGGGGCCTGTCGGTTCCCGACTACATCGAGCGCGCGGACGTCTGGCGGCTCGATCCACCCAACGGCAACCTGCTGCCCTGGATCCTGATCGAGAGCCCGCAGGGCGTCGCCAACGCGCGCGAGATCGCCCGTCAGCTCAGCGAGCGGAACATCGGTGCCGTGCTGTTCGCCGGCTCCGAGACCGGCGGCGACATGCTGAACACGCACGGCGGCAGCCTGGAGGCCGTGGCGATAGCCATCGATACGGTCCTCGCCGCCGGCCGGGAGTTCGGCCTGCCGGTCGCCATGACGAACACCACCAACATGATGGAGCGCATCGAGCAGGGCGCGCGCCTCTTCACCGGCGGCGTGACGCCGGAGCTCCGGCGGGCGGCAGGGCGCTAGGAGCTTGCGCCGTAGAACGGCGCGGACTCCTGCAGGGTCGGTTGGGCGCCGAGCGGCGCCGTCAAGCGACGATTGGCGGGCTGGCGTCCGGCTCCGGGCCGGCAATCACCGGCAGCGGCACGGTGCCCGGCCAGATTGCAGCTCCGACGATTTCACCGTAGGATTGTTGAATATTTCAACAACGTGAGGGGGCGTACTGGCCACGGTCAACTTCAGCGTTCCGGAGGACGTCAAGCAGGCGTTCAACGAGGCCTTCAGAGGCCGGAACAAGAGCGCCGTCATCACGGACCTGATGCGCGAAGCGGTGCAGAGGGACCGCCAGGATCGGGAGAGCCGCGCAGCCATCGAGCGCATCCTCCGCCGCCGGCGTCGCGCCCCGGTAGTCACAGACGAGCGAATCCATGACGTCCGACACCTGGACAGGCCATGATTCTCGTCGTCGATGCCAGCGTCGCCTTGAAGTGGTTCTTCAGGGAGCGGCCGGATGAACCGGATGTCTGTGCGGCGGCGGAAATCCTGACCGCCGTGGGCGACGGGCGCGTACGCATGGTGCAGCCGCCGCACTTTCTTGCGGAGGTGGCGGCGGTGCTGGCCCGCGAGACGCCGGGGACGGCCGGGCGGAGCCTTGACGATCTGTGGAGGGTGAGCTGGGATGTCGCCGAGTCGGGTGCTGTCTACGCGCTGGCAACGGAGCTCTCGATACGGTTGAGGCATCATCTGTTCGACACCCTGTACCATGCGGTGTCGCTGTCGACCAGGGACGCTGCCCTGGTCACGGCGGATGACGCGTACTACATGAAGGCCAGCGGTCAGGGGGCGATCACCAGATTGGCGGATCTGGACCTCCCCTGACCACTCCTGGCGCGCCCTGCGGCGTTGCATCCGGGTGTCCGCCGCTTGACTGTGCCGCGGGGGCGCTGCTACCGTGGCGCGGCTGGAACCAACGAGACGGAAGGAGTCGACGTGACAGTCATGGGCCTGCGCCTGCTGGCGGTGATCGGTAGCGCGTTGCTGGTGTCGGCCGGCGCCGCGTGGGGCCAGCTCGGCGCACCGTTCTCGGGGGCGCTCGAGCCGATTGGGGCCGGCGACGGCGCCGCGGCTGCCGAGACCGGCAGCGGGCTGCTGTACTCGGTCCTCGACTACTATCCCGAGGGACCGAAGCTGATGGTCAACGGCACGTTCGAGGGACTGGCCTCGGCGGCGACCCTCGCCCACCTCCATCGCGCCGCCGCGGGGCCCGACGAGCCGGGCGGGCCCACGCCGGGACCGAGCGTGTTCGAGCTGGTCGTGTCCAGGGCGACGCGGGGCACGCTCAACGGCAGCTTCTGGATCAGCGAGGAGCAGGCCGAGGAGCTGCGCCAGGGATGGTACTACGTGCAGGTCCACACGCAGGACAATCCCGCCGGGGCGTTGCGCGGCTGGCTCGTGCAGGGCTTTCTGTACAACCCGGAGGACTCGGTCCGGTGACGACAGCACGATCGAAGCTTCCCTGGCTGCTGGCGGCGCTCGCGCTGGCGGCGCTGCTGCCGGCCCGCGCGGAGCAGGCCGCCGAGGCCGAGCGGTACTGGCCCCAGTGGCGCGGTCCCTACCAGAACGGCACGTCCCCGACGGCGACCCCGCCGGTGACGTGGAGCGAGACGCGGAACGTCAGGTGGAAGACCGAGATTCCCGGGCTCGGCGCGGCAACCCCGGTCGTGTGGGGGGACCGGTTGTTCCTGCTCACGGCCGTTCCCGTCGGCGTCGCGGACGACGAGCAGCACGACTACCGCGGTGCCCTGCCCGAGCGGGACGTGCATCGCTACGTCGTGCTCGCGTTCGACCGCCGCGACGGCAGCCTCGTCTGGCAGCGGGTCGCCGGCGAGCGCCAGCCGCACGAGGCGACGCACGCCTCGGCCGGCACCTACGCCTCGAGCTCTGCGATCACCGACGGCGAGCACGTGGTGGCGTTCTTCGAGTCGAACGGCCTCCACGTGTACGACCTGGACGGCAACCTGGCGTGGTCGAAGGACCTCGGCGACAAGCGGGTGCTGACCGAGGGCGGCGAGGGCACGACGCCGGTGCTGCACGGCAACCATCTGGTCGTGGTCTGGGACCACAACGACCAGTCGTACATCGTCGCGTTCGACAAGCGGACCGGCGAGGAGCTGTGGCGGACCGAGCGGGACGAGCTCGACACGTGGTCCACGCCGATCGTGGTCGAGCACGCCGGGCGCGCCCAGGTCGTCACCAACGGCTGGAGCCGCGTGCGCAGCTACGACCTCGAGACCGGCGAGCTGGTCTGGCACACCACCGGCCTGACGCCGCTGACGATCCCCTCGCCCGTGGCCGGCGACGGCATGGTCTTCGTGACGAGCGGCTTCAACGGCGCGGTGCTCAAGGCGATCAGCCTGACCGACGCCCGCGGCGACATCACGGACACGGGGGCCGTGGTCTGGACGCACGACCGCGACACCCCCTACGTCTCATCCCCGCTGTACTACGACGGCGCGCTCTACTTCACGAAGTACGTGCACGGCATCCTCTCGGTGTTCGACGCGCGGGCCGGGACGCCGTACTACGGCCCGCAGCGCATGGACGGGCTGCGCGGCATCATGGCGTCACCCGTGGCCGCCGACGGCCGCGTCTACGTCACCGGCCGGGACGGAACGACCGTGGTGATCCGCCACGGCAAGACCTACGAGGTCCTCGCCACGAACAAGCTCGACGACCAGTTCAGCGCCTCGATGGCCCTGGTCGGCGGCGACATCTACCTGCGGGGCGACACCTACCTGTACTGCATCGCCGAGAGCTGACGCCGCGCTGTGCGCGCCTGTTCCCTCAGTCGCTGATCCGTTCCCAGGTGATCTGGCCCTGCACCTCGACGCCGTCGATCGGCCGCACCGGCGGCCGCAGCGTCAGCGTCGTGTCGGTCAGCTCGTAGAAGCGCTGCGCATCGGTGCCGGCCTGCCCCGGATTGAAGTTGCCGATGCGGTGGTGCACCAGATAGCCCCCCTCCTCGTTCACCGAGAACGGGCCGAAGTAGCTGCCGTAGGTCTGCACCGCCTGCAGCGCCTGCTCCGGGGTCGGCGCGCCGCTGTAGACGGGCCGATCCGGACGCGAGATGTGCACGGCCATGTGGCCGGACGGCATGTAGATGATGAAGGCGTCGTCCCACTGGTCGGTCGGCACCGGCTCGCCGTCGAGCGTCGTGCGCGCGATGCGGACGAAGCGGTAGAAGCCGAACAGGCGCCGGTGGGTGTCCGTGAGCTCCGCTTCCGGCAGGTCCGGGACGCGCTGCCAGACGATGCGGCGCCGGATGCCGGAGTCGTCGGACGGCGGCATCAGGATCAGCTGATCCCCCGAGAACTCGTAGAAGCGCTGGTTGTCGTTGGCGGCGTCCGGCGGCCGCACGTTGCCCTGCAGATGGTGCGTGACGTAGCCCTCGGCCTCGTTGACCGTGTAGGTACCGAAGTACGACGTGTAGGTCCCGAGCTGTCCCACCGCCTCCGCGCCGGTCGGCTCGTCGCCGGTCCAGACCGGCCGCCCGGGCGGCTGAATGACGACGCCCATGTGGCCCGCCGCGTCGTACATGATGTACCCCACCTCGCCCGCGGCGCCGGGCGCCGGCGGGTCGGGCGGCGGCAGCAGATTGCCGTTGGCGTCGATGCGCTCGCGCCGGACCAACTGCCAGTTGCCCACGAACGGCGCCCGCGCAGCCGGTGCGGCAGCCTGCGCGGCCTCCATACCGGCGGCCTCCGCCGTCCTCTCCATGACCGGCCCCGAGTATCCGGACACCACGGCCGTTCCGACCAGCACCAGCAGCACGAGCAGTTTCTTCGGCACGGGCACCTCCCTTGCCCGTCATGATGACAGATGGCGAAACGGAATAGAATGCCAGGGAGCAGCGAAGAGAAAGGGAGTGACGGGATGAGACAGGCTCGCGGCTGGTACCGTTTCGCATTTGTCATGCTCGTGCTGGCGGGCGTCACGTGGGGCGCGCAGTCCCTGGCCGCCGACGACTGGCCCCAGTGGCGCGGCGCCGGCCGGCTGGCAGTCTGGCACGAGGACGGGATCGTCGACCGTTTTCCGGATGACGGCCTGAAGGTGACGTGGCGCGCGCCGGTGCGCTCCGGCTTCGCGGGGCCCGCGGTGGCGGACGGACGGGTGTTCGTCCTCGACTGGCAGGAGGACCCGGAGTCGCGCACGCTCGACGGCACCGAGCGGCTCGTGGCGCTCGACGAGGAAACCGGCGAGGCGCTGTGGACCCACGAATGGGGCACGACGTACCGCATGCTGCAGGGGTCGTACGCCGTCGGCCCGCGCGCGACGCCCACCGTCGACGGCAACCGGGTGTACGCCCTCGGCGCGACGGGGATGCTGCGCTGTCTCGACGTCGAAACGGGCGAGCTGCTCTGGCAGAAGAGCTACATCGAGGACTACGACACGAGTGTCGCCACCTGGGGCATCGCGAGCGCGCCGCTGGTCGACGGCGAGCGGCTGATCGCCATCGTCGGGGGCGAGCCGGACGCGCTGGTGGTGGCGTTCGACAAGCACACCGGCGAGGAGCTGTGGCGCGCGCTCGACGTGGTGGGCGAGATGGGCTACGGCCAGCCCGTCATCTACGAGGCGGGCGGCGTCCGCCAGCTCATCGTCTGGCACGCGGCCGCGCTGGCGTCGCTCGACCCGGAGACGGGCGAGGTCTACTGGGAGGAGCCGTGGGAGGTGGGCGCCGGCATGAGCGTCGCCACGCCGGTCAGGGACGGCAACTACCTGCTGGTGAGCCAGTTCTACAACGGCTCGCTGATGATGCGGCTCGACACCGACCGGCCGGACGCCACGATGCTCTGGAAGGGCGGCAGCCGCAGCGAGATGCCGGGCGAGACCGAAGGGCTGCACGCGCTGATCACCACGCCGATCGTCAGCGGCGAGAACGTCTACGGCGTCGGCAGCTACGGCGAGTTGCGCGGGCTGGACGCCCGCACGGGCGAGCGGCTCTGGATGAGCGGCGAGATGACGGCCCAGGCGCGCTGGGGCACCGCGTTCATGGTGCGGCACGGCGAGCGCTACTTCGTCAGCAACGACGAGGGCTACCTGATCATCGCCCGCTTCACCCCCGAGGGCTACGTGGAGCTGGATCGGACGATGCTGCTCGAGGCGACGTCGAGCGCCGGGTTCGGGCCGCAGCGGCGGTTCGACCGGCTCGTGAGCTGGGCGCATCCGGCCTTCGCCAACCGGCACGTCGTGCAGCGCAACGACCGCGAGGTGGTCCGCGCTTCGCTGGCCGCCGCGGACTACCGGTAGGAAGAAAGCGGGGACTCGTGAAGACGTGTTGTCGCGTGGCGGCGGCCTGTGCGCTGCTGGCGGCGCTGTCCGTCGGCGTGCACGCGCAGGGGGCGGCGGAGGCCATCTTCCGCCGCGCCATCTTCGACTTCGAGCAGGGGCGCCTCGAGGAGGCGGCCGCCGGCTTCGACACGGTGGCCGAGCTGCTGCCCGCGCAGGCGCCCTACCTCTGGCAGCGCGGCATCGCGCTCTACTACGTGGCGCGCTACGGCGACTGCCGGACGCAGTTCGAGTCGCACCGGACGGTGAACCCGAACGACGTCGAGAACGCCGCCTGGCACTACCTGTGCGTCGCCCGCGAGGAGTCCCCGGAGGCGGCCCGCGCGGCGCTGCTCCCGGTCGGTCCCGACTCCCGCGCGCCGATGCAGGAGATCTACCGGCTGTATCGCGGCGATCTCGAGCCGGCCGCGATCCTGCCCGCCGCCGGGGATCGGCCGTCCGCCCAGTTCTACGCCCATCTCTACCTCGGGCTGTACCACGAGGCGCAGGGGCAGGCGGACGAGGCGCTCGAGCACATCCGCGCCGCCGCGGACGGGCGCTACGCACGGGCCGGCGGCTACATGCACATGGTCGCCGAAGTGCATCTGGGTGTGCTGGAAGGGCGCTAGCGCGGCGGTCTGCGTAGCGCTTGCCGGCCTGGCCGCATCCGCCGCGGGCGGCCAGCAACCCGCCGCACCTGCGGCCGCCCCGGCCGCCCCGGATCGGCCGCCGCCGCCGGTCCCGCCGGCGGTGATCGCGCGCGACGCGCTGGGGCGTGCGACGGTGCGCGCCGAGCGGGTCGCCGAGCCGCTGCGCATCGACGGCCGCCTCGACGAGGCGGTGTACTCCCGCGTGCCGCCGATGTCCGACTTCATCCAGAACGAGCCGGACGAGGGTGCGCCCGCGAACGAGAAGACCGACGTCTGGATCCTCTTCGACGCCGAGCACTTCTACATCGTCGGCCGCTGCTGGGAGACCGAGCCGGACCGGCTGGTCGCCAACGAGATGCGGCGGGACAACTTCGGCATCGTGCGGAACGACAACTTCGCGTGGAGCATCGACACGTTCTTCGACCGGCGCAACGGCTTCCTGTTCGAGGTCAATCCCATCGGCGGCCGGCTCGACGGCCAGATCACCAACGAGACGCAGGTCAACTCCGACTGGAACCCGATCTGGGAGGTGCGGACCGCGCTGTTCGACGGCGGGTGGGTGATGGAGGCGGCCATCCCGTTCAAGTCGCTCCGCTACGCCCCGGGCCGGGACCAGACCTGGGGCCTGCAGGTCCGCCGCCGCAGCCGGTGGCGGAACGAGATCTCGTACCTGACGCCGATTCCGGCCGCGCTGAGCGGGCGGGGCCACTTCCAGGTGTCGCTGGGGGCGGCGCTGGTCGGGCTCGAGGCGCCGCCCGGCTCGCGCAACATCGAGATCAAGCCGTACGCCATCGCGGACCTGACCAGCGACCTGTCCGCCACGCCGGCGATCTCGAACCGGATTGGCGGCGACGGCGGCCTCGACTTCAAGTACGGCGTCACCCAGAACCTGACGGCGGACGTCACCGTGAACACGGACTTCGCCCAGGTGGAGGCGGACGAGCAGCAGGTCAACCTGACGCGGTTCAGCCTGTTCTTTCCGGAGAAGCGCGAGTTCTTCCTCGAGAACCAGGGGCTGTTCGCCTTCGGCGGGGCGGGGACCGGGGCGTTCGGCGCGGGCGGCGACACGCCCGTCCTGTTCTACAGCCGCCGCATCGGTCTGAACCGGGGGCGCGAGGTGCCGATCGACGCCGGCGGCCGGCTGACCGGCCGGGTGGGGAAGTTCAGCGTCGGACTCCTGAACATCAGGACGGGCGACGAGCCGGCGGCGGCGGCGCGGGCCACGAACTTCTCGGTCGTCCGGCTCAAGCGGGACGTGCTGCGGCGGAGCAGCATCGGGGCCATCGTCACGCGGCGCTCGGTGTCCGCGCGGGGCGCCGGCGCGAGCGAGACCTACGGCCTCGACGGGACGTTCTCGTTCCAAGACCTGCTCGACATCAACACCTACTGGGCGGCCACCAGCACGCCGGGATCGGGGCAGGACGACGTCAGCTATCGCGCGCAGCTCGACTACCGCGGCGACCGCTACGGCGTGCAGCTCGAGCGCCTCGCCGTCGGGACCGACTTCAACCCGGAGGTGGGATTCCTGCGCCGGGAGGACTTCGAGCGCAGCTTCGGCTCGTTCCGCTTCAGCCCGCGCCCCCGGTCGCTGGCCCTCGTCCGCAAGCTGACCTGGGAGGGCCGCTTCGACTACATCACCAGCCGCGCCGGCGTCCTCGAGACGCGGCTGGCGCAGGGGCTGTTCGGCATCGAGCTCGAGAACAGCGACATCGTGAACGTCGAGTACACGCGCAGCTACGAGTTCCTCGAGGCGCCGTTCGAGATAACCCGCGACGTGGCGATACCCATCGGCGGGTACGCCTTCGAGGACGTCCGGGCGTCGCTCGAGCTCGGCCGGCAGCGCCGGTTCTCGGGCCTGCTGGCGGCCCAGCACGGGACGTTCTTCAGCGGGACCAAGACCACGCTGGAGTTCGGCCTCGGCGGCGGCACCTCGCGCGGCCGGCTCGAGATGACGCCCCGCTTCTCGCTGGAGCCCGGCCTGTCGATCAACCGCATCGATCTGCGCGAGGGCCGCTTCACCACTACGCTCGTGACCACCCGGACCAGCTACACCTTCACCCCGCTCATGTTCTTCAGCGCGCTGGTGCAGTACAACTCGAGCGAGACGGCCGTCAGCGCGAACCTCCGGTTCCGGTGGGAGTACCAGCCCGGCAGCGAGCTGTTCGTCGTCTACAACGAGGCGCGCGACACGTTGAACCCCCGCTTTCCGCGCCTGGAGAACCGGGCGTTCGTGGTCAAGATCAACCGGCTCTTCCGCTTCTGACTCGGGCCGCGGCGGCGCTCAGGCGAGCAGCCTTTGTCGGAGCGCGCCCTCGGCCTGCCGGCTCACGGCGAGCAGCAGGAGGTCCAGCGGCAGCAGTCCGACCTTCCCCGAAGCGGTAGTGGGCGGCATGCATACCGGGTCGGGACTGACCAGATGGCACCGTCCTTCGAATCGAGGGAATTGTTCCATGAACCGGTGGAGTCCGGTCGTCGGATGACGCGTGGACGAAGCGATCTCGAAGGCGATCGGTTGCTCCGGGTGGTCGTAGATCAGATCGACCTCGTGGTTGCCCTGCCGCCAGTGGTAGAGCCGCACCTGCGTCTGCCGGGCGAGCGCATGCAGGTGGCCGGCGACCAGGTTTTCGTAGAGCAAGCCCATCTCGACCGCGTCGGTGAGCGGGCCCAGGCCCCGTTGCAGCGCCGCGTTCCGGACCGCACCGTCCACGAAGTAGAGACGCCGTCCCCGGCGCTGGACGTTCCCCTCCCGGCCGGAGTAATTCGGCAGCGAAGACGAGGAAGGCCCGCTCCAGGTACGACAGGTAGCGGTCGAACGTGGGCTGCGACAGCCCGTCGAGCTCCTGGCACAGGCGTTGCGGCGACAGCAATCCGGTTACCTGGCCCGCGAGCGTGTAGAGCAGGCGTTCCAGCAGCATGGGATTGTCGACTCCGAACGCTTGGGGAACGTCCTTGTAGATGACCCGTTCGACCGCGTCACTGTGCAGGGTCCGTTGCGAATTGTCCGACGCCGCTCTCGAGTCGACGTTCCCGTAGCGCCGCGGTCGAGCTCGAGGAGCCGGCGATGCGAAGGGGCCACCGCTCGTCATGGAATGTCTTGAGCCACAGATCCCAGTCCCGGGCGTACGTCAGCTCGTCGAGGAACACGAAGGCGGGCTCGCCGGGGTCGGCCACCCGGCCTCGAATCCCATCGAGCAGACGGCCCAGGTCGAGGGGCATCAGCAACGGGTGAGCAAGGCAGGGAGCGGTCGCTCGACCGGCGGCGCGAGGAATACAGGTACCTTGCCCCCGGACATCCATGGGTTCTGCTCGAAGAGTACGCGCTGGTAGTCGACATCGGAAGGCTGCCACGCAGGCCCGCCGCGCTTGCTCCGTGGTCTCTTCGGCATGTCGAACCGATCCGGTCCCAGTGGAGGCTTTTACCCATATAGCATACACAGCATGAATGCTAAATCGTCCCTATGGCTCATGGGCGCCAATCCTGGTGCCTGTGACCCGCCGCCGCCGGACCCGCGTGAGGTAGTATGCGCGGCAACTGAATGATCGTCACGGTCCATTGCCGATTGCAACCGGCACGGAGAAAACGATGGGGACCAGGTTCTGGAAGGTCGTTGCTGTCGCGTCCGTCCTCGGTATCGCGCTGGCCCCGGCCCGGGGGCAGACCCCGCTGACGCCGGAAGAGCTGCTGGAGGATACGGCCAGGGGCGCGCGGCTCAACCGGGCGGGCGGCTTCGTTCCGTTCCCGTCCGTGGATCCGGCGACCTCCGTCGACTGGCCGCGTCACAACTTCGACATCGCCAACTCCCGCCACGCCCCGCTGGACCAGATCGACACGTCGAACGTGGGCTCGCTGGCCGTCCGCTGGCTGTACCACGGCGGCAGCGGCCGGGCGGCGCCGGTCGTCGCGGACGGGGTGATGTACCTGACGACGCCGAACGCCGTGGTCGCGCTCGATGCCGCGACGGGACGGCCCGTGTGGCGCAACGCGCGGGCCGCCGGCACGCGCGGCGCGGCTTACGCCGACGGCACGGTCTACACCGCCGCCGATACGCGCGTGATGGCGCTCGACGCCCGCACCGGCGAGTTCGTGGACGGGTTCGGTGAGGACGGCGTGTCGAACGTGCTCACGGAGGTGTTGCAGGAGCGCTACCCGGAGCTCGACGAGCCGACGTCGTGGGGGTACCGCTACAACATGGCCCCGCAGTACCACGACGGCATTCTCATCGTCGGCACGGCGCTCAGCGAGAGCCACATTCCGGGCGGGATCGTGCTGGCGCTCGACGCCCGCAGCGGCGCGCTGCTCTGGCAGTTCGTCACCATTCCGCAGGGTCCTGACGACGAGGGCTGGGAGATCGCCCGCGAGACCTGGGCAGGCGGGGTGCGTCACGGCGGCGGCGTCTGGGGCACGCCGGCCGTCGACCCCGAGACGGACACGGTGCATCTCACCGTCGCCAATCCGTCGCCCGACCAGGACGGCTCCGCGCGCAAGGGGATCAACCTGTTCACCAACGCGTTCGTGACGCTGGACCTGCGGACCGGCCGCATCGTGTGGTACTACCAGCAGATTCACCACGACATCTGGGACTACGACGCCGGCCAGCAGCCGACGCTGTTCGACATCGACGTCGGCGGCCGGACGGTGCGGGCCACCGTCGCCGGCAACAAGAACGGCCTGCTGTACATCCTGGACCGGGAGAGCGGCGAGCCGCTCAACCCGATCGTGGAGACGCCGGTGCCGACCGACACCGAGACGCCCGGCGAGGAGGTCTGGCCGACCCAGCCGATCCCTCACACGGCCTCGGGCCGGCCGATGACGCCGCTGGCCCGCCAGTTTCCGACCGAGAACCTCTACCCGCAGTTCGGGGCCTACCCGAAGCTGCCGTTCTACACGCCGCCGACGCTCGACGGCGCGCTCCACGCACCGCGCGAGGGGGTGCACTACGGGGTCAACTCCTTCCATCCAGGGACCGGGCTGGTCTACGTGGCGGGGCGCGACTTCCCGATCTTCATGACCGCCATCCCGGTCGGCAACACCTTGCGGCCCGGGCAGTTCAGCACCGCCGGCCGCCGTCTGTCCGCCGCGCCTGCGCTCGGGAACGTGTCGGCCTACGATCCGGCGACCGGTGAGCTGGCGTGGCGAACGGAAATCGACGGCGGGCCGTCGGCGGGCACCCTGTCGACGGCGGGCAACCTGGTGTTCACCGCCGCGCGCCGGGGCACGTTCTTCGCGCTCGACGCCGCGACCGGCGAGCGGCTGTGGCAGTTCCACACGGGCGCGAACGTCAGCGCCGCGCAGATCACGTATCAGATCGACGGCGTGCAGTACGTCACGGTGCCCGCGGGCAACGTCGTCGTGACGTTCGCGTTGCTCGACCGCTGAGCGGCTGAACAGCTGGCCCCGCTTGCCGCAGCGCTTTGACATGCCGACATGCTTCGCATACGTTCGGCACATGCGCACCACGGTTCGTTTGGACGATCGGCTCCTGGCGGACGCGAAGCGCTATGCGGCGCAATCGGGCCGAACGCTGACGTCGCTCATCGACGAGGGACTCCGCGAAGTGCTGGCGCGCGGAACCGCGCCGCGACCGGCCGCACCGGTGACGCTGCCCACCGGCGGCAGCGGCGGCTTGCAGCCCGGGGTCACGCTCGACAGCAACGCCGCCCTGCTCGAGGTGATGGACCGCGAGCCGTGATCCTCCCGGACGTCAACGTCCTGGTATACGCCTATCGCGCGGACATGGCCGACCACCATCGGTACCACGACTGGCTCAGCCGACGAGGTGCTGGGGTTTCCGAATACGCTTTCGGCGCGCTGACCGTCGACCTCTGGATCCCGCCTCGGGGCATGGTTTCGTCCTGCGGCCTCGGCGACGACCAAGCGAAGCGCGGGCACGCCGAGCTTCTCGAACGTGACGCAGTTCCTGCTGGACGTGCGGGACGCCGTGCAGGGGCAGATCGCGCAGGGGCGACGGAGGATCAGGCCGTCGCGGCAATACCAGGAGCTGACGACCGCCCTCGACTGACGGCCCGCCGCTACCGCCCGGCCGCAGGGCTGGCGGGCACGGCCTGCATGAGGAGGGCGAGCGCGCGGGCCAGCGCCGCGTCGCCGGGGCCCGCCCCGCGGAAGTGGCCCAGCCTCACGACGACGAGGTCGTGGGAAGGAATGATGAGCGTCTTCTGCCCGCCCGCGCCGGACATGTAGTAGGCGTCCCGGGGTATCGGGTACGCGCCCGCGCCGTTGATCCAGAAGAAGGCCCCGTAGATCGGCCGGCCGTCGGCCTCCCAGGCCGGCGCGAGGGTGCTCACGAAGTCGGCGTAGCCGGCGGGCAGGATCCGCTCGCCCTGCCAGACGCCGTCCTGCAGGTAGAGATTGCCCAGCCGCGCCCAGTCGCGCGCCGCGCCCAGCTCGTAGCCCTGCAGCAGGAAGTTGCCGGACGGGTCGGTCTCCAGCACCATATCGCGGATGCCGATCCGGTCGAACAGCGCGCGCTGGGGGAACGTGTGGTACTCGTCGCCCCGCCCTTCCACCGCCAGGCGGATCAGGTAGTTGATCAGCACCGGGTCGGAGTTGCGGTAGCGGCCGACCGTGTTCGGCGGCCACTGCGGCGGCCGGGTCGCGGCCCAGGTGAAGGCGTTGGCGGCGCCGGTGTAGACGTAGACGTGGTCCGGGTAGCCCAGCGCGGGGTCGTAGTCGGGATCGAACGGCGCCCGGAAGCGGAGCCCGCTCGACATGCGCAGGATGTCGGCGATGCGGATGGCCTGGCGGGGGTCGCCGGCCTGCTGCCACTCCGGCACGGGAGCCGCCTGCCACAGGTCGTACGCTCCCTGCTGCACCAGGACGCCCATCAGCGTCGCGGTCAGGCTCTTGCCCATCGACCAGCTCTCGAGCGGCGTGTGCGGCGTGATTCCCTCACCGTACCGCTCGCCGATGATCCGGCCGCGCCAGGTCACCACGAACGCGGCCGTCATGCCCTCCGCCGGATCGAAGGCGGCCTCCACCGCCTGCGCCACCAGCGCGGTGTCGAGCCCGGGCGGCAGCGGGTCGTCGGGCGCCACGTCGCCCATCGGCCACGGCGTCGAAGCCGGGTCGGGCAACGCGCTCGCAACCGGGACGGGCGTGAAGCGCACCGCGCTCTCGCCGACCGGCAGCGCGACGCACCCCCGCCCGCCGACGTACCGCGCCGTGCGCGTGACCCCGTTGGCCAGCGTGAGATGGACGGCCTGGTCCTCGCGGTCGATGACGCGCTCGACGACGTGCCGGCGCTGGCGGTACGGACCGGTGAAGAAGCCGACGTTGGCGGCGGCGAAGTCCGGGTCGAGCCCGGTGACGAAGACGGCCGAGCAGAGCGTCTTGGCGAACCCGGCGGTGTGGTGCAGGAGCGGATCGCCGGGCGGGGCCACGTACTCGGTGTCGAGCTCGAACTGGGCGGCGCGCGCGGGGAGCGGCTGCGTCTGGCCGGCCGCGGGCGTCGCCGGCGCGGCCAGGCCGGCCGCCGCGAGCCCGGCGACCAGGACGAGCGCAGCCGCCCGCTGGCGGCTCGCCGGCATCCGCTGCGCGCGCTGGGCGTACATGCCGCCTACTCGCCGCTCGGCCACAGCACGCCCTGGTGCGGCGTCCGGATCGGACCCTCGCCCTTGTAGACGAACTTCTGCAGCCGCTTGCCCTCGTAGGTCTCGGTCGTGTAGACGTTGCCGTGCGAGTCGACCGCGACGTTGTGCGTCCCGTAGAACTGCCCCGGCTGCCGGCCGCCGTTGCCGAAGCTCGAGATGAGCGTCAGGGACTTGCGGTCCACGATGTAGACCTTCTCGTTCGTCCCGTCGGCCACGTACAGGTACTTCTGCTCGCCGTCGGCCGAGAACGCGAGATCCCACACCGAGCCCGACCCGAGCGTCTCCTTCTCGATGAACAGCTCGCTGACGAAGGTGCCGTCGGGATTGAACACCTGGATCCGGTCGTTGGCCCGGTCGCAGACGTACAGCAGCTGGTCGTGCGACATCTCGGCGCAGTGCACCGGCGTGCGGAACTGCTGGGGCGGCGCCGCCCGCGGGTCGTAGCGCCCGAGGTCCGCGTCGTCCGGCACGTTGCCGTAGGCGCCCCAGTAGCGCTTGAACTCGCCCGTGTCCGCGTCGATCACCACCACGCGCTTGTTGCCGTAGCCGTCCGCGACGTACGCCTCGTTGGCCAGCGGGTGGACCGAGATCTCGGCCACGCGGCTGAAGTTCGCCAGGTCGTTGCTGCCCATGCTCTGGCCGGCGCGGCCCACCTGCAGCAGGAAGTCGCCGTTGCGCGTGAACTTCAGGATGTGGGCGTCCTCGCGGTCGTTGCCGCCAATCCAGACGTTGCCCTTGTAGTCGACCGTGATGCCGTGGTTCGAGCGCGGCCACTCGAAGCCCTCGCCCGGCCCGCCCCAGTGCCGCTTGACGTTGCCCGCGGTGTCGAACTCGAGCACCGGCGGCGCCGGCACGCAGCAGTCGACCGCCACCGGCGGGTCGGCCGCGGCCTCGATCTCGCCGGCGTTGAGCGTCGCCTCGCGGTGCACGATCCACACGTGGTCCCACTCGTCGACCGAGACGCCGATGGCGGCCCCGATCACCCAGTTGTTGGGCAGCGGCTTGGGCCACAGCGGGTCGACCTCGAAAATGGGCCCCCAGGTCAACCCCTCCGCCTGCGCCGCCGCCGAGCGCTCCAGCGCCGACTGGCCGACGGCCAGCGCCGCGAACAGCACGACGCCGGCGACACCCGCCCACAGCTTGCGGTTCCGTAGCTGGCTCAGCATGGTTTTTCTCTAGCGGGCAGCGCCCGGTTCGCTGCCGGCGAGGATGATCTCGTCGTTGGTGTAGCCGAGCGCGCACTGCGGGCAGGCTGGAGGGGTCAGCCCCGCCGCCTCCATCAGTCCGAGCAGGAACCGGTAGGTCTCGGGAAACGGCTCGATCGTGTCGACCGGTCCCTGCGCGATCGTCACCGGCATCCAGCCTTCCTCGTTGGCGGCGTCGAGCCTGGCCCCGCGCGCGAGCAGCAGCTCGACGACCGAGTTGGCGCCGCGGTTCGCCGCGCCGTGCAGCGCCGTGTTGCCCGCCTCGTCCGCCTCGTTGACGTCGACGCCCGCTTCCAGGACCAGCCGCACTGCTTCCAGCGCTTCCGCCTCGGAGCCCGGACTCTGCCAGGCGTACGTCGCGGCGCCCGCGGCCGCCATCAGCGCGGTCGACCCGGCCGGCGTCTCGACGTACGGATCCGCGCCGTGGGCCAGCAGCAGGCGCATCGCCGGCACGTCGGCCGCCACGGCCGCCAGCATGAAGGGCGTCGACCCGACGGTGTCGAACAGGGGCGAGGTCGCCTGCGCCAGCCGCACGCGCCGCGCGGCCGGCCGGTTGGGATCGGCGCCGTGGGTCACCAGCGCCTCGAGCAGACCGAAGCTGTCGACGCTGCCGGTCGGCAGCGGGTCCGGCACGACCCGGAAATGGGGCCGGTGCGCCAGGACTGCCGTGTGCAGGGCGGTCCATCCCACGCCGTCCGCGTTCGCGTCGGCTCCGCGCTGCAGCAGCCAGACCGCCAGCTCGTAGTTGCGATTGTCCACCGCCACGACCAGCGCGCTCGAGCCGTCGGGCGCCGTGTCGTCCACGTTCGCACCCGCGTCGGCGAGCGCCTGCGCCGCCTCGAGGTGGCCGTTCCTGACGGCGAAGAGGAACGCCGAGAAGCCGTCCGGCCGTTCGCCGTCGGCGTCCGCCTCGTCGCCGGCCGGGCTCGAGCGCGCGTCCACCTCGGCGCCGCGGGCGACGAGCTCGCGCACCACCGCGGCGTGTCCCTCTGCGGCGGCCCACATCAGGGCCGTCTGGCCGCGCCACTGCTCGGCCGCGTTCACGTCGGCGCCGTGCTCGAGCAGAACGCGGACGGCCTCGACCGCGCCGGTGCGCGCGGCGGTCATCAGCGCCGTCTCGCCTTCCAGGAGGCTGGCGTTGGCGTCGGCGCCGGCGGCCAGCAGCCGCTCGATCATCGCGGCGCCGCCGTTGGTGGCCGCCAGCGCGATGGGGGTCACGCCGTACCGGTTCCCGGCGGCGACGTCGGCCCCTGCGCGTATCAGCAACTCGGCGGCGTCGAGATCGTCCCGGTGGGCGGCCCAATGAAGCGCTGTGGTTCCGTCGACCTCCGGCGCGTTCACGTCGGCGCCCTGGTCGAGCAGCGCGCGCGCCGCGGCCGGATCGCCCTGCTTGACCGCCTCGATCAGCGTGGGCTGCGCCGCGGCGGCGAGGGGGCAGAGCACGAGCACCGCGGCCAGCAGCCCGGCCGCGGTGCTCGGCGAGGTCCGGGCCCGCGGGGCGCTAGGCATCGGACAGGCCATCGAGCCGACCCGTGCTGTCGCCGATCTTCTCGACCGGCACGCCCGCCTTGTGCAGCAGCGAGACGAGCAGGTTGGCGTGCGGGGTCCCGGCCGGATACTCCAGGTTCCGCCCGCCGGCCAACCGCCCGCCGCCGCGGCCGGCGACCACCAGCGGCAGCGACGTGTGGATGTGCAGGTTGCCGTCGCTGATGCCGCCGCCGTACAGCACCATCACGTTGTCGAGCAGCGAGCCGTCGCCGTCGGGCGTGGCCTGCAGCTTCTCCAGGTAGTACGCGAAGAGCTGCGCGAAGAACGTGTCGATGCGGGCGATCTTCTGCAACCGCGCCGGGTCGTTCAGATGATGCGAGTTGGAGTGGTGCGGATCCGGGACACCGATCTCGGGGAACGTCCGCTGGCTGACCTCGCGGCCCAACTGGAACGTGACCACGCGCGTCACGTCGGCCTGGTAGGCCAGCACCTGCAGGTCGTACATCAGCTTGCAGTGCGCGGCCGTGCCGTCGGGAATCCCGAGCGGGCGGTCGACGTCCGGCATGCTCGCGCTGTGCGCCTCGGCGCGCTGGATGCGCCGCTCGATCTCCCGCACCGCGTCCAGGTACTCGGTGAGGCGGAGCTGGTCCGCGGGGCCGATCCGCTGCTGCAGCCCGGCGATCTCCTCGGTGACCGAGTCGAGCACGCTGCGGTCGAGCTTCCGCCGCGCGATGCGCTCCTCGGCCGTCGCGCCGTCGCCGAACAGGCGGTTGAACACGTTGCGCGGGTTGCGCTCCATCGGCAGGGGCGTCGTCGGCGTCCGCCAGGCGATGGTGTCGGTGTAGGCGCAACTGTAGCCGGTGCCGCCGCAGCTCCCGACCCAGCCGGCCGGCTCGAGACACAGCTCCAGCGAGCCCAGCGGCGTCTCCTTGCCGAACTCGGCGGCGGCGATCTGGTCGATCGTCGTGCCGGCGCGTACGTCGGCGCCCTCGGTCTTCTTCGGATGCACGGCGCTGAGCCAGGACGATCCGCTGCGCGGGTGGTCGCCGCTCCCGTCGCCCCAGGCGTCCGCCGGCGCGTTGTCGAGGCCGGAGAACGCGGTGACGGCGTGGCGCACCTTGCCGAGCGGCGCCAGCGTGGGCGACAGCTCGAGCTGCGCGGCGTCCCCGGCGCTGGGCCACTGGAACATGTTCGCGCCGTTGGGGAAGTAGATGAACCCGAGCCGGCGGACCGGCGCGGCCGCGGTGCGCGCGGCCGCCGTCAGGGCCGGCACCATGGCGTCGAGCAGCGGCAGGGCCACCGTGGCGCCGATGCCTCGCAGAAACGTTCGTCGCGGCAGTGCTTGCTTGCTGATAAACATTTGGCTAGTGCTCCCGTGTGCCGTCAATCCGTCAATTCTGCGCTTGCCGCGCATCCCCGCCGGCCGTCTGCATGCGGAACGGCACGCTCTCGACGATGCCGAGAACCAGTGCCGAGAAGCGGTGATCCCGACCCGCCGCCGCCCGCGTGATGCTGCGGACAGCCGGCGCGTCGTAGTGCTCGAGGCCCCGCCCGAGCGCGTACGTCAGCAGCTTCTCGGTCAGGGTGTTCACGAACTGCTCCCGGTGCGCGAGCAACGCCTGCCTGAGCTCCGCCACGCCGGAGAAGCGGGTGCCGTCCGGCAGCGCGCCGGAGGCGTCGATCGGCTCGTTCGACGCGCCGGCCTCGCGCCACTGGCCGACCGCGTCGAAGTTCTCCAGCGACAATCCCAGCGGGTCCATCAGCCGGTGGCACGCCGCGCACGCGGGATTCGCGCGGTGCGCCTCCATCGCCTCCCGCATGGACCGCGGCCGGCCGTCGGAGGCATCCGCCGCCAGCGGCGGCACGTTGGGCGGCGGGTCGGGCGGCACCGTGCCGAGGATGTTCTCCAGGATCCAGATGCCGCGCTTGACCGGCGACGTCCGCGTCGCCAGCGACTGCACCGTGAGGAAGCTGCCCTGGCCCAGCAGGCCGCCCCGCATGGGGTGGTCCGCCGTGCTCACGCGGCGGAAGTGGTCGCCGTACACGTGCGGCATGCCGTAGTGGCGGGCCAGCCGCTCGTTGACGAAGGTGTAGTCGGCCGCGAGCAGGTCCACCACGCTGCGGTCCTCGCGGACGATGCTCTCGAACAGCAGCTCCGTCTCGCGCCGGAACGCGTGCCGCAGGTTGTCGTCGAAGTCCGGAAACAGCCGGAAGTCGGGCTGCGGCACGGACAGGTTGCGGAGGTAGAGCCACTGACCGGCGAAGTTGGCGACCAGCGCGTCCGAGCGCGGGTCCGCCAGCATGCGCCGGGTCTGCTGCTCGAGGACCGCCGGGTCGCGCAGGCGGCCCTGCGCGGCGAGCGCGAGGAGCTCGTCGTCCGGGATGCTGCTCCACAGGAAGAACGACAGCCGCGAGGCCAGCGCCCAGTCGTCCAGCTCGTACGGCGCGCCCGGCCTGACGTCGCGCGGGTCGGCCTCCAGCCGGAACAGGAACGCCGGGCTGACCAGCATGCGCGTCAGCGCGCGCTCGATGCCGCTGTCGAAGCTGCCGCCGCGGCGCCCCTCGTCGTAGAAGTCCAGCAGCGTGCGCAGCTCGGCGTCGGCGGGCGGCCGGCGGAAGGCCCGCCGCGCCAGCGTCGTCACGATCCGCCGCGCGCACGCCGCCTCGTCGCCGCCGCCGGCCGGGCGGCACAGGAAGATGCGGTCGCGGCTGGGGGTGCTGTCCGGCGGCGCCGGCTCGAACGGCCCGGTGATGACCAGCTCCCCGATATACGGAATCTGGTGCGACTGGCCCTGCTCCAGCAGCGCGCGCAGGAACGGGCGCCGCACGGTCTCGACCTGCGCCGACGGCCGCTTGAGGAAGGCGGCGCCCACGGTGTGCGGCCCCGCCTGCACGGGCAGGCGCACGTGGAGGTTGTCGTCCTGCAGCTTGTACCGCTCGCGGCGATCGTCCGCGTCCGTGCTCGACACGCCGGCGCCCGCGGTCACCAGCCGGACACGCGCGCCGTCGAGCGTGATCTCCAGCGGGTGCGGCTCCCGCAGGCCGACGATGCCGTAGTTGTTGCGCGCGAGCCGGACGCGAATCTCGTACTCGCCGTCAACGGGGAAGAAATGCTCGACGCGCGTGCCCCCGCGCGTGCCGAACGGCATCCCGTCGAGACGATCCGTCTGCGTCAGCTCCGTCGACACCTTGTAGACGTCGGCGGTCACGGCGACGGCCGGGCTGCTGGCGACGGCGAGCCGGCTGATCCGGTTGGCGGCCGACAGGTAGCTCTCGAGCTGCAGCGGCGACACGCCCAGCACGTCGCCGATGTTGTCGAAGCCGTAGCTGGACGTGTCGGCGGGCAGCAGCGACGAGACGTCGACGTCCAGCGCCAGGAGGTCGCGCACGGCGTTGCGGTACTCGGCGCGGTTGAGGCGGTGCAGAACCGCCGGCCGCCCGGGGTTCGGCCGGGCGGCTGCCGCGGCGTCGAGCCGGGCCTCGATCCAGGTCGCCGTGCGCTCGTAGACGGCGGCGCTCGGGCGCGGGCGTCCCGCCGGCGGCATCGACCCGTTCCGCAGCCTGCGGGCGATCTTCTCCCACTGCCCGGGGGCGCCGGCCGGGTCTTCGGCGCCGAGCGTGTCGAGCGTCAGCCCCGTGTCGCGGCCGACGGCGGCCCGCTCGTTGTGGCACCCCTGGCAGTAGCGCTGCAGGACGGCCCGGGTCTCGGAGTCGGCCGCGGTCCCGCTTGCGTGCGCCGGTGAAGCCGGCTGCGCCCAGCCGGGAGACGCGACCCCCGCGACACCGGCGATCAGCCAACCGGCGACCGTGTACAAACACCTTCGCATGACCTGCCTATTCTTGCTTCGATTCATCCCGGTTGCAAGGAGTTTGGGCCCGCCCGGTGCGCCCCCGCCGCACGCTGCCGGAGTGCTATGTTACCGGGGGCCGGCCGCCGTGAGACAGCGTGCGGTGCGGGCCGGCAGGATGGCGCAGTGGCCGACGAGACCACCTGGTACGACGCCCACGCGGAGCCGCTGGCCGAGCGCTACGAGTCAGTGTCCCCGGCGCGTGTTCATGGCTGGCTGAAGGACCTGCTGCCCTCCGCGCCGGCGACCGTCCTCGACGTCGGCACCGGCAGCGGTCGCGACGCAGCGTGGCTGGCCGGCAGAGGCCACTCGGTCGTGGCCGTCGAGCCCTCCTCCCGGTTGCGCACCATCGCGCGCGAACGGCACGACGATCCGTCCATCCAGTGGGTCGCCGACTCGCTGCCGGGTCTCAAGCGCACGTTCAGGACCGGCCTCGCCTTCGACTTCATCCTGGTCAGCGCGGTCTGGATGCACGTCGCTCCCGGCGACCGATCCCGGGCGTTCCGGAAGCTGATCACGCTCCTCAAGCCGGGCGGCTGCCTGGCCATCACGCTGCGCGATGGCCCCGTCGAGGCGGAGCGCAGGTTCCATCCCGTCTCCGCCGCGGAGATCAGGAGCCTCGCCCGGGATCACGGCGCGTTCGTCGAGCGGGATGTCCCGGCCGCGGACCATTTCGGCCGCGGCGAGATCCGCTGGACGCAACTGGCGGTCCGACTGCCCGACGACGGCACGGGCGCGCTGCCGCTGCTGCGGCACGTCATCCTGAACGACGACAAGAGCTCGACCTACAAGCTCGGCCTGCTGCGCGTGCTGTGCCGCATCGCCGATGGCGCTGGCGGACTCGCGTCGCCGGAGGACGACGAGTACGCCGAGATCCCCATGGGTCTCGTCGCCCTGACGTGGATTCGGCTCTACAAGCCGTTGCTGGCGGCCGATATGCCCCAGAATCCATCGAACGCTCATGGCGGCGAGAGGCTCGGGTTCGCCAAGGCTGCGTTCGGGCGACTCGGCGGCGTGTCGCATCACGATCTGCGGGTGGGCATGCGGTTCCACGGCGACACCGGCGTCGCGCTCCACCGGGCACTCAGGGACGCGGTCGACACCATCCGCAGGATGCCGGCGCACTACATGACGTATCCCAACGACGACCCCATCCTGCCTGTGACCGGCAGCATGGCGGGCGCTCGCGGCGCGCGCGCCGGTCAACTGGACGCGCCGTATCTCGCCAGCTTCGGCACGATGCGGGTGCCGGTCCACCTGTGGCTGGCCGTCCAGCGCTTCGCGGCCTGGATCGAGCCGGCGATCGTCGCCGAGTGGAAGCGGGTGACGCGGTCCTACGGGGAGCGGCAGGGCCGCCGGCTCGACGCCGGGCGGCTGTCGGCAGCCATGACCTGGTCGGACCCGACCCGGGACGTCCGCCTCGCGCGGGAACGAGCCGAGCAGTTGCTCGCGGCGCGCAGGCTCTACTGCGTGTGGAGCGGCAAGCGCCTGTCCGCGGCCAGTCTCGACGTCGACTACTGCTTTCCGTGGGCGATCTGGCCCTGTGGGGATCTCTGGAACCTGATGCCCGCGCACCGGACGGTCAATCAGCGCGAGAAGCGCGACCGGCTGCCGGCCGACCGCCTGCTGCGGGCCGCGCAGGACCGCATTCTCGGGTGGTGGCACGCCGCGTACCGGGCGGACCCGGACCACCCGCTCGCGGAGCGCTTCGGGCTGGAGGCGGCGGTCAGCCTGCCCGGCATTGCGCCCGGCGACACCGATCTCGACGCCTGCTACTCCGCCCTGAACCTGCAGCGGCTGCGGCTGAAGCAGAACCAGCAGGTTCCGGAATGGAGCGGCGAGCGCTACCTGTGAGGCCGGCCGGGGTCGGTCTTCGCGAGCGCGCGCGACACCCCGCGCTGCCGCTGTACATCTCGTCTGGCGTAACAGGCACGTTGTCAGCGGTTTACACGGCTCGACGCCAGGCGGTCCGGCGGCTGCCGGATCTTTGTTGAGGTTTGCTCGGAAACCTGATAGGTTGCCTGTCTGGAAAGCCGGATCGCCGAAGCCGGTCCGGAGCACCCGGGTTCCGTTTCATCGAAACAGCGAGGATCACATGATGACCACCCAGCACGATCGGCGGCGGTCGACAGCAGTGGCAACGGCGCTTGCCTTGGGGGCCGCTGTTGCGGTCATGGCGGCACTGCCCGCGGCCGGGCAGGTTCCCGAACCCGCCGCGGCCACCGACCAGGTGACATTCTCGAAGGACATCGCGCCGATCCTGCAGCGGAGCTGCCAGAAGTGCCATCGGCCCGACTCGCTGGCGCCGATGTCGTTGATCGACTATCACGAGGTGCGTCCCTGGGCGCGGGCGATGAAGTATCGGACCGGACTCCGCGACAGGATGGGCGTGATGCCGCCGTGGTACATCGAGAAGGACATCGGCATCCAGCGGTTCAAGAACGATACGTCGTTGACCGACGATGAAATCGCGAAGATCGCGGCCTGGGCGGACAACGGTGCGCCCGAGGGCGATCCGAACGACCTGCCGCCACCGCTCGCTTTCATCGATGTGGACGAGTGGGAGATCGGCCAGCCCGATCTGATCGTGTCGAGCCCCAGCGTCGAGGTGAAGGCCGAGCAGCCGGACTGGTGGGGCGCGATCGAGGACAGGCCGACCGGTCTGACGGAAGACAGGTACGTCTCCGCGATCGAGTTCAAGGAAGTCACCGAGTCGCGGGTCGGACCCGGCCGGGAGACGGTCGGGGGGCGCTTCGTCGTCCACCATGCGGTCATCCGCGTCGTCGATCCCGACTACGACGAGGAGGACGAGCTGGCGCGCGCGGGGCTCAGCAGCTGGCCGGTCCACGAGGTCGGGCGCAACGCCGACGTCTTCGATGCCGAGGCCGGCAAGCTCATGGCGGCCGATTCGAAGATCATGTTCACCTCGATGCACCTGCACGCCAACGGCGCGGACACCAGGGCCCACCTCAACATCGGCTTCAAGTTCCATCCGCGGGGATACGAGCCGAAGGTGGAGCAGAGGCTCATCTCGTTCGGCAACGGTGTCGACCTGGACGTCGAGGCGGAGCACCCGAACCAGACGATGGAATCGTATTTCGTGCTTCCGGAGCATGCGCGGATCGCCGTCTTCGAGCCCCACATGCATGCGCCCGGGGTGCGGATGTGTCTCGAGGCCATCTACGGCACCACGATCGAGACCCTCAACTGCTCGGGGTACGACCACAGTTGGGTGCGCGTCTATTCCTACGAGGATGACGCGATGCCGTTGCTGCCGAAGGGCACCATCCTGCACATCACCGGCTGGTTCAACAACTCGCCCTCGAACCCGAACGTTCCCGATCCGCGCAACTGGTCCGGTGGAGGCCACCGTTCGGTCGACCAGATGTTCATCAACATCATGCAGGGCAGCTATCTGGACGACGACGAGTTCAAGGCGGCCCTTGCCGAGCGCGAGGCGGCGCTCGACCTGGCCCCGGGCGAGCGGGTGCTCGGCTGCCCGCTCTGCGGCGTTGACGACCCGCTGAACGAGGCCCAGGCGGACGCGGACGCTGTCGCCGCCGCCGACGCCGACGGAAATCAGTAGTGCGGCGTGGTACGCAGTCGCGAAAGATGAGAAAGGGCCGTCGGGCGGCGCATGCCGCCTGACCGCGTCGGTCCGTGTTGTCGTCCACCAGGAGGGTCGGCTATGAACGAACTGCGCACTCGCCGGCAGATGTGGAGGCTGGGCTGCGCTTTGCTCGTGGCGTTGGCCGTTGTCCTCGGGGCCGTTCAGGAAAGCGGCGCCCAGGGCCCGCGGAAGATGCGTGAATCGTTCGCGACGGGACAGGAAGTCGTGCCCGCGTACGAGGGCTGGGAACCGAATCCCGACGGGTCCTTCAACCTGGTCTTCGGCTACTTCAACCGAAACTGGGAAGAGGAGATCGACATCCCGCCGGGTCCCGCCAACCGCCTCGAGCCCGGCGCGCCGGACCAGGGGCAGCCGACCCACTTCCTCCCGCGACGCAACCGGTTCCTCTTCAGGATCCGCGTCCCGGCGGATTTCGGCGACAGCGAGGTCGTGTGGACCCTGACGAGTCCCAACGGCGAGACGAAACGGGCGTACGCCACGCTCCACCCCGACTACTACATCGACAACAGCGTGATCATGGCGAACAGCGGCGGGGGCGTCTCCGGCGAGATCTACAAGAACGAGCCGCCGGAGCTCACGGTCGATGGCAGGCTGACCCGCACGGTCAAGGTGGGACAGCCTGTCGATCTGGTGGCGCATGCGAGCGATGACGGGATCCCCAAGCCGAGGCCCATGCGGCGCTTCGACCCGGCGCGGAGACCGGTCAACGTGACGCCGAACGCCGCAAGCGGTCTCCGGCTGTCATGGTTCGTGTACAGGGGCGCGGGGGAAGTCGTCTTCGATCCGCCGCAGTTCAAGGCCTGGGAGGACACCAGGAACAACGCGGACTCGCCCTATTCGCCCGGATGGAAGACGCCGCCTGCGCCGCCGGATGGCAAGTGGGTCGTGCAGGCGACCTTCAGCGAGCCGGGCACCTACGTCCTGCGCGGCCTCGCCCATGACGGGGGGCTCCTGGCGGCCGAGGACGTGACCTTCGTCGTCAATCCGTGACGGCGCGACGTCCGGCCGGAGGGTGATGCATCCGCGGTTGCGCCTCCCGTTCGTCACCCTCCTGACCGCCGCCCTCGCGTCCGTGGCGGCGGGGCTGCTCGGCGCCCAGGAGACCGAGCCGCGGCACGTCGTGCGGTCGACGCCCGAGAACGTCGTCTGGGGCTGGTTCCCGATCGATCGCGCGCCCGTGCTGACCGTCCGGTCGGGCGAGACGGTCCGCATCGACACGCTCAGCCACGCCGGGACCACGCAGGCCGCGGATCCGGAGCGCTATCTCGGCCAGTTCGGCGTCGCGCCCGAGGACGTCCTGCAGGACGTCCTCGACTTCTGGCGGACGCGGTCCGAACGGCCCCGCGAGGGGCGCAGCGGGCACGTGATCACCGGACCGATCCACGTCGAGGGCGCCGAGCCGGGCGACGTGCTCGAGGTGCAGGTCCTTGCCCTGCGGACGCGGGTGCCGTACGGCATCAACAACACGGGCCCGACGACCGGTGTCCTCGGCCCGGGCTATCCGGGCACCGCGCCCGACGACGAGCCGTTCAGCGGCATGCCGGCCGTGCGGCACTTCATTCGGACCGGGGAGGCCGGCGGCCGGGAGGTGGCCTTCTTCGCCGACGCGGTCCAGGTGCCGCTCGCGCCGTTCATGGGGATCATGGCGGTGGCGCCGGAGAGCCCGACCATCGGGCAGCCGGGCGTGACGGTCGCCGGCGTGCAGGCGTCACGTCCGCCGGGGCCGTTCGGCGGCAACCTCGACGTCAAGGACCTCGCGGCCGGCAGCACGCTCTATCTGCCGGTCTTCCATCCGGGCGCGCGCTTCTACGTCGGGGACCCGCACTCCGCGCAGGGCGACGGCGAGGTGAGCGGCACGGCCATCGAGCAGTCGCTCAGCGGCGATTTCCGCTTCGTGCTGCACAAGGACCGCTCCATCGCCGGCCCGCGCGCCGAGAACGCGGCGCACCACATCCTGATGGGCATCGACCTCGACCTCGACCGCGCGCTGCGCAAGGCGGTGGTGGCGACGGTCGACTTCCTCGTCGCGGAGCAGGGCCTGACGCGCTCGCAGGCGTTCTCGCTGACCAGCATCGCGGTCGACTTCCGCGTCGCCGAGGCTGTCGATCTGACGCAGGTGGTGACGGCCTTCGTCCCGAAGGCGATCTTCCTGGAGCCGTAGACCGCTCGCTGCGACGCTCGCTACCCGAGGACCCGGATCACGACGCGCCGGTTCTGCGCGCGTCCCTCCGGCGTGTCGTTCGGCGCCGCGGGCCATGTCTCGCCGAAGCTGAGCACGTTCATCTTGTGCAGCGGCACCTTGTGCATGTCGTACAGGTACATCTTCACCGCCTCGGCCCGCTCGAGGCCGAGACGCAGGTTGTGGGGCTCCGCTCCCATGGAATCCGTATGGCCCTCGATCTCGAGGTACACGTTCCGGTGCTCGACCTTGATGCGGGCCACCAGCTCGTCGATGCGCGCCCGGACCCCTTCCGGCAGGTCGGCGCTGTCGCTCACGAAGTCGCCGTGCGCCTCGTTGAGCGTCACCTCGTAGATCAACCGGTTGGCCGCCTGCTCGAGCCGATCGATGCGCGCGTTGACCGCGCTGGCGGCCCCGGTGGCCGTCTCCATCAACTGCTGGCCCATCTGCGCCACCTGCTGTATCTGACGATCGACGTCGTCGATCCGATCCTCGTTCTCGGCCGTCCGCTCCTGCGTCTCCTCGACGGCGGCGGCCAGCGTCTCGATTCGCGCGGCCGCCGCGGCGGCCGCGGTGCGGACGTCGCCGCGCGACGCGCACGCCGTCGACGCGGCGAGGGCCGCCGCGCCCAGCAACACCATCCACTTCCCCGTCATCCGCATGGTTCTCTCCTCATTCAGACGGGGCTGCGCCCCGAACCCCCGGCGTCCGCTTGCGGGGACCCCTTTGCCCCGCGCCGCTCCCGCCGAGGCGCGCTGTGCGCGCCTTGCAGGAGTCGGCGCCGTTCCACGGCGCAGACTCCTGCTGGCTCACTCGTAGTCGGCGGCATCCAGCGACCAGGCGATGATCTCCTCGTCGTTCCGGATGTAGACGTGCTTGTTGGCGTAGGCCGGGTGCACCCAGTTCACGTAGCGCAGCTCGCGGCGGTTGCCCGGCGCGGAGGTGGGCGTGATGAGCTGGGTGCGGCTGATCTCCTCGTAGCCGGCCGGGCTCAACCGCGAGATGATCAGCTCGCCGCGGTCGTTGTTGATGAACACGCGGTTGCCGTTGCGCACCATGAACCCGGACACCCAGCGCCGCCGCTCGACGGTCGCCTCCTGCGTTTCCCAGATGCGTTCGCCGGTGGCGGCGTCCAGGCAGCGCAACTGGCCGTAGCTGCAGATGCCGTAGATGTAGCCGCCGTCGATGATCGGGGTCGCGAGGACGGCGTGCAGCCCCTCGGTCAGGATCTCGCTGTTGCTCGAGCCCTTCCAGGCCACGGTGGCGTCGGGCCGGTCCTGGTTGAGGTTCAGCATCATCGGCCCGTCGTAGAACGTCGTGAAGAACAGCTGCGAGCCGATCTGCACCGGCACCGCGACGGTCATCGCGCCGCCCACCGTGTAGGGCTGCCGCCAGTAGACGTCGCCGGTCTCCGGATCGAGCGACGCCACCTCCTCGGGATTCCAGACGATGAGCTGCCGCGCGCCGCCGGCCTCGATGATGATCGGCTGCGCCACGCCGAGGTCCTCGTCGCTCGGCAGCGCCCGCCAGATCTCCTCGCCGGTCAGCTTGTCGAAGGCGACCACGCGCGCGTCCTGCGCGCCGCCGACCAGGGCGATGAGCCGCTCGCCGTCGACGAGCGGGGCGCTGGCGAACCCCCAGTCGTAGCCCCACCGCATGCGGTTCACGTCGTAGTCCTCGCCGTAGTTCCTGCGCCACAGCAGCGTGCCGTCCGTGACGTCGAGCGCCGACAGGACGCCGGTGCGGCCGAGCATGTACACCCGGTCCTCGTCGACGGTCGGCGTGGCGCCGGGGCCTATCTCCCACATGACGCCGGCGTAGTCCGCGTCCCACTCGACCGTCCACAGCGTGCGGCCGGTCGCCTCGTCGAACGCCATTGCGCGCTCGACGCCGCGCATGCCGCGGGTCGGCTCCCAGTCGGTTGCGAAGACGCGCCCGTCGGCCACCGCCAGCCCGGAGTAGCCCGCCTTGATCGGCATCCGCCAGCGCGCCTTGAGGCCGTCGGCCGGGAACGTCCTGAGAATCCCGGTCTCGTGCCAGATGCCGAGGCGTCCCTGCCCGCGAAACTCGGGCCAGTCCTCGGCGCGGGCGGCGCCGGGTGCGGCCGCGACGAGCGAGCCGAGCGCAAGCGCCAGGAGCCCGTGGTTGATGAGCCTCATGGTCGTCATCCTCCTCCGCGTCGTCTGCGCGGTCAACGCGCCGCGAGCTCGGCGTGGATCGCCTCGATGGCCGCCTCCGCCCGCTCCATGTCGTACGCGGCGTAGCGCTCGGCCAGCGTGAGCGAGGCGGCTGCCTCCGCGGCGCTCCGGCCGGCCTCGAACGCCGCCTCCGCGGCCCCCACGAACTCGCGGGTGAACTCGGCGTACTCCACGAAGTCCTGCCAGGTCGTCCACGGCTCCCGCCGGTCGCGCCGGCCGCGCCCGGCGTACGTGGAAGGCGGCGGCGTGTGGCCCGTGATCACGCGCTCCACGCCCTCGATCGCCGCCACCGCGCGGGCCAGGGTGGCGGGGTACGCCAGGTAGCTGCCGCCGCTCGCGGCGTCGATGCCGGGCACCCGCTTCGCAGGGAACAGGTCGCCCACGTACGCCACCCCCTTGGCGGGGAACACGACGACGATGTCGCCGTCCGTGTGCGCCGGGCCGAAGTGGTACAGCTCGATGCGGTCGAGGTCCTCGAGCAGCGAGAACCGCTCGGTGAACGTCGTGGTGGGCAGCCCCGGGGCGTCCGGCCCGGCGAACAGCTCCATGCGGGTCATGTGGGCGCGGGTGTTCTCGTGCGCCACGATCTGCGTCACGTCCTCGAACCCGGCGTTGCCGCCGGCGTGACCGGCGTGCGCGTGGCTGTTGATGATGGTCGTCACCGGCAGGTGGGTCACCAGGCCCACCGCGTCGAGCACGGGCTGGCTCCAGCCGGACCGCTTCGCGTCGACGAGGACGACGCCGCCGTTGATTTCGTCGATGAGGGCCAGGGCGTTCCCGCCGCCGCCGTCCAGGTGATAGAGCGTGTCGCGCACGTTCAGCGTGTCGATGCGGACGACCTTCGGCTCCTCGTCCTGTGCGCGCGCTGCGCCGCCCGCCGCCGCCAGCCCGACGGCGGCAAGCAGGACGCTCGATGCAAGCGACCGCCTCATACGGCACCTCCCCCGTCACATTCCGCGGGAAGGGGCATTATTGCACGCGTCGGCTACAATGCATGCCTTCGTCGGCGGCCGGAACGGTCATCGTGTTCGGATTACCATCGGAGTCCGCGCCCGGGAACGGCGCGGAAGGAGGAAGGTCGATGTTGCGCAACAAGTCGTTCGGTCTCGTCCTGCTGGCGCTCGTCTTCGCCGGCGGCTTCGTCGCGGGCAACCTCACCGAGTCGCTGGGGGCGGCGAGCGCGCAGGAGCACGATCACGGCGAGCACGTGTTCGAGCTGCGCACCTACACCGCGTCGCCCGGCAAGCTGAACGACCTGGAGGCGCGCTTCCGCGACCACACCGTCGGCCTGTTCGAGAAGCACGGCATGACGAACGTCGGCTACTGGGTGCCGACGGACGAGCCGCTCTCCGAGAACACGCTGATCTACGTCCTCGAGCACGAAAGCCGCGACGCCGCGCAGGCGAGCTGGGACGCCTTCCGCGCGGATCCCGACTGGGTGGAGGCGCGGGCCGAGTCGGAGCGGAACGGCCGCCTGGCCGCCAACGTCGAGGCGGTCTTCATGAAGGCGACCGACTATTCCCCCATCCACTAGAAGCAGGATGCCGTCAGTCTGCCGCGCCGCCGGGCCCCGGCGCGCGGCAGACGCCCTCGCCCCGCCTCTCAGAACCTGAACAGCCGCGTCAGCTTCACGACGAACGCCCGATTCAGCAGGAACGGGCGCGGGTTCAGCGTGTCGCGCTCGTCGGTGTAGACGACGAACAGCTCGCTGCCGGGCTGGTACTCCCAGCGGAAGCGAACGTTGCTGCCGATGGCGTTGTCGGCCGAGTTGTACTGCAGCAGCGCCGCCACGAACATCCGCGGCGTCACGGTATAGGTGACGCGCGTCGACACGAGCTCGGTGGTGAAGCTGCCCTCGGGCAGATCGATCCAGTGCAGCGAGATGTTCGGCTCGAGCGTCAGTTGCGGCGTCAGCGTGAGGCGGCCCTGGTAGTAGCTGAGGGTCGTCTTCTCGCCGCCGTAGAACCTGCCGAAGTCGAGGGCAATCCCGCCGCTGACGCCCCGCTGCCGGGCCAGCGAGTAGCCCGCGCGATAGTTCATGAACGAGTAGCCGCCGACCGGAATCGTGACGTCCGTCGCGATCTGGAACGGCTCCACGAGGTACTCGTAGTTGTCGGTCGCCAGCGCGAACAGCAGATCGCCGGTCTCTAGCTCGGTGACGAACTGCCCGCGCTGGAGGCGCGTCTCCATGCGGCCCGCGCCGTCCGTGATGTGGTCGACGCTGGCCTCCCACGTGAACTTGCGCACGGCGTCGATGCCCTGCGGGCGCGGGCTGAAGCGGAACATGCCGAAGTTGCGCCGGAAGCCGTGGCGGCGGACGAAGCCGATCTCGGGATTGAAGTTGGTGCCGACGCGCAGGTGGTCCGCGGTGAAGCCCCAGCGGTCGCCCTCGTAGTACAGCTCCGTGCGGTAGCTCAGGTTGTCGTCGTGCAGCCCGGGGGTGTCGGTGCGCGCGAGGTAGGTGTTGAAGTTCAGCGCCTCGTGGAACGAGAACACGCCGTCGACCCCGTACACCTGGTTGGCGCCGTCGCCGCCCGTCGAGAGCGAGCGGCGGGTGAACATGCCGCCGATGCTGCTGCGCCGCAGCACGTCGCGCTTGACGCGGACGACGGTGAAGTTCGTCGGCGCGGCGTCGCCGGCTGGCGCCTCGCCCGTCTGGACGTTGAGCAGGCCGAGGCTGAACGGCCCGGTCTTGCCGGTCAACCGGCCGCCGCCCGTGATGGGCACCGTCTGGCCGCCCTCGAGCCCGATGCGCCGGCTGAAGAAGAGTATCGGCGCGTCGACCGCGAACCCCTCGCCGGTGACGAAGAAGCGGTTAGGCACAGGACGCTGGCCGCCCCCGAAGTCGAAGATGCCCTGCCCTTCGAGGAAGAACTCGCGCTTCTCCGGGAAGAAGAGGCTGAAGCGGGTCAGGTTGACCTGCCGCTCGTCTACCTCGACCTGGGCGAAATCGGTGTTGTAGGTCAGGTCGGCGGTCAGGCCCTGGGTGACGCCGAGCTTGAGGTCGACGCCGGCATCGCCGCCGAGCTGGTTCGAGAACGGCGTCGCCGCCGCGAAGTCGCTCGTCAGGTCGGAGATGGCGTACGGCTTGAGCTCGACCGGCATCCCCGCCGAGGGCACCTCGAGCCCTGTCAGCGTGGCGGCCATCGAGACCCTGAACATGCCGGTCATGCCGAACGCGGCGGGAATGGGGGTCAAGAACGACTGCTCGTTCTTCCACACCGCGCGCCGCTGCATGTTGATGCCCCAGAGCTGCGCCGCGCCGGTCCGGTAGCGCAGCGACTTGAACGGGATGGCCAGCTCGACCGTCCAGCCGTCCTCGAAGCGGCTGGTGCGCACGTCCCAGACCGTGTTCCAGTCCAGGTTCGGGGTCCGCTCGTTGGTCACCGTCGCGTCGAAGATCCCGCCCAGCGAGTTCGTGATGAAGATGAACCCGTTGCGCCGGTCGTAGTACGTGTCGAGGATGACCGCGAGGCTGTCGTTGCCGAACATGCCGGGGCTGTCGCGCTTCATCTCGTTGGCCACGACGCGGCCCGGCTCGGAGACCAGGCAGCGCGCCCCGACGTAGAGGGTCTCGCCGTCGAACATGACCCACACCTCGGTACGCTCGGTCGCGACCGCCCCGGTGTCGGGCTCCTGCTGGATGAAGTCCGTGATGGGCGGCACCGTGAGGTACACCTCTTCGTCCAGCCGGCCGTCGAGCTGCAACGGCGCGTCGAGCCGGACGGCCCGCATGGTCATGTTGCCCGCGGCGTTGCGCGAGACGACCGCGGGCGGAACGGGCGGGGGCGGATCGATGCCTGCGCTGGGGTTCAGCGCGAGCCCGGCGAAGGCCCCGCCGCCGCCGGCCGGCGCGGGCGCAGGCGCGGGCGGGACGCGAGCACCGGGCGGGACTGCGGGCGGGGCGGCCCGCAGCGGCCCCGCGCCTGCCGCGGCCGCGCCCGCCGGCCCGACGCGGCTCCGCCAGGCGCGCGGGCGATCCGTGCGCAGCCTGCAGCGCGTCGGCCAGTTGGTCGGCCAGCGCGTCCTGGAGAGCCAGGAGCGCCGACAGCTCGCCGTCCACCCTGGCGGCCCCGACGACCGCCGCCGACGCCGGGTCGACGAGCTCCGCGGTGATGCGCAGCCGGCCGCCCAGCCG
Source organism: Vicinamibacterales bacterium (assembly GCA_965214845.1). Classification (GTDB taxonomy): domain Bacteria; phylum Acidobacteriota; class Vicinamibacteria; order Vicinamibacterales; family UBA8438; genus JAAXGX01. The sequence continues at coordinate 5,194,646 of CBDCCO010000007.1, forward strand.
CTGGTAGCTGCCCTGCACCAGCCAGCGCGGGTCGGCGGCGCTGCCCGCGGCGTTGAGGTCCGCGAATACCGAGGCCGCGATCCCGGCGCCGATCCACGCGTCGGCGGCGTCACCGCTCAGGTTGGCGAACGGCTGCACCGCGACGCCCGCGCGCGGGTCGGCGACCGGCGCGCGGGCGCCGGGCTGGGCGCGCGCGGGCGCCGGCTGGACCAGCAGCCAGGCCGCCAGCAGCGCCGCGCCGCGCACGAGGGACGTGAATGTGACGTTGCGGTGCGACATGAGCAACATTGCAGACTATCATGTGCTGGTTTGACGTGGCCGGCCGGGCCCGTGCGCAGCGCGGCGCCCGCCGCGGTCCGCTGTTCTTCCCTCGCGGTCAGCGATGCCGCGGGGCCAGCCGAGGGGTTTGTCATGATGTCACGCATCCGCTTCGCCGCGTTCGTCGCCGTGGTCTTCGTTCTCGTCCCGCAACTGCTGCTTGCGCAAGGCTTGACCCGGGCCACGCCGGAGGACGTCGGCCTGTCGTCGGAGCGGCTCGAGCGGCTGACCGCGGCGCTCCAGGGCTACGTCGACGAAGGCCGCCTGCCCGGCGCCGTCGCCCTCGTGGCCCGGCGCGGCCGGATCGCCTACCTGGAAGCGGTCGGCTACCGCGACATCGAGTCGGAGGCGCCCATGACCACCGACGCGATCTTCCGCATCGCGTCGCAGACCAAGGCGCTCGCCAGCACCGGCGTGATGCTGCTGCAGGAGGACGGCAAGCTGCTCATCACCGACCCGGTCGGCAAGTACCTGCCGGCGTTCCTCGAGACGACCGTCGCGGAGCGCAACGACGAGGGCGGCTACGACGTGGTCCCGTCGCAGCGGCCGATCACGATTCTCGATCTGCTGACGCACACGGCCGGCATCAGCTACGGCAACGGCCCGGCGGCCGACCAGTGGTACACAGCCGGCATCACCGGCTGGTACTTCGCCGACCGCGACGAGCCGGTCGGCGACGTCATGGCGCGGCTGGCCGAGCTGCCGCTCGACGCGCATCCCGGCGAGGCCTGGATCTACGGGTACAACACCGACATCCTCGGCGCGATGATCGAGAAGATCAGCGGCCAGACGCTGGGCGAGTTCCTCGGCGAGCGTCTGTTCGCCCCGCTCGGGCTCGACGACACGCACTTTTTCGTGCCGGAGGACAAGGTCGACCGGCTGGCGACGGTCTACTCGTCGGGCGACGAGGGCCTCGACCGCGCGCCCGATCCGGGCCACATGGTGGGCCAGGGCGCGTACGTGGAGGGGCCGCGCACGAGCTTCTCCGCCGGCGCGGGCCTGCTCTCGACGGCGACCGACTACGCCACGTTCCTGCAGATGATGCTCGACGGCGGGGCCTTCGACGGCAAGCGCGTCCTCTCGCGCAAGACCGTCGAGTCGATGACCGTCGATCACCTCGGCGACATCCCGTTCCGCCCGGGGCAGGGTTTCGGGCTCGGCTTCTCGGTGGTGGAGGACCCGGCGGCGCTCGGATTGCCGGCGTCGGTCGGCGAGTTCGGCTGGGGCGGCGCGTACCACTCGACCTACTGGGTCGATCCCGCGGAGGAACTCGTGGTCGTCTACCTGACCCAGCTCATTCCGGCGCGCGACATCGACGACCACGGCAAGCTGCGGACGCTCATCCATCAGGCTGTCATTGATTAGATGGGGCTGCGCCCCAAGCCCCCGGCGTGCTGATGGATGTCGGGCCGTGCGGGTGGTGAGCTGGAACGTCAACGGGTTGCGGGCCTGCGCCCGGAAGGGGTTTCTCGACTTCCTCGACGCGTCGGGCGCGGACGTCGTCGGCCTGCAGGAGGTGCGCGCGTTCGAGTACCAGCTCGAGCCCGGGGTGCGGGCGCCGGCCGGCTGGCACGCGACGTTCGCGCCCGCCGAGCGGGCGGGGTACAGCGGCGTGGCCCTCTATTCGCGCGAGCCGCCCGAGCGGGTGGAGACGGCCCTCGGCGAGCGCCGGTTCGACGTCGAGGGCCGGCTCGTCATCGCCGAATTCGGGGCTCGCTGCGGGCGGCTGGCGGTGGCGTCGGTCTACTTCCCCAAGGGCAGCGGCCGCGACCGGGACAACAGCCGCGTGGCCTACAAGCTCGCCTTCTACGCGGCGCTGTTCGAGCACCTCGAGCCGCTGCGGCGGCGCGGCCCCGTGCTCGTGATCGGCGACTACAACACGGCGCACGAGGCAATCGACCTGGCGCGGCCGGCCGCCAACACGAAGACCAGCGGCTTTCTGCCCGAGGAGCGGGCGGAGCTGGGGCGCTGGCTGCAGGCCGGCTGGGTGGACACGTTCCGCGCCGGCCACCCCGGCGAGCCGGACCACTACACCTGGTGGCGGCAGTGGGGCGGCGCCCGCGAGCGGAACGTGGGCTGGCGCATCGACTACGTCCTGGCCTCGGCCGCCGCGGCCGAACGCGTCACGGACGCTTTCGTCTGGCCGCAGGTGACCGGCTCCGATCACTGCCCGGTCGGCGTCGATCTCGCGTGGTGAGGGCGGGCGCGGCGGATCAGCCGGCCGCGGGCCGCTCCGCGGCGCGTCCGCGCAGCCATTCCACGGTCAGCAGCAGCAGGACCGCGAAGACGATCAGGAAGGTCGCCACGGCCAGGATGGCCGGGCTGATCTGCTCGCGGATGCCGGCCCACATCTGGCGCGGGATGGTGCGCTGGTCCTCGCCGGCCATGAAGAGCACCACCACCACCTCGTCGAACGACGCGGCGAAGGCGAACAGCGCGCCGGAGAGGACGCCGGGCGCGATGAGCGGAAGCTGCACCCGGCGGAAGGTGCGCAGCGGCCCCGCGCCCAGGCTGGCGGCGGCCCGCGTCAGGTTGGTGTCGAACGCGGACAGCGTGGCGGTCACCGTGATGACCACGAACGGCGTGCCCAGCGCGGCGTGGGCCAGGATCAGGCCGAGGTGCGTCTGGGACAGGCCCAGCGTCGAGTAGAAGAAGAACATGCCCGCCGCCGAGATGATGAGCGGCGTGACCATGGGCGAGATCAGCAGGCCCATGGCCAGGCGCCGCGCGGGCATGGCGCGGCTGGCCAGGCCCAGCGCGGCGAGCGTGCCGAGCACCGTCGCCAGCACCGTGGCCGCCGCGCCGATGAGCAGGCTGTTGCCGAGCGCGCGCGTCCACTGGGCGTTGCCCGCGATCTCCCGGTACCAGCGCAGCGAGTAGGCATCGGAATCGAAACGCAACATCCCCTCGGTGAACGTGAAGTACGGCTCGGCGTTGAAGCTCAGGGGCACGATCACCAGGATCGGTGCGATCAGGAACAGGAAGATGAGCGCACAGGCTGTCCGGTGGGCGACATGCCCGAGGGACGGCCGGGTCTCCATCGCCGTCCAGCTCATCCCAGCCTCATGCGCTCGATGCCGACCAGGCGGTCGTAGAGCAGATAGAGCCCGGCCACGCAGACCAGCAGGATGGCGCCGAGCGCGCTGGCGAGTCCCCAGTTGAGCGACGTCTGCATGTGGTAGGCGATGAAGTTGGAGATGAGCTGGCCGCTCTGGCCGCCCACCAGCGCCGGCGTGATGTAGTAGCCGATGGCGAGGATGAAGACCAGCAGCGAGCCGGCGCCGACGCCCGGAAGCGTCTGCGGCCAGTAGACGCGCCGGAACGCCTGCGGGAAGCTGGCCCCCAGCGATGCCGCGGCGCTCATCTGCTGCGGCGGGATCGTGCGCATGACCGAGTAGAGCGGCAGCACCATGAAGGGCAGCAGCACGTGGGTCATCGCCACCATCGTGCCGGTCATGTTGTAGATCATGGCGATCCGGGCGTCGTCGCCGATCAGCCCGAGGCTGACGAACAGGTCGTTGAGCACGCCCTGGGTCTGGAGCAGCACGATCCACGAGGTGGTCCGCACCAGCAGCGACGTCCAGAACGGTACGAGCACCAGCGCCAGCAGCAGGGCCGCCCGGCGCGGGGGCGCATGCGCGATCAGGTGCGCCAGCGGATAGCCGAGCAGCAGGCAGAACGCGGTGATGGCCAGGCTCACGGCGAACGTGCGCCCCAGCAGCGCCACGTAGATGCGGCGGTCCTCCGGCTGGCGGGCGACGGTGCCGCCGGGCAGGCGCTGGAGGTCCAGGGCGTGCAGGTAGTGCCGCGCCGTGACGCGCTCGCCCGCCGTGCGGATCGCGTGCCAGGTGCGCGCCTCGCCCCAGTCGGCGTCAATGGCGATCAGCGCGGCGCGCCAGGGCCCGGCGTCGACTTCCCGCAGCCGCCGCACGCTCCGCACGAGGACGCTGCGCAGGCCGCCCTGCACGCGGTTCACCCGGCTGGCGATCCGCCCCAGCGTGCGCTCGTCGCGCGCGCGCAGCAGCTCGCGCGCCGCCGCGGCGTACACCGCCTCGCCCGGGGCGCCCTCGCCGTCCCACTGGCGCAATGCAGCCAGGGTGTCCGGCAGCGCGTCGGCCACCACCGGGTCGTAGACGCTGCGCACCAGCATCGTCGCCACCGGCGCCAGGAACGTGACGCCAATGAACGCCACGAGCGGCAGCACGAGCCCGGCCGCGCGCAACCGCGGCCCGCTCAGTGCGCCGGACAGGCGCTGCAGCGCTCGCCTGTCGCCCTCGCGGCTCATGCCCCGCCACCCCCGCTGCCGCGCCGCGCCGCACAGCGTCGAAACCCCTCGCGACACTTTTTCGTTGTCGCGCAGCGGCGGTTGCTCCTATTGTTGCCGTTGTCGCCGCGGCCGGGGCGCGGCCCTTCCGCATCCGACCGCCGAGGCGTGCCGCCCGGCCACCGAGCAAACCGATGAACCGACATCTTCCGCTTCTCCGCCTGATGACTCTCGGCCTGACGATGGCGTGGGGCACGGCCCTGCCGGTCGCGCAGCAGTCGGGGCCGACCACGCCCGAAGCGCCCGTGTCGTTCCCGGGCAGGGCAGCCTCCCGCGGCGCGGACACGCCGTCCGTGCCCCTTCCCGACGGACCGCAGGTCTTCACGGACTCGGGCGGGCAGCCGTTCCGCGTGGTGCCCGTCGCGGGGCTCGTGCACCCCTGGGCGCTCGCGTTCCTGCCGCACGGCGACATCCTGGTCACCGAGCTTGGGGGGCGGCTGCGGATCATCCGCGGCGGGGTGCTCGATCCGCGGCCGCTCGCCGGCGTGCCGCAGGCCAACGTGCGCGCCTGGCGCGCGGGGCTGATGGACGTCGCGGTCCATCCGCGCTATCCCGACAACCGGTTCATCTATCTCACCTATTCGAAGCCGATCCCGGACGACCGGGCCGCGGCCGATGGCAGGGTCCCCGGGGGCGCTACCACCGTCGCGCTGGCGCGGGCCCGGTTCGAGGGGGGCGCGGCCCTCACCGACCTCGCGGACATCTTCGTGTCCGACGCCCGGTGCGGCGCGGCCTGCGCGTCGCGCATCGCCTTCGCCCGCGACGGCACGATCATCATGACGATCGGCATGCCGCGCGGCAACCAGCCGCAGAATCCCGCCACGCACGGCGGCAAGGTGCTGCGTCTGAACGACGACGGCACGGTCCCGCGGGACAACCCCTTCGTGGGCCGGCCGGGCCACCGGCCGGAGATCTACGCGCTCGGCATCCGCAACGCGGTCGGGCTGTTCGTGCACCCGCAGACCGGCGAGATCTGGGAGACCGAGCACGGCCCGATGGGCGGCGACGAGATCAACATCATCCGGCCGGGCCGCAACTACGGCTGGCCGGTCATCTCGTACGGCCGCGGCTACGCCAACCAGCCCATCGGAGCGGGCGCCCGCCGGCAGGACGGGATGGAGGAGCCGTTCTACTTCTGGAGCCCCTCGCCGGCGGTGTCGGGCATCGCCGTCTATACGGGCGACAGGTTTCCGGCCTGGAAGGGCAACATCTTCGTGGGTGCGATGGGCGCAGGTTCCCATCTCGGGGCGCGTCAGCTGCACCGCATCGTCCTGAACCGGGCCGGGTTCCCCCAGCGCGCGGGCAACTGGACGATGCTGCACGAGCTCGAGCGCCGTATCCGCGACGTCAAGCAGGGACCCGACGGGCTGCTGTATCTGACGGTCGACGCGACGGAAGGCGCCGTGCTGCGCCTCGAGCCCGTCGACGTGCCGCACTGAGCGGCCGAGCGGGCAACTCAGCGCGCCAGCCAGGCGCTGAAGCGCTCGTTCATCGTTCAAGAGGCCCGTCTCCGACAACCGCGCAAATGCGCGTTGTCAACACTGGCTGCCGGTCAGGCTGCGTTGGTGACGGTGACGGTGACGCGTTTTCCGAGGCGTCGCAAGGCGTCATCGAGGGTTGCTGCCTTCGTCGGATGATCCGGATTCAGCATGCGACGGACCGCGCTTTCCGCAACGCCGAGGTTCCGCGCGAGCTGGCGCCGTGATATGCCGGCGCTCCGGTGCGCTTCATAGAGCGCGGCCTTCAATGCCACCTGCACCGGCGGAACAACAACCGTCCGCCGCGTGGTGACCGCCGAGGGTGCCGGCAGACGTGCATCCTCCCGAATGGTGGCTGCAATGAGTTCCCGCAGCAGGTCCTTGGCCTCGGCGACAGCTTCCTTGCGGGTGGCGCCGTCGGTCGCGCCCCAGCCGAAGTCGGGGAACGTCACGACGAATCTCCCGTCCTCGTCCCGCTGAATCTCCGCGGGATAGTTGAACGTGTCGAGCATGAGATCGCACTCCAACGGCGAACTGGGTCAAGTTGCCGCCGCGGTGCTCAGAACTCGTCGTCCTTGATGACCCCTTGCCGATGTCCTTCCTGCGATCCTTCACGGTTGTCCTGCGCCGGTCCACGTAGAGCGTGCCGTGGGATCCGGCGCCCTCTGTGGAGACGAACCGTACGGCCAAGCCTCGGGCCCGGGCCCAGTTGCGTGCCCTTGCGATGAACTGACGCCCGTTCACGTACTCGTCGGCGAGCCGCGCGCGGCGGACAAAGGCCGCAGGCGGCGTACATTTTTGTGCGCATCTGGCGTCACGTCAATAGCGGCCCGCTCAGCGCGCCAGCCAGGCGCTGAAGCGCTCGTTCATCTCGTCGCCGTGGTCGCTCCACCATTCCCAGTCGTTCTCCAGGAGGCGGCCGGTGTTCGCGGGAAACAGGGGCATGTGCGGGTTCATGTCGATGCCCACCTCGGCGTGGCGGCCGATGAGCGGCCGGCCTGACCGGCGCGCCGGGCTGTAGGCGATGTAGTGGCCGACGGCGGCCATCGACTCCGCCGTGGTGGCGAAGCGGACGAGCGCGCGGGCGGCCTCGAGGTCCGGCGTGCCGGCGACGATGGCCACCGGGCCGACGTCGAGGATCTGGCCGTCCCAGACGATGACGAACGACTGGTTCTCGAGCGCCTGCGCGTTGAAGATCTGGCCATTGTAGGCGGTGCTCATCACGACCTCGCCGTCGGCCAGCATCTGCGGCGGCTGGGCGCCGGCCTCCCACCAGACGACCTGGTCCTTGACGGTGTCGAGCTTGCGGAAGGCCCGGTCCACGCCCGCGGGCGTGTCGAGCGCGGCGTACACCTCGTCAACCGGCACGCCGTCGGCGATGAGCGCGAACTCGAGGTTCGCGTGCGGCACGCGGCGCATGCCGCGCCGGCCGGGGAAGCGCTCCAGGTCGAAGAAGTCCGCCAGGGTCGACGGCTTCTCGGCGGGGAAGCGCTCGGGGCTGTAGGCGTACACGGTGGAGTAGAACGTGGCGCCGACGCCGCATTCGAACAGGGCCCCGGGGGCGAAGTCGTCCGCCGCGGGCGTGCCGTCCGCGGCGGGCGGCAGCGCCGCGAGGTCGATCGGCTCCAGGATGCCTTCGTCGCAGCCGCTGACCACGTCCTGCGTCTCCAGGTCGATGACGTCCCAGTGGACGTTGCCGGTCTCGACCTGGGCGCGCACCTGCGCCAGGCCGCCGTTGTAGTCCTCGAGGCGGACCTCGATGCCCGTCTCGGCCGCGAAGCGCTGGAGGTAGCCCTTGTCGATGGCCTGCGCGTAGGAGCCGCCCCAGGAGACGACGGTCAGCGTCTCGCGGGCCTGGCCGGCGCAGCCGGAGGCGAACGCGGCGAGCGCCAGCGCCGGCAGGAGCAGCGCCGATCTCAGCAGCATGTCCTTCATGCCGGTTCCTCCTCGTCGTCCGGGTCCAGCACGCGGCAGTCGGTCGGGGTCCAGCCGATGCGGATGCGGTCGCCCTTCAGCACCGCGCCGTGGCCCACGATGTTGGGGATCTTGACGATGAAGTCCGAGCGGCCGCAGACGTTGACCCGCAGCCGGAGGTGGTCGCCCAGGAAGGTGATGTCCTCGATGCGGGCCTCGAACTCGTTGGTGTACAGGCCCGGGGCAGGCGCGACGGCGACCCGTTCCGGCCGGATCGACAGCGTCGTGGCGTCGCCGGGCGCGCACGGCGCGATGCGCAGCGCCCGCACGGTCCGTCCGTCCACGTCGACCTCGCAGATCTCGTCGTCGTTGACGGCCGTCACGCGGCCGCCGAGGCGGTTGTTGGCGCCGATGAAGCGGGCGACGAACGAGCGCGTCGGTTCTTCATAGAGCGCCTCGGGCGAGGCGATCTGCTCGATGCGGCCGGCCCGGAAGACGGCGACGCGGTCCGAGAGCACCATCGCCTCGTGCTGGTCGTGGGTGACGTACAGGACGGTGACGCCGAGGTCGCGATGAATGCGCCGGATCTCGTACTGCAGCTCCTCGCGCAGGCGCCGATCGAGGGCGCCCAGCGGCTCGTCCATCAGGACCAGGTCCGGCTCGAAAACCAGCGCCCGCGCGATGGCCACCCGCTGCTGCTGGCCGCCCGAGAGCTGGCGCGGCCGGCGCTGCTCGAGGCCGTCGAGCCGCACGAGCTGCAGGGCTCGCCGCACCCGCTCGCGGCGGCGCTCCGGATCGAGCCCGCGCACCTCGAGCGGGAAGGCGAGGTTCTCGCCGACGGTCATGTGCGGGAACAGCGCGTAGTTCTGGAACACCATGCCGATGCCCCGGCGCCGGGGCGGCACGTGGTGCATGGGGTGGCCGTCGATGCGGATGGCGCCGGAGGTCGGCGTCTCGAAGCCGGCCAGCATCATCAGGCAGGTGGTCTTCCCGGAGCCGGACGGCCCGAGGAGCGTCAGGAACTCGCCCCTGCGGATCTGCAGGTCGAGGTCGCGCACCACCAGGGTCCGGCCGTCGTAGCTCTTGCCGACCCGCTCGAACTCGACGTACGCGCTGCCGTTCGACGACTGGCTGTCCCGCTGCACCGGCATGATCCCGCCCGCGATCCGACCCAGAGTACTCCAGTACGGCAACCGGCGACGCCGGCCGGCGCGTCGCTCTCCGGTCGGCGGCCCCGTCTTCGGCGACAATGGGTCGCGATGGGCGCCGATGCTGCCGGCCTGCGCCGAGCCGTCACGACGGTGATGTTCGACCAGTACGGGACCGTCGTCGACATGCAGCGCGGACTGACGGAGATGGTCGCGCCGTTCCTCGCCGGCAAGGGGTGGCGCGGCGACCCGCACCGCTTCGTCACCTGGTGGCGGCGCACGCACTTCGAGGACTCGATGATCGATTCGCTGTGCGACCGCGGCCACACGCCCTACCGGGAGATCGGCCAGCGCGCGGTGGCGCAGGTGATGCGCCGGGCGGGCATCGACTTCACCGCCGACGAGGTGCGCTGGCTCGTATCCCGCATCGAGCGGCTGCAGCCCTTTCCCGACGTGCTCGCGGCGCTCGGCCGGCTGCAGCGACGCTATCGTCTGGCGATCCTGTCGAACGGTGATCAGGACATGCTCGAAGCCGCGAAGCCGCACATCGGGTTCGAATTCGACGCGGTGATCTCGGTAGAGGCCGCCGGCTACTTCAAGCCGCACCGCGCGACCTACGCCAGGGCGTGCGAGATCCTGAATGTCGACCCCGCCAGCGTGCTCTTCGTGGCGAACCACGCGTTCGACTGCATCGGCGCGAAAGCGGCGGGGATGCGCACGGCGTTCATCGACCGGCGGAGGCGCCCGTTCGGGGAGTCGCCGCACCAGCCGGATCTGATCGTCGAGGATTTCGCGGCGCTCGCGCAGGCGCTGTGCGGGTGACGCGCCGGCCGCTGAATCGTTCGCGGGAAGCGCCCGAGTCCGAGTGCCGCGGGCGGGTCAGTCGCGCCCGCCCGCGACCGCGTCCGCCATCTCCCGCAGCGAGAAGAACACGAAGTCGGTCGACGGCCGGGTCTCCACCTGGCCGGTCGCGCCCCAGCTCCCGCCTGCGGACAGCCGCTGCCGGTCGATCCAGGCGTTGGCGAGGCCGAAGCGGTTCGCCGGGACGTGGTCGTGGTGCAGGCTCTGCGCCGTGTGCAGGATGTCGGAACGGTCCATCCCGAGGTCCGCCTTCACGTGCGCGAGCAGGTACTCGAAGTTGGCGTCGGCCGGCTTGTAGGCGCCGATGTCCTCGGCGGTGTAGATCGCGTCGAATTCCACGCCGAGCTTGCGGCTGGACGCCGCGATGCCGTCGCGGTGCACGTTGGACAGGATGACGAGCCGGAAGTGCCGCTGCAGGACGCGCAGGGCGTCGGCGGTGTCCGGAAACGCGGGCCAGTGCGGCACCGACGCGCCGAACGCGGCGTCGAGCGCGGCGCTCGTCTCGAGGCCGAAGCTCCCGGCGACGCTGCGATGCACGCGGGCGAGCACGTCCGGATAGCGCCCTGCCGGCGCCTCCTGCTCGTGGCGGCTCTCGGACCGGGCGAAGGCGCCGAGCGCGGGCCCGCGAGTGACGTCGGCGCGGCCGCTGCGCATGATGAGCGGCTGCAGCGCATCCCAGATGCCGCTCTCCCAGTCGATCAGGGTGCCGTAGCAGTCGAACGTCAGCACACGGTAGTCGGTCAGTCGGGGCATGGCGCCGGCTCTCCGCGGCCGCGGGCTACTGGTCCTGGAAGTAGTCGTCCGTGCGGTCCAGCCAGTCCTGCCGCGGCGGGCTGAAGATGTCCACGTCGAGCGTCTCCTCGAGCGCCTCGGCCCGGTGCGGCACGTTCGACGGCAGGTGGAGCACCTCGCCGGCGGCGACGTCGAACACCTGCGACAGGTCGTCCCCCACCCAGAACCGCAGCTTCCCCTGCAGGATGTAGGTGAGCTGCTCGTTGTGGTGCGAGTGCCGGGGCACGACGGCCCCCTGCTGCAGGTAGACGTGAGCCACCATCGTCCGCTCGCCGCAGACGATGCGGCGGTCGATGCGGTTGGTGACCCGTTCCTTCGGCATGTCGTTCCACGTAAACTTGGTGACGGTTGCTGCGCTCGGCATGACCGCAGTGTACGGCATCGCGCGGCGCCATGAGTTCGGGCCGGCGCCGCCGCGCGACAGCGGCGGCGCCCGTGCCGCCGGAGGAGGACGGTCATGAAGCTTACCCCTGCGGAGCTCGCGCGGTTCGACGAGCAGGGCTACCTGTTCTTCCCGTCGCGGTTCTCGCCCGCCGAGGCCGTCATGCTGCGGGCCGCCGCCGACGAGGTCTACGCGCTGGACCGCCAGGAGGTGTGGCGCGAGTCGAGCGGCGTCGCGCGCACGGCGTTCGCCGCGCACACCTACCACGAGGCGTTCCGCCGCCTCGGGCGCCACCCGCGCCTGGTCGAGCCGGTCATGCAGCTCGTCGACGGTCCGGTCTACATGCACCAGTACAAGGTCAACGCCAAGGCCGCGTTCGACGGCGAGATCTGGCAGTGGCACCAGGACTTCGGCACCTGGCACCGCGACGACGAGATGCCGGAGCCGCGGGCGATGAACATCGCCGTGTTCCTCGACGAGGTGACGGCCGCGAACGGGCCGCTGCTGTTCCTGCCCGGCAGCCACAAGCAGGGCGTCTACGAGGCCGGGCACGATCTGGAGACGACGAGCTACCCGCTGTGGACGCTCGACCGCGCCACCGTGACGCGGCTCGCCGAGCGCGGCGGATGCGTGGCGCCGACCGGGCCGGCGGGCAGCATCATCGTGTTCGCCTCCACGCTCGTCCACGCCAGCCCGCCGAACATCAGCCCGTTCGGCCGCAGCATCGTCTATCTGTCGCTCTGCCACGTCGACAACCACATCCGGCGGTTCAAGCGCGCCGCGTGGATCGCGCACCGCGACTTCGCGCCGATCGAGCCGCTGGCCGACGACTGCCTCGCCGAGCTCGTGGAAGCCGGCGCGACGGCCTGAGGGGCGGATGTACCTCCACGAGCAGCTCCGCGAGCGTGCCGCGGCCGGCCGGCCGGTGCGGGTCGGCCTCGTCGGCGCCGGCAAGTTCGGCTCGATGTTCCTGAGCCAGGCGCCCACGACGGACGGGCTGGAGGTGCGGGTCATCGCGGACCTCGACCCGGACCGGGCCCGCGCGGCGTGCGGCGCCGTCGGCTGGGACGCCGCGCGCGTCGCGCGCACGCGCTTCACCGCCGACGCCCGCGAGGCGATCCGGGCGGACGACGTCGACGTGGTGGTCGAGGCGACGGGCGATCCGGCGGCGGGGATCGTCCACGCCCGCGCGGCCTTCGCGGCCGGCCGGCACATCGTGATGGTGAACGTCGAGGCCGACGTGCTCGCCGGCCCGCTGCTGGCGGCCGAGGCGCGCGCCGCGGGGGTCGTCTACACGCTGGCGTACGGGGACCAGCCCGCGCTCACCTGCGAGCTGGTGGAGTGGGCGCGCGCCTGCGGCTTCGACGTGGTGGCGGCGGGGAAGGGCACGAAGTACCTGCCCGCGTACCACGCCTCCACGCCGGACACGGTGTGGGAGCACTACGGGCTCACCGCGGACGAGGCCCGCGCGGCGGGCATGAACAGCCGCATGTTCAACTCGTTCCTCGACGGCACGAAGTCGGCGATCGAGATGGCGGCCATCGCCAACGCGACCGGCCTCACGCCGCCGCCGGACGGCCTGCGGTTTCCGCCCTGCAGCCGCGAGCATCTCGCGCACGTGCTGCGCCCCGCCGAGGTGGGCGGGCGGCTCCATCACAAGGGTCAGGTCGAGGTGGTGTCGTCGCTCGAGCGCGACGGCCGGCCGGTGCCGCACGACCTGCGCTGGGGGGTCTACGTCGTCGTCGAGGCGCCCAACGAGTACGCGGCCGCCTGCTTCCGCCAGTACGGCATGAACACCGACGACACCGGCCGCTACTCGGCGATGTACAAGCCGTTCCACCTGATCGGGCTCGAGCTGAACGTGTCGGTCCTGGCCGCCGGGATGCTCGGCCGGCCGACCGGCGCCGCACGGGACTTCGTCGGCGACGTGGCGGCGACCGCGAAGCGGGATCTGGCCGCGGGGGAGACGCTCGACGGGGAGGGAGGCTACACCGTGTACGGGACGCTGCTGCCGGCGCCCGCCGCGCTCGAACGCGGCGCGCTGCCGATCGGGCTCGCTCACGGCACGGCGCTTAAGCGCGCCATCCGCGCGGGCGAGGTCGTGCGCTGGGACGACGTCGAGCTCGACTCCGGCCTGGCCGCCGTGCAGGCCCGGCGGGCGCTGGAGGCGCGCTTCGGCGCCGGGCCGGCTGCGGAGTAACGCACGGGGTCGCCGCCGCGGGCGGCCGCCGACGGGCATGGCGGGTGGCTGCAGCCGCCGGCCGCAGCCACCCGCCCCCGCAGCTCGGCGGTGCCGGTCTACTTCGCCAGCGGGTCCGGCCGGAGCTGGAAGCGGACCACCTTGCTCGGCGTGCCCTTGCCGGTCTCGGCGTGGAACGGCGCGCGGGTGCTCCAGGTCGCCCAGACGCCGCGGCCCTTCCAGCCTGCGTCGGGCTCGTCGATGCGGCCGTCCATCCACTTGGTGTAGAACCCGAGCGGATACGGCACGCGCAGGGTGACCCACTCGCCGTCGCGCAGCGCGAGCAGCCCCTCGGCCGCGTTGCCGGTGTTGATGGGCACGCCGCGGCCGAGTCCCAGCGTGTCGAACTGGTCGACCCACGTGTAGTAGCTGCCCTCGATGCTGCCCGACGCGTCGATGCCCTTCATCTGGGGCATCGGCTCGTCGTAGAGCGTCCACCCCTCGGGGCAGTGCTGGCCAGTCGCGTCCGGTCCGTTGAGCGGGCCGGTGCACTTGCTGCGGTCGAAGCTCGCGAGGTGCCCGCTGGCCAGCGGGGTCCACACGACGCCGTTGCGGTCGATGTCCATGCCGCGCGGCGAGTACCCGTCCTGCACCTCGGCGCCGGGATTCTGGAACGGCACCTCGTAGTACTCCGTCAGGCCGGTCTCGGACGGGTTGTCGCCGGGGTCGAAGCGCAGCACCGCGCCGGGCATGCCGAGCGACGAGCCCCAGATGCTGCCGTCGACCGGGTTGTAGGCCACGCCGTAGAAGCCGGAGCGGATGCGGGTGTCCTTCGCCGGGTCGGCGGGCTCGCCCGGCTCGACCCACTCGTCGCGCACGCCGTTGCCGTTGGTGTCGAGCACCAGCGGGCTCCAGCCCTGCGCCGCCGCCTCGTCACCCGTCGCGAGGAACAGGTTGGTGTCGAGCCACCCGATGACCTGCCCGCCGCCGCTGGTCCACAGCGTGTTGTCGTCGTCCTCGGCGAAGATCAGGTGGTGGGTGCTGTAGCAGGTGCCCACGAGCGTAATCTCCCCGGTGGCGGGGTCGTACACCGCGAGATGCCGGTTCGCCCGGGGATTGGGGAACGCGCGGGCCGACGGATGGTCGGACCCTTCCAGGCACAGCGGCGGGTTCTCGGGACCCCGCACCCGGGAGGTCAGCCAGACCCGGGCGTCCTGGTCGAGCATCGGGTTGTGCACGTTGGACTGGCTGTCCCAGATGGCCTCGTCGCCCCAGTAGGGCGAGGACGCCAGGGGCGGTCCCGCCGCCAGCGGGGTGTCCGGGTCGCGCACCGGCACCGGGATCTCCGAGATGGAGTTGGTCACCGGGTCGAGCACCGGCACGTAGTCGGCGCTGGCCTCGAGCGCGCCGTAGATCGGGCCGTTGGCGTTCACCGTCGGGTTGCGCTTGTCGGTCGACGCCTCGTCGTGCAGGTAGGCGGTGGGATCGGCCCAGTCCCACTGGGTGACGACGACGTTGCGCTCGACCCCCTGCGGCCGCGGCGGCGCCGCCGGCACCTCGCCGGCCATGATGCGGCCGGTCCAGTCGGCGTACATCTCGAGCGCGCGGCGGCGCCCCATCCGGTCGAGCCCGGTAACCATGTTGCCCCCGGCCTGGCCGGACTTGATGCGGCGGTCCCAGGCCTCCACCAGCGAGTCGAACTGGCCGAGCTCGGACGGAATCTCGCGCGTGGCCTTGTTCCCGAGCCCGTGGCAGGCGGTGCACCCGCCGGACTTCAGGCCGCGCAGCCAGGCGGCCTGGTTGGGCACGCTCGGCGAGATGCCGTTGCCGTCGGGGCCGGTGCCCGGGAACTCCTCGTGTCCCGGCACCTCGAGCAGGGAGTACCAGTAGCCGGAGGGGTAGTAGTGCGCGGCGGCCTGCGCGTCGGGCGCCGCCACCGCCGTCAGATCGACGCGGGTCCCCGGCGATGCCTGCTGCCTGGGCGAATCGACGAGGCCGTAGCCGCGCACCCAGACGTCGTAGGTCGCGTCCGGCAGGTCCGGCACGACGTAGCGGCCCTCGTCGTCGGTGACCACGGTGCGGTTGAACCGGGTCGGCAGGTCCATGGTCTCGGCTATCACCCAGACGCCCGCCTCCGGCCCGTCCGGCCCCGTCACCACCCCGCCGATGTCGTCGTCGTCGATGGCCACCATCTGCTGCGCGCCCAGTCCGGGCTGCAACGCCAACAGGCAGACGGCCAGACCGCCGGCAACCGTTCCAAGAAACGCCAACATCCTGCTAGTCATCTTGTCTCTCTCCCTGGCTGGTCTGCATCCGGGCCGGTTCCGTCGGTCCGGACGCGACTGGCGCGCTCGTGCATCCCGATCTCGACACGGGCATGCCGCAATGTCAACCGTTCGGCGTCGGCGCGTCGGCGGTTTCGGTCGACTTCCCGAACGCGGCCACCATGACCTCCCTTTCGGAGCCTGGCTCCGCCCGCATGGGATTATGATGGAACCTGACTTCCACGATGTCCCGGCCAGGGAGGTGTGAGATGAGGTATCGATTGTTTGGCCTGCTGGGGGCTGGCGCCGCCGCTTTCGCCGTCGTCGCGCTGGCGCCGCCGCCTGTCGCGGCGCAACCAGCGGAGCCGGCGGATTGGGTGGCCCCGCGCACGCCCTGGGGCGATCCGGACCTGCAGGCCATCTGGAACAACGGCACCATCACCCCGCTCGAGCGCCCGGCCGAGCTGGCGAACCAGGCGTTCCTGGACGCGGAGGGCGTGGCCGCGCTCGAGCAGCAGGCGCAGGCGCGCGTGGACCAGGAGAACGCGCCGACGGTGCGCACCGGCACGCTGCCGGTCGGCGGCAACGTCGGGGCCTACAACAGCTACTGGACCGAGCAGAGCACGTCGGTGGTGGGTACCATGCGCACGTCGCTGATCACCGATCCGCCCGACGGCCGCCTGCCGCCCCTGACGCCGGCCGCGCTCGCGCGCATCCAGTCGCCGGAGGCGCTGCGGCTGACCGAGGTGCAGGAGGGCCGCCTGCCGGCCGACGGGCCGGAAGAGATGGGGCTCAGCGAGCGCTGCCTGTGGTACCGCGGCATCCCCTCGATCCCGACCGGCTACAACAACAACTACCACTTCCTGCAGACGCCCGAGGCCGTGACCATCCTGCAGGAGCACATCCACGATCGGCGCGTCATCTTCCTCGACGGACGTCCGCACCTGCCGGCGGGCATCAGCCAGTTCGCCGGCAGCTCGCGCGGGCACTGGGAGGGCGACACGCTGGTCGTCGAGACCACCAACCTGCGCGAGCCGTTCATCCGGCGCTGGGTCCGCCCGGAGCACTCGCTGTCGCGGGGCCGGCTCAGCGAGCACGCGCGCGTCATCGAGCGCTTCACGCGCACCGGTCCCGACACGCTCGACTACCAGTTCACCATCCACGACCCGCTGACCTGGACGCGTTCCTGGTCGGGCGCGCTGCCGCACACGCGCCTGGACGGCCCGATGTACGAGTTCGCGTGCCACGAGGGGAACTACGGGCTGCTGAACATCATGACGGGTTCGCGCGCCGAGGACGCCGCGGGCGGGAACTAACTTCAGACGGGGCTGCGCCCCGAGCCCCCGGCGTCCACTTGCGGGGGCCCTTCGCCCCGCGCCGCTCCCGCCGAGGCGCGCTGTGCGCAGCTTCCATCAGACGGGGCTGCGCCCCGAGCCCCCGGCGTCCGCTTGCGGGGGCCCCACAGCCCCGCGCCGCTCCCGCCGAGGCGCGCTGTGCGCGCCTTGCCGGGTGCCTCGGACGTTGCGACGCACGCCTGATCGCGGCTACAGTGAACCTGTCCCGTTGGGACACATTGAGCTCGGGCCCCGTTGGGGCCCTTTTTCTTGATCGGACTCACCTCGTGTCCCACGCCGTCGTTGGTTTCTTGGACGCCGGCTTTCTGCGGGCCGAAGGGGCGACAGTAATCGGGCAGCGGCCTGCCAACGTACGTCCCGCGGCAAAAGCGGTCGTAGATTGGTTCAAGCGCCTCTCCGCCGGTAGAAGCGACCGGGCTTTTCTGCGGGCCTACTGGTACGACGGCGCCTTCGATCCGGCCCATGCGGAATACCGGGGCCAGCGGTCCTTCTTCGAAGCGATCGGATTGACCCCAGGCATCCAGTTGCGCCTGGGACACATCGCGGAACGTCAGTCCCGGCTGGAGCAGCCCGTCCGGCGTGCGCTCGAGAGAACGGCGGCGGGGCTTGGCCTCGACCCGCGACAGCTCATGACCGAGTTCGAGCGGCACTGGAGCTTCCGGTCCGAGCGCCAGCAGAAGGGGGTGGATACGTTGATCGCGCTGGACATGGTGCGTCTGGCGGGCCGGTCCGGCTATTCGACGGCGGTGCTCGTGGCCGGCGACCGCGACCTCGCCGAAGCGGTCCGGGCGGCGCAGGATTTCGGAGCGCAGGTGCTCGTGGCGACGCCCAATCGCGCCAGCGTCGCGCCGGAGCTCGCACAGCTCGCGGACGACGTGATCCATATCCCCGAGACCGTCGTGCGGCAGATGTTGACTGTCCGTCCAACGGCGGGAGGAGCGTGAGGGGACACAGCCGATGAGAACCGAGGACAGTGTCGTCGTCACGACGGTGCAGGGACAATTGGAGGAGCAGCAGGTGAGGGCGTTCCTCGAGGCGCACGGCATCCCGACCACGGTGCGGGGGGAGGCGCTCCGGCACACGCACGGCCTGTCGGTCGCCGGGCTCGGCGCGGTCGAGATTCTGGCGCCGCGCGAGCATGCCGAGAGCGCCCGCCGCCTGCTTCAGGAGGCCGAGCGGGGCGCTCTGCGCCTCGACGACGACGTCGAGGACGGCGAGGACACGCCGCGCGGTTGACCGCGGACCAGACGCCTGTCGCCTGATGGCCTGGATTCCTCACGGTGCGGCCGTCGAGGTCGCTCTCCACCGGTAGATCTGCATAATCTTCGTGTTCGAAAACGAATTGCCTGTAATATCGTTCATTTGCGATCTGAAAAGCGGCGGTACAGGTGGCTCTGCACACGGCTCCCGTCCGCCGGCAAGCGGCGCCTCGTGGTGCTCACCGGCGCCCGCCAGACCGGCAAGACTACGCTCGCGCGGCGGGTGTACGCCGATCTCCGGTACGTGAACCTCGACGCAATCGAAGAGCGGGAAGCGCTGCGCGGCCTGCGCAGCGCGAGCTGGGGACGGGCCGTCGGCGCAGCCGTCATCGATGAGGCGCAGAAGGAGCCGGGCGTCTTCGACAAGGTGAAGCTGGCGTACGACGAGCGCCAGATCGCCTTCTCGGTTCTGCTGGGATCGTCCCGCGTTCTGCTCCTCGATCGCGTACGCGAGTCGCTGGCGGGACGCGCGTTCGTCTACGACCTCTGGCCGCTGATGGCGTCGGAGCTACGCCATGCGGAAAACGAAGTCCCCGCGCGCCCGCTGCTCGATCGCCTCATCGCCGCGCCGGAGTCGTTCGGCGAGATCCTGGCCGCGGAGCCGGCACGGCTGCTGGGCGACGAGGCGACGAGGCGACGAGGCGCGTCGAGGCGCTGGATCATCTCGCCGTCTGGGGCGGCATGCCGGAGCTGCTGGCGCTCGACGACGACGACCGGCACGAGTGGCTGCGCTCCTACCAGCAGACGTGGCTCGAGCGCGACCTCGCGGACCTGACCCGCGTCTCGGACCTGCTCCCGTTTCGCGCGCTGCAGCGGCTGGCCATGCTGCGCACCGCTCAGCTCCTGAACTACGCGGACCTGGCGCGCGATGCGGCGGTCAGTGCGGCCACCGCGCGCCGCTACCTCGAGTACCTGCGGCTCTCGTACCAGGTCGTGCTGCTGCAGCCGTACGCGCGCAACCTGACGAGCGCCACCGTGAAGAGCCCGAAGCTCTACTGGATGGACCTCGGCCTGCTGCGCCACGGGACCCGCGCCTGGGGCGAGCTGACGGGGCCGCTGTTCGAAACGCTGGTCGTCTCCGAGGCGCGCAAGTGGATCGACACCGTCGGGCGCGACGTGTCGCTCTGGTTCTACCGCACGCGCTCGGGACGCGAGGTCGACCTGCTCATCACCACGCCGGCCGGGGTGATCGGCATCGAGGTCAAGAACCGCACCCGTGTCGGGCCGGCCGACTGCACCGGCCTCCGCGCGCTGGCGCAGACTCTGGGTGACGAGTGGACCGGGGGCCTCGTGGTTCACCGGGGCGACGACCTGGAGGAATTGCTGCCGGGCTCCTGGGCGGTCCCGGCCCACCGGCTCTTCTGAATGAGGGCACGGCCATATTCAGTGAAGCTGTCAGGATGCAAACGAATACAAGCGAATGACCAAGACCGTCACGTTGCGGCTGGGAGAGGACGTCTACGCGGAACTGCGGGAGGCGGCCGCGGCCGAGCGGCGTCCCCTGTCGAATCTCATCGAGACCGCGGCGCTGGCGCGGATCCGGGAGGCGCAGTTCGTCGACGACGCGGAGATGGCCGAGATCCTGGGCAACGAAGCGCTGGTTCGCAGGCTGAAGAGCGGTTCGCGACAGGCCCGGCGACGCAAGGGCCAAGTCGTTGAGTGAGTATCGGCTCTTCGCAACCGAGCAGTTCCGGGTCCGCCTACTGACCACGCGCGCATCCGCGCGCGAAACTTCCCGTTGATTGCGTGATGGATCGGCGCGGTATGATGCTGCCGTGCCCCGTCGCGAACGACGCGGCCGCGGCCCCTGGAGGAACGACTCATGGCGCGCAGATTCCGGCTCTCCATCCTCGTCGGCCTGATCGCGTGCGCGGCGCCGCTCGGCGCCGCGGCGCAGGTCGACTACATCGATCCGGCCGGCGGCTTCACGCAGGTCGTCGCGACGACGCACGCGGGCGTGAAGACGATCTTCGTCTCCGGCCAGGTCGGCCGGGGCGACACGCTCCGGGCGCACGTCGAGTCGGCGTTCGCGGGCGTCGCGCGGCGCCTCGAGCAGGCAGGCGCCACGCCGGCCGACGTCGTCAAGATCCGCATCTTCGTGAAGGACTTCGAGCCCGAGCAGTACGGCCTGATCTCCGAGGTCCGGCTGGCGACCTTCCCCGACGCGGACCACTGGCCGGCGAGCACGATGATCGGGGTGCGGGCGCTGGCCGCCGAGGAGCTGCGCGTCGAGATCGAGGCGATCGCCGTCGTGGCCGAGCCGGGAGCCGAGCTCGAGATCGAGCGCTTCGCGCCGGCGAACGGCTTCAGCGGGGCCGTGGCCGTGACGGCCGACGGCGTCAGGACCGTCTACGTGGCCGGCCAGGTCGGCGACGGCGAGACGCTGGCGGAGCAGACGGCGGCCGTCTGGGGGCGCGTCGGCGCGCGCCTCGCCGAGGCCGGGGCCTCGCTCGCGGACCTGATCAAGGCCACCACCTACATCGTCGACTTCGATCCGGAGACGGACCTGGCGGCGTACCGCACAGGCCGCGAGCAGGCGCTGTCGCTCGCGGACATGCCCGCCAGCACGCTGCTCGGCGTGCCGGCGCTCGCGGCCGACCGCTACCAGATCGAGATCGACGGCATCGCCGTGGTCGGCGCGGACGGGCAGGAGATCGAGCGCGAGTTCATCGATCCGGCCACCGGCTTCACCCAGGCCGTCAGCGCTCGCGGCGCGGGGCCGAAAGTTGTCCAGGTGTCGGGCCAGGTGGGCGTGCCGGGCGACCCGCTCGAGAGCCAGGCCGACCAGGTGTACGCCAACCTCAGGCAGCGGCTCGAGGCGGCGGGCGCGGCGCCCGAGGATCTCCTGAAGGTCGTGATCTACATGCCGGAGTACCGCCGGGGCGACTTCGCCGTGGTCGACGCGGCGCGCAAGGCGCACGGCTTCCCGGACGAGACGGTGCCGGCGGCCACGCTGCTCGGCATCCAGTCGCTGTTCGCGAACGAGGCGCTGCTGGAGATCGAGGGCATCGCCGTCGTCGGATCCGCAGCGCTGCCCGCCGACGTGCACCGGGAGTCGCGCAGCCGCCTGCCGCCGATCGATCGGGAAGAGCTCGATCCCGCCCGGCGCGCGGCGTACGACGCGGCTGTCGAGAGCGGCGCCGGGGCGCCCACGGGCGCGGCGGCCCTGCGGCTGCACGGGTCGGGCACGAACCTGCGCTTCGACGCGCCGATGGGACGCCAGCTCACGGAGCTGACCATCCTGACGACGGCGCGCGAGTACGACCAGCCCTACGAGTGGGCGCTGCACGAACTCGAGGCGATCGCCGTCAGCCTCGACGAGGGCATCATCGACGTCGTGCGTCACCGGCGTCCGCTCGACGGGCTGAGCGACCGCGAGGCGATCATCATCGAGGTCGGCCGCGAGCTGTTCGGCACGCGCCGCCTCGGCGCCGACACCTACGCCCGGGCGCTGGCGCTGCTCGGGACGACGAACCTCGTCGACGTGATCGACGTGATGGGCCGCTACGCGAGCACCGCGGCCACGCTCACCGGCTTCAACCAGCGCATGCCGGCCGGCTGGCGGCAGTCGCTGCCGCTGCCCTTCACCCATCCGGACGACATCCATCCCGACTCGCGCAGCCGGCTGCCCCTGCGGAGCCCGGAGAGCGTCAGCTCGGTGTCGGTGCTCTACGGCCGCATGCTGTCGCCCTCGGGCATCGGTCCCAACGTCATCCGCAGCTATGGGGAAGGGCAGGCGACGCTGGAAGCGCGGGTGGGCCGGCGGCTCATGCAGCTCGCGATTCTGGTGACCGCGCGGGCGCACGATTCGCAGTACGACTGGACCGTCAACGAGCCCAGGGGCCTCGCGGCCGGCCTGGAGGCGGAGCTCATCGACATCGTGCGCCACAACCGGCCCCTGGACGGCGTGGACGAGAAGGACGCCGCGCTGATCGCGTTCGGCCGCGAGCTGTTCGGTGACCACAACGTCAGCGCGGCGACCTACGCGCGCGCCGAGCGCGCCTTCGGCGTGCCGGATCTGGTGGACGTCGTCGGCCTGATGGGCGCGCACGCGGCGGACGCGGCGGTGCTGGCGGCCTTCGACCAGCAGCTCCCCGCGGGCGTCGAGCCGCTGCTCCCGCTGCGTTAGCCGCGGGGAGCGCCGTGAGATCCGAATTCCGGGAGCATGCCATGCGCATCATCACGTGGTTGCCGCTGTTGCTCGCGTCGAGCCTGGCGCTGCCGGCCGCCCAGAGCGAGCCGGACGAGACGCTGGACATCTACCTCATCGACGTCGAGGGCGGCGAGGCGACGCTCTTCGTCAGCCCCGCGGGGGAGTCGCTGCTCGTCGACGCCGGGTGGCCCGGCCTCGAGTATCGCGACGCCGACCGCATCGCCGCCGTGGCGCGGGAGGCCGGCGTGACGCAGATCGACTACCTGCTCGTCACCCACTTCCACACCGACCACATGGGCGGCGCCATGCAACTGGCCGAGCGGCTGCCGGTCCGCCACTTCATCGACCACGGCGAGACGGTCGACACCGGCGAGCGCCAGCGGGCGGCGTTCGACGTCTACACGGCGCTGCGCAGCCAGGGCGCGCACCGCGCGGTGGCGCCGGGCGACACGCTGCCGATGGCCGGCCTGGACGTCGTGATCATGGCGTCCGGCGGGGAGGTGCTGGACGCGCCGCTGGACGGCGCCGGCGGAACCAATCCGTACTGCGACGGCTTCACGTTCCAGGGCGAGGAGATCACCAGCCGCTACGGCAACGCCGAGGACGACCAGTCCATCGCCACCTTCGTCGGCTTCGGGCGGTTCCGCAGCGTCATCATGGGCGACCTGAACTGGAACCAGGAGCACCCGCTGATGTGCCCGGACAACAAGATCGGCAAGGTCGATCTGTACCTGGTGTCGCACCACGGCTCGGAAACGTCCGGCTCCGAAGCGCTCGTCCACGCCATCGAGCCGCGCGCCGCCGCCATGAACAACGGCCCGCGCAAGGGGGGCGCGGTGCAGACCTTCGAGATCCTCGCGGCCGCCGACAGCCTCGAGCACCTGTGGCAGAACCACTACTCGATTCCGGGCGGCGACGAGCACAACTCGCCCGAGCAGTTCATCGCCAACCTGGAGGAAGGCACGCCGGCCCCGAACGGGCGCACGATCCACATGGGACCATCCCACTCGATCCACGTGGCCGCGCGCCGCGACGGCTCGTTCACGGTGACGAACAGCCGCAACGGCTTCAGCCGGACGTACGCGCCGCGGGAGTAGCGGCCGCGGCGGCGCCAGGGGTCAGCGGTCGTTCCACTGCGCCTGCATCCAGGCGCCGGCCTGCCGGAGCGCGTTGACGTAGCCGCCCATGGTGTAGTGGCCCACGCCCGTCAGCTCCGTGAACTCCGCGGGGTGGCCGAGCTCCGCGAGCGTGCGGGCGGCCTCGCGCGCGGGCTCGATGGGCACGAGCTGGTCGTCGCGGCTGTGGATGACGTGCACCGGCATCGATCCGATCTGGTCGAGCGGGTTGTCGCGCGGCGCGCTGGCGATGGGGATGGCGCCCGCGAAGCGCTCCGGATGGTGCGTGGCCATGAACCAGGTGCCGGCGCCGCCCATGCTGAAGCCGGTGACCAGGATCCGCTCGCGGTCGATGGCGTGGCGCGCGAGAATGTCGTCCAGCAGGAAGAGGACCGACTCCTCGGCCGACGGGACCGACCAGCGCCGGTTCGGCGAGTCGGGCGCCACGATGACGGCGCCCCAGTCCCTGAGCGCCGGCTCGACGATCTGGTACAGGAAGGGCCCGCCCACGCTGCCGCCGCCGGGGTGCAGCGCCAGGACGAGCGGGCGCGGCTCGCCTTCGCGCAGGTCGCGGGGCACCGAGATGGTGTAGCTCATCCGCCCGTGACCGGGGACGTCGATGACCGCGCCCTCGATGCGCGGCGCGGCGCCCGACTGCGCCGCCGCCAGGGCCGCCGCCACCACAGTCGACGCTGCCAACAACGACAAGATAAGCTTCATGACGCGTGATGATACAACAGGGGCGGGGCAGCGTTCGCACGCGGTTCGCGCCCAGCCCGACCGGCTACCTGCACATCGGCGGCGTGCGCACCGCGCTGTTCAACTGGCTGTTCGCGCGGCGGCACGGCGGCCAGTTCATCCTCCGCATCGACGACACCGACCGGCAGCGCAACATCGAGGAGGCCCTGCAGCCGATCCTGGACGGCTTTCGCTGGCTGGGGCTCGACTGGGACGAGGGGCCCGAGGTGGAGGGGCCGCATGCGCCGTACTTCCAGTCGGGCCGCCGGGCGCGACACCGGGAAGCGGTCGAGCGGCTCGTCGCAGGCGGGCACGCCTACCGCGACTACGCGACCGCGGACGAGATTCAGGCCGAGCGCGAGGCCGCGCAGCGCAGCAGGGCGCGCTTCATCTACAGCCGGCGCTGGATGGCCGAGACGCCCGCGGCGGCCGCCGCGTTCGAGGCCGAGGGGCGGACCGCCGTCGTGCGCCTGAAGATGCCGCGCGACGGCGCGTGCGCCTTCGACGACCTGGTGCGGGGGCCGGTGGAGTTCGAGTGGGCGCTCGAGCAGGACCACGTCGTGCAGCGCGCAGACGGCAGTTGCCTCTACCACCTGGCGAGCGCGGTCGACGACCACGACTTCGAGATCACGCACGTGATCCGCGCGGTGGAGCACCTCTCGAACACGCCGCGGCAGATCTTCATCGCCCGCGGCCTCGGCTACGACCTGCCGGCGTACGCGCACCTGCCCTACGTGGCCGAGCCCGGCAGCGCCGAGAAGCTCAGCAAGCGCAAGGTGGACGCCTACCTGCGGCATCCCGACTTCGGGAAGCTGCACGAGCACGGCGCCGCGATCATGGAGGCCCTCGGCGAGCCGATCGATCGCGCGTCGTTCAACCCGCTGGTCGTGGCGTTCTACCGCGCGGTGGGGTATCGGCCCGAGGCCCTGCTCAACTACCTGCTGCTGCTGGGCTGGTCGCTCGACGATCGGACCGAGATGTTCACGACCGGGGAGATGATCGAGCAGTTCACGCTCGAGCGGGTCAACAAGTCGGCGGCCAGCTTCGATCCGCCGAAGCTGCTGGCGTTCGAGGAGCGCTACATGCAGCGGCTGCCGCTGGCGGCGCGCGCGGAAGCGGCGGTGCCCTTCCTGCAGCGCAGCGGGGCGTTGCCCGCAGCGCCGTCGCCGGCCGACCTCGACCGCGTGTCGCGCGTCGTCGCGGCGGCCGGCGAGCGGCTGAAGGTGGCCGGCGACATCGTGGGGTACCTGGAGTTCTTCCGGCCGGACGACGCGTTTTGGTACGACGAGAAGGCCTTCGCCAAGCGCCTCGGGGCGGAAGGTGCGGCCGGCCGCCTGGGGCGGTTCAGAGCGGTGCTCGAGACCGCCGATCCGTTCGACGCCGCGACGCTGCACGACGCCATGCAGCGGTTCATCGCGGCGGAGGAGATTGCCATCGGCCGCATCATCCACGCCGTGCGGGTCGCGGTGACCGGCAAGGGCGTGGGGTTCGGCCTGTTCGAAGGCCTGGAGATACTCGGCCGGGAGGCCTGCCTGGCCCGCATCGACCGGGCGCTCGCCCGGCTCGCCGGGACCGGGACGGAGTGCGCATGAAGGACGACGACGCGAGCAGCAGCGGCCCCGCCGCCGGGCTGGACTTCATACGCCAGATCGTCGACGAAGATCGGCGGTCCGGCAAGCACGGCGGGCGCGTGCAGACGCGCTTCCCGCCGGAGCCGAACGGCTACCTGCACATCGGCCACGCGAAGGCGATCTGCCTCAACTTCGGCATCGCGCAGGAGACGGGCGGGCTGTGCAATCTGCGGATGGACGACACCAACCCGGAGACGGAGGACGAGGAGTACGTGCGGGCCATCGAGGAGGACGTGCGGTGGCTGGGTTTCGACTGGGCGGACCGTTTCTACTGCGCGTCGGACTACTTCGACCGGCTCTACGAGTGCGCGGTCCAGCTCATCCGGGGCGGCCACGCCTACGTCTGCGACCTGCAGGGCGAGGAGGTCAGCCAGTACCGCGGCCGCTGGGATGAGCCCGGCCGCGACAGTCCCTACCGCGACCGGCCGGTCGCCGAGAACCTGGACCTGTTCGAGCGGATGCGGGCCGGCGAGTTCCCGGACGGCAGCCGCACGCTGCGGGCGAAGATCGACATGGCGTCGTCGAACATGAACCTGCGCGATCCGGCCCTCTACCGCATCCGCCGGGCGCCCCACTACCGCCAGGGCGACCGCTGGTGCATCTACCCGATGTACGACTTCACGCACCCGCTGTCGGATGCGTTCGAGGACATCACCCATTCGCTCTGCACGCTGGAGTTCGAGGACCACCGCCCGCTGTACGACTGGTTCCTCGAGCGCCTGGCGTTCGAGTCGCCGCCGCGGCAGATCGAGTTCGCGCGGCTGAACGTCACGCACACCGTCCTCAGCAAGCGCAAGCTGCTCGAGCTCGTCGAGGGCGGGCACGTCGACGGCTGGGACGATCCGCGCATGCCGACGCTGGTCGGCATGCGGCGGCGCGGCTACCCGCCGGGCGCCATCCGCGACTTCTGCGACCGCATCGGCATCGCGAAGGCCAACAGCCTGGTGCAGATCGCCCAGCTCGAGGATGCCGTGCGGCAGGAGCTGAACCGGACCTCGCCGCGGGTGATGGCGGTGCTGCGGCCCCTGCGCGTGGTCATCGAGAACTACCCCGAGGAGCGGGTCGAGCAGCTCGAGGCGATCAACAACCCCGAGGACGCCGCCGCGGGCACCCGGCCGGTCCCGTTCTCGCGCGTGCTCTACATCGAGCGCGGGGACTTCCGCGAGGATCCGCCCCGCAAGTACTTCCGGCTGGCGCCGGGGCGGGAGGTCCGGCTGCGGTACGCCTACTTCCTCAAGTGCACCGGCGTCGTCAAGGACCCGGCGAGCGGCGAGGTGACCGAGCTGCGCTGCACCTACGACCCGGCGACGCGCGGCGGCTACGCCCCCGACGGGCGCAAGGTTCGCGGCACCATCCACTGGGTCTCCGCCGCTCACGCGCTCCCGGCGGAGGTGCGTCTGTACGACCACCTGTTCACCCGGGAGGATCCCGAGGACGCCGGCGAGGGGCAGGACTACAGGGACTACCTGAACCCGGCCTCGCGCGAGATCCTGACCGGCTGCCGCGTCGA
Source organism: Vicinamibacterales bacterium (assembly GCA_965214845.1). Taxonomy (GTDB): domain Bacteria; phylum Acidobacteriota; class Vicinamibacteria; order Vicinamibacterales; family UBA8438; genus JAAXGX01. The sequence goes on from CBDCCO010000007.1 coordinate 5,222,067, forward strand.
GTCGAGCCTGGGCGGCGCCCCGGCGCGACGGCGCTACCAGTTCGAGCGCCAGGGCTACTTCTGCGTCGACCCCGACTCGTCGGAAGCGGGGCTCGTCTTCAACCGCACCGTCGGCCTGCGCGACACGTGGGCCAAGATCGAGCGCAAGGCGTCGGGCAGGTCGTGAACGGGCGGGGGCGCCGGCGAGCACGGCCCCGACGACTTCGGCCGGGGTTCATCCGGCCGGCGGCCGCCGCATGCCGAGCAGGCTGAACAGCTCGCCGGGGCTCAGGCGCTCGGACAGGTCCAGCGAGACGTCGTCGACCAGGTCGTCGAACAGCACCTGCTTGCCCTCCAGGATCGTGTCGATCCGTTCCTCGATGGTGTCGACGCACGAGTACTTGATGACGTTGACCTTGACGGTCTGGCTGAGGCGGTGGCTGCGGTCTTCGGCCTGCCGCTCGACGGCCGGGTTCCACCAGCGGTCGAGGTGGAAGACGTACGACGCGTCCTGCAGGTTCAGGCCCAGGCCCCCGGCACGCAGCGACAACACCAGCACCCGGCAATTGCGGTCGGTTCGGAACCGATCGAGGATGGTGATCCGCTCGGCCGGCGGCGTGCCGCCGGTGAGGCTCAGCGGCTCGAACGCCCGCAGGTAGCGGCAGGCGGCGGCCACGCCGGACGTGTCGTTGGTGTACTGGGAGAAGACGAGCGCCTTGTGTCCCTGCGCCGTCAGTTGCTCCAGGCGGTCGCGCACGTCCTCGAGCTTGGCGGACTCCCCCGTTTGCGGATCCGCGTTGCAGATCTGCTTCAGCCGGGTGATGAGCTCCAGCACGTGCCGGACGCCGATCTCGGCCCCCAGCGACTGGAGGTAGACGACGCCCTCCTGCTCGGCCTTGTCGTAGCTGCGGCGCTGCCGGGGGCCGAGCCGGATGGGCGCCTTGGTGATCTGCTTGGGCGGCAGGTGGTCGAGCACGTCGGCCTTGCGGCGCCGGAGCTGCAGCTCGCGATGGCGCGCGAGCAGGGCCTGCCCGGGGCGGTAGTGCCGGGGCGGGCCGGCGCCGTCGTGGTCGACGAACTCGAGGATCGATGCGAGTTCCTCCTCGTGGTTCTCGATGGGCGTGCCGGTCAGCGCCCAGCAGCGCGTCCGCCGCAGCGCCTTGAGGGCTCCACTTGTCTCGTTGCGGTTCTTGATGCGCTGCGCCTCGTCGGCGACCACCACGTCCCATGGCCGGTGCAGGGCCGGAACGGCGCCGGCGAAGTCGGCGCGCAGCGTGTCGTAGCTGACCAGCGTCACGTCCACCGGCGCTGCCCACTGCCAGGCGCGGTCGGAAGCAGGACCGCGCACGATGATGGCCGTCATCTCCGGCGCCCACCTGCCGATCTCTCGCCGCCACTGATCGAGCAGGCTCGCCGGTGCGGCGACCAGACACGACGCGACGGCGCCCTGCGCGCGGAGAATGCGGAGCGCGGCGATCGCCTGCAGGGTCTTGCCCAGTCCCATGTCGTCGGCGAGCAGCAGCCGGTCGCGTTCCAGCAGCACCCGCACCCCCTCCAACTGGAAGGGCATCAGCTCGCCGGCCCACGGCAGGTGAAACCGTCGAACGGGATCCTGGCCCGTCGCGGCCGCGGCGAGCAGCGCCCACAGACGCTCGGCCAGCGGGCGCTCGCGGGGTTCCCCGTGGACCTTGGCGGCTTCCGACGGCGGGTCGCGAACGGGGTCCGGCCGGCGGGCGGGACGCGCGTCCGGCGGCGAGAGATGGACGACTGCCATCAGTCCGCGCAGGGCGCTCAGCGCCTGGACGCGCTGGTCGTCGAACGCGGCGTTGAGCGCGCGGGCGGCCCGCTCGAACGGCTCCAGCGGGGCGTCGCGGTGCATGAGCTGCTCGAAGAGGCGGCGCGCGGCGGACTGCCGCTCCGGCTCCGCCGGCATCCAGATTGCCTCCGTGCGCGAGCCGGCGGCGGGCTCTCGCCCGGAGACCGTGAGGTCTCCGGGCGGACCGACCAGGCAGACGCGCGCCCCGGCCGGCGCCCAGTCCGCGCAGGCGTCCGCCAGCGCCTCGGCCCGCAGGCACAGGATCAGCGCCGGCGGCCGCGAGGTGGATCGGATCAGGGACGCCGCGAGCTCGGATACGGCGTCCGCCGGGAGGTCCGGTCGAGCATCCCCGCCCGTCCGGCGCCCCTCGTGGCGCGGGGTCGCCCGCGCGAAGCAGAATGCCACCGGCTCGCCGTCGCATGACGTCCGGAACAGCGCGGCGCGAATGCCGCCGTCACGTTCGGTGAGCAGCCGCAGCCAGGCCGCGCCGCCGGCGCCCTCGCCGCCGGCCGGCGCGGGGCGCGGCGGCTTCGACGAATCCCCGCGCCCCGGCATGCGGTCGCTACGCGGCGCTCCCGCCGTCGTCGGGTTCGCGTTCCATGTCCCTGTTCTCGTCGTACCGGGGATGGAACTCGTTGACCTCGGGACGTGTCGGCGTGAAGGAGTCGGGGTAGATGCGCTGCAGGTCCCACTGGTTGATGGCTGCCCGGACCTTGTGCCGCATCCGCGCCCGGATGCCGGCGCCGCCGGCCTCTCCGGTCCACGACGGGGGATCCCAGCCGTAGGCGTCGCGGTAGATCAGGCGCAGTTTCTCGATCGTCGCGTCCACGTCGCCCGGGGCGGGCGCGGCCAGCGGCGTGCACTCCCGCTCCAGCAGGCGCATGCCGGACTCGGCGGCGGCCGCCTCCGCGGCATGGCGGCTGTTCGCCAGGCGCGGTCCCACGTAGTCGCGGTCCTTCTTCGTGCCGTCGGGACTGATGACGGTCGCGGCGAAATCGTCGGTGACCGTCCCGACGGCGACCAGTCTCGGGCAGGCGTCGCCGGCCTGTCCCAGCCAGCGCGCCAACGCGGCGTACGACCGTCCCCGCTGCAGGATGGAGTACGACCCGACCAGCTCCACCTCGTCCAGCAGCACCACCCAGCCGGGGTAGCCGGCGCTGCGGATCAGCTCGACGGCGAAACGCAGGCGCTGCGGCGGCAGGTCCGCGGCCCGGGGCGCGCGGAACGCGCCGAAGGCCTGCTTCTGCCCGATCTGTGCCAGTCCGTTCCGGATGTCGGACATTTTCAGCCGGTCGCCGGCCCAGAATGTTTCTATCCTGCCCTTGATCTCCGGATCGCGCCCCCGTTCGTAGACGCGCAGACTGGCCGCGAACAGGCGGCTCAGCAGACCGTTCGACGCGGCGGTGTCGGCCCAGCGGAACAGACGCTCGGACTGCGGGGACGCCCAGTCCATGGCCAGTCCCAGCTCTTCCATCAGGCGCCCCTCGCGGTCCGGCATCCGCGCGTTCTCGACGGCCGACCTGAACACCCTGCCCAGATCGTAGAGGGGCGTCTCCTTGCTGATCGCCACCTTGCTGCAGACGAACCGCTGCTCGAGCGCCAGCCGCTCCAGGTGGACCAGCAGGTGCGACTTCCCGGCGCCGAAGTCCCCGGACACCAGCATGCCGCGCGCGCCGCCCGCCGGCGCGCCGGCGTCCGCGGTACGCGGCTCGGTCCCCGCCGCCGTCTGCACCAGCAGGTCGGCGAACCGTTCCACCGCCCGCGGCTGGTTGCAGCCCAGCAGCGCCACCGCGGCGCGGTTGGGCACGCCGCTGCGCAGGGCCTCGATGGCTCGCCGCGCCGTCAGTCCTGCGCCGTCGCCAACCACATCCTCTCTCCCTGCCCGCTGCAGGCGTCGGCGCCGTTCTACGGCGCAGACTCCTGCAGCGCAGACTCCTCCGCCAGCCGCACCAGCGCCGCCGCGGGATTGACGAGGCGCCGGTCGTGCACGTCGTCCATCACGCGTGTCTTCAGGGCTTCGTAGATGTCGAAGCTCCGCGGTCCGTCGAGGAAGCCCTCGTCGGTGGCCACCAGCAGCAACGTGCCTGCCAGGCGGTCGACGTTGTCGACGAACTCGCGCAGCAGCTCGTAGTGGTCCATCGTCATGGCCCGCGTGTAGTACCGCACGCCGTCCCGGGGGTTGCGGGCGAGGGTCACGCGGCGGTTGTCGAGCAGAACCACGGTGCCGGCGTGCCCCGCGTCGCGGACCCAGCGCAGGGCCGACTCGAGGAGGTAGCGCGCGGTCGTCCGGTTGATGCTGGCATAGATGTCGTACTGGCGCACGCTGCCGACCCGCGTGTTGTCTCCCCGCAGCCAGTCGAGCAGCGGCTGGCCGGCGTACTCGCCGCCGTCGGGAGCGCCCTCGGCGAGGCACAGGTGGGTCATCGCCATCCGAAAGTCCCTGGCCATGCGCGCGCTCCTGAAGACCTCGTCCTGTATCGGCTTGCGGGCGACGCTGAACACGAAGGTCGGGTCGAGTCCGTTGGCGGCGGCGATGGCCTCGAAGACGTTGCCCGCCGCGTCGGGATCGATGCCGTGGACCGCATACCCGAGACGGCCCACCAGCCGCAGGATCCGCCGCCGCACCAGTTCGCGCCACGGCAGCCGGCGCGCGAGCCCGAAGAAGATGTCCTGCGGCATGTGCGCGCGCAGCTCCGCCGCGTCCAGCGGGACGTACACGTAGTCGTGCTGCGCACACGCGCGCCGCACGGCCTCGCGGAGCGCCCCGAGCGAGCCATCGGCGGCAACGGCGAACTTGATGGCCGCGCCGCCCTCCCGCACGAACGTGGCGAGGTACTCCTGCTCGACATGTTCCACCCAGTCCTGAACGGCGATGGTTCTCGACATCACGCGCCCCGCGTGAACCGGATGCTGTAGTAGCGCACCTCCTGGCCGTCCGGTCCGACGAACGAGAACAGTCCGGACCGGCCGCGGGTGCCCGAGGACGCGGGGAAGGAGACCGCGGCGCCCTTCTTCGTGCAGCGGGGACCGTTGGCGTCGAGCAGGTACAGATCCCGGCCGAAGTCCGTCTTGTCGTACTCTCGCGCCGCGCCGGGCAGCGAGGTCAGGAGGCGGTAGATCCGCGCCAGCGGCACCACGCGCCCGAGCCGGCCCTCCTCGATGTCGGCGTAGACCCGGTACAGCGATTCCAGGAAGGTGTCCGATCTGTGGCGGCTCGGTTTGCTGCGGTTCTCCAGCAGCAGGCGCGCCACATGCGCCGGTCGAATCGCGGACACGCGCTTGCCGCCGATCGTGATCGCGCGCCGTGCGGGCAGGATGCGGACAATCGGCGGGTGGGCGATCAGTCTCCCGTCCTGTTCGTAGATGTCCAGCCCAAGTGCTTCGGCGGCGGAGCGCAGCTCCCGGGCATAGTGGTCCCTGAGATGCGACTCCTCGTCGGCGTCCGCGAAGGGCCACGACGCCGCGACGTCCGCGACGGCCCGGCGCACGTCGCCCAAGGCGGTTTCGATCTCCTGCCGCGCGCGCTTCACGTCCGCGATGCGGCCCTGCTGTGCCGCCTTCTGTGCGCGCCGGGCGAGCTTCACGAGCCCGCCGGCCGCCGCCACGGCCGCGGCCTGCTCGGCGCCCTCGAAAGCCTGTTCGAAACCGGTCAACTCCTGCTCCTTCGCGGGCCGCCCGCCCGCGGCGCGCGCCCCGATTCTACAGCGGCCGCCGCGCCAGTCCCCGTGCGCTGCGGGTCTCATTGCCACAGACGGCAAGCGTCCCCGAGTGTACAGCGTCGCGGCGACGTCCCGGCGGCCACGGGTCGAGTGTCCGTGCCTGGCGGCATGGCGATGACATCGTGCGTGATGCTATGATGCCACGATGCGGACCACGCTTGCCATCGCCGACGACATCCTCCGCGAGCTGAGGGACCGCGCTCACCGGACGGGCGTGTCGTTGACGCGCGTCGCGAACGATACGCTGCGGGCCGGACTGGATCGCCGCGCCGATAGTCTGCGGCGGCGCCGGCCCATGGCGCGCCGCCAGGCGGCGAACTGCCCGAGGTGGTCCATCTCGTGGTCGGGCGACGAACTATACTGGGGCCGTCATGCCTGAGCGGAACCGCCGGATCACGCTTGCCGCCCGGCCGGAAGGGGCGCCCGGGGCCGCCGACTTCGAGCTGGTGGAGACGCCCGTGCCGCGGCCCGGCCCCGGGCAGCTGCTCAGCCGCACCATCTACCTGTCGCTCGATCCCTACATGCGCGGGCGCATGAACCAGAGCGTGGGATACGCGCCGACGGTGGACCTCGGCGGCGTGATGGTCGGCGGCACCGTGGCCCGGGTGGTCGAATCGAACCTGGACGGCTACCGGGCGGGCGACTTCATCGTCTGCGCGAACGGCTGGCAGGACTACGGCCTGTCCGACGGGACCGGCGTCCGCAAGCTGGACCCGGCCGCCGCGCCGATCTCGACGGCCGTCGGCGTCCTCGGCATGCCCGGGCACACGGCCTACGTCGGCCTGCTCGACATCGGGCAGCCGCAGCCGGGCCAGACGGTGGTGGTCTCGGTCGCCTCCGGCGCGGTCGGCGCGGTCGTGGGGCAGATTGCGCGCATCAAGGGCTGCCGCGTGGTCGGCGTCGCGGGCGCCCGCGAGAAGTGCGATTACGTGACGCGCGAGCTGCGCTTCGACGCCTGCGTCAGCCGCTTCGACGAGGCCTTCCCGGACGCGCTCCGGGCGGCCTGCCCCGACGGCATCGACGTCTACTTCGAGAACGCCGGCGGCGCGGTGTTAGAGGCGGTCCTGCCGCTGCTCAACACCTACGCCCGCATCCCCATCTGCGGGCGCATCGCCAACTACAACCAGACGGCGCCGCCGCCGGGCCCCAATCTGGTGCCGCGCGTGATGGGGCTGACGCTGGTGCGCCGCCTCACCTTCCGCGGCTTCATCATCTTCGACCACATGGACCGCGAGCCGGACTTCCTGCGCGATGTCGGCGCCTGGATCCGGAGCGGCGAGCTGGTCTACAAGGAGGACGTGGTCGACGGCCTGGAGCAGGCCGTGCCGGCGTTCCAGGGACTGCTGCAGGGGAAGAACTTCGGCAAGCTGCTCGTGCGCGTGGCGGACGATCCGACGCGCCAGGACTCCGCGCCGTAGAAGCGATGCGTTCGCCGGTCTCCCCCGCGCGCCGCATTCCCGACTCGATCGTCCTCATCTTTCTGCTCATCGTCCTCGCCCAGGCGGCGAGCTACGTCGTCCCCGCGGGCGAGTTCGAGCGGGACGGCCGGCAGGTCGTCGAAGGCACCTACCGCGCCGTGGAGGCGGAGCCTCTGCCGCCGCTGACCTTCCTGACGGCCATTCCGGCCGGGCTGGCCGCGGCGCAGGAGATCATCTTCTTCGTCTTCCTGGTCGGCGGCGTCATCCGCGTCGTGCGGGCCACCGGCGCCATCGACGCCGTGATCGGGCGGGCCATCGCCCGGCTGGGCGCCCGGCCGGAATGGCTGGTCGCCGGCGCGGTCGCGCTGTTCTCGCTGGGCTCGTCGACGGTCGGCATGGCCGAGGAGTACATGCCCTTCGTGCCGATCCTGGTGGCCATGTGCCTGGCGCTGAAGCTCGACGCCGTAGTGGCCGTCGGCATCATCTACGTGGGCGCCGGGGTCGGCTACGCCTGCGCGGCGATCAATCCGTTCACCGTGCTGATCGCGCAGGACATCGCGGGCCTCGAGCTGGCTTCGGGCCAGGCGCTGCGCTGGGCCCTGCTGCTGGTCTGCCTCGCGGTCGGCGTGCAGCACCTCCTGCGCTACGCGGCGCGGGTGCGCCGCGACCCGGGCCGCAGCCTGGTGGCCGACGTCGACTACACCGTCGGGTTCGAACGGCCGGCGGGCGTGCGGTTCACGGGGCGGCGCGCCGCGGTGGTCGCGGTCCTGGCGGGCGGCATCGGCCTCTTCGTCTACGGCGTGGCGGCGCGGGGCTGGTATCTGGTCGAGCTGTCGGCGGTGTTCCTGGGCATCGGGCTGCTCGCGGCGCTGGTCGGACGCCTCGGCCCGAACGCGGCGGCGCGCGCGTTCCTGGACGGGGCGGGCGAGATGACCGCGACGGCGCTGCTCATCGGCTTCGCGCGGACGATCGAGGTCGTCCTCTCGGACGCACGCGTGATCGATACGGTCATCCACGGCCTGGCCACGCCGCTCGGCGCGCTGCCGGCCCACGCGGCCGCCGTCGGCATGCTCGTGGTCCAGACGATCTGCAACCTGTTCATCCCGTCCGGGTCCGGACAGGCGTACGTGACGATGCCGATCATGGCGCCCGTGGCCGACCTGACCGGCGTGACCCGCCAGGTGGCGGTGCTCGCCTACCAGTTCGGAGACGGCTTCACGAACATGCTGGTCCCGACCAACGCGCTGCTCATGGGGATGCTCGCGCTGGCCCGCATTCCCTACCAGCGCTGGGTCGCCTTCGTCGTGCCGCTGCTGGTCAAGCTGTATCTCGTCGCCGCGCTCGCCCTCGTCGCGGCCGTCGAGCTCGGCTACCGCTGAGCGGGCTGCGGCCGCAGCCGCGTGACGCCTGCGCAAACCGCAACGTTCACGCCGAGCGCGACGATCCCGGCGTGGATGTCCCACACCTCCGGCCGTCCCGCCAGCAGCAGGCCGGCATAGGTCGCGCAACCGGCCAGCATCCCGCTCGCCGCCGCGGACGTCGTCAGACGGCGCCAGGTCACGCCGAGGACGAACAGCGGCGCCACCTGCGCCAGGATCTCCATCTTGATCTCGGTCAGGCCCCACAGCGTCACGCGGGGGGACAGCGCGATCACCACCAGCACGGCGACGACGGCCCACGAGAGCCGCTTGCCGGCGCGCGTGAGCCGCTCCTCGGAGGCTCCCCTGAGCAGGGTCGTGCCGACGATGTCCTTGGCGAGGATCGAGGAGAGGCTCAGCAGCACCGAGTCGGCGGTCGACATGACGGCCGCGACGACCGCCGTGATCACCATGACGCACAGCCCGAAGAGGAGAGCCGAGCGGGTGCTCCAGGCCGTCAGCAGCGCGGGCATCACCTGGTCCGCGTCGCCGCCGGCCGGCAGCTCCCCGATGGCCAGGATGCCGACCATGAACATCACGCCGGTCGTCACCAGCGGCAGGAACACCATCACGCTGAAGGCGCGCTTGAGGGTGGCCGCGTCGCGGGCGGCGTAGATGCGCTGGATCGCGTGCGGATACACCGCGCCGGAGAAGCCGATGAGGAGGATCGTGCTGAACCAGTTGCGCGAGACGTCCCACCCGGGCACGGCGACCTTCTCGGGGGCCGCGGCGGCCACGGCGGTCGTCAGCTCGGCGAGATGGGCCGGTGTCGGCACCACGGCCAGGAGCAGGCCGGCGAGCCCGACCAGCAGCATGATCCCCTGCACGCAGTCGGTCCACGCCACGGCGCGCATGCCGCCGACCGTTTCGTAGACGATGACGACGAGCGTCAGCAGCACCACGCCGACCCAGTACGGGACGGCCCCGCCCGAGAGGCCTTCGGTCACGTGGCCCATCGCCATCAGTTGCGCCAGCAGGTAGTTCGAGATGGCCGCGACCAGCAGCACGTTGGCGAGCAGCGTCAGGGGCGGCGAGCCGAAGCGGTGCGTGATCCAGTCGCCGGGCGTGACGAACGCATGCCGGCGGGCGACGGCCTGCAGGCGCGGGGCAAAGACGAGGTAGACGACGATGATCGCCATCATGAAGCCGACGCTCATGACCCACGCGTAGCCGAGCCGGAACGCCTCGCCCGGGTAGCCGAGCAGCGTGTTGCCGCTGTACTGCGTGGCGTAGAGCGTCAGCAGCAGGACGAAGCCGCCGAGGTTGCGTCCGGCCAGGTAGAACTCGCCGAGGCCCGCCCCGGCGCTCCGCCGCCGCGTGGCATAGCCGACCCCGACGAGGATCGCGAGGTACACACCCACCGCCGCGCCGGCGCCGAGCGCGAGCGAGACGTTCACGGCGGGTCCTCCGGGTCGTCGGGATCGCCGGTGTCCGGCGGCGCGGGCCAGTGGCGCGCGACGACGTACACGGTGAAGACGGCGACCGCGAGGCAGGCCGCGAGCGACAGCACGACCCAGTGCGGCAGCCCGAGCCAGAGGCGCAGCGGGCCGCCGGCCGGCAGGTACCACGGCACCGACAGCGCGAAGAGCAGGGCGTAGACCGCCCACACCCAGTGACGCGACCGCGGCTCGGCCGGATCGGGATTGTCGATCATCGTGCATGCCTCCGAAGCCCGCGTCCGGCAGACTGTCCCAGCCGCCCCTCGGCCGGGTGTGGAGTCCCCGCGCGCCCATGATAGCGGTAGAATCGCCTGTGGAAGCGACCTGCGGCCGAGTCGCCGACGTTCGCTCTCGTTCCTGTATTCCTGGAGGCAGCAACACGCGATGCCGCCGGCGGATTTCCTCGATGCGCACCGACGGCATTGGGACGACGCACAACTTCTGTTCGGTGACTCCCGGTGGGCGAACGCCGATCAGATGTACGGGTTCAGCGCCGAATGCGGGTTGAAGGCGGTCATGAAGAGGCTGGGCATGCAGGTCGATGTGACCACGGGAACGCCGGCGCAGGACGCACGCCGGAAGCATGTGCAGGATCTGTGGCCGATTTTCCTGACATTCGCCACCGGTCATGGCGGAGCGCAGTGGGTTCCGTATCTGCGTCAGGTGCCGACGCAGAACCCTTTCGCCAACTGGTCGCACCATGACCGCTACGCGCACCGGGCGGCATTCACGAGCAATAGCGTCGCGCCGCACCAAGCGGCTGCCCGGACGGTACTGAATATGGTTCAGAGCGCCGCGCAGGCTGGACTCCTATGAATGGACGCTTCGTTCCGTTCGATGACATCCGGAAGCACGTCGTCGACGCTGCAGTCGCTCTCGATCCCAAGCCGGAAGGGATTAACGACATCTACCTGGTCCGGAATCTCTACGGGCAGGTATCCGTCTCGGTGGCCGATGCCGTTGAGAAAGATGAAGCGTGTCGCGTGGCCCTCGACAGACTCGCGGCCCGACTGCGCGAGGCGCTCGGGGCGCATGCCGCTCCGCAGGAGAACGCGATTCTCTTTGTCCCTGCGCCCCTACTGACGAACCTCAACGGCGTCGGGCGGGAGGTCCGTCCTGGCGTGTATCTGGTCGACCGTCTGGTCACGGCTGGAGACTGGTGGACGGTCGGCGAATCGGGTACGTCCGGGGGGGCGGCGAGGTACGCGCTGTACTCGGTCAAGGGTGGCGTGGGACGCAGCACCACAGCGGCGGTGCTCGCGTGGCATCTCGTGCGCACTGGCCGGCGCGTGCTGGTTGTGGATCTGGATCTCGAATCGCCGGGGTTGTCGTCGGCGTTGCTCGAGCCGGAACGCCGGCCCGACTTCGGTGTCACCGACTGGTTCGTGGAGGCGCTGGTCGGCCAGGATGAGCATGTGCTTGAGCGCATGACCGCGGCGCCGCGCTGGGCGCAGGACTTCGAAGGGGACGTGCGTGTCGCGCCGGCTCACGGGCGCGTAGCCGGGGAGTACCTGGCCAAGCTGGGCCGCGTCCACATGGACGCGGCGGACGAGCCGTGGACGGCGAGACTCGGGCGCTTGCTGGACCGTCTGGAAACCGCCGTCGAGCCCGACGTCGTCGTCCTGGAGAGCCGGAGCGGCCTGCACGACATCGCTGCGGCCACCGTCACCGACCTCGGCGCGCAGGTCCTGTTGTTCGCGACCGATTCGGAGAGCAACTGGACGGATTACGAGGTCCTGTTCGGCCACTGGCAGCGACATGAACTGGCGGAGCGCATCAGGGAGCGCCTGTCTATCGTTTCTGCTCTCACCCCCGATCTCGACACTGAGAACTACGTGCAGCGATTTCGGGAGCACGCATGGGATTTGTTCCGGGATCACCTGTATGACGAGGTACTTACCTCGGACGATTCCGACTTGTTCTCGTTCGACATTCAAGATGTGGGAGCGCCTCACGATCCGCTTGTGATTCACTGGACGCGAGGTCTCGCCGCGGGCGCATCGCTGCGCGACCTGGAGACCGATATTGACACGGTGCGCTCGGCCTACGCCCCATTCCTGGATCGGTTCGACAGGCTGTTGCGATTCGGCGACGACGGAGCTGAATAGTGGCTACTGTCATGGAGGTCAAAGGGGCGCGCCGGGCGCTGGCGGCATTGCCCGAAGGGACGAGCCACGGCGGGCCACCGCGGCCGGAGCACGTTTATCTGCCGCCGTCCCACGTCAAGGCGATGGACCCGAACAACCTCCTCGTGACTGGCATGCGCGGTGCGGGAAAGACCTTCTGGTGGAGTGCCCTGCAGGACCAGGACGTGCGGCAGCTGGTCGGCATGCGCGCCAGGGGTCCCAAACTGAGCGGGCACACCGAGGTACGCACTGGGTTCGGCGAGACACCGGCACCGGACGAGTACCCGGGCAAGGACGTATTGCGGGGATTGATGAGTGCGGGGGCGGAGCCTCGGATCGTCTGGCGAACCGTGCAGGCGTGGCAGCTCGCGCCGGACGATCATCCGCTTCGACAGCAGAATTCCTGGGAGAAGCGCAGGAAGTACGTTGAGGACGATCCTGAGGCGATCGACCGGCTGTTCCAGGAGCGCGATCTCGAACTCGATCGGAGGGGGGTTTACCTCCTGATACTCTTCGATGCGCTGGATCGCTGCGCCGACGAGTGGAAGGACATGTACCGGGCGATTCGCGGCCTGTTGCAAACCGCGCTCGACATGCGTCCGTACAGGCGGCTGCGCGTGAAGATGTTTCTTCGCTCGGACCAGTTGGCCGAGACCGAGGTCGCGGATTTCCCCGACGCGTCGAAGGTCCTGTCGTCGGGGGTCGAGTTGAGCTGGCCCCGCCATGAACTGTACGGCTTGTTGTGGCATTACTTGGCGAACGGGGAGAGCGGCGATCTCTTTCGAGACTTTCTGCAGGACGGTCATCGCGGTTGGCAGCCGACGGATGTCGGCCAAAGAAGGCTGTTCGCTGTGCCCCGCTCTTCCATGACGGAGCAGGAGCAGCGCAAGAAGTTCCACGGTATCGCAGGCCCGTGGATGGGACGTGGTCCGAAGCGAGGCTTCCCGTACACCTGGATTCCCAATCACCTGGGAGATACAGAGGAGAGGGTGAGCCCACGCTCGTTTCTCGCGGCGTTGCGAGCGGCCGCCGACGAGACGGCGGGTCGTTATTCGGCCTGGCGGTACGCACTGCACTACGACGGGATCAAGCACGGCGTGCGCCGCGCATCGAGCATTCGAGTCGCTGAGATTCGAGAGGATTACCCTTGGATGGACCGCGTCCTGACTCCCCTTCAGGGCGTGGTCGTGCCGTGCGGTTTCGACGAGATCGCGGACCGTTGGCGGACTTCGCGCGTGCTCGACCGGTTGACCGAAGACGTGAAACAGAACGAGGTGAAGCTGCCCCCCAGCCGCATCGAGGAGGGACCGGATGGCGTTCGCGGGGATCTGGAATCGCTGGGAGTGTTCCAGCGCATGCGCGACGGCCGCGTCAACATCCCGGACGTGTTCAGAGTGGGGTATGGCCTGGGCCGCAAGGGCGGTGTGAAGCCCATTCGATGACCTCGCTTGCGGATCGAGAGCCACCAGCGGGCCTGCAGAGGCGTGTGCGACCCTGAGGCAGTCTGTGCCCGCGGATTCGGCGCAGGCGATACAATGGGCCACACGAGGGTGGTGAGCCAATGAGACTGTTTCGTTCCGGTCTGGTGTGCGCCGGGATCGTCGCGGGCGTCCTGGCGGTCGGGTGCGGCTCGGCCGGCGAGGCGCCGGACGCGCCCGCCGACGCCCCGGAGCCGCTCTTCGACATACCGGCCGGGGCGACCATCGAGCTGCTGCGCGAGCCGGTGCCCGTCGCCGACATCGCGATGCGGACGCTGGACGGCCGGACGCTGTCGACGCACGACTGGCACGGCAAGGTCACCCTGGTGAACTACTGGGCCACCTGGTGCGGGCCCTGCCGGGAGGAGATTCCGGACCTGATCGAGCTGCAGGCGCGCTATCCCGACCAGTTGCAGGTCGTCGGCATCTCGACCGACGAGGGCGACCCGGCCGACGTGGCCGCGTTCGCTAGCGCCTTCGGGATGAACTATCCGGTCGTGATGGCGACCCCGGAGCTGAACCGCCAGTTTCCGGGCGTGTTCGCGCTCCCCACGTCGTTCGTCGTCGATCCGCAGGGCCGCATCGTCCAGACGCACATCGGCCTCGTCAGCCCGGCCGTGTTCGAGCAGGAGGTCCGGCACCTGACGGCGCTGCCGACCACGGTCGCCGTCGAGCTGATCGACGGCAACGACGCCACGCGCCTCGTCAACGCGGCGCACGCCACCAGCATTCCGGGGCTGGACCTGTCGGATCTGACGCCCGACCAGAAGGAGCGCGTGCTGCAGCGGCTCAACGAGGACGGCTGCCCGTGCGGCTGCGGGCTGACGCTGGCGCAGTGCCGCATCAACGACGCGTCGTGCGGGATCAGCCCGCCGCTCGCCGAGCAGGTGGTCGCCGAGGTCGTCGGCGCGAGTTTCAATTAGACGGGGCTGAGCTTCAAGCCCCCGGCGTTCGCTTGCGGGGACCCCTTTCGCCCCGCGCCGCTCCCGCCGAGGCGCGCTGTGCGCGCCTTTCTGCACGGTTGTACGGTGCGGGCTTCTGGCGCCTCAGGTTTCCGAGGAAGCTGCCTCCGGCTCGAGCGGGGCGCCTGCCGCGGCCGTCCGCGCCACGAGCCGCCGGATGTCCTCGACGATCAGGTAGGCGGTCGGGACCAGGATCAGCGTGATGAACGTGGCGAAGATGACGCCGAAGGCCAGCGAGACGGCCATGGGCAGGAGGAACGCCGCGTCGACGCTGCGCTCCAGCATCAGGGGCCCCAGGCCGAAGAACGTGGTCAGCGACGTCAGCAGGATGGGCCGGAACCGCGCGACGCCGGCGTCCCGCACGGCGGCGCCGAGGTCGGGGTTCACCGCGCGCCGGCGGTTGATGAAGGTGACCATCACCAGGCTGTCGTTGACCACGACGCCCGTCAGCGCCACCAGCCCGAACATCGACATGAAGGTGACGTTCAGCCCCATGATGATGTGGCCCCAGACGGCCCCGACGAGGCCGAACGGGATGGCGCTCATGATGATCAGGGGCTGGAGGTACGACTTGAGCGGGACGGCCAGCAGCGCGAAGATGGCGAGCACGGCGATGACGAAGCCGGCCTGCAGCCCGCCGACCGCGTCCTCCTGCTCCGCCTGCACGCCCTCGAAGACGTAGAACACGCCGGGGTGCCGCGGCAGCACCGCGGGCAGGATGCGCGTCTGCAGGTCCGCGACGACCGTGCCGCTGGAGGTGACGGTCTCGTCCACGGCCGCGGTCACGTTGACGGCCCGGTTGCGATCGACGCGCTTGATGGAGGCGAAGCCGCGCCCGGGCTCGACCGCCGCGACCTGGCTGAACGGCACCTCGCCGCCGTCCGGCGTCCGGATCCGCATGTTCTCGAGGTCGCCGAGCGAGCGCCGCTGGTCGGCCGGATAGCGCACCATGACGCGGATGTCGTCCCGCCCGCGCTGAATCCGCTGCGCCTCCTCGCCGTAGAAGGCCTGGCGCACCTGGCGGCCGAGGTCCTCGAGCGTGAGGCCCAGCGTCTCGGCGGCGGGCCGGATGCCCAGCTTCATCTCCCGCTTGCCGGCCCGGAACGAGTCGGCGATGCCGTAGACGCCGGCGTAGGCCCCCAGCTCGGCCTTGACCTCGTCCGCGGCGGCGCGCAGCCGCTCCATGTCCGAGCCGACCAGCATGACGTCGATGTCGTCGCCGGGCGCCATGATCGACGCGTTGAAGCTCACGTCGACCGCCTGCGGGATCGGGCCGGTGGCCTCGCGCCAGCGGTTGCTGAGCTGCTCGCTCGACCAGGCCCGCTGCTGCGACGGCAGCAGCTCGACGGTGACCTCGCCCAGGTGCGCGGCGGACGTGCTCACGAGGCCCTCCGTCGGGCCGCCCTCGCGGGCCGCCATCGGCTGGTCGCCGATCGCGGTGTAGGTGTGCCGGAAGTAGTCCGTGCCGGTCTGCTCGCGCAGCTCCCGCCGCAGGCGCTCCGCGCCGGCCTCGAGCCGCCGCACGGCAGCCGCGGTGTCCGACACCGGCGTGCCCTGCGGCATGGTGATCGAGGCCGACATGAAGTCGGCCTCGATCGACGGGAAGAAGTGGAAGCTGGTCCACCCGCCGAGCACCATGCCGCCGGTCACGATCAGCGTCGACACGCCGACCGCGGCGGTCAGGTACCGCCACTGCAGGCCCAGCTCGAGGACCGGCTTGTAGACCCGCTGAACGAACTGCTTGAGGCCGTTGGCGAACCGTTGCTGGAAGCGGCGCAACGGACCCTCGCTCCGCCGCCGCGGGATGTGCGAGAGGTGGGCCGGCAGGATCCACAGCGACTCGACCAGCGAGAACAGCAGGCAGGGGATGACCACCAGGGGGATGATGCGGAAGATCTTGCCCATGAGGCCGGGCACGAACAGCAGCGGCATGAACGCCGCCACGGTCGTCAGCACGGCGAAGACCACGGGCGTGGCGATCTCCCGGCCGCCCTCGATCGCCCCGCGCAGCCCGTCGCCGTGCCGCTCCTGGTGGGCGTAGACGTTCTCGCCGACGATGATCGCGTCGTCGACGACGATGCCGAGGACCAGGATGAAGGCGAACAGCGAGATGACGTTCACCGTCACGTCCAGGCCCGGCATCAGCATGATGGCGCCGAGGAACGAGATGGGAATGCCCAGGCTGACCCAGAACGCGAGCCGCAGCTCCAGGAACAGGGCGAGCACCAGGAACACCAGCGCGAACCCGCCCAGCCCGTTCCGGAACATGGTCGTCAGCCGCGCGTTGAGCACCGTCGCCTGGTCCTGCCAGACCGTGAGCGAGATGCCCGCGGGCAGGGTCGGCCGCGCGCGCTCCACGTACTCGTGCACGAGTCCCGCGATCTCGAGCGCGCTCTGATCGCCGGTCCGGAACACCGAGACGAGCACCGTCGGGTCGGCGTCGAAGCGCGCGAACTGATCGGTTTCGGCAAAGCCGTCCACGACCGTCGCCACGTCGCCGAGCAGCAGGCGGGTGCCGTCGGCCCGCGTGAGCAGCACCAGGTTCGCGTACTCGTCGCCGCGGTAGGCCTGCCCGATGGTGCGCAGGAGGATCTCGCCGCTCGCGGCCCGCACCGAGCCGCCCGGCAGGTCGAGCGACGAGCGGCGCACCGCGGCGGCCACGTCGTCGAAGGTGAGCCCGTGGCGGCGGAGCGCCGCCTCCGAGACCTCGATGGAGATCTCGTACGGCCGGGCGCTGGCGATCTCCACCAGCGAGATGGCCGGCAGCAGCGACAGCTCGTTGCGTATCCGGTCGGCCGCCGCCTTCAGCGCGTGCTCGTCCGCGGCGCCGGAGACCGCCAGGTCGATGACCTGTTCTCTCGAGATCATCTCGCGGATGATCGGCTTCTCCGTCTGCTCGGGAAACGTGTCGATGGCGTCGACCTGGTTCTTGATGTCGTCGAGCACCAGCCGCACGTCGGCGCCCAGCTCGATCTCGACCATCACGCTGCCCATGCCCTCGGACGCGGTCGAGATGATCTGCTTGATGCCGTCGACGCCCTGGATGGCTTCCTCGATCCGCACGCAGACCGCTTCCTCGACCTCCTCGGGCGCGGCGCCGAGATACGGCACCTCGACGAGGATGCGGTCGAGCGTGATCTCGGGGAAGACCTCGGACGTGACCCTCGTCGCCGCGAGAAAGCCGCCGGCGCCGAGAAACACCATCAGGAGGTTGGCGGCCACCGGGTTGCGCGCGAACCACGCGATCGTTCCGGTCATGATTCAGATGGGGCTCCGCCCCAAGCCCCCGGCGTCCGCTTGCGGGGACCCCTTCGCCCCGCGCCGCTTCCGCCGAGGCGCGCCGTGCGCGCCTTGTTCCTAGTTGCCGGTGGCGTCGCGCACGCCGCTGGTCATTGCCGAGGCCACCTCGTCCTGGAGGCGCATCAGCTCCTCGATGGAGCCGTCGACCTTCACGGCCCGCACGACGGAGCCCTCGCGCGCGTCGACGAGACGCGCCGTGATCCGCACGAGGTCGCCCACGCGCTGGATGCCGCCGGCCACGATCCAGCGCGCCTCGGCCTCCGAGTCGACGACGGTGAACGTCCCCGTCCGGCCGAGATGCGCGATCACGGCCTCGCCGACCTCCCGCGCCAGCGTGTCGTCCGCCGGCGCCTGGCTCAGATTGGCGAACGGGCGCACCACCACCGCCGCGGCGGCCATCGCCGGCGCGGCCGCGGGCGCGTCGGGCGCCCTCATGTCCGCGGTCAAGTTCAGGGCGTCGGCGAGGCTCCGCGCGACCGCCCGCGCCGTGGCCTGCTGCAGCCGCGCCAGCTCGCTCGCGGCGCCGTCCACCCTGACCGTCCGCACGATGGAGCCGGCGCGCGTCTCGACGATGCGGGCCGTGACCTGCACCGCGTCGGCGAGCTGCTCGACCGCGCCGCCCACCACCCAGTTGGCGCCCGCCACCGCGGGGGCGACCGTCACGGTGTCGATGTTGCCGATCTCTTCGGAGACGCCCTCCGCCAGCGTTGCGCCGAGGTCCGCGTCGGCCGCCTGCTCGCTGATGTCGGTGAACGGCAGCACGGCGACCGCGCGCGCGTCCCGCACCGGTACGTCGGCCGCGGGCGCCGGTCGTGTGGCGACTTGCCGCAGCGGCCTTTGACTGAGGGGCGGCCGCGGGGCCGGGGCCTGCGCGGCCGTCGCCTTGGCGGGCGGCGCGGGCACCGGCGGCACGGCGGGCGGCGGGGTGGCCGCAGCCGCGGGGGGCGTCGCCGCCGGCACCGCCGGCGTGGCGGGTGCGGGGGTGGCCGCCGCCGCGGGCGGCATCGCGGCGGGGCGCGCCGCGGCGGGGACGGAGGGAACGGCGCCCACCGGCGGGCTCGCGCCGGCGGCGTCCGGGGCGCGCTCGGCCAGCAGGTCCGGCGCCGGGTTCGTCACCTGCACCTGCATGCCGTCGGTCGGGCTGTCGAGCGTCGAGATCACGACGCGCTCGCCGTTCGCCAGTCCCGAGCGCACGTAGATCGACCCGGCCGTCATCCTGAGCAGCTCCACGTCGCGGAAGCGGAGGCGGCCCTCGCCGTCGACCACCATCACCTGGCTGCGCCCGCGCAGGCCGGAGCGGGGCACCACCGCTATCCGCCGGAACCGGCGCCCCTCGATCTCCGCGTCGACGTACATCCCGACCGCCAGCGGCGGCCGATTGGCTACCGGTCCCGGGCGGTAGGGGTCGTCGACCTCGGCGACCACGTGCACCATGCGGCTGACCGGGTCGATCTCGCTCTCGGTGCGCACGATGCGGCCGTTCCAGGCGTGGGTCTCGCCGGCGAAGGTCGACCGCAGGGTGACGCCCGGACCCTGCCGGTTCGCGGCGCCCCGGTACGAGAGCGGCAGATTCAGGTAGGCCAGCTCGTTGTCCGGCAGCGGGAGGCGGATCTCCGCCCGGTCCACCGCGTAGACGGTGGCAACGGAGCTGCCCATGGTGACGAACTGACCGACGTCGACGCCCTTGCGGCGCACGCGCCCGGCGTAGGGCGCGGTGATTTGCGCCCGCTCGAGGTCGCGCTCCGCCCGCACGAGGCTCGCCTCGGCGGCCGCCACCGCTGCCTGCGCGTCGTCGAGCTGGGGCTTGCGCAGCGTGAGCTCGCGCGGGTCGCCCTCGCCGAGCGAATCCCATTCGCGTTGCGCCACCTCGGCCTCGGCTTCCTCCTCGGCCAGGCGCAGCCGGCTCTGGGCGAGCTGCGCCCGGGCGCTGACGACGGCCTGCTCGTAGTCGAACGGATCGATGGTCACGAGGACGTCGCCCGCCTCGAAGAACCCGCCCTCGGCGAACGAGGGCGCGACGGACATGACGCGGCCGGAGACCTCCGGGACCAGCTCGCTCTCGGTGCGCGGCCGGACCGTGCCCTCGCTGGTCACGGACAGCGCCACGTCCTCGAGCGCGACGACGTGCACCCGCACGCCGGGGGGCGCGATCTCCGGCGGCCGCGTCTCGACGACCGGGCGGTTGCGAATCATGGTCACGGCCGCCAGCCCGGCGAGGCCCAGCAACGCCAGGGGCAGCACGACTTGAAGTACGCGGACGAGTGTGAGCTTCATGGTTTCCACCTAAGCTTCAATCAAATCAGATGGGGCTGCGCCCCAAGCCCCCGGCGTCCGTTTGCGGGGACCCCTTCGCCCCGCGCCACTCCCGCCGAGGCGCGCCGTGCGCGCCTGCGGAGTCTGCACGGTTCCGCGACGCAGACTCCTGGCTTCAATCCCACGGGGCTGTGCCCCGTACCGCCGGCGTCCGCTTGCGGGGACCCCTTTTGCCCCGCGCCGCTCCTAGTCGACGCCCGCCTCGATGTCGTTCAGGCTGAACGGCGAATCGAGCTGCTCGAAGCCGCCGCCCAGCGCCAGGTAGAGGTCCACCCGGTTGTCGAGGCGCTGGCGGCGCGCGGCGATCAGCTCGCCTTCCGCCTGGAAGGCCGAGCGCTGCGAGTCGAGCACCGTGATGTACGTGTCGAGGCCCGTGATGTAACGCTCGTTCGCCAGCACCGCCGCGGCCTGCGCCTGCTCGACCGCGGCGCCGAGGTGCCGCTCCCGCCGCTGCAGGAACTCGTCGGCGGCCAGGGCGGTCTCCACCTCGGCGTACGCCGTCAGGACGGCGTTCGCGAACGTGGCGAGCGCCTCCGCGCTCTCGGCCTCCGCGCGGTTGACCTCCTCGCGGAGGCGGCCGCCCTGCCACAGCGGCGCGGTCACGTTGGCCAGCAGGCTCCAGATGCTGAAGTCGCCGTCGACGAGCGAGCGGAGCGCGTTCGTGGCGGTGCCGGCGGCCCCCGTGAGGGTGATGTCGGGAAACCGGTTCCGCCGCGTGATCCCCAGGTTCGCCTCGGCGGCGGCCAGCAGGCGCTCGGCGGCCACCAGGTCGGGCCGCCGCGCCACGAGGTCGGCCGGGAGCCCGCCCGGCACGCTCGGCGTCAGCTCGGGCAGCGCGAGGGGGGCGTCGATGACGTCGTTCGCGTACTCGCCCAGCAGCACCTTGAGCTGGCGGGCCGCAGCGTCGAACTGTTGCAGCCGCTGATCGAGCGCCGCCTCGGCGGTAGCCAGATTCAGCAGCGCGAGCCGCAGATCCAGCGGCGGCCGGATGCCGGCCTCGAACCGCCCGCGGACCTGGTCCGCCGACTCGCGGTAGCTCTCCACGGTCTCGCTCGACAGGTCGATCTGCTGCTGCGCCTCGGCCACCGCGAACCAGGCCTTCGCGGTCTGCCCGGCCATCGAGAGCTGCGCGCCGCGCAGATCGGCGGCCGAAGCCTGCAGGTTCGCCAGCACGAGCTGGCTCGCCGCGCGCAGCCGGCCCCACAGGTCGATTTCCCACGAGACGTCGAGCGACACGCCGTGATTGGTGAAGATCGTGCTCAGGACCTCGTCTTCGGCGCCGGGAATCGGGAGGCCCACGAAGTTCTGCTGCTGGCGCGCCCCGTTGTACCGCGCGTCCACGGACGGCCACATCTCGGCGGCGGCCAGGCGGGCGTCCGCCGCGGCGATCTCCAGCCGGGCGGCGGCGGCCTGCAGGTCGAAGTTCCCGGTCAGGGAAGCCTGGACGGCCGCGGCGAGGCCATCGTCCTCGAAGTCGGTCCACCAGTCGATCGCGAGCCGGCCCGGGGTCGTGTCCGCGGCCGTCCAGGCCGGCGGAACCGGCACCCCGATGTCGGGTACGGCAACGGGCGGCGCCGCCGAGCACCCCGCGGCGGCGGCGCAGAGCGCAAGTGCAGCCAGGCGCCGGGTCACGCGCGCGCTCCTTCGGCGGCCGCCGGCATGCGTACCGCTGCGAGCTGGCGGGCCGCCATCCCGGCGGCGGCGAACGAAACCAGCGAGTCGAGAAGCTGATCGGAGCAGCAGCGCGCGCGCGGCGCGCGCGCTGCGACCTGCTCGCCCCAGGTCAGCGCGTGCGCCATCGCGCCGACGATGAAGAGCACCCGGGTCGTGACCTCCTCGGGATCGAGGTCGGGCAGGGCGCGCTCGAACGCGGCGGTGAAGCGGGTCAGCACGCGATCGAACTGGCGCGCGAAGGCGGCGCGGATCTCCTCGTTGGCCTGCGAGTGGATCTGCCCGATGAGCTTGAGGAACTTCGGCCCGCCGCTCCCCGCCTCGACCCACGAGTGGAAGGGCGGGCCCACGAACGCCGCCACGATGTCCTCGAGCGCCGGACCGCGCTCGCCCGCGCGCGATTCCAACTCGTCGAGCAACGCGATGCGCTCCTCGTTGATCGGCCGGAAGCGCCGCTCCAGGATGGCGCTGAGCAGCGCCTCCTTCGAGCCGAAGTGGTAGTTGACGGAGGCGAGGTTGACGTCCGCCTCGCCGGTGATGTCCCGCAGCGAGGTCGCCGCGAATCCGGAATCGGCGAACAGGCGCTCCGCGGCGTCGAGGATCCGCTCTTTCGTTTCTGCCGCCATTCGCACAATCTCCACGATTTCGAAGTCAAACGCTCGTTTTAATCATACGTATGAATCAATACGCGATCCAGCCGCCGGAGGTTCCCGCG
This sequence comes from Vicinamibacterales bacterium, assembly GCA_965214845.1. Classification (GTDB taxonomy): domain Bacteria; phylum Acidobacteriota; class Vicinamibacteria; order Vicinamibacterales; family UBA8438; genus JAAXGX01. The sequence goes on from CBDCCO010000007.1 coordinate 5,244,421, forward strand.
ACCGGTGCGAACCACGGGGTATTCCGTGATAAGCTGAATCGGTTTTCCAGGAGGGGCGTCTCATGAGCGACGCGGAACGGTTGGACCAGCAGCAGACGGACGAGCAGGGTTATTCGCGCCGCAGCTTCATCAAGGGCGTGATTGCGACGGGCGCGAGCGTTTCGGCGGCGAGCTACGTGCTCAAGAACGGCGCGGTGGTGCGCGCGCAGGCTCCCGGCGCCGTCGAGCGCCTGGTGACGCTGTCGGTCAACGGGTTGCTGCGGCGCGTCGACGTGCTGCCGCAGGAGACGCTGGCCACGACGCTGCGCTACAAGCTGGGGTTGACCGGCACCAAGATCGGGTGCGACCGCTCCGAATGCGGCGCGTGCACCGTGCTGATCGACGGCGTGCCGCACTACGGCTGCTCGATGCTGACGCATCAGGTGCGGGGCCGGGCGGTGCAGACCATCGAGGGCCTCGAGGCGGCCGACGGGACGCTGCACCCGGTGCAGCAGGCCGTCGTGGACGAGCAGGGTTTCCAGTGCGCCTTCTGCATGCCCGGGTTCGTCATGAACATGGTGGCGCTGGTCGACGAGAACCCGAACCCGACGCGGAAAGAGGCAGCGCACTTCCTCTCGGGCAACCTGTGCCGGTGCGCGGACTACAACAAGATCCTGAACGTCGCGCTGCGTGCTGCGGAGTATACGCGGAGGGGCTGACGTGGCTGACTACAAGCTGATCGGCAAGAACTACTCGACGGCGGATCTGGTCGCCAAGGTGACCGGGCGCGCGAAGTACGCGGAGGACTTCCGCGCCGACGGAATGCTGTTCGCGAAGCTGCTGCCGAGTCCGATGCCGCACGCGCGGGTGCGCAGCATCGACACCAGCGCGGCCGAGGCGATGCCGGGGGTCGAGGTCATCCTGACCGCCGACGAGCTGCCGCCCGTCGACGCGCCGAACGAGGCCGGGCTCACGAACGAGCCGGTGTACGAGGGCGAGCCGATTCTGGCCGTCGCGGCCGTCGACGAGACGACGGCCGCCGACGCGATCGAGCGGATCCGGGTGGATCTGGAGCCGCTGCCGTTCGCCGTGGATCCGCTGGAGAGCCTGCGGCCCGGGGGGCCGGATGCCCGGCTCGACGGCAACACCATGGCGAACAGCGAGCTGACCACCATCAAGTGGAGCGACGTCGACTGGGCCGCCATCGATCGGGGCGAGATGCCGACCGACGGCCCGATCACCGACGAATGGGAGGTCGGCGACGTGGCAGCCGGCCTGGCCGAGGCCGATCTGGTGCTCGACGAGACGGTGTTCCACCAGTCGATGGGGCACCAGCCGCTCGAGACGCGCACGGCGATGGCGTACTGGCAGAACGGGAAGTGCTACCTGTACGTCTCGACGCAGAGCACGCTCCGCACGCACGGCCCGGCGGCGCGCGGCATCGGCATCGCGCCCGAGGACCTGGTGCTCGTCTCCGAGTACTGCGGCGGCGGCTTCGGCAGCAAGATCGCCGGCTTCGTCCAGATGCGCCTGCCGGCCCTGCTGTCGCAGAAGGCGGGCAAGCCGGTGATGATGCGCATCACCCGCCAGGAGGAGCATTTCATCGGCCGCGCCCGCCCGGGGCTGCAGGGCCGCGTGAAGATCGGCTTCCGCAGCGACGGGCGCATCACGGCCATGGACATGTTCTTCGTCCAGGACGGCGGCCCGTACGGCTTCTCCACCGATTTCATGAACGCCGCCGACCAGGCCTCGCTCATGTACCAGCCGCTGAGCCACCGGTTGCGCGGGCTGTCGGTGTACACCAACACGCCGCCGCGCTCCGCGCAGCGCGCGCCGGGCGGCCTGCAGGCGGTGTCGATTATCGCGCCGATCATGCAGAAGGCGGCGAACCAGCTCGGCATCGACCCGCTCGAGCTCATCCGCATCAACGCGCCCGCGGGGCAGGCCAAGCTCGGCAGGCCGACGAACGGCGAGCAGGGCAACGTGTCGAGCGCGTTCGTGCGCGAGGCGGCCGACATCGGCGAATCGACGTTCGACTGGCAGGCGATGCGGGCGCGGAGCGGCCGGCGCAACGGCTCGAAGGTGACCGGCATCGGCGTCGCGCTGAGCTCGTTCAACGCCGGCGCCTGGGGCATGGACGGCCTGCTGACCATTCGGCCGGACGGGAAGGTCTACATCCAGCAGGGCGTGGGCAATCTCGGCACCGGGTCGGTGTTCGACACGGCGCGGGCCGCCATGGAGGCGCTCAAGACGGACTGGGATCAGGCCGAGGTGATCTGGGGCGACACCAGCAAGCACCTGCCCTGGAGCACCGTGCAGGCCGGGAGCACCACGACGCACGCCCATACGCGGGCGAACCTGGCCGCCGGCGAGGATGCCAGGCGCAAGCTGCTGGAGATTGCCGCGGGCGCGCTGGGCGGCTCGCCGGACGACTACGACGTCGCGGACGGGCGCGTCTTCCGGCGCGACTACCCGCGGCAGGGCCTCGGCTTCGCGCAGGCGGCGCAGCGGGCGATCGAGCTCGGCGGCCGGTTCGACGGCCACGAGCTGCCCGGGGATCTCAACCCGGTGACGGTGACCGCCGCGACGGCCCTGGCGGGCCTGGGGCTGATGGGCGTCGCCCGCGACAACTATCCCCTCGGGGGGCGGGTCATCTCGCACGCCATCGGGTTCGCGGAGGTGGAGGTCGATCTCGAGACCGGCGGCGTGGTGCTCAAGGACTACCGCGTGGCCACCGACGTCGGGACCGTGATCAACCCGCGGACCCTTGAGGCGCAGCTCCACGGCGGAGCCATCCAGGGCTTCAGCGCGGCGCTGGGCCAGAAGTGGATCTACGACCGCCGCTGGGGCCTGCAGGTGTCGAAGCGCTTCTACTCGAACCGCCCGCCCTCGATGCTCGACGTGCCGCACGAGGAGCCGATGCAGTGGGTGGCGCAGGACAAGCCGGATCCGTTCAGCCCGATGGGCGCCAAGGGGATCGGGGAGACCGCCGAGGGCGCCGGGTCGGGCGCCGTGCTCTGCGCGATTGCCGATGCGCTGGGCGAGGGGTACTTCAACCGCACCCCGGTCATGACCGACATGATCCTGACGAAGATCGAGAACCTGCCTCCGGCCTTCTCGAATCTGGCGGCGCACGTCTGATCGAATCTGCTGAGGGAGAAACAAGATGGCCGTGATTCGCGACATGATGCCGGCGTTTCAACTGTTTCAGCCGACGACGACCGACGAGGCGCTGGGGTTGCTCGACCAGTACCAGGAGCAGGCCTGGGTGCTGGCGGGCGGGCTCGATTCGTTCGACTGGCTCAAGGATCGGGTCAAGCGGCCGGCGGCGGTGGTCGACCTCGGGGGCGTCGAGGAACTGAGCGCCATTCGCTCGGCGACGGGCGGCGGCCTGACGATCGGGGCGATGGCGAAGCTGCGCGAGGTCGTCCGGCACCCGGACGTGCGCAGTCAGTACGGGCTGCTGGCCGAGGCGGCGGAGCTGGTGGCGTCGCCGCAGATCCGCAACCAGGGGACGCTCGGCGGAAACCTGGCGCAGGACACGCGGTGCTGGTACTACCGCGACGGCTGGAACTGCTACCGCGCCGGCGGCAACATCTGCTACGCCGACACGCCCACGGCGATGAATCGCGAGCACTGCATCCTCGGGGCGAGCCGCTGCGTGGCGGTCAACCCGTCGGACACCGCCCCGGCGCTGGTCGCGCTCGACGCGGAGATGGACATCCGCAGCAGCGCCGGCACGCGGTCGGTGCCCGCCGAGCAGTTCTTCGTGGGCCCGGACGTGGACATCATGCGCATGACGGTGCTCGAGCCGAACGATCTGCTCGCGGCCGTCCGTGTGCCGGGGACGTGGGCCGGCGCGCGCTTCTACTTCGAGAAGAGCCGGGACCGCCAGGTCTGGGACTTCGCGCTGGCGAGCGTCGCCTCCGCGGCGAGGATCACCAACGGCGTGGTCGAGGACATCCGGATCGCCGTCAACGGCGTGGCGCCCACGCCCTTGCGGCTGCGTGCCGCCGAGGACGCCGTGCGCGGGCGGCAGCTGTCCGGCGAGGTCGCGGCGCAGGCGGGGGAGGCCGCGATTGGCGGCGTCCGGCCGCTGGCGCACAACGGCTACAAGGTGGCGTTGCTGCGGAATCTTGTTACCCGGGCGGTCCGGGGCGGCGAGGCGTAGGATGGAATTCTTCGAGTGGGGCGCCGATCCCTGGGGGCAGGAGATGCTCGTGCGCATCTCCTGGGACCTCCTCTACCTGGCGTTCTGGGCCGGGGTTGCGTTCATCGCGTTCCATATCATCTACGCGATCGTGTGGCTGCCCCGGCTGGCCCGCGCCAATGGTGCGGGCGCCGAGTCGGGGAGCGCCGCCAACGTGCCGGCGCGCATCACGCGGCACACCGCGGCCGCCAGGTACTTCCACTGGGTGATGGCAGCGTCCATGATCGCGCTGCTGATCACCGGCTTCTTCCCGATCGTCGGCATCCAGTTTCCCTGGCTGACCATCCACTGGGTGGCGGGTGTGCTGCTGACCGTGTCGATCGTGTATCACATGGTCCACGCCACGTTCTTCCTCGACTTCTGGTCGATCTGGATCCTGCCGAGCGACCTCGCGGAGGCGTGGAAACGCATCCGGCGGCAGGCCGGTCAGCAGACGGCCCCGATCCGCAAGCACGGCAAGTACCCGCTGGACCACAAGCTGTACCACCTGGCCGTGACCCTGGCCGGCCTCGCCGTGATCGGCACCGGTCTCGTCATGATGCTGCGCATCGACTCGATGTTCTGGCCGCGCAACGCGTACTTCCTCGCCGACGAGACCTGGGGGCTCATGTACGTCATCCACGGTCTGGGCGGGGTCCTGTTCGTGACGCTGACGCTGACGCACGTCTACTTCGCCATCCGGCCCGACAAGTTCTGGCTCACCAAGTCGATGATCCTCGGCTACGTCGACCGCGACCGGTATCTCGAGCACCACGACCCCGAGCGCTGGGTCGTCTCGCGGGAATCCAACAAGGGGTGACCACCGCCGCCGAGCTGCAGGCTCGCATCGACGCCATCGAGGAGAGCTACGAGTTCTGTCTCGCCTACGCGGCCCAGGGCGTGGCCGGCGAGCAGGCTTCCAAGTCGTCGGCCCAGGTTCGCGAGTTCCTGGGCCGCCTGGAGAGCGCGCTCGGGGTGCTCGCCGATCTGTTCTCGTCCGTCGTCGCCGAGCGGGGCGGCGACGCCCCGACCCGCTACCAGTCGTTCATCGAGGTGCTCAGGCGGGACGCGGCCGACGCGCTGGCAGCCGTGCGGATGGTGCAGGCCCAGCCGGCCGTCAGCTCGCAGATGATCGACAACCTCAACGCGCTGATCCACCTGCGGGCCCTGCTGACCGACGTCTTCCTGATCGACGAGATCCTGAACCCGCGCATCCCCGGCGCGCCCAAGCCCACCACCGATTGACCCTTCGCAAAGGCGCGCACAGCGCGCCTCGGCGGGAGCGGCGCGGGGCGCAGGGGCCCCCGCGAGCGGACGCCGGGGGCTTGGGGCGCAGCCCCATCTGAAGGAGGCCGCGCACAGCGCGCCTCGGCGGGAGCGGCGCGGGGCTGTGGGGTCCCCGCAAGCGGACGCCGGGGGTTCGGGGCGCAGCCCCGTCTGATTGAAGCCGGGAGCGGCGCGGGGCGCAGGGGCCCCCGCGAGCGAACGCCGGGGGCGCGGGGCGCAGCCCCGTCTGATTGATGGACCTGACAGGCCAGGTCGCGATCGTCACCGGCGCGCGGCGCATCGGCCTGTCCGTGGCGGCGGAGCTGGCCCGGCGCGGCGCGCACGTCAACCTGTCGTGCCGGCGCCCGCTCGCCGCGGCGCCGGGGGCGTTGCCGCCCGCCGCCGCGGCACGCGTCCGGACCACGCTGGCGGACCTGACCGACGCCGCCGCGTGCCGCCGTCTGATCGCCGAGACCGTGGCGGCCCGGGGGCGGCTCGACATCCTGATCAACATGGCCTCGGCGTACGTCTCGAGGCCGTTCGACGAGCTGGACGAGTCGGACTGGGACCGGGCGCTGGCCGTGGATGCCCGGGCCGCCTACCTGTGCGCGCTCGCCGCGGTCCCGCACCTGCGCGCCGCCGGCCGCGGGCGCATCGTCAACGTGTCCGACTGGGTCGCGCGCAGCGGGCGTCCCCGCTACCCGGGCTACCTGCCGTACTACGTCGCGAAGTCGGCCGTCATCGGGTTGACCGAGGCGCTCGCCCTGGAGCTGGCGCCGGACGGCATTCTCGTGAACGCCGTTGCGCCGGGGCCGATCCGACCGCCGGCGGACATGGACGCGCAGGAGGTGGAAGCGGTCGAGCGCGCGACGCCGCTGGGGCGCTGGGGCGGCGACGAGGCGCTCGTCACGGCCGTCCTGGCGCTCGTCGAGACGGATTTCATCACGGGCGAGACGCTGCGCGTGGACGGCGGGCGCCACCTGCAGTGAGCGGCCCCGCCCCGTCCACCTGCCTCAGTCCCCGGCGCCCGCCGACGTCTCGGGCGCGGCCGCGCCGGCTTCCGGCCGCAGGTGCCGCAGGACGAAGTCGAGCATCATGGTGTGGCGGTGCAGCTTGAGGTCGAGCCCGCCCAGCCGGTGCCGCGAGCGCGGATACAGCATCATCTCGAAGCGCTTGCCGGCCTGCTGCAGGGCGTAGGCGAACTGCAGCGTGTTCTGCATGTGGACGTTCTCGTCCAGCGTGCCGTGCACGAGCAGCAGGGCGCCGCTGAGGTCGGCGGCCGCGAAGCGCGGGGCGCTGCGCCGATACCCTTCCGGATTGTTCTGCGGCGTGCGCATGTAGCGCTCGGTGTAGATGGTGTCGTAGTCGCGCCAGTCGGTCACCGATCCGCCGGCGATGCCCATCGCGAAGCGGTCGCTGTGCGTGAGGGCGTAGCTCACCATGAAGCCGCCGTAGCTCCAGCCCTCGATGCCGATGCGGTCCGGGTCGACGTACGGCTGCGCGGCCAGCCAGTCGAGCCCGTCCTCGATGTCGCGCAGCTCACTGGCCCCGAAGTCCTCGTAGACCGGCCAGGTCGACACGGCGCCCTTGCCGCTGGCCGTGCGGTTGTCGAGCACCCACACGATGACGCCCTGCCGGGCGAGCAGTTGCCAGAACAGGTACGTCGATCCGCTCCAGCCGTCGCGCACGCGCTGGACGTGCGGGCCGCCGTAGACGTGCTGGTAGACGGGGTAGCGGCGCGCGGGGTCGAAGTCCGGCGGCTTGATCATCACGGCTTCCATGAGGAAGCCGTCGCGGTTCGGCACCTGCAGCAGCTCCGGGGCCGACAGGTCGTACTTCGCCAGGACCGTGGCCTCGTTCGCGTCGATGACGCGCCGCTCGGCGCCGTCCGCTGCGTGCAGCCGCACCTGGGGCGGCACGGCCAGGGTGCTCCAGGTGTCGATGTAGCGCGTGAAGCCGGGGTTGAACTGCACGCGATGCGTGCCGGGCCGCGCGGTCAGCCGGGCGAGGCCGGACCCGTCGAGCCTCACCCGGTACGCGTCGCTCCCGACGGGGCTGCGCTCGGTGCCCGACCAGTAGATCCACCCGGTCTCCTCGTCGGCGCCGTGCAGCCGGCGCACCTCCCACTCCCCACTCGTGATCTGCCGCACCAGCGTGCCGTCCGCCCGGTAGTGGTACAGGTGCTTCCAGCCCGAGCGCTCGCTCAGCCAGAGGAACGAGCCGTCCGCGAGCCAGCGCGGCGGGCCGTTGACGTTGACCCACGCTTCCGTGGTCTCGCGCAGCAGTGTCGTCGGCTCCCCCGATTGCGGATCGGCGACGTTGAGGTCCAGCCACGTCTGCTCGCGGTCCTGGACCTGGTACACGACGCGCGCGCCGTCCGGCGTCCAGCCGACGCCGACGATGAGCGGCTGGCTTCCGTCGTAGGCGTCCAGGTCGACCCAGGCGGCGCCGCCGCCCGCGGCGCCCGCGATGCCGAGGCGCACCACGGGGTTCGGATCACCGGCCTTGGGATAGGACCACCGCTCGACCTCGGGGTGGTACTCGATGTGGTCCACGATCGTGAACTCCGGCACCTCGGAGCCGTCCAGCCGCAGGAACGCGATGCGCGTCGAGTCGGGGCTCCACCAGTAGCCGCGGAAGTTGCCGCGGCCGTAGATCTCCTCCTGGTACACCCAGTCGAGCACGCCGTTGCGCACCGCGTCGTCCCCGTCTGTGGTGAGCGCACGCGCCTGCGGCCGGTCGACGCTGACGACGTGGAGATCGTGGTCGCGGACGAACGCAACGAGACGCCCGTCCGGGCTGAACGAGACTTCCTGCTCGGCCGCCGGCGTGCGCGTGAGACGGGTCACCTGCGCGCCGCCCAGCTCGTGGTGGTAGAGGTCGTTATCGAAGTCGAAGACCAGCGCGGTCCGGCTGCCGTTCAGCAGGTGCGTGCCGGTGCGCGCCAGGCGGCCGGCCTGCGCCGCGCTGATGCCCGGCACGCCGGCGATGGCCGTCTCCAGGGCCGCCACGTCGAAGAGGGGCTCGCTGGCGCCCGACCCGGCCTCCACCTTCAGCGGCGGGCCGCCGTGACCCGCCGGCTGCAGGTAGTGCCGGTCGTCGAGCCACTCGAGTCCGCGGGGCGGATTGCCGTCGAAGTCGACCCGCCGGGCGGGGTCGAAGATGTCGGCGACCGTCAGCTCGCGTTGCTGGGCGGACGCCGGCATGCCGGCCGCGGCGAGGCACGCCGCCGCGACGAGGCCGGCCAGGACCGCCGGGGCGCGGCGCGCCGGTGAACGGCGACCGCCGGGTTCGGGGCAGAAACTCATGGGCAATCCTCCCGCCGCTATAATTCAGGAACGCCTCAATTCTACCGTGGCGGGTCGACCCTGGAGGATCCCGATGATGCGTCCGCGAACGGTTGTCCCAGTCGGCGTTGCCCTGAGCGTTCTGGCCCTCGGGGTGGCGGCATACTTCCATCCGGCGGAGCAGGCGGAGGTGCAGGCCGCGGCCGCCGTCGACCCGGACGCGCGGGTCGCCCCCGCCGTCGAGCCGGACGCGGCCGCCGCCTCCGCTGTCGACGCGGACGCGCCGGCCGCTGCCCCCGTCGACCCGCCGGCGCGCCGGCACCTGCTCGAGCGCATCGACGACGCCGCCATCGCGCAGATCTACGCCGACGGCTTCGAGGCGCTCGAGCTGCGCGAGAAGGTGCTGATCTGGCATCTCTACAACGCCGCGCTGGCCGGCCGCGACATCTTCTACGACCAGCGCTACGAGCACAACCTCGAGATGCGGGAGGTGCTCGAGGAGATCCTGGTCCACGGCGAGGCGGTCGACGCCGACGCGCTCGAGGCGATTCACCGCTACACGAAGCTCTTCTGGATCAACACGGGACCGTACAACAACCTCACGGCGCGCAAGTTCGTCCTCGACCTGGACCCGGCGGCGTTCCGCGCGGCGGCCGGGGCGGCGGCGGCGGCCGGGGCTCAGTTCCCCACCGCGGACGGCGAGACCCTCGACGCCCTGCTGACGCGGCTCGATCCGCTCTTCTTCGATGAGACCGTCGATCCCATCCTCACGAACAAGACGCCGGCCGACGGCGGCGACATCCTGCTGTCGAGCGCCAACAACCTGTACGACGGCGTCTCGATGGCCGACCTCGAGGGCTTCGAGGAGCGCTACCCGCTCAACTCGCGCCTGGTCAAGCGCGACGGCCGGCTCGAGGAGGAGGTCTACCGGATAGCGGGCGACGGCCGCTACGCGGACGATCTCAGGGAAGTGGTGCGGCACCTGGAGGCCGCCGTCCCGTTCGCGACCGAGCCGATGGCCGCCGCGCTCGAGGCGCTCGTCCAGTGGTACCGCAGCGGGGAGCCGGCCGACCGGCGCGCCTACGACATCGCCTGGGTGGCCGACCAGGCGTCGCCCGTCGACACGATCAACGGCTTCACCGAGGTCTACATGGACGCGCGCGGCGCCAAGGGCGCCTGGGAGGCGCTCGTCTACTACGTCAACCGCGAGAAGACGGAGGCCATCCGCACGCTGGCCGAGCACGCGCAGTGGTTCGAGGACCACATGCCGTGGGATCCGGGCTACCGCAAGGAAGGGGTCACCGGCATCACGGCCAACGCCATCGACGTCGTCGTCGAGATCGGCGACTCGGGACCGATCACGCCGATCGGCATCAACCTGCCCAACGACCAGACCGTCCGTGAGGAGTACGGCAGCAAGTCGATCTCGCTCTCGAACGTCGTCGAGGCGTACGACCTGTCGCGCCCGCCCGCCTACCTCGCCGAGTTCACCTGGGACGCGGCGGAGCTCGCGCGCGCCGAGCGGTGGGGCAGCCTGGCCGGCGACCTGACGGTGAACATGCACGAGGTGATCGGGCACGCCTCCGGCCAGCTCGCGGAGCGTCTCGGCGGCAACGCGCAGCCGTTCCTGCGCGAGCAGTACTCGGCGCTGGAGGAGGCGCGGGCCGACCTCGTCGCGCTCTACTTCATCGCGGACCCGAAGCTGGCCGAGATCGGCATCGTCGACGCCGCCGACCAGGCGGACATCGTGCTCGCCGAGTACGAGTCGTACGCCCGCAACGCGATCCTCCAGCTGCGCCGCGTGCGCGAGGGCGACCAGCTCGAGCAGGACCACATGCGCAACCGGCAGATGGTGGTCCACTGGCTGATCGACAACACGGAAGCCGTCGAGGTGCGCCGGCGCGACGGCAGGACGTACCACGTGGTCACCGACGCGCAGGCGTTCCGGGAGGGGGTCGGCCGGCTGCTGTCCGAGGTGCAGCGGATCAAGTCGGAGGGCGACTACGACGCCGCGCGGGCGCTGTTCGAGTCGTACGGCATCCGCTTCGATCCCGTCCTGCGCGACGAGGTCGTCGGGCGGGTGGCCGGGGTCGATCTGCCCTCCTACACCGGCTTCGTGATGCCGAAGCTCGAGCCGGTGACCGCGGCGGACGGGTCGATCACCGACGTGCTGATCTCGTACCCGCAGGACTTCACGCAGCAGATGCTGGAGTACGCCGGCAAGAGCCTGCCGGCCGGCAGCGCGGACCCGACGGCGGATCGGGCGGGCGCCGGGCCGCACCTGCTGGTCGAGCTGTTCACGGCCGACGGGGAGGCGGCGCTGGCGCGCTACCGCGAGCAGCGGGCGGCGCCGCTCCTCGCCGCGGGCGGGGCGGCCGGCGCCAGCGTGTTCGAGCTGCGCCAGCAGCAGGAGCCCCCGACGCCGCTGCGGGCGCCGTTCTACGCCGGCGTCTACCCGCTGGAGGGCGGGGCGCCCGTGCCCGCCGCGCCCGCGCCGATCGACGGCATCGAGGTCGTCGGGTCAGCCGCCTACGGGCGCATCGGGGTCTACGGCGAGCCGGCGCCTCCCGGCCAGGCGCGCGAATCCGCGATGCTCGTCTTCTCGCACCCGACCGACCTCGGCTACGACGCGGAGTACAACGCGTGGTACACCGACAACCACATGATCGACGTGGCCCGCTCGCCGCACTTCCGCGCCTCGACACGCTACGCGCCTCAACACCAGTTGGCCGGCGCGCCCCTCAGCTATCTGTGCCTGTACGAGGTGGAGGCCCCCTACTCGTCCGAGCTGCACGAAGGCCTGATGCACTGGCTGAGGGACACGCCCGACGACTTCCGCCAGCCCCAGCCCAGGACGCCGGCTGGCGAGGACGTGCTCACGCTCGACCTGTGGGGCTACTTCGAGCGGCTGTGGTCGGTGACGGACTGACGCCGGAAAGCGGCCTGCCCGCGCGCGTTCGATCGTCGGGACCGGGGGTCAGCGCAGCCACCCCGGCAGGGCCCCGGCGCGGCGGGCCTCCTCGCGGATCGCCGCGATCTCCCCGGTGAGCCGCTCGCTCTCGGTGCGGGTGGCCTCCAGCTCGGACAGCGCGTCGGCGCGCTGGCGTTCGAGGCGGGCCCGCTGGGCGGGGTCGTCGCGCGCCGTGAGCTCGGCGAGCAGGCCGTCGACGCGGTTCTGCAGCGCGGCGGCCACCAGCTCGGCCCGCTGTCTGGCGTCGCGCGCGGCGGTGATCCGCTCGCGCCAGTAGGCCTCGTCCCGCTCGGCTTCGGGCGCGTCGCTCGTCCCGCCGCCGGCCGCGGCGGCGGGATCGTCCGACCCCGGGGGCGCCGCGTCCGGCTCCGGACGGCGGGCGGCGCCGGTGGTCAGGCGCGAGCCGCCCGCCAGGTCGTCGTTGGTATAGAATCTTGACTTCTCGCTGATGGACGCCCGGCGCGCCGCCTCCGTGCGAGCCACTTCGGCCAGCGGAGGCTGGGCCGGGGCCGGCGCCGCGATCAGGAGGAAGGCGATGAGGGCGAGAGGGCCGGCGCGAAGCGAGTTCTCCATACAACACTCAGTCTACATCGGGGGCTGGCCGTGGCGGCCGGCAGGCGGCCGGCCCCGACCGCTGCAGGCGGCGGATACCGGCGCGGCGCCGCGGCGACGGCGCGAAAGGAGTATCGTTCAGATGCAGAAGAGGTTTCGAGGCGCGGTGCTGGCGATGGCCGGGGCGGCTGCGGTGCTGCTCCTGACGGCGGGTCAGGCGGCCGGCCAGTCTTCCACCTATCAGGCTGCCCGCACCGCCGACGGCGTGCCGGACCTGAACGGGATCTGGCAGGCCATCGGCACGGCGCACTGGGACATCCAGGACCATCCCGCCTACCCCGGGCTGCCGGTGGGCGGCGCGATAGGCGCGGTTCCGCCCGGGCAGGGCATCGTCGTGGGCAACGAGATTCCCTATCAGGACTGGGCGCTGGAGCAGAAGCAGCAGAACTTCGAGAACCGGCTGACCGAGGATCCGGAAGCCAAGTGCTACATGCCCGGCGTGCCGCGCGCCACCTACCTGCCCTATCCCTTCCAGATCGTGCAGGGCACGGACAAGATCCTCGTCGCCTACGGCTACGCGGAAACCGTGCGGACCATTCACATGGACAAGGACGAGCCCGAGCCGCCGCCGATCGATTCGTGGATGGGGCGCTCGCACGGGCGCTGGGACGGCGAGACCCTCGTGGTCGACGTCGAGGGGTTCAACGGCGAGGCCTGGCTGGACCGCGCGGGCAACTTCCACAGCGCGGCGCTGCGCGTGCAGGAGCGCTACACGCCGATCAGCCCGAACGCCATGATGTACGAGGCGACCCTCGAGGACGAGAACGTGTACACGCGGCCCTGGACGGTCAGGCTGCCCCTGTACCGGCGGCTGGAGGAGAACGCGCGGCTCCTGGAGTTCAAGTGCATCGAGTTCTCGGAAGAGCTGCTCTACGGCCACCTGCGCCGGGAGCCCCGCTAAGCGGAGGTCCGACGTCATGACCTGCAGACGGATCGCGCCGGCGCTGCTCCTCGCGCTGTCGATGGCCCTGCCCGGCCTCGCGCGCGCGGCCGACTACCACCACGTGCACATCGCGTCGCCGAACGCGCCCGAGGCGGCGCGCTGGTACGTCCAGTATCTCGACTGCGAGCCGATTCCCGATCGGGACAACGCGTGCCGCTACGGGTCGGTGATCCTGATGTTCCTGTCGCGCCCGGCCATGGGCGGCAGCGTCGGCACCGGCGTCAACCACATCGGGCTCTCGTACCCGGACCTGACCGCGAAGATGGCCGAGCTCGAGGCGGTGGGGGTCGGGGGGCTCGGCGTCCGGCTGCAACGGTTCGACGACGGGTCGACGGTGCGCGACGTACCGGGGCTGTTCAAGATCGCGTTCGTCTTCGACCCGTGGGGCACGCGCATCGAGCTGGTCGAGGACGACGAGTATCTCGGGTTCCACCACATCCACCTGAGCTCCGCCGACCCGGACGCGGCGCTCGACTGGTATGAGAAGATGTTCGGCGGGGAGCGGGCGAGCATGCGGGGCCGGTTGGATGGCCTGCTGTACGACACGGTCTGGCTGCTCGTGTCCGGGCAGGACAACCCGCCCGCGGCGACGCAGGGGCGGGCCATCGACCATCTCGGATGGGCGTTTCCGGATATCGAGGCCGCGATGGCGGAGCTCGAGGCGAAGGGCGCGGACATCCAGGGGGAGATTCAGGAAGGCCGGACGGTGGCCAGGTACGGCTTCGTGGTCAGCCCGGAGAACGTGCGCGTCGAGGTCGTCCAGCCATGACGCTCGAGCGAGCCAGGAGGTGTCAGATGGTGTATCGCGTGCTGGCGTTCGTCGCCGCCGCCGCCGTGCTCGTCCCGGCCGTGGCGGCCGGCCAGTCGCCGGCCGGCGACGAGGTGGAGCCGGCCCCGTACGAGCCGCCCCGCACCGCGTGGGGCGCGCCCGACATGCAGGGCATCTGGACCCTCAACGACGCGCACGGCATTCCGTTCGAGCGCGCCGACGAGGATGCGGGCAAGACGCTGCTGACCGAGGACGAGGCGCTGGCGCGGCGCGAGCGCGCGACGCTGCGCGGCATCTGGGGCTACGATCGCGAGTGGCGGGACACGGCGCTCGGGTTCGTGAGGACGGCGCCGTCGAGGCAGGTCGCGGTCATCATCGATCCCCCGGACGGCAAGCTGCCGCCGATGACGCCCGCGGCCCGCGAGCGCGTGCCGGTCATGCTGGCCGAACGGCGGGCGGTGGAGCTGGCCGCCGAGAACCCCGAGGACCTCGGCTCGTGGGAGCGCTGCGCCACGCGGGGGCTGCCGGCGCTGATGGTCCCGAACGGCTACAACAACGGCGTGCAGATCGTGCAGGGCCCCGGCTACGTCGCGGTGACGAAGGAGATGATTCACGAGACGCGCATCATCCCGACCGACGGGCGCGAGCATCTCGGGGAGGACCTGACCCTCTGGCTGGGCGACCCGGTGGGCCGCTGGGAGGGCGACACGCTGGTCGTGGAGGTCACGAACTTCAACGGCAAGGCCGACTCGTTCCGCGGCGCCAGCGCGAGCATGCGGCTGACCGAGCGCTTCACGCGGGTCAGCGAGGACACGATCGAGTACGAGTTCACGGTCGACGATCCCACCGTCTGGACGCGGCCCTGGACCGGCATGTTGCCGATGAAGCGGGATGACGGCCAGTACGAGCTCGTCGAGTACGCCTGCCACGAAGGCAACTACGGCATGTTCAACATGCTCAGCGGCGCGCGCGCCAAGGAGCAGGCGGCGGCCGCCGCCGAGTCGAAGCAGTAGGCGCCGGCGGGCGGCGCGACAGGGAAAGTCAACCAGCAGGAGGCAAGCTCGATGCGAACGATGATCATGGGTCTGGTGGCGGTGGCGGTGCTGGCGGCGGCTGTGCCGGCGCTGGGGCACCATGCGTTCTCGGCCGAGTTCGACGCGACGAAGCCGGTGCGGCTCGAGGGCGTGATCACGAAGATGGAGTGGATCAACCCGCACGCCTGGATGCACGTCGACGTGACGAGTGCGGACGGGACGGTCGAGAGCTGGATGGTCGAGGCGGGCCCCCCGGGTGCCCTGGTGCGGCGCGGCTGGCGCAAGGACTCGGTGTCGCCGGGGACCCCGGTGCTCATCGAGGGCTACCAGGCGCTCGACGGCGGCCTGCGGGCGAACGGGCGGGACGTGACGCTGCCCGACGGGACGAAGCTGTTCGCGGGCTCGTCGGGCACCGGCGCGCCGCTCGACGGCCGCGACCCCACCGAACGGTAGCCGGGAGGGGTCCCCGGACGCCGGAGGTTCAGAGCAAGGCCCCGTCCGCATAAAGCGCCGGCTCAGCCGGCGCAAGGCGCGCACAGCGCGCCTCGGCGGGAGCGGCGCGGGGCGTAGGGGTCCCCGCAAGCGAACGCCGGGGGCTTGGGGCGCAGCCCCATCCAAAATATGGAGGCATGACGTCATGGGATCTGTCTGTCTGACCGGGAGCAGAAGCGGCGTCGTGGCGCGGGTCGTGCTGGCCGCCGTGCTGGCGGCCGGCAGCGGCGCGTGCATCGTGCGCGGCGACGACGGTGCCGGCGACGGCTACGAGCTGCAGGTCCTGTCGAGCCGTCCGGACATGATCACCGGCGGCAACGCCCTGGTCGGGGTCGGCGTCCCGCCCGGCGCCGATCTGTCGGTGCTGCAGGTGACGCGCGACGGCAGGGACGTCACGGGCGCCTTCCGGCCCGCCGCGGCCGGCGGTCTCGTCGGGCTGGTCGACGGGCTGTCCGGCACCGCGGAGCTGGCGCTGGCCACGGCCGACGGTACGTCGCTGGCCGCCCTGTCGCTGGTGAACCACCCGCTCGAGGGTCCGGTCTTCTCCGGCCCGCACGAGCAGCCGTTCATCTGCGAGACGGACGCGTTCGAGCTCGTGTCGGGCGAGACGCTGGGACCGGCGCTCGACGACGCGTGCTCCATCGCCCGGCGGGTCGACTACGCCTACCGCTCCACCGCGGACGGCGAGCTGAAACCGCTGGCCGATCCGCGCCTGCGGCCGGCCGACGTGGCGGCGACCACGACGCTGGCCGGCGCGGAGGTGCCCTACATCGTGCGCATCGAGACGGGCACGATCAACCGCGCGATCTACCAGATCGCGATGCTGCACGACCCGGCGGCCGACGCCGAGCCGGACCCGTGGACGCCGCCCGCCGGCTGGAACGGCCGGCTCATCTACACCTTCGGCGGCGGCTGCGTGCGGGGCTGGTTCCGGCAGGGGCCGCGCACGGGCGGGGTGACGGACGACGCCATGCTCAGCCAGGGCTACGCCGTG
The DNA here is from genome assembly GCA_965214845.1 of Vicinamibacterales bacterium. Taxonomy (GTDB): domain Bacteria; phylum Acidobacteriota; class Vicinamibacteria; order Vicinamibacterales; family UBA8438; genus JAAXGX01. Next base: position 5,260,957 of record CBDCCO010000007.1, read on the forward strand.
GCGTCGGCCAGCCTCAACGTCTACGGCAACAACTGCAACGACGTGCTGGCGGCCGAGACCATGATGATGGTCAAGGAGCGCTTCATCGAGGCCTACGGCGCGCCCCGTCACACGATCGGCTGGGGCTGCTCGGGCGGTTCCTACCAGAACCATCAGATCGCCGACAACTACCCCGGCCTGCTCGACGGCATCATCCCCGGGTGCAGCTTCCCGGACGTCGGCTTCGGCACGATCCCGATGATCACGGACGCCCGGCTGCTGGACAACTACTTCGCGCACGCCGGGCACGGCGAGTTCACCGCGGAGGAGCAGCGGGCCATCGCCGGCTTCCTCGTCCTGGCCACGATGCCCAACGTGTCGATCAACGCCGGCCGCGTCACGGTGGGCGAGTTCTGCCCGGACGTGCTGCCCGAGGCGCTCGAGTACCACCCGACGGACAACCCGACCGGCGCGCGCTGCGATGTGTACGAGCACTACGTCAACATCTACGGCCGCGACGCCGCCAGCGGCTTCGCGCGGCGTACGCTCGACAACGTCGGCGTGCAGTACGGCCTGCAGGCGCTCAACGACGGCGCGATCACCGTGGCCCAGTTCCTCGATCTGAACGAGGCCATCGGCGGCTATGACGGCGACGGCCGGTTCCATCCGGCCCGCACCGAGGCGGATGCGGAGGCGCTCCGCATCGCGTACGAGACCGGGCGTCTTACGAGCGGCGGCGGCGGGCTCGCGACGACGCCGATCATCGACTACCGCGCCTACAGCGACGACCGGGAGAACGGCGACGTGCACACGCGCTACCACTCGTTCTCCATGCGCGAGCGGCTGCGCAAGGCCAACGAGCGGGTCGACAACCACGTGATGCTGGTCGAGGACTCCCGCTACGGGCTCTACAGCAGCGCGAGCCCGGTGCTGCGCGGTGCGCTGCAGCAGATGGATCAGTGGCTCGAGAACCTGGCCGCGGACAAGTCGTCGGACCCGCTGGCGGAGAAGGTCGCGCGTGCGAAGCCGGCCGAGCTGACCGATGCATGCTGGACGCGCGACGCGGAGCCGCGCAAGATCACGGAGCCGCAGCTCCGGGGCCGCGGCCGGTGCGAGGAGCTGTATCCGTCGTCGCCCTCGCCGCGCGAGGTGGCCGGCGCGCCGCTCGCGAGCGACATCGCGAAGTGCCAGCTCAAGCCGGTCGATGCGGCGGACTACGCCGTGAGCTTCAACGCGGACGACATGCACCGGCTGCACGGCATCTTTCCCGACGGAGTCTGCGACTGGACCCGGCTGGGAGTCGGCCAGACCGGCCTGAAGGGAACCTGGCTGACGTTCGGCACCACGTAGGAATCCGCGCCCTGCGGCGCGGATTCCTGCCGGTGTGGTTGGGCGCCCGCGATCCGTCATGAATATCGGGATCGTGTGCTATGCGTCGGTTGGCGGCAGCGGCATCGTGGCGACCGAGCTCGCCAAGGTGCTCGCCCGCCGCGGACACGAGGTCCGTCTCCTCAGCAGCGATCCGCCCGTGCGACTGGGCGATTTCCAGGCGGGGCTCGCGTTCCATGCCGTCCGGACGCCGGGCTACCCGCTCTTTCGCGAGCCCCAGTACCTCCTGTCGCTGACCAGCAAGATCGTCGAGGTGGCGCGCCAGAGCCCTCTCGACATCGTGCATGCGCACTACGCGATTCCTCACGCGACGGCGGCGTACCTCGCCGGGCGGATTCTGGCCGCGGCGGGCGGCGGCCGCGTCCCCCGCGTCATCACGACGCTGCACGGCACGGACGTCACGCTGATCGGCAGCGACGCCTCGTACGTCGAGGCGGCCGCGTTCTCCATCGATCAGTCGGACGGCGTCACCGCGGTCTCCGAGAGCCTGCGGGACGACACCTACCGGCACCTGCCGGTGCGCGCCGATATTCGCGTCATCCCCAACTTCCTGGACTGCCAGAAGCATCGGCGGACGCTCGACGAGCGCCTGCTGGCGCGCTACCGCGGCGCCGACCCCGCGACGAAGCTGGTGATTCACGTCTCGAACTTCCGGCCGGTGAAGCGGGCCGATGCGGTCATCGACATCTTCCGCCGCATTCGCGACCGGATGCCGGCCCGGCTGCTGCTGGTGGGCGACGGTCCCGATCTCTCCGCTGCCTGCCGGCGCGCGCGCGCGCAGGGGTTGGCCGACGACGTCGAGGCGCTGGGCGAGCAGGAGCTCGTGGTGCCGCTGCTGTCGATTGCCGATCTGCTGCTGTTGCCGTCGTCGCAGGAGAGCTTCGGCGTCGCGGCGCTCGAGGCGATGGCCTGCGAGGTGCCGGTCGTCGCGTCGCGCGTCGGCGGGTTGCCCGAGGTGATTGCCGACGGTGAGACGGGCTTTCTGCGCGAGCCGGACGATATCGACGGGATGGCCGCCAGCGCCCTGCGGCTGCTGTCCGATCCGGACTTGCATCGCCGCGTGGCGCAAGACGCCCTGCGCGCGGTGCACGAGCGTTTCTGCGCCGAGGAGATCGTTCCGCGCTACGAAGCGCTCTACCAGGAAGTGCTCGCCCGCGACGCGTCCCCCGTCGCGTCGGTCTAACTTCAGATGGGGCTGCGCCCCAAGCCCCCGGCGTCCGCTTGCGGGGGCCCCTTCGCCCCGCGCCGCTCCCGCCGAAGGCGCGCTGTGCGCGCCTTCGCGCCGTTCTGCGGCACCAACTTCTGGACTGCCGGCGCCCGTGCGGCGCAGGTGTATACTCGAAATCCATGTCGCTCCACCGCACGGCGGCTGCCGCCGCCGCTTCGCTGCTGCTGGCGGTCGCTCCCGCCGCGGTGCTGCCGGCGCTCGGCCAGCCGCTGTCTTCGGCCGCGGGACAGGTCGAGTTGGGCGTCGCGCTGCGCCGGCTCAACACCGTGGGCACGTTCATGATGATCACGGCCCACCCGGACGACGAGAACAACGCGCTGCTGGCGCGGCTGGCGAAGGGCGAGGGCCACCGGACCGTGCTCCTGAGCGCGACGCGGGGCGACGGCGGGCAGAACGAGATCGGGACCGAGCTGTTCGACGCGCTGGCCGTCCTGCGGACGGAGGAGCTGGCCGCGGCGCACCGCCTCGACGGCGCGGAGCAGTACTTCACCCGAGCGGTGGACTTCGGCTATTCGTTCAGCCGCGAGGAGACGTTCGCGCGCTGGGGCCGCGAGGAGATCCTCGGCGACTTCGTGCGCCTGATCCGCACGGTGCGCCCGGACGTGGTCTCCGCCCTGAGCCCCGAGGGGCAGTTCGGCGGACAGCACCACCAGGCCTCGGCGATTCTGGCGCGCGAGGCGTTCCTCGCCGCCGCCGATCCGGCGCGCTTCCCCGAGCAGATCGCCGGCGGGCTGCGTCCGTGGCGGGCCGCCAAGTTCTACTTCCGGGTCGGGTTCCCGTTCGGCGTCGGCGCCACGCCGCCCGGGTTCGACCCGCAGCCGGCGGCGGACCCCGGTCTGACCACCGTGGATCTCGGCGCGTACGACCCGCTGCTCGGCGCGACGTACGCGGAGATCGGCAGCCGCGCCCGGAGCATGCACAAGTGCCAGGGCATGTCGCAGTTGATCGCCCTGCCGGCCGCGGCGGCCGGCGGGCAGTACCGGCTGGCGGAAACGACGCTGCCCGGCCCCGCCGGTGACCGCGAGTCGTCGCTCTTCGCCGGCGTGGACACGTCCATTCCGGGCCTGGCGCGCTTTGCGGGCGCCGACCCGCCGGCGGGGCTCACGCGCGGCCTGGGCGCGCTGGCCGGGCACGCTCGCCAGGCGCTCGCGCGGTTCGAGGCGGAGGGCATGGCCGGCGCGCGGGAGCCGGTGCTGGCCGGCCTGCAGGCGGTGCGCGCCCTGCGCGCGGGTCTGGGCGGGATGCCGCTCGCGGACGGCGCCCGCCGGGAGATTGACTTCCGTCTGGCCGCGAAGGAGCGCCAGTTCGAGCACGCCGCGGTGCTGGCGTACGGCCTGCGTTTCGAGGTGCTGGCCGACGACGGCGTGGTGGCGCCGGGCCAGGCGGTCGGCGTCTCCGCGCTGGCCGCCAACCGCGGCGATGCTGGCGTCGCGGTGCGGGGCGTCCGCCTGTCCGGTTTCGCCGGCGCCGGCGCGGCGTGCGCGCCGGAGACGCTGGGCGCCGGCGGGGTCTGGGCCTGCGGGCGCGAGGTCGGCATCCCGGCGGATGCCGCGCTGACCGACATCCATTGGCGCCATGTGGACGGGGCGGATCGCTACGCGCTGGACCCGGACGTACCCTTCGGCCTGCCGTTCCGTCCGACCCCTTTCCGCGCGACGTTCGACCTCGAGCTGGGGGGCGCCCGCCTGTCCGTCGAGCATCCCGTGGAGCACCGCTACTCCGTCGACGTCATCAGCGGCGAGAAGCGGATGGCGCTGCACGTCGTGCCGCGCCTGGCCGTGTCGATGACGCCCGCCATCGCGGTGGTGCCGGCGGGCGCCGCGGCCCGCGAGGTGCGCGTGACGGTGACGAACGCGTGGCCGGCCGCCGCCGAGGGGACGGTCAGCCTGGAGCTGCCGGCGGGCTGGCAGGCGACGCCGGCCTCGGCGCGGGTGCCGTTCTCGCGGGAGGACGAGTCGCAGACGGTGCGCTTCGACGTCCGCGCGGCCGGCGCGACGGCCGGGGAGTACCGCGTGGCCGCGGTCGTCGAACACGCCGGCCGCCGCTACGGCCGCGGCTATCAGGTGGTGGAGTATCCGCACACCGAGCGCCGGCACATGGGCCGCCCGGCCGCCGGGGTGTTCAAGGTCGTCGACGTGTCGATCGCACCCGAGCTGCGGGTGGGCTACATCGAGGGGGGCGGCGACGCCGTGCCGGCCGCCATCGAGCAGCTCGGCGCCGGGTTGGAGCTCATCGATGCCGACGACCTGGCCTGGGGCGATCTCGCCCGCTTCGACGTGATCGTGACCGGCGTGCGGGCGTACGAGAGCCGCCAGGACCTGCGGGCCAACAACGACCGGCTGCTCGAGTACGTGGAGAACGGCGGCACGGTCATCGTGCAGTACAACCGGTTCGCGTTCAACCGGGCCCAGTACGGGCCGCACCCGGCGGCGGTCAGCCGCAACCGGGTGACGGACGAAGCGGCGCCCGTCCGCATCCTGGAGCGCGACCACCCGGTGTTCGCCTGGCCCAACCCGGTGGACGCGCGGACGTGGAGCGGCTGGGTGCAGGAGCGGGGGCTGTACTTCCTCGGCGAGAAGGACCCGGCGTACGTCGATCTGGTCGAGCTCGAGGACTCGTTCGAGTGGAACCCGGGCGTGAAGCGGGGTGCGCTCGTCGAGACGCGGCACGGCCGGGGGCGCTGGCTCTACGTGGGTCTGGGGCTCTGGCGGCAGTTGCCGGCCGGCACCGCGGGCGCCTACCAGCTCCTCGCCAACCTCCTCAGCCTGGGCGCTCTCGAGTAGCCGCGCGGTCCTCCAGCCATTCGTGGGTCTGGTCGAGAACCGCCGCCAGGGCGGCACGCTGGCGGCGCAGGGCGGCGCGGGCGGCCAGCGGCGTCTGCCGTAGCGCGAAGAAGGCGCGGACGGTGCGCAGGACGGCTGCTTCGCGCTCGACGGCGTGGACCCCGGCGAACGCCAGGGCGAGCAGGCCGGCGGTGGTCGCGCCCCCGGCCGCCGCACCGGTCCGGCTGGCGACCACGGCGCCGAGGGCGCCGATCCAGGCCCCGTAGACCAGGGCGCCGCCGACCACCTGCCAGGCGGCCCGGCTCTTCAGATCGGGCGCCCGCCGGTTGAGCCACCCCGTGAGCCAGTACGGCGCGGCGAAGACCGCGAGGCCGGCCAGCGCCAGGGGCGCGAGCACGGGCGCCAGCAGCCCCTCGCGGGCCACGAAGCGGGCCGCCGCCGAGAACGGGATGCGGCGGTCGACGTCGCGCTCGCGCAGCCCGAACCGGGTGAGACTGGCGTCGTAGTCGTTGACGCGGGCCGTGATGGAGGCCAGCCGTTCCGGATCGCGGTCGCGCAGTTGCGCCATGCCCGCGGCGATCAGGCGCCGCCGCCCCAGTTGCTCGCGCGGGTCGCGGGAGACGCCGCGCGCGGCGGCGTACAGGCGATCGATGCGCACGACGACCGGCAGGTCGTGGCGCGGTTCGGCTTCGACCATCAGGCGCCGCAGGCGGTGGGCGATGCGGTCGGTCAGCTCCCGGACAGCTCCCGCGGCGTCGGCGGCGTGCAGCGCCAGGTGCTCGCCGGCTGCGAAGGAGCGGCCGAAGACCGCGGTGACCTTCGAGCGGAACCTCGCGACGTGGTCGAAGTTGAGGCCGATGGGCACGATGGTCACCGGGTGGCCGGCGGCGGCGCTGGTCAGCGCCATGCGGGCGGCGCCCGTCCGCAGCGGTTCGAGGCGCCCGCCGGAATGGCTGATGCCTTCGGGAAACAGGCAGACGGCCTCGCCGGCCGCCAGGGCGGCCGCGACGGCGGCGAACATCTCCGTGTTGCGGGAGGTGTCCACGCCCGGATCGATCTTGCGGTAGACGGGGATGGCGCCGGACCCGCGGATGAACGGACTCATCGGATGGCCGGCGAACAGCGTGGACTTGGCCAGGAAGCGGACCGGGCGTCCGGCGGTGGCCTGGATCAGCGCGGGGTCCAGCAGCGTGTTGGGGTGGTTCGCGACGAGCAGCAGCGCGCCGTCGGGCAGCGGTTCCCCGATGCGCTCGATCCGATAGAACGTGCGCACCCCGAGTCTGGCCAGCAGCCACACCCAGCCGCCCGGCCGCGGGCGCCGCGTCCCGGTCGTGCCGGTCATCGTTCAGCCGTTCAGGCGCTCAGCCCGCGGCAACGTTCGGGATCGGCAGCCGCCCGGTGTAGATGGCCATGCCGACGACGGCGTCGATCCCCTCCGCAGCGAGCGTGTCGATCTCGGCCTGCGTCGTGATGCCACCGGCCGCGGTGAGCCGCCGGCTCGTCGCACGCCGCACCGCCATGATAGCGTCCAGGTCCGTGCCCTGCATCAGTCCCTCCTTGTCGACGTGCGTGTAGAGGAACTCCTCGCAGAACGGCTCGAGCTGGCGGACCGCGTCGACCGCGGTCAGCGCCACAGCCTCCTTCCAGCCCTTGACGACCACGCGGCCGCCCTTGCTGTCGACGGCGGCAATGATGCGCTCGGGACCGACCGCGGCGGCGAGGGCCGCGGCGAAGGCGAGGTCCGGCCGGCCGTCGCGGAACAGCGACGAGCCGACGATGACGGCGTTCGCGCCGTAGTCGAGCACGGCGCGCGCGCGGTCGAGGGTGCGGATGCCGCCGCCCACGCGGCAGGGGAGCTGCGGTGCGATGTGGCGCACCAGCGGATCGTTGCTGCCCGAGCCCATGGCGGCGTCGAGGTCGATGAGCTGCACGCGGGGGAATCCCTGGAACTTGCGTACCCAGGCCGCGATGTCGTCCGATGCCAGGGCGGGCCGCTCGCCCTGCACGAGCTGCACGACCTGGCCGCCCTTGAGGTCGATGGAGGGGATGAGCATCGCCGGGGGTCAGAGGCGGACCGGGATGCCGCGACCTGCCAGATGCTGCTTGAGGTCGACGACCGCGCGCTCGGCGTAGTGGAAGATGGACGCGGCCAGCGCGGCGTCGGCGCGGCCGGCCGTGAACACGTCCACGAAGTGATCGAACGTGCCGGCCCCGCCCGAGGCGATGACCGGAATCGAGACCGCCTCGGAGACGGCCGCCGTCAGCTCGCAGTCGAACCCGCTCTTGGTCCCGTCGCGGTCGATCGAGGTCAGCAGGATCTCGCCGGCGCCGCGGTCGGCCGCCTCCCGGGCCCACTCGACGGCGTCGCGATCGGTGGCCTGGCGGCCGCTGCGGACGTAGATGCGGAAGGCGCCGGCCTCCCGTTTCGCGTCGATGGCGACGATCACGGCCTGGCTGCCGTAGCGCCGCGCCAGGGCCGTGAGCAGCTCGGGGCGGGCGATGGCGGCGGTGTTCAGGCTCACCTTGTCGGCGCCCGCCTCGATGGCCGCGTCCGCATGCGCCTCGTCGTTGATCCCGCCCCCGACGCAGAGCGGCAGGAAGATCTCCTGGGCCACCGCCCCGATCGTGCGGGCCATCGCCTTGCGCTTCTCGATGGTCGCGGTGACGTCGAGGATCACCACCTCGTCGATGCCCTCGCGGTTGTAGCGCTGCGCGAGCGCGCCCGGGTCGCCGGCCGACCGCAGGCCCTCGAAGTTGATGCCCTTGACGACCTGGCCGTCGCGGACGTCGAGACAGGCGATGATGCGCTTGGAGAGCATGGCCGTCAGACGGGCGGGGGCGGATCCTGCGTCATGCCGGCACCCGCTCGAGGAAGTTGCCGAGGATGCGCAGGCCGACCGCGCCCGACTTCTCCGGGTGGAACTGGACGCCCGCGACATGGTCCCGCTGGACGGCGCTGGCGAAATCGACCCCGTAACGGGTCGAGGCCACGCAGTCCGCGGTAATCGGCGCGGCGTACGAGTGCGTGAAGTACACCTGGTCGCCTTCGCGCACGCCGTCGAGCAGCCACGAGTCGCGCGTGACGTGCAGGCTGTTCCAGCCCACGTGCGGCACCTTGAACCTGCCGAAACCGTCGTAGTCGTCGCCGCGGAGCAGGGCGCAGGTGCCCCGCATGGCTGCCAGACCGCCCACCTGCGGCGCCTCGTCGCTGCCCTCGAAGAGCCATTGGAGGCCGACGCAGATGCCCATGAGCGGCGTGCCGCGCGCGACGGCGGCGGCGATCCCGTCGCGCCAGTCCGGCGCGAGGGCGGCCGTGGCCTCGAAGTGCCCGACGCCCGGCACGATGACGGCTGACGCGCCGTCCAGCTCCGCCGTCGTCGCCGGCGTCGCGAACCGCGCGCCGAGATGCCGCAGGGCCTTCCTGACCGACGTCAGGTTCCCGGCGCCGTAGTCGATGAGGGCAATCATGGCGCGGTCCCTAGAGGAGCTCCTTGGTGCTCGGCAGGCTCTCGCCGAGCTGGCGGTCGCGCGAGCAGGCGACGCGCAGCGCGCGCGCGAACGCCTTGAAGACGGCCTCCACCTTGTGGTGGCTGGAGCGGCCGTAAAGCACCCTGAGGTGCACGTTGGCCCGCGCGCCCTGCGCGAACCCCTCGAAGAAGTCGGTGACGAGCTCGGTCTGCAGATCGCCCACCAGCCGCGCGCGCACCTGCAGGTCGACGACCGTGTGCACGCGGCCGCTCAGGTCGATGGCGGCGACGCCCAGCGTCTCGTCCATCGGCATGACGAAGTAGCCGGCCCGGTTGATCCCGCGCCGCGATCCGAGCGCCCGGCTCACCGCCTCGCCGAGCACGATGCCGACGTCCTCGACGGTGTGATGCTGGTCGACGTCGAGGTCGCCCTCCGCGTCCACCGTCAGGTTCATGACGCCGTGCCGCGCCACCAGCTCCAGCATGTGGTCCAGGAAGCGGATGCCGGTCCGCACCTCGAACTCGCCCTGGCCGTCGAGGTCGAGCTGCAGGCCAATCCGCGTCTCGCGGGTGTGCCGGTCGATCCGGGCGCGCCGCTCCGCCGTGCTCATCGCAGTCTGACGGCGACCGACGCCGCGTGGGCGGTCAGGCCCTCGGCGTTGGCCAGGGAGATGGCGGTGGGCGCGAGGCGGCGGAGTCCGGGCCCGGTCAGGCGCTGGACGCTGCCGACCCGCACGAAGTCCGCGGCGCCGAGCCCGCCGCGAAAGCGGGCCGCCCCCCCGGTGGGCAGGACATGGTTCGAACCGGTCGCGTAGTCGCCGGCCGCCTGGGCGCCGTAGGGGCCGACGAAGACCGTGCCGGCGCGCGTGAGCCGCCGCGCGATCGTCTCCAGGTCGCACACGGCGTGCTCCGGCGCAATCTCGTCGGCCAGCTCGACGGCTTCGTCCAGGCTGGCGGTGACGACGGCCAGGCCGTGGCTCTCGATGGACGGCCGCGCCGCGGGATGCTCGGCGAGCTGGCGGTCGACCTCGCGGGCCACGTCGCGCGCCAGGCTCGCGCTCGGCGTCAGCAGCACGGCGCGCGCGTCCGGGTCGTGCTCGGCCTGCGCCACCAGGTCGGCCGCGAGCCACGCGGCGTTGCCCTTGCTCGCCACGATGACGATCTCGGTCGGCCCCGCGAGGAAGTCGATGGGGCAGTCGGCCGCGACGAGGGCCTTCGCGGCCGCGACCCAGACGTTGCCGGGGCCGACGATCTTCTCCACCCGCGGCACGGTCGCCGTGCCGTACGCCAGCGCGGCGACGGCATGCGCGCCGCCCATCCGGAACAACCGCGACACGCCCGCCTCCAGCGCGGCCTCGCAGACGGTCGGATCGAGGCTCGGGCTGGCGGCCACCACCTCGGCCACGCCGGCGACGCGCGCCGGAATGGCCGTCATCAGCAGCGACGACGGCAGCGGGTAGCGTCCGCCGGGCACGTAGCAGCCGACGCGCCCGAGCGGCGTGACGCGCTGCTCCACGACCACGCCGGGCGCCGTGGAGACCTTCCAGCCCTGCGGCACCTGGCGCTTGGCGATGCGCCGGATGTGCCGGGCGGCAGCCTTGATGGCGCGCCGGACGGCCGGCGGCACCTCGGCGGCGGCCCGGCGAATCTCGTCGGGCGGGACCTCGAGCGGCCCGCTCCAGCCGTCGAGCCGCCGGACGTAGTCGCCGAGGGCGGCGTCGCCGCGGCGCCTGACGCCCGCGACGATGCGGGCCACGCGCCTGGTCAGGTCCGGGTCGGACGCCTGCTGCCGGTCGAGCAGCCGCCGCCGGGTGCGCGCGTTCGAGGAGGAGGTGACCTGCATGCGGGTTGGCTGGCCTACAGCGCGATCTTGTTCAGAGGATACTCCACGATGCCGTGGCCGCCGGCGGCCTTCAGCTTGGGGATCAGCTCGCGCACGGTGCGCTCGTCGAGCACCGTGTTGATGGACACCCAGTCGTCGTCGCTCAGCGGCGCCACGGTCGGCCGCTGCAGCGCCGGCAGGAGGGTCAGGACGCGGCTCAGGTCGGACCGCTGCACGTTGAGCATCAGCCCCACGCGGTCCTGCGCCTCGATGCCGGCCCGGAGCAGCAGCGCGATGTTGTCGAGCTTCTCCCGCTTCCACTGGTCGGCGGCGGCCGCCTCGCTGGCAATGAGCTGCGGGTTCGATTCGAGGACGGTGTCGATGATGCGCAGGTGGTTGGCGCGCAGCGTCGAGCCCGTCTCGGTGGCCTCGACGATGGCGTCGGCCAGCTCCGGGGGCTTCACCTCGGTCGCGCCCCACGAGAACTCGACGTTGACCTGCACGTTCCGGGCGGCGAAGTACGATTCGGTGGCGCGCACCAGCTCGGTCGCGATGGTGGCTCCCTGCAGGTCCTCGGGGGTGCGGAAGCGCGATTCCTCCGGCACGGCGAGCACCCAGCGGACCTTGCGGAAGCTCTGCTTGGAGTAGATCAGGTCGGCGATGGTGACGACCCGGTCGCCGGTGGCCGCCTGGTGCTCGGCGATCCAGTCCTGCCCGGTCAGCCCGGCGTCGACCGCGTCGACGGCGACGTAGCGCGCCATCTCCTGGGCGCGGATCAGCGTGCACTCGATCTCCGGATCGTCGATCGTCGGGAAGTAGGAGCGCGGGCCGACGTAGATGTTGAAGCCCGCGCGCGCGAAGAGCTGAACGGTGGAGTCCTGCAGCGACCCCTTGGGGAGTCCGAGCCGCAGCTTCATGACGCGCTCACCATGGCGGCGTCGAGCTCGCGGACGAAGCAGGAGCGCGTCCCTGTGTGGCAGACGTTGCCGTCCCCGAGGCGCCTGACGCGCACCAGCACCGTGTCGTCGTCGCAGTCGGTCAGGATGCGCACGACCTGCAGCCGGTTGCCCGACGTCTCGCCCTTGGTCCAGAGCGTGTTGCGGGTGCGGCTGAAAAACGTCGCGAACCCCGAGGCGGTGGTGCGGTCGAGCGCCTCCGGGTTCATGAAGCCCACCATCAGCACCTCGTTGCTCTCGTCGTCCTGGATGACCGCCGGAATCAGCCCATCGAGTTTCGTGAAGTCCATCGCGTGTCTCCGCGCCCAACAAAAAAAGCCCCGCCGATGCTCGGCGAGGCCGTCTGTTGCGCCAACAATCCCGGTTCTCTCGCCTAGCTCACGCGCACCACCTGTGCCCGCCATGTCGCGGCCGATGATGTTCGGAATGGTGGCCCGTGCGCGGCATGCTGCCGCGTACCTTAGTGCAGTCGCCGCGAGACTGTCAAACGGGGCCCGGCCGGACGGATTGCCGGGTGGTTTAGACTAGCGCGGACCCAGTCACGGAGGAAGTCATGAAATTCACTATCCCGGCCGCCGTTGCTCTCGCCTCGTTCGTGCTCGTCCTCGCCGCCGGCGCGCCCGCCGCCGCCCAGTCCTGGACGCCGCCGTCACCCGACGAGAGCTGTCCCAGCAAGTGGGGCGCGGGCGACGAGCGGGGAGCGGCCAATCACATGGGCCCGGAGACCGTGCTCCGCGCGGCGGGCCTGATCCGGACCGGACGGGTCGTCGAGCTCGGGCAGGTCCTGCACGAGGCGATACCGCTCGGCGCCCGGCACTTCGACGTCTACATGAAGCCCACCGGCGCGCCCGCCGGCACCAACCGCCGCGCCTCGAACGAGGAGCTCGTCGTCGCCGAGATGGGCCAGGTGGGCACGCAGTTCGACGGCTTCGCCCACCAGACCATCGGCGACAGCCTCTACAACTGCTTCGACCAGAACGAGGTCATGACCCGCTCCGGCTTCACGCGCCTGGGCGTCGAGAACGTCGGCACCCTCATGACACGCGGCGTGCTGATCGACGTGGCGGCGCTCAAGGGCGTCGACATGCTGCCCGACACGTACGAGATCACGGTCGACGACCTGCAGCAGGCGCTCGACAGGCAGGGCGTGGCGCTCGAGCCCGGCGACGCCGTGCTGATCCATACCGGCTGGGGCGTGCTCTGGGACACCGACGGCGAGCGCTTCATGGCGACGAATCCCGGCATCGGCGTCGCGGCGGCCGAGTGGCTGGTGGAGCACGATCCCATGCTGCTGGGCGCCGACAACCAGCCGATCGAGGTCTCGCCCAACCCGGACCCCGAGGTCTCGCTGCCGATTCACCAGATGATGCTCGTCGTCCACGGCATCCACCTCGTCGAGCGCATGCGGCTGGACGAGCTGGCCGCCGCCGGGGTGCACGAGTTCGCCTTCGTCGTGCAGCCGCTCAAGATCCAGGGCGCCACCGGCTCGACCGTCGTGCCGGTAGCGATCTTCTGACCGGGAGGCCGACCGCCATGCGGACGCTCATGCTGGCCGCGGCGCGCCGTGCGCGCCTTGCCGAGTCTGCGCCGTTCTACGGCGCACTCCTGGCCCTCGCCGCCGCGCTGGTGGTGCCGGGGTCGGCGCAGGATCCGCTGGAGGACGCGCGCGCGGCGCTCGAGGAGTACTTCCGCGCCTGGAACGCCGAGGACAACGAGGCCATCGCGGCCGCCTGCAACTACCCGCGGCTCAGCCTGGGCCGCAACTGTCAGGTCAGCGTGCGGGAAGGTCCCGCCGACGTCGTGACCGACTTCGCGCGCCTCCGGCGGACGGAAGGCTGGGACCACAGCACCATCGACCGCGCCGAGCCCCTGCAGGTGGCCCCCGACAAGGTGCACTTCGAGGTCGTGTTCAGCCGCCGCCACGCGGACGGCACGGTCTACCGGACCGTGCCGTCCCTGTTCATCATCACGCGGCAGGACGGCCAGTGGGGCCTGCAGTTCCAGTCGATCCTGCCGGACACGTTCCGGACGCCGTAGGGAGGGCGGCGCGCGACTCGTGCCTGACCTGCACGCGGCTTGTCCCACCTTGCCGGAGCGGTCCGGGGACCTGGAGCCGTCGAGGTCCCCGAGCGAGAAGAGATAACTTGCAGGCTCGGTGCCTGGAGTCAAGTGCGACGGTCAGTAGCTCGGGTGGTATTCCGGCTAGTCCACTCCGCTGGCACACCGACGTGCGTTGACCACGAATCCGAGAACGGAGGACGTTCCAGGAGGACGCAAAGGGAGTGTCCGTGACCAACGAGGAGTTGATCGGGGCCCTGGAAGAGCTGCGAAGCACCATGATCGAGGTGGCAACCGGTGGGCCACGTATCGCTGACGTGAACGAGCGTTACCGACAAGTGTTCGCCGCGGTAGAGACTGAGCTCGCTACAAGGAGCATCGACAACCCCATCGGGTACCGGGATCTCTGGGATTGGTATGGTCGCTGGAGTACTGGGGATCTTCCCAGCTACCAGTCTCGACGTCCTTGAGCGGTGCTTCGCGGTGCCGTCGATGAATCGCGGACAGGCACTCGACGGGCGTGCCCCACCAGATGGTGATGTTCTCCTCGTGCGTCAACTGCTCGGTCAGGCTTGCGGAACTCGCTTCCCGGAGAATCAGGGGAATCAGAGCGGAGCTGTCCCAGAACATCATCGGGACTCGGCGCGCTCCGCGAGCAAGGCATCGAGCACATCCCGCCCGACAGGCTCACCACTAGCCTGGAAAATTCATGAGGCGCCCGGCCTGAGTAGAGACACAAAAGCCTCCGTGTGCTAAAACGCTGTTGACGACAGATGTTTTCGGCACGACGGAGGCTCTTGCGTGACGGACCCCACGATAGCACAGTCTGTTCTGTTCCCCGATCTGTTCGACAAGCCGCTCGTGGCCACGTTCGACCGCGAGCAGTCGAGCTCGGATGGCGGCGCCGTGCTGCTCAAGGCCGCCGAGCGCGTCTACGGGTTGGTCAAGGCATTCGGCCGGTGTCTGATTGACCGCCGGGCACCGGAGAAGGTCCGGCACACGCTCGAGGACCTGGTGGGCCAGCGGGTGTTCGGCATCGCCTGCGGCCATCCCGCCGGCAACGATTCGGACCAGCTCGCCGATGATCCGATCCACAAGTTGCTGCTCGGGCGCGACCCGGTGGCGGGCGGTCGGCTGGCGTCGCAGCCGACGGTCTCGCGGTTCGAGAACGGTGCGGGCCGCGTCGCGCTCTATCGGCTCGGGCGCGAGTTGGCGGCGTCGGTCATCGAGCGGCATCGCCGCCGGCTGCGCGGGCGGGTGCGACGCATCACGATCGACCTCGACCCGACCGACGACCCGACGCATGGCGCGCAGCAGCTGACCATGTTCAACAGCTACTACGACAGCTGGTGCTACCTGCCATTGCTGGCCTTTGTGAGCTTCGACCGTGAGGCGGAGCAGTATCTGTGCGCGGCCGTGCTGCGGCCCGGCACGGCGCAGGCGTCCGACGGCACGCTGGGCGTGCTGTGTCGGCTGCTCGCGCTGCTGCGGTCCGCGTTTCCCGAGGCGCGCTTTCTCGTCCGGCTCGACGGCGGCTTCGCCACGCCAGAGATCTTCGACTTCCTCGATGCCGAACCGCGGCTCGACTACGTCGTGGCGATGGCCAGGAACGCCGTGCTGTTGCGGGCTGCCGAGCACGTCATGGTGGCGGCCCGCACCGAGAACATGCTGCGCGAGAAGACGGCGCACTTCTACCTCGACACCCGCTATCGCGCGGGCACGTGGGCTCGTGAGCGCCGCGTGGTGATCAAGGCCGAAGTCGTGCAGCTCACCGGCCGGCAGCCGCGGGACAACCCGCGCTTCGTCGTGACCAATCTGCGCCAGACGCCGCGCTTCATCTACGAGAAGGTCTACTGCGGGCGCGGCGACATCGAGAACCGCATCAAGGAACTGCTCGACGGCTTGCAGATCGACCGCACGAGCTGCACCAAGTTCTGGGCAAACATCGTCGGCGGGCGTACCCGCTCCTGTCGCGACAGAAACTCGGCGATCGGGTATCGTGCGGGGTCGCGCCGAGGGGAGCGACCGTTAGCTTATTGGAGGCACGACCCCGTGGCAAACGTGGTCCAAGGACGCCTGCGGACTTGCAAGTGGTGACGCTCGACTGCGATCCCGTGTAGGAAAGTTATCGTTCCGCCGTCCTGCCTCTCGGCGCCACTCCAATGAGGAGGTACCGATGGCACGACGCAGGAAGACCAAGGGGCGGCACGCACGAGGCCGCTTCTCGAACGTTCATCCCGATGCGGCCGGCATCGATGTGGGCTCACGGTTTCACGTGGTGGCCGTGGCGCCCGATCGCGACGCCGAGCCCGTGCGGACCTTTCAGAGCTTCACTCAGGATCTGCATCGACTGGCCGACTGGCTGAAGACTGTCGGGATCACGACCGTGGCGATGGAGTCGACGGGCGTGTACTGGATCCCGGTGTTCGAGATCCTTGAGGCGCAGGGCTTCGAGGTGCTGCTGGTCAACGCCAGAGACGTGAAGCAGGTTCCAGGCCGGAAGACGGACGTCAACGATGCCCAGTGGCTCCAGCAGCTTCATCAGTTCGGCCTGCTGCGCGGGAGCTTCCGTCCGCATCAGGACGTGGTGACGCTACGCGCGTATCTGCGTCAGCGGGAGCGGCTGGTCGAGTATGCAGCCGCACACATTCAGCACATGCAGAAGGCCTTGATGGAGATGAACGTCCAGCTTCATCACGTCGTGACCGACATCACGGGCGAGACGGGGATGCGCATCGTGCGCGCGATTGTCGCGGGCGACCGCGACCCGATGCAGTTGGCCCAGCACCGCGACCCCCGCTGCAAGGCGAGCGTCGAGACGATCAGGGAGGCGCTGGCCGGCAACTATCGGGAAGAGCACGTCTTCGCGCTGAGCCAGGCGCTGGAGCTCTACGACAGATACCAGGAGTCCATCGGGCAGTGTGATCAGGCCATCGAGCGCGCGGTGAAGCACCTTTGCGCAACGAGCACGCCGCCACCGGCCCGGTTGCCGGCCCCGCGACACACCACGCGCGGACCCAACGCGCTGGCGTTCGACGTGCGCCCGATGCTCTACACGCTGCTCGGCGTAGACCTGACTCAGATCCACGGCCTCGGACCGTACAACGCGCTGAAGCTGGTCAGCGAATGCGGCACGGACATGTCTCGGTGGCCGACCTGCAAGCACTTCACGTCGTGGTTGTCGTTGGCTCCGGGCAACAAGATCTCGGGCGGTCGGATCCTGAGCTCGAAGACGCGACGGTCTGCGAACCGAGCGGCAGCCCTGCTGCGGTTGGCCGCGGTCACCGTGAGCCGGACCGACACGGCCCTGGGCGCGTTCTACCGCCGCTTGTCCGGGCGGGTCGGCAAGGCCAAGGCGGTGACGGCCACGGCGCGCAAGATCGCCGTGTTGTTCTACAACACACTGCGCTACGGCATGCAGTACGCCGACCCGGGTGCCTCGCACTACGAGCAGCGTTATCGGCAACGAGCCGTAGCCAATCTCCGCCGTCGGGCGAAGGCTGCGGTTGGCCGCGGTCACCGTGAGCCGGACCGACACGGCCCTGGGCGCGTTCTACCGCCGCTTGTCCGGGCGGGTCGGCAAGGCCAAGGCGGTGACGGCCACGGCGCGCAAGATCGCCGTGTTGTTCTACAACACACTGCGCTACGGCATGCAGTACGCCGACCCGGGTGCCTCGCACTACGAGCAGCGTTATCGGCAACGAGCCGTAGCCAATCTCCGCCGTCGGGCGAAGGCGCTCGGATTCACGCTCCAGGAGCATCCGACGGGAGTTTCTTAGGAACCAGCTGCGGGTCCTGCTGACGGCCGCCGCCTACGTGCTCATGCAGGAACTGCGGCTGAGGGCCGCCCGCACCGCCTGCGCCCGCACCCAGGTGACTTGGCTGCGCGACCGGTTGCTCAAGGTCAGCGTCCACGTCGTCCGCTCCGTCCGCCGGCTCGTCCTGCACCTGCCGCGAGCGACCCCATACCGCGACGTCTGGCGGCACCTCGCCCTCGCGCTCGGGGCGCGCGCCGGATAGCGCGCCGTCGCCACGGCAACCTCCGCGCCCCGGATGCTCGCCAGCGCCCCTGCGCCCGACCTGTCGGCGCTTGCCACCTCATGCGTGCCGTCACCTCGCCCCGGCCACTGCACCACGCTGCCACCTACCACGCGCCGCGTCCGAAAACGTCCTTCGCGCGACGATCAGGCCCTGCCTGGGACCGATTCGATAACCTCACGAATTTTCCGGGCTAGGCGGGACGTGGAGGGTTGCCGGTCGTGTTCCACGGCCCAGCGCGAGCACGCCGGCCCGCGCCAGGCGGACCCGCCGGGCTGCACGTTGCTCGAGGGGATCCAGACCAGTCAGGCGCGCAATCGGAACGCCGCGCTCCGTGACGATGACGTCGTTGCCGGCCTTGACCTGCCTCAGGAACTCGCTGAGCTTGGGCCTTGAGCGCCGCCACGTTCGTTGCAATGCTCACATGACCAGCATGGTCATTTTGTCGCCGGGTTGTCAACGCGTCAGGACTCCTCTTCCGGCCGCGCATTCCTGAACAGGTCTTCGAGCAGGTCCAGCTTGGTGGCGACTTCCTCGGGGATCTCGTCATTCGACATGAAATCCACGAGTCGATACAGTTCGCCCTTCCGCAACAGCATCGCGTGCCCGAGCCGGTCGGCAAGCCGCCGAAAGAAGTTCTCCGCGAAGTCGCTGAGCTTGAGGCGCTCGGTCTGGCCTGTCCACACGAGTCGGCGGGCAGCCGGATCCGCCGCTTTCCACACCGCGAAGTCGCCTTCGCGCCCTTCGAAGACCCGCTCCAGGATCAGGGCGTCGAGGACTTCGTCAATCTCCTCTCCGTGCCCCTCGAACAGGGCCGGCGCATCGCTGTACCGATCCCGTGCGAAGCTCCTCAACGTGTCCGGCGTCACGATGTAGTTCTCGCAGTCGTAGCGACGCCAGTACGAGATCCGGAGCCCCCCGTCATCGGAATCGGCGCGCTGTCTGCCGTCGCTGTCCCGCAGTGCGAGCCCCCGGAGATGCGGGAGCATGCTCCGCAACGCAAAGAAGTGCTCCCGCGGCGTCAGACCGAATCCTCCCTCGACTCGCGCCAGCTCCGGGTCGAGGCCGCCCTCCGGAAAGTTGTCCTGGACGTAGAACGAGTTGATCCGCTCGTCCCACACTGTCGCCGCCGCATGCTCGGTCTTCCTGGCCAGGGCTCTCAATATCTCTACGTCGGTGCCGCCTTCCACGTAGAGCACGTAGCCTCGTTGCCGCGCTCGAACGTAGTGCTCGACGCCGTAGTGCCTGAGCGTGCTCCTGATGTCCGTCTTCGCGGCGAGATCGTCGCTGCGACCGGCCAGCAGCAGCGTGAGGTTGTGGTCGAGGGCTTCGCCGAGAATCACTTCCGAGTGGGTGGCGAGAATCACCTGCGATGCGTTCTCGGCCGCCAGCTCGCGCAGCAGCACGTAGACCTGCTTCTGGCGCAGTATCTCCAGGTGCGCATCCGGTTCGTCGATCAGCAGCACGCTGCGGCGATGCGAGTAGAGGTACGCGAAGACCAGCAGCATCTGCTGCAGCCCGCGTCCCGCCAGCGCGATGTCGAGCGGTTCCTTCACCCCCTCCTGCCGATAGTGCAGATCGATGCTCCCCCGCCCGGTCTGGACCGGATCCCGCAGGTCGATACGGAACAGTCGCTTCATCCATTCGACGATCCGCGCCCAGTGCCGCCGGTTGTCCTGCCACGCCAGCAGACACAGGTTGCGCAGCACCTGCGCCGTCTGCCCCTGTCCGAGGAGCACGTCGATCCGCCCGCGTTGCAGCACCGGCTCCTCGGTCTCCAGCCCCGACATCGGGTAGAGCAGCTCGACCTTCAGTGCTGCCGCGGTCTCGATCACCTCGCGACGCTCCAGCGTCTCGGCATCGGGCGTGCAGTACACCAGGTCCTCGCCCTGGTTGCGGAAGGTCATCGTGACCGGCTCGACGCGGTTGTCGTGCAGCACGCCGACCTTGATCTGCAGGCTTATGTCCCGGTTGCCCGTCCGCACCGCGGCGTTGTGCCAGAAGTAGCGCGTGCGCTGCACCGGCACCGAGACGATGTTGAGACGGTTGAGCGACGTCGAGGTACGCTCCCGGGGCGGCGCCGGCCCCTTCTTCTCCTGCCAGGCCCCAACTGCTTGAGACCACAGGGCAAGCGCCTGGATGGCGGTCGTCTTCCCGCAGTTGTGCGGCCCGATGAGCACCGCCGGGTGGTCGAGCTCGATGCGCTGCGTGTCGCCGAAACGCTTGAAGTTGCGGATCTCGAGGTAGTGCAGCAGCCTCATCGGGGACCGCCTCAGAACTCGATGACGCGCTCGGCGTCGCCGGTGCGGAGCGAGAAGTTGGTCACCGCGTTCGAGTTGAAGAGGTTGTAGAGGTCCAGCATCACGGTCAGCCGGCCGCTGGCGCCGGCGGCGAACGCCTTGTCGAGGCGCAGGTCGGCCAGCGTGACGTTCTCGGAGCGGTTGGCGGCCAGGTCGGTGAGGAAGATCGGCTGGTTGGTGCCGGTGCCGGGGATGTCGACGACGTCGAGGCTGTGGTTCTGCCAGATCCGGCCTGTCACGTTGCGGGGTCAGGCTGCCTGTGCGTGTTGGCGCGAAGAAAGGCTGCGTAGCCCGGTTCGTCAAGCGTCCCGGCCGCCAAGTGGAGAACCGCCTGAGTCGCGTCGCCTTCTGTGGCGCTGAACCGGTATCCGTTCAGCTCCAGGAACAGGATACCGACCACGAATCCGGTGCGCTTGTTGCCATCGACGAAGGGATGGTTGCGGATGATGCCGACCGCGTAGGCGGCGGCCATCTCGATGATGTCGGTCGAAGTCGTGTAGGCGTAGAGTTGCCGGGGCCGCGCGAGCGCGGACTCCAGCATGCCTTCGTTGCGCAGACCCGCGGCGCCGCCGTGGAGGGCGAGCAGACGATCGTGCACAGTCCGCGCGTCTCGGACGTCGATCCAGATCGGCGCCGTCACCTGGCCAAGGCGTCAAGCGTGTTGCGATAGCGGTCGATGATGTCCTCTGCTGCGGCCATCTTCTTCTCGAAGGCGATGTCGTAAGGCCCCAACCGGTAGCCGCCGTCGTGCGCTTCGATCAGGAGCAGGGATTCGCCGTCCTTGGTCTGCAGCCGATCGATGACGTCCTTCGGCAGGAGGACTCCCAGGGAATCGCCGAATCTGCGGACCTTGAGCTCGACCATGATGCCATTCTAATTCGATCGCTCAGAACTCGTACCGCACGCCCAGCTTCATCGCGAGCGGGTCGAGGGCGGCGATGATGCGCTCGGCGTCGGCGGTGCGCAGGGAGAAGTTGGTCACCGCGTTCGAGTTGAAGAGGTTGTAGAGGTCCAGCATCAGGGTCAGCCGGCCGCTGGCGCCGGCGGCGAAGGCCTTGTCCAGGCGCAGGTCGGCTAGCGTCACGTTCTCGGAGCGGTTGGCCGCCAGGTCGGTGAGGAAGATCGGCTGGTTGGTGCCGGTGCCCGGGATGTCCACGCGCTGGATCAGGGCGTACGGCCAGCCGCTCTGGTGGCGGACGTTGGCCGACAGCCCGACGTCGTACGGCAGCGTGTAGCGCGCCAGCAGGCGGGCCCCCCAGTTGGTGGTCGCCTGCCGGCCGTCGACGTCGAGGCTGTGGTTCTGCCAGATCCGGCCGTGCCCCCCGGAGCCGACGACCAGCGGGTCCGCGAAGAGCGGGCTCCGGTTCTCGCCGCCGGCGGCGCGGAACTCGTCCCGCCACTGGTAGTCGAAGCTGGCCTGCAGCAGGAGCCCGCCGGTGAAGCGCCGGTTCACGGCCGCCTGCAGCGTGTCGTAGGCGGCCCCGAGGCCGGGAAAGGCGGTGAGCCGGTTGTCGACGAGTCCGGCCACGTCGTCGGGGACCCGCTGGACGTTCAGCAGGGCGCCGGTCAGGGCGTTCAGCGGGCAGTCCCACTCGGGATCCACGGCGCACGAGATGCCGCGCCCGGCGAGCAGCGCGCCCTGCTGCGGGGCGTTCCAGATGCCGCTGTCGCCGCTGACGTCCTTGCGCACGTAGGAGAAGCGCAGGGAGGTGTCCGCGGCCACCTCGTGCTCCAGCGAGACGCTGATCTCGTCGACGTACTCCGGCGCCAGGTCGGGGTCGACGGCGGTTCCCTCGGCGCGCAGCTCGGTGCCGGTGGCGCCCAGCTCGTCCAGCTTCGCCCCCAGCTCGCCGGGGCCGTCGTAGAGCCCGTTGGCGTTCGGATCGAGGAAGGCGTAGCGGATCCAGGCCGTGCTGGCCGGATTGGCGACCCCGTGCGAGTCGGCCAGGTTCACGTAGTAGCGGCCGTAGTGCCCCTTGAGCACCGTGTCCGGCGTCAGCGCGAACGTCGCGCCCAGCCGCGGCGCCCAGGTGTTCCAGAGGACGTTCGTCCGGCCCGCGGTGGTGCCGCCGGGAAAGAAGTCGGCCAGGAAGGGGTTGGAGGCCGCGTCCAGGAAGTACGTCCGCTGCTGCTCGTAGCGGACGCCCAGGTTCAGCGAGAGCCGGTCCACGGGCCGCCACGTGTCCTGGACGAACGCCGCGTGATGCCGGTTCCGGTTGTCGGAGGCGATCTCGCCCGCGGCCGGCATGCTGAAGAGCATGATGCGGTCGACGCCGAACGGGCGGGCGTTGGCGCTGTCGTCGAGGTAGCGGACGTGCCCGGAATTGGCGTTCGAGCCGAACTGGCTGCTGTCGATCTGGAACTCGTAGCCCACCTTGAGATCGTGGCTGCCGCCGAAGTCGGGCGCGTAGTGGTTCAGGCTCACGGTGGCCTGCGGCTTCCAGCGCACGAAGGTGAACGGGGGCGCGCCGTCGACGCCCGGAAACCAGCCGGCGCCGCTCAGCCGGCCGGTCGCCGTGTCCAGGCGCGGCGGCTGCTGCGCGGGATCGACCTGCGGCACCATCGGCCACGCGAGCCCGAAGTGCTTGAAGGCGGCGGTCATGAACGTCTGGTCGTTCCACACGCGCTGCCATTCCGCCTTGTGCGCCGAGCTCCAGCTCGCCTGCGCCAGGACCGAGTCGGGGCCGACGTCGGCCGACAGCCCGCGCTTCGGCTTCTCCTTCAGCCCCCACTGGGTGTAGCCGATCAGCCGGTCCCGGTCGCTCAGCCGCACCGTCACCTTGCCGCCGAAGTTGTCGAAGTCGCCCAGGTCGGTGGCCAGGGAGCGATCCACGCCCGAGACTGCCTTGTCGATGCGGAAGTGGTTGTAGAACGCGTAGAACCAGGCGCGGTCGCGCACGATCGGCCCGCCGACGTCGGCGTGGGTCTCGAAGAAGAGCAGGTTCGGGTTGCCGGTGTAGCCGCGCGCCTCGAGGTCCGCGTCGCGGTTCTCGCCCACGAAGCTCTCGTGCTCGTAGTCGCCGTGCAGCAGGCCGCTGAAGTCGTTGCCGCCGCTCTTCATGGTCATCATGACGAGCGAGCCCGGCGCGGTCATCTCCACGTCGGCACCCGCCGCCGTGGTCGTGAACTCCTTGATGGAGTAGTAGTCGAAGTAGAACCCCGTGCCGCCGCTGCCCTCGGTCGTGTCGACGCCGTCGGCCAGAATCCGGTTCTGGCTCCGCACGCCGAAGCTCTCGTAGCCGGTCTGCTGGCTCTTGTGCGAGCCGCCGACGTCGAAGCCGCGCATGCGGACGCCCGCCGTCTGGCCGAGCACGGCCCACACGTCGGTGGCCGAGGGCACCTCTTGCAGCTCCGCCTCGCCGAAGTCGTTCACGAGCGCCGTGGTCCGGATGTCCACGACCGGCGCGCCGCCGGTGACCGTGACGGTCTCGGCCAGGGCGGCCGGCTCCAGCACGGCGTCGATCCGAATGACGCGGTTGCCCTCGACGACGACGCCCTCGCGGAAGAGCGTGCTGAATCCCGGCAGCTCGAACGTGAGGTCGTAGGACCCGCGCCCGAGCGCGCGGAAGCGGTACGACCCGTCGACGAGCGTGACCGCGACGACGGGCGCGATCAGCGCCTCGCCGGCGAGCGTCACCGTCGCGCCGGGCACGGCCAGGCCTGGCTGTCGGCGACGGCGCCCTCGATGGCCCCGGACGTCTGGGCAGCCGCCGGGGCGGCGGCAGCCGCCGCCAGCAGCAAGGCGGCGCAGCAGCGCCAGCGGCGCCGCGTCGCACCGCGCAACGGATTCGTTCCTGCTCCGCCGGATCGTTCGTCAACCATGGCCAGTCACCTGGGGTGGGCAGGCCGCCCGATCCAGGTTATCGGCCGCAATCGACGTGTCCGACGTACTCGACGGGATCGGTGGCGGGGCAGCCGTCAGGCTCAGAGCAACCCGACGGCGTTCAGCACGACGACGGTGCCGACGATGACCGCGAAGTAGGCGGTCTGCACGAGGAACACGACCTGATAGACGTCGTGCCTCGTGACGCCGGGCCGCCGTGTCAAGGGGCGGCCCGGCGCCGCAAGCGCGCCTCAGTCGACGATCGCCTGATAAGTCATCGTCGCCAGGTCCGGACGGACGTTGAGATGAGTGTACGGCCGGATCTGCTCCATCAGGATGCCGATCAGCTCCTCGGACGGGTCCACCCAGAAGATCGTGCCGTAGGCGCCGCCCCAGTAGTAGGAGCCTTCCGAGCGCGGGGTGCCCGACGGCCCGAGGTCGGTGACGACCGCGTAGCCGAGGCCGAAGCCGTAGCCCGGGCCGGCCAGCCAGATGCCCTGGTCGCCGGTGTGGTTGGCGGTCATCAGCTCGACCGTCTTGCGGCCGAGGATGCGCACGCCGTCGAGCTCGCCGCCGTTCAGCATCATCTGGTGGAAGCGGAAGTAGTCGCGCGCGGTCGACACGAGCCCGCCGGCGCCGCTGAAGTAGGTGTGCGGCTCGGCCACGAAGCGGCTCTTCGCCGTCGGCGCCTCCGCCAGCTCGATGGTGCCCTCCGCGTTCGGACGGTACAGCGCCGCGAAGCGGTCCAGCTTCGACTGCGGCAGGTAGAAGTGGGTGTCGACCATGTCGAGCGGCGCGAAGATCCGCTCCTTCAGGTACGCGTCGAGGGTCTGGCCCGACAGCACCTCGACGAGCCGCCCCACCACGTCGGTGGCCCGCCCGTACTCCCAGTGGTCGCCGGGCTGGAAGTTGAGCGGCAGCGTCGCGAGCCGCTGCAGCATGGCGCCCACCGTGTCGCCGGGCTTCCGCGGCGCCACCCGCTCCATGAACTCCGGCTGGGTGAGGCCGCGGTAGCTGTTCGCGAGCCCCGCGGTGTGCGTCAGAATCTGCTGCACCGTGATCGGCCGGGTGGCCGGCACCGTCTTGTAGCGCCCTGTCAGCCGCTCCTGCGGCGGCGCGGGCACCGCCACCTGCATGTCCGCGAACTCCGGCAGCCAGCGGGCGATCGGGTCGCGGAGCTGGAAGCGGCCCTCCTCGTAGAGCATCATCAGCGCCACCGACGCGATCGGCTTGGTCATCGACGCGATGCGGAAGATGGCGTCGTGGGTCATCGGCGCGCCGGCCTCGACGTCGCGCTGCCCCAGGGCCGAGAAGTGCACGACCTTGCCCCGCCGTGCCACCAGGGTCACGACGCCGGCGACCTCGTTGCGGTCGATGTAGCCCTGCATCACCCGGTCGAGACGCTCGAGGCGCGCCGCGGACATCCCGACCGTCTCCGGCTCCGCGGTGGGCACGCCGTCCATCTGCGGCAGGTCGGCCGGCGCGTTCGCCCGCACCGCGACGACCGCCACGGCCAGCACCGCGACCAGCACCCACCACTTCAGCGTCGATCTCGTCATGACTCTCTCCTTGGATGGTCCGTCTCAGCCGAGCCCGATCCGCAGCACCGTGAACAGTAGCCAGCACGTGAAGCCGCCGACAACGGTCATCGAGAAGCCCCAGGCCAGCAGCTTGTTGAACAGCGCGCGGCTGTCCTCGCTGGCCGGCGCGGCGGCCATGCACAGCGCGCCCAGCGTCGACAGCGGCGCCACGTCGACGAGGTGCGCGCCGACGTTCATCGACGAGGCGATCGCCAGCGGCGCAACGCCGCCGAGCTGCTCGGCCAGGCCGGGGACCGTCGGCAGGAACGCCGGCAGCACCACGCCCGACGTGCTGCTGTAGATGGAGACGAAGCCGGTCGAGAAGGCGATGATGGCGGTCACCGTGTTCGGGGTCGACATGCCGGCCAGCACCCGCGTGAACAGCTCGAGGCCGCCGGTGGCCTCGAGGACGGAGATGAGGACGGTCACGCCGCACACGAGCATGATGACGCGCCACGGCATGAGCTTGACGGCCTCGAGCTCGTCCCCGGCCTTCAGCAGCGCGAGCACCACGGCCGCCGTGAAGGCGCCCAGGCCGACGTCGACGTCGAAGAAGATGACGCCCGTCACGAGCGTGCCGATGACGGCCAGCGTGAGCCACTGCGCCCGCGTGAACTCGCTGCCCGCCGGCGCGTCGCCGGCCGCGCCCTCCGGACCGCCCGGCATGCTCACGCTGCCGGTGTGGTAGCGGCCCAGCAGCCGCCAGCCCCCGAAGAGGAAGTAGGCGGTGAAGGCGATCACGGCGTGCGCCATCATGTTGTTGAGGTAGCTCAGCACCTCGTAGCCGCCGAGGCCGATGTCGGCCATCACGCCGTTGACGATGACCCCGGTCGGGGCAATCGGCGACAGCGAGCCGGCGTTCGCGCCGTTGGCGACCATGATGGCCATCAGGAAGGCCGGCACGCCGACCTGGCCCGCCACGGCCATGCCCATCGGCGCGATCAGGGCCACGGTCGCGATGTTGCCCGGGCCGATCGAGGCGATCAGGAACGAGAGCACGAAGAACATCATCGGCATCACGCCGACGTTGCCCCGGCAGTACTCGACCGCCTTGCGGGCGATGCGGTCGAGGGTGCCGTTGGCCTGCGCCTGCGAGAACAGCAGGGTGACCCCGGTCAGCGTCAGGAAGAGCCGGGTCGGGAAGCCGCCCATGACCTCGCGCGGGCTCATCCCGGCCACGTACACGCCGACGATCCAGGCCAGGGCGATGGCGAGGAAGCCGACGTGCAGCCGGATGGTGCAACTGACGATGATGGCGACCAGCAGCGCCCCGAGCGAGACTACCGCGACGTCCATGGCCGGCGAGTATAGCGCAGGGTCGGGCGGATGCGGTCGATCAGGCTGCGCCGGCGGATGCCGCTTCCCGGAGGAGCGTCCAGGCGCGCTCCACGTGGCGCTGCTCCGTGCGGATGTGGCCGATGGCCAGGCGCAGCGCGAAGCGCCCCTCGATGCGCGTGTGCGACAGGAACACCTCGCCGGAGGCGTTGACCGCCTCGAGCACGCGGGCGTTGAGGCGCTCGAGGCGGCCGCCTTCCGCGTCGTCCCCGGGTGCCTGCCAGGCCCGCGGCCGGGCCCGGAAGCAGACCACGCTGAGCGGCACGGGCGCGAGCCGCTCGAAGTCGTCGCTGGCGTCCACCCGGGCGGCGAACAGCCGCGCCAGGCGCATGTGCTCGGCCAGCCGCGCCCGGATGCCGGCCGCCCCGAAGTAGCGCAGCACGGCCCACAGCTTGAGCGCCCGGAAGCGCCGGCCGAGCTGCACGCCGGTGTCCATCAGGTTCCGCACGCGCCCGGCCTCGGGCGTCGCCAGGTAGTCGGGCGTCAGCGCGAACGCGGCGCGAATCGCGTCCATGCGGCGCGAGTAGAACGCGCTCAGATCGAACGGGGTGAAGAGCCACTTGTGCGGGTTGACGACGACCGAGTCCGCGCGCCCGCAGCCGTCCATCACGTACGCGGTCTCCGGGACCAGCGCGGCGGCGCCGGCGTACGCGGCGTCCACGTGCAGCCAGATGCCCTCGGCCTCGCACACGTCGGCGATCGCGGGCACCGGGTCGACGCTGGTCATCGACGTCGTGCCGACCGTGGCCACGACCGCCAGCGGCGTCCGGCCGGCCGCGCGATCGGCGGCGACGGCCGCGCGCAGCGCGTCGGGCCGCATGCGGAACCGGTCGTCGACGGCGATCCGTTCCAGGGCGCGCTGCCCGAGGCCCAGCGTCATCACGGCCTTGTCGATCGACGAGTGCGCGTGCTCGGACAGGTAGACCCGGCACGGGGCCAGCTCGGGGCGTCCGGCCAGCCCGCCGGCGCGGACGTCGGGGACGGCCGCCTCGCGGGCCGCCGCCAGCGCGTGCAGGCTGGCCACCGAGGCGGTGTCGTAGATGACCCCCTCGAACGCGTCCGGCAGGCCCAGCAACTGCCGCAGCCAGCCCAGGGCGACCTCCTCCAGCTCGGTCGCGGCGGGCGAGGTGCGCCACAGCATCGCCTGCACGTTGAGAGCAGCCGCGAGCAGCTCGGCCAGCACGCCCGGCCCGCTGCCGGAGATGGCGAAGTAGGCGAAGAAGCCGGGGTGGTTCCAGTGGGTGATGCCGGGCAGGAGATGACGCTCGAAGTCCGCGAAGATCGCATCGAACGGCGTGCCCGCCTGCGGGGGGGCGGCGGGCAGCCGCTCGCGGACCTCGCCGGGGGCAGCGCGCGACAGGACCGGGTAGCGGTCGTCCTGGCTCAGGTAGGCGGCGATCCAGTCGACGAGCGCGTGCCCCTGGCGCCGGAACTCGTCCGGCCCCATGTCGCCGAGCGCGCCCGGGCGATCAGCCGCCATCCCGGACGTAGTCGAGCGCGAACTCCCTCAGCGCCGGGCTGCGCAGCCCGATCAGCTCGGCTTCGGCGAGCGCCTCGTCGGGGCTCCAGCCGTCCAGCCGCACGCGCTTGATCAGCCACATGGCCCCGACGCGATTGGCCGAGCCGCAGTGGATGAAGACCGGCTGGTTGGCCGGATCGGACACGGTCTCCAGGAACTGCTCGGCCACCTCGGCGCTGGCCTGCCGGAACGGCAGGTGGTAGTACTTCAGGCCCGCCGCCTCGGCGGCCGCCTGCCCGGCGTCGACCCTCGCGCCCTGCTCGCCGGCCGTCCGGAAGTTGATGACCGCCGCGAAGCCGCGCTCCTTCAGCTCGGCCATCGCCTCGGGCGGGGTCGCCCCGGCGCAGGCGACGGTCGCATCCACGCGCGTGTAGTTCACGACGCCCGCCGGACCCTCTTCCGCCTGCGCGGCGGCGGCCTGCGGGGCGCCCGGAGCGGCCGCCCCGGCCGGCGCCGATGTCCCGGCGAGGGCGAGCAGCGAGACGGTGGCGACGGCTGCGAGCACGGCGGCGCGGCTTGACTTCGGCATGACCCGGGATTGTAGCATTCAACCAAGGACCGCAGGCGTCGAAAGGCGTCGAAGGGAGGCAGCGTGGGAGATCTGGTGCATACGAGTCGGCTGCGCGTCGAGCGCGTCAAGGGCCCGATCCGGGAGGCGTTCCTCGAGAACTTCGACACGCCGATCCGCTTCGGCGTCCACGGCGGCATCAAGAAGTTCTACGGGGTGGAGCCCGACGAGGACATCCCCGCGACGCTCGATCACATGGTCGCGGCCGTGGGTGCCTGACTGCTCGGCACCCTTGCACGCGCACTGGAGGTGCGCGACATACCGGCCACGCCCGACCGCATTTCCGCCACGGTCGAGGGCGACATCGAGGCGATCGACAAGGTGCTGCGCATCACGCGCATGCGGGTGCGCTACGAGCTGGCCGTGCCGCCCGACAAGCGCGAGGCGGCCGAGCGGGCCGTGGCCCGGCATCCGGCCGGCTGCCCGGCCTACAACACGGTGCGGGGCTGCATCGACGTCGACATCCAGGCCGCGATCACAGAGGCACCCTGATCTCCATCTGCCGCGCGATGGCGTCCGTGAACTCGCCGGTGGTGGCGGTGCCGCCGAGGTCGGGCGTCCGCACCCGGCCCTCGGCGAGCACCCGCTCGAGCGCGGTGAAGATGCGGGCGGCCGTGTCGTCCTCGTTCAGGTAGCGCAGCATCAGCAGGGCCGACTGCAGCAGCGCCGTCGGGTTCGCCGTCCCCCGCCCGGCGATGTCGGGCGCCGAGCCGTGCACCGCCTCGAACACGGCGAGGCCGCCGCCGAGGTTGGCCGACGGCACGAGCCCGAGGCCGCCCACCAGGCCCGCGCACAGGTCGGACACGATGTCGCCGTACAGGTTCGGCAGCAGCAGGACGTCGAACTGCCCCGGGTCCATCACGAGCTGCATGCAGGCGGCGTCGACGATCCGCTCGGCGTACTCGATGTCCTGGTGATCGCGCGCCACCTTGCGGACCGAGTCGAGGAACAGCCCGTCCCCCAGCTTCATGATGTTGGCCTTGTGCACCGCGGTCACCTTGCGGCGCCCGCGGCGCTGCGCGTACGCGAAGGGCGAAGCGGGCGATCCGCTCGGATGCCTTCGCCGTGATGATCTTCAGCGATTCGACGACGCCGGGCACGACCTCGTGCTCGAGGCCGGAGTACAGGTCCTCGGTGTTCTCGCGGACGACGATCAGGTCGACGTTGTCGAAGCGGGTCGTCAGCCCCGGCAGCGACGCCACCGGGCGCAGGTTCGCGTAGAGCCCGAGCGAGCGGCGCACCTCGACGTTGACGCTCGGGAAGCCCGAGCCGATCGGGGTGCCGACGGGGCCCTTGAGCGCGACCCGGTTGCGGACGATCGAGTCGAGCACGCGCTGGGGCAGCGGCTTCCCGTGGAGCTCGGCCGCGGCCGCTCCGGCCACCTCGCGCTCCCACTCGATATCGAGCCCGGAGCGGCCCAGCAGGCGCACGACCGCCTCGGTCACTTCCGGGCCGATGCCGTCGCCGGGAATCAGGGTGATGTGGTGCGCCATGCCGTTCGCGGTGATTATAATCGCCGGTCGTGGAGCGCACCGCCGCCGCGGCCGCGTCCGGCTCGGTGGCCTGGCTGCCCTGGAGCGCGGCCGCGTTCGCCCGCGCCCGGGCCGAGCGGGCGCCCGTCCTCCTGCACATCGGCGCCGCCTGGTGCCCGTGGAGCGCGCGGATGTGCCGCACCACGTACCGCGATCCGGCCGTGTGCCGCCTGGTCGAGCGGGCCTTCGTGCCGGTGCGTGTCGACGCCGACCGGCGCCCCGATATCAACGAGCGCTACAACCTGGGCGGCTGGCCGACGACGGTGTTCCTCACCCCGGCGGGCGGGCTGCTGGGCGGCGAGACCTACGTCGACGCGGCCCGGATGACGGCGCTGCTCGAGCGCGTCGCCGAGGCGTTCGCGCGCCGGCGCGACGAGGTCGACGCGCCGCGCACGCCGCCGCCGGCCGGGCGCTCGTCCGACCCGCCCGGCGGCGGCCGGGACCTCGACCGCTGGCTGGAGCAGCATCTGCTGGACCGCTTCGATGCGCAGCACGGGGGGTTCGGCGCCGCGCCGAAGCACGTGCACGCGGCGGCGGTCCGGTTCGCCCTGTGCCGGTCCGGGGCCGCGGGCGGGCCGCTCCGCGAGGTCGCGTCGCGCACGCTCGACGCCATCGGCTGGGGCGGCCTGTACGACGACGTGGACGGCGGCGTCTTCCGCTACTGCGCGGCGCGCGACTGGACGGCGCCGCACGTCGAGAAGCTGCTGGCGGTCAATGCCGGCGTGCTCGAGCTCCTGCTCGAGGGCGGCGTGGCGCTCGGCGAGCCGCGCTACCGCGAGCGGGCCGCTCACCTGCTCCGCTACGTCGTCGGGACGCTGGCCGACCGCGAAGCCGGTGGTTTCTTCGCCAGCCAGTACGCCGACCCGGACTACTACGCGACGCCTGCCGCCGAGCGCGGCCGGCTGGCCGGTCCGGCCGTCGACCGCTCGGTGTATGCCGCCGGGACGGCCCGCATGGCCGGGGCGCTGCTGCGCGCCGCCGAAGTCTTCGGCGACTCGTCGCTGGTCGAGTTCGCGGTCACGTCGCTCGAGCGCGTGGCCGGCGAGACGTACGAGCGGGGCGGCGGCGTCGCGCACGCCGTCGGCGACGGCGAGATCGTGCGCGGGCTGCTCGCGGACCAGGTGGCGGTGAGCGACGCGCTGCTCGATCTGTACGGGGCCACCGAGCGCGACGTGTACCTCGACCTGGCGCAGGAGCTGATGCGGTTCTGCCTCCGCGCCCTGTGGGACGCGGGCCGCGGCGGCTTCGTCGACCGGGTGGTCGCCGGGGACGACGTCGGCCTGCTGCGGGAGCCGCTCCGGCCGTTCGCCGTCAACTGCGCGGCGGTGCGCGTGCTGGCGCGTCTGGGCCGCCTGACCGGCGCGGACGACTTCCGCGGGCGGGCCGCGGCGACCCTCGAGTCGCTGCTGCCCGAGACGCGCCCGCGGGGTGTGGACGCGGCTTCCTGGGGGCTGGCCGCGCTGGCGCTTCGCGACTGACCGGCGACCCGACGCCCGCGTGCCGGAGGTCTGCGCCGCAGAACGGTGTAGACTCCGCAAGGCGCGCACGGCGCGACTCGGCGGGAGCGGCGCGGGGCGCAGGGGTCCCCGCAAGCGGACGCCGGGGGTTCGGGGCGAAGCCCCGTCTGATTGAAGCTTGCTAGACTCCGCTCCGGAGGTGCCGTGTCCCCCGACAGGTCGTCACTCGTTCCCGCGCTGCAGACCGTCGCCGCCCGGCTCCGCATCGAGTCCGTACGGGCCACGTCCGAGGCCGGCAGCGGCCATCCGTCGAGCTGCTGCTCCGCCGCCGATATCGTCGCCACGCTGTTCTTCGCCGAGATGCGCTTCGACCCGCGCAATCCGCAGCACGACGACAACGACCGGTTCGTGCTGTCGAAGGGCCATGCGGCGCCGCTGCTGTACGCCGTCTGGGCCGAGGCGGGCTTCCTGACGCGCGACGAGCTCCGCTCGCTGCGCAGGCTCGGCTGCGATCTCGAGGGGCATCCCACGCCGCGGCTGCCGTTCGTCGACGTGGCGACCGGCTCGCTCGGGCAGGGCATCTGCGCGGCGATCGGCATCGCCCTCAACGCCCGCCGCCTCGGTTCCGACTACCGCACCTATGTCCTGCTGGGCGACGGCGAGTCGGCCGAGGGGTCGGTGTGGGAGGCGGCGCAGGCGGGGGAGAAGTTCGGGCTCGACAACCTGTGCGCCGTGACCGACGTGAACGGCTTCGGGCAGAGCCGGCCGACCCAGTGGGGCCACGACATGGAGGCGTACGCGCGGCGCTGGCGCGCCTTCGGCTGGCACGCCCTGGTGGTGGACGGCCACGACCACGGCGCCCTGCTGGACGCCCTGGCGGAGGCGCGCCGCACGGCGGGACGCCCCACGGTCATCCTGGCCCGCACGCTGAAGGGCCGGGGCGTGACGCTGATGGAGGGACGCGACGGGTGGCACGGCAAGGCAATCCCCCGGGGCGCCGAGCTGGACCGCGCGCTCGCCGAGCTGGAGGGACAACTCGTGGATGGCGCGGCCACCCCGCCCATCCCGCCGCCCCCGGTGCGCCGCGCCGCGCCGCCGCGGCCGGGCCCGGCCCTGCCGGCGCCGCGCTACGAGCCGGGCGCGCAGGTGGCCACCCGCGAGGCGTACGGCACGGCGCTGGCCGCGCTCGGCGCCGCCGACCCGCGCGTGGTGGCGCTCGATGCCGACGTCGCCAACTCGACCTTCAGCGGGAAGTTCGAGCGGGAGCACGGCGACCGGTTCTACGAGACGCACATCGCGGAGCAGGTGATGGCGGGCGCCGCGGCCGGCCTGGCCAGCCGCGGCGCGATTCCGTTCCCGTCGACCTTCGCCTGCTTCCTGACGCGCGCGTCGGACTTCATCCGCATGGCCGGCATCGGCGAGCGGAAGGCGAACATCAAGTTCGCCGGCTCGCACGCGGGCGTGTCGATCGGCGAGGACGGCCCGTCGCAGATGGCGCTGGAAGATCTGGCGATGATGCGCAGCGTGCCGGGCTGCGCCGTGCTGTACCCCTGCGACGCCGTGAGCTGCGAGCGCCTCGTGGCGGCCGCCGCCGCCCACGAGGGCATGGTGTACCTGCGCACCAGCCGCCCGAAGACCGAGGTGCTCTACGCGAACTCGGAGCGGTTCGCCATCGGCGGCTCGAAGGTCCTGCACGAGAGCGCCGACGACGTGGCCACCGTCGTCGCCGCGGGCGTGACCGTGTTCGAGGCGCGAGAGGCCTACCGGCAGTTGCAGCAGGAGGGGATCAGCATCGGCGTGATCGATGCATACTCCGTGCAGCCGATCGATGCGGCGACCCTCGTCCGCGCCGGCCTGCGCACCAGACGGCGACTCATTACCGTGGAGGACCACTACGCAGCCGGCGGGCTGGGCGACGCCGCCAGCGAGGCGGTCGCGGCGCACGACGTCGCGGTGTTGCGCCTGGCGGTGCGGGACGTGCCCCGCAGCGGCAAGCCCCACGAGCTGCTGGAGCGCTACGGCATCTCGGCGGCGCACATCGTCGCGGCGGTCCGGCGCTGCGCCGGCTCGCAGCCGGCGGCGCCGGTCGCCTGACCCGCGGCGGCGCGCGCTCCGGCCACGCCCGCGGGTCCGCGACGCCGGAGAGTCAGGAGCCGGCGCCGGCCAGCGCGCGCAGGGAGTCGAGGATCTCGTCCGTCTCGGGGAAGCGGCCCTCCCGGTGCTTGGAGAACACCAGCTCGCCGTCCGCGACGATGTCGAAGACGCCGTTGGTGCCCTCGACGAGCTCCGGCTCGCAGTCGACGGCGCGCTTGATCGCGGCTGCCAGACTGGCAGCCCTGGGCAGGTACTTTCAACGGGTGCAGTAGGTGATCGCGATATGCATGACGAGCACGATCCTACCGTGTCCGGGAGCGGTTCACCAGCCGCCGCCGAGGCCCGGCTGCAGATCTCCACGGCCGACATCACCACGCTTCCCGTCGACGCGATCGTGAACGCCGCGAACACGACGCTGCTGGGCGGAGGCGGCGTGGACGGCGCGATACACCGGGCGGCCGGACCCGAGCTGCTGGCGGCGTGCCGCACGCTCGGCGGCTGTCCGACCGGCGAGGCCAGGCTGACCCGGGGCTATCGGCTGCCCGCGCGGTACGTGATCCATGCGGTCGGACCGGTCTGGCGCGGCGGGACGCAGGGCGAGGCCGAGCTGCTGGCCGGCTGCTATCGCGCCGCGCTGCGGCTGGCCCACGAGCACGGCCTGCGGACGGTGGCGTTCGCGGCCATCAGTTGCGGCGTCTACGGTTATCCCCCCGATCAGGCGGCGGCCATCGCCGTCGGGGAGACCCGCCGGGCGGTCGAGTCGTCCGCGACCATCGAGCAGGTCTGGTTCGTCTGCTTCGAGCCGCGCGTCCGCGCGGCGTACGAAGCCGCCCTCGCGGGACGCCGGTGATGGGAGCCCTCAGCGGGTCCAGGCGAACCAGCGGCCCAGCAGCGACTTCTGGCGAGCCGAGAACCGCGCGCGGCGCACCTGGTTGGCCACCTTGCGCAGCGCGTCCGCCTGCGTCGGGTAGGGATGGATCGTGCCCGCGATGGCCCCCAGACCGGCGCCGGTCTTCATCGCCAGCGTGAGCTCGCTGATCATCTCGCCGGCGTGCGCGCCGACGATCGTCGCCCCCAGGATGCGGTCGCCGCCCTGCTTGAGATGGACCCGCACGAAGCCGTCGTCCTCGCCCTCCAGGACCGCCCGGTCGACCTCGTCGAGCGTCTGGGTGAAGGTCTCCACCGCGATGCCCTGCGCCCTGGCGTCGGCTGCGTACAGGCCGACGTGGGCGATCTCCGGCTCCGTGTAGGTGCACCAGGGGATGACGAGCGAGTCGGTCGACGCGCGCCCGAGGCCGAGGGGGTGGGGGAACAGCGCGTTCTGGATCAGGATCTGCGCCATCGCGTCGGCGGTGTGCGTGAACTTGAACGGGAAGCAGATGTCGCCGGCGGCGTAGACCCGGGGGTTGCTGGTCCGGAGGTGGCGGTCGACCATTACCCCCGTCCTGTCGTACGCCACGCCGGCTGCCTCGAGCCCGAGGCCCTCGACGTTGGGCGCCCGGCCGACGCCGACGAGGATGTCGTCGACCGCCAGCTCGTGGCCGGCGCCGCCGGCGGTGTAGCGGATCAGCTTGTCCCGCTCGCGCGGCACGACCTCCGTGATGCCGGCGTCGAGCGCGAGCCGCACGCCGTCGGCCGCCATGCGCCGCTGCACGATCGCGGCCGCGTCGGGGTCCTCGCGCGGCAGGACGTGGCCGATCTGCTCCAGCAGCGTCACCTCGCTGCCGAAGCGTGCGAACGACTGGGCCATCTCGCAGCCGATGGGTCCGGCGCCGATGACCGCCAGCCGCGGGGGCAGCTCGGTCAGCGAGAAGAGCGTCTCGTTGGTCAGGCAGCCCGCCTCGGCGAGGCCCGGAATGGGAAGCGCGGCCGCCCGCGCGCCCGTGCAGATCGCGGCCCGGCCGAAACGCAGCGGGACGCCGTCGGCCTCGACCGTGTCCCGGCCCGTGAAACGGCCCGCGCCGATGAAGACGTCCACGCCGAGGCCGGTGAAGCGCTGCGCCGAGTCGACGCTGCTCAGTCCGGCGCGCAGCCGCCGCATGCGCGCCATGACCGCCCCGAAGTCGCGCTGCAGCGAGTCGGGGCCGTTCAGCCCGAACTCGGCGCCGCGCGGAATGGCCGCCCAGGCGCGGGCGGCGCGCACGAGGCTCTTCGACGGCACGCAGCCGACGTTGAGGCAGTCGCCGCCCATCAGGTGGCGCTCGACCAGGGCCACGCGGGCGCCGAGCCCGGCGGCCACGGCCGCGGTGACCAGGCCGGCGGTGCCGGCGCCGATCACCACCAGGTTGTAGCGCTCCGCCGGCTCCGGGTTCCGCCACCCGGGCGGATGGACGTTGGAGACGAGTTGCCGGTTGTGCTCGTCGTCGGGGTTCACCGACACGGCCCCGGCCGCAGGCGCCGCCATCTGCTTCAACTATACGCGACGCGGCGGCCGGGCCGGGCGCCGGGCGCCGTCAGCGCGCCGTCTGGCCTGGTCGCAGGGCGCGCTGCGGCGTGCGCGGCTCGTCCGGGTAGAGCTCTCCGACGTACTCGTCGTACCCGTTGTAGATCGGGGCGGCGAACGTCTCCTCGGTGTCGAGCCAGTAGGAGATGTTCTGCGGCCAGCGGGGGTGCGGAATGTTCGGGTTGGCGTTGGAGAGGAAGCCGTACTCGTGCGGCTGGACCTGCCAGAAGATGGACGGCTCATCGCGCACGAACTCGATCTTCACGATGGACTTCGGGCTCTTGTAGCCGTACTTCCAGGGCACGATGAGGCGCACCGGCGCGCCGTGCTGCCGGAGCAGCGGCTCGCCGTACACGCCGGTGACCACGAGGGCCAGATCGTTCATCGCCTCGTCGAGGCGCAGGCCCTCGTGGTACGGCCACGGGTACCACGGCGAGCCGGTCACGCCCGGCATCTGCTCCTCGTTGACCGCGGTCTCGAAACGGACGTAGCGGGCGTTGCTCGTCGGGTCGGCCTTCTCGATCAGCCGGCTCAGCGGGAAGCCGGACCAGGGCACGTTCATGGCCCAGCGCTCCACGCAGCGGAAGTGATAGACCCGCTCCTCGTGGTCGAAGGCGAACAGGTCGTCGAGATCGAGCGTCAGCGGGTTGTTGCACTCGCCGGTGACCTCGATCTGCCAGGGCTCCACCTCGAAGTCGCCGCAGAACTGCCAGACCGGCCCGCCGCGGCCGGACAGGAACTCGTAGAAGTTGTTGTGGGAGGCGGCCACGTCGCGCGGGGTCAGCGTCTGGCGGCCGATGGCCCCCGGCGGCGAGTCGAACGCCGCGTTGCGCTGCGTCGGGAACACGTCCGGCCGGCTCAGCGGCACCTCGAGCAGCGACGACTGCGCGCGGGCCTGGGAGGCCCCCGCGGCGCACGCGGCGAACGGCGTCGCCAGCGCGCCCAGCCCCAGGGCCGACAGGAACTTCCGCCGATTGAAGAAGACCTCGGGCGGGGTGATCCGCTGTGACGGGATGTTCGCGGTGAATCGTCGGCCCACGACTGCCTCCCAGCTTCGACTGCTATCCTAGGTAAGTACAGGTTATCATCAATCTCCCGCGACCATGTGGCATACCCTGATCGATCCCCGCAAGCTGGCGCTGCCGAAGCCGGGCGAGGCCCTGGCCGGGCGGGCGGAGCGCATGCCGGTGGCTGCCACGCACTTCGTGACCGGCGCGCCGCTCGCGCCGCCGTTTCCGGAGGGCCTCGAGCGCGCCGTGTTCGGGATGGGCTGCTTCTGGGGCGCGGAGCGCAAGCTGTGGGAGGCGCCCGGCGTCCACACGACGGCCGCGGGCTACGCCGGCGGGACGACGCCGAACCCCACCTACCAGGAGGTCTGCAGCGGGCAGACGGGTCACACGGAGGTCGTGCTGGCCGTCTTCGACCCGGCCCGGGTCGGCTACGAGGCGCTGCTGCGGGTGTTCTGGGAGGGCCACGATCC
Source organism: Vicinamibacterales bacterium (assembly GCA_965214845.1). Classification (GTDB taxonomy): domain Bacteria; phylum Acidobacteriota; class Vicinamibacteria; order Vicinamibacterales; family UBA8438; genus JAAXGX01. The sequence continues at coordinate 5,298,808 of CBDCCO010000007.1, forward strand.
GACCCAGGGCATGCGCCAGGGGAACGACGTGGGGACGCAGTACCGCTCGGCCGTCTACTGCACGAGCGATGCGCAGCGCCAGGCGGCCGAGGCCGCGCGCGACGCGTACGGGCGCCTGCTCGCGGCGGCCGGCTTCGAGCGGATCACGACCGAGATCCTGCCGGCCGGCGAGTTCTACTACGCCGAGGACTACCACCAGCAGTACCTGGCCAAGAACCCGGGCGGCTACTGCGGGCTCGGCGGCACCGGCGTCGCCTGCCCCGCAGGCCTCGGGGCAGGATCCTGATCCGGAGGCCGACGCTCTATCCAGCTGAGCTACGGGCGCGTCCTTTAGAATCAGTAACTTACTCTGAGCTCTCCGGAACGCTGCCAGCCGTTTCTGCCAGCCGAATCGCATGCGGAACCGGCGCTGGCGCCCGGTCCGCACGCTCCATACGCGCGATCGCGGCAGCGTGTTTCTGCAATTGCGGCGGCGCGTAGATCATCGTCGTCTCGGGGTCCGCGTGCCCGTACGGATCCTGAATGTCCGCCAAGTCCGATCCCGTCCGCCGAAGCTCCGTCGCGAACGAATGTCGAATCTGATACACGGTGAACCCCGGCCGTCCGGCCTTCCCGGGCCGCCCGCGCCAGGGCCTTGTTGGCGCTCGGGCAGGACCATCGCCCGTAGGCGCGGACCGACATGAACTCCTGGGCAGCCTCCAGCCCCTCACGACGAGCGGGATAGCTGGATCCGGGCGTCAAATGCGCCAGCACGTCCGCGATGTGGTTGCGCTCGAGCCACCGCGGCTTCGGCGGGCGCAGTTGAGTAGGTTGGCCCCCTCGCGAATCCGCTGCGCGACGGGACGCGCCGGCCGAGCGTGTGACTGGAGGCGCTGGGCGGGGCGCCAATCCCCGGAGTGGCGCGGGGGACGGGCACGGTCTTTTCGGCGCGCCCTGTGGATCCGGTGCGACCATCAGACTTGGCCTTCACGTGGCCGTCGGGCACGGCGGCCGGGCGGCCGGTCCGCGCCGGTGTCGGTCCCGTCACGCGTGCTCGAAGCGGTCAAGGTCGAGCGGCGTTCGTTGCGAGTCTACGCGGAGGGGACGGGATGAAGGCCGCGGCGAGTGACCGGCGCGACCGGCTGCGCGCGATGCTGGCGGACCTGAAGATGCCCGGCGCCCTCGAAGCGGTCGACGGCGTGCTGGCCGAGGTCGACCGCGGCGCGGCGACGGCCGGCGAAGCGATCGAGCGGGTGCTCAGCGCGCAGATCGCGCTGCGCAACAGCCGTCGCCTGCAAGCCGCGATGCGCTCGTCGCGGCTGCGGGCCGTCAAAACGCTGGCGGATTTCGATTTCGCCTTCCAGCCGAGCGTCAAGCGCGAGCAGGTCGAGAGCCTGCACGAGCTCGGATTCCTCGACCGCGCCGAGAACGTCATCCTGCTAGGCCCGCCCGGGGTGGGCAATACGCATTTGGCGATCAGCTTGGCGGTCACGGCCGCCGAGGCCGGTCGCGGCGTCTACTACGGGACGCTGGCCGGCCTGCTTGACTCGCTCATCGAGGCCAGGGCTGCCGGGGAGTTGTGCCGGCGGCTGCGGGTACTGACGCATTCGGCGCCGCTCGTCGTCGACTTATGTTGAGTGATCAGTAATGTGCAGTGGTCGTCTCGCGGCCTCGGCGGAGGCGACGATACGCCCTCCAGGACTCCACATTACGTACGTAGCATCGGGACCGTGCCGATTCCGGCACCGCCTTCCTGGAGGTTCCGATGTTGGTCGAGCTGTATCCCCGGGTGCACCGGCGGTACACGTCCTTGGCGGTCCTCGGCCCGATCTTGGACGGATACGGCGCGTGGCTCTTGAAGCAGGGCTACTCGGCCGAGCGCGCCCGCGAGCACTTCCGTGCGACGCCGCGCCTCGTCCGTCGTCTGGAGCAGCAGGGCGTACGAGCCCTGACGAGCCTGACGCGGGTGCGATTGCGGGCCTGTGTTCCCACGGATTCGCAGGAGGACCCGGATTTGGCGGTCCTGGCGCGAAAGCTGACGCTGTACTGCGAGTCCGAGCTGTCGCTGTATCCGCCGCCCGCGTTGACCCGCATCGAGGAGCGGGTCGCTGCCTACAGGACCCATCTGCAGCGGGTCCGGGGATTCGCGCCGTCGACCGTCACCTACCATGACCGCACGGCGAGCAAGTTCCTCGCCCACATCGGCTACGAGACCCACCCGGCGCGACTCGCGACGCTCGACCGCCGGGATATCGACGCCTTCCTGTGCGCCGTCGGCCCCCGCCAGTCGCGTGCGTCCCTCCAGCATGTGGTAGGCCATCTCCGGGCCTTCCTCCGGTTCCTGGCCTCCGCCGGCGAGATTCCGACCGGGCTCGACGCCCAGATCGACACGCCCCGCGTGTATCGCGGCGAGCAGCTCCCGCGGGCCCTGCCCTGGGACACGGTTCGGGCGCTGCTCGACTCGATCGATCGCGCGACCCCGATGGGACGTCGCGACTACGCGATCTTCCTCCTCATGGCGACCTACGGCCTGCGCGCATGCGAGGTCGTGACGCTCACGCTCGACGACGTGGAGTGGCGGGCGGGGCGGCTGTGCATCCCGCAGCGCAAGACACGCGGCTCGCTCTGGCTGCCGCTCACCGACGAGGTCGGGACCGCGCTGCTCGACTACCTCCGCCACGGACGCCCCGTCCTGAACGTGCGTCGGCAGCGCGTTCCGTTCCAGGCCGCGCCGCCGCGCGGCCATCGGGAGCTGTTCCTCCGCTGCCGCACGCCGGCCGGCGTCCTCAAGCCTACGGCGGTCACCGAGACCTTCCAGGCATGGTCGAAGCGCAGCGGCCTCGCCATTCCGTTCCAGGGAGTCCACTGCCTGCGGCACTCGTACGCGGTGCACCTCTTGCGGTCGGGTCTGTCGCTCAAGACGATCGGGGACATCCTGGGCCATCGCACCCTGGAGAGCACGTGCGTGTATCTCCGGCTGGCGGTCGACGACCTCCGCGACGTCGCCCTGCCTTTGCCGGCGACGGTCGACCGCGGTGCGCCGGGGGTGGCGTCATGACGACGTTCAACTCCGGCTTGTCCGCCTCCATCCGAAGCTACCTGACGCTCAAGCGGGCGCTGGGCCGCCAGTATTCAACGGAAGAATGGGTGATGGGGTGCCTGGATCGGTTCCTCGCCGCCCGCGGCGTCGATCTCGTCGCCGAGACGTTCGCCGCCTGGTGTCTCACCCTGCAGCATCTGGCCTCCGGCACGCGTCGAGCCCGCATGCGGATCGTGCGAAACCTGTGTCTGTACCGCCGACGCGACGAGCCCGGCTGCTTCGTTCCCGACGAGCGGTTGTTTCCGCCGGTCCACCAAGCCATCCGGCCGCACATCTTCGCCGACAGCGAGATCGTCCGCCTGCTGGCCGTCGCGCGCACGCTGACCCGCAGCGCCAAGTCGCCACTCCGCCCCGAGAACATGCGCCTCGCGGTCGTGGTGCTGGCCACCACGGGGCTGCGGCGCGGAGAGCTGATGCGGCTGGCCGTCGGAGACTACGACCCGCCGCAGCGCACGCTGGCGATCCGCGAGTCCAAGTTCCACAAGTCGCGCCTCGTCCCGCTGTCGGCGGATACCGCCCGCGAGATCGAGCACCTGATCGAAACCCGCGACCGGCGGCGACTGCCGGCCGGGGCGGACAGTCCGCTCCTCTGGCATCGCCGTCCGCCCAACGGCGGCTACCGCGGCGAGTGCTTTGGCCAAGCCATGCGGGCACTTTTCCGGCGGGCCGGCATCCGGACCACGACGGGGCATCCCCCACGCACGCATGACTTCCGTCACGCATTCGCCGTGAACGCGCTCCTCCGGTGGTACCGCGCCGGACTCGACGTCCAGGCGAAGCTGCCCTTCCTCGCCGCCTACGAGATTCGCCGACCACTGCGGCGACCTCGTCACGGGAACCACCACGGACCCACCCACCGCGGGAGGTGTGCGATGACCGCCGCCATTCCCAATGACTTGGCGCGAGCCCTCCGGGCGTTCTTCGCCGACCACCTGCCCCGGGTGCGGGGGACGAGCCCCCACACCATCCGCAGCTACCGGGACAGCCTCGTGCTCCTGCTGCGCTTCGTCGCAACCCGGACGCAACGCTCCGTCATCCAGCTCGACCTCGCCGACCTCGGCCCCCAGCCGGTCCTCGCGTTCCTTCAGCACCTGGAGCTCGACCGGCGCAACAGCGCCGCCACCCGCAACGTGCGCCTCGCCGCGATCCACGCGTTCTTCCGGTACTGCGCCATGGAGTACCCCGCACGGCTCGCGCACTGTCAGCGCGTCCTCGCCGTCCCGTTCAAGCGGACCGGCAGCCGCCCCGTGGAGTACCTCGAGCACGAGGAGATCGAGGCCGTCCTCGGCGCCGTCGACCGCGGCACCGTCGACGGCCGCCGCGACTACGCGCTCCTCGCCACCATGTTCAACACCGGGGCGCGGGTCCAGGAAATCGTCGCCCTGTGCGTCGCCGACCTGCGCTTGGACACGCCCGCGCAGGTTCGCCTGCAGGGCAAGGGGCGGAAGGAGCGGGTCTGCCCGTTGTGGCCCCAGACCGCCGACATCCTGCGTGCCCTGCTGGCCGAGCGCGAACGCGAGCCGCAGTCCGACGAGCCGGTCTTCCGCAATCACCGCCGGATGCGGCTGACCCGGTTCGGCGTCCGCTACCTGCTGCGGAAGTACTGCGCCCGCGCGCAGGCCAGCGTGCCGACGCTCCGCGCCAAGCGCCTCCATCCCCACAGCATGCGGCACAGCACGGCCGTTCATCTGCTCCGGGCGGGCGTCGACATCGTCACGATCAGTCAGTGGCTCGGCCACGCGAGTGTCACGACCACGCACCGGTACGCCACCGTCGACCTCGACATGAAGCGGCAAGCGCTCGAGAAGGCCCGCCCCACCACCGGCGCCACCGCGGGGCCGGCCCTGTGGCGCACGGACGCGTCGGTGCTCGAATGGCTCGAAGCGCTCTGAGGACCGATCGGTAATGTGGAGTCCGGCAACCCTCCCGTGCTTGGGTGAGCGCCTTTCTCCACCGCGACTCCACATTACTGATCACTCAACATAAGGGCCGGCGCAAGAATAACTTCCCATTTTGTCACATCGGCTCGATGGTGTAGTTCCATCCAGTGGAGGTGCGTGTGGTGCGCAGGTATTTCAGGATGGTCTCGAAGCTGTCGAGGGGTCGGCCCGCCCAGTTCTTGCTGATCTCGCAGAACAGGCGGTGTTCGATGGGGTTCCACTTCGACGTGGCCGGCGGGTAGTGGGCCACCCTCACGCGCAAGCGGTGCCGGTTGCAGAGACGATGTTGCAGGTTGAACTTCCAGGCGCGGGCCGTGCAGCTGTTGCTGCCGCCACCGTCGGCCAGGATCTGCAGGGTCTTGGCTTCGGGGTAGCGCTTGCGGCCCTCGGTGCGCCACCACTTCTCGATGCAGTCGACGGCGAACGCCGGGGTGTCGGCGGTTTGGCCGACGAAGACGGTGCCGGCATTGGCGCGGGGGTCGTAGATGCCGTAGGGGATGGCGAGGCCGTGGGCGTCGGAGCGGAAGTCGTGGTCGTTGACGAGTTCGGGGCTGCGGTCCCATTTGGCGCCGGGATTGCGGAACCTGCCGACGAGCTCCTTCTTCTTGGTATCGACGCTGATGAGGGGGCTGTTGTCGGCGGCGCAGCGCTCGCGCAACTCGGCGATGTGCCGGAACTGCCGGTCTCGGTTCGGATGCGAGGCGCCGGCGAGCTTCTTGTGGTTGACGCGCAACGAGTAGCCCATGGCCTTGAGCAGTCGGGCGACGGTCTGCGGGCAGACGTGGATGCCGAGCCCGCCAAGTTCGTCGGCGAGCTTGGCGGTGGTGCGGCTTGTCCACTTGAGGCCGCTGACCGGGTCCCCGGCCGTCTCGTGGGTCATCAGGGCTTCGATGCGGGCGAAGACTTCGGGCGTTTTTTTTCCGCCGGTGTTCGTCCGCCGCCGGCGCGCCGCACCCGGTCGACCTCGACATCGCGCTCGACGAGCTGCCGGCGACCGGCGGCGACCGTGGACGGGTCGATGCCGAGCAGTCGGGCGATGCGCCGGTCGCCGCCCCACCCGCACTTGAGCGATTCGAGTCCGGCGAACAGCCGGCGCTGGCGCTCGTCGAGCAGGCTGGCGAACAACACGATGGCGGCGCGCAACTGCTCGGGCATCAGGTCGGCGTCGGGCAGCGGTCGCCCGAGTCCGGGCGTGGCCATCAGCAGCCGTCGGGCGCGGAGTTGACGCGTCTGCTGCGCGTGGTCGGTGGCGCAGTAGAGGAACTGGCCGGCGAGCTTGTGCCGTGTCAGCCGGCCGTCGCCGACGAGCTTGCGCAGGGCGTCCTGGGTGCCGACACCGAGCCGGTTGTCGAGCTCGTCGACGAAGTGTCCGGCCTCCGCGTCGTTGACGAAGGCCTCGGCGGTTGCGACGAGGGTGCCGGCACGGGAGAAGCGGACGCCGGCGAACGCCCACAGGCCGTGCTCGTCGAAGTCGGCGAGCTCGTAGAGCGTGTAGTAGCCGCCGCGATGGGAGTAGCTGGTGCGGGCGTCGAGGTCCTTGAGCTTGCGGAAGGCGGTGCGCCTGCTGACGCGGGGACCGAGGGCGGCCATCACGTCGGGCAGGGCGGCGACGGTTCGCTCTCGGAGCAGGGCGACGACGGTGTCGGCGGAGAACTGGGTCGGTCTCATTGTGGCACCATTACGGACTACAGATTCCGCAATGGTGCCACAATCCGTGGTCGGATCGCTACTCTTCAATCCGAAATCCGCCCTGTCTGTGTGGTGGAGTCGCCGGGCCGAGCGTGCTTGACGCCGCGTTCTAGTGCGACACTACGGCCGTTTGCAGGAAGTTATTTTTGCGCGGACCCTAAGTCGCAGACCAACAGCTTCGGCTTGGCGTAGAAGGTCAGGCGGTCCTCCAGCCGGCCCGCGCTGTGCGCCTTGACCAACGCCGCCATCAGCGCCTGGGCCGTCGTGAACAGGGTCGAGTAGTTCTGTCGGATCGCCTCGCGACCGAGCGCGACCGCGAGATGCGTTTTCCCGACCCCCGGCGGGCCGAGCACAAGAAGCGCGTCGCCGTGCGCCACCCACCGCGACGTCGCCAGCTCCCGCACCTGGCGCCGGTCGACGCTCGGCTGGGCCTTGAAGTCGAAGTCGGCGAGCTCGCGCACCATCGGGAAGCGCGCGATCTTCAATGCCATCTCGATGCGCCGCTCGTCCTTCCGGGAAACCTCCCGCTCGACGAACATCGCCAGCGCCTCCCGCAAGGTCAGCTTCTTCTCCGCCGCCTCGTCGAGCAGGTTGTCGAGCTGGTCGCGAATCGCGGTCAGCCGCAGCCGCGTCAACCAGCCGAGAAGCGTCTCATGGTCCACGGCCATCAGAAGCTCCCCCCGGCCACGGCCGCGTACTCGTCGAGCGGACGCAGCAGCTCCGGCTTCGGCCGCACCGCTTCGGTCGCGGCCGGGCGCGGGCCGCCCACGACGCCGACCAGGTGGGCGCGGTCGGTGACCCGCGCGTGGCGTCCCTCGAGCTCGACGTGCTCGGCGACAATCCTCGGGCCGTGGTGAACGCATACCCGGCCGCCGCTGACCACCACCCGTACCCGCTCGCCGATCAGCCGCCACGGTACCGAGTAGGCGTTGGTGTCGACCACCACCGCACAGTCGGCGTGCACCGTCCGGATCAGATCCCGCAACTGCCCGAACGGCGGCCGCCCCGCACAGGGACGCAGGCTCTCGGCTTCCCGCGCGAAGCGTTCGAGAGGGACCTCACCGGTGGTGCCGTGGCGCCGACGATCCGCGATCTCTCGCTGCCACCACCCGAGATGTGCCTCCATCCCCGCCCAGCTCTCGAAGCGATGGCCCGCGATGGCGTTTCCCTTCACGTAGCCGACGCCGCGCTCGTCCTTCCCCTTCGTCCGGGCCCGATACGGCGCACAGGCCCGCGGCCGGAACCTCCAGTAGGACGCGAACGCCAGGAACCGCTCGTTGAACTCGACCGCCCGCGTCTCCGCGTCGTGGACAACCACCAGCGGCCGCGGGTTGTCGATCAGCACCTCCCGGGTCACGCCGCCGAAGTGATCGAACGCACCCTCGAGGCCGCGAAACCACGACGACTGCCGCTCGTGCCGGAACGCCGCCACATGGCAGCGCCGCGAGTAGCCCAGCGTCCCCACGAACAGGTAGACGCGCACCCGCTCGTCTCCGATCGGCACCCGCAGCTGGCCAAAATCAACCTGCAACTGGCGTCCCGGCGGAGTCTCGAACCGTACCGTTGCCTTCGCCTCGGCCGTCAGCAACTGCCGGAACGGCGCCACCGCCCGCTCGACCGTGCGCAGGCTCACCTCGATCCCCTGCTCCCGGACCAGGTCCTGGCGCACCACCTCCGCGTTGCCGCGGTGCTGGAAGAAGCGCTCCTTCAGCCACGCCTCCTGATCCTCGAGCCGGCCGCCGCCCGACCGGCGCCTGTACGCCATCCAGCCGTCGGCCGCCACGTAGCGTCTCACCGTGTTCTTGCTGCACCCGAACTCCCTGGCGATGCGTCTCAGCCCCCAACCGAGCGCCCGCAGGTGCAGCATCGCCTCCACCTCGTCCGACTTCATCATCTGTGCCCGTGGCCTCCCCGCCCACGGGCCGACATCCTTGCATCCCTTCATCTGCTGACTCCTCCTTGGACCAGGGGGGGTCAGTTTTCACTGTCGCTGGGGGGTCAGTTTTCACTGTCGCCTGACAGCGGGCGGTCAAGTAGTCCCTGCCCTGGCGCGGCACGTCGAGTCCCGCTTCTTCCAGGGCCTCGACGACGTCGGCGCAGCTGTGCACGACGCCGTGCGCGACGCGCTGCAGCAGGTAGTCGCGGACAACCTCGCGCGGGTCGGCCTCGACCTGCAGGCCGGCCCGCAGGTTCGCCGCGTCGATCAAGGCGCGGTGGCCGGGCTGGTCGGCCCGCGCCCGCGCCGGGTCGTCGGGCCGGCTCCAGCCGTGCTCGTGGTTGAAGGCGTCGCGCAGCGGGCCGAACGTCTGCTGCCAGCCGGGCGGCGCGATGTTCAGGCTCCTGCCCGTCTCGAGGTCGCAACGGGCGGCGAAGATGTGCACGTGCACGCCGCCGCCCCGCTCGCGGTGCTCGACCGCCGACCAGGCGTAGCGGTCCGGCTCGAGCCCGGCCCAGGCCGTCCGCTCGAACTTGTCGAGCACGGCCTCGATCTGCGCGTCGGTCGGCCGGTCCTCGGGCGCCCACGCGATCACGCCGGAGGTGTACTTGTGCTTGAACGCCAGCGAGTCGGCGACGGCGGCGACCACGTCGGGATCGCCGCGGCGGATCTCGACGCCCTCTCGCACATGGCCGGCTGCGTCGCGCTCGCCGAGCAGGTAGTCGGCGGCGGCCTGCGCCGACCCGGCACAGCGGGCGATGAACTTAACGTGCATCGGACCGCTCGCCACCGAAGCCGGCCAGCTGCGCGGTCTCCCGCTCGATGGCGACGAGGTGGGCGATGACCTCGAAGGCGTCGGCCTTGTCGGCGCGCGTGTTCGCCCAGCGGGCGATCTGGTTCAGGTTGTTGCCGATGCGGGCGACCTGGCGGGTGCGCTCGCGCTCGACCTCGGCCGTCGCCGCGGTCCAGGTGCGGGTCCGCGCCATGGCCTGCCGCAGCAGGTCGGACAGCGGCACGCCGGCCGCCGCGGCCTTGGCCCGCCACGCGGCGGCCTCGGCCGGCGAGACGCGCAAGTGGAGCTGCCCGGTACGGCAGTCAGCCCTCAGCGCATCGGCGCGGGGGTTCGGGGGCGGAGCCCCCGCCGTCTCGCCCTGCAGGGCGCGTGAAGCCGGGGGTCGAGGGGGGCGCAGCGTCCCCCTCGCCAGCCCCTTGTGTACACAAGGGGTAAGCTGGCTGCTGACAGACAACGGCTGTCGGCAGCCAGCTTTCGTCTGTTCTGATCGTGCCGTCGGTCACTTGCTGTTCACCGCCGTGATCGCGGGCTGACGGCCGCCGGTCCGCCGCTGCATCGAGCAGGAAGCGCTCGACTTCATAGCCAGCAGCCCCGCGCCGGCTCTGACGGGCCGGCCGCGCAGCTGGAATGATCCGCGGTCTGCTGACCGGCTGCACAGGGGGATGTCGAAGGGCGAGGAGATGCTCGAGGTCCGGGCTGGCCGCGCTGGCCTTGAAGCCTGGCAGCCGGCCGCGGCCGGCGCGGCGGGCTGTCGTTCGGCTCGTCGCCGACTGCGTGCATCATCGCCGCCGTCGTGGTCGCACACGACCACGAGCTCGTGCTTGTGGACCCTTCCCGGTGAGGGAAAAATGAACCCTGAGCGACCCCGGTCGGCTCGGGCGTCAGACGCGCTGCCCCGTTTCTGTGGGGGCAGGGAGTCTTACGGCCCGGGCCGGGGTCGCTCAGGGTACTTCAACCGCTCCGGGGGCTAGGAGTCTGCGCCGCAGAAAATCGGTGCGACAATCATAGGCGAGCACTCGACGCTGGAAGGACTTGATGTCGACGACGTTTCGCCCCTACTCGCCGGACCAGTCGCTGCTGCTGCCACCGGACGTGCGGGAGTGGCTGCCGGAAGGCCACTTGGCGCACCACGTCAGCGATCTGGTGGACGGTTTGGATCTGACGGCATTCTACGCCCCGTATGAGGGAGACGGTCGTCGCAACGCCCCGTATGACCCGCGGATGATGGTGAAGGTGCTGCTCTACGCGTATGCGACGGGGGTGTTCTCGTCGCGTGGGATCGCCCGGGCGCTGGAAGAGGACGTGGCGTTCCGGGTGTTGGCGGCGGGCAACTTTCCGCAGCACCGGACGCTGTGCGAATTTCGGCGCCGGCACTTGGAGGACTTCCAGGCGCTGTTCGTGGAGGTGGTGCGTCTGGCGCAGGAGTTGGGTCTTGTTCGCCTCGGCAAGCTGTCGGTCGACGGGACGAAGGTGCGTGCGAACGCGAGCAAGCGCAAGGCGATGAGCTACGACCGGATGGCGGAGGCGGAACGGCGTCTGGAAGGCGAGGTCGCGGCGCTGTTGCGCCAGGCGGACGAGACCGACGAGACCGAGGATGCGTGCTTGGGCGCCGAGGTTCGGGGCGATGAGTTGCCGGCGGAGTTGCGTCGGCGGGAGGCGCGTCTGGCAGCGATCCGGGCGGCGAAGGCGCGGTTGGAAGCGGCGGCTCGGGCGGCGGACGACGCGCGGGGTCGGCAACCTGGGCAGGACCGGAACCCGAAGGGCGGGCGGCCGTACAAGCGGGCGTATGGCGAGCCGGACGAGAAGGCGCAGAGCAACTTCACGGACCCGGAAAGCTCGATCATGATGACGAGCAACGAGGGCTTCCAGCAGTGCTACAACGCGCAGGTGGCGGTGGACGCCGAGCACCAGTTGGTGGTGGCGACGGGTCTGACGGCGAACGCGAGCGACCAGGGTGAGTTGCCGGTGTTGCTCGACACGGTCAACGAGACGCTTGACGCGCAGCCGGCGACGGTGCTGGCCGACGCGGGGTACTGCAACGAGCGAGACTTGACGGACCTGGAACGGCGGGGCGTTGACGGGTATGTGGCGGCGGGCCGGGAGGGCAAGCAGGCGGTTACCCGCAATCTGGAGGAACATCCGGCGACGGGTCGGATGATAGACAAGCTGAAGACGAAGGCGGGCCGGGCGGTGTATGCGCAGCGCAAGTGGTTGTCGGAGGCTCCCAACGGCTGGATCAAGCACGTGCTGGGCTTCCGGCGCTTCAGCCTGCGTGGACTGGCGAAGGCGCGGTGCGAGTGGGACCTGGTGTGCCTGGCGCTCAACGTCAAGCGCCTGCACGTGCTGAAGGCGACGTGGAGGGCGGGGCATGAGGCTCGCAACGGCGACAAATCGACGCGGATCGCGGCCTCTGGCGGGCCATGTGGCCCGTGATGACCGATTTTCGCCTTAGGTTCGTCAACGGCCGCAAAATCTACCGCGCCCTGCCGACCGACACCGTTGCCCCGGCACGTGACTCAGGTCGTGAACTCACGACCCTTTTCGTGCCGCAAATCTCCTGCGGCGCAGACTCCTAGCCCCCGGGGGATCCGAGTGTCGCTCCAAGTTGCTGTAATTATTGGACTTGACGTCTCTCGTTCCTTAGCGCCCCAGGGTCCGACGCACGGCGTACGTCAAGTTTCTGACGTTTCCGGCCTGGGGGCAGGAACCGAGGCGTTCAGGGGCAGGAACCGAGACGCGTTTTCATGGCTGTCATCAAGCGTTGCCGGAGAGGCTCTCCGCAGTGCTGCAGTGTCATGTCATGCGTCGTGCAGACGTGTTTTCAGAGCCGCATCGAACCCGACTCCGTGGGCCGAAATGGGCACGACGGCCCACATATGTGTCATCCCGGCCACGCGGATGAAGGCGACCCGCGAGCAGCGGCGTCCTCGCCGCCGCCGGGTGTGGCGATCGTCGGCGAACGCCTCCGGGGCGCCAGTGCCGGCCACGCCCCGCCGGCATTTTTCCCTCGTGGTCGTTGTGGCGTGCGCCCTTGCCAGTCCGGGCTGCTCGTCTCCGTTGCCGCGCACAGCGCGGCAACGCCTGAGCGCGCAAAGCGCGCGCGATTTTCTGCCGCCGCCCCGCTGGGCAGAGGCGCGGGCTGGCACATCCCCCCTGTGCACGCCAGGGCCGTTTTCCGGAGGTCGTTCAGCGTGGACTACGGGTTGCCGCGATATGGGCCGCCCACTCGTCCATCAGCCGGCTGCCTAGTCTCGGAACGACGAGCGGAAGCCGTGCGACCAGGTCCTGCCGGTGCTCGGCGTACAGAGCAACATCGTGCAGTACATGCGGACGCTGCCTCGACCAGGCCGTGGCCACGGCGGTCGAGACGGTGCGGACGTCGGAACCGGCGGCGCCGACCGTCTGGCTGGCGACGTGGAAACCCGTGGGCGTCAAGGATGGCGGGGTCGACCCGGTCGCCCGCCCGGCTGTCGAGCTTCAGTCCACCAGGTCGCGGGTCCGGGTTGCGGCGTGGCGGCTGTGAAATTTGGCGCTGGGGACGATTGGCGTGGCCGTGGAGCGCGTTTCGAGGAGCAGCCGGGGTAACGTCGGGCGGCGCGCAGAGGCGGTTTCCCGGCTTGTCGACCGGCCCGGCCGGTCGCGGCGTTCAGGAAGGCCCGACGTAAAGCCACGGGCCGACAACTGCCCGTCTTCTCAGCGCGGCGGAGCCGCGATAGACTGGTTCCGGTCCACGAGTGCCGCGTGGCTCGTCGCGCTCGTCGACACGCGGAGCACGGCTGTCCACGACACGGGAGTCGGGGACCGGATGGCGCCCACAGGTCCGAGACAATACAAACTGATGCGTATTCCAGGGCATGCGATACTCGCGGCGGCGCTAGTCGCCGTCTCCTCCGGCTCCGCCAGCGCCCAAGACGTGAGCGATCTTGAGCGCTTCCAACTCTTTGCCGAATGCCGGCCGATGAGTCTGGTGTTTGGAAACCGCCGAGTCGACGAAGCAAAGATCGGCTTGACGCGCGAACGTCTCCAGACGCTGGCCGAGGGCCGCCTGCGCGGTGCACGATTGTACGATGCAGAGGTGCCGAACTTCCTGGCCATCAATGTCTCGGCGAGTATCCGCGGCGCGTTCGCGGTCGAAGTGTCGTACTACAAGGGCCTGTACGATTTCGCAACGGATCAGTTCGGGATGGCTCAGACGTGGACCCGCGGCTCGTTTGGAGAGCACAGCAGGGATCCTGGCATCATCCTGCAAGGACTGTCGGATCTTCTGGATCGCTTCATCCTCGAGTACCTGCGCGTGAACGAAGCCGCCTGCGAGCGATAGGCGTACCTGGAGGAACGATATGCGCTGGACGATCTCACGGCCGACGGCGATCGCTCCGTCGCGCAGCACGCCAAGCCACCGTGCAGCTGCTCCGACGGCGCTCCGTCTCAGCGCGACGGAACCACGATGGACTCGTTCCCTCCGGTTGATCGGGATCGAGGACGATGATGCCCGTCCAGCCTGTCGGCGGGCGCGCGCTCGTCCATGGCGGTGTGGGAAACGCGCTGCACATGGTGGGACGGTCCTGGGCGGTCGGCCCGGGCGTTTCGATGCCACCGGCAGGCTGCACAGGCGCACGGGCGGCGGGCTCGAGCTCCGCGAAACGGGCGCTGGGGACCATCGGGCATCGTGCCGGATTCGTCCGTGACGAGCCTCGAAGGGCCACTGGATTCCCGCTGAAGATGAGGGAATGAGCGAGGGGACCGTGGCTGGCGCACCTGAAGTAAGTCATTTTATATGAATGACTTATGGAATATACGCAACTCGCGCTGCCTTGAGATCCGACCGCCGCTCTTCCGGACGTCCGGAGGGAACGAGAGCCCGGCCCGCCATCCTCAGCTCGTGGCGACCAGCCGGCAGGTCAACCGGCTCCGCTTGAGACTGCGTCTGCCGAATCCCCCGGCGGCAGCGGCCCAGACCAGCGAGCGCAGCAGCCCGCCGAGCTGCACCGGGTCGCACCACGAGCGTGCCCCGGCCAGCCGCATGAGCCGCAGGCGCAACGCGGCCAGGTGCCGGAACATCCGGAACAGCGAGCGCGTCCGGCATGCACGTCACCGCGTCGCCGAACAGGTCGGGCCGGTGCGTCAGACCGACGCTGATCAGCCGCCGGCCGTCGGCGGCGCGCAGCGGGAGCAGCCAGAGCCAATGGCCCGCGCCGAAGAAGTGATGGGCGGCGTGATACGCGTCGGGCGGGGGAAGGCCCTTCGTCGCGCCGTCGACGCGCTCGAGAATCGAGGCGTCGAAGTCCGCCAGCCGGAACCAGAACGAGCTGCGCTGCCTGGCAACGCCGCGGACCAGCCCCAGTTGCTTCGCCAGCAGCCGGCGGCGGCCCGTGGCATCGATCAGCCAGCGCGCCTCGCACGTCCGTTCCGCGCCGTCGGCGCGCCGGACCGAGACCCGATGCGGCGCCCGCTCCCCCAGCGCCACGCCGGTCACCCGGCCCTCGACGTGTTCCACGCCGTGCTGCCGATTCAGGCGGCGCAACGCGTCGTCGAAGCTGGACCGATTGATGAGAAAGGACGGCAGCGGCGGATTGGTCGGGACCGCGTCCACCACGTAGCGCGCATCCCCTACTTCGGGAGCTGTCGTTCGACGAGATGACGTCCGAGACCGATCTCCTGCAGAAACAGCGTGCTGGACTCGACCAGCGATTCCCCGACGACCGGCAGATGCTGGTCCGTCCGTCCGATCACGGTCACCTGCAGCGCGGGAAGGCGTCGCCGGAACCAGGCAACCGCGAGGTTGCCGACGACGCCGCCGCCCATGATCAGAACGTCCGGCTTCATCAGTCGACGGCGAAGCAGTAGAACAGGCCGGCCCCTCCCGTAGCCACCAGATTGTCCTGCGAGCAGCCGCGCGACGGGTGGGCGGTGTTCCAGGGCGAACCCGGCGTCGTGAAGGAGTAGCGGTCGGCGTGGCCGAGCATGGCGCTGCCGTCGCCGTTGCTGGTCCAGTTGCCGCACGTGCGGTCCTCACCCTCCGGATACGCCGTGCCGTCGAGCCGTGTGCCGGTCAGCACGTCGTGCACCGTGAAGTCCGGGTCGCCGTCGATGCGTGACGCGAACTGGTTGCCGTTCTCGTCCAGCGTGTGGGTCCAGTTGAAGTTGGAGTTGTCGTAGTGCAGGCTCTCGACGCTGGTGGCCATGACGAGGCCCTCCGCGTTCGCCCACGGTCCCGCCCCGATCCGCTCGCGTGCGTTGACGGCCCCGGGGCCCTGCGTGCTCAGGTAGGCGCGCCAGGTGCGGTCGCCGGCGCCCACCGCGGCGGCCAGCGTCTGGCAGTGGGCGTCCGCGCCGTCCAGCCCGCCCAGGTTCGCGCCGTCACCGAGGCCGGTGCTGGTGATGAAGAAGCCCATCGGCGGCGGCTCCTGCGCCTGTTGCCCGGCCACGACCGCCAGCCCGGACAGCATCAACGCACCGCAGACCGCCGCAGTTGCCAGCAGGATTCGTCTGTTTCTCATCGGATCGTTCTCCTTCGGGATGGCGAACGGGTCAAGGCGCCATTCTACGCCACCCTCCGGGCATCAGGTGCGGCGGCCGGAGCCGAGGAAACGGCGCCAGCTCATCGCGAGGCCGGTCCAGACCATGACGGCGACGCCCAGGGACACGAGGCCGGCGAGCGACTGGCCGAGCACGCCGTACACCTCGCCGGTGTGCGCGAACCGCAGCCAGCGGCGGATCTTGAAGCCGCGGTTGAAGGTGGGATAGCCGGCGCGCGCGACCAGCTCGCCGGTGGCCCGGTCGAACAGCAGGTCCTCGCTCCGCGACGGCTGGCGGCCGTTCCCGCGGTCGACCGCGATGACGACGGGGTCGTGAATCGACGCCGGGAGGTCGACCGTGATCGTGCGCCAGCCGGGCGTCTTGGCGCCGGCCCGCGCGGCCAGCCCCTGCAGGTCGGCCAGCGGGGCCGCCGGATCCGGCGTGACGGACGGGCGCCCCCCCGCATCCGACGCCCACGGCCGCGGCGACTGCTGAAACGGCGGCCTGTCGCCCGCCAGCCGCTGGACGAGGTCGGCGGCCCACTGGTACGAGATCGTGACGCCGCTCGCGACGATGACGGCGAGCGGCACGGCCGACCAGAAGCCGATCACGTTGTGCCAGTTGAAATCGCGCGCCCGGCCGGTGATGCCGCGGCGGAACCACAGCGCGTGTCGCCAGGCGGCGCGGCCGCGGCCCGCCGGCCACCAGAGGTAGACGCCGCTGACGAGCAGGAACAGGAACCCGAGGTTGGCGGTGGCGGTAATCGTCCGGCCGATGATCCGCTGCTCCCCCTCGAGGGCGAACCAGCGGTGCCAGTACATGACGCTCCGCAGGAAGCGCCGCGTGCGCGTGTCGCCGTCGCCCAGCGGCTCGCCGGTGAAGCGGTCGACATGGAGGGCGCCGCCGTCGTCGAGCCGAACGACGGCCGGCTCGCGCGGGTCGTGTCTCAGGACCACGGCAGCGACGACTCGCGCGGGCGGCTCGCCGGTGACGCCCGCGATCAGCTCGTCGAGCCCGAGCGGCGCGGCGTCCGGCGCCGGCGGGTCGGCGCGATACTCGCGCAGCGCCCAGCGGTTGAGCTGCGCCTCGTAGGTGAGGATCACGCCGGTCACCGCCAACATGAGAACCACGCTGGAGGCAGTGACGCCGACCGCCAGATGGATCCAGAAGATCGCCCTGCGCAGGGACATGTCGACGTCCAGCGCACCCTGCCGGAGTCCGCGCCGCTCTGCGGCGCAGACTGCCTAGTGGGCGCCGCCGTCCGAGTCGCCGGCGCCGTCGGAGTCGGTCCCGCCGGGGCAGGCCGCGGTCAGGGCGGCAGCCGCCGCGATCGAGCCGGCCGCGACCGCGCGCGAGAAGAACGAGCGGCGATCGACGCGGGTGCTGCTGATGTCCGCGTCGGTCAGCGACGTCGGCGCTTCTGGACGATTCGCGCGGGGCTTCGCATTCTCCGGTTTGCGCATGCCGTTTCTCCTGAGTCTGTAAAATGAGAACGAGTCTCAACATCCTAGTGGCGGGTGCCCGGGCCGTCAAGTTGTGACGCGGCCCCCGAGACGGTCGCGCCGGAGCGACGCACGCCCGGGTGCATGGCACGGAGCGCTCAGATGACGACGGACCACACCGGGCCGGGACCGGCGATCGACCGCGACTGGTACGCCTGGCTAATCGATCCGCTGCCGATCGCGGAGTTCGAGCGCGACTACTACGAGCAGCGGCTCGCGCATGTCCGGCGCGAGGCGCCCGCCTACTACGCGGAGCTGCTCTCGGTGGCCGACCTCGACGTCGTGCTGGGCACGCACGCGGCCAGCCATCCCGACGTCAGGCTGGTCCGGGGCGACGGCGACGTCGCTCCCGGCGAGTACACGAACGACGCCGGCCGGCTGCAGCCGCTCGAGGTGGCGCGGCACTTCGACGACGGCGCGACCGTCATCTTCAACCAGCTCCACAAGCGGGTGCCGGCGCTGGCGCGGCTGTGCGCCGCGCTGGGGCGGCGCTTCTCGTCGCGGGTCCAGACCAACGTGTACCTCACGCCCCCCGACGCGCAGGGTTTCGCCCCGCACTGGGACACCCACGACGTCTTCGTGCTGCAGATCGGCGGCACGAAGCGCTGGTCGATCTACGACACCCGGGTGCGGCTGCCGCTGCGCGGCCAGCGCTTCGAGCGCGGCACGCCGCCCGGCGACGTCAGCGACGAGCTCGAGCTCGGTCCGGGCAGCGCCGTCTACCTGCCGCGCGGCCTGATGCACTCGGCCCGTTCGACAGGTGAGACGTCGCTGCACGTCACGCTCGGGCTCACGGCGTTCACCTGGGCCGAGTTCCTGGTCGAGAGCGTCACCGCGGCGGCGCTAGAGGAGGAATCGCTGCGCCGGAACCTGCCGCGCGGGTTCGCCCGCGAGGGGTTTTCCCTCGCCGAGCGCGAGCGCCTGTTTCGCGAGAAGCTGGCGCTCGTGCAGTCGCGGTTCGACCCGGAGGTCGTGTGGCGCCGCTTCACGGACGAGGTCCTGGCCAGCGATGTGCCGCTGTTCACCGACCTGCTCGGCCAGCGGCTGCGCGGGGACCCGCTGACGCCCCGCTCACGGGTGGGACGCCGCGTCGGGCTGCTCACCGAGGCCGTCGCGGAGGACGAGACGTGCCTGCTCCGGTTCTGCGGCCGGGAGCTCAGGCTGCCCGCCGGCGTCTGGCCGGCGCTGCAGTTCGCTACCACGACCGACGAGTTCGCCGTCCAGGATCTGCCCGACTGCCTGGATGCCGAGGGGAAGCTGACCCTGGTCGCCCGCCTGGTCAGAGAGGGGGTCCTCCAGCGCCGGTCGAGCCCGGACGACGCCAGCGGCGCCGTTCGCGCACCGCTGGCGCCGCCGGAAGGGAACTGACGCGGGGCGCGCCGGGGTGCGCTGCCCCGCCTCGCGCTCAGCGCGCCGCGGCCTCCGCCGCCTCCCGCTCCTCGGCCCGCGCCGCCTCGAGCATGAAGGTCATGTTGTAGTTGGCCTCGTGGCAGGCGTACTCGAAGATCTGCCAGTAGGTGGGGTCGCTCTTGCCCTCGATGACCGCCGTCCAGGGCTGCGTCCAGGTCGCCGGGTCGTCCACGGTGATCTCGATGCGCACCGTGTCGGCGTCCACGCGGCTGTAGCGCTCGAGCAGCCGCAGCGTGGAGCCGGCGCCCCGGTAGTTGGTCCGGTCGCTGAAGTTCGTCACCTCGACGACCAGCGCGTCCCCTTCCCAGCGCCCGCGGGAATCGCCGAACCACGTGCGGATGCCCGGGTCGAGGGGCGCGCGCCCGTCGAGCGGGATGATCCGGTGCTCGTGCAGCCGCTCGTAGAGAATGGCCACGTAGTCCCGGTTCTGCACGATCTGGAAGCCGTTGTTGTAGATGCTCGGGAACCAGGTGTTCGGCAGCCCGCGCGTGATGCAGCGGTCGATCGGGTTGTAGTCCTCCGGCCCGTTGAACGGGCCGGGGCCGAAGCTGCCGCCGGCGAAGCCGATGGTGGCCGACGGGTCCTCGGGTCGCAACTGCGCGCCCAGGGTCAGCGGCGGGATGCGCCCGTCGGCGGGATCCACGATGAGCGACGTCCGCGCGGAGGGATCGTCCGACCACTCGTCCCAGTGCACCGGCGTCCGCAGGTTCTCCCGCGGGTTGTCGGGACGCACCGACGGGTCGTCCACCGCGCGCAACTGCTCCCGTGCGGCGCGCGCCGCCAACTCCTCGTCCGTCAGGACGGCCCGCTCGCCGTACTCGGGATCACGCTCCAGCGGGACGCTCCGCAGCGCGTCGGTGTCCCAGATGCCCTCGAGGTCCGGGTCGCCCCACGGGGTCCGGAGCGGTTCCTGCGCCCGCGCCGGGTCCGGCGTGAACGCCGCGGCCGTCGCCGCGACCAGCAACCAACCGATCAGTTGGCGTCGCATGCCACCCTCCTGCGTCTCGGTTCCGCGCCGCCGCCGGGGGCGGCGCGGACGAATTGTACGACGTTTCGGACGGCGCCTGAAGCGGCCGCGCCGGCCGCTTCAGCGCTGCTCCGCCGCGATCTGGTCCAGGTAGAGCTGCTCGAGGCGCTCGACCTCGGCCCGGAAGCCGTCGGGGTCCAGGAACGTGTCGGGGTGGTACCGCTGCCCGGGCTCGTACTTGTCGTGCAGGTTGTACTGCCCGCCGTGCGACGCGACCCAGACGTCGATGTTCAGCGCCTTCTGCCGGCGGAACGTCTCCGCGAAGTCGTCGGCCACGCCCGGATAGGTCGGATCGACCACCAGCCGCTTGCCCTCGTTGATGGTGGCCATGTTGGCGATGATGACGTCGTAGTCCACGCCGTTCTCGTACACCGCCATGGTGTAGCTCACGCTGCCGGCCGTATGCCCGGGGCTTGCCAGCACCTCCAGCCGGGTGCGGCCCAGCTCCAGCACCTCGCCGTCCTCGATGATGCGGTCGACGGCCACCGGCGGGAACGACTCCCGGCCGCCGAAGTGCGGATCGCTGAGCCCGCCGTCCTCCAGCACCGGCGCGTCGCCGGCCGTCGCCCACATCTCGGCGCCGGTGAGCTCCTTGATCTCCGCCAGCGCCGCCGTGTGGTCCCAGTGCGCCTGCGTGGTCAGCAGCACCTTGACGTCCTCGAGCCGGAAGCCGAGCGACTCGATGTTCTCGCGGATCAGCGGGACTGAGTCCTCGAGCCCCGTGTTGATCAGGAAATGGCCGTCGTTCGAGGTGACCAGGAAGACCGCCAGATCGTAGGTCCCGACGTGGTACAGCTCGCCGATGACGCGGTGTCCCTCGAACGGCCGCGTCCAGCCGTCGGGCTGGGCGGCGAGCGGGGCGGCGGCGATGAGCACGAGGCAGCAGGCGGCGACAAGACGTTGCATGGCGGCACTCTCCAGTATCGAAACGGTTGACGCTGCATGTTAACCAAACGCCGCGCCGGAGTCTTCCCTTCTTGACGGCTCCGTTACCGGTTCCCGGCAGCGGTTCGATACGATCCCGTGATGCCTGGACGACGAGCGCCTGTCTGGCTGCTTGCAGCCATCTTCCTCGCGACGCCGGCGGGCGCCCAGAACCGGGCGACCACCAGCGAGATCACCGGCCTGCTCGAAGACGCCACCGGCGGCGTGCTGCCGGGCGCCACCGTGACCGTCCTCAATCTCGACGACGGCCTGCAGCGCACCGCCGTGTCCGACGGCGCGGGCGTGTACCACGTCATGCTGCTGCCGCCCGGGCGCTACGACGTCCGCGCCGAGCTGGCCGGCTTCGGCGCGGCCGCGATCGACGACGTGGCGCTCACCGTCGGGGCCAGCCGCACCATCAACTTCACGCTGGCGCTCGCCGGCGTGGCCGAGGAGGTCAACGTGACCGCGGCCACCTCGGCCGTCGAGACGACCACCGACACGTCCGACGTCACGCTCGACAGCCAGGCGATCTCGAACCTGCCGATCAACGGCCGGCGGTTCCACGATTTCATCAAGCTGACGCCCACGGCGCAGGTCGAGCCGCAACGGGGCCAGATATCGCTGGCCGGGCAGCGCGGCATCAACGGCAACATCAGCATCGACGGCGCCGACTACAACCAGCCGTTCTTCGGAGGCATCCGCGGCGGCGAGCGGTCCCGGTTCACCTTCACGATCCCGCAGGAGGCCATCCGCGAGTTCCGGGTCGTGAAGGCCGGCTACTCCCCCGAGTTCGGGCGCTCGACCGGGGGGCTGGTCAACGCCGTCACGAAGTCGGGGGCGAACGACACGAGCGGGACGGCCTTCTACCTGCTGCGGCCGGAGCAGCTCGCGGCGCGGAACGCCTTCGGGCAGGACGCGGCGCCGACGCAGCACCAGTTCGGCGGGTCGCTGGGCGGCGCGCTCGCCCGCGACCGGGCATTCTACTTCGTCGCCTACGAGCAGCAGGCGTTCAGGGCGCCGCGCGAGGTGCGCTTCGCGCGGCTCGACGGCTTCACGCCGACCGCGGCCAGCCGGGAGGGCTACGACCACTACCGGCGCTTCGAGACGCCGTTCGAGGTGACCAACGACGCGCGGGCCTGGCTCGCCCGCGTCGACGTCAACCTGGCGCGGGGCAACCGCTTCAACGTGCGCTACAACGGCAGCACGAACCGGGCGCTCAACGCCGACGGCGTGGGCGGCGTCATCACCCCGACCACCCACCGCTCGCTCGAGACGAACGGCACGGAGGAGGACGCGACGCAGACGCTGGTCGGCCAGTTCACCAGCGTGCCGTCGTCCGACCTGGTCTTCGAGCTGCGCGGGCAGTACTCGCGCGAGGACCGGCCGCGCGCCGCCAACGCGCTCGCGCCGCTCGTCGACCTGTCGCTCGGGGAGTTCGGCACCCGCAGCTTCCGCCCGACGACGCAGTACGACTGGCGCGCGCAGGCGGGCGGCAACGTGACGTGGCTGGCCGGCGGCCACAGCGTCAAGGCCGGCTTCGACTACAACCACGTCTTCATCGACCAGACGTTCGGCTTCTTCCAGAACGGCGGCTACCTCGTCTTCGGGTCGGACGTCGAGACCACGCTCGACATCATCGGCGTCGGCGGCGCCATCCCGAACCGCTTCGGCTCGCCGGCGCTGCTCTACGTGCAGCAGATCGGCAACCTCGAGGCGTCGTTCGCCACCGACGAGGTGGGCCTGTTCGTGCAGGACGAGTGGCGCGTGGCGCCCAACCTGACCGTCAACTACGGGCTGCGCTGGGACGGGCAGTTCAACCCCACCCCGGACGCCGGCAACGACGTCCTGCTCGCTCAACTGCGGGGCGTGCGCTTCCCCATCGGCCGCACGGTCGATCCGACGACCATCCCGGACAGCGGCGGGCAGCTCGGACCGCGGGCCGGCTTCGCCTGGGATCCGACCGGCGCCGCGAAGACCGTCGTGCGCGGGTTCGCCGGCATCTACTACGCCCGCACGCCCCTGCTGCTCCTGGCCGGCCCGGTCCAGAACTTCCGCGTGCCGCCCGGGGACGTGACGGTGGCCCTCCCCTTCCGCGCGCCGCCCGGCAGTCCGCACGTCACGTTGTACGACCAGATGCGGCTGATCGGAATCGACCTGAACGAGCGCTCGCTGGACAATCTCCCCACCCTGACGCCGGACCAGATAACCGGCATCGCGACCGCCCTCGGCATCGAGAACAACCCGTTCGCCGGGGCGCAGGTCACGCTGCTGGACGAGGACTTCCGGAACCCCATGGCGCGGCAGGCCGGCGCGGGCGTGCAGCACGAGGTCAGCCCCGGCTGGTCGCTGGGCGCCGACCTGCTCGTCGTCGACACCATCCGCCTGCAGCGGAACCGGGACCTGAACGTGCCGCCGCCGACCGTCCGGCCCGACGACCCGGCGCAGCGCCCGTTCTTCGGCCTGCGGAGCGGAGCGGCGCGGCCGGTGCCGGGGCTGGGCAGCGTCACGGTGCGCGAGTCGACGGCGGCGGCGCTCTATCGCGCGCTGACGATCAGCTCCGAGGTCCGGCGCCCGTGGGGACAGCTCAACGCCTACTACGTGCTCTCGAAGAACGAGTCGAGCGACGACAACGAGCGCTCGGCCGGCGGCGTGTCCTACGAGAACGCGTACGACCTGAGCTCGGAGTACGGCCCGAACGTGCTCGACCGGCGGCACCAGCTCCACCTGAACGGCGTGTTCACGCTGCCCGGCGCGGTCGACCTCGCCACCGGCCTGTACGTCCTGTCGGGCGCCCCGTTCGACGCGCGGATGGGCACCGATTCGAACGAGGACCGCGGCGGGGCCGACCGCCCCTACAGCGCGCCCGGCGTGCCGTTCATGCGCAACGCGTTCCGCGACAAGCCGATTGCCGACATCAACCTGCGCGCAGAAGCGGTTCGGGCTGGGCGGGACCCGGCAGGCGGTCGTGTCGCTCGAGTTCTTCAACCTCTTCAACCTCTTCAACCTCGACAACGTCACGCTCGACCAGTGGTACTCCACCGTCGCCAACTACTGCGCCAGCTCGCGCGACCTGACCTGCGGGCTGGGCGGGCAGCCGACGAACCCCGACTTCGCCCGGACGCGCGGCGCGGACGGCGAGTACCTGACGGGAAACATCCCCGGCCCGCCGTTCCAGATGCAGGTCGGCTTCCGCCTGCTGTTCTGACGAACATTGCCGCCGCCGCTTGCCGCACGCAATAATCGACCGATGTCGCACCTCGACCGCATGAAAGCGCGCTGGGGCGTCGGCCCGTGGGGCGTCCTGGCGATCCTGCTCGCCTTCTCGCTCGCCGGCATGACCACGCTGCGGCTGAAGACGCCCGTC
Organism: Vicinamibacterales bacterium; assembly: GCA_965214845.1. Lineage (GTDB taxonomy): Bacteria > Acidobacteriota > Vicinamibacteria > Vicinamibacterales > UBA8438 > JAAXGX01. The sequence continues at coordinate 5,322,994 of CBDCCO010000007.1, forward strand.
CTCGGGCTGTTCATGTCGGAGACCGCGCCCGGCTGGCTGCAGTGGACGATCTACCTGATCATCATGCTGCCCCTCTACCAGGTGCTGCTGCTCGGCTACGGAACGCTCCTCGGCCAGTTCGACTTCTTCTGGGGCAAGCTGAAGGCCGTGGGCCGGCTCGTCAGCGGCCGGCCGGCCGGCGCGTCGGGCTGAAGTCCGGCCCGCCGGCGGACCCGGACGGCCGCGCCCCGCCGGCCCGCGCCGCCGTCACCCGCCCAGGGCCCGCTCGACCGCCCAGACCAGTCCGACCAGGGCGATGCCCGCAGATGCCGGGACCGCCAGCCAGCGGCGATACCAGGGCCGCGCCCGGAACCAGCCGAACGACAGCGCCGCCGCGGCGATAACGGCCAGTTGCCCCAGCTCGATCCCCGCGTTGAAGGCGACCAGGGCCAGGAGCCGCTCCTGCGCGGGCAGGCCCAGCTCGCCCAGGACGCCGGCGAAGCCCAGCCCGTGCAGCAGCCCGAACCCGAAGACGACCGCCGGCCGCCAGCGGGTGAGCCGGTCGACCAGCGCGTTCTCGATGCCGACATAGGCGATCGACAGCGCGATGAGCGACTCGACCAGCCGCGGCGCGAGCGCGACGAAGCCGAGCGCCGCGAGCGACAGCGTGCACGCGTGGGCGACGGTGAACGCCGTCACCTGCCACACCAGCGGCCGCAGCCGGGCGCTCAGCAGGAACAGGCCGAGGACGAACAGGATGTGATCGGCGCCCTCCGGCACGATGTGCACGAAGCCGAGGCGCAGGTACAGTCCGGCGACCTCGGCCGCCCCGGGCGGCGCCGCCGGAGCGGTCAGGTCCAGCGGGTCGCTGCGCGCCCCCGGCTCCAGGATGGAGCGCGCCTCGACGCCGCGCGCCGGATCGGCGATGGTGAGATGCACCTCCCCGAACGCACGGGAGGCGAAGAAGCCGACGTTGGCCGCGCCGTCCGGGACGGCGCCGGTCAGCCGCGCCGTCAGCCCCAGCACGGTGGGGATCTCGGCCTCGGTCGCGCGCGGCGTCCCGTAGTCGGGAAACGTCACCTCGAAGAGCGCCGGCCGGCCGTCGAACCGCACCCGCACCCGCCGCTCGAACAGGCGCCGCAGGCGCGCCACGCGGGCCTCGAGTTCGTCCGGCGCGAGGCCCTCGAGCACCGCCACCAGCTCGGCGTCGTCCGTGTCGAGCGGCGCGCCGAGCGCCAGCGCGTCGAGGTCCCAGATCAGCTCGGCCCGGAACGTGCCGCCGGGCTCGAGCGTGAGCGTGGCGGCCGTGAACGACAACGGATGGGCGCCGGCCGGGGAAGCCCCGGACAGGAGCACAACACCTGCCAGCAGGTAGGCCGGCACGAGGGCGAATCGGATGCGGCGCACGCAGCCAAGGATAGCGCGGAGAGGTCGCAACCGCATGCGACAGAGGGCGCCTGCTACGTCCCCTTGAGCCGCGCGAACGCCGCCCGGCCCGGCAGGTCGCTATTGGCCAATAGCAAGTGACAGCAGTTGATAGCATAAGGTAGGGAGGTGCGGAATGCCGACAGTCCAGGTCAGCGCACGTATCGACGTTGGGATCAAGAAGGCACTGGATGACTACTGCCGGCGGCACGGCGTGGTCATGAATCACTTCATCCAGGAGGCGCTCATCGATCGGCTCGAGGAGCTTGAGGACATCGAGGATCTCAAGCGGATTCGCCACGAGCCGACGCGGCCGCTCAGGGACGTACTCGCGGATCTCGATCTCGATGACGACGCTTAGGATCCAGGTATCCCGCACCGCGGAACGGACGTTGAGCAAGCTCCCCGTCGACGGGCGGGAGCGGGTCGTCGGTGCCATCCAGGCGCTCGCGCAGAACCCGTTTCCCGCCGGCTGTCGCAAGCTGACCGGATACGACGACGTATTCCGCATCCGTGTCGGCCCCTACCGCGTCCTCTACAGCGTGAACGCGGGTGCCCTCATCGTCATCGTCCTCAAGGTAGGTCATCGCAAGAACGTGTACCGTTGAGCGTCGCGGCGTCCCCCGCGGGTCGCCAGTCACGCGCCGCCGGTGGGTCCGGGGGCTGCGTCGCGCGTGTACGGTGCAGCCTCCGCCAGCTCGAGGAAGCGGCAGAACGGGTTCGCCAGGCGCATCTGCTCCGGCGTCCGGCAGTCGGGGGTCAGGAGCGCCGGGCTGGCGACGATGGCGGCGACGCAGCGCGCGCGCGACGTGGCGACGTTGAGCCGGTTCAGGCTGTAGAGGAACTCCATGCCGCGCGGCGCCTCGTCGGGGGTGGAGGTCGCCATCGAGTAGATGACGATCGGAGCCTCCTGGCCCTGGAACTTGTCCACGGTGCCGGCGCGCGCGCCGGCCGGCAGCATCGACCGCAGGGTCGCGACCTGGGCGTTGTAGGGCGCCACGACCAGGACGTCGTTCAGCGTCAGCGGACGCCGGTCCCCGTGCGGATTCACCCAGGCCGCGCCGCCGTCCAGCAGCTCGCGCAGCAGCGCCGCGACCCGCTCCGCCTCCTGCGTCGAGGCGTTCGTGTTGCCGGCGTGCTCGACGGCGACGAAGCGCAGGCCGCTGCCGGCCAGCGGACCGGGACCGATTACCTGCTGCCGGTCCAGCTCCGGGCGCGCGCCGAGCCGGCCCGCGTAGAACTGCTCCGTCGTGAACGCGCACACGGCCGGATGCATGCGCCAGGTCCGGTCGAGGAAGATGCCGCGCGACGGCTCGATCGTCGGCGTCTCGCCCAGGAGGTGGCCGAGCGCCGAGACGTCGGCCCCGGGCGGGTGGACCCCCTGGATCGGCTGGTCGAGCTGCCGCGGGTCGCCGAGCAGCACGACGCTGCCCGCCGCCTGCGAGGCCGCCAGGGTGTTGGCCAGGCTCATCTGTCCGGCCTCGTCGATGACGAGCACGTCGACCGCGCCGGCCATCTCCGGGCGCGCCCACAGCCAGGCGGTGCCGGCCGCGAGGTTCGCCTCGCCCGTCGCGAGCGCCCCGGCCACGGCCTCGTTCGAGGCGGCCTGGACGATGCGCTCGTCCGGGCAACCGTCGCCGGGGTTGGCCTTCTGGACTCCGCGCACGGCGCCCGGCTCCGGCGCGTCCCCGGCCCGTTCGTCGGCCGCGTCGCAGACCGCGCGGAGCAGATTGGAAATGACCTTGTGGCTGTTGGCGGTCACGCCGACCCGCTTCCCGTCGGCGAGCAAGTCGAGGATCATCCGAGCGCCCGCATAGGTCTTGCCGCTGCCCGGCGGCCCCTGCACCGGCAGCACCGAGCGGTCGAGCCGCGGGGCGATCCGCAGGACGGCGTCGAGGGGCGTCTCGCCCGGCCACGCGAGAGCCGGACCGTGCGGCTCCGGCGGCCCGGTCCCGGCGCGCGGCGGCACGCGCCGCAGCAGGTCGAACGCCGCCCGCCGCGGGCTGTCCGGCGCGAAGCCCCCGGACGCGACCTCCTCCGCCAGCCGCAGCAGGCTGTCGCGCAGCACCCCCGCGTTGACGCTGTCGAGCGGCACGAGCGCCCGCGGATGGGGCACCGCCGACGCGCGCCCGCGCTTCAGGTCGACCGTCCGCGCGACATCGTCGAGCGCGACGACCTCGCCGCAGAATCCCCTGCGCTGCTCGTCGGACTCGGCGGTGGCCGGGTTCTTCGGCGACTTGCCGACCTCGATCTCGTGGGGCTGCTCCGGGAACCGGTAGCGGTGGACGACGGAGCGCTTCACCTGCCCCGCTTCGCCCACATGGGTCAGCCCGCCGAGCGTCGCCCGATCGGCGACGAGCTCCTCTTCGCTGAAGCCGCAACGGTGGAAGAACTCCCACCACGTGGACTTGTCCTCCCGCCGGTGGAAGTCGAGGAGGTGCGCCAGCAGGCGGCGCCCGCGCTGGTCGTCATCCAGCGCGGCGTCGTCCGCCGGCAGCCCCGCGGTCAGCGCGTCGAACAGCGCCTGGACCTCGGCGGCGCCTTCCCGCTCCTGCTCGCGCTCCTCCTCCCGGAGCGCCGGCCGCGGCACGGGCTCCCCGCTCAGGTCCCGGAGCTCGCGCCGGCAGGCCTCCAGCCACTCCGCGAGGCGCAGGGTCGACAGGCAGTCGTCCCGGTTGTAACCCTCGATCCCGGCGCGGAGGGCGTCCGTCGCGTCGTGCGCCGCGCCCGACTCCAGCCGCGCCTCGAACCCGACGAGCGCCCGCGTGGCGGCCGCCAGGTCGACGTCGCGCGCGTAGCCGTAGAACGGCTCCAGCTTCTTGATCGAGTAGCCCTCGACCGACGCGCGCAGCCCCTGCCGGACCACGCGGTGCAGGTCCACGAACACCCGCCCGCGGAGCAGCCGGTCCACCTCGTCCTCGCGCGTGGCGTAGCGGCTCATCAGGCGCTTGAAGGCGGTCGTCTCGTAGGCGGCGTAGTGGTAGACGTGGAAATCCGGATGCCGCGCCCAACGCGACATGAGCCAATCGACGAAATCCTCGAACGTGCGCCGCTCGGCCTTCGGGTCGAGCGCCCAGCGCGCCTCGTAGCGGCCGCCGCGGTCCACGGCGCCGAAGAGGTACTCCAGGCCGCCGTCCCCCGCGAAGGCGTCGCCTTCGATGTCGAAGAAGACGTCGCCGGCCGCGGGCGCCGGGAGGGCGGCGAGTCCCCTGTCCGCCTCGACGGGCCTGATCAGCTCGTGGATCCGGCGGCGCTCCCGGCGCGCCCTGTCCTGGACACGCGCCTGGTCGCGGATGCGGGCCAGCGCAGCGCCGCCGACGCCGTCGACCGGCGGCGCCACGGGCAGGCCCAGGGCGCCCAGGTCCGTCATCGTGGTCACGCCGCGCTCGACGAGCCGGCGCCGCTGGCCGCGGGTGACGCCGGCGACGAGCGACAGATGGTCGTCGGCCCGGCGCCGGTCCGCGCAGACCCGGCTCCAGTCGCAGATCGCACAGTGCTCGACCGGCTCCGGATAGGTCGCGGAAGGCGCGTCCGCATGCGCCTCGAAGCGCCGCCGGACGGCGCGGTAGTACGCCGCGTACTCGGCGACCCGGAAGCTCGCGTCGACCCGCCCCTCGCCGCCGCCCAGCGCCAGGTGCATCGACTCCGGCTCGACGCCCTGCACGCGCTGCAGCAAGTCGGAGTACAGCAGGAGCTGCAGCACCGCCGTGCCCCTGGCCTCCCGCGCGAGCTTCGCGTCGACCACCTCGTACGACCAGCCCCCCAGCCCGCTCGCCTGCTCCACCCGCATCAGGAAGTCCGGGTATCCACTCCAGCGCCCGTCCCCGTCCTCCAGCCGGCCCTGGTAGATCACGTCCGCGCCGCACCGCATCGCGTCCACTGTGCGCGCCGCGGCGGCGGCGCCGTCCTGTTGCGAGAACGGCACGCCGGCCGAAATGACGGTCTCCACGGCACGGCCCTCGGCGGCGAACCGTTGCAGCAGGCGCTGCTCGTGCTCGATGCCGCGCTGCCGCAGCACCTCGGCGCGCGGGTCGTCGTAGGGCGTCGGCCGCGCGAGCTCGCCGCGCGCGACGGCGCGGCGCAGGTCCGTCAGGTGCACGCAGGCGAGGTGGCTGCTCAGATCGGTGGCCGCGAACGCCAGCCGGCCGCCCTCGTAACGCATGGGGCGAGACCATAGCACGCGCCGGTGTCAGGAGCTGTCAGGGCAACCGCCGCGCATGCTCGCGGCACGGCGTACTCGGCCGTTTACGGATATAGTCATGCTGGCCCTGGAGCGACGGCGGGTTGCTCGCAAGGAGTGACGACCATGGATGACATCACGCGACGGACGTTCTTCGGTCGAGCGGCGGCGGGGGCCCTCGGGGCCGCGGCGGCAACGGCCGGCCTGCCCGGCTCGCTGCGCGCGCGTGCCCGGACCCAGCGCACGGCGGCGCCGAGCGGTCCTCGCGCCGACTGGCTGGCGTTGACCGACGAGGCGGTGCTGGAGCCGGAGCTGCCCATCATCGATCCGCACCACCATCTGTGGGAGCGCCCCGGCAACCGCTACCTGCTGGATGAGCTGCTCGAGGACACGAACACGCACAACGTCCGTCAGACCGTCTTCGTCGAGTGCTCCTCGATGTATCGGGCGGACGGTCCGGAGGAGCTCCGCGTCGTGGGCGAGACGGAGTTCGTGCAGGGCATCGCCGCCATGAGCGCGAGCGGCCAGTACGGCGAGACGCGGGTGGCGACCGGGATCGTGGGGTCCGCAGACCTGCGCCTCGGCGACCGGGTGGCGCCGGTGCTCGAGGCGCAGGTCGCCGCCAGCCCGCAGCGCTTCCGGGGCGTCCGCCATCGGGCCGCCTGGGCGCAGCCGCCCGTCGTGGCGCGGCGTCCGACCGGGCCCGAGCATCTGCTCCTCGATCCCGAGTTCCGCCGCGGCTACGCGCACCTGCGCCCCTACGGGCTCACGTTCGAGGGCTGGGTCTATCACACCCACATCGCCGACCTGGCCGACCTCGCGGACGCGTTCCCCGACACGATCGTCATCTTCAACCACCTCGGCGGGCCCATCGGGATCGGGCCCTACGCCGGCCGCCGCGACGAGGTCTTCGAGGTCTGGAAGCCGGCCGTGACCGAGCTGGCCCGACGTCCGAACGTGGTGGCGAAGGTGGGCGGGATCCAGATGGTCGTGAACGGCTACGGCTGGCACGAGCGCGACCGACCGCCGACCTCGGACGAGCTGCTCGAGACCAACGGCGACTGGTATCGCCACATCATCGACGCGTTCGGGCCGCGGCGCTGCATGTTCGAGAGCAACTTCCCGGTCGACAAGCTGTCGTGCTCGTACACCGTGCTCTGGAACCAGTTCAAGAAGCTGACGCGGGGGTTCTCGGCCGACGAGCGCGCGGCGATGTTCCATGACACCGCGTTGCGGGTCTACCGGCTCCCGCGGGTCTGACCAAGCCTCCTTGGCGGCCGCTATTCCAGCAATCCAGCCAGTGCCGACGCCGCCTCGGGCCCGGCGTCGGATTCCGAGAGCTGCCGGCGTTGCCGGCTCGTGAGCCACTCCACGCGGCTGCCGGTGGCGCCGCGGGTCACGGCGAGGACGTGATCGATCTGCTCCGCGACGGCGCGCACGTGGGAGATCACGCCCACCAGCCGGCCGCGGGCGGCGACCGATCCCAGCGCCTGGACGGCGGCGTCGAGGTTGTTGCGGTCGAGCGAACCGAAGCCCTCGTCGAGGAAGAGGGACTCGAGCCGCCCCCCGCTGCGCGCCATCATCTCGACCATGCCGAGGGCCAGCGAGAGGGATGCGATGAACTGCTCGCCGCCCGAGAGACTGGCGGGGGAGCGGTCCTGGCCGGAATCCCTGTCCAGCACGCGCCACTGTTCTTCCGCGTCGCCGGGGTCCACGAACGCGTACTTGCCGCCGCTCATCTCGCCGAGCATCCGCGTGGCGTGAACCAGGAGGCGCCTGGAGCGCCGCAGCGTCAGCCATTTCAGGAAGGCGCCGGGCTTCAGGGCGTCCGCCAGATCCCCGAGCGCGCGCTCCTTGTCCCGGACCTCCCCGAGTAGCGCGCGCAGGCGGCGGACGTCGTCGACGATCCCCGCGAAGCGCTCCGCCGACTCCCTGGCGCGGCGCTCGTGGAAGCGGGCTTCGTCGGCCTGCGCGCGCGCCCGCGCCACGACCGCCTCGACGTCGTGGACATCGAGCTCCGCGTCCAGCCGTTCGCCGATCGCGACGAGCGCCGCGCGGGCTGCGGTCGCCTGGTCGGAGGCCGCCCGTGCATGCTCGGCGGCGGCGCGGGCGATCTCGGCGGCCTGCCGGCCGAGCGCGGCGATGTGCGACGCCAGCGCGGCGGCGTCTCCCGCGGCGACGGCCGGGGGGACGTTGGCGTCGAGGCTCAACCGGCCAACGGACTCCACCAGGACGTCGCGGTGGGCGTTGAGGTCGCCGACCAGCGCCGCAATGGGCGCATCGACTTCGTCTGCCCGGCGTGCGGCCACGGCCGAACGCGCCTCCCTGACGCCGTCGAGCTCCCGTCGCAGACGGTCCTCTTCGCCCTTTCTGGCCTCCAGGACCCGGGCGCGCGCCTGGGCCGACCCGGTCTGCTCGCCGACCGGCCCCGTGTCCACTTCGCGCAGATCCGCCACGTCGGCGGGCAGATCCAGGTCGGGCCGGAACGGCTGCGGAATGGTCCGTATCGTCGTGCCGAGTCTCTCCAGGGCCTCTTCCGCGGCCCGCCGGCTGTGCTCGACCAGCGCCCGGGCGTTGGAGGCGGCCTCCTGAGCCACACCCGCCGCCTTGTCCCGCCGGGCCGCGTCCGCCCGCAGATCCTCGGCGCTACGATCGTGCTCGGCCAGGCGCTCGGCGACCGCGTTGCGCGCTGCCTCCAGGGGGGCGATCAGCGCGTCCGACGCGGGGAGCGGACCGTCAGCGTCCAATTCGACTTCTCGTGCCAGCCCCTGGCGGGCCTCCCGGAATCGAGTCTCGGAAGCATCGAGCCTGGCCTCCGCGTCGGCGATCTGGCGCTGGATGCCGCTTCGCTCCGTGCCCAGCTCGGTGGCCCTGTCGGCGGCTTCTCTCGCCGCGTCGCGCGCCGCCCCGGCGACCTCTCGGGCCTCGACGAGCTTCGTGCCGGCGGGGGCCTCCCAGTCGGCGGGCAGGTCGCGGCGGCAGATGGGGCAGGCGTCCCCGGGGTGCAGATCGTGCGCCGCGGCCGCCGCCGACTCTGCGCGCTGCGCGACGGCCAGGTGCTCGTCGGCGCCGGCTGCCTCGCGCGCGGCACGGCGCTCCGCCTCGCGCGCGGATTCCAGCCCCTGCGCGCACTCGGCTTCCTCTGTCCGGAGCGTATCGAGCTGCCTGCGGACCTGGTCGAGCTCGGCGCCGAGCTCGGTGCATCGCGAGTGGCGCTGCTCGACGGCGACCCGGCGCTCCTGTGCCGTCCGCGCTGCCGCGTCCAGCGGCGGGCGTCTGGCGGCGTGCTCGGCGTCACGTTTCTCCGCGGCGAGGGCGCCCTCGGCCGCGCGCTGCGCCTCGGTCCGCTTCGTCGACGCGTCCTCCACGCTGGCGCGGAGCGCGGCGGCCGCTTCCTCGCCGGCCTTCGCGAGAGCGGGCAGGCCCCGCAACGTCGTCAGGGTCGCCGCGACCTCCTCGCTGGTCGGGCCGTCGTCGGCCGGGACGCGAGCCAGCGCGTCCTCCAGGTGCGCCTGCCGCTCCTGCAGGGCTGCCTCCTCCTCGCCGAGCTGTCGCTCGATCGCGGCAAAGGGCGCCAGCCGGGCGGCCGCCTGCGCCGGATCCAGGTGCCGCAGCCGTTCGATGACCCCGGCTGCCGCTTGCTGCGCCTTCTCCGCCGCGAGCAAGGCCTCGCGGGCGGCCGCTGCGGCCTGCTCGGCCCCGGATGCCGCCGCGGCCACCTGGCGGGCGGTGTCCAGGGCCTGCCGCAACTGCTCCAGGTGCGCGGCCGGATCGTCCGGGTACTCCGATGCTGCCTGCTCCAGTTGAATCCGCAGCGTCCCGGTCTCCCGGCGGGCCTCGCCGGCCAGCTCGCCCGCCGCCTCCAGCTCGTCGGTGCGCCACACCTGGCGCAGGATGCGGCTCCGGTCGCGGGGCTCGTCCTCCACCAGCAGGCGCGCGAAGCGGCCCTGCGGCAGGATGACGGTGCGCAGGAAGGCGTCGCTGTCGAGCCCGAGGAGATCCACGATGCGTTCGTTGACGCGCTGCACCTGCTCGACCTGCTCGACGGTGGCGTCGTCGCCGCCGACGCGCCGCAGGACGGCCCGCACCTGCCCGACGTCGCGCTGGCCGCTGCGGCGCAGGGTACGAGTCACCTCCCAGGTCTCGCCGGATACCCGGAACCGCAGCACGACGCGCAGGTGCGTCGACGTGTCGTTCATCAACTCCTGGTTCGCGCGCGCCGTGAACGTCGTCTGTCCGTAGAGCGCGTAGGTGATCGCCTCCAGGATGGAGGACTTGCCCGCCCCGGTGTCGCCGACGATGGCGATGTGGTCGCGCCCGGTGAAGTCGATGGTCGGCTGGGGGGGTCCGTTGCCTCCATCCCGCCCGGGTGGTGTCCGGAACGACCGCAGCCCCTCGATGGTGAGCTGAAGAGGGCGCATGTCAGCCCCCCCTCCCGTTCCGCTTGGAGGCAAGCGCACTCAGCGTCTCCTGAGCGTTCAACTTGAGCGGGGTGAGCCCGAAATCGGCCGCAGCCGCCTGGCCGGCGCCGCCCAGGGCCTGCGCGAAGAGCGCGCCGACCGCCTCGTGGGGCGCCTTGACGCCGTGCGCCGCGGTGGTGCGCCACTCCTTGAACAATTCGTCGAGCGCCGGTTCCGCGTCGTCCTCATCGTCCGGGTCCATCGCCTTCACCGGCTGGTTGGCGATGGTGTTGATCAGCTCGAACACGTCGCACGCGGGCGCCCATTCCGCCAGCCGGTCCGCCAGATCGGGGATGGGATCGTCGGAGACGACCCGCGCCTTGAGAATGCAGCCGTCGAGGCCGCCGTGCGCGGCGCGGGCCTCGAGCTCCGCCAGCGTGCCGGCGAACTCGGCGAGGGGCCGCCCGCCCGGCAGGTCGTGCGTATCCACCTGGACGCCGTTTCCGATGCTGACCAGCACCGCCTGCCTGGCCTGCCGCCGCTCGCCGAAGTCGAGCGGAATCAGCGAGCCGGCGTAGCGCCCCTGCGCCGCGCCGCCCGGCAGGAGCTGGGGATCGTGGATGTGGCCGAAGGCGCAGTACAGGGCGCGCTGGAGGCCTTCGACGTGGGTGGCGTAGTCCTCGCCGACGGTGATGCGCCGTTCGGACTTGCCGGGAACGGCGCCCTGCACGTGGAGGTGCGCGGCGTACAGCACGATGCCGCGGGCTCCCGCCTGCTCGTGCGCCTCGTCGAGCAGGCGCTGGTTCAGCGTCCTGACGCCGTCCGCGTAATTGCCCTCGAAGCGGGCCGGATCGTCCGTCGCGTAGTGTGCGATCGCACCCGGCGGGATGAACGGCACGCACGCCACGCTGGTCGGGGCATCGGCGATTGCCGGGAACGAGAGGACCTGCGGCGCGGTCACCAACCATAGTCGGCGCGGGGTCGCGGCGCGGGCCAGATCGTCGACGACGCGCAGCAACAGCGCCGAGTCGTGGTTGCCGGCGATGACCACGGTGGGCGCCACCCTGGCCAGCCGCCCCAGGGCGCGCACGCCGAGCTGCAGCGCTTCGTACGGCGGCCGGAACGCGTCGAAGAGGTCGCCCGTGTGCAGGATGAGATCGGGCCCGGTCGACTCGGCGACCTCCAGCAGTCCCCTGAGGGCCTGCAGGTGATCCGGCGTGCGGTCGTGCCGGCCGAGCCTTGCGCCCAGGTGCCAGTCGGAGGTGTGGAGCAGCTTCACAAGTCCACCTCGGGGCCGCTCAGGGCGCTCATGGTGCTCAGGATCCGGTCGGTCTTCCGCTTGTCCGCGGCCTCGTCCGCCGCCGCCTCGTCCGGGTTGGTGGCGAACGGCGGGAACGGGAAGCGGATGGGGATCGGCTCCGGCACGATCGGTTGGGAGACGACCATCGTTCCCGGCATGAAGCGGGTCGCGCGCTCCCGCAGGGCGGGCGTCAGGAAGCGGTAGGCATCGGACTCGCTGGCGTCCAGCCGGCCCGCCACCTTCAGCGACGCGTTGCGCGGCAGGGCCTGCGCCACCGCGGAGGCCGCCTGCTGCGCCCCGATCAACAGGACCCCGAGCGACCGGCCGCGTTCGGCGATGTCCACGAGCAGGTCCCTGAGCGGCGAGAAGCCGTGCGCCGGCGCGTACTTGTTCAGCTCGTCGAGGACGATGAAGCGCAGCGGCGTCCGACCCGTCCCCTGCTTCTCGCGCCAGACGCGGTCGAGCAGGGCGCCCACCACGAAGCGCTGCGCGTCGTCGTGCAGCGTCGAGATGTCGACGACGTGGAGCTTCGCGTTCGCGGTGGAGACCGGCTCGAGGCCGCAGCCGATCAGCGGACCGATGTGGCGGCGCAGCTTCACCAGCCGCCGCAGGAACGCCTGCCGCGTCCCGGACTGCGCCCGGCCGAACCACTCGTTCATCAGGCTCTCGTCGTCCGTGGACACCACTTCCTCGAGCAGGTCGAGCAGATCGCCGAAGTCGCGCATCACGTGCCCCGCGCCGGCCGGCGCCGCGTCCGGCTCGCGTGCGGCCAGCCGGTCCGGGTTGAAGCCGGTGTTGGGCGCGACGGTCTCGACGATTACCACCGCGCCGGCATGGTCTCCCTCCAGGCTTCGCAGGCGCCGCAGGAGCTGGATCCGGACCTGCTGCTCGACGAAGCCGACCTGGGTCGAGCGCTCGTCGTCGGAGGTGAAGCAGAACTGCAGGAGCTGCTCGCGGATGAACTGCTCGGGGGTCCAGCCGTAGGCGCCGACGTCGGCGGTGCTGCGGGTCTTCACGTTCGCGACGGCGTGCGGCGACCCGTCGGACTGCCGGGGCGCGTACAGGCGGACGGACCGGAACGGTCCCGGCTCCTCGACGCCGAGCGTGCGCCACCTCCCGGCCTCCTCGGGCCTGCCGGCGAACTCCGCGTTGGGGCGGTCGACGTGCAGCAGGTCCTCACCCTTCGTGTTGAAGACCAGCGCCCGCACGTTCTCGCGGGCGGCCCGGCCGCCCAGCAGGTCCATGCCCTGTTCGGTCTCGAGGAGCTGGTAGAGGAGGAAGAGCGCGTAGGAGGTCTTGGTGGCGACGCCGGAGATGCCGGAGATCGACACGTGGCCGCCGGCGCGGCCGTCCACGAAGCGCATGTCGGCGTAGACCGGCGCACCGCCCAGGTCCAGGCCCACCGGCAGCTTGCCGCGCGTCATCTCGTCCTCGAACAGCGCGACGGTGCGGTGCGCGCCGACCGCGCGCGTCGCGACCGCCCCGGCGTGCGGCGCGACGAAGAGCTCCGGCACCACCCGCAGCACGCGGACCTCGGCCCGCCGGACGTGCTCCGCAGGCAGGGTCCGGTCGACCACCCGGCCGGTATCCGAGGGCAGGTCGGCGCCCTCGAACCGAGAGCGGAGCTCGGTCACGATGCCGTAGTGCGTCACCTGCGCACCGCCGGGAAGATTGGTTTCGACGGCGACCAGCTCGTCGAGCTGGATCAGCACCTCCGGCTCGATAACGACGTGGAAGGTGCGCGAGTCGCTCTCGACCGAGCCGTCGACGAGTCCGATGCGTCCACCGTTCGTCATGCGGTCCGTCCCTCGCTGTTGCAGCGCATCACGGCCTCGCGCACGGCACGGAGCGCGAGGCGCGCGTCGCCTTGCAGGTGATGCAGGTGTCGCTCCAGGCCGCTGATCGGCGTCAGGTTGACCGGCGCCCGGGCATCGCGGTGCAGCGCCGAGGCGAACGCCGGGAGCCAACTCGCCGCCGCGTCCACCGTCTGCAGCGCGACGGCGCGGCCGATGCCGGCCGACACCTCGATCCGGGCGACCCCCGCCCAGGGTCCGGCCCACGGGCCGGCACTACCGACGCGCAGATAGCAACCGTACAGGTCGTCCGGCAGCGCGAACAGGCTGGAGCGTTCCTCGGCCCCCAGCTCGGGAACCCTGAGCCACTGATCGTGGGCAAGCATGCGCCGGCGATGCGTCTTGACGTAGCCGATGACCGGCAGGCTGCGGCGATGCCGGATGCCGTGCAACGGCCCGTCGAGGACAGTCAGCCATCCGTCGCCGCACAGCGCCTCCGCGACACCCGTCTCGGCGTCGCGCATGAGGCGTTGAAGGTGCTGGCGGGCTGCCTCGATGTCGGTCCCTTCAACGGCGTAATGCTCCCAGCGCCAGCCGTCCTTGTGCGCGGGAAGATGCACGGCTTGTCCACCGGCGAAAATGGTTGCGCGCCCGACGACGATCCGATCGAAGCGCGCGAGTCCATCCTCGGCGACCAGCACCGCGCCAGCGGCCCAGCTACCCGCCAGGCCCGTGTTTACCTCGCCTCCGGCGCTCGCCTGCGTAAGGCGCGCCTCGGTGCGCATCGTGCCATCCACGAACGCGAGGCGTTGCGGCCGGCCGGCGGCCGCCGGCCGGTGAACCTCGAACGCCCCGTCGTCCTCGATGAGGTCGCACTCGAGGGCGTACGATGAATCGTCCTCTGCCTGAAACCCGGCGCCATAGGCCGCGTCGAAGGGCTCGACACCAATCGTGCCGCCCGGATTGCCAGTGACGGATCGCGGCTGCGTCATGGGAGATTCGCCAGGAAAGACAGGCTCGTGACACCGATTCTACGATGGCCCGGCTGACAGTCTCTGTCACTGGCAGCCCCATGCCCGGCCTGGTCGAAGCGGTTCAACTGCGGCCCGGCTTGCGTGCCGACATAGTTATGGCCATACTGTGTTATGGCCACCGTCACCATCAAGTCGACGTATGCGCTGGACGTCGAGTCCGTCCGGATGCTCGAGACGCTGGCGGATCGCTGGCGCGTATCGAAGTCCGAGGCGTTGCGGCGAGCAATTCGGGCGGCCTCCCGCGAGCAGGCGCCCGCCAACCGGGCCGCGCTGGACGCGCTCGACCGGCTACAGGCGTCGGTGCGCACGCGCAAGATCGATCTGCGCCGTTGGGAGCGTGACGTCGAGGCGGAGCGCCGCGCGGTGCCGCTGCCGCGAACCGACCCGCGATGATTCACCTCGATACAGGTTTTCTCATTCGGGCACTTGCGCCAGGGTCCCCGGAGAGCGGACGGCTGCGGGCGTGGGCCGAGACAGGAGAGGTCGTGAGGATGAGCACGGTCGCCTGGGCGGAGTTCCTCTGCGGCCCGCTCCACGGATCCGAGTTGGCGTTGGCAACCGAAATCGTCGGGCGGAGTCGCGACTTCACACCGGATCACGCGGCGACCGCGGCGCGCTTGTTCAACGAATCGGGACGGCGGCGCGGGCGGTTCGTCGATTGCATGATCGCAGCCGTCGCGATCGCCGACGGCGCGGCCGTCGCCACCACGAACGAGACGGACTTTCGCCGGTTCGAAGGCTCCGGCCTCGAGCTCGCATAGCTTCAATCCACCTACACCGCCACGCCGGCCTCGCCCTCCGACCGGCGCAGCGCCTCGATGCGCTGCAGCACCGGCGGGTGCGAGTAGTGCAGGAAGACGTGCAGCGGATGCGGGGTGAGGTTGGTCAGGCTGTCGGCCGACAGCTTCTTGAGCGCGGCGATGAGCGCATCGCCGCTGCCGGTGGTGCCGGCGGCGAACGCGTCGGCCTGGAACTCGTTCTTGCGCGAGACGGCGTTGACCAGCAGCGAGAGCAGCAGCTCGACCGGCGTGAACAGCAGGCCGAAGAAGACGAGCCCCGCGTAGATGGACATCTCGCTCATGTAGAACGCCTCGAACAGGCCCGCCTGCCGCAGCACCAGCGACAGGATGAAGAACAGCGCGCCCAGGTAGCCGATCTGCAGCGCCAGCCCCTGCGCGACGTGCCCCTTCTTGTAGTGGCCCACCTCGTGCGCCACGACGGCGACCAGCTCGCCCACGCCGTAGTCGCGGACGAGCGTGTCGAAGAGGCCGATCCGCTTGTTGCGGCCGATCCCCGTGAAGAACGCGTTGGCCTTCGACGAGCGGCGCGAGCCGTCGACGACGAAGATGTCCTTGACCGGGAAGTCCGCCCGGCGGGCGTAGTCCAGGATGGCGTCGCGCAGCGCGCCGGACTCGAGCGGCGTGAAGGTGTTGAAGAGCGGCATGATCCACGTCGGCGCCACGAACTGGAAGACGAGCAGGAAGACGGTGGCCGCCAGCCAGCACCAGAGCCAGGCCAGGGCGCCCGTCCACTCGAAGAAGACCAGCACCGCGCCGAGCAGCAGGCCGCCCAGCACCAGGGTCAGCGCCAGGCTCTTGACCAGGTCGGCCGCGAAGGTGGCGGGCGTCGTGCGGTTGAAGCCGAACCGCTGCTCGATCACGAACGTGGAGTAGAGGCGGAACGGCAGGCCGAGCACCGTCGACGCCAGCCCGAGCGCCCCGATGTAGAGCAGCCCGGTGACGATGGAGCCGTAGCCCAGCCCGCGCAGCAGCTGGTCCAGCCACTCGAAGCCGCCGGCCTGCCACCAGGCCAGGACGACGGCCAGGCTCACGGCGCCGCGGACCAGGCCGAAGCGGGTGCGGGTGCGCGTGTACTCCTGGCTGCGGGCGTACCGCTCGCCTTCGAACACGCCGCCGAACTCCGCGGGCAGCGCGGGACTGAGCGCGCGCAGGTTGAGCACGCTCGAGAGCGCCGACAGCGCGTACTCGCCCACGATGGCGACGAGGATGATGAGGGCGAACTCGTTCATGGTACGTAGTCTACTCGCTGGCGGCGCCGGACAGCCCCCTCCGACTATACTGTGCAGTTGCGTGCGAGCCTGAAGGAGTGATTGCTGCAAGATGACGGCCGATTTCCGCTACCAGAAGCTGTTTGAGCTGGGGCCCGACGACACGCCGTACCGCAAGCTGACGAGCGACGGCGTTTCCACGGTCGAGCTCGGCGGCCGGACGTTTCTCCGGGTGGATCCGGAGGTCCTGCGGCGCGTGGCGCGCCAGGCGTTCGACGACGTCGCGCACCTGCTCCGTCCCGGCCATCTGGCGCAGCTCAGGCGGATTCTCGACGATCCGGAGGCGTCCGCCAACGACCGCTTCGTGGCCCTCGAGCTGCTGCGCAACGCCAACATCGCCGCGGGCCGCGTGCTGCCCGGGTGCCAGGACACCGGGACCGCCATCGTGATGGCCCACAAGGGCGAGCGCGTGCTCACCGGCGGCGACGACGCCGAGGCGCTGTCCCGGGGCGTCTTCGACGCGTACGAGCAGCGCAACCTGCGCTATTCGCAGCTCGCGCCGCTCGACATGTACACCGAGAAGAACACCGGCTCCAACCTGCCGGCCCAGGTCGAGATCCACGCCGAGCCGGGCGACGAGTACGAGCTGCTGTTCATCGCCAAGGGCGGCGGCTCGGCCAACAAGACGTTCCTCTACCAGGAGACCAAGGCGCTGCTCAACCCCGCGTCGCTGCTCGCCTTCGTCGAGGCGAAGCTCAAGACCATCGGCACGTCCGCGTGCCCGCCCTACCATCTGGCCCTCGTGGTCGGCGGCACCTCGGCCGAGTTCACCATGAAGACGGTCAAGCTGGCCAGCGCGCGCTACCTGGACCGGCTGCCCACCAGCGGCAACGAGCGCGGCCGCGCGTTTCGCGATCTCGACATGGAGCGGCAGGTACTGGAGATCGCCCAGCAGATCGGCGTGGGCGCCCAGTTCGGCGGCAAGTACTTCGCTCACGACGCGCGGGTCGTGCGGCTGCCGCGGCACGGGGCGTCGTGCCCGGTGGGCCTGGGCGTCTCGTGCTCGGCCGACCGCCAGGCGCTGGCGAAGATCACGCGCGAGGGCGTGTTCCTCGAGCAGCTCGAGGAGAACCCGGCGCAGTATCTGCCCGACGTCACCGGCAACGAGTCCGGGGGCAAGGTGGTCCGCGTGGGTCTCGACCGCCCGATGAGCGAGATTCGCGCGGAGCTGAGCCGCTATCCGGTCGCCACACGCCTCTCGCTGACCGGTCCCATGGTGGTCGCGCGCGACATCGCGCACGCCAAGCTGAAGGAGCGCATCGACAGCGGCGAGGGGCTCCCGCAGTACATCAAGGACCACATGGTCTACTACGCCGGGCCGGCCAAGCGGCCGGAGGGCCGGGCGTCGGGGTCGTTCGGCCCCACCACGGCCGGCCGGATGGACGCCTACGTCGATCTGTTCCAGTCGCACGGCGGCAGCATGGTGATGCTGGCCAAGGGGAACCGTTCCGCGCAGGTCACCGCGGCGTGCAAGCGTCACGGCGGCTTCTACCTGGGCTCCATCGGCGGCCCGGCGGCGCGTCTGGCGGACCACAGCATCAAGAAGGTCGAGCAGCTCGAGTATCCCGAGCTGGGGATGGAGGCCGTCTGGAAGATCGAGGTCGAGGACTTCCCCGCGTTCATCGTCGTCGACGACAAGGGGAACGACTTCTACGCCGAGCTGATGGCGGCCAAACCCGCGACGCTGCTCCGGTCGTGAGCGGCACCCGACAGGCGGAATCCGCCACACCCGCGCCTCCGCCCCAGCCCGCTGCCCGGGAGCCGCTCAGCCAACGCCAGATCCTGCTGGTCTTCGCGGGCCTGATGGCGGGGCTGCTGCTGGCCGCCCTCGACCAGACCATCGTCGCGACGGCGCTGCCGAGAATCGTCGGCGAGCTGGGCGGCCTCGACTACTACTCCTGGGTCGTCACCGCCTACCTCCTCAGCTCGACCGTCTGCACGCCGCTCTACGGCAAGATCAGCGACCTGTACGGGCGCCGCATCATGGTGCAGAGCGCCATCCTCATCTTCCTCGCGGGGTCGCTGCTGGCCGGCGTCGCCCAGGGGATGCTGCAGCTCATCCTCTTTCGCGGCGTCCAGGGCGTCGGCGCCGGCGGGCTGATGGCCCTGACGTTCGCCGTGGTCGGCGACGTGGTCTCGCCGCGCGAGCGCGGACGCTACATCGGGCTGCTGGCCGGGACCTGGGCGTTCGCCAGCGTCATCGGACCGTTCATCGGCGGCTTCATCGTCGACAACCTGTCGTGGCGCTGGGTCTTCCTCATCAACCTGCCGATCGGGGCCGCGGCGTTCGCCATCACCTCGAGCGTGCTGCACCTGCCGGTCGTCCGCCGGGCGCACCGGATAGACGTGGAGGGCGCCTTCCTGCTGATCGCGGGCGTGAGCTGCCTGCTGCTGTCGCTGGTGTGGGGCGGGACGGAGTATCCGTGGGAGTCGCCCGTCATCGTCGGCCTGGTCGCCGGCGGGGCCGTGCTGCTGGCGGCCTTCGTCGCCTGGGAAGCGCGCGCGGCCGAGCCGATCCTCCCGTTGCGGCTGTTCGAGGACCCCATCTTCTCGGTCAGCTCGGCGCTCGGGTTCCTGACCGGCTGCGGTCTGTTCGGCAGCGTCATCTTCCTGCCGCTCTTCCTGCAGGTGGTGACGGGCGTGTCGGCGACGAACTCGGGACTGCTGCTGCTGCCGCTCACGGCCGGCGTGGTGGCCGGATCGATCGGATCCGGCCGCATCATCAGCCGCACGGGCCGCTACCGGGGCTGGCCCATCGGCGGGCTGGCGTTCGCCTCGATCGGGATGGCGCTGCTGACGCTGATGCGCGCCGAGACGCCGCTCGCGGTGAGCTCGGTGTACATGATCATCCTCGGGCTGGGCGTCGGGGCGACCATGCAGGTGACGATCCTCGTCGTCCAGAACTCCGTGGAGCACCGCCACCTCGGCGTGGCCACGGGAGCCGTCCAGTTCTTCCGGCAGATGGGCGGCGCGTTCGGCGTCGCCGCCTTCGGCGCCGTCATGAACCACCACCTCGCCGCCGACCTGCCGGCGCGGCTGCCCGCCGGGGCCCTGGCCGACGTCGGCGGCGAGATAGGCGCCCTGCTCAGCACGCCGGACGCCATTCGCGCCCTGCCGCCGGTCGTGGCCGCGGGCGTCACGGCGTCGGTCGAGAGCGCGATCCACGCCGTGTTCGTCTGGGCCGTCCCGCCCATGGTGCTGGGCTTCGGGCTGGCCTGGTTCCTCAAGGAGATTCCGCTGCGCGAGACCGTCGGCGCGGCCAGCCTGGTGGAGGGCGCCAGCGAGGTGCTCGACGCGGCGGGCGAGCCGGCCGCGGCGAACGGCGGCGGGCGCCGCTGATGCGCATCGGCCTCGACGACGCCGGAAGCGGCGAGCCCGTCGTCCTGCTCCACAGCTCGTGCTCCTCGCGCCGGCAGTGGCGGCGGCTGGCGGCCGATCTGGCGGGGCGCTACCGGACCCTCGCGCTCGACCTGCACGGCTACGGCGAGACGAGCTGGCCGGCCGACCCCGAAGCCTTCAGCATCGACGACGAGGTGCGGCTCGTCGAGCACGTCCTCGACCGGGTCGATGGCCCGGCGCACCTGGTGGGACATTCGTACGGCGGCGTCGTGGCGCTGGCCACGGCGCTGCGTCATCCGCAACGGGTGCGGAGCCTGGCGCTCCACGAGCCGGTCGTCTTTCAACTGGCGCTGGCCGGACCGCTCGCCCCGGTGGGCGCCGAGATCACCCGCATGGTGGAGCTGCTCGCCGAGCGGGTGGAGGCGGGCGCGCCGGGCGCGGCCGCGGAGCACTTCATCGACTACTGGCGCGGGGAAGGCACGTGGGCGGCGCTGCCGGAGAGGGGCCGCCAGGCGGCGGCCCGCGTCATTCCGAAGCTGCCGGTCGAGTTGCGGGCGATGCTGCGGAGCCCCTACACCCGGCGCGACTACGGCGCCATCCGCAGCCCGGTCTGCCTGCTCGCCGGCACGGTCGGCCGCGCCGCCGCGCGGCGGGTGGCCGAGCTGCTGGCCACCGCGCTCCCGGACGGCTCGCTGCAGCTCGTGGCCGGCGCCGGGCACATGGCGCCGGTCACCCACCCGCAACTCGTCAACCCGCGAATCGCGGCGCACCTGGCCGCGCACCCGATCCCCTCGCCGTGATGTCTGCGGCGGCCGCGTCGTCCTCGGCCTCTACCCGGGCGACGATGTCCGCCGTGACCGGCTCGCGCCCATGGGAGATCGCGAAACCGTTGCGGCGCGCGGGTGGCGCGTTGCCGTCCGACTCTCCCTTCGGGACGGGGCGCAGAAGACTCGGGCATGCGCCAACCCGCGGAATCAGGCGATGCCGGCGCCGCGCACGCCGACGTACACGGAGTAGAGCGACTGGCTGGCGGTCATGAACAGGCGGTTGCGGCGCGTGCCGCCGAAGCAGACGTTGGCGCAGCGCTCCGGCAGCCGGATGATGCCGATGACGTCGGCGTTGGGGGCGACGACCTGGACGCCGGGGGCCGCGCCGGTCCAGACGTTGCCGTCCACGTCGCAGCGCACCCCGTCGGCGACCGCGCGCGCATCCGGGTCGCCGGGCACGGAGAGCTGCACGTGGCGCCGTCCGTTCCGCAACCGCTCGCCGTCGACGTCCCAGACCTTGATCTCCCGGCCGGCGCCGGTGTCGGCCACGTACAGCCGGTCGTGGTTCGGCGCGAAGCAGAGGCCGTTGGGGCCGCCGATCTCGTCGGTGACCTTCGCGACGCGCCCGCTGCCGGGGTCGACGCGGTACACGGCGACCGGCAGCTCCGACTCGGCCCGGTGTCCTTCGTAGTTGCCGCGGATGCCGTAGGGCGGGTCGGTGAACCAGATGCTCCCGTCCGGGTGCACCACCACGTCGTTCGGCGAGTTCAGCGGCTTGCCGTCGTAGCGGTCGGCAATCACCGTGACCGCGCCGGAGTGCTCGTAGCGCGCGACGCGCCGCCCGCCGTGCTCGCACGACAACTGCCGTCCTTCGTGGTCGAACGTGTTGCCGTTGCTGTGCCCCGAGGGGCTGCGGAAGACGCTCACGTGCCCGTCCTCCTCGAGCCAGCGCATCTGCCGGTTGTTCGGTATGTCGCTCCAGACCAGATAGCGGCCGCTGCCGTTCCAGGCCGGCCCCTCCGCCCACAGCGTGCCGGTGTAGTGGCGTCGGATGGGCGTGTTGAACAGGATGTAGGCCCGGAACCGGTCGTCGAGCGCGATGACGTCGGGGTTGGGATACGGCAGCGGCGAGCTGCCCGACCAGTCGCGCGGCTCGTACGGCGGAATCGTCGTCTGCGCGCGCGCCGCCAGCGCCGTTGCGGCCGGAACCAGCGCGGTCCCCAGGAACGCGCGGCGGTTCACGGTCGGGCGGCGTGCGTCCATGGTCCTACTCCAGCCGGGCCAGCTCGCCCGCGTCGATGCGGGTCGCGGGGCCGTGGAAGATGGCGTTGAACAGGAGCTTGAACGTGGCGCGCGTCTGGGTGCGGAAGGCGATCTGGCTGCCCATGGTCACGACCCGGCCGTCGCCGACGGCGAACGCCACCACGTTGGCCTGGTTGCGCAGGTGCTCGTCTCCGAGCAGCCACCCGCTGGCGGTCATGTCGACCTCGTCCGGGTAGCGGGAGACCACCTCGGCGGTGACGTCGAAGCTGGGCGTCAGCCGGTAGGCCTGGTCCAGCCGGAAGAAGACGGGCCACGCCGCCGGCATCCCGTAGCCGACGGGATGGCTCGGGTTGTGCTCCTGCTTGAGCAGCGAGCCGGGGCAGTAGAAGATCGAGGTCGGGTCGACGATGTCGCGCAGCGCGTTGGCGAGCTGCTCCGGGCTGCGGAACGCGTTGCGCAGCCGCCGCCGCACCTCGTCGGCCGGGACCCGCCGGAGCGGCCGCGCCGTCAGGCGCCGCTGGCCGCTCGCCGGCAGCACCGCCTCGATGGGCAGGTCGAGCAGCTCGCGCGCGGCGCCGACCGCGCTGCCCAGCGCCACGAGGGTGCCGCCGTCCAGCACCCACTGGCGCAACTGTCGCCAGCCGCGCTCCCCGATGCCGAACGCCCAGCGCCACGACCGATCGTGGCGCCGCGGGTTGAGCCCGTTGACCATCCGGCTCCGCGTCGTCCCGGACGGCAGCACGATGACGTCGTAGCGGTCGGCCAGGTCCTCTTCGAAGTCCAGCGCGGAGACGACCCGGTGGTCGAGCCTGTACTGCTCGAACAGCCACATCATCCAGCCGCCCGGCATGTTGTTGGCGACGCGCCACAGGCCGACCCGGGTCGGGTCCTTGAGACGGTAGGCGTCCACCGCGGGGGCCCGGTCCGTCCCCGACACGACGAGGCCGGTCTCGGCGGCCACGCGCGCCAGGACCCGCTCGGCGTCCGGCGTCGGCGGTGCAATCCACGCGCCCGGCTCGAGACGGCCGCCGCCGGACAGCTCGAGCGCGTCGGCCGCGCGAAAGACCGGCACGCCCGCCGCCTGCAGCTCGGCGGCGGCCAGGAAGCCCGCGTTCGAAGCCGGCGAGATGGCGTAGGCCCAGTCGGGCCGGGGCGGCAGCGGCGTGCGCGGCGGCACGATCTCGTCGAGCAGCTCCAGGTCGGCCCGGATCGGCTCGTCGATGCGCCTGACGTCGACCCCCATCAGCAGGCCGAGCGTATGCGCGGTGACGTCGTAGGGCGGCACCGGCGGCCCGCCGGGGTAGTGCCGCAGGTCGGGATACTCCTGCACCTCGAGCATCGTCTTGGCGAAGGCGCCGTAGGGCTGCGCGAGCCGAATCACCCAGGAGCCGGCCGGGTAGGCGCGGCCGGCGGCCCGGAACGGGGCCCGGGCCCGATGGATCTCGACCTCGCCGAAGTGCAGGACCTCCAGCAGCTCGTAGGTCTCGAACGGATCGCGCTGACCCGCGGGGACGACGAACGCGTAGGGCGCCTCGTCGCGCTCCACCCAGTCGCGGTGCACGCGGTGGAAGTTCTCGAGCCACCGGACGCGGTACTTCGCCATGTGCTCGAGCCCGGCGAACACCGCGATGGTGCCGTACTCGACGATGTCGGACAGCCGCCACACGCCCCGGTCGTACGGCACCGGAAAGTTCCCGCGCGGCTGCTGGGGGCCCAGCGGCCGGTGCGCGCCGGCCGGGTTGTACAGGGGATCGGCCAGCCGGGCGCTCGCGATCTCGGTGAGGATGCGCGGCTGCCCGTGGTAGAGCATGTACTGCCGCGCGGGCGACCACAGGTCGTACTGATCGTCGTAGATCACCCCCTTCTTGCCGGCCGCGATGAGCGCCGACGCCATCGCCATGCCGATCTGCTCCTGGCCCTTGAGCAGGATGGGGTGGATGTTCGGGTCGTACGGGTCGCGGAAGGGCGGCACGAAGATGCGCGCGCCGTTCCACCCCATCTGGTGCATGTCGTGCGTGAGCTGCGGCTTGTACTCGCGGTGTATGTCGATGGCGAGCCGCGTCTCCTTCTGCGTGAACATGAACCAGTCGCGGTTGTCGTCGTGCCCGGTGTAGCGGTGGTACAGGTCGGGGTACATGCGCTCGAAGCTGGTGCCGCGCGTGTTGTACCAGTGATCGACCACGAGTATCTGGCCGTCGGGGTTCTGCGACGGGACGAGCAGCACGACCGTGTTGTCGAGGATCTCCCGAATCTCCGGCGACTCCTCCGTCGCCAGCCGGTGCGCGATGTTGATGATTGCCTGCCCGTTGCCCACCTCGTTCGAGTGGATCATGGCGTAGAGGAAGTAGAAGGGCACCCCCTCGCGCGCCAGCTCCGCCGCGTCGGCCTCCGACAGGCCGCGGGGGTCGGCGAGCCGGTGGTTGATCTCGATCAGCCGGTCGAGGCGCTCCAGGTTCGCCTTCGAGCTGAACTTGGCGAGGACGTACGGATTGCCGTTCGTCGTCGTGCCCCGATGCTCGTAGAGGACCCGGTCGGAGCCGTCCGCCAGGTGGCGCAAATACTCGAGCACCCGGGGGTAGCGGGCCAGCTCGCCGTCGGCGCCCATCTCGAAGCCGAAGAAATCCGGCGGCGTGCTGATCGACTGCTGGGCCGCCGCGGGCGCGCCGAGCGCGAGGACGGCGACGACCGCCGCGAGGAGGCGTTGCGACATCATGCCCGACCTTTGTTTGGACGGCTTGCCGGGAACGGGGACGGGGCAGGATAACATGGGGCATCGGAGGTCGCCATGCATTCAGAATCTGCGACGGGGGTGGCGTCATGACGCGGCGTACGCTGGGGCGCGCCGCGCCGGCGGCGTGGGCGCTCGCGGCCGTGCTCGCCGCGCCGGCCGGCGCCCAGACGGGGCGCGCGGAACGGCACCGGGCGCCGGCCGAGTTCATGAGCTACCTCGGCGCCGACTGGCTGGAGCGGGCCGAGCGCGTCGACGAGGAGCAGCCCGAGCGGGTGCTCGACGCGATGGGCCTGAAGCCCGGCGACGTGGTGGCCGACGTGGGCTGCGGCTCGGGCTACTACGCGCGCCGGATGGCGCGCCGCGTCCAGCCGGGCGGCAGGGTGTACTGCGAGGACATCCAGCCGGAGATGCTCGAGATCATGCGCCGGCGGGCGGACGCGGAGGGGGTGACCGGCATCGAGGCCGTGCAGGGCACGCCCACCGACCCGCGGCTCCCGCACGGCGCGGTCGACTGGATCATCATCGCCGACGTCTACCACGAGATGTCGCAGCCCGAGCCGATGCTGGCGGGCATCCGCCGCGCCCTGTCGCCTGCCGGGCGGGTGGCGCTGCTCGAGTACCGCGTGGAGGACGGCAGCGGCGATCAGATCAAGGCGGACCACGCGATGTCCGTGCGCCAGGTGCTGCTCGAGTGGCAGGCGGCCGGCTTCGAGCTGGTGGCGCTGCACGACTTCCTGCCCAGCCAGCACCTGTTCTTCTTCCGCGCCGCGGGCGGCGCGGCCGGCGGCCCCGTGCTGGCCGACCACGACCTGTTCGTGGCGCAGGCGGCCGGACTCGTCGAGGTCGAGGCCCGCGGCGCGGGCGCCGCGGCGGTGTCGCTGCGCATCCGGCGGACCGGCGGCGAGCCGCTCGTCGTCACGTCGCCCGTGGCGACCTGGTTCGCGGCCGACGGCGCGGGCGACATGGTGGCCCGGCGCGACGGCTGGGTCGTCCTCGCCGACGACGCGTGGCGCGACTGGCGCCTGCGCGCCGTCGAGCGCCGCCCGGACGGCGAGCCGCCCGGCCCCGGCCGGGCGCTGGAGATCCGGCCCCCGGCCGCCATCCCGCGGCTCGCGGCCGTGCTCTACCAGGTCCAGGCCGGCACCTACACGGTGGCCGACTCGCCCACCCTCTATCCGCTGCGGACGCGCGGCGTCGAGGAGGCCGCCGTCTGGATTGCCGGCGCGGACGCGGACTACGCGGCGCTCGAGCCGCTGCTGGCCGGGACGCGCGTGCCGCCCCAGTACGCCGTGGCGTTCGCGCTGATCTTCATCGACCGGGCCGGCATCGACGTCACGCGGCGCCGGGTCTGGAACGACCGGGTGGAGGTCTTCGGCCGGCTGCGCGACCAGGGCCTGCGCGTCTGGCACGACCTGAAGACCCGCAGGCGGTAGACGCCAGGAGTCTGCGCCGCATCACGGTGCAGACTCCGCAAGGCGCGCACAGCGCGCCTCGGCGGGAGTGGCGCGGGGCAATGGGGTCCCCGCAAACGGACGCCGGGGGCTTGGGGCGCAGCCCCATCTAGAGGAGGCCGCGCACAGCGCGCCTCGGCGGGAGTGGCGCGGGGCGAAGGGGCCCCGCAAGCGGACGCCGGGGGCTTGGGGCGCAGCCCCATCTAGAGGAGGCCGCGCACAGCGCGCCTCGGCGGGAGCGGCGCGGGGCTGCGGGGTCCCCGCAAGCGAACGCCGGGGGCTTGGGGCGCAGCTCCATCTGATTCCTGCTCCTCAGCGCCCGTTGGACGCGGCGCCGTTGCGCTCGAGCTCGCCCGTGTCCGTGAACAGCGTCAGCGCCACGCCGTCCCAGCGGCCGTTGCTCGCCGGGCTGTCGTCCGCCTCGGCGCCGAGCGGCATCGTGCCGGTCAGCTCCGCCGACCGCCGGAACGTGCGCGTCAGAAAGTTGTGCACCAGCGACGCGCGCGCGCTCGCCGCGAGGTACTGCTCCCCCGCGTTGCCCTCGGTGGCGTAGCCCTCGACCACGAGCGGGCTGTTGCGCGGGTACTGCAGCAGCTCCCCCATCGCCTCCTCGATGCGGCGCTCCGCCCCCGCGCTCAGCTCCACGGGACTGTTGGCCTCGAACAGCACGTCCGCGTCCAGCCAGATCCTGAGCGGCGTGTAGCGGTCGTCGCGCAGCAGCGTGCGGTAGTCGTCCACCGTGAGCTCGTCGAGGTTGTAGAAGCCGCGCTCGGAGAAGAACCCGCGAAACAGCCAGTTGCGCTTCATCGCCTCGGTGTTCTCGGCCAGGTCGGCCATGGCGTTGCGCGCGTAGGTGACGGCATCGCCCGCGTCGACCAGGAGCTGCTGCGCCGCGCTCTCGGGCGCCTGCAGCCCGGCGACGAGCTCCTCGACGTGCTCGGCGCTCTGGCGCACCGCCTGCATCGTCGCCGCGGTCTCGCGCGCGATGCCCGCCATCTCCGTGTACAGCTCGTCGTCGGTCAGCAGCTTGCCGGCGGTCCCTTCGCCGGCCGCCACGCCGTCCATGAGGTCCTCCACGGCCGTCATGGCGCCGCGGGCGGCGTCCATGAACAGGGCGCTGGTGGTGGTCACCTCGCGGACATCGTTGCCGACGCCGTCGATCAGCTCGATGGTGGACTCCACCGTCTGGCCGAGGCCGGTGAACGTCGCGGACACCTCCTCGCGCAGCGTGACGAACTCGGCGGCGACCGACCGGAACGTCTCGCGGCCCTCCTCGATGAGATCGGCCACCGCCACGGCGTCGGCGCCGGCCAGCGTGCCGCCGTCGGGCACCTCGGGAGCCGACTCGCTGCCCGACCGGATCTGGATGAACACCGAGCCCAGCAGGCCGTCGGTCAGGATGGCCGCCACCGAGTCGGTGCGCACCAGCGAGTGCAGGTCCTCGCGTATCCGCATGCGGACCATGAAGCGCCCGCCGGGCGCGGGCGGGATGGTGATGCCGATGACCTCGCCCGCCGGCAGCCCGGCCAGACGGACGTTGGTGCCGATCTGCACGCCGCTGACGTTGCCGAAGTCGGCCTCCACCTCGAACTGCTCGGCGAACAGCAGCCGCCGGTCGCCGATCATGAACAACCCGACCGCGAACACCAGCAGTCCGCCGACCACGAACGTGCCGACCAGCGCCAGGCGTGGGGAACCCATCGTCTACCTCCGTCTCTCGTGCTCGAGCGCCTCTCGTGCCGGTGGCCCGCCGCGCCGCCGTCAGCCGCCCGCTTCCGACTGCATGAACCGCCGCACCAGCTCGTGCTCGCTGCGCTCGAGGTCGGCCGCGGCGCCGCGCGCCAGCACCCGGCCCTGGTGCAGGAACAGCAGCGTATCGCCGATGCGCCGCGCGCTCGGGATGTTGTGCGTCACGACGATCAGCGTGGTGCCCTGCTCCGCCTTGACCCGCACCAGCAGGTCGTCGATCTCCACGGACGTCACCGGGTCGAGCCCGGCGCTCGGCTCGTCGACCAGCAGCACCGCCGGGTCGAGCGCCATCGCGCGGGCCAGGCCGGCGCGCTTGCGCATGCCGCCCGACAGCGCGGCCGGCATCAGCTCCACGGCGTGCCCCAGCCCGACGTCCGCCAGCTTCGCCTCCGCGCGCTCGCGAATCGCCTCGTCGGCGAGGTCCGTGTGGCGGCGCAGCGGGAACGCCACGTTCTCGCCGACCGTGATGGAGTCGAACAGCGCGGCGTTCTGGAACAGGAAGCCGATCTGCCGGCGCACGACCGCCATGGCCGGGGGGGCCAGCCCCGTCATCTCCTCGTCGCCCACGAACACGCGGCCCGCATCCGGCTGCAGCAGGCCGATGATGTGCCGCAGCAGCACGCTCTTGCCGGTGCCGCTGCGGCCCAGCACGACCGTCGCCTCGCCGCGCGGAATGGCCAGCGATACGTCGTCGAGCACGCGGAAGGCGCCGAACGCCTTCGAGACGCGGTCGAGCCGGATGGCCGCCGCGCCCGCGTCGTCCGCGGCCATCACGCGCTCTCCGGGAACATGAAGAAGATCAGGCGCACCAGCACGACGTTGGCCGTGATGAGCAGAATGGACGCCGCCACCACGCTGCGCGTCGCGGCCTGGCCGACGCCCTGCGTGCCGCCCCGCGTGTGCATGCCGAGGTACGAGGCGGTGATGGCGATGATGAAGCCGAAGACCATCGTCTTGAGGGTGCCCGGCAGGTAGTCCGCGAACTGGACGACCGAGAAGGCCGAGCGGAAGTAGGTGCCGAAGCCCATGCCCGAGATGGCCGTCTCCGCCACCCAGCCGCCGATGATGCCGGTGAAGTTCATGACCGAGGTCAGGATGGGCATCGCCAGCATGCAGGCGGCCACGCGGGTGACGACCAGGAACTTGAACGAGTCGACCGCCACCGCCTCGAGCGCGTCGATCTGCTCGGTGACCTTCATGGCCCCCAGCTCGGCGCCGATGCCGGCGCCGACCCGCCCCGACACCAGCAGCCCGACGACGAGCGGGCCGGTCTCGCGCACCAGCGCCAGCATGAGCGCCGCCGGCACCAGCGCCTCGGCGCCGAAGCGCACCAGCGAGGCGCGCGTGTGCATCGACAGCACGATGCCGACCGCGAAGCCGGACACCGCGATGAGCGGCAGCGAGCGCCAGCCGATCTCGTAGAGCTGGCGTGTGGTCTCCTTGATCTCGAAGGGCGGCCGGAACATCTCGCGGAGCGCCCGCCCCGCGAACACGACGGCGTAGCCCGCGCTGGCCAGGGGTGTCACGACGAACTTGCTCGCGAAGCCCGGCATCTCGTCAGGTCCTCACCTGTTCTAGAAGATCCAGTACGCCGCCCCGACGCTCAGGATCACCGCGTTCGCGCGCAGCCGGTGCGTCTCGATCGCCGTGTCGCTCGCGAACGTCACCCGGGGGCGGACGAACAGGTAGCCGCCGAACAGGTTGATGCCGAAGCGCGGCGTCACGTCGTACCAGACCGACGCCCCCGGACGCCACACCCAACTGTTGCCCACGGCCACGGCCCGGCCGGCGCCGGCCACGCCGGTGTCGACGCCGAGGCTGTTGAACGAGTAGCCCCCCACCAGCGACAACCCCGCGGACAGCCGGCCCCGCACGAAGCCGTACTCGGCGCCGGCCATCACCGGCCGGAGCTGGACGGCGGCGAGCCCCGGCAGCCCGGCGGGGCTGGTCTCGATCTCCGTGTCCGTCCAGTTGAACGCCACTGTCGGCCCCAGCCCGTTCCGGGGCCGCAGCCGCAGCAGCGGCCCGATGCTCAGCGCCTGGGCCAGGCCGTCGCCCGAGGGGTTGGTGCGCCGCACCGAGATGCCGGCGCCGATGAGGCGGAGCGGTCCTTCCTCGGGGCGCGGCGCCAGCGCGGGCAACGTCGGTTCGCCGCGCTCCACCGTCGGCTCGGGCTCGCCGACCTCGAGCGCCGACACCGCGCGCGCGACCCCCGCCACCCTGCGCGCAACCGCCAGGGCCCGTTCGATCTGGGCCTCGTCGACCACGGTGCCGTGCAGCGTCACCACGCCGCCGCTGGCCTGCACGTCGATGGGCAGCGTGCCCAGCTCGAGGTCGTTGACCAGCGCCGTCTTGACGCGCACCGCCGTCTGCGCGTCGGCCACCGCGTTGCCCCCGGCCGGCGGCCCGCCGCGCGCGGCGCAACCGGCCGCCCCCGCGGCGGCCGCGAGCATGAGCAGCAGCACGGCGGCCCCGCGACCGGCGGGCCAACGCCAACGGGTCTTGCGCGCGGGCACGCGGCCGAACGGCGGTTCGGCGGTCGAGGACGCGGTCGTCAGGGCATGTCGCATAGGGGCCAGAGGCGGCGTCACGGCTCCGGGCCGACCCGCAAGCGAGGCGAGCACACATCATAAGCGCGGCCGGCGCGCATCCCAAGCCCGATTCGGGGCGGGGGGCATCCCGCGCGACCGGCTGCCCACGGCGGCCGGCGTGATACGCTGGGGCCGATAGATGCCCGGAAACAACCGGCGGCCGCACCTGGGAGGACGACCATGGACAAGGCGACCATGGAAAGGACATCGAGGATCGGCGGACTAGTTGTCGGCATCCTGCTGCTGGCGCTCTTCACGGCGCAGTCGGGCGGCTTCGAGCCCGAGTACCTCGACCCCCGCGGCGAGGAGTTCGCGCGCAACAACCGGATTGCCAGGCCCGGATTGTGGCTGACCGGGGAGGTCGTCCGGGACGTGGTGACGGACTGGGACTTCGTCAACCACCTCGACGATCCGGCGCGCGCCAACACCGTCATGCTGGAAACCCGCACCTGGTACGGCATCCCCCACTCGGTCACGATCGGCATCGTCGGCCGCGGCGACAAGCTCTACATCCACGCGCATTCGGACGAGAACCGGATGCAAACACCGTTCCCGAACGACAAGTTCTGGACCCAGAACGTCTCCCGCGACCCGCGCGTGCGCCTGAAGATCGAGGACAAGATCTACGAGGCGACCGTGGCCCTGATGACCGACCGCGACGAGGTCGCGGGCGTGATGGGCAGAGATCCGGTGACGGTCGAGCGCGGCCCCGACGGGGAGGAGCACGTCAAGTCGGTCATGCACTACTGGCGCGTGCACCAGCGCAACGTGCCCGACTACTCCGCGGACTCGCAGGGCGTCGCGTTCTGAGGGAAGAGAGCGGCCGGCCGGCGGCAGGCACGCCGCCGGCCAACCCGCGCCGGTCTCAGCGGTAGTCGGCCGCGTCGAGCGAGAACCGCACCACTTCGCGGTCGTTGCGCTGCACGACGTGGCGGTTGGCGAACGCCGGATGCGACCAGTTGACCTGCCGGTCGAATAGACGCCGCGGTCCATATCCGGCGCTGGACGTCGGCTCGAGCAGCAGCGTGCGGTCGAGCTCCACGTAGCCCTCGGGGGTGAAGCGGGCGATGATCAGGTAGCCGTCGTCGTTGCTGACGAAGTAGCGCTCGCCGTGGCGCACCAGGTAGGCGGTGCCCCACCGCGCCTGGGCCGTCATCCCGTCGCTCATCCACAGCCGCTCGCCCGTGCGGGCGTTGAGGCCGCGCAGCTCGCCGTAGCTGCCGACGCCGTAGACGTGCTCGCCGTCGACGATCGGCGTCGTGAGCAGCGCGTGCAGCCCCTCGGTCTCGCCCGGCATCTCGCTGCGGCTGCCGCCCTTCCAGAGCATCGTGGCGTCCGGCCGGTCGGTGTCGAGCCGCATCATCAGCGAGCCGTTGTAGAACTGGCTCACCAGCAGGTAGTTGTCGTCCCGGACCGGCGTGGCGACGCTGATGCCCATGCTCACTTCCCAGGGCTCTTCCCAGTACACCTCGCCGGTCGCCGGGTCGAGCGACGCCAGCGCCGCCGGGTGCCAGACGATGAGCTGGCGGGCGCCGCCCGCCTCGTAGATGACGGGCTGGCCGTACCCCATCTCGCCCACCACGTCGAGCGCGCGCCACAGCTCCTCGCCGGTGTGCTTGTCGAACGCCACCACCAGCGCGTCCGGCTCGCCCCCGACGATGGCGATCAGCCGCTCGCCGTCCACCAGCGGCGCGCTCGAGACGCCCCAGGTGGCCACGCTCGTGTCATATTCCTCGATGTAGTCTCGCGTCCAGACGAGATCGCCCGTTTCGACGTCGTGGCAGCGCAGCACCCCGGTCGCGCCGACCACGTACACCCGGTCGCCGTCCACCGTCGGCGTCGCCCGCGGACCGATGGCGTAGGACGCCTGCAGCATGCGGTACGACGTGGACCACTCCTGCGTCCAGAGCTCCGCGCCGGTCTCCTCGTCGAGGGCCACCAGGCGCTCGGTCCCGTCCAGCGTGCGCGACTCCGGGTCCTCGAGCCAGTCGAGCACGAACACGCGGCCGCCGGCCACCGCGGGTCCCGCGAAGCCGGACCGGATCGGCACGCGCCACTTCGCCGTCAGCCCCGCGTCCGGAAACCCGTCGACGATGCCGGTCTCCTGCCACACCGCCGCCCGCCCGGCGCCGCGCCACTCCGGCCAGTCCTCGGCGCTCGCCGCCTGCACACCCCAGACGACCGCCGCGATGACGAACGCGACGAATACGGATTGGCCGCTGGTACGGCCGGCCCCCTGCATCATCTCCATGCTCCCCTCTCTGCTTCGCTCCGGGTTGCCGATTCAACCGGAGCATTCTAGTCCTATCCCGGCCACCGCCTCCACTGGCGGGGCGGTTGCCGGACGACCAACGACCGTCTAGCCGCGTGCAGTTGACCGTCGTCCTTCGGACACGCTCGGCCCTCGCGGGCTTGAAGGAGTTGGACACCGACGGCACCGGACTGTCCGTCAGCGGAGGCTCCGATAGCGATCCAACGCGAGTCTCGCCTTGCCCTTCGGCAGATGCTTGGTGACCATCTTGAACGCGTTGTCCAGGCCCCAGGCGAATTTCAGATCGACCGTCGCCTTTCCAGGCGCTTCGATGACCCTCCGAGTGGGGATCTTGAATCCGTTTGCCAGCTCCACGAGTTCATGGACTTCATCTGCCTCCGATATCACAACGGGTGCGCAACACTCGATCACCCTCCCCATCGCGAGGGTCGCCAGGCGCGCCGAATCGGCTGGCAGCCGTTCCCAGTGATTCCAGATGATGGGGGTACAGTTCATCCGCCTGGCGTGATCGAGCACTCGAAAGCACGCGGCCGCGTCCAGAATCCGTTCGTTCGGTACGACTCCCACGTAGACCGGTCCGTGGTCGGTCTCAACCCGGAGGTTGGAATCGGTGGTGTCCCGGCGCGAACCTCCGAGGATGGCGGGCCGGCCGTTTCTCAGGGCAACGGAAACGGGCTTCCAGGGGTGCCCCTTGTGTGGCTTGGGGGCGGACGCGGACGGGATCTTCGACCAGTCCAGCGGCTCGCCGACCTGCGTCATGTCGAGATCCACGACGTAGATGCTTCCGGCCTCGCAACATTCGGACAGCGGCCGTGCCCGGTCGGAACCGGGTTGCCTGGCACAGAGCTCGGCGCCATCCGGAGAGAAACCGAAGGGGTGCGTCCTGCGCCTGCTCACGTCGCAATGGAGCGTGCATAGGCTGAAGAAGCGGTTCTCCACCGCTCGCAGGCGGAGAATCGATGACCATTTGATGCCAGTCACGTTGTCGAAGCTCGGATTGACCCACAGGCGTGCACCGCGTGCGGCAAGAGCGCGGGGAAGGAGCCCGAGATACTGATCGTGACAGATCGTTGCCCCGGCCGTTGCACCGGCGAGTTCAATGGTCGGGAGGGCGGAGCTCGGCGCCCAGTCCGGTCTCTCGAAGGCGACAGCGCAGGCGGTGGAGTGCTTGACGTACACCCGGGAGCGGAGGCCGTCAGGGTCGAAACGAAGAAGAACCTGCCAAGCGCGTCCGGTGGCGTCGACGGTGGTGTCCTCTGCACCCACGAGTAGCGGTGCGTTCAGGTTCGCGGCGAGCTTCCTCAGGGATTCGGCGCGTCCCCGGTCGGACGCCGATACGTAGCCTTCGGGAAAGAGTACGAAGTCGACGGCCTCGCCGGCCAACAAGTCGGCCGTCGGCACGTCCGGCTGCAGGGCGCCGGGACCGTTGGGCGGAACACCGTTCGAGGATTTCGCCACGACCTTGGGGAACACCAGCGCTGCGCGGAGGCTCGATGCCGGTCGCGCGGTCGGGCGCCGGATTTCCACCGTCGTTCGCCTGGAACGGGAACGGCCCTGATGGATCAGGTCAGAGAAGCGCTTCCGGTCCTCGTCGTTGTCGAGATCGAGCGAGCACCAGACCATGTCGCGGGCGTAGAGCCGCACCGTGGGCTGCAACCTCTTGATCGACGGGACGAGGTCCCGCAGCGTGTCGTACCAGGCTCGCTGTTCGTCGCGAAAGGGGGGATCGTTGTCCTTGGCGTCGTGTTGTTCGCAAAGCTCCAGCCAGCGTCCTGGGGCGAACCCCAAAGGGTGCCCGTCCGCATACACTGCAAGGGCAAGTTTCCGCGGGGCCGTGAAGTGCTGGCTCTCATCGAACTCGACGATGAATCCAGGGTCGGGAACCCAGTAGTCACAGCCTGCGAGCGCCTGCGTGCGCACGAACGTGCCGACGCCATACCCGCGATATCCCTCGAGGGCCCCGGCTACGTCGCGAAGAACGGGCGCGACCGCGGTGCCCGCGTACTCTGCGAGGCCCGTCTGCCATGGAAATCTGTGGTTGCGCACGCACGCCCCGTAGATCCGCTCCAGAAGCTGCCCGACCCGGATCTTGCACGCGCGACACCGCTCCGAGTGTGGCTTGGAAGGGCTCGTGCACGCACTCCTCACCGCTGGAGGCGGCACAGCTGCGCCGGGACCGTCGCGGACGCTGCCGCGGCAGTCGCACTCGGTGACGGCGAAGCCGCGGCGCCGGAGAAACTCGTTGGACTCAGAGCCCCCGGAGAATCGGTCCGAGGGCAGCAACTTGCCCGTAGCGACCTGACAGGCCAGCGCAATCGTGTACTTGGGGGGAAAATGCCCGCCCTTCGTCGCCAGGCAGTAGCCTCGGTTCCTCCTTCCCGGTGGCATGCCGTCACGGACGATGAGCCGTATGGCTTCCTCGATGTGTGCGCCGGTGATGCACTTCGGGATCATGGTTCTTTCCGCCCACACCCCATCAGAACACTGCGACTGGATTGATCGGCGAGCCTGTGCCGCCGGAAACGCGCATGGGCGCGGCCACCAGGAGGAACTCCCAGCGGTTCAGCCGGGCGGCGGTTGCCGCGGCCGCCTCGAGGTCGAGGTTGTCGAACAGGTTCATCCCGCGGGCGACCAGGGCGAACTTGTGCACCGGAATCCAGCACATCGTCGGGGACGGGTCGTAGCTCGTGCAGCCGGGGACGCGGCCGACCTCCGACGCGGTGTCGCTGCCGAGCAGGGCGACGTCGCGATCGGCGAGGAAGGGCAGGAACGACGCGTCGAAGCCGGACCCGCCGCCCGGCCCGACCGCTGCGCGGCGGGCCCAGCGGCCCGTGCGCAGGAAGACCGCGTCGCCCGCAGAGACCGTGACGCCGGCCTCCCGCTCCCACGCCTCGATGTCCTCCCGGTAGACGTGCGTCCCGGGCTCGAGGTAGGGCACGCCCTTGAGGCGCGGGATGTCCAGCAGCACGGCCCGCGTGACGATGCCGTCCGCGAGCGCGTCGATGCCCATCTTCGCGCAGCCCGCCGGGGTGGCGCTCTCGTAGGGCACGCCGTTGTAGAACCTGCCGTCGTAGGCCACGTGGCACAGCGCGTCGAGGTGCGTGAACGTGCCGCCGTGGAAATCGATGTCGATGCGGTCGCGCGTCACCTGCCGCGCGGGGAAGATGCCCATGTCGAGCACGTACGGGGACGGGGCGTCGGCGGCGCGTTCCGTGATCAGGTCGTGCGCCAGCGACACCGCCGTTCCCTCCGTGACGAGCGCGGCGGCCTCCCGCCGCTTGGCCGGCGTAATCGTGTTCAGGGCGCCCAACTGATCGTCGGCGCCCCAGCGGCCCCAGTTCGACAGCTCCTGCATCCAGCGCTCGAGCTCGGCCTTCGTCGTCCGCGCCATGCCCGGCTCGGGCCCCTGCGCCCGCGGCGCCAGAGCGCCAATGCCGAGCGCGAGCACGACCACCATCGCCCACCTGTCGGCGGCATCGATTCGCTGCATCGTCTCCCTCCCGTCGTCATCCGGGGGACTGCCCTTCCGTCCCCCGCAGCCACTCGCCCAGCTTCGACCACCGCCGGCGTCCCGCGGCGTTCCGCACCGCGATGGCCACGGCCTTCTTTCTGTCCCACGAGCACGACCAGCCGCTTGCCCCGGGTCACCCCGGTGTAGAGGAGGTTGCGCCGCAGCATCGCGTAGTGCTGCGTCAGCACCGGGATGACCACGGCCGGATACTCCGGGCCCTGGCTCTTGTGCACGGTCGCGGCGGCCGTCTTGAACCCGATGCCGTGAATGTCGCGCGCCAAGCGGTACGGGTTCTCCGTCATGACCTCGACGGCGTCGGCCCCGTAGGTCTTGAAGATGCGCACCGCGCGCGCCGTGCCCACGCCGTGGCTGTGCAGGAAGACCCGCAGGACGCAGAACCCGTTGTCGGCGTCGTGGAAGGTAACGCGCTCGACCGCACCGGCCAGGACCTCCCGGTCGGTCGAAGTGGTCATCTGGCCAAGTGCCGTTCCAGCGCCACCAGCGCGTCCCGGTAAGCCTCTTCCACCCACGCGGGGTCCCAGAACCACACGCCGATGCCCCGGTACTCTTCGTGCTGAATCACGCGCGTGCCACCGGCCACCGGCTCGAGGCGCCACGTATGGTCGAAGGTGAGCACGCCGCGCAGCCCACCGGCCTGATTGAGCTCCTGCTCGCCAACCAGCCTTCTGACGAGGGGCTCCACCGGCGTCGTGGCGCCATCCCCCGTCTTCATCTGGTAGCGGATGGTGCCCCCCTCTTCGAAGCGGCCCTCGGCGCTCACGAAAATCGGGTTCCATTCCCCGTACCGGCCCGTGTCCATCAGCGCCGTCCAGATTGCCTCGGCGGAGCGAGGAATCACCCGCTCGGCGTGCACCGACTTTCTGCCGGTCAGCGCCAGCAGGACCAGCACCGCGGCGACGACGAGCGCCCCGATCGCCCATCTTGACGTCCGCATCAGGCAGCCTCCACAGGCGGCAGCAGCATGGCGGCGAGCCTGTCCACGAACGCCTGCCTCGGGCCCGCGGTCATCAGGCCCATCAGCCTCTGCGCGTCGCTGCCGACCTGGTTGTGGACCGGCATGTCGGCAGTCGCGCACTGATAAATCACGTCGGCGACCTCCTGCGGGTCCGCGGTGGCGCCGCCGCCACCCGCCACGACACGCTCGATGTGCTCACGAACCCGCCTGGCGTACGCCACGAGGTCGACCTCCCCCGAGTCCAGCTCGTCCACCCGGTTGGCGCCGAACGCCGTGGTCAGATACGCACCCGGAGCCACCGCGCAGACCCGGATCCCCAGCGGTCTGCATTCCAGTGCCAGCGCTTCGGTGAACCCTTCCATCGCGAACTTGGTCGAGCAGTAGATGGAATCCAGCGGGAGGCCCATCAGGCCGCCCATGGAGGTCACGTTGATCACGCCACCACCCCCTTGTCTGCGGAGGATCGGCAGCACGGCCCGGGTCGCGTTGATCACACCGAACACGTTGGTTTCGTACATGGCGCGGATTGCGCTGTCGCTCGACTGTTCCAGCAGCGCATGTCCGCCGTAGCCCGCATTGTTGACCAGGACATGCAGCGCGCCGAACCGTTCCAGGCCGGCCTCGACGGCGGTGTCGATGCTGCCGCGGTCCGTGACGTCGAGCCGTGTCACCAAGACATTCTCGAGTGCGGTGAGCTCGCTCTCGCGGGCCGGCGCACGCATCGTGGCAATCACGTTCCAGCCGGAACGCTGAAAGGTCGTGGCGGCAACCCGACCAATGCCGGCCGAGCAGCCTGTAATCAGCACCGTCTTTCGTTCGGGCCCATTCATCTCCATGCCCACATTCTACGCGCCGGACCCGGGACCACTCTCCGGGCCATGTCGAGAGCGCGTGCATCGCGGTCGGTCAATCCTCTGCACCCGCCCCGGCCCCGGCAGCCGTTGCCGACTCGCCCGCCGTCCCCCGCAGCCACTCGTCCAGCTTCGACCACCGGCGGCGTCCCGCGACGTTCCGCGCCGCGATGGCCACGGCCTTCTTCTGCCCCACGAGCACCACCAGCCGCTTGCCCCGGGTCACCCCGGTGTACAGGAGGTTGCGCCGCAGCATCGCGTAGTGCTGCGTCAGCACCGGGATGACCACGGCCGGATACTCCGAGCCCTGGCTCTTGTGCACGGTCGCGGCGTAGGCGGGCACGAGCGTGTCCAGCTCGCCGAGGCCGTAGACGTGCTCGCGCCCCTCGAACCGCGCGGTCAGCTCCCCGGCCTCGGGATCGACCTCGGCAACCTGCCCGATATCGCCGTTGTAGACCTCCTTGTCGTAGTCGTTCTCGATCTGCATCACCTTGTCGCCCGGGGCGAAGGTCCAGCCGAAGCGTTCGACCTTGCGCTCGCCGGCCGGGTTGAGGGCGGTCTGCAGCTCGATGTTCAGCGCGCGGGCCCCGGCGCCGCCCCGGTTCATCGGGCACAGGACCTGGATGTCGCGGACAGGGTCGAGGCCGAAGCGCTTCGGGATCCGCGTCGCCACCAGGTCGACGATCCGGGCGGCGGCGGTCTCCGGCTCCTCGGCCGGCACGAAGTAGAAGTCGCTGTCGCCGTCCGGACGGGCCAGATCGGGGATGACGCCGCGGTTGATCCCGTGCGCGCTGGTCACGATGCGGCTGCGCGCCGCCTGCCGGAAGACCTCGGTGAGCCGCACGACCGGGACGGCGCCGGACGCGATGATGTCGGCCAGCACCTGGCCCGGCCCCACCGAGGGGAGCTGATCGACGTCGCCCACGATGAGCATGGCCGCCGCGTCGGGCGCCGCCGCGAGCAGCGCCCGCATCAGCGGGACGTCCACCATCGAGGCCTCGTCGACGACCAGCAGGCCGCAGTCGAGCGGATTGTCCGCGCCGCGTCCGAAGCGGCCGGTCCGCGGATCGACTTCCAGCAGCCGGTGGATGGTCCGGGCCCCGAGCCCGGTGGCCTCGCTCATCCGCCGGGCGGCGCGGCCGGTCGGCGCGCACAGGACGATCTCGACGCCCTTGGCGGCCAGGATGCGCAGGATCGCGTCGACGATGGTCGTCTTGCCCACGCCGGGCCCGCCGGTGATGACGACGGCCTTGGACGTGAGCGCCAGCCGCACCGCCGCGGCCTGGCCCGGCGCCAGCGACAGGCCGGTCTTCCGCTCCACCCAGGGCAGCGCCCTGTCCACGTCGATGCCCGGCCACGGGAGCCTGCCGGCCGCGATGCGCAGGAGCCGCTCGGCGATGGCCCGCTCGGCCCGGTGCAACGCCCCGAGGAACACGCACGGCGTGTCCGCCACCGTGTCCGCGACGACCGTGCCCTCGGCCAGCTCCAGCTCCAGCGCGCTCCGGATCGCGTCGTCCGGCACCTCGAGCAGGCGGGCCGCCAGCGGCTGGAGCTCCGCGGCGGGCAGCCCGCAGTGGCCCTCGTCCAGCGCCTCGGTCAGCGCATGGCTGATGCCGGCGCGCACCCGGATCGGCGCCGTCTTCGCGATGCCCAGCTTCATCGCGATGGCATCGGCCGTCTTGAACCCGATGCCGCG
Organism: Vicinamibacterales bacterium; assembly: GCA_965214845.1. Lineage (GTDB taxonomy): Bacteria > Acidobacteriota > Vicinamibacteria > Vicinamibacterales > UBA8438 > JAAXGX01. The sequence goes on from CBDCCO010000007.1 coordinate 5,362,370, forward strand.
AATGTCGCGCGCCAGGCGGTACGGGTTCTCCGTCATGACCTCGACGGCGTCGGCGCCGTAGGTCCTGAAGATGCGCACCGCCCGCGCCGTGCCCACGCCATGGCCGTGCAGGAAGACCATGATCTCGCGCACGACCTTCTGCTCGGCCCAGGCGTCGGTGATGCGCCCGGCCCGGACCCGGCCGATGCCGCTCACCTCGCGCAGCCGCTCGGGCGCCGCCTCGATGACGTCGAACACGTCCCCGCCGAACGCCCGCACCAGCTTGCGGGCGTAGACCGGGCCGATGCCCCGGATCATGCCGGAGCCGAGGTACTTCTCGATGCCCTCGCTGGACGACGGCGCCGAGCTGCGCAGGAAGCGCGCCCTGAACTGCTGGCCGTGGGTGCGGTCGTGGACCCACTCGCCGGAGGCGGTGATCCACTCCCCGGCCGCGACCGCGGCGGCGTGGCCCACGACCGTGACCAGGTCGCGATGGCCCCGCGCCCTGACCCTCAGGACGCAGAACCCGTTGTCGGCGTTGTGGAAGGTGACGCGCTCGACCGGACCGGCCAGCACCTCCCGGCCGTTCGATCCCGGCTGCCGTTCGTTCCGGGGCGGTGCGGCAATCACCGCGAGCATGGTGTCAGGGGCGGTGGTCGCCCGCGGCCGCCTGCCTGGACGGAGTCTGCTTCGCCAGCGCGAACTTCTTGATCCGATAACGGATCTGGTCCCGATTGAGCCCGAGCAGCGTGGCCGCCCGGGTCTGATTCCAGCCGGCTCGTTGCAGGGCCTGCACGACCAGGTCGCGCTCGATGGCTTCGAGGTCGGCTCCCGTCGGCGGCAGGGTGAGCCCGGTCGGCAATCCGGCCTGCGGGTGGAGCATCGGGAAATCCGCCTCGGTCAACCGCTGGCCATCGCTCAGCAGCACGGCGCGTTCCACGGCGTTCCGCAACTCGCGCACGTTGCCGGGCCACGCATGACGCCGCAGCGCTTCGATTGCCTCCGGAGCGACATCCTGGACGTGCTTCCGGAATTCGCGATTGAATCCGTCGACGAAGAACCGCACGAGCACCGGGATGTCGTCGGCCCGCTCGCGCAGCGGCGGCAGCTTCACGGGCAGCACGTTGAGGCGATAGAAGAGATCCTCCCGGAACGTCCGGTCGCGCGCCTTCTCCTCCAGGTCCTGATTGGTTGCCGCGATGATTCGCACGTCGACGCCGATATCGGCCGTCCCGCCGACGCGCTTGAAGGTCTTCTCCTCGAGGAACCGCAGGAGCTTCGATTGCAGCGGCAGCGCCATCTCCCCGATCTCGTCGAGAAACACGGTGCCGCCGTGGGCCGACTCCAGCAGGCCGCGCTTCTGCTGCTTGGCGTCCGTGAAGGCGCCCCGTTCATGGCCGAAGAGCTGGCTCTCGAGCAGGGTCTCCGTCAGCGCCGAGCAGGTGACGTTCATGAACGGACGCGCGGCCCGCGCGCTCGTGTAGTGAATCGCCTTCGCGGCCAGATCCTTCCCCGTGCCGCTCTCGCCGGTGAGCAGCACGGTCGAGGCCAGGCTCGACGCAATCTTGCGGAGCAGCTTCTTGACCTCCACAACGGCGGAAGAGTCGCCGATGATGCGGTCGAGGCTGTACGGCTCCCGCTGGCTCGCGCGGATCGCCCGCAGCTCCCGCCGCAGCCGCGTGGTCTCGAGCGCCTTGCCCACCAACAGCACGATCTCGTTCAGATTGAACGGCTTCGTGACGTAGTGGTACGCCCCCTGCTTCATGACGGCGACGGCCGTCTCGACGTCGGAGTAGGCGGTGAGGACGATGACGAGAACATCGGGGTCCCGCCGGCGCAGCGCCTGCAGCACCTGCAGTCCATCCGTGTCGCCGAGACGGTAGTCGAGGAGCACGAGGTCGACGTTGTCGTCGAACCGCGCCAGCGTCTGCCGTCCGGACTCCGCCTCGACCGTTCCGTATCCCTCGTCCGACAGGCGCTCGACGAGAGACCAGCGGATCAGCCGCTCGTCGTCGGCGATCAGGATCGTCGCCTTGTTCATGACTGTGCCTCGGCTGCCCTCGCCGTGCGGATCACGGGGTCGCCGTATTCCCGAGAAGGCGAATGCAGGATCCGATCCGGTTCTCCGACCGCGCCGGGGGCGGCGAGCCGCCCGGGAGCCGGGGCCGCCCGGACGCGGTGGCGCCGCGCCGGCGTTGCGGCTAGCATGAGACACCGTCGATGTCCATCCGCTTCCAGGCCAGCTCCCCCAGGATAGCCGGCCCGTGAGTCGCGTCGCTGGACGCGTGCCGCCGATCTTCGTGGCCGTCGAGCTCGACGACTACCTCGACGTGTCCCAGACGATGCTGCTGACCCTGAGCAACCGGGGGCGGGTGTCGCACATCAACCGAGCCGGCTGCGAGCTGCTCGGCCGTGACGAGGCCGACATCCTGGGCGCGAGCTGGTTCGACACGTTCGTGCCCGCGTCCGTCCGGAGCCGCATGCGAGCGCTCTTCGGTCTGATCCTGGCGGGCGACGAGGCGGTGGGCCACTTCGAGAGCCCCGTCGCCAGCAGGCTGCGCGGCGAGCGCCTGATCGCATGGCACGCGGCGCCGATCCGCCTGGCCGACGGCATGGTGGCCGGCGTGATCCTCTCGGGCCTGGACGTCACCGACCGCGAACAGGGCCGGGAGAGCCGCGAGCGGCTCCTGAAGGAGCTCGGCGACGTGAAGTTCGCGCTCGATCAATCGGCGATCGTCGCGACGACCGACCTCGCCGGCGCCATCACGGCGGTCAACGACAAGTTCTGCGAGATCTCGAAGTACTCGCGCGAGGAGCTTCTCGGCAGGGACCACCGCATCGTCAACTCCGGGCATCACGAAACCAGTTTCTTTCGGGGCCTGTGGGGCACGATCGCGGCGGGGCGGATCTGGCACGGCGAAATCCGGAACCGCGCCAAGGACGGGGCCATCTACTGGGTCGACACGACGATCGTGCCCTTTCTCGACGCGCAGGGCCAGCCGTACCAGTACATGGCGATTCACTACGAGGTCACGGAGCGCAAGGAAGCCGAGGCGCGCCTGCGGCAGCGGGAGACCCTGGCCCGGCTCGGGCAGATGTCGGCAATGGTCGCGCACGAGGTCAAGAACCCGCTCGCGGGCATCAGCGGCGCGCTGCAGGTCGTCCGCTCGCGGCTGCCGGCCGACAGCCGCGAGCGGGTGGTCCTCGACGACATCGAGGATCGCATCCGGGCACTGAACCGGATGCTGCAGGACCTGCTGACGTTCGCCAGCCCGAGGGACCCCGACCCGGTCCCGAGCGCGGTGCGCGCCATTATCGGCGAAGCGGCGGCTGCCGTCCAGGGCGATCCCGCGCTGGCAGCCATCGCGATCGAAGTCCACGGAGACGACCCGACGGTGCCCCTGGACCGGGAACAGATGCACATCGTCTTCCTGAACGTGCTGCTCAACGCGGCCCAGGCGATGGGCCTGCGCGGGAAGATCGATGTCGGCATCGAGACGGCGCCGGGCGAGTGCGCGGTCACCGTTGCGGATCGCGGGCCGGGCATTGCCCCCGCTCTGCGCGAGAAGATGTTCCAGCCCTTCTTTTCCACCAAGAGCCGGGGCGCAGGTCTGGGGCTCTCCACGGCCCGGCGCATCGTCGAGTCGCACGGCGGCTCGCTGGCCGCCGGACCGCGGGACGGCGGCGGGACCGTGCTGACGGTGACGCTGCCGCTCCCGCGGGCGGCCGGCCCTGCAACCTGAGCGGACGGACGCACCCGCAACTGACCAGCGGCAACGGCTGCCGCGATCGCTGGCGGCTCGTCAGGCGCGCCCGGGCGCACGGCGCACGGTCAGGACCGGACACGGCGCGGAGCGGACGACCTTCTCCGCGACGCTCCCGAGCAGCATGTGCTCGACCGGGCCGTAGCCGTGGGTGCCCATCACGATCAAGTCTATGTTGTGCGTGCGCGCATACTCGAGAATCTCGTGGTGAGGCTGACCCACGCGCGTGATCGTGCCGTGGCGGAGACCGCCCGCGTCCAGCGTGTCGAGGCGCTGCTGGGCCGCCCGCAGGAAGGTGTCCGGGAAACCGCCGAGAGCGGCGCCCGCCAGCCCGACCGACCACGCGTCGCTCAGGTCGCGCACGACGTGGATGAAATGCAGCGCGGCATCGAACGACCTGCCGAGGTCCCGCGCGTACGCGAGCGCCTCGTCGGACGTGGCGCTGAAGTCGACGGGCACCAGGATATTGTCGAGAGTCATTTGTCGGCCTTCTTCAACTCCGGATCCAGGATCACGAACGGCCCTGCAACGACATGCAAGCTCGGGTCCGCCGTCCCGGGCATTGGATTCCGACCAGGATCTGTCAGTCGTGCGGGCGGCGTACGGCGTCCGGCCACTGCGCCGGAGGGGTGCGGCGGGGAATTGTTCGCGGCGAGGCGGGTGAAAACACGCGCCTGCCTGCCCTGGGCGGGCGGCGCCCCTCGCATTGCGCCGCACCGGCGCGTGCAGCGGATGTTGGCACGGGACTTGTTACTGTCGAGGACGATGGGAATGAAGGAGCCGAACCGCGCATGACGCTATCGACCATCCTGCACCCGACCGACTGCTCGGAGAGCGCCGCGCGAGCACTCGAGGTGGCGGCGCGGCTCGCCACGGCGCATGGCGCGACGCTCGTCATCCTCCACGCCGAGCTGGTTCACGGCGACAGCTCGCGCGAGCGGCGCGCGGAGCTCGATGAGTACGTGGCGTCGGCTCGCCGCCTGCTGAGCTCGCTGGCGGGGCAACGCTCGCCATCCGCGCAGGTGGTCCTGGAGGTGGTCGACGCACGGACGTACTTCGCGCACGAAGCCATCGTGGAGGCGGCAGCGAAACGCCGCGCCGACGTGATCGTCATGGGGACGCACGGACGCCGCGGGCTCAGTCGCGTGCTGCTGGGGAGCAACGCGGAACGGGTGCTTCGACAGGCCCCGTGTCACGTGCTGACCGTGCGGGCGGATGCGGCGGTGCCGGCGGGCCTCGAGTTCCGGAGGCTGCTCGTCCCCGTCGACTTCTCCGAGTGTTCCAGACACGCGCTCGACTGCGCGCTGGCGCTGGGCGCGAGGGACGACGCAGCCATCGACGTGCTGCATGTCATCGAACCGCTGCCGCCGATGTATCACGCGGCCAGGGTCTGGACCCACCTCGAGGTGGACGGCGACCTCCACGCTCGTGTCGAGGAGCGGCTTCGGAGCTGGGACGGCAATGCCACGGGCGTCCGGTACGTCGTGATGGAGGGCCGCGCGGCGGCCGAGATCGTTCGCCTGGCCGACGAGAGACGGCCGGATCTCATCGTCATGGGCATCATGGGGGACACGGCCGCCCCCTGGCTGCTGGCCGGCAGCGTCACGGAACGCGCCTGTCGCATGGCCAACACCCCGGTCCTTGCGATCAAACCTGTCCCCTCGGGGTAAAGGAGGTGACTGGCTGGTGATCCACTACGTCTCGGGAGACATCCTCCTCAGCCGCGCTCAGGCGGTGGCTCATGGCGTGGCGCCCAAGGACCCGATGAACCAGGGCGATCAGACGCACCCGAAGCCGGGCGGGGCCTGGATGTGGGGCGGGCCCGGCGGCGTGCGGATGGTGAATCTGATCACCCAGGAAGGCGGGTACGGCCACGGCGGCCGCCCGGAGCGCGCCCTCCCGGTCCCGGTGTACGTCTACGCCGAGTTCCACGCAGGACAGCAGGCCGACGAGCCCAGCGCCTGAACCTGCCCGCACGCCTCGCGGTCGGAACGCCTGGCCCAGCGATATGAAGAGCCGGCCGGGCGGTCCGTCGTCCTTGCGGTGGAGCGGGAATCCGTAGTCGGCACGCAGGAGCGATGTCGCGCGTGGATCTACCCGAGCGCATCGATGCGCTCCAGGGCAGCCTGCAAGGATCGCAGCACGCGCCGCCGCTTCTCCGCATCGGTCGCGAAGGGTCTGCGCGAGAGCTCGAGTTGCACCCACGGCATCTCCGCGGCGTGCGAGCGCGTGATGAAACCTCCTCTGAACGGCTCGTTCACCGTGACGCTGGGTCCGAACTGCTCCCTGAAGGCTCGCTGCAGGCAGTCCATCCACTCCTCGGGACAAGTCCCGTCAGCGTTGCCGAGACACACGCGCGGCCGCTCCTGCCCGGGTCCGGGTCCGATCGGAGGACCGACGGCCAGCATGGTGTGGCAATCGACGCCGAGACGGACGTCCTGTCCGGCGAGCGCGCCGAGCCGGGCGTGATACGGCCGGTAGTGCCGGGCCAGCAGCGACTCGACCTCCTCCTCGCCCAGCGGTTCGCGCCAGACGGGGACGTTGAAGCACGTGTGCGTCTTGACCACGCCGTCCGGTCGGCGGTCGTCCTCGGCGCGGTTCAGGTCCACCACGGCTCGCGCGACGTCCGTGGTGACGTAGTGCGTCACCTCGGCGGCGATGTCGTAGATCGCGGCAGCATGCTCGTCGCCGTCCTCGGCGATCTGCGCCGGAGTCAGCAGACACGCGGGCGCCACCTCCGATGGCACGCGGAGGCCGGCGTGGGGCACGGAAACGAGAATCGGCAGCGGCGCGCTCATGCCTGTTTCGCAACGGCCGCCGCGCGCCGGGGCCCGCCCGCCGCGCCGTCGCGCCTCGGGTCCGCGACCCCGATCAGCTCTTTCCTGTCGCGCACGACCAGTTGCACGCAGCCCAGATAGAAGGAGAACGGTTCGCGGACGTCGACGGTGAAGCCCCGCCGCTCGAACGCCCGCGGCAGGTCGTCGCGCATCCGGGAAGCCTCCAGGGACACGCGCCCCGTCAGCGAGCAGAACAGGCGCGGCGCCGTCACGGCGTCCAGCGGCGCGGCGCCGTCGTGCATCAGGCGGATCAGCACCTGCAGAATGGACGGCGCAATCCGCTCGCTGCCGGGCGACCCGATCACCAGCCACGGCCGGCGGCCCCGGAACACGATGGTGGGCGCGACGCTCGCCCACGGCACCGCGTTCGGGCGCATGTAGTACGGATGCGACATGTCCTTGTACTCGAACGCGCTCATGTAGTTGTTGTAGAGGAAGCCGAGCCCGGCCGTCGCGGCGCACGAGCCGTAGACGTTCTCTATCGACTGGGTCAGCGCGACCGCGTTGCCGGCGCAGTCCATCACCGACAGGTGCGTCGTCTCGCCTCGTCCCAGGTAGCGCTTCGCGATCGCGGCGGCCAGCTCGCGGGCGTAGTCGTCCCGCAGCATCCGTTTCTCCGTGACCTGCGAATAGAAATTGGGGTCGAACGGCCGGTCGGCGCGGTCGAGGAAGGCGCGCCGGATCGTCTCGGCCAGCAGCACGGCCCCGTCCCGCGAGTCGAGTCCGCGCCGCGCTTCGGGCAGGTGCTGGTGGATGTTCATCATCTCGATCAGCGCCTGACCTGCGCCCGGGGGCGGCATGGTGAAGACCCGGTGCCCGAAGAGCCGGCCGGTCAGCGGCCGCCGCTCGATGGGCATCGGGACCTGCGCCAGGTCGTCGCGGCGCAGGAAACCGTCGTGCCGCTCCATGTCCGCCTCGATCGCGGCCGCGATCTCGCCCTGGTAGAAGTCCTCGACGCCGTGCTCGGCCAGGCGCCGCAGCGTCCCTTCCAGCGCGGGTTGGCGGAAGACCTCGCCGGCGCGGTACGGACGCTTTCCATCCCGCAGGAAGACGGGCGCAGCCGTGCCGGCCCGCAGGAACTGCGCCTCGCGGCGGGCGAGAGCGTGCTGCAGCATGCTCACCTCGTACCCGCTGCCGGCCAGACGCAGCGCGGGCTGCAGCACGTCGGCAAGCGGCAGGCTGCCGTAGGTGTCTCGCACGTAGTCGAGCACCGCGGGCGTGCTCGGAACCGTCGCCGCACGATAGCCCCGCCGCCGCTCGGCGCGGGGATCGGTGAACGCGTCGGCGGTGGCGCGGTTCGGCGCACGCGACGAGCCGTCGAGCGCGAACGTGCGACCCGACGCCGCATCGTGGACGAGCATCATCGTCTGGCCGCCGAGACCCGACGCGGCGGGCTCGCACACCCCGAGTGCGAACGCCGCGGCGACGGCGGCGTCGAAGGCGTTGCCTCCCGCCTCGAGCATCTCCACGCCGGCCGCGGTGGCGCAGTAGTGCGCCGTCGCCACCATGCCGCCCTGCGCCACGGCGATCCGCTGCGGCTCGTGGATGCGGCGGTCGCTGAGCGTGAGAAGGTCGGTGTCGACCGCTTCCGTGCGCTGACGTCTGGCTCGCACGGTCCGGCGCGCCGCAGCGGCTGCCGTCGGCCCGCGTCGCGGCTTCCGCGGTTCGACCGCCCCCGGTGGCGACTTCACCGCGACTCCCTCTCCGGCAGCCGGGCGTGCAGGAACTCCGCGAGCAGCAGGCTGCGTTGCACGAGCGTGATGCGCTTGACCGCCTCCTGGGGCGTGCGCAGACCGCGGGCTACCGGCCCGAGCGCGCAGACGCAAGCCCTGTCGGCCGGTGCCAGGCCCGCGACCGAGGGCGCGGCCGACGAGCCGCGCTCGAGGACGAAGTCCAGGTCGGCGGCCAGGCGGGTCAACTCGGCGGCCAGGCGCCGTCCGGCGGGTCGTTCCACGAACGGCGGGCGCGTGGTCGCTTTCACCAGCTCGCACTGCGGACCGCCCTTGCCGAGGATGCCGCGCATCTTGCGCGCCACCGCGTCGCCGGCAGCCGTCGTCGGATAGCTCTCCACGATGTCCGCGGTCACCCGGTGCGGCAGGTGCAGGGGATGCCGTTCCGTATGGAGGCCGGTCGTCGCCACCGCGATGCGCTCCCCCTGGGAGGAGATCCCGGCAATCTCCTCCAGCTTGCGCCAGGTCCACCTCAGCGCGTCGGGCTTCCTGAACGCCCTTCCCAGCCACATCGATTCGGTCTCCACCCGGAGCCTAAACGTCCGCTGGCCGCGCCGTTGCAGCACGACCTTGTCGGGCTCCAGGCCCGGCTGGAGGACGAGCACCTCTCGGGCGCGCGCCGCCGCGGCCCGGATCTCGTCGGCGCTGTAACGCGCGTCCTGGCCCTCGTCGGCGTAGTAGAGCACCCCCAGGGGAATCTGCGGCAGGCGCCGCAGGCTGCGCAGCGCCCGCAGCGCATACTCCAGCATCACGAGCGGGGCCCGCGACGATCCGATGCCCTCGCCGTGCAGCCACTCCGGATCGCGGCGGAACGCCTGGGCCGGGAACTGATGCTCGACCGGCACGTCCAGGTTCCCGATCAGGAGGACGCCGTCGTTGAGGCCGGCCCGTGTCTGCCACGTCGCGACGACGCCCTCGTCGGACAGCTCCGGCACCTCGCGCAGGCCCAGGTCCTCGAACAGCGTCGACAGCTCCTTGAAGCGCTTCTGGATGCCGAGCGGATCGGCCGTCCGACTCTGCAGCCTGACCCAGTCGGCCAGTCGCCGCTCCATCCGATCGCGGCGCGCCGTGATGAACAGCGACACGTGCCCGCTCGGATCGGAGGTGGACGGAGCCAGCGCCGGCGGGCTGGGCGTGCCGTAGTAGCGGGCGCTCGCCACCTCGACCAGCCGGTTGATGAACTTCGTGAAATCGAGGCCGACGTGCTCGGCGCCCACCAGGTAGGAGCCGTGCTCGCCGAGGCTCGGCAGGCTGTTGATCTCCAGGATGTAGAGCCTGCCCTCGCCGTCCAGCCGCATGTCGACCCGGGCGCAGTCGCAGCACCCCACGGCCGCGAACGCGCGTCTGGCGATCTCCTGCGCCTCCGCCGTGAGCGCCTCGCCGATCGGGGCCGGGCAGGCGTGCGAGATCGAACGGTCGCTGCTGCCCGTCTTGTCCTCGTAGGTGTAGATGGCCGGACCCTCCTCGCCGAAGACGAGCTCCACCGGCGGAAACGCGTCCGGCGGATCGTTCTCCAGCAGCCCGACGTTCACTTCCCGGCCCCGGATGAACTGCTCGACCAGCACCGGTTGCCGGAACTCGTCGAAGATCACCTTCGCGGCCGCGCGCAGTTCCGCCTCGTTCTCCACGACCTGGAGGCCGAACGAGACCGCTTCGTTCTTCGGCTTGACGATCAGCGGATAGGTCAGCTCCGCAATGTCCGCGTCGGGCGTGTGGAGCACGGCGAAGTCGGGCGTGGGCAGGCCGTGCTGGCGCAGAATCATCTTGGTGACGACCTTGTCGAGGCACAGCGAATGCGCCAGCGGGCCTGACGCGACGTAGGGAATGCCCACCATCTCCAGGATGCTCGGCACGTGCGTGTACCGCGCCTGGCCCTGGACGCCGTACGACACGTTGAAGACGAGGCCCGGGCGCTCGCCCTTGACCACCCGCGGCATGAAGCCCTCGAGACGCTCGACGAGGTCCTTGTCCCCCTCCATCGCGACCACCTGGTGTCCGCCCGCCTTGAGGGCGGAGACGAGCCGGCCGATGGTTTCCAGTCCGATCTTCTCGCGGTTCGGCATGCCGAACAGATTGATGACGTTGCCAGTTCCGCGGTTGTAGACGACGGCGATCTTCATGTGCCCCTCCTCGGGCATTCGCGAATCCTCCAGCATACGCCGCGGGGGTCCCGGTGTCTTGAACTCGACGCTCCGATTTCGGCTCCCGGACGCGGGCGCGAGCGGATACGGGATTGCCGCGACGAGCGCCGCGGCGAGCCGCGTCACCCGCCCGCGGCGGCGCATGTGCCGGTAGCGGCGGGAGCCCGCACGTCTCAGCAAGGCCCCCGGGCAGGGCACTCCGTGACGGGCGACAGGGGGCGCAGTCGTCAGAAGTTGATCACCAGCGCGGTCCGGAAGATGACGTCCAGCCCGGCCTTCCGAATCTGGCCGGTTCCGAGTTCGGTCACCGCGCCGCCGGCCGCGACCGTTTCGAACAGCTCGTCCCCGGTGCCGGCCGCGCCGTCAGGATCGATCAACCTCACGCGCGCGAGGATGGGGGTCTCCTCGAAGGCGGGCTGGTGCTCGTACAGATGCTGCAGACTCACTCGCAGCGACAAGTGCTCGCTCATCGCCACGCCGAGCGCGTTGGTCACGTTCAGCGAATAGTCGGAGGCCGCCCGGAGGTTGACGTTCAGCGCAAGATCGCTGTCCAGCTCCAGCGAGGCGCCGAGCCGGTGGTGATAGTCGCCGTCCAGACGGAAGCCTGCAAACCGGTCGTCCTTCGCGGCGTCCGGTGCAGCCTCGTCGCGGGCCGTGTAGCTGATTCCGTAGCCGGTGGAGAAGGACAGGTCCTCGCTGTCGGCCCAGGTGTTGCCGACGCCGCTGAAGGTGACGTGGCGATTCCGGATGCCCGCGTCATCGTTGCGATCCCAACTGGTGCCGACGTTCCAGAAGAACCGTTCGCTGATGTTCAATTCGAAGCGGCCCTCGACGAAGTACTGCTCGATGTCTGGCGGACCGTCCGTCCGGGCGTCGGACGTCTCGAAGCCTTCCGGCTGTTCTCCGGGCCGGAAACGCAGGCCGGGCACGACGACCAGGAATCGATCGCCGCTCGCCCGCGCGCGGATGCCGTCGACCCGCAGCCGCGCCCGCGCGCAGGTCCAGTTGCGGCGCAGCGTGTTCTTGAATCCGAACGTCTGCGTGTCGCCATTGCCCTGGGTGCGGACAATGCTCAGCTCCGTCGCGTTCGACCAGCCGATGTCTGCCGCGTTGGGTTCCTCCGGCCCATCCCGCGTTGGCATGAAGGTAAGCTCCGTCGGGTCGGGCCAGGGGTCGTCCTCCGCAGCGGGCTCCTGGGCGCCGGCGACGGTAGCCGTCAGCGACGCGAGAAGCGCCACGGCACGCCAATCAGTTCGCATTCGCACCTGCGTCCTCGCAACATCCGGCAATCAGTTGGAAGCTGGCGCCTTGTCGGCAGGAACTGTTCCGCTACCAGGGGGTTACGGGAATGCGAGAGCATCCCCATGACCCAGCGTACCACGTTGTCCCTGCAACTGCCGACCTCCATCGGCGCTCACCGCGGCCGGTCGGCACCCGGCGGCGGGCCCGGCGCGGGACTCGCCCGCTCCTGGATGGATGCCGCTGGATCGGCTAGCCTGGAATCTTGATCCCCATGCATCCGAAACGCCTCGTCGCCGGCCTCGCGGCAGGGATGATCCTGGCTGGGCAGCCATGGGCAGCGGCGCAATCGACAGGGGCCGGTTCGCCGCCGTCGGTAGCCGCCATCAATCAGCGCCTGCTCGAGACGGCGCACGACCCGAGCCTGGACGACGACGCGAAGGCGGGCATCCGGGGTCTGTACCAGCAGGCGCTCTCCGAGCTCGAGGCGGCGGCTCGCTGGCGGGTCGCGGCGCTGGATTTCGCGCGCCGGACGACGGACGCTCCCGCCGCCCTGGAGCAATTGGAGGCGGCGGTGACGGCGCCGCCCGCCGACGCGCCGTCCGTCTCGCCGTCAGACGGCCTCGACGTGCTGGAGCAGAGGCGTGCGGATGTCGAGCGTCAGCTCGAGGAGGCGGCGGCGCGGCTGTCGGAAGCGGATGCCGAGCCTCTCGGCCGCGCCTCCCGTCGGGTGGAGATACGCGACGTTATCGCACGCCTGGCGGAGGAGGCGGCGCAGATCGAGGCGGACCGGGACGCGCCCGTTGCGCCGGATGCAGGCCCCGCCGCAGCGGACGCGCGGCGGATGCTGCTCGCGGCTCGAGGGCTGCAGGTGGAGAGCCGCACGACCACCCTCGAGCGCGAGCTCGCCGCCTACGACGCGGAGCGGCCGCTGCTGCCGCACCGGCGCGAGCTGGCCGCGCGGGACGTGGCTCGTCTCCAGGAACAATTGTCCCGGCTCGACGCCGCGGTCGACGACCTGCGCCTCTGGGATGCCTTCGCAGCAGGCGAACGACGCACGTCTCCGCGCCATGCAGCTCGGCCTTGCCGGAGGGGCGGAGGCCGCCGACGGAGCCGGACAGTTGCTGTTGACGCTGGCTGGCGCCAACAACGATCTGACCGCGAGGCGGCAGTCGGTCGTGACCCGGCTGGAGGCGACCGAAAGCGACCTGGACGCGCGCCGCGCCGCGTTGGCGGACCTCGACGATCGGTTCACTCGAACACGGGAGCGGGTGGCGGCGATCGGCCAGACGGGCGCGGTGGGACTCCTGCTGCAGCGGCACCGCGTGGGGCTTCCGGACGACATCGACCACTACCGGCAGGAACGCCGCGCGGTCGAACAGCGGACGCGAGTCGTCCAGGAGGCGCTGTTCGACCTCGATGAGCAGCGTCTCGGCCTCACCGACGTCGGGGCGCGAACGACGGAGCTGCTCGCCGGAGCGGACAGCCCGGACGGCGGGCCGGGCGAGGACGTCGTCGCGGCGGTGCGGAGCATGCTCGAGAACCAGCGTACGTATCTCGAGCTGCTGTTCGACGACCAGGCGCGGTACTTCGATGTCCTGGTGCAGCTCGAGACGACCTACAGGGAGCTCCACGCCACGGCCGAAGAATTCCTGCGCTTCATCGACGAACGCATCCTCTGGACGCGCAACGCCGAGTGGCTTGCGCGGTCCGACCTCGCGGACGCGCGAGAGGCCGCCGTCTGGCTGGCGCGCCCCGCCCGGTGGGTGTCGGTGGCGCGCGCCCTGGCGGCCGATGCGGCTGCGGGTCCCTGGCGGTACGTGCCGGTGCTCGGCGTCCTCCTGGCGCTGCCGCTGCTGTGGCGGCGCGCCCGCGCCGCCCTGGCCGCCTGCGGCGAGGGAGCCGCCGCGGGAACCGCCAGACGCTATTCCCTGACGGCTCGGGGCCTGCTCCTCACGCTGGCCATCGCGGCGCCCGGGCCGGCCGTCGCGTGGCTGCTCGCACGCCGCATCACGGCGGTGGACCAGTCGGATTTCGGGCAGGCGGTGGCGCTGGGCCTCGCGGCCGCGGCGGCGACGCACCTGCCTCTGGAGATCCTCCGGCAGTCGGGCCGGCCCCTCGGCTTGATGGCGGCGCACTTCAGATGGTCGGCGCGAGCCGCCCAGGTGCTTCGACGCCACCTGGGCTGGTTCGCGGCCGCAGCGCTGCCCTGCGTCTTCGTGATCGCCGCCATGTCGTCTCAGGAGAACGAGGCCTGGCGGCATGCGCTCGGGCGGCTGGCCCTGATCGCGCTGACGATGCTGGGCGCCGTGTTCCTCGCCCGCGTCCTGCATCCCGGACGGGGCGTCTTCGCCGAATTGCTCGCCGCCAACCGCGGCCACTGGGTCGAACGCCTGCGCAACGCCTGGTACTGCGCTGGCGTGTCCGTGCCGCTCGGTCTCGCCGGCGTCGCCCTGGCCGGCTACCTGTACGCTGCCGCCGAGCTCGCCGCCAAGGCCCTGGAGACGCTGTGGCTGGCGACCGTCGCCGTCATCGCCTACGGCATGGTGTCGCGGTGGGTGCTCGTCAGCCGGCGCACGCTCGCGTTCCGTCAGCGCCGGGAGCGCGCGCAGGCCCAGCACGACGAGACGGTCGAGCCGGCGCCCGACCTCCGCGAGATAGACGGGCGGACGCGCCGGCTGATCCGGACGCTGGCGACAGCGGCAGGGCTCGGCAGCCTGTGGCTCGTCTGGTCCGACATGGTGCCGGCCCTCAGCATCCTCGAGCAGGTCGTGCTGTGGCCGTTGGGTGCGGCGCCCGACGCGGAGGGCGTGTTCACGCTCGAACACCTTGGTCTGACGCTGATCCTGGCCGTGCTGACGGCGGCCCTGGCTCGCAACGTCCCGGCGTTGCTCGAGATGCTGCTGTTGAGCCTGCCCATCAACCCGGGGTCCCGGTATGCCGTGACGAGCATGAGCCGCTACGCGCTGATCTTCGGCGGCGCCCTGGCGATCTTCGGCGTGCTGGGAGTCACCTGGTCGAGCGTGCAATGGCTGGTGGCGGCCTTCGGCGTCGGCCTGGGCTTCGGCCTGCAGGAGATCTTCGCGAACGTCGTCTCGGGTCTGTTGCTGCTGGTCGAGCGTCCGGTGCGTGTTGGCGACACCATCACCGTCGGCGGCGTGACCGGCACCGTGACCCGGATTCGCATTCGCGCGACGACGATTCAGGACTGGGACCTGAAGGAGCTGGTCGTCCCGAACAAGGACCTGTTGACCGGCCACCTTCTCAACTGGACGCTGTCGGACGCGGCGAACAGGGTGACGGTTTTCGTCGGAGTAGCCTACGGGTCCGACGCGGAACGCGTGACAAGCGTCCTGCGGGAGGTCGTGACCGGCGCCCATCTTGTGCTGGCGTCACCCGAGCCGATGGTCACGTTCGAGGAGTTCGGCGACAGCGCCCTGAAGTTCTGCATCCGCGCCTACGTGCGCGATATCGAGGATCGGCTGCCGGCCATTCACGCCCTCCACACGGCCATCGCCCGCCGGTTCGGTGAGGAAGGCATCGAGATTGCCTTCCCCCAGATGGACATCCACGTCCGCACGGCGCCGCCTCAGGTCCGCGACGACTCGCCGCCGCCTCTCCGTGTCGCGGGCACCTCCGTCTGAGCGGTGCGCGCCGCTCCGCATCGACAAGACGAGCGTTGCTGAGGAAACTGCTCCAGCAGTCGGTGATCGCGATGATGGCGGCGGGGTTCACGTTCCGGTACCGCTACGAGTTCGTCGCGGACGACGCGTTCGCGCTCGATGCGCACGCGTCCACGTTGCGGACGACCCTGCGCTACGACACCCTGGACTACCAACGCGGTTGCGCCATACTCGGCTGGTCGCATGGCTCCCGAGCGGACGGTCTCGACATCCGCGACCAACGAGCTGTCGCGAAGGTGGTCAACGCCCTGGTCCGGCGCGGCCCCCGCCTCCAGTTTCCGCGCTCGTCCGCCATCAAGGGCTCGCGGCACGGCCGCATGCGGGAGCTTCGCGTCCCCGGCCGCCCGCCGATCCGCGTGTTCTATGCCTTCGACCCCTACCGCACGGCGATCCTGCTGATCGCCGGCCACAAGACCGACTCGGAGCGCTTCTACCGCGACTACGTCCCGCGCGCCGACGCGATCTATGATGAGTACCTCCGCGAGATCGAAGACGAGCGGCGGCGCGCGGTCACACGGGGAGGCCCGAAACGATGAGTGGACATCACCCGTGGAGCGAGTTGACGAAGCACTTCACCCCAGAGGACCGGGAGGTCGTCAAGGCCGGCACGGACGAGATCGTCGCCGACAGCGACCGGCGCGAACGTGAGACGGACCAGCCCGCCCGCAAGGCTCGCGTCTCTCCGCATGGCGGCGCCTCTGCACCGCCGGCCCCGGATCCCGTAGCTCTCCGTCACGACGGGTAGAGACGAAGACCGCGTTGAACGTCGTCTGCGCCACCGCGACAAGCCAGGGCTGCTTCCCGCTCGGAACTGGGTGAGTTGCTGGTGGACGGCGTTCCGCAGGGCGCTCTCCCAGGCCCTGTGGCAGCCTGTAGAACGCCGCACTCCTCTCCGGGTTCCACGTGTAGAGTCGTGCCTGCGTCGCCTACGTTCACGCGGTGATCGCTCGCGACACGCTGTCCGCCCTTTCAGTGGCGGAACCCTGAGTTCCCCGTCGATCGCCATGCCGGCCCACCGTTGGCCGATCGGCTGCGCGCCCAAGGGCATGACGTCCTCGAGACCTTGGAACGGGCCGTAGTCCCGCCAGCCGCCGCCCGCGAAGTGGAGCGCCCGGGCGAAGCGCCGGTGCCAGCAGCACCAAGCCACCCGCCGCACCGGCCGGCGCGGCGTCACGCGCCGCACGAACGCCTGAGGCCGCCGGCGATGATCCTGAACCGCCGCACCGACGGCCCCAAGCCGCACCAGGTTTACATCGGCCGCCCCTCGAAGTGGGGGAACCGCTTCAAGCTGACGGATGGCACCGGCCGGCTCCGCGTCATCGCCCTGTACCGCGCGGATCTCGTCCACAGGCTGCGCACCGGCAGGCTGACGCGCGCCGAGTTGGCGGAACTCGACGGCCGCCCGCTGGTGTGCTGGTGCGCCCCGCTGGCGTGCCACGGCCACGTGCTGCGCGCTGCCGCCGCCTGGGCCGCGACCCAACCCGAGGCCTGGAAGCCGCCGCCTGGACGAGGGAGCCCATCGAGCGCCTCGTCCGGCGCATCGCGCGACCAGGAGCGCGGGCAGCATGACGCCACTCGACCACATCACCAGGCGCCAGTACCTCGAGGAGGAGATGGCCCTTGCCGCCGCCACCCACCAGTACGTCCTCGACAGCCCCTCCCCGACAAGCCCCGCCGAACGCGCCGATCGCGACGCCCTCCTCGACCGCCTGCGGACCCGACGGACCAACACGCTCGACTGCCTGACCAGACACACGAACCCCGCCCGCGATGGCGGCCCCGAATGGCAGGGTCCGGTCAAGGAGCGGGCCAGACAGGCCGCGTGGCGCTTCGGCGGAGCCGCCGACGCGGGTGCAGCGCGTTGCCGTAGCCGCGGGCGGCGCCTAGCCCTGGCCGGGCGCGGACGTGTGTGTCTGCCGTTCGAGTGGTCGTTACGGACGCTCGACCCCGGCAGTTATCGCGAGCGAAAATATGAGCGCGGAGGCTACCCCCCATCGACTCTGTCCCCGGTCGCAATGAGCATGCCTGTCATGGCGCTCGCTCCCTAGCAGGTACAGACGCGCGATCGGCCGGGTGAGTTTCCGGCCCGAGGCCGGCTCAATTCGCGCGCCAGCGTGTGATTCGGTCAGCCCCCAGACGCGGCCATAGACCTGCGCGTCGGCGTCGGAACGCGCCCCGACTCAACGCCGACGCCTCGCTGGTGTGCGGTAAGGAGATCCTGAACTCTCGAGTTCGTCATCCGACGGGCATGCAGGTTCTCCCCGTGGAGCGCCCCGGCGATCAGCCTCTTGCCGGTGTGCGACTCGCTCTTGACGACCGCCGGGAACGGCGAGGAAGCGACGTCGGGATCGCTGCCATCAACTCGCGCATCCGCCCGTGCGCGCCAACGAGCCGTGCCACACCGCGACCCTGGT
Organism: Vicinamibacterales bacterium; assembly: GCA_965214845.1. Taxonomy (GTDB): domain Bacteria; phylum Acidobacteriota; class Vicinamibacteria; order Vicinamibacterales; family UBA8438; genus JAAXGX01. The sequence continues at coordinate 5,380,157 of CBDCCO010000007.1, forward strand.
CGCCGTCCCGCCTCATGCCGTTCCGTGGCCGCGCGCCCCGCCTCCGGCGCCCGATCACGCTGCCGCCGAGAGTCCGGTTTCGTCCGCGGACGGGTCTGGACATGCGCTGATACCGCGCGCGCCAATGGGGGTAGAATGCAGGGTCAACACCCCCTGCAGCCACATAATTCATTTAGCCAGAACAACTTGCAGAAAATAAGTGGCGGAGAGGGTGGGATTCGAACCCACGTGCCGGTTTCCCGACAAGACGCTTTCGAGGCGCCCCCGTTACGACCACTTCGGTACCTCTCCGCGAACGGACCGCCGCCGACCGGAACGGCTACGAACCTGCGCTGGCGACCTCCTCGCGGCGGCTGCCGGCGGAGCGCCGCTGGCGGAAGAACGCCTGCATGAGCTCGCGGCACTCGGCTTCGAGCACGCCGCCGACGATGTCCACCCGGTGGTTGAGCGCGGGATGGTCGAGCGCGCGCATCACCGACCGGACCGCCCCCGACCGCGGCTCGGGCGCGCCGTAGACCAGCGTGGCGATCCGCGCGTGGGCGAGCGCGCCCGCGCACATCAGGCAGGGCTCCACCGTGACGTACAGCGTGGTGCCGGTCAGGCGGTAGTTGTCCACGGCGCGCGCCGCGTCGCGCAGGGCGACGATCTCGGCGTGCGCCGTCGGGTCCGCCGACCGGATCGGCTGGTTGAACCCGGACGCGATCAGGCGGCCGTCGCGCACGACCACGGCGCCGACGGGCACCTCGCCCGCTTCGAGGCCCCTGAGAGCCTCGCCGCAGGCCAGTTGCATCCAGTGCGCGTGTTCGTGACCGGTCATGTCATGACGCTACTGCCCGGTACATCATCCTGATCCTACCGCATTCCGCCCCGGGCCCCGGATGTGCGTGTCCAGACAAATGCTCTCAGGCCGACTCGACGAGTCGGGCGACCATGCCGGACCGGGTGGTTCCCTTCGATTTCGCCAATTCGTCGAGACGCGCCAACAATCGATCCTGGATCGTGAGGTTGATCCGAACCGTTCTTGCCGGAGGACGAATCTCGACCAGCGCCGTGTGCAGGACCTCGTCCGCCTCGTACCGACGGAGGGTCGATTCCTCGACCGCGCGGGGTTCCGGGACCGCATCGCCAAGCGCGTGCAGCGTGTCGAGATGGCCCTGTAGCGCTTCTCTGGCAGCGGCCAAAGCCCCTTCCATGGTCGTGCCGGCCGAGATACAACCGGGAACGTTGGGAAACTCCACGCCCCAATCGCTGTCGGGCGTCTTACGCAGCAGCGCGAGATAGGCAACTCTGGTGGCGCCTGACATGAATCCGTCTCGTCACCCACGATGTCCGTGCAGCACCGCCGTTATCGACGCACCCGAACTCCGCTCTGGCGCTCAATGCTTCGCACGGTACCGGCCGGGATGTCTCTCTTCGGGTGCGGAACCGTAACCAACCCAGGGCGGCCAGCTTTCTTGTAATGATGATGGCCGCCGGTCACGCGAACCCGTTCGAAGCCGCTCTTCTCCAAGGCCCTGATGATCTGTCGGCTCGAAACCGGCAAGGCTCCGCCACTGCAATAAGTAAATTATACACACTGCGGACGAGATGAAGAACCCCGGCGCTACTGCCCGGGCGTGGCGTCGATCCAGATGCGGACGCTGCGGGTCGACTCGGTGACCTCGACGGTCTCGCCGGGCAGCGCGCTGAGGGCGGCGAGCCCCGCGTCGATGTGCAGCGCGTCCTCGGCGCCCGAGAGCAGGGCCTCGGCGACCGCGGCAGGGACTTCGCCCTGCGCGGCGCGGTCGCCGTCCTCGACGTGCACCTCAAGGCGCTCGCCGTGGCGCGCCACGCGAATCAGGGCGCTCTCGTACTCGGCGGTGACGGGCTCGCCCTCCCCGGCCGCCTCGAGCCCCTGCCACACGGCGCGCATGGCGCGCAGCGCCGGGAGGTACTCGTCGCCCAGCCGCAACTGGCCGTTCGCGATCACCGCCGTGCCCTGCGCCTGCGCCATCTGCAGCAGCGCCCCGACGGCGGCGACGGGCAGGTGCACGCCGCCGTCCTCGCCGCCCTCGTTCTCGATCTGCACGTGCAGCCACAGCGGCGCCTGCGCGGTCCGAGCCGCCGGCGCGGCGGCCAGCGCGGCGAGCAGGAGGGCGGCGGTGAACGCGCGGGTCGCGGGCGTGGCAGTGGGCATGGGACGGAACCTCAATCTTCAAGGGCGAACGTGAAGATGGCGTGGCCGGCGGCAATCGTCACCTGCTGCCGACCTCCCGCCAGGTAGGTGATCGGCGCGGCGATGATCTCGCCGCCCAGCCCCTTGTGCCACAGGTCCGCGCCGGTCTCGGCGTCGAGGGCGATGAAGTTGCCGGTCACGGTGCCGGCGAAGACGAGCCCGCCGGCGGTGGACATGACGCCCGACATCGACTTGGGCTGCACGCGGTGCTCCCAGACGCGGCGGCCGGTCAGGGGGTCGATGGCCCGCACGGCGCTGACGTAGGTGTCGATGGGCTCGTCGCGCGAGTAGCCGCCGCCGACGAACAGCTTGCCCGGCTCGTAGTCCACGTCGGCCGAGTAGAAGGTGGCCCCGCCGTCGTACGCCATCGTGTAGAAGAGGCCGGTGTCGGGGCTGAACGACGGCGACCACCAGTTGGAGGCGCCGTTGACCTCCGGATAGACGAACCGGCCCTCGGGCGTCGGCTCCATGTCGGGCACCCGGATGGGCCGCCCGCTGTCGTCGATGCCCTGCGCCCAGGTCTGCGTGGCGTACTCCCGCGCGAGCAGGAAGCGGCCGGTCTCGCGGTCGAGGGCGTAGAAGAAGCCGTTGCGGTTGGCGAACAGCATGAGCTTCTGCACGCGCCCGCCGACCTCCAGGTCGACCAGCACGGGCACCTGGCAGGCGTCCCAGTCGTGGACGTCGTGGGGCGTGAACTGGAAGTGCCACTCGATCGCGCCGGTGTCGGCGTCGACCGCGACGACGCTGTCCGAGTACAGGTTGTCGCCCGCGCGGGTCGCGCCGTTCCAGTCGGGCCCGGGGTTGCCCACGCCCCAGTAGATGAGGTTGAGCTCCGGGTCGTAGGACCCGGTCATCCAGGTCGACGCGCCGCCGGTCTGCCAGGAATCGCCCGCCCACGTCTCGTTGCCGGGCTCGCCGGGCCCCGGGATGGTGTAGGCGCGCCAGCGGCGCTCGCCGGTCGCGGCGTCGTAGGCGTCCACCCAGCCGCGGATGCCGTACTCGCCGCCGCCGGTGCCGGTCAGCACCATGTCCTTCACCACGAGCGGCGCCGCGGTCATGCTGTAGCCGGCCTCGTTGTCGGCAATCTGCCGGTCCCACAGCTTCGCGCCGGTCGCGGCGTCGAGGGCGACGAGGCGCGCGTCGAGCGTGGTCATGTACAGGCGGTCGCCGAGCATGGCCACGCCGCGGCTCTGCTTGCTGCAGCACAGCGTCAGGGTGTCCGCCAGGTCGTGCGTGTAGGTCCAGAACACGTGGCCGGTCGCCGCGTCGAGCGCGTACACCTCGTTGTCGGGCGTCGTGAGGTACATGATGCCGTCGACGACGAGCGGCGATGTCTGCACCTGGCCGAGGGTCGGCAGTTGGCGCACCCAGGCGAGCTCCAGCCGGCCGACGTTGGTGCGGTCGATCCGGTCCAGGCGGCTGAACCGCTGGCTGTGGTACTGACCCGAGTACATCAGCCAGTTGCCGGCGTCTTGCCCGGCCCGCACGAGATGGTCATAGGTGACCCGACCCTCCTGGGCGTGGGCGGCCGTTCCGGCCGCGAGGGCGGTCACGACGAGGAGTCCGGCGCAGACAGATCGCATGGTCGGCTTCATCTCCGTCGCAGGGTGGACAGGTACGCCACCAGGTCGTCGACCTCGCGGTCCGCGAGCCGCCCGGCGAAGCTCGGCATGAGCGACGCCGCGGGCCGCTCGATGGCCTGCAGGTCGGCCTTGGGGAACGCGCGCAGCCGCCCGGCGGTGTCGAGCAGCAGGATCGTGTACGCATCCTCGTTCCGCAGGACGCCCTGCGTGCGCACGCCGTCCCGGTCGGTGACGCGCACCTGCCGGTAGTCCTCCTCGATGTCGTCCGCGGGATCGACGAGCGAGCCGCGCAGGTGCGCGGGGGCCCGGCTCCAGCCGATGGCGCTGAGGTCCGGACCCAGCCGGCCGCCCTCGCCGTCGACGAAGTGGCAGCGGGCGCAGTCGTGGCGCACGTACAGCTCGCGGCCGCCCGCCGGGTCGCCGGTGGTGGCCGCCTCCGCGGGGCGCCCGAGCGACCGCACGTAGGCGACGATCTGCCACATCTCCTTGTCGGAGAGGCGGATCGAGGGCATCCCGGTGCCGGGAATGCCGTTGAGGATGTTCATGAAGACGGCGCGGTCGGTGTTGCCGTGGCGATAGACGCCGCGCGTGAGGTCGGGACCCCGGTCCCCGCGGCCGTCGGCGCCGTGGCAGCTCGCGCAGCGCGACTCGAAGTGCGCCTGCCCGGCCGCGACATCCTCCGCGCTGGCGAACGGATTGGTCTCCACGCCGCGCTGGGCGTCGATCGACCCGAGCGGGCGCTGCGCGGCGGCGGGCGCGAGGCCGGCGAGCAACGCGGCCGTCGCGAGCGCAGCCCGGATGCAGATGGTCGACATGCGTGGCGTCATGAGCGCAGAAGAAAGCCGCAGAAGCTTACATCACGTGCGGGGCGACCGCGGCCGTCACCGCGCCGGGCGTATCGGCCCCTCGGCAGGACGCTCCGTGGTGCCCAGGTCGTAGCCTCTCGCCTTCCAGTCGTCCAGCCTGCAGAATTCGCCTGCGTTGTAGCCCTGCGATCTGAAGAGCTCCGCAGCCCGGGAGCTCCGGCCTCCGGCGTTTCAAAAGAAGACGAGGCGCACGTCCTTCGGGATGTCCGGCATCCGCGCCTCGAGCTCGCCGACCGGGATGTGGACGGCGCCCGGAATCGAGCCGCTCTCGACCTCGTGGTCCTCGCGGACGTCGATCATCAGCACGTCGGCGCCGGCATCGAGCTGGCGCTTCAGCTCGTCGACTTCCATGCGCTCCGACTGCGCCGCGGCGGTCGCCGCGAGCGCGAAGCCGAGCACGGCCAGCGCGGCGGTGAAACGATGCCGTAACGGGTGCAGCGTCATCACAAAGCCTCCTCCCGGGCGCGCGGACCGTAGCACGCCCGCAGCGTCAATCATGCGCGAAATCACCCGCCGCGCGCCAGTCCATCCCGCTGGGCGACGATGCCGTTGCAATCGAAAGCGGCCTCTGTATACTCGGGGCATGCCGTCGAGCACGCTGGCGCAGGGCCGGCCGGTTGCCCCTGCCCCCGTCGCCAGACCCCTGTCGCCCGACGCGCCGATGCGCATCGAGGTGGCGATGCCGCGGGCGCTCTTCGACCGGCTCACGGATCATGACGACGCGCCCCGCTGCCGCTACGACGAGCACGCGGGCATCGCGGAGTTCGTTGCCGAGCCCGGCTTCGCCCACGAGGGTCCGGCGGCGGAGATGGGCCTTCTGTTCGGACGCATCGCCGACGCGCTGGCCGCTTCCGGGCGCGAGGTGGACTGGCAGCACGCCGGCGCGCTGCGCCTGCTCAGCGACGACGGCGCGTTCGAGGCCGACGCCAGCTTCTACCTCACGCCCGGCGCGGAGCGTGCGGTGCAGCGGGTCGACGGCTACCTCGACGTGCGGCACGGCTTGCCCGCACCGGATCTCGTCGTGGAGATCGACCGCAGCCGCCGCTCCCGGCACAAGCTCGGCCCGTACTTCCGGATGGGCGTCCGCGAGGTCTGGACGTCGCATCGCACCGACGGGGCCGTCATCTGGACCCCGGACCCCGCCGCAGCCGACGGGTTCGGCGCCGCGACGGAGAGCCGGGTCTGCCCGGGCCTGAGCTGCGAGGATCTCGCGCGGCTCTGCGCCCGCGGCGAGCCGTCCGCCGGCCGCGCCCGCTTCTCCCGGCAACTTGCCCGCCGCGTCGCCGACCGGCTCGCATCCGCGCCGCCCGACACGCAGGTCTGAAGCGGGCCTGCGCGGCGACCGCGGTCCCGGCCATGTCGATATACTCGACGCATGTCGCGGGTGTCGACCCCGGTCCGCGCCGGCCGCGCCGTTGAGAGCCCCGAACCCGCGCCGCCGAACGCCCCGGTGCGCATCGAGGTCGCGATGCCGCGCGCGCTCTTCGACCGTCTCACCGACCATGACGAGGCGCCGCGTTGCCGCTACGACACGGTGACCGGTCTGGCGGAGTTCGTCGCGGAACCCGGCGTCCGGCACGAGGGGCCGGCCGGCGAAGTCGACCATCTCCTGTGCCGCGTCGCCGACGCCCTCGCCGACCGCGGGCGCGAGGTGTCCTGGCAGCGGACGGGCGCGCTGCGCCTGCTCAGCGGCGACGGCGCATTCGAGCCGGACGCGAGCTTCTACCTCGACCCGGCCGCGGAGCGCAGGGTCCGGGACGTGGACGGCTACGTGGACGTCCGGGACGGTCTGCCGGCGCCCGATCTCGTGGTGGAGATCGACCGCAGCCGCGCTAGTTCACCGCCGCCGAACCGGCGGCGATCGGCAGCACCTCGAGGCCCCGCAGCACGATGCTCTGGCGGAACGCGGGAGAGTCCGACAGCAGGCGCAGCGCCGAGTAGCGCTCCAGCAGCACCTCGATGGCGACGCGGGCCTCCAGGCGCGCCAGGGGGGCGCCGAGGCAGTAGTGGATGCCGCGGCCGAACGCCACGTGGTTGCTCTCGCCGCGGCGGATGTCGAGCCGGTCGGGATGGTCGAACGCGGCCGGGTCGTGGTTGGCCGCCCCGTTCAGCAGGACCGCGTTGTCGCCGCGACGCAGCGGAAAGCCGTTCACCTCGCAGTCCTCGAGCACCAGCCGCAGCGTCGCCTGCACCGGCGTGTCGAAGCGCAGCAGTTCCTCGACCGCCGCCGGGATCAGTCCCGGATCGTCGCGCAGCGCGCGCATCTGCTCCGGGTGCCGCAGCAGGGCGAGCACGCCGTTGCCGATGAGGTTGGTGGTGGTCTCGTTGCCGGCCACCAGGAGCAGGCGCAGCATGCCGAGCATTTCGCGCTCGGTCAGCCGGTCGCCCGCCTCCTCCACGTGGACGAGCGCGCTGATGATGTCGTCGCGCGGCTCGGCGCGCCGGGCCTCGATGATGGCGCGGAAGTAGGCGTCGAGCGACCGGCTGGCCTGCTGCGCGATCTGCAGCTCGCGGCCGCTGACCGTCGGCTCGAGGATCCGGGCGCGCTGGTTCGACCAGGTCTTGAACTGCGCCCGGTCTGCCGGCGGCACGCTCAGCATCTCGGCGATGACCATCACCGGCAGCGGGTCGGCCAGGGCTTCCATCAGGTCGAACCCGGCGGGGTCCCCGCCGGCGAGCAACTCGCCCGCCATGCCGCGGATGCGCGCCTCGAGCGCGGTGACCGCCCGCGGCGTGAACGCCTTGTTGACGAGCGACCGCAGCCGCGTGTGATCGGGCGGGTCCAGGAACAGGATGGTCGGCTCGGGCATCGGCAGCGACCGGCGGCGGCGGCGAAGCCCGGGGTCGCGCTTGCGCTGGTCGCTGGAGAAGCGCTGGAAGTCGCGCAGGATGGCGTCCACGTCGGCGTGGCGGCTGAACACCCAGGCGTCGAGGAGCCGGCTGTAATGGACCGGGTCCCGCGCCCGCAACTCGGCGTAGAACGGGTACGGGTCGCGGGCCATGCGCGCCGAGAGCGGGTTGTAGACGACGCCGCTGCGCCAGCGCTCCGGCACCAGCAGGGCGCCGACGACCGCTCTCTGCAGCGCCCGGCGCAGCAACGTGGCCAATTCCGTCTTCCGGCGTGCGCGGACCCGCGCGACCGGTCCGCGGCGTGTCAGTCGCCGACCCGCACGAACTTCTGGTTGCGCCGGCCGCCGAGCGTCTCGGCCAGGTACAGGTCGCCGTGCGAATCGACCACGACGGTGTGCACGAAGGTGAACTCGCCCGCCATGTGGCCGGAGCGGCCGAAGCTGCCCACGATGTCGCCGCTCTCGCGCTCCAGGATCCAGACCCGGTTGCTCCCCAGGTCGACCACGAACATGTGCCGCTGCTCGGCGTCGCGCGACAGCTCGATGTCGGTGGCCCGCAGCGTCGCCTCGCCATAGGCCGGCGGGTCGATCGGGATCGTCCGCACCAGGTTGCCCTCGCGGTCGAAGACCTGCACGCGGTTCTGGCCGCGGTCGCACGCGTAGACCAACCCGTCGTTGCCCAGCACGACGCAGTGCGGGTGCCCCCCGCCCGTGGCCACGAACTGCCCGTCGCCGCTGCCGGCCGAGCCCCACTGCCGCAGGTAGTTGCCCTCGGCGTCGAAGACGACGATGCGGTGGTTGCCGTAGCCGTCCGCCACGTAGACCGAGCCGCGCTCGCCGGTGACCGGATCGGGCTCGGGGTCGACCGCGATGTCGGCCGGGGCGTTCAGCAGGGTCTCGCTCGCGTTGTAGCCGGGCTCGCCGCACGACGGGTAGGGCGCGTTCGGGCGCAGCATCGGCGGGCCGTCGCAGACCCCCTTGGTCCCGATCTGCAGCAGCATCCGCGAGCCGTCGTTCGACCACTTCTGGACGACCCCGTCGGAGTTGCCGGCAATCCAGATGTTGTCCATGTAGTCGACGAAGCAGCCGTGGATGCCGTGCGGCAGGACCGCGGCCGCGCCGGCCTCGGTCAGCGTCGGGTCGCCCCAGCTGTCGGCCACGTTGCCCTCGCGGTCGTAGATGACCACGGGCGGCGCCGGCACCGACTGATCGCCCTCCTGGCTCAGCAGGCCGTCGGGCAGGAAGCCGCGGTTGACGGTGACGATGCGGTCGCGCGAGTCGACGCAGCTCGCCCCGACCATGCCGGTGACCCACAGCCGCTCCAGACCGTTCTCGTCCGTGACCACGGGCAGCGGCTTGGGCCAGAACGGATCGACCCGGTAGCTGGGCGCCGCGTCCTGCACGGGCGGCACCGCGAACGCGAGCACGCCGCCGACGAGGACCATGAGCAGACCGACCACGACGCGTGCGGATGGCTTTCTGGGCATAACGGCGCTATCTTACTCCCCAGCCAATCGCGCGGCGCGCAGAATCGTCTCAAGGGGGTCACAGTGACACAGCCGGCCGGCGCCTGCATCGTCCTTCTCGTCTGTGCCGTCGGCGTCGTCTGCGGCGGCGCCGCGCTCGCGCAGGAGCAGCGCATCGCCAGCCCGCCCGGACGCTCCGCCACCCAGGTCGGCGGGACGTACGACGAGCGCGCGGGGTATGTCGGCGGCCAGTGGATCGAGATCCGCTACGGCCGGCCCATCAAGCGCGGCCGCAACCTGTTCGGCCCGGCGGACTACCGCGAGTTCCTGAACGACGGCGCCCCGGTCTGGCGCGCGGGCGCCAACCAGTCGACCCAGCTCCTGACCGAGCTGCCGCTCGTCTTCGGCAACCAGGCGCTCCCGCCCGGGGAGTACACCGTGTTCATCGACCTGGCGACCGAGCCCTGGACGTTCGTCGTCTCGACCTGGCCGGCGCAGCAGGAATACGACTACGAGAACAAGGAGGCCCTCTTCGGCGCGTACTACTACACGCCAGACCAGGACGTCGTGCGGACGCCGATGCGGCGGGAGACCGCCCCGTACTCCCACGACCAGCTCTCCTGGCAGTTTGTCGACATGACCGGCAGCGGCGGCCGGCTGGCGCTGTTCTGGGACACCGTCGTCGCGTCCGTGCCGTTCACCGCCGGCGAGTGACGGCGGGCGGTCACGCCTCCATCAGGACCAGCACGTCGTCGAGCGCCTTGCGGCGCAGGTCCGGCACCTGCGCGTCCGGGGCCGGATAGCCGACCGGCATCAGCAGGCACGCGGTCTCGTTGTCCGGACGGCGCAGGATGTCCTTGAGGAAGCCCATCGGGCTCGGCGTGTGGGTCAGCGCGACCAGCCCGGCCTGGTGCACCGCGGTCAGGAACAGGCCGGCAGCGATGCCGACCGACTCGCCCACGTAGTAGTGGCGGACGCGCTCGCCCGCCGGTCCGCGCCCGTAGTTCTGCCGGAAGAGCACCACCAGCCAGGGCGCGACCTCGAGGAACGGCTTGTGCGCGTCGGTGCCCAGCGGCGCGAGCGCGCGGAGCCATTCGCCGGGCATGCGCCCGCCGTAGTTCTGCCGCTCCTCGCGCTCGGCCGCGAGGCGGATCCGGCGCTTGATGTCCGGATCCGAGACGGCGACGAACGTCCACGGCTGGCGGTGCGCCCCCGACGGGGCGGTGGACGCCGCCCGCACGAGGTCCTCGATGACGGCCGCCGGCACCGGGTCGGGGCTGAAGTGGCGCACCGTGCGGCGCCGGTGCATGACCTCGTGGAAGCGCCGCGCCCGCAGCGCGACGTCCGCGGGCGACGGCCGCGCGTACGACAACGGGATGAAGGTGGGTGTCATGGCGCCATCGCAAGTTGCACGGGCGGCAATCGTAGGCGATCATCTTGCCATGCGGTGCGTTGGCATGCAGCGCGGCGCGGCAACGAGCAGGGAGGACACGATGCACGTGCGACATCTTGCGGCGTGGGCGGCGGTGCTGGCGATCATCGGCATGGGACCGGGCATGGCACCGGCCGCGGCCGGCCAGGAGCAAGCGGGCGAGGCCGGGAGCCTGCCGCGCACGCCGGACGGGCAGCCGGACATTCAGGGCGTCTGGACCAACTTCGACAACACCCCGTTCGAGGCGCCCGACGACGCGGACGTGGAGCGCCTCGCGGCGCTCGCCTACTGGTTCCCCGGCACCAACGACCCCGACCGCCTGCGCAGTGCCGCCGCGCGACCCAGGCACGTCGAGCTCGACGACCGGATCGGGTTCGCGGACGGCCCGCACGCCGCGCTCCGCAACGCGAGCCGGCGCTCGATGGTCGTCGATCCGCCGAGCGGACGGGTGCCGGTGCGCCCGGAAGCCGAGGCGACGCGCGACCACAACCTCGTGAACCTGACGGACTCGTGGCTGAACCACACGCCGTGGGAGCGGTGCATCACGCGCGGCGTGCCCGGCGGCATCTTCCCGCCCGGCTACGGCGCGGGCTACCAGATCCTGCAGTCGCCGGACCACGTCGTCATCTACTACGAGATGATCCACGAGGCCCGCATCATCCCGCTGGACGGCAGGCCGCACCTGCCGTCGGCCATCCGCCAGTGGAACGGCGACCCGCGCGGACGCTGGGAAGGCAACACGCTGATCGTAGAGACCACGAACTACAACGACCAGGGCACGATCGGCACGAACATCGCCACGCGCGCCATTCGCGGCATCCCGCAGAGCGAGGCGCTGCACGTCGTCGAGCGCTTCACCTTCAGCGACGTCGACACCATCGACTACGAGGTGACGATCGACGACGAGAACGCGTTCACGAGCGCCTGGAAGGTGGCGATGCCGCTGAACCGGGACCCCGCGTACCAGATCTACGAGTACGCCTGTCACGAGGGGAACTACGGCCTGGTGAACAGCCTCAGCGCCGGCCGCGCCGAGGACGCCGCCGCGGCACGCTAGCCAAGCTAGCCAAGCCAGCCTACTCGGCAGACGCGGGCAGCCAAGCCGGGGTGCCCTCCTCCCAGCGGTTGTCCGTCAGCGCCCGCTGCTGCGAGCCGTCGGCGCGCATGACGAACAGCTCGCCGTAGGGTTGCGGGATGTCGGCCAGCGGCGCCTCGTCCTTGAAGCCGTAGCGCGAGCTGCTGAACAGGATGTGCTCGCCGTCGGCCGACCACGCCGGATGCGAGTCGTTGCCCGGCGCCGTGGTCAGCCGGGCGAGCCCGGTGCCGTCGGGCCGGATCGTGTAGATGTCGAAGTCGTCGTCGGCCAGCCGGCTGAAGACGATCCGACCGCCCCGGGGCGACCAGCCCGGGAAGTTGTCGTAGCCGGTGGTCAGCGTGCGCACCGCGCCGTCGGCCAGGTTCACGATGCGCAGGCCGCCCGCCGTGTCGCTCCAGTAGCGATACACCACCGCGGTCCCGTCGGGCGCGAAGCTCGGGAACCCGGCGTTGCCCGGGCCGGTGGTCAGCACCCGCGCGCCGGTGCCGTCGGGGCGCACCATCATCACCTGCGCCGGGCGCGTGCGGCCCAGGAAGTAGCTGCCGACGCCGAAGACGATCCACCGGCCGTCGGCCGACCACTGCGGCGCGAGCGCCGAGCCCTCCGCGCGGAAGATGCGGCGCGGCTGCGTCCCGTCGGTGCGCCAGAGCGCGAGCTGGGTCCGGTCGTCCGGTCGCCCCCGGCCGGTGCGCTCGCTCACGACGAGGTGCCGGCCGTCCGGCGACACGGCCGGAAAGCCGCTGGCGTAGACCAGCTCGTAGTCCGGGTCGCGGCTCGCCAGCGCCTCGCCGGGGGAGCGGGGCGCGGGAATCGTCGCGATCGGCCCCTGCTGGTAGACCACCCGCCGGCCGTCCGCCGACCAGGCCGGGTTGCCGATGTCGCCCGCGCTGCCGCTCTCGCCGGAGCTGAACATGAGCCTGGCCGTCGGCCCCGACTTCAGGAGGTAGCCGACGCGGTCCGGTCCCAGGAACTGCGGCGAGAGCTTCAGGCCGCGGCCCGCCGCGTGCTCCGTGCGGGCGCCGCTGGCAACGTCGACGGACACGATGCGCGAGTGGACGTTGGCCTGCAGCGGCAGCCAGCGCGCGTTGAACGTGTCGGCCACGTCCACCTCGTGGAAGACGACGCGCCGGCCGTCGGCCGACCACTTGGGCGAGCCGCCCAACTGTCCGGCGGCGGAGACCTTGCGCAGGCCGGTGCCGTCCGCGCCCACGATGTAGACGCTGGCCGGATGCACGTGCTCCCAGCGTCCGGCCGCCTTCGGGAACCCGCCGCCGCGGTCGGAGGAGAACGCCAGCAGCCGCCCGTCGGGCGACCAGCTCGGCCGGAAGTCGCCGCCTTCCGCGGCGGTCAGGTTGCGGACCTCGCCGGAAGCCAGATCGAGGATGTGGATGTCGGTCGAGCCGCGGGCCCGGGTCGACACGAAGGCGAGCTGCCCGCCGTCCGGCGACAGCGCGGCCTGGTCGTCGAAGGCAGGGTCGTCGGTCAGCCGCTCGAGGCCGAGCCCGTCCGGCCGCACCCGGAAGATGTCGGCCGAGCCGAAGCGCTCGGACGTGAACACGACCCACTCGCCGTCGGACGAGAACGACGCGTTGTAGTCGCGGTGGGCGCCTGCCACGAGCTTGCGGGGGTCGCTGCCGTCGGCGTTGGCCACGTACAGCACCGAGCGGGTCGGGCTCCACTGATCGACGAAGATGCGTTCCTTCGCACCCGGCGCGGCCGCGCCGGAAACCACGAGCAGCAGCACCGCCGTCAACGCCTGTTGCAGGGACCCGCTCATCGTGCCGTCCTCCCCTTGTTTCGTCGCACCAGTGTAGTCGGTTTCCTGTCACCGACGCGCCGGTCTCTGATATCCTTCGGGGTTACGACTTGAGGAGGTATCGAACCATGACCGTGAACCGTGTCGCACTCGCACTCCTTGCGGCCGTGGCGCTCGGCGCGGCGCCGACGTCGGTCCGGGCGGCCGACTACCACCATGTGCACATCACCACGTCGAGCCCGGCCAAGGGCGTCGAGTGGTACGCCGAGCACATGGACTGCCAGCCGCTCGCCGACCGGGACGACGCCGCCGATTGCGACGGCGTGGAGCTCGTGTTCGTCCCGCAGGCGACGACGGGGGGAACGCAGGGCACCGGCGTCAACCACATCGGCTTCTCGTTTCCCGACCTGACGGCCAAGATGGCCGAGCTCGAGGCGGTCGGCGTCCGCGGCTCGGGCGTGCGCCTGCAGCGGTTCGACGACGGCTCGATGGTGCGCGACATCCCCGGGCTGTTCAGGATCGCCTTCATCTTCGACCCGTGGGGGACGCGCATCGAGCTCGTGGAAGACGATGAGTACCTCGGCTTCCACCACATCCACCTCAGCGCCACCGACCGGGACGAGACGCTGGCCTTCTACCGCGACGTGATGGGCGGCGAGCCGGCCTCGATGCGGGGCATGCTCGACGGCCTGCTGTTCGACGACGTCTGGCTGCTGGTTTCCGATCACCCGGAGGGCAGCACGCCGGCCACCACCGAGGGACGGGCCGTCGACCACCTCGGCTTCATGGTCGCCGACCTCGACGTCGCGTCCGAGGAGATGCGCGCGCAGGGCGTCGTCTTCCGGCAGGAGCCGCTGGTGCCCGAGAACGCCCGCACCTCCGCACGGCAGGCGTTCGTGGCGGGGCCCGACAACGTGCGCGTCGAGGTCGTCGAGGCCGGCTTCGCCGGCGTCGAGGTCGACCTGACGCCGGTGGTCGCGATGGACCAGGGGCCGTACGACGCGCCGCTGACGTCGTGGGGCGAGCCCGATCTGCAGGGCGTCTGGACCAGCAACTCGTCGCACGGCATCCCCCTCGAGCGGCCCGCCGACATCGACGCCGCCGAGCTGACCGTCGAGGAGGCGGTGGCGCGCCGCGAGGGCGGCACGCTCGGCAGCATCTGGGGCTACGACCGCGAGTGGCGCGACACGACGCTCGGCTACGGCCATGCCGCCGTCTCCACGCAGGTGGCGATGGTGATCGATCCGCCCGACGGCCGCATCCCGCCGATGACCCCCCAGGGCGAGGAGCTGGCCGCGCAGGCGGAGATCGAGCGCCGGGCCTACACGCGCGGGCCGTCGGCAGGTCCGGAGGACCTCACGCCCTACGTGCGCTGCATCACGCGCGGGCTGCCGTCGATGATGATGCCGTCGGTCTACAACAACGGCCTGCAAATCGTGCAGGGGCCGGGCTACGTGGCGATCACGAAGGAGATGATCCACGAGACGCGGCTCATTCCGACGTCGCCGCGGCCGGCGGCCGGTGACGACCTGAAGCTCTGGCTCGGCGTGCCGCAGGGCCGCTGGGAAGACGATTCGCTCGTCATCGAGACCACCAACTTCAACGGGCGGGCGTCGTACCAGGGCTCGACCGAGGAGCTGAAGCTGACCGAGCGCTACACGCGCATCGCGCCCGGCATCCTGGAGTACCAGTTCACGATCGACGATCCGAACGTCTGGACGCGGCCGTGGACGGGGATGTTCCGGTTCGAGAAGGACGACGGCCAGTACGAGCTGGTCGAGTATGCCTGCCACGAGGGCAACTACGGCATGACGAACATCCTCAGCGGCTCACGCGCGCTCGACGCCGCGGCCGAGGAGTCGTCCAGGTAGCACCTGCCCGTCGCGAGGACCGGGGCCCGCAGCGGCCCCGGTCCTCCCTTCGCTTCACACCCCACCGCCGCTACTCCGTTTGACGCCACCGGTTCGTCGCAGGTCCGGGGGCTGCAGACGCCCGACCACGTCGTGCTCGTGGTCGAGATGCGGCGGGGCGGAACGGTCCTCGGCGGCAACGAGCGCCTGCACGTGGCCGAGCGCCTGCGGCGGGTGGACGCGGACACCATCGACTACCAGGTCACCGTGAGCGCGCCGCGGAGGAGACGAGCCGCTGAGGGGAGCACGCGGCCCGAGGGCGGGAAACGAAACGCCGGGAACCCGCGCAACGCGGGCTCCCGGCGTCCAGACTGCTACTGCTCGGCGGGCGCCTCGACGATGAAGGTGATGTCCTCGACGTCGTCCAGCCCGCCGTCGTGGGCCTGCCCCCGCAGGACGTACGTGCCGGGATCGTCGAACGTCGCGCTCACCACCCAGCGGTTGTCCTCGGGAATCGGCGGCGGCGCCCAGCCCCTTGCCCACGGCGAGTTCGCGCCGGGGCGGGGATCCTCCCAGACGTTGTACTGCGGCGGATCGAAGGTGACCGAGCCGGCGCCGCGGTAGACGAACCACGCGAACCGCAGACCGCTGGCGCTGTTCGGCGTCCCGTTGACGGAGCCCAGCGGGTCGGGCGGCGGCATCGGCCGCCGCTTCGGCATGTCGTCGTCGGTGGCGTACGCCGTCAGCGTCACGGGCTCACCGATATTGACGCGGCGGGTATTCGGCCCCTCGACCGCCAGCTCCGGACCGACGTTGACGGCGATGTTGTACGCGCCGCCGCCGGGCCCGCCCGCGCCGTTGTTGTTCATGATCACGATGTCGTCGATGAAGTAGTCGGGCAGCAGCGTGCCGTACGCCCGCTCGGTCACCCCACCGCTCCGCAGCGTCCAGACGACTTCCTGGTCACCGAAGTCGGCCGGCACGTGCACGCGGAAGAGGAACCGGCTGCGGCGGGGCAGGAAGCGCGTAGGCTGCCCCTGGTCGGGCCCGCCCGGCTCGACGTTGTTGTCCGGTCCGATCGGCACGTCGATCGCCCGGTCCCAGCTTCGGTTCAGGTAACCGAACACCAGGTTGAACGAGCCGTCCGGGTTCTGCTCCCAACCCTCGAACGCGGGCGCGACGTTCTGGTCGGACGCCGTCGGCGCCTGCGCGCTGAGCGCAGGCGCCGACGCCACCGCGACCACGAGCATGACGCCCCACACAAGCCCCTTCGTCACCATGGTCACACCTCCGGGGTGATGCGGGCGCCTACTGCTGGTTTCCGTCCGCGTCGCTCGTCGGGGCGAACCCCGTCGGGCACAGCGGACAACCCGCCACGAGCTGGCCGGGCTGCAGGTTGAGGTTCTGGCGCCGCTCGGCCATCGCCAGCTCGAACTCCTCGTCGGTCAGCTCGATGCCGCGCCCGAGATGGAGCAGCATCTGGTCCACCGAGCGGTGGCCCATGCCCGTCCAGTTCCGCGGGTCGGGGACGTTCCGGTTGGCCGGCGTCGTGTCGAACCAGGCCCGGGTGCGCAGGATCGTGCCCTTGGGCAGCAGCGGGGCCGCGTCGTCCTCGTACGTGTAGACGGTGACCCAACTGTGGTTGTAGCCGGTGCAGTTGAGCGTCTCCACCCGGCCGCCCCAGATGGCGTCCAGGCACATGCGGACGCCGGCCGCGTGCAGGTGCGGCTCGTAGATGGTCAGCATCGTGTGGTTCATCAGCGGCGCCATCGCCTCGAACTGCTGATCGGCCTGATTCCCCCGCAGGTCGATGTACGGCGTCGACGGACCGATGCGCTTCACCTGGAACGACGGCTGGTAGCCCCTGGGGTGGAACTTGAGGCCGATGTCCAGCCGCGCGATGGTGTGGCGGCCGTTCGAGTGCAGGTGCGTGGACGGGAACGCGAACTTCGAGTTCGCGCGCAGCAGCTTCCCGGCTTCCGGATGGAAGAAGTCGGCGTTGCGGCCCACCTCGTGCACCGGCCAGCCCGTGTTGTCCTCGATGTCCTCCGCCGGCGTGCCGTCGGCGTCGAGCGCGGTGACCACCATGTGGTGAATCACGTAGCTGCCGCCGACCGTGTCCTTCGCGCCCGGCTCGGCGTTGTTGATTTCCTTCATCTCGATCGCGGCGACGTAGCGATCCTCGGTCAGGCCCGTGAGCACCTCGCCCGTGGGGCCCCACCAGTCGGGCCGGCGCCCGGGCACCTCGATGTCCGGCGACGAGATGACCAGGTCGGGCTCGCCGATCTGCCACTCGTTGGGCCCGGTGAACTCGAGCGGCGGCGGCAGGTCGGCGGGGTTGCCGCGCGGGGCGCCGTTGTCGGCCCACCAGGCGATCTTCGCGATCTCCTCCTCGGTGAGCGACAGGTCGCCCTTGAAGCGCTGGATGCCGATGTCCTTCTCGATGTACCAGGGCGGCATCGCCTCGGGCTTGCTCCGGAGGCCGGTCCGATACTTCATCGAACGGGCCCAGGGACGCGCGTCCTCGTAGGTGAGCAGCGACATCGGCGCCACGGACTCGGGGCGGTGGCAGCGCTGGCAGCTCCGCTGCAGGATGGGCGCGATGTCCTTGGTGTAGGTGACGTCCTTCACCTCCGGCGTGGCCTGGGCGTTCGCGGGCGCGGGCGCCGCGAGCAAGGCCGCGACCGCCGCCGCGAGCAACGCCGTCCGGAACAGATGCCGCTTCATCGTCATGTCGCAATCCTCCACGGTCGGTAACGGATTCGAGAAGCTATCTTTATACACCGGCCGCGCGGAAAGGCCAAGCCTTGTACGTTGGGGGCGCCCGGGCGGCAAGGTATGATGACCGGTACGGGAGGTGACGATGCGGGCCCTCGCTACAGCTTTCGGGTTGCTCCTGCTGGTCTCGGCAACGGCCGCTCAGGCGCCGGAGCCGATCACGCCGACGGCGAACCTGGCGCAAGTGATGCGCGCCATCATGTTCCCCAACTCGAACATCATCTTCAACGTCCAGAGCCAGGATCCGGCCGAGCCGAAGCCGGTCTACGAGCCGGAGGCCGGCGGCTTCTCCTGGGTCGACTGGGGAGCCGGCATCTACACCGGCTGGGAGGTGGTCGAGAACGCCGGCATCGCGCTGGAGGAGGCCACCGACCTCGTCATCAAGCCCGGCCGCGTCTGCACGAACGGCCGGCCGGTGCCCCTGGAACAGGCTGACTTCGTCATCGGCATCGGGCGGCTCCGCGACGTGGCGCGGGCCGTGCAGGCGGCCGCCAGGGAGCAGGACCAGGCGCGCGTGACCGAGCTGACCGATCAGCTCGCGCAAGCGTGCTACGGCTGCCACCAGGTGCACCGCATCGCCCCGCCGGGCGGCGAGAATCGCTGCGTGCCGTGAACCGCCGCGGCGGTTCCCCTCGGACCCGCGGCCCTACGGGCTGAGCCGATCTTCCGCGTCAGCACCTGCAGCCGGGCGATTTCCGGTTCCCATTCGCGCCGGCAGGGCGTATAACACGGGCATGCGCAAGATCCTGCTGCTGTCGGCCCTGTTCGCCGTCGCCCAGCCCGGCCTCCACGCCCAACCGGCCGGGACCCGCGCCGAGCCCGCACTGTCGGACGAGCAGGCGACGGGCGCACGCATCTTCCAGCAGAAGTGCGCGGTCTGCCACCTCCCGATCCTCCGCAGCGGCGACACGCCGTACGCCAGCCGGCTGGACGGCGCGCGCGTCGCGGGCGACCGCGCCTACGCACGCCGGGTGATCGAGGAAGGCAACGCCGCCGGCATGCCGGGTTGGAAGCACACGCTGCGGCCGGCCCAGCTCGACGCGCTGATGACGTATCTGACGACGCTCGACGGTTCCGCCCCGCCGGCGGCCGACCACGCGGCCGGCGGGCCGGCGGCGCCCGTCCCGCCGGCCGCGGAGCGCGACTCGCGGCTGGGGGGCGCCGTGACCGCGGCGTCGGGCGAGCCCCTGGAAGGGGTCACGGTCTCGGCGCGCCGGCCGGAGCGGCCGATCACGACGTCCGTGTTCACCGACGAGCGGGGCACTTACCTCTTTCCCCCGCTGGAAAGCGGCCGCTACGAGGTGTGGGCGCAGGCGGCCGGCTGGGAGGGCGTGCAGCGCCCGGTCGAGCTCGACGGCGCGCGCGAGCGGCAGGACTTCGTCCTGCACGAGACCGCCGACTTCGTCGCCCAGCTCACGGGGGACCAGCTCGTGGCGGCCCTGCCCGAGGACACGCCGGCCCGCCGCCGCATGAAGGCCGTCTTCGTCGGCGTGTGCACCGAGTGCCACGCAGCGAACGTCGTGCTGCACAACCGCTTCGACGAGCGGGGCTGGGACGACATCGTCGCGGCCATGAGCCGCCTCGGCGCCATGAACGCGTTCCGCGCGCAGCCCTCGCCGGTCATCGAGCACTTCCGCGCCGATCTCGCCGCCTACCTGGCCGAGATGCGCGGGCCCGGCCCCTCGCCGATGCGCTTCGAGGCGCCGCCGCGCCCACGCGGCGACAGCACGCTGCCGGTGGTCTACGAGTACGACCTGCCCACCGAGGCGGGCGGCTACGTGCTGAACGCCGGGAGCGACTGGTCGCTGGGCGCTCCGAGCGCCTCGGGCGGCGGCTTCGGCCTGCACGACGCCACGGTCGACCGCGACGGCGACGTCTGGTACACCTACAACGAGCCCGAGGCCGCGACGCGGACGGTGGGCAAGGTCGACACGGCCACCGGCCGCGTGACCGACTTCTCGTATCCGCGCGCCGACGGCCGGGCGGCGACCAGCCACGGCATCATCACCGCCCGCGACGGCGCGGTCTGGTTCAACGTCAACCTGCGCGCGCCCGGCCAGCCGGGCAACGAGCGGCTGGGCCGCATCGATCCGGTGACGGAGACGCTGGAGGTGTTCGCGCCGCCGGGCGCGATGCGGGGCATGGCCATCCACGTGGCCGAGGACGCGCAGGGCAACATCTGGGGCGACACCGCCACCGGCGCCATCCGCTACGACCCGGCGGCGGACGCGTTCGCCGCCTTCACGTCGCCGACGCAGCCCGGCCGCACGTACGGCGCGGCCGGCGACCGCGACGGCAACGGCTGGTGGACGCAGATCGGCATCGACGTGATCGGCCGCGCCGATGCGGCGACCGGGGCGTCGTCCGAGATCCGGCTGCCGGCGAAGCTGCCGGCGTACGTGCAGGACGGCGATTTCTCGCCGGAGGACCTGGCGATCTACGCCGGCCGGGGACGGGGGCTGCAGGCGCCGCGCCGGCCGGCCGCCGACCTGCTGACCGGCGACGTCTGGGTGCCCAACTACGCGGGCAACAACCTGCTGCGGATCGACATCGACTCGCTGAAGACCACCTACTACCCGCTGCCGCGCGCGGGGATGAATCCGTACATGGCCGGCGTCGACGGCGACCACGGCGTGTGGGTCAGCCTGCAGGGCGGCGACGAGGTCGCGAAGCTGGACCCCGGGAGCGGCGAGTGGAGCCTCTACGCCTGGCCCTCGCGCGGCACCGGCCTGCGCAACCTGGCCGTCGTCGAACGCGCCGGGCGGGTCGAGATCATCGGCGCGTACTTCAACGCGAACCGCATCGGCCGCATGATCATGCGCACGCGCGCGGAATTGGAGCTCGACGCATTCTGAAGCGGGTGGCGACGCGGGCAACCGGCAGGGGACGCGGGCTCATCGAGACCGTCGAACGCATCGTCGCCCACGCGGCGGCGGTCCTGTTGGGGTTCGTCCTCATGGTCATCGGCCTCGGGCTGGGGGTGACGATGATCATGCTGCCGGTGGGCCTGGTCATCGGCCTGGTCGGGCTGCTGGCGTTCGTCTGGGGTCTCGTGGGCCACCTCGAGAGCGACGGGTGAAGGCCGAATCGATCTGTTAGAGTTGCCGGTGCGGAAGGAGGGTGTGATGAGCCATCGTCTTCTCGGAACGCTGCTGGTGCTGGCAATCCCGCTGCTGCTCGCCCCGGCGCCGACGGCCGCGCAGCAGGAGGCCGCCGCCGGATCGTGGACCGCGCCCCTGACGGCCTGGGGCGATCCGGACCTGCAGGGCGCCTGGACGAACACGACCACCACGCCGCTGGAGCGCCCCGCGGACCTGGCCGGCAAGACGGAGCTCACCGACGAGGAATGGGCGCTGCGCAACCCCGAGGCGGGGCTGAGCGACGATCGTCCGAGCGGCGACCCGGTGGGCTTCTACAACGACTACTGGCTGGAGCAGGGCGAGCTGTCGCGGCAGACTTCGCTGATCGTGGAGCCGGCCGATGGCCGGCTGCCGGTGACGACCCGGCCGGAGCAGGAGCTGCAGCGCGGCCGGACGAGCTCGTTCAGCTCCATCGGCGGCGAGAGCTTCGATTCGTACACGGACTTCAACGCGTACGACCGGTGCATCACCCGCGGCATGCCCGGCGCCATGACGCCCGGCTTCTACAACCACAACTACCAGATCCTGCAGACGCCGGACCACGTCGCCATCGTCGTGGAGATGATCCACGACGCGCGCATCATCCCGCTGGACGGGCGCGAGCACCTCTCCGCGGGCGTGCGCCAGTGGCTGGGCGACTCGCGGGCGCGCTGGGACGGCGACACGCTGGTCGTCGAAACCACGAACTTCACCGACAAGATTCTGCAGCGGACCGGCACTGTCTCGGGCGGCGACGAGCATCTCCACGTCGTCGAGCGCTTCACGCGCGTCGCCGACGACCGGATCGACTACCAGGTGACGGTCACCGATCCCACGGTGTGGACGAGCGCCTGGACCGCGTCGATGCCGATGACGGCGCTGGACGGATCGCTCTTCGAGTACGCGTGCCACGAGGGGAACTACTTCCTGCCGAACGCCCTGAGCGGGTCGCGCGCCCAGGAGGCTGCCACGGCGACATCGCGGTAGCGGGCGCCGGCGGGAATCTGGAGGACATCGCCATGACAATCAACAGCCGGTTGCTCGCAACAGCCGTCGCGCTCGCCGCGTTGGCTGCCTACCCCGTCCTCTCCCAGGAGGAGGGCGGCGAGATGAGCTTCTTCATCACGAGCGCGGGGCCGGGCGACGGCGCCAATCTCGGCGGCCTCGAGGGCGCCGACGCGCACTGCGCGATGCTGGCCGGGGCGGCCGGCAGCAGCGGCAAGACCTGGCGCGCGTATCTGAGCGCGGACGGCGTCAACGCGCGCGACCGCATCGGATCAGGTCCCTGGCACAACGCCGCAGGGGTGCAGGTGGCCCTGAACGTCGAGGAGCTGCACTACTCGAACGTCGGCCTCGTCAAGGCGACGCAGCTCAACGAGCAGGGCGAGGTGGTCAACGGCCGGGGCGACAGTCCCAACCAGCACGACATCCTCACCGGATCGCAGCTCGACGGCACGCGCTTCACCGACGGCGAGGACCATACCTGCAGCGACTGGACGAGCAACGGCGACGGCAGCGCCCAGGTGGGCCATCACGACCGCACCGGCGGCGGCGCGGTGCCGTCCTCGTGGAACTCGGCGCACGGCAGCCGGGGCTGCAGCCAGGCGAATCTGCAGGCCACGGGCGGCAACGGCTACTACTACTGCTTCGCGATCGACTAGGAGCGCATGCTGGCGGGTCCGGCCGGCGGCCCCGGCGAGGGCGCCGCGCCACGGTTCTACCGCGAGTTCGCCGCGTGGTGGCCGCTGCTGGACGACCCGGCGGACTACGCCGAGGAAGCCGGCGTCTACGGCGACCTGCTGGTCGAGGCGTGCGACGGCCCGCTGGAGTCGCTGCTCGAGCTGGGCAGCGGCGGCGGCAACAACGCGTCGCACATGAAGCACCGGTTTCGCCAACTGGTGCTCACGGACGTCTCGGACGGCATGCTGGAGGTGAGCCGCGCGCTCAACCCGGCGTGCGAGCACCGGGCCGGCGACATGCGGACGTTGCGCCTCGGGCGGACCTTCGACGCGGTGTTCGTCCACGACGCGGTCTGCTACATGCGGACGGAGGCCGACCTGCGGCGCGCGATGGAGACGGCCTGGGCGCACTGCCGGCCGGGCGGCGCCGTGCTGTTCGCGCCGGACTACGTGCGGGAGAACTTCCGGGCGGAGTCGACGCACGGTGGTTGCGACGAGCGCCCGGCGCCCGACGCCGCGGGCACGTGCCCGCGCGGGCTGCGCTATCTCGAGTGGGTCTGGGACCCGGACCCGCACGACACGGAGTACGTGGCCGACTACGCCTTCCTGCTCCGTGAGCGCGACGGCTCCGTGCAGGCGGTCGGCGATCGCCACGTGGAGGGGCTGTTCCCGCGCGGCCGGTGGCTGGAGCTGCTGGCCGGCATCGGGTTCGCGGCGCGCAGCGTGCCGCTTGTGCTCTCGGACGTGGAGCCGGGCCGGCACGAGATGTTCGCATGCCGCCGACCGCGTTGACTGCCGGGCGCCCCAGGGGCCTGCGGCCGGCGCCCCGGTCGCCTGACGGCGACCGGGGGCGCGAAGGAGAGATTGATCGATGGCGAAACTGGTCGGACGCGTGATGCTGCTGCTCGCCGGGGGCGCGCTTGCCGGGCTGCTGGCGTGGGTGCTGACGCCCGTTGCTGCCGAAGGGCAGACGCAACTGTCCCGCACCGGTGACGGCCAGCCGGATCTGAACGGCATCTGGCAGGCCATCGGCACGGCCCACTGGGACCTCGAGGCCCATTCCGCGCGCGCCGGGGCCATGGTGCCGCTGGGCGCGGTCGGGGCGGTGCCGGCGGGCAAGTCGGTGGTGCGGGGCGGCGAGATTCCCTACCAGCCCTGGGCGGCCGAGCAGAAGCAGGAGAACGCCGAGCAGTGGCTGACCGCCGATCCCGAGGTCAAGTGCTACCTGCCGGGCGTCCCGCGCGTCATGTACATGCCGTTCCCGTTCCAGATCGTCCAGACCCCCGAATTCATCCTGGTTGCTTCCGAGTACGTCGGGGCGACGCGGTCGATCCACATGACCGACGTCGAGGCGCCGCCGATCGACACGTTCATGGGGCACTCGCTGGGCCGCTGGGAGGACGACACGCTGGTCATCGAGTCCGACACCTTCAACGACCAGACCTGGTTCGACCGGGCGGGCAACTTCCACAGCGCGGCGCTGCGGGTCGTGGAGCGGATCACGCCGATCAGTCGGGATGCGCTGCAGTACGAAGCGACCATCGAGGACGAGAACGTGTTCACGGAACCCTGGACCATCAGCCTGCCGCTGTACCGCCGGCTGGAGCCGGACGCCGAGGTCCTGGAGTTCAACTGCGTGGAGTTCGTCGAGGAGACCCTCTGGGGACACCTGACGAAGCCCGGCAGCGAGTGAATTGAGCAGCACAGGAGAGACCAAAATGCGATATCGGTGGCTGGTTGCAGTGATCGTGCCGTTCGTCGCCGCGATTGCCGGGGCCCTGACCCTGTCGGCCCAGTCCGAGGACTGGACCGTGCCGCGAACGCCCTGGGGCGATCCCGACCTGCAGGGCATCTGGACCAACGAGAACACGGGCACGCCGCTGCAGCGCCCGGCCCGCTTCGGGGACCGCGAGTTCCTCACCGACGAGGAAGTGGCCGAGCTGGAGCAGGAGGCGCTGGCCCGCTACGAGGCGGCGGTGGCCGCGGACGACGACGCCGGGCCGCGGAGCGCAGCGGACGTCGAGCGGACGGAGGACACGATCGAGGCGGGCATCTACGGCCAGGAATACAACAACGTGTGGATGGAGCAGCCGCAACGGCCGGGGCCGCTGCGGTGGACGCGCACGTCGCTCATCGTGGAGCCGTCGCACGGACAGATTCCGCCGTACACGCCGGCGCTGCTCGATCGGCTCGAGGCCCGCGAGGAGGCCCGGCGGCATCGCGGGGAGGCGGATACCTGGGAGGACCGCAACCTGAACGAGCGCTGCATGCGGCCGCAGGCGGCCACCGGGCTGCAGGGGACCGTCCGCATCGTGCAGGCCCCCGGCTGGGTCGCGATTCTGCCCGACGGCTTCCAGTATCCGCAGCTCGTGCCGCTCGACGGGCGCGAGCAGGCCTCCTCGGAGATCCGCGGCTGGTTCGGCCGCGCGCGCGGCCGCTGGGAGGGCGACAGGCTCGTCATCGAGACCACGAACTTCAACGACAAGCAGGACGGCGGCCCCGTCCTCCCGTCGCGCCGGCCGCTCGCGTTCTTCCTCGGATCCGGCGAGACGCTGCGGCGCGTCGAGACGTACGAGCGCGTGCGCCCCGACCAGATCGCCTACGGCCTGACGATCGACGATCCGAGCGTGTACGTGGAGCCGTACACGGTGCTCCGGCCGATGATCCTGGACAACGACTTCCTGATGTTGCAGTCGGGATGCCACGAGGGCAACTACGGCATGCCGTTCATCCTCAGCGCGGCGCGGGCCGACGAGGACTACGCGATGCGCGCGGCGCTCGAGGCCGCGGAGAACCGTATTCCCGAGATCGGGGCGTTGAGGGCCAGGACCGAGGAGTGGCTGCGGACCGGCACCGTGCGCGCGGTGGACGGCGCGGTCGAGGCGGTCAATCCGGACCGCTGACGGTCGCGCCGGCGCGGGACTCACGCGCCGGCGTGCATTTCGCTTCGGCAGGTTCCGGGTTGATCCGCGGGATGTGACCTGTATAGCTGGAGGTGACCTCGTCATGCGCACCTTTCGCGCCTTCGTCGGGAGCGCCGTCGCCCTCGTCCTCGTTCTGGCTCAGGCCACCGCCGTTGCGCAGGCCGCGGCGGCCGATTTGCGCCTCGTCGACGCGGCGGCGAGCCAGGACTGGCAGCGCGTGCGGGCGCTGCTCGACGAGGGCGTCGACGTCAACTTGCCGCGTGCCGACGGCGTGACGGCGCTGCTCTGGGCAGCGCACTGGGACGACATCGAGATCGTGCAGGTCCTGCTGCACGCCGGCGCAGACCCCAACGCGGCGGACGACCACGGCGTGACGCCGCTGATGCGGGCGAGCGAGAACGTGGGCGTCGACGTCGCGCGAGCCCTGCTCGAGGCGGGCGCGAATCCCAACGCCGCGCAGGGCAGCGGCCTCACGGCGCTCATGCTGGCCGCCGGGACCGGCAGCCGCGACGTGGTGCGGGCGCTGCTGGCCCACGGGGCCGACGTCAACGCGGTGACGCGCGGCTCGGGCGTCACCGCCCTGATGTGGGCGGTGGAGGCGCCGCACCCCGCCGTCGCGCACATCCTCCTCGAGAGCGCGGCCGACGTCAGCGTGTCGTCGAGGAAGGGGTTCACGCCGCTGCTGCTGGCCGCGCGCAACGGGGACATCGAGCTGGCGCGCCTCCTCATCGCGGCGGGCGCCGACGTCAATCAGCGGGGTTCCGACGGCACCCACGCGCTGCCGCTGGCCATCATCAGCGGTCACGACGCGTGCGCCCTGTTCCTTCTCGAGCAGGGGGCCGATCCGGGCGGCACGATCGACGGCGTGCCCGCGCTCCACGCCGCGGCCGGCGACGTGGGCACCTGGCTGGTGGACTGGTACCGGGAGCACGGCGGACGCCGGGCCGTGGACGCCGGCGGGCGCGGCCTCGCGGGGCTGACCCCCGCCCGGCGGCTGCCGCTCGTCGAGGCGCTCCTGGCCCGCGGCGCCGACCCGAACGCGCGGGTCGACAAGTCGGCGGTCGTGCTGAGCTACATCGGCACGACGCGCTACGGGGTGTTCGAGCAGAACTCGGTCGGCACCGGGGACGTCCGCGGCGCGACGCCGCTGTGGGTCGCCGCCAAGTCGTCCAACGGCGGCGGCCTGCAAGGCGCGCAGGGCCCGACGTCGCAGTACCGCTACGACAGCAGCCCGGACATCGTCCGGGCCCTGCTGGCGGCCGGCGCCGATCCCAACCTCACGACCGACGACGGCACCACGCCGCTGATGATGGCGGCCGGGCTCGGCGTGCGGTCGCATCAGCCGCTCACGCCGCGCGGCGCGCCGTCGCGGCCCGCCGAAGAGGCGGTGCGGGTGCTGGTCGAGGCGGGCGCCGACGTCAACGCCGCCAACCACGGCGATTTCACGGCCCTGCACGGCGCCACGTTCCGCGGCCTCAACGAGGTGATCCAGTACCTGGTCGAGCAGGGTGCGGACATCGACGCGCGCGACTATCGGGGCCGCACCGCCTACCGCATGGCGGAAGGCGCCAAGCAGTCCTTCCAGTACCAGGCGTTCCCCGAGACTGCGGCGTTCCTCGCGCAGCTCGGCGCCAACCCGCGCCTGGGCATACCGGGCACCATCCACGAACGCGCGGACCGCGAGGCGCTCGTCGAGACCGTCGGCGGCCCGGATGACCGCTGAGGGCGCCGAGATCATGCTGCAGAAGACCGCCCGCATCGTTGGCTGCGCCCTCGCGCTCGCCGCCGCAACCGTCTCGGACGCGGCAGCCCAGGCGCCCTCGCGCGCGCTCCTCGACCGCTACTGCGTCACCTGCCACAACGAGCGGCTGCAGACCGCCAACCTGATGCTCGATCGCGTCGACCTCGAGCGGGCCGGCGAGCATGCCGAGGCGCTCGAGAAGGTCGTGCGCAAGCTCCGGGCCGGACAGATGCCGCCCGAGGGGCGCCCGCGGCCCGGGCGCGACGCCGTCGAGACGTTCGTCGCGGCGCTCGAGGCGGCGCTCGACCGCGAGGCCGCCGGGCGGCTGGCGCCTGGCCGCGTCGCCACGCGGCGGTTGAACCGGGTGGAGTACGTCAACGCCATCGAGGACCTGCTCGATCTGCGCGTCGACGGCGCGGAGCTGCTGCCCAGCGACATGGCCGGCTTCGGCTTCGACAACAACGCCGAGGTCCTCGCCATGACCCCGTCGCTGATGGCCCGCTACATCACCGCCGCGACGACGATCAGCCGCCTGGCGGTGGGCAGCCCGGACAACCGCCCGGACGGCCGGCTCTACTCGCTCGGCTTCGAGGCGCAGGACGCGCGGATGCACGAGGACATGCCGTTCGGCACGCACGGCGGGCTGGCGGCGCGCCACGTCTTCCCGCTTGATGGCGAGTACCTGTTCCGGATCCGCATGAAGCGCGCCGCGGGCGGCCGGAGCGGCACCATCCAGGGCATCGCGGAGGACGGCCACGACATCGAGCTCCGCCTCGACCACGCCCTCGTCAAGCGCTGGCACATCGGGGGCAGGTTCCGCGGCCAGATACCCGGCCTCACCATCGCGGACGACAACGTCGAGGCGATCCGGACCAACCAGTACCGGATGACGGCCGACCACGAGATGGAGCTTCGCATCCCGGTCGAGGCCGGCCAGCGGCTGGTGAGCGTCGCCTTCACCGACTCGAATCCGTCGCCGGTGGACGGCGTCTACGGCCGGCCGGGGATCGACCGCGTCTTCATCGCCGGCCCCTACGGCGGGACGGTGCCGGACGCGACGCCGAGCCGCGCGCGGATCTTCGTCTGCCGGCCCGCCGGCGCGGCCGCGGAGGACGAGGAGACGTGCGCGCGCGAGATCCTGGCCACGCTGGCGCGCCGGGCGTACCGCCGGCCCGTGACGGAGCGCGACCTCGGGGTGCTGCTGCCGTTCTACCGGGAGGGCCGCC
Source organism: Vicinamibacterales bacterium (assembly GCA_965214845.1). Classification (GTDB taxonomy): domain Bacteria; phylum Acidobacteriota; class Vicinamibacteria; order Vicinamibacterales; family UBA8438; genus JAAXGX01. Next base: position 5,408,737 of record CBDCCO010000007.1, read on the forward strand.
GCGAGGGCGACTTCGAGGCCGGGATCGAGCGCGGGCTCGAGACCATCCTGTCGATGCCGGAGTTCCTGCTGCGGGCGGAGCGCCAGCCGGACGGCGCCGCCCCCGGCGAGCCGTACCGCCTGTCGGACCTCGAGCTCGCCTCCCGCCTCTCGTTCTTCCTGTGGCGCAGCATCCCAGACGACGAGCTGCTCGACGCCGCCGCGGCGGGCCGGCTGGGCGAGCCGGGCGTCCTCGACGCGCAGGTCCGGCGGATGCTGGCCGATCCGAAGGCCGTCCGCTTCATGAACGACTTCGTCGGCCAGTGGCTGCAGGTGCGCAACATCGACGAGCAGTCGCCGGACGGCGGCCTGTTCGCGCAGTTCAACGACACGCTCCGCAAGGCCATGGTGACCGAGACCGAGCTGTTCTTCCGGAGCCAGGTGCGGGAGAACCGGCCGATCCCCGAGCTGCTGCGCGCGGGCTACACCTATCTGAACGCGCAGCTCGCGGGGCACTACGGCGTGGACGGCGTCTACGGCAGCCGCTTCCGCCGGGTCGCGCTCGACGACGACCGCCGCCACGGCCTGCTGGGGCATGCGAGCATCCTGACGATCACGTCCTACGCCAACCGCACCTCGGTGGTGCTGCGCGGCAAGTGGATGCTGGAGAACATCCTCGGCGCCCCGCCGCCGGCGCCGCCGCCGAACGTCCCCCCGCTCGCGGCGAACGATCCGGCCGGCGAGCCGACCTCGCTGCGCGCGAAGATGGAGCAGCACCGCAGCAATCCGGTGTGCGCGAGCTGCCACGCGATGATCGATCCGCTCGGGTTCGCCCTCGAGCACTTCGACGCCATCGGCCAGTGGCGCGAGACGGACGGCGGGGCGCCGATCAACGCGACGATCGACTGGCAGGGACGGACGGTCGACAGTCCGCGCGCGTTCCGCGAGGCGCTGCTCGGGCAGGGCACGACGTTCGTGAACACGGTGGCCGAGAAGCTGCTGACCTACGCGCTCGGCCGCGGCCTCGACTACCGGGACGCGCCCACGGTGCGCCAGCTGGTCCGCGACCTCGCGGCGAACGACTACCGCTGGTCGTCGCTGATCGAGGGCATCGTCGGCAGCACGCCGTTCCGCATGCGGCAGGCCCCGGCCGCGGGCAACCTGATCGCGGACACGGCGGTTGCGGATGCGCCGCGTCGGGGAGATAATCGGTAAACTCGTTGAGGCTACGCCATGTACATCACCAGAAAGCACTTGCCGCGCCGCACCGTGTTGCGGGGCCTCGGAACCGCGCTCGCGCTGCCGCTGCTCGACGGCATGGTCCCCGCCCTGACGGCCCTGAGCAGGACCGCCGCCGCGCCGGTCAGGCGGTTCGGCGTGTTCTACGTGCCCAACGGCATGTCGATGCCGTTCTGGACGCCGGAGCGGGAAGGGCCGCTCGACGCGCTGCCGCCGACGCTGCGGTCGCTGAACGACCTCAGGGAGCACGTGCTCCTGTGCGGCGGCCTCGACGACGAGGCCGCCAACCTGGTCAAGGGCGGCGGCGACCACTCGCGCTCGGCCGGCACGTTCCTGACCTGCGTGCCGTACAAGCTCACCGCCGGCGCGGACGTGTACGCCGCGGTGTCGGTGGACCAGATGGCGGCGCGCGAGCTGGGCAGGCAGACCCAGCTCACGTCGCTGGAGCTGGGGATCGAGTCGAACGCGATGCTCGGCTCGTGCGACGGCGGCGCGAGCTGCGCCTACACGAACACGGTCGCCTGGCGGACGCCGACCACGCCGCTCCCCATCGAGAACAACCCCCGCGCCGTGTTCGAGCGGCTGTTCGGCTCCAGCGGCACGACCGATCCCGAGGCGCGCCTGGCGCGCATGCGCCGGGACCGCAGCCTGCTCGACGCGGTCAACAGCGAGCTCAGGCATCTCGGCCAATCGCTCGGCCCGGGCGATCAGGTCAAGCTGGACGAGTACCTGTCGGCGGTGCGCGACGCCGAGCGGCGCATCCAGTTGGCGGAGCGCCAGGGCGAGACCGATCTGCCGGTGGTCGACCGGCCGATCGGCACGCCGGGCGACTATGCCGAGCACGCCAGGCTGCTCATGGACCTGCTGGCGCTGGCCTATCAGACGGACCTGACGCGGATCAGCACCTTCATGCTGGCCCGCGAGGTGAGCGCGCGGGCCTATCCGGAGATCGGCGTGTCGGATGCGCACCACCCGCTGTCGCACCACCAGGACCGCCCGATCAACCTGCAGCGGCTGCACCTGGTCAACGAGTACCACTTCCGGCAGTTCGCCCATCTCGTCAAGCGCCTGGCGGAAACGCCGGAAGGCGACGGGACGCTGCTCGACTCGACGCTGTTCCTCTACGGCACGGGAATCAGCGACAGCAACACCCACTTCCACGAGGACCTGCCGATTGCGCTGATCGGCGGCAAGGCGACCGGCATCAAAGGCGGGCGCTACGTGCGGTATCCGGAAGGCACCCCGCTGGCGAACCTGCACATGACCGTCCTCGAGATGCTGGGGACGCCGGTCGAGAGCTTCGGCGACAGCACGGGCACCCTCAAGCGCCTCGCCGTGTAGCGCGCGCCCGCGAGAAGGCTCCCCGCCACGCATCCTGCGTGTGCGGGGAGCCTGCGCCGGCACCGATGACGGAGCCGGAGACCTGGACAATTCAGAGCTGTTGAAGCGGATCACCGTACGAGCCAACGTCTTCGGAGGAAAGCCGATCATCCGGAACATGCGCTTCTCGGTGGAGACGATCCTGAGCCTGCTGGCACAGGGAACGAGCGCCGAGGAAATCCTGGACGACTACCCGCAGCTCGAAAACGACGATGTCCGCGCTTGCATCGCGTATGCGCACGCGGTGATCGCCGGCGACACGCTGGCGGCGGTCTCGGTGGAGACCTCGGTGGAGACACGGTGAAGTTCCTGGTCGACGGCTGCGCCGGCCGCCGAGTCCTTATCACGCTCACGACAACGACTCCTGCGAGCTTCTGTTCGTCGGAAGGCCCGGCGTGATACGTCTTCCCGACCTGCCCGTGACTCACCGCATACTGCTGACGGCCGAAGTGGTCGGGGAGCATGACACGCGCCGGGGTTCCCGGCGCAGTTACTTGCCAGGGCTTGTGCCGTCTTGCGCCTCAGGCTCCGCAGCGTCATTTGGAGTAGCCGTCAGCCTGCGAGCCGGGCATTCCTCGTAGCGTAGACCCGACCTTGCCTCCTCTGCCTTGACGTGTCGGAAGATGGCATCAAGGTCGTAGTCGAACCGGGCTGCAAGCCGGTCTCGTACTGCCCACACTTCGGCCAGGATAGGGTCAGCGTTCATCGTCCTCCACCGCCGCGATAGCGACATGCATCGCGTCACGCGCGGCCCGTTCCGGAACAGCACCGGCATCGAGCAACCGCCGAGCCAGTTCTCGCGCCTCCATCGGGGCGGCGAGCGTTGTCAGCGGCGCGAGCGCAGCAAGGCGAGCCCGCGAAGCCTCGGGATCGCCGATGGCGGCTTCTTCTCGAACCAGTTGGGATATCACGAGGTCGAAGCGAGTGCGGGCGGTCTCCCACCAATCGCGGGTAGCCTGCTGGCGGCCGGCGACCACGATGTCCCGAGCCGGCCGCGCCGTGAGATAGCTGACAATGGTGGTCTCTACGTAGACCCGAGGTCTTGCCGGTGACATCATGCGCCTCTCATGGATGCGGCTGCTACCCGCTGGGCACGGTGTCCGGGCGACCCGCGGCGAGCGCGTTCATGTACGCCAGACGGAGGTCACGGGCCAGCATCACGCTGCCTCTACGCTGGCTCCCGTCAGTCAGCGGGCCGGCGGCAGGCTGAACGCTACGAGCGTGGAGCCCGTGGCGGTCGCAACGTACTGCTTTCCGTTCACCTCGTAGGTGAGCGGACTGCCGGTGACCGTGCTCACCGCCGCCCGGAAGAGCTGCCGGCCGGTCCGGGCGTCGAAGGCGAGAAACTCGCCGCCCGCGCCCTGGAAGACGAGATCGCCCGCCGTCACGAGGTTGCCCGTGTTCGTGCCGATCGGCAGCTCCGTCCGCCACACCTGCGCGCCGCTGACCGGGTCGTAGGCCGCCAGCGTGGAGGTGGTCCTCATCGTCGTCCGGCCCGCGGGCTCGAAGCTCTCCCAGAAGCCGGGCGACGTCGGCTCCGGCTCCAGGCTGTCGCCGCGCGCCACCCGCACCTGCATGCTGCTTGCCGTGTTCTTGCCCAGGGCGTACACCAGGCCCGTGCGCGGGCTGAAGGACGGCGGGCCCCACGTCGCGCCGCCGGCGAATCCCGGGGAGTGGATGATGCGCTCGTTCATCTGGAAGGGATGGAACAGGGGCCGCGCCCGCGCGGCCTCGTCCGGATCGTCGACGACCGGATAGACGCTGCACAGCGGCTGCTGGGGCGTGCCGTGCGCGGTGTACGGGATGGGCTGCGTCGGCCAGGGCCGTTCGCCGGGGACGTCGGTCGTCGTCGGCACCGGCATCTCGACGATCGGGTTGATCGGCTGCCCCGTCGCGCGATGCAGGAAGTACGCGTAGCAGTGCTTGCCGAACGAGGCGATGCCGCGCACCGGCGTGCCGTCGACCGTGCGATCGAAAAGGACCGGCCCGTTGCTGAAATCGAAGTCCCACAAGTCGTGGTGGACCGTCTGGAAGTGCCACGCGAGCTCGCCGCTGTCCAGGTGGAGGGCAACGATGGAATTGGTGAAGAGGTTCAGCCCGGGCCGTTCGGAGCCGTAGAAATCGGGCGTCGGGTTCGCGACGTTGAAGTAGATCATGCCCAGCTCGGCATCGATGGCCGGCTGCGTCCAGATGCCTCCGCCCCAGCGTCCGCCCGCGCCCCAGGTATCCTTCGCGAGCTCCCACCCGGCGTCCGCGGGCCGCTGCGGAATCGTCGCGAATGCCCACTCGACTGCCCCGGTCGCGGCATCGAGCGCGATCAGCAGGCCGCCGCGGATGAGGTTGGCGCTGCCCGCCGTCGCCACGAAGACCCTGCCGTCGTGATACAGCGGCGGCGCGGTCAGGCGGTGTCCGAACGTCCGCGGGTCGTACACGCCGCTCGGATACCAGTCGGGATACTTGCGCGCCAGGGCGTCCGCGATCATGGAGACGGCGCCCTGCCGGCCGAACGACTCCGCCAGCCGGCCCGTCGTCGCGTCCACGGCGTAGAGCAGCGCCCCGACCGTGGCGTAGACGCGGCCCCCGCCGTACGTCGGCCCCCGGCCGCCGGTCCCGCCCGCATCGGCATTGCGCGCCGTGAGCAGGGCGGGCAGCTCGGCCTCGACGGTCCACAGCATGCGGCCCGTCCCGGCATCCACGGCGAACAGCCTGGTTCCGTTGTTGAAGTACAGCACGCCGTCGACGACCAGCGGCGTCTCCTGACCGAACGTGTCGGGGTCGACGTCCAGCGACCACGCCGGCACGAGACGGTCCACGTTGGAGGCGTCGATCTGGTCGAGCGGCGAGAAGAGGGTGTTCTCGAGGTCGAAGTTGTGCAGCGGCCAGCCGACATCGCCCGCCTCCTGCGGGGCGGCGGACAGCGGCTGCTGCGCCAGCGGGAGCAACGCGAGCATCACGACCAGGCGGAAGCGCCGCGCCCGACGTGACGGTAGACACTCCTGAGCAGCCATCCGGCATCCTCCATGACCAGGTACAGGGTCGGTACCAGAATGAGCGTGATGAACGTCGCGAACACGACGCCGAAGGCCAACGCCACCGCCAGCGGCAGGATGAACTCCGCCACGGCGCTCCCATCGAACATGATCGGCGCCAGTCCCGCGAAGGTCGTCAGCGAGGTGAGGACAATGGGACGGAACCGCTCGGCGCCGGCCTGCTGGACGGCGGCGAGAACGCTCGAGTCCCTGCGGTTGCGGTTGATGAAGTCGACCATGATCAGGCTGTCGTTGACCACGACGCCGGCGAGCGCGACCAGGCCCATCACCGACATCATCGAGACGTCGACCCCCATGATGATGTGTCCCCACACCGCGCCCACGAAGCCGAACGGGATCGCGCTCATGATGATGAGCGGCTGCACGTACGACTTGAGCGGAATGGCCAGGAGCGTGAAGATGCCGAACAGGGCGAGCGTGAAGCCGATGAGGATGCCGCCCAGGAAGTCCTGCTGCTCCGCCTGGACGCCCTCGAGCGTGTAGCGCACGCCGGGGTGCGCGGCGAGCACGTCGGGGAGAATGCGGCCTTCCAGCGCCCCGGTCACGACCGCGCTCGTCGTCGTGCTCTCGTCGATCGCGGCCGTCACGTTGACCGCCCGCTGTCTGTCCACGCGCTTGATCGACGCGTAGCCGCGGCCGGGCTCGACCGCCGCCACGAGGCGGAACGGCACCTCGCCGCCTGCGGGCGTGCGGATTCTCATGTCCTCGAGGTTCCCCAGCGAGCGTCGCTGGTCGCTGGGATACCTGACCATCACGCGGATGTCGTCGCGACCGCGCTGGATGCGCTGGGCCTCTTCCCCGTAGAACGCCTGACGCACCTGCCGGCCGAGATCGAGAAGGCTCAGGCCGAGCCTCTCGGCGTGAGGCGTGATGCCGAGCTTGACCTCCTCCTTCCCCCGCTGGAACGTGTCGGAGATGTCGTAGACACCCGCGTAGGTTCGCAGTTGCGCCTTGACGGCGTCGGCCGCCAGGGTGAGCTGCTCGACGTCGGGACCGACCAGCATGACGTCGACGTCGTTGCCCGCGGTCGGCCCGGACGTGCCGAAGATCAGGCTGGTCGCTTCCGGGATGGGCCCGGTCAGCTCCCGCCAGCGGTTCGCCAGCTCCTCGGCTCGCAGCGCCCGCTCGTCCGCCGGAGCCAGCTCGACCATCACCTGGCCGACGTGAGAGGCCGCGGTATCCGCGGCACCGGCAGTGCCGGGACCCTCGTCCCCCATCGGCTGGTCCCCCACGGCCGCATAGACGTGGCGGAAGACGTCCTGTCCGGTCCGTTCCAGCACGTCGCGGCGGAGTCGCTGCGCCCCCGCCTCGAGCCTGGCCACCGCGGCCGACGTCGCGGCAGCGGGCGTGCCCTCGGGCAAGGTGACCGCGCCCGTGATCAGCTCGGCTTCGGGTGCGGGAAAGAAGTGGAACGCGACCCGGCCGCTCAGCACGATCCCGGCCGTGACAACCAGCGTTGCGACGCCGGTGGCGAGCGCGAGATAGCGCCAGCGGAGCGCAAGCGCCAGGCCCGGGCGATACGCGCTGCGCCCGAATGCGTTGAGCCCGTCCGCGATCCGTTTCTGAAACCGCCGCCACGCGCCCTCTCGCGGCGTGCCCGTGTGCGCGAGGTGGGCCGGAAGAATGACGAGGCACTCGACGAGCGAGAACAGCAGGCACGGCACCACGACGAGCGGGACGAAGCGCGCGACCTTGCCCGACTCTCCCGGAACGAAGAACATCGGCGAGAATGCGGCGACCGTCGTCAGGACCGCGAACACGACCGGCGTTGCGATCTCCCGCGCCCCTTCGATGGCGCTCCGCAGCTTGTCGCCATGGGCCTCCCGGTGCCGGAAGATGTTCTCCCCGACGATGATCGCGTCGTCGACGACGATCCCCAGGACCAGGATGAACGCGAACGTGGAAACGAAGTTCGCCGTCACATCGAGGCCCGGCATCACCATGAACACGCCCAGGAAGGAGATGGGAATGCCCAGGCTCACCCAGAACGCCAGCCGCAGCTCCGTCAGCAACGCCAGCACGATGAACACCAGCACGAACCCCGTTGCTCCGTTGCGCGCCATGAGCCACAGCCGGTCGCTCAGGATACGTGCCGTGTTCTGCCAGACCGTGAGCGAGATCCCCGGCGGCAGCGTCGGCGCAGTGCGCTGGACGTAGTCGAGAACGAGGTCGGCAATCTCGAGATCGCTCTGCTCGTCGCTGCGCAGCACCGACACGAGCACCGCGGGTTCCAGATCGAACCTGGCGGCCTGATCCGTTTCGGCGAATCCGTCGACGACCGTGGCGACGTCCCCCACGCGCAGGCGGGTGCCGTCCGCGCGGGCGAGGAGCACGAGGCGCTCGTACTCCGCGCCGCGATACGCCTGGCCCACGGTTCTGAGCAGGATCTCGCCGCTTTCGCTGCGCACCGCGCCGCCAGGCAGGTCGAGCGATGACCGACGGACCGCCCGGGCCACGTCGTCGAAGGTCAGCGCGTGGCGCCGCAGGGCCGCCTCCGACACCTCGACGGAGATCTCGTACGGCCGGGCGCTCACCAGCTCGATCTGCGAGATCTGGGGGAGGGACGCGAGATCGTCGCGGATCCGCTCCGCGACGACCTTGAGCGTGCGCTCATCGACCGCGCCGGATACGGCGAGGTCGATCACCTTGGTCCGCGGCAGCATCTCGCTGATGATCGGCTTCTCGGTCTGCTCCGGGAACGTATCGATGGCGTCCACGCGGTTCTTCACGTCATCCAGCACCGTTCGCACGTCGGCGCCCAGCTCGATTTCGACCAGGACCGTACCCCTGTCCTCGGCCGCCGTCGAGGTGATCCGCTTGATGCCTTCGATGCCCTGGATCGCTTCCTCGATCCGGATGCAGACGCCTTCTTCCACCTCTTCGGGGGCAGCGCCGAGATAGGGAACCTCGATGGTCACCATGTCGAGCGCAACCGTCGGGAACTCCTCGCCGCGGACATTGAGGAGCCCGATCACCCCGCTGACGATGATGAACACCATCAGCAGATTGGCGGCAACGGAGTTGCGGGCGAACCAGTCGATCATGGCGCGCTGGCAGCAGTGTGGGGAGGGGCGGCTGGCACCGGGCGGGGATCAACGCCGGCATCGCGGCCGGCCGGAAGCGCGCGTCGGTGCGACTCCGCCGCACGCGCGGGTCGATCTGTCGAGGTGGTCGGCGTACGCGACGGCGGCGGCACCCGGCCCGCGCTGTGCGGATCCGACGCGCCGCCGCCGCGATCGATGACGACCCGGCGGGCTACTGCCCCCGGTAGTCCTCCTCGCTCACGGGCCCGAACCAGGACGTGGGCCCGCCGTCGCCGCCGCCGAGGACGGTGAGCTGCACCACGTGCTCGTCGGGCGACGCGCCGTGCCAGTGCTCCACACCCGCCGCCGCGAAGATCGGGCGGCCGCCGGGCACCAGCTCGATGATCTCGCCGCCGCGCTCCTGCGTGCGGCCGCGGCCTTCCTCGGCGGCCAGGATCTGCCAGCCGGCGTGGGCGTGCCAGTTCGAGCGCACCCCGGCCTCGAAGCGCAGGCGCACGGCCCGCATGTCGGACGAGTCGGGACGACTAGGCTCGCCGCCGACGAAGTTGCTCTGGACGGCCGCGGTCGTCGCCGGCTGGCCGAACGTGAAGGCGGTGAACGCGCCCACCGCCACGATGGCGAGCAGCACGCCCACCCGCGATCGAGCCTGTTTCTGCATGTCGATTCTCCCTTGTCCTGTCTTTATTTCACCGTGAAGGTGATGTCCTGCGACGCCATCAATCCCCCGTCGTGCGCGAGCGTGCGGAGCACGTACTGCCCCGGCTCGGCGAAGGTCACCTCAGCCGTCCAGCGGTTGTCCGCGGGGATCGGCGGCACGGCCCAGCCCGCCGACCACGGCGAGTTGCGCGCGTCCCGGTAGTCCTCCCACTGCGCGAACTGCGGCGGGTCGAACGTCACGTGCTCCGCCGGCCCGCGATAGACGAACCAGGACAGCCGCAGGCCGCTGGCCGAGTTCGGACAGCAGCGCGAGCCGATCCGGCGCTCGAGTATGTCCCCTTCCTCCCACGGCAGCAGCAGCGGCACCTCGCGCCGCTGCGGGATGCCGTCGTCGGTTGCCACCGCGGACAGCGCCACCGGCTGCCCCACCACGGCGGCCCGCGCCGGCGCGCCGGCGACCAGCAGCTTCGGCGGCGTGTTGTCGTTGATGAAGTTGGCGCCGCCCCCGCTGCCGCCCGCACCCTGGTTGTTCATGATCACGATGTTGTCGGTGTAGTAGTCGGGGTGCAGGATGCCGTGCGCGGTGTTCGTCCGTCCGTTGCTGGTCAGCGTCCACACCAGCTCCCGGTTCCCGAAGTCCGGGGGCACCCGCACGCGGAACACGAAGCGGTTGCGCTGCGGGTAGAAGTGGGTGGGCTGGCCCCGATCGGGTCCGCCGGGCTCGAGGCGGTTGTCGGGCCCGACCGGTACGTCCAGCTCCTGCGCCTGGTTGCGGTTGAAGTACCCGAAGAGCATGTCGAACGACCCGTCGGGGTTGTCCTGCCACCCCTCGTACACGGGTGCGATGTCCTGGCCGGAATACGGTACGCCCTGGGCCCCGAGAGCCCAGGCCCCCAGCAGCAGGATGAGCGCGGCCACCGCGGCGCGGCGCAGCGCGGTCCGGAAACCGGCGCAGCAGATTCCTTCGTACATCTTGTCGACCTCCCAAGTCAGACGGGGCTGCGCCCCGAGCGCGCCCTGCGCCGCTACTCCTGCTCGTTCGTCGTCGTCGTGGCCTGGCGCTCGCGCAGCGCGACGACGCCGCACAGGGGGCAGCCGAGCACGGCCTCGCCGGGCTGCAGCTCGAGCTTCCGCACGCGGTCCACCATCTCCTGCTGGAACTCCTCGTCGGTGAGGAGCTGCACCTCGCCGAGCTCGTTCATCATGTTGTCGATCGACCGGTGCCCCATGCCCGACCAGTTGCGGGGCTCGGTGACGTTGGGGTTCGCCGAGGTGTTGTCGAAGTACCCCGTGAGCCGCATGATGGTGCCCTTGGGCAGCAGCGGCTGGACGTCGTCGGCGAAGTTGTAGACCCGCACCCAGCTGTGGTCGTAGCCGACGCAGCTCAGCGTCTCGAACGTCACCCCGGAGCCGTAGATGGCGTCGAGGCACATGCGCACGCCGGCCGCGTGCATGTGCGGCTCGTAGGAGACGATGCGCGCGTGCTCGGGGAGCACGGAGAACGCCTCGAACTTCTGGTCGGCCTCGTCCGGCCGGATGTCGAGGTTCATGCTGTTGCCGAACAGGCCGCGCTGCCGGATGGTGCGGCTCGGCTGCCAGCCCCGGGGATGGAACTTGAACCCGATGTCCAGACGGGCCTGCGTATGCCGGCCGTTCGGATGCAGGTGGGCGCTGCCGAACACCAGCCGCGAGTTGGCCTTCATCAGCCGGCCCACGCCCGGGTCGAAGACGTCCTCGTTGCGTCCCACCTCGTGCGTCTCGCCCACCGCGTCGGCCGGCCGCTCCGCCAGGCTGTCGACGCCCTCGGGCAGCGCGTAGAAGCTCAGGTGGTGAATGATGAAGCGCCCGCCGACCGACGTGAGGTCCTCGTCGCCCTCCATCGAGAGCGTGACCTCCTTCATCTGGATCGCCGAGACGTAGCGGTCCTCCGTCAGGCCGGTCGGAATCTCGCCGGGGACGGTGCCCCACCAGTCGGAGCCGGAGGCCGGCATCTCGATCACCGGGCTCGACAGCACCAGATCCGGCGTCCCGATCGTCCAGCCGTCGTTGAACTCGACCGGGGGCGGCAGGTCGGCCGGATTCCCGCGCGGCGCGCCGGCGTCGACCCAGGCCGCGATCAGGTCGATCTCCGCCTGGCTCAGCGACGGGTCGTTCTTGTACTCCTGAATGCCGATGCTCTTGTCCACGTACCACGGCGGCATCACGCCGGGCCGCGGTCCGAGGCCGGTCTTGGCCTTGATGGAGCGCGCCCACGGCCGCACCTCCTCGTAGGTGAGCAGCGACATGGGGGCGATGGAATCGGGCCGGTGGCAGTCCTGACAGGCGCGCTGCAGGATGGGCGCGATGTCCCGGTTGAACGTCACCTGATCGGGCGCCGCCGCGTCCTGGGCCGCCGCGCCCTGTCCGCCTGCGAGCACGGCCGCCAGCACCGCGGCGGCAACGCCGAGCCCGAACGCCGGTCTCCTGGGCAGATGCACAGCCATCGGAGAATCTCCTCTCTCGCGAGCAACCCGCTCGCATGTCGGACGCCGGACGAGAACGCGCTTCGCGTGCCTTCGGAACCCGCCCCGGGAGGCGGTGTCCAGAGGAGGTAGTTTACCGCTCACCGCGGCTGGACCCTAGCGATCATTTCGAACGGAGGCGCGCAAACGTGAGCCGGCGTGGCGTCGATGCACTTGCCGACCGGTTCGGGCCGATTGCGGAGGCAGGCACCCCGGGGTAAGCTACGGCTGGGTTCCGGGAGCCGCCATCGTCGCGCCACCGGGATCGGAAATCGATGGGAGACTCATGATGCGTGGCAGATATCTCCGTGCGGTGCGGTTCGCGGTTGCGGGCGCCGTCGTGTTGCTGGGCGCGCACGGGGCTGCCGCGCAGGTGACGGATACCGTCGCCGCGGCCGTCGAGGACGAAACCTGGGTGCAGCCGCGGACGGCGTGGGGCGACCCCGACCTGCAGGGCATCTGGAACAACACGGCGTGGAACGCGACGCCCCTCGAGTTCCAGACCGCGGAGGACATCGCGGAGACGGAACGGGCCAGGCGGGCGCGTCCGACGCTCCCCGGCGCCGCCAGCCTCGGCTACGACGGCGACATCTGGGGCGAGGGCGCCCGCGCCAACCGGTCCACGCCGCCGATCGACCTCACCCACCTGGTCGTCGACCCCGCCGACGGCAAGCTGCCGCCCCTGACGCCCGCCGCGCAGCGGAGATGGGACGCGCGCCGCGAGGCGCGCCGGGGCCTGTCGCAGGACGAGCCGCGGCCGGGCGCCTGGGTGGAGGACGTCACCGTGTGGATGCGCTGCATCTCGCGCGGCCTGCCGGACGCGATGTTCCCCCGGCTCTACAACAACGTCTACCACATCCTCCAGACGCCGGGGTACGCCGTCATCGTCTACGAAATGATTCACGACGCCCGCATCATTCCCCTGGACGGCGGGCCGCCGCTGCCGCCCGGCATGCGCCAGTGGCTGGGGAACTCGCGCGGGCGCTGGGAAGGCGACACGCTCGTGGTCGAGACGAAGAACTTCGTGGGCTACGAGTTCAGCCTCATCCCGCACGGCGGGGGCGGCAGCGGGACCTACCGCGGCGCGGGCCGGGCCCTGAATCTCACCGAGCGCTTCACGCGGGTGTCGGACGAGTTCATCGACTACCGGTTCACGGTCGACGATCCGAACCTGTACACGGCGCCCTGGACGGGCGCGGTGCCCCTGACGACGATCGACAGCCCGGACGGGATACTGGAGTACGCGTGCCACGAGGGGAACTACGCCATCGTCACCGCCCTCAGCGGCGCGCTCGCGCGCGATGCCGCCCGTCAGGAGTCTGCGCCGTAGCACGGTGCAGACTCCCCAAGGCGCGCCTCGGCGGGAGCGGCGCGGGGCGCTGGGGTCCCCGCAAGCGGACGCCGGGGGTTCGGGGCGCAGCCCCGTGCAATTGAAGAGGAAGACGCCGATGACCAGGCCATCTGTCCGTATGGGATTCGCGGCCGCCTGCCTTGTGCTGCTCGCGGGCACGCTCGGCGCGGCGCAGACCGCCGAGCATCTCGCCAACGTCCACGTGGTGATGACCGAAGGGCCGGTCGCGCACCCGGACGGGACGGTCTACTTCACGGATCTGGCCAACGACCGGATCCTGAGGCTGGGCACGGACGGGCTGGTCACGACGTACCGCCAGCCGGCCAACCGCCCCAACGGCCTGCGGCTCGACGCCGAGTTCAGGCTGCTCGCCGCCGAACGGGGCGACCCCGAGCGCGGCACCCCCGGCCGCATCACGCGGACCGATCTGGAGACCGGCGACATCGAGGTGCTCGCGGACAGCGCCGGCGCGGTGGACTTCGGCGTGCCGAACGACCTGTCGTTCGACGCCCGCGGGCGCATCTACTTCAGCGGCGCGGGCGAGGTCTATCGCCTCGACACGGACGGCACCGTCACGAAGATTGCCGCGTCGCCGCTGGTGCAGGGCTCGAACGGCCTGATCCTCTCGCTCGACGACAGCACGCTGTACCTGGTGGAGATCAACCGCGGCGCGGGCGAGCCGCGGCGAATTCGCGAGTTCGACCTCAGCCCCGCGGGCGAGCTGTCCAATCCGCGCGTCTTCCACGACTTCGCCCCGGGCCGCGGCGGGGACGGCATGGGCATCGACGTGGACGGCAACGTCTACGTCGCCGCCGGCATGAACCAGACGCGTGACACCAGCGAGACGCTGGACAACCCGGCCGGCGTTTACGTGTTCTCCCCGGCCGGCGAGCTCGTCAATCGGATTCCGATCCCGCAGGACACCATCACCAACCTCGCCTTCGGCGGCCCGGACATGAAGACCCTGTACGTGACGTCGGGCAACACCGTATTCCGCGTAGCCATGGACATTGCCGGGACGCGCCGCTGAGCGCGGCGCGACCGGCTGAACCCTCTCTGGAATGGAACGAGTGATGACCAGGACCAGGCTGTTCGTCCGCCTCCTGCCGCACGCCGCGCTCGCCGGCGCCGTGCTGCTTCTGCTGCCCGCCGCCGCCGCCGCCCAGCGGGGCGCCTCCGGCCCGCCGGAACACGCGGCCGTCGAGCCGATCAACGTCGGACCGAACCCGTACGAGACCATCCGCGACTGGGGCACGCTGCCCGACGGGCGCTCGTGGGGGTCGGTGAGCGCCGTCAACGTCGACATCGACGGCGTGCACATCTGGGCCGGGGACCGCTGCGGCGTCAACTCGTGCGCCGACTCCGACCTCGACCCGATCGTCAAGCTCGACGCGGACGGCAACGTCGTGACGGCCTTCGGCGGCGGCCTCATCCACTGGCCGCACGGCATGGACGTGGACCGCGACGGCAACGTCTGGGTGGCCGACGCCGTCAGCGCCGCCAACCTGGGAGAGAATCCCACCGCGTCGGGCCGGGGCCACACGGTCTTCAAGTTCAGCCCGGCGGGCGAGGTGCTCCTGACCCTGGGCACGCCCGGCATGGCGGGCGACCCGCCCACCCACCTGACGCAGCCGAGCGACGTGCAGATCGCGCCGGACGGGAGCATCTTCGTCGCCGAGGCCCACGGCGCGCAGTTCCTCGACGAGGCGGGAGCGCCGGGCGCGGGACCCCCGAGCATCGGCCGCATCTCGAAGTTCGCCCCCGACGGGACCTTCATCAGGAGCTGGGGCTCGTGGGGCTACGGCGACGGCCAGTTCCGCGGCCCGCACTCGTTCGCCATGGACTCGCAGGGGCGCCTGTTCGTCGCCGACCGCGGCAACCGGCGGATCCAGCTCTTCGACCAGGAAGGCACGCACCTCGACACCTGGTATCAGTTCAGCCGCAACAGCGGGATATTCATCGACGCGAACGACGTGCTCTACGCCGTCGACTCCGAGTCCGACGACAACTACAACCCCGGCTGGATAAAGGGACTCCGCGTCGGCAGCGCGCGCACGGGGGAAGTGATGTACTTCATCCCGGCCCACGAGTCCGAGCGGCCATCCGGGATGGGCGGCGTCGGTTCAATCGGCGAAGGCGTCACCGCCGACGCGGCCGGCAACATCATCGTCGGAGAGGTGGGCCCCATCCAGGGACTGACGAAGTTCGTGAGACGTTAGCTGCGCCGGTTCCGCGCAAAGAGATCGTCGAGCTTGAGCTGAAGTCCGTGCAGCAGCGCCGTCCCGATGCTGTCCCCGTGACCGAACGTGCGGGCGGGCTCGAGCCTCCCATCCCGTTGCCGATGGACGGCGATGGTCTCGGCTACCGGATCGACGACCCAGTACTCGAGCACCCCGTGCCTGCCATACAGCTCGTGCTTGTACCCGCGGTCCCGGTCGGCGGTCGACGGCGAGAGGATTTCGATCACGAGGTCGGGTGCTCCCCGCACGTTCTCGTCGGTGATCCTGTCCTCGCGCGCCCGGGAGATGAACAGCACGTCGGGCTGCACGACGTCGGTGTCCGACAGAACGACGTCGACAGGCGCCACGTACACCTCTCCCAGTCCGTGTTCTTCGGTGAACCGGTCCAGATCGCGGAACAGTCGTTGCAGAACCCTCTGGTGCTTCATGTTCGGCGCGGGAACCATCATCAGCTCGCCGTTCAGCAGCTCGTAGCGCTTGTCGTCCGGTGCCCGGCAGTAGTCCTCGTACGTCCGCTGGACGGCCTGCTCTGTCGCGGCCATGGGCTTCCTCCTGCGCTGGGTACCACTCGTCAGCCGTCATGCGGCGCTCGTGCGGCTGGGCGTGCTCGCGCGTCCTTTGGCGCCGCGTCGCCCAGCCGCCGACGGAGCTTCCCGAAGTCGGTCCGCTGGCCCAGCGCTGGCCGGCGCTCGCCCGGCTGGTCATCTGTCCGCGCCTCTCGTGGTTCCGCTCCGATTCCCGGCTCGCTTCCGCCGCGTCTCGCTCGGGCGAGGCCGCCACGCTGCCCGGTTCCGATGCTACCAGCGTCTCGCGCGTCGTGCGAGACGCTTCATCGCCGCTACCGTTGGCAGCCTATATCGATGTTCCCGGACGCACCGATCCGGCTTCCCGGCGACGACCCTCGCTGGCTGCAGGGACAGCGCGCATGGCCGAGCGCGGGCTGCGCGCGCATATCTACCTCACCGAACGCACCGTGGTCGAGTTTGCGACCCGCCGGAAGCGGACCGACAGGCCGCTGGAACGCAACGTCGGGCCCGAGCCGGTCAGGCGCGTTCTCGCGGAGCTACTGTGTCCCGAGGCAGAACCGCGGCGCTGGCTTGCGCGCCTGCACGCCGTCGCGGCGGGACGGAATCGAGTGCCGGGGCCGACGCTGTGGAACAGCCCGGCTCTCGTGGTGACCGGGGCCATGGCCAGCCGGGCTCTGTGCGCGGCGCTGGAGCACGAACCCGCCTATCCGGCCGAGACCATCGACTGCCTGATGCAGGAGGCGGACGAGGACGAGGACGAGGCCGCGTCGATGTTCGAGGACGTGACCGGCAAGCCGCTGAAGCCAAGGGACCCGCGATGAAGGCGCGGTGGTCGGCCGGTCCGGTGGCGCGGATGCGCTGGCGGCCGGAAACGGCTCGGATACGTGAGGGCGAGATCACCTCGTGTTCATGGGATGAGTTCGGACTCTCTCGGACTGGCGTGGAAGGGGGGATGGCGCGCCCTGCAGGATTCGAATGAATGCTGTAAGTGCAACATTATGAGTCAGTTGGCTTTGCGCGGATTCCAGTTATACCACGCTGGCTACCACGACAGCGTGAAGCGTTGCCGCGGCCCGTCGTGCATCAGACGACAGCGCGCCAGGACATCCTGGCCGATCAGTGCATGGATCCCTTGACTCCGAAGATCGACCTGCATCGCCAACATCGCAGGCAAGACCAACGGGGTGCCCTCCTCGGAAGGAATCAGAATGATCGACATGTCCACCAAGACTACGCGGTGCGGTTCGCCAGCCGTTGACGCGGTGTGAACTCCCGAGGTCGCCCTGGGATCCAGCCCCAACGCGGCCGTGACGGCTGGATCCACGCACGAATCAGTCGCCCCCGTGTCGATCAACGCGCGACCGAGGATGGGGTCGGGTACTCTCTGACGCGCATGGACCAGCGCGACCCACCGGGGGCGGCTGACGTGGAAGGCGGCAGTGATGATGGGCCTTCTGTCGACGATGGGTTCCGTGACCGAAGGCACTCTGCTTCTAGGTCACCGACGCCGGGGCCGCGAGTCGGGAAATAAGGTGGGCTTGGCCACGCGGGGTGACTTGCTTGACGAAGAACGGGGCGATCCCGAAGCGCTTGTAGCCCTCGGTCAGGGCCTTCTCGTTGGTCGCGAAGAACCCGACGGCCTCAGCGCCTCGAATGAGGACGAATTCGCCAGCGTGCTCTTCCGACCACCGCTCCACGTTGGCTTCGTACGTGCTGGACTCTTCAGCGAGGGGTTCTCCTGCCATGGGCTCCTCCTCTACAGCGATGATA
This sequence comes from Vicinamibacterales bacterium, assembly GCA_965214845.1. Classification (GTDB taxonomy): domain Bacteria; phylum Acidobacteriota; class Vicinamibacteria; order Vicinamibacterales; family UBA8438; genus JAAXGX01. Next base: position 5,426,474 of record CBDCCO010000007.1, read on the forward strand.
CCCCGAACCCTTGAGCCCGAGGGACAGGACTCGTAGCACAGAGGCGAGTCCGCGTTCGAGCCGCCGACGCGATCCGACCTCAGCCGCTGGAGCCAGCCGTGCGCCTCCCCTCGGCAACTCGGACCACTGCCGAGGCCGAATGGTAAGCATGGAGTCGGCTCGGGGCGCGGATGGAGCGGGCGCTGCCGCCGCAGGCGGAATCATCCCGGCGGGTGGCGCGTTAAGCCTTGCGGCTCCTCCACCTCGTTCCGGCCCTGTACAGGGTGACCCGCCACCCGCCGAGATGGGATGGGCAGTTGTCGCCGGAAGCACAGCTTCCCGGCCGTCACAACGACCGAAACGAGCCACTGGAACCGGACCACCACAGCCACCGCCACGACTGGTCGCACGCACGAGAGACCGACGAGCGCAAGCAAGAACCGGGCCAGCGCACAAGGACGAGAGATCGAAGGGCCGCGGCGTTCAACGGAGAAACGGAGGCGACGGACAGCGCGGCGAACGAACGGGAGATCGAGCAGGTCGGCAAGGTGGACACGGACCGGCAGATCGAGAGGGAGAACGGCGGCTGGAGTTGTGATCAGACCCGCTGCCTGATCACACGGAGAGCACCAGTCTGATCACACCTGAGCCCAAGACGATGGGGTCGCTTTCCGGTGTAAAAGCATCAAGCGTGACGGATCACAGGGGGCGTCACAACCACTGTCACACCCCCCGCCACAGTTCTTCTTCCCTAAGCCCTTGATTTCATTGACCAAACCGTACACCTACGATCCAAGCACGGGGTCGGGCACGGGGTCACGGAAAAAACGGGAGCGCCCCCCCCGCAAAGTTGGCATTTTGCGGCCCCGGCCGGCTCGTGTGGTTACACTCGCCGCCGGGCCTCCGGGGTCGCTCCCGTTTAGAATCCGTCCGTGGCCGGAAGGCTCTCACCAGAGCGCTGTGACCGTACGGCACCCGCGATACGAGACACCGTGGGGTGCCTTCATCGCAAGCGCAAGTCCGGACTGACGGTCCGAAGCAGCGCGTCGACCCTCTCCAGGGTGTCCGCGGGCACGTCCTTCGCATCGTCTCCCAGTTGCACGGTCAGTCGGAATTCCAGCCGTACGCCGGCCGACGCCTTGACGATCTCCTCCAATGCATCCACGAGATCCTGCAGCGCGTCGGGCTCCAGCAGAGCCGACGCCTTGTGGGCCTCCGCCGGGATCGCTACGTCTACCGGCTCGGTGGTCGGCGTCCTCAGCTTCACCGTTGCCGCAGCGGTCACGTCACAGGGCCACGCGCCGCTGCCCGGAACCGCTTCCAGCCAGCGCGCCGCCATCGCGTCGTCGATGGCGCGACGCAACACCGACCAGGGGATGGGCCGACCCTCCTGAGCGGCCAACGCGGCGGCGAGCGCCAGCACGTTCGCTTCGCCTGATGCCCACGCATCGGCGGCGGCGTCCGGCAAGAGGCGCTGCACCGGCAGCGGCGCCATCGGCGCGCGGAGCGTGGCAGTCGCAGTCAGCACGCCGGCCGGCACCGCTTCGCCCTGGAAGCTGGCCGGTCCGTTCAGCAGCCAGAGGCTGCCCCGCTCGACCGCCTGCTCGACGGCGGCCTCGACCTCCTCTCGCGGGCAGGCAGGGATGGCCACCGGCTCGTCATAGCCCTCGTGCGGGACCATCACCGTCCGGCCGCCCGCGAAGTACTCGACCACGTCGGCGACCGTGACCGATTCCCCGGTCCAGAGCGCCGGCAGTGATCCAGGGGTCAGGACGCCGGGTTCGATATCCGACAGCGTGGTCGCGCCCGGAAGGAAGACCTCCAACGCCGGCTCGGCGAGCGCCGCCGCGTCGATCGGTCTCCGCCACCACGTCTTGACCGACCGGTCGGGCCGCACCAGCGACGCCACGAACAGACCGTCCCGCACACCCCGGTCAATCGTGGCGAGGATCTCCTGCGCCCTGAGCATCTTCGGCAGCCGCGGGTTCTCGGCGAACGCGCTGGCCAAGTCCTTGACGCGACGTGACGGCTCATCGTCGCGCCAGAGGTCGTACGGTCCGCCCGGCAGCAGCGCCTCCGCGTTGATGGCCGTCTCCTGGATGCGTGAACGCCGGTCCGCCTTGATCGCCGCAAACAACGGCTCCGAGCCGATCGGCACCCGGAACGCCTGTATGCGGTTCTCCGGATCCACGCTCACGACGATGGTCCATGCCTGCCGTATGGCCTCCGGGATCCGTCGCCGAGCCGCCGCGGTCCAGGCTGCAAGCCGCTCCTCGCGGACCGGATCCTCCGGCTGGCCCTTGAGCTGGGCCTGCACCTCCTCCCAACCGAGGTACTCGCGAACGCACGTGCGCACGACTTCCAGGCCATCGGCGGAAGGCGCCACGAGCACGACGGCGTTTCGCCGGCTGCGCGGCCGGTCCGGGCCAGTCGTCTCGTCGATGAAGCGGCGCGCGGCGCTGCTCGGCCGGGCGGCAGCCGAGACGGCCCGTGGCGGCAGGATCGCGAAATGAAACTCGCCGTCGTCCTCGATGTCGCGGGGCCGCTCCGGGAGCATGTGCACGCGTACGCCAAGAGCGCGCGTCCCCTGGGTCAGGCTCTTGGTCGCGCGGACATCGTCCAACAGTCTCAAGTCGACCGCCTCTGCGCTGACCCGGTTGGCGCAGGCGTCGTGGTGCATCTGCTTCAGGTTCGGCCGGTCGCCTAGCCGCCACGCCTTCGGCAGGGGCGCGGGACCGCCGTCGGCGGCCGATTCGCTCCCGAACTCATTCTCGTCGAGGAACCACGACACCTCCATCCAGCGGCGCAGCGCCTGCTCCAGCTCGATGCGGTCCGGTCGCGTCGAGCCGACCAAGGCGACCAGCTCCGGCGTGTGCGCCTTCTGGCCGATCGGCTGCGAGCCGAGGAACACGGCGCAGACCGCCTGCTCCAGCTCGCGTCCCGTCAATCCCGGCTGCTCGGTCTGGATTCCCCGTGCCTTCGCCAGCTCGCCCTCCAGGATCGCGGCCCAGTCGTGCCCCCGGCTCTCGGTCACCTCCCGCGTGGCGATGCCGGTCAATTCGCGGGCAGCCTCGGCGATGCCGCCGCGGTCGGGAGCCGGCAGAAACACATTGGGGCCGATCAGCGGCGCCGCGTCCCAGGGCTCCGCGTCGCGAAGGGCGATGGCGAACGTCCGCAGAATGCCGCGCGTCCGCTGGAACCGGTCGAGTTGCGTCCACCGCGTGTAGAACAGGTCGGTCAGGTCGGGGTGGAAGGGATACCCCCGGGCGAAACGCGCCTCGACATTCCTCCGGTCCTTGCTGACAGCTTCGTCGAGCGATGCGAGGTTGCCGACGGCTGTGGTCACGTGCGGGAGGAAACGGTCGGTATCGGCGATCGACTCCGGCGTGAAGAAGCGGCGGCGCAGCACCTCCGCCACGTCCTCGCGCTGGACAGGCTGTACGCCTTCCTCCTTCTGGCGGTTGAAGATGGCGGCGATCTGCGCGCTGACCGCCTTGCCGGCCTCGTCGCTCGTCGCCGGGTCGGAAGCGAGCAGCGACGCTACCAGCGCGCAGCGGTCGACCTTGGTCACCGCTTGGCACAGGTACTGAAAGAAGTCGATCAGCCTGCCGCGCCACGTCTCGTCCACGGCGACCTTGCCGCGGGCGAACATCAGCACCTCGTCGACCAGCACAAGCGTCGCCAGTCCCTCGGACTGTGGCCGCGCCAGCAGCTCGACCAGCAACGGCTCGGCCGGCGGCGTCTCGCGTTCCTCGTCCCTCCCCTCGGCGTGAAGCGCCTGGATGCCGGCCCCGCCGGCGATCTGAAAGGCCAGCACGCTCCACGGGTGCTTCAGCCAGCGCAGCTCGCCCTGCGGCCCGCGAACCTCCATGCCCTTCTCAACGTCCAGCTTGTCGAAGGCGAGCGCCGCCACGCGAGCCGGGGTCAGCGCAGCGCCCGCGTGGGACTTGAACTGCTCCACGGCAGGCAGTTGCGGCAGCGCCTCGGGGTCGTGCGCCAGATGGCGCAGCGTCACGAGCGTGTGCGTCTTGCCGCCGCCGTAGGTCAACTCCAGTTGCCGCACCGCCTTCGTGTTCCGGCCAGCAAGCCGCAGCACCACATCCTTCGCCAGCTCGCGGAGCGAGAAGGTCGGAAAGGTCAACGCGAAGAACCGGGCAGGATCCTCGTAGATCGGCCGCGCGCCGCGCTGCATCATCACGTCGTGCAGGTCGGCCGCGAAATCGGCCAGCGACAGTTCGCCCGTGCGCACGTCCTCGCGCAGCGTCACCACCCGGTGCCAGGGCGTCCAGGGCTGTCGTTCGTGACTCATGATCAGGAATCCGGCCGAAGGGGAAGCAGGCGGACTCGATTGTGGTCGGCGTGCAGGACGGCGACCGCGCCCTGCTCCAGCTCCGGTTCGTGCCTCCGCAGCACCTTCACCAGCACCGTCGCCGACTCGACCGGCAGGACGCGATGCGTCCTGAGCAGCACAACGCTGGGCCGGCGGCCACCGCCAAGGGCCAGCAGGCGGCCGAAGTCGAGATCATGGGTCAACAGGACGAACCCGCGCCGGCGTGCCCACTGGAGCACCTCCGCGTCGGAGGCCGCGCCGTCACCGACCGCGCTCCAATGCCGCGCCTCGATACCCGCATGCTCCAGCGCCTCGACCCAGCGAGGCGACAGGTTCATGTCGATGAGAATCTTCAACTGGAGCCGAGCGCGACTTCCTGCTCCTCGCTGCGCCACGCGGCATACGCGAGCGCCTGACGGATGTCGTCGCGCTCCAGATACGGGTAGGCCGCCAACACCTCGTCCGGGTCATGGCCCGCGGCCAGCAATCCCACGACCATCCCCACCGTCACGCGAAGCCCCCGAATGCAGGGGCGTCCGCCCATGACATCGGGATCCTGCGTGATTCGATCCAACCGGTTCATGACTAGAGTATATGCGTGACGCGGCGCACGACGCGTCACGGCGTCGGCCCGAAGGGCAACGCCGCCTTCCGGCCCGGCGCGACGCCCGCGATCGCGGACATGTGGTTGGAAACCGACTCCAGGGTGGCGCGTTCCTCCGAACCGGACGGGGACAGCTCTATCACCGCCTGCAACACCCGCGCGAAGAGCGCGTGGCGCTTGAGGCCGTAATCGTCGACGTACTCGTTGACCTTCGCTTCGTTCCCGGCACGCCAGAGGCGCATCAACCGGTGCGCTTGGTCGATCAACGGCGGCTGGCGGCCATCCGGCGTTCGACGGCCGAGCGACTTCGCCGATCTCCGGTGCCAAGGCTTCAGCGTCACCTTGCTGCCGCCGCCGGAACCGTCCGCCGCGCCGGCATCTTCCTCCGGGGCCGGCTCGTCGTCGTCCGGCTCGCTGCCGGACGTGCGACCGCCGCGGGACAGGATGTCGTAGCGATCCGTCAGATCGCGGTCCGACAGGTTGCAGGAGATCGCGTAGAGGATGCAGGCTCCGATGGGCGCCTCGCCGAGGCCGAAGTCGTTCCGGTGCAGCAGGTAGTACGTGGTCACGTCATCAAGCCCGCTGGCGGTCTCCGCGTCGCCGTCGTGCGTCAGCACGCGGCCAACCACGAAGTCGACGACGAGCCGCCGCACCTCCCGGAGGAACTCCGACACCGTCATCCTGGAGCCGGCGGCGTCAGCCTTCTTGATGACGGGGTACTTCGAGAACGCTTCGAGCGCCGGTCCGGTCGCCGCCCACACGAAGTCGGGGCCGCGAATGCCGGCGTCCCAGAACTCGCGGAGCTGCTGCGAGATGTTCCTCCGCATCTCGGCGAGCACCCCGGCGTCCCAACCGGCGCGCCCTGCCGCGCGCTTCCGGCAGACGATCCAGATCGACGAGGCAAGGGCCGCAGAGGCGAGAGCGAGCTGTCGGGTTTCCATCTCCGTTCGGATCGGCCACGAGCCGTCCACGACGAATCCGGCCCGGATCAGCGCCGAGACCAGCGTCTCCCACGCGGTTGGTGATTTGTTCGCGAAGACAACGACCAGCCGGCCATCTTCCCGCAGTGCTGAGTGGAATCGAGAGAAGGCCCGAGCCATCCCGTCCTCATAGCTGCGCTTCGACGCCGCACGGTCGTCACCGAAGCGACTCGGTTGGTCGACAAGTTCTCCGTCGTTGGCCGCCGCGTTCCACTTCGGGCCGAGCGGCGTCTCGAACGCAGCGTCGAGTTCCGGCGTCAGATCCCGCAGCACGCGCCGGAGCCAGACGTGGAAGAAGTCCATCAGGTCCGAGTACGGAATGGCGTCGTAGTAGGGCGGGTCGGTGCAGATCAGGTCGAAGCCGTCGCTGCCTGCCGCCGGGGCCTCTGGCGCCGTAGCGGATTGATTCAGCACGACGGGTGCGGGTGCGTCGCGGGCGGCACTGAGCAGGTGATCGGACACCTTGGCGGTCCACTCGACGGCTTGCACGAAGCCGCCGCTGGTGTCCGCCAGCGGGCACGACTCTGCGAAGTCCCACACCATCGGCAGCGCGAAGCGAGCGAACGTGCTGCGGATCTTCTCGGGATTGTTGGTCCAGGTTGCCAAGGCGCTGCCACGATCAGCGAGTCGGCTGACGGTCGGCGCCAGAGTCGCCACCACCGCCTCTCGCCATGCGTCGGGCCAGTCGGCCATCGCCTCTGGAAGCCGGCGAATCTCCTGCACGAACGTGCCCAGCGCCAGCAGCTGGCGGTCTGTGAAGACGGTGCGCCACACGTCGAAGCCGTAGCGGGGTAGACCCGACGCACCTCGTGAGTTAGGAGATGGCCTGTCGCCGACGATCAACTCATCCGGCAGGCCGGAGGGAATCTTCGCGTAGAGTCTGTCGAGATCCGCAGCCTCGACCCGCGCCGCCCGCAGTTCCAGCTCCGTCGGCAGCCGGTACTCCTTGCCGGTCGGCCCATCGACCACGACCGCCGTCATGACCTCGCCCAACCGCCCGGCGCGGCCGTCGAGCCGCAGGTCCTCCATGGTCATGATGGTCGGACACAGCGGGCACGAGGTGCCTGACCGGCTCATCGTGCCGCCACCGATCCGCCGGTCATGTTCGCGCCGCCGGGCAGCGGTGGCACCCCCTTCAGGCGCGTCCACCTCGACGCCGAACACGATGCCGTCGCGCTCGGCGTTCGGCGTCATCGTCAGCACCACGCGCTTGCCGCCCTTCTTCGCGAGCCAGCGGGTCTTGAGCAGCGGGATCATGGCGCGACAGCCCTTGCAGCGGACCGTTCGAGCCCAGAGATAGGCGACGGTCGGTTTCGCCACCCAGCGCGGCTTGCGCCGATCCTCGAGCCAGGCAGCATCGAACTCCGAATTCAGCGATCGGACATCGGTCTCGCCGTCCGCGTCGGGGCTGAGAAGCGTCAGCGGTCGCGCCTCGAACGGCTCCGCTCCGGGCGCGAGCGCCTGAAACGCCGCGTACGTCGGATAGCGGTCAGCGAGCCGTCGCCGCGCCGCCTTCAGCACCTGACGGCCCCACGCGCGCACCTGCCAACCGAGGTCCGCCTCCATCGCCGGCCTGGTGTCGAGCAGCTCCGGCTCCGCGTCGTTCGCTTCGCCGAGACCGAGCTTCGCGAGTTCGCGCCCCAGCGCACGGCCCTTGAAGCCGTTCCCCTTCAAGAACGCGGTCATGAAATCGCGGTCCCGCAGCGCGACGTCCGGCAACGCCCGGGTCTGGCCCGCGAGTCTCCGCGGGTAGTCGAGCGTGCACTTCAGGATGAACCACGCCACCGGATTGATGTCGACCGCCGTGGCCTCACAACCCAACCGCATCGCTTCCAGTGGGATCGCGCCGCCGCCTGCGAACGGATCGAGCACCCGCGGAGCACGACCGCCGTAGGCTTCACGAATCCGCGCGCGGAACCACTCAATACCCGTATCCTCTGCCCGCTTCCAGTGCAGGACCCCGCCTCGGGTCTCGCGCTTCCGTCTCGCGACCATCCGCCCGCCCACCCGTTCGTCCTTCACGGTCTCGACGATGGTGCCGGCCATCCGCTCGTAGATCGCCTGTCGCTCCCGAGGGTCATCCGGATCCGGCGTCAGCGCAGCGATCAGCGCCGCCCGGCACGCCGCCAGCGGTCGCCGCGCCGGCCAGATGTGCAGCGTCGAGATGTGCCCGTGGCGGACGTTCTTCTCGTGCACGGCATCGATGGACACCTGCTCCAGGGGAAATGCGACCTCAATCAGGCGGCGCTTGGTCATGACGGTGCTCCCCGGCGGTCGCTCGGACCGTTGTCGTTCGCCGTGGATGCCTTCGGTTCTGAGGTCCCCGGCGCGTCCTCCGCCGCGGCGCGAACAGACGAGGCGGCGATCGCGTAGGCGGATAAGGCCCGGCTCTTCGCGAGCAGCTTGGCGAATGGGTCACGGACCCGGACCAGCCGTGGCCGGGCCGTCGCGCAGTCGTAGACGGCGTACAGCCAGTAACCGCCCCGCAGGTTGCACGCCTTCGCCCATTCGTTCTCGGACAGCTCGATGTCGCCGGTTCCCGCCCGGCCCTTGACTTCGATGGCTCGGCGGCCTCCGTCTGGGCCTTCCGACAAGAGGTCGAACCCAGGCCAGTCGCCGAGCCCGGCCCGCCGCGCCAGCTCGGGCCGGGACACGTCGCGGACGGCGGCGCCCGCCGCTTCCTCTCGCGCCTGAGCCAGTCGCATGGCGATATCCTCGACCAGCGCGGTGTGGTGCCGCCGGTCAGCCGGGTTGCGGGTCGGCAGCACGAGGGCGTGCGCCACCATGTCCGCGTCGCCCGGCACGACCAGCGACGGCTCCCTCTGTAGCAGCTCCAGACGCCGTTGCTTGTCGGCGGCGAAACGGCGCTGTTCGTCCTTCACTCTGGCCAGCTCCGCCGCCGCTTCCGCGTCGCCGGCCCGTGCCTGCTGGCTCGCACGCCGCCGCTTGGCGATCAGTTCCGCCGCCTTGTGATCGGATCCGCGGGCGAGCCAGTCGAGCCGCTCCGGAAGCGACTGCTCGATCCGCGCCCGATGCTCGTCCACGAGGCGCGCGAGCGCTCCGCCGACGAGCCATTCGTGGGCCGCGTCGGTCAGGCGTGCCGCTATCCGCGCGAGCGGCACGCTGCCGGGCGCGACGCCGCTTGCCCCCCGCAGCAGCAGCAGGTGCTCCAGCGGGCAGGGCTCGATGGCGCCGTCACCGTCCTGGCGGAGTCCGACGAGCCGGCTCTCGACAACCTCCGGGCTGGCGTCTTGGCCCCTGAGTTCGTCAACCGCTGCGAGTAACCCTGCTGCCAGCGGCTGGCGCTGGCGGACCACCGACACGCGCGCCAGATGGAACAGGTAGGGCGCGTCGGCATGCGGGTCGACGAAGACCGCCCCGCGCCGGGCCTCGTCCGCGTGCCGTGACAGCAGGACGGAGCAGAATCGGTCGAACACCGGTTCGCCGGGGCGCAGCCAGATGACCTCCGAGCCGTTCGCCGGCCGGGACAACGTAAACCCGCCGTCGGCGCCGGGGTAGGCCTCGATCTCGCTCAGGATCGGATCCAACCGGCCCGGATGCTCCTGCGCAAGCCGGAAGACGCCGTCCGGGGAGCCGTCCAGGCGCAGGCCGACGAGCGGTACGGCAGCGGTCAGGAACCGACGGACGTAGCCGGGCAGCAGCCGCCGGTACGGTTCCTCGTCGACGGCCGTCCGTAGCGCGGGGAGGCGGCTCTTGACGTCGCCGCCCCCGAAACGCGCCCGCTCGCGTTCGCCGAGCGCGCGTATCTGGTCTGCCGTCAGCAGGCCGGCGATGCCCTTGACGGCCGACGCGGCTCCCTCCTCGGTCGACGCCTGCTCCAGGTAGTCCTTCAGCGACACGTTCTCGAACAAGCGGCCCACCACGTCGAAGACCTTGTCCGAGTCGAGCTGCTGGCGGATCAGCTCCAGCTTCTCAAGCAGCGTCTTGAGCACCCGTCCCTCGCGCGTCTCGCCGGCGAGCAGGTTGACGATGACGACCGGGTCGTGCCGCTGTCCGTAACGATGGATCCGGCCCATCCGCTGTTCGAGCCGCGCCGGGTTCCAGGGCACGTCGTAGTTGACCATCAGCCAGCAGAATTGCAGGTTGATCCCTTCACCCGCGGCATCGGTCGCGACCAGGCAGTTGGCCCCGCCATCCTCGCGCGGTCGCCGGAACAACTCTACCTGCGCTTCCCGCTCCCGGTAGTCGAGGCCGCCGTGAATCAACGCGACCTGCCCGGTGAAGCCGAGGCCCTCCAGGCGGCGTACCAGGAAGTCCGCCGTGTCCCGATGTTCGGAGAAGACGATGAACTTCTCCAGGGCGAAGTCCGGGTGGCGCAGGACTACCCGGAGCTTCTCGAACTTGGAGTCCTCCGCGTCGCCGACCAGCCCGCGAGCCTGCGAGAGCAGCGCTTCCACCTCCGCGCGCTCGTCCCGGAGCTGCGCCAGCGTCGGCGCGACGATGCCGCCCAGCGCACGTTCCTCGAACGCCTCGTGGCCTTCCCTCGCAGCCGACTCGTCGGCATCCTCGTCCGCCGTACGCGCCTCGAAGAAGTCGGGGGTCTCCCCGAGACGCTTCTGGCGGCGCTCCAGCTCGTCCACCCGCCCGGCGCGGACCAACTCGATGGCCTCGTCCAGCCGAACCAGGCGGCGCTCGAACGACCGCATCAACGCGTACGTCGAGCTGGCCTGCCGCCGTTGGAACACGCTCATCGCCAGACGCGCCGCCGAGCGGTTCAGGACGCGCGCCTGGTTGTAGGTTGCCGAGATGTAGCGCGTCGTAGCCTCGTACAGCGCCCGCTCGGGCGGGGTCAGCCCGTAGCTCAACGTGTCGCACCGTCGTTGCGGGTACAGCGGCCGGCCGTCGAAGCTGACCATCTCCTCCTTCGTCCGGCGAATGAAATGCCGTCGCCGTTGCGCCTCCGGGAAGGCGCAGAAGGCGTCGAAGGTCGCCAGCGTGTCCGGAGCGAGCAGCCGCCACAGGCAGTAGTAGGGGAAGTCCTTGCCCATGTGCGGCGTCGCGGTCAGGAGCAGCACGTGCGTCGCCGACCATCCCAACTGCCAACCCGACTCGTCGGCCGGCAGGCCGGCGAGCGCCGAAGCGAGGCGGTACCGGTCGGTCTTCCGGACGGTGGAGTCCGGCCGCTGGTCGGCGGCCAGCTTGTGCGCCTCGTCGAACACCACGAGATCGTACGGCGCCGCTCCCGACGACACCGCCTCGCGCAACCGTCCGAACATGCGCTCCCCGGCCAGCGTGTCGAGGCTGACGATCACACGGTCGCCATCCGCCTCCTCGAACGGATTGCCGGCGCGCGCGTCCGCGCCCCGCACGATCCGGAACGGCAGCGCGAACAACGTCCGCATCTCGCGCTCCCAGTTGCCGACCAGTCCGGCCGGCGGCACCACCAGGACGCGCTTGATGAGACGGCGGGCCAGCACCTCCCGCAGGTACAGGCCGGTCATGATCGTCTTGCCCGCCCCGGCGTCGTCGGCGAGCAGGAACCGGAGCGGAGACAGGCTCAGCATCCGGTCGTAGACCGCGATCCGCTGGTGCGGCAGTGGATGGACCAGCGAAACCTCGGTTGCAAACGCGGGGTTGGCCAAGTGCCCGTAGGAGAGGCGCGTCGCTTCGGCCACGGCCGTGACGACGGCCGGGCGGGCTGAGAAGTCGACCGGGGGCGCAGCGGTCGCGTCAACCGGCGCCTCGCGGCTTTGCTCCGACCGCGCGTTCCGGGCTTCCAGGTCGATGACCTGCCGCCACGCCAAGCGGGCGGGCTTCGTCTGGCCGTTCTCCCAGCGGTTCACCGTCGCGAAGGAGACGCCGATCCGCTCCGCGAGTTGCGCTTGCGTCAGATCGAGAAGTTCTCGGATCGACTTGATGCGGCGCGGGTAGTCCGCTGGAATGGGGAGGTCTGCCTGCACCGCTCTCCGAGGCTCCGGTGCTTGTGAGCTGCGACGTGCGGACGCTCACAACCGAGCCGCAGCATAACACATGCTATGTCCGAGACCGCGGGCGAGAAATGGCCGTGGCGGCACTACCTGTCGGCCCGTGACCGTCGCTGTGAGGCCTTCCCGCAGGGACACTTTCGTTGGGGAGCGACCCGGCGCGGCGGGTGTGACGGAGGAACACCTGCCGGGTCCGAAAACCGCAGGTTTTCGGATGGGTCGCTCCCCAACCTCCCCCCTGTCCCAATCTGCGGCGCGTGGGGGTGGTGGGTCGGGTCGGGATCTGGTTGATGTGGAAGGACTTAGCGGATGCCGGGGGTGTATGTGCAGGTGTGACTCGGGGCGTAACTTGAGGCTCCGGGTCTGCTTACACCTCTCCTGCGGCATCATGGGGTGTAAGCTCGACCCCTGTCTCGCTGTGATCGGGCGGCAGGGCGGATCACACGCCCAAGGTCGCCCCGGCCCTCGTCCTGCTCCGTGACCTCGACTGCCATCCCGCGCCCGATCTCCGTCAGGCTTCGCGCCTCGGCTCCGGGTTGGCGTGGTCGGCGGCGGGTTCGAGGACGTGGTGGGGCTCCGGTCCGTTCAAGGGCCGGACGCCTGCGTTCGGCAGTAAACGCAGAACACCGCGCCGGTGGCCGGCGTGTCACTCGCCAGAGCCGGAACGAAGTGGAGGAGGCGCCCGAAGGGCGGCTTGACACGTCGGCGCTGGTCACGTCCGAGACGGGCATCCGGCCGATGCGCGGGAAGGCGTAGGTCTCGAGGCTCGCCTTCCAGTGCCAGACGTGGCCGGAGCTGCGCCAGCCGGCCTGCTTGTCGGTCCAGACCCGCTCGGCGGCCTCGGCGAAGGTGGGCATGCCCTTGGCGCGGCGCTTGTCGGCGAGCGGATCGCCGCCGTCGCGAGCGAGCTTGCGGTTGGCGAAGGCTCTCTCGCGGGCCTCGGCGAGCGAGACGAGCGGGAAGCCGCCGAGCCCGAGTTCACGGCGTCGCCCGCGGATCGCGATACGCTGGATCCAGCTGCGGCTGCCGGTGGGCTGGACGTCGAGGTAGAGGCCCTGACCGTCACAGTATCGTCCGGCCTGGGCGACCTTTCGGACGAAGGCGGTGGAGAGGGCCTTGTCGGGATGACGGCCCTTGGGCTTGCGTTTCCGGGGTCGAGCTGGGAGCGTCATACCTGCCTATCTTCCCCTCATGCCGTCGCGGAAGTGGCAGGATTCTAGCGGACCGCGGGCGCCTCGTCAAGACCGGCACCAGACGAGTAACTGGCTATTAGTCAGACGGTTACGGACGATTCCGGGCACTCGTGAACACTGCCGTTGAGTTCACACATAGAGACGACGTGCTGGAGGTCCTCACGCCCATCTGGCACGTGAAGGCGACGACGGCCCGGCGTGTGCGGCAGCGCATCCGCGCGGTGATGGAGTGGGCCATCGCCATGCAGATGAGGACCGATAACCCTTGCGACCGGCTCGAACCCGTGCTTGGCGTCCAGCAGGCCGTCGTCGAGCACATGCGCGCGTTGCCCCACCGTGAGGCGGCGGCGGCGATCGCGGCGGTCCGGGCGTCGCGGGCGACGCCGGCCGGCAAGCTGGCGGTCGAGTTTCTCGTCCTCACGGCGGCGCGTTCCGGCGAGGTCCGCGGGGCGCAGTGGCCCGCGATGGACACGACGGAGCACCTGTGGACCGTCCCGGCCGTCCGCATGAAGACGCTCCGCGCACACCGCGTGCCGCTGTGCGGCCGGGCCATCGAGATCCTCGACGCGGCGCGGACGCTCGGCAACGGCGGCAGCCCGCTGGTGTTTCCCGGCCGATGGGGAAGGCAGCTCGACGGCACGACGCTGACCCGGATCCTCAAGGACTGCAACATCCCGGCCGTGGCCCATGGCTTCCGGTCGACGTTCCGGGACTGGGCGGCCGAGGAGACCGACCATCCGCGGGAGGTCATCGAGGCGGCGCTGGCGCACGTGGTCCCCAACAAGGTCGAGGCGGCCTACGCGCGGTCAGACCTGTTCGAGCGGCGGCGGCTCCTCATGGAGGACTGGACCGCGTACCTGACCGAAGAGCGCAGGCCGGAGAACTCGACGCCGCGCTGACCGTGCGGGGCGGAGGGCCGGGAGCCACGACGGCGCCCGGCGCGTCAAGCCTTCGGCTCCTCCGCTTCGCTGCGGCCGTTCCGGTGACACGCCGGCCACCGTCGCGGACGAGGCTGGGTACGACGGACGTTGGCGTCCGTCCCGTTGACGACGGGACCGGCATCGACCACGATCCGCGCCGCGCCGCCCCCACCGGCGCCCCGCACAGCAACCGGATCCGTCAGCAGCAGGCCGGGCGCACAGGGGAACACACGCGCCAGGAAAGAAACGGCATGGTACGGTACCGAGCGGAACTCGACGCGGAGAGACGACAGCGAACCAGACTGGCGCGACAGGGAACCCGTACCGGCGTAAGACATCGGCGCACAGGACCAGGAGGCGAGGATCACGGAAGCACGATGAGGAACAGGGCGACGAGGGTGAGAGTGTGATCCAACCCGCCGCCTGATCACAACAAGGGCCGAGGCGAACTTACACCGATAATGCCGCAGTAAGGGTGTAAGGAGACCAAGCGGCCAAACTTACACCCCCAGTCACACTTGAACTCACGCCCCCGGAACCGCTAAGTCCTTTCATATCAACCAGCTCACAACACAACATGCCACCCCCCACGTACAGAGAAAGTGACAGGGGGGAAGTAGGGGAGCGACCACGGCAAATCTGGTGATTTGCGGACCCGGCAGGTGTTCCTCCGTCACACCTGCTGGGTCGTGGTCGCTCCCCTGCAAATTGTCCTTCCTATATGGACTCCTCTTGTCAAGCTATCCCTCCGGGAAGGGGGAGTGCTCGCCCGTGCCGGCTGTGGTCAGCCGACGGTCGGTACCCGGCCGGAAGCGTGCTTCCGGCCATAACCCGCCCGTCCACCGCGACGCCTGTCGCGGTGGCTCTCCGCGTCGAACGACTGCGAGCTGCCACCGGAGGTCGGGAGCGACGACACGTGGCGTCGAAGCGACTGCGGTCCTATATCCGGCCTCTCCGTTGGAGACTTCCGTCTCCGGGCCACCATGACAGTCGCACACCGCGGGCCAGTCCAGGAATCGGCGTCTGGTGCGCCGGGAAGGAATCGGCCTGATGCGGTGTCGGTCGGTCCGAGGCGCCATGCCATTCGTTCGAACCCTCAGCAGCCGTTGCGGTCGGGGGTCACGCAGCGACGAACGCCACGTCGCGCGTCCAGACGGCCCAGACGAGCCGGGCCAGCTTGTTGGCCACCGCGACGATGGCCTTGTTGAAGTGGGACCGGGCGCGCACCTCCAGCGCCCACTCGTAGAGTCGAGGTAGCGGCCGGCCGGCCCGCTGGCGCCGCGCCGCGGCCAGCACCACGGCGCGGCCACCGTGAGTCAGCAGGAGCCGCAGATAGCGGTCGCCGCGCTTGCTGATGTGCCCGAGCCGCCGACGGCCGCCGCTGGAGTACTCGCGCGGCGTCAGCCCGAGCCAACTCGCAAACTCACGCCCTCGCCGGAAGGCGTGAATGTGACCGACGGTACCGACCAGGGCGGTCGCCGCCAACTGCCCGATACCGGGGATCGTCTGCAACTGCTGGCAGACCGGGTCGGCGGCGGCCAGGTTCCCGAGCTCGCGGTCGACCTCGGCAATGCGGTCCTCCGAGGCCCGGATTTCCTCCCGCACGCTGCCGAGCACGCGCCGCAGCGCGGCCGGCAACTCTGTGGACGAATCCAGCAGCGCCGGAATCGCCAGCACCGCCGACTGCGCGCCGCACGGCAGATTCAGGCCATGCTCCCGCAACAGACCACGCAGGGCATTGATGCGCGCCGTCCGGGTGCTCATCCACTGCTCGCGAATCCGGTGCAGCGCGATCAGAGCCTGTTGTTCCGCCCGCTTGACCGGAACGGCCGGGATCCGCTCCGCCCGCGACGCGTCCACCAGAGCCTCCGCATCGGCTTGGTCCGTCTTGTTCCGGCGGACGAACGGACGCACGTAGTTGGGCGGTAGCAGCGTCACCCGGTGTCCGTGCTCCTGGGCGAGTCGCCCCCAATAGTGGGCTGTACCGCACGCCTCCATCACGACCCGGCTTGCCGGCCGGGTCTCCAGACAGCGCCTGAACGAAGCACGCCCGTACCGCTTGCGTTCGACGATCTGCCCCCGGTCATTCGCTACCGCCACCTCGAACACGCTCTTTGCGAGATCCACCGCGATTGTCGTACCCTCCACGTTGGCTCCTCCTGGTTCGTCCTGAATCATCCACTGCTCAGGATGCTGCATCGCAGCACCGGGAGGAGTCCATGTCAACCAGGAAGGGACCCGCGCCTGCGGCGCCACCGCGCGTCCACTCCGATGTGCGGCCTGTCGGCCAGGATGACAGCGGCGGGCCGGCATCGGACATCGACGCGGGAGAGGACGCCGCCGGTCCGGCCTATACTGGTTCAGAGGTCGGCGGTTGCTTCCCCTTGCAGGTACGGATCCCGAAGCCGGGCGCCACCGGACCTTCATCGTCGTCAGGGTGCGCGGTCGCGCCGTCGTTACGAAGCAGGGGTCGCCAGAGCTTCCCAGAACGCCCGGATCTGCGGGTCGGTGTCGGGACGCCCGACGCGACCCGCCATGACTTGCTTCGGCAGGAACCGCGGGCGCAGGAACTGTTTCCGCTGTCCGCTCGTGGCGCGCTCTTCCAGCCTCATGATGCCGTGTTCGACCAGCTTGCGCTGGAGCCCATGCCATCCAGGGTCCGAGAATAGACTCGATAACGTGTCGTCCTGCAGGCACACCAGGGCAGTTCGGTGGTACGCCCGCATCAGGCGCTCCATCAAGTTCAGTTCTGCATCCGGCACCGCGGGACCCTTCGGTCCCGCGTCGTCCGTGATCGGCGCCCCGCACGACCGTAGCGTGTCCGCGATGAACGAGGGGGCGTAGTTGGTATCTGACCTATCGTCGAGCACCCGAATGCCTGTCACGTCCTCCACGCCGAGTCCCGTCAACTCCAATCGCGTCGACTCTCGGCCAATCCTGGGCTCGTACAGCCGTACCCCGCGCGCCTCGCACGCCACGAAGCGAGTCGACGTGAGGTCGGTGCGCCGCATAGCCACGTCGATCAACGAACACTGAATCAAGGTGACGTTCTTGAGATGACCACCTGGGAATACGACGGACCGAATGGAGCATCCTTGGATGGCACCCCGGCTGGCCTGTTCCCGCAGTAGCGCCATGGTGAGGAGCCCGGCATTTTCCCGCACCTGCGCCGTGCGGCGGCTCTCCTGCTCTGCCGCCTTCGAGAGACGGTCCAGCCGGTCCTGCAATCGGCCGGCGGCCGACGCATCGGACCCAGCCAACTCCTGCGCTACCCGATCAGCGACTTCCTCGGGTAAGGCGGAACGACTCAGGATTACGCGGAGATCCCCACCTTCCGCGGCGAGCCGGGCCGCGATCGTTCTGGCGAGAAAATAGAAGAAGAAGAGCTCGTGTTCGAACGAGATTCCGCCGCGCACCGACAGCGCGTCCCCCTGTCCGAGGAAGGCCATCGAGTGTAGCCTTTCTACAATTATCTGTCTTGTGGTGTCCGGCAGCCCTGCGTCATGGACGAAGTACTCCGCGACGAAGCGAATCGAGCCGACATCGAGTCCGCGGGCCTCCTGGTTCCACATCTCCTCCGCGAGTTCCTGCATCAGGTCGCCGAACTGCTCTTCGGTCAAGAGGGGTCGCGAGTGTCGATCCAGCAGCTTGTCTTTCAGTTCTCTTGACGAGTACTCTCGCACGAGCGTACGCAGCAGATCGTCGCCACTGGAGAAGGAGGAGTCGTAATGCAGCAGATCCACGACCCGCGTGAAGAACAGCGGCTTTAGGGCCAGTGCGGCATGGTCCTTGAAAGTGCGCGTCACGCGGTCGAGAAACTTCTGTGCGTCCGACGGGGACCAACCCTTCTCCTCGATCCACTTGTTGAGGTAGTTCTGTCGATCTTCATCAGACCAGTCCTCGATTTGCACTGGTACGTGGGACCACGCCTGATCGCCGGTGGCCGAAGCACGCCCAGCCCTTTCGAGGAACTCCTCCTCGTAGTACGTAGACCGGGCAGACGCGAGAATCTGACCGTCTCCATGGAGCTGCTCGAGGAATCCCGCGAGCGAGCTGAAGGCGTCGTCGTAGCCACTGACGCCGAGCAACTCGTCGAATCCGTCGATGACCGGCACGAGGACCCCGAGCCGCGCCAGGACCGCGACGGAATGATAGGTGAGAACGACCTTCAGATCCTGTAGCTCAGTCGCCAGTGCCTCGTTCAACCGGGCGAGCGGTCTCCCCTGGGCGTTCACGTAGAGTAGCAGCCTAGAAGTGCGGCCGCTCAGATAGGCTTCAGCCTGGCGCCGCACGAGTTCCCGCAGGACACAGGTCTTGCCGGCGCCTGCCCCACCCGTGACCATCATCACCCGCGTCGTGTCGGCTTCCTCACCGAGCAGGTCGGTGAGGACTTTGATGGCCGGCCCGGAACTGATTGTCGATTTCGCTCGCGTCGGGACGAACAGCGTGGGTTTCCGCGCCGATTGAATCATCTGCGCAACATGACGCAGATCGGCCATGCCAGGTCCGGAGAAGAAGGTGCGGTACGGGACGCGGGATGCACCGTTCGCCGTGACCCACACGCCCTGATCCCGCGAGACGGAGAACTTAGCATCCCGCGGTTCGCCGCGCATGGTCCAGCTGGCGCGGAACGTGCGTTCGGACCCATCGACATCGACGCTTGTGCCCGGGTCTCCGAACGATGCCAGATCGTACCTGATGCGTTCGTTCCAATACGCAAAATAGTCAGTCATGGGAACGTCTGCTCGAGGCGCTGGATGCGTACACCGTAATCGCTCAGCGCCCGATCGTTGAGCCCTTCGCCGGCTGCGCGCCGCCGCATCCATGCCGTACACGCCGGGTCGGCTGCATGGGCCGAGAGAGCCGCGGGTAGCAGGTCATCGTCGTCGCTGACGATGCCGACTCTCGACTGGCCGAGCGTCGCCGCGAAGACGGCGTCGCATCCGAGCATGGCGTCGACCATTTTCTGCCGTCGAGACCTAGCTTGAAGCCTTACCGTACCTCGCAGCTCAATGTCTGGAAACTGGAGCATCGTCATCGCGAGTGTCGGCCGAACGAGCAGCCCTTGCCGCCGGCCTCGGAGCACTGGAAGCAACGGCAGCAACCACAGTGCGGACGGGCTGTGAACGCCCTGTTCATCGATCCAGCCGCCGTACAGTCGCACATCGAGTTCACGCAGGCCCGGAAACGCAGCCTGCGACGCGCGAGCGAGCAAGTCGAGGAGCTCCGCCGTACGGATCTCAACCTCGTGCTCGGACCTGTTTCGCGGGCAGAGGTTATCGTAGTCGACGAGTGCCAGGCCGTGCATTCTCCATCGTCTTCCAAGCAAGGGCGGATTGCCGGCAGTGCACCGGCTCAACGTACCGAGAAGCCGTCGTTGTGTTCTCGGACAGTGGCCACCAAGGCCCTCGCTGCGAGTTCGGCGACCACGCGGCTCGGGTCGTCCAGGCCATTTTACTCGAGGCACGGAGGCGAACACAAAGCGAACGGCCGACCACTGCGCCTCCTGAACCTCGGCATCCCGCGCCCCAGCCGGGATCGCGGAAAACCGGCGACCGCAGTGGCCGCCATCGTGAAGAGCGCGAGACAACGGCCGGCCTAGGGCGCGTTAACACTAAAGGGCCTGATCGTGCTATCGTTTGTAGATGGAACTCACTCAGGCTCAATACGACCGCATCGCGCCCCAACTTCCAGTGCAACGGGGCAACGTCAGCGTTTCCAACTTCCGGGTTCTCAACGCCATTCTGTATGTGGCCGAGCACGGTTGCAAGTGGCGGGGCCTGCCGCCCCGCTTTGGCAACTGGCACACCATCTACACGCGCATGAACCGCTGGTCGAAGAACGGCGTGCTTGACCGGGTTTTCGAGCATTTGCAGCGCGAGCAGATCGTGCGCATCAAGCTCGAGGCGGTGTCGCTGGACAGCACCATCGTGAAGGTGCATCCGGACGGGACGGGGGCACGAAAAAAACGGTCCCCAGGCCATCGGCCGCTCGCGGGGCGGCTGGACCACCAAGATTCATATGGTTGCCGCGGATGCTCGAACGGCCATCACGTTTTCGCTCTCTCCGGGACAGGCCCACGACGCCCCGGAAGGACGCAAGTTGCTGAATGGTCTGGGCGGTCGGCGCGACAGTCCCGCGCTGATCATGGACCGTGCGTACGAAGGTGACGAAACCCGACAACTGGCGTTGGAGTTGGGATACGAGCCGGTCGTGCCGCCGTTGCGAACGCGGGTCGATCCTTGGGAGTATGACCGTGAGATGTACAAGCGGCGCAACGAGGTCGAGCGACTGTTCCGTCGGTTGAAGGGATTCCGTCGCGTCTTCTCCAGGTTCGAAAAGCTCGACGTCATGTTCCTCGGGTTCATCGTCTTCGCACTCATCGCTGATGGGTTGCGATAGTGTTAACACGCCCTAGTCGGAACAGGCGCACGGTCGACGGGATGCGGTCTTCGAGGCCGGTCGGCACGTCCGGTCCGGATCGGTCCTCGACCGCCGTTTAGTGTTTTCTGGAATCCGCTTCAGAACGGGGGAGGCAACGAGGGGAACTGCCGAGACATTCTCTTGTAAAGTCCTTATTAGCAATAATTTACGTTGGATTCTCTACAGACACGGCTGCCGGTGTGGTTCGTCTCGTCAGGCAGCCTCGCCGGCGCGGTGGCCGCGGGTCCATTCCGGCACCCGCGTCGAGCGCCACGTCCGGCCAGCCGTGATCGCCGCCCGCGACCTCCGGCCTCCGGCGCACGCGGCGTCGAGGCCGCACGCGCGCCGGATCGCGGGGTTCAGCCCGCCGTACGCGTCCAGCGCGGCCCAATCGCTCGTCGCGATCGCCTTCTTGATTGCAGCCAGCTCCGCCGCCGCCTCCTGCTGCGACATCCTCACGGAATCGGGAGGCGTCGCCGCCCACTGGTCGAGCACGCGCCGGGCCGCCGCCAAGCGTACCGGGTCGCGGCCCACGACGACCACCTCGACGGCGAGGCCGGCCGCGAGAAGCGCCGTCCACAGCGCCGCGTGCTGCGAGCCCCACGTGCGGACCGCGCTCACCGTCTCGTCCTCGTCGGTCTGCACGAACAGGAACGTCGCCCGCTCTCCGTCGAGAGCCACCGGCAGCTTGTGGGGGAAGTAGCGCTGCTGCGCCCCGACCGCGCCCTGGTAGAACCGGTGCGGCAACACCTGCTTCGAGATCCCCGCCGCGGTCAGCGCGTTCACCTTCTCGTCCTCGGTCGGGAGCCACGCGGCGTGCGGATCTTCGAGCACGTAGTCGAGCGACAGCAGCCGCCGCAGGACGACCTCCGGCGCGGCCGGCCGGCGGTGCCGGACGTGCTCCGCGCCGAGCGCCCGATAGATGCGCCGGGCCGCGATCCGGCAGATGCGGAGCCGGGAGCCGTTCCACGGCTGTTCGACGGCGTGCTTGCGGCACCGGCGGACGAAGCGGTTGGCGAGGGCCGGATTCGTCCGGCCGATGAAGGCAAGGTACTGCGAGCGGAGGAACACGCCGCTGTGGAGGCAGACCAGCGCCAGCCACTCGGCTTCGCGGCGGGTCCAGCCGCTTCGGACGAGAGCGTCCGCCCGGTCCCGAAGATGGGCGATCATCAGCCGGCGTTCCCTGCACTGCCGCCGCATGTGCTGGACGAGATCCTGCTGTGGTACAAGCCGTCGCCGCCGCAGTACGATTGCGATCCTGCGTGTAGGCGTTTGGCAGCCACACCACTCGCGCACGAGTTCACCGGCTCTTGAGAATGGACTCCGTCAAGTCCGGCCGGCCGCCGTCCGGTCCCTCCCACACGATGCGGTGACGATAGGCGTCCAGTCGCCAGCCGGGCGACACGATCCACCCCAGCCCCTCCCGGGTGTCAGCCACTGCCTGGGACAACTCCTGGCTCACGGCTTCTGCAGCTTCTGCAGCTTCTGCGTTGCCGGCCGCACGGAGGGCCTCCGCCGCGTCCTTCAGCGCGTACGCGGCGCGGCTCGCGGGTGCGGTCACGCCCGGAACCACGTCGCGGAACTGCTGCATGCCGGCCAGGACGTGACTAAGCGCCATCGTCGTCGGCGCGGTCTCGCACTTGTCGGCGTCCGTCGCGAGCGCCGCGAACTCCTCGATCGAGAGCTTGAGATTGATGGTGTGGCGTGGTGACTTGGGCATGCCTCTCGCTTCAGTGCGACGCGCCCGGCAGGTCTTGCTTGCCCGCGCGGTGGATGCCGTCGCCGCGGGAGCGCGGGAGTGCGGCCACCCACGCCTCGACCTCCCGTTGCGACCACCGAACCGCTGTCGGACCAACCCGAAACGGCTCGGGGAACCGGCCCTCGCGCATCGCGCGGTACAGCGCGCTCCGCCCGAGCCCGGTGCGCCGCTCGACCTCCGCGCGTGTCAACAGTCGATCCGTCGGCGTCGTCATTCTGGAGCACCCCATCGGTATTCTCAGATAATACCATAGGGGTAACCCTGGCGCTGCCCGCCGCCGTATGACGAGAACGCGCCGCCCCGGAGCGGTGCGCGGCGAGTCATCCGTGCCGACGCAAGACCTTCGCACTGCCGCCCGTCACGTACGTCGTCCACTGGTCCATCAGCCCGCGGCGCTTCTCGAACAGGTCCGACCGCGCGTAGGAGCGCTCCACGTCCGAACCCACGCGGTGGGCCAGCGCCATCTCGCAGACGGCGTGCGGCACGCTGGTCCGCTCGCTCGCCCAGGTTCGGAAGGCCGAACGGAAGCCGTGCACCGTGGCGCGGTCGGCCAGCCCCGTGTCTCGCAGGATCTTCGTCAGCGTCATGTCGCTGAGCGTCTTCGCCGGCCTCGACGGCGACGGGAACAGCAGGTTCGCCGGACCGCGCAGCGGCCGGACGGATTCCAGCACGTCCAGCGCCGCATCGGCGAGCGGCACGCGATGTTCGATGCCCGTCTTCATCCGGCATCCCGGAATGCGCCATTCGCGGGCCTTCACGTCGATCTCGTCCCAGGTCGCAAGGCGGGCCTCGCCTGAGCGGCAGGCGGTGAGCACGACGAACCGGAGGCACGCCTTGGCGGACACCGACGCCCGAGACGCCCCGATGGTCTCCCAGCGCCGCGCCGACCTCGCGGTACGGCAGCGCCCGGAAGTGCGCCTTGACGGCCGGCAGCGACGGCAGCGCGCCGTCGATGGCGTCGCCGGCGAGGTTGTGCTCGACGTGGCCGTGCGCCTGCGCCCAGGCCAGCGTCGCGCGGATGCGCTGCCGGACCTTGCGTCCGATCTCGGGCTTGGCCGTCCAGATGGGCGTCAGGACGCGGAGGACATCCTCGCGGCAGATCCGGTCGACGGGCCGGTCGCCGAAGACGGGGTGCACGTACTTGTCCATCGTGGCGATCCAGTTGTCCGCCGTCTTGGCGTTGCGCCAGCGCGGCCGGTTCGCTTCCAGGGCGCGCTCGCTGGCCTCCCGGAAGGTCGGCGTTCTCGGGCGGCGCTTGTGGGCGAGCGGGTCGAGCCCGTCGGCGATGGCAACTCGGTTGGCGAAAGCGCGCTGCCGGGCCTTGGCGAGCGAGACGACCGGCCAGCCGCCCAGACCGAGGTCGCGGCGGCGCCCCCCGACGGTGACGCGCTGCACCCAGCTCTTCGACCCGCCGGGTGCCACGACGAGGAACAGCGTCCCGCCATCGCCGTACCGGCCGGGATGCGAGAGCGACCGCACCCTCGCGACTGTGAGTTTCCCCATGGTTCGATTCGCTTTTCCCACAAGGACCGGAACCGGGAACGGAAATATCTTACCACCAAATATACCACTCTGCTCGTGGGAAAGGTACGGAATCACGTGGAACGGCGCGAACCGCCGACAACGGATACAGCCAATGTTTACGGTAGATTTTGAGACTTCAAGGGATCGGACGGGAAGGGGGAGTGGCGCGCCCTGCAGGATTCGAACCTGCGGCCTCCTGGTTCGTAGCCAGACGCTCTATCCAGCTGAGCTAAGGGCGCATCCTTTAGAATCAACGACTTACCTGCGCGTCGCCTGTACTGCCAGCCTGTACTGCCAGCCGAATCCCTCCTGCAACCCGCACCGTTGCCCGGTCGGCTCGCTGCAAACGCTCGATCGCTTCGGCATGCTTCTGCAACTGCGGCGGCGCGTAGATCATCGTCGTCTCGGGATCCGTGTGCCCGTACAGATCCTGGATGTCGGCCACGTCCGATCCCGTCCGCCGCAGCCCCGTCGCGAAGGCGTGGCGGATCTGATACACGGTAAATGTGGGGCGGCCGGCCTTCCGGGCCGCCCCTGCCAGCGCCCTGTTCGCACTCGGGCAGGACCAGCTCCCGTAGGCGCCGATCGCCATGAACTCGCGCGCCGCATCCAGCCCTTCGCCGACGAGCGGAACCGCGGCCAGCCGTCCGCCCTTCCCGCGAGGCACGGCGACGAACGGTGTCGGTTCGTCGAGGCGGAAGTCCTCGGGCCGCAGGCGGCCCATCTGCGAGGGCCGCATCCCCGTCCAGTGCATCAGCCGTAAGCGTACTACGGTCTTGGACCCCGGCGTCAACTGCGCCAGCACCGCCGCGATGTGAGAGCGGTCGAGCCACCGCGGCCGGGGAGCGGGACGGGCGAACCGGACGAGATCGACCAGCTCGGCCGCTGCCCGGCGCCCGTAGAGGACCTTCACGAGGTTCGTCAGCGCATCCCGTCGATGGTTGCACGCCGAGACGGACAACGTCTCGCGCCACCTGCGCAACTGGTCGTTCAGCGCGGCGATGTGCTGTGGCAACGCCAGCGTCTTGAGGTGGCCGAAGCGCGCGGCCCACTCCCCGATGTAGTGCCGGCGGTCCGCGATGCTCACGAGGTCGTTGCCGATCTGCCGGAGGTATCGGGACGCATCGTCGGCCAGCGTATGCCGCTCGCCGACGGGGAGCGTCCGCATGCTGGCGCGCAGCTCGTCCCGGCGGACCCGGATGGTCTTGAGGGGCGTGCCGGGCGCGAAACGGATCTCTCGTTGGACCCCGTGCACCTTGACCGTGGCGGCCAGGCCCCAACGATCCCGGTAGATCCCCTGGGCAACGCGTACGCGGCGGCGGGACTGCGAGTCGGGCCTCGCGTTCATCGTTGAAGCTCTGCCTCGACCACCCTTGTCCGATGCGGCATCCGCGTCTGTCGGTGCCGCGCCGATGCGGTTGTGCATGGATCTCATCGGGTCACTCCCTCACACAAATGTTCTGCCGGTCCACTTGACCTCTCCGACGATCCGAGCGTCCGGCGGCCAGGGGCGGTTCGGCCAGGTCAGCTTGTCCGGGTTGTCGCTGACGAGTTGCCAGACGCCCGCCGGATCCTTGCCCGCGCGCTGGACGACAAGGCCCTCCTCGGTGCGCACGAGGTAGATGTGGCCGAGGCGCCGGCGGCGGCTCGCGTGGTTGACGAGGATCGAGCAGCCGTCCGCCAGGGTCGGCTCCATGGACTCTCCGGCGACCTCGATGACGCGGCAACTGCGGGCGACGAGTCCGTGGCGCGCCAGCCACGTCTTTCGGAACTTGAGGCGGCCGGTCACGCGCTCGTCAGCGACGGTGCCGCCGCCCGCGGCGGTGGCCAGGGCGTAGACGCCGACGTAGTCGCCGTCGGCGCGGCTTGCCCCGTGCACCTGCCGGTCATCAAGGGGCACTCCCCCGGTAGCGGCGGCGAGGGCGCGCGCGAGCTGCGCCGCGGGGGTCGGGTCCTCGGTGAGCCCTTCCAGGTAGTCGGTCGACACGTCGAGCATCCTTGCTGCGTCGGCCAGCCTGTCGACCCGAAGGCGGGACTTCCCGTGCTCGATCATGGAGATGGCCTCTCGGGTGAGGGCGATCTTGGCGGCGAGCTGGGCCTGGTTGAAACCCCGGAGCGCGCGGGCCGCGCGCAGGCGCTGTCCGATGATGTTCATGCGCAATGATAATCACTGATTATAGTTGACGGGATTCTTGGTGCCCTAGATTCTGGAGGCGCCAATGGTCAATCCCGTACGGCCCATCGCCGCCCGGATGGTGAGACTGGGCCTGACGCAGCGCAGGCTCGCGGCGATGCTCCGCGTCAGTCAGCCCGCCTTGAACGCGTGGCTCAACGGCTACACCCGGCCGCCGGCCACGTTCGCAGAACAGGCCACCGAGATCCTGGACGTGCTGGAGGCGGCGGAACGCGCGGCGGACGCGGCGCGGGAGGAGGTGCTGGCGCGCACGCGTGAGGTGCAGCCCGGCTCGGTCGCAGCGCGGGTTGCTGCCGGGCACCTCGCAGCCCGCGGCAAAGGCGTTCCGCGGGACCCGGACGTGGCCTCGCACGAGCTGCCCGACGTGTTGTTCCTGAATGACTTGGCGTCGCTGCTGCGCTGCCACCCGAAGACGATCAGGCGCCGGCTCGACGCGCGTGTCTTTCCGGTGGCGCCGATTCCGGGCATCGACCGCCGCCCGCGCTGGAGCAAGGCGGCCGTGCTGCAGTGACTCGCGTCCGGCGGGGGCCGCTGCAAGCCCGCCCGTCGGGGGAGGAGGCGGTGAGCGAGCCGTTCGAGGGCGCCGGGCAGCGGCTGGCCGCTGCGCCGGGGCGCGAAGTGGAAACGGACGCGGGCGGTCCGGTGATCGTCTGTCCGGGATGCTGGCCGGACGTGGAGGCGCGCATGCGGGGCGGTTCCGGCGTCGAGGTGCGCGTGCTCGGCGAGCGGCCGGAGTGGGCGCGATGCGCGGTGTGCGACCCGGAGCAGGTTTGTTGATGTCCCGCCGGGTTGTCGGACGCCCGTGGCTGCGTGGGTCGGGAGTAAGAGGCGATGCCTGCTGACCGGCTCCTGCACGCCCGGCTCGGCCACTCGGCGAAGGTGTCGAGCCTGTCGGACCTGGAGTACCGGGTGTGGACGACATACCTGCTGGCGGCTGACGACTTCGGCGTGATGCGGGCGGAGGCGGTCGCATTCCAGGCGGCGCACGACGCCCTGAGCCGGCGGCCGGCCAAGGCGATCGGCCGGTGCGTCGAGCGGCTGGTGACGGCGGGCCTGGTCGCGGTGTTCGTCCACCAGGGCGCGCGCTACCTCTATCAGGCCGACTGGCAGGACTTCCAGCGGGTGCGGTATCCGCTTCGGACGCTCCATCCGTTGCCGGCGGCGGCCGAGGTGAGCCCGAGGACGCGCCACCTGTGGTCGGTGCATCCGGGCGGCGTGAAGGTGCCGGCGCAGCCGAAGGCGGCCGGCGCGGCCCTGCCGTTCGTCTGGAAGCGCTCGCGGGAGGCTCCAACCCCGCAGCACGACGGCATCCTTCCGGAAGCAACGGGGGAGGATTCCCACATTTTTCCGGGAATCTTCCCGGAAAGTTCCCGAAATATTCCGGGAACTTTCCCGTCTCACGCGCGCGGCTGCGAAACGGCTAATGGCTTACGGCTAACGGCTAACGGCGAATCAGGTGGAGGGGGTGCGGGGGAGGAGGAGGAGCCGCCAGTGGTCGCGGCCCGCGCGGCGGCGTTCGTCGAGCGGTACCGGGCGGAGCTGTATCCGCGGCACCGGGGGGTGGCGTATGCGCCGACGCGGGCGGTCGAGGTGTCGGACGCGGAGTCGGCGCGCCGGCTGTGCGCGGCCTACGGCGCGGCGGAGCTGGAACGGCTGGCGGAGCGGTTCCTGACGACCGAGGGCGACCGGTTCCTGGAGGGCCGGACGCGGACGGTGTCGATGCTGCTGTCGATGGCCCCGGCGCTGGCCGAGCGGCTCCAGGCGGACTCGGGGGCCGGCGAGGCGCGGTCGGCGGATTCCCGCGCGGCGTACGACGCGGTCATCGAGCGGGCGAGGCCATGACGGCGGGATGCGAGCGGTGCCGGCGGACGCCGGGCTGGGAAGAGACGCGGGCCGGGGGCGTGCGGCGGTTGCGGCGCTGCGCGTGCTGGGAGCGTGCGCACGGCTTCGCGCCCTCGGTGCCGTGGGAGTTCCGGGACGCCCGGTGGGCGACGTGGCAGGAGACGGCGGACAACCGGCACGCGCTGCGCGCGGCGCGGGAGCTGCTGGCCGCCGGGGAGGAGGAGCCGGACTTGTACCTGTGCGGTCCCGTGGGCAGCGGCAAGACGCGGCTGGCGTGCAGCGTGCTCAACGAGGCGTGGCGGTCGGAGCGGCGGTCGGCGGAGTTCGTGCGGGTGCCGATGCTGCTCTACCGGCTGCAGCCGCGCGACTGTCTGGAGCCGTTCGAGACGTTCGAGCGGCTGATCGAGCGGGAGCTGCTGGTGCTGGACGACCTCGGCGCGGAACGGGAGGCGGCGACGGACTACACGCGGCGGACGCTGCTGATGCTCTACGAGGCGCGGCACGACGCGGGGCGGCGGACGGTCTGGACGTCGAACCGGACGCCGCGCGCGATCGGCGAGTTCATGGGCGACGACCGGCTGGCGAGCCGGATCGCCGGCCGGTGCCGGGTCGTCGCCCTGGAGGGCAGGGACTGGCGGCTGCGGGAGGCCGGGCCGCACGGGTCCGAGGTCGAGATGGGCGGCGCCGAGCCTGGGGCTGCGGGGGCGGCGTGATGCGAGAGCCCTGGAGTCCGTCCGACGCCGCGTCGGCGCGCACGGTTGCAGCCGGCGTTCCCGAGTGTGACAACCGCGAAGCGACTCGCGACGACCGCGGGCGGAGCGGCCACCGCCGCGAGTACGACGCGCGGAGGCCGCGCCGCTCGTTCGGCGAACGGATCGACGGTCTCGTGCAGGACGTGGGGCTGTTCCGGTGCGTCGCGTTGCAGGACGTGGTGGCCCGCCAGTTCGACGGACACCCGTTCGCGGGCCGCAAGGGGGTCGCCGCGGCGGAACGGAACGGGTGGATCGAGCGCCGGCAGGCGCGCGGTCCGAAGGGCGGGACGTTCACGGTGCTCGTGGCGACGCCCGCCGGAGCGTCTCGCGCGGAGGCGCTCTGGCGCGGCGCGGGCCGGCCGGACCAGCGGGCACTGAGCGGCGCGGTCAAGCCGGCCGAGGTCCGCCACGACGTGGCGGTGTACCGGGCGGCGTGCTCGGCGCAGGCACGCATCGAGGCGGAGGGCGGCCGTGTGACCCGCATCCGGGTCGACGCGGAGCTGAAGGGCCTCGTGGCGGCCCGGTCGGAGCAGGCGCGCCGGGAGGGCCGCGAGGCGGCGGACGAGGCGCGCCGGCAGGGTGCGGAGGCGCTGGGGCTGCCGGTCGAGGATGGCAAGGTGCTGGTGCCGGACGCGCAGGTCGAGTACGTCGACGCCGCCGGGCGCACGGGACGCTGCAACGTCGAGGTGGCGTCGGAGCACTACCGCGGCGAGGCGATCCGGGCGAAGGCGAGGGCCGGCTTCGCGATGTACGCCGCATCGAGGCGCGCCGCGTCGGCGGTGCGGCGGGCGCTGGGCGGCGGGAGCAGCGGTGGCCGGGGCGGCGGCCGGCCGCGCCGGGAACACGAGGTGATCGAGCTGTGAGGCCGTGGAAGGTGGGCGTGGGACTGACGGTCTCGGCGGGGGCGCTCGGCGTCTGGGCGCTGTGGGCCGAGGTGGCCTACCTGCACCCGTTCTGGCGGGTGGTCGCGGCCGACCACGGCCTGTATCTCGCCGCCTACGGCGGGCTGGCGCTGGCCGCGTTCGGGACCACCGCGTACGCGGCGGCGCGGGCGGTCGGCCTCGGCGCGGTGGGCCGCAAGGTGGACGTGGTGGAGCGGGCGATCCGCCGGGGCGGCCAGGACGTGGCGCTGGGCGAGGCGCTCGCCCGCGACGAGGCGGGGTACTACTCGTGAGCGGCGCGGCCGCGTGCGGCGCGATGGTGCTGTGGATGTCCGGGCTGTGCGCGGTCGCCGTCGGAATCGTCCTGCTGGCGGCGCTTCCCCGCGACCGCGAAGGCTTCAACGTGGGGCTGGCGGGCGGGGTCGCGCTGGGGATGTTTGCGGCGGTGGCCTGGTATGTCTCGACGGCGTGCCGGGCGTGGTGAGGAGGAGGACGCGATGCGAAAGCGGCAGTGGTTCGGGGTCGGAGCGCTGGCGGCGCTGGTCGCGCTGGCGCAACAGCAGTTGGCGGCGCAGGGCGTCTCGCCGTGGGTGACCGCCGTGAACAACCTCCAGACGGCGTTCACGGGGCCGATCGCGCGCGGCCTGGCCCTGGTGGCGATCGTCGTCGGCGGGTTGATGTTCGCGTTTCAGGAAGGCGGCTCCAAGCAGGCGCTGGCCGGGATCATCTTCGGCCTCGGCATGGCGCTCGGGGCGGCCAACTTCATCGCCTGGATGTTTTGACTGATGCGCGGCCGAAGGCAGTGGCGGGGCTACGCGATCCTCAGCCAGCCGCTGACGGTGCTCGGGGTCGAGCGGCGGTTCTTCCTGCTGGCGGCGACGTTGGGCGCGGCGATCTGGAACGCGGTGAACAGCCTGGCCGCGGGTGGGCTGGTCTTCAGCGTGCTGTACGGGGCCGGCTGGCTCGCGTGGCGCCGGGACCAGAACCTGGTCGCTGTGGTCCGCGCGGCCATCCGCTACCGCAGCCGGTACGACGCCGGGCTGCTGAAGGACCGCTCGCCGTATGTCGTAATCGAGCGGGGTGAGTCGTGACGGGCGACGCGGGCGCGCTGGCGCACGAGCTGCCGTACTGGGGCTGGGTCGACGAGCGGACCTGCCTGACGCGGGCCGGCGAGCTGGTGACGGTGGGCGCGCTGACGCCGGTCGTCACGGACGGGCGGACCGCGGGCGACCTCGACGTGGTGTCGGGACGCTGGCAGCGGATGCTGTCCGGGCTGCCGCCCGAGATGCGGGTGTCTTGGATCGTCGAGCGGCGGCCGGCGGCGTTCGACCTTCGGCCCCCCGTGTCGGACATCGCCGGTCTGGCGCAGCGCAAGCGGCAGGCGTTCCTCGAAGGCCGCGTGCAGGACCTCGACGTACACATCGTCTGGAGCTTCGACCCGCGGCTGCGGCGGTCGGCCCGCGCGCACGGGCGCGGCTGGTGGCGCAAGTACCTCGCGGAGTGGTTACGTCGCCGCCGGATCCCGCATGAGGCGGCCTATCTCGCCGAGGACCTGGCGCGGGCGGTCAAGACCGAGGCGGCGCTGGTCGCCGCGTCCGCCGCGCGTGTGGTCGACGTGACGCCGATCGAGATCCTGACCGCGGAGAAGGCGGCGGCGGTGCTCTACCGGCTGGTGAACGGCGGCCTCGGCGATTGGGTCTCCGGCATGCGGACGGACGCCGGGGTCAACTGGCGGCTCGCGGGCGAGGACGTGGCGGCCGAGCGCCAGGCCCTGCACGTCGGCGGCGAGCGGCTCGGGATCTGGTCGTGCGTGGCGCCCCCCGCCGCAGTGACGGCCAACGCGCTCGACGAGCTGTATGCGCTGCCGGCGCCGATGACGGTAGTGCTGGAGTGGCGGCCGTGGTCTCGGGAGGCGGCGCGGCGGAAGCTGCGCTCGGCCCAGCGGCACTACTTCTCGAAGCGTTACTCGATGGCCGCCCACCTGCAGGAGAAGGAGGGCACGGCCGCGGCGCTCGAGGACGCCGCGGCGAGCATCGAGGCGCGGCGGGCCGGCGAAGCCCTGGTCGAGCTGGAGACCGAGGGCGTCTCGTACGGCGATGTGGCGCTGTCGGTCGCCGTACGCGGCTCGGCGGAGCAACTGGAGCAATGGGGCGCAGATATCCAGCGCGTCTTCGGGGGACTCGATGCGAAGGCGGCGCGGGAGTCCTACGGGCAACTCGCGGTCTGGTTCGGGCGGCTGCCGGGGCAGCCGGCGTCGCGGCAGCCGCGGCGGGTGTTCGTCTCGGCGGGCGTTGCGGCATGCCTGGTGCCGCTCTTCGGCCCGCCGCGCGGTGACCGCCGCTGCGCGCATCTGGATGCCCCGGCGCTGACGGTCTTCGAGACGCCGGCCGGCACGCCCTATTACTACGACCTGTTCGGAGGCCGCGACGTCGGGCACACCCTGATGCTCGGGGCGACCGGGGCCGGCAAGAGCTTCACGCTCAACTTCCTGCTGGTGCAAGCGCTCCAGTACGACCCGCGGGTCCTGATCCTCGACCTCGGGGGCAGCTACCGCGCCCTGACGCAGTTCCTGGGCGGAGGCTACCTGGAAGTCTCGCCGGAGAAGGACGCGATCCCGCTCCGGCCGTTCAGCCTGGAGCCGACCGAGCGGACGGTGCAGTTCCTCTCGGCCTGGGTCCTGCGCTTGCTCAGGATCGGCGGCTGGGAGCCGTCGAGCGGCGACCTGTCGGAGGTCCGGGCGCGCATCGAGGACCTGTACGCGCTGGCGCCCAAGCGGCGCTCGCTCGGCAATCTGGTGCGCTCGCTGCCCGCCCCGATGTGGCCAGCGCTCTCCCGCTGGCACGGGTCCGGCGCGTGGGGCAGATGGTTCGACAACCCGCCGGCCGAGGATGCGGACCTCACCCTGGCCGACTGGCAGGTGATCGACCTGGCCGGGGCGGTCGAGCACGAGGACTGGTGCGAGGCGGCGCTGCTCTATCTGCTCGAAAGGCTGCGGACCGAGATCGAATCGCCGGCAGAAACGACGCGCCTCAAGCTGATGGTGGTCGACGAGGCGTGGCGCTACCTGCGCGACCCGGTGGTGCTGGGCCGGCTCACAGAGGCGGCCCGCACGTGGCGCAAGCGCAACGCGGCGCTGATACTCGCCACGCAGTCGGTCACCGACATCACCCAGACGCCCGGCGCGGCGGCGCTGCTGGAGTCGATGCCGACGCGGCTGTTCCTCGCCAACCCGGACTTCCCCGAGGCCGGGCAGGCGACCTTCCAGTTGGGCGACGGCGAGCTGCGCACGGTCCGCGAGCTGGAGCCGAAGCGGGAGC
This sequence comes from Vicinamibacterales bacterium, assembly GCA_965214845.1. Classification (GTDB taxonomy): domain Bacteria; phylum Acidobacteriota; class Vicinamibacteria; order Vicinamibacterales; family UBA8438; genus JAAXGX01. The sequence continues at coordinate 5,459,117 of CBDCCO010000007.1, forward strand.
TGTACCTGCGGCGGCCGACGACGGCCGCGGTGCTCCGTCTGGCGGTCGACCCGGAGAGCTACTGGCTCTACACGTCGTCGGCTGGCGAGGCGCAGCGGCGCGCCGAGATGGTGGCGCGCTACGGGGTGGAGGGAGCGATCGTGCGTCTGGCCGCGGGATTGGACCACCACCGGGCGGCGGTGCTCGGGTGACGGCGAAGGAGGAAGGGATGACGCTGGTGAGACGAGGGCTGGCGGGGCTTGGGTGCTGCTGCGTGCTGGCGGCGACGGGGGTCGCCGGGCAGGGGATACGGACGGTGGCGGACGGGGCCGGGCAGGCGGCGATCGCGGTCACGGCGCAGGTGCGGCACACGACGACCGTCGTGCTGCCGCGCGAGGAGACCATCGTCGATGTGGTAGCCGGCGACGCCGACTACTGGGACGTGTCGGCCGCGGCGAACGTGGCCTACGTGAAGCCGCTCGAAGCGGCCATCGCGTCGAACGTGACCCTGGTCGCCGAGAGCGGCCGGGTGTGGGCGCTGCTGGTGGCGGAGTCGTCCGACACGGACCCGGACCTGGTGGTCTACGTCGAGGGGCGGGAGCAGCGGTCGCTGGCGGACGCGCCGCGGCATGCGCCGGCATTCGTGGCCGGCCGTGAACTGGCGGCGCACCGGGCCGGGGAGCAGGCGGCGCGGGCTGAGCTGGAGGCGATTGCAGAGGCGACGGCTTCGGACGTCGCGGCGGTGTGGTCGGAGCACGACGCCGCGTGGGCGCGCTGGCGCGACGAGTACCCGCGGCGGCTGCGGTTCCCCTACCGGCTCGACGAGGCGGCGTACGGACCGCCGTTCGAGGTCGAGGCGCTGTGGCACGACGGGCGGTTCACGTACCTCCGCTCGCGGGCCGAGGAGACCCCGGTGCTCTACGAGCCGCGGGAGGCGGATCGGCGCTTCGGCCGCCACGGCCTGGAGCCGAGCCTGGTGTCGTACGAGGTGTTCGACGACGGCTTGTACGTGGCGGACCACGTGCTCGGGCCGGGCCGGCTGCGGATCGGGGACTCGGAGACGGACTGGTCGGTCGGGCGGGAGGAGCGGCGGTGGACGTGGAAGACCCGCGCGGTGGTGGGCGGGATGTTCGCGGCGGTGGCGGCCGTGCTGGCGCAGGGGATGGCGCGGTGACGCAGGACGCGCCGCGGCCTGGATCGGAGGCGATGACCATGAGAAACGGCGAAGTGGATTCCGCCGGCGCGACACTCGCGGCGGCCCTGACGGACCTGGACGAGACCCTGGTGCTGCACGGCAGCCTCGTCGCGGACTCGGCGGAGCTGATGAGTCTGGTCGGCGATCGGCTCGATGCACGCGGGAAGTCGCTGGCGCACCTGATCGAGCGGGCGGAGCGCTGCACGGCGCGGATCGAAGGGTTGCCCTCGCCGCCGGCCTGGCGGTGGGCGTTGACCGGCGTGGCGTGGGCCTTCGTCGGCGGCCTGGCGGCGGGCACCGTGTCGGGCGTGGCGGACCTCGTGCTGCGGGAGCTGGCGCGATGAAGACCTGGGTGCCGACGCTTGCGTGCGTCCTGGTCGCGACGCCGGCCGCCGCACAGTCGCCGGACCCGCCGGCTGCACGGGAGGCGCCGATCACGGTCGTGACGCGGGTGCGGCACGTAACCGCGGTCGTGCTACCGGAGACGGCCGAGATCGTCGAGGTCGTGGCCGGCGATCCGGAGCAGTGGGACATATCGGCCGCGGCGCACCTGGTGTTCGTCCGGCCGCTGGCCGCCGGCGCCCGCTCGAACGTGGTCGTGCTGACGGCGGCTGGCGCTGTGGTGCCGATCGCCGTTACGGAGAGCGCCGACCGGACGGTCGATGCCGTCGTGCGGGTGGAGACGCCGGCCGGCGCGCCGGCCGGCATCGGGCCGGTGCTCGCCAGGGCCGACGCGGCAACGGCGACAGCCGCCCGGGCGGCCGAGGCGTGGGAGGCGGTCGCAGTAGCGGAAGCGCAGGCCGCCGAGAGGGTGGAGGCGGCCCGGACGGCCGCGCGGAACCGGCTCGACGCCAACCGCGAGGCGTATCCCCGGCAGTTGCGGTTCGACCACCGCTGGCCGGATGGGGCAGCCGACTACCCGTGGCTCGTCGAGGGGATGTGGCACGACGGGCGGCGGACGTACCTGCGGACGCGGGCGATCGCGCCCGTGCTGTACGAGCGGGTGGATGGCGAGCCGGAGCAGGTGCGCGTCTCGACCGTGCTCGACGATGTGCTGCACGTTGTCCCGCGGGTGCTCGGGTCCGGCCTGCTGGAGGTCGGCGGCCGGCGGCTCGTGTGGACGGCGAGGCCGCGGAAGGCGGGTCCGTGATGGCGAAGTGGAAGCAGCTCCTTCGTCCGCCGTCCGGCGCGCTGCCCGGCAATCTCGTCACGAAGGCGGGCGTCGGCGTCATCGCCGTGCTGCTGGCCGGTCTCGTGCTGAGCCAGTCGGGCGGGGACCCGGAGGTGGACGACGCCGCGTCCGGCGGCGAGCCGGGCGTCTCGGGGCGGGGCGTGGTCGGACAGATCAGCTCGCGCCTGACGCAGCTCGCCGAGCAGCGCCGGATGGAAGAGGACGACCGCAACCGGCGCGCTGCCGCTGGGGCCGGTCCGACGGGCGGACGCCCGCTCACGCTGCCGCCCGCGGCGGGGCCTTCGGTCGGTGGTTCGGGACCGGGCGACGTGCCGCCGCTCCCGTCGGCCGGGGAGGTCGAGCTCCGGGAGCGTCTGCGGCTGGAGGCCCTCGAACGGCGCACGCGTTCGCTGCGCGCGCCGAGCGTCGTGCAGACGTTCCGAAGCCGCGAGGCTCGCGCGGTCGACGCCGCCCCTCCCGGTTCGGACGACCACGGTCCGTCAGCCCGGCCGCTGGCGGTCGCCGACGTGACGGGCGAGGGCGCCGCAGCGAGCGTGCCGGCCCCGCCCGATCCGGCAGCCGTTGCGGGGCAGATGCGAGACGCCAACGCGGCGTTGCTGGCGGGACTGGCGGGCGGCGACGGGGCGGGTTCCGCACCTCCGGCGCGAACGGTTCCCGGAGTCACGGGGCCGCCCGTGGGGGCCACGGCCGAGCCGGTGGTCGTGAAGTCGCCGGCCGATCCGGCTGGCTGGGAGCGGGTCTACGAGGGGTCGGTCCTGAGCGCGGTGCTGGTCACCCAGCTCGACGGCGACTTTACCGGCCCGGTCCTCGCGCAGGTGGCGATCCCGTTCTACTCGGCCGACCGGCAGCGCATCCTCGTGCCGCGCGGGGCGCGGCTGCTCGGCTCGGCGCAGGCCGTCGAGCACCAGGACCAGGGCCGGCTCGCGGTCGGCTTCCACCGCCTCGTCTGGCCGGACGGCCGCTGGGTGGACCTCGCCTTCCACGGCCTCAACGCCATCGGCGAGAGCGCCCTGGCCGACCAGGTGGAACGGCACTACGCGTCGATGTTCGCGGCGGCGGGCGCCGTGGGCGTGCTGGCCGGACTGACGCTCCAAGGGTCGAACCCGTACGCCGGCGGCGGGGCCGGCTTCCGCGCCGCGGCCGGGCAGGGCCTGGGCCAGTCGGCGACGCAGATCCTCGGGCGGTTCTTGAGCCGCCTGCCCACGGTCACCATCCGCGCGGGCCACAGGCTGCGCGTGTGGGTGACCTCGGACTTCCTCGTGCCGCGGCCCGAGCCGCACCCGGAGGTGATGTTCCGATGACGAAGAGATGGCGCTGGCTCGTGGTGGGAATCGTAGTGGTCGCGGCGGCCGGGACGTGGTCGGCGCGCCGTGCGCAGGCATGCCTGTTCGGCTCGTGCGACGCCATCATCATCGCCAACCAGGTGACGCAGATCGCCCACATGGTGACGCAGATCGGGAAGATGGTCGAGCAGCTCTCCGCGCTCGACGGCGTGCTGGCCACGACCACCGAGCTGGTCACGTCGAACGACATCGGGATGGGCAACATCGGCCGGTTGCGCGAGGTGACCGACGCCGGGTGGCTCATCGGCCGGCACGGGATCGGCCTGTCGACGAGCACGAGTTCAGGCGGGATCGGGGCCTTCTCGCAGCGCATTCCGGGCCTCACGGACGAGGCGGGCTGGCTGCAGGTGCTCGCCGCGCCGGAGACGGGGCTGCTGGCGACCCGGCCGGCAACGGAGATCCTGGCCGCACTCCCCGGTGCGCTGGGCACGTGGACGGTGCCGGCCGAGGCGGCCGGCGTGCTTGCCGCCCTGGAGGCGATGGGCAGCGGCGGGCGCAGCTACCGGGGCGTGTGGGACGACCTGGAGGCGCTGGCCCCCGCCGTGCCAACCGAAGCGCAGTTGAGGGCCGTTGCCGACAACCCGGTTGTTCAGGCGCGGCTCGTCGAGGCGCACGAGCGGGCGCAGGCCGTCTCGTCGGCCGACCTCGTGCACGCGCACGCCGGGGCCGAGGCCGCGTCGTTCCTGGCCCGTCAGGTGGGCGAGGCGTCGGCAGCACTGGCCGACCTTCGCAATGACGACCTGATGCGGACGCAGCGGGTCGGGCAGGCGCAACTGGCCGCCGGGGTCACCGGGACGGAGATCGCGCTGGCGCACGCCCAGCTCGCCGCCTACGAGGCGGCGCGCGAGGCCAGAGCCCGCTACGAGCGGGAACGGACACGCCGCGAGGCGCTGGCCCGTTGGCTGGCAGACGCGCTGCGGGCGCGAACAGAGCAGGCCGCCTTCGCCGCCGACCTGACGGCGGTCGCCGGCCCGCTGGCCGACAGCCACCGCCGCGTCCCGTCGCCGTCGAACTGGTAGTCCACGGCCCAGCGGTCCAGCGATCCACGGCAGAGAGGACACACGAACGATGACGCTTCAAGACCTGATCCTGATGCTCCAGCAGGCCGGGATCCTGGTCGATCAGCTCATGGCCTCGGTCGCGCCTGCCGTGGCCGGTGCGGGGCTGCAACTCTGGCAGGGGCTGGCCCTGATCGTAGTCGTGTGGACCGGGGCGCAGATGGCGCTCTCGGGCCACGGCGTCAACATGGCCGCCGTCGTGCGCATGGTCATCGGGCTGTCGATCCCGCTCGGCATGCTCCAGTTCTACACGGCCCCGCTGCCCGGCGCCGGCCGCAGCGTCCCGGACCTGATCACGGGGATGGGCGAGTGGCTCCAGACGATGATCGTGGCCGACGCCGGGAGCGCCATGCTGGAGCAGCTCGGCCTCGCGCTGAGCGCGTGGCGGGAGCAGTTCGGCGGCCGGGGGATCTTCGGCGGCATGGCCACGTTCGGCTGGAACGTCGTCACGGACCTTCCCGGCGTTCTCGACGCGGCCTTCGACCTGCTGGTGACGGTGGTCCTGATGATGGGCCTCGCCATCGGCCTGATCGTCGTCTTCGCCCTCGGGCAGGCGCAGGTGATGTGGGCGCAGATGGCCCTGTCGATCGCGCTCCTGCTCGGCCCGGTGTTCATCCCGTGGATCGTGATCCCGCAGCTCTCGTTCCTCTTCTGGGGCTGGCTGCGGACGGTGCTCGTCTACTCGCTCTACGGCGCGGTGGCGGGGGCGGTGTTCCGGATCATCACCGAGCTGGGGGTGTTCGTCGTGCAGGGCTGGACGGGCGACATCGCGGCCGACGTCGAGTGGGCCGGGCCGACGGGAATCATGACGGCGTGGCGGCGGTCGCTGGTGACTATCCCCTACATCGTGGCGGCGGGTCTGGCCACCCTCAAGGTCGGCGAGCTGACGCAGATGCTGCTCTCGGGCTCCGGCAACGTCGGCTCCGGCGCATCGGGGCGCGCGATGCAGACGGCGGCCGTGGCACGCGTGGCGGTGACGGGAGGACTGTAGATGGCCTACTCGTCCGCGTCGGGGCCGGGGAGCACGACGCGCTCGATGGTCAGCAGGCGCTGGTCGACCTTGCCGAAGGCGATCTCGACGTTGCGCAGCCGTTCGTCCATGCCATCGAGGCGGGCCTCGATCCGGTCCATCCGGGTGGACACGTCCGTGCGGAGGTCGTCGATCCGGGTCGACAGGCCCGGGTAAACGTTGTCGATCCGGGCGTTGACGCCGCCGATGAGCGCGTACGTCACGCCGGTCAGCAGCACGGCGAGGCCGACGCCGGTACCGACGATGGTGAGCACGAGAGTGCGAGTGTCGCTCATCGACCACAGAGTACTTCGTCTTGGAGGGACTGCGAATGGCGGCGCGTGAGTTCGCGGAGATCTGGGGCGAGCAGATGCACGCGGCGCGGCATCTGCGCGTCGTCACCGGGGCGCTGTCGCTGGTGGTCTTGGTACTGGCCGTCGCGCTGGTCCGCCTTGCCTGGGCGCCGCAGCCGAAGCCGCTGGTGGTGCGCGTCGACGAGGTGGGCCGCGCCGAGGCGGTCGCCTACGAGGCGATGGAGGCGCGGGCCGACCCGCTGGACCCGACCACGGGGTTCTTCCTGCACCGCTTCGTCGTCGACCACTACTCGCGCCGGCGGGGCACGGTGCGCGAGTACTGGGAGCGGTCGCTGTGGTTCCTGACGCCGGAGGTGGCCAACGCCGCCTACGCCGAGCAGGCCGAGGACGTGGCTGCCACGGCGGTCGGACTGCGGGACGAGGAGCTGCAAGTCGAGGACGTGGCCGTGCGGATTCTCCCGCAACCCGCGGAGCCGCACAGCGCGGCGGCGACGTTCGACCTGGTGCGGATGCGGAACGGCGAGGAGCTGGCCCGCGAGTCCTGGTCGGTGTCGATGCGCTTCTCGTTCCTGGCGGAGATCCCCGCGGAGCTAGTCGTCCGCAACCCGATGGGGATCGTCATCTCGTTCCTCCAGGGCGACCGCATCGTGACGAGCGGATGACATGATCCCGCATCTGGGCAGCCGCGCCGAGGCGCTCGCCGAACTCGGCTGGACGGGCCGCGACGCCGAGTGGGTGGCGCTGGTGTGCCTGCACAGCGGCGTGTTCCTGCGCCAGCAGTACCTGGCCTTCATCGGCCAGACGAATCCGGGACTCGCCTCCCGCTTCGTGCAGCGGTGCGGCCGGGCGGCGGCCGAGGAGCCGTGGAGCGGGTCGTGCGTGCGCCTGTGCCGCCTCGCGTCGCGGCAGTTGTACCGCGCCGTCGCCGCCGAGCATGTGCGCCATCGGCGGACGTCGTCTCCGCCGGTGGTGCTTCGCCGGCTGCTGTCGCTCGACTACGTGATCGAGCGTCTCGACACGCCGTGGCTGCCGACCGAGTCGGAGAAGGTGGCGGCGCTGACCGCCGCCGGGATCGAAGCGTCGATGCTGCCGAGCCGCCTCTACCGGGGGGCGGTCGCCGCTCAGCGGCGCTACTTCGCGCACAAGCTGCCGGTCGCCCTCGACGACGGGCGTGCGACGTTCGTCTACGTCCAGGCGGAGGACGAGACGGCGAGCGCGCTTCGCACCTGGGGCGAGGCGCACGCGGGGCTGTGGTCGGCGCTCCGCTCGACCGGCCGCAAGGTCGAGACGGTCGTCGTCGGACGTGATCCGGAGCGGCTGGACGAGGCGGGGCGGGTGCTCGACGCCTGGGTCCGCCCGGCTGCGGCTGCCGGGGAGGCGGAGGAGATCGCCACGATCCGCGCTGCGCTGGTCAGCGGTGACCGTGCCGCACTGGAGCGCTACGGCGGACTGAACGGTGCCTTGTCTCGACTCCGCACGCTGGCGGCCGGCGCGGACGCGTCCGGCCGGACGGCGCCGGCGGTCACGTCCGGCTCGACGTGGCGGTCATTGCGGGTGCCGGCATGACGCGACTCCTCGCGGCTGCGGCGGTCGTCGCCGGGTGGTGGGTCTGGCTGCCGTTTCCGGCCCCCGGAACGGATCCCTTGGTGGACTTCGTCGCCCTGCGCTCGCCGCGCCTGCACGCGGCCATCCGCGCCTGGCACTACCTCGCCCCCGGACTGGCCGTCATCGGCGTCTGGGCGGTCACTGCCTCCGTCGGCCGGGTGTGGCTTACGCGCGGCCGGCCGGGACGCCCAACGGGGAAGCTGCCGCCGTGGCCGGTCGACGGCGACGGCCCGGCCCCGGCCGTCGTCGTCGGCGAGATGCACCATCCGGTCGCCGCGCGCGAGGTGTCCGATCCGAGCTGGCTCACGATTCCCGAGCGGGGACTCTACACGGGGATCCTCATCTGCGGCGCGATCGGCTCGGGGAAGACCTCGTCGTGCATGCGGCCGTTCGCGCGGCAGCTCCTCGGCTGGCGGGCCGGCGACTCCCGCAAGCGCATCGCCGGCCTCGTGCTGGAGGTCAAGGGCGACTTCTGCCATCAGGTGCGCGCCGTCCTGGAGGAGGTCGGCCGCGGCGGCGACTACGTGGAGCTGGGCCTGGGCGGGCGCTGGCAGTGGAACCCGCTGGGAGACGACCGGCTCGACTCCTACTCGCTGGCCTACACCCTCGCCAGCCTCATCAACCAGCTCTTCGGCCGCTCCAAGGAGCCGTTCTGGCAACAGGCGTACGTGAATCTGGTGCGCTGGATCATCGAGCTGCACCGGATACGCGCCGGGCGGTGGGTGACCCTGCGCGACGTGTACCGCTGCACGCTGGAACCGGCCCGCATCGAGAAGATGATCGCCGAGCTGGAGGTGCTCCTGGAGCCGCCGGCGATGATCCGGATCCGCATGGCGGACCTCGCCGCCAGCGGCATGGAGGAGGACACCTCGCGTTGGGACGATATCGGCGACGGTACGGTCCGGACGGCGGACGACCCGAAGCTGCGCGAGCAGTTGACCGGGCTCGGCATCGAGTTCGAGGTCGAGACGCCGGGGGCGGACTCGCCCCGCCAGCAGCGCCTCGACGCCGTGCGGCGGTGGTACCGGCAGGACTGGACGAAGCTGGACCCGAAGCTGCAGACGAGCATCGTCGAGGGCCTCAGCGTCTTCCTCTCGGTCTTCGACCTGCCGGACGTGGCGGCGGTCTTCTGCCCGCCTCCGCCGAAGGACGAGCCGGAGGAGTTCGCCCCCGACGCCGACGCGGCGTCCGTCGCGCGGCGGCTTCCACCGCTCGACGACGTTATCGAGGCGGGGAAGGTGTTGTGCCTGAACATGCCGGCCGGCACGAGCCCGGCGCTCTCCCGCACCGTGGGCGTGATGCTGAAGCAGGCGTGGCTCCAGACCCTGCTCCGGCGGCCGCCCGAGATGGCGCGCCGGCCGGCGCGGGAGTGGAGGCCGGCCCTGTTCCTGTGCGACGAGTACCAGAGCTTCGTCACCGTGGGGGAGGAAGACCCCGCCGGCGACGAGAAGGCGTTCGCGCTGACACGGCAGTCCCGGCTGATCCCCATCGTGGCCACGCAGTCGATCTCGTCGCTGCGGGCGGTGCTGGGCGAGTCCGAAGCGTGGCGGGCGCTGCTCCAGACCCTGCGCACGCGCATCTTCCTGTCGCTGGCCGACGACTCGTCGGCCGACATCGCCAGCTCGCTCTGCGGGGAGGTCACCCGGATGAAGGCCAGCTACACGGTGTCGGAGCAGACGCAGCGGGCCGGCGCGTCGCTGCTGTCGGGATCCGCGGGTGGCGGGACGGGCAGCATCGGCGCGAGCAAGGCGTTCAGCGAGAGCCGGGAGCCGCTGTTCCATCCGCGCGACTTCACGCTGCTCGGCAACTGCCAGGCGATCGTGATCCCGTACGACGGCAGCCGCGCGCTCGATGCGAGGCGCTGCTACCTGAAGCCCGACTTCCTGCCGCGGGACCGGCCGTACTGGCGCGCCCGCGAGGCCGGAGAGATCTGATGGAGCTTGGGATCACCGACCTGAAGCCGTTCCTGCCGGGACTCGAAGCGGTCCTCGACGACGAGGAGGTTTCGGAGGTGATGGTCAACGGGCCGGACGCGGTCTTCGTGGAGCGCGCCGGGCGGGTGGCGCCGTTGCCGGCGGCGAGGCTCGACGCGGAGTCGATAGCCCGCGCCGCCGTGCAGATCGCGCGTCCGCTCGGCAGGGATCCGCTCGCGGAGCCGATCATCGACGCGCGGCTGGCCGACGGTTCCCGCGTCGCCATCTGCGGACCGCCGGCCGCACCGAGCGCCGCGATCACGATCCGCCGCTTCGGCGGGCGGGCCTTCACCATCGACGAGCTGACCGCGGCGGGCTCGCTGCCGCCCCCTGTGGTCAAGGAAGCGGCGGCGGTGCTGCGGCGCGAGCGCAACGTGCTGATCTCGGGCGGAACCGGCTCGGGGAAGACGACGCTGCTGGGCGCGCTGGTGTCGCTGTTGCCGGCCGACGGCCGCGTGGTCTCCATCGAGGACACGCTGGAGCTGCGGCTCCGACCGGCCAACTGCCTGCGGCTGGAGGCCCGCGGGCTCGGCGACCGCGGCGTGACGATCCGGGACCTGGTGCGCCACGCGTTGCGGCACCGGCCCGACCACATCGTCGTCGGCGAGGTCCGGGGGGCCGAGGCCGCCGACCTGCTCCAGGCGCTGAACACGGGGCACGGCGGCAGCCTGGCCACCGTGCACGCGAACCACGCGGCGGCGGCGCTGTCGCGCCTGGCCACCTGCGCCATGCAGGCGGGCGACGCGCTCCCGTGGACCGTCGTCTGCCGCGGCGTGGTCGAGGCCGTCGAGGCGGTCATTCACCAGACCCGCACGCCCGAAGGCGTCCGCCGCGTCGACCAGATGGTCCGCGTCCGCGACTACGACGCGCGGGATAACCGCTGGGTCGTCGACGAGGTATGGCCCCCTCCGCCGGACGCAGCGCCATCAGCCGGGCCGTCAGCCGGGAGGTCGAAGCGGAAGAACCGAGCAACCCGATCCGGGCGGCGGCGGACGAGAAGACGCTCTTGATCACGGGACAGGGAGGAATCGAATGGGCACGCACGCACGCAACGACACGAACCCACCCGGACCGGCGCCGGTCCGGGTCGAGACACGGGAGCAGTTCGACGAGGCGGTCCGGGGGCTGTTCCGGACCGGCCGGCCGATTGAGGCCCCGTCACTGGAAGCGCTGGCCGCATGGAACGTCGACCTCGAAGACGACGAGGGCGCCATCGAGGATAAGCGGTGATGGCGAAGGGGCGCGAGAAGGCCGAGGAGTACCACCAGCAGTTCGCCGAGCGTATCATAAGCGCGCTCAAGGAGGGGACCGCGCCCTGGCAAAAGCCTTGGAAGCCGGGCGAGCGGGTCCTGCCGCACAACTTCGGCAGCGGGCGCGACTACCGCGGCGGCAACGCCGTGTACCTGACCGTGCAGGCGCTCGACCGCGGGTATGCAGACCCGCGCTGGGGCGGCTACCGCCAGATCCAGGAGGCCGGCGGGCACGTGTGCAAGGGCGAGAAGGGGACACCCATCCTGTATGTCGAGTGGCGGCAGCAGCGCACGGCCCGTGACGATCACGGCAACCCGGTGCTCGACGAAGAGGGGCGGAAGAAGCTCGAATGGGTCGAGCGGGACCGGCCGCTCGTCAAGCTCCACTACGTCTTCAACGTCGAGCAGACCGAGGGCCTCAAGCTGCGATCGCTCGCCGCGGCGGCCCCGGAGTGGGAGGGGCACGAGCGCGCCGAAGCGGTCATGCGGGGCAGCGGTGTCCGGATCGACCACGTGGCCGGGGACCGGGCCTTCTACCGCCCCTCGGAGGATCGGATCGTGCTGCCGGAGCGGAACCAGTTCGCGTCGCAGTCGACCTACACCCATACGGCGCTGCACGAGCTGGGGCACGCGACCGGGCATCCCAGCCGGTTGAACCGGCCGACGCTCAACGACCACGGCGGGTTCGGCTCGGAGGCCTACGCGCGAGAAGAGCTGCGGGCGGAGATCGCGGCGATGATGACCGGCGAGAAGCTCGGCGTCGGGCACGAGCCGCGGCACGGCACGGCGTACGTCAGCTCGTGGATCAAGGCGCTCGAGAACGACCCGCGGGAGATCCGCGCGGCGGCCGTCGATGCGCAGCGGATGTCGGACTGGCTGCTCGAACGGGAACGGGACCGTACCCGGGTGGAGGATCGCGCGGAGCCGACGCGACCCGACAGCAGCGAGCCGACACCCGTAGCGCCGCAGCGCGAGGCCGAATCCGTTGGGGCGCGGGAGCCGAGTCCCGCCGAGCGTGATGCACGCCGGCCGGAAGTGGAGCTGAGGCGATGACCGGCTGAGGCTCCCAACGCGTGTGCCGCCATGGCGCGACCGTCGCCCTACGACGCGTCATCGAACAGTGGAGGCTGCTCTTGAGCAAGACCTTCGGACCGAGCGAGGCGGCTCACTTCCGACCTGATTCCGGACCAACTCTGTACGAGGCTGTTGTACGCCAGCGCGTCGGCTGCCCGCTTCTTGCGTTCGCACAGCGTGTAGAGCCGATAGCACAGTTCGCGCGCGGTGTCGGCTGCCCCACCGAGCGCAGCCGCGACTTCGGCGGCACGGGTTTCACCACCTGTTTCGAGCACGCGGATCAGATGGTGGACCGCCTCCCACGCCGTGCGCCGCGTGTCTGTGGCCGGATTCCAATCAGTGGGCAGCTCCTGCGGCGCCAGGAGGCGGACCTTGCCCCCGCCCGACTTGAGGATGCCAGCCTGCACCATGCCGTCGATAGCGGTGCCCTTCGCCTTGGAGAGGATCTCGGCGTCGCCGAAGTCACCCTCGTCGAAGCCGTGCTGCTCGAACCAGGCGAGAGCCCAGCGGCTGTCCGCGTCGAAATCACCCTCCTGCTCGGCGAGGACCTCGTCGAGGATCCGGTTGATGAGCGCCAGTGCTTCTCGAACCGACATCGGCTTGCCGGCTGCGTCGAGTACCTTCTCGTAGCGCGTGTATACCCCCATGCCGGGGCCGATGGCCGCCTGGGCGAGGTCGACCGGGGCGACGTTGCCCGACTGGAGGAGGCGTAGCGCCTGCGGCAGCTCTGACCGGAGCGCGGTCAGGAAGTCGCGGCGAGTGGCTGCGGGAACGTCCGCGGGGCGGCGCCGGCAAACCAGGATGATGCTGGAGGCGAGCGTATTCGCCTCTCTTGCCACGATCCTGCCTGCGCTCTCTGTTCGCATCGGCCAAGTGCCGGAGATCGCGAAACCGGACCGTATCACGGCATCCAGAAAGGTCTCCCAACCCGTGCTCGCGGTGCCGCTGTCCCCCCTCGTCTCGGACTGCTTGAAAGCGTAGTAGATCGTTACGGGGAATCCCGGATGCGCCTGTTTGGCGAGCCTGTTGAGCGCCTTGGTCATGCCGTCGAGGAAAAAGACCTCTGCCGCCTTCTTGCTTCCGTGGCGGTAGGGCGTAGCCACCAGTTCTTCGGCCTTCGGCACCGCGACGGTAGCGAACAGTTCCGGGAATACGGGCTTCAGGGACCGGCGCAGCCAGACGTAGAAGAAGTCCGAAAGGTCGGTATAGCCGATGTTGTCGTAGTAGGGTGGATCCGTGGAGATCAGGGCAACTTTGCGAATCGCTCGACCAGCCGCGTCTTGCTGACTACTGGAACCGCCGAACCGTGCGGGGAACGCATCGATGGCCATAGCTCCTTTCGCCAAGGCCGCGTCCAGACTGCCTCCGGCCCCAGCGAATGGATTGGCTTCGGCGAAATCCCACATCATCGGTATCGCCTGCCTGGCGAAAGTCTCCCGGAACGCACCGCGGTCGCTCATCCACGACGTAATCGACGAACCGAGGTTCGCGATCTTTGAGAGTGCAAACGCCAGATACAGCGACACCGCCTCGGCATACGCGGTCGCACCCGTGCCGCCCTCGCGGAGCGGTCGGCTGTCGTCGTGCAGCCCCGCCGCCGCGGCGTCCCGCTGGACCCGCTCGGTCGCCTCGCTCACCAAGTCCGAGAACGTTGTCAGGGCGAAGAGCTGTCGCGAAGTGAACAGGTCGGCGAACGTCGGGAGACCGTAGTTCGGCGTCTTGAAGTCTCGCGGATTGTCGGGCAGCGGCATGTCGGGGCTCCACGTCGCGGTGACGCGGGAAGCGATTGCCTCGTGCTGCGGGGTGGGAGTCACGTAGATGCGACCCCGATCTCCCTCCGCCACGATCGCCATCAACCGTGCTCCCATGCGCCCTGCCTTGCCCTCGGCGCGGATGTGGTCGTAGGTCACCGGCACACCCGACATGACGCAGCGAAACGCGCGCCGCTTGCCCACGGTGGTGCCCAACTTGGCGGCGTCTGGATCGAACGCAGCGCCGACCCGCACAGCGAATCGGTACCCTCGATCCCCGATCACCGGCTCGACGTAGGCCCCCTTCCCCTTCGTCGACAGCATGAACGTCGAGGCCAAAGGCACGTCCACGTCGGCGAACGCTGGGTTCGGGCTCTTCACCGTCCGCGCCCACAGCCACGCGATGACCGTCAGCTTGCGGCCCTCGTACGGCTTCAAGTCGGGACGCTGCCGCACCATCGCAGACGTGATTTCGAGCTGGGGATACAGGTTGCCGATCCGCCGCTCGGCCTCATCCCGCATCCAGCGACCGTAGTACCGCACGTCCTCGGCCAGCCCCTGAGCCCCGCTCCACGTCTTGGCGACCACGGTCCGATCGCCTCGCGCGTCACGATTCACCGGTTCCCGACCGGCGAATCGTGGCGGAACCTCGATCATCGCCTTGTTGATCAGCACGGCGACGGGATTCAGGTCGCTGGCGTGTGCTTCAAGGCCGAGCCGCTGGGCCTCCAGGGGCAGCGCTCCGCCGCCGGCGAACGGGTCGTGAAAGGCGGGTAGAGCGTCCCGGTCGAAAAGCTTCGGTCGGTCAGCGTTCTGCGCACAGGCGCGGCGCCAGCTCTGCCAGATCTCGGTCCTCGCCTGTTCGAGCACCGTCTCGTTGGTCGTGTTCTCCCAACGAACCAGCTCCTCGATGAGACGGAACAGACGCTCGCGTTCGATCTCCGATGCCGCTCCCGCGAGCGCGTGCCGGTCGGCGGGCGCTGTGGACTTGGTGTATGCGTGATCCGGTCGGGACTTCCTCAAGGCCCGCTCCGCCGCACGTCTCTTCTTCGGATCCGACAGGAGAACGTCGGCGTATTCGGACGGGTCGTCCACCATCTGCGCGAAGATCACGGCCCGGGCGGCGGCCAGGGGCCGGCGCGCCCACCACAGGTGCAGGGTGGATGGATGACCGTGGCGGATCGACTTCTCCCGCGGCGCGGCGGCGTTGATGGAGTCGAGCGGCAGCGCGACCTCGATCAGCTTCTTGCGGTGACTACCCAAGGACGAGTCCTTCGTTGACCTACGACCCGAGCAGGCGAGCCAAGCTGCTGCGCCCGATGCGCCGGACAGCGCGCTCGTCGGCCGTGAGCCACACGCCCTCGGTGAGCGAAGCGAGCGCGACGTACACCGCGTCGTAACCGGAGAGCCCCCACCGACCAGCGAAATCGGCCGCAAGCGCCAGCAGTTCGTGCCCGTTTCCGACGCGCGTCAAGCCGAGCGCTTCGACGAGAGCCAAGGCTTCCCGGACTCGGGACGGCTGACTCGCAGGCAGACGACACAGCACGGCCAGCAACTCGTTCATGAAGAGATCCGGCACCACGTAGAGCGAGGGATTTCGCTCGATCTCGGCGAGCACGCGCCCGGCCTCCACAACCAACGGTTCGTTCGTCACGAACCACTTGATCGCGACCGAGGCGTCGACGACGATCACGACCGCAGATCGCGCAGCACGTCGAGCGTTGTGCCGGCGACCGGTGGATCGAACTTGATCTGACGCAGCCGCGCCACCACGTCTCGTCGCCGTTCGTCGGCTTCGCGGTCGACGAACCGCTCACGGTAGTCCTTCAGACTCACGAGGGCCGCGGCGGGCGTCCGGCGGCGGCACACAACGATCGGCCCGCCGTCGCGCTCCAAGCGGTCGAGCACCCTTCCGAGGGACTGGCGAAGCTCCAGGGCGTTGACGGTCTCCATGACGCCAGACAGTCTCCTACTTGTATAGTTCAGTGTCAAGATCGCAGGATGTGTCCTCGTGGCCGATGGCGTCGAGCGGTAACGCGACTTCGATCAGCTTGTTGCCCATGGCGTCGTCGCCGCGGGCTCAGGACTCATTGATGCGGGCCGCCGCGAAGTCGTCCAGTGTCAGAACGCGGATCCGGTTGCCGGCGTTGATGCGTTGATCGTTGGTGAGGAACGTGTCGCAGGCGTGAACCAGCGCGGTTGCCACGTGAAGGGCGTCCATGGAACGGAGGCTGAAATCGGCGCGCAGATGAACCGCGCGAAGAATCACTCGCCGGTCGACCGGTACCAGCGTGATGCGTGGTGTGCGCTGCAGCAAGTCCAGATACCTCTCAACCAGATGCCGGCGGCCGTCCCTGACGGGACGGGGCAAAAGCTCGGTAAAGATCAACTCGCTCGCGATCACCGCGATGTCTCGCCGGTCGATCTCGGCCGTCAGGTCGGCCATTCGACGGCGGTACGGCTCGATGCCCTCCAGCAGGTAGATGTACAGGTTGGTGTCGAGGTAGAGGCGACGACCCAGCGGACCGTGCGCCGAGATCATTCGGCGCGACCGGCGGCGACCTCCGCGTCGATCTCGTCGACCGAGTCGTAGAGTCCGGAGGCAGCCCCAAGCAGCTCGGACATCGTGTAGGTTCGGCCGCGGTCGCGCAACTCCTGGGCGGTAATGATGACGCGATCCTGGTCGGTCGCTATGTGAAGGACATCACCCTGCTTGAGGCCCACTGCCGACACCACGCTGGCGGGCAAGGTGAGCTGGTTCTTCGCGCGGAGTCTCGTCACGTGCATCGATCTCGGATCCGTCTTGGGGGTTAAAAGTCGGACAATCGTACTCGATGCGGGCCGAGCACGTCCAGAGCGCTGGAGGCCAGTTCCCCCACCGTTCTGAGGCAGCGAAGCCGATCCCGACGGGCTGGCCGCTTGCTCGTCGGCGGGGTCGCCGACGGAGCTGCACTCCGGGCTCGCGTGGCGGTCCGCCGGGGCCGGACCCGGCGCCGCCAACAGGGCCGCGATGGCGCATCCGATTCGCTCGGCCGCCGCCTCGGTCTCACGGTCGCTGACGTGCGCATAGCGGAGGGTCATCCGCGCCTGCGAGTGGCCGAGCAGGCGCGAGACCACCGGAAGCGGCACGGACTGCATCACGGCGTGGCTGGCGAAGGTGTGGCGAAGGTCGTGCAAGCGCACGTTCCCGATCCCGGCCTCCTCGCGCACCTTCCGCCACAGGGACAGCTCCTCGGAGCGGCTCTGTGACGAGTCGGTCAACGAGGGGAACACGTACGCGCTCCCCGTCCGGGCCTGGCGGGCGAGCACGGCCCGCGCCTGCGCGTTCAGGACCACGGAACGCGGTCCCGTCTTGCTGTCCGTCAGGTTCAGGGAGTCTCCGTTGACTTCCGACCATCGCAGGCGCACGATCTCGCCTTTCCGGCACCCAGTCAACAGAAGCAGACGGATGATCTCCGCCTGTTGCTCGCCCGAGCCGCGCCCGCGGTGGGCGTCGAGCGCTTTGTGGAGACGGTCGATCTCGGCCCGCGACAGGAAGCGGGTCAGCTTCGGACGCGGGTTGCGGCGCACGCCGCGGGTCGGATTGGTCGTGACGTGTCCGCACGCGATGGCGTGGTTGAGAATCTGCCGCAGCACGTCCAGCGTGCGGTTGGCTCCAGCCGGCGCCGTTCGGCTGTAGCCGTCGAACCACGAGTGAACCGCTTCGCGGCAGATTCGGTCGAGCCGCCGCGCCCCGAAGGTCGGCAACAGTTGGGTCCGCAGGGCGCTGTCCATGCGTTGACGGGTCGACGGCTTGCAGTGGTCGTAGCACGTCGTCTTCCATGGACCCGCGACGAACTGCCGGAAGGTCGGCGCCGTCATCGCTCGACATCCAGCGCTGCTCCGACGGCCTCTGCGGCGCGGCGGACGGTCGGGTCGCCAACGTGCGTGTACCGCAGGGTCGTGACCGGATCGCGGTGCCCCAGCAGACGCCCGATGGTCAGGACCGTCTCGCCATTGCGCAGAGCGAAGCTCGCGTAGCCGTGGCGCAGGTCGTGAAGCCGCATGTCGTGCAGGTCGGCCGCCGTGCGGACCAGTCGCCAACAGCGATACAGGGTCTCCGTCGGCATGGGACCGCTTCTGGACGGCGCCGGGAAAGTCCACTCTCCCCCGCGCGGAATCCGTTCGAGCACGGTGCGGGCGGCCGACGACAGCCAGACGGTGCGTGGTCCAGTCTTGCTGTCGCGCAGGAACAGGTGACCCTCGCGATAGTCCGGCCATCGCAGGGTCCGGATCTCACTCTGTCGGCAACCGGTCAGTGCCAGGAGACGCACAACCGAGACAGCCAGTGGCGCGACGGCCTCATGCGCCGCCAGTGCTGCGCCGAGTCGCCGGAACTCGTCCCCGGTCAGGAACCGATCCCGTCCGCGCTCCCGGTAGCGCCGCAGGCCGGTGCACGGGTTGCTGCCGTCCGGGCGGTGGCCGTAGATCTCTGCCTGACGCAGGATCACGGACAGGATCGGAAGCGAGCGATTCGCCGCCGCCGGCGTCGCATGCAGGGCGGCGAACCAGCGTTGCACCTCCCTGCACGTGATGTCAGCGACAGGGCGCCCGCGGAACCAGGGCAGGATCTGATTGCGCAGGTAGGCCCGGTTGACCTTGGCGGTCCGCGGCTTCCAGGCGCGGCCGTAGCGACGGAATACCTCCTCGGCGACAGCCTCGAAGGCGGCAGGGGCGGCTGTGGTTCGTGACGTGGTATGGTTCGCCATGTGAAGACGACGTTCGACATCGACGATGCCGTCGTGCAGCGGCTGCGGGAAGAGGCGGTACGGCGCGGCACCACGATGTCCACGCTCGTTGAGGCGCGGCTCCGGCACGTGCTCGCGGCTCCCGAGGTCGTGGATGCGCCGGAGGCCCTACCTCCGCTCCCGTCGTGGAACGGCGGAGAGGAACTGGTCGACATCTCCGACCGGGAGGCGCTCTGTCGGGCCATGGAAGAACCATGGGGCCACGCCGACGCCTGCGGCGCGACGGGCGACGTGACACGGCGCGAGGGTGCCGAATGCACGCGTTGATCGAGTCGCACCGGGCCGAGGTTCGCGCCTTGGCCGAGCGCCACGGCTTTTCGGATGTCCGCGTGTTCGGTTCGATGGCGCGTGGCGACGCGGATGAGCGTAGCGATGTCGATCTGCTTGTGACCCTGCCGGCCGGCAAGACCGGGTTGGCGCTCGGCGCCCTGCTGATGGACGTTCAGGAGGTGCTCGGCCGACGGGTACACGTCCTGACGGAACGTTCGCTGCACCCCGCCTTCCGAGATGGCGTGCTGAGGGACTCCCAGGTCTTGTGAAGCCCAATCCGCAGACCGACCTGGTGCTGCTTGAGCACATCCGGGAGCGCATCAGCCGCATTGCGGAATACACGAGTCGCAAACGCGCCGCCTTCTACGATTCGCACCTGATCCAGGACGCCGTCCTGCGCAATTTGCAGACCATCGCCGAATCCACACAGCGGCTCAGCAACGGTCTACGGATAACGGAGCCGAAGGTGCCTTGGCGGGCAATAGCCGGTTTCCGCAACGTGGTGGCTCACGACTACCTGGAGATCGACCTGGAAGTGGTCTTGGAAGTGGTCTGGAGTGTGGTCGAGCAGGACCTGCCGAAGTTGGGTGCCGCGGTTGACCGGATGATCCGCGTCGCGAGCACTGGACGACCCAGAACGTGACCAGCAGGATGCAGGGGAGGGTCGCGCAACACGGGAGCCAGCCTGACCGGTCTCATGACTGCGCCCGGGCCACCAACAGGCGTTCTCGTGACGGAACAGAGACACCGACGTGACCAGGAAGCTCATCGAAGTGGCACTGCCGCTCGACGAAATCAACGCGGCGGGAGCGAGGGAGAAGTCGGTCCGGCACGGTCACCCTTCGACGCTGCATCTCTGGTGGTCACGGAAGCCGCTGGCCGTTGCGCGGGCGGTGATCTTCGCGCAGCTGGTCGACGATCCGTCCGAGTATGCCCACGTGCTCCTGTCCGATCCGGTGCAGAAGCGCGCGGCGCAGCGGGTGCTCAGGCAACGCCGGGCGGACGACGGCGGGCCTGGCGCAGGCACGGCGGAAGAGCGGCGGGCGCTACGGGAGATCGCCGCTGAACAGGAGCGCGAGCGGCTGTTCGACATCCTCAAGGAGCTGGTTCGTTGGGAGAACACGACCAACGAGACGGTGCTCGAACAGGCCCGGACGGAGATCTGGCAGAGCTGGCGGCGGGCTTGTGCGCAGAACGCTGACCAACCGAAGCTGTTCGACCGAGACGCCCTACCCGCCTTTCACGATCCGTTCGCCGGCGGCGGGGCGCTGCCCCTGGAGGCCCAGCGGCTCGGTCTCGAAGCACACGCCAGCGACCTGAATCCTGTCGCCGTGCTGATCAACAAGGCGATGATCGAGGTTCCACCACGATTCGCCGGTCGGGAGCCGGTGAATCCTGACGCGCGAGGCGAGCGGACCGTGGTCGCCAAGACGTGGCGAGGGGCGCAGGGGCTGGCCGAGGACGTGCGGCACTACGGCCGCTGGATGCGGGATGAGGCCGAGAAGCGGATCGGCCACCTGTATCCGCACGTCGAGATTACGGCGGAGATGGTGCGGGAACGTCCCGACCTGAAGCCGTACGAGGGCCGCAAGCTGACGGTCATCGCGTGGCTGTGGGCGCGGACGGTCAAGAGCCCCAACCCGGCCTTCGCCGATGTGGACGTACCGCTGGCGTCGACGTTCATGCTGTCCACGAAGAAGGGGAAGGAGGCGTACGTCGAACCGGTGATCCACGGGCGGGGATACCGGCTCGCGGTCAGAGTCGGAGAGCCTCCTGACGCCGATTCTGCGAAGGCGGGGACGAAGTTGGCCCGCAAGGCGACCTTCCGTTGCCTGATGTCAGGATCACCGATCCCCAACGATTACATTAAGGACAGTGATCGATATAAAGTTGCCAACTGCAACCCAGATGCAGCCGGCTTTTGGCGGTTCCTGCGCTGGGCACGTGGCAAGGTAATTCCCGTCGCTGTCCTAACCCGCATTATTCCTGAGGTTGTCGAATCGGTCACGATCGGGGCGTGATCGTCGGGCGAATGAAGTCGTCGGACATTGCGTGTGGCAGGTGGCAGCGTGGTGAAGCGGTCGTGGCGGGGTGACGGCGCGCACGAGGCACCACGCGCCGACAGCTTCGGCGACAGGGCGCTGGCGAGCAGTGCGGGGTTTGAGGTTGGCGGCGCGGGGGCGCGCTATCCGGCGCGCGCCCCGAGCGCGAGGGCGAGGTGCCGCCAGACGTCACGGTATGGGGTCGCTCGCGGCAGGTGCAGGACGAGCCGGCGGACGGAGCGCACGACGTGGACGCTGACCTTGAGCAACCGGTCGCGCAGCCAGGTCACCTGGGTGCGGGCGCAGGCGGTTCGGGCGGCCCTCAGCCGCAGTTCCTGCATGAGCACGTAGGCGGCGGCCGTCAGCAGGACCCGCAGCTGGTTTGCCCAGAACCTGGTGCAGCTCGTGCGGTCGATCTGCAAGCCGTCGAGCAGTTCCTTGATGCGGTTCTCGATGTCGCCGCGCCCGCAGTAGACCTTCTCGTAGATGAAGCGCGGCGTCTGGCGCAGATTGGTCACGACGAAGCGCGGGTTGTCCCGCGGCTCCCGGCCGGTGAGTTGCACAACTTCGGCCTTGATCACCACGCGGCGCTCACGAGCCCACGTGCCCGCGCGATAGCGGGTGTCGCGGTAGAAGTGCGCCGTCTTCTCGCGCAGCATGTTCTCGGTGCGGGCTGCCACCATGGCGGGCTCGGCAGCCCGCAACAGCACGGCGTTCTTGGCCATCGCCACGACGTAGTCGAGCCGCGGCTCGGCGTCGAGGAAGTCGAAGACCTCCGGCGTGGCGAAGCCGCCGTCGAGCCGGACGAGAAAGCGTGCCTTGGGAAACGCGGCCCGCAGCAGCGCGAGCAGCCGACACAAAACGCCCAGCGTGCCGTCGGCCGCCTGCGCCGTGCCGGGCCGCAGCACGGCCGCGCACAGATACTGCTCCGCCTCGCGGTCGAAGCTCACGAAGGCCAGCAGTGGCAGGTAGCACCAGCTGTCGTAGTAGCTGTTGAACATGGTCAGCTGCTGCGCACCATGCGTCGGGTCGTCGGTCGGGTCGAGGTCGATCGTGATGCGTCGCACCCGCCCACGCAGCCGGCGGCGATGCCGCTCGATGACCGACGCCGCCAACTCGCGTCCGAGCCGATAGAGCGCGACGCGGCCCGCGCCGTTCTCGAACCGCGAAACCGTCGGCTGCGACGCCAGCCGACCGCCGGCCACCGGGTCGCGCCCGAGCAGCAGCTTGTGAATCGGATCGTCGGCGAGCCGGTCCGAATCGTTGCCGTCCGGATGGCCGCAGGCGATCCCGAACACCCGCTGGCCCACCAGGTCCTCGAGCGTGTGCCGGACCTTCTCCGGCGCCCGGCGGTCAATCAGACACCGGCCGAATGCCTTGACCAACCCGTAGACGCGCTCGGCGGCCTTGAGCAGCACGGCGCCGCCATCCGAGCTCGACTGCTCGCGGTCGAACGTGGCCACGAGCGGCTTGTCGAACAGATCGGGAAACAGAACAGACTGTGCTATCGTGGGGTCCGTCACGCAAGAGCCTCCGTCGTGCCGAAAATGCCTGTGGTTAACAGCGTTTTAGCACACGGAGGCTCTTGTGTCTCTACCTGAGACAGACCCCTCACGAATTTTCCGGGCTAAGGCCGAGGGTTCGGCTCAGCGGATGGGCGAGCGATTGCTGGCGATCGTGGCGGAGGGTGACCGTGGCCGCGTCTACCTAGCGCCAGACGGCCAGCACGAACGGGCCACCCGAGTGCCGGCTCCCTCTTGGCGACCGGAGTTGAACATGCCGCGCGACCGCCGCTGGTTCTCTCCGCCGCTCTACGGGTTCCCGTCGTACGGCGACATCTTCACGTCGCGCCAGCTCGTGGCCCTCACCACCTTCTCGGACTTGGTTGGCGAGGCGGCGGCGCGAGCCCGGCGCGACGCCGCGGCGGCGAGGCTGCGCGACGACAGCCGGCCGCTCCGCGAGGGCGGCACGGGTGCGACCGCCTACGCCGAGGCGGTGTCGCTGTATTTGGCGTTCGCGCTCGACAAGGTCGCCGACAGGGGATCGACGATTGGACGATGGGATCCAACCCCGACCCAGAGTGGGATCATCAACACGTTCAGTCGGCAGGCGTTGCCAATGACGTGGGACTTCGGCGAGTCAAATCCTCTGGGGAATGCGTCGGGGAACTACGTGGGAGCCGTTGACCTTGTCGCGAAGGCGCTCTCGGCCAGTCCATGCGAGGGCGTTGGAGCGGCGCATCAGGGCGATGCACGGGCAGGGCTCCTTGGTTCCAACGAAGTCGTTTCCACTGACCCACCGTACTACGACAACATTGGCTACGCGGACTTGTCCGACTTCTTTTACATCTGGTTGCGTCGCTCCTTGAAGCCTCTGTTCCCGGAGCTGTTCGCCACCCTCGCTGTCCCGAAAGCCGAAGAACTGGTCGCTACGCCGTACCGACACGGCAGCAAGGACGCCGCCGAGGCCTTCTTCCTCCGAGGTATGACAAGGGCGTTGCATCGGCTCGCTGCGCACGCGCATCCGGGGTTCCCGGTCACGATCTACTACGCCTTCAAGCAGTCTGAACGAAAGGGTGACTCCGGGGTCACCAGCACCGGATGGGAGACATTCCTGGACGCTGTGATCCGATCCGGCTTCGCGATCACGGGGACGTGGCCGATGCGGACGGAGTTGATCAATCGGATGATCGGCAGGGGCGCGAACGCCCTTGCCTCCAGTATCGTTCTCGTCTGCCGCCGCCGACCGGCGGACGCAGCGGCCGCCACGCGCCGGGCGTTTCTGACAGCTCTCCGCTCGGAACTACCCCAAGCGCTCCGCCTCCTCCAGTCCGGCAACGTCGCCCCGGTCGACCTCGCCCAAGCGGCGATTGGTCCCGGCATGGGGGTATACACGCGCTACGTGCTGTCGAAGTCGTCTTGATGGTGGTGCTCGTCGCGGGTGGGGCGTCGCTCACTCACGGAACAACGCTTGCCGAGCATCTGTCGCCGACGATCCGGGGAACGCCGCCAAATCGGACACGATGTGGCGCACGCGCCGATCCGTACGGGACAATGACGCGGAAGCGCGAGGTCGCCCCCAGTTCGCGGACAGGTCGGGTTTCTTCTCAACTCATGGCACTGTACATCGTCGATCCCTGTGGGCGGTGTGGAGCCCGCGCGCAGCGCGGGATCCAACGGACTCGTGGGCGCCCGCCGGGCGTCCACAGGCCGGGCGCCGTCCATAGGGCTGGCCTCGTAGCGACGCTCGAACGCCAGCGGCCACAGGTAGCCGAACTGCGGGCGAGCAGTCGGGCAAGCTCCCCACGGGACAGGTTCCGCGACAGCTTCATAGGGCGATGGCCTCGTCGCGGACGAGGTGCAGCCTGATCACCTGGGTGCTTCGCGTTCGCCGAAGTGGCGCAGCACAGCATCCCGCGCCATGCCCTTCAGATCGCTCCGATCCTCTCCCTGTGTGGAAATGCTGTGCCCCAGCGCGCGAGCTTCGCATTCGCCTTCGTCAGGTTCGGTGACCTTCATCGGTATTGCCCTGTGGGGATTTTCGAGCGCAGCTACTCACGTTCGAATCCGTGGCTGCTGAACTTGAGCGTGCGGCTGTTCTCGGTCACGGTTCGCACGACTTGATCGGGTGCGCCATTCGGGATGTCGGCATCGATCTCCAGCCTGACGGTCACGTTGGCGTCCACGAGGGCGGCGAGATGCGTGATCACCTCGTCGGCGATGCGACTCGCGTCGCGGCCCGCACGGGTGGCGTCGAGCGTGACCGTTCCGTGAAACCGTCTCGGTTGCGGGGGCGGTAGCGGAGGTTTAGGGTCCGGGGGCTCGATGCGTCGTTTGGTGTCGACGGGCTTGTGTGGTGGCGGCGTTGGCCGCTCGGCCTCAAGCTGACGTCGAGCGGCGTCTGGCTGGACCACCAAGCCCGCGGAGTCGACATCGGCGACGTCGATCTCTTGGCCGCCTCGCAGCCCGCGATACCGGCCCTTCGGTTCGTCGAAGCTGTCGGCGTAGGCGAAGCTCTCGTCGGCCCAGGTGAGCCGTCCCACGCCGTCGGCCACAGCGCGTACGAGCACCGTGGGATCCTGCAAGCGCGGCAAGTACAGGTAGCGCGCGAAATCGTCGGCGAGTTGGCGGACCGACACATGTTCCTCGCGCCACAACGGCACGCGATCCAGTTCCATCCGGAGGCGCGTGCCGGCGAAGCCGGTGGCGAGAAGGTCGTCGCCCTTTAGGCGGCGGGCCACGCGTACGGCCAAC
The DNA here is from genome assembly GCA_965214845.1 of Vicinamibacterales bacterium. GTDB lineage: Bacteria > Acidobacteriota > Vicinamibacteria > Vicinamibacterales > UBA8438 > JAAXGX01. Next base: position 5,484,212 of record CBDCCO010000007.1, read on the forward strand.
TCATTCTGTCCCGTCAACCGTGTTGCTTCCCAAGAGACTGCATCGGCCGGCTTCGCCTGCACGGGCGTCAGCAGCCACTGGTAGGTCTCCGGGAGCCGGGCCGTGACCGCCTCGGCTGCGGCCTCCCGTTGCGTCTCCGCTTGCCGGACTTGATGGGGAGACAGGTCGAGCAGTTCGCGCTCCTCCAGAATCGATTCCCAGGCCAAGTGCCGCCGAACGGCCTCGTCAAGATCCTGCAGGCGAGACTGGTCCGGGGCGAGGAACACCAGGGTGTTTCGGTAGAGCCTGGGGGCGGTCCCACGGGACTCCAGGATCGCGCGGGCGGCCGTTTCCGCGGGAGAGTCGGGATCCCGATGGTGGCAGTGGTGGGGGCCTAGCACGACCAGGCGGGTGTCCCGCTCGTCAGGCACGTCGTGTCCGGAGCGCGGCCCGGTGTGGATGCGACTGAAGCCGCCGGTTTCCCGGAAGGCCTCGCGCAGCCTCTGGCCAATGGCCTGCGTTACCCGGTCCGGCTCGCGGCGCAGCTGCTCGGCGCGGTCCTCGGCGAGCTTCGTCACGGTCGGCCGTGTGTCGTACCAGTAGCGGGGACCGTCCTGGTAGAGGTAGGTCGCTCCGCCGGCGAGCCGGCGCAGGGCGTCTCCGAAGACGGCGGGAGACTCGCCCGGCAACACGCAGCCAAGCTTGATGCGCCGATCCTCGATGCCCCGCTGCGCCGCCCCGGCCGCGGGTGCTGATCCGAGGTAGACCGTGCGTGCGACACGGCGGCAGGCCGAGAACTTGCCGAGGGCGGTCACCTCCTCGTCGAGGCGGTGCGGCAGAGCGCTTGGCCCGTCCACGTCCTTCTCGATCACCGGCGCCCAGTTATCGGGAAGGTAGCGGGTCAGCTCCGAGAGGACCTGCTGATCATCGATCGAGAGGTTGGCCGGCAGGATGAGCGGACTGCGGTCGCCCTTCTGCCACAGGCTGTGGATGACAGCCGCCATCAACCGCAGCACGCCGCGCGTACGCTGGAAGGTCACCAGAGTGGACCAGTCCGCGTAGAGGCGGTCGAAGATCTCGGGGTGGATCGGGTACGCGGCCTTGAGGCGCTTCTCGTAGCCCGAGTCCCTGCACTCCTGCGGGAACTCCTGGTGCTCGCTGCGGTAGAGGTCCGCGAAGGCACGAGCAACGACATCGCGGTCCTTGAACCGCTTCGGGTCCGTGAACGGCTCGAACAGCCGTCGGCGAACGATCTCGAAACCCTCTTCGGCGCTGGCTGGCCGCCAGGACGACTCGACCCGCCCGACGACGTTGCGGAGCCGGTCGAGCGCCTCCCGACCGCGTTGTCCGCCGACTTCCACGTCGTCCGCCTGCGTGTGCGGGGAACCGGCTGTGTCCGACGCGGGGAGGCTGATGACGAGCAGGCAGTTGTCGACCGCCTTCGCCGATTCGGTGAGCACCTGGGCGAAGGTGAACTGCGTCTCGAAACTACCCGCCGGCAGGTCGCTCAGGTCATGGAGCTGGCGCGCATAGGCGACCCACTCGTCGATCAGGATCAGGCATGGCCCGTGTTCGGCCAGGAGCTGGCGCAGCGTGTCTCCGGGGCTGGTGGCACGCTCGTCGTCCGCGGCGACACGCGCGTACGCGGCGGTGCCTCCCAACTGCCAGGCCAGCTCGCCCCACAGCGTTCGCACGAGCGTCCCGTCCGGCTTGGCCACGGGATTACCCGGAGAGATCTTGTTGCCGACCAGGACGACGCGCCTCGCCGATGGCAGTCGCGTCGCGTCCGCTGTACCCAGCACGGCGTCGACGCCCACCAGCTCGCCGGGCGCGGCGCCCGAGAACAGGTGATAGAGAGCGAGCATCGAATGGGTCTTGCCGCCGCCGAAGTTGGTCTGCAACTGCACGACGGGATCGCCGCCCTGGCCGCCGAGCCGCCGTACCGCGCCGGCCAGCATACCCTTGAGGCTCTCGGTCAGGTACGTCCGCCGGAAGAACTCGGCCGGGTCCCGGTACTCGGCCGTCCCTTCACCGAGGTGCGCCTGCCAGAGATCGGCCGCGAACTCCGCCTGCTGGTACCGGCCGGTCGCCACGTCCTGGTGCGGCGTGGCTACCTCGCGCCAGGGCTTGAGTGTGCCGCTCGCAGCGTTCTCGATTGCGAGACCGGCCTGCCGGCGCCGTTCCCCGCGGACCTGCTCGTCGAAGCGGATGCGCCGCAGCTCCATCTTGAGCTTCTCGACCTCGGCTGCCTCCGGGGCCGAGATTGCGGTCAGCAGCCGACTCGCCGTGTCGAGGGCGCGGTCCGCGTCGTCGCCGGAGAACGGTTCCTGATGCGCCCAGGCGTTTCGATGGTCACGCAGTTCGCTCACGTAGTTCCGTTCGGCGCGTCCGAGGATCGCGCGGAACACCTCATTCCAGGTCTCCCACATGAGCTTGAGGAGCGCCGCGATATCCCATTCGGTGACCGGCCGCTCGCCGATGCGGGGGTCGTCCACGAAGCGCAGCAGCGTGTTCGCAGCGATCCGGTGCGCCTTGAGGGCTTCATGCACCTCTCGCTCGACGAACGGCCCCAGCCCCGCCTTCAAGGATGCAAGCGCCTTGCCGACGCGTTCGTGATTGCTGATAGCCATGTGACCGGAGAGTCTACCCGCTTCACCGGAGCCGGTTCTACCGTGGGGCTTCCGCCTTGGCGAGCAGGTCCTTCAGCGTGTAGTTGACGCTCGCCGCCTCGAAGTCCGGTTCACGCTGGAACGGCCGCCGGACGTAGTGGACGTGATGGGTGCCATCGTCTCGGAAGTCGACGATGGCGAGGATGAACTCGTCCGGCTTGTTCAGAGAGTAGAGGATCTCGTTGCGGGTGACGGTGACGGTCCGGGCGTCGCTAGTCCGCCCCTTGACCTCGATGAACCGGAGCTTGCCGGTGGCGGGATCACAGCTCTCGATGTCGTAGCCCAGCTTCTCCAACTCGCGGTCGGTCGGGTGGAACCCGAGGCCGCTCTCGGTCCCCATCACGATGGCGCGCGCCCGCGCCGCCGCTGCCTGAGTGTCCACCGTAGGCTTGGGGACGGGGCGTCCGGCCATCCTGTCGAGCAGGCCGCGGGGAACCACCAGCAGGCCGCCGAGCACGACTGGCGGTCGCGGTGAGATCTGAGCGTCCCGCTTCAGGTCTTCCAGCCGCTTCCGAAGCCGATGCTGCAAGGCGTCCGCACGCCGGCGTGCTTCCCCCGAATTGAGCCGCGCGCCGGTCTTGCCGGCAGCCTCGTCCAGCTTGAGCTGCTCGGCACGGTGATCCCAGTACGAGATCTCCTTGGTGAGCCGGTCCTTGACGGCCGATTCGGTCTTCCTGACCAGCGCAAGTCGCGCGTCGCGGATTTCGGCAAGGTGTTCCGGAACCACCTGGGCGACGGCGTACTCCTGCCCGGTCCGTTCGAGATCGCGATCGATCCACGCGCACTCTTCTTGCGCGAGGATCGCTTCCGCGGCGGGCTCGCCATCGGCCAGGGGCCGGTAGTCGAGGTAGGGTGCGTAGTGCAGGTGGCGCGAGCCGCCGGTCGCGTCGATCTCGACGTAGAGAATCCGCTTGGAGATCAGCCGCCGCTCGCCCGAGCGCGTGATGCTGCCGTCCTGCAGGGCGTGCTCGATGGAGAGTAGCACGCGGGGGACCGTGCCGTCGTCGCGCTCGTCCACAAGGACCGCGCCGCGCCTGAGCAGATCCCGGTGGCGTTCGAGCGTGAGGTCGATGACGGCGTCCAGCAGCGGATGGCCGGGGCAGACGAAGGCTGCCTGGGCCTGCCCGGGCGGCGCCAGCAGTGGTTTCTCGAACGCGATCCGCTCGTAGCGCGCGAGCACGGGCTCGCCGATGCCAATGGCCCGGTCGCGGTTCCGGATCGGTGCCGGCACGTGCGTCACTTCATAGCGGCGCGGTTCGCGCTGCCGGGCGGCTCCGCCCAAACGCCGGAACCCCTCCCGGAAGAACGACTCGATGTAGTGGGGCTGCAACCGGCGCGCTTCGGCCCGCTCAAGCTCCTCGCGGACCCGCTGCAAGCACGTGGCGTCCATCGCGTCGTGGACGAGCTGCTGCTCCTCCAGCAGATCCTGAATGGCGGTGCGGTCGAGCGCGTGATCGACGGCGGTATCGAGACGTGCCCGCACCTCCGGCTGCTCGCCGTAGCGAATGGCTTCAAGCAGCAGGTCGCGCAGGGGGCGACCCTCGAACTCCAGCTTCCCGAGTACGTCGAAGACCTGACCGCCGAGTGCCTGCCTGGCGTGGTCCAGCTTCTCCAGCAGGCGCCGGTAGACATCGCCCTCGCGCGTGTCGTCCGCGACGAGGTTCCACTGGTGGCAGACCTCGGTCTGTCCGATCCGGTGAATGCGGCCGAAGCGCTGCTCCAGCCGGTTCGGGTTCCAGGGCAGGTCGTAGTTGACCATCAGGTGTGCGCGCTGGAGGTTGATGCCCTCGCCCGCCGCGTCGGTGGCCAGCAGCACCTGTACCTCTGGGTCGTGCCGGAACGCTTCCTGCACCGCCAGTCGCTCCTCGCGGCCGATGCCGCCGTGGATGACGACGGTCGCGCCCTCGCGACCGAGCCGGGTCGCGATTCGCTCCCGCAAGTAGCGCAGGGTGTCACGATGCTCGGTGAAGAGGACAAGCTTCTGGTGCGGGGAGGACGCCGGACGCGACACGTCGTCGCAGCGGTTGGCAGGCTCGGTCGCAGAGAAGATCGTGCCGAGCAGGTTCGCCAGTTCGCGCCACTTGGTGTCCTGGCCGGCGCGGCGCACGTGCAGGGCCAACCCTTCGAGCCCCTTCAGGGTCTCGATCTCCGCCTTCAGCTCCGCGATAGACCGCGCGGCGGTAGCCTGATCGAGGATGCGGGCCTCGGTGTCCTCGACCTCCTGTTCCGGCGCGTCGTCGAGATCCTCGACCTCGTCTGCATCCAGCTCCGGGGCGGTGCCCCCAGCGGGAGACAGCTTGCCGCCCCGCTGGAGCACTTCCAGCTCGCGCAGCCGGCTCTCCAGCCTCTCGCGCCGCCGACGCAGAGACTGGTAGATCGCTTCAGGGGACGACGCGAGCCGGCGTTGGAGGAGCGTTAGCGCGAAGCCGACCGTGCCGGCCCGCCTGGCGTTCGAGAGCGCGTCCGCCCGGCTGAACTCCGCCCGCACGTAGTCCGTCACCGATGCGTAGAGACGGGCTTCCTCGTCGGAGAGCTTGTACGGGACGGTGTAGGCCCTCCGTTCTGGGAACAGCGGCTTGCCGTCGAACTTCAGCAGCCGTTCCTTGACCATGCGGCGCATCAGATCCGAGACGTCGGCCACGTGGACGCCGTCGCGGAAGCGGCCTTCGAAGCGGTCGCCGTCGAGCAGCGCGAGGAAGAGCTGAAAGTCCTCTTCCTTGCCGTTGTGCGGCGTCGCCGTCATCAGCAAGAAGTGGCGGGTCAGCCCGGACAGGAGCTGGGCCAGCCGGTAGCGCTTCGTGTACTTGATCTCGCCGCCGAAGAACGTCGCCGACAGCTTGTGTGCCTCGTCGCACACAACGAGATCCCAGCCCGTTTCCGGCGCCTGGAGCTTGCGCTGTACGTCCTCGTCTCGCGACAGCTTGTCAAGCCGGGCGATGACGAGATCGGTCTCCAGGAACCAGTTGCGGCTGTGCGCGGCTTCGAGCTTGTCGTTGGTCAGGATCTGGAAACGGAGCTGGAACCGGCGGTACAGCTCGTCCTGCCACTGTTCGGCGAGGCTGCCGGGACAGACGATCAGGCACCGCTCCAGGTCTCCGCGGGCGATCAGCTCCTTGATCAGCAGGCCCGCCATGATCGTCTTGCCCGCGCCGGGGTCGTCGGCGAGCAGGTAACGCAGCGGTTGGCGCGGCAGCATCGCCTCGTAGACGGCGGTGATCTGATGCGGCAGCGGTTCCACGACCGACGTGTGGACCGCCAGTACCGGGTCGAAGAGGTGCGCGAGACGGATGCGCTGCGCCTCCGAGACGAGGCGAAACAGTGCACCGTCGCCGTCGAAGCCCCACGGGGTTCCGTTGTCGACGATCTCCAGGCGAGCCTGGGCGTCGCGGTAGAGCAACTCGTTCGCGACGGTTCCCGTCGGCGTCTTGTACGTAAGCTCCACCGCCTCCGAGCCGAACCACTGCACGCTGACCACGGTGACCAGCGCGTCGGGTAGGACGCCCCGGACGGTGCAGCGCGGTTGAAGATCTTCGAGTCGAATCGCCAAGCCGCGTCCATTGTCTCAGACTCCGGGCCGTTTCGCCGCAGCCGGGGACTCGACGAAGCGACACCCACAGGGGGCGGGCCATGTCTGACTGGCGCCGGTCGGTGGCGTGGCGGCTCGCACCTTCCGGAACGGAAAACTCGACTGGGAGCGACCGACTGCGGCGGATCGGGGTGTAAGCGCACACGCTACGCCGATGCCGCAGGACCGGCCGAAAGGCCGGGGTCGCTCCCAGTCATCATGGTCCGGTGGGGAGCGGCCACCTGCGGGCAGCGCAGCGAGTGTAGGTGTCTGCGAACAATCAGCTTACGGGCAGCCGCCCCGGTATGCACAACCGGCGCTGCGAGGGTAAGTCCCCGGCGTCTGTGGGGTTACACTGAACCTGCGGCACCGACGACGTGTCAAATGCCAGTGCAGGCAAGTTGGGGTTGGCGCGCGGCTGGCGGCAGCGAGCCGGTCCACGATGCGTTTCTGGTACTGGATTCCCGGCATCGGCAGTAGGGGAAGAGGCCGATCCGGGCAGCCATCGGGATGCAGGAGAACGGTGGTTTCCGTCTCGATTCCCTCGTCGTAGGCCGGCGCAGCACTTGGACTGGCGTCGTTGCCGAATCGGTCGGCAGCAGGCAATGCGTGCGGCGGAGACCACGCTGGGGGCGCAAGGCTACCAGCCGCAGGCGCTCGCGGCTTCCGGCTCCATCCGCTGGCCGGCAGGTCGATGCTACGGATTGGGAAACGCCCGCGCGGGACGAAAGGTGAACAGGTCAATCAGGCGTCTCCGCAAGCGTCGGACCGATCCCTTATCGTACGCGCTAGGATTCGCCAACCGCACGAGGGCGTGGGCGTCGAATCCGTCTCGTGCGTCATCCACGACACACAGCTCACGCTGGCCATGGTTCGTCTGCAGTTCTCTCACACTGGCAGCCAGGACGACTCCGTACCCACAGAACCTGTTGGCCTTGCTTCTCCGTTCGTACTCCGCGACTAAGCGGCGGATGTCCTGCGCCGTCAGATGAACGAGCCGTCCTACCGATAGGCCCTCCCGGCTCGGGTCGAGCAGGTCACTGGTGGGTAGCGCAGCCGGAGCCAGAAGGCCATCTTCTGTCAAGTGGTCGTCCCGATAGAGGAAGCGACCTAGCTCTTCTTCGTCAAGCACAGGCCCCGGACCAGCGGCAGTCCGGGCCGTCCCTTCCTCGGGACACTCATGTTCCCGAGACTGTCGGAAGCCGCCCATCTCATTCCGTCGTGATGGGGATGATGAGGCCGCGTGGCAGCGAGCATCCGCTAAACGGTTGTGATTCAGCCAGGTCGATTCCCAGATCCTCCACACGAGCGTAGTAGTGGACTTGGCCGTCACCGAAGAATCCAACATCTACATAGAGTCCGGGCCGGCGCCGAAAGAAGTTGATCTCGCCATCGTCGGCGACCGAGACGTGAGGTGTCGGCGAGTCGGCCGGGAGCAGATCCACGAATCGAAGCGCGTCGTTGATGGCGGCCGGAGATGGCGGCGTGCCGTCTCGGCTGTCGTCCGACTCGAGCATGATGGAGCGAATTCGCTCTCTGATCGGTTCCTTGTGATCAGCAGATGTTCCGGTCAACGGTGTGACGCGACCGGCGGTAGCAGCCGTCAACGTCTGCGGTCCGGTCATCTCGGTGTACTCCAGCTTCGATGGGAGCCTGTCGCATGCCGTAGCCGTCGCCGCGGGCACCGTCGGATCAATAGGCGGCACCTGGACCCGATCCACCTCCTCGAACGCCGTCGCCGATTGAGGGGCGGCGGTTGAGAACATGACGACGATGCACGCCACGCGCGCTCCCTGCGGGAACGGAGCAGCGGTTCTGTCACTGGTCGCAAAGTCACTCGGCATGCAGGTCGATGCTCCTTTGAACGTCCGCAACCAGGTAGTCATCCAGCGACTCCTTCACGCGATCGTGCAGTCGCTCGAAGCTGGTATCCAGAACCGTCGGCGCCTCTGAGAAGGCCGCCTTGATGCATCGAACCGCGGTGTCTCCGCCGAAGTCGAACCGGTGCAGGTTCTCGAACTTGACGAGATGTCGGCCGTGCTCGTCGGCGATGGCGTCGATGTGCACACGATCGAGAATACGCCCCCCGGGAGGTTCAGTGAGAGGACTGAACCATCCCTGATGGAGATGCCAGAGGGGGCCGCGACCGAGGACACTCGCCGGTACACAAGGGCTCTCGACGTTCAGAAGTACTCGCGAATCGTAATCTTCCATCGTTCCGTTCCAGATAAAGACGTTGACATACTGGAGGGACGCGGATGCGATTAGGGTGGTTTCTGGCAGAACCTCCGAGACACTGGTGAACAGTGCCCTCGCGTGCGCCCAGATGTGCGGCCACCGTGTATAAGCGAGGCAATTGACAGCTATGTTCTCGTCCTGGAAGTGCAGGCGCCAGTCGAGCTTGCCATCAGACTTGTACCGGACAAAATCAAGCGGCGGGACAGGCGGCGGTGGGGGTGGTTCCCCGGGGCTTGACACGTGCAATGCGACGGTTGGCGGCTCGACGACACCCGGTAGAAGGACCTGCCACTTCTCGTGCGCGTTCTTCAAGTTCGCCCGGTCGCCGCGGGAAATCCCGGGGGCAACCTGAAGAGCGAAGACCACCTCGGCGATCGCGTGTCGTTCACCAAGCGGCGCAAACGCCAATGTCCCAACCCCCCCACGTTGCGACCATGCATCGCCTAGTATAGTGCCATGCGTGCCAAACGTCACGCCCTGCCCCCAAGCAGCGCAACGCCCGTACCAGCTTGAGGACAGAAAAATGCGATTCCCGCAGGATGATGCCCGCCCCGGTAGCCGTCAGACCTGCCGCACGTCGGACGCCCGCATGCTCGCAAGACGCCCCGCCTGCCCGCCGCGTGCGGCGGCCTCGGGCCATCGTCGGATGATGTTCGGTACTGCCAGCCGTACTGCCAGCCGTTTCTGTCCCCGAGAGTCCGTTTCTGTCCCCGAGAGTCCTCTTTGGGACTGCGTTTTCTCCAGCAATACCGGGGTTTACTGAGGTTTCTGGGCAATCCGCAACGGGTTTGTAGCCAGACGCTCTATCCAGCTGAGCTAAGGGCTCTTCCCCTGTAAGCGTACTACGGTCTTGGACCCCGGCGTCAACTGCGCCAGCGACGTGTCCCCACTGAGCGTGCTGGCCCACGTGATCGTCAAGCCGCACAGGGCTTGCTGCGGCGTGGGGCGCTATACGCTACAGTGGATCGGTGAAGATTAGGCACAAGGGACTGCGAGCACTGCACGAACGGGACGATCGTGCACGTCTGCCGGCGACCTGGTGCCCCGGATCCACTGGCGCATGGTGTTCCGCGTCGAGCACGCCGAGGTCGTGGATGTCGATCTGATCGACTAGTGTGCCGTCCCGGAAATACGAATCGCAATACGCGCCACTTTGTCGATGATCGACTGCGCCGTGGCGACCCAGACGAACGGCGTGGCAGAGGCATTGTACGCGTTGATGAACGCTTGGATCTTATGCACCAGATCGGCGACGCTGTGGAACGAACCCCGCTTGATCGCCCGCTGGCTGAGCACGCCGAACCAGCGCTCCACCTGGTTCAACCAGGACGCCGAGGTGGGCGTGAAGTGCAGATGGAAGCGGGGTCGCGCCGCCAGCCACCGCTTGACCTTGGCGTGCTTGTGTGTCGCATAGTTGTCCAGTACCAGATGGATGTCCAACGCTGCCGGCACCTCGCGGTCGATCAGGCGCAGGAACGAGAGGAACTCCTCGTGGCGGTGCCGCTTGCGGCACTGCCCGAACACCTGTCCGGTGGCGATGTCGAGGGCAGCGAACAGCGTCGTCGTGCCGTGCCGGACGTAGTCGTGGGTGTAGCCTTCGGCGTAGCCGAGGCCCATCGGCAGCGTCGGCTGGGTGCGGTCGAGCGCCTGAATCTGCGACTTCTCATCCACGCACAGGACCATCGCGTGGTCGGGCGGGTTGAGGTAGAGCCCGACGATGTCGCGCACCTTCTCGATGAAAAACGGGTCGGTCGACAGCTTGAAGGTCTGCGCCAGATGCGGCTTGACGCCGAAGAGGGCGAGCCAGCGCTGCACCGTGCTCTTGGAAAGGCCCTCGGCCTGCCCCAGCGCGCGCGTGCTCCAGTGCGTGGCGGTGTCGGGTGTCTGCTGCAACGCGCGGTTGATCACGCTCGCCACCTTGTCGTCGTCGTAGGTCCGGGGCCGTCCGGGCCGCATTTCGTCGTGCAACCCCTCGATGCCGGCTTCCCGGAAGCGTCGGCGCCACTTGCCGACGGTGTGTGGTATGACGCCGACACGCTTGGCGACGGCTGCGTTGGTCAAGCCTTCGGCGCTGGCGAGGATGATGCGGGCCCGCACGACCAAGGCGTAGGGCAGGGTAGCCGATTGAGCAATCCCCTGGAGCTGATTCTGTTGCTCGTCGGTGAGCGTGAGCGAGGCCAGTTTGCGTCCGCGTGGCATGGGCAGGCTCCTTCGAGTGCGAGTCTGCCCATGATGTCATAAACTTAAGGGACAGGACACTAGCACTGAGGATGGGAGCACGAAGCTCATGACCAGCACCGATGACGAGCGCGTTCGCCCCATGCTGAATCCCCCGCACCTGGGCGAGCTGATCCGTGAAAGCATGGATGAGGTCGGCTGGACGGTGGGCGAGACCGCCGCTCGCCTGAATTGCGAGCGCGGGACACTGTCCCGCGTGCTGAACGGCAAGGCGGGAGTGTCCGCGAAGATGGCCTTGGCGCTGGAGGGCATCGACTGGGGCACTGCCGACCACTGGATGCGCATGCAGGCCGCCTACGAGCTGGCGCAAGCGCGTCGGGAGCACAAGACCAGCAGGGGCGCGCCCATCCGCGGGCCGGCATCGAGCACGCCGGACGCCGCCCTGCGACCGGTAGAATGAACCGGCAAGGAGACCCTACCGATGATCCCGACGCTCGAAGCCGCCGCCGCCAGCCTGCGTACGTCCAACATGCTGGTGCCGCTCGTCCTCGGCGACCTCACCGACGAGCTGGCGCGACGGCGCACGCGCGGCGGCGACGGACCGTCCATCGCGTGGCAACTGGGCCACATCCTCGACTTCCGCTGCCAGTTGATCACGCTGCTCGGGACGCCGAAGAAGAGCCCCTTCCGGGTGGCGTTCGCGACCTCCAGCGCGACCGACGGGACCGACTACCCGACGGTGGCTGAATTCCTGGAGCACTGGCAGCGGATCGCAGCGGATCTCGACGCCGCGCTCGAGGACGCCGGCGAGGCGACGATCCGCCGCACCGTCGAGAGCGGCGGGTTCCACGTTGGCCGGCCGGTTCTCGACGCCGTCGCCTTCTGCGTGTTCCACGAGGCGTACCACGTGGGCGCGCTCGGGGCCATCCGCAAGACCCTCGGGCTGCCTGGGCCGGCGGAGCTGGTCATGGCGCAGGCGGCGGGGCAGACGCCATGACCCCGCTCGGCGGCTGGTCGGTCGAGTCGACGCGCACGGCCTGAAGGACGGTCCGGAGCCGGCTCGGGCTCAGCGCGGTCCCGGCGGAGACGATCCGACGGCATCCCGATCGAGGCCGTGGCCCAGCGGAAACCGGTCGCCGAGGCCCACCGGCAGCCGGCCGCGGATTGCGGTCTCGCCCGCCACGGCACGTGCGGCCGACGCTTCCGCCAGGTCATAGAAGTCGTAGGTGAGCAGGATTGCCGGCAGATCGGCCAGGAAGGCGGCGGCGTAGGGGTTGCCGAACAGGACCGCGACGAACGGCCGGCCGGATGCCGCGGACTCGCGGCCCAGCCGCGCCAGCAGGTCGACGAGCGCGGGCGCCAGGTCCATGCGGCCGCTGTACGACGCCGTGCGCACGAACACGCCGGCCACCACCGCGTCGTAGCGCCGGGCGGTCTCGCGCACGAGCTCGATCTCCGCGAGGGGCGTGCGGTCCGAGAGCTCGATCGCGGTCAGGTTCGGCCAGCGCGCCTCGAGCTGCGGGATGAGCGTCCGGCTCGGCGCGCCGATGCCCCAGCCGGCGGGGTAGTCGAGCACCGACAGGTACAGCACGGAGCCGGTCCGCGGCGTGGGCAGCGGCACGTGGTGTCCGTCGTCCCTGATCAGCGTGAGCGAGCGCTCGCTGATGTCCCGCGCCACGGCGCGGTGCGCGCGGGTCCCGACCACGAGCGGCAGGGTGTCGAGGCTGACCCGCCGCTGCCGGTGGAGGCCGAGGCGGGCCTTCGCGCCGAGGATGCGGCGGACCGAGCGGTCGATGCGGTCCTCGCCGATCCGGCCCGCCGACACGGCTGCCCGCAGGGCGTCGAACGCCGCGACGTCGGCGGGCGAGTGCAGGACCACGTCGTGCCCGGCGGCGACGGCGCGCGCGGCCGCCTCGCCGGGCGGGACCAGCGCCGACACCGCGCGCATCCGCATCGAGTCGGTGAACACGAGGCCGCCGAACCCCAGCTCGTCGCGCAGGAGGCCGTTGACGATGCGGGCGCTGAAGGTGGCGGGCGTGGCGGGCGCCGGCTCCAGCGCCGGGAGCTGGATGTGCGCCGTCATCACGCCCGCGGCGCCGGCCGCGAGCCCGGCCCGGAACGGGACCAGCTCGATGCGCTCGAGACGGTCGCGCGGATGGTTGATGGTCGGCAGCCCGATGTGCGAGTCCACGTCCGTGTCGCCGTGGCCCGGAAAGTGCTTGACCGTGGCCAGCATGCCGCCGGCCTGCAGCCCCGCGACGTAGGCCCGGGCGAGCGCGCCGACCTGCCCGGGATGCTCGCCGAACGAGCGGATGTTGATGACCGGATTGCGCGGGTTGTTGTTGACGTCGACGACCGGGGCGAAGTTGACGTGCACGCCGATGGCCCGCGCCTCGGCGGCCGTGATGCGGCCCGCCTCGAAGGCGAGCTGCGGATCGCCGGCCGCGCCGAACGCCATGGCGTGCGGAAAGACCGTGCCCCCGGCCAGGCGGAAGCCGACGCCGGTCTCGAAGTCCGCCGCCAGCAGCAGCGGCAGGTCCGAGACCGCCTGCAGGCGGTTGATGAGGGACGCCGCGTTGAGCGGCTCGCCGAGCCCCGTCGCCGAATAGCTCGGATTGAGCAGGACGTCCGGCCGCGGACGGCGGACGCCGAAGACGATGAAGCCGCCGACGCGTTGCCCGCGGACGAGCGCGGCGAGATCGTCGTAGGTCCGGCTGTCGCTGCTCGTATAGCCCGAGCGGAACGACGGCAGCAGGAGCTGGCCGACCTTCTCGTCGAGCGTCAGCCGCGCGAGGGTGTCGTCCACCCAGCGCCGCGCGCCGGCGTCCAGATCGCCCGCGCCCTGTCCGCCCGGACTCCCGAGGCACAGCGCGGCGAGGACGAGCGCGAGCCCCGGGACCGACAGCCTCCGCGGCGACAACGGGGGGACGCACGCCGGCACGCTGCGATCGTAAGGGCTTCGGGCGGGCCGGGCAACCTGCCGGCCGCGCCCGCCGCGTTGCTATAATCCCGCGCGTGAGCCATCTCGCTCACCGGGCCGACGCACCCAGGACGACGCGCTGCGCCGTCGTGACGGTGAGCGATACCCGGACCGTGGAGACCGACCGCGGCGGCGCGGCCATCGTGGAGCTGCTCGCCGAGGCGGGCCACGAGGTGGCCGGGCGGACGATCGTGCCCGACGATCCCGACCGCGTGCGGGACGCCCTCCGGGGCGGGATCGCCGCGGCCGCCGTGGACGTGGTCATCACGACCGGGGGCACCGGCCTCACGCGCCGGGACGGCACCTACGAGGTGGTGTCGGCGCTGCTGGAGAAGCGCATCGACGGCTTCGGCGAGCTGTTTCGCGGGCTGAGCTTCCAGGAGATCGGGCCGGCGGCCATGCTGAGCCGCGCCTGCGCCGGTCTGGCCGCGGGGACCATTGTCATCAGCCTGCCCGGCTCGGAGCATGCCGTGCGACTCGCCATGACGAAGCTGATTCTGCCGGAGCTCGGACACCTGGTTCGCGAGGCGCGGCGATGACCGACGGCGGCGGCGCGACGATGCGCCCCATCCGCACGACGATCCCGCTCGACGAGGCGCTCGACCTGATAGCCGGCGCCGCCCGCCCCGTGGAGCGCGCGGTCCGCGTGCCCCTGACCGACGCCGCCGGCCGCGTCCTCGCGGCGGAGGTCGTCGCCACCGCCGACGTGCCGCCGTTCGACCGCGCCGCCATGGACGGGTTCGCCGTCATCGCGGAGGACACGTTCGGCGCGGGGAGCCACGCGCCCCGCACGCTGCGCTGCATCGAGACCGTCCATACCGGCCGGGTTCCCGCGCGGCGTCTCGACCGCGGCGACTGCACGCAGGTCGCCACCGGGGCCCCGATGCCGGAGGGCGCCGACGCGGTGGTGATGGTCGAGCAGACCGACCGCGACGAGGACGGCGGCGTGCGCATCTTCACGCCGGTCTATCCCCGCCAGCACGTCGGGCGGCGGGCGGCGGACATCGCCGCCGGCGAGGCGCTGCTCGCGCCCGGCGACCTGCTGACGCCCAGCCGCCTGGGGTCGGTCGCGGCGCTCGGCATCGCGGAGGTGGACGTGTTCGAGCGCCCGACCGTCGCCATCCTGTCGACCGGCAACGAGATCATCGAGCCGGGGCGCCCGCTCGGCCCGGGCCAGATCTACGACATCAACCGGTTCACGGTCGGCGCCGTCGTCGAGCGGCACGGCGGGCGCGCGGTCGGCCACCCGACCGCGGCCGACACGCTCGAGGCGCTCGACGCCGCGCTCGACGCCTGCCGCGACGCCGACCTGCTCGTCTTCTCCGGGGGCAGCTCCGTCGGCGAGCGCGACCTGATGCTCGACCTGCTCGTGCGGCGGGGCGAGGTGCTCTTCCACGGCATCGCGGTCAAGCCCGGCAAGCCGACCGTGTTCGGGCGGATTGGCGAGACGCCGGTCTTCGGGATGCCCGGCTACCCCAGCTCGTGCCTCTCGAACGCCTACATGCTGCTCGTGCCGCTGCTGCGGCGGATGGCCCGGCTGCCCGCCTACCGGCCGCGGACGGTCTCCGTCCCCAGCGCCCAGCGCATCGTGTCGACGACCGGCCGCCATCAGTTCTACACGGTGCGGGTGGTGGGCGGCGAGGCCGTGGCCGCCTTCAAGGCCTCGGGCGACATCACGAGCATGTCGCAGGCCGACGGCTACATCGAGATCCCGGCGCAGACCGATCTAGTGGAGAAGGGCGAGGTCGTCGAGGTCAAGCTGTTCTGACGGCCGCGGTGCGGCCCTACCGCTTGCCGATCCGCCGCGCCCACTCCAGCTCCAGCTCGTCCGCCGTGTGGAGGTCGAAGATCGGCGCGGTGCGGCGGTAGCTGCCGCGGAACTCGGTGTGGCAGCGGTAGCAGACCGACAGGTCGCGCAGCCGGCCGTAGACGATCAGGTCGAGCAGCGCGGCGGCCCCGAGCACGCCGTAGGCGACGAGGTCCATCCCGAACCAGTAGAAGCCGGCGCTGATGAGCGCGCCGGTGACGATCACCGCCAGTCCCAGCTGCGGATCGAAGTCCTTGCGGACATACAGCTCGCGGCCCTCGCACACGGGGCAGACGTCGGCCTCCTCGTCGGCGCGGACCCTGGCGCTCACCGCCAGCGGGATGGCGCGGCCGCAGCCGCCGCAGCGCACGGCCGGCGGCGCGGCGGCCGCCGCCAGCGGGAGGCGGCCGGCGCAGTCGGGGCAGACGAGGGTGAGGTTCACAGCGGCACCCGCGTCGAGACCAGGAGGTACTTGGCCAGCACCTCGCCGACGATGACGGTGAAGAAGTCCACGTAGAGGATGCCGGTCGCCGACTGGGTCGAGCGGATCTTCGCCGTCTCCCAGGTCAGGTACGCCAGGACGACCGGCCCGAGCAGGCCGAACAGCACGCGCTGCCACAGGAACACGCCGTCGAGCGACCAGATGTAGCGCGCGTACCCGGCGCCGGACGGCGACTCCCACGTCGCCAGGGCGGCCCAGAGCACGACCGCGACGACCGCGACGCGCAGCGCGGTCGAGCCGATGTGGAACCTGACGATCGACTGCAGCAGCGCGACGTCCATCGACGGCAGCACCAGGTACCAGTGGCCGAGGATCATCGCGGTGCAGGCGCCGCCGAGGAGCGCGGCCGACGAGACGAAGCTGGCGATGGTCAGCGCGGCCGACGGCCCGCTCTCGACGGCGGCTGCCGCCAGGCCCTGCGCCACGAGGGCCGCGGCGCCGGCCGCCGCGGTCGTCCAGAGCAGGAGCGGGCGGATGCGGGCCAGGGCGCGCCCGACGGTGGCCCAGTAGACCAGCAGCGCGCCCGTGGACACGCCGAGCGCCCACAGCCCGACGGCCGCCGCGGGCGCCGGAGCCGCCGCCTCGGGGCGAAACGCGAGCGCGACCAGCAACAGGACCGCCGCCAGCCCGGCGTTGAAGCGGAAGAACTTCACGCCGGCCGCCCCGTCGACGAGCAGCAGCGTGCCGGCGATGCCGACGCCGAGATGGGTCAGGAACAGAAACAGGACCGAGGACATCCAGCCCGCTCAGTCCCTATCCGAGCCTGCGGTTCACCTCGTCCCAGTTGATGGTGTTGAACCACGCCGCCATGTAGTCGGGCCGCCGGTTCTGGTACTTCAGGTAGTAGGCGTGCTCCCAGACGTCGAGACCGAGGACGGCCGTCTTGCCGTCCATCATCGGGCTGTCCTGGTTGGGCGAGCTCTCGATGCTGAGCACGCCGCCCGTGCTGACCAGCCAGACCCAGCCGCTGCCGAAGCGGCCGGCCCCGGCGGCGGCGAACTGCTCCTTGAAGGCGTCGAACGAGCCGAACGCGGTATCGATTGCCGCCGCCACCTTGCCGCTCGGCGCGCCGCCGCCGTTCGGCTTCATCACCTGCCAGAACAGCGTGTGGTTGGCGTGTCCCCCGCCGTTGTTCCGCACGGCCGTCCGGATGTCGTCCGGCACGCCCGCGAGATCGGCGATGAGGTCGTCGACGCTCTTGCCGGCCAGCTCCGGATGCTTCTCGAGCGCGCCGTTCAGCTTGGTGACGTACGTCTGGTGGTGCTTGGTGTGGTGGATCCGCATCGTCTGCTCGTCGATGTGCGGCTCGAGCGCGTTGTAGTCGTACGGGAGCGGGGGCAATTCATGGGCCATCGGCGCCTCTCCTTCGAATCGAATGCAGCCAGAAAGTCAACGAAGTCTAGTGGATCTCCAACATGCGGTCGAGGGCCACGCGCGTCCAGTGCTTCTCGCGGTCCGGCACGACGATGCGGTTGTGCACGACCCCGTCGCGCAGCCCCTCGAGCACCCACAGCAGGTGGTTGGGCGACACCCGGAACATGGTCGAGCAGAGGCACCCGATGGGGTCGAGCGTCATCACCGTCCGCTCGGGCGCGAGCTCCTGCGCCAGCCGGTTGACGAGGTGTATCTCGGTGCCGATCGCCCACCTGGAACCGGCCGGGCTGCTCTTCACCGCCCGGATGATGGACTCGGTGGAGCCGCTGTCGTCGGCCGCCTGGACCACGTCCCACGTGCACTCGGGGTGGACGATGACCCGGATGCCCGGATGCACGCGCCGCAGCTGCTCGACCTGCTTGACGTTGAAGCGCGTGTGGACGGAGCAATGCCCCTTCCAGAGCAGCATCCGGGCCGCCTGCAGGCGATCGGGCGACACGCCGCCGTACGCCAGCTCCGGATCCCAGACCACCATCTCGTCGAGCGGCACGCCCATCCCGTAGGCGGTGTTGCGGCCCAGATGCTGATCCGGGAGGAACAGGATCTGCCGCCCGCGCTTCCAGGCCCACTCGAGCGTGGGCCCCGCGTTGCTCGACGTGCAGACCACCCCGCCGCGCTCGCCGCAGAACGCCTTGATGGCAGCCGCCGAGTTGATGTACGTGACCGGCACGACGTCCGTCGCGCCCAGCGCCTGCAGCTCGTCCCAGCACACCTCGAGCTGGTCGGCCTCGGCCATGTCGGCCATCGAGCAGCCGGCGGCCAGGTCGGGCAGCACCACCTGCTGGTGCGGCGCGCTCAGGACGTCCGCGCTCTCGGCCATGAAGTGGACGCCGCAGAACACGATGTAGTCGGCGTCGCCGCGCTCGGCCGCCTGCCGCGCGAGCTTGAACGAATCGCCCGTGCAGTCCGCGAACCGGATGACCTCGTCCCGCTGGTAGTGGTGGCCCAGGATGAGCAGCCGCGAGCCCAGGTCGGACCGGGCGCGGGCGATGCGCTCCTCCATCTCGTCGTCCGGCAGGCCGAGGTAGCGATCCGGCAACGGCTGCCGCTGGCCGATCTGCTCGCTTTCGAAGCAGGTCAGGAGCTCGACGTCCATCCGCCCTCTCCTTTCCGTGCGCCGGGGCGCATCACCTGTGAAACTTTTCTCAATCTGGCGACAAGAAAAAGCGCGGACCCGACATCCGGGTCCGCGCCTTGTGAAAAACTTCCCAAGCCCCGGACATTAAAAAAGCCAGGCTCCGCACGGGAGAACCTGACTTTGCTTCAATTCTACCACATCCGGCGTTCAGGCCGGCTGCGACACGACGTTGTACAGCGTGTCGCGCTCGATCGGCGTGCGGCCGGCGGCGCGGATGAGCCGGCTGATCTCGGCCGGCGTCATCGCCTCGGGCGTCGGCGCGCCCGCCATGTGGTAGATGCGCTCCTCCTGCACCGTGCCGTCGAGGTCGTCCACGCCGAACCACAGCGCGGTCTGGGCCACCTCGACGCCGGTGGCGATCCAGAACGCCTTGACGTGCGGGATGTTGTCGAGCATCAGCCGCGCGACCGCGTGGACGCGCAGCGTGTCGGCGGCGCTCGGCGCGGGCAGCTTCTCCATCCGGTTGTTGTCGGGGTGGAACGCGAGCGGGATGAAGGCCTGGAAGCCGCCGGTGTCGTCCTGCAGCGCCCGGGCCCGCAGCATGTGGTCGACGCGCTCGGCGTGCGTCTCGATGTGGCCGTAGAGCATCGTGACGTTCGAGCGCAGACCGAGCCGGTGCGCGAGACGATGAATCTCGAGCCAGCGCGTCCCGTCGCACTTGTCGTGGCAAATCTTGCGGCGGACGCGCTCGGCGAACACCTCGGCGCCCCCGCCCGGCAGCGAGTCGAGCCCGGCCTCCATCAGCTCGCGCAGCACCTGCTCGTCGGTCTTCCCGTACAGCTCGGCGAAGAAGGCAATCTCGACGGCGGTGAAGCACTTCAGGTGAATGTCGGGCTTGATGCGCTTGAAGCCGCTCAGCAGCTCCAGGTAGTAGTCCCAGGGCAGGTCCGGGTGCAGGCCGTTGACGACGTGCACCTCCGTGAGCGGCTGGTCGGCCCGGACGCGCAGCTTGTCCCACGCCTGCTCGAGCGTCATCGTGTAGGCGCCGTCGTCGCCCGGCTGCAGGCGGGCGAAGGCGCAGAACAGGCAGCTCGCGACGCAGACGTTCGTCGCCTCGAGGCGGATGTTGTGGTTGAAGAACGCCCGCGGGCCGTGACGCCGCTCGCGCTCGCGGTTCGCGAGCCACCCGATGGCGAGCAGATCGGGACACTCGAACAGGCGCACGCCGTCGTCGAGCTCGAGGCGGACGCCCGCATCGAGCTTGTCGGCCACGTCGCGCAGGCCTCCCGCGGCAAGTCGGGCGTACATCGGTCGAACCTTCGCTCCCCTCAGCGCATGTTATGCCGGCGGGCGGGCACAGGCAATCGCCGGGCTTCCAGACTACCCGACGAACTCGACCGGCACGGGCGCCGGGATGAGCCGCCGGTCGTAGGCGTCGGCGAACAGCCGCTCCACCGCGGCGCGCCCGCGGTCGCCGTAGTCGAGCGTCAGCTCGTTGACGTACATGCCCACGAAGCGGTCGGTGCGGTCGACGTCGAGGCCGCGCCCGAAGTCCAGCGCGTAGGCGATGGCGTCCTGGCGGTGGTCGAGGGCGTGCGCGATGCTGGCGTGGAGCAGGCGCGACACCTCCAGCATGGTCTCGCCGCCGAGGTCGCGGCGAATGACGTTGCAGCCGAGCGGCAGCGGCAGGCCGGCGGTCCGCTCGGCCCACCAGACGCCCAGGTCGACCAGGCAGCGCAGCCCCTCGTCGCCGTAGGTCAGCTGCCCTTCGTGGATCAGCAGGCCCGCTTCCACGCTGCCGTCGACGACGGCCGGCTGAATCGCATCGAACGGCATGACGCGGTAGGCGACGCCCGGGTGGAACAGCTGCAGCGCGAGGTACGCGGTCGTCAGCTCGCCGGGAATGGCCACGGTCACGCCGGCCAGCGACGTCGGCCCGTCGGAGCGCGTGACGACGATCGGCCCGTAGCGGTCGCCCATGCTCGCGCCGTGCGGCAGCAGCGCGTACCGCTCGTGAAGGTGCGCGTAGGCGTGGAACGACACCGCGGTCACCTCGTACGTGCCCTCGAACGCGGCGCGGTTGAGGCTCTCGATGTCGGCCAGGACCTGGTCGACGGCGAACCGCTCCGTCGCCACGGCCCCGCAGGCGAAGCCGTAGAACATGAACGCATCGTCGGAATCTGGACTGTGCGCCACGGTGATGCGAATCGGCGCGGTCGGGGTGTCAGACATCGTCGTCTTCCGGCTCGGCGTACGGCTGCGCCGCCCGCCGCACGACGATGGTCAGGCCGAACATCGCGATCACGGCG
This sequence comes from Vicinamibacterales bacterium, assembly GCA_965214845.1. GTDB lineage: Bacteria > Acidobacteriota > Vicinamibacteria > Vicinamibacterales > UBA8438 > JAAXGX01. Next base: position 5,504,951 of record CBDCCO010000007.1, read on the forward strand.
GCCGCCGACAGGCCGACATAGGCGCCGGGGGCCATGGCCGGCTCCGGCACGGCGTCCGGCGGCCCGCCGGCCACGATGGCGCGCGCCTGCGAACGGGCCCACGCCTGCTCGGACACGCGCCGCTCCATCAGCCGCTCGGATACCAGCAGGACGGCGAACGCGGCCAGGCCGACCAGCAGCAGCGGGTGCCGCGAGTTCTTGCGGGTGATGAAGCTGAGCACGGCGAGGGCCGCCGCCAGCAACCCCAGCCCGAGCACCCACAGGCCGGCAACGCCCGGCACGCCGCGGAAGCGCAGGTCGCCCATCAGCATCCAGGGCATGAAGGCGCTCGCCGCGAGCACCATGCCCGCGGCCAGCGGCAGGTAGTACGCCCGCATGCTGTGCCGCAGGGCGCCGCTCACGGCATCGCGCAACGGCATGGGGAGGCAGTCTAGCACGCCGGTCAGGACGGCTTGAAGACGCCGGGCGACGCCCGGAACGCCGACGCGCGGCGCCGCGTCGGCAGCGCCCGCCCGGGCGCCGGGCGCCGGGCGGGCGGGTCCAGACTGTCCAGCCCTTCGAGAATGTCGGATGCCCAGCGGAAGACGTCGCGGCCGGCCACGACGCGCCGCAGCGCCCGCATCCGCCGCTGGCGCTCGTCGGCGGGCATGTCGATGGCATGCTCGAGAGCCCGGGCGAAGCCCTCGACGTCGTAGGGGTTGATGGCGAGCGCGTCGTGGAGCTCCTGGGCGGCCCCGGCCAGCTCGCTCAGGACCAGCACGCCGTCGAGGTCCTCGCGCGCCGCCACGAACTCCTTCGCCACCAGGTTCATCCCGTCGTGGAGCGAGCTGATGACGCAGAAGTTGGCTAGACGGAACAGCGCGACCAGGCGCTTGATCTTGAGCGCCGACTTCCGGAACCGGATCGGTCCGCCCGCCTGCGGGTAACGGCGATTGAGCTCCTCGACCTTGCGGTCGATGGCAACCTCCATCGCCGCGTAGCTGTCGATGGTCGAACGCGACGGCACGCCGATCTGCACGAAGGTGAGCCTGCCCCGCAGGTCGGGGCGCCGCGCCAGGAGCAGGTCCAGCGCGTCGAGCCGCTCCGGTATGCCCTTCGTATAGTCCAGGCGGTCGACGCCGACGCCCACGACCGGCGTCCTGATCTGGAGCTCCGCGGCGAGGCGGTGCATGTCGTCCGGCAGCGCGGCGTCGTGCGCGATCTGCTGGATCCGGTCGTAGTCGACGCCGATGGGCACGGCCTCGATGGCCGTGACGTGGCCCGCCAGGCGCACGATTCCCCGCGCCACGTCCGCGCCCAGCTCGTCGCGCGCGGCCGCGATGAAGTTGCGACGGTCGCGCGGCAACTGGAACGCGAGCAGATCGTTGGCCAGCAGACCGGCCAGCAGCTCCTTGCGCCAGGGACAGATGCGGAGTCGGTCCGGGTGCGGCCACGGGATGTGCCAGAACAGCGCCGTCTTGGCGTGCGGGCAGCGGGCGCGCAGGGTCGGCGCCACCAGCGCCAGGTGATAGTCCTGGATGAAGACGGGGGCGGAATGATCGGGAAGCTCCTGCTCGATGACCGCGGCAAAGCGCTCGTTCACGCGCTGGTAGTGCTCCCAGTCGACCGCGCGGAACACCGGGCGGACGTGCGCCTCGTGGCACAGGGGCCAGAGCCCCTCGTTGGCGAAGCCTTCGTAGTAGCGGCTCTCCTCTTCCGGCGAGAGCCACAGGCGCCGCAGCGGGTACGTCGGGTTGTCGGGCGGAACGCGCACCCGATCGTCGGCGTCGACGACGGCGCGGTCGGCGTCGCCCGATCCGTGGGCGATCCAGACGCCGCCCCGCTCGCGCATCAGGGCGTCGAGGGCCACCGCGACCCCGCCCGTGGTCGGCGACCAGCCGACGCTTCCGTCGTCCTTCCGAAAGTGCTGGTACGGCTCCCGATTGGATACGATGACCACCGGCCGATCGGCAGGCGAGTCCGGATCGCTGGATGTCATTCGTTCAGTGGGCAACACGCACCGTCTCTGCTGCCCGGCGGCAAGCGCGCGCGGATAGGCCCCGGGCGCGACCCCGCGGCGGGGTTGCGCCACGGGCTGCTAGACCTGGAACGAGAGGCCGCAACCGCACTCGCTCTTGGCGTTGGGGTTGCGAAAAATCAGCGACTGGCCAAGCATGTTGGCGTCGCAGTCGAGCACCGTGCCGTCGAGATACCTGTAGCTCTTGCTGTCCACGAAGACGCGCGTGCCGTCGGGACTCGCGAACACCTCGTCGCCGGGCCGCGGCGCCGCCTCCCACCGGAAGACGTAGCTGAGGCCCGAGCAGCCGCCGGCCTTCACGCCGACGCGGAGGCCGCCGTCGGCCATGCCTTCGTCGACCATCGCGGTCCGGATTCGCCGGGACGCCGCCGCGGTGATTTCGATCATCGGTCAGGTTGCTCGACAGCCAGTGTACCCGATCGCCGCGAGCGCTGTCAGGACGCGCGGCCGACCGGCGACAACTCGCGCAGCCGGTTCACCAGGCTGCTCACCTTCTCCACGGCGTAGTCGATCTCCGCGGCGGTGGTCCACCGTCCCAGCCCGAAGCGGAGCGATGCCCGCGCGAGATCGTCGGGCACGCCGATGGCCCGCAGCACGTGCGACGGCTCGGGGTTCACCGAGGTGCACGCGGCGCCCGACGAGACGGCGATGTCGTCGAGCCCGACGAGCAGCGACTCGCCCTCCAGCCGGTCGAAGCTCACGTTCAGGTTGTGCGGCAGACGCGCGGTCGTCGAGCCGTTGACGGTCACGCCGCCGGCGCCCGCGGAGAGGCCCGCGAGCAGGCGGTCGCGCAGCGCGCCGACCCGCGCCGCCTCGGCCTGCAGCTCGGTCCGACAGATCGCGGCCGCCGCGCCGAAGCCGACGATGCCGGGCACGTTCAGGGTGCCGGAGCGGAGGCCCTGCTCGTGGCCGCCGCCGTCGAGCAGCGGCTCGATCGCCAGCCGCGGGCGGCGCCGCCGCACGTACAGCACGCCGACGCCCTTCGGGCCGCAGAGCTTGTGCGCCGTGGCCGACAGCAGGTCGACGCCGAGCTCCCCGACGTCGACGGGCACCTTGCCGACGGCCTGCGCCGCGTCCGTGTGCAGGACGATGCCGCGCGGGCGCGTCAGCTCGGCAATGCGGGCAATCGGCTGCAGGACGCCGATCTCGTTGTTGGCCGCCATGATCGAGACGAGACGGGTGTGCGGCAACAGGGCCCGCTCGACGTCGGCCACGTCGCAGAGCCCGTCCGGACCCGGCGCCACGTACGTCACCTCGACGCCCTCGCGCTCTAGCCGGCGGCAGGGATCGAGCACGGCGTGGTGCTCGGTCGTCATCGTCACGACGTGCAGCGGCCGGCGGGCAGCGGCGTTCACGATCCCTCTGACGGCGAGGTTATTCGACTCGGTGGCGCCGCTGGTCAGGCAGATCTCGCGGGAATCGGCACGGATCAGCCCGGCGATCCGGCGCCGCGCGGCCGACACGGCGTCGCGCGCCGCCCACCCGAACGAGTGGTGCCGACTCGAGGCGTTGCCGAAGCGCTCCGTGAAGTACGGAACCATCGCATCGACCACGCGCGGGTCCACCGGCGTGGTGGCGTGGTAGTCGAGATAGATGGGCAGCTCAGGCATGGTCAGGGCGTCAATCGAACGGGGCTGCGCCCCGCACGCCCGGCGTCCGCTTGCGGGGACCCCTTCGCCCCGCGCCGCTCCCGCCGAGGCGCGCTGTGCGCGCCTTGCGGAGTCCGCGCCGCTCCACGGCGCAGACTCCTAGTGATCGGGCGGCGTGCTCCAGACCAGGGGTGCCGCGGGCGCGCGGCCCGCACCGAGCGGAAGCGGCGCCCGCAGGTCGTCGCGCGCGAGCTCGTCGATGGTGAACTCCGCCAGCGTGTGCACGATGCGCTTCTTCAGCCGCCACAGCGGGTCGCGCACGTTGCACGTCAGGTACTGCTCGCAGCTCTCGTCGATGTCGGAGCAGGCGGTCACCATGACCGGCCCGTCGATGGCCTGCACGACATCCGCCACCGAGATGTGGGCCGCGGGGCGCGCGAGGTGGTAGCCGCCGCGCGTCCCCTGGTGGGAGGCCAGCAGCCCGCGCTTGGCGAGCCGTTGCAGGACCTTGGCCATCAGCTCCACCGGAATCTTGTAGCGCGCGGCGATCTCCCGCGCGCTCGACGACGTGCCGTGCGGACTGGACGCCAGGTCCTTCAGTGCGATCAGGGCGTAGTCGGCCTTCTTCGACAGTCGCAGCATCCGCCCCCTCCATGGCGGCAGGACGTCACCAAGCGACATTTTATCCCGCGCGGCCGGCAGCCTCCAAGCGCCGGAACCAACCCCGGACGCGGCGTGATACGCGGCCGCCGCCCCGAGGCGTCGCAACCGCGCCGTGATAGTTGCCCGCCGCCGCCCGATGCCACATGATGGCACGATGAGCAGCATGGGCCGCCCGAGCTGCGATCCGGCCAAGCTCGTCGCACGCCTGACCCGTGCGCTCGAACCCCGGGCGGAAGTCCTCGATGCGTATCTGTTCGGCTCGCGGGCGCGCGGCGATGCGCACGGGCGGAGCGACGTCGACGTGGCCGTCTACGTCGACAAGTCGCTCGCGGACGAAGGCCGCTGGGGCTACCGTGCGGAGCTGACGACGGTCCTGATGGACGCGCTCGGCACGAACGACGTCGACGTCGTCGTGCTGAACGAGGCGCCGCCGCTGCTCTACCACCGGGTCCTCCGCGACGGCATCCGGCTCGTCACCCGGGACCTGCAGGCAACGACGACGCGCGCCGGCTACGCGCTCTCCCGCTACTTCGATTTCCTGCCGCAGCTCGACAAGATGGACGCCGCCCGGCGCTTCGCGGCCGGACAAGAGGACCGGTCTTGACGCCGGGCCGGCCCGACCGGCGCGTGGTGGACCGGCATCTCGTCGCCCTGCGCAGGGCCCTCGCCGCCCTGCGCAGGCACGCCGGGGTGTCGCCGGAGGCACTCCGCCTCGATTCCGACCGACTGTGGGCCATCGAACGCGGCCTCCAGCTCTGCGCGCAGAACGCGCTCGACATCGCGAGCCATCTCAGCTCCGCCGCAGGGCTCGACCCGGCCAACTACGGCTCATCCATCGATTGCCTCGTCGAAGCGACCGTCTTGCCGCCCGCCTTCGGCCAGCGGTTCCGCGGCATCGCCGGCTTCCGCAACGTGCTGGTGCACGGGTATCTCGACATCGACGTGCATCGGATTACCCACATGCTCGCCGCGCGCCTCGACGACTTCGACGAGTTCGCCGGACATGTCGAGCGGTGGGTCGCCGCGGCGGTCGAGCCGGAATCGACGAACCCGCGCCCCTCCGCCGTCGGCACGCCAACCATCACAATCGGCGTCGACGGGTGTCCCGCGGGCTGGTTCTTCGTCGCTCTGGAGCCGTCAGGTCGATCCCGTTGGGGCAAGGTGCGCGCGCTCGCCGACCTGGTAGGCGAAACCAGCGAGCCCGCTCGCATCTTCGTCGACATCCCGATCGGACTGCTGGACGGACCTGGACCCCGCGAGTGCGACCGAGTGGCCCGCCGGGCGCTCGGCCGGCGCCGCGCGAGCAGCGTGTTTCCGGCCCCGGCGCGGCCGGTGCTGGACGCAGTCGACTGCGAGGATGCGAAACGCCGCAGCCGGGAAGCGACCGGCAAGGCACTGAGCAGGCAGGCGTTCGCCATCCTTCACAGGTGCCGAGAGGTCGATGGGTTGCTGCGCGGCGATGCGAAAGCGCGGCGCATCGTTCGCGAGATCCATCCGGAAGTCTGTTTCTGGGCGTTCGCCGGGCGGCGCCCGATGGAGCACAACAAGAAGACGGAGGAAGGGTTCCGGGAACGCATCGAGTTGCTGAAGCGGTTCCGGCCGTCGGCCGAGCGGGAGATCGAGGACATGCTGCGGCAATTCAAGCGCAAGGAGGTCGCTCGCGACGACGCGGTGGATGCGATCGCCGCGGCGGTGACGGCGGCGGCGCCCGCAGCCGCGCTGAGGACCCTCCCGCCGCAGCCGCACGAGGACCGCGCTGGACTGCCGATGGAAATGGTCTACGTCGAACCCGGCGTGAACTGAGCCTGGATCGAGGGAAGGACTCCGGGTTCGGATCGTCGAACCCGTCCAAATCCAGACCGCGGCGTCAGTACTTCGGCAGCGACGGGTCGACGGCGTCGATCCAGCGCAGGATGCCGCCGCGCAGGTTCCTCGCCCGGGCGAAGCCGGCGTCGCGGAGCAGCTTGACCGCCTTGGCGCTGCGCGCGCCCGACTTGCAGTGGACGATCATCTCGCCGCGTCCCTCGAGCTCGTGGAGACGGCTCGGGAGCTCGCCGAGCGGAATGAGCGTCGAGCCGGGGATGGCGCAGATCTGGTACTCCTGCGGCTCGCGGACGTCGAGGATGAAGACGCCGTCCTGGCTGTCGATGCGCGCCTTGAGCTGCTCGACGGTCGCGTCGTCGTCCGCTCCCGCGGGCGAGTCGGCGGCCGGGGCCGCGGGCGTCACGCCGCAGAACTGCTCGTAGTCGATCAATTCCGTGACGCTCGGGTTGTCGCCGCAGACTGGGCAGTCGGGGTCCCTGCGGAGCTTCAGCTCGCGGAAGCGCATGCGGAGCGCGTCGTAGACCAGGAAGCGGCCCACGAGCGGCTCGCCGACGCCCATGATGAGCTTGACCGCCTCGGTCGCCTGGATGGTGCCGACCACGCCGGGCAGTATCCCGAGCACGCCCCCCTCGGCGCAGCTCGGCACGAGCCCCGGCGGCGGGGGCTCGGGATAGAGGCAGCGGTAGCACGGCCCGTCCTTGGCGGCGAACACCGAGGCCTGCCCCTCGAAGCGGAAGATGCTGCCGTAGGCGTTCGGCTTGCCGAGCAGCACGCAGGCGTCGTTGACGAGATACCGCGTCGGGAAGTTGTCGGTGCCGTCGACGATGACGTCGTAGCCGCCCAGCACGTCGAGCGCGTTGCTCGACGAGAGCGCGACCTCGTGGGTCTCGACGTGCACCTCGGGATTGATCGCGTGCAGGCTGTCGCGCGCCGAATCGAGCTTCGGCCGCCCGACGTCCGGCGTCCCGTGAATCACCTGCCGCTGCAGGTTGCTGTAGTCGACCACGTCGAAGTCGACGATGCCGAGCCGGCCGACGCCGGCCGCGGCCAGATACATCGCCACGGGCGAGCCCAGCCCGCCGGCCCCGATGCAGAGCACGCTGGCCGCCTTCAGCTTGAGCTGCCCGTCCATGCCGACCTCCGGCATGATCAGGTGCCGGCTGTAGCGGGCCACCTCCGCGTTGCTCAGCGCCGGCGCCGCGGCGGCGACCGTCACGACGCCCTCCCGCCCGCCACCGACGGGATGATGCTGACGGTATCGCCTTCCTTGAGCGGCGTCGCCTCCCTGTCGAGGAAGCGGATGTCGTCGTCGTTGACGTAGATCGCCACGAAGCTGCGCAGCCGGCCGTCATCCGTGTACAGGTGCTTGCGCAGGTCGGTATAGGTATCGGTCATGTTCGCCAGCAGCTCGCCGACCGTGCCGCCCTCGGCCTCGACGACGTCCTGCTTGCCGGTGTAGACGCGCAACGGCGTCGGAATCAGAATCCTGGTTGGCATGGTCTCTCGCCTGTCTCGCTCCGCGGCGGGCCGCCCGGCTCCACCGCGACTGGCTCCTCGTCGAACGCCGACCGATCCTCGCGCAAGCGCCACGAGGTCATCGCCGCCGGCCGCCCCGCCTCGACCGCCACGATCACGTAGGCGAACACGGGCCACGCGTGGTCCAGATCGTACTGCGACGGACGCGCGGGGTGGTCCGGATGCGAGTGATAGAACCCCAGCAGCTCCGCGCCCAGCTCGCTCGCGCGGCGCTCGGCCGCCAGATAGTCGGACGGCCGCACCCGAAACCGCCGCCGGGAGCTCTCCTCGGTGACGTTGGGCAGGGCCAGCGCCTCGAACACCCGCCGGCCGCGGCCGATGAGCGCCCCGCAGCACTCGTGAGGGTACGTCTCGCGGCCGTGCCGGCGAATGCCGCTGTCGGCCGCGGCCCGCAGCGTGAGCGTCGGCTGCGCCATGGGCTACGCACCCGAGTCGGTGGCGAACCCCTTCTCGCGCCAGGCCAGCGTGCCCCCCGTGATGCTGCGGACGTTGCGATAGCCCAGCGACTTGAGAAACAGCAGGCCCGAGAGCGACGCGTTCCCGCGCTGGCAGACACTGAGAATCGGCGCGTCGCGATCGGCCGGGAGCGCCGCACGATCACCGCCGAGCTCGGCGAGGGGCATGCTGACGGCGCCGGGAATGTGCGCCTCCAGGAACTGCTCCCGCGGGCGCACGTCCATGACGAACGGCTTGCCGTTCTGCAACTGCGCATGCGCGGCCTCGACGTCGACCGTCAGGTCGGCGTTGCCGCGCACGTTCTCCCGCATCGCCTCGAGCAGCGGGTCGCGGGCCGCCGGCCTGGCCGGCCGCGCCGCGAGCCCGGGCAGATGCTTGACCACCGACGACGCGTACTTGAAGGCGTTGTCGGGAAAGATCACGACCACGACGTTGCCGGGCGCATCGGGAACCAGCTCGAAGGCCCCCTGCAGGGCCATGGCCGAGCTGGGTCCGGCGACGATGCTCTCCTCCCGGTTCAGGCGCAGGCAGAGGTCGAAGGCCGTCTGGTTCTGCACCTCGACCAGCCCGTCGTACTCGTCGGGGAAGAACAGCTTCGTCTGCTGCAACTGGCGGAGACTGCGGACCCCGGGGATGTCGTGGCCCTCGGCCGGGTGCACGCCCAGCACCTGGACGGAGGGGCGCCGGGCCTTGAGGAAGCGCCCCGTGCCGGTGATGGTGCCGCACGTGCCGAGGCCGGCCACGAAGTGCGTCACCCCGCCCTCGGTCTGGCGCCAGATCTCCGGGCCGGTGGTCTTGTAGTGCGCCTCCGGATTCGCCTCGTTGGCGTACTGGTTCAGCATGTGGAAGTCGGGACGGTCGGCAATCTCCATCGCCTTCGCGATGGCGCCCTCGGGCGCCCCCGGCGCGGGGCACAGCGTGTCCTCGAGCTCCATGACGTCCGCGCCGAAGAAGCGCAGCATGGTGCGCTTCTCGAGCGGGATCTCGCTCGACAACGGCGTGGTGAGCGTGTAGCCTTTCGCGTTCGCGATCATGGCCAGCGCCATGCCGGTGTTCCCGGAGGTCGGCTCCACCAGCTTCTGGTCGGCCCGCACGGTGCGGCGCGTCTCGCCGTCGTCGACGAGGTTGGCCGCCACGCGGTCCTTGACGGCACCGAACGGGTTGTACCACTCGAGCTTGGCGTACACCTGCGTGTCGCGGAACGGCGTCACGTGGTTCAGGCGCACCAGCGGGGTGGGGTTGTCGGCGCTGGACAGCAGGCCGAGAATGGAATCGTAGACGCGCCGCCCATGATCGTCCATGCTCCCCCGATCCTACCGCAATCGGCACGGCCGGCACGGCATCAAGACACATCCGCCTTGACCTTGCGATGCAACACTCCTAGCATCGCGCGCATGCGAACGACGCTGACCCTTGACGAAGACGTGGCCGCCAGGTTGCGCGAGGAACCGCGACGGCGGAATACGAGCTTCAAGGACACCGTGAATGCCTGTCTGCGGCGCGGACTCGAGGCGCCTGCGGAGGCGGATCTCGCGGCGCCCTTCCGCGTGGAGCCGCGGCGTCTGGGCCTGCGGGCAGGCGTCTCCCTCGACGACATCGGAGGCCTTGTCGATCTCCTCGACGGACCGGCCCGGAGTTGACGCTCGTCGACGCGAACGTCCTGCTCCACGCCTACGACGCCGAGAGCCCCCGGCACGCGCCGGCGCGAGGCTGGCTCGATGCCGAGCTGTCGTCCGGCCGTCCGGTGCGCTTCGCCCTGATCGAATCGTGGCTGAACCAGCCCAACGTGCAGATGTTGCGGCCTGGCGCCCGGACGTGGCGACTGCTGGCCCGACTGTGCGAGAGCGGTCAAGCGCAGGGCGGGCTCGTCATGGACGCGCATCTGGCGGCGCTCGCCGCGGAACACGGCGCCTGCATCGCCACGACCGACCGCGACTTCACCCGCTTTCCCGGCATCGCAGTCCTGAATCCGGTCGATGACGGGTCCGAACACCAGCAGCAGCGCTGACCATCGCCGGCCCGTTCGGCGGGACGCCGGCGCTCGATTCAGGCGACCATCCCTGCGGGGAGCCCGATCATGACCGACAGCGACAGAACGCAGACCGACACCGCCGGCGCCCTCGCCGGCCTGACCGTGCTCGACCTGACGCGCGTCCTCGCCGGCCCGTACTGCACGATGATGCTGGCCGACATGGGGGCGCGCGTGATCAAGGTGGAGCGGCCCGGCAAGGGGGACGACACCCGCGGCTGGGGGCCGCCGTTTCAGCAAGGGGAGAGCGCGTACTTCCTCAGCGTCAACCGCAACAAGGAGAGCGTGACGCTGGACATGAAGCACCCCGACGGGCGGCGCGTGCTCGACCAGTTGATCGCGCGGTCCGACGTCCTGGTCCAGAATTTCCGGCCCGGCACGCTCGACCGTCTGGGCCTCGGGTACGCCGACCTCGCGCGGCAGCGGGCGGACCTCGTCTACTGCTCGATCTCCGCGTTCGGACAGAACGGGCCGCGCCGCAACGAGCCCGGCTACGACGCGGTGATGCAGGGCGAGGGCGGATTGATGAGCATCACCGGCCCGCCGGACGGACCCGGCTATCGCCTCGGCGTGGCCATCGTGGACATCGTCTCCGGCATGTTCTCGGCCTACGGCATCGCCGTCGCGCTGCTGGCCCGGGAGCGCACCGGCCGCGGGCAGCACGTCGACGTCGGGATGCTCGATGCAGTGGCCGCGCTGCTCACCTACCAGGCCGGGACCTACTTCGCCACCGGCGAGGCGCCGGGCCGGCTCGGCAACCGGCATCCGTCGATCACGCCGTACGAATCGCTCGAAGCCGCGGACGGCGAGCTGGTCGTCGCCGTCGGCAACGATCAGCTCTGGCGCACGTTCTGCGGCGTGCTCGACATGGACGACCTCGCCGACGACCCGCGCTTCCTGACCAACAAGGATCGGGTGAACGCGCGCGCGGCGCTCAGGCAGGTGCTCGTCGAGCGGCTGCGGACGCGGCCGGCCGCCGACTGGCTGGCCCGGCTGAAGGCCGCCGGCATTCCGTGCGGCGCCGTGCGCGACCTCGAGCAGGTGTTCACCGACCCGCAGATCCTCGAACGGGCCATGGTCGTCGCGCTCGACCACCCGATTGCCGGCGCCATCCGCCAGCTCGGCGTACCGGTCAAGCTCGGCGGGACGCCGGGCGCCGTGCGCACGCCCCCGCCCACGCTGGGCCAGCACACCGACGCCATCCTGGGCGGCGACCTGGGGTTCGACGCGGCCGAAATCGCCCGGCTGCACGCTGCCGGCGCGGTCTGACGAGAACGATCCGGCGGACCCGCAACGCGCGAGCAGCGGGCCGACAGCCGGTCAGCGCAGGCTATCGTGATCCGAGGTGAACGAGACGCGCAACCCGTCAAGCACCACCTTATCCGGCGGCCAGCGCTTGATGGACGAACGTGAGAACATCACTGGCAAACTCAATCCCCTGACGGCTCTGCAACGGACCGTACTGCTCGAACGGCGCCCCCCCCTCGGGATGCCCGTTCGGATAGCGGGCCGACACCTAGCCCGGATTATGCGTGAAGGTGGGGTTGGCGACGAGACGCAAGGGCCTTCCGTGTGGTACAAACGTTGTGCTACCAAACGTTTAGCCACAACGGAGGCCCTTGCGTGACGGACCCCACGATAGCACAGTCTGTTCTGTTCCCCGATCTGTTCGACAAGCCGCTGGTCGCCACGTTCGACCGCGAGCAGTCGAGCTCGGATGGCGGCGCCGTGCTGCTCAAGGCCGCCGAGCGCGTCTACGGACTGGTCAAGGCGTTCGGCCGGTGTCTGGTCGACCGCCGGGCACCGGAGAAGGTCCGGCACACGCTCGAGGACCTGGTCGGCCAGCGGGTGTTCGGCATCGCCTGCGGTCATCCCGACGGCAACGATTCGGACCGGCTCGCCGACGACCCGATCCACAAGCTGCTGCTCGGGCGCGACCCGGTGGCGGGCGGTCGGCTGGCGTCGCAGCCGACGGTCTCGCGGTTCGAGAACGGTGCGGGCCGCGTCGCGCTCTATCGGCTGGGGCGCGAGCTGGCGACGTCGGTCATCGAGCGGCATCGTCGCCGGCTGCGCGGGCGGGTGCGACGCATCACGATCGACCTCGACCCGACCGACGACCCGACGCATGGCGAGCAGCAGTTGACGTTCTTCAACGGGCACTACGACAGCTGGTGCTACCTGCCATTGCTGGCCTTTGTGAGCTTCGACCGCGAGGTCGAGCAGTATCTGTGCGCGGCGGTGCTGCGACCCGGCAAGGCCCAGGCGCCCGACGGCACGCTGAGCGTGCTGTGTCGATTGCTCCCGCTGCTGCGGTCCGCGTTCCCCAAGGCACGCTTTCTCGTCCGTCTCGACGGGGGCTTCGCCTGCCCGGAGGTCTTCGACTTCCTCGATGCCGAGCCGCGGCTCGACTACGTCGTGGCGATGGCCAGGAACGCCGTCCTGCTGCGGGCTGCCGAGCCCGTCATGGTGGCGGCCCGCACCGAGAACATGCTGCGTGAGAAGACGGCGCACTTCTACCTCGACACCCGCTATCGCGCGGGCACGTGGGCTCGTGAGCGCCGCGTGGTGATCAAGGCCGAAGTCGTGCAGCTCACCGGCCGGCAGCCGCGGGACAACCCGCGCTTCGTCGTGACCAATCTGCGCCAGACGCCGCGCTTCATCTACGAGAAGGTCTACTGCGGGCGCGGCGACATCGAGAACCGCATCAAGGAACTGCTCGACGGCTTGCAGATCGACCGCACGAGCTGCACCAAGTTCTGGGCAAACCAGCTGCGGGTCCTGTTGACGGCCGCCGCCTACGTGCTCATGCAGGAACTGCGGCTGAGAGCCGCCCGCACCGCCTGCGCCCGCACCCAAGTGACCTGGCTGCGCGACCGATTGCTCAAGCTCGGCGCCAACGTCGTCCGCTCCGTCCGGCGCCTCGTTGTGCACCTGCCGCGGGCAACGCCCGACCTCGACGCGTGGCGCCAAATCGCCCTCGCACTCGGGGCGCGCGCCGGGTAGCGCCCCGTCGCAGCTTCCCCCTCAGCTCGCGGAATCCACACAGGCGCCTGGGGCGCCCTGTCGGCGAAGCTGTCCGCGTCTGGCGCCTCGTACGCCCCGTAACCACGCCACGCCGCTCCACCACGCTGCCACCTGCCACGTGCGGCGACCGCAGACCTCTCTCGCTCAACGATCAGGGCTCGGCCAGCGACCGATTCGACGACGTCATGAATTTTCCGGGCTAGTACGTGTCGAGCACGTGCGCGCGCTCCACGAGGTGCTGCGGGACGCCGACTGGCAACCCGGCCAGCAGGCGCGCTACAACGCGTCCCCAGGCCTCCCGGCCCGCGAGCCAAATGCAGCGCGTTGACGGCCTTCTCGGCCGCCTGATGCGCCGCGAAGCAGGCCCATTCGTGACGTCCGTCGCGCCGCGACGCGGCGGCCTGTTCGAGGTCACGCTCGGCCTGGGCCAACCAGTCCTTCCAGCGGCACGCCATGGGTCGCCTCGCCGCCCGTTCTACAGTCCGCCGGCGGGCGGTCCGTCGCGCACGAACGGTGCCGGGTGCAAGAGCGCATACTCCTCGGCCCGCCGGCGCTTTGCAGACCGCTCCGCTCACCTCGTATTCTTAATCTGGTCGCCGCCTTGCGGCGCAGCAGCAGGAGGAAGACGATGACACCCGATAGCGGCGCTCATGCTGGTTCGTGGGAAGACTTCATTGAGCGCGCCAGGCATTACCGCCTCGACAACCCGCGGCATGACGAGCAGGAGATAGTTCTGAAGCTCGACGCCGGACGGCAATACGAAAAAGTGAGAGAGCTGGTGCTTCGGGCATCTGCTACCCCGGAAAATTCGTGAGGTTATCGAATCGGTCCCAGGCAGGGCCTGATCGTCGCGCGAAGGACGTTTTCGGACGCGGCGCGTGGTAGGTGGCAGCGTGGTGCAGTGGCCGGGGCGAGGTGACGGCACGCATGAGGTGGCAAGCGCCGACAGGTCGGGCGCAGGGGCGCTGGCGAGCATCCGGGGCGCGGAGGTTGCCGTGGCGACGGCGCGCTATCCGGCGCGCGCCCCGAGCGCGAGGGCGAGGTGCCGCCAGACGTCGCGGTATGGGGTCGCTCGCGGCAGGTGCAGGACGAGCCGGCGGACGGAGCGGACGACGTGGACGCTGACCTTGAGCAACCGGTCGCGCAGCCAAGTCACCTGGGTGCGGGCGCAGGCGGTGCGGGCGGCCCTCAGCCGCAGTTCCTGCATGAGCACGTAGGCGGCGGCCGTCAGCAGGACCCGCAGCTGGTTTGCCCAGAACTTGGTGCAGCTCGTGCGGTCGATCTGCAAGCCGTCGAGCAGTTCCTTGATGCGGTTCTCGATGTCGCCGCGCCCGCAGTAGACCTTCTCGTAGATGAAGCGCGGCGTCTGGCGCAGATTGGTCACGACGAAGCGCGGGTTGTCCCGCGGCTGCCGGCCGGTGAGCTGCACGACTTCGGCCTTGATCACCACGCGGCGCTCACGAGCCCACGTGCCCGCGCGATAGCGGGTGTCGAGGTAGAAGTGCGCCGTCTTCTCGCGCAGCATGTTCTCGGTGCGGGCCGCCACCATGACGTGCTCGGCAGCCCGCAACAGCACGGCGTTCTTGGCCATCGCCACGACGTAGTCGAGCCGCGGTTCGGCATCGAGGAAGTCGAAGATCTCTGGCGTGGCGAAGCCGCCGTCGAGCCGGACGAGAAAGCGCGCCTCGGGAAACGCGGCGCGGCGGCCGCCGGCGTCGAGGTGCAGGCCGAGCGCGAGCTCGACGGCGTGGACCTGTGGGCGGAGATCGGCGGCGGGCGGACCGCGCCGCGCGCGGACGACATCTTCTACGCCTCCGAGTCTGCGCTCGGCCGGCAGTTCTCATGGAGCGTGCTGCGCGGCAACATGAAGCTGGTGCAGAAGGTGGACCAGACGTTCGAGAGCCTCACCGTCGTCAACGAGCTGTACGACGTGTTCGCCGATCCGGGCGAGACCAACGACCTGGCCGGCGCCCATCCGGGCCTCGTGGACGAGCTCGTCGAGGCCCTGATCGCGTGGCGGCGGCAGCACCCCTACGCCGGCAGCCACGCGCGCGTCGTGCCCCACCCCGGGTGGCGCGCGCCGCTGGACTGGGCGCGGGCGATGCAGCTCAACGGCCTGAACGTCAACCCGCACCCGGGCGACAACATCTACGGCTTCGGCCTGCGGCCACGCCCGGGCGAGGTGACCGGGCCGCAGCGCAGGCTGGACAGCGCCTACGGCGACCGCGGCCGCCTGATATATCCATAAGGGATGGGGCTGCGCCCCAAGCCCCCGGCGTCCGCTTGCGGGGACCCCACAGCCCCGCGCCGCTACCGCCGAGGCGCGCCGTGCGCGCCTTGGGCTCACCGCGGCGAGCACTCGGTGGGCCCTCCAGGATCAGCCGGGAGTCGCGAAATAGAATAGGGGTCAAGGGGGACACATGCGTCGACACTCGCCATGGCTGACGTCGTGCCTGCTGCTGGCGGCCGGCCTGCTGTTCGCAAGCCTGTCTGCGAAGGCCGGAGAGGCGCAGGAGGCCACCGCATCGGAGTCGCCGTTCTCCGTGCGCACGGCCGCCGATCTCATCGACTACGGCGCCGACCTCGACGCCGCCGTCGAGATCGCGCCGAACGTGTACCAGGCGCGCGGCACCGGCAACACGCACATGGTCACGACCCCGGAGGGGAACGTGATCATCGATACGGGCACCTCCAGGCATGCCGAGCGGCATCGCGAGCTGCTCGGCGCCGTATCGAGCGGTCCGATGCGGTACGTGGTCGTCACGCACGCGCACAACGATCACGCGGGCGGCGTCCCCACGTGGACCGACGCGGGCACCGAGGTCGTGGCGCACGCGCGGTTTCCGGAAGCTCAGCGCTACCTGAACGAGCTGATGCCGTATCAGACGAACCGCAACCTGGTCCTGTTCTTCGGCCGGAATCCGGTGGCGCAGGGCGCCGCTGCCGAGCGGGCCGCCCAGGCGCGGACGCGGGTCGAGCCGACCATCCTGGTGAACGACCTCTTCGAGTTCGAGCTCGGCGGCACGCGCTTCGAGGTGATCGCGACGCCGGGAGCGGAGGGCGACGACTCCGTCTCGGTCTGGCTGCCGGAGAGCCGGATCCTGTTCGCGGGGGATTTCCTGGGGCCCATCTTTCCGATGTGGCCCAACCTCTACACGCTGCGTGGCGAGAAGATGCGCTTCGCCGCCGAGTACATCGAGTCGCTCGATCGCGTCATCGCGCTCGAGCCGGAGCTGCTGGTGCCGAGCCACTTCGAGCCCATCGCGGGGGCCGCGGAGATTCGGGCCGGGCTGCAGCGCATCCGCGACGCTGTCGCCTACGTGCACGCTGCCGTCGTCGACGGCATGAACGCGGGGCGCAGCGTGCACGAGCTGATGCGCGAGATCCAGCTGCCCGCGGAGCTGCAGTTGACCGAGGCGCACGGCAAGGTGTCCTGGGTCGTGCGCTCGATCTGGGAGGGCTATGCCGGCTGGTTCCACCTCGCCTCGACCACCGAGCTGTATCCCGTCCCCGCCAGCGACATGTACGCCGAGCTGGCCGAACTCGCCGGCGGACCGGACGTACTGGCGCGCCGCGCGGCCGAGCACGTGCAGGCGGGCCGGCCGGTGCAGGCGCTGCACCTCGTGGAAGTCGCCCTCGCGGCGGACGCGGGCCATCGGGCGGCGCTCGCAGCGCGGCTCGGCGCGCTGGAGCTGCTGCTCGAGCGCGCCGCCGGCGTCAACTTCTACGAGGTGCGGTGGCTGAGCCACCGGATTGCGCTCACGCGGCAGCAGCTGGAGTGATCTCGCGGGCGGCGGCGACGGCCCCGCCGCGGGACGGCGAGCGCATGGTTCCGGCCTCTACCACACGTGACCGAAGATGCCGTCGCGCAGCGACCGGTCGATAGTGAGCACCCGCTCCTTGAAGCGCCAGCCGGCCGGCGTGCGGACCAGCACGTCGTCGTAGTGTCCCGAGAGGGCCGGCTTGGGCGGCGAGTACGAGACCTCGAACGATATCCAGTAGGTGCGCGTGGTGGCGCCGTCCGGCGTGGGGGTGACGACGAGGTTGTTCTGCCAGTGGCGCCGCTCGTGCTCCGGCGGGCGGTCCGCCCAGCGCCCCACCGTCCGCTCGACGATGGCGTCGCGGCCCTGCACCGGCTGCCCCATGGACTCGATCCGGTACACCGCGTCCTCCGTCCAGATCGACTCGAACATGGCGCGGTCCTCGAAGTCGAGCGCCTGGTAGTAGCGCGCGATCAACTGCTCGATCTCCGCGTAGTCCTGCCCCGTCAACGCCGGGCCGCGCGTCCCCTGCGCGCCGACCCAGCCGGCGGCGAACGCGCCCATCACGATTGCCGCAACGACGATCAGCACACGCCTCATGTCCTGTCCTCCTCCAGATGGGGCTGCGCCCCAAGCCCCCGGCGTCCGCTTGCGGGGACCCCATTGCCCCGCGCCGCTCCCGCCGAGGCGCGCTGTGCGCGCCTTGCGGAGTCTGCGTCGTTCTACCGGCGCAGACTCCTGGCTCGCCGTCACGGTGCCGGGAGCGCGAACGCCAGGATCCGGTTGCTGGCGACGACGGCGATGTACTGCCGCCCGTCGACCTGATAGGTCAGGGGGCTGGCGCGCACCGGCCTCTCGCTCAGGTATTCGAACAGCCGCTCGCCCGTGCGGGCGTCGAAGGCGTAGAACCCGCCGGTGTCGGTGCCCTGCACCAGGATGTCGCCCGCCGTGACCAGGTTGCCGCTCACGCCGATGGGCGACACGGTGGGCGCGCGCGCCTGCCACACCTGCTCGCCGCTGATCGGCTCGTAGGCGCTGATGGTGAGCTCGGGCGGCATCTGGTTGCGGGTCGAGCTCACCTGCGACGTCAGGCCGCCGCGCCCCTGGCCGACCTCGATGGAATCGCCGACGGGCTTGACGATGAGCGCGATGGAGCCGTCCTTGGCCGTCATGTACAGCAGGCCGGTGCGCGGCGAGAACGACGGCGGGCCCCAGCTCGAGCCGCCGTGCGCCACGATGTAGCCGCGGGTCGTCGAATAGGGCGTGTAGAGCTGCCGGGCCAGGGGGCGGTCGGCGGGATCGGCGACGATCGGGAACGTGTTGCAGAACGGCGCCAGCGGCACGCCGCGCGCGTTGTACGGAAACGGCTGGGTGGGCCAGATCTGCTCGCCCGGCACGTCGGTCTCGGTCGGCACGGCCATCTCCACCATAGGGTTGAGCGGCGCGCCGGTCGCCCGGTCCCACAGGTACAGCAGGCAGTTCTTGCCCCCTGCGGCCACCCCGCGCACCGTCCGCCCGTCGCGCGTCGCGTCGAACAGCAGCGGGCCGGTCACGTGATCGATGTCCCACACCTCGTGGTGAATGGCCTGGTAGTACCAGGCGATCTCGCCGGTCTCCATGCGCAGCGCGATGGTGGAGTTGGTGAACAGGTTCATGCCCGGCCGGCCGGACCCGTCGTAGTCGGCTGACGGATTGCCGGCGTTGACGTAGACGAGGCCCAGCTCCGGGTCCAGCGCCGGCACCGTCCACACGCCGCCCCCGGCCCGCAGGCCGTCGCCCCACGTCGGGCGCGCGATGTCGTAGCCCGCGTCGCCCGGCCGCTGCGGAACGGTGTTGAACACCCAGCGGATCGCCGCGGTGCCGGCGTCGAAGGCGATGACCAGGCCGCCGGGGATGTGCTGGTCCGACAGCCCGACCCCGGCGTACAGCACGCCGTCGTGGTACGCCGGCGGCGCCATCATCTGGTGGCCGAGCGCGGCCGGGTCGAGGTCGGGCGGGTAGTCGTCGGGATACTTGTGGTGCAGGGCGGCCGCCACGATGTCCAGCCGTCCGCCGTCGCCGAACGCCGGGTCCGGCGCGCCGGTCGCCGGGTCGACCGAGAAGACCGTGGTGCCGTAGAACGGGTAGAGGCGGCCGCCGCCGTATCCGGGCCCGCGCGGGCGGGTGACCCGTTTCGAGATCGTGTCCGGACCGAAGTCGCTCGCCCACAGCCGCGCCCCGGTCTCCGCGTCGAGCGCGAAGGCGGCGCCGGCCGCGTCGTTGAAGTACAGGACGCCGTCGACCACCAGCGGCGTGACCTGCGTGATGACGTGCTCGCGCTCCATCTCCACCGACCAGGCCAGCTCGAGCTGCCCGACGTTCGACGCGTCGATCTGGTCGAGCAGGGCGTAGCGGCCGCCGTACAGGTCGAGGTTGTGGGACGGCCAGTCGAACTGCCCGGCTCCGCCGGCGTTCTGGGCGCTGGCGGAGCCGGGCGCCGCCGCGACGGCCGCGGCGGCGGCGAGCGCGGCGATGGCCTGCACGGCGCGCATGGTCGGCATTCGGTCGGTTCGCAGCAATCGGAGCCGCAGGCGACGATTTCCGGGCTAGTCGCGGGCAGCCTCCGCCGCCTGCCGCTCTTCCGCGCGCGTCCCGGCGAGGATGCCCTCCAGGCCGTAGTTCCCCTCGTGGCAGGCGTACTCGAACGTCGGCTCGGAGGAGAGCGCCATCGGCACCTCTGCGGTCCAGGGCCGCTCGAACGTCCGCGGGTCGTTCACCGTGAACCGGTAGAGCAGCGTGCTGTCGCCGGCGCGCGTGAAGCGCTCCTCCAGCCGCACGTCGCGCGTCACCCCCCGGAAGTTCGTCTCGTCCCGGAAGTTGGCGGTCTCGACCACCAGGGTGTCGCCGTCCCAGTAGCCGCGCGAGCTGCCCAGCCACTGCCGGACGCCCGGGTCGAGGCCGTCCCGGCCGTCCAGCGGCACGATGCGGGCGTCGTGCACCATCTCGTTGAGGATCACGACGTGGTCCTCCGTCTGGAACAACTGGAAGACGTTGTTGTAGGCGCTCGGCGCCATCGGCGGGCCGCTGTTGAAGCCTACGAGGCAGCGCTCGGCCAGGTTGCGGTCCTCCCACGAATCGGCCGGATGCGCCGCCAGGTAGGCGCGGCGCGCCGCCTGCCGCTCGCGCGCCGCCGGCGTCAGGTCGGGAATCCTGCCGCTCGGCGGATCGACGACCAGCGAGGTGCGCCGGTCGGCCGAGACGTCCGACCCGAAGTCGAACCAGAACTCGTCGTACGTGCCGGTGCGCGTGTCGCTCGACCCGATGCCGTTCTCGGAGAGGAACTGCGTGAACTGCGCGGAGCGGGCCACGATGCTCGCCACGTCCTCCTCGGTCAGCGTCGCCCGGTCGGCGAACTCCGCCGGCCGCTCCATGGGCGTCAGCGTCGCGAAGTCCCAGACGCCCTGCAGGTCGGGCTTGCCCCACGGCGTGCGCGGCGCGTCGGCCGACTGCGCGGTACCGGGCAGCGGCGCCAGCGCCACGGCGGCCGCCGTCAACAGCAGTGCGAAGCATCGATGTCTCACGTACCCCTCCCTGGAATGCCGCGCAGTCGCCACGAGCCCGCGGATGCCGATCGCGGCAGTCTAGCATCGCGGCCGGCGGCGTGCGGCGGCCAGCGCCAACGCGCGCGGCGAGCCTCGGCGCTCGTCGAGCGGCCGGCCGTCAAGGGCCCGAACCGGAGACGGGCCGGACCGTCGCGTATGATGGAGCGAGCGGGGACGGCTTCCCCGTCGCGAGGGCCGAACAATCCGAGAACAGAGGGATTTCCGGGTAGAGGGTCTGGACTGTACGGAAGAGGCGTCCCTGATCCGGCGCGAGCTGTCGGGCCGCGAGGGCGTCCACGGCGTCAGCTTTCACGTCATCGACGGCCGCATGACGGTGGACGCCGATACCGACACGTTCGGTCCCGCCCAGGTCGCCGACGCCGTCGCGCGGCTCGGGATGCGCGCGGAGCCGTGGGCGGAGTCGGCCGCGCCGGTCGAGTCGTGGTGGGACCGGCACGGGCGCCGCGCGCTGGCGGCCACCAGCGGCCTCGCGCTGGCCGCCGGGCTGGTGGTGCATGTGGCCGTGGCGGGCGGCGGCCTGCTCGAGACGGCGCTGTCTCACAGCCACGGCGAGCACGGCGTCGACTATCCGGTGGTCGCGCTGCTCGCGCTCGCCATCGTCGCCGGCCTGCTGCCTTCCTTCCCCAGGGCGGTCGCGTCGCTGCGGCGCCTGCGCCCGGACATGAACGCGCTGGTGCTGGTATCGGTGATCGGCGCCGGCTTCCTGGAGGAGTGGGCGGAGGCGGCCACGCTTGCCTTCCTGTACGGGCTGTCGGGGCTGCTGGAGAACTGGAGCGCCCGGCGCGCCCGCAACGCCATCGGCTCGCTGCTGCGCATCTCCCCCGCCATGGCCTCGGTGGTGCACGGCGACCACGAGCACCGGCTGCCGGTGGACCGCGTGGTGGTCGGCGCCCGCGTGCGCGTGCGGCCCGGCGAGCGAATTCCCTGCGACGGCGAGGTCACCGACGGCAGCTCCTACATCGACCAGGCGCTGGTCACCGGCGAGTCGGTGCCGGCCTGGAAGACCGCGGGCGACCCGGTGTTCGCGGGGACGGTCAACGGCCACGGCGTGCTCGAGCTGCGCACGACGCGGCCCGCCTCGGACACCACGCTGGCCCGCATCATCCGCATGGTCGGGGAGAGCCATCACCATCGCGCGCAGACCGAGCGGTTCATCGACCGGTTCGCGCTGTACTACACGCCGCTGATGTTCGCGGTGGCCGCGGCCGTCGTCGCCGTCCCGCCGCTGCTGTTCGGGGGCGATCTCGCGCACTGGTTCTACCAGGGGATGCTCATCCTGCTGATCTCCTGCCCCTGCGCGCTGGTGATCTCGACCCCGGCCACGATCGCGGCCGCCATCGCCTCGGCCACGCGGCACGGCGTCGTGATCAAGGGCGGCGCCCATCTGGAAGGGCTCGCGCGCCTGCGAACCGTCGCCTTCGACAAGACCGGCGTCGTCACCCGCGGCGAGCCCGATGTCCGCGAGCTGCGCCCGACCGGGCGCTGGACCGAGCCCGAGATCCTGGCCCGGCTGCTGGCCATCGAGACGCGCAGCGAGCATCCCCTGTCGCGCGCCATCGTCCGCTACGCGCGGGCGCGCGGCGCGGCGCCGGCGGCGCTGACCGACTTCCAGGCCGTGGAGGGACGCGGCGCCGAGGCGCGCGTCGACGGCCGGCCGTTCTGGGTCGGCAGCACGCGCTTCGCGCGCGAGAAGACCGGCAGCAGCGAGGTCGACCGGGCGCTCGCGGCGCTGCAGCGACCCGACGGCACCGTCGTCGCCTGCGGCGCGGGCGACGAGGTCTGGGCGCTGATTGCCGTGGCCGACCCGGTGCGCGCCGAGGCGCCCGACAGCGTGTCGCAGCTCCACGCCCAGGGCCTGCGGTCCGTGCTCCTCACCGGCGACAACGCCGTCACCGCCAGGGGCGTCGGCGAGCGCGTGGGGGTGGCGGACGTGCGTGCCGAGCTGCTGCCCGACGACAAGGCCCGGGCCGTCCGCGAGCTGTCCGCCCGCCACGGACCGATCGCGATGGTCGGCGACGGCATCAACGACAGCCAGGCGCTGCTGGCCGCCTCGGTCGGCATCGCCCTCGGCGGCAACGCCACGGACGTGGCCGTCGAATCCGCGGACGTCGTCCTGCTGCAGCCCGATCTGCGGACGCTTCCGTTCCTCGTCGCTCACGCCCGGCGGGCCCGCTCGGTGATCATCGAGAACGTCACCCTGGCGCTCGGCTCCAAGGCGCTCTTCCTCGCCTTCATGGCGTTCGGCGCCGCGACGCTGTGGATGGCCGTGGCCGCCGACATGGGCGCCACCCTGCTGGTGACCTTCAACGGCCTGCGCATGCTGCGCCGGTCGGGCCCCGCCGCCGGATCGGCACCGGACATGGCGCTGGCCGCGGCCGGGCGGGACGTGTCACCATCCGGCCGGTCGGGTGCTCCAGGATTGCCCGCAGGTCGCGCGCTCGTCCCAACCCGTCGTGTGGGATCCCATGGCTATCGCAGCTCGGGGAGCGGCCCGATCAACGGACGCCCCTCGGCGACAGCGGCACCCGCCAGCGCCCGGTCGACCGTGGCGAGCGGCGCGTCGGCTCGTAGCGCGAGCTCGAGGTAGAGCGCATCGTATATCGTCAGCCGGCGTCTCCTCGCCAACGCGAGCGCGGTCCCGAGATCCGGCTCGGTGTCTGTCCGTATCGGCAGTTCGCCAACCCGACGGAGGCCGTCCTCGAGCCCTGCCGCACCCACGCGTCCGCGCCGTTCCGCGACGACCAGCACGTTGCGCACCTCCAGGTGCCAGAGCTGGGGCACCAGGCCGAACTCGGTCGCGAGTCGCGACATCGCCGCGTTCGCAACGGGGTCGTCCTCGTCTTCGAGGAGCCACGCGCCAGCGACGGACGCGTCGAGCACGAAGCGGCTCACCGGCGATGGCCCTCGTGCCGCGCAGCGAGAATCTCTTCCCTGGTCATGCCGGTACGAGGCCGCTGCCGCCGCCAAGCGCGGAAGCGTTCCACTGCTTCCTTCTGCGAAGCCCGCTCGTGGTCGACCGGCGGAATCAGATGCGCGACCGTCTTCCCGTGGCGGGTGATCGCTATCGATTCGCCGTACTCGACCACCCGCAGCAACTCCGCGAAGCGCGACTTGGCTTCGGTCGTCGGTACTTCACGCATGTTCGACTCCATGCGGATCAGGTCATTCTGTCTGGTCAGAATACCACGGCCGTCGATTGACCCGTGCCGATGCGCTCCTTCCTAAAGCGGCGCGGTCGGGCACGAAGAACTGGTGCTCGTCGAGGTCGCTCCACGCGGCGTTCAGCTACCACGAGATCCGCACCGGGTACTGTGCGATCAGGGGGTCGGGCGTGAGCAGCGTCATGCCGTGCTCTATCGCCTGGCACACGAGCATCCGGTCGAACGGATCCTTGTGCAGCGGGGGCAGGCGGGGCAACTGCAGCACGCTTGCCTCGTCGACCGGCAGGCTCAGAAACCCGTGGCGCTTCCTCTGCTCCGGAAGAAATCGCTCGGGCGGCTGTGGAAGGACCAGCCTGCCGACCTGGTGCTTGACCGAGATCTCCCAGATCGAGGCCGTGCTCACGTAGACCTCGTCCGCCGGATCGGAAACCGCGGACCGGACTGCCTGCGACAGCCGGGGGGAGTCCTCCGTCCACCAGAGGAAGGTGCAGGTGTCGAGCAGCAGTTTCATTTCTCGGGCAGGACCGCCCCTCCCTCGAACGACGCGATGACATCGTCCGGCAGTGGTTCGAAGAACGAGTCCGGGACCGTGAACTGCCCGCGAGCCAACCCGATTGGCCGCGGCTTGTCGCGCGCCCGGGGCAGAGCCCGGATTTCGGCAACCGGCTCGTTGCGACGGCAGAGCAGGATCGTCTCGCCCTCCTGAAGTCGAGCGACGTAGCGCGAGAGGTGGGTCTTCGCCTCGTGCATGTTGAGTCGGATCATGACTAGAACCCTAGTTTGCTTCGGGACTTGACATCAAACGTTCCGGTCCGGGTAGCAATCGGCAAGCGCTCCCTGAAATCTGCGAAAGGCCGACAAGCTCTCGAGCGGGCTGTAGTCCTCGATGTACTCGGCGACGCTCACGCGGCGTTGTGCGATCGAGCGTCGGAAATTCCTGCCGCGCCGGCCCGTGGGAGCGCCCGCTGCCTGGAAGAGCAGATCGTCCAGCCGATTCTTCGGATCCGGCATGTTCTCGATCTGGACAAGGTTGGGCACAGGTACCTGCGACGACGGCGAGCCGGCTGCATGGGCGATGGCGGGACCGTTGAACAGAAGCCAAGCCTCCGACATTCTGACTGGTACCACCGGGACGACCTCCCGTCGATCGACGGTGTCGAATTCCCCCAGCCGTTCGTCGAGCGTGAGAGTCTCGGCGTCGCGGTGGACGAAGATCAGCATCGCTCCAGGCCTGTAGGCGGCCAGGAATTCGGCGACGCTGCCGCGCCGCTTCCTGAATTCCGGTTCGAGAATCTCGACGCCCGGGTCCAGCCGATGTACCGCCCATTGAATGATGGGGACGAGGAGCCGGTCGGTTCCCCCGTCGGCCACCACGGCATACGCCAGTTGTCGGTTCACCGCGCCGATCCAAACTCCAGATCCAACTGTCCGAATTCGGAGCTGACGGGAGACCCCCCGATGAAGTCGGCAACCGCCTGCCGGTCTGCCGGCAGCACCCTCGACTCGGTTCCGTTCGACAGCGTCGTTCGCCACGTGCCTTCAATCGGCCGGAACACGCTGATCGGCCCGTCGCCGCTCGTGAGCGCCCGCTCGACGAAGAGGAGATCGTCATGGGAGAACTGGCGCGCGACTTCGGGCGAATGGGAGTTGAGAACGACCTGCCGCAGCGGATTGTCGGCGCCGACTGCGTCGTTCGCATCAACCGCATAGTCCCGCAACAGCTCCGCCAGGTTCGGCACCCGCGAGGGGTGAATGCCGTTCTCGGGCTCCTCGATGCACAGCACGGCACGGTCCTGAACATCCACCAGCATCAGGACGAGCGCGATGTACCGCAGCATGCCGTCCGAGAGGGAACGGCCGTACAGCCAGTTGTCCACGCCGCGGACGCGAGCGCGGAGGGCGAACTGGTCACGGACGTCGTCGGCGTAGACATCCAGTTCGGCGACATCCGAGTTGAGTTGCCGGAGCCGGTTGAGGATCTCGGCGCTGGCATTCGGGTCTCTCCCGACCAGGGCGTGGAGCGTGGCCGGGATGTGACCGCCGGAGGCGGAGACATGGGCGGGCGCCGAGCGAGTGTCCGGAGTCCTCATCGCGCTCGGCTCGAGATGAAGGATGCGCCAGGACGACATCTCCCGCTTCGCCGCCAGGACGGTCGGGTAGTCGGAGGTGTTCGTACCCCCGACCACGGTCAGGGGAGATCGGCCCACCGGCGCGGGGCGCCCCCGGCTTCCGCCATCGCCGTGGAGCTGGATTCTGTCCTCCTTGGTGGAGATGAGCGGCCCGCCCCATCGCCCCTTCGAGGCGACCGATTTCCTGAAGTCCTTGGAGCAACGGAACCCGATGAAGCTCTTCGAGTCCTTGAGCTTGGCGTGGGTCAGACTCTCGTACTGCACCAGCAGCCGGTCCGACTCTGGTGCGTATTGCAGTCTCACGGTATAGGTCAGAAGCGTCGTGCTCGGCTTCGCCAACTCGCCGAAATCGTCAGCGACCTCCGGTGGCACCACCATGTCCGCCGACAGCTCGATCCTGCGAGCGGCGTCCCGTCCGAACACCAGATCGAGGGGCGAGCAGCCGCCGTCGCTCGTGCGCCGCACCTCGGTGGCCGCGTCCGAGACGTTCCGCTCGGCCAGAGAGCTCAGGAAATGAATCGCGTCGAACAGGTTGCTCTTGCCGACGCCGTTGTGGCCGATGAAGCAGGTGAACGGCCCGAAGCGAACGTGCGCTTCGCGGATACTCTTGAAGTTCTTGATCGACAGGGCAACGAGCATCGGGGGACGGGTCCTCGGAGCGGTTCGACGATTATCACCAGTTCAACCGGGCGCTTCAACCGCCTACGGCCCGAGCAGGCTGGCCGGGATCACCGCAATGCCGTCACGGCGGCGGTAGGCGTCGGCGCCGGTGGTGACGATCGCGGCGTCGAGCAGCCGGGGACCGATGCGGTCGCGGAGCCGGCAAAGATGATGCACGTCGCGGTCGGCGACGACGGCGGTCAGCTTCACCTCCACGGCGACCACGCGCTGGTCGCCGCGCACGACGACGAGGTTTACTTCGAGCCCGCCGCCCCAGGTCCGCAGGTGGTTCACGTCGGCCTCGGCCGCCTGGGCGTAGACCCGCAGGCTCTGGGTGACGAGCGATTCGAACAGGCCGCCGAGCAGCGTGCCGTCCCGGGGTATCGCCGGCACCACCGGTTCGGGCTCGAGCAGGGCGCCGGCGTCGAGGCCCAGCAATCGCGCGGCCAGGGCCGGGTCGGCGAGGTGGTGCTTGGGGGCGACGTTGAGGCGTGACAGGCGTCCGTCGCCGGGCAGCCAGGCGAACACGGGGTCGAGGATGCCGAGGCGCTCCAGCGTGTCGCGGTAGGGACGGGTGGTGGAGCGGGCGGGCTTGTCGCCCTCACCGGCGGTGGAGGCGTCGCGGATGCGATCATAGCTGGCGGTGGTGGCGGTCGCGGCCGCCGAGGCGCGCAGCCAGCACCGGAGCATGGCGGGGTTCCGCGTACGGATGCCCTGTTCGGGAAGCTCGCGGTCGACAATCCGGGCGATGTAGCCGTCCAGCTCGGCCCGCCGGGCGCGGCCCGATGCGCCGTGCATGCCGGGGAATCCGCCGGCCACGATCTCCTCGACGTAGCGGTCCAGGGTGACCGCGGTGTGGCCCTCAATCGGCGGCCGGGTTCCGGCCAGCAGCTCCGCCAGACTCACCGACGGCGTGTCCACGCCGCGCTCGGCGAGCGACAGCGGCCGCATTTTCACCGTGACGATGCGTCCGGCTCCGGAGTGGGTTCCGGGGAAGTCGTCCGAGGCCGACCCGGTGAGGATGAACCGTCCGGGCCTGCGCTGAGCGTCCACCGCCCGGCGGACCAGATCCCAGGCAGCGGGATAGCGCTGCCACTCGTCGATGAGGATGGGCTCTGCGCCGCGCACGAGCCGGTCCGGATCCGCCCGGATCAGGTCGTACGCACCCGGCCGATCCAGCTCGTGGCGGGTAGGCGCGCGCTGGCGGGCCGTCTCGGTCTTGCCTACGCCCCTGGGGCCTTCGATGCTCACCGCCGGCAGGTCCGCGAGCAGCTCGTTCAGCTCTGCGTCGACGATCCGCGGCCGATAGCTCTGCATCGCAGGGCGGCTGCTCATGGTCCGGCAACGTTGGCGTCCGTGATGCGTATGCTACTATCCATCGACTATATACGCTACCATCCATCGGAATACAACGCTACAATCCATCAGTCATCTGCGCTACTGTCCATCGGATTCGTGCCGGGCGAATCGACGCGACAACCCGAATACGGACCCTGCAGGCGGTGCGCCGGCGAGTATGATCGCCGGTGATGAAGTTGAACCGGCGCAGGCAGCCGCGGCTTGCTGGAGGATCGCCATGAGGACAGCCTGGACGAAGGCGGCAACGACGGACGGGACGCGGTGGCGGGCGGCAACGCGGCGCGCGTCGATCGCGCTCCTGGCAGCCGTGCTGGTCACGGTCGGCACGGCCGGCCCATTGGGCGCGCGGACCGCGGCGGCCCAGACCGCCTCGCCGCTCGACGGCACGGCAAGCCTCTCGGGGACGGTCACCGCCGCCGAGCCGTTCGCAGCCGCCCGGGTCTACGTCCGGAACGTGGACCGAAAGCCGACTTTCGCCATCCAGCGCCGTTCCGCGCCGTGCTGCGAAATACGCCATGAATACCATAGTAAAAGGCCACCACTTCCGCTCCGTCGTCTTGACCCGTCCCGACACTTTCGCTATATTCCGCGAGAGAATTGGGAATGGGATAGATGACGATGGACCTGCCCAGGAAACCCCGGACCACCAAGCGCAGGGGCCGCCATCCCGACAAGGCCCTCTCCGCCGCCTTCTGCCGTTCGGTCGCCGAGGCGGGCCGCTACGCTGACGGGAATGGCCTCTATCTGCACGTCGACCCGTCCGGGGCGCGCCGCTGGGTGCAGCGGCTGGTCATCCGCGGCCGGTCCCGCGCGCTCGGTCTCGGCAGCTACGCGCTGGTGTCGTTGGCCGAAGCCCGCGAGAAGGCGCTCGCCAACCGCAAGGCCGCACGCGAGGGCGGAGACCCGCTCGCGGACCGGCGCCGCTCCGAGGGGATCCCGACGTTCGAGGAGGCGGTCGAGCAGGTGATCGCCATCCACGGGGAGGCGTGGCGGGCCGGCAAGACCCCGAAGCAGTGGCGGGCGAGCCTGCGCGACCACGTGCTCCCGCACCTCGGCGGCAAGAGCGTCGACCAGGTGACGACGGCCGACGTCATGACGGTCCTGCTGCCCATCTGGACGCGCAAGCACGCGATGGCGCGGTCGGTGCGCCAACGCATCGGGACGGTCATGCGGTGGGCCATCGCGCAGGGCTACCGCAGCGACAATCCAGCCGGCGACGCGGTCACGGCGGCGCTGCCGAAGCGTCCCGTGCTCGTGCAGCACCGGGCGGCGCTGCCGCACGGCGAGGTCGCCGCCGCGGTTGCGGCCGTTCAGCGCTCGGATGCGTGGCTCGGGACGAAGCTGGCCTTCGAGTTTCTCGTGTTGACGGCCGCGAGGTCCGGCGAGGCGCGGGGGGCGACGTGGGACGAGGTCGACCTTGTCGCGCGGGTGTGGACGGTTCCGGCCACGCGGATGAAGGCGCAACGCGAGCACCGGGTGCCGCTGTGCGGCCGGGCGGTCTGGGTCCTGCGGGAGGCGGAGCCGCTCCGCGGCGTCGCGACCCGGCCCGAGTTCGCCGGGCTGGTCTTTCCGAGCGTCCGCGGGAAGGCGCTCGATGACGCCGCGGTCTCGAAGCTCATCCGGGACCTGGGCATCGCGGCGGTGCCGCATGGCTTCAGGTCCAGCTTCCGGGACTGGGCGGCCGAAGAGACCGACCACCCGCGTGAGGTCGTCGAGGCGGCGCTGGCCCACAAGGTGCGGAATCAGGTCGAGGCGGCCTACGCGCGGTCCGACCTGTTCGCGCGCCGCCGACGCCTCATGGACGATTGGGGCGCCTATCTCGGTGAGGAGCGGGGGCAGGTCATCCCCCTGCGCCGGTGACGGATTCCGATTCCGTGACGTGGGGTCCGTGGCCCCCGACTCCGCCCAGAGATCGACCCTCAAGCAGTTCGATTTCCATTTCCATTTCCGCCCACCCCCTGGGGGGGAAATCGCGGAAATGGAAATCGAGTTGGATTTCCCGGCGTGTTCCCGAGCGTTTCCGCCCCGTTTCCCTTGGTGGAAATCGCGGAAATCGACTGGTCGCGGAGAGCCTCGGCCCGCTCGCGGCCTTTGGCGGTCAGTGCGTAGCCCCGGTCCCGCTGCTTCGTCGCGCCAGGGCGCTGGGCGTGGTCGACGAGCCCGTCGTCGAGCAGCGCATCGAGCGCCGCACGCAGGTCCTGGTACCGCCGTCCGCTGCAATCGAGCGCCTCGGCCAGGGTGCTCGCATGAGGCCGGGCCAGCGGATCGCACCGGAGCAGGTGCAGCAGCACGCGTTCCGTCAGCGGGCGGGCCGGCGGCTTGCCGTCCGCACGGGCCTGTTCGTCCTCCTCCAGGTCCGGCGCCAGCTCGTAGCCGACGCCCGGCTCGAGGACGACGGTCAGCGGCTCCTCGGGCCAGCGGCCGGACGGCGTGAGGCGCCGCGCCCGCGGCATCTTCGCCCGGCTCAACGACACGATCATGTCCACGGCCGCGCCGATCGCCGTCGAGTCCCGGTACTCGCCCTCCGCGTCGCCGGACTCGGCGCTGGCGCTGGGGTTCTTCCGGTTGTGGTGCGAGACGGCGAACGCCGACCCGGACTCGCGGGCCAGACTGACGACCTCGCCGATCAGCAGCCCCTGCTCGCCGGGGCCGGCCGTGTCCTTCACGCGATGGACCTGGAGGTAGTGCGACCAGGTGTCGATGACGACCCACACCGGCCGCAGCCGCTCGACCAGCCGTCGCAGCGACGCCTCGTGCTCCGGGTCCCGGCTCGGCCGGCCGACGAAGTACACCCGTTCCAGGTCCGCGTCCCACTGGAACAGCCGCGCCTTGACATCCGAGGCCGCCTCCTCGCCGACCCACAGCACGTCGCCCGCAACGGTGGGCATGCCCAGGAACGACCGCCCGCGGGTGACGGCGGCCACCGCGGCGCCGGTCAGCGTGCTCTTGCCGGCCTTCTCCCGCGCGTGCAGCAACGTGACCCGCCCCGCGTGGGCGATCAGCCGCGCGACGGCCGGCGGTCCCTCGGCCGCCGTACCCTCGACATCGGCGTCACTCAACCGCACGACCCCGGCCGGCAGGTCGGCGGCCCCGTCGTACGACTCGGCGGCGGCGATCACCTCCGCCAGCTCGCGCTTGTCGTGACCGTCGTCAAGGTACGCGCAGATGTCCTTGGGTCCGTCGGGCAGCGCGGCGATCCGCGCCCGCAGTCCGGCCGCTGCGCACGCTCGCGCAACAGCCTGACCATGTCTCCGGCCCGCGTCGTCGGCATCGGGAACGACGACCACCGACCGCACGCCGGCAACCTTGAGCTGCTCGGCATGCGTGGACCTCCACTGGCCGGCTCCGCCCGCGTTGCAGGTCGCCGGCAGGTCGAGCGACCACAGCCGGTCCACGTCCTTCTCGCCCTCGACCACGACGGCCGCATCGCGGCCGGCCAGGTCGTTCAGGCGATAGAGTCGCGGCGTGATGCCGTCGAGGTTCCACAGGTAGCCGCCTCGCCCGTCCGGCCGCCGCTGCCGGAAGTCCTTCGGCTCGTAGCGCACCACCTCGAACACGCCGTCGTAGTCGTAGACGGCCGCCTCCCGCCGCGCGGGCGGGTGGCGGTGTCCGTTCGAGGGGAAGAGGTCGCGGGCGTCGATGCCGAGCGCGCCGACGACGGCGCCGAACGCGCAGCCGGCGTGGCACTTCAGGAGCCAGCGGCCGTCGTCGCCGCGGCCGACCGCGAGCGACGCCCGGCGGTCGGCATGCGCCGGGCATCGTGCGGTCCAGCCCGCACCCGACTCCCTGACGCCCTCCAGGCGGTCGAGCAGGTCGAGCATGGCCGTTACGGGGTGGGCCGCTCCGAGCCGGCGCGGGGGCGGGTGGCGATGAAGTCGAGCACCTCGTGCTCGACCCACCGGACGGCGCGGCTGCCGACGCGGAGCGGCTTCGGGAACCGGGACTCGCTCATCAGCGCGTAGACGGCCGAGCGGGACAGGGCCGTCAGCTCGGTCACGTCGCGCAGGGTGAGCAGCCTGGGCAGGGAGTTTCCGACGCTCGCACGCCGGCGGGTGAAGTCTCGGTTCGTGGTCATCTTCAGCCCTCCTTGAGATGGCGGGATTGCGCGGCGATATCACGCCCCGCGGTTCGGAGAACAACGTACCACAAACAGCGCAAACCCATGCAATGCAGCCATTTGCACGGATTAGACCCTTCTGGGCGCCTTCCGACCTGCTGAGACTGGACAGGACCGGATGAGCACCTTTCCGCACTCTATGAAGCGACCTGCACGGGCAAAGAAAAATCTCGCCGCCCGCATTTTCCGCATCGGGGGTCCATCCGCGGGCGAGCCGAGTGGGACGACGGGACGGTTCCCGTCCAGGCCGGGCCGCAAGGCCCACAACGGCTGTCTGAGCGGAGGGGCGGACGGTGTGTCACCCGACAGGGTCGAAGCGCAGCGGAGAACGTGCGAAGCGCGTTGACACGCCGGCCGTCCCGTAGCTACCCGCCTCTGGTGGAATCCGCCGACCGGCTCCGCCCGACCTGCACGCGCTGCCGGAGAGCGCCGCAGGCGGGGCAGCGTTCATGGCCCGACGCAGGCGAGCGACGCGAGCCGGCCGGCCGGCGGAGACGGCAGGTTCTCACCCTTCCTGGAGGGACAATTTCAAGGGGAGCGACCGCGACCCCGCAGGTGTGACGGAGGAGCACCGGCGGGGGCCGGAAACCGCCAGGTTTCCGCGGGGTCGCTCCCCTACTCCCACCCGACCCTTTTGTCTGCACGTGGGGGTGGGTCTGTGATGTGGGAATCTGTTGATAGGAAACGACTTGGCTGGTTGCCGGGTGTAAGTTCAGGTGTGACTGGAAGTGTAAGTTCGGCCGCCTGTCCTCCTTACACCCTTACTGCGGCATCATCGGTGTAAGTTCGCCTCGGTCCTTGTTGTGATCAGACGACAGGTTGGATCACACTCTCACCGTCGCCGCCCTGCTGCGCATCGTGTCGTCCGTGCTCTCCGCCTCCGGCCTGTTCTCCGTCCGTGCCCCCATCTGATTGTCCGCGATCCCTCGATCCTCCCATGCTTCTGCCTCTTCCCCGTCCGCCTTCTGGTCGGTTTGCTTTCTCCGTCGAGCCTCCCGCACGCAACCCTTGTTCCGATTCAAGGCTCTCCGGCTGCTCCGTTCCCCGCCCCCTCGTGCCGACCTACGCTTGCGCCCGGACCCGCGTGCTCGACTCCGGTTCGTCCCGAGCTGATGCCGTCCGCTGTCCCCTCTTGACGGCGGCCGAGATCCTCGCCGCAGGCAGGCCGGCGGTCGGCCGGTCCGCCGGTCCCCCGGTCCACCGGTCCGCCCGGTCCGCCGGTCCGAGACGGTCCGCCCGGTCCGCCGGTCGCCCGGTCCGAGGGTCCGGGGGGGCCGGAGGGTCCGAGGGTCCTGTAAGCGTTCGGCGGAGCCGGTATGGACACGCGGCTGGCCCAGCCAGACGCGCCGTCGGCGTCCGGAGAAATCCGTGCAGACAGACCAACTCGGCCTGCGGGGGGAGTGCGTTCTTCGCCGCACGGCGGGCTTCCTGGCTCTGCCCGCTTCAGCTCGTCCGCGCTCTTTCTCCGCTCCGCGGGTGCACGCGTCGACCGCCCAGTTGTCGGTCCGCCATACCGGCGGGGCCGAACGCTTACAGGGTCCGAGAGCAGCGTGGTTGCGACGATGGCGACTGGGAATTGCATACGGAACGGGCGACGCTCGCGCACGGAAGACGCCTAAGCAGTTTGAAAACAATGACTTACAAGAACTTGCCGTAGACAGGACCGGAAGCCGTGCACCACGGCCGCGATCCGAAGACGCTGGAGCGGCTTCCGCAGCGTCTTGTCGGCGAGCACCTTGCCGCCCTTGCCCGGAAACACCAACGGATACTGGCCGGCGCCCAACGTCCGCGCGGCGTCGAGGATCTCGAGCGCCCGCCCGCACAACGGCACGCGGTGGTCGCGCTTCATCTTCATCCGGGAGGCCGGGACAGTCCAGACACAGCCTGCCCTGTCCATCTCGTCCCATCGCGCCCCGCAGACCTCGCCCGAGCGCGCCGCGGTGAGCACGAGGAACTCGAACCCCAGCCTCACGAAAGGCGACCCCGCCGACGAGGCGCGGACGGCCGCCACGGCCGCGGGGACCTCCCGGTGCGGCAGCGCCCGCATGTGCTGCACGACCGCGTGTTGCGCGCCGAGCACCCGGCCGACCCGGTCGCACGGGTTATCGCTGCGGAACTCCATCACCACGGCCCACTCCAGCACGGCGGCGACCCGCTGGCGGACCGACTTGGCGGTCGCCGCGCGCGTGTGCCAGATGGGCGTCAGGATGGCCAGCACGTCGGCGCTGTTGACCTCGGCGACGGGCCGCTCGCCGATGTGCGGGAAGGCGTAGCGGGCCAGGCTGTTGCGCCACTGCCGGTCTTCGCTGGCGTTGCGCCAGCCGGGCCGCTTCTGCTCGATGAGGCGTTCGGCGGCCTCGGCGAAGGTCGGCATGCCCTGGAGGCGGCGGCGGTCGGCGAGCGGGTCGCCGCCGGAGCGGGCGAGCTTTCGGTTGGCGAGGGCCTGCTCGCGGGCCGCGGCCAGCGAGACGAGATCGACGCTGCCGAGTCCGAGTTCGCGGCGCCGGCCGCGGATGACGAGGCGCTGGGTCCAGCTGCGCGCCCCGGTGGGCTGTACGAAGAGGTACAGGCCCTGTCCGTCGGCGTGTCGTCCGGGCGGCGCGGAGCGGATGAAGGGGGCGGTGAGGGCGTTGCGGGGATGGCGTCCTCGGCGCTTGGTGCGGCGGGGGGTGGCGGGCGTGCTGGTGTCAACATCCATTCCACCATTATAGGCGAGAAGTGGCGGGATGTCGAGGGACGGCGCGGCCGGTTCAGCGCGCCGGGACTGTGCAATAAACAATTACCAATCAGCTATTTATGGACTTACGCGCACGGTAGAGGGCATCAGCGGACGACCAGCACCCGTTGGTTCTCGGCCACCGGGCGGGAGCGCAGGGTCGAGCCGGTGAGCAGCACGCGCCGTGACATCAGGGCCGCCAGGTCGACCTCGCCGGTCGCGCCGCCCATCAGGCCAATCAGCACCAGCCGCCCCTCCACCGCCAGGCTGTCCAGGTTCCGGCGCAGGTAGGCGCCGCCCACCATGTCGAGAATCAGGTCGACGCCCCGGCCGTCCGTGGCCGCCCTGACCGCGGCAACTGAAGTCGCGCTCGCGGTAGTTGACGGCCAGCTCCGCCCCCAGGCGCGTGCAGGCCGCGCACTTCGCGTCCGAGCCCGCGGTGGTGAACACGCGCGCCCCGCGCAGGCGGGCCAGCGGGATGGCCGTCGTCCCGATGCCGCTCGAGCCGCCGTGCACCAGCAGGGTCTCGCCGGCCGCCAGCCGGCCCCGCTCGAACACGTTGGTCCAGACGGTGAAGCAGGCCTCCGGCAGCGCGGCCGCCGCGACCAGGTCCACGCCCGCCGGCAGCGGCAGGCACTGCGGCGCGGGCACCGCGCAGTACTCCGCGTAGCCGCCGCCCGCCACGAGCGCGCACAGCGGATCGCCGACCGACCAGCCGTCCACGCCGGGGCCGACCGCGGCCACCGTGCCGGACACCTCCAGGCCCGGGACGTCCGAGACGCCCGGCGGCGGCGGGTAGCGGCCCTCGCGCTGCATCACGTCCGCGCGGTTGACGCCGGCCGCGGCCACCGCCACCAGCAGCTCCCCGGCCGCAACCGGCGGCACCGGCCGTTCGGCCCGGACCAGCGACTCCGCCGGACCGGAGTCCGCAATCTCCACCACGTGCATCGTCCGGGGTACCGGCATCGTGACTCCCGCCATCAGCCGCCGCGCCCGGCGTGCGGCGGGCACCCGCCGCGTCCGCCGCCAGGCGGCGATCCAGGTTGGGCCGCCAGTGCAGGAAGCGGCAGCGCACGAGTATAATGCGCCTTTCCCCGCTCGCTCGCTCGCGGGCGGCGCGGCGGGCGAGCGGGGCGTGCGGCGGCGGACCGCGAAGGCGCGTGACCGGATGAGCTTGCGACTCGTAATCGTCGGCTACGGCCGCATGGGAAAGGCCGTCGAGGCGCTGTGCGGCGCGTACGACTGCGAGGTCGTGGAACGCCTGGACGTACACAACAACCGCGGGGGCGAGGGCATCGACGCCGCGCGCCTGCCGGCCGCCGACGTGGCGGTCGACTTCTCGACGGCGGACGCCCTGCTCACGAACCTGCCGCGGCTGGCCGCGGCCGGGCTCGACACGGTCATCGGGACCACCGGCTGGAACGCGCACGAGGAGCGCATGAAGGCGCTGGCGGCCGAGGCGGGCATCGGCGTGATCGCCGCCGCCAACTTCTCGCTCGGGGTCAACGTGTTCCAGGCGATAGTCGAACGGGCCGCCCGGCTGCTGCAGCCGCTCGACGAGTTCGGCGCCTGGATTCACGAGACCCACCACGCCGCCAAGATCGACGCCCCGTCGGGGACCGCGCTCGCCCTGCGGGACGCCATGCGCCGGTCCGGATACGAGGCGGGCATCGACATGGCGTCGACCCGCGTCGGGTCGGCCCCGGGGACCCACACCGTCGGCTTCGACGGTCCGTTCGAGGCGCTGTCGCTGACCCACACCACCCGCGACCGGGCGACGTTCGCGCACGGCGCCATCGCGGCCGCCCGCTGGGTGCACGGCCGGCGCGGCTGGTTCACGATGCGCGACGTGCTGGGGCTGGAGCCGTAGTCATGCAGGCACGCTGGTCCGGGTGCGGCACGGCGCTCGTGACCCCGTTCGACGCCGCGGGCGGTCTGGACGAGGCCGGCGTCCGGCGCCTGGCCCGGCGGCAGATCGACGCCGGCGTGCACTTTCTGGTGCCGTGCGGCACGACCGGCGAGAGCCCGACGCTGACCCACGCGGAGAAGCTGCGCGTCGTCGAGCTGGTCATCGCCGAGGCGGCGGGTCGAGTGCCGGTGCTGGCGGGCGCGGGCGGCTACGACACGCGCTCGACAGTGGCGCTGGCGCGCGAGCTGGCGGCGCTCGGGGCCGACGGCCTGCTGTCGGTCACGCCCTACTACAACAAGCCGACCCAGGAGGGCCTGTACCGGCACTTCCGGGCCATCGCCGAGAGCGTGGACCGGCCGCTCGTCCTGTACAACGTCCCGGGCCGGACCGCCTGCAACATCCAGCCGGCGACGCTCCTGCGCCTCGCCGAGATCGACAACATCGCCGGCGTCAAGGAGGCCTCGGGCGATCTCGGCCAGATGTGCGAGATCTGCCGCACGGCGCCCGCCGACTTCAGCGTGCTCTCGGGCGACGACGCCTTCACGCTGGCCCTCATGGCGCTCGGCGGGCGCGGCGTGATCTCGGTCGTGGCCAACGAGGCGCCGTCCGAGATGGCGCAACTGGTGAACCACGCCGCGGGCGGCGACTTCGCGGCGGCGCGCGCGGTGCACGAACGCCTGCTGCCGCTGATGCAGGTCAACTTCATCGAGTCCAACCCCATCCCGGTGAAGGCGGCGCTCGAGGCGCTGGGCCTCGCGCCGGCCCGCTACCGGCTGCCGCTCGCGCCGCCCGCGGCGGCGGCGCGCGAGCGCATCGAGGCCGTGCTCGCGGAGCTCGGCATGCGCGCCGCCGCGGCGCAGGTTGGCGGCGGAGGTGCGGCGTGACCGCCGGCGCCGCGGCCGAGCTGGCGGCCGAGATCGAACGCCTGGCCGCGCTCCCGGGAGACGGCGAGCGGGCGGCGGCGCGGGCGGTCTTCGCGCGGCTGCGCGCGGAGCTGTCGGCCGGCCGCGTGCGCGCCGCCGAGCCGGACCCGGCGGCGCCGAGCGGCTGGCGGGTCAACGCCTGGGTCAAGCAGGGCATCCTGCTGGGATTCCGGTCGGGGGAAATCGCCGCCTTTCCCGCGGCTAGCCCGGATCAGCCCTTTCTCGACAAGGACAACCTGCCGCTCAAGCGGCTCGACACGGCGTCGAGAGTGCGGCTCGTGCCGGGGGGGTCGTCGATTCGAGACGGTGCCTACATCGGCGCCGGGGTCATCTGCATGCCCCCGATGTACGTCAACATCGGGGCCTGGGTCGGCGACGGCAGCCTGATCGACTCGCACGCGCTGGTCGGCTCCTGCGCCCAGGTGGGCAGCCGCGTCCACGTGAGCGCGGCCGCGCAGATCGGCGGCGTCCTCGAGCCGGTCGGGGCCCTGCCGGTCATCGTCGAGGACGACGTGCTCGTCGGCGGCAACACCGGCCTGTACGAGGGGGCGGTCGTGCGCGAGCGGGCCGTCATCGCCGCCGGCACGGTGCTGACCGGCTCCACGCCGCTGTACGACCTGCCCAACGGGCGGCTGATCAGGGCCGCCCCCGGCCAGCCGACCGTCGTGCCCCCCGGCGCGGTGGTCGTGCCGGGCGCCCGCGCGGTGACCGCGCCCGCCGGCCGCGAGTGGGGACTCTCGCTCGCCACGCCGGTGATCGTGAAGTACCGCGACGACCGCACCGACACCCGCACCGAGCTCGAGGCATGGATCCGGTAGCGGCAGACGTCGTCGGCCTGGCGCGGGGCCTCATCGACATCGACTCGACCAGCGGCCGCGAGGCGGAGGCGAGCGACTGGCTGGCCGGCAGGCTGCGCGAACGCGGCTACCGCGTGACCGCCCAGCCGGTGGTCGACGATCGCGTCAACCTGATCGCGACCGTCGGTCCGGCCGAGCCCGAGATCGTCTTCTCCACGCACATCGACTGCGTCCCGCCGTTCTTCCCCAGCCGCATCGAGGGCGATCTCCTTTACGGCCGGGGCGCCTGCGACGCCAAGGGCATCCTCGCGGCGGAGATCGGCGCGCTCGACCGCCTCCGCGCGGGCGGCGAAACGCGCGTCGGCCTGCTCGTCGTCGTGGGCGAGGAGCACGGCAGCCACGGCGCACGCGCCGCCAACCGGCTCGCGACGCGCTGCCGCTACCTGATCAACGGCGAGCCCACCGACAACCGCCTGGCCGCGGCCACGAAGGGCGCCTACCGCGTGCGGCTGTCGGCCGCGGGCCGCGCGGCGCACTCGGCCTATCCCGAGCTCGGCGAATCGGCGGTCGAGAAGCTGATCGACGCGCTCGTGGCCCTGCGGGAGCTCGACCTGCCCGCCGATCCGGTGCTCGGCGCGACGACCTACACCGTGGGCCTGCTGTCCGGCGGCGTGGCGCCCAACGTGGTGCCGCCCGCCGCGGAGGCCGACGTCAACTTCCGCACCGTCGCGCCGGCGCCGGAGCTGCGCCGGCTGCTCGACGGCCTGCCGGGGCCCGTCGCCGTCGACGACGTCGTGGTCGTGCCGCCGGTCACGCTGACGACGGTGCCGGGCTTCGACACCGAGGTCTTCGCCTTCACGACCGACATCCCCTTCCTCTCCGCCTGGGGCAGGCCGCTGCTGCTCGGGCCGGGCTCCGTGCACGTGGCCCACACCGCCGACGAGCACGTCGCGATCGACGAGCTGGTCCGCGCGGTGGACCTGTACGCGAAGCTGGCGCGCGAGCTGCTGTCTGGAGCAGTCTGACCGGCGGGTCAGCCGGCCGGTGCGATGTCGAGGCCGAGCGCCACGGCATTGCCGCGGATTCGCTCGTCCAGCGACAGCAAGACGAGGTCCGCGGCAGCGATTTCCCGTCGCGCCTCACCTCCGCGATCCTCACCGAGCAGCCATGCCAGCACGGCACTCGACTCCGCATAGAGGTTCACCGATCGCCCCGCTCTTCATCGAGCAGCCGGCGCGCGACGCCAGGAGACAGAAACGGCTTCATGGAGGGATACAGATCAGGCCGGCAGGGCGCGCCTGTGCGCGCCCTGCCGGCACGGGCGTGCCGCGCCAGTCCGGGGTAGGCGGCGGTTTCGGGAAAGCTGCCAGGCTGACGCAACTCGGCCACGACTTGGCCGCGATCCGTGACCAGAATCGCCTCGCCGCGGCGGACCATCCGCAGATACTCGCTCAGGCGGTTCTTCAACTCCCGAATACCGACGGTTGCCATGGTCCCTGTTGTAGCCTCTCGTGGCTACCACACAACCTACCGGCGGACGACCTCCGCGTCGACGATCTCCACGCGGTTGACGGGGGTCTCGCCGTCGGTCGGCTCCGCCTCGATGGCCGCCGCCACGTCGAGTCCCTCGACGACCACGCCGAACACGGTGTAGACGCCGTCCAGCTCCGAGGCGGTGTCCGTCACGATGAAGAACGACGTCGACGCGCTGGCCGGATCGTCGAGCCGCGCCATCGAGACGATGCCGCGGACGTGCGGCGTGTCGCTGAACTCCGGCTCGAGGTTGCGCACGAAGCGCTGCTGCTGGTCGGTGAGCCGCTCGCGGCGGGTGGGCAGGTGCCCGCTCTGGATGACGAAGCCGGGCACGACGCGGTGGAACGCGATGCCGTCGTAGACCCCGGCGTCGACCAGACGCAGGAAGTTGCGGACGTGGTTGGGCGCGCGGTCCGGATACGGATCGATGGCGATGCGGCCGTGGGTCGTGTCCAGGTTCACGCGCCAGGCCGCCAGCTCGGCGTCCGATTCCTCCGTGAACGGCGGCACCTCGGGCGGCGGGCGGTCGCGGAGCGTGACCGACCGGATGGCGATGCGCTCGGCCGCGCGGCCCTCGGCGTCGACGGGCGTCTCCGAGATCCGCGTCACGACGTCCATGCCCTCCGCGACGCGGGCCCACACCGTGTGCCGGCCGTCGAGCCCCGGCTGGTCGACGACGCAGATGAAGAACTGCGCGCCGCCGCTGTCGGGCTGGCCCGGGACGACCACCGCGGAGACGGCCCCCCGCGTGTGCCGCTGCTCATTGAGCTCGGACGCGACGAGGCCCAGGCCGCCGCGGCCGTACACGTCCCGGCGGGACGGATCCTTCGTCAACGGATCGCCCCCCTGCACGATCCCGTGCCGCACCATGCGGTGGAAGATCGTGCCGTCGTACTCCCCCGCCTCGGCCAGCGCGATGAACAGCCCGACGTGGTTCGGGGCGTGCTCCGGCAGCAGGTCGATGATGATGGCGCCGAGGTCCGTCTCGAGCACGCCCTGCCTGCCGCTCATCTCCTCGACCGACAGCGGCGTGACGTACGGATCGCGGTCCTGGGCGCCGGGACAGGGCGCCGCGGCGAGCCAGAGCAGCAGCGCCAGCGTTGCACGGGATTTCACAAGCTCACCTCGCGTTGATCTAATACCATGAACCTATGCCGCTGCTGAACGAACACGATGAAAATGAAGATCAGGCGCCGACGTCGGCCGGCCGCCGGTGGCTGTACGCGCTGATTGCCCTCGTGCTCGCCGCCGGTGCGACGTACCTGCTCGTGTCCACCCTGCGCACGCCGCCGCTGGAGGTCGAGCGCGCCGCGCCGGTCGAGGCGCCGCCGCCCCCGCCGCCGCCCGAGCCGGAGCCGGAGCCCGAGGTGGCCGAGGCGCCGCCCCCGCGGCCGCGGCCCGCGCCCCGTCCGGCGCCGCCGCCGGAGCCCGCGCCGCCGCCGCCCCCGCCGCCCATCGTGCTGCGCGTCACCAGCGACGTGCCGGGCGCGGACGTCTTCCTCAACCGCCAGTACGCCGGCACGACGCCCTTCGAATCGCACGACATCGAGCCCGGGCAGTACCGCCTCAACGTCTCGGCCTCCGGCTACGAGGGCCACGCCGAGGACGTGGAGATCACGGGCGAGCTGACGGCCGTCGACGTGCGGTTCAGGGTCGTCCGGCTGGACGAGCGCGTGCCGGTGGTCCACAAGCACCGTTTCGGCGACTGCGAGGGGGAGCTGGTCGCCAGCACCGCCGGCATCGCGTACCGCACCGACGACGACGATGCGTTCGAGGTGGCCCTCGACGCGCTCGAGGAGTTCGCGGTCGACTACCTGGACCACAACCTCCGCATCAAGGTGCGCGGCGGCCGGACGTACAACTTCACCGACCACCAGGCGAACGCGGACGCCCTGTTCGTCTTCCACCGCGAGGTCGAGGAAGCACGCGAGCGGCTCGCCGGCGGCGAGCCGCCGGCCCCGCGCTGAGCATGGCGCCCACCCGCTGTCCCTGGGGCGCCTCCGACCCGCTCTACGTCGACTACCACGACGAGGAGTGGGGCGTGCCGCTGCACGACGACCGCAGGCTCTTCGAGATGCTGGTGCTCGAA
The DNA here is from genome assembly GCA_965214845.1 of Vicinamibacterales bacterium. Classification (GTDB taxonomy): domain Bacteria; phylum Acidobacteriota; class Vicinamibacteria; order Vicinamibacterales; family UBA8438; genus JAAXGX01. The sequence goes on from CBDCCO010000007.1 coordinate 5,546,845, forward strand.
GGCGCCCAGGCCGGCCTGAGCTGGCTGACGATCCTGAAGCGGCGCGACGGCTACCGGCGCGCCTTCGACCCCTTCGACCCGCGCAAGGTGGCGCGCTACGACGACGCGGCCATCGCGCGCCTGCTCGCCGACGACGGCATCATCAGGAACCGGCTGAAGGTCAGGTCCGCCGTCGCCAACGCGCGGGCGTTCCTCGACGTGCAGCGGGAGTTCGGGAGCTTCGACAGCTACATCTGGCGCTTCGTCGACGGCCGCCCGATCCAGAACGCGTGGCGGACGCTCGCCGAGGTGCCGGCCCGGACGCCGCTGTCGGACACGCTCAGCAAGGACCTCAGGGCGCGCGGCTTCTCGTTCGTCGGCTCCACCATCTGCTACGCCCACATGCAGGCCACGGGCATGGTGAACGACCACCTCGTCGACTGCTTCCGCCACCGCGCCGTGCAGCGCCTGGCGGGCTGACCATGCGCCGGCGGCAGCGGGCCGCTCAGGTGCGCATCACGCGGAACGCGAGCGGCGGGGGCGGCTTGGCCGCTTCCGCCAGCGCCTCGCCGATGAGGTGGTGGTGGGGCGAGAGGTGGCAGACCGGATCGGTGGCGGTGGCATCGCCGGTCATCAGGAACGCCTGGCAGCGACAGCCGCCGAAGTCGATCTCGCGGCGCTCGCAGCTCTGGCAGGGCTCGGGCAGCCAGTCGCTGCCGCGGAAGCGCTGGAAGACATCCGACGTGAACCAGATGTCGGCGAGCGACGACTCCTTGACGTTCGGGAACTCGAGGCCCGCTATCTCCCGCGAGGTCTGGCAGGGCAGCGCGCAGCCGTCGGGTGCGACGGCCAGGAACACCATGCCCCAGCCGTGCAGGCAGGCCTTCGGGAACTCCTGGAAGTAGTCGGGCAGCACGTGCACGATGTCCAGGCCGCCGGTGCCGGCGGCCCGCAGCTCGTCCACCACGCCCTGCGCGCGCTCGACCTGCTCGCGGGTCGGCATCAGCGCGGCGCGGTTGCGGAACGCCCAGCCCGTGTACTGCGTGTTCGCCAGCTCCAGCCGGTCGGCGCCCCAGTCCATGGCCGTCCTGATGACGTCGCCGATGCGATCGAGGTTGTGGCGGTGGAGCACGACGTTGAGCGTCACCGGAAAGCCGAGCCGCTTCGCCGCGAGCACGGCGTCGCGCTTGCGGTCGAACGACCTGGCGCCGGCCAGCCAGTCGTTCGACTCGGCCTCGGTGTCGAGCAGGCTGACCTGGAAGTGGTCGAGGCCCGCCTCCCGCAGTTGCTCGATCATGCTCTCGCTGGCGGTGGTGGCGCCGGTGCTCAGGTTCGAGTAGAGCTCGAGCCCGCGCGCCGCGCGGATCAGGTCGAGGATGTCGCGGCGCACGAGGGGCTCGCCGCCGGAGAGGTGGAGCTGCGCCACGCCCAGCTCCGCCGCCTCCTCGAACACCCGCACCCAGGTGGCCGTGTCCAGCTCGTCGCGGTAGCGGGCCAGCTCGAGCGGGTTGCTGCAGTACGGGCACTGCAGCGGACAGCGATACGTGACCTCGGCCAGCAGCGCCCGCGGCCTCGGAACCTCATTCGGCGGCGTCACGCAACAGTCCCTTCTCGGCCAGTTGCTGCAGGAACTCCCGGACGTCGGCGCCGGGGTCGGAGCCCGGGTAGGCTTCCTTCAGCGCGGCGATGAGATCGTCCGTGGAACGGCCGTCGCACAAGCGGATGATGGCCGTTCCGGGCTCGTTAAGGACGATCATACCCTCCGGATAGACCAACTGGTGCTCGTCGCGGATCTTGTCCCAGCGATAGCGTGTGCCGGGCGCCAGCACCGGGCGCGCGATGGCCGCCTCCGGTGTCACGCCGCGGCCCCGGCCGTGGGCGCGACGCAACGCTGATAGATGGCGTCGAGCTGCGCCCAGAGCAGATCGCACTTGAATTGCAGCGCCGCCGCCGCCCGCGTCTGCTCGGGACGCGTCCGGCAGTGGTCCAGCACGATGCCCAGGCCATGGTCCGTGTCGCGCGGGGCCTGCGTGAGGCGGGACCGGAAGTACGCGAGCGCGTCCTTGTCGACCCAGGTGTACTGGGCTTCGAACGCGGCCAGCCGCGTCGCCATCAGGCCCGGCGAGAACAGCTCGGTCAACGACGACGCCACGCCCTCCACCCACGGGCGCGTCTCGACGAAGTTGACGTAGGCGTCGACAGCGTAGCGCACGCCCGGCAGCAGCCGCCGATCGTCCTCGAGCTCCTCGGGCGCCACGCCGATCGCCTGCGCCAGGCGCAGCCACTTGTCGATGCCGCCGATGGTCGTCTCGGTGCCGTCGTGGTCGTGGATGCGCTGGATCCACTTCTTCCGGACGCCGCGGTCCGGGCAGCGCGACAGCAGGATGGCGTCCTTAATGGGAATGTTCTTCTGGTAGTAGAAGCGGTTGGCGACCCACAACTGCAACTGCTCCCGGTTCAGCCGCCCCTCGTTCATCAGCCGGTGAAAGGGATGCTTGTCGTGGTAGCTGGCCTGCCCGATCGCTCGCAGCTGCGCGGTGAACTCATCCCGTGACCACGGTTCCATTGGTGCTCCCCAGCGGCCCGCAGCGACAGTCCTGCCGGCTGGAGGCCGCGACCTTGGCCGCTCAGAGGTCGAAGACGTCCCCGTCGGCGCCGACCCGCACGCCGGCCGCAGCGACGCGGCGACGCTCCGGACTCGCGGCGTTCAGCATCGGGTTCGTGTTGTTGATGTGGACGTAGACGCGGTGCCGGACGGGCAGCCCGCCCAGCCATTCGAGGCTGCCGCCGGCGCCGGACACCGGCAGGTGCCCCATCTCGCGCGCCGTGATGTCCGTGATGCCCGTCGTGCGCGGCTCGTCGTCCGACCAGAAGGTCCCGTCCATCAGCACCGCGTCCGCGCCGTCGACCGCGGTCCGCAGGGCCTCGTTCACGCCCGGCACGCCCGGCGCATAGACGAGATTCGTGCCGCGCGCCGTGTCGGTGACCCGCAGGCCGATGACCGAGCCCACCGCATCCGCCGCCTCGGTCCCGGACACGAACCGCGGCACGTCGCGGCCGACCTCGAACGCGCGCAGGCTGAGGCCGCTCGCGCGGCCGCCCACCGCGGGCAGCTCGGTCGGCTCGCCGAGCGGCAGATCGAACCACGGGCGCTCGGCGAAATGCGACAGCACGGGCGCCACCGGGAAGTGGTCCGTCAGCCACTGGCGCACGAGCGGCGTCGACACGACCGGGAATGCGCAACCCTCGCGGATGAGCAGCAGCCCGGACATGTGGTCCAGCTCCGCGTCCGTGAGCACGCAGCCCGCGATGGCGGTCGCACGCCCGCCGCGGCCGCCCGGAGTCAACTCGGGCGCGTCCTGGATCTGCTGGCGGATGTCCGGGGAGACGTTGAAGAGAAACCACCGCTCGCCGTCAGCGGTGATTGCGAGGGAAGATTGGGTGCGTGCGGAGACCTCAGCGGACCCCGCACGCACACCAGAACAATTCGGGCACCGGCAGTTCCACTGCGGCAGGCCGCCGCCGGCCGCCGAGCCCAGGATTCGAACGCGCACGGCGCACGAACCTGTCGATCTCTCCTAGCTGTTGACGTAGAAGGTGACTTCCATCGACAGCGAGATCGCTTTGAACTCGGGCTTCGTCCAGGTCATCTGGCTACTCCTTGAGTATGTGGTTGCCGCGACAAACGAACGTCCGAAACTCTGAATGCCGGAGCATAGCACCCCGGCAACCCTCGTGCAAGCCTCTTTTTTCGATCCGCGCAAGGCCCCCGTCAGACGCGCAGACCGCGCCAGCGGCCGCTCCGGAAGAGCCGCTGCATCAGGACGAGCTGCACCACCGGGGCCACGACCCACGCCAGCAGCGCGCCCTCGGGCACCCATTCGAACCACAGCAGCAGGGTCGACGTGCTGACGAGCAGCACCCCCCATTGCGTCATGACAGTGTAGCGCAGGATCGGCCTCGTATCGCCGACGCCCGTCAGCGCGCCCTGCGTGCCGATGCTGAGCGAGCTGAAGAACTGCGCGACGGCGAACCAGCGCAGCACCGTGGCCCCCAGCACGGCGACCTCCGGATCGGCGATGAACAGCCTCGCGATGGGCTCGGCCAGCAGGATGGTCGCCCCCACCACGCCGGCCATGATCAGCCCGAGCAGCAGCACGGTGCGCTGGCCCAGCGCCTGCGCCAGGTCGTGCCGGCGCGCGCCGACGGCCTGCCCGACGAGCGTCGCCGCCGCCACCTGGAACGCCAGCGCCGGGAGCACGCTGACCAGGCGCACCTGCAGGCCGACGCCCACGGCGGCGTGCAGCGACGCGCCCAGCGGCACGGCGCCCAGCAGGGCCAGATACACCAGCCGCGCGCCGTTGCGGGCGACGGCCGCCAGCGCCGGCGACGTGCCGATGCGCAGGATTCTCCGCACCAGCACCCAGTCCACGCCCCCCCACGGCCGCAACTGCAGGCGCGCTTGCGGCGTGCCCCGCACGAGCAGGCCGACGTAGACGGCCGCGCCGACCGCGCGGGCCGCCACCGTCCCGATGGCGGCGCCCGCCACGCCGTATGCCGGCACGGCGCCCGCGCCGAAGATGGAGATGTAGTTCAGCACGATGTTGAGCACGCTGACGACGCTGACCAGCTTCAACGGCGTCAGCGTGTCGCCGGTCCCCCGATAGACGGCCGCCGCCACGAGATTGGTCCACAGGAAGACCGTGCCGAGAAAGTAGATGTGCAGGTAGGGCACGCCGTGCGCCAGCGTCTCGGCGCTGGCCTGCAGCGCGACCAGCAGCGGGCGGCTCGCCAGATAGCCGATCAGCGTGGTCGGCAGGCCCAGGACGACGACCAGGCGCACGCTCTGGCGCACGGCGCCGTCCACCTGCCGGCGGTCGCCCGCTCCCACGCCCTGACTGACGAGCGCGATGACCCCGGTCGCCACCGCCAGCGCCGCCGACTCGAGCAGGAACGTGACCTGCCGGTTGAGGCCGATGGCCGCGGTCGCCTCGCTGCCGAGCCCGCGCACCATCAGGAAGTCGGCGGTGCCCAGGCTCAGCTCCAGCAGACTGTAGACCAGGGTGGGCCACGCGAGCGCCCAGATGCGCCGGTACGAGCCGCGGTCCGCGGGGTCGGGCATGTGCGGGAGAAAATAGCAGGATTCGCTGCCGCCTGCCGTCCGCGGTGGCAGGAGCATAGAGCCGCGGGAACATGAACGGGATATAAACTGGTGGGCGGCATGACTGCGGCCCGACCCGGCGCAGCTACCCGCGCCGACACCGGCGCGCCCTCGGCGGCCGCGCGGGCCGCCGCCGCCGAGGCGTCCGCGCACCTCGACTCGACCATCGCCACCCTGGCCGACCTGGTCGCGTTGCCCACCGTGGCCGCTCCGCCGACGCCCAATGCCCGACTGCCGGTCTTCCGCGACCTGAAGGACTACCTGGCGCGCTGCTGCCGCGAGCGGGGCTTCGACTTCGAGGACCACGGCGCCGCCCTCGTCGTCGGCCTCGGCCGCGCCGCCGACCGCCTGGGCATCCTGACCCACGGCGACGTCCAGCCGGCCGACGCCGCGCGCTGGCGCGGCGATCCGTTCCGCCTCGACGCCGCGAGCGAGCCCGGACGCCTCATCGGGCGCGGCGTCGAGGACGACAAGGCGTCGGTCGCCACCGCGCTGTCGGCCATGCAGGTTGTCGCCGCCCGCCACCCGCCGCGGCGCCGGATCGAGCTGATCGTCTCGCTGGCCGAGGAGTCGGACTGGACGCCGTTCCGCAAGTTCCTTGCCGGCTGGGACCCGCCGGGCCTCAACGTGGCGCTCGACGCCAAGTACCCGGTGGTGACCGCGGAGAAGGGCACCGGCAGCATCGTCCTCACCGTGCCGCCGGACCCCGAGCGCTCCGTCGGCCCGGCGCCGGGCGGCCGACTCGTGTCGTTCACGGGCGGCGAGGCGCGCACCCGGGTCCCGGCCGCGGCGGCGGCGCTCGTCGAGGACGCGCCCCCGGACCTGGCCGCGGCGTTGCGCGCGGAAGTGGATCCGGCCGGCGGCGTCACGATCGACGTCGCGTCCAGCGGCTCCCGGCTGACGTTGCGGGCGCACGGCGCCGCGGCGCACTCGTCGACCCCCTGGGACGGACGCAACGCCGTCACGCACCTCGCCGCGCTCCTCGCGCGCCGCGAGTGGCCGCCGACCCCGGCCGGCCGCATGGCGCGTCTCGTCGACGAGCTCGTCGGCACCGGCGACCGCGGCGAGCGCTTCGGCGACCTGGCCTGCGAGCACCCCTTCATGGGACCGCTCACGCTGGTGCTGACCGAGCTGAACGCGCGCGACGACGGGGGCCTCGACGCCCGCCTCAACGTCCGCTGCCCCGCCGGCCGCGGTCCGGACGACGTCGAGACCGCGGTCCGCGCGGCGGTCGCCGCCTGGACCCGGCGCCACGGCGGCCCGCCAATCGGTTGCCGGATCAAGCTGGGTGCGCCGTATTACCTCGAGTCGGCGCCCCACGTCCCGGTGCTCGTGGACATCTTCCGCCACTACACCGGCCAGGGCGACGCCGGCCCCATCGCCGTCGGCGGCGGCACCCAGGCCCGGCTGCTCCCGAACGGCGTCAACTTCGGGCCGTCGATGCCGGGGGCGGTCTACACCGGCCACAGCGACCACGAGTTCGTCACCGTCGATCAGCTCCGCCTGAACCTGACGATGCAGACGGCCATGCTGGTCGAGCTGGCCGGGGCGTGAAGCTGGGGCGTGAAGCCGCCGCTGCCGATCTGCCGGCGCCGCCGCGCGCCAGGTGCCGTTGCGCGAGACCGCCAAGTGCGGGAAGATCAACGGGTGGGCCCCGCGCGCCTCGGCAGAAGCGGCGCGGGCGAAGGGCCGCCGCAAGCGGACGCCGGGGTTCGCGGCGCAGCCCCGCTTGTCGAAGCCAGCCCCGGCCCGCCGGAGGTGACACATCATGCGGCATCGACGCATCGCGGCCTCACTGCTCGTGGCGGCCCTCGCGGCGTGGGCGGCGCCGGCCGCGTCCGGCCAGACCGCCGGCGCCTGGGAGACGCCGCGCCTGCCGGACGGGCGCCCGGACCTGCAGGGTGTCTGGCTGAACAACGTGGCCACCCCGCTCCAGCGCCTCCCGGAGCTGGCCGACCGCGCGCACCTGTCCGCCGACGAAGTGGAGCGGCTCACCGCCCGCGCGGCGCGCATCTTCGCCAACGGGCGCAGCGCGTTCACCACGCCCGAGGGCGCGTTCCGCGCGGCGCTGGAGAACGTGGAGACCTACATCGCCTGGTCGACCAGCAGCTCGATCGGCATGATCGACGTGACGTTCACCGACCGCACGTCGCTGATCGTCGATCCGCCGGACGGCCGCATACCGGCGCGCACGGCGGCGGCCGAGGCGCGCGAGGCGGCGGTCGACAGGGGCTGGGAACTGAAGACCGGCCCCGAGGATCTCAACAGCATCCACCGCTGCATCACGACCGGCGTGCCGCGCCTCGGCGGGAACTTCGGCGCCGGGCCGTACACCTACTACCAGATCGTCCAGACGCCGAGCCACCTGGCGTTCGTCAGCGAGGCGTTCCACGACGCGCGGCTCATCCCGCTCGACGGACGGCCGCACCTGCCCGCCGGCATCCGCCAGTGGAACGGCGACCCCCGCGGCCGCTGGGAGGGCGACACGCTCGTGGTCGAGACGACGAACTTCTCTCCCAAGAGCTACTACCGCGGCGCCGCCCAGGGCCTGCACCTGGAAGAACGGTTCACCCGCACGGGGCCGGACACGCTGGCGTACCGCGTCACGCTGACCGACCCGGCCTCCTGGGCCGCCCCCTGGACCGCCGAGGTGCCCCTGCAGCGGCGCGAGCAGCCGATCTGGGAGTTCGCCTGCCACGAGGGCAACCGGTCCATCGTCGGCATGCTGCGCACCGCCCGGCTGGAGGACGGGAGCCGCTGACGGAGCCCAGTCATGTCTCGATCAGCTCGAACACGCCGAAGACCCGGTAGGCCCGCGCGTTGGAGCTGACGATGCGGGTGACGCCGCGCCGGTAGTACGTGGCCGCCAGCAGCGTATCGAGCAACCGCTTGCGCCCGAGACCATGCTCCCGCATCCAGGCCAGGAACTGGCGGACGACCTGCTCGTCAGGAACTATCCGTTCCACTTCCGTTGCATTCCACCAGAAATCCGCCCTGGCGAGCGCCTGAGCCATGGACAACGGCCGCTCGAAGCGGCGCCCGTCGGTCACGACGTGAATGAACTCGGAGAGCACCTGCGGCGCGAGCCCGGCTTCACGGTCGCGGCCCACAATCTCCCGCCGCAGCAACTCCAGCGCCGCCCCGTGGCCGTCCGCTTCCTGGATTTCGACCTGCACGAGAAAGGTCGTGTCAAGCCCGGTCATCGTCGAGCATCTCCCCCAGGAGGTCGTCGTCGGTGCGCAACGGTCTCAGCACCCGGCCGGCCGAAACCGGGTTGAGATCGGCCAAGGTGGTGGAACGGGCGATCCGCCGCTCGCGGAATTCCGCCATCGCCTCCCGGATCAATTCGGATGCGGTCCGATCCCGCGCCCGGGCGAATTCCTGGAAGTCGCGATAGACGGGCTCTGATACGTTTATGGTTATGGTTTTCATACATGGATTGTCATGTATGACTTCCACCCGGTCAATCGCCCGGCCGCGAGCGGCCCTCCTTGCCGGCAGCGCGATCGGACTCCCCGGAGGATGCCGGCGAGTCCGGCGCCGGCGCGCCTTGCGCGGGGTAGGGTCCTGATCCATCATGGGAGTGCCCAGGCGAGAGCGGAGAGATCCGGAGAGGTATAGGAGGACGAAGATGAGCCATCGATGTCTCGCAGCGTTGTTCACCGTGGTGGCGCTTGTGCTGCTGGCGCCGGCAGGCAGCGCGGCCCAGGAGAGCCCGGAAGCGCCCCGGACGCCGTGGGGGGACCCCGACCTGCAGGGGAGCTGGACGAACACGACCACGACACCGTTGGAACGGCCCGCGGAGCTGGCCGATCAGGACGTGCTGACGGACGAGGAACGCGCCGCCCGCGACGAGGCCGGCCTGGTAGCCCGGGAGCAGCGCGGCATCGAGCCGGGCACCGGCGAGACCGGCTCGTACAACAACTTCTGGGTCGAGCGGGGCGTCCGGATGGCGCGCACTTCCCTGATCATCGACCCGCCCGACGGCAGGCTGCCGCTGGCGCCGGCCGAGGTGGAGCGCCGCGCCGCGCGGGAGTCGTACCGCAACCGGGAGCCGGCCGGGCCGGAAGACCGCAACCTCTACGAGCGCTGCATCTCGCGCGGGATGCCGGGCTCGATGATGCCCGGCTTCTACAATCACAACTACCAGATTCTGCAGATCCCGGGCTACGTCGTGGTCCTGGTCGAGATGATCCACGACGCCCGCATCATTCCACTGGACGGGCGGCCCCACGCGGACCAGCGGATCCGCCAGTGGCTGGGCGACTCGCGCGGCCACTGGGACGGCGACACCCTGGTCGTCGAGACGAGCAACTTCATCCCGGTGAGCGGGCGCGCCCTGACCGTCTTCGGCGCCAACGAGACGACGCGCCTGGTGGAGCGGTTCACGCGGGTCGACGAGGATACGATCGACTACCAGTACACTGTGACCGATCCCACCGAGTACTCCCGATCGTGGACGGCGTCCATCCCGATGACGCGCCTCGACGGGGACCTCTACGAGTACGCCTGCCACGAGGGCAACTACGGCCTCGAGAACATCCTGGCCGGCGCGCGCGCCGCGGAACGGGCCGCCGAAGCCGGCTCGCGGTAGCCCGGAAATCGTCGCCTGCGGCTCCGATTGCGGCCCAACCAACCCGCCTGGGAGTCTGCTCCGTTCCACGAAGCAGACTCCCAGCGCCGTTCGGCTCCGGCCGCGCACCCTCGTGCGGCCGACGCAACCCCCGCCTAGTTCCCGTCGTAGACGTGCTGCACGGTCGTCCGTAGGGCCCCCTCGGGCGCCGCGAAGTCGCTGTACTCGGCCGGGACCCGGTAGGCGGCGACCACCTCGTCCACCGAGCGGCCGGCGGCCTTGCCGTTCTGCGCCTTGCTCACGACGTCGTTGAAGAAGCCGCTGAAGTCGACGAAGTCGGCCCAGGCGACCGGCGTCGGGTTGTGGCCCGGCATCACGGTGTCGACGTCGGCGACCCCCGCCACCGCCTTGCGCAGCGTCCTGCCGAACTCCGTCGCGCTGCCGTTGCCGTTGGCGACGTCGATGAACGGCAGGGCCATGCGCTGGAACATGTCGCCGGTGTGCATGGTGCGCGCGGTCTTGAAGACCACGAAGGTGTCGCCGTCCGTGTGGCCGCGGCCGAAGTGGTACAGGTCGATCTGGTCGGGCCCGCCGTACAGCGACAGGCGCTCGGAGTAGGTGGTCCGCGGCAGGTACTGCGCGTTGTCGCCCTTGAACGCGTCGCAGTTGGTCACCGGCTCGCAGCTCGGGCGGGCCATCTGCGCGCGCGTGTTCTCGTGCACCACGAACTCGACCGTAGCGGGCAGCTCGACGTTGCCGCCGCTGTGGTCGAAGTGCGTGTGGGTGTTGATGACCGTGGTGATCGGCTTGTCGGTGATGCCGGCCACGTGCGCGATGATGTCCTGGCCGTAGCCGTTGATCTTCGTGTCGACGAGCGCGACGCCGTCGGCCATGACGAAGATGGCGGTGTTGCCGCCGCCGCCCATGCCCTCGACGGACGCGGCGTTCGCCAGCATGTAGAGGTTGTCGGCAACCTCCTGCACCTCGAGGTCGACGCGCTCCTGCGCCTGGCGCGCCTCGTAGGTCGCCGCCGTCAGCAGAAAGCCCGCCAGCATCAGGATTCCCAGGCTCGTGCAGCGTCTCATCGGTCGTTCCTCCTTGGGCGTTGGACCGTGGCGGTCGACAGCCGACCGTGGCGCACATTCTAGCGCCAACGAGCCCCAACCGGCCGCCCGGCTGCGCTAGAGTACACGCGACACAAGGAGGTGCCATGCACGCGAACACCACACGCCGTCAATCGACGAAGGCCCGCCGCATCGCGCCGGCCGTCGTCGCGGGTCTCGCCGCACTGGGGGTCGCCGCAGGCGTCGCCGCGCCGGACGCCGGCGCGCAGGAGCGGACCCGCATCAACAAGATCATCGAGGCCATCGAGCAGGGCCGGCCCGCCATCGCCAACCAGGACTGGCGCTTCGTCGACATGGAGCACTCGCCCTTCTCGGCCGAGCGCATCGTGGAGGCCTTCGCCGAGGCCGATCAGGACCGCGACGACATGGGCCGCCTGCGGCTGACGCCGATGGTGCGCATCCCGCAGGAAGGCGACGAGGACTTCAAGTGGGCCATCAAGCAGGTCCTCGACCTCGGCGGCCTGGGCGTCATCGTGCCGCACGTCGACACCGGCCCGGAGGCCGTGCGGCTCGTGCAGGCCGCCCGCTACCCGCCGATGCAGGACGACGCGCAGCCCGCGCCGCGCGGCGAGCGGGGCTGGGGACCCGGCCGGGCGGCCCGCCTGTGGGGCGTCGACACGGCCGAGTACCACGCGCGCGCCGACGTGTGGCCGCTCGACCCGGACGGCGAGCTGTTCGTGGTGGCCATGGTCGAGTCCGCCGAGGCGGTCGGCAACATCGAGGACATCCTGGCCGCGCCGGTCAGCGCGATCCTGGTGGTGCCCGGCGACATGAGCATCGACCTGGGCCTCGGCCCGGCGTCCGGCCCGGAGAACCACCCGGAAGTCGACGCCATGTACGACAAGGTCCTCGCGGCGTGCAAGGCGCAGGATCGGGTCATCTGCGGCTGCGGCGACGGCGCCGTCCGCCTGCAGCAGCGCATCGACGAAGGCTGGGGATTCATCCTGCCGCTCGGCGGCTGACGCAGTACCTGCGAACGGCCGCGGCGGAGGCCTCGCCCCCGCCGCGGCCGCATAGCCCGCCAAAAGCCGTTCTACGGCGCCGACTCCTAGCCCGCCAATCGTCGCCTGGCGGCTCCGCTTGGCGCCCAACCAACCCTGCAGCAGTCCGCGCCGTTCTACGGCGCAGACTCCTAGTTCAGGCCGGCGGCTTCGATGCCCGCCCGGGCGCAGATGGCGTCGTTGGCGCCGGTGTCGCCGCTGACCCCGATGCCGCCGATGTGCTGGCCTTCGGCCGTCATGATCGGCAGCCCGCCCTCGAAGTAGTTCAGGCCGGGAACGAAGGCGGCGGCGGAGACTCCGTTGCCGAAGGCGGCCTCGCCCCACTGCTGCGTCGACCGCGGGGCCAGGGCCGAGCTGCGGGCCTTGGCCATCGCGATGTCGTGCGACAGGAGCTGGGCGTCGTCCATCCGGTGGTAGGCCTTCAGGTTGCCGTGGTTGTCCATGATGGCGATGTGCATGCGCCACCCTTCCTCCCCCGCCCTGGTCAGGCAGCCGTGAACCATGGTCATGGCGGCGCCGCTGGTGAGCATGGGACGGTCCTCGACCTGGGCCGCGGCGGGGACGGCGGTCAGCGTGAGGGCGGCGAGACAGAGAGTGACGAGACAGCGATGTGCACGCATTGACTTGCCTCCGGATGTTGACGTGAACAAGGATCCGCTACCGGCCGCCAGCGTCGGAATCTCCGTTTTGCGCGCAGGCCCCGGTAAAGGATCGGTGGCGAAACCAGATGAGTATATCCGGCGGCGCTCGCGGCTGGAAGGCGCCAGGCCCGATCCAGCCCGGAGGCTCCCGCCGCGTCCCGGCCCGTCCCGCGAACCCCCGTGCAAGAGCCACGCTGCACCGGTAGCAGCCGCACCGCGCCACTCTCCGCCACGTCACGAACGCCCGGCGCATCGGCCAGCGCGGCCGGTCTCCGAGGTCAAACGGCGCCGACGTGCCGGAAAGCCTCACGCCGATGTGGCACGTCAAGGCGGCGACGGCGAAGGAGTCCCTCACAATGTTGACCTGGCGATCCCCGGTGTGTACCTTGAATATTGAGGTTTTGTCGCCGGCGGCGCGAGTCCATCCAGGTACGACCGCCATGAGGGATTCGGATACTCAAGGATGCTGTTCGTCGAAACCTCGGGATTCACAAGGCATCTGCAATCGCACCTGGACGACGATGGGTACGCGGCACTGCAGGCTCTTCTCAGCGTGCGTCCAGACGTTGGCGACATCATTCCGGGTTCAGGCGGTATACGGAAGGTACGGTGGCGATCGAGGGGCCGCGGCAAGCAGGGCGGCATTCGGGTCATCTACTATTGGCTGGTCGCCGAAGACCATGTCTATCTGTTGACGCTGTACCGCAAGGGAGTCAAGGACGACCTGACGCGACACGAACTGGCTGCGTGGCGCAAGGTCGTCGAGGATATCGAGAATGACTGAACGTGACATTGCAGCCGAGGTCCTCCGAGGGCTCCAGGAGGTTCGGGAGCACCGCACCGGCAAGCGCACCCTCCGCGAGGCACGGATCGATCCGACTCCGATTCCCGAACTCAACCCCGGAGTGGTCGCCAGAATCCGCGAGAGCCTTGAAGGTCCGGAAAGTGCCGTCTCCCATGCGTTGCAGGAAAGTGTAGCGCAAGACCACGACACTGTCCGAAATGATCGCGTGTACGGCTTCCACGCGGTGGCGTTCATCGACCTCCTGGGGCAGCGGGCAAGGCTTGAAAGGCTCCAGGGGTTGGAACCCATCGCGAACAGGAGTGACCCACGATGGCGAGCTCTGGATGAGGGAGTCCATCAGGTCCAGTTGTTACGTGATACCTTCATCCAGGCATTCGACGAGGCACAGAAACCGCCATCTGCCGACGTGCCGGAGGCCGAGTGCGAGCGACTACATGGTCTTCACAAGTTCAAGCACTCCTTGCAGGTATTTTCGGATTGTATAGCCATTTCTGTTCCGCTCCATCAAGAACCCTCATCTTCACCGGCTGTCGCCGCCACGGGGGTCTTTGCGACGCTGTACAGCGTCGCAGCCGTGATGCTTACAGGCCTCTGCCACGGCATTCCTGCGCGAGCCGGCATTGATGTGGGACCGGGCTTGACGGGCGCATTGGGCGAAGAAGTGTATGGTCCAGCATTTCTGAATGCCTACAAACTGGAGAGCAAAAAGGCAGAATACCCGCGTGCTGTCGTCGGCCAAGGGCTGCTTGACTACCTGGATGCCCTGTCGAAATTGCAAAATAAGCCGGACGGGGAAGGTGCTCTGGCTGGCCGACTGGCGTTGGATTGCAAGAACAAGCTGCTCTGCGCGGCCCCGGACGACGGACTAACGATGTTGCATTATCTTTCACCACTTGTAGCAGTAGAACCAAGCCGAGCCCGTGCGTGGGTGCACGAACAATGCCGCTCCTACAGAAAAAACCATGACCATAAGCTGGAGACGCGGTATCGTCGTCTACTCGAATACTTCGACAGGTACAAGTGACCGCTGCTCTGCTGCCTTGCGTATTGCGTGTTCCCGGTGAGCTCGTAGCTCTACTTGACTACACATGGCACATTCGGGTACATCGCGCGTGAGACGGGCTCGCCGCCCGCTGGCGACCGCTGACCCGGACCATGCGTGTCGAGCTGCAGGTCGAGAACGCGGGCGACCGCACGCTGGTCGAGCGGGAAGGCTCGAGCAGTCCGACGTGCGGCGGGTGAGCGACGACGGCATCGTCGACACGAGCGCCGTGCTGCTGACACTGCCTCAGGAGCTGGTCAGGGACCTCGGCCTGCGCGAGCGCGAAAGCGAACAGCAGGCGGGGCCTCGAGACCGCGGCCAGACACCGTCGCCGGGCCGGGTCACCGTCCGGATCGGCGACCGGCAGACGACGATGGACTGCGTGGTGGGCCCGCCGCAGCGCGAGCCGGTGATCGGCTCGACGGTACTGGCGACGGTCGATCTGGCCGCCGACGAGGCGACCGGCACCGTCAGGCCCGGCCGCGGCGCGCGCGACCGCGGCGCCTACCGCGGATTGAAGTCGAGCGCGAGGTTCACCAGAATCGCGACCGGCTCGCCGAAGCGCGTCCCGGGCTCGAAGAGCCACTGCCGGGCGGCCTTGACGGCCTCCTCGTCCAGTCCGAGGTCGAGCGAGCGGGTGATCCGCACGTCGCCGACCGTGCCGTCGGGCAGCACGACCATCTTGAGATAGACTGTCCCGGTGATCTTGGCGCGCAGCGCCTCGGCCGTGTACTGCGGCCTCACCTCGCGGAGCAGCCGGGGATTGACGATGCCGGCGCCGGGCCGGAAGACCGCGCGGCGCGCTGAGTCGGCAGCTCGCGGCGCCGCGGGCGGCGGTGGTGGGACCGGCGACTCCGGCTCGGGCGCGGCCGCGCTGCGCAGCAGCTCGGCCTGCGCCTCATCGAGGTAGCCGGTCGCGGCCGCACTCCGCGAGGCCTGCCAGGCGCGGATCGTCGCGCGCGTGCGCCGCCCGAAGAGGCCATCCGGGATCCCGGGGTCGAATCCCTCGTTGACGAGTCCCTTCTGAATCAACCGGCGCGTGGGCTGGTCGAGCGCGGGTTCGCGGGCCGCGGCAGGGTGTCGAGGTCGGGCTGCCGGGCCGCAGTCCCGGTAGTCCGAGGCCCTGCAGGCCCGGGCCAGCCGGGTCGCCCGCGCGACGGCCGCGGCTGACATGAGCAGCTCGAGAGCGTCTCGGCCGAGGGCAGCATCTTCGTGCCCGTTGGCGGCCGCGATGTTCAGCCACATGTGCGCGAGAACGAAATCCGTTGGCACGGTGCCAAGCAAGAGGCCGGCGACCAAGGCCAAGGGATCGGCCTCAGCGTTCCGTAGAGCTTCTGCCGCGCCGCCGGGGGCGCCGGCGTACACCGAGCCAAGGGCGTACTGGGCGTCGACGTTGCCCTGTTCGGCCGCGAGGTGCCACCAGCGCACGGCTTCAGCGTCGTCCTTCAGAACGCCCACACCGGCAGCGTACATGAGCCCGAGGTTGTACTGGGCGGTGGGCTCTCCCTGCTCCGCTTCTGAACGTACAGCATCGAGTTCCGGGCCTGGACGGAGCGAGGGCGGAACGCCCCACAGATACATCGCGACGCTTGCGGCGGCCGCGAGGACCGCGACAGCGACGAGGATGAACCGCATGGGACCAGTGTAACAACGTGAAGTCGGGACGCAACCGCTGCGGCCGCGGTAAAGCCGGACCAGTGCGCCGACGGCCGCGATCGGGGCAGATCAGCAGGCGGCTTCGTTCACACGAGGAGGTACTCGGCGACGGAACGATTGAACAGCTCAGATAGACCTCACACGATGTAGCCGGGGTCCGAGCCGTGGATTCCGACTGCGTCACTGTTCCATGTCTGAGCCCAGAACCCGTGACCGCTGATCGGGTCGTCGAGCACCTTCCACAAACCGACATCGTAGCGGAAGGGAGGGCCGAGCACGTTGACCAAGATGCCCAGGTTCGGGCCAGATCGAGGATCGTCGTCATAGATGCGTGCCGATCGGAAACGCGCCTCGGCGGACGTCCGGACCCGCTGTTCAGTCAGGCCGAGCACCGTTGCGTCGTCGCCTACGACGACGATGACGTGGAGCGAGCCGCACGGACGTGATGCGCGCCGGCAACTTGAAGACCTGAGGTTGTCCCGATCCCGTGGACGGGTTAACGCTTGCGGGTTCACATCATGACACGTCCGTGGTCTTCCATGTTAGTCGTCGACGATGAGCGCTGTGGGAGTGTGGAAATCTCGCGGTCCGGGCCCTGGCATGGTCGGCAGCGGTCGCCCGCGAGATTTCC
The DNA here is from genome assembly GCA_965214845.1 of Vicinamibacterales bacterium. Classification (GTDB taxonomy): domain Bacteria; phylum Acidobacteriota; class Vicinamibacteria; order Vicinamibacterales; family UBA8438; genus JAAXGX01. The sequence continues at coordinate 5,563,458 of CBDCCO010000007.1, forward strand.
AAGGGACTGTGGACGCCCGCCTCGCCGACCTTCAGATTCAGCGCGACGTCGACCGGGCGTCCATGGGCCCGGCACTTCCACAGCGGCCCCTGGGGATACGCTGCGCGGTTCGAGCATGCGGTGGCGCCTTCGGCAGCCGCCGGGGCCGCGGGAAATTCGGCGACCCAGCAGGCCCGCAGTCGTCTTCTCATCGAGGCGACAGCTCTCACAGCGGCTATCCGCCTTGCGAAGCCGAAGGCGAGCCGTGTGCCTGCAGGCCATCATTCCCTCCGTGTGTTTCCAGAAGATGGCCGGTGACGACGGGAGTCGGCACTGACGATCCGGGTTCCAACTGAATCGTGGGCACCTCCGGAGCCTCCACCGACCGGGCAACGTCCACAGGGACTGCCGCATGGAGACGTTCGAACTCGAGCGGCGACATCTGACCCAGCGCGGAATGGCGGCGTCGCGTGTTGTACCAACCTTCGACGAAATCAAACACCGCCGCCCGCGCCTCGGCGTGCGTGGACAAGGTCGTGCGGTCGAGCAGCTCGCACTCGAGCGTGGCGAAGAAGCTCTCGGCCATCGCGTTATCGAAGCAATCACCCACCGAACCCATCGACAGCGCCACGCCCCTTTTCCGGCAGCGGGCACCGAAGGCCAGCGACGTGTACTGGCAGCCCTGGTCGGAGTGATGGACGACCGCGTCGGGCCGGCGTTGCGCCACGGCCATCTCCAGCGCCTCGATGACCAGCTCCGTGCGCAGGTGCGAGGCCATCGCCCAGCCAACGACCCGCCGGCTGAACACGTCGAGAACGATAGCCAAGTAGAGGAAGCCGACGAGCGTCGGGACGTAGGTGATGTCGGCGACCCACAGGCGATTCGGCGCGTCCGCCTCGAAGCGGCGCTCGACCCGATCCGGGGCTGGCCGGGTCTTTAGATCGCGGCGCGTCGTGCGCGGCCCGCGGCGCCGGCTCACGCCCGCGATGCCCGCGGCGCGCATCACCCGCGCGACCCGCTTGCGGCTGACCGAGACGCCGCATTCGGCCAGTTCGGCGTGGACCCGAGGCGCGCCGTACGTGCCGCGGCTACGCCTGTGAATCTCCTCCACGCGGGCCGTCAGGTCCGCATCGGCCTGCGCGCGAGCTGAGGGTGGACGTCGACGCCACGCGTAGTACCCGCTCGGGGAGACACCGAGCACCCGGGCCATCGTGGCGACGCGGAACCGAGCCTGATTCGCACTCATGAACCGGTAGTTCTCCCGGGTCCGGTCTCCCGTGCGAACCAGGCAGTTGCTTTCCTAAGAAACTCCCGTCGGATGCTCCTGGAGCGTGAATCCGAGCGCCTTCGCCCGACGGCGGAGATTGGCTACGGCTCGTTGCCGATAACGCTGCTCGTAGTGCGAGGCACCCGGGTCGGCGTACTGCATGCCGTAGCGCAGTGTGTTGTAGAACAACACGGCGATCTTGCGCGCCGTGGCCGTCACCGCCTTGGCCTTGCCGACCCGCCCGGACAAGCGGCGGTAGAACGCGCCCAGGGCCGTGTCGGTCCGGCTCACGGTGACCGCGGCCAACCGCAGCAGGGCTGCCGCTCGGTTCGCAGACCGTCGCGTCTTCGAGCTCAGGATCCGACCGCCCGAGATCTTGTTGCCCGGAGCCAACGACAACCACGACGTGAAGTGCTTGCAGGTCGGCCACCGAGACATGTCCGTGCCGCATTCGCTGACCAGCTTCAGCGCGTTGTACGGTCCGAGGCCGTGGATCTGAGTCAGGTCTACGCCGAGCAGCGTGTAGAGCATCGGGCGCACGTCGAACGCCAGCGCGTTGGGTCCGCGCGTGGTGTGTCGCGGGGCCGGCAACCGGGCCGGTGGCGGCGTGCTCGTTGCGCAAAGGTGCTTCACCGCGCGCTCGATGGCCTGATCACACTGCCCGATGGACTCCTGGTATCTGTCGTAGAGCTCCAGCGCCTGGCTCAGCGCGAAGACGTGCTCTTCCCGATAGTTGCCGGCCAGCGCCTCCCTGATCGTCTCGACGCTCGCCTTGCAGCGGGGGTCGCGGTGCTGGGCCAACTGCATCGGGTCGCGGTCGCCCGCGACAATCGCGCGCACGATGCGCATCCCCGTCTCGCCCGTGATGTCGGTCACGACGTGATGAAGCTGGACGTTCATCTCCATCAAGGCCTTCTGCATGTGCTGAATGTGTGCGGCTGCATACTCGACCAGCCGCTCCCGCTGACGCAGATACGCGCGTAGCGTCACCACGTCCTGATGCGGACGGAAGCTCCCGCGCAGCAGGCCGAACTGATGAAGCTGCTGGAGCCACTGGGCATCGTTGACGTCCGTCTTCCGGCCTGGAACCTGCTTCACGTCTCTGGCGTTGACCAGCAGCACCTCGAAGCCCTGCGCCTCAAGGATCTCGAACACCGGGATCCAGTACACGCCCGTCGACTCCATCGCCACGGTCGTGATCCCGACAGTCTTCAGCCAGTCGGCCAGTCGATGCAGATCCTGAGTGAAGCTCTGAAAGGTCCGCACGGGCTCGGCGTCGCGATCGGGCGCCACGGCCACCACGTGAAACCGTGAGCCCACATCGATGCCGGCCGCATCGGGATGAACGTTCGAGAAGCGGCCTCGTGCGTGCCGCCCCTTGGTCTTCCTGCGTCGTGCCATCGGTACCTCCTCATTGGAGTGGCGCCGAGAGGCAGGACGGCGGAACGATAACTTTCCTACACGGGATCGCAGTCGAGCGTCACCACTTGCAAGTCCGCAGGCGTCCTTGGACCACGTTTGCCACGGGGTCGTGCCTCCAATAAGCTAACGGTCGCTCCCCTCGGCGCGACCCCGCACGATACCCGATCGCCGAGTTTCTGTCGCGACAGGAGCGGGTACGCCCGCCGACGACGTTTGCCCAGAACTTGGTGCAGCTCGTGCGGTCGATCTGCAAGCCGTCGAGCAGTTCCTTGATGCGGTTCTCGATGTCGCCGCGCCCGCAGTAGACCTTCTCGTAGATGAAGCGCGGCGTCTGGCGCAGATTGGTCACGACGAAGCGCGGGTTGTCCCGCGGCTGCCGGCCGGTGAGCTGCACGACTTCGGCCTTGATCACCACGCGGCGCTCACGAGCCCACGTGCCCGCGCGATAGCGGGTGTCGAGGTAGAAGTGCGCCGTCTTCTCGCGCAGCATGTTCTCGGTGCGGGCCGCCACCATGACGTGCTCGGCAGCCCGCAACAGCACGGCGTTCCTGGCCATCGCCACGACGTAGTCGAGCCGCGGTTCGGCATCGAGGAAGTCGAAGACCTCTGGCGTGGCGAAGCCGCCGTCGAGCCGGACGAGAAAGCGCGCCTCGGGAAACGCGGACCGCAGCAGCGCGAGCAGCCGACACAGCACGCCCAGCGTGCCGTCGGACGCCTGCGCCGTGCCGGGCCGCAGCACGGCCGCGCACAGATACTGCTCCGCCTCACGGTCGAAGCTCACAAAGGCCAGCAATGGCAGGTAGCACCAGCTGTCGTAGTAGCTGTTGAACATGGTCAGCTGCTGCGCGCCATGCGTCGGGTCGTCGGTCGGGTCGAGGTCGATCGTGATGCGTCGCACCCGCCCGCGCAGCCGGCGGCGATGCCGCTCGATGACCGACGCCGCCAACTCGCGCCCGAGCCGATAGAGCGCGACGCGGCCCGCACCGTTCTCGAACCGCGAGACCGTCGGCTGCGACGCCAGCCGACCGCCCGCCACCGGGTCGCGCCCGAGCAGCAACTTGTGGATCGGATCATCGGCGAGCTGGTCCGAATCGTTGCCGTCGGGATGGCCGCAGGCGATGCCGAACACCCGCTGGCCCACCAGGTCCTCGAGCGTGTGCCGGACCTTCTCCGGTGCCCGGCGGTCAATCAGACACCGGCCGAATGCCTTGACCAACCCGTAGACGCGCTCGGCGGCCTTGAGCAGCACGGCGCCGCCATCCGAGCTCGACTGCTCGCGGTCGAACGTGGCCACGAGCGGCTTGTCGAACAGATCGGGGAACAGAACAGACTGTGCTATCGTGGGGTCCGTCACGCAAGAGCCTCCGTCGTGCCGAAAACATCTGTCGTCAACAGCGTTTTAGCACACGGAGGCTTTTGTGTCTCTACTCAGGCCGGGCGCCTCATGAATTTTCCAGGCTAAACGGGCACGCAGGCGAAAGCCGGACACAGCCAAGGTGGACCTGGAGCCGCCACGACGGAACTGCGGAGGACAGGGCGCCCATCGCGAGGTGGGGTCCGAAGGGTTTGCGGAGCAGTACCGGGCCGTAGTCGAGGGGGCGACCCCATGACGAACCGGTCGGCCAAAGGTGGGGCAAGGTCGAGCCTGCACTATGGAGGCGAAGGCGTTCTCATCCACCCACCGCACCAAGGTGTATGCGGACGGCACGGTACGGAAGACCAGTGCGTGACCCTGGGAGACCTCGGCGGGTCCGCGGGCGGCACCGCGGCAACCGACCCTATAAGCGAGAGCGAAGTGGGAAGGGACGCCCGTCGAGGAGTCGGACGGCCGAGTAGTACCTGATGCGTAGCGAAAGCGACGTGACCGCATGAGCGGCAACCGAGTGGGTTGGGGAAGGCGGCCGGCGAAGATGGTCGGGACCGGACAGGTCGGGAAGATGAGCAAGGGCGCTGAGGTGGACAGTTCCATGAGCGAAAAACCCGAACATCAGCGACCGAGGAGACTTGCCGACTGGCTGAACCCGACGGGGGAGAGGAAGGTCCACTCTCTCATCGACAAGGTGTACAAGCGGAAGAACCTCGAGATGGCCTGGGAGCGTGTGAAAGCGAATCGGGGCGCCGGGGGTGTTGACGGGCAATCCATCGACGACTTTGCCGAGGTGCGTGAACAGCCCGTGGTAAAAGTCGCGTCTCCGGCCTGGTCCCGGCGTGATCGAATCCCGTACACTTGAGTCCCATGGCAATGGGCAAGAGACCGGCGGCGCGACAAGGGTCGCCGCTGTGGGTGACGACAGCGGATCTGCCGACGAACGCGGGGCATCCTTTCTTCGAGCGTCTGAGCCAGGTCCTGGAGGAGGCGGGTTTCGACGCCTTCGTCGAGGGTCTGTGCGCGGTGTTCTACGCGGCACGGATGGGCCGGCCGAGTCTGCGTCCTGGGCGGTATTTCCGGATGCTGTTGATCGGCTATTTCGAGGGGCTGTCGTCGGAGCGCGGGATTGCGTGGCGGGTGGCCGATTCTCTGAGCTTGCGGTCGTTCCTGGACCTGGATGTGACCGAGAGGTCTCCGGATCACTCGACGTTGTCGCGGACGCGCCGGTTGATCGACGTGGAGACGCACGAGGCAGTTTTCACGTGGGTTCTGGAGCGGCTGTCGGCTGCGGGGCTGGTGGAGGGGAAGACGGTCGGCATCGATGCGACGACGCTGGAAGCGAACGCGGCGATGCGGAGCATCAAGCGTCGGGACACGGGAGAATCCCACGAGGCGTTCATTCGGCGGTTGGCGGAAGCGTCGGGTATTGAGACGCCGACGCGTGCGGACCTGGCTCGGTTCGACCGGTCGCGGAAGAACAAGAAGACGTCGAACAAGGATTGGAAATCGCCGCAGGACCCGGACGCGAAGATCGCGAAGATGAAGGACGGCCGGACGCACTTGGCCCACAAGGCCGAGCACGGGGTCGACATGGACACGGGGGCCATCGTCTCGGTGACGGTGCAGGATGCCTCCGACGGCGATACGGCCACGCTGCCGGAGACGCTGATCATGGCGGCCGAGCAGGTGGAGTTGGTGCAGCCGGACGGTGCAGGGGTCGAAGAGGTGGTCGCCGACAAGGGGTACCACAGCGACGAGATGCTGGTGGGGCTGCGCGAGGTAGGGGTTCGGAGTCAGGTATCGGAGCCGGAGCGCGGCCGACGCCGCTGGCAGGACAAGAAGACGGGCGAGACGCCCCCGGAGAAGCGTGCCGCGCAGAAAGCGTTGTATGCGAACCGCCGGCGTGTGCGCGGGCGGCGGGGTCGTCGCCTGCAACGTCGCCGGGGCGAGATGGTGGAGCGTACATTCGCGCACATGTATGAGACGGGCGGCATGCGTCGCGTGTGGGTGCGCCGTCACGACAACGTCCGCAAGCGTGTGCTGCTCCAGGCGGCCGCCTGCAACATCGGGCTGCTCCTGCGCCACCAGACCGGCATCGGTACGCCCCGGAGCCTGCAGGGGCGGGCTCTTTCGTCGATTTGCCGCCTGATCGAGCGTCTGATCGACCTCTGGGGGCGTCTGACGCGCGCTTGGGGGTTCAAATGGACACCGACGGCGCTCGTCGGCTCAATCGCTCATCGCTAACTGCCTGAACAGCAGGGCTCAGCGAACAGACTTCTTCCACGGGCTGTGAAGCGCAGCTCGACCGGTTGCACGAGGACTTGCGCGACGACGCCTACCGACCGCAGCCGGTGCGCCGGAAGCGCATCCCGAAGGCGGGCAAGCCGGGCATAGGCGCTAACTTGTGTTCCGAGCGAGGCCGGCGTATCCTGACATGCGCATGCATGACATGGAGGCCGGCCCGGTGGACGAGGACTGGGATGTGCTGCGGTCGTTCCTGCCCGGTGACTGGCGGGAGTTGGCGCAGGACACGGGGGCGTTGAAGGGGCTGCGGAAGGACAAGACGGTCGACAACCTGTTGCGGACCCTCCTGCTGCACCTCGGCTGCGGACACTCGTTGCGGGAAACGGTGGTTCGCGCCCGCCAAGCGCGTCTGGCGGATCTGTCCGACGTGGCGCTGTTGAAGCGGTTGAAGAAATCCAAGGGTTGGCTGCACGCGCTGTGTGTGCGCCTGTTCGAGGAGCAGGGTCTGGCGGTCATCCCCGGCGGCGCGTTCCAGGTCCGGGCGGTGGATGCGACGACGGTGAAGGAACCGGGACCGAGCGGGTCGTTGTGGCGGCTGCACTACAGCGTGGGCCTGCCGTCGCTGACGTGCGACTTCTTCAAGTTGACGGGGGTCGAGGGGCCGGGCACGGGAGAATCGTTGGCGCAGTTCCCGATCCGCGCCGGCGACCATGTGCTGGCCGACCGCGGGTATTCGACCGCGCGGGGGATCCGCCACGTGGTCGAGGCGGGCGGGCGGCTGATTGTGCGCGTCAATACGGGGTCGTTGCCGCTGCACACGGCAGCCGGGCGGCCGTTCGACCTGCTGGCCGCGGTCTCGTCGGTCACGCGTCCGGGGGCAGCGCGCGCTTGGGCGACGACGGTCGCGGCCGCGGGTGACGACGGCGGCCCGCCGGGCGAGATTGCGGGCCGGGTCTGCGTGCTCCGCAAGTCGGCGGAGGCGATCCGCTTGGCGCAGCAGAAAATCCGCCGGGACGCCGCCCGCAAGCGGACCCAGGTACAACCGGCCACTCTGCGCTTTGCCGAGTACGTGATCGTTTTCACGACCTTCCCCGAGCCGCCCTTCTCGGCCGCCGACGTGCTCGAGTGGTATCGCCTGCGCTGGCAGGTCGAATTGGTGTTCAAGCGCTTCAAGTCGCTGGCGCAGTTGGGGCACCTGCCGAAGTACGACGACGACAGCGCCAAGGCGTGGCTCTACGGGAAACTGTTCGTGGCACTGCTGGTGGAGAAGCGGCTCCACCACGCCCGCACGATTTCCCCCTGGGGCTACGACGTACCGGCCCCGGCGCCCCCGCAGCGCGTGGCGTGACTTCAAGTTCGTGTTCAACCAGGTCACGCGCGCCATCGAACCGCCGCTCTCGCTGGCTTGCATGCTCAACGACTGGCGATCGATCTCCGGCGCGCTGGCCGAGCCGCCACGGCGCCGGCAGTCGCAGCTCTCCGCGTACTTCGGTTGGACCGAGCAGCCGCCGGAGCAGGTGACGTGAACAAGTTAGCGCCTATGCACCGCCTGGGGGCGACCGCGGCCAAAGCCCTCAAGGGGACGCGCTACGCGCTGCTGAAGCATCCGGCGCGCCTCAAGCCCAGCCAAGCACAACGGCTGGCAACCCTGCGCCGCGAGAACCGCGCCCTCGACCGCGCCTACGAGTTGAACGAGTACCTGGCGACCATCCTCGAGCAGGCCAGACCCGACGAGGCCGAGGAGCTGCTCGAGCAGTGGCTGGACTGGGCGGCGCGGTCACGGCTGGCGCCGTTCGTCAAGCTCGCGCGGACCATCCGGAAGCACGCGGCGGGGATCCTCGCCTACCTCGACACCCGCATGACCAACGGACCCGTCGAGGGCATCAACAACAAGCTCCGCGTCATCGCACGGCGCGCCTACGGCTTCCACTCACACCGTCCGCTCATCTCGATGCTGTACCTCTGCTGCGGAGGCATCAAGCTGGAGCCACCGCTACCCACACGAATTTGAGGAGACTCAAACTTCCTTCGTGCTCTGGTGGCGCCCGAAGACATACGCCCCGGCATACGTGGGATTCTTGAGAATGTCGAGCACGCGGTTGTGGTTCAGCCGGCCCCAGATGAGTCTGCCGTCCCACGCCCCGCCGTAGGCGCGCTTCGGAAACCCCAGTTGCTGCCGGCCGAAGTGGTGCACGACCGCGTAGGCGCTGCCCGTCTGGCGGAAGACCTCGAAGACGAGCCGGACAGCGCCCTGGACCTCCTGATCCGGATCGAGCACGATGCGCCCCTCGTCGGCGTAGCACAGGCCGATCGGCAACGGGAAGCGGAGCTCACCCTTCCGGGCCTTGTGGAGCTTGCCGCCCTGGAGGCGCACGCGAATGACGTGCAGCTCGGCGTGGGCGATGGTGGCCTTGAGTCCCAACAGCAGCGCGTCGTTGAAGTCCGCCGGGTCGTAGCCCGGAAAATTCGTGAGGTTATCGAATCGGTCCCAGGCAGGGCCTGATCGTCGCGCGAAGGACGTTTTCGGACGCGGCGCGTGGTAGGTGGCAGCGTGGTGCAGTGGCCGAGGCGAGGTGACGGCACGCATGAGGTGGCAAGCGCCGACAGGTCGGGCGCAGGGGCGCTGGCGAGCATCCGGGGCGCGGAGGTTGCCGTGGCGACGGCGCGCTATCCGGCGCGCGCCCCGAGCGCGAGGGCGAGGTGCCGCCAGACGTGCGGACGGAGCGGACGACGTGGACGCTGACCTTGAGCAACCGGTCGCGCAGCCAAGTCACCTGGGTGCGGGCGCAGGCGGTGCGGGCGGCCCTCAGCCGCAGTTCCTGCATGAGCACGTAGGCGGCGGCCGTCAGCAGGACCCGCAGCTGGTTTGCCCAGAACTTGGTGCAGCTCGTGCGGTCGATCTGCAAGCCGTCGAGCAGTTCCTTGATGCGGTTCTCGATGTCGCCGCGCCCGCAGTAGACCTTCTCGTAGATGAAGCGCGGCGTCTGGCGCAGATTGGTCACGACGAAGCGCGGGTTGTCCCGCGGCTGCCGGCCGGTGAGCTGCACGACTTCGGCCTTGATCACCACGCGGCGCTCACGAGCCCACGTGCCCGCGCGATAGCGGGTGTCGAGGTAGAAGTGCGCCGTCTTCTCGCGCAGCATGTTCTCGGTGCGGGCCGCCACCATGACGTGCTCGGCAGCCCGCAACAGCACGGCGTTCCTGGCCATCGCCACGACGTAGTCGAGCCGCGGTTCGGCATCGAGGAAGTCGAAGATCTCTGGCGTGGCGAAGCCGCCGTCGAGCCGGACGAGAAAGCGCGCCTCGGGAAACGCGGACCGCAGCAGCGCGAGCAGCCGACACAGCACGCCCAGCGTGCCGTCGGACGCCTGCGCCGTGCCGGGCCGCAGCACGGCCGCGCACAGATACTGCCTCAGACACCGGCCGAATGCCTTGACCAACCCGTAGACGCGCTCGGCGGCCTTGAGCAGCACGGCGCCGCCATCCGAGCTCGACTGCTCGCGGTCGAACGTGGCCACGAGCGGCTTGTCGAACAGATCGGGGAACAGAACAGACTGTGCTATCGTGGGGTCCGTCACGCAAGAGCCTCCGTCGTGCCGAAAACATCTGTCGTCAACAGCGTTTTAGCACACGGAGGCTTTTGTGTCTCTACTCAGGCCGGGCGCCTCATGAATTTTCCAGGGTAGCAGCCGTCCTCGTCGATGACCAGCGTCCGGGTCAGCGCGCAGATCTCGATCAACCGATGCCATTCCAGATTCGAGCGGGCCAGTCGCGAGGCCTCCAAGGCGAAGATCGCGCCGACGCGTCCCAGCGACACATCGGCGACCAGCGTCTTGAAGTCCTCGCGGTTGGTCGTCTGCGCCCCCGACTGACCGAGGTCCTGGTCGAGAACCCGGATTCGCTCCGGCGCCCACATCATCTCGACGGCTCGGTTCCGGAGGTCGTACTGCCGCTCGGTGCTCTCCTGATGAAGGCGCACCTGCCCCATCGTCGACTGCCGGACATAGATGTAGGCCGGCTTCTGCAGGTGGTGGCTCTGTACTTTCGACATCGTCAGCACCACCCTCGATCACGTCCTGACGGGTGCGGGGCGGGTATTCGTTTACCGGGTGATCGGCCAATGAACACGGGCTGAGAATGGCCTTGAGCCTAGAAAGATTCCAGTGCTGCGACGAGGTTGCTTGGAACGGCAGTGGGGTTCCCACTCGGTGCGTCACCCCCTGGCGGCGCCGTGGTGGGATGTTGGACGCCGCGCACCGGTGTCGGCTCGTCGGCGAGGACCAGCGGCAACGGGGCGCAGAGGAGCCGGCACGCTGCCCGTCACGGCGGGTGCGGCCGCAAGGACGGGTCGTGCCACGTGGTCGTTCGGACGGTGCGCACCTACGCGGGCGGCGGCGGCAGCCCGAGCAACTCGGGGACAACCGGTTTTGGGGCGCGCAACATTGCGGCGATCAGCGCGGGCAGGTCGAGGATGCGTTGGCGGGCCGTGCGCACCACGCTGGCGAGGATCTGCTGCGTGTCGGCGCCCTTGCGGGTGCGGTTGCCGCCGCACACCTTGCGGATGACCACGGCGGGCCGGATGGCCTGCTCGGCGCGCTAGTTGGTGGCGTCAAGCGAGGGGTCCGACAGGAAGAGGAACACGGCCGGGAATTCGGTGGCCAAGTGCTTCGCGAAGCGCTCGGCGTCGTCGAGCGGCGGCGGTGCGTCGACCAGCCGGCCGAGGCGGGCGACGAGTCGGCCGCGGGCGGTTGCCATCCCGTGTTCGCTCAGCTCGCCCGCGTGGCAGCGGTCGCGCAGGTCAAGGCCGGCCCGCAGAGTCGCCTGCACGTCGTCGGCCCAGCGACTGTCGGGATACGCCAGCCGGAGCTGCTTGCAGCGTTGCAACAGGTGATTCAGACACGTTTGGTGCAGTCCGCCGAAGCGCCGATAGGCTGCCCATCCGTCGCGTACGAGCACGTTGGCGTAGTCGGTTCCCAGCACGGTGGCGGCGTCATTGAACCCACGGCCGGAGCAGATGGCGTAGACCGTCGTCTGCGGGGTGACGAACGCCCACAGCCAGTGGCGGACGGCGCCGACGCGCCAGCCGGTTTCGTCCGGCGTGACCACCGGCGCATTGCGCACCTGCGCGCACAGCTCGGCGTAGGCCGGCGCGGCGGCGCGGCCGGCCCGGTGCAGCAGGTGCGCGAGACCGCCCGGGGTGACGTGCAAGCCAAAGGTCGTTCGCAGCAGGTGGGCCACCTTGGCCAGCGGCACCCCCAGTTCCGTGTGCAGCTCAACGACCAGCGCGACGACGCCGGGACCGAGCTGCACGCCGGCCGCGCCCAACGCGTCGGAGGTCTGCAGCACGTGGCGGCCCTGCACGCGCCGCTGACACTGCGAGCAGTGGCCGACCTCGATGTCGAAGCGACGCACGACGGGGCGCACCACGGGCAACTCTTCCTGATACTGCGACGCCACGCGGGTCACCGTGACCGCGCCGCCGCAGTCCGGACACGCCGCCGGCACCGGCGCCGCGTGGGTCTCGTCAACGTGCGTCGGGCGCCGGCGGCGGCCTTGCCGGCCGTAGTCTGCACCGGCCCGCCGGCCGGGACGGCGCCCGCGACCCTGCGGCCGGTCCTTGGCAAAGGGGGCTGCCTGACGGCGACCCGCTCGCTGCGCCGCGGCCAACTCCCGTCTCAAGCGTTCGTTCTCCCGCCGCAGGTGTTCGACCTGCCGTTGCAGGTCGCCCTTGTCTCGTTGCAAGCCGTCGATCTGGCGCTTCTGGCGGCGGTTTTCGCGTCGCAACTCGCGCTCGCGCCGGGTCAACTCCGTGCGAAGCTGCTCGACATCGTTGAGCCGGCCGAGTGGCCGTTCGCTCGTATCGCCCCGGTGCGCGTTGCCCACACAAGACTTATGCCATATTGCCGCCAAAAGTACAATCCAAAAGATTGGGTCTCACGCGGCAACCCGGTAATCAAAGACGAACAGCCGCCTGCAACGAGAAAATGACCGCCTGAAGCAACAGATCGAGGACCTGAAGCGGCAATTGGACGAGGCACGCCGGGCAGGTCGCCGCCAGGCCGCGCCGTTCGCCAAGGACCGGTCGCAAGGTCGCGGCAGGCGTCCCGGACGGCGGGCCGGTGCGGCGTACGGCCGCCACGGCTGCCGTCCGCGCCCGGCGCGGGTCGACGAAACCCACGCGGCGCCGGTTCCAGTGGAATGTCCGGACTGCGGCGGCGAGGTCGACGTGACCCGCGTGGCGTCGCAGTATCAGGAAGAGTTGCCCGTGGTACGCCCGGTCGTGCGGCGCTTCGACATTGAGGTCGGCCACTGCTCGCAGTGTCAGCGGCGGGTGCAGGGCCGCCACGTGCTGCAGACCTCCGATGCGCTGGGCGCGGCCGGCGTGCAGCTCGGTCCCGAGGTTGTCGCGCTGGTGGTTGAACTGCACACGGAACTGGGGGTGCCGCTGGCGAAGGTCGCGCACCTTCTGCGGACCACCTTCGGCCTGCAGGTCACGCCGGGCGGTCTCGCCCACGTGCTGCACCGGGCGGCCCGCGCCGCCGCGCCGGCCTACGCGGCGCTGTGCGAGCAGGTCCGCAACGCGCCGGTGGTCACGCCGGACGAGACCGGCTGGCGTGTTGGCGGCGAGCGCCACTGGCTGTGGACGTTCGTCACCCCGGAGACGACGGTCTACGCCATTTGCCCCGGCCGGGGGTTCGCCGCTGCCGCCACGGTGCTGGGAACGGACTACACCGGCGTGCTCGTGCGCGACGGGTGGGCGCCGTATCGCTGCTACGACGGGCTGCACCAAACCTGTCTGAATCACCTGCTGCAACGCTGCAAGCAGCTCCGGGAGGATCATCCCCACAGTCGCTGGGCGAGCGAGGTGCAGGCGGTCCTGCAGGCCGCCCTCGACCTGCGGGACCGCTGCAACGCGGGAGAACTGAGCGAGCACGGGATGGCCACGGCCCGCGGCCGACTCACGGCCCGGCTCGCTCGGCTCGTCGACGACCCGCCGCCGCTCGCTGACGCCGAGCGCTTCGCGGCGCACCTGGCCACCGAATTCCCGGCCGTGTGAGCCTCTTGCAGAACCCTCCGGAGAGTTGATTTTTGGTCCGACAAGCGCAGGCAGGATGCCGGTGGAAGTGCGTTCGACCAGAGGGTAACATAGCAGCAACTCAGCGTTGAGCGCGGCGTCCATCGCCTTGGTATTCGTGGGAGGCGAGCTGAAGTATGGGCCGTATGCGAGATTCCTTCTCCCCCTACTGGCAGTCGATTCAGGATGCGCTGTTTCCCGATCTGGAGCAGGCGCTGGGACCCCTGACCGCCAAACAGCAACAGTTGGTCCAGACCTTGGAGGTCATTCGCATCGAGCAGTGGATTCCCCCGCAGTTCCGGGCGCCGGGGCGTCCGCCGAGCGACCGTGCCGCGCTGGCGCGGGCATTTGTGGCCAAGGCGGTCTACGACATGCCGACCACGCGGGTGCTGCTGGACCGCTTGGACACCGACGTGGCGCTCCGGCGCCTCTGCGGCTGGGAGCGGCGGAGCCAAGTGCCGAGCGAGTCGGTCTTCTCGCGCGCCTTCGCCGAATTCGCCCGCTCGCAGTTGCCCCAACGCGTGCATGAAGCGCTGGTCCGCAAGACCCACGGGGACCAGTTGGTGGGCCATCTCTCCCGCGACTCGACGGCCATCGAGGCCCGCGAGAAGCCTGCCGTCAAGGCGAAGGCGCCGGCGCCTCCGAAGCGCAAGCGGGGACGGCCGAAGAAGGGAGAAGAACGACCGAAGCGGCGCACACGGCTCGAACGCCAGTCCACCATGACCCTGCCGGAGATGCTCGACGACCTGCCGACCGACTGCGATGTCGGCACGAAGAAGAACAGCAAGGGATACCGCGACACCTGGGTCGGCTACAAGCTGCACATCGACGTGGCCGACGGCCAGGTCCCCATCAGTTGCCTGTTGACCTCGGCCTCGACGCACGACAGCCAGGCTGCCATTCCCCTGGCGACGATGTCGGCCGAGCGGACGACCAACTGCTATGACCTGATGGATTCGGCCTACGATGCCGAAGCGGTCCACGAACACAGCCGCTCACTCGGCCACGTCCCGTTGATTGACATCAACCCCCGCGCGACAAGGCGCTGGCCGAGGAGCTGAAAGCTGAAGCCCGGCGCCTGCGGCGCATCGGCTTTCAGCTTCCTGAACAGGTCCGGTACAACGAACGCACCGCGGGTGAGCGCGTCAATGGCCGACTGAAGGACGAGTTCGGCGCCCGCCAGGTACGAGTCCGTGGCGCCTCGAAGGTGATGTGCCATTGCATGTTTGGCATCCTCGCCCTCACTGCCGACCAGCTCATGCGCCTTGTGACATGAACCATGTCCCGGACGTCCCGGCCACCGGCCCTCTCTCACCGCATCGCCTGACCGGCGTCAGGCAGCCGCCGATGTCCTCGACGCGCGGTCGAGAACACGTTACAGCCGCCTGTTCCAGCCTCTCGCTTGACGCCGGTTCTTGTAGGACCAGACGCCGATTTCGGCAACCCAGGAAACATTACTCTCCAGAGCCGCCGGACCGTATCGAGTCGCAATCCCTACGAGTTTCACAAGTGGCTCGGTATGCTATTCTATTCTGCGGAGTGGATGACGAACTCATGAAGCGAGAATGGCGATGAAGGATGTCATAGCACTGCTCGAGACCGAGCGGGCCGAGTTGCTGGACCGTGTCGCGAAAGTCGATGCGGCGATTGCCGCGCTTGGCGGAAAGCCGGGGCGCTCGTCGGCACAAACAGCGAAGCCCGCGCGCCAGCGGCGCAACATGTCGGACGAGGCGCGGAAGGCGACGTCCGAGCGGATGAAGAAGTACTGGGCGGAGCGTCGGGAGCAGTCTGCGGCGGCCGAGGCCGGCGAAGCCGGGAAGGCGGAGACCGGGGCGAGCGGAACGTAGATGAACTTCCAATGTCTCGTGTCTCGAAGCCGGCTCTGGCGATCGAGCAGCGCCTGCTGTAGGACCGAGCAGTTCATGCTGCCAGCGCCGACACCGGGAGAGTGATGAACCCTACCGTGTCGACCGTTGGCGCCGCTTTGCGTGAGACGAAGCTCGCCGCGATCGTCGCATCGGCGATCGACATCGCACCACCCGAACGGATCATCGTTTTCGGCTCGGCCACGCGAGGCGAGATGGTCGACGGCAGCCTCGACCTGCTGGTGGTGGCGGCACGCGCACAGGCTGATGTGTGGCAGGCCGGATCAGCGTGGCGCGAACGCGGCGGAGTGGGGCCCTTGACATCACTATCTTGCCGGCAGCGGTGGTCGAAGCCAACCGGCACGGCCCGTGCTGCTACATCGACGATTCGTTGCGCGAAGGGCGGGTCTTCTACTACGTAGCCGATGTCGCGCCGCTGGACCCCGAGTGAGGACGTCGCGGTTCGCCTGGCCGATGCGCTCGACTACGAGCACGGTGGCGGCCGCCTGCGGGAGTTGGCCGAGCGGCTCGGCCGCAGCGAGGCGGCGGTGCGGCAGCGCGCCTCCAGGCTGCGGGCGGCCCGTCTCGAGGGCGACCGTCGCGCCGGCGGCGCTGACACACGACCATGACCGCTCCCTCGGTGGACGGGTCGAATCCACATGGACAGTGCGTTGACACGCCGCCCGTCGCGCGGCTCATCGATCGACCTTGCATCCGCAGATGTCTGAACGCTGGCGCGCCAGCTGCATGGGCCGCGCTCGAGCACGTGCGCGTGATGGAGCAGGCGGTCGTGGGGGCTGCGATGTCGAGAGCTGGCATGTCGACGCAGGAATGTAAGTCTGCTCTCGAGCCACGCCACGTGCCGCCCGATAGTGGGCTACCCTGCTCTCGATGAGTCGGGAACGGATCGACGACAAGATAGATGAAGCCGTGCTGGCGCTCCTCTACTTGGGAATCTTCGAGCGTGATCCCATGATGGGCGCTCGCACGTGGAAGTCGTTCGACTGGGACGCGATGGAACGTCTTCACCGCAAGGGGTTGATTTCCGATCCGGTGAGCAAGGCCAAGTCGGTGATGTTGACCGATACGGGGCTGCGCCGGGCCGAGGCGGCCTTTCGTCGACTGTTCGAGACGGATCAGTGAGCCGCGCTGGAACGCCGACCGCATGACCCGCAGGACAGGTGCGGGGCTGGTCGTGAAACACACGCGCGGCATGGACGATGTCCGCGTGGGACACGTCACCGGGCACGACACCCTCAACTCGGGCCGGCGCGGCGGGCGATGAACTTGCCGAGGGTGGCTTCGGGCAGCCACAGGAGGGCGCGCACGACGCGCACGAATCGTCCGCACGGTGATCGCAGCTTTCGCCATCGTGCTGGCAGGTTCGCCGGCGACGGCGCAGTCGCGCAAGGTGCTGGGATAGCTGACGGTGGGCAGCGGGGTCGGGCTGGCGGTGTCGACAATTGTTCGAGGCTCCCGCTGGTCGTGTCGTCGACCGGGGCGGGAGGGTGGGCCGGAGGAGCCTCCCGCCCGCGGGGTTGGTGCGGATCCGCGGGCGGTCGTCGATGGCTCCGGTGGCCATCGGATCGCACGAGCAGTCGTGCAAGTCGGCTCGCGCGTTGCCGCGGTCAGCGGTCTTTCCCGTGGGCGCAGATTCTCCAGGTGATGCGCGAGCGGCGCCGTGGGCGGATCGAGCGCGTTGACGGAACCCGGCGTTCGTCCTGGCGGGCGACCTCACGCTCGACGAGCATCGCCAGCGCCAGGCGCGGCGTCAGCTTCCTTTCCGCCGCCTCGTCAAGCAGGTTGTCGAGCTGGTCCCGGCTCGCCGTCAGCGCGCCTTACCGGCCGCAACGGGGGTGCTGAACCTCCCTCGTCATCGGTCTCCCTCCTCGAAACTGCGGACGTAGCGCGAGACGGTCCACGCCGCGATACCGAGGGCCTTGCCGATCTTCTTGAAGCTGAGGCCCGCGGCGCGGAGCTCGACGATGCGCGCGACGATGTCGACCGGGAGCGGCGGGCGCAGAAAGCCGCGCCGGCTGGACACCCGGCCCGGGCGCCTGAGCGTTACCCGGTCGGCCGGCATCGGCGCCCGGCGCGGGTCGTCAACGCCCGGGGCGTACTTGCCGAGGTCCTTCCAGTCGATGCGCGCGCGCTGCGGACCCTCTGGCATGAACTCCTCGAGGTCCTGGTCGAGGGCGCCGTCGCTGCCCTGCCAGACCACCTCGGCCTTGGCCACCGCGCCGGTGGCGGCTTCCCGCACCGGGGTCAGCTCGGGTTCGGGCTTGCCGTAGACGACCGAGACGCCGGTGACGTGCCCGGCGCCGGTCCGCCAGCTGACGTCGGCCAGGGCGGCCTGGACATCGGGCCTGGCGAGCGCCGCGGCGAGGGCCGAACCCTGCAGTCGCAGCTTGGACGTGACGGTCAACGCCCGCATCGTGCAGCCGGCGTTGTCGATGGAGCGGACGACGATCTTTCGTCCACGATGTGGCGCCTCTTGGCGCATCTTCCCCGCCGACATGAGGAGCCAACGGGAGGAGGTGATCGGGCGGCGCCCGCTGTTGGGCGGAACCCACCGGGATGCGCTGCTCGTGACGACCATCCAGCACTTCGCGCCTTCAATGATGGGTACACTCTGAGTAGTAGAGGCCCTGCTCGGGTTACGACCGTACGCGGACCGAGACGAAACCGCCCATTCGCGTTCGGCAGGCAGTCGAGTTGGACCGACGAATGACGCCCGCCCGTTGCTCTGCCGAACGGTTTTGGCGTGGCGTCAACGAGGGGGGTAATCTACGCTGACCGGTGCACTTCGCGAGCATGCAGCAACGACGATGGTGATGTCGACGGCGTTACGTCAACGTGGCGGCGGCGCGGTTCGGGCGGGTCGTGGCTGACGTGGCTGTGCCCAGCGAAGGCCCCGTGCTGGCGCCCGGCGCCCGCGTCGTGATCCGCGACGCCGAGTGGGTGATCCGCCGCGTCGACCGCTCGCCGGACGGCGGCTACCAAGTCGTGTGCGACGGCGTCTCGGAGCTCGTGCGGGAACGCGAGGCGATCTTCCTCACCACCCTGGAGTCCGACATCCAGGTCCTGGACCCCGCCGACACGCGGCTCGTGCCGGACGAGTCGCCCGGCTTCGCGGACAGCCGGCTCTACCTGGAGAGCCAGCTCCGGCAGGCGGTGCCGAACGACGAGAACATCCACGTCGCCCACGGGGCGGCGATGGACCCGGCGCCGTACCAGTTCGAGCCGGCCCGGCAGGCGCTACGGCAGCCGCGGCAGCGCATCCTGATCGCCGACGCGGTCGGGCTGGGGAAGACCCTGGAGGCGGGCATCCTCGTCAGCGAGCTGATCGCGCGCGGCCGGGGCCGGCGCGTCCTGGTGCTGGCCGTCAAGAGCATGCTCACGCAGTTCCAGAAGGAGTTCTGGAACCGCTTCACCATCCCCCTCACCCGGCTCGACTCGATCGGCGTCCAGCGAGTGCGCAGCCGCATCCCGACCAGCCACAATCCGTTCCACTACTACGACAAGGCCATCATCTCGATCGACACGCTGAAGCAGGACGCCGAGTACCGCACCTACCTGGAGCAGGCCTACTGGGACATCATCGTCATCGACGAGGCGCACAACGTGGCGGATCGCGGCGCCGGCGGCGCGAAGCCCGGCGCCTCGTACGGGCGGACCTCGCTGCGCAGCCGCCTGGCCCGCCTGCTCGCGCGGCGGTCCGACACGCTCGTCATGCTGTCGGCAACGCCGCACGACGGCCGGGCGCGCAGCTTCGCCAGCCTCATGAACATGCTGGACGCGACCGCCATCGCCGACCCGGACGACTACACGAAGGAGGACTTCCGCGACAAGGGACTCGTCATCCGGCGCTTCAAGAAGGACATCCGGAACCAGGTCCGAAACGCCTTCCGCGATCGGGAGATCGTCCGCCGCCGGTTTCCCGCCTCGACGGCGGAGGAGGCCGGCTACGAGGCCCTGCTCGCGGTGAAGGTGGCAGCGTCCCGCGGCGCTGCGCCGGGGACCGGGTCGAAACGCCGCGACCTCTTCCTCGTCAACCTGGAGAAGGCGCTGTTCTCCAGCCCTGCCGCCTGCATCGCGAGCGTCGACAAGCGCCTCCGCCGAAGAGACCGGGAGCTCGCTCAGTCGCCGAACGCGCACGTGGTCGCGGAGGTCGAGTCGCTGCAGGCCCTGCGCCAAGCCCTCGAGAGCATCGGTCCGGACGACTACGCCAAGTACCAGGCGCTGCTCGCCGCGATCCGCGGCGGGACGCCGTTCGACTGGAACGGGAGCGACCCGCGGGACCGCCTGGTCGTGTTCACCGAGCGCATCGAGACGCTGAAGTGGCTGCGCGATCGGCTCGCCAAGGACCTGCGGCTCCGTGACAACCAGGTCGAGATCCTGCACGGCGGCCTGAGCGACGTGGACCAGCAGCGCGTGGTCGAAGACTTCGGCAACGCGGCGTGCCCGCTACGCCTGCTGCTCTGCTCCGACGTGGCGTCCGAGGGCATCAACCTGCACTTCCAGTGCCACCGGCTGATCCACTTCGACATGCCGTGGTCGCTCATGGTCTTCCAGCAGCGCAACGGCCGGGTGGACCGCTACGGGCAGGAACGGACCCCGCACATCGTCTACCTGGTGACCGAGAGCGCGAACGAGACGATCCGCGGCGACACGCGCATCCTCGAGGTGCTGGCCGAGAAGGACGAGCAGGCCCATCGGAACATCGGCGATCCGTCGGCCTTCATGCGCGTCTACGACATCGAGGCCGAGGAGGAAATCACGCGGGACGCGATCGCCGCCGGCGAGCGGGCGGACCGCTTCGACGCCCGGCTGATCCGGTCGGCCAGCGACGGAGACGACCTCCTGGCGCTGTTTCTCGGCACCCGTGGCCCCGAGGACGAGCCGCCGTCCGAGGCGCCGGAGCCGCCGCCGGCGCCGACGTCGCTGTTCGACAGCGATCTCGCCTACTGCGAAGCGGCGCTGCACCGGCTGCGGGAGAAGGACCGCACGTTGCGGTTCGAGAGCGACGTGACCGGCACCGTGCTCACCCTGGACGCGCCGGAGGACCTGAGCCGCCGGTTCGGCTACCTCCCGCGAGACGTGTTTCCGGAGAACGGCCGCTTCGCGCTGACGGCGGACCGGAACCGGATGCGCGACGCGATCGCCGACAGCCGCCGCGAGGAAACGGCGTGGCCGAGTATCCACTACCTCTGGCGCCTCAACCCGGTGGTGAGCTGGCTGAACGACCGCATGCTCGCCGCGTTCGGGCGGCACGAGGCGCCGGTGCTGGCCGGCGTGCCGAGCCTGGCTGCCGACGAGGCGGTGTTCGTCCTCTCCGGGCTCGTCCCGAACCGTCGGAGCCATCCGCTGCTCTATGAGTGGATCGCCGTCGCGTACCGCGGAGCACGCCTCGAGGCGGTGGTCCCGTTCGACGAGGTGCTCGCCCGCACCGGTCTCGGCCGCGATGGGATCGCGAACCGCGGTCTGCAGGCGGACACCGATGCCCTCCGACGCCTGCTGCCGGACGCCGTCGCGCGGGCACGCGCCTGGGTCGTCGAGCGTCGGCGCGCCTTCGAGAGCCGCGTCAACGAGAGGTTGAACGACGAGTTGGAGGCGCTGGAGAGGCTGAGGAACCGCCAGATCCGACAGCTCGAGCTGCAGCTCGAACGGTCGGACCAGGCGGAGGCGTTCAAGCGTGCCCGTCAGGAACGCGGCCAGCGCGACATCGACACGATCTTCGACGAGTACCTGCAGTGGGTCCAGGACACCATGACCACCGAGCCGCAGCCGTACATCAAGGTCGTCTGCGTGATGACGGGCGAACCGGCGGTCCGATGATATGTTTCAGGGAGACCGGTTTCCGGCCGCGGCCGCCGATCGGCCCCAGCGACCTCGGGTCGCCGCGCATGCGCTGGCCCGGGACGTGCCGTTGATCACGCACGACCTGTCCGAGCCCCGGCGCGCGCCGGACCTGTCGGTCGAAACCTGGATGACCGCGTAGACCCATGCCCGCCGCGACCGCCGCCGCCTTCACCGGCATCCACAACGAGAACGAGTTCTACAGCCACCACTATCTGTCGGAGATCTTCAGCCGCGACATCCGGGCGACCGTGGATCGCTGGCGCGAGCAGGCCGACGCCGAGAGCGGACGGACGCCGTACACGGCGCTCCGAACGCTGGCCGGCGACTACGTGCGGTTCCGGCGCGACTTCGATCGCGAGCGCCGCAGCGGCCGGCGGCTGAACCTGCAACGCGCGTGGTTCCGGCAGCTTCTCCCCGCCCTCGCCTACGATTGGGCCCCCGCCGACCATCCGCTCGACGACGGCGACGAGGTGCCCGTGCTCTCTGCCGCGGGCAGCAAGGCCGGCGCCCCCGCCCTGCTCGCGCTCGGGGCCTACGACCCGGAGGCCGAGGGCGAAGATCCGCTCAAGCTCAAGCCGCACCCGCTGCAGTTCCACGGCGAGGCGCCGCCGCCCGAGGCGCTGCTGCGCGAGACCTGGGACGAGGTCGTCACCCGCCGCATCTTCGGCCAGGACCACCCGCCGCGCTGGCTGCTGGTGCTATCGTTCAGCCGCGTCCTGCTGATCGAGCGCGGCAAGTGGACGCACAACCGGCTGTTGCGCTTCGATCTCGACGAGATTCTCGGCCGCCGCGAGGACGCCACGCTGAAGGCCGCCGCCGCCCTGCTGCACCGCGACTGCTTGCTGCCGCCCGAGGGCCAGAGCCTGCTCGACAGCCTCGACGAGAACAGCCACAAGCACGCCTTCGCGGTCTCCGAGGACCTGAAGTACGCGTTGCGTGAATCGATCGAGCTGATTGGCAACGAGGCCATCCGCTACCTGCGCGAGGTGCTCAAGGACAAGGTGTACGACCGCACGGACGACGCACTCGCCGGGCAGCTCGGCCTGGAATGCCTGCGCTACATGTACCGGCTGCTGTTCCTCTTCTACATCGAGGCGCGCCCCGATCTCGGCTACGCGCCCATGGACTCCGAAACCTACCTGAAGGGCTACAGCCTGGAGCACCTGCGCGACCTCGAGTTGGTGCGGCTGACCAGCGAGGAGTCGCTCGACGGCTACTACCTGCACCACGCGGTCCAGACGCTGTTCGGCCTGATCCGGGGCGGCTTCGACGGCTCGCAGCGAGGCGGCGCCGCGGACCTTCTGGCGGCGGAGCCGGGTACGCACCTGCAGCACGGCTTCCGCATCCGCGCTCTCGACAGCGCCCTGTTCCGGGAAGGCTCGACGCCGCTGCTTGACCGCGTGAAGCTGAGCAACCGCGTCCTGCAGCAGGTCATCCGCCTGATGTCGCTCACCCGGCCCGCGAAAGGCCGGCGCGGCCGCATCTCGTACGCGCAGCTCGGCATCAACCAGCTTGGCGCCGTCTACGAGGCGCTGCTTTCGTACCGCGGCTTCTTCGCCGAAGAAGACCTCTACGAGGTGAAGAAGGCAGGCGAACCCGACGACCCGCTGAAGAGCGCTTGGTTCGTGCCGGCGCGCGACCTCGACGACTACACCGAGGATGAGCGTGTCTACGACCGTGACGACGACGGCCACTGCAAGCTCCGCGTCCACCCGCGGGGCCGCTTCATCTACCGTCTCGCCGGCCGCGACCGGCAGAAGACCGCCAGCTACTACACGCCCGAGTCGCTGACCCGCTGCGTCGTCAAGTACGCCCTGCGCGAGCTGATCACCGACGACATGCCGGCCGACCGCATCCTCGACCTCACCGTCTGCGAGCCCGCCATGGGGTCGGCCGCGTTCTTGAACGAGGCGGTGAACCAGCTCGCCGAGAAGTACCTGGAGCGCAAGCAGCGCGAGCTCGGCCGGCGCATTCCGCACGCGGAATACGCGGACGAGCTGCAGCAGGTGAAGCTGTACATCGCCGACCGCAACGTCTACGGGGTCGACCTCAATCCCGTCGCCCGCGAGCTGGCCGAGGTCTCGCTGTGGCTGAACTGCATCCACCGCGGCGGCCACGTGCCGTGGTTCGGCTACCAGCTCGTCTGCGGCAACTCCCTGGTCGGCGCGCGGCGTCAGGTGTTCCCCGCGACGATGCTCGGCAAGCAGAACCGCAAGGCCGAGCTGTGGTTCAACCACGCGCCCGAGCGGGTGGCGCCGCCGGCCGGGCCGGACCGCAAGCCCGCCGACACGGAACCGAACCGCAAGCGCGACGCCGCGCCGATCCGCGCCCCGAGCCGCCCCGCCGGCACCGTCTACCATTTCCTGTTGCCCGACCCCGGCATGGCCGCCTACGGCGACAAGGCGGCCAAAGCCCTCGAACCGCGGTGCTTCGAGCGCATCGCCGCTTGGCGCAAGCACTTCTTCAAGCCGTTCGCCGAGGACGAGGTCGCTGAGCTCGAAGCGCTTTCCGACCGCGTGGACGCCCTCTGGGCGCTCCACGCCGAGCAACTCGCTCGCGACCACCGGGAGACCGAGGACGCGCTGCAGGTCTGGGGCCGCCGCGCCCCGGCGAACGAACGCCACACCACCAACACCTGGAAGGACCGCATCTGCAATCAGGGCGTTTTCAGCCAGAACACACGGACCGCCAGCCCCTGCCGGCGTCTGAAGCTGGTCATGGACTACTGGTGCGCCCTCTGGTTCTGGCCGATCCGCCAGGCCGACGAGCTGCCCGACCGCCACGAGTTCCTCTGCGAGGTCTCGCTGGTGCTGACGGGGTCCGTCTACCAGCCCGATGTCGGCCCCGGACAGACCGCCGACCTCTTCGGCGCCGAGTACGCCGACCACGCCGAGGACATCGCGAACCGCATCACCGACGAGGTCGGCATGCTCGACCTCGACAAGCTGTTCGAGCAGCGGCCGCGGCTGAAGTTTGTCGACGACCTCGCGCAACGCCACCAGTTCCACCACTGGGAGTTGGCGTTCGCGGACCTGTTCTACGGCGAGCGGGCAGACGGGTCGGTGCGGGGCGGGTTCGATCTCGTGCTGGGCAATCCGCCGTGGATCAAGGTCGCATGGGAGGAAGCCGGTGTTCTCGGGGACCACAACCCGCGATTCGTGCTGCGCCGCCTCTCGGCGAAGGAGCTCACTGACCGGCGCGCCGGCGCATTCGGCCGAAGCGCCCGGCTGCACGGCGCCTGGCTCCACGAGATGGAGGAGGCAGAGGCGACGCAGGCGTTCCTCAACGCCTGGCAGAACTACCCGCTGCTGGCGGGCCAGCAGACCAACCTCTACAAGTGCTTTCTGCCCCAGGCGTGGATGGTCGGAAGCGAGCACGCCGCCGCCGGCTTCCTGCACCCAGAGGGCGTATACGACGATCCAAAGGGCGGGATGTTCCGCGAAGCACTATACCTGCGGCTGCGGGCACACTTCCAGTTCCAGAACGAGAAAAGGCTGTTCGCGGAGGTCGACCACCACACGCTGTTCAGTGTCAACGTCTACGGTCCGGTCCGCCCGTCGCCTTCGTTCAGCCACGTGGCAAATCTGTTCGCCCCGGCGACGGTGGACGCGTCCATGATTCACGACGGGTCCGGTCCCGCGGCCCGGAATCAAGGATGACGCCAACAACTGGAGCACGGCCGGGCACGCGGACCGCGTGGTCCGTATCGACCGGCGCGCGCTTGGCAGCTTCGTACGCCTGTACGACGCACCCGGCACGCCGACCGGCCACGCGCGCCTCCCCGCGCTCCATGCCCGCACCCAGCTCGCGGTGCTGCGCAAGCTGGCGGCCCACCCCAAGCGCATCGCCGACCTGCAAGATGCGTTGTACGTCACCGCGCACTGGCACGAGACCATGTCGCAGCGCGAAGGGACGATCCTTCGGGAGACGCGGTTTCCGCGGACGCCCGCGGAGATGATCCTGTCGGGCCCCCACTTCTTCGTCGGCAACCCTCACAACAAGACGCCGCGCCGTGAGTGTACGCTCAACAGCCACTACGACGTCCTAGCCCGGAAAATTCGTGAGGTTATCGAATCGGTCCCAGGCAGGGCCTGATCGTCGCGCGAAGGACGTTTTCGGACGCGGCGCGTGGTAGGTGGCAGCGTGGTGCAGTGGCCGGGGCGAGGTGACGGCACGCATGAGGTGGCAAGCGCCGACAGGTCGGGCGCAGGGGCGCTGGCGAGCATCCGGGGCGCGGAGGTTGCCGTGGCGACGGCGCGCTATCCGGCGCGCGCCCCGAGCGCGAGGGCGAGGTGCCGCCAGACGTCGCGGTATGGGGTCGCTCGCGGCAGGTGCAGGACGAGCCGGCGGACGGAGCGGACGACGTGGACGCTGACCTTGAGCAACCGGTCGCGCAGCCAAGTCACCTGGGTGCGGGCGCAGGCGGTGCGGGCGGCCCTCAGCCGCAGTTCCTGCATGAGCACGTAGGCGGCGGCCGTCAGCAGGACCCGCAGCTGGTTTGCCCAGAACTTGGTGCAGCTCGTGCGGTCGATCTGCAAGCCGTCGAGCAGTTCCTTGATGCGGTTCTCGATGTCGCCGCGCCCGCAGTAGACCTTCTCGTAGATGAAGCGCGGCGTCTGGCGCAGATTGGTCACGACGAAGCGCG
Source organism: Vicinamibacterales bacterium (assembly GCA_965214845.1). Classification (GTDB taxonomy): domain Bacteria; phylum Acidobacteriota; class Vicinamibacteria; order Vicinamibacterales; family UBA8438; genus JAAXGX01. Next base: position 5,589,186 of record CBDCCO010000007.1, read on the forward strand.
GGTTGTCCCGCGGCTGCCGGCCGGTGAGCTGCACGACTTCGGCCTTGATCACCACGCGGCGCTCACGAGCCCACGTGCCCGCGCGATAGCGGGTGTCGAGGTAGAAGTGCGCCGTCTTCTCGCGCAGCATGTTCTCGGTGCGGGCCGCCACCATGACGTGCTCGGCAGCCCGCAACAGCACGGCGTTCCTGGCCATCGCCACGACGTAGTCGAGCCGCGGTTCGGCATCGAGGAAGTCGAAGATCTCTGGCGTGGCGAAGCCGCCGTCGAGCCGGACGAGAAAGCGCGCCTCGGGAAACGCGGACCGCAGCAGCGCGAGCAGCCGACACAGCACGCCCAGCGTGCCGTCGGACGCCTGCGCCGTGCCGGGCCGCAGCACGGCCGCGCACAGATACTGCTCCGCCTCACGGTCGAAGCTCACAAAGGCCAGCAATGGCAGGTAGCACCAGCTGTCGTAGTAGCTGTTGAACATGGTCAGCTGCTGCGCGCCATGCGTCGGGTCGTCGGTCGGGTCGAGGTCGATCGTGATGCGTCGCACCCGCCCGCGCAGCCGGCGGCGATGCCGCTCGATGACCGACGCCGCCAACTCGCGCCCGAGCCGATAGAGCGCGACGCGGCCCGCACCGTTCTCGAACCGCGAGACCGTCGGCTGCGACGCCAGCCGACCGCCCGCCACCGGGTCGCGCCCGAGCAGCAACTTGTGGATCGGATCATCGGCGAGCTGGTCCGAATCGTTGCCGGCGGGATGGCCGCAGGCGATGCCGAACACCCGCTGGCCCACCAGGTCCTCGAGCGTGTGCCGGACCTTCTCCGGTGCCCGGCGGTCAATCAGACACCGGCCGAATGCCTTGACCAACCCGTAGACGCGCTCGGCGGCCTTGAGCAGCACGGCGCCGCCATCCGAGCTCGACTGCTCGCGGTCGAACGTGGCCACGAGCGGCTTGTCGAACAGATCGGGGAACAGAACAGACTGTGCTATCGTGGGGTCCGTCACGCAAGAGCCTCCGTCGTGCCGAAAACATCTGTCGTCAACAGCGTTTTAGCACACGGAGGCTTTTGTGTCTCTACTCAGGCCGGGCGCCTCATGAATTTTCCAGGCTAAAACCCTCGCTCAGCGCCGCCACGTCTGAAAGCGCCGCGCGGTGGCCACCGCGGCGTTTTCGTTTGTACGGCGCTTTCCCGGTCAGCGCAGCAGAATTCGACAGCAAATCCGGCCCTCCAGAAACCGTGGCTCGGCGCTCATAAGCCCACGTGCGGAATTCCAGCCGGGGCGGTATGCTTGCCTTCATGGACGACGTGATCGACCGGGCGGAACGCGCGGCCGACCTCGCCGATCGGCGCGCCCGCGACGCGGATCGCATCAGCCGATGGACCGTCGGAACGGCGCTTGGAGTCGCCGCCGTGGTGCTGTCGGCCGTCGTCGCGCTGGCCTACCAAGTCGCCGGGCTGACGGCTGCCGTGGACTCCTTGGTCCGAGCTGTAGAGTCCCTGTCAGAGTGAATCCCGCATCACGGACAGCACGAACTCCAGCGGCAACAGGAGTTGCGTGGTCGTGACCAGAGGCGCGGAGTGCGCCTCACGCAGACCGTGACTCACGCCTCCTCCAGCAGCGCCGCCCAGTGGGCGCGCCACCTGGCGCGCGTTCAGCCGGCCGCAGGCGCAGGCCCGGCACGTCAACCGTGGCCTGGCCGCGGCCGTCCGATTCCAGACGGCACGACCGGTACGCTCGCGGACCCGGCTCGGTGGCAACCGGGCACGGTCCACGAAACGCCGCCAAGCCAACGCGCTCCCAGCCGCGCCGGCCGATCACCGCTTCCGGTTCCGGCTCGCCGAACCAGTCCGATAGCGCCGGCAGGTCTTCCGGCTCCATGTGGCCCACCGCCTCAGCATCGACCGCGCCAGCCCGGATTGTGCCTCGTTCAGCTCGACATCGGTGATTCCCATCTGTCAGCCATCGCGCATGGCCTCCCCCGTTCCGCCCGCGCCTCTTGGGCTAGGTCGCACCAGTCCATGCCGGTCAGCCCTTCGGCCGGACGGCGGATCATCACGTCCCGCCCGGTCAGTCCCCGCGCCAGCCTGACGGCTACCAACACGCCGGCCCGGTCATCTTGCGTCGCCAGCGTCACCGGCCCCGGCCAGCCCGCCACCGCGCCGAGCGTCCACCCAGAGGTTCCCGCCGTGGCGATCACGGCCGCGCCGGCCGCGCCACTCCGAGCCGCGCCGCCACCAGCCGGGAACACCCGCTTCGAGCGCCGCCTCGATGGCGTGCCAGGCGATCACTTTCTACCCCCCCCCGCTTCACGCCACGCGCAGTCCGAATCTACCCGCCGTTCGCCTCCCTTGTCTCGTCCCCGGCGGCCCCATTCGCACGCACCTCCGCTTGCTTCCGGCGCTCTGCCCAGTAGTTCTTCATCCGTTCCGACGCGGCCTGCTTCTCGTGCTCCGACATCTTGCGCCGCTTCCGGGTCCCCTTCGTAGGCTTTGCCAAGGCGGAGGACCGCCCCGGATCGCCGCCAAGCGCGGAAATCGCGGCGTCGATTCGAGCGATACCGTCCAGCAGCTCGGCGCGTTTTGTGTTCAGTAGTGCTATGACATCCCTCATCGTTGATTCCTTCCGTGAGCCCCGCCACCAAATACGGCGATCGACGAGGCAGCATAATATAGGGGTACCGACAACATTCGTGTTCTGAGTCCCGGCAGCGCAGCGCCCAATCGAGCACCCGGCGCGTGGAACCTGGAGGTCAGACGCCGGGCAACGCCCCGCCAGCCTCAAGGGACGGGTTCAGCGAACGTGCCAAGCAAAACGGACCAGTCATCATTGCCACAGCCGCAGTCCTCGGATTTGTCAGCGGAATTGTGCAATGGGCCGTCAGCCCGGCAATGGATCGAATTGACGCGGTGCAGGAACAAGTCAGGGATGTCGACGGCAAGATCGATAAGGTCGAGAGCTCGCTGAACCAGCGGATAGATGCACTCGACGACGCGATCGACGAGCGCATCGACGGAGTCGTCGAGAGGTTGTTGCGCGTTGAGACATCTCTGGACAATCTCCACTCCAACCGGGACCAGGCGACGCAGGACACCTCGGCACACACTGCACACGAGCCCGTTGCCGACGACCAGTGACGGCCGGCGGCTGTCGCACCGGCGCCAGGGCAAACCAGCCCACCACCTGTGTGGAGGCAGGCCCGCCCAGCGGCCCAACGCGTTGGATCCAGCCGGGTCAGGCGAGGACGAGCCAGAGCGACAGCATCGCCACCAAGCCAATGAAGCCGCCGGCCAGCGCGCCGAGGAAGCCGCCGCCAAGCGCGAGCCGCTGCACGGACGGGCCAGCGCCCCGGATGTCGGCGCCCGCGGCGCGGATCTCCTCGCGCATCGCCGAGGAGCGCTCCTGCAGGTCGTAGACCACCTGGTCGAGCCGGTCGAACTTGATCTTCAGCGCCGAATACGTCCCGTCGACCGACTTGGCCTGCCCGACGACCTCGTCGACGATGGCCGCCAAGCGCTTCTCCTCTGCCTCGCCCCGCTCGGCGAGGCGGTCGAGCACGCGGCCCACGCGGTCCTCCGCGCTCTCGAAGTACAGGAACACGGCCTGGGCCTGCTTGAGCAGGTCCAGCCGGACCTTGTCGGTCGTGACGAACTGCCCCCGGACGCGGCCGTGCGCCGCGCGGGTCAGCTCCTCGATGTTCTCGAGCGTGTGGCGCAGGGCCACCTGCAGCTCCATGAGCCGGAACTCGGCCTGGACGTTCTTCGGCAGCGTCTCGTAGGCCACCCGCACACGCTCGAGGTCGACGCCCGCGCTGCGCAGCTCCTCGATGAGCTGCGCCTCGAGGTCGGCGTCCGGCGGCTGGTCCGGCCGCAGGTAGCCCAAGGCGTGGGCCATGCTCTTGGCGACATACCGCTCCGGGTTGCGGGCCACAGCGGCCTCCACGGGGGCCTTCCCGCCGGGCCTCGCCGACCCGGAACGCGGTCCCGGAACGCGGTCCCGGTCGAAGAGGGCGAGGCGGACGCCGTCGGAGCCGGGATCGGTCAGCTGATCACCGAAGTCCGAGAGACGAGGATGAGGGTCGCCGCCACCGCCCGTGCCATCGTCCTCGCCGGAACTGTCGCCCCCGCCGTCCTTCCCGGCATCGCCGTCCTTCTCAACGCCCGGATCGGTGCGCGGCCCGTGGCCCTCTCCAGTCGGCGCCCCGGCGTCAGACCCTTCAGACCCCGCGCCGGGCGGGGTATCGGACGGCCCGGCCCGACGACCGTCCGGAACGGCCCACGGCTCGCTGGGATCCACGCGCCGGCCGGCCTCGGGGGCAACATCACCAAGGACTGCGGCAACGTCAAGAGGATCGTCTTCAGGCTCGGGCATCATGAAGCACCGCCGGGGGAACCGGCCGGATCGTCCGCCGGCGCGACGGGCGCGCCGTCAGGATAGCCGAGCACGACCGGCCCGGCGCCAGGAACGGCCGCCGCCGAGCGCTCGTCGACAACCACGTGCCGGCGCCGCCAGAGCGCCATCACCGACGACGACGGCCGGCCACGCGCCGGAGGCCGCGCCAGCGTCGCCGGGTCCGAGGCGTCGACCGGCACCGGCGCGCGCGGCCCGCGCCCGGCCGGGGCCGCCATCGCCTTGCCGCCCACCGTGCGCACGGCCACCGGCGGCAGCGCCGCCGCCGCGCGCCGCGCCCCGCGCCGCCAGACCGGCTCGACCCGCCACTCGGCCGTCCGCGCATCGTAACCGTCAACCGAGATCAGCTCGCTCACCCCCCGGCTGCCATCGGCGAGGCGCGCCTGGTGGACGACCAGCGAGAACGCGCTCGCCACCTGCTGGCAGAGCACGTCCCACGGCAGCCGGTCCTCGGCCTGCATCGCGCACGAGGCCATGCGCGTGAGCGCGTCCCGCGCCGTGTTGGCGTGAACCGTCGTCAGGCTCCCGCCATGCCCCGTGTTGAGCGCCTGGAGCACGTCCTGCGCCTCCGCGCCCCGGATCTCCCCGACCACGATGTGGTCCGGCCGCTGGCGCAACGCGTGCTTGACCATGTCGCGGACCGACAGATCGAACGCGCCGAGCCGGCGCGCCTCGAGGCGCAGCGTGTTCAGCTGCGCAACCCGCAGCTCGAGCGTGTCCTCGATGACCACGATCCGCCGGTTCCCGGGAAACATCTGAATCAGCGCATTGAGCAGCGTCGTCTTGCCGCTCCCGGTGCCGCCCGATACCAGCACGTTGCCGCCGCCGGCCAGCGCCTCGCCCAGCAGGTCGAGGACGCGCTGCGGCAGCGAGCCCGACGAGACCAGCTTCGCCGGCGTGAGCACGACCTTCGCGAAACGGCGGATGGTAACCGCCGGCGCATCCGTGGCCGGCGCCACGCACAGCGCGACGCGCGAGCCGTCGACCAGCCGCGCGTCGCACAGCGGCATCGCCAGCGGGTCGAGACCCAGCGGGCGCGTGACCCCCATCACCAGCCGCTCGACGTCGCGCGGACGCGCGTCGACGGGCCGCTGGTGCAGTTCGCCCGCCTGCTCGTAGAAGAGCAGGACCTGGTCGCCGGCGGCGCCCGGGCGGGCGCACAGCACCATGATCTCGGTGACCGAGTCGTCGTCAACCAGCTCCGCGATCCACGGAAAGATCACCCGCAGCGAGCGCAGCGACAACTGCTCGGAGTCGGCAGCAGCACCAGGCACGGTTCAGGCCGCCTCCCGGTCCGGCGCAAGCTCCTTGCGGTACCACTCCCAGTACGGCTCGGTGCGGGGCCGGTAGGCCGGCTTGAGGTACACGCGCGTGGCGTCGCGCACGGTCGCCCCGTCGAAGATCTGCGCGACGGCCTGGCAGGTCCCCAGGAGCGACAAGTCGCGCGGATGGAACAGCGCCTCACGGCGCTCCTGGTAGCTCTTCGACACACCGGCCGACGCCGTGCCGCCGCCCATGCGCCCGGTCAGCAGCGACGCCGACGCCTTGCCCGTGTTCTCCGAGATCGAGTACGACGCGGCCATCCGCGTGACCTGCCCGAGCAGCTCGCTGGCCGTCTTCTGCGAGAAGTCGTCGGCCAGGCTCAGGAAAATCCGCGAGCGGAGCGTCTGGAGCAGCGCCCGCCACGAGTCGCCCTCGCCCAGCACCGACTTGAGCGAGCTGATCGACTGCGTGGCCACGATCGGGATGCAGCGGCTCTGCCGCGTCAGCGCGAACGCCTTCTCGTCGCCGCCCGGGTCGTCCTCGCCGGTCGTGACGAACGTCTGGTACTCGTCGCACACGAACACGGCCGGCCGCCAGAACTTGTCCTTCGGCGCCTGGGCCATCCGCTTCGGCCGCAGCAGCAGCGTCGACAGCCAGCTGGTCTTGAGCATGACGCCCGCCGCGCGGGAGAGCGCCGGGTTCGTCCCGGCCGGCATGTTCAGGGCCAGGACCTTGCCGTCCTCGATCAGCTCGTCGAGCGGCGGCATCAGCCGCTCGCGCTCCTTCGGAGTCATCTCCTTCGGATTCTTCGGACAGAAGACCCTCGCCACCTCCGGCACGGCGAAGATCCCGAGGAAGACGCTCATGCCCTCGACAATCGACGAACGCAGCTTCTCGTCGAGACCCAGCCAGTCCTCGTTGTACCAGCGATTGATCTCCTGGTTCAGCGCCAGCTCCTCCTCCGGCGGCTCGGTCAGGCTGACAAGGCCGTACTTGACCTCCGAGCCCGGCTTGCAGCACTCCCAGAGCATCACCACGTACTCCGTATCCCGCAGCTCCGCGACGCGGTGATCGCCCTGCAGCTCCCACTTGAACTCGTAGGTCCGGGGCGAGCCGTCCGGATTGACGCAGCGGCTGACCAGCGCAGGGGTGACGCCGCCGCCCGCGAGCGGCTGTCCCGCGTTCTCGATCGACTTGTCGATGTCCTCCTTGGTAACGACGATCCGGTCGAAGCGGTCGCGGTCCGCCTGATAATCCGCATCCGAGATATGGAACTCGTAGGTGTACTTGCCGTAGACGTACGACGTCTGGCGGTCGAGGAGGCCCGCGAGCTCCTTCTTGTCGAGCATGCAGATGTAGATGTCCTTGAACGTGAACCACGGGTCCGGGAACGAGCGGTAGGCCGCAATGATCCAGCGGATCACGTTCGTGTACGCCTGCTGCCAGAACGGTTCCTTGGACTTCCCGAACAGCTGGTTGACGAGCGACGCGACGGTGTAGGCCAGCGAGTAGGTGTCGAGCCAGTGCGCGTTGAGCGGGTTCCACTGGCAGGCGTACCGGGAATCGGGCGACATCGTCAGCTCCATGTAGTCGTCCATCCGGTCGTGCTCCTCGAGCATCTCCTGCACGGCGTAGCAGAAGTCGCCCTTGACCTCGAGGACCAGCATGGCGACACGCTTCTCCGCGTCATCGGCCTGCCACTCAAGCAGCTGCTCGCAGAACGGCTTCATGCAGCTCGTGGTCTTGCCCGTGCCGATGGCGCCGAAGATGGCGAGTCCGGTGAACAGCCCCTTCTCGGGCATGACGAGCCAGCGCGGGTGCGGCACCTCGGCCATCTTCAGCTTGTGGTGCACCTCGCCGATGCAAATCGAGGGCCCTTTGGCCTTCGGGTCGAGGGGCCACGGCGGGAGCTTCCCGCGCGTGCGGCGCAGCAGCAGGCTGCGCAGCCAGACGCTCCCGACCGACTCGGCAATCGACGAGCCGATGAAGAAGATCAGCCCGGGGGCAAGCAGCGAGAGCGCCGCGAAGACCGCGAAGAAACGCGGCGTCGTCGCCTGCACGACGACGAGCACCGAATCGTTCTCCGGGTCCGGCGCCGCCGACCCGATGCGCACGCGCAGGTCGTGGAGGGCGACCGACATGTCGGGCGGCACCACGCGGACGAAGCCGCCGTCCCGGACCTCGAAGCTCGCGGCCTGGCCGACCGACAGCGGGAACCAGTAGAGCGCCGCGACCGAAACGCCGACGGCGACGATCAGGCGCAGGGTGATGCTCATCGTCAGGTCACCTGGGTGCCAAGTGGAATGGGGACGCCCCAGGCCCCGGTCGAGAAGCGGTCGGCGAACCACACGTCGGTCGCCATCGGCTCCCCCCGGGGCGCGGGCGCGCCGAGGTTCGCGCGCAGGTCGGCGAGCCGCCGGCTCACGCCGGCCGGGCCGCCGTAGGTGCGCTCGACCGCCGGCTCGCCGTTCTGCGAGAGCCGCTCGATCAGGTAGCGCTCGACCTGGTCGAGCAGCCGCTCGCGGTCGGCCGGGGTCTCTCCGTGCGCATAGGTGCCGGCCCGCCGGGTCCACTCGCCGGCGTCGATACGCTGGAGCACGACGCCGACCTCGACCAGCAGGCCCAGCCGGCGCAGCTCCCGCCAGAGCGCCGCGTACGACTCGAGACGCTTCAGCGCCGCAGCGACCGTGCGGTCGTCGGCGAACGCGACGGGGAAGACCAGCCGCCAGTCGCCGACGCCGATCGGCATCGTGTCGACGAAGTACTGCGTGGTCGGCGGGGCGCCGCCGCCCGACTCGTAGCGGCGCGAGGGAAGGGCGTCGCGCGGGACGCCGAGCGCGTCGAAGAGCGCGAGCTTCTGCTGCATCGAGCCGTACCAGGTGAGCCCCGGCAGGTGCTCGAGCACGAAGTCGAGCAGCAGCAGCCGCTGCAGGATGACGCCCGGGCCCGGCCGCCGCCGGTAGCGCGAGTCGGGGTTGCCGAGCACGCGGTACGCCCCCTTGTAGTGGAAGTGCGCGAACTCGCGTCCGCGGCCGATGCCGTGCGTCGACACCAGCGCCTTGCCGCCGCGGAAGCGCGGGTGAAAGAGGGGCCGCAGGAAGCGGTTGCGGCACTCGCGCCGCACGTGCCCGGCCTCGTCGGCCGCCCAGCCGGGAACGAAGGTGTCCAGCCAGGAGTCCGCCTGCGGGCCGGTGAAGACGCCGGCAACCGACATGACGAAGGCCGCGAAGGCGGCCTGCTCGCGACTGATCCCCTCACCGCAGAGGGCGGCGAGGGCGCCCTCTGCCCCCGGCGGGACTCCCGGAGGCCGACGCACCGGGTCGAAGTAGTCGGCGGCCTCGGCCATAACCCGGCCCCGGGCGGCTCAGCGGCCCTCCAGGTCGCCCACGCCGACGAGCTGCCGCTGCAGATCCTGGAAGACGATGACCAGGCCCATCGGATTGATCAGCATCGCGTCCGAGGAGATGTTCTCCGCGAAGACGAACTGGACCGACAGCGTGAGCTGCTCGCGGGATATCTCCGTCCCGCCGAAGGCCTCCACCCGCTCGAAGAGCACCTCGGCGCGGTAGGGCGGCTCCGGCTGCGGGATCACGCGCACGACGATGTCCTGGATCAGCAGCTCCGGGATGCTCGGGTCGCTCAGGAAGGCGCTGAGCCCGTCGACCTCGCGCGTGTACGCCTCCTGCTGGAGCTGCGGCGTCAGGAAGACGAGCGACCGCTCCCAGCGGTCCGCACGCAGCGCGTGGCGCCGCGAGTAGTGGTCGACGACGAACTGGTTGAGGAAGAACCCGACCACGGGGCTGTTCTGGTCGACCTCGGCGCGCTCGAGCCGGTAGTCGACCACCTCGGCGCGCCCGACCTCGTCGACGCGGACGACGAGCGGGAGCGGGTCCGGCTCGCTCGCGATCACGACAACGAGAAAGAGGAGAACGACGTTGACCATGGCGAGCAGCAGGGTGACGCCGCGGTACCAGCGCCCCGAGTGGATGAACTCTCCCCACACGTCCGAGAACTCACGCGCTTCAGCTTTCGATGACACGGGCGGACCTCCACGAACACGGGGACACGGCGCCACACGTCGAACCCGGCGCGCGGCCCTGGCCAGAGCGACAGTCTACGGACCCGGCGCCCCGCCGCGGCCTCACGGGGTCCCCGCCCCGCGCGCCGAAAACGCCCGAGGGCGCCCGACGAGCGTTTCAGTCCGGTTCAATCCTCGGCGCGATCGCCGCCGCCGCCAACGCAACGCGAGGACTACCGGGCAAGAGTAGCGCCGGGCGATCCGTGACCCCCCGCCCTGGGCCCCCTGGGCGGGCCCCCGGACCGGCCCCGATCCGGCGAGACCGTCCAGGACCGAATCCCGGCAGCCGGCGGCCGGCCGGCCGCTCCCTGAAACGACGACCGCCCCAGTGGGCCCAGCGCGCCTCGCGGACTCGGCGCGCGGGAACGACGGACCACGGGGGGAGGGGGATACGCGGGAAAATGGAAGGACGCGCGGAAGCAGGCAGAGGGCGCCGCCGCGCCCGGTTCGCCGTGCGAACAGTACGCCCACGCCCGCCGCGCAGGGCGCGGAAGACACGACGACGCACCGCCCCCGCGGGGGGCAGAACCCACGCGCCGCCGCCACGGGCGGCAAAGCCCGGTAGGCTTCAGAACAGCAGAGAGAGGGACGACGTGACACAAGAACAGAGCAGACAGCAGCCCGTCAGGCGGGAGGCCCCGGTGCGCCGGACATCGGCCTGGACTCAGCCTGGCCCCGGGAACGAGCAGCAGCCCGTCCAGCACGAGACCTCGGCAGGGGCGCGGCCGGCCAAGGTGCAGACCGGGACCTTCCGGCTCGCCTCCGGAGCATTCATCGACGGCGTCATCGTGCGCGACGACCCCGTCAAGCGCTACTCGCGGCAGGGGACGCCGTGGACCGAGGCCACGCTGCTGGTCGGCCTCTACGACGGCCGCCAGCGCGCCGAGCGCGAGCGGCCCGCCTTCGTGCGGGTGAAGGCCTTCGGCGAGCTCGCCGACGAGCTCCACGCGCTGCGCAGGCGGGACCGCCTCCACGTGGCCGGGCCGCTGCTGCTCGACATCTGGGAGGGCCGCGACGGCAAGGTCCGCAAGGACTGGGAGATCCACGCCGACGCGCTCAGCCGGGAGCCGTTCCCGCGGCTCGACAAGCTGCTCGCCGGCCAGGCCGGGCAGCGGGACGGCGACGCCCGCCGCGACGGCCCGGCAGACTACGACGACAGCCAGCCGTTCGACGAGAAGCCGGAAGACGGCAGCGAGCCCTGGGCCGCCGAGAGCGGGACTCCCCGCGAGCTGACCGAGGACGACATCCCTTTCTGAAGCTGGCGCCGGGGCCCGGCGGCCACCTCGGCGCCGCAGCCGGCAGAGCGGCCCACCCCCAGGACGCGGCTCGCCGGCCGGCGGGGCTAACGGATCAACACAGCGACGCGGCCGAGCCGGCGGCCAAGTACGTACAGCGGCGAGCAGGGCGCGTTGGACCGGAGCGAGGAAAGACGCCCGGCCGCCATCAGGCCGTCCGGGGCGGCCAGCCCCGGAATCGTATAATGTCAACCGCGAGAAACCACGATGAGGAACAGCGCCCGCGCGCCCGGGGCTCACCGGCGCCGCCGACGCCGCAGGAGCGACTGACGAGCAGCAGAGAAGGAGAACGACGTGGGCAGAGCCGCCGACAGGGAGACCGGGCAACGCCCGGCCAGCGAGATATTCCAGGTCCTGCCCAGCGGCTACGAGACGGCGGTGGTCGACAACGCGCTCCGGGACCGGGGCAACGCCAGCGAGAGCACCCGCAACCAGTTGTCCGGCTCCATCCGGAAGCTGCGGGTCAAGGGGTTCCGCGACGCCAACCGGGCCAAGCCCGAGCTGCTGGCGGGCGCCGTCCTGGACGCAATCGAAGGCGGTAACGAGGCGCTGGCCGCCGCCGTGCTGATGACCTGGATGGAGACCCGCTCCCGGCTGCGCGAAGCCGCCGCGGCGCATCTGCGCCAACGGGGCATCGAAGTCATCGACCCGCCTGGGATCGCCTTCACCCGCTCGTGGGAAACCAGCGAATGTCTCCTGGAGCGGGACAGGCTGCTGGAAGACCACGAGGCCGACGCGGACGACGCGACGCTGATGCTCTGCCTGCTGACCGGCCGCTTCCCCGGCCCCCCGCCGCTCGAGTCCGAGCTGTTCGGCGCCTGGATCGAGAGGCTCTGGGACCTGCCGGCAACCGCTCCGGAATGGACGGCCGAGGCCATCAGCCTGACTAAATGGATCCGCTTCATACGGGCCGAGAAGCTCGCCGAGGTGATGCGGATCACCATTGCCGAAATCTTCCAGCGCAAGGCGCGCATCGAGAGCGGGTTCAAGGACGAGCTGCTCTACCTTGGGATTGAAGCCGTCACTCTGGGCGCCGCCCCCGCAACACCGGAGGGGACGGCGGCCGCACTGACGTTCCTCGCGGCTCTCGAGACACGGCTGGCGGAATACCGGCCTCTGCGGCCGCAGGCCTCGTCGCGGGGGGAGGAGATCGAACGCGCCGGCGCCCGTCAGGCCGCCGAGGAAGACATCCTGGCGCTGGCCCGGAACTGGGAGAGCACGCTCGCGCTCGCAGAAGAGGCCTGGGAGGCAGACGCCGGCGACGAAGACGAGGAGAACGACCAGCACGCCGGCGCCGACGACGACAGGCAGGCCAGCACACCCGCCGACGGCGCCGACGGCGAGGGGCCGCAGGGCGAGAGCTCCTCGCTACGGGAGGAGAACCACCGGCTGCGCCGCAGGAACGAGGCTCTCGAGGCCAGGAGCGCGGAGCACGACGGGGAGATCGGCGCACTCAACGACGAGATCGCCCGCGCCCGCAGGACCGAGGAGCAGTGGCGGCGCGCCTACGTCGAGAGCCGCAAGGGCCAGCGGCCCGGCGACGAGCCCGTCCGCATCGACAGCGTCCGGCACGCGGTAGCGCTGGCGCGCGAGGCCTTTCCCGACAGGCTCCTGATCAAGCTCAACTCCCGCTCCGACGAGGACACGCCGTTCGCCAGGCCCGGCGAGGTCTACGACGTGCTGGCGTGGCTCGCCACCACGTACCGCGACGCCAGCGGCACGCGCATAGGAGAAGCGTGTTCGGGCTGGAGCCTCAAGACGAACCAGGTGGAGGAGTCGATTGCAAAGTACCGCGAGTGGTACGAGACCACGGCCGACGGGAAGACGTGGTTCCTCGGAGCGCACCTGGGCAAGGGGACGAGCCGCGACCCGCGGCACACCATCCGGATCGGCTTCGCCCGCGACGACGAGAACGAGCGCGTCATCGTCGGCTTCATCGGCCTGCACCAGCGCAACCGCCAGTCTTGAACGGACGAGGACCGGCGGCCCCGTCCGGAGACCCGACAGCGAGCAGCCGCGGAGATTCCCCCAGGAAGGACGCTCGGATGACCACCCTGAACCATGAAGGCGGCCGGCATGAGCCCCGCCCAACGCGTTGGAGTCGGCCTGCGGCCAGCGGGGGCGCGCGATGAGAGGGCGCGCCGGCACGGACCCCACCCGGGGCGACGACGCGCTGGCGAGGCAGCTGCGCGGGCTGCAACGCACCACCGACCGCATCGCGGCCGTGATCAACGGAGTCGCGCCGCCGGATCGACCGGATCGCCGGCGACGTCGACGAGCTGCTCTACCAGGAGCAGGCCCGCGGCGCGGAACAGCCCGCGGCGGCCGGCGCCGCCGAGAGCGCGCCGCCGGCCGCCCGGCCACCTGGGCGCTGCCAGGGCTGCGGAGACGCCGGCAGACCGGCCACCGAACGCATCGTGACCGAGGGCCGCCGGCGCGGAGTCGCCTACTGCGAGCGGTGCGGGGCGGCAGCCAGGGCCGTGCTCGAGCGCCACGGGGCGCCGTACGAGACCGCGCCGCTCGGGGGCTGACCCCGCGGCTCCTTGCATCTGGTGACGAGACGGATGACTATCTCAACATGGATTGGCAGACCGCAATCGACGTCTTGACCGCCGTGTGCGCAGCCTACGCCGCAATGGGCGTATATCGTCTGCAGCGTGGCCGGGACAAGCTGAGCGGGAAGGTCGAGGCAATCGAGGCAGCGCACAACACGCACGTGAACGCGGCCGGGCTCCACGGCCGGTAAACGAGCACGCCAACCATCGACTCGGGTCCTGGCAAGCCGGCAAGACGAAGCTGGAGGCGGCGTTCCTCGACGTCCATCCCAACGTGGCGCTGCACTTCACGCCAAGCGACCGCCGCGGGATCGCCTGCTGCGCACGGCACGGAGCGGCAGCCAAGGCGGCACTCGAGTGCCACGGAACGCCGTACGAGACCGCACGGCGCGGAGGATGACCCACTCCGGCAGCCGCACGCGGCGGCAAAGGAGACCGAATGCCCCGATTCCCCCCGGAGACCGTTCCCCAGGGGTTGACGAGCGAGGCGAGCGGGAGCGAGCAGGCTGCAGTCGAGGGCGTGCCGGTCGAGATGGTCCCGACCACGGCGCGCGAGCACATCACGGGGTTCGCCGCGCTGAACATCCCCCACGCGTGGCGTCTGAGCGGCGACTGGCACGAGGCGTGGTTCGACGTCAAGCCGACCCGGGTCTCCCCCTACCACATTACCGACGAGAGGTGCTTCGGGCGCCTGCTCGACCGGCTCGGGCGAGGCGGATTACGGGACGCGCGACCAGGTTTGGCACTGTTGGGCCACCCTGCCCAGAACTGGCCGGAGAAGGTCTGGGCGGCGACGCACGAACGCGCGGTCATCGAGATGGCCTGGGCACGGCTCGAGAGGATGGCAGGCAGAGACATCCCCATCGGATTGCCGCCGATCGACCACTACGACTTCTGCCGAATCCTGCCGCACCCGGACCAGTGGGTACGGGTGCGCTGGTGGGCATGGCGCCTACGGAGGGTGCTGACGCCGACGGAACTGGCGATATGGAACGAGTGGGAGAAAGAGTGGCGGCCATGAGGTGCCCGCGAATCAACCCGCATCGAGACGGAGACCCGGCAGACGCGCCACCTCCCGCGGGTGATCCCGGGCGGGCGCGAGCGGCTCCCCCGCGCGCATCCCGTTGACGGCACAGCCGGCGGCGTCCCAGTCGACGCGCCGGCGGCGCCTGCGATCGGTCCAGTCATCGAGCGGCTGCTCGGGACCGGCATCGTCACCCAGCGCGGCCGAGACCGCGGCGACGGACTCGTCAAGGGTCCACGCCGCGGCCGCCGGGTCGACGGTTCCCGAAGCCAGACCCCTCGACACCCCGGCGACGACGCGCAGGTGCGAGAGCAACACGCCGTCGAGACGATCCGTTCCGGCAACGTCGTCGACGGGGGCGCCAGAGCCGCGAGGACGCAGCCAGCGCTGCAGCATCGACAGGACCGCGCCGAGCGCAACCGACGTGGCAGTGCTGCCGCGTACCTCGGCGACGCGGCAGAGGACCCCGTGCTCCTTCGGCCGGAGCTTCAACATCACGAGACGGCGGGCTGCGCGAGGCATGGCAACGAGCCTACCAGATTGCTCTGTTCACGACCCGCAGCAGCCGCTGCCTCACATCAACGCCGAGCGCGGACGCACCGGACGAGCACATCGCGCACCTGCCGGTTGCGGGCGGACCCGACACGGTTCCAGAACGAGTTGTACCCGTTGGACACCAGGGCGCCCGAGCGGAGGGCGACTTCGAGAAAGCGCAGCTGGTCAGCCGGATCGACCAGCTGCGGGCTGTGAAAGCCGTGCTCCGGCCCGCCCCGCACGACAGGACCGAAACGATGCGTCCTCCCGTCCGGGGCACGCACGACGAGCTGTACCGGACGGTAGTCCGGCGGGAACCCGCTCAGGTGCACCGTAAGCTCCAGCGAACCGGCCGCGACGCAGATGGCGGCGAAACCGACGTAGAACCCGCTCCCGCTCCCGCCGAGCTCACCCCGCAGCAAGTACACCCGCCCGGCCGGGCCCGACACCTCCTCGATGCTCCGGATCTCCGGCGTCGGCAGCTGCCCCGCTGCAGGCAACGCCATGACGCACAGAAGGGCGGCCGCCGCCACACCGAACACGGATCCAACCTGAAACATCGGCGAAGCCTCCCATCTCGAACCGATCGATCGAGCGACGTTCCGAGAGTAACGGGACAAGTCCCGGCGTCCGCCGGAAGACATCCGCGGAACACATCCGCCAGCTCCGCAGAGCTTTCCGGCCACCGAAGCGCGACCAGTGTGCCTGTCTTTGCGTGCAAGAGGAGAACACCAATGAGGGAACAAATCCACGGGAACGCGGACGTTGCGGCCGAGCATGCGGCGGACAACTCGGCGACCGAGCCGACGCGGAACCGCGAGCACGGCTTCTACGGCACGATAGCCAGATTGAGGGCCGGAATCGAGAACGGCGAGCACGAGCCGTACCTGCACCCGGCACCGACACCTGCACCCGGCACCGACGCCGGACGAAGCGTGGCCGATGGCCATGGAAGCCGCACGGACGCTGCTCGGCATGAGCAGCAGCGAGGCCCGCGAGATGCTCGACATGCCCGATGGCCGGCACATCGCCGACGCGGTCAGCGACGCGCTGGGTTACGGCCTCACGGCCCGCGACGCGATCAGCCGGGCGGTCCTCTTCAGGCTCGGCAGCACGAAACAGATGCGGGAGTACGACGCCCGGAACTTCACGCCGACACCGCCCGAGCACGAACCCGAGACGATGAAGCTGACGGAGATCGCAAAGGCGGTCGACGCCTGGATGGACCGCCGCGCCCGGTGGCTCTCCGGCGGCGCCGCGCAGGCGGCATGACTCCGCCGGACGACCACCGGCGAAGCGGCGGAGCCACAGCCCCGGCTCGGGCCGGCCGACCCGGAACAACACCAGCGGCACGACTCCCAACGTGTTGGGAACGGCAGCCGCAGGGATCACCAGAACGAGATCCGCGGCACCGTTCCGTCGATCCGGCAAGTTCAGTCGAGTCCCGCGAGGAAGCCGGCGGCCACCTCGGCCGGCCGGCGCCCGCCCTCGTCGACCTGCCAGTTGAGCCCGCGCATGCGCTCGGCGTCCAGCACCCCGTCGAGTCCGGCGAGGGCCTCGAGCACGTCCGGGGCGCCGGCCGCCAGGCGCGGGCCGGCGATGACGACCGCGTCGCAGACGGACAGCGCCCCGGGGTCGTCTGCGAGCACTGCCAAGTCGCAGCCGGCCACGCGGCCGTCGGTCGTGCAGCCGGCGATGCTCATCCTGGGCGCACCGCGCACTCCCGACCCGGACCATCGCCCTCTGCCCGGCGGGGATGGACCGGCACGGACAACGCCGGACGGCGAGTTGTCGTGTTTCCCCCCGTGAGGTATCATCTGCAACATCGAAGGAGAGCCGCTGCCAGCACACACGCCGCACAGCATCGCGCGGAGACTCGCAGCCGCGAGTCTGCTGCGAGAGTCTCCCCGCAGCCGCGCCAGGTCGTGTCGGCGCGGAGCATCGGTTGCGCGTAGCTGCGCCGAGCATCGATTGCGCACCGCTGCCGCAGCGTCTGGCTTGCTGGAATGTGCATTCCAGGAAGCGTGTCTCTAAACAACCACGACTTCACGCACTGCCGGACGCGGACGGATCCGCGGCTGGAAGCAGCGGCGCTGCGGAGCCATCCTCGACCGACACGCTCGCGGACACCGCGGGAGCGACACGCTCGGCAGACCCTGCAGAGGAATCCCGCGCGAGAAGTTCCTCGATGGCATACTCGACGACACGCGCCAGCGTGCAGTTGTTCTCCGCGGCGATCCGGCGCAGCTGCTCGCGCTGCCCGATCGTGACGTACGCGGCAACCGCCACCCGGCGCGGCTTCAGAGGATTCGGGATGTGCATGCCGCGAAGGATAGCGCCGGGGAGACGCGCGAAGCAGCCACGCGGCCGCGCCGCGCCGCCGCGCCGCTGGCAGCAGCCGCGCGGATCCGTATCGCCGGACAACGTCCCGAAAGAGCCGCTGCACGCAGCCGCGCACCGGAGACCCGGAAGACAGTGGTTGCCGGGAGAGTTGACACCGGGGCGGAGGTATCGGAGGAATCCAACGATGTCGATTGCTGTGGATCTAGCCCGTCTTTCAACCGTTCTCGCGACGGCGTCGGCGATGTTGGCCGCGCTGGCTCTCGCGCCGGCCGCAGCCGGTGCCCAGGACGCCGCCATCGACGGTACGGTCATCGACGCCACGGGCCTCGTGCTGCCGGGCGTGACGGTAGAAGCGCGCAATCAGGCGAGTGGCGACGTCAGCACCGCGTTCACCGACGGCACCGGCCGGTTCGTACTGGGCATGCTCGTCCCCGGGTTGTACAAGGTGACCTTCACGCTGCCGGGCTTCGGCCCGGTCGCGCGCGACGTGGAGCTCGAGGCCGGCGCCATGGTCACGCTCGACGTCGAGCTCGAGGTGCTGCTCCAGGAGACGGTGGCCGTGGTCGGCACGCGCGCCGACCCGCGCTCGATCACCGCGTCGCCGGTGCCGATCGACGTCATCACCGCCCAGGACTTCGTCAGCCAGGGCGACGTGGACCTCACCAACCAGTTGCGGACCGTCGTCCCGTCCTTCAATGTCAACACCCAGCCCATCAGCGACGCGGCCACCATCGTGCGGCCGGCCAACCTGCGCAACATGGCGCCGGACCACACGCTTGTCCTCATCAACGGCAAGCGCCGGCACCGCGCGGCGGTCATCGCCTGGCTGGGCAACGGCATCGCCGACGGCGCGCAGGGGCCGGACCTGTCGGCCATCCCCGCGATAGCCCTGCGGCAGGTCGAGGTGCTGCGCGACGGCGCGGCGGCGCAGTACGGCTCGGACGCCATCGCCGGCGTCATCAACTTCGAGCTGAAGAACGCCCGCTCCGGGGGCAGCCTGGAGTTCCGTACCGGGCAGTTCTACACCGAGAACGACGGCGACCCGGCGACGTGCGGCCCCGTCGGCCGCTCGTGCAACGGCATCGGCGGCTTCGCCCCGGGCTTCACGTTCGCCGGCAACGCCGGCCTGCCGCTCGGCTCGGAAGGCTTCGTGAACCTCAGCCTCGAGTACGGCGGCACGCAGCCGACCAACCGCGCGGTGAACGACGGCGGCACGCAGGCGGTCATCGCCGGCGGCAACATGTTCGTCCGCGACACGTCGCGCGTGTGGGGCTCGCCGCTGGTGGACGACGACCTGAAGCTGTTCGCCAACTTCGGCAGCGGGGGCAATCGGGCCGCCGAGTTCTACGGCCACGCCAACTACGCCAGCAAGAAGGTGACCGGCGGCTTCTACTTCCGGAACCCGAACAACCGCGGCAACGTGTACTCGGTCGACGGCGGCGAGACGCTGCTGGTCGGCGACGTGCTGGCCGCACAGGGCATGGGATCGGCCAACTGCCCGACGGTCGCGATCAACAACGGCACGCCGGACCCGGTCGCGTTCGGCCAGGTGCAGAGCGATCCGAACTGCTTCACGTTCCACCAGCCGTTCCTTGGCGCGGCCGACGGCCTGCCGGGCGGCTTCACGCCGCAGTTCGGCGGCGACGTGCGGGACTTCTCGGTGGTCGCCGGCGTGCGCGGGACCACGGTGACCGGGCTCAACTGGGACGTCAGCGGCAACATCGGCCAGAACCAGGTCAACACCTTCATCTTCGACACGGTCAACGCCTCGCTCGGGCCCGAGAGCCCCACCAGCTTCCGGCCGAACCTGTTGGAGCAGACCGAGAGCAGCCTCAACGCGGACCTCTCGTACGCCGCCAGCAAGATGATCAACATCGCGGGCGGCGTCGAGTGGCGCAACGAGCAGTACCACCTCGGCGCCGGCGACCCGGCGTCGTGGGCCATCGGGCCGTACGGCGCGCAGGGCTTCAGCTCGGCCTCGAACGGCTACAACGGCACCCGTCCCGAGAACTCCGGCACGTGGGACCGCGCCAACTTCGCGGTCTACGGCGACGTCGAGGTGCACGCCGTCGACAACAGGTGGACGCTGGGCGCCGCCGCCCGCATCGAGAACTTCTACGACACGTTCGGCACCACGATGAACAGCAAGCTGTCCGGAAGGTACGGCTTCACGGACGAGTTCGCGGTGCGCGCCGCGGTCAGCAGCGGCTTCCGGGCCCCGACCCCCGGCCAGCAGAACGTGCTGAACGTGACGACCGAGTTCAACTACGAGCTCAACGACCTGGTCAACAACGGCACGATTCCGTCCACCTCTCCGATCGCGGCGTTGCGGGGCGGCGGACCACTGCAGCCGGAAGAGTCGATCAACTACTCCGTCGGAACCGTGGTCGACTCCGGCACCTTCACGTTCACGGCGGACTACTTCCGCATCGACGTGGCCGACCGGCTCACCATCACGCGGAACTACGAGCTCACACCGCTCGAAATCGCCTCCCTGCTCGCCGAAGGAATTGCGGAAGCGGGCAACCTGGCGGTGTTCCGCTTCTTCGTGAACGACTTCTCGACCCGCACCCAGGGACTCGACATCGTCAGCACCTGGACCCCGCTGAGAATCGGTGGACGGACGACGTTCAGCGGCGTCTTCAACTTCACCGACACCGCGGTCACGACCTTCAACCCGGAGAATATCGATGACGACCGTATCGCCGCCCTGACGCTGGGGCTGCCGAGAACGCGCTGGAACGCCGGGGTCAACCACACCGAGGACCGCTGGAGCCTCATGGCCCGCCTGCACTACTACGGCTCCTACTGGGACCGCGAAGATGCGCGCAACCATTTGGGGGCGGCCAATTCGTACCTGTATCCCCTGTATCCCGGCAAGCCGCTGGTCGACGTGGAGGTCGGGTTCCCGTTCGACGATATCACGCTGTACATCGGCGCTCAGAACGTCTTCAACACATACCCGGATGAGAATCCGTACGCGGTTGACGGCGTGGGCAACCGCTACGGCCAGTTCGGGCCGTTCGGCTTCAACGGCGGCTACTACTACGTCCGCGTCAACTACGGGTGGGGCTCGGCGTCGCTCTGACGGCAGCGCCGGCGGCCCGGGCCCGGCAGCGGGTCCGGCCGCCGACCATCCGTAACGGCCGGGCGGCCCGTCAGGACGGCGGGTCGCCCTCGCCGCCCGCCGCGGACACGGGCATGACGAAGGCGTGGCCGGGCTGCCGCACGATGAGCACGGGGCGGGGCGCCTTGCGCACCACCTTCTCGGCCACGCTGCCTAGCCGGAAGTTTTAGAGTTGATCGCGCGTAAGTCACTCGTGTTGTGCAAGTTACCGAAGGATAGCGCCGGGGCGACGCACGAGGCAGCGGTGCGGCCGCGTGGCGCCGCCGCACCGCTGGCCGGAACCGCGCGGATCCGCATCGCCGGACACGTTCCGAAAGAGCCGCGGCACGCAGCCGCGCGCCAGAGACTCGGAAGACAGTGGTTGCCGGGAGAGTTGACACCGAGACTCGGACAGTGAGACAGTCCCGGGGTGCGCCAGGACGGTCCCGGAACGAGGCCGCCGTCGGTGGCCGCCACTCGGCGGGACGCGTTGCCGCCGCGATCCGCGTCACCGCCGCACGATCTCGCCGCTGCCGCGAACCGCCCAGGAACGCAACCCACCGCAGGCCAGGACGCTCAGCCCCGCACCCGAACGGACGCGCCGAAGCGCACTGCCAGCCCGGCTGCACAGACGCGGCCCTCTCCACGCCAGAGCAGCAGAGTGGCTGGCGGCCATGCTGATCACGGGCTGCGGCGGAACGCCCATCCCAGCGTTCTACTGGCTCGCAACGCGGAGCTGGAAGCGGGCATTGCGGACGCCCGTCGCCGGGGGCTGCCGGGCGGGCCGCGCAGCCGGGAGTTGCCGTCCATCCGGCGCCTGGCGGGGGCGGGATGAAGTGCGGGCGCTGCCTCGATACGGGCGTGACGGCGTTCGGCGAGCCGTGCGGCTGCGACGCGCCGACGGGGCCGAAGTGCAAGGCGAGCTGCTGTCGGCCGACACGCGACGCGGGAGCGCTGCCAAGGCCGAAAGCGGAACCGCCGGACGATGCGGCAGATATCCCGTTCTGACGCGCGGCGGGCGCTGAACGAGGGTGAAGCATGAGTGTCGATTCGGTGTCGACTGCGGCGATGGTGGCGCTGGAAGGCTGGATCAAAGGCAAACGGGCCGGGCGAGGCCGGCTGCCTGAACAGGAACCCGGCGACGATGCCCGACGGCGACTTGGCACGCATTCCCCTCAGCCGTGACGCGAAGACTGAAACAGAGTTCGGAAGGAACCGGAGCCAGGGGAGGCGCCATGGGGGCGCCCGAACCCGCGGCTCCAGAAGAGCAAGAGCGATCGAGATGAGAACACGAACGAGAACCACATCGTGGCTGGCGGCCATGCTCGCCACCATGCTGATCACGGGCTGCGGAGCAACGCCCATGGAAGAGGGGAACGAAATCCTCGACAGGTTGGAAGCTGACGTGCTGTACGCGCTGGAAAGAGCCGTACCGGAATTCGAGTACTACGAAACCAGGTACGAAGAGGTAGAAACCAACTGCGGACCCCCTACCCGCTCCATGATCGGGTTGTACGGACCGGAGCGAGAGGAACTCCAACGACTGCAGCAGCTCGAGCGACAAGCGCGGGCACAGTGCGACAGACTCCAGAACAAGGCGCGACGCGTACTCAACACTGATCCAAACAGTGCAAGCTCAATCTCCGAGGAATTTCGGCGGGGAATCAACAGACTACGGGGACAGCTGGCCCAAATGAACGAAGAGGCCGTAGGTATTCTGCTCGACAATGCAGAGTCCGACAAGGAAGCCACCGAAGCACTGCTGGCAGCGCTCGGGGCGGACACAACACGCTTTAGAGCGACAACGCGCGAGGAAATAGACGCCAATATCGCCAAGACAAGGGCCGAGTTCGACGAGACCATCGCCGAACTCAAGGAAGCGCAGGCAGCGACCTCAGCGGCACGCACCAACTTCCAGGAGTCTCCTCAAATTCGTGTGGGTAGCGGTGGCTCCAGCTTGATGCCTCCGCAGCAGAGGTACAGCATCGAGATGAGCGGACGGTGTGAGTGGAAGCCGTAGGCGCGCCGTGCGATGACGCGGAGCTTGTTGTTGATGCCCTCGACGGGTCCGTTGGTCATGCGGGTGTCGAGGTAGGCGAGGATCCCCGCCGCGTGCTTCCGGATGGTCCGCGCGAGCTTGACGAACGGCGCCAGCCGTGACCGCGCCGCCCAGTCCAGCCACTGCTCGAGCAGCTCCTCGGCCTCGTCGGGTCTGGCCTGCTCGAGGATGGTCGCCAGGTACTCGTTCAACTCGTAGGCGCGGTCGAGGGCGCGGTTCTCGCGGCGCAGGGTTGCCAGCCGTTGTGCTTGGCTGGGCTTGAGGCGCGCCGGATGCTTCAGCAGCGCGTAGCGCGTCCCCTTGAGGGCTTTGGCCGCGGTCGCCCCCAGGCGGTGTTGCTCCGCCCGGCGGACGGCGTCGACCGCGTCGGCCGCCAGCCGTTCAACGTGGAACCGGTCGTAGACGACCCTGGCCTGCGGCACCCGTTCCCGCACCGCCTTGCCGTAGCTCGCCGCCAGGTCCGCCGTCACCAGCGTGATCCGGGCGCAACCGGCCGGTCCCAACAGGTCGAAGAACCTGCCCAGCGTGTCGGCGCTGCGCCCCTTCCCGGTCCAGACCACGCGCCGGCGGTCATGGTCGACCAGGACCGTCAGATAGTGGTGCCGCTTCCGATAGCTGAACTCGTCAATGCCGATCCGCCGCAGCCCGGCCAGCCGCGTCGAATCCAGCCGCCGAGCCACCACCCGCTCGACGATGCCGCCCACCGCCGGCCACGAAATCCCCACCAGACGACTCACCGTCGTCCGGTCCGTCACCTGCGCCAGATAGGCCACCAACTCCTCGAGCGGCGCCGTGAACGCGCTGCCGTGCACTGCCCACGACACCTGCTCGACCCGAACCCCGCAGCGACCACACGATACCCGCCACGGGGCATACCGCAGCCACACCGTCGTCCGACCCCACGGCACATGGCGCCACAGCCGAGCCGGTTGCCGGTCGTAGCGTGGGGCCCGGCCGCCGCACGCGCCGCACCGCGAGCGCCGCCACGACGGCCGCGCCGATACGCGGAACATCCCGTTGCTCCCGATACGCACCTGCTCGACGTACAACTGCGTGACACCGAGCAATCGCCGTAGTAGGGTCGTCACACGCATGGGGCTGTCCTCCTCCTCATGGGTTCTCCTTTGCCATGCCAATGAGAACAGGACGCCCCTGCGTTTTCAATGATTTCCAGCGGCTCGCCGAGGGCTGACCACCCGTCGGCTCCGGTCAGCTGCGGGCCGCGATTCACGGCCCGACCAGCCCAAGCCCAATCTCCCCTTTGGACGGCCCGGACGCCCCGTCCAGGCCGGGCCGCAAGGCCCATAACTGCACTCTGAGCGTAGGGACGGACGGCGTGTCACCCGCCAGGGTCGCAGCGAAGCGGAGAACGCGCGTAGCGCGTTGACACGCCGTCCGTCACGTAGCTACCCCACCGCTCGCTGAACCTGCCGATCACTCTCACCCCGGACCCACACCTGATTGAGGAGAGCCACTTCCAGGAAACACTGGCCAGGATTCAGGACGGAACCTGGACACCAGGATCAACCGAAGAGCCGTAGCCAGTTTGCCCGCCGGGCGCGCCAGCCCCGACGAGCCCCGGGACCACACCCGGACCATACCCGCCACGCGGCAGCCCCGCCTCCGTCAGCCCAGGGAGGCGGGAACCCACGGCCAGAGATCGCAGACCGCAGACCCGGGAACAGACTCCCGGACGTACGCGCCCTCCCCCGGACGCCCGGGCCCCGGCGCGTGACGCTTCAACGAACCACACATCAAGCCCCAGGCGCCGCCGAACCCGCCGACGCTACGCTCCCGGCGGGCGGCCCCGGGACCGCCCGCCGCGGCGTGCGCCGGAGCCTCCCGCTCCAGGGGAGATCCCCGATCCCGCACCCGGCGAGACTCGCCAGCGTGCAGCCGCTCTGTCAGGCGATCCCGAGCAGCCGATCGCGCCGCTCGAGCGGGACGTGGGCCGCCGCCCGGCCCGGCTCGGCTTCGGAGGCTTCTAGACATGCACTACCCGAACGACAGCGCAGCGGCGGGGCGCAAGCCAGACACGGAGCCGCGCAACATCGCCCCGCAGCCGGTACCAACAGCGCAGATCCGCGACGCCAACACGTGGGTGCACGCCGTGGTCCCGAACGCCTGGACCCACGAGGAGATCACCGCGTGCGGCGTGCGGATGGGACACGCCTGGTCCACGATCGAGGAACGGCCCGAGCACGACATCGACTGCCCACAGTGCATCACCGAGATCGAAGCCGGGCGGCAACACGCCGCATACGCCGAGCCGGACGAAACGCCGCACGAGCCGCCCCCACCGCGCCGCGAGCCGCGGCCCGCACCAGAACGCGCAAGACCGCGGCCGCCGCAGGCACCAGAGAAGACCAACGGGCAAGGCTCTCTCTTCTGACCGGGGAAAGCACGACCGAAGGCAACAGTCCCAACGCGTTGGACAACCACCGGACGCAAGACACGGCCCGCGACCGGTACACATCCCCGCAGCGCGGCAGAGACAGAGCGGCCGATGGAGCACAGGGACACGGCCACACCCAGAGCCGCGGCCACCGATAGCCGGCACGGCCCGGCGGCACGCAGCGGCATCGTCATCCCGCCGCGGCGGCCGGACCCGGCAACCGCGATCGGCCCGCGCCGCCGCGCACCCGCGCCCGACCACCCGGCCGCCGTCTACCTGCTGTCGCTCTCCACGCGCGCCGGGCGCGAGTCGATGCACTCGGCGCTCAACACCGCGGCGCGCGCGCTCGGCTTCACGGACGCAGCCGAGGCGCCCTGGGGGTCGCTGCGCTACGCCCACACGGCGGCCCTCCGGGCCATCCTGCAGCTGCGCTACGCGCCGGCGACCGCCAACAAGATCCTGTCGGCCGTGCGCGGGACGCTCGGGGCCGCGTGGAAGCTCGGCCTGATCCCGGGCGAGGACTACCGCCAGGCCGTCTCGGTCAGGGCTGTCCGGGGCCGCGACCTGCCCCGCGGCCGCGCGCTCGAAGCCGGCGAGGTCCGCGCCCTGTTCGACGTCTCGGACCCCGAGCGCCCCGCCGGCGCCCGAGACGGCGCCCTGCTCGCGCTGCTCTTCGGTTGCGGGCTGCGCTGCGCCGAGGCCGCCGGAACAAGGCTTGAGCACCTCGACGAAGCCGCCGGGACGCTGCGCGTCCGCGGCAAGGGCAACCGCGAGCGGCTCGCCCCGGTCAACCGCGGCGCGCTCGACGCCCTGGCCAACTGGCTGGACCATCGCGGACGCGCGGACGGGCCGCTGCTCCGACCCGTGTCGAGGCACGGGCGCATCGAGCCGCTGGGCATGACGACGGCGGCGATCCGCCTGCGCCTTGCCCGCTGCGCCGGGCGCGCGGGCATCGCCCACTGCTCGCCGCACGACCTGCGCCGCACCTGGGTCAGCATGCTGCTCGACGAGGGCGCCGACATCACGACGGTGGCGAAGATGGCCGGCCACGCCAGCGTCCAGACGACCTCGCGCTACGACCGGCGCGACGAGCGGGCCGCCCGCACGGCGGCCGAACGCCTGCACGTTCCCGTCCGGCGGCGCGCGGCCGCGGCGCGGCCGAACCGCCAGGGGGCAGAGGCCGGCGAGCCGGCCGCGTGAGGAACACAACAAGGAAGGCCGGGCGTCACGGCCCGGCGGCGCCCGGCGAGCCCGGCGGCCCGCCGGCCCCGTGCCGGTACGGCGCCAGCCGTTCGGCGTAGGGCGACCGCTGGAGCTTGGCGAGCGCCTGCATCTCGAGCCGCCGCACACGCTCGCGCGGCAGGCCGCGCAGCCGCTCGACGCCGGCTGGCGACGCCAAGTCGAGCAGGCCGAAGCGGCGGCAGAGCGCCGCCTGCTCCTCATCGGCGAGCTCGAGCCGCATGATCGCGTACAGGAAGCGCTGCACCTCGCCGCTCTGGACGGCCTGCTCCGGGTCCGGCGTGGCCGCATCCTCGAGCCGTCCCGCCCAGGTCGGACCCTCGTCGTCACCGCCGCGCGAGACCGGTTCGTCAATCCATACGGGGATGCGGGGCGCCGAGCGCACGCGGTCGACGACCCGCGGCGGGACACCTATCTCGCGGGCGACGTCCTCGGCCGACGGGCGGCCGGGGGAGGCCGGCGAGAGCTCGCCCTCGACGACCGAGACCTCGTGGGCCAGCTCCTGGACGTGCGACGGGATGCGCACGATGCGGCCGGTGTCGGCGATGGCGCGGTTCATCGACTGCCGGATCCACCAGGCGGCATAGGTCGAGAAGCGCGCCTTGGTGGCGTCGAACTTCTCGACGGCCCGCATCAGGCCCAGGTTGCCCTCCTGGACGAGGTCGGCGAACGAGATCCCGAGCTCGCTCCGGTAGACGCGCTTGGCGAAGTGGATCACGAGCCGCAGGTTGGCCTCGGTGAGCTTGTCACGCGCCCAGGCCGCCTCCTGCTGTCCCGCGCGGACGCGGCGCAGCGCCACGCGCAGGACCTCCGCCGAATCGGGGACGCGCGACGAGCGGCGCTCGAGGACGACGGCCTCCCCGGCCGGCCGGCCAAGGACGAAGACCTGCCGCCGGGCCTTCGCGTGCCGGCGGCGCTCGACGGCTTCGAGCGCGTTGCGCCGCGCGGCGACGACCGCCGCGGCCAGCTCGCCGACGACCGCGGACGGCAGCTGGAACCGGTCGACAGCCCGCGCCATGGCCACCCGGTAGCGTCCGAGGACGAAGTCGGGCTTCCGCCGCCGCCAGCGCGGCCACTCCCGCCGCTCGTTCCAGACGGTGTCGGCGATGGCGTCCTCGAGGACCGAGAGCTGCGCGGCCACGCCGGAGCGGCCGCCGAGCCGCCGGGCGGCCGGCAGCACCTCCTCGAACGGCCGCCGGCCATCGAGGGCCGAACGCACGATCGACGCCGCGGCCATCGCGCCGGCCACCGTCCGGGCGACGGCGCGACCAGTCGTGCGGACGCCGCGCCTCAGCCGTCCCGAGAGCACTTCCTCGCCGCGGCGATCGAGGAGCGGCCGCAGCCGGATCTCCCGGTAGTAGAGCGCCGAGACCGAGACCGGGGCCGCCGAGGCGGGCTCGGCGTCGAGCCCCAGCACCTGGACGCCGGCCACGGCCAGCTCCGAGAGCAGCTGCGCCTTCTCGGCGTCGCCGGCCCCTTCGGGGAGGACCGCGTCGACATCGTCGGCGGTGACGTGCCCGCGGCGCCGGGCCAGCTGCCCGAGCAGCCGCGAGGCGTCCGATTGCCAGCCGTCAGGAACCCACGCGTCGGAAGCCTCGCCCACAGGCCCGCACCTCCGCCCCGCCGCCGCGGGACATTCGCAAGGGAACCGGCCGCCAGCCGCATCCTCGGCCGGCTACCGAGTACTGGCAGCGATTCTAACCGCCACCATGAGATGAGGAAAGGGTCGACAACGGGTCAGGTGCAGGTTGTGACAGCCTGGAGAGCCCGGCATCCCGGCCGGACGGCGGCTCAGCGCCCGCCGCTCGCCCGCCCGCCGCCAGGCTTTGGCGACGCCGCCGGGCGGGCGACCCTTTCGCGGGCCTCTCGGTAGGCCTGCCGCACGCCCGCGGGCGCCGTGGCCACCGACAGCGGAGCCCCGGCGGCCGACGCGGGCCGGCCACCGGCGGCGCCCCCTGACGGCATGTACCGGCTGGCGCTGGCGAGCGCGCTCCCAAGCCCCATGGCGGCCGGCGCGCTTCCCGCCGTGATCCCGCCGGCGATCGTGCCGACCTTGAAGGCGGCGAACAGCGAGATCACCAGCAGCGGCACGTACTCGAACAGCAGCCGGGCGAAGAACTCGAGGGCGCCAAGCAGGCCGCCCTCCTCCGTCGGCAGGGGCATGTCGACCAGGCGCTTGATTGGCGCGAGCAGGAGCGAGGCAACCACGACGTAGAGCGCCGCGGCGGCCAGCATGTAGAGCGCCGACTGCAGCAGCGCCTTGAACCAGCCCCAGAAGAGGAAGTCGAGCTGCTTGATCAGGATGAACGGCACGAAGATCGGGCCGATCAACGACAGCACCGCCAGCGCAAAGAAGCCCCAGAGGTACTGCGCGTAGATCAGCCAGCCGGCAACCGTGAAGATCAGCGTCGTGAACAACTCGAACAGGTTGATGGACAACCGCCGCATCATCAGCGCGAATATGTCCGTCGCACCCCCGACAGTAGAGACGACGCTCGGGTCCTCGTCAGTCAGCATCTCAAGCATGACCTGCCGCTGCGAACCATGAAGCCTCCTGCCGGCGTCGTCGAACGCCTGCACGAAGTTCTCGTCGGCGCTCCCGATGATCTCGCGGGCGAGGTCGACCGCCTGCCCGCTCACCATGAACACGAAGCCCTGGTTGCCCCACGGCGCCCCGGTCCCGTCGTGGTACCCGTTGAGCACGGCGAAGGCGAAGCCGATCAGGAAAATGCTGCCGATAAGCGAGCCGAGGTCGAGCTGTCCCGCGAACATGAACTGCAGCCCGGTCCACACGACGTAGATGACGGCGAAGAAGCCGAGCAGGGTCAGCCCCATCGGCACGAGCACGTCGTTGCCCGTCCGGGCCGAGCACTCCCAGACCTGATTGAGGACCGGGTCGAGATCGAAGTAGTTCCGGACGGTGTTCAGGTCCGGCCGGTTCATGTTGGCCAGCGAGTTGGGTCCGGTCGTCAGGCACGTGCGGTACGCGCCGAGGGTCGGCTGCGCGTGGAGCGCCGGAGCAAACACCGCCGCGAGGACGGCGGCGACGAGCCCGGCGGCCACGCGGCGCGCGAGCCGGCGGCGGCGGGCCGGGAGGGGGCGGGCGGCGCGCCGCCGGACGCGGTGGCTCGGCATCACTTCGACTGCGTGGCCTGCGAGAGGACCGCCCCGGCAGCGACCACGGCGCCTACGCCGGTGGCCGCCGCCGCCGCACCGCCAGCCGCCCCGGCCGCCCCGGCCGCCCCCCGCGCCGCCAGCGCACCACGCCCGCCAGCCAGCGCGCCGCGGGCGCCCGAGGCCATGCCGCGCATCTGCTGCGCACCGCGCAGCCGGTCGCCGAGGCCGGACGAGGGCATCGGGCCGGCGTTCATGATCATGCTCGTGATCTCGCCGATCTTGAACGCCCCGAGCATCGCGATGAGCACGAGCGGAATCGTCTCGAAGAACCAGCCCGCCAGGGCGGCCAGCGGAGACGCGACGTCACCGTCGTCAAGCCTGACGCCCTCCATCGCCATCGTTCTGAAGCGGTGCAGGGGCATCAGCAGCATCTGCGAAACGGTGACGAAGACGGCCGCCGCGACCATCGTGTGCACCGCGGCCCCGAGAAGCGACTTGAACCAGCCCCAGAAGAGGAACGAGAGCTGCGGAATCATCACGAACGGAACGAAGATCGGGCCGAGGAACACGGCCGCGAGCAGTGCGACATGCCCCCACAGGTACGAGCCGTAGGCGACGACCGCCGGAATGATGATCAGCAACACGAAGACGAGCAGCATGATCCCCATGAGCACGAAGCTCAGGATCATGTTGAAAAGCCGGACCACGAAACCCCACGGATCGGTGACGACGCTGACGGCATTGCTCGCCGAGCTGAGCATAGCAGCGCCCGCGCTCACGGCCCCACCCGTTTGAGAGTCCAGCCAGTTGACGAACCCGCCGCCCTCGCCGCCATCTCCCTCGCTCGCGACCTCCTGGACACGCTCGGCCGCGTCGACCAGGAACAGGTACTCCCACACATTCCCGAACGTCTCGGCGACCTGACTGGCGAACGCCGTGAACGCGCCGTCGATCAGGTCCCTCGCGATCGTCGTCGCGCCTGTCGTCACCATGTCCGTGAAGGTGAACTGCCCCCACACCTCCAACGGGGCGGGGACCGCGTACCAGGTCAGAATCGCGAAGGGAAAGCCGATGAGCATCGCGAGGTTGACGACCTCGCCGATACCGAACTGGCCCCCGAACATTATCTGCAGGCCGGTCCACACCACGATGATCAGGGCGAACGAGTAGAAGAGCACCCACGCCAGGCCGTCCGGGGCAAGGAAGATCGCGGCGCTCGCCTGCTCGGCGCAGACCCGGGCCGCCCCGACCATGCTGGTCGGCGGGACCATCACACCGATCGTGCCGGGGTCGCTGGGATCGAGAGCGCCGCCAGGGCCCATCGGACCCGCATCGATCTCCGTCCGCAGGCAGGCGCCAAAGTCGACCCCCTGCGCCACAGCAAGCTCGGGAGCCAGCACAGCCGCCGCGGCCAGCAGGCCGGCAGCCACCAGGCCGCGCCACCCGGCGCGGCCACGGACCGAAGCAGCGGGCGGGAAGCAGGCGGGATCAGTCATCTGTCACCTGGGCGGCAAGCGGCTGCGGCCCCCGGCCGCGCGCGTGCCGAAAGGCTAGCAACCGACGTCCCGCGGGTTGAGCGGCACCCGGCACTCCTCAAGCATCGCCGCCTCGAAGCGCGCCACCGGGTCCGGCAGCGACCCGCACCCGCCCTCGCCGTCCGCGTACGCCAGCGTCGGCTCGGCGCCGCCGCCCGGGGCGATGCACGCCAACGTGTTGCGGACGCGGCCGAGCTTGCGCCGGCGGGCCGCCTCCGCAAGCTCCTCGGCGCGGTTCCGGGACTCGATCCCGCTCGCAGCCTGCTCGAGCTCGAGCGCCGCCATGTCGACCACGCCGAACGTCGACGCCGTCTGCAGCGTGTCCGCCTCGACCTCGGAGACGTGCGCAGCGGCCTGCTCGAGCGGCTGGTCCGCGTTCGCCAGCGGGTCGAGGCAGTCGGCCGCGGCCGCCTGGTCCATGAGGGTGGCGTCCGCGGGCACGGCGCCGCCGGTCGCGAAGCCCGGGCAGGCAGCCGGGTCGCGGCCGGGGTAGCCGGTGTGCAGGAACTGCCGGCCGACGTGGCGGTAGCGGCTCGAGATGCTGCGCAGGCGGCGCCCCTCCCAGCGCGCGTTCCACACGGTGCGCTGCGTCCGGTTCGTCGCGTCCGCCAGGTCCCCCAGGACGGGCACGCCGCTCGCGTTCAGGACCTCCGAATCGTGCTCCACTGGCCGGCCGCCGTGCCGTGGGCGTAGCGCTCGAGCTGCTCGGCGGTGTACATGCCATCCTCGACGGCATGCTGCCCCATCCACTGCACCTGGCGCACCTCCGGCGGAACGAAGTCCTGAACCAGCGTGCAGCCGGTCCCGACCGGGTAGCGGAAGCACGCCGGGTCCATCAGGGACGTGCGGTACGCCCGGCCGAGCGAGAGCAGGCTCTGCAGGCCCGACAGGTCGGTGAGCTCGCGCACGCCCGCGTGCAGCTCCGAGAACGGCTGCATCACGCCGCTGACCTTGTCGAGGTGGTCCTCGAGAATGCGGGTGTGCTTCTCCCACTGGTCGATCAGGATGTTCACCTGGGCGGTGACCTGCCCGAGCATCACCGAGAAGGACCCGTCGACGGGCGCCGGGCGCACCACGAGAACGACGACGAGGCAGGCGGCGGCGAGCCCGCGCGTCCACGGGCTGCGCAGCAGCGCCGAGCGCCTGGCGCGGCGCTCGGCGGCGCGGCGCTCCTCCCAGTCGGGCGGGAGCAGCATCGAGCGGGGTTCGTCGCAGCGGCGGAAAGACATCGAAAACATGGCGGCCTCCCTTCGGCCGGCGGACAGGGCTCAGCGCAGTCAGCGCAGCTCGAGATCCGACGCCGCCAGCGCGGCCAGCGCCGCTCCGCTGCGGTCCGTCGGCGCGTGGCAGTTCCCGACGCTCGGGTCCCCGGCCGGATCGGTGGGAATCCAGCGGGCATACATGAAGACCTCCGGGTTGGCCGTACGGCAGTCGAGCTCGTGCTTGAGCAGGGCGAGCCGGCGGCGGCGGGCCGCCTCTGCCAGCTGGGCGTCCTCGTTCGCCTCGTCGAGCAGCCGCGCCTCCATCTCACCGCGAGCCGCCTCGATGCGGCCCAGGGTCAGCAGCAGCTGGGTCTGCAGGTTGTCGATCTGCGCCTTCGACGCGTCGCCGTCCTGGAAGCGCTCGAGCGCCTCGAGGTTCGCGGCCAGCTGCTGCTGCAGGCCCGCGGTCCCCGACGGCCGCCCGCGGCCGGGCTCGTCGCGGCCGAGCCCGCCGTTGGTCGCGCACGGGAGCCGGTCGTCGACCGAGACGGGCGGCAGCGTCGCCCCGGTGGAGGGAGCCTGCTGGCACCCGCGCCAGTCCTCGACGACGCCCATCGCGGCCTCGACGGCCGCACGCCGGCCCAGGCGCCGCCGCTCGGCGAGGGCGACCGAGGCGTCCGAGCGCGCAATCGCGGCGTCGATCTCCCCCTGGATCGTGTCGAGAACCTCGGCATAGGCGGCCCGGGACACCGCGCTCGGCGGCCGCACGCCGGGGAAGCGCGGGGTCGAGTACGAGTCGAGCAGCGTCGTCGTCAGATCGGCGGTGTCCTGGGGGGGGGCGTGATGTTCACCGTGTCCGGGTCGCTGTGGTCGATGGACAGCATGCAGGCCGGATCGTCCGGGTCGACGGAGCAGGGCGGCGCCGGATCGTTGAACGGGGGCAGCCCCGAGTCGGGCTCGCCGGCGACGAGGACCTGTATGCCCGGGTTGGGCATGTAGACCGGCAGGCTGGCGCGCGAGCGCACGTCGGCGATCATGCCGGTGATGCGGGTGAGCTTGCCGGTCAGCGGCGCGAGCTTGCCGAAGAACTCGGCGCGCGCCTGGTTGCGCACGTTCTCGACCTGCCGCTTGATGGCGATGGATTGCGAGAGCACGGCGGCCATCTGGGCGACCACGGCCCACGCCGCCGGGTCGAGGACCGAGAGGAACGCCCTGGCCGGGACCGCCGAGCCGGCGAGCAGGACGACGACGACGACGGGAACGACGAGTCGCCGGCCGGGCCGCCAGCGGGACTGCGATGCGGACATGCTCCTGACCTCCCTTGACAAGCGCTCAAGACTAACGGCAAGGGGACACCGGCGCGGCCGGAGGGACCCGGCCAGCACGCCGGGAGAGCCAGGCGGGCGGCGGCAGGTGACGCGTCCCAACGCGTTGGACCGGCGCCGCAGGGGCAGCGCTCAACCGCAACGCGCCCCGCGGAGAGCCGGTGTCTCGGCAAGGGCGTCAGGCTCATGAACCGCATTGACGAGGCATTGGCCGCGGAGCGGAACGGTCGGAGCGTCGCTGACTACTACGGCGATCCGTCGGAGTATCCCGACTGTCCCATGCCGGATTGGCTGAAGCAGCGGCTCGGGCTGCCGCCGGACGACCGCCTGATCGGCGAGGCCGCCGCGGCGATGCGGGCCGCGGCGATGGGGTCACGAACGGTCCCCACAGTGGAACAGGTCCGCCGTGGTCTTGCCGATGGAGCGGATGCGCCCGCCGTCTTCGCGGCACTCTCCCGCTGGCTGGCCCCGCGCTCGCCGTACCAGATGATGGCTGGGTGGGCGCGGGGGCTGTACACGCCCCACCAAGCTGTTGCGAGGGCCGTTGAGCACGGGATCCGGATGCCCGCTCTGCGGGACCAGCTGCGCTGCGTCAGAGCGCGCGGATCCGCCGCGTCCGGAGCTTCCGGGCGGTGGAGCATCGCCCCGGAGGAACCGACCGTGACGCTGCCGGAGCCGGCCCGGACCTTGTACCTGCGCGAACGTGATCTGATCGACACCTGGACGGCGGAGGCAGGGCTGCCGGCTGCAAAGGTCGCCGTCGGTGGCGGAAGCGTTCTGGCGGCCCGGTGGGGCCACCGGTATTCCGACGACATCGACGTCGTGGTTCAGGGCCCGACGGCGTATGCCGAGATGCTGAGCGTTCGCGCGGCGCTCGACGCGCTCGCGAAGAGTCGGGGCGGGACCGTGCTCTGGGTGCCTTCTGTTCAGGGAGTCCGCGTAACGTGGCCTGACCGGGGCTTGGGCACACATCACAGGCTCGAGTTCTTCGGTGAGCCGGAGAGCCCGCCGCGGCATGCCGAGCGGATCGTCGATCTCGAAGGCCGGTCGACGAGAACTCTCGGGACCCGGCAGATCCTCTGGGGCAAGTTCGATCGTTGTCGGCGCGGCATCGTCGCGAAGGACGTTTTCGATATCCGGGAGGCCGGCCGCCGTGAGCCGGAGGAGCTCGCGGCCGCCGTGAACGCCTGTCCCGCCGCCTTCATGCGTGAACTGGCGCAGACCTTCCGGTCGGACGCGGCGGCAGTCGGCCGGGAGATCGCGGAGGAGGTCCGGACCGCTGTCGCTCTTGGTCCCGGGGCCGGGCGCATCGTTGCGGAGGAGGCTGGCCTTGCCATCGAGAGAGCCCTCTACCGCGAGGTGGTGGTCGGTGTCGAGAAGGGTCTCGTTCGGGTCGATCGTGTGACGGCAGCCGGACCGCTCCCGCCGCTCCGGTGGCCGGCCGGCGAGACGGCAGCCGAAGGCGAGCGGACGGGGATGGCGCGCCACCTGGATGCTTTCGGCATGGGCGTGGTGCTTGAAGACGCCGCATTCGTGGCCGGGAGGTCGGCAGGCGCCGCGGCGGTCTGTACCCTGCGGGACGTTGATGTCGTCAGGTGGAAACGCCCACCCGAAGTACTGCGGGAAATGGCGGAGACTTATGCGGGCCGCGGCGCGGGCTGACGTACTGTTCCGCGGTGCCGCGGAGGAAAGACCGTCTTCCACGAGCCGCGGTTCCGAGCGCCGCCATGGCGCCACCCCCGGGTCCGCTTCTTCCTGAACTCTGTTACAGCCCTCACGCCGCGGTCGTGCCGGTACGTGCGGCCGTTCGCCTGCCGTCCTGGCAGCGCGGTTCTGTCCTCGGTCCAGGGTCGGCTCGTTGCCGGCGTGTCTTCAGATCCGCGGCTCCGGCGTGGAGAGGGCCGCGTCCGTGCAGCCGGGCTGGCAGTGCGCTTCGGCGCGTCCGTTCGGGTGCGGAGCTGAGTGTCGTGTGGCCTGCCGCGGGTTGTCTCCCCGGGTAGCTCGCGGCAGCGGCGAGGTCCTGCGGCCGCGACGCGGATCGCGACGGGAGCGCGTTCCGCCGAATCGACGCCAAGCGGGCGGCGGCGGCAGGCCAAGCGTCCCACGCGTTGGACCGGCGCCGCGGGGGCAGCGCTCAGCGGACGGCGGGCGGGTCGCCGCGGCGGGTGATCCGGACGAAGGCGCCGCCCAGCGGGTCCGAGTAGAGCACCCAGGCGGTCTCGCCGACAACGACCCGCGAGTAGAGCACGCCGCGGACGACCGAGAGCACGGCGACCGAGGTCCGCTCGCCGCGGACGAGGCCGGTGTAGACCACCGACAGACCGGTCCGCGGCAGCCCCGGAACCGGCGGGAGAGAACCGGCCCCGTCCGCCCGCACCTCGTCGACCACGACCAGCAGATCGTCGCGCGGGCCGCCCGGCAGCGGCAGGACCAGCGCGAACGACGGCCCGAGGCCCGCGGCCAGCAGCCGCCCGTCGACGGCGAGCGGCAGCTGCATCCCGTACGAGCGCCGCAGCCGCCAGGCCGGGCCCGGCGGCGGCCCGGCCACGAGCGGCGCACCCCCGGCCGCGGCCCCGCGCTCGGCGCGCGGGTCGAACTGCGCGGCGGCCGGGTCCGCCGCGCCGGCCAGGACCCCGGCGGCCGACAGCCCGGCGAGCGCCGCGCCCCAGCTACTCGACACGCCACACCGCCTCGGGCGGAACGACCAGGTCCGACATCAGCCGGATGTTCAGGCGGTGCCCGGCGCGGATCGTCACCGTCGGCAGGCGGTTGAGGAACTGGCTGACGATGTTGAGCGCCATGGCGGCGATCTGCTCGCTGGCCGCCGAGCGGAAGCCGGTGCCGCCGCTGGTGCCCTGCGAGAAGCCCGCCAGCAGGCCGATGCCGCCGGCCACGCCGAACAGCTGCAGGTAGTGGCGGTCGACCTGGTCCTTGAGCGAGCCCTCACCGAGCCCGTTGAGGCCGCGGAAGGTCAGCCGCACCCAGCTGCCGTCGGGGAAGATCAGGCGGTGGAACGCGACCGCCAGGCGCCCCTGCCAGACGTTCTGCACACCGCTGGTCGAGCCCAGCGCGACCGTGCCGCGGGGGACCAGGACGCGCCGGCGGTCCGCCGAGTAGACGTGCCGGCTGACGAGCGCCGAGACGTCGCCGGGGAACTCGCCGTCGAGCTGCGTCTGCAGGACGGCCGGGATGAGCGTCCCCTCGTAGAGCCGGTACGCGGCGCCGTCGTCCGGGAACATGACGACGCCCGCCTCCGGGTGCTCAGGCGCCGGGGCCTGGGGCGCGCCCACGCCGGGAGCGGCGCCGGGGACGCCAAGACCCGCCGGCGCGAGACCCGCCGGCGCGAGACCCGGCACCCCGGCCGGCGCGCCGAAGGCAGGCCCGTCCGCGGGCACGCTGTCCGGGCCGACCGGCGGCAGCGGCACGACCGGACCGGCCTGGCCGAACCCTGGATCGAAGCCCTGATCGAAGGGCGCCGCAGGGAAGGGCTGCGCGGCCGGCGCGGCCGGCGCCGGGACGGCGGGCGGGGCCGCGGGGCCCTGCCGCCGGGCGAGGTCGGCAGCCAGCAGCGGCGGCGCTTCGGACACGGCGTGCTCCCGCTCGCCGATGCCGCGGGCCGACGAGACGACCGCCGGCATGCGGTACGCGCTGATCTGCCGGGCGAACTCCTCAGCCCGCAGGTTGGCGACCATGTCCGCCTCGCCGGCGCTCTGCGCGACCAGATCCATCGGGTCCGGCGGCGCCGGGGCGAGCCCCGGCTGCCCGCCGCGGGCGCGCAGCTCCGCCAAGCGCTGGCGGGCCCGGGCGAGCTCGCCGGCCCGCTCGCGGGCACGGGCCGCCGCCTCGAGGCGCTCGCGGGCCCCGGCGGCGCGGGCGCGCCGGTCGGCCTCCGCCTGCCGCCTGGCCGCGTCCGCGGCGCGCCGCTCGAGATCGTCCGTCGGCAAGTCGGTGGGCGAGACCTCGCCGACGCCGACCTCGGGCGCCGGGATGTCGAGCGGGTCGTCTTCGGGCAGGACCGGCTCGCCGCTCATCAGCAGCCCGAGCAACAGCCCGCTGAGAAGAACGACGCCGGCGACGATCGGCCAGTTCGACAGCACGGCACCGGCCGGCAGCCGGACGTTCCGGAACACGGGGGCCTTCATCGCTTCACTCCCTCGGCGGCCATCGGGTCCATCAGGGCGCCTCCAGGTCCGGCCGCCGCCGGAAGCGCAGCCCGCGCCGCCCGGAGCCACCCTCCGAGCCGGGGTCGACGACGAAGACCACGCCGTCCTCGACCAGCCGGTCGAGGCGGTACAGGTAGTCGCCGAGGAGTTCGGCCTCGAGGATGCGGCCGCTGGCCTCGTCGCGGAACTCGGGGTCGATGCCCAGCAGCCGGGCGTAGGTCCGCTCGCCGTCGTGCCAGATGCCGAAGTGCCACCAGGGCTCGGTGTAGGGCGGCGCCGGCGGGTCGAGCACGTAGCTGAACTGCGTGCGCAGCGGGTAATCGGTCCTGAGCGCCTCGACGTCGGCCTCGATGCCCAACTGCGCGGCGGCGACGCGGTCGCCCGCCGCCGCCCGCGCCGACTCGACGCGCCGCAGCGCCGCATCGAGCTCCGCCTCGAGCGAGGCGACCGCCTGCCCGGAGACCAGCGTGCCGCGCGCGCCGACCGCGCCGCGAGCTTCGCCGGCCGCCGCCGCGGCGCCAGCTGCGGGCGCGGCGGGCAGCAGCCGTGCGGACGGCTCCCCGGGGAGCGGCGGCGCCGGCCCGGGCGGCGGCCCGGACGGCGCCACACCGTCGAGCGAGCCGAGCGTCGGCACGGCCGGCAGGTCCCCGGCGCCCCGCGGCCGGCTCGCCAGTTCCGCCGCCAGCGGGTGCGGGACGGCGCCGGTGCCGCCGTAGAGGCCGATGACGGTCACCGGGTCGGCCAGCAGCTCGGCGATGGTCGCCGGCGAGCGCGCGACGCTCTCGCGCACGGCGGCGGGCAGCATCCCGAAGATGCGGTCGACGAGCCACGGCTCCGGGCCGATGTAGACGCGGCCGGTGCGGCGGCGGCCGGGCAGCCCCGTGACCTCCTGCACGTCCATCTGCAGCAAATCGCCGTTCGAGAGGACGACGGTCAGGTTCGTCCGGATCCCGGCCTCGCCCGGCTTGAGCACGACCAGGTGCCGGACGTGGTAGAGCGCCCAGCGCGCCGGGTCGCCGACGAAGACCGAGACCACGTCCCACTCGTCGGGCAGCACGAGCGTGACGTCGTGGTAGACCTCGGCGTGGACGATGTACGGGATCGAACCGGCCACCGGCGCGGCGAAGACCGCCTGGGCCAGCGACTGCGCGAGGTCCGCCGCGGCGCCGGCGACGGCCACCGGGTCCGGCGGCGGGCCCGCCAGGTTCATCCCGAGCACCGCCGCCGCCCGCTCGGCGAGCGACAGCATCGGCTCCGAGCCGACGGCCGGCGCGGGCGGCGGCTCCGGATCCGGCGCCGGCTCCGGCGGCGCAGGCTCGGGCGGCGGCGCCGGGGCCGGCGGAGCGTCCGCGGCGGGCGGGCCGAGGGGCAGACCCACGAAGGGCTCCGGATCCGTCTCGCCGTCCCCGCCGACAGGCATCGGCCGGGCCGGCGGGACCGGAATCTCCAGCGCCTCGCCGGGCAGCACGACCTCGCGGGGCGGCTGCGCCGGCGCGGGCGCGGCGAGGATCGACACAAGGGCCGCCGCGGCGGCAACGCGTGGGATGTTCGGGAGTGTGGGCATCAGGAGAACCACCGTCTGAGTCGCATCGTCCGAGTCGTGTCCGGGCCGGTCAGCGGAGCACCTTGAGCAGGGCGACGGACCCGGCGCCCCCGCCGACGAGCAGGCCGAAGGTAACCGTTCGGCCAAGCCGGTATTTTGTACTGGTAACGCGAGTCGATATTCGCTATGGTCTCGGCCATGGCGAGTCGGGACACGGAAGCCCGACCGGTTGGCGAAGGGGCTTCGCTGCCCGGGCGGCCGTGCTGGCGGCGGCTGTATGAGCAGGCGCGCGATCGTGCCGAGGCGGCGGAAGCGCGGTCGGAAGCGCTGAAGCGGGCGGAGGTATCCGCGCGTTGCGAAGCGGGCTATTGGAAGTGGCAGTTCGAGTCGTCGCGGCGCAAGCGGCTGGCGGCGGTCGAGCAGTCGAAGGAAGCCCGCAGCGCGGCGAAGGACGCGTTGGCGCTGCAGTCGGAGGTAGCCCGTCTCGGCAAGCTGCTTGCGGATGCCGGCGTCGAGTCGGGCCGGTACAGCGAGACGTCGTTGCGCCGGGAGGTTGCCCGGTTGCGCAAGGCGGCGCCGGCAGCGGAGGTCCAGGCGGCCGAGATTCGCCGGCTGCACAAGGTTCTGTGCAAGGAGCGCGACGACAATGCCGCGCTGCGCCGGCTGCTGCACGAGACCGTCCGGCTCTACGATGGGACGCGGCGGCTTCGCGACCAGCACGACCGGGTTGTGTCGCTGTCGGACGAGGTTGGGCGGCTGCGGTATGCGTTGCAGCGGTCCGAGGCGGTGAAGGAGCGCCTGAAGGTCCGACTGCAACGCACGGCGGAGTCGGCGCGGGCGATGTCGCCGGCTGCGTCGGACGTCGCTCTGCGCAAGGCTCTGGCGAAGTCGCGTCGCCGGAAGGCCGCGCTCGTCCGGGTGCGGAAGGAGAACGCGCGGCTGCGTCGGACGGAGCAGGCGTTGCGGCGGCGGGTCGGGACGCAGGAGGCGGAGCTTGTGAAGCTGCGTGCGACCCGGGCGGTGCTGTCGAAGGCGTTGCACGGCCGCAAGAGCGAGAAGCGGGAGCGGCCGGGCACCGGCCGGCCGCGCGGCCAGCGGTGTGGCGCTCCCGGCCACGGGCGCACGCCGCGTTGCGGCCTGGAGGAACGCATCGAGGAGCGCAGTCTGCCGGCCGCTGCACGCCGATGTTCCGGTTGCGGGAAGCCCTACGCGGCGGTCGGCGTGGAGGAGTCGGCCCTGGTCGAGATCGAGGTCCGTGCCCACCGGCGGGTGATCCGCCGCCGCCGCTGGCGCCGGTCCTGCGCGTGCGCCTCGTCGCCGGCGGAGGTTTCGGCGCCGCCGGCGCCGCGGCTGTTCGACAAGACGCCCTACGGCACCAGCGTCTGGTCGCGGGTGCTGTATGAGCGCTACGCGTGCCTGCGCCCGCTTCAGCGGGTCGGCGCGTGGCTGGGCGACCAGGGGCTGCCGGTCTCGTC
This sequence comes from Vicinamibacterales bacterium, assembly GCA_965214845.1. Taxonomy (GTDB): domain Bacteria; phylum Acidobacteriota; class Vicinamibacteria; order Vicinamibacterales; family UBA8438; genus JAAXGX01. The sequence goes on from CBDCCO010000007.1 coordinate 5,629,836, forward strand.
GGGGACGCTGGCCGACAGCGTGCCCCGCTTCGTGCCGCTGTTCGAGCCGGTTGCCGGGGCGATCCTCGCGCACCAGCACGCGGCGGCGTTGCGCCACGCCGACGAGACCACGTGGCGCGTGCAGGCGCTGCGCGGGGAGGGCCACTCGGGCCGGGCCTGGCTGTGGACCGCGGTCGGCAACGACGCGGTGCGCTTCCACATCGACGCGAGCCGCAGCGCCGAGGCGGCGGCGAAGCTGTTCGGCGACCTGGCGCCCGAGACGGTGATCGTCTGCGACCGCTACAGCGCCTACAAGCGGGTGGCGCGGCTGCTCGGCGGCACGGTCGTGCTCGCTTTTTGCTGGGCGCATTTGCGACGCGACATCATCCAGTGCGCCGCCGCGCAGGTCCGCCTGACCGGCTGGTGCGAGACATGGCTTGCGCGGATCGCCGCGCTCTACCGCCTGAACGAGGCGCGGCTGGACTGCTACGACCCCGACATCGAGCGCCAGAGCGCGGCGTTCGACGCGGCGCAGGGCGCGCTCGCGGCGGCGCTCGACGGCCTGTTCGCGACGGCGGAACGGGAACTGGCCGACCTGCCGGAGCACGCGCGCGAGGGCAAGCCGTTGCGCTCGCTCGTCAACCACCGCGAGGGGCTCAGTGTGTTCGCCGACCGTCCCCGGGTGCCGCTCGACAACAATCTCGCCGAGCGGCTGCTTCGGGGGCCGGCCATCGGACGGCGCCTGTCGTTCGGCTCCGACAGCGGAACCGGCGCGCAGTTCACGGCGCTGATGTACTCGGTGGTCGGCACCCTGATACTGAACCGGATCGATGTCCTGCGCTGGCTCGAAGCGTGGCTGGCGGCGTGCGCCGACAACGGCGGCCGGCCGCCGGACGACACCGCGGCGTGGCTGCCCTGGTCGATGGACGCGGCGCGCCGGCGCGAACTGACGGCGCCGACATGACCGCTCCGGTCGAGTGCCGCTACTACGGCCGCGACTTCACGACCGCGGAAATGGCGCTGCTGCGCTCGCTGATCGCCGGGCCGCCGGCGCTCAACCGCCACGCCCTGTCGAAGGAGTTCTGCCGCCGCATCGGCTGGTACAAGGCCGACGGCGGGTGCAAGGACATGATGGCCCGCGTCGTCATGCTGGCCATGCACCGGGACGGCCGCATCGAACTGCCGCCGCCGAAGTGGCGCCAGAACCGGCCCGGGCCGATCACCTTCGGGCCCGACACCGAACCGCCCCTCTTGCCGCCGCCGACCACGCTCGACGCCGTCCGCCCGCTCGAGATGCGTACCGTCGTGCGCGGCGACCGCGGGGGGAAGCTGTGGAACGAGTACGTCGCCCGCTACCACTACCTCGGCTACAAGACCCTGGTCGGCGCCCAGATGCGCTACGCCGTGCACGCGAGCGACGGCACGCCGCTGGCCATGCTCGGCTTCTCGACCGCCGCCTGGACGCTCGCCCCGCGCGACCGCTTCATCGGCTGGTCGCGGCGACTCCGCGAGAAGAACCTGCCGCTCGTCGTCGACAACCCGCGCTTCCTGATCCTGCCCTGGATCCGCATCCCCAACCTCGGCTCGCACATCCTCGCCCTCGTCCGCCGCCAGCTGCCGGTTGACTGGATCGCGCGCTACAAGACGACCCCCGTGCTCATCGAGACCTTCGTGGAGACTCCCCGCTACACCGGCGCCGTCTACCGGGCCTCCGGCTGGATCCGCGTCGGCGCCACCCAGGGGCGCGGTCGCTACAACATGAACAACCGCTCCGACAAGCCCAAGAAGGACATCTGGCTGCGGCCCCTCCGCAAGGACTGGAAGCGCACCCTCAACCGGTAGAAGCAGCCAGATACCGGCTTGGCCGAACGGTTACCCACGGGTCCACGGGCATCCACGGGTCCACGGGGCCACGGGGCCACGGGTCCACGGCCACGGATCACGGATCCACGGACCCACGGACCCACGGACCGATCCGGATCGATCCGTTTCCAACCGGCCACGGCTAATCGCGAGCTTTCTCCTGGGCTCGGGCAAGGACACCGTCGAACGGAGAGTTCGACGCCCGCGGCGTGGCGTCGGACACAAGCGGTGGCACCCCCCGGCCGAATCACGAGCGGACGGCGGTCCGACGTGGTCACCGTCTTGTCGGTCTTGGCGTGGCCAGCAGAGTTCGTCGCGCGCCCACCGCGTTCGAGTTCCCGTCCCAAGTCGATGCTGCCTTGCGAAACGACAACGGGTCGCGGCTGGGAGAAGGCGGAGCGCGATGGACCCAAGGCCCGCAGCAACCGTGAGCCGATCTCTGGCTCTTGTGCGCATTCCTCAGTAGAGTCGGAAAGGAGGAAACGTCCATGCGTATGCAGATCGCTCTTGCCCCAGCTCTTGCCGCAGCCGCTATCGTCGTTGCAGCGCACCCGGCGACGGCGCAGTCGCGGGGCGCCCAACTGACAACCGGGCTGAGCTTGGCGTCCTTGGGCACCTACGCTGCGTTCGCCGACGGGGACTGCAGCAACATCCCGTTCACCGTTCTGCAGAACGGGCAGTGCGAGTGGCGCACCCTCGGCGGCAGGTACCTCGGGGTGCGGCCTGATCTGCCTCGACGGCAGATGGCCGTAGGGCTCGCCGCCGCCGGCATCGGCGGTCTCATAGCGAGCGGTGCGTGGAGACCCTCGCGGACCGTCGATGCGCTGGCTACTGCCGGCGCAGGGGTGATGCTGCTCACCGTCGCGCGCAACGAGAACTACGTGCCGGGCACCGTTCACATCGAGGGCGGCGATCGTCGGTGGTTCACGCAGTGTCCCCACGGCCAGGGAAGCTACGGCGCCTCGTACGACTCGTCCGGCGCCGGGTACGACTTGCCCGAGTGCAGACATACGTCATTCAACAGGCTGAACGCGATGTGGGCCGGCGTCGCCACGCTCGGGCTGGCGGCCGGCCGCTGGCTGTGGCGGGACGGGCCGAAGCTGGACGTTGAGGTCCAACCCGGCGCCATAGCGTTCCGCAAGACCATCGAGTTCTGACGGGCGGCACGAACCGCCAGAGAGGAGGGTCCATGATCGCCCGCGCTGCACTGCTCATCGGCGGCGTGCTCCTGCTCGCGCCGGCCGCCTCCAGCGGCCAGACCCGGTTCGAGATCGCGGCCGGCGCCCATTACGGCATGAACCAGCGGCCGATGACGCCCGGCTGGGTCGTGTCGGGCGGCTTCCAGATCGATCAGCAGGACTTCGTGGTGGAAGCCGCCTGGGGTCAACAAGTGCGTACCAGGGAGCTGCGTTTCAGTCTCGGCCCGTTCGACGAGGACGTGGGGAGCGAAACGAGCCGGAACCGCTACCTGATGCTGGCCGTCGGCGTCAGAAGCGGTCAGGCGCAGGGGCAGCGCTTCTCACCCTTCTACCAGGTGCTTCTGGGCGGAATGACGACGCGGTTCCGGACCGACTACGAGTGGCCGGCGTCGATCGATACGGAGGCGGAGAACGCCAACTGCGGTGGGTTCGTCGGGGACCGGCTGCTGGACCCGTGCTTCAACCTGCCGTACCCGGAGTACGAGGAACAGCGCAGACACTGGTTTCTCATGCAGCCCGGCGTGGGCCTGGACGTGCTCGTGCAGCAGAGGCTCAAGGTCCGCCTCACGACCGACCTGCTCGTGATTGCGAACCGCGACAGAGGCATGGACGTCGTGCCCCGGCTGTCGGTCCGCGTCGCCGTCGGGTTCTGATCCGATTTCGGTCGCCCGTGCGCATTCCCTGACGGGAGGCGCACGTCATGAGAATCATCGCGATCGCCGGCTTCGGCAGCTTCCGGCTCCGGCGTCGCGAACCGCACAGGGGCTGCAACCCCAGGACGGCGACCAGGTGAACGTGCCGTCGAAGCATGTCGCCTACTTCACGCCCGGCAAGGCGCTGAAGGAGTTGATCAACCGGGAGGCAGAGCAGGCCCGGCCGGCTGCGTCTCCAGTGTCGAGCTCCGATGACGGTCCGCCGCCGATATCCGGGCCCGCAAGGCCGGAGGGTCGCTGAATGACGCCGCCGTGGGCGTGGATCTCCTTCCTGAACAGGAAGATTTCGAGGGGAGCGACCGACCCGGCGGGTGTGACGAAGGAACACCGGCCGGGGCCGGAAACCGCAGGTTTTCGGCGTGGTCGCTCCCCTACTCCCCCGCGACCCTTTTGTCTGTACGTGGGGGTGGGTTTGTGGTGTGGGAATCTGTTGATAGGAAAGGACTTGGCTGGTTACCGGGTGTAAGTTCAGGTGTGACTGGGGGTGTAAGTTCGGCCGCCTATCCTCCTTACACCCTTACTGCGGCATCATCGGTGTAAGTTCGCCTCGGTCCTTGTTGTGATCAGGCGACAGGTCGGATCACATTCTCACCCTCGTCGCCCGGTTCCTCATCGTGCTTCCGTGCTCCTCGCCTCCTGGTCCTATGCTCCGTTCTCGTACTCCGGTACTGGTTCCTTGTCGAGCCAGTTTGGTTCGCTGTCATCCTTCCGCGCCGTGTTCCGCCCGGTACCGTACCATGTCGTTTGCTTTCTGGCGCGCGGTTGTTCCCCTGTGCGCCCGGCCTGCTGCTGATCGACCCGGTTGCCGTACGGGCGGCGGTGGGGGCGGCGAGGTCCGGATCGTGGTCGATGCCGGTCCCGTTGTCCACGGGACGGACGCCAGCGTCCGTCACAACCAGCCTCGTCCGCGACGGCGGCCGGTGCGTCACCGGAACGGCCGCAGCGAAGCGGAGGAGCCGAAGGCTTGACGCGCCGGACGCCGTCGTGGCACCCGGCCCTCCGCCCCGCACGGTCAGCGCGGCGTCGAGTCCTCCGGCCAGCGCTCTCCGGCCAGATACCCGGCCCAATCGTCCATGAGCCGCCGCCGACGCTCGAACAGGTCCGACCGCGCGTACGCCGCCTCGACCTTGTTGCCGACGACGTGAGCGAGCGCGGCCTCGATGACCTCCCGCGGGTGGTCGGTCTCCTCGGCCGCCCAATCCCGAAACGAGGACCGGAAGCCATGAGGCACGGCCGCGACCCCGTGCTCCTGAAGCAGCCGGCGCAGACTCTTGTCGTGCAGCGGCTGGCCGCTCCGGGCGGTGAACACAAGGCAGCGGCCGCCGCCGCGCAGCGTCCGCGCCTCGTTGATGATCTCGATGGCCCGGAGGCACAGCGGCACCCGGTGCTCGCGCTTCATCTTCATGCGCCTCGGCGGGACGGTCCACACGCGGCCGGCCAAGTCGATCTCCGCCCAATCGGCGTCGCGGACCTCGCCCCAGCGAGCGGCGGTGAGCACCAGAAACTCGAACGCCAGACTGGCGCCGGGCAACCGCGGCGAAGACCGCACCGTCTCGATGGCCGCGGCCACGTCCCGGTGGGGCAGCGCCGGCATGTGCTCGACGACGTGCTGCTGCTTGCCGAGTACCGCCGCGATTCGGTCGCAAGGGTTGTCGGTGCGGTAGTTCATGGCGATCGCCCACTCCAGCACGGCGCCGATGCGTCCGCGCATCTTCTGGGCGGTCACCATCTTCGTGTGCCAGAGGGGGGACAGGATCTCCAGCACGTCGGCGCTGTTGACCTCGGAGACCGCCACGCCGCCGATGCGGGGAAAGGCGTACCGCTCAAGACTGTTGAGCCACGCCCTGGGCTGATGGTCGTCGCGCCAGCCGGGGCGCTTATGCTCGACCACGATCGCGCCGGCCTCGGCGAAGGTGGGCATGCTCCGGGCGCGGCGCCGCTCGGCGAGCGGGTCGCCGCCCGAGCGTGCGAGCTTGCGGTTGGCGCGGGCAGCCTCGCGGGCCTCGGCGAGCGTGACCAGGTGGACGGAGCCGAGCCCGAGTTCGCGCCGTCGGCCGCGGACGACGAGGCGCTGGATCCAGCTGCGGGTTCCGGTAGGCTGGACGTAGAGGAACAGGCCATTGCCATCGGCGTGGCGTCCGGGCGGTGCGGACGGGACGAAGGCGGCCGAGAGGGCCTTGTGGGGGTGGGGGCCACGGGGCTTGGTTCTGCGGGGTTGGGGCGCGGTTCGGCTTACAGTATCCATTCCAGTATTGTATACGGGAAACTACCGGATTTCTCAAGACGGCCTGACCCGCTGAGGCGCGGCTTCACGAATCATAAACGATTACCACACAGTCACTTATGGCTGTATACGCACGGCAGTGAACGCCGCCGGACTCTGTATGTCCGTTCCTGACCGCGGGCGCGGCTGGCTGGCGACGTGGAACGAGATGGCGTGGCCAGCGCAGTGTGGATGATATGGCGGAGCGGGAGCGCCGGACCTACGCATCTCCGACGAGTCGTCATCTACCCTGAGGCGCCCGCCGCCTCGGTCATGACCCGCCTCCCGAACCCAGCAACACGCCGACCTCCGCCAGGCGCTCCTTGAGAACCCGCTCGAAGGACCGCGCATCCGGTGCCGTGGCCGCGAGATGCGTGTCGCCGGCGCTGACCGTGCACGCGTAGGTCCCTTCCGGTCCCACCGCGATGCTCGCCTCGACCGCGTCGGCGCCAGAGAGTTCGGCCATGACGACGATGAAGCCGTCCTCGTTCACTCGCATGCCGGCGATCCCGCAGCCGAATGCCGTGCAGAGGAATCGCAGTACCGGCTGGGCTCTCCCTCCGTTGCGCGTCGACACCCAGCTCGAAGTTGACAGGCCGCCGGACCTGGGGACACGATGGCGATGCGTCCGTCTCGTCCGGCGGGCTGCCGTCTCACACGAAGCCGCGCCGATACGAACCCGCCGAATCTGGAGTGCGTAATGTTACACGATGGTGATTACGCGCAATGTGCCGCACCGGTGTGTGACGCACAGGGACAACGGCTCCGCGCCCTAGCCCGAATCGCATCCCGCCCGCGGGAGCGCCCTGTCGAAACGCCCCCGCGTCTGCCGGACCGATCCGCCCTCCGGCAGGAGCGGCCGGCGCCGTATTGTCAGGCGACATGGAAAACTGACCCCCCTGGTTGAAGGGAGGAGTCAGCAGATGAAGGGATGCGAGGATGTCGGCCCGTGGGCGGGGAGGCCACGGGCACAGATGATGAAGTCGGACGAGGTGGAGGCGATGCTGCACCTGCGGGCGCTCGGTTGGGGGCTGGGACGCATCGCGAGGGAGTTCGGGTGCAGCAAGAACACGGTGAGACGCTACGTGGCGGCCGACGGCTGGATGGCGTACAGGCGCCGGTCGGGCGGCGGCCGGCTCGAGGATCAGGAGGCGTGGCTGAAGGAGCGCTTCTTCCAGCACCGCGGCAACGCGGAGGTGGTGCGCCAGGACCTGGTCCGGGAGCAGGGGATCGAGGTGAGCCTGCGCACGGTCGAGCGGGCGGTGGCGCCGTTCCGGCAGTTGCTGACGGCCGAGGCGAAGGCAACGGTACGGTTCGAGACTCCGCCGGGACGCCAGTTGCAGGTTGATTTTGGCCAGCTGCGGGTGCCGATCGGAGACGAGCGGGTGCGCGTCTACCTGTTCGTGGGGACGCTGGGCTACTCGCGGCGCTGCCATGTGGCGGCGTTCCGGCACGAGCGGCAGTCGTCGTGGTTTCGCGGCCTGGAGGGCGCGTTCGAGCACTTCGGCGGCGTGACCCGGGAGGTGCTGATCGACAACCCGCGGCCGCTGGTGGTCGAGCACGACGCGGCCACACGCGAGGTCGAGTTCAACGAGCGGTTCCTGGCGTTCGCGGCCTACTGGGGGTTCCGGCCGCGGGCCTGTGCGCCGTATCGGGCCCGGACGAAGGGGAAGGACGAGCGCGGCGTCGGCTACGTGAAGGGAAACGCCATCGCGGGCCATCGCTTCGAGAGCTGGGCGGGGATGGAGGCACATCTCGGGTGGTGGCAGCGAGAGATCGCGGATCGTCGGCGCCACGGCACCACCGGTGAGGTCCCTCTCGAACGCTTCGCGCGGGAAGCCGAGAGCCTGCGTCCCTGTGCGGGGCGGCCGCCGTTCGGGCAGTTGCGGGATCTGATCCGGACGGTGCACGCCGACTGTGCGGTGGTGGTCGACACCAACGCCTACTCGGTACCGTGGCGGCTGATCGGCGAGCGGGTACGGGTGGTGGTCAGCGGCGGTCGGGTACGCGTTCACCACGGCCCGCGGGTTGTCGCCGAGCACGTCGAGCACCCGGGGCGCCACGCCCGGGTCACCGACCGCGCCCACCTGGTCGGCGTCGCCGGCGGCCCGCGCCCGGCCGCGACCGAAGCGGTCCGGTCGAAGCCGGCGCTGCTGCGTCCGCTCGACGAGTACGCGGCCGTAGCCGGGGGGAGTTTCTGATGGCCGTGGACCATGAGACACTTCTCGGCTGGCTGACGCGGCTGCAGCTGACCGCGATCCGCGACCAGCTCGACAACCTGCTCGACGAGGCGGCGGAGAAGAAGCTGACGCTGCGCGAGGCGCTGGCGATGTTCGTCGAGCGGGAGGTCGCCCGCAAGGACGAGCGCCGCATCGAGATGGCGTTCAAGATCGCGCATTTCCCGATGGTGCGCGAGCTCGCCGACTTCGACTTCAAAGCCCAGCCGAGCGTCGACCGGCGCCAGGTGCGGGAGCTGGCGACGTCGCGGTGGGTGGCGCACGGCGATGCGCTCTTGGTGCTCGGTCCGCCCGGCGTCGGCAAGACGCATCTGGCGATCGCGCTCGGGCGCGAGGCGATCCGCCAGCGCTACTCGGTGCTGTTCACGACGGCCCAGGCGCTGATGGCGGCGCTGGTCAAGGCGCACAGCGAGGGCCGGCTGGAGGACCGCCTGGCCTTCTACGCCAAGCCGAAGTTAATCATCTGCGACTTATGTTGAGTGATCAGTAATGTGCAGTGGTCGTCTCGCGGCCTCGGCGGAGGCGACGATACGCCCTCCAGGACTCCACATTACGTACGTAGCATCGGGACCGTGCCGATTCCGGCACCGCCTTCCTGGAGGTTCCGATGTTGGTCGAGCTGTATCCCCGGGTGCACCGGCGGTACACGTCCTTGGCGGTCCTCGGCCCGATCTTGGACGGATACGGCGCGTGGCTCTTGAAGCAGGGCTACTCGGCCGAGCGCGCCCGCGAGCACTTCCGTGCGACGCCGCGCCTCGTCCGTCGTCTGGAGCAGCAGGGCGTACGAGCCCTGACGAGCCTGACGCGGGTGCGATTGCGGGCCTGTGTTCCCACGGATTCGCAGGAGGACCCGGATTTGGCGGTCCTGGCGCGAAAGCTGACGCTGTACTGCGAGTCCGAGCTGTCGCTGTATCCGCCGCCCGCGTTGACCCGCATCGAGGAGCGGGTCGCTGCCTACAGGACCCATCTGCAGCGGGTCCGGGGATTCGCGCCGTCGACCGTCACCTACCATGACCGCACGGCGAGCAAGTTCCTCGCCCACATCGGCTACGAGACCCACCCGGCGCGACTCGCGACGCTCGACCGCCGGGATATCGACGCCTTCCTGTGCGCCGTCGGCCCCCGCCAGTCGCGTGCGTCCCTCCAGCATGTGGTAGGCCATCTCCGGGCCTTCCTCCGGTTCCTGGCCTCCGCCGGCGAGATTCCGACCGGGCTCGACGCCCAGATCGACACGCCCCGCGTGTATCGCGGCGAGCAGCTCCCGCGGGCCCTGCCCTGGGACACGGTTCGGGCGCTGCTCGACTCGATCGATCGCGCGACCCCGATGGGACGTCGCGACTACGCGATCTTCCTCCTCATGGCGACCTACGGCCTGCGCGCATGCGAGGTCGTGACGCTCACGCTCGACGACGTGGAGTGGCGGGCGGGGCGGCTGTGCATCCCGCAGCGCAAGACACGCGGCTCGCTCTGGCTGCCGCTCACCGACGAGGTCGGGACCGCGCTGCTCGACTACCTCCGCCACGGACGCCCCGTCCTGAACGTGCGTCGGCAGCGCGTTCCGTTCCAGGCCGCGCCGCCGCGCGGCCATCGGGAGCTGTTCCTCCGCTGCCGCACGCCGGCCGGCGTCCTCAAGCCTACGGCGGTCACCGAGACCTTCCAGGCATGGTCGAAGCGCAGCGGCCTCGCCATTCCGTTCCAGGGAGTCCACTGCCTGCGGCACTCGTACGCGGTGCACCTCTTGCGGTCGGGTCTGTCGCTCAAGACGATCGGGGACATCCTGGGCCATCGCACCCTGGAGAGCACGTGCGTGTATCTCCGGCTGGCGGTCGACGACCTCCGCGACGTCGCCCTGCCTTTGCCGGCGACGGTCGACCGCGGTGCGCCGGGGGTGGCGTCATGACGACGTTCAACTCCGGCTTGTCCGCCTCCATCCGAAGCTACCTGACGCTCAAGCGGGCGCTGGGCCGCCAGTATTCAACGGAAGAATGGGTGATGGGGTGCCTGGATCGGTTCCTCGCCGCCCGCGGCGTCGATCTCGTCGCCGAGACGTTCGCCGCCTGGTGTCTCACCCTGCAGCATCTGGCCTCCGGCACGCGTCGAGCCCGCATGCGGATCGTGCGAAACCTGTGTCTGTACCGCCGACGCGACGAGCCCGGCTGCTTCGTTCCCGACGAGCGGTTGTTTCCGCCGGTCCACCAAGCCATCCGGCCGCACATCTTCGCCGACAGCGAGATCGTCCGCCTGCTGGCCGTCGCGCGCACGCTGACCCGCAGCGCCAAGTCGCCACTCCGCCCCGAGAACATGCGCCTCGCGGTCGTGGTGCTGGCCACCACGGGGCTGCGGCGCGGAGAGCTGATGCGGCTGGCCGTCGGAGACTACGACCCGCCGCAGCGCACGCTGGCGATCCGCGAGTCCAAGTTCCACAAGTCGCGCCTCGTCCCGCTGTCGGCGGATACCGCCCGCGAGATCGAGCACCTGATCGAAACCCGCGACCGGCGGCGACTGCCGGCCGGGGCGGACAGTCCGCTCCTCTGGCATCGCCGTCCGCCCAACGGCGGCTACCGCGGCGAGTGCTTTGGCCAAGCCATGCGGGCACTTTTCCGGCGGGCCGGCATCCGGACCACGACGGGGCATCCCCCACGCACGCATGACTTCCGTCACGCATTCGCCGTGAACGCGCTCCTCCGGTGGTACCGCGCCGGACTCGACGTCCAGGCGAAGCTGCCCTTCCTCGCCGCCTACGAGATTCGCCGACCACTGCGGCGACCTCGTCACGGGAACCACCACGGACCCACCCACCGCGGGAGGTGTGCGATGACCGCCGCCATTCCCAATGACTTGGCGCGAGCCCTCCGGGCGTTCTTCGCCGACCACCTGCCCCGGGTGCGGGGGACGAGCCCCCACACCATCCGCAGCTACCGGGACAGCCTCGTGCTCCTGCTGCGCTTCGTCGCAACCCGGACGCAACGCTCCGTCATCCAGCTCGACCTCGCCGACCTCGGCCCCCAGCCGGTCCTCGCGTTCCTTCAGCACCTGGAGCTCGACCGGCGCAACAGCGCCGCCACCCGCAACGTGCGCCTCGCCGCGATCCACGCGTTCTTCCGGTACTGCGCCATGGAGTACCCCGCACGGCTCGCGCACTGTCAGCGCGTCCTCGCCGTCCCGTTCAAGCGGACCGGCAGCCGCCCCGTGGAGTACCTCGAGCACGAGGAGATCGAGGCCGTCCTCGGCGCCGTCGACCGCGGCACCGTCGACGGCCGCCGCGACTACGCGCTCCTCGCCACCATGTTCAACACCGGGGCGCGGGTCCAGGAAATCGTCGCCCTGTGCGTCGCCGACCTGCGCTTGGACACGCCCGCGCAGGTTCGCCTGCAGGGCAAGGGGCGGAAGGAGCGGGTCTGCCCGTTGTGGCCCCAGACCGCCGACATCCTGCGTGCCCTGCTGGCCGAGCGCGAACGCGAGCCGCAGTCCGACGAGCCGGTCTTCCGCAATCACCGCCGGATGCGGCTGACCCGGTTCGGCGTCCGCTACCTGCTGCGGAAGTACTGCGCCCGCGCGCAGGCCAGCGTGCCGACGCTCCGCGCCAAGCGCCTCCATCCCCACAGCATGCGGCACAGCACGGCCGTTCATCTGCTCCGGGCGGGCGTCGACATCGTCACGATCAGTCAGTGGCTCGGCCACGCGAGTGTCACGACCACGCACCGGTACGCCACCGTCGACCTCGACATGAAGCGGCAAGCGCTCGAGAAGGCCCGCCCCACCACCGGCGCCACCGCGGGGCCGGCCCTGTGGCGCACGGACGCGTCGGTGCTCGAATGGCTCGAAGCGCTCTGAGGACCGATCGGTAATGTGGAGTCCGGCAACCCTCCCGTGCTTGGGTGAGCGCCTTTCTCCACCGCGACTCCACATTACTGATCACTCAACATAAGTCGCATAATGTGGAGCGCCACATTATGCGACGAGATCAGCTACCTGCTGGTGACCCAGGTCAACGGTGCTGACCTCGAACAAGCGCTTCGAGGAATGGGGCACCGTGCTCGGCGACGACGTCGCCAAGTGACCGCCCGCCCGGCTCGCGCCGCGTTTCGGGCCGGACTCCGGTCGCTCCGCTCCCTCCGTCCGACTCGAAACGCTCGGTGGACATCAACGGGAGAACGTCAGATCCGCCCTCGACGTCCTCCCCTGAAGTGTGCAGTTTTCGGTTGCCATTGACACTGCCAGCCGTTTTCTGACGTTTTCTGACCTGTTCTGATTACAGATTCTCCAACAAACAAAACTGGGCGGTGTTGGGGTTGTGGCCTTTTCGTGATCGGCTCCGGCGCCAAGTTACCGCCCGCCGCGCGTTTCGTTCCGCAGCCTGACTTTCGGCTGCGACCGAGTCTCAGTCTCACCTCCGGACCCCGCCCGCGTGCTAGCTTCGAGAGAACGCAGCATGTTGCGGCGAACGAAGGAGGGGCTAGTGAAGGGCCAAGCGGAGATCATCGACGGACTGAACGGGGCGCTCACCGTGGAGCTGACGGCAATCAATCAGTACTTCTGCCAGTCGAAGATGTGCGCCGACTGGGGCTTCCACGACCTGGCGAAGAAGCACCACGAGGAGTCGATCGGCGAGATGAAGCACGCGGAGAAGCTGATCGAGCGCATCCTGTTCCTGGAGGGCGTGCCCGAGATCGCCCGCTACGACGTCATCCGGGTGGGCACCGACGTCAAGGAGCAGTTCGAGAACGACCTGAAGCTTGAGCTGAAGGGCGTCGCGCACTACAACGCGCTGATCGAGCTGAGCGTGCGGCTCGGCGACAACGCCACACGCGAGCTCGCCGCGCCGATTCTCGTCGAATCGGAAGAGCACGTCGACTGGCTGGAGACCCAGCTCTTCCGCATCGAGAAGGTCGGCATCCAGAACTATCTGGCGGAGCAGATGGGCGGCCACGACGGCTGACAGGCCGCGGCAAGATCCCGCAAGGCGCGCACAGCGCGCCTCGGCGGGAGCGGCGCGGGGCTGTGGGGTCCCCGCAAGCGGACGCCGGGGGCTTGGGGCGCAGCCCCATCCGATTGAAGCTAGCTGGCGTCGAGGTAGCGCTGGAGGGTGCGGTGGCAGGCCGTGCAGCCGTCGCCCGCGCCGATGGTGCGCCGCAGGTCCCGCAGCGTGCGGATGTTGGCGCTCGACAGGGTGTTAAGCAGCTCGCACTCCGTGATCCGCAGGCAACTGCAGACGTACCGGGCTTCGCGGGGAGCCGGCTGCGTGGCTTCGGGCGCGACCGCCAACTGCATGGGAGACAGATCCTACCGCTTCTGAAACTGAGACGCAATATCACTATCGGTTTCAGTCCGCCGCTCGACCCACCCGGATGACGTCGCCGCCGGCGCGGATGACGATGGCGTCGTCCACGGCGGCGAAGCCGGTCACGGGCGCCTCGACCGACAGGTGGTTCGTGGCGACCACCTGCGGCGCCGCGGCGGACGCGCGGAGCACCTGCGTGATGCCTCTCGTCGTGAAGAAGTAGACCAGGTCCTCGTGGCCCAGCGGCGTCGCCCAGGTCGACGCGGGCAGGCGGTGGGTCCATTGGACGTCCCCGGAGTCCGGGGCCAGGCAGCGGGCGGCCCCGGCCGGGTTGACCCAGTAGACGCAGTCGCGGTACGCGAACGGCGATCCGAAGTTGGATGTCGACCCTGCCGTCCACGCCACCTCGCCCGCGTCCGGCGCGCCGCTTCCCGGACGGCGCAGGGCGAGATTGGCCGCGACGCGCAGCCCGCCCACGATGACCAGGTCGTCCGTGATGGTGGGCGACGGCACGAAGTTCCCCTCGAGGTCGGCGAACGACCAGCGCAGGTCGCCGGTGTCGGGGTCGAAGCCCTCGATGCGGCCGGCGGCGCTGACGACGATCTCGCGGCCGTCCGGCGTGAGCACCGGGGTGCTCCAGGCGACGCCCGCGTCCCGGTCGGCCTTCCACAGGGTGTCGCCGGTCTCCGGCGCCACCGCCAGCAGGTACGAGTACGTGCGGCGCGTCAGCAGCACGACGACCGCGCGTTCGGTCAGGAGCACGGAATTGCCGACGCCGTGGTTGCCCGCGACGGACCCGTAGTCGCCGCTCAGGTTCCGGCGCCACACGGTCTCGCCGTCGTGCGTCAGGGCCAGCAGGTCGCCGCTGGCGAAGAAGGCGTAGAGGCGGTCGGCGTCGACGGCCGGCGTCGGCGCGCCCTTCGACACGTAGTCGTTCCACTCGAGCCGCTCTGCCGCCTCGAACGACCGCCGCCAGCGTTCCGAGCCGTCAGCGAGGCTGACGGCGTTGACCCAGAGGGTCTCCTTCAGCGCCCCCTCGATGGACGTGACGAAGACGACGCCGTCCCAGATTACCGGACTCGACTGCCCGAACCCGGGGGTCGTGGCGCGCCCGCGACGCTCTCGTCGGACCAGGTGCGAGGCAGGCGCGCCGCGCGGCTCACGTTGGTGTCGGCTCCGCCGCGGAAGCCGGGCCAACGGCTCGCGCCCCGCCCGGCCCCCGCGTCGCCTGCGGTGCCGGCTGCCGGCCGCACGACGTCGATCGCCGTCACGTGACCGCGCGCCGAGCCGCCGACGGCGAGCACGTGGCCGTCGAACGGGACGAGCCGGTGCATGAACCGCCGGTGCTCGAGAGTCGCCGCCGGCTCCCAGCGGTCTCCGCTGTCCGCCAGGCGGTAGACCTTGCCATCGGCCTGGCTCATGAAGATGCGCCCGCCGTGGCTCGCCGCCGCCACGCCGAATCCCTGCAGGCTTCCCGCCTGGGGCAGGTCGGGTCCGGTGGACCATTCACCGGTCGCGGTGTCGAGGACGTCGACCCGCAGCGCGGGTCCGTCCGCCGGCCGGAGGCCGCCGAACGCGTAGATGCGTCCGCCCGCGGTGCCGGCCGCGAGCGCCCGGCGCTCGAAGGGGGCCGGAATCTCGCGCCACGCGGTCCCGCCGTCCAGGTCGAGCGCCAGGACGGCGTCGGCCCAGGCGCCCTCCTCATCGGGTCCCCGGAGCTCCCACCCGCCGACGACGTAGAGCGTTCGGCCGGCGATCACCGCATCGTGCGAGGAGCGCCCCGCCGGCAGGTCGGGCAACGGCTCCCAGCGCCCCGCCGACACGTCGTAGCGTGCCGCGGAACGGCTCGAGCGGAGCACCTCCGGCTCGGCCGCGGTGGCATTGGTCGCCGTCATGCCGCCGACCCGGTAGACGTAGGCGCCGTCGGATGCCAGCACGGTTCCCTGCAGGAGCGGTCCCGGCGGCAGGTCTTCCCAGGTCTGCCCGGCGCCGAGGACCAGGCGGCGGAAGCCGGGGCTGATGTTCTCGATGGAGTGCGCGTGGACGCGGCCGACGTGGCCGCCGTAGACATACAGCGCGCCGTCGTGCACGGCGGCCCCGAAGCTCGCCACGGCGTCGATCAGATCGGGCGGACGCCAGCCGTCGAGCGTGTTGTCCTGCGCGGCGGCGGGGAGCCACGCGGCAAGCAGCAGCCCGGCCGCGACGAGGATGCGGAAGCGCAGCGGTCTGGAACGAGTCATGACGCTCTCCTCTTGAGATTGAGTCTCAGTATCAGTTTTTGGATTGTATGTCCGACCAATTTGGTCGGTCAAGGGTAAATCAAGTTGTCCGAGGATGAATGCCGCAGCGGTGACGGCCACCGTCGGGAGCTCAAGCGCCGTGCCCGGCACCAGGGGAGGACAGGGCAGCACAGGCAGGACGGTGCCGATGATGCCGGCGCGCGCCCGCGCGACGGCAAGCGCCGCGAGCGCGAACGTCACGCCGCAGCCGGCTGCGGCCGGCCCGGGGGCGCGCGCTGCGCGCGCACCGCCGGCCGGCCCGGCCGCCGGTGGTCAGCGGAGCGTCTGGAGCCGGTTCTCGACCCGCAGCACGCCCTGGGTCTGTCCCACGATGCGCTGCATCTCGATCAGCTCGATCTGGCCCTGCACGTACCCGATGAGCAGCACGATGCCGTTGTCGATGACGATGTGGAACGGCGGGTTCGGCATCCGCGCGAGCCGTTCGAAGTGCGTGTTGCGGGCCAACTGGCGCATGATGGACCTGCGCAGCCGCCGGTCGCCCTGCGACGGCGACAGGGTCTCGATGGTGCTCTGGACGTCCTGCACGCCCTCGATCTTCGCCACGCGCTCGAACAGGTCGCCGCTCTTGTCGCGGTCCGGCGTCACCCACCCGGCGAGCTGGACGTTGCCGTTCTGCACGCGCCCGTTGATGAAGTCCCAGATGGTGTAGTGCGGATAGCGCTGGACGACCCTGGCGACCTCCTGCGCGAGATCGTTGTCGTCCTCGGGCTCGGGCAGCTCCAGCTCGCTGGCGACGGTCTCGATGCCGTCGACGTCCAGTGCCCGCTCGATCGCCCGATGCTTGTCCCAGAAGGACTCGACGATCCCGGTCAGCGTCGCTTCGCTGCCCTCGACGGATACCTCGATCCGCCGCAGATCGCGTTCGTCGCGCAGCGTTTCCCGGACCTCGCGCTCCAGGTCCTCCGCGGTCTGGGCCGCTCCCGCCGGCGCCCCGGCCAGCGATCCGATGAACACGACGCACGCAACGACGACGGCTCGAACGCTCGGCGCTCTCATGGTGACCTCCACCAGGCAATTGCGGCTGGCACGGCTCGCGACCATACCTCCCTTGTATCACAACGATCCGCCGCCGGTCCAAGCGCCGGCCGGCTCGCGCGGCGGCTCAGGAGGCGGGGGCCTTGCCGGCGTCGCCCGCGGCGGCGGCGAGGGTCTCCGCGGCGGGCGACTCGGGCGGGGCGGGCTGCGCCGCGGCCACGTAGCCGGCGTGGGCCAGCTGGCTCTGGAAGTACGCGGTCTGCGACGCGTAGAACACGAGCTTGGTCGCCACGCGCGCGAGCACGTACGCCTGGCCGATTAGCAGCGCCGTCCACAGGGACGTCCCGTCCGGCGCGCCCACGCGGGGGTCGACGGCGGCATAGCCCGCCAGCAGGAGCCCGAACAGCCCCGCGTTGAGCACGTACAGGCCGCCGGTCGAGAACGGGCGCCGCCGCACGAAGCGGCCGGCCGCCAGCAGGGCCCCGAGCATGCTGCGGCGATCCTCGACCACGGCGCGAATCTTGGCGTAGTCGAGCAGCAGGTTGACGGGCAGCACGAGGGCGCCGAAGAGGGCGTAGCCCGCGAGCCGGACGACGAACGCGGTGCGCTCCACCGTGATGCCGCGCGTCACGGCCTGGTAGAGGTCGTCGAACAGCCACTCGTGGAACAGGTCGAACAGCACCCAGTAGGCCAGGCCGGCGACGACGGCCAGACGCAGGAAGCGGAAGAAGTACGTGCCGCAGGCAGCGAAGAACGCGGCGGCGCCCAGTCGCCGCCGGCGCGCCAGGCGGTCCAGCACGCCGCCGGCGAGGAAGGTCCAGGCGGCCAGGTAGAACGCCACCGCGACTGCCAGCCCGCCGGCCGGCGCCGCGCCGTCGACGAACGCGCTCAGATTGCTCAGGACCGCCCCGAAGCCGATGATCGACGGCGTGAAGGTGCGCTCGAACCCGCGCGCCTGCGCCTGGAACTCCTCCCACCACGCCCAGTGCACGCCGGCGGCCGCCTGCTCGGCCGCCACGCTCGCGCCCAGGTGCGATGCGATGGCGTCGTGCAGCGCCAGGGTGAGCGGCGCCGCCAGGAGCAGCGTCAGCAGGTAGACCCCGGCCACGAGCACGGGTGCGCTCAGGACCCGCCCGATGCCGTCGAACAGCGCGCGAATCAAATGAAGAACCCGTACGTGAGCAGCAGGTCCTGCAGCCAGACCAGCCACCGCAGGCTCCAGCGGGTCGCCGCCGCGCTCGCCCGCGGCGCGAGCGTGCGGCTGTTGTTGGTGTAGTGGCCGTCCAGCAGCAGGACGCGATCCGGATCGACGAAGGCGCGCGTCGCCCGGGCGTCGCGCCGGTAGGTGTACGCCGTCCACTCCGCGGCGCCGTCCCACGCCTCCCGCTCCTGGTGACCGTCCGCGAACTCGGTCAGCACCTCGACGGGGAAGACGCCCTCGCCGTAGCGGCGCACGACGACGGTCGTCTCGTAGCCGCCCGCGCCGGAACCCTCGGCGAAGCTCGCCTCGCCGCCCGCGCCGAAGAAGCCGCGGCCGGCGTCGCGCCGGCTCGTCAGCGCCTGCACGCCGTAGTCGAAGACCCGGGCCGTGCCGTGGACCTGGTCGAAGAACCAGTCGAGATCGCGGTTGCTCGCCTCGCTGATGCTGTCGAAGAAGTCGTCCGGCGCCGGATGGCCGAAGCGCCAGCGCTCGTAGAAGGCAGCCATTCCCCGCCGCAGCACCGGCCAGCCCAGGTAGCGCTCCAGCGTGTGCAGCCAGAGCGCCGTCTTGTTGTACGAGATGCTGCCCGCCGTGCCGGGCCAGTAGCGGTAGGCGGGCCGCGCCGGCGCGTCCATGCGCGCGTTGCGGCGGTACCCGGACATGCGGTTGCCGTCGATGGCGCGCGACCACGGGACGTCGCGGATCACCCAGGGCACGAACCGGCCGAGCAGCCGGGTCGAGCGATGGTGCCCGGTGAAGAACGCCTCCATCACGCGCGCGGTGGCGAACGTGGTCAGACCCTCGTCGATCCACGCGTGCTCGAACTCGTTGCTGCCGACGACGCCGTACCAGAGCTGGTGCCCCGCCTCGTGGACGATCACCTCCTCGGGCGTCGCCACGGCAGCCGGCGCCAGCCAGCGCGTGCCCGCGGTGAACAGGGTGGGGTACTCCATGCCGCCCGTGCGGCTGCGCCACACGGGATCGACCACCGTGATCTGCTCGTACGGGTAGGCGCCGAACCACTCGCCGTAGTACCGCAGCGCGTGCCGCGTCGCCTCGAAGTGGCGCGCCGCCTGGCCGGCGTGCTCGGGCTGCAGCAGCAGGCGGATGTCGACCGGGGGCAGGGTCGGGTGCTCGAACCGCTCGCGCCGCTCGAGAAAATCGGGACTGGCGGTCCAGGCGAAGTCGTGGACGTCTGCCTGGTGGTAGCGGTGGGTGGCCGTCCCGTCGCCGTTGTCGACGACGCTCTGCTCGACGCCCGTGGCGCCGACCACCCAGCCCGCCGGGACCGTGATCCGGACGTCGTAGACGCCGTAGTCCGCGAAGAACTCGGTCGCGGCGTGGAACTGGTGACAGTTCCAGCCGCTGTCCTCGAGCACGCCGACCTTCGGAAACCACTGGGCGATGAAGTAGTAGTCGCCCACGACGCCCGTGCGCGCGAAGGGACGCGGCACCTGCGACGTCCACTCGATCTCGAGCTCGACCGAGTCGCCGGGGAAGGCCCGTTGCGGCAGGGGCACGACGAGCACCGTCTCGTCGTCGGGGTTGCCGTCGTCCGGGGCGATGTGCGAGATCCGGTCCGTCAGGTCGACGGCCGGCGCGTCAGCGGCGCCGAGCAGACGGACCGCCTGCACGTCGATCCAGCCCCAGTCGGCCGCCGGGCGCTCGCGCAGGCCGCGGCCGCGGGCCCGCAGCCGGCTCTCCCGCATCCAGGTCGACTTCGTGTTCTTCCACGCGTTGTAGTAGAGATGGAGCTGCAGCTCGGCGGTGGTGATGATCGACGTGTTG
Source organism: Vicinamibacterales bacterium (assembly GCA_965214845.1). GTDB lineage: Bacteria > Acidobacteriota > Vicinamibacteria > Vicinamibacterales > UBA8438 > JAAXGX01. Next base: position 5,649,635 of record CBDCCO010000007.1, read on the forward strand.
CGCCACGTCAGCACCTGGCGGCCGTGGAGGCGCCGCGCCTCCGCGTCGAGCCGGACGTCGATGGAGTAGCTCGCGTTGCGGGGCGAGGGCGCGCGCTCGGCGGCCGCGGGCTGCGCCGCCGGCGGCTGCCCGGCTGCCGGCGCTGTGCCCGGAACGCCCGGCCCGAGCGCGGCGCCGGCGACGGCGAGGGCGACGGCGCCGCGGATCCAGCGCCGCACCGTGCGCGCGACGGGAGCGATCACGCCCGGTAGTCCTCCCGGACGGGGTGGAACACGTCGATGAACCGGCAGCTCGTCAGGGCGCGGCCGGAGTGGACGGCGTGCGCGGGCACGACGGCGACCGAGCCCGGGCGCATCTGCCGGGTCCGTCCGTCGACCGTCATCTCGAACTCGCCCGCGAGGAGGCTCGACACCTGCTCGTGCGGATGCGAGTGCTCCGGCAGCGTCGCGCCGGCCTCGACGTCCCAGTGGACGATCGTCACCGAGTCGGTGTGAATGAACCGGCCGCGAAAGCCGGGCATCGGCTCGCGCGCGTCCAGGCCGTCGAGCGTCACGAAGGCCATCAGTCGAGGCCGAACGTGTACACCACGTTGCCCGCCGCGATCGTGACCTGCTGCTCGCCGTTCACGGCGTAGGTGATGGGCGCGGCCTGCACGAGCGCCCCCAGCTGGACGTGCCACAGCTCCTCGCCGGTCTCGGCATCGAGGGCGAAGAAAAAGCCGTCGATGCCGCCGCTGAAGACGAGATTGCCCGCCGTGGCGAGCACGCCGGCCCGGGACTGCGGCGTGATCCGGAACTCCCAGCGGCGCTCGCCCGTCGCCGGGTCGATGGCCCGGATGGCGTTGACGTAGTTGTCGATGGCCGACACCGCCTGCTGCCCGCCCCCGATGAAGCGGACACCCGCCCGGTAGTCGTCCTCGCGCACGAAGTACTCCGCCTCGCCGTCGAAGGCGTTGACGTAGAAGAGCCCGGTGCGGGGGCTGTAGGCGGGCGACCACCAGTTGGTGCCGCCGAGGACGGGCGGGGAGACCACCGTGCCGTCCTCCGTCGGAAACGTGTCGGGCAACCGCACCGGCCGGCCCTGCTCGTCGATCCGCTCCGCCCAGGTCTGCCGGGCGAACGGCTCGCCGAGCAGGAACTCCCCGGTCGCACGGTCGAGGGTGTAGAAGAACGCGTTGCGGTTGGCCCACAGCATGGCCTTGCGCGGCTGGCCGTCGAACTCGATGTCGGCGAGGATCGGAATCTGGATCGCGTCCCAGTCGTGAACGTCGTGGGGCGTGAACTGGAAGTACCAGGAGAGCTCGCCCGTGTCGCCGTCGAGGGCGAGCACCGAGTCGGAGTAGAGGTTGTCGCCCAGCCGCATCTCGCCGTTGTAGTCGGGGCCGGGGTTGCCGGTGCCCCAGTAGACGAGGTCGAGCTCCGGATCGTACGAGCCGGTAATCCACGTCGGCGAGCCGCCCGTGCGCCACGAGTCGCCGGACCAGCTGCGGTTGTCCGGATGGTCCGGGCCGGGAATCGTGTAGGTGCGCCACTCGAGCGCGCCGGACTCGGCGTCGTACGAGTCGAGGAACCCGCGGATGCCGAACTCGCCGCCCGCGATGCCGGTCACCACCCTGTCCTTGACGATGAGCGGCGCCGCCGTCTTGCTGTAGCCCCGCGAATACTCCGCGACCTCGGTGTTCCAGACGAGGTTGCCGCTGCGCGCGTCGATCGCCACCAGGTGGGCGTCGAGGGTGCTCATGAACAGGGTGTTGCCGAGCACGGCGACGCCGCGGTTGTTGCGGCCGCAGCAGATCCGGAGATCGTCGGGGAGCTCGTGCTCGTAGCGCCAGTAGACGCCGCCCGTGGCGGCGTCCACCGCACTCAGATTGCTGGGCGCCTCCGTGATGAACATGACGCCGTCGACGACGAGCGGGGTGGTCTCCGCCCGGTCGATCACGGGAATCTGGTAGGCCCACTTCAGCTTCAGATCGCCGACGTTGCCGGCATCAATCTGGTCGAGCCGGCTGAAGCGCTGGCTGCTGTGGGTGCCGGAGTACATCAGCCAGTTGTGGGGCTCATCCGCCGCGTTGAGGAGCCGTTCCCAGGTCACGGGAGTGAATGACGGGGCCGTGCCGGACGCAGGTTCCTGGCCGCTGGCCGCCTGTGCGGAGGCGGCCAGCGCAACGACCATCGCGATCCGTTTCATGAGTCAGCTCTCCTTCCGCAGCGAGAAGAGGTACGCGATCAGATCGTCCACCTCGGCGTCCGTGAGCGTGCCATCGGCGCCCGGCATCGAGGAAGTCCGGCTACGGTCGAACGACCGTATCTCGCCTTTCGAGAACGACCACAGTTGCTCGTCGGCGTCGATCAGGCGCAGCGTGAACGTGTCCTCGCTCATTCTGAGCCCCTCGACGACCGAGCCGTCGGGGCGCGTGACCGTCATCGTCCACCAGCGCGGCTCGACCTCGGCGCTCGGATCCAGCAGGTCGGCCCGCAGCTCGTCGGGGTCGCGCCGCTCGCCGACCCGCGAGAGATCCGGTCCCAGCCGCCCGCCGTCGCCGTCGACCATGTGACAGGCCGCGCAGTTGCCCTTGCCCGCGAACAGGGTGCGTCCGGCGCCCGGGTCGCCCGGCAGGTCCGCGTCCGCCAGGTTCGGGGTCAGCGAGTCGAGGTACGTGATGATCTGCCAGACGACGCGATCCGATACGTCGGGGTTGATCCCGAGCATGGCCGTGCCCGGGACGCCGTTGCGGATCACGTCGAAGAGCCCCGCCAGGGTGCTGGAACGGCGGAACCGCCCGGTCGTCAGGTCGGGTCCGTTGGTCTCTGCCCCGCCTTGCGCGTCGTAGCCGTGGCACAGGGTGCAGTGCACCCGGAAGCTCGTTTCGCCCATCCGCCGGTCGGGACCGTCGGTGAACGGGTTTTCCGCGTCCTGCGCGCCGACGGCCGCCACCGCCGCCGTCACGAGCACGGTCACCGCCAGGAGCCTGGACATAGCCACCTCACAAACTAGCCCGGAAATCGTCGCCTGCGGCTCCGATTGCCGCCCAACCGACCCTGCCAGGGGTCTGCGCCGTTCCACGGCGCGGACTCCTGGCGGAAATCGTCGTTGCGGCATGATACCGAATTCGGGATCACAGGGCGCCCGCGAACAGCAGGCTCCGCAGCATGCGGAGGCCGAACAGCAGGATCAGGGGCGAGAAATCGAGCCCGCCCGCGTCCGGCAGCACGCGGCGGATCGGGGCGAGCAGCGGTTCCGTCAGCGTGTGCAGGAACGTCGCGACCGGATTGGACGGCGGCAACTGAATCCAGGAAATGATGACGGCGCCGAGCACGACGAGCGAGTAGAGGTCGAGCAACGCGATGAACAGCACGATTCCATTCTAGTGTTCCCCCCGGCCGCAGCGCGACATAATTCCCGCGGCCGGCGTTGCGCGCCGGCGCAGGTTTCATGAAGACGCTCCTGATTCTGCGCCATGCCAAGTCGAGCTGGAAGCAGCCGGGCCTCGCCGACCACGAGCGGCCGCTCAACCGGCGCGGCAACCGCGACGCGCCCCGGGTCGGACTGCTCCTGCGCCGGCAGGCGCTGACGCCCGACCTGATCGTCAGCTCGACTGCCGAGCGGGCGCGCGCCACGGCCGCGCAGGTGGCGGACGGCTCCGGGTACGGCGGCCCGCTGGAGCTGGATCGCCAGCTCTACCTGGCCGCGCCCGAGGTCATCGTCGACATCGTCCGGAGTCTCGGCGGCGAGGCCTCGCGCGTGCTCGTGGTGGGCCACAATCCCGGGCTCCAGGAGCTCGTGGCCCGCTTGACCGGCAGAGACGAGGTGCTGCCGACGGCGGCGCTGGCGCAGATAGAGCTGCCCATCGCCGACTGGGCCGAGCTGCGCGCGTTCTCGCGCGGACGGCTGGTCGGCCTGTGGCGCCCGAAAGAGGTGGACGTCTAGCGTCAGACGGGGCTGCGCCCCGAACCCCCGGCGTCCGCTCGCGGGGATCCCACAGCCCCGCGCCGCTCCCGCCGAGGCGCGCTGTGCGCGCCTTGCGGAGTCCGCGCCGGTCTGCGGCGCAGACTCCTGGGAGTCACGCGCCGGGCGGCCGCGGCCGGAGCGCGTGGTCGAGCTCGACGGCGATGTCCGGGAAGCGCGGGCCGGGCCGGCGCGTGTAGCGCGCGTCGCGGATCGTGACGCGGTAGCCGTCGGCCAGCTCCTCGACCGTGTAGACCGGAAAGCGCAGCCAGGCGCGAATCCCCTGCACCTGCGGCGCGCGCAGCGCGGCGGCCACAATCGGATCGCCCCGGCCGCGCTGCACGGCCGGGCTCCCCACCCGAATCGGATCGGCGCGAAGCCAGTCGAGCTCCAGGAAGTGGTAGTGGTCCGCGTCGGCCACGACGACGTCGCGGACGAAAGGGTTGGCCGGCAGCGGGGCCGCCATGATGTCGACGAACGGTGCGCCGCGCGCCTCCAGCCAGTCGGCCACCTGCAGCACCGCCGCTCGCGACGCGCCGACCATCGCCAGCATGTACACGCCGGCGCCGGCCAGGCAGGCCGTCGCCAGCCGGCCCGCCTGCCGCGGCGACAGGCCGCGCGCCCGTACGGCGGCCAGCACGATGCCGCCCGCCAGCCAGAGCAGGATCGCCGGCCCCGGCGCGTTCCCGACGACCACGATGAGCGCGGTCAGGGCGGCTCCCAGGGCCAGCCAGCCCGCGCTGCCGGCCGCCGACCGCGCCTGGCCCGCCACGGCGCCCGCGCCGACGAGCAGCCAGACCCACGGGTCGCCGATGAACAGGGCGTCGCCGTAGAACCAGCGGCCGTCGAACGGCATGAGGAAGCGGACGCCGTAGGTGTTCAGCCAGTCCAGCACGGGGTGGGAGGCCACGGCGAGGTACGCCAGGGCCAGCAGCGGCCCCGGCCGCGCGCGCGGCGGCCGGCGCCGGATGCGGGCCAGGCCGCGGTCGATCAGGCACACGAGCCCCGTCAGCAGCAGCGGCAGCACCGCGAGCGCCAGGGCGCCGTGCGTCCACCCGCGGCGGAAGCCCAGGGACAGATCGCGGTCGATGAACATCGTGACCGCGTCCAGGTCGGGCGCGTTCGCGCCCAGGATCAGCGTCGGCGTCGCCAGCGCCGAGAGGCGCCCCAGCGGCGTCCGGGCCAGGCTGGCGCCCACGAGCGTATGAGCAATCGGGTCCACCGCACTAGAATACCCACGGCTGCCCGGTCCGCGGCCATCAGCCAGAGGACACCGTGACGAATACGCACGCACTCGACAACCTGCAACTGGCCTTCATCGGCGCGGGAGCGATGGCCGAAGCGATGATCGGCGGCCTCCTCTCGCGGCATCAGCTCAGCCCCGAGCACATCACCGCCAGCGACAAGCACGGCGAGCGCCTCGACGAGCTGCGCGGCCGGTTCGGGATCCGCACCACCCCCGACAACGGGGCCGCCGCGCGCGAGGGCGCGCTGGTGGTCCTGGCCGTGAAGCCGCAGGTGCTGCCGGCCGTTTTCGCCGACATCGGCGGCCAGGTCCGGCCGGACGCGCTGCTGCTGTCGATCGTGGCGGGCACCACCATCGAGTCGATCGCGGCCGGGACGCGGCACCGCGCCATCGTGCGCACCATGCCGAACACGCCGGCGCAGGTCGGCGAGGGGATGACCGTGTGGACCGCCACCGCCGAGGTGTCGCCGCCGCAGCGCGAGCAGGCACGGGCGGTCGTCGCGGCGCTCGGGCATCAGCTCCACGTCGACGACGAGCACTTTCTCGACATGGCCACCGCCATCAGCGGCACCGGGCCGGCCTACGTGTTCCTGCTGATGGAGGCGCTGATCGACGCCGCCGTGCACCTCGGGTTCTCGCGCGCGGACGCCCGCGGGCTCGTCGTGCAGACCATCCGCGGGTCGGCGCACTTCGCCGAGCGGTCGACCGTGCACCCCGCGGAGATGCGCAACATGGTCACGTCGCCCGGCGGAACCAGCGCGGACGCGCTCTACCAGCTCGAGAAGGGCGCGTTCCGCACCGTGATCTCGAAGGCGGTGCTGGCGGCGTATCGGCGCAGCGTCGAGCTGGGCCGGCTGAGCGCGAAGCTGGCGGCCGCGCGGCCGGAACCCGGCGCCTGAGCCGGGCGGCGCACGCGCCGGCCAGCGGTCAGCGTCGCCGCGGCAGCGCGAAGCGTGTCGCGAAGGCCGGCGTAGGCCGGAACACGACTGCCTCGGACGCGGCCTCCGCTTGCAGGAAGCAGGCCGCGATGCCGCGCGCCGCGGCCCAGGCCAGCCCCGCCTCGGGTCCCATCACGTGCAGCGCCGTGGAGAGGACGTCAGCCGCGAAGGCGTCCCGGTGCCAGACGACGACCGAGCCCCGCCGTCCCACCGGCTCGCCGCTGCGCGGGTCGAGGATGTGGCCGATGCGCTCCCCGCCGCCGCTGGCGAGGTCCCGTTCCGAGCCGCCGCTGGTGGCGAGCGAGCCCGCGGAGAGGTGCAGCTCGGCGGCCGGCACGCCGCGCCGTTCCGGATGCGCGATGGCGACCGGCCAGGCGCCGTCGGACCGTGCGCCCGACACCGCCACCTGCCCGCCGAAGTCGATGAGCCACGCGCCGGGTGGCTCGCGCAGGGCGTCCCGCACGCGGTCGAGCGCCTCGCCCTTGCCGAATCCGCCGGCGTCGAGCGTGACGTCGGCGCGCCGCGCCACGGTGCACGCTCCGGCGTCGACGGTCAGGTGCTGAAGCCCCGTGCGCGCCCGGGCGGCCGCCAGTGCCGCCGCGGCCGGGCGGCGGCCTGCTCCCCGCAGACCCCAGGCCTCGACGAGGCGTCCCACGGCCGGATCGAACGCGCCGCCCGTGGCCTGCCGCCACGCCGCCAGGCGGCCGAGCAGGCCGCACACGGACGGCGGCACCGGGCGCGGCGCGCCGAGCGGCTGGCGGTTCAGCCGGCTCAGGACGCTGTCGTCCCGCCAGGTGCTGAGCTCCGCCTCGGTGGCCTCGATGACGAGCACCATCCGCTCGAGCTGCGCGAGGCCGGTCGTGCGGTCGGGGGCCTCGGCGACCAGGGTGGCCGCGGTGCCCATGAGGAAGACCGTCCGCTCGACGCGCGCGGGCGCCGCGGGGTGCGAGTACGCGGCGAGGCAGAGCAGCGCGGCGGATGCGGCGAACGGCCTCATGGCGCGACGCGCGCGGGTCCGGGCAAGGCGCCGGAGGCGGTGCCGGCGCGCGCGGCCGGGCGCCGGCCGAGCCGCCAGCCGTTGACGAGGTGCACGCCGTAGCCGACGACGAAGAGGGTGCTGGCGGCCACGTGGACCCAGATCCAGGCCGTGATGAGCGCGGGCGACGACGCCACCTGTATGAAGTAGCCGCTGAGGGCCATCGCGGCGAAGCTGAGCAGCGCCGTCCATCCGGTCCGGCGGTTCTCCCGTTGTGCCGAGCGGATCTTGCCGAACGAGTGCGACCGGAACAGCATGCCGAAGAACGCGACGAACAGCGCTGCCGCCACCAGGTGGAACGACAGCATCGCCGGTTGCCACGGGTGGTTGATGATCGCGAACGGGTCGTCCGTGACCAGCGCGTACTTCATGTAGAAGTAGATGAAGCCGGTCGCGGCGACCACGACGTAGAAGGCGTTGAACCCCCTGCGCTCCCACCAGGTCATGGCGCTGCGGGCGCAGCAGCCGTCCTGGCCGCCAGCACCTGGTCGAGCGCCAGCACCCGGCGCACCGCGGCGTTGACGGCGCGGGTCGTCAGCGTCGCCCCTGCGATGGGGCGGATCGCCCGCATGATGGCGAGGTCGTCGGTCAGCCGCTGCTCGTGGTACTGCTGGATCCAGCGCTCGGGCGCGATGTACTCCGGAGGCTCCAGGAACGCGGTCACGTCGACGCGCCGCACGCGCCCGCTCGCGTCCAGCGAGATGAGCAGGCTCTCGCGCTTGGTGCGGACGACATGGGTGTCGACGTACGCCCGGCCGACGACGGCGCCGCCGCGCCGGGCGATGTAGCGGGCGTAGATCTTCGTGTGCACGTCGTCGCGGGACAGCTCGGCGATCCGCTCTGCCTGGGCGTTGGTCAGGTAGACGCGGTCCGCGGCAATGACGGCCCCGGGGAAGACGGCCGCCAGCGCTTCCTCCCGCTGCACGAGGCCGGACTGCGCCGAGGCGGTCTCGACCGCCAACAGGCAGGCCGCGGCGAGCACGCCCGCCGCGACCTGCCGCGCCGTTGCCCCGTACATCATGACTGCTGAACGCCTCCTAGAACGCGTAGCCGACGTTGACGTTGAACTGGTTGACGCCGCTCTCGACGGCGTTGTTGACCCACATGTGGTCGACCTTGACGACGATGTTCGGGATGGGCTTGAGCTCGATGCCGAACGTCGTGTAGGTGTTGTTCTTCGACGGGCTGCGCGTGAAGCCGGCGGCCACGGCGGCCTGCGTGTCGACCTTCTCGACGCGGACGTAGGGCGAGAGCCCCACGCCGGCGGCGGCGACCTGCGAGAGCACGTCGTAGCCGAACTGCAGGTAGCCGCCGCGCATGGTCTCGCCGACGCCGCTCGACCCGGTCAGGCCGAGGAACTGGTTCAGGCGGTCGGTGTCGGCCAGGTTGGCCTGCGCGAAGAGGCCGCGGATGTCGAAGCCGCGGACCTGGGCCTGGGCGTGGACGTCGAAGATGCTGGTGCGGATGCCGTAGGGAATGTCGTCGACGGCGATCTCGCCGTGGCCGGAGCCCCCGGCGTAGAAGCTGGCGCCGAAGAAGACCCCGGGCGTCGGCGTGATGTCGATGCGGCCGGTGAAGGCCATGTCGGTCGCCTTGGCCCTGGCGCCCTTCTGGCGTCCGCCGCGCACGCCGCTCGCGGAGAACCTGGCGCCGTTGAGTCCGTTGACGACGTAGGCGCGGACGGCCACGGTGTCGCCGGCGTAGTAGACGCCGCCGCCGTTCTCGCGCCAGGTCGAGGGGATGATGCTCTGCTCGGTCACGGGTCGCTCGGCGCCCATGAAGACGGTCGGCTCGTGGAACTCGTTGACCAGGCCCATGGGCACCAGCAGCATGCCGGCGCGGAGGCCGAAGTTGTCGGTGGCGAGGTAGTCGACATAGGCGAACTCGACGAAGATCTCGTTGGCGTGCTCGACCTCGATCTCGGAGTTGAAGAGGAACCTGTCGTTGAAGCGGTAGCCGGCGTAGAGGATGGCGCGCAGGTAGTCGAACTGCGAGGTCCTGCTCGAGGCGTAGTTCTCATAGAGCATCTCGCCGTAGCCTGCGATCGACACGCCGGTGCCGCCGCGGTAGGTGGCGGCCGCCGACGGAGCCAGTCCGAGCGCGCGGGTCTCGTCGTCTGTCAGGTCGACCTCCGGCTCGCCGCTGCGCAGCCGCTCGATTTCCTCGGCGAGGATGTCGATCCGGCGCTCCAGTTCCTCGATGTCGGTCTCCTGCGCGCCGGCGGCAGCACCCTCCGCAATCGGCTCCGGCTCGGCGACCGGCTCCAGCTCCGCGGGACCCGAGCTGCCGTCCTGCGGCGCGGCGCCGACCGCCGCCGCACCCGCGAGAGCGGACACCAGAAACAGGAACAGACCGCAACGGAACATCGACGTCATGACCCCTCCCGGGTAATGGCCCGGTATTGCGCGCCATGACGCCGACTCCTACAATGAGGAGCGTTGAACGCGTCTGGCGCCCAGCGCAGGCAGTGTTGGTGCGGCGACCGGGCGTTCAGCCGGCCCGTCCGGTGAGCCACCACCGGGCGGGCCATTTTCGCGTGTGAGATCCAGTATTGAGACTTGATCTCAATTCCAACCGGGGAACTATATAGCCGACCGGATCGGTCGGTCAAGCGTGATCTGAGATTCAATCTCAGTTTCCCTTTCCTGCCCCCGTGCCCGGCGCCCGGCTGACCTACCGGCACATCTTCAAGTTCTGGGCTCCGCTGGCGGGGACCTGGCTCATGATCGCGGTCGAGGGGCCGTATCTGGCCGCCATCATCGCCAGGCAGCCGGAACCGGTCCTCAACCTGGCCGCGTTCGGGGTGGCGTTCGCCTTCGCCATCATCGTCGAGGCGCCGGTCATCATGCTGCTGAGCGCCTCGACGGCGCTGGTCGAGGACGGTCCGAGCTTCCGCGCCCTGCGGCGGTTCACCTGGGGGCTGGCGGCGCTCGTCACCGCCGGTCAGGCGGTACTGCTCCTGCCGCCGTGCTTCGAGGTCATCGCCGGCGCGTTGCAACTGCCCCCCGACGTCTCGAGCCGCACCTACGGCGCGCTCGCCATCCTGCTGCCGTGGCCGGCGGCGATCGCGTACCGGCGCTTCAGGCAGGGGCTGCTCATCCGCCGCCACCAGACGCGGCGCGTCGCCTACGGCACCGCGCTACGGCTCGCCGCGATGTCGCTGCTGGCCGTGGCCGCATTGCGGGCGCTCGAGCTGCCGGGAGCCAGCGTCGGGGCGCTGGCGCTGTCGGGCGCGGTCGTCGCCGAGGCGATCGCCAGTCACCTGATGACCCGCCGGCTGGTCCGCGAGTTCGCCCGCCGGCCCCGCCCGCCGGCACGGCTGGACGTCCTGCGCCTGCCGGCGCTGGTGCGCTTCTATGCGCCGCTCGCCATGACGTCGACGATCGCGCTGTCCATCCAGCCGCTCGTGACGTTCTTCATGGGCCAGGCGCGCTTCACGCTCGAGTCGCTCGCCGTGCTGCCCGTCGTGCAGGGCCTGACGTTCATCTTCCGCGCCCTGGGGCTGTCGTACCTCGAAGCGGCCATCGCCCTGCTCGGGCCGCGCCGCCGGCAGTTTCCGCGCCTGCGCAACTTCGCGGCGGGTCTCGCCGCCGTGTCGACGGCCGGCCTGTCCGCCATCGCGTTCACGCCGCTGGCGGCGGTGTGGTTCCATGACGTCTCCGGCCTGAGCCCCGCGCTCGCGGAATTCGCCCTCCTGCCGGTCCGCATCCTGGCCGTCTTCCCGCTGCTGTCGGTCGCGCTCCATCTGCAGCGCGCCGTGCTGGTCCACGCGCGGCGCACGCGCCCCATCGCCCGCGCCACGGGGTTCGAGGTCGGCGGCGTCGCCGCGGTGCTGGCGCTTGCGATCCACCTGCTCGACCTCGCCGGCGCGGTGGCCGCCGCCCTGGCGCTCCTGGCCGGCCGCATCATCGGCGTCGCGTGGCTGGTGCCGTCGTGCGTGCGGGTGCTGCGCCGCGTCGAGCCGGCGGTCGACCCGCGGCCTCTCGCTGCGCGCGCGCCGGCTATTGACACCGCGCGCCGGGGCTGAATACCTTTGCGCATCCGACGAGGCGCACGCGAATGCAGCTTGAGCTCTGGACGAGCGAGTGGGTAGTCTGCGGCTTCTTCGCCTACCTGGTGGCGCTGTCGCGCGTGCGGCCGCTGGCCGCCGCCGGCCGCCGCCGGGTGCTGCTCGTCGGCCTGGTCTGCATCGGGCTCGTGCTCATGCTTGCCCGGCTGCGGCCGTCGCCCGCCCTGGAGCTGCTGCGCGAGTGGCTGCCCGCCGTGTACCTGCTGCAGGGCTACTGGCTGTGCGGCGTCTTCTACCGCCGGCCGATGCCGGCGATCGAGCGGCGCCTGCTGGCCGTCGACACGTGGCTGTTCGGCGGCGGCTGGCTGGGCCGCCTCGTGGCGCGCATCCCGCGCGTAGTCTGCTCCTGCTTCGAGCTGGCCTACCTGCTGGCCTACCCGCTGGTCCCGGCGGGCTTCGGCCTCTTCGCCGCGCTTGGGCAGCGGGCCCGCGCCGACGACTTCTGGACGGCGGCGCTGCTCGCGTCGTTCGCCTGCTACGGCCTGCTGCCGTGGATTCAGACCCGGCCGCCGCGGGCGCTGGCGCTGCGCGGACCGCTCTGCTCGCCCTACCCGCTGCTGCGCCGGCTCAACGCCGCCGTCCTGCGCCGCCTGAGCGTGCAGGTGAACACGCTGCCGAGCGGCCACGCCGCCGCCTCCACGGCGGTCGGCCTGGCGGTCTGGTCGGTCTCGGCGCCGGCCGGCGCCGCGCTGCTCGCCGTCGCGGCGGGCATCGCCGTCGGGACGGTGCTCGGCCGCTACCACTACACGATTGACAGCCTGTCGGGCGTGCTCGTCGGCGCCGTCGGCTGGTGGGTCGCCTTTCACGTGCTGGGCGCGTAGCCAGCCTCCAATCGCGGGGGGCTATAATGCGCGCGTTGCCGCGGCAAGCCCCGGCCACTGAGAGGAAGGACGACATGACACGCAAGGCGTTGCTGTTCGCTCTGCTCACGACGGCGGTGGTCGGCATCCCGGCGGCCGCCCAGGCCGCGGACTACCACCACGTGCACCTGACCGCCACGGACGAGCTGGCCGCGGCCAGGTGGTACATGGATCACATGGACTGCCAGGACTACGGCCGCGAGGGCGCGTGCCAGGTCGACGGCATCCAGATCATCTTCTACAACGACCGCGAGCCGACCGGCGGCAGCGTGGGCAGCGGCGTGGACCACATCGGCTTCTCGTTCACCGATCTCGACGCCAAGATGGCCGGCTGGAAGGCGGCCGGCGTCAAGGTGCTCGAGGACATCCGCGAGGTCCAGGGACTCTTCAAGCTGGCGTTCGTCGAGGATCCGTGGGGCAACAAGATCGAGGTGGTCGAGGATCACCAGTGGCTCGGGTTTCACCACATCCACCTGCGCTCGGCCGATCCCGGGGTGGAGCTTACCTGGTACGAGAGCCTGTTCGGCGGCGTGCCCGACAAGCTGAAGGGCCGCATCGCGGGCCTGCGCTACGACGGTCTCTGGCTGCTCGTGGGCCGGGTCGAGGGCGAGCTGCAGCCGACGCAGGGGCGCGCGCTCGACCACCTGGGCTGGAGCTTCGACGATCTCGACGCCGCCATCGCCGACATGCAGGCCAGGGGCGTCGAGCTGGAGTCCGGGCCGCGGGAGATCGTCAACCGGGTCGGCCAGCAGCTCAAGATCGCGTTCGTCGTCAGCGCCGAGGGTGTCCGCATCGAGCTCGTCGAGGTCATGGGCTAGACTCATCCAACGATTCATTCCCGGCCCGTCGCTCGACGGGCCCGACCGCGCGTCCGTCCGCCGGTTGCGCGGCCGGCCGCCCCGTTCCGGGCGGACCGGCCGCTGCCGGGCGCAAGTCCTGACGCAGCATCCCTGATTTCTTCGCCGGAGGCGACGTTGATCGAGACGGTTGCCGTAAACGAGAGACTGACGCTGGACGACTACGAGGCGGTGGTGCACCTGACCGAGGCCGTGCGCAGCCTGCGCACGGAGGCGCTCTCGCTCGTGCCGCCGCTGAACGGACGGACGATCTGGATGGTCAACTCGACCGCCCGCGGCGGCGGCGTGGCCGAGATGATGCCGCGCATGATAACGATCCTGCGCGAGCTCGGCGTGCGCGTGGAGTGGCTGGTCATCGGCAGCGACAACCCGGATTTCTTCACGCTGACGAAGCGCCTGCACAACCTGATTCACGGCAGCGGCGATCCGGATCTGACCGCGGACGACCGAGCGGTCTACGATGCCGTGAGCCGCGAGAACGCCGCCGCGCTGCGTTCCCGCCTGCGGCCGGGCGACCTGCTCGTGATCCACGACCCGCAGCCGCTGGGCTCGGGCGACCTGCTGCGGCGCGAGCTGGACGTGCGCACGGTGTTCCGCTGCCACATCGGCCTCGACGAGTCGTCGCCCCAGACGCGCGCGGCGTGGGGCTTCCTGAAGCCGTACGCGAGCAGCTACGACCACGCCGTCTTCACGGCGCCGGAGTACATTCCGGACTTCCTCGCGGGCCGCACCGGCATCATCCGGCCGGCCATCGATCCGCTGGGGCACAAGAACCGCGACCTGCTCGTGCCGCGCCTGACCGGCACCCTCTGCAGCGCCAGGCTCGTCGTCGAGCAGCACCCGGTGGTGCGGACGAATTACCCGGAGATCGCGACGCGGCTCGCGCCGGACGGCCGGTTCCTGCCGGCCGACGCCGGGGGCGGCATCGGGCTGCTGTTCAGGCCCGTCGTGACGCAGATCTCGAGATGGGATCGGTTGAAGGGGTTCAAGCCGCTCCTGGACGCGTTCGTGCGGCTCAAGCAGCGCGTCGACGGCGTCAGCGCCACGGAAGCCGCCGACCGGCATCAGCGCCGGTTGCGCCTGGTCCGGCTGGTGCTGGCCGGGCCCGATCCGGCCGCGATGGCGGACGATCCGGAAGCTCAGGAGGTGCTGGAGGAGCTGGTGACGACCTACCAGGCGCTGCCGCCCGCTCTCCAGGCGGACATCGCCCTGGTCTCGCTGCCGATGTCGGTGCGCAAGAACAACGAGCTGATCGTCAACGCCCTGCAGCGCTGCTCGTCCGTCGTCGTGCAGAACTCGCTGCGGGAGGGGTTCGGCCTGACGGTGACCGAGGCCATGTGGAAGCGCGCCGCGCTGCTGGGGAGCCGCGCCTGCGGTATCCGGCAGCAGATCCGTGACGGCGTCGACGGACGCCTGATCCACGACCCGGAGGACCCGGAGGAGATTGCCGCCCACCTGGATGCGCTGCTCGCGAACCCCGGCAAGCGGATCGAGCTGGGCCAGAACGCGCAGCGCCGTGTCCGCGACGAGTTCCTCGTCTTCACCCAGGTGCGCAACTGGCTCACGACCCTGGCGGAGTGCGTCGAGCGCTGGGGCGAGTCGCAGATCCGCTGACGGGCGGGGAGTCCGCCTCGCCGGCGGGCAGTCGGGCGATGGCGACGTTCGCATAGCCGTACGCCGCGGCCACGAACGGATTGATCAGGTTGAAGAGGACGAACGGCGCATAGGTCAGCGTCGCGACGCCCAGCGTCTGCGCCATGAAGGCGCCGCACGTGTTCCAGGGCACCAGCACCGAGGTCAGCGTACCGGCATCCTCCAGCGACCGGGACAGGTTCTTCGGATCGAGCCCCTGCTGCCGGTAGGCGTCGCGAAACATGCGGCCCGGCAGCACGATGGAGATGTACTGGTCCGAGGCGATGACGTTCATCCCGGCCGAGGTGGTCAGCGTGGCCGAGATGAGGCTGCCCGGCCCGCGCACCGCCCGCAGGATGCGCGCCGCGACGACCCGCAGCAGGCCCGTGGCCTCCATGACCGCGCCGAACATCATCGCCGACATGATCAGCCACACCGTCGGGAGCATGCTGCCCATACCGCCGCGGGAGAGCAACTCGTCGAGCGCGGGGTTGCCGGAATCGAGCGAGAAGCCGCCGTAGAGGGCCATCCACACGCCCTTGACGACCGCCGCGGCGGCGGGCAGCCCGCTGTCGCCGACGTAGGCCAGCAGCGCCGCCCGCTGGAAGGCCGCGGCGAACACCCCGCCCGTCAAAGCGCCGACCAGCAGCGCCGGAAACGCCGGCACCTTTCTGACGACCAGGCCCAGGACCACGGCGACGGGCAGGAGCAGGTGGGGGCCGATGGCGAACTGCGCGTCGAGCGTGGCCAGCAGCGCTTCCAGCTCGCCCGCGCCGGCGGGGGCCGGCAGGAACAGACCCGCCAGGGCGAAGAGCAGCACGGCGGCTGCGAAGCTCGGCGCCGTGGTCCACGCCATGTGGCGGATATGGGCGAAGAGCTCGGTGCCCGCGACGGCGGGCGCCAGATTCGTCGTATCGGACAGCGGCGACATCTTGTCGCCGAAATAGGCCCCCGAGATGATGGCGCCCGCCGCGAGGCCCAGGTGCAGATCCTGCGCCGCCGCGATGCCGATCAACGCGATGCCGATGGTGCCGGCCGTGGTCCACGAGCTGCCGGTGGCCAGCGCGACGATGGCGCAGATGAGGCAGGCGGCCGGGTAGAAGACCGACGGCGCCAGAATCTGCAGCCCGTAGTAGATCATCGACGGCACGACGCCGGCGAGAATCCACGTGCCGATCACCGAGCCGACCACCAGCAGGATCAGGATGGCGCCCATCGCCGTGGCGATGCCGCGGCTGATCGAGGCGTCGAGCTCGGACCAGGGGTGGCCGTTGCGCAGGCCGACCAGCCCGGCGACGGCGGTACCCAGGATCAGCGCGATCTGGTTCGGGCCCGACGACGACTCGTCGCCGAACAGCGTCACGGAGAGGGCGAGCAGGCCCATCAGCAGCACGATGGGCACGAGCGCCTGGGCGAGGCTCGGCTCGCGGTGCATCGCCGGCGAGTATAGGTCGATCGGCCGTTGCGCCGCCGTCCGATTCCTGTAGGATCGGTTGGCAATCGGAGCCGCAAGGCGCGCACGGCGCGCACGGCGCGCCTCGGCGGGAGCGGCGCGAGGCTGCGGGGCCCCCGCCAGCGGACGCCGGGGGTTCGGGGCGCAGCCCCGTGAGATTGAAGCTGATGAAACGGGCAGGCTTGCGGTTGCTCGCGATTGCCGCCGTGGCGCTGGCCGCGGCCTGGTCCGCGAACGCGCTGTGGGGCGGCGTCACCGTCGACGTCGTGCGCATTCCGGAGGGCGGCCGGATGCCGCAGGCGGTCATCGACGCGGCCGGCGTGGTGCACGTCGTCTACTTCGAGGGCGTCATGAGCGGCGGCGAGCTGCTCCACGTGGCGCGGGCGCCGGGCGCGCCGGACTGGACCCCGCCGGTGCAGGTCAACAGCCAGCCGCGTTCGGCGGTCGGGATGGGGCCGATGGACGGCGGGCAGGTGGCGCTGGGCCCCCGCGGCCGGCTCCACGTGGTGTGGTTCCAGACCAATCCCAACCGCATCTTCTACACGCGCGGCCGGCCGGACGGGGACGGCTTCGAGCCGCAGCGGACCGTGTGGCAGGAGGCCCAGGGCCGCCTGGAGGCAGGCCCGGCCGTCGCGGCGGACGATGCGGGCAACGTCTTCGTCTTCTGGCACGCCGGGGCCGGGGAGGACGCCGAGCGCGCGGTGCACGCGCTGGCGTCGCACGACGGCGGCGACACGTTCGGTGCGGCCCGGCGGGTCAGCAAGGCGGGCGAGGGGGCCTGCGGCTGCTGCAGCCTGGCGGCGCTGGCCGCGCCCGGCGGCGGCGTCCAGGTCTCGTACCGCAGCGCGCGCGGGAACGTGCGGCGCGACCAGCGCCTGCTGACCTCCGGCGACGCCGGTCGGACGTTCGAGGACCGGTCGATTCATCCGTGGGAGATTGGGGCCTGCCCGGTCACCACGACCACGTTGAGCCCGGGTCCGGACGCCACGCGGGTGGCGTGGGAGACGGACGGCCAGGTGTACTTCGCGCCGGTCAACCGCCTGGACGAGCCCGCCTCGCCGGCGGAGGAGGCCCGCTTCCGGCGCAAGAATCCGGTAGTTGCCGTCAACGGCAGGGGCGACACGCTGCTCGCCTGGGGCGACGGTCCGGGACTGCGCGCCGGCGGCACGCTGCACTGGCGCATCTTCGACGACGAGGGCCGGCCGACCCGGCACCACGGCGACGGGACGACCGTGCCGAGCGGCAGCGCCCCGGCCGCGGTCGTGCGGCCCGACGACTCGTTTCTCCTGCTCTTCTGACCGCCCGCTGGCGCGTCGGGGCCCGAACCGGATAGAGTGACGAACTTCCAGGAGAACATCCATGCGATTCACCAGGAGAGCCATGAGACACGCGCGGGCGAATGCGGCGGCAGGGGCGGTAGTCGCCGGCGTGGCGTTGATCGCGGCGTTGCCGGCCGCCCCGGCGGCGGCCCAGGAGGCCACGACCACGCACCAGTCGGCGCCGCCGGTGCTGATGGGGAGCGGGCAGTCGAACTGGGCGCTGCACAACCTCGACATCCGGGGCAGCCGCTACGCCGAGCTCGACGGCATCAACGCGGGCAACGTCGGCGATCTCGAGCTGGCGTGGACGTTCGAGGCCGGGGCGGCCAACAGCATCACGCAGGTCACCCCGCTGGTGATCGACGGCGTGATGTACGTCAACTCGGGCGCCACCGTCTTCGCGCTCAACGCCGTCACGGGCGAGACCGTCTGGACGCTGCGGATGAACGACACGCTCGAGGCGCGGGGCCGGGGTCCGACGTACGGCGACGGGCGGCTCTACGCCTTCGGCGGCGCCTCGATGTACGCCGTGGACGTGCAGTCCGGCGACCTGGCGGAGTCGTTCGGCGACGGCGGCCGGCTGGAGATCATCAGCGAGGCGCTCGAGTTCAAGTACCCCGACGACTACCCGCCGGGCGTCGACGCCTACGGCCTCGGCTACCGCCTGACGACGCCGCCGGTCTACCACGAGGGCACGCTGTACGCCGGGGTGGCCCTGTCGGAGAACCACATTCCCGGCGGCCTGGTGATTGCCGCCGATGCGGCCACCGGCGCGATCAGGTGGGTGTTCAACACCGTGCCGCAGGGACCGCGCGACGATGGCTGGGAGATTGCGAAGGATTCCTGGGGCGACGGCCAGAAGGTCGGCGGCGGCGTATGGACGCCGCCGGCGATCGATCCGGAGCTGGGGCTGGTGTACGTCAACTCGGGCAACCCGTCGCCGGACTACGACGGGTCGGCGCGGCCGGGGATGAACCTGTTCACCAACGCGACCATCGCGCTCGAGCTCGAGACCGGGCGGCTGGCGTGGTACTACCAGACCATCCACCACGACCTGTGGGACTGGGATCACGTCACCGGGCCGCTGCTGTTCGACGCCGAGCACGACGGGCGGACGGTGAAGGGGGTCGCGGCGGCCGGCAAGAACTGCCTGCTCTACATCTGGGACCGGGAGACGGGCGAGCCGCTCAACCCGATGGTGGAGACGGCGGTGCCGACGGAGACGGACGTGCCCGGCGAGGAGGTGTGGCCGACGCAGCCCATCCCGTACAACGCGCGGGGCGTCCCGATGACGCCGTTCTGCGCCACCTTCCCGATCCTGAGCGACCCCGAGGCGCAGCGGCGGGCGCGGCAGCTCTACACGCCGTACTCGCTCACCGAGCGCTACATCGTGACGCACGGCGGCTCGAGCTGGGGGCCGCCGTCCTTCAGCCCGCGGACCGGCCTGCTGTATGTCACCGGCAAGGACGGCGGGATCACCATTACGGTCAACCCGGTCGGCGACTCGCTGGTGGTCGGCCAGAGCGACGGCCACACGGATTCGATCGCGGACGGACCGTTCCGCGACGACATGGTCCCGATGTTCACGGTCTCGGCCTACGAGCCGGTCAGCGGCGAGCTGGTCTGGCAGCAGGTGACGCCCACCAACTCGCCGATCGGCAGCAGCGGCAGCGTGGCGACGGCGGGCGATCTCGTGCTGCAGGGGACCGACGTGGGCGAGTTCTACGCGTTCGATGCCCGCACGGGCGATTCGCTGTTCCGCTACCAGCACAACCGGCCGATTCGCGCCAGCCCGCTGACGTATCAGGTCAACGGGAAGCAGTACATCGCGCTGGTGTCGACCAACAACGTGCTGGCGTTCGCCCTGCCGTAGGGGGAGACAGAGGGAGCGGGGCCGTCAGTGCAGGCCCCGCTCCGTCACCAGATAGGTGGCGAAGCTGGCGAGCCAGTGGCCGCCGGCGTAGTGCTCGCCGGTGACCGCGGCCAGTCCGGTCTCCCGGTGGCGGCGGGCTGCCTCGCGCAACGCCGGCCGGCGGGCGTCGCCGGCCGGCCGGCCCGCCGCGATCCCTTCCAGCATCCAGGCCCGGCTGAGGTTCAGGCCGTCGAGGTGCGCGAGCTTGCCGTCGCGCGGATCGCTGACGACCGCCGGCTCGAGCCACCGCTCGCCGCTCGGGTCGCCGTGGCGCGGGATGCCGGGCAGGAACCCGTCGAGCCACGCCGCGAAGTCGCGCGACGAGCGGACCCGCCGCAACAGGTCGGCTTCCGCCAGGCAGGGCGAGAGGAAATCCTGACCCGACGGCTCGTAGGCCATAGGACAGTCGCGGTCCCGCCCGTAGTAGTCCTCGGTCCGCGCGCGGACCAGCCGCAGCAGCCCGCGGTCGCCGGCGGCGCGCGCCCAGTCCAGCGCCAGGCCCAGGGCGAACGCGGTCTGCGAGTGCTCGCCGACGCGGATGGGATGGGTCAGCTTCGGGAGCCAGTCCGCGATGCGCCGGGCGGCCTCGCGCTCCAGCGGCTCGAGCGCCGCGCGCCAGCCGGCGGCGTCGGCATCGTCCCACTCGCGCAGCTCGGCCGCCAGTTGCAGCAGCCACGCGAGGCCGTAGGGCCGCTCGAAGGTGACGCGGCCGTGCCCGTTCAGGTAGCGCAGCTCCCCTTCGATGTTGCGGACCGTCAGGCTGCGCCCCAGCGCAGCGCGCGCGGCGGGCTCGAACGCGCCGTCACCCGCCAGCCGGACCAGCCGGACCAGCAGCCAGTGGCCGTGCACGGCGGAGTGCCAGTCGTAGCAGCCGTAGAACGCCGGCGTCAGCTCACGGGGCACCCCGACGTCGCGCTCGCTCGTCAGGACGTGCGCGATCTTGTTCGGGTACTCCCGATGCACGCAGTCGAGCGCCAGACGCACGAAGCGACCGGCGGTGGCAGGGTCGAGCGACTGGGCTTGCGCAGCCATTTCCGAGGCCGTGCCCAGGGCGATCACCAGGAGCCCCTGGCGCAGGACCCGGCCCCAGCGTGGCAGTGGCGGTGTGCAGCGCACGGCAAGACTCTCGCGCGGTTCACGGCGGGGGCGCCCGCCGCCGGGCGCCCCCGCCGGGCGCCTGCCTACCTGCCCGCCTCCGCCGCGGCCCTCTCCGCCGCCTGCTTCTCGAGGTTGCGCGCCGCGCTCAGGATGTTCCGCATCCCGTAGTTGCCCTCGTGGCAGGCGTACTCGAACACCTGCCAGTAGTCGGGGTCGTGGATGCCGTTGACGACCGTCGTCCAGGGCTGCGTCCAGGTCGTCGGATCGTCGATCGTGATCTCGACCCGCACCGTCTCCGCGTCCACGCGCGTGTAGCGCTCGGTCAGCCGCCGCGTGGCCCCCGCGCCGCGGAAGTTCGTCCGGTCGCTGAAGTTGGTCACCTCGACGACCAGCGTGTCGCCCTCCCAGCGGCCGCGCGAATCGCCGAACCACTGGCCGATGGCGGGCGTGAGCGGGTCGCGGCCGTCCAGCGGAATGATGCGGTGCTCGTGCAGGCGCTCGTAGAGCAGCGCCACGTAGCCGGGGCTCTGGATGATCTGGAAGCCGTTGTTGTAGGCGCTCGGGTACCAGGTCTGCGGGAGCCCGCGCGTGATGCAGCGGTCCGCGAGGTGCAGGTCCTCCGGCCCGTCGAACG
The DNA here is from genome assembly GCA_965214845.1 of Vicinamibacterales bacterium. GTDB lineage: Bacteria > Acidobacteriota > Vicinamibacteria > Vicinamibacterales > UBA8438 > JAAXGX01. The sequence goes on from CBDCCO010000007.1 coordinate 5,670,634, forward strand.
GGCCGTCGCCCATGCTGCCGCCCACGAAGCCGAGCCGCGAGCTCGGGTCGATGTGGCGGCTCCGCGCGCCGAGGGTCAGCGGGGGGACCCGCCCGTCCGGCGGATCGACGATCAGCGACGTGCGCGGGGACGTCCGGTCTCCGAACTCGTACCAGTGCTCCGGGCCGGCCTCCGGGTCGTCCGGGCGGCGGTTGCGGTCTTCCTTGTTGTCGGCCAGGAGGATGGACTCGCGCTCGGCGCGGGCCGCAATCTCCTCGGCGCTCAGGTCGGCGCGCTCGCCGAGCTCGACGGGGCGCTCGAACGGGACGCTGCGCTCCCAGTCGGTGGTCCAGATGCCCTGCAGGTCCGGGTCGCCCCAGGGGGTGTGCGGAACCGTCCAGTCGTCGCCGCCGTTGCCCTGGCCGGCGGCTCCGGCCGGCGCCAGCAGCACGAACGCCGCCAGCGCGAGCGCCGCGGCGGGCAGTCCGAGGTGTCGATGCATCATCTCCAACCTCCTCGCGGAATCAGTCCAGCTCGTCGTAGATCACCTGGATGTAGGCGCGCAGGCGCTCCGGCTGCGGGTCGGCATAGCCGGTGTACGCGGCCGGAATCGTCCAGCTCCCGGCCACGTCGTCGACGGAGCGGCCGGCCTCCTTCGCCGCGCGCACCGCGGCGGCGAAGTCGCCGACGAAGCGCGAGTACTCCTCCAGGTCGGCCGGCGTCATCGTCGTGCTGTGGCCGGTGATGATCGTGTCGATCCCGGTCACGGCCGCGTGCGCCCGGGCGAGCGTCCCGGAGTACTCCACGCCGCTGCCGCCGTTGTTGGCGTCCATGATCGGCAGCGCCTTGCCGGGGAACATGTCGCCGGCGTGCATGACGCGCAGCGCCGGAAACACGACCCACGCGTCGCCGGCCGTGTGCCCGCGGCCGAAGTAGTAGAGGTCGATGCGGTCGTCGCCGCGGCCGAGCGACATCCGCTCGGAGAAGGTCCGGGTGGCCAGCCCCACGCCGTTGCTGACCTCGAAGATGTTCTCCCGCGCGCCCCCCCCGGACAGCCCCGTGACCGAGTTCATCTCGTGCATGAGGGCCGCGGTGTTCTCGTGCGCGACCACCTGGACGGTCGTCGGGAAGTCCGGGTTGCTGCCGACGTGGTCGAAGTGCGTGTGGGTGTTGATGATCGTCGTGATCGGCTTGTTCGTCCGCGCGCCGATGGCGTCCATCAGGGCCTGACCGAAGCCGGGCACCTTGGTGTCGACGAGCACGACACCGTCGGAGCGGACGAACGCGGCCGAGGAGCCGCCCCCGCCCCTGAGCACGAACAGGTTGTCCCGCAGGGTCTCGACCTCGAGCATCGGCGCCGACTGCTGCGACGCCGCCACGGTCAGCGCTACGGCTCCCAGGGCCAGGAGCGCGCCCAGCACGATTCCTCGTCTCATCTCCAGCCTCCTCGCACCCGGTCAGAACCGGAACAGCCGGTTGAACTTGACCACGAACGTGCGGTTCTCGAGCTCCGGGAAACGCTGCGGAAGCAGCGTGTCGCGCTGCTCGTTGTAGACGACGAACAGCTCGCTCCCGGGCTGGTACTCCCAGCGCATCCGGACGTTGGCGCCCAGTGAATTGTTGCTCGAATTGTACTGCACCAGCGCGCTGACGAACATCAGCGGCGTGAAGGTCAAGGTCGTCCGCGTGGTCAACAGATCGGTCCGGAAGCGGCCCTGCGGCAGATCGATCCAGTTGAACGACACGCCGGGCTCCAGTTGGAGCCGGCGGGATATCTGGAAGCTGCCCCGCATCAGGTCCAGGCTGGTCCGCTCGCCGCCGAAGAAGCCGCCGCGCTGGACCGCGATCTGTCCCGCCAGGCGGTGCTGCGGCCCCAGCGTCAGCGACACCCGGACGTCGTCGAAGTCATACCCCCCGACCGGGACCGCGACGCCCAGGTTCCGCGCGATGTGGAAGGGCTCGTCGAGGAACTCGTAGCTGCGCGTGTACGTCACGTCGATCTCGTCGCTGCTTTCGAACTCGACGGCGAAGCGGCCCTGGGCCTGGCGCGTCTCGAGGATGCCGGCGCGGGTCGTGTAGTGGTCGAAGCGGCCCTCCCAGAACAGGCGCCGGATGACGGGGCTGCCGTGCAGCCGCGGGCTGAAGCGGAAGTAGCCTCGGCTCTGCTCGAAATCGTCGCGGCGCAGGAAGCCCACCTCCGGGTTGAAGTCGTCGCCGACGACCAGGCGCTCGACCTGCACGCCGTAGCGGTCGCCCTCGTAGTCGAGCTGGCCGCGGTAGCTGACGTCGTCCTCCAGCCCCAGCGTGTCGGTCCGCGCCCAGTAGGTGTTGATGGTCAGGGCGTCGTGGAACCCGAGCTGGGCGTCGAGGCCGTACGTCTCGCTCGAGCCGAGGCTGCGCCGCGAGACGGAGCGCCGTGTATACAGCGCGCCGACGCTGCTGCGCCGCAGGATGTCCCGCTTCAGCCGGATGACGGAGAAGTTCGTGGCGGGCGTGCCGGACACCGCCTCGTCGTCGGTCCGGATGTTCAGCATCCCCACGCTGAACGCGCCCACCCGTCCGCTGAGCCGCGCGCCGGCGTCGATCGGCACCTCCCGGCCGCCCTCCGCGAGGCCGATCCGGCGGCTGTAGAACAGCACCGGCGTCTCGCCCTGCGTCCCGAACGGCCCGGCCTGCGCGCCGCCGAACGTGAAGACCCCCTGGTTCTCGAGGAAGAACTCGCGCTTCTCCGGAAAGAAGAGGCTGAAGCGCGTCAGGTTCACCTGCTGCTCGTCGGCCTCCACCTGGGCGAAGTCGGTGTTCACCGTCAGATCGGCCACGAGGTTGCGCGTGACGCCGTACTTCACGTCGAGGCCCCCGTCGCCGTGCAGGGCGTTGGCGATCGGCGGGCTGGCCCGCCGGTCGCTCGTCACGTCGGCGATCGCGTACGGCTTGATCTCGAAGCTGAGGCCTTCCGCTGGCGCCTCGAGCCCCACGACGGTGGGGGCGAGCGACGCCTGCATGATGGCGCCCGGACCGCGCGCCGCCGGCACCGGGATGATGAACGAGCGCTCGTTCTTCCACTGCACGTTCCGCATCATGTTGAAGCCCCAGATCTGGTCGCGGCCGGGCCGGTAGCGCAGCGACTTGAACGGGAAGGCGGCCTCGATTGTCCAGCCGCCCTCGAAGCGGCCGGTCCGCAGCTCCCAGACCGGGTTCCAGTCCCGGTTGAAGCCGCGCTCGTCGGTCATCTGGGCGTCGAGCCGCCCCGCGTCGGGGTTGATGCCGAAGTTGTAGCCGCTGCGGCGGTCGTAGAACGTGTCGAGCAGCACGCCGATGTACTCGCCCGAGATGACGTTCTGGCTGTCGCGGCGGATGTCCCGGATGATCCAGGACGACTCGGGCGCCGAGTTCCAGCAGCGGACGCTCATGTAGAAGTTGTCGTCGTCGAAGAGCAGCCAGACCTCGGTCTTCTCGGTGGCCGGCAGGCCCTCCACCGGTTCCTGCGTGACGAAGTCCGATGCGCCCGGGACCTCGCGGTACACGGGATCGTCGAGGAGGCCGTCGACGACGAGGTCCTCCACGCGGACGGCGCGGAGCGTGGCGCGGCCCTCGGCGTCGCGGTTGATCACCGCCGGCGCGACGGGCGGCGGCGGGCCGAAGATCATGCCGGCCGGCACGGCCAGCCCCGCGGCCGGCGCCCGGCCCGGTGCGCCGCCGGCTGGCGCCGCGGCCGCGGCGCCGGGGGGCGGCACGCCGGCCATCGGCGCCCGGCCCGCGGGACGCATGTGCGCGCGCAGCTCGCCGGCGATCCGGTCCTGCAGCTCGAACAGGTCCCGGCGTGGTCCCTCGACGCGGAAGGTACGGAGCCGGTCCCCGCCGCCGCCTTGCGGAGCGCGCAGGTGGGTAGTCAGGCGCAGTTGGCGGCCCAGGCGCTGGTAGCTGCCCCAGACGGTCCAGCGGGCCGCCTCGGGCACGCCGGCGGCGCGGTCCGGGTCGAGGACGTCGAAGCCGAGCCGCCCGAGGTCGGCCCGCAGGGAGGCGGCCGTGCCGCTTCCGATCCAGTCGAGCGCCGGGTCGCCGCTCAGGTTCTCGAAGTCGACGACGACGACGGGCTCCGCGCCGGGCGGGACGCCGGAAGGTTCCTGAGCCGCGCCGGCCAGCACGTGGCCGGCCAGCAGCGCGAGAACCCAGGCTGTGGAACGGCCGCGGGCGGGCGTCATCGTGGCTGGATCGTGGCCCGGGACCTGCGCCTCTCGGGGACGTTGCGCGCCCGCGGTCTCGCCGGTCCCGTCAGGGGCGAGGCCGCGGGCGGGTCGCGTCGGGGCGCCGCCCGCGCGGCGCCGTCACTTCGCGGCGGCCCGGTCGTCCTCGCGCGCGCCGCGCAGCATGTTGCCCATCGCGTAGTTGCCTTCGTGGCAGGCGTACTCGAACATCGGCGCGGCCAGCGGCACCATCGGTATCGAGGCCGTGAACGGGCGCTCGAAGGTGGTCGGGTCGGTCAGCGTGAAGCGGTAGTCGATCGTGTCGCCGACACGGGTGAAGCGCTCCACCACCGTCATGTGCCGCCCGGTGCCCCAGACCATCAGCGAGCCGCGCCGCTCGTACAGCTTGTCGCTGAAGTTGGTCGTCTCGACCACCAGCGTATCGCCGTCCCAGTAGCCGCGCGAGTCCCCGAGCCACTGGCGGATGGCCGGGTCGACGTGCGGCCGCCCGTCAATCGGAATGACGCGGGTGTCGTGAATCATCTCGGCGAAGATCACGACGTGGTCGGGCGTCTGCAGGATGTTGTAGTTGTGGTTGTAGTTGCCGGGCAGCATGATGCCGGGCACGCCGCGCGTGATGCAGCGCTCCATCAGGCTCGGCTCCTCGTACGACGCGGGGTACGACGGCGAGCGCCGCGCCGCGCGGAGCGCCTCCTGCCGCTGCCGCGCCGTCACGGTCACGCCCGGCAGCCGCCCGTCCGGCGGATCCACGACCAGCGACGTCTGCTCGTACACGTAGCCGCGCTCCATCCAGAAGTTGTTGTAGGCGCCGACGCCCGGCGCGGCGTCGATCCCCGGCGCGTTCTCCTCGTCCAGCGCCGCCCGCTGCTCGGCGCTGAGGGTCGCCTGGTCCGCGAGCGACGCCGGCCGCTCCAGCGGGGTGGTGGTGGTATTCGTCCAGGTGCCCTGGAGGTCCGGATCGCCCCACGGCGTGCGCGGCGCCTGGGCCCCGGCCGGCGCCGCGGCGGCGAGCGCGGCCAGCAGACACGCTGTGACCAGCAGACGTTGAGTCTTTGCCATCCTCGGTCTCCCCGGAGCCTCGCTAGAACGTGAAGTCGCTCCACTCGGCGATCTTGCCGTCGACCACGTGAAAGACGCCCACGACCGGCACCTCCACGTCGTTGCCGGGGAGGGCGAACCGGTCCACGCGGTCGTTGACGACGACCGGTCCCCGCGCCCACGAGTCGACGACCTCGAACTCGGCCGCGGTCGCCTCGCGCGCAAAGCCCTGCAGCATGGCGATGATCGCGTCGCGCCCCGCGACGACCGGCATGGTCTGCGTGGGGCGGAACTTGCAGTCCGCCGCCAGCGCCGCACCGAGCTTGTCCCAGTCGATCGGCACCGTCCAGCCGGCGCAGAAGTCGTTCACCAGCTCGAGATTCGCCTGCTCGGCGGCCGTCGGCTCGGCGGCGCCCAGCCTGCGCGGCAGCGCGGCCGCCAGCGTGCCGGCGCCGGCCGCGGTCAGAAACGTTCTCCGTGTGGGGTAGCGGCTCGCGATATCCATGCTTGTCGGCTCCCTTGCTGCTTTTCGGCTCCTGCGGTCGGATAAAGCCTATCGAATCAACTCGGTCTCGGGGAACTGCGCGTACCAGCCGAACCAGAACGCGCGCTGGGCCGGCAGCCGGGGCCGCCGCACCGCCGGGTCCGCCGCCAGCTCGAGCGCCGCTTCCGTGACGCGCCACGGCCGGCCGGCTTCGTCGAGCACCTCGCCGGCGGCGCCGTGCCGCTCGAAGCGGATGTCCTGCGCGTCGTAGACCCGGTTGGCCCCCGCCTCGCTCGTCACCACGACCAGGTCGCGGCCGGCGTGGCGCCGCCGGTACAGCCGGCGCTCGGCCAGCAGGTCCGCCGCGATGGCCAGCGGCGCGAGCTGCCCGGTCGCGGGGTCCGCGAGCCGCAGCACCAGCACCTCGTCCTTGTTCCGCAGGCGGTCGTCGGTCCGCGCGACCTGGAACATCAGCGCGTCGGTGGCGAAGTACGAGCGGTAGGCCGCGCCCTCGGCGTAGTTGCGGCGGTGCCCGGTCTCGAGCGACAGGACCGTCGTGGCGGGGTGCCGCGTCCGCCACTCGCCCCAGGTGGTGGTCACCACGGCGCGCGGCGCGAGGCGCAGGCCGCTCCCGAGCAGGGGCCCGACCACCGGCACGCCCTCGAACGTGTTCCAGAGGCTGCGGGTCTCGTGGTCGAACATCAGCTTGTTCGAGCGGTAGAGCAGGCCGCTGGTGCCGAACGTGTGCCGCCGCCCGCCCGCGACGCTCTCGAACGGAATCACCGTGCCGCACAGGGTGCAGTAGACGATGGTCAGCTCGACGCCCCCGAGCCGGTCGAGCGCCATCTCGTGCCACGCCAGGATCCGCTTCGGATAGGCCCGCGCCTCGCCGTTCAGCGCGATCCCGAAGACGACGTGGTCGTCCTCCAGGTAGTCCGCCCCGGCCGCGTCGAGCCGGGCCGGGTACTCGAGGGGCGGAATGCCGTTGACGGCCACGCCGCCCCACTCGATCTCGTCCAGCCGTATCGCCGCCGCCACGCCGCGCGGGAAGAAGTCGGCGAAGCGCGGATCGATCTGGCTGTACCACTGTCCCTTGAGGTAGCCGTAGTCGGGGTGGGGCTCGTACGGCTGGGACCAGACCCAGTCGTTCCAGCGGCCGAGATCCTGGCCGAACCGCGCCCCGGTCTTCTCCTCGAGAAACTGCACGAGGCTGATGAAGCTCAGCATGCGCGAGCTCGGGGGACGCAGCAGCCGCGCCAGATCCCAGACCATGCCGGCATAGCCGGGCCGCCACCCCGCGTCGATCGCCTCGAAGGCGCGCCGCGCCTGGCCCGGGCTGCCGCCGGCGGCCGCGAGGAACAGCTCGATGGGAGGATGCTCGGCCGGCTGGGCCGCGGCCGGCCCGGGGGCGCCGCCGAGGCACAGCAGCAACCCGCTGGCGAGCGCGAGCGTCCGGCCGGGCGGCAGCCTGCGGCGGAAAGTCGCCATTCGACCCCGCGATTATAGTCCCATACCCCTGGACTTCCGGAGGGCGTATGATGGCTGCCTGTCGGAGCCAGCGGCACGTGCCGAAACAACGGATGCCGAAGCGACCTGTCGAGACTGGAGGAGCTGCGATGCGCCTGTCTGCGAACCTGCCGGCTTTGCTCGTTCTGGGCCTGGGCCTGACGCTGTCCGCCTGCGGATCGTCCGGCGACGACGCGCAGGCTGCCGCCCCCGCGGACTTCGGACCGGTGGTGGCCGCGCCCGCCGGCACGCTCGAGGGCGAGCACGTCGACGCGGCGGGAGACGTGCTCGTGTTCCGCGGCGTGCCCTACGCCGCGCCGCCCGTCGGCGAGGCCCGCTGGCAGCCGCCCGCACCGGCCGCGGCGTGGGACGGCGTGCGCCCGGCCACGGAGTTCGGGCCGGTCTGCTGGCAGCGCTCGCGCGACATGTCGTCGCTCTACGCGCGGGGCGCTCTCGATACCCGCGAGGACTGCCTCCACCTCAACATCTGGACGCCGGCCGACGGCCCCGCCGCGGCGCTGCCGGTCATGGTCTGGTTCCACGGCGGCGGCCACAACAGCGGCGCGGGCAGCCCGCGCATCTTCGACGGCACGGCGCTGGCGCGGAAGGGCGTCGTGCTCGTGACGATCAACTACCGGCTGGGGCCGTTCGGGTTCCTGGCCCACCCGGCGCTGACCGCCGAGTCGTCGCACGGCTCGTCCGGCAACTACGGCCTGCTCGACCAGATCGCCGCGCTCGAGTGGGTGCGGGACAACATCGCGGCGTTCGGCGGCGACGCGGGGAACGTCACCATCTTCGGCCAGTCGGCCGGCTCGTGGACGGTCTGCTACCTGATGGCGTCGCCGCTCGCCAAGGGGCTGTTCCACAAGGCGATCGGCCAGTCGGGCGGCTGCTTCAAGGGCGAGCGGCCGCACCTGGACCACGTGACGGACGAGCGGGGCGCCGAGCGGTCGGCGCACGCGGCCGGCCTGGCCGCCGCCGCGGAGCTCGGCGTGGAAGGCGACGGTCCGGAGGCGGCGGCCGCGCTGCGCGCCCTGCCGCCCGACGAGATCCTCGCGACCACGCTCGGCTCGGGGGCCATCGTCGACGGCTGGGTCCTGCCCCGGGCGCCGCGTGCGATCTTCGCGGCCGGCGAGCACAGCAACGTCCCGGTCATCGTCGGCGCCATGGCCAACGAGCGGGCGGCGCTCGACTCGGGCGCCGAGCCGTCCCGCGCCGAGCTCGAGGCGACGGTCAGAAGCCAGTACGGGCCGCGGGCCGACGCGCTCCTGGCGGCCTACGAGGGCGACCTGGCCGATTCGCCCGGAGCGGCCGACCGGCACATCTCCGGCGACCGCACGTTCGTGTGGGAGATGCGGACGTGGGCGCGCGCCGTCGAGGCGGCCGGGAACGTCGCCTACCACTACTTCTTCAGCCACGCGCCGCCGGTGTTCCGGCTGTACGTGCACGACCAGCCCGACCTGCCGGTCGAGGGCGGCCGGCGCGCCTACGGCGCCTACCACTCGGGCGAGCTGGCGTACGTCTTCGGGAACGTCGGGCTCGTCGGCCTCGACTGGACCGACTGGGACCACGAGCTGGCGGACGCCATCTCGCAGTACTGGGCCAACTTCGCCCGCAGCGGCGATCCGAACGGCGCGGGGCTGCCCGTCTGGCCGCGCTACGAGGCGGCGACCGACCAGACGCTCGAGTTCGGGTCGGAGATCGCGGCGGTGTCGGGGGTCCGCAAGGACAAGCTGGACGTCTTCGACGGCTACTTCGGGTTCTCGGAGTCGTAGCCCATGCGCGACTTCCTGGCCCAGGCGCTCATCGACAGCCCCACCCGCGAGTGGGTGCGCTACCTGCTCGGCAACGTGCCGGGCCTGCCCCCGCTCGCCCAGTCGCTCCACATCCTGGGGATCGGGGCGGTGGTCGGCTCCGCCGGCATGGTGAACCTGAGGTTCCTGGGTCTCGCGGTGCCGGGCCAGAACGTCAGCGAGATGATCCGGCGGCTGCTGCCGTGGACCTGGTACGCCCTGGCGGTCAACTTCGTCACGGGCCTGCTGTTCATCCTGGCGCGCCCGGACCGCTACTTCTACAACCCGGTGGCGACGTTCAAGTTCTCGATGCTGCTCCTGGGCGTGGCGCTCGCGTTCGGCCTCTACTGGATGGACCGCAAGGAGCACGGCTACTGGGAGGCGTCGGACGACCGGCTGTTCGCGGCGCGGTCCATCTCGCTCGCGTCGCTGCTGGCCTGGATCGGCGTCATGCTCGGCGGGCGCTGGATCGCCTACTCCGAGTACATCACCGACCCGTTCCCGTTCCCGTTCGACTGGGCGGCCCTGGAGGCCTACCCCTCGTTCTGGCTGTGGGTGCAGGACCACCCCATCTCGCAGCACATCGGCTTCACGTGGTGGTTCCCGCTGCTGGAATCGATCCACGTGATAGCCATCGGCCTGGTGGTCGGCTCGATCATGACGGTGGACCTGCGGCTGCTCGGCCTCACGGCGACGCGCTACGCGGTGAGCCAGGTGGTGCGCACGCTGGTCCCCTGGACCTGGGCGGCCTTCGTCGTGGCGGCGGTCACCGGCTTCGGGATGTTCGTGACGCGCGCGCCCGCGTACATCGACAACACCGCCTTCCAGATCAAGTTCCTGCTGCTGCCGCTGGCCTTCGCGAACATGGCCTGGTTCCAGTTCCGGACCTTCAAGGGGGTCGCGGGCTGGGATACCGCGCACGAGACGCCGGAGGCCGCGCGCTTCGCCGGGGGCGCCTCGCTGGCGCTCTGGGCCGGCATCGTCATCGCCGGCCGCTGGATCGGCCACCTCATCTGACCCGGGAGGACGCCATGCCGCGACTCGGCCCCCTCGTCGCCGCGCTGCTCGGCGCGGCCGCGCTCGCCCCGGCGTTCGCCGCCGCGCAGACGGAGCGCGACGACTTCCACTACCTGGGCGAGATCAACAAGGCGTCGATCGTCATGCTGGCCGAGACCGGGCTGGTTCCCGGCTCGCTCGGCGCGGGGATCGCCGCGGGCATCGCGCAGGTCGTCGCCGAGCAGGGCGAGCCGGGCGCGCGCCGCTCCGCCGACTACCTCGTCTTCGAGGAGCGGCTGGTGGCGGTGGCCGGCCCCGACGCGTCCCGGCTGCACACCGGTCGCAGCCGCCAGGACATCGGATCGACGCTGCGGCGGCTCGGCCTGCGCGCCGCGTTGCTGGCCACGTACGAGTCGCTCCTCGCGCCGCGCGAGGCGCTGCTGGCGCTGGCCGCGCGGCACACCGCCACCGTCATCCCCGGCTACACCCACGGCGTGCAGGCGCAGCCGACCTCGCTGGCCCACTACCTGCTGGCCTTCGCCGCGGCGCTCGAACGCGATGCGGGGCGCCTCGAGGAGGCCTACGCGCGCCTCAACCGCAGCCCGCTCGGCGCGGCGGCGCTCGGCACCTCGGGCTTCCCCGTCGACCGCGCGCGGCTGGCCGAGCTGCTCGGGTTCGACGGCCTCGTGGAGAACTCCTACGACGCCAACCACGTCTCGTCGGTCGACTCGAAGACCGAGCTGGCCTCGGTTCTGGCCATCTCGGCAATCGGCGTCGGGCAGTTCAGCGAGGACGTGCAGGTGCAGTACCACGATCCCGCGCCGTGGCTCCTGCTGGACCGCTCGCTCACCGGCATCAGCAGCATCATGCCGCAGAAGCGGAACCCGATTGCGCTCGAGCGGCTGCGGGAGGTCGCCAGCACCGTGGTCGGGGACGCCCAGACGGTGTTCCTGACGGCCCACAACACCTCCACGGGCATGATCGACTACCGGGGCGCCGGCCAGATCCTCGAGACCGCCGCCAAGGCGCGCCGCATGTACGCGCTCTACGCCGACGTCGTTGGCGGCCTCGAGGTCGACCCGGCGCGCTCGCTGGCCGAGGTGGACGCCGACTACGCCACCATGACCGAGGTGGCCGACACGCTGCTGCGCCACGCGGCGATCCCCTTCCGCGTCGGCCACCACTACGCCTCCGAGCTGACCGAGTACGGCCGCGCCCGCGGCAAGCGCCCCCGGGAGCTGACGGGGGAAGAGCTGCTGCACGTCTACGAGGAGACCTACGGCGAGCCGCTGCCGGTGGGGGTCGATCGCATTCGCGAAGCGCTCGACCCCGAGCGGATGGTGGCCGGCCGGCAGGGGCGCGGCGGGCCGCAGCCGGCCGAGACGCGACGGATGCTGGGGGACGGACGCGGACGCCTGGAGGCCGGCCGGCGCTGGCTGGACGGGGCGCGGGCGGCGCTGCGGGACGCGGAGGCGGGGCTCGCAGCCGCGTTCGACGCGCTGGCCGCGGGCGCCGGGAAGTAGCTCTTTCCCGGAGTGTGCGCCAGGGAACGGCGCCTGGCGGGCTACGCCCCGCCCGGGCGGTCGTCGGACGCGCCGATTCTGCGCGCGACCACCCGGGTGAAGCCCAGACGCCTGCCGCCGTCCAGGCGCAGCAGCTCGGCGTCGCTGTCGTCCGCGCCGGTCGCCCCGTGCTCGACGAGCAGCTCCTCCCAGCGCAGCCAGTGGCGCCAGCCGTCCGGCAGCGAGTCCGCCACCAGGACCTCCACCTGCCCCGTCTTCGCCCAGTGGGCGCGCCACCACTCGGGCCCGTGCAGCGAGCAGAAGTCCCACGGCCAGCAGGGCGCCAGCTCCGCGGGCACGCCGTTCGCCAGCTCCTCGTTGACGCCCGGCACGACGATGCCGATCAGGCCCGCGGGCCGGACCAGCCGGGCATAGCGGCCGATGTAGAGATCGTCCGTGCCGAAGTAGTGGTACGCGTCCATGCTGACGAGCGCGTCGAAGAAGCCGTCGGCGTAGGGCAGGGCGTGGGCCTCGGCGTGGATGGGGAAGACGCGGTCCTGCAGACCGGCCGCGCGGATGCGCCGCCAGTTCCCGCTGGCGGGAATCCAGAGGTCGGTGGCCCAGACCTGCACGCCGTACTCGCGGGCCAGGAAGATCGAGCTCACGGCCTTCCCGCAGCCCATGTCGAGCACGCGCATGCCGGGCTCAAGGTGCATGGCGCCGGCCAGAAACTCCGTCAGCCACAGGACGTTGGGCCCCATCGCGTTCTCGAGGACCCATTCGGCGTCGTAGGCGGACGCTCGGGGAAATTGCGGCAGGGTCAGCCGGCGGGCGAGCTCTTCCCTAATCAGGGGCATGACGCGCCTCGCCCCAAACGTGTCCACGTAGGCGACGCCTACTTGTTGCGCCCGCTGAGAAACCGCTTCAGGTCAGACGCCGAGGTGCCGCCGGAAGAAGCCGACCGTGCGGTTCCACGCCAGCGCCGCGGCCGCCTCGTTGTAGCGCGGCGTCGAGTTGTTGTGGAAGCCGTGCAGCGTCCCCTCGTACATCTCCATCTCGTAGTCGACGCCGTGCTCCTTGAGCGCGGCCTCGTAGTCGGGCCACATGGCGTTGATGCGCGGGTCGTGGCTCGCGTAGATGACGAGCAGGGCGGCCTCGATGCGGTCGACGTCGCCGCTCGCGGCCGAGGCGCCGTAGAAGGGCACGCCGGCCTGCAGGTCGGCGCCCAGCTCCACCGCGAGGCGGTTGGTCATGCCGCCGCCCCAGCAGAAGCCGGTGGCGCCGAGCTGTCCGTTGGAGAGATCGTGGGCCTTGAGGTAGCGCGCGCTGTTGACCATGTCCTGGTCGAGGCGCGCCGGCTCGAGGCTCCGCTGCAGCGTGCGGCCGTCGTCGTCGTTGCCGGGGTAGCCGCCGACCGGCGACAGCCCGTCCGGCGCCAGGGCCAGGAAGCCGGCGGTGCCGGCGCGCCGCGCGACGTCCTCGATGTACGGGTTCAGGCCGCGGTTCTCGTGGATGACGACCACCGCCGGGAACGGCCCGTCGCCCGCCGGCTGCACCAGGTAGCCGCGCATCGTCCCGGACGTGCCGCCGGGCGAGTCGTACTCCACGTAGTTGGCCCGGATGCGGGGGTCGGTGAACGAGATCGTCTGCGCCTCGACGTAGCGCGGCATGAGCGCCTGCGCCATCCAGAGGGCGGAGACGCCGCCGACGGTGAGGGCCGCGCAACGGCTCAGGAACTCCCGGCGGTCGATGTAGCCGTGGCAGTACTCGTCGTAGAGGTCGAAGACGCGCGGGTCGATCGGCTGGTCCTGCTGCTGCGGTTCCGGCTTCTGCTCGTCTGCCATTGGTCTGCTCCCTGGTTCCGGCGGCCGTGTTTCCTGTCCGACTATAGCGCACCTGCGCCGGGTCACAGCAGGCCGGGGATGACCGCGCGCCGGGACGGCGGGTAGTCGGGGAACGTCTCCCGGTACCAGCGATGGCGCCAGAGCGCGCGCGGGATCAGGTTGGCCGCCGTCCACATCGCGAACGCCAGGGCCGGCAGCGACCAGCTCATCAGCGCGAACCCGATCCACTCGACGATCTCGCCCGTCAGGTTCGGCGCCGACAGGAACCTGAAGGCGCCGCCGTGAGGGAGGACGTAGCGGCCCTGCTGCCGCGCGCGCAGCCGCGCCACGCGGTAGTCGGAGGTCACGTTCAGGGCCGCGCCCGCCAGCAGCGCCGCGGCGCCGGCCAGGAACCGGGGGTCCGCGAACCAGCCGGGCGGATAGTGGGCGAGGCGCCCCAGGAACCAGCCGATGAGCAGGCCGTTGACGACGTTGAAGACGACCGCCGAGACGCAGGTGACGGCCGGCATCGGCCGGCTGTGGCGCTGCACGATCCACGGCCACACCAGCGTCCGGTGCGCGTAGTGGACCGCCCACGCGGCGACCAGCAGGTCGCCCACCGGGTGCCGGTTCGCGGCCGCGAGATAGACGGCCGGCAGCACGCCCAGCGCGGGCAGCTCCATGCCGAACCAGCCCCAGCGCGCCGCGACGCGGGGTCCGCGCGGATTGCCGCCCGTCCGGCCCACGTGGTCGGTCCCGACCAGGCTGTAGATGCCCGCGGGCACCGCCAGGGCGGCCCAGACCAGGGTGACCAGGGCGAAGCCGGACCCATCGAGGCTCATGCCGGCGCTCCGAGGCTCCGGGGTCCGCGGGACGCGCCTGGCGGCTACCTACCCGGAGCGGAGCGGGCGGAAGAAGTCCCGCAGGTCGTCGACGAGCAGGTCGGGCTCCTCGATCGCCGGGAAGTGCCCGCCGCTGTCGTACTCCGTCCAGTGAGTCACGTTGTCCGGCAGCTCGTCGACGTACGAGCGCGGCATGCGGACGCGGTTCGGCATGCCGGGGAACGCCGCAAAGCCCTGCGGGACGCGCACCGGCTCCGGCGCCGGCCGCGGCCCGGGGCTGCCGAGCCCGTTGGCGTGGTAGTAGCGGACGCTGGTGCCGATGGTCCGCGTGTGCCAGTAGATCGACACCAGCGTGAGGATCTGGTCCTTGCTGAAGCGGTTCTCGACGTCGCCGTCGCAGTCGCTCCAGGAGCGCAGCTTCTCCGTGACCCAGGCGGCCACGCCCGCCGGCGAGTCGGTCAGGCCGAAGGCGAGCGTCTGCGGCTTCGTCCCCTGGATGCGCTGGTAGCCGGTCTCGTCGACGGACCAGCGGGCGGCGCTCTCCAGGAACGCGCGCTCCGCGTCCGTCCGCGGGTCGCGCTGCGCGCGCGGCGGCGAGCCCGGCGTGTGGACGCCGACGAGACGGTCGGGATACCGCGCCCCGAGGATGCGCGTGATCAGGGCGCCCCAGTCGCTGCCGTAGGCCCCGAAGCGCTCGTAGCCGAGCCGGTCCATCAGTTGCACCCAGAGCGCCGCCGTGCGCGCCACGTCGGTCCCCTCGCGGGGCTCCCCGGAGAAGCCGAAGCCGGGGATGGACGGCACGACCACGCTGAACGCGTCGCCCGCCTCGCCGCCGAACAGCGCCGGGTTGGCGAGCTGCCGCACCGATGGCAGCATCTCCCAGACCGTGCCCGGCCAGCCGTGCGTCATGAGCAGCGGCAGCGGCGCCGGCCCCCGGCCGCGCTCCTGGATGAAGTGGATGCGCTGCCCCTCGATGGTCGTCGTGTAGTGGTTGAACGTGTTGAGCGCCGCCTCGTGCGCGCGCCAGTCGTAGCGGTCGCGCCAGTACTCGACGAGCTCCTCCAGGTAGCCGCGGTCGGTGCCGTAGGACCAGGGCTCGCCCGGCGAGTCGGGCGGCCAGCGCACGTTCTCGAGCCGGCGCTGGAGGTCCTCGAGATCGGCGTCGCTGACGCTGACCCGGTAGGGCTCGATCGCCTCCGGCGCGTCCGCCTGGGTCGCCGCGGCCGCGCGGCTCCCGAACAGGGCCTCCGACGACGCCCCGGTGGCCGCAGCCCCCGTCGCGCCGAGCAGCTTCAGGAGCGTTCGCCGGTCGATTGTCGCGTGCGGTTCTGCCATCGTTTCAGCCCTCCCTGCCGGATTCGGAGACGCGCTGCGGGCGGCCGCTCCCGAGAGCACGAACCGGGTGCGGTGACCGCGCCGCGGGCGCGAGACGCCATTCTATCGCCAGCGCACCCTGGCCTGGCGCCGGGGGGGTGGCCTTCATGTCGGGCATGCGGTACAGTGGCGGGCACAGTTCCGGCCTGTCTTGCGCTCGGAGGAGCCGGCCCAGGGAGACTGCAGCATGAAGACGTTTTCTCGAATGGCGATGGCGGTGGCAGCGGTCGGCGTCGTGGTCGGGATAGCCGCGCCCGCGTCCGCCGGCAACGAAGCGGCGGTGACCTACCACAAGGACATCGCGCCGATCATGCAGGAGAACTGCCAGGCCTGCCACCGGCCCTCCGGGTACAACCTGAGCGGCCTCGTGGCGCCGATGTCGTTCATGAGCTACGCCGAGACCCGCCCCTGGGCGCGCGCCATCGCCCGCAAGGTGGAGTCGCGCGAGATGCCGCCCTGGTTCGCGACCGAGCCGAAGGGCGTCTTCGAGAACGAGCGCGGCCTGACCGACGCCGAGATCGAGACCGTCCTGGCCTGGGTCGAGGCCGGCGCCCCGGCGGGCGATCGGGCCGACGCGCCCGAGCCGCTCGTCTTTGCCGAGAGCCAGTACGACGGCTGGTCGCACGGCATCCCCGACTTCGTCGTCCGCATGGACGAGCCGTTCGTCGTGCCGGACGACGCGTACGACATCAACATCTCGTTCGACGCGCGGATTCCCGAGGACGTGCTGGCCGAGGACACCTGGGTGCGCGGCTGGGAGCTGCGCACCGGAGCCGAGGGCTCGGGCGTCCACCACATGTGCGCGTTCGTGCGGCCCGAGGACGGCCAGGTGCTCAGCGGCGCCGGCAAGTCGGCGGTCGCCCTGGGCGGCCTGCTGAGCTGCGTCGCGGAGGGCGGCGAGTCGGGGCTGCTGCCGGACGGCTACGGCCTGCTCGTCAAGAAGGGCTCGGTCGTCAACTTCAACATGCACTTCAACAAGGAGCCGGGTCCCGGCACGTCGTTCGCGACGCAGGCCGAGGTGGGCTTCTTCGTCGAGGATCGTCCGGTGCTCCACGAGGTCATCACCGACACCCTCGGCAACAACGGCTTCGAGATTCCGCCGAACCATCCGAACTACCGCATCGGCATGGCGCGGACGCTCGACGAGGACATTCTCGTCCTCAACTACTGGCCGCACGCGCATCTGCGGGCGAAGGCCGCGCGCTACATCGCCTTCTACCCCGACGGCACGGAGGAGCTGCTGCTCGACGTGCCGCACTACGACCAGAGCTGGCAGGTGACCTACAAGTACACCGAGCCGAAGCTGCTCCCCAGGGGCACCCGCATCGAGGCGGAGTTCTGGTACGACAGCACGGCGGAGCGTGGCGCGCGGCGCGGCTTCGACGCCGACCGTCCCGTCTGGTTCGGCCAGCGGACGAACGACGAGATGTCGCTCGGGTTCATCAGCTACGCGAAGCTCGGCGGTGCGTCGACCACGACGAACCAGCAGGACTAGCCGGCGCGGCTGACCGATGCACTTTCGATCGCGTTCGTCACGGCGCGGCCTGCCGGCGTTTGCTCTCGCGCTCGTCTTCCTGGCGCTCCCGCCCGTCGCGGGGGCCCAGGAGGCGGGCGAGGCCGAGATGGGGCCGGCAGGTGTCGTTCGCACGGAGCTCGCACTCAACATCCGCCCGCTGTCGTTTGCCTACGATACGACCCTCCGGGCCACCGTGCCCCGACCGCTGCTGGCCGCGGCCGAGTCCGCGCCCGAGTCGCGGATTCGTCTCGGCGAGCTGACCGTCAACCCGTTCCTCAACATCGGCGACCTCGACGCCGCCGCGCGCCGGGAGGCGGGCCAACCGCCGCTGGCCGGGGAGACCGCGGTCTGGCTCACGCGGGCCGACGAGGGCTGGGCGCTGGAGCTCGAGAGCGTCCCCGCGGAGAGCGCTGACGCGGAGGGCGCCGAGGAAGCCTCGGACGCTGCCGGCGAAGCGGTCGAGTCCGGCGCCGGCATCGTGGCCCGCGTGCCGCTGGCGCGGGAGGCGGCCGAGCCGCAGGAGACCCTCTCGGCCGTGCTCGTCCCGACCGCCGACGACGCGGGACAGCTCGTGTTGCGGTGGCACGACCACCGCTGGACCGCGGAGTTCGATCTCCTGCCCTTGCCGACCCTCGCCGAGCAGGCCGCCGCCGCCGCGCAGGCCGCGGAGACGGAAGAGGACGAGGACGAGGGACCGCGCGTCCCGACCGCCGAGGAGCAGCTCACCTTCGATTCCGACACGAGCGTCACGGCGCGCTTCCTGACGCTGGACGAGCGGAACGAGACCGCCGTCGTGCTGCCGGACGCGTCGCGCATCGCCGTGCTGGTATGGCAGGAGCAGCTCGTCGACGGAGACGACTTCGCCGCCCTGGCCACGCTGGCCGACGGGGAGGTCGTCAGACTGACGCAGGGGGCCGTCATCCGGCTGCGGAACGAGGTGCCGCTGCGGTTCGGGGACACGCCGATTCCGACCGCGAACCTGGCGCCCGACTTCCCGGGCTCGTACGGGCTCTGGCTCAAGCGCGCCGGGGACGGCTGGCGGCTGGTCTTCAACCACGAGGCCGATTCCTGGGGCACGCAGCACGATCCGGCGTTCGACGCGGCGGAGATCGATTTGGAGCACGCGGAGGACGGCCTGGCGACCCGGCCGCTCGGGGCCGCTCTCGTGCCGGTCACCGCGCACGCCGGCCGGCTCGTCATCCACTGGGGCGCCCACGAGTGGGCGGCCGACTTCACCATTCCGGAATAGCGCCGGCGGCGTCAATCAGACGGGGCTGCGCCCCGAGCCCCCGGCGTCCGCTTGCGGGGACCCCATTGCCCCGCGCCGCTCCCGCCGAGGCGCGCTGTGCGCGCCTCGCGGAGTCTGCACGGTTTTACGGCGCAGACTCCGGAGCGGTCAGCGGCCGATCGGCGACTCCTGGGCGGCGCGCCGGGCGGCGTCGGCCTCGGGCGGCAGCAGGTAGCCGGCCTGCTCCAGCCGGTCGACGGCGGCGTTGAAGCGGCTCACGAACTCTCCGTGGGTCGGATACAGCGACGCGAGCGTCGCCCGGTCGAACGGCGTCGTGTGGCCGAACAGGAAGCAGAAGTTGCGAACGCCGCCCTCGCTGCCGCCTGCAGCGGCGGCGTTGGCGCGGCCGTCCAGGGTGGCGGTGGGCGCCTCGAGCTGCGGCAGGCGGATGCCGCCGCGCGCGTTGCCGAACCGGTCGCGCACCACCGGATCGTCGTCGGCCGGATCGCCCAGCTCGATGCGCGGCGACTGCGGCGGCGCGACGCCGTCCCGCACCCAGCGCACGAGGGCGCGCAGCGCCGCCTTGACCACGGCGTGGTGCGGGGCCGCGTTGACGGGCGCGGCGCAGCCGCCGGGGGCGAAGCCGCCCGGCCCGTCGGACGGCGGCGTCGCCTCGCTGACGACCCAGACCGGCACCTCGGCGTGCGCCGCCCCCGCAATCTCCCAGTGGCGCAGGTGGTCGTGCGGATCCTGCCGCGCCAGGTGCGAGCGCAGGGTCACCATGTCGCCCTCGGCTTGCACGTCGAGCACCGGCACGTCGATGTCGGCGCGGATGCGGGCGCCGGCGGGCAGCGGGTCGGCCACGCCCGTCAGGCGGTCGGCCTGCAGGCCGGCGGGCGCCGCGCCGCGACTGTGCACCAGGTAGCCGTCCAGCAGCCGGTCCCGTGCGTGCAGCGTGTTGATGTAGGTGATGAGCCGCATGGCTGACTGCGAGCGGCCGGTGGCCAGCACGTGGCCGATCTCGAAGCCCGCCAGCGGCCCGTGGTCGCCGGGGCGCCGCAGCGCCCGGACCGCCTGCGCGAAGATGTCGAACGAGAACGGGTCGCCCGGATGCGACAGCGGTCCGTAGCGCACCGGATCCCACGCCTTCAGCCCGGTCCGCGGCGCATTGATGCCGGCCGACTGCGCGCCGACGCCCACCCAGGCGTAGCCGCCGCGCAGCAGCTCCTCGCGCAGGTGCTGGTAGTCGGCGTCGCCCTCGGCCATCGCCGAGACGTTGAGCCACTCGACGACCACGACCCCGTTGAAGTCCTCCGGCTCGGCGGGCCGGCGGACCAGCAACCGCACGGCGTACGGCGCCTCGTCCGCCGGGCGCGCCTCCCAGCGCCCGTCGCGCAGCCAGTCGCCCACCTTCGCGTACGACCGCGCCGTGCCCGAGAGGAAGCGCTCATCCTCCACGTAGCCGGCCGGGAGGTTCGCGGCGGCCGAGCCGAACGGCCGGGCGTGGGTGCCGCCCGTAGTCGGCTCGCTCACCACCGGGTCCGGCATGTCCTGAGCGTACAGGGGGGAGCCAATCGACAGGAGCAGGAGGAGCAGGACGAGCAGGAAAACCGTTCGAACGTAGGTGGTCATCAGCGTTGGTCTCGGCATTCCGAAGCGCTCAGGAGATGTGGTCGGCCAGTCGGCCCATGAACCATCGTGCGCTCGGCGAGCACGGCGCGGTCGAGGGCGCTCAACGCGGCAGAGACTCCAGCACGTCGTCGTACCCGCGCTCCAAGAGTGGCGCGTTGTCGCACCAGAAGCGCGCGGCGTCGAGTCGATACCGGTCGAACAGATCGGCAGCGGCCTCGTACGCGAGCCTGCCCTCCCGCGCGGCCCGATAGCTAGCGCAGCAGGCCGCCGGCGGACCGCAGATCCACCAGATCGATACGGTCGTTGTCGAGCGTCTCGACCAGCCTGGCCAGCAGTCCCGGGACGTCGGCCGTCGCATTCGCCAGGTAGCCGATGTCCCAGTCGCTGTCGGGCCGCGCATCGCCACGCGCGCGCGAGCCGAACACGATCAGGAGGTCGAGGCCGGCGGCGGAACGCGCAGTTGCCGCGAGCCGGTCGAAGGGCGGATCGGACACGGTGGGCCGAGCTTGCCGAGCATCGCGTTGCGGCTTCGCCTGGCGCCCAGCCAATGTGCCCAATATGCTGCCTCGTCGCTCAATGTATCACGGCGCAGCCATGGCGCCGGGCTTGCCGGCAAAGCGCAGCGACAAGGCGGGCAGCAATGTCCGCAGACCACCGTAGAAATAGGAAAGGCACCAAACCGTCATGAGCGGCGTCGCGCTCACCCCGACGTCATGAAACGTGACCCGGCTTTGCGTCGGGGCCGGCGGCTCCTGCACGTTGACGCTTGGGGCGTGCCATCCTCAAGGGGCGGAAGCGGGACAGTCGTCGCAGCTTTTTTCGGGGTCAGGGGAACCCCGTCCCCGTATCCAAACTGACGCTGCGCGCCCGGCATCGAGCCCCGAACCGTCCCGGCCTCAGGCCGTGGACGAGCAGCAAATCGAACCCCGCCCGCGAGGCGGGTGTGTTCCTGCACCGGACGTGCCCGCCCGCTTCCGCCTCCAGGGAGGGTACCTGATATGTCCGAGAGGATCGACGCCGACACCTTGCACGTCGACGACATGCACGTGGTCTGGCCCCGAGCGGCTGGCCTCGATGTCCACAAGATGTGCATCACGGCCGCCGTGCGCCTCTGCGAGGCGGGCCGCGGATTGGCGCGAACGGCCGTACGCGAGTTCAGCGCGTTGCCCGACGGGCTGCGGGCAATGACCAACTGGCTTCGGTCGCACGGCGTCACCGCCGCCGCGATGGAAGGCACCGGGGTCTACTGGAAGGCCCCGTTCGAGGCCCTGGAAGACGCCGGCATTCACGCCGAACTGTTTCATGCCCAGCACGTCAAACAGATTCGTGGCAAGAAAACCGATGTCAACGACAGTCTGTGGCTGGGCCGCATCTGTCAGTTCGGCCTCGCCCTGCCGAGCTATGTCCCGCCCCGTCAGTTCCGCCAGTTGCGCCAGTTGACCCGCTACCGCCGGACGCTGGTCGCCGAGCGCAGCCGGAACCGCAACCGGGTCCACAAGACCCTCGACCACGACGGCCTGCGCCTCGGCGGCATCTTGTCGGACATCTTCGGCGTCAACGGGCGGCGCATACTTGACGGGCTCGTCGGCGGGCATCCACCGGACCGCATCCTCGCCGGCCTGACCAACCACGTCGACGCCAAGCTCAAGCCGTTGGCCCAGGCCTTGGCCGCCGCCCTCGACCCGCTCGCGCTGATCAAGCTGAAGATGCAGATCGACGCCCTCGACCGGGCCGACGCCGCCATCGCCGAGCTGGATACCCGCATCCGAACCGAACTGGCCGACTACCAGCGCCCCCTGCGGCTGTTGCAGACGATCCCGGGCATCGATTTCGGCAGCGCCAGCACCATCCTCGTCGAGATCGGCCCGGACCTGGGAGCCTTCCGTCAGGCCCGCCATCTCGGCGCTTGGGCCGGGGTGGCCCCGGGCAACAACACCAGCGCCGGCAAGCGCCGCGCCGGCCGCGCCCGTCAGGGGAACTCGACACTGCGGGCCACTCTCGCTGAATGCGCCCACGGCGCCGTACGCACCAAGCGCTCGCAGTTCTACGACTATCACCGCGCCCTCGCCGGCCGCATCGGCTACAAGCGGGCCATTCTCGCGACCGCCCACAAGCTGTTGCGGGTGACTCACGCCGTCTTGCGCAACGACCGGCCCTACACCGACCCGGGCATCGACTACCAACAAATGGTCGTCGAGCGCAACGCCCCGCGGTGGCTCCGCATGCTCAAACAGTACGGCTTCCTCGAGGAGGCGAGAGCAACCGCGCGTTCCTGACCCGACGCTTCCGGACCCCGCGGCGCCGTGCCGGGCCATAGATCGGGGCTGCCCCGCACCGCCCATCCCATCCGGACTCAAGTCGTACGCCGGGGACCGTCCGATCCCCTTGATCCACGGCCGCACTCGTCGTGCGCCTCCCGCTACGCCGAAGTTTCACAGCAAAGTTTCACAGCAACGCCCGTGCGGGCGCTGCCGCCACCCCACCCCGCGGGATGAAAGCCAGCCAGACCCGATGTCGATCATGCTGGAGGCAGGAGCGTGGCGGAGTAGGCCGCTGATTTTTCGGCGATCTCAATGGGATCCCGTACAGCAACGTGGTCGGAGCCATTCGGTGCGCACCCCGCAGTGTGTCCGGTAGCCTGCCGCTGCCGAGGCCGAGGAGGAAAAGGTCCCGGGTCCTTGGTGGCCCGAGGAGTCTCCCGGTGGCTCCCCGCCGCTCCCGTCTGGCGTGGCCGCGCCCCGGCAGCAGCGCCGCGGCCCGGAAGCATGCGGGTAATCCGGGAGGAACGATGCAACGGGAGAAGAAGCAGGAAGCGGTGGCGGCGAGGGCGCCGCAGGGATTGGTGCCGGCGGCGCCGGATCCCCGGCATCCCGAGGCGGTGCTGGATACGGTGCCGCGGGCGGCGGGCATCGACGTGCACAAGATGAGTCTGACCTGCACGGTGCTGGTTGAAGACGACCGCGGCCACGTGGCGTCGGAGACTCGGCAGTACCGCACGTATGGCACGGAGCTGCGTCTGCTGGTTGGCTGGCTGGCCGGTCTGGATCTGGCGCGGGTGGTCATGGAGAGTACGGGCGTGTTCTGGAAGTCGGTGCAGCGGGCGCTGTCCGAGGCGGGCGTGGAGGTCTGGGTCGCCAATGCCCGACACGTCAAACGTGTACCTGGGCGCAAGACGGATGTCTCCGACAGCCAGTGGCTGGCGATGCTGGCGCGCTACGGGCTGGTCTGCCCGAGCTTCGTGGCGCCGCCGCGGCTGGAAGAGCTGCGGCGCTTGACGCGCCTGCACGCCCGGACACGCCGGGTGGCCTCGACGCTGCGCAACATGCTGCACCGGATGCTGGACGAGAGCGGCCTGCGCATCGGAGGCATCCTGACGGACCTGTTCGGTCTGTCGGGTCGCAACCTGCTGGACGGTCTGGTGGCGGGCCAGGACCCCGAACAGATGGTGGCGGGTGTCAAGGGCAACGCGCGCAAGAAGATCCCGGCGCTGCTCGACGCGTTGGGGTGCGGGCTCGACGACGGCGCCAAGCCGCTGGTCGCGCTGTTGCGCGACATGCAGGAAGCGGTCGAGCGGTCGCTGGCGGACCTGGAGCGACGCATTGTCGAGGCGGCCGAGCAGGACTACGAACTGCCCTGGACCCTACTGCAGACACTGCCGGGGACGGGACCGCTGGCCGCGGCCGCCCTGCTGGCCGAAGTGGGCGACGACATGGAAGCGTTCGGCACGGCGCGGCGGTTGGCGAGCTGGGCCGGCATTTGTCCGGGCAACCACGAGTCGGCCGGCAAGAGCAAGGGCGGGAAGCGGCGCAAGGGCAACGTGTACCTGCGACGGATCCTGTGCGAGGTCGCCCATGCTGCGGCGCGCACGCATGGCGTGCAGTTCGGGCCGTACAAGCAGCCGTTGGCGAAGCGGCGCGGCGCCGGCAGGGCGGTCGTAGCGACGGCGCACAAGATCCTGCGTATCGTGTTCGCGATGCTGCGTGACGGCAAGCCGTACTGCGACCCACAGATCGACTATCAGGCGCGCATGGCGATCAAGAACAAGGCTCGCTGGCTGAAGATGCTGCGCAAGGCGAACCTGCTGCAGGATGTTGTCAGCAGGAAGGCGACCGAGCAACGGCACGGCACGGCGACCGGAGGCCGCGCCGGACCGCTGTCAGAAACCGCTCCTGAGCCGCTTCCGGCCTGAACCGCGGCGGTCGTCGCGTCCGCTGAAAGAAACGCGAGCGAAGGGGTAAGCACGCGTACCCGGTCCGCCGACCGCCTTCCTCACGGGCCTGAACCACGACACAACCGACCCGGCGAACTGAGCGTCGGATCGAATAGGGTGAAGTGCGCCAGACGTCACGGGGGCTTTCGGAGGAAATGAGCCCGGAACTCATCGCGATCCTGACCATCGGCGTGTCGCTGGGCGGCGGCCAACTGGCGACCGCGCACTGGGTCGCCGGCCGCTTCGAACGCATCGAGCACGACATGGCCGGCCGCTTCGAGCGGGTCGGCAACGAGATGGCCGACCTGCGCGAACGGCTGGCGCGCCTCGAGGGCCTGCTCGACGGATTGCGCGAGGCGATCAGCGGCCGGCGCGAAACCGCCTGACCGCCGCGGCCCAGCGGCCGCATCGTTCCGTCGCCCGCCGGGCGCTTCCGCCGGACGCACCCGATTCCGCCTGCCACGGCTCAGTACCGGAACAGGTACTGGAACTTCAGGAAGATCGCGCGGTTCGTGCGGCGGCGGTCGGCGGCGTAGAAGCGGCTGGCGGCGAGCTCGTCGCGCTCGATGTGCCAGTCGATGCGGTCGGCCTGCTGGTAGTGGTCGTCGTAGCCGGCGTAGAGGACCGTGCCGGCGTTGACGCGGTAGGTGAACAGCACGTTGAGATCGAACGTCCGGTCGAAGGTGTTGTACTCGCTGATGTTGCGCACCCGCAGGCGGTTGGTGAACTGCCAGGTGGTGAGGGCGCGGAAGATGCGCACCGCGAACACCTCGGCGTTGCCGCGGCGCGGGTCGGTGAAGCGGTTCGTGTCGATGTTGACGGCCGATTGCAGCCGCGAGATCGGCCGCAGGTTGACGGTGGCCGAGATGCCGTTCTCGTGGCCGAGGTAGGGGTTCTCGGGGTCGAAGAAGACCTGGTCGCCGCGGCGGTACTCGAAGGTCAGGCCGAAGCGCCGGCTGGCGTCCGTCCGGGCGAAGACCCGGAAGCGGGTCTTGACGAAGTCGACGCCCTGGTAGCGCTCGAGCTCGCGGTCGAGGTTCGTGGCGACGAAGCTGTTCCTGACGAAGGCGAAGTTCAGGCCGGCGCCGCCGGCCTCGTCCTGGCGGACGCCGCGGAAGTCGTGGTTGCGCAGGTAGTTGAACTCGGGCCCCCAGCGCAGCAGCCATTTCTCGGGCCACCAGACGTACGAGCCGAAGCCGGAGAGGACGCGCTGGTCGGTGCGCCGCACGAAGCCGGCGTCGGTCCGGAAGTCGGGCGACAGCTCGTAGGCGCTCAGGGTGTAGCGCAGGTGGCGGCCGCGCCGCCGGAACTCGGCGTCGAGCAGGTGCCCTGTCCGCTCCTCGCCGTCGAGGTCGAGGTGCTGGGTGCCCATGGCCCGCACGCCGAACGAGTAGTTGTCGTTCAGGCGGAAGTTGGAATCGAGGCCCGCCAGCCGGCTGTGGCTGTCGACCAGCTCGCGGTCGGTGACGATGGCGCCGATGTGCGACTCCGTGTAGAGGTCGTAGCGCACGCGCCCGACGAACGTCTGCGCCGCGTGTCCGAGCGCGGGACTGGCGGGGTCGTCCACGGTGCCGGGCGCCTCGTCGTCCGCGTACATCACGCCGACCGTCGTCCGGCCCACCTTGCCGGTGAGCTTCGCCCCGAACAGGGGGTCGACGATGCGCCGCGTGTGGACGGCCGTGATCGGCCCCTCGATGTCGAAGATCTCCGCGCCCTCGATGAAGAACGGACGCAGCTCGGGGTAGAAGAGCGCGAAGCGCTGGTTGACCTCGATCTGCGGCAGGTCCGACTCGATCTGCGAGAAGTCGGGGTTGAGCGTGACGTCCGCCGTGAGGTTCGACGTCACGCCGTACTTGAAGTTGACGCCGCCCTCGGGCTGCGGGTCCTTGTCGGCGAAGGCGCCCGTCGTGCGGTCGAGGGCGCCGAAGCGGATGGCGGTGAACGTGGGCAGGATCTCGATGTTGCGGCTCCGCGACAGGTCGGTCAGCCCCTCGAGCACGCCCATCTGCGGCATGAAGCCGGCGACGTCGCGCGAGATGGGCGACCAGAGGACGACCTCGTCCTTGCCGCCGATGATGCGTGCGATCTGCAGCCCCCACCGGTGCGGCACGCCCGCGTCGCGCCGCGGGTAGCGGAAGCTCTTGAAGGGGATGGCCATCTCCGCGGTGAACCCGTCGTCGACGAGCTCGGCGGCCGTGTCGAACAGCACGTCCCACGAGGTGTCGCCGCGCGGCACCCCCTCGCGTCCGCGGCCGAAGCCGCGCGTGTTGAGGATGGCGTCGCCCTGCACGCCGTAGCCGTTCACGGTGAAGACGTACGCGCGCTGCTGGTCGAGGAACGGATCGAAGTAGACCAGGAAGAGATCGTCCTCGAACGTCTCGTCGCGGTCGCGCCGGTTCGCGCGCAGCATGCGCGGATCGGCGTAGTGGGCGTGGAAGCCGATGTACAGGTTGTCGCTGTCGTAGGCCAGGAAGATGTCGCTGGCCTCGGTGGCGGGCAGGCCGTCGAACGGGCGCCGCTGGAACAGGTCCGTGATGTGCGCCGCCTCGCGCCAGACGGCGTCGTCGAGCCGGCCGTCGATGACCGGCGCCTGCGCGAGCCGCGGCGCGCTGACGCGCCGGCCGCTGAGGGCGTCGGCGCCCGGCGCCTGCGCGTGCGCCGCGCGCGGGGCGAACGCGCCCGCCAGGCAGATCGCGACGGCGACCAACGGCGGGACGACGCGGCGCGGCGGCAGGGCGGGCGGCACAACGGACGGCGCTGGCACTTTCGACTCGTGCATCATCCTAGCCGGCTTCCATCAGACCGGGCTGCACCCCGAACCCCCGGCGTCCGCTTGCGGGGACCCCAAAGCCCCGCGCCGGGCTTCATTCAGATGGGGCTGCGCCCCAAGCCCCCGGCGTCCGCTTGCGGGGACCCCATTGCCCCGCGCCGCTCCCGCCGAGGCGCGCCGTGCGCGCCTTGCGGCGGGATGCCTCTATAATTGTCCAATTGTCGGCGTGCTTGGCGCGCGCTGATAGTCCGGCCGCATCCAGGAGGCAGCACCATGGCGTTCAGGCGCATTCCGCTCGTTACCGTTTGGCTGATTCCGTACCTGCTGGTCGCCGGCGCGGCGGCGGCGGGCACGGCCGATCTGCGCCTCGTCAGCGCCGCCGCCGGCCAGGATCGCGCGGCGGTCCGCGCGCTGCTGGACGAGGGCGTCGACGTGGACACGTCCCGGGCGGACGGCGTCACGGCGCTGCTGTGGGCCGCCCACTGGGACGACCAGGAGCTGGTCGAGCTGCTGCTCGCCGCCGGCGCCGACGTGAACGCGGCCGAGGACCACGGCGTCACGCCGCTGGCCCGTGCCTGCGAGAACGCGAGCGCGGGCATGGTGGAGCGCCTGCTGGCGGCCGGCGCCGACCCGAACGCCGCGCAGGCGAGCGGGCGCACGCCCCTGATGATCGCCGCGCAGACGGGCAGCGCGGCGGTCGTGCGGGCGCTCCTGCGGCATGGCGCCGACCCGAACGCGGCGGCCGTGGAGACGGGCGCCACGGCCCTGATGTGGGCGGTCGAGGAAGCGCATCCGGACATCGTTCGCGCCCTGATCGAGGGCGGCGCGGCCGTCTCGGCGTCGACGGCCAAGGGGTTCACGCCGCTGATGACGACGGCGCGCCACGGCAACATCGAGCTGGCCCGCATCCTCATCGCGGGCGGCGTCGACGTGAACGAGACGGGCCTCGACGGCACGCACGCGCTGCCCCTGTCCATCCTGTACGGCCGCTACGGGTTCGCGCACTTCCTGCTCGAGCAGGGCGCCGACCCGAACGCATCGATGGGCGGCATCCACGCGCTGCACGCCGCCGCGGGGAACGTCGACCACTGGCTGACGCACTGGGACCGGGAGCATGGCGGCAGCGGGTTGGGCGGGTCCATCTACAACCCCGGGCTGGGCGTGGAGGGCCGGCTGCCGCTGGTGCGGGCGCTCCTGGCCCACGGCGCCGACCCGAACGTGCGGATCGACACGTCCGCCATGTTCATGAGCTACATCGGCCACCCCGCGAAGGGCGCCTTCGAGCGCTACGCCTGCGGCACGGGCGACCTGCGCGGCGCCACGCCGCTGTGGGTGGCCGCGTTCGGCGCCAACGGCAGCTTCGGGCAGGTCTTCGGCGAGTACGCCGTGCTCAACCGCTCCAACAGCAGCGCCGAGATCATCACGACGCTGCTCGCGGCCGGCGCCGACATGACGCTGACGACCGTCGACGGCACGACGCCGCTGATGGCCGCGGCCGGCCTCGGCGCCGCCACCTACACGCCGCGCGAGCCGCGCGGCCTGCGGTCGCCGGGCGGCGAAGAGGCCGTGCAGGCGCTGCTGGCGGCGGGTGCCGACATCCACGCCGTGAACGAGGCGGACTTCACCGCGCTGCACGGCGCGGCCTTCCGCGGGCTGAACGAGATCGTCGAGCTGCTCGTCGCGGCCGGCGCGGACATCGACGCCCGCGACTTCCGCGGCCGCACGCCGTTCCGCCTGGCCGAGGGCTCGAAGCAGTCCTTCCAGTTCCAGTCGTGGCCCGAGACGGCCGCGCTGCTGCGCGACCTCGGCGCCGACGTGCGGCTGGGCATCCCGGGCTCGGTGCAGGAGCGGGCCGACCGCGAGGTGACGGAGTAGGGTCGTCGTCGGCGGCGTGGGGCCGTCGCCGGCCCCGCCGGGCTCATGCGGCCGCGCTGCCGCGGCGGGCGACGGCCAGGCCGGCCAGCACCAGCAGCCCGCCGGCGATCTGCAGCGCGCTCAGGACCTGCGCGAACAGGATCCAGCTGACGGCGGCCGTGACCAGCGGCTGCACCAGCAGGCTGAGCGTGGCGAAGCCGGCCGGCAGGTGGGCCAGCGCGTACGCAATGAGCCCCTGGCCGCCGGCGTGCGACACGAACGCGAGCGCGACCACCGCCGACCACGCCTCCGCGGTGCGCGGGACCACCTGCTCGCCGCTCGCCCAGGCGATGATCAGCAGCCCGACCGCGGCCACGCTGCTGGAGTACGCCATGAGGTGCGCGACGCCGAAGTCGCGGCGCAGCACCTTCACCGACAGCAGGTAGGCGGCGTAGAAGCAGGCCGTCAGCAGGCCCAGCGCGTCGCCGATCAGCGGGTCCCGGCCGCGGCCGAAGTCGACTCCCAGCAGCACGCCGGCGCCGGCGAACGCGGCGGCCGCGCCGAGTGCGAACGTCCAGCCCAGGCGCTCGCGCAGCCACACGTAGCCGGCGACGGCGACGAGGATCGACGCGAAGTTGGCGAGCAGCGTGGCGTTGGCCAGCGTCGTGTACTCGAACGCCTTGTGCCACGCCGCCAGGTCGCCGGCGAACGCCACGCCGGGCAGCCACAGCACGCGCGCGCCGCGGAGGCCGTCGGCGCGGCGACCGGCGGACGTCGAGCGCGCGTGCAGCCACCAGAAGAGGGGCGCGGCCAGGGCGGTGCGCCAGAACGCCGCCGCGATCATGCCCAGGCCGCCGCCCGGCAGGTGCTGCTCGGCGTCGAAGGCGAGCTTGGAGAAGACCGGCGCGAGGCCGATGCCGCAGGCCCCGAGCAGCAGCGCGATCAGCGCCCTGCGCTCGACCGCACCCGCGGCGCCACGGCCCGCAGGCGCATCGTCACCGGTCCTCTCGCGCACCGTCGGCCGCCGCTTCGAGGATCTCCCCCGCTCACTCCGGGAGCGCGAACGCCACGATCATGTTGCTCCCGAACGGCGCCTCGAGGTCCGGCGCGTAGGTGGCCAGGCGGTTGCCCACGCCACCCACCGGCACCGCGAGATACTGGCGCCCGCCGGCCCGGTAGGTGACGGGATAGCCGGTGATCTGGCTGCCCAGGATCGTCTCCCACAGCACCTCGCCGGTCTCCGCGTCGAACGCGCGCAGGCGGCGGTTCAGGTCGCCGAAGAACACCACGTTGCCCGCCGTCGCGAGCGTCGTGCCGGCGTTCGGCGCCCGCTGCGAGTAGCGCCACGCCTCGCGCCCGGTGCCGATGTCGATGGCCCTCACCTCGGTCAGGTCGCCGTCCTCGCGGCCCGGTTCCGGGATGGAGAAGCGCGGGCTCGCCCCGCTGATCGACCGGTCGTTGGTCGTCTGGTTGAGGCACGAGCGGTTGAACGGGATGTACAGCAGGTTCGTCACCGGGCTGTACGACCAGCCCCACCAGCCCTTGACGTTGTGGCCGCAGATGATGAACTGGTCGCCCATCTCGCGCGCCACCAGGTCCATGTTGATGAACACCTGGCCCGTCGCCGGGTCGATGTCGCTGATGACGAAGCGCTCGGTGCTCTCGTAGGGCAGCGGCGCGGCCCACAGGAACTCGCCGGTCTCGCGGTCGAGGACGAAGAGCCCCCCGGGCTCGCCCATGGTGACGACCACCTTGCGCTCCTCGGCCGCGCCCGCCAGCCGCGGGTTGACCCACATCGCGGCGTCGGGGTCGGGGTCGATCACCGTGTCGATCAGCGTCCGTTCCTGCACGAAGTCCTGGTCCCAGTCGTCGCACGGCAGGTGCTGGTAGTACCAGTCGATCTCGCCGGTGTCCGCCGCGAGCGCCAGCGTCGAGTTCGAGTACAGCTCGCACGGCGTCCGGTCGCCGACGTCCCAGGTGCCGCGGCGCACGAGGCGCGGGTACGGCAGGGGCACGGCCACGCCCCAGTACAGCCGCTCGAGCTCCGGGTCGTAGGCGCCGGGGACCCCCCACGGCGAGACGTGCACCCGCTGCGACGTCGGCAGGTTGCCCCAGGTGGCGCCGCCGGGGTCGTCCGCTCCGGCCGCGGTGTAGACGCGCCAGCGCTCCTCGCCGCTGCCCGCGTCGTGCGCGGCGACGAAGCAGCGGGCGTCGAGGCGGCTCGGATCGCACGTGCGGCCGCTGACCACCTGGCCGTTGATGATGATCGAGCCCGACGAATGCGTGATGCCGTCGCGGTAGTCGGCCGTCGCCTGCAGCCAGTCGACCTCGCCCGTGCCGCGGTCGAGCGCCAGGATCTGCGCGTCGGACGTCAGGTGGTAGAGATTCCGGCCGTACATCGACAGGTGCCGCGTGCGGTTGCCGAAGCGCACGTTCTCGCGCAGGTCGGCGGGCGCTTCGCGCTGGTAGTCCCAGAGCAGGTCGCCCGTGGTGGCGTCCCAGGCCTGCAGGTGGTCGCCCTCGGCCGGGTGGGCGACGTACATGACGCCGTCGTGGACCAGCGGCCGGATCTGCTGCGGCCCTTCGTTCATGGCCCGCATCCAGGCCACCTGGAGCCGATGCACGTTGTCGCGGTCGATCTCGTCCAGGGGGCTGAAGGCCTGGTTGTCGTACGTGCGGTACGCCATCAGCCAGTCGTCGGGATCGGGATTGCGCAGCATCTCGTCGGTGACCGGCTCGACCTGCCGCGCCTCGCGCGTCACCGTGACGCCCCGCCCGGCGTCGTCCGCCTGCGGGCCGGCCGCGGCCGGCGCGGGGCCGACGAGCCACACGCCGAGCGCCGCGCACGCCAGGACCGCCCACGGCCGCCGGCCCGGCGTCCTCACCGCGAACCTCCCGCGGCCGCGGCCAGCCGCTCCTGGTGGCGCGCGCCGGCCAGGATGTCGAACATGCCGTAGTTGCCCTCGTGGCAGGCGTACTCGTAGATGGGCTGCGCGGCCCGCCGCATGTAGATGGCGGCGGTGAACGGCCGCGAGAACGTCGCCGGATCGTTCACCGTGTACTCGTAGAGCAGGACGTCCTCGGCCACGAGGGTGAATCGCTCGGTCAGGTGCAGGGTCAGGCCGCTGCCGTAGGCGTAGATGCCGCCGTGGCCGTAGCTGGCCGTCTTGTCGCTGAAGTTCGTGCTCTCCACCACGAGCGTGTCGCCGTCCCAGGCGCCGCGCCCGTCGCCCAGCCACTGGCGGATGCCCGCCGGCAGCTGCGCGCGCCCGTCGAGCGGCACGATGCGGGCATCGTTGACCATCTCGTGGAGGACGACCACGTGGTCGGGCGTCTGGAACAGTTGCAGGTTGTTGTTGTAGCCGCCCGGCCGCACCGGCGGCCCGGCGTTGAAGCCCAGGATGCAGCGCTCGGCGATGCCGCGGTCCTCGGGCCCGTCGGCGCCTATCCCGCCGCTGCGGTAGCGCACCGGGCGCTGGCCGGGCAGGTCCGCCCGCAGCGATCCCACCTGCTCGGAGACGTGCGGCAGGCGGGCCGGCAGCCGGCCGTCCGGCGGGTCCACGATGAGCGCCGTGCGGCGGTCCTCGTCCACGTTCGTCCCGCGGTCGATCCAGAACTGGTTGTAGCCGCCGACGTCGCCCGGCGCGGGCGGCCGGTCGATCTGCCGGTCGAGGGCGCGCGCCACGAGCACCGCTTCGTCCTCGTCGGTCAGCACCGCCTGGTCCCCGAACTCCTCGGGACGCTCCAGCGGCGTGATGGTGCGAAAGTCCCAGACGCCTTGCAGGTCGGGGCGGCCGTCGGCCAGGCGCGGCACCGTCCAGCCGTCGTCAGCGGCGGTCTGCGCCTGCGCCACGGCGGCCGGCTGGAGGGCCGGACCGGCCACCAGGGCCGCGCACAGCAGAGCGAGAGAATACCGGCGTGTCACTGCTCACCTCCCGGGAATAGCCCTAACCCATGTTTAACAACGGTACAGCCAAGGCATTTTAGAATCAGCAGCTTACGCCGACCGAACGGCGCAAGTGGCACTACAAATGCGCGTCAACCGGGGGAAGGGGGGCGGTCAGATGATCGTCTTGCGGACGCCGCCCGGCTGCGGGTCGACGCCGAGCGCATCGTAGATGGCCCGCTGTTCGGGTTCGGCTTGCGTGGCCGTGCGCACGTGCAGGGTGCGCCCGTCCGGGCGCCGGAAGGTGGCGGTGACGCGCTGCTGGCCTTCGAGGATGCGGCGCAGGGTGGACCAGCTGGCGTGCTCGCCGTGCGCGCGCAGGCGGGTGCGGATGACCTGCACGAGCTGGTAGGCGATAACAGTGAGCAGCAGGTGGCCGTCGGCCCGCCGCGGCTTGTGGTGGTAGATGGGGCGCAGTCCGAGCTCGGACTTGAGCGAGCGGAAGACGGCTTCGACGTCGGTGAGCGTGGTGTAGGTTCGCCACAAGGCGTCTTCGTCCCAGTCGGTCTCGCTGCTGCGCAGGCAGTAGACGCCGGGATGGGTGGCCATCGAGCCGTCCTGCGGGCGTCGGGTCCAGGTGACGGCGACGGCCTGGTTGCCGGTCTCGTCGGCGGTGACGTCGATCTGGTAGTGCTTGGCGGCGCGGGTGTGGCGCGCCTTCAAGCGCCCGATGCGCTGCCAGACCTGGGCGAGGCGCTTGTGGGCGCGGGGGCGCGCCAGCCCGTCGTTGAGCTTGGTGAGCGCGGCCTCGAAGCGGGTGGCGACGCGCTCGACGATGGCTCGTTCCTTCTGTGCTCGCTCCTCCGAGTAGCAGTACAAGCGCACCTCGTCGGGGTCGGTGGAGACGACCTTGTGCAGGTGCACGGTCTGGTTCGACTGCGTGCGGACCGACACGGCGGCCTCGGCATCGAATTGCCGGTGGCGTTCGCGGCTGACGACCAGATAGCGGTAGCCGTGCTCGCGCAGCCAGGTGATGCAGGCGTCGGTGGCGACGCCGCGGTCCATCACCACCAGGGCGCCGGCCGGCGCCCGCAGCGCCTCGAGCATGCCGGCCAGGGTGCGGTGCTCGCGGACGTTGCCGGCGAACAGTTGCGAGCGGCGGACGAAGCCGCTGGCGTCGAGCATCAGCCCCAGGGTCAACAGCGGGCAGTCGCTGCGTTTCTCCTTCGAGTGCCCGCGCTTGGCCTGGGGCTGCTCGCTCGCCTCGCCTTCGAAATAGGTGTTGGTCAGGTCGTAGAGGGTCACGGTCGGCTGCAGGTCGAACAGCCCGAGGGCGCGGTCGAACAGGTGCGCCTCGATCGCCTCGCGATGCTTCACCAACGCGTCCGAGGCGCGGTAGAGCTGCATCGCGCTGACGGTCTCGAAGTCGACGCCGAGCAGCTCGCCCAGACCGCTGCGCGCTTGCAGCCAGCGGTGCGTCGCGCGCTCCGATGCCGGCTGGGCCAGGCGCCCGACGAGGGCCCCGGCCGCCGCCGCACGCAACGCGCCGTTGACGCCCAACTCGGCCAGCAGGGCCGGCAGCTCCAATTGCTCCAGCGCCCACAGGCCGACCTGCTCCACCCCGACGCTACGGGGACGGGCCAGGCGCAGCGAGTCGACATCGACCCGTTGCACGGCCGCCGGTCCGGCGGCCGTCTCGTCCCTCGGTGCGGCGCGGGCAACCAACTGCGCGGCGATCCGCTGCGCCTCATGCTCGACGGCGGGCGGGAAATCGGCCACCAGCGGCGGTTGGCCGGCCAGGATATCGTCGATGCGGGTGCACAGCAGCGGCCACTGCTCGCGGGGGATGTCGAAGTGGCGCCCGAGATTGAGCAGCGTGCGCTGCCGGACGGTGTTTCCGACGCGCTCGGAGTGGACGAGGCGATGGGAGAAGTAAGGCTGTCGGTCTTCGGTTCGCCGGGTTTGGGTGCGCCGCACGAACATACGGGCCACGATAGCGGGTGGACCCGCCACAGCGCAACCCAGACCATGCGATTATGGCACTACATTGAGCTCAGCCAAACGCCGATCATTTAGAATCAATAACTTACAGAGACGAAACTCTCGAAATGCTGCCCGAATCGGCAAAATGACCGCCGATCTTGTTAAACATGGGCTGGCGCTCGTCGAGCAGGCTGGCGAACAACACGATGGCGGCGCGCAACTGCTCGGGCATCAGGTCGGCGTCGGGCAGCGGTCGCCCGAGTCCGGGCGTGGCCATCAGCAGCCGTCGGGCGCGGAGTTGACGCGTCTGCTGCGCGTGGTCGGTGGCGCAGTAGAGGAACTGGCCGGCGAGCTTGTGCCGTGTCAGCCGGCCGTCGCCGACGAGCTTGCGCAGGGCGTCCTGGGTGCCGACACCGAGCCGGTTGTCGAGCTCGTCGACGAAGTGTCCGGCCTCCGCGTCGTTGACGAAGGCCTCGGCGGTTGCGACGAGGGTGCCGGCACGGGAGAAGCGAACGCCGGCGAACGCCCACAGGCCGTGCTCGTCGAAGTCGGCGAGCTCGTAGAGCGTGTAGTAGCCGCCGCGATGGGAGTAGCTGGTGCGGGCGTCGAGGTCCTTGAGCTTGCGGAAGGCGGTGCGCCTGCTGACGCGGGGACCGAGGGCGGCCATCACGTCGGGCAGGGCGGCGACGGTTCGCTCTCGGCGGAGAACTGGGTCGGTCTCATTGTGGCACCATTACGGACTACAGATTCCGCAATGGTGCCACAATCCGTGGTCGGATCGCTACTCTTCAATCCGAAATCCGCCCTGTCTGTGTGGTGGAGTCGCCGGGCCGAGCGTGCTTGACGCCGCGTTCTAGTGCGACACTACGGCCGTTTGCAGGAAGTTATTTTTGCGCGGACCCTAACCCGGAAAATTCGTGAGGTTATCGAATCGGTCCCAGGCAGGGCCTGATCGTCGCGCGAAGGACGTTTTCGGACGCGGCGCGTGGTAGGTGGCAGCGTGGTGCAGTGGCCGGGGCGAGGTGACGGCACGCATGAGGTGGCAAGCGCCGACAGGTCGGGCGCAGGGGCGCTGGCGAGCATCCGGGGCGCGGAGGTTGCCGTGGCGACGGCGCGCTATCCGGCGCGCGCCCCGAGCGCGAGGGCGAGGTGCCGCCAGACGTCGCGGTATGGGG
Source organism: Vicinamibacterales bacterium (assembly GCA_965214845.1). GTDB lineage: Bacteria > Acidobacteriota > Vicinamibacteria > Vicinamibacterales > UBA8438 > JAAXGX01. The sequence continues at coordinate 5,706,430 of CBDCCO010000007.1, forward strand.
TCGCTCGCGGCAGGTGCAGGACGAGCCGGCGGACGGAGCGGACGACGTGGACGCTGACCTTGAGCAACCGGTCGCGCAGCCAAGTCACCTGGGTGCGGGCGCAGGCGGTGCGGGCGGCCCTCAGCCGCAGTTCCTGCATGAGCACGTAGGCGGCGGCCGTCAGCAGGACCCGCAGCTGGTTTGCCCAGAACTTGGTGCAGCTCGTGCGGTCGATCTGCAAGCCGTCGAGCAGTTCCTTGATGCGGTTCTCGATGTCGCCGCGCCCGCAGTAGACCTTCTCGTAGATGAAGCGCGGCGTCTGGCGCAGATTGGTCACGACGAAGCGCGGGTTGTCCCGCGGCTGCCGGCCGGTGAGCTGCACGACTTCGGCCTTGATCACCACGCGGCGCTCACGAGCCCACGTGCCCGCGCGATAGCGGGTGTCGAGGTAGAAGTGCGCCGTCTTCTCGCGCAGCATGTTCTCGGTGCGGGCCGCCACCATGACGTGCTCGGCAGCCCGCAACAGCACGGCGTTCTTGGCCATCGCCACGACGTAGTCGAGCCGCGGTTCGGCATCGAGGAAGTCGAAGACCTCTGGCGTGGCGAAGCCGCCGTCGAGCCGGACGAGAAAGCGCGCCTCGGGAAACGCGGACCGCAGCAGCGCGAGCAGCCGACACAGCACGCCCAGCGTGCCGTCGGACGCCTGCGCCGTGCCGGGCCGCAGCACGGCCGCGCACAGATACTGCTCCGCCTCACGGTCGAAGCTCACAAAGGCCAGCAATGGCAGGTAGCACCAGCTGTCGTAGTAGCTGTTGAACATGGTCAGCTGCTGCGCGCCATGCGTCGGGTCGTCGGTCGGGTCGAGGTCGATCGTGATGCGTCGCACCCGCCCGCGCAGCCGGCGGCGATGCCGCTCGATGACCGACGCCGCCAACTCGCGCCCGAGCCGATAGAGCGCGACGCGGCCCGCACCGTTCTCGAACCGCGAGACCGTCGGCTGCGACGCCAGCCGACCGCCCGCCACCGGGTCGCGCCCGAGCAGCAACTTGTGGATCGGATCATCGGCGAGCTGGTCCGAATCGTTGCCGTCGGGATGGCCGCAGGCGATGCCGAACACCCGCTGGCCCACCAGGTCCTCGAGCGTGTGCCGGACCTTCTCCGGTGCCCGGCGGTCAATCAGACACCGGCCGAATGCCTTGACCAACCCGTAGACGCGCTCGGCGGCCTTGAGCAGCACGGCGCCGCCATCCGAGCTCGACTGCTCGCGGTCGAACGTGGCCACGAGCGGCTTGTCGAACAGATCGGGGAACAGAACAGACTGTGCTATCGTGGGGTCCGTCACGCAAGAGCCTCCGTCGTGCCGAAAACATATGGCTCTCCTCAATCAGGTGTGGGTCCGGGGTGAGAGTGATCGGCAGGTTCAGCGAGCGGTGGGGTAGCTACGTGACGGACGGCGTGTCAACGCGCTACGCGCGTTCTCCGCTTCGCTGCGACCCTGGCGGGTGACACGCCGTCCGTCCCTACGCTCAGAGTGCAGTTATGGGCCTTGCGGCCCGGCCTGGACGGGGCGTCCGGGCCGTCCAAAGGGGAGATTGGGCTTGGGCTGGTCGGGCCGTGAATCGCGGCCCGCAGCTGACCGGAGCCGACGGGTGGTCAGCCCTCGGCGAGCCGCTGGAAATCATTGAAAACGCAGGGGCGTCCTGTTCTCATTGGCATGGCAAAGGAGAACCCATGAGGAGGAGGACAGCCCCATGCGTGTGACGACCCTACTACGGCGATTGCTCGGTGTCACGCAGTTGTACGTCGAGCAGGTGCGTATCGGGAGCAACGGGATGTTCCGCGTATCGGCGCGGCCGTCGTGGCGGCGCTCCCGGTGCGGCGCGTGCGGCGGCCGGGCCCCACGCTACGACCGGCAACCGGCTCGGCTGTGGCGCCATGTGCCGTGGGGTCGGACGACGGTGTGGCTGCGGTATGCCCCGTGGCGGGTATCGTGTGGTCGCTGCGGGGTTCGGGTCGAGCAGGTGTCGTGGGCAGTGCACGGCAGCGCGTTCACGGCGCCGCTCGAGGAGTTGGTGGCCTATCTGGCGCAGGTGACGGACCGGACGACGGTGAGTCGTCTGGTGGGGATTTCGTGGCCGGCGGTGGGCGGCATCGTCGAGCGGGTGGTGGCTCGGCGGCTGGATTCGACGCGGCTGGCCGGGCTGCGGCGGATCGGCATTGACGAGTTCAGCTATCGGAAGCGGCACCACTATCTGACGGTCCTGGTCGACCCTGACCGCCGGCGCGTGGTCTGGGCCGGGAAGGGGCGCAGCGCCGACACGCTGGGCAGGTTCTTCGACCTGTTGGGACCGGCCGGTTGCGCCCGGATCACGCTGGTGACGGCGGACCTGGCGGCGAGCTACGGCAAGGCGGTGCGGGAACGGGTGCCGCAGGCCAGGGTCGTCTACGACCGGTTCCACGTTGAACGGCTGGCGGCCGACGCGGTCGACGCCGTCCGCCGGGCGGAGCAACACCGCCTGGGGGCGACCGCGGCCAAAGCCCTCAAGGGGACGCGCTACGCGCTGCTGAAGCATCCGGCGCGCCTCAAGCCCAGCCAAGCACAACGGCTGGCAACCCTGCGCCGCGAGAACCGCGCCCTCGACCGCGCCTACGAGTTGAACGAGTACCTGGCGACCATCCTCGAGCAGGCCAGACCCGACGAGGCCGAGGAGCTGCTCGAGCAGTGGCTGGACTGGGCGGCGCGGTCACGGCTGGCGCCGTTCGTCAAGCTCGCGCGGACCATCCGGAAGCACGCGGCGGGGATCCTCGCCTACCTCGACACCCGCATGACCAACGGACCCGTCGAGGGCATCAACAACAAGCTCCGCGTCATCGCACGGCGCGCCTACGGCTTCCACTCACACCGTCCGCTCATCTCGATGCTGTACCTCTGCTGCGGAGGCATCAAGCTGGAGCCACCGCTACCCACACGAATTTGAGGAGACTCAAACATCTGTCGTCAACAGCGTTTTAGCCTGGAAAATTCATGAGGCGCCCGGCCTGAGTAGAGACACAAAAGCCTCCGTGTGCTAAAACGCTGTTGACGACAGATGTTTTCGGCACGACGGAGGCTCTTGCGTGACGGACCCCACGATAGCACAGTCTGTTCTGTTCCCCGATCTGTTCGACAAGCCGCTCGTGGCCACGTTCGACCGCGAGCAGTCGAGCTCGGATGGCGGCGCCGTGCTGCTCAAGGCCGCCGAGCGCGTCTACGGGTTGGTCAAGGCATTCGGCCGGTGTCTGATTGACCGCCGGGCACCGGAGAAGGTCCGGCACACGCTCGAGGACCTGGTGGGCCAGCGGGTGTTCGGCATCGCCTGCGGCCATCCCGACGGCAACGATTCGGACCAGCTCGCCGATGATCCGATCCACAAGTTGCTGCTCGGGCGCGACCCGGTGGCGGGCGGTCGGCTGGCGTCGCAGCCGACGGTCTCGCGGTTCGAGAACGGTGCGGGCCGCGTCGCGCTCTATCGGCTCGGGCGCGAGTTGGCGGCGTCGGTCATCGAGCGGCATCGCCGCCGGCTGCGCGGGCGGGTGCGACGCATCACGATCGACCTCGACCCGACCGACGACCCGACGCATGGCGCGCAGCAGCTGACCATGTTCAACAGCTACTACGACAGCTGGTGCTACCTGCCATTGCTGGCCTTTGTGAGCTTCGACCGTGAGGCGGAGCAGTATCTGTGCGCGGCCGTGCTGCGGCCCGGCACGGCGCAGGCGTCCGACGGCACGCTGGGCGTGCTGTGTCGGCTGCTCGCGCTGCTGCGGTCCGCGTTTCCCGAGGCGCGCTTTCTCGTCCGGCTCGACGGCGGCTTCGCCACGCCAGAGATCTTCGACTTCCTCGATGCCGAACCGCGGCTCGACTACGTCGTGGCGATGGCCAGGAACGCTGTGCTGTTGCGGGCTGCCGAGCACGTCATGGTGGCGGCCCGCACCGAGAACATGCTGCGCGAGAAGACGGCGCACTTCTACCTCGACACCCGCTATCGCGCGGGCACGTGGGCTCGTGAGCGCCGCGTGGTGATCAAGGCCGAAGTCGTGCAGCTCACCGGCCGGCAGCCGCGGGACAACCCGCGCTTCGTCGTGACCAATCTGCGCCAGACGCCGCGCTTCATCTACGAGAAGGTCTACTGCGGGCGCGGCGACATCGAGAACCGCATCAAGGAACTGCTCGACGGCTTGCAGATCGACCGCACGAGCTGCACCAAGTTCTGGGCAAACCAGCTGCGGGTCCTGCTGACGGCCGCCGCCTACGTGCTCATGCAGGAACTGCGGCTGAGGGCCGCCCGCACCGCCTGCGCCCGCACCCAGGTGACTTGGCTGCGCGACCGGTTGCTCAAGGTCAGCGTCCACGTCGTCCGCTCCGTCCGCCGGCTCGTCCTGCACCTGCCGCGAGCGACCCCATACCGCGACGTCTGGCGGCACCTCGCCCTCGCGCTCGGGGCGCGCGCCGGATAGCGCGCCGTCGCCACGGCAACCTCCGCGCCCCGGATGCTCGCCAGCGCCCCTGCGCCCGACCTGTCGGCGCTTGCCACCTCATGCGTGCCGTCACCTCGCCCCGGCCACTGCACCACGCTGCCACCTACCACGCGCCGCGTCCGAAAACGTTCTTCGCGCGACGATCAGGCCCTGCCTGGGACCGATTCGATAACCTCACGAATTTTCCGGGTTAGCACACGGAGGCTTTTGTGTCTCTACTCAGGCCGGGCGCCTCATGAATTTTCCAGGCTAAGCCGATCAACAACTCAGATGAAAACTGATGAGAGTTTGCGGGGTAGGCATCAGGGCTTAAGAAAACAAACAGTGCGGCACCCAAGACGAGCAGGTTGATAAGCACCCCCGCCAATAACTTGATCTTGTCATTGCTCATCGGCGCAACGTCTCCATGGCGTCGCGGATGCGTGTCCCGAAGAGTCGATGCGCGTCACCCGACAGAACTCTCTGCGCTGCATCCAGGGCGGGCCTTGCTTGCCTGATCGCGCGCGCAGCGGCGTCCAAGATCTCGGGGTCCACGGCAGGTGCTGCGGACACGCCCTCAAGAGCATCAACCACCGGCCGTATGGTCTCGACAGCCTCTTTGATGGTAGCCATGTCTTCCGGTGTCGGCAGTCTGTTCATCTCTCCACGTCTCCTAGCTGCAAGGGTCGGATCTACGACGACCCTAACACTTGGATCCAGTGCCGTTTCAAGGCCGATCCCCTCTCCGACCGACTGTATCATGGATTGCCCCACGGGCTGGGGGACACGGCGTGTCCGCGGGAGCGTTCACGACGGGGGCGCGGTGGACGTCTGGACCCGCGGCTGTGCAACAATCAAATGGAAACACTCCCTCGGCATCCGCGGGTGTTGCGAAGGGCGGCCAATCCCTTGTACGCTGCGTAGTTGGACCAGCGGGCGCAGGGGGCGCTGGTGTCCCCGTTGGGGTGCGCCCGCGACGAAGACAGCCGCGGCCGTGGCGGCTGAGGGGGGAAGTTCAAGATGAGCTTTCAGTTTGCCGTGCGGGTTCTCGCCGTCGTGTTCGCGCTGGGGTCGCTGGCGCCGCTGTCTGCCGGCGCGCAGCCGGCCGAGACGTCCATTCCGCGCACGGCCGACGGGCGGCCGGACCTGCAGGGCGTCTGGGACTTCAGCTCCGTCACGCCGCTGCAGCGGCCCGAGGAGATGGCCGACCAGGAGTTCCTGACCGACGAGGACGTGGCCGTGCTCGAGGCGCGGGCCGCGGGCCGGGTCGACACGGCGCCGCCGGCCGGCAACCCCGGCAGCTACAACCGGTTCTGGTTCGCGGACGGCACGACCGTGTCCGGCACCCGGCGCACGTCGCTGATCACCGATCCGCCGAACGGCCGGCTGCCGTCGTACACGGACACCGGGCGCACGCGGATGGCCCTGCGCGCGGAGGCCCGCAACCGCAACGCCGGTCCCGAGGACCGCGACGTGGACGAGCGCTGCATCCTCGGCTTCAACTCGGGGCCGCCGATGCTGCCCGGCGCCTACAACAACTACGTGCAGGTCTTCCAGGGCCCCGACCACGTGGTGATTCTCAACGAGATGGTCAACGACTCGCGGATCGTCCCGCTCGACGGCCGCCCGGCGCTGGCGGCGCAGATCCAGCAGTGGCGCGGCGACTCGCGCGGCCGCTGGGAGGGCGACACGCTCGTCATCGAGACCACCAACTTCAAGGACATCGGCACCGCGCACCCGGCGCCCAACATGGAGCTGCTCGAGGCGCTCGGTCCCCAGATGCACCTGGAGGAGCGGATCTCCCGCCTCGACGCCGACACGCTGCTCTATGAGTTCACGGTCACCGATCCGACGGCGTTCACCGCGCCGTGGAGCGCCGAGCTGACGATGACCCGCGCCGAGGGCCGGCTGTACGAGTACGCCTGCCACGAGGGCAACTACGGCCTCTACAACATCCTGGCCGGCGCCCAGGCCGAGTACCGCGCCGCCGCGCAGCGGTAGGCCGCGGAGTCAAGGAAGTCGCGAACCGTTCAGCGCGGGGGACGCCCGGTGCGTTCCCCGCGCCCGGCCTCAACCCTCCTCCGTGCCCTCGTTCAGAATCGACAGGTAGCGGTCGTAGACGAACAGCCGGTTGCGGCGGCGGCCGGTGATCTCCCGCGCGATCCCGAGCCCGCCGAGCAGGTTCATCGCCGCGGACGACGCCGGGAAGGACAGACCGGTCCGCCGCCGAACCTCGGGCAGCGAGAGCAGCGGGCGCGCCGAGAGCGCGTCGTGGACGTCGGACACGGCATCGCGCGTCAAGCGAGGACAAGCGAGGACAAGCGATGAAGACGCTGGTGTTCAGCTTCGACGGCACGGGCAACGAACCGGGCCAGGCGAACGAGTTCAAGCAGGACGAGAGCATCACGAACGTCCTGAAGCTGCACGTCATGATGGGCGGCTGCATGGAAGCCGGCGAGAGCGCCGTGCAGACGGCCGGCGGGAGCGACCAGAAGACGTACTACTACAACGGCATCGGCACGCGCGAGGGCCGTTTCGCCGTTCCGCTGGTCGGGCGGGTCCGAAGCTGGATCAACATGGCGATGGCGCCGACGTTCGGCGACGCGCGGCGCATTCTGAACGAGGCCGAGGAGGACTTCGAGGAGTCGGGATACGAGCCGGGCGACCGGATCGTGGTGTTCGGCTTCAGCCGCGGGGCGGCGCTGGCGCGGAAGTTCGTCAGCGAGATCCTGGCCGACGACGAGCAGCGCGAGGTGTCGTTTCTGGGCGTCTACGACACCGTCGCCGCGATGAACGGCATCCACCGCCGGGGCGAAGCCATCAGCAGCGACGTGCTGTTCGAGAACGGCGCCCTGAACGAACGCGTGCGGCGGGCGGTGCACCTGGTGGCCCTCGACGAGGAGCGGGTGGCCTTCACGCCCACCCTCATCAACCGGGACGGCGACGGCGGGGACCGCATCCTGGAAGTGTGGATGCCGGGCATTCACAGCGACGTGGGCGGCGGCTACTGGATGGACGGACTGGCCGACCTGTCGCTGTCGCTCATGATCGGCGAGTGCAGGAAGGTCCTGGGCGGGAACATCGAGATTCGGGACGAGATCGACGACATCAAGGAACTGTTGGCGGCGCAGAAGTCCCGGCTCGCCGACGTGACGGCCGACGACGTGGTGATTCGCGGCCTGGCCCACGGCGTGCTGCACGAGAACAGCGGGCTGGACGCGAAGCTGGGGGGCCGGGAGCCGCGCGCGGTCTGCGTCGTGGAGAACGACCGGCCGGTCGAGGTCAGGGAGGGCGCAGCGGAAGACCTGCCGCTGGTGCACTCCGCCGTGAGGGAACGGTTCCTCTCCGTCGCCGGATACCGTCCCGCGGCGCTGCGGGGCCTGCGCTATCGGCTGTTCGACGAGGACGAGCCGCAGCCTCCGATTCTGGAAGGGATAGCCGATCTCCGCGTTGCGGCCGAAGCCTGGCGGGCGGCTCAGTAACCGGGCGTCTCGATGGGCAGGTCCTCGCGGTCGCCCCACTCCTTCCACGAGCCCAGGTAGTTGCGCACCCGCGGGTAGCCGAGCAGGCGCAGCGCGAGGTAGCTGTGCGCGGCGCGGTAGCCGCCCTGGCAGTACGAGACGACCTCCCTGTCGCGCGTGACGCCGGCCGCCGCGTACATGGCCTGCAGCTCGGCCGCCGGCTTGAACGTGCCGTCGGCGGCCAGGTTGCGGGTCCACTCGATGTGCACGGCGCCGGGGATGGCGCCGCCCCGTCTGGCCCTGACGTTCGTGCCCAGGTACTCGCCGTCGCTGCGCGTGTCGAGGATGACGGTGTCCGGGCTGCCGAGCCGGCCGCGCACGTCCTGCCAGGTGCACAGCACGCGCTCGTCGTTGCGGGCGACCTGCCAGTCGGCCTTGCGGGGCGGCTCGGCGTCGCGCGTGACCGGCAGCCCCGCCCGCTGCCAGGCCCTGAACCCGCCGTCGAGCACGCGCACGTCGGGGTGGCCGAAGAGCTCGAGGAACCAGAACGCGCGCGCCGCGCGGATGCCCGACTGCTCGTCGTACGCCACCACCGGCCGCGCCGCCGAGACGCCGCGCGCGGCCAGCAGGTGCGCGATGATCCACAGGAACGCCTCGAGCGGCGCCGGGTCCGTGTCGACCAGGCTGACGCCGAACAGGTCGAGGTGCACCGCCCCGGGCAGGTGCCCCGCCGCGAACTGCTCGGCGGGCCGCAGGTCGAGGACCGTCACCTCGGCAGCCAGCCCGTCCGCCGGCGCGTCCACCCCGATCCGCGCGGCCAGCTCCGCGGGCGAGATGAGCAGGCCCGGATTCTCGTAGCCCTTCGCGTCTGCGGCCTTGGCCGTCATTGTCTACCTCCCACCTCGTCCGGCTGGAGCTGTCTGGACCAGCACCCACCGCCCGTCGGCTTCCCGCGCCCGCCCCTCGTCGCGCAGCTTGACGAGATGCGCCCGCACGGTCTCGGCCGCCGGCCGCCGCAGGCTGGCCGGCAGCACGTCGTAGATGCGCCCCGCGACCTCCTCGTGCGTGGCGCAGCCGTCGCGCAACGCCGCCACCACCTGCTCCTCGCGCCGCTGCCGGTGCTCGACGTAGTGCCGCACCAGCGCCGCGACGTCCTCGATCTCCGGCCCGTGGGCCGGCAGCACGCGCGCCGGCTCCAGCTCCAGGATCCGCTGCAGGCTGGCCAGGTAGTCCACCAGGTTGCCGCCCAGGGCGGCCGGGATGACCACCGTGCCGCCCTGCACCAGCAGGTCCCCGCAGAACAGCACGCCCTCGGCCTCGTCGAAGAGGCACGCGTGGTCGGGCGCATGACCCGGCGTATGCACCACCCGCAGGCGGCCGTCGCCCGCGGCCACGTGATCGCCGTCACGAACGGCGCGCCAGTCGACCCGGTAGCGCGCGTCGTGCTCGGGCCAGGGAATCTTGACGAACTCGGCCGCCGGCCAGCGCCCGGCCAGCCCCGCGCACCCCGCCGCGTGGTCGACGTGCGCATGCGTCACCAGCACCCGCGCCAGACGCGCCGAGCCCAGCCCCCGCTCCAGCTCCGCCACGTGCCGCGGGTCGCCCATGGCGGCGTCGATGAGCGTCGGCTCGCGGCCGGGAAGCAGGTAGGTGTTGTTGCCGGCGCCGGTGTAGGGACCCGGATTGAAGCCGGGCACGAGGATCACGTTCACGTCGTCAGGACCGGCCGGTTGACGGGCCGCGGTGCGCTGTAGATTATACCGCGTGCCGCATCCCGCATCGGGCGCCAGGCCGCAACCGGCGGCCGCCACCGTACCGCTGCTTCGCCGCGTGTCGCTGAAAGGGTTCCGGAGCTTTCCCGCCGTGGACGCCGAGCTCGACAATCCGACCTTTCTGGTCGGGCCGAACGGCGCCGGCAAGAGCAACTTCGCCGACGTGTTCGGCTTTCTCGCCGAGGCCATGACCTCCCCGCTGTCGGCTGTATTCGATCGTCGACGGGGGATCGGAGCCGTCGGATATCGCGACGCGGCCAGGCGCGGATTCAACCTGGGACTGAAGGTCGAGCTGGGCGACCTGAACGAGGTCACGAGCCGAGCCGTCTACGCCTTCGAGCTCGGCCCCGCGGGAAGCCACGACTTCGAAGTCGTCCGTGAGCAATGCGTCGTCGAGCGGACCGACGGTTCGCGCAACTGGTTCGATCGGGCCCGCACCGGATTTCGAAGCAGCGCAGACTCGCTCAAGCCCGTGCTGGACGCCAGCGCGCTGGCGCTGCCGCTGATTGCGGGCGACAAACGCTTCCATCGGGTCCTGCGGTTTCTGACGAATATGCAGGCGTACCGGATCGAACCGGCGGTGCTTCGAGAAACGCAGGATCCGAGCGGCGGGACTCGGCTGCGTCCCGACGGGGGCAACACCGCCACTGTGCTGCGCGAGATCGAACGGGAATCGCCCGGCGACTGGCAGAAAATTCGCGCTCTGCTCGAAAGCGTCGCACCGGGCACGATTGACGTGCGGCCGACACGGCAGGGCGACAAACTCTCGCTGGAATTCGCCCAGAAGCTGGCCGGTTCCCGGCAGGTGAAGTTCTCGGCGTCCCACATGTCCGACGGCACGCTGCGCGCCCTGGGCCTGTTCGCGGCGGTCTTCCAGCAGCCGCGACCGTCCGTTCTCGTGATCGAGGAACCGGAAGCCACGATTCATCCGGGTGCGCTCGGTGCGATCCTCGATCTGTTGAGGCACGCGGGGCGTTTCATGCAGGTGGTCGTGACGACCCATAGTCCCGACGTTCTCGACGCGTCGTGGATCGAGGACCGCCATCTCCGAATGGTGGATTGGGAAGACGGTGCGAGCCATGTAGCGGCGGTGGCCGAGAGTTCGCGGGCGGCCTTGAGGGAACGCCTGATGGGTGCAGGTGAACTGCTGCGATCCAATGCGCTGACAGGCGCCGGCTGCTCGGCGCTCGAACCGCACGAGATCACGTTGTTCAAGGCAATGCCGAAATGACGATACAGCCGATCGTGGAGGGCCACGGCGACTCGCGGCGCGGCGCGGGCCACGAGGTCACCCCGTGGCCGCCCACCGGCTGGACGGAGGAAGGCTGAGGACAGCGTGGCGCGGTCAACCTCAGGTGTCGAATCGTTCATGCCCGACGAGCGCGAGGCGCTCGCGCCGTACTTCGGAAACACCGACAGCCCCGTCTTCGTCCTGACCAACCTGCCGGAGGTGGTCAAGGGCGCGCTCTTCGCGCGCTACTCCCGTTCCGCCAAGTCGGTCCGCCGCCTGTTCCTCGACGAATTCCTCGACCACATCCAGGCGGGCGCCGTGCGCGCCTCGAGCGTGGGCGTCGAGCGCGCCGAGCGGCTCTACGCCCGCGTCTTCGGCGAGTACGGCGACGACTCGGTCGCCCAGCTCGGCGGCGCGCACATCGCCTGCGAGGGCGTCTCGAACGTCCTCACCAAGGTGCTCGAGCGCGGCCGGCTCATGTCCTACCTGGAGCAGTCCACCCGCTACGTCCCGTACACCGACCGCCCCGGCGGCCGCTGGAAGTACGTTGTCCCCGAGGAGCTGGACGACCCGGCGCTACGGGCGCTCTACGTCGAGCGGCTGGATCGCGCCTTCGAGACGTACGCGCGGTGGATAGAGCCGATGCAGGCGCATTTCCGCCACCGCGTCCCGCAGTCGAAGGACGATTCGGACGCGGTCTACCGGGCGGCGGTCCGCGCCCGCGCACTCGACGCGCTCCGCGGATTACTACCGGCGGCCACGCGGTCCAATGTCGGCATCTACGGCTCAGGCCAAGCCTACGAGGCGCTGCTGCTCCGTCTGCGCGCGCATCCCCTCGCCGAGGCCCGCGCCACCGGCGAGCTGATGCTGCCAGAGTTGCGCAAGGTCATCCCGGCGTTCCTTGCCCGGGTGGATCGCCCCGACCGTGGCGGGCGCTGGGCCGAGTACCTTGCCGGTCGTCGCGCCGACACCGCGCACGTAGCGGACGAGCTGGTCAGCGAGGTCGAACCCGAGTCACGGCCGGAGGTCACGCTGACCGATTTCGACCCCGACGGCGAGATCAAGATCGTGGCCGCCGCGCTGTACGCCGCCTCCCGGGTACCCCATGACCAGCTCGTCACGGCCGCCCGCGCCATGCCACTGGACGAGCGAATGCGTGTCCTGCGTGCCTATGTCGGACACCGGGAGAACCGGCGCCACAAGCCGGGACGGGCTTTCGAGCGGGCGACGTACAGCTTCGACGTCCTGTCCGACTACGGCGCGTTCCGGGACCTCCAGCGCCATCGTATGCTGAGCATCGACTGGCAGTACCTCACGCCGGCGCACGGCTGCACGCGGCCAGCCACTATCGACGAGGTGGGTGCTGGCGCTGACTGGAGCCGTGTCACCGAGGAGGCCGCGGACCTCCACCGGCGCCTGAATGCCGTGCACTCGTCGCCGGTGGCACAGTACTCCGTTTCAATGGCGTATCGGATCCGCTTCTACCTGCACGTGAACGCCCGCGAGGCGATGCACGTCATCGAGCTACGCACCGCACCCCAGGGGCATCCCGCCTACCGCCGGGTCTGCCAAAAGATGCATCGGCTCATCGCGGAGGAAGCCGGCCATCGGGCGATCGCCGACGCGATGAGGTTCGCGGATCACTCCGCCGTAGAACTGGGACGCCTTGAGGCGGAGCGGGCAACCGATCGGAGACGACAGAGAGTCGCGGCCGCCGACTGACGCACAGCGATGCGGACAGGGACCGACAAGAGCCGCGACCCCGACAGCGGCCGCTGGTGGAACAGGTGATAATCCGCTTGCAATGATCAAGGCCAACCTGAGACTCAGCGAAGTGATCGCGCAGTTCGATCGATCCTCCACGACTCCGGCCGCCGAGGGCTATCGATCGCAGCGCGACGAGATCCTGAAGCGCTTTCCACTCGACAACTGGCCGGCGATGGGCTTAGAGGACTACGCGCTGGGCCAGCCGGAGGTGGAGGACACCTACTGCCATTGGCTCGAGTTCAAGTCGCAGTGCGTGGGCAGCATGCGAGGTGGATCGGCGAAAAAGCTGATCATCTACAAACGGCGGAACCGGGGACGGGTGGCACTTTCCGAAACTGTTTTTGAATGAGAGGGAGGCGTGGGACCGTTTGCGGACCGAGTTCGTACAGGCATTCGAGCTGGCGGAGCGTGGCGATTGGGAGCGCATCGACGAGCTCGAGACGCTGGGCCTCGGGCGGGCAATAAAACTGAAGTCGCTGCACCTGTACTTCCCTGACAAGGTGCTTCCCGTCTACTCGACCACGCACCTACGGCATTACCTGCGTTCGCTGGGTCGTCCCTCTGAGGAGGTGAAAGCATCGTCGGTGGTGGCGCTAAATCGGTTCCTGCTTGCGGCCCTGAGGCGTGAACCTGGCGTGGAAGGCTGGAACACCGAGGAACTGCAGCGGCTCCTCTACAACTGGCGCGATCCCCGCGAGACGACTCGGGTGTTGAAGATTGCGCCAGGAAAGAATGCGCGGTTCTGGGACGATTGCCTGCGAGAGGGTTACATCTGTGTCGGTTGGGACGAGGTGGGCGATCTCTCGCAGTACGAATCGAAGGAGGCATTCCGTGCTCGGTTCGAGGAGGCCTTTCCCTACAAAGGGCACCGTTCGCAAACGAGTCGGAAGGGCAACGAGCTCTGGACCCTCAACGAACTGGAGCCCGGGGACCTCGTCGTAGCCAACCAAGGTACCAGCCAAGTTCTTGCCCTCGGAAAGGTTGTCGAGCCGGGCTATCGATGGGCCGACGAGCGTTCCGAGTACCGGCACACCGTAGCAGTCAAGTGGGACACGAGCTATGAGCAGCGCGTGACGCCGCAGAAGGGTTGGGCAACCGTGACCGTCGGCAAGGTGCATGACACGTTGCTGAATACAATCTTGCGTGGCAAAGGGCGCCCTCCGGTAGTGGTCGGTGCCGTGTACGGTCGCATCGCCGCCGCGCTCGAGCGCAAGGGCCAGCTCATTCTGTATGGGCCACCGGGGACAGGAAAGACCTACCAGGCCAGACGATTCGCGGTCTGGTGGTTGTTGAGACAGATGGGCCGGGAGGGGGCCGACGCTGTGCTCGGCGATTCCGATCGGCTGCGCGACGCCGAGCGTGAGCTCTCGACCTCCCAGGTGTCGTCGCGGGTGTGGTGGATAGTTGCCAACCCGAAGGAGTGGAGCTGGGACCGGCTCTTTCGGGACCGCAGGGTCGAGTATCGATACGGTCGCCTCAAACGGAGCTATCCGCTGGTGCAGCGGGGCGATCTGGTGATCGGGTACCAGAGTACGCCCGACAAGCGCGTCATGGCGCTTGCGCGCGTGAGTCGGGAACTCCAGAGCGTCGGCGACAACTCACCAACGATTGAGCTAGAGCCAGTCGAGCAGCTCGGCCAAGGACTCAGCTATGACGAGCTGGCGCAAGACGCAGTGCTGGCGCAGAGCGAGGCGATGCGGTTCAACAACCAAGGCACGCTCTTCGCGTTGACCGAGACGGAAGCCGATCACGTTCTCGGGCAATTGGCGGAACGTCATCCGCAAGTTGGGGTCCTGAAGCACGCGGATTCGAGTTCGGCGGCCAGCGTGGGCCCGCTGACGCGTGTGACCTTTCATCCGTCCTACACGTACGAGGACTTCATCGAGGGCTTTCGGCCGGACGGCGGCGGCGCCGGGCTGTCGCTGGCGCTCGAAGACGGCGTCTTCAAGAGGGTCTGCCGCGTTGCGCAGGCGAATCCCGGTCGTCCATATCTACTTCTGATAGACGAGATCAACCGTGGCAACGTCGCCAAGATTATGGGCGAGCTGCTGACGCTGCTCGAGCGCGACAAGCGTGGGCTCACCCTGACTCTGACGCAGAGCAAGGAGACGTTCAGCGTGCCCCCCAACGTGTTTCTGCTCGGCACGATGAACACGGCTGATCGCAGCATCAAGCTCCTCGATGCCGCGCTGCGACGGCGTTTCGCGTTCCTCGAGTGCATGCCCGACACCGAGCTGCTGCACGGCACAGTCGGTGAGCTACCCCGCATTATTCCTGAGGTTGTCGAATCGGTCACGATCGGGGCGTGATCGTCGGGCGAATGAAGTCGTCGGACATTGCGTGTGGCAGGTGGCAGCGTGGTGAAGCGGTCGTGGCGGGGTGACGGCGCGCACGAGGCACCACGCGCCGACAGCTTCGGCGACAGGGCGCTGGCGAGCAGTGCGGGGTTTGAGGTTGGCGGCGCGGGGGCGCGCTATCCGGCGCGCGCCCCGAGCGCGAGGGCGAGGTGCCGCCAGACGTCACGGTATGGGGTCGCTCGCGGCAGGTGCAGGACGAGCCGGCGGACGGAGCGCACGACGTGGACGCTGACCTTGAGCAACCGGTCGCGCAGCCAGGTCACCTGGGTGCGGGCGCAGGCGGTTCGGGCGGCCCTCAGCCGCAGTTCCTGCATGAGCACGTAGGCGGCGGCCGTCAGCAGGACCCGCAGCTGGTTTGCCCAGAACCTGGTGCAGCTCGTGCGGTCGATCTGCAAGCCGTCGAGCAGTTCCTTGATGCGGTTCTCGATGTCGCCGCGCCCGCAGTAGACCTTCTCGTAGATGAAGCGCGGCGTCTGGCGCAGATTGGTCACGACGAAGCGCGGGTTGTCCCGCGGCTGCCGGCCGGTGAGTTGCACAACTTCGGCCTTGATCACCACGCGGCGCTCACGAGCCCACGTGCCCGCGCGATAGCGGGTGTCGCGGTAGAAGTGCGCCGTCTTCTCGCGCAGCATGTTCTCGGTGCGGGCTGCCACCATGGCGGGCTCGGCAGCCCGCAACAGCACGGCGTTCTTGGCCATCGCCACGACGTAGTCGAGCCGCGGCTCGGCGTCGAGGAAGTCGAAGACCTCCGGCGTGGCGAAGCCGCCGTCGAGCCGGACGAGAAAGCGTGCCTTGGGAAACGCGGCCCGCAGCAGCGCGAGCAGCCGACACAAAACGCCCAGCGTGCCGTCGGCCGCCTGCGCCGTGCCGGGCCGCAGCACGGCCGCGCACAGATACTGCTCCGCCTCGCGGTCGAAGCTCACGAAGGCCAGCAGTGGCAGGTAGCACCAGCTGTCGTAGTAGCTGTTGAACATGGTCAGCTGCTGCGCACCATGCGTCGGGTCGTCGGTCGGGTCGAGGTCGATCGTGATGCGTCGCACCCGCCCACGCAGCCGGCGGCGATGCCGCTCGATGACCGACGCCGCCAACTCGCGTCCGAGCCGATAGAGCGCGACGCGGCCCGCGCCGTTCTCGAACCGCGAAACCGTCGGCTGCGACGCCAGCCGACCGCCGGCCACCGGGTCGCGCCCGAGCAGCAGCTTGTGAATCGGATCGTCGGCGAGCCGGTCCGAATCGTTGCCGTCCGGATGGCCGCAGGCGATCCCGAACACCCGCTGGCCCACCAGGTCCTCGAGCGTGTGCCGGACCTTCTCCGGCGCCCGGCGGTCAATCAGACACCGGCCGAATGCCTTGACCAACCCGTAGACGCGCTCGGCGGCCTTGAGCAGCACGGCGCCGCCATCCGAGCTCGACTGCTCGCGGTCGAACGTGGCCACGAGCGGCTTGTCGAACAGATCGGGGAACAGAACAGACTGTGCTATCGTGGGGTCCGTCACGCAAGAGCCTCCGTCGTGCCGAAAATGCCTGTGGTTAACAGCGTTTTAGCACACGGAGGCTCTTGTGTCTCTACCTGAGACAGACCCCTCACGAATTTTCCGGGCTAGGAGTCTGCGCCGCAGGAGATTTGCGGCACGAAAGGGTCGTGAGTTCACGACCTGAGTCACGTGCCGGGGCAACGGTGTCGGTCGGCAGGGCGCGGTAGATTTTGCGGCCGTTGACGAACCGAAGGCGAAAATCGGTCATCACGGGCCACATGGCCCGCCAGAGGCCGCGATCCGCGTCGATTTGTCGCCGTTGCGAGCCTCATGCCCCGCCCTCTACGTCGCCTTCAGCACGTGCAGGCGCTTGACGTTGAGCGCCAGGCACACCAGGTCCCACTCGCACCGCGCCTTCGCCAGTCCACGCAGGCTGAAGCGCCGGAAGCCCAGCACGTGCTTGATCCAGCCGTTGGGAGCCTCCGACAACCACTTGCGCTGCGCATACACCGCCCGGCCCGCCTTCGTCTTCAGCTTGTCTATCATCCGACCCGTCGCCGGATGTTCCTCCAGATTGCGGGTAACCGCCTGCTTGCCCTCCCGGCCCGCCGCCACATACCCGTCAACGCCCCGCCGTTCCAGGTCCGTCAAGTCTCGCTCGTTGCAGTACCCCGCGTCGGCCAGCACCGTCGCCGGCTGCGCGTCAAGCGTCTCGTTGACCGTGTCGAGCAACACCGGCAACTCACCCTGGTCGCTCGCGTTCGCCGTCAGACCCGTCGCCACCACCAACTGGTGCTCGGCGTCCACCGCCACCTGCGCGTTGTAGCACTGCTGGAAGCCCTCGTTGCTCGTCATCATGATCGAGCTTTCCGGGTCCGTGAAGTTGCTCTGCGCCTTCTCGTCCGGCTCGCCATACGCCCGCTTGTACGGCCGCCCGCCCTTCGGGTTCCGGTCCTGCCCAGGTTGCCGACCCCGCGCGTCGTCCGCCGCCCGAGCCGCCGCTTCCAACCGCGCCTTCGCCGCCCGGATCGCTGCCAGACGCGCCTCCCGCCGACGCAACTCCGCCGGCAACTCATCGCCCCGAACCTCGGCGCCCAAGCACGCATCCTCGGTCTCGTCGGTCTCGTCCGCCTGGCGCAACAGCGCCGCGACCTCGCCTTCCAGACGCCGTTCCGCCTCCGCCATCCGGTCGTAGCTCATCGCCTTGCGCTTGCTCGCGTTCGCACGCACCTTCGTCCCGTCGACCGACAGCTTGCCGAGGCGAGCCAGACCCAACTCCTGCGCCAGACGCACCACCTCCACGAACAGCGCCTGGAAGTCCTCCAAGTGCCGGCGCCGAAATTCGCACAGCGTCCGGTGCTGCGGAAAGTTGCCCGCCGCCAACACCCGGAACGCCACGTCCTCTTCCAGCGCCCGGGCGATCCCACGCGACGAGAACACCCCCGTCGCATACGCGTAGAGCAGCACCTTCACCATCATCCGCGGGTCATACGGGGCGTTGCGACGACCGTCTCCCTCATACGGGGCGTAGAATGCCGTCAGATCCAAACCGTCCACCAGATCGCTGACGTGGTGCGCCAAGTGGCCTTCCGGCAGCCACTCCCGCACGTCCGGTGGCAGCAGCAGCGACTGGTCCGGCGAGTAGGGGCGAAACGTCGTCGACATCAAGTCCTTCCAGCGTCGAGTGCTCGCCTATGATTGTCGCACCGATTTTCTGCGGCGCAGACTCCTAGCCCATGTTTAACAAGATCGGCGGTCATTTTGCCGATTCGGGCAGCATTTCGAGAGTTTCGTCTCTGTAAGTTATTGATTCTAAATGATCGGCGTTTGGCTGAGCTCAATGTAGTGCCATAATCGTATGGCTTGGGTTGCGCTGTGGCGGGTCCACCCGCTATCGTGGCCCGTATGTTCGTGCGGCGCACCCAAACCCGGCGAACCGAAGACCGACAGCCTTACTTCTCCCATCGCCTCGTCCACTCCGAGCGCGTCGGAAACACCGTCCGGCAGCGCACGCTGCTCAATCTCGGGCGCCACTTCGACATCCCCCGCGAGCAGTGGCCGCTGCTGTGCACCCGCATCGACGATATCCTGGCCGGCCAACCGCCGCTGGTGGCCGATTTCCCGCCCGCCGTCGAGCATGAGGCGCAGCGGATCGCCGCGCAGTTGGTTGCCCGCGCCGCACCGAGGGACGAGACGGCCGCCGGACCGGCGGCCGTGCAACGGGTCGATGTCGACTCGCTGCGCCTGGCCCGTCCCCGTAGCGTCGGGGTGGAGCAGGTCGGCCTGTGGGCGCTGGAGCAATTGGAGCTGCCGGCCCTGCTGGCCGAGTTGGGCGTCAACGGCGCGTTGCGTGCGGCGGCGGCCGGGGCCCTCGTCGGGCGCCTGGCCCAGCCGGCATCGGAGCGCGCGACGCACCGCTGGCTGCAAGCGCGCAGCGGTCTGGGCGAGCTGCTCGGCGTCGACTTCGAGACCGTCAGCGCGATGCAGCTCTACCGCGCCTCGGACGCGTTGGTGAAGCATCGCGAGGCGATCGAGGCGCACCTGTTCGACCGCGCCCTCGGGCTGTTCGACCTGCAGCCGACCGTGACCCTCTACGACCTGACCAACACCTATTTCGAAGGCGAGGCGAGCGAGCAGCCCCAGGCCAAGCGCGGGCACTCGAAGGAGAAACGCAGCGACTGCCCGCTGTTGACCCTGGGGCTGATGCTCGACGCCAGCGGCTTCGTCCGCCGCTCGCAACTGTTCGCCGGCAACGTCCGCGAGCACCGCACCCTGGCCGGCATGCTCGAGGCGCTGCGGGCGCCGGCCGGCGCCCTGGTGGTGATGGACCGCGGCGTCGCCACCGACGCCTGCATCACCTGGCTGCGCGAGCACGGCTACCGCTATCTGGTCGTCAGCCGCGAACGCCACCGGCAATTCGATGCCGAGGCCGCCGTGTCGGTCCGCACGCAGTCGAACCAGACCGTGCACCTGCACAAGGTCGTCTCCACCGACCCCGACGAGGTGCGCTTGTACTGCTACTCGGAGGAGCGAGCACAGAAGGAACGAGCCATCGTCGAGCGCGTCGCCACCCGCTTCGAGGCCGCGCTCACCAAGCTCAACGACGGGCTGGCGCGCCCCCGCGCCCACAAGCGCCTCGCCCAGGTCTGGCAGCGCATCGGGCGCTTGAAGGCGCGCCACACCCGCGCCGCCAAGCACTACCAGATCGACGTCACCGCCGACGAGACCGGCAACCAGGCCGTCGCCGTCACCTGGACCCGACGCCCGCAGGACGGCTCGATGGCCACCCATCCCGGCGTCTACTGCCTGCGCAGCAGCGAGACCGACTGGGACGAAGACGCCTTGTGGCGAACCTACACCACGCTCACCGACGTCGAAGCCGTCTTCCGCTCGCTCAAGTCCGAGCTCGGACTGCGCCCCATCTACCACCACAAGCCGCGGCGGGCCGACGGCCACCTGCTGCTCACTGTTATCGCCTACCAGCTCGTGCAGGTCATCCGCACCCGCCTGCGCGCGCACGGCGAGCACGCCAGCTGGTCCACCCTGCGCCGCATCCTCGAAGGCCAGCAGCGCGTCACCGCCACCTTCCGGCGCCCGGACGGGCGCACCCTGCACGTGCGCACGGCCACGCAAGCCGAACCCGAACAGCGGGCCATCTACGATGCGCTCGGCGTCGACCCGCAGCCGGGCGGCGTCCGCAAGACGATCATCTGACCGCCCCCCTTCCCCCGGTTGACGCGCATTTGTAGTGCCACTTGCGCCGTTCGGTCGGCGTAAGCTGCTGATTCTAAAATGCCTTGGCTGTACCGTTGTTAAACATGGGCTAGCACTCGACGACTTCCTCGACGGGCTGAACCAGCGGATCGCCAGATTCGAGGGGCGCGAGAAACAGGTGGGTCATTCATATCTACTGGTCGACGGTCAGCCGGTGAACGAGGTTGAGGAATTCGCGGCCCGATTCCGCGAGGAGATTCTGCCGCTCCTGCAGGAGTACTGCTACGACGACTACGCCATGCTGGCGAAGTTCATCGGCGGTGAGCTGGTCAATGCCGATGCCGGCACTCTGGACACCGAGAAGGTCGACGACGCCGAGCAACTGGTTGCCGCGTTGGCGCGCGAATTCGGTGAGGACGGGGCCTCATCCAGATGACCGGTCCCGCCGACGTGCGGCTCCTTGGGCCTCTTGCCGAGTGGACGAGCGAAGTGTACAACGACATCGCGCTCACGCCGGAGGACCAAGCCATTGTCGACAACTGGTCGGCCTCGGCCGACAACCGACTGCAGATCGAGGAATTGCGGCAGGGGTTGCGCGTTCAGACGCGGTCCTGGGTGGGCGTGGTGCGCCTTCCTACCGTCGAAATTCGGATCGTACCGAAGGTGCCCGGTGACCAGCTAGGGCTCGTCCGACTACTTGATTACGCGTCCGGGCTTGACGCACTGACTCACCTTCGTGACCACGCGACTCTGGAGCCCTCCGGTGACAGCCTGCTTGAACTCTTCGTCCTCCTCTTTGTGGAGGCCAGCGAGCAGGTCCTCCGGCGGGGCCTGCTGTCAGGCTACGTCGAACGCGAGGACGACCTTCCGCTCGTACGCGGCCGGATTCTCGCAGACCGCCAAGTAATTGAACGATTCGGCCAGCTCGATCACATCATCTGTCGCTTCGACGAGTTGGAACACGACGTCGTCGAGAACCAGTTGCTCAGCGCGGCCCTCCAGGTCGCGTCTCCACTCGTCACCTCCGTCGGACTACAGCGCCGCATCTCTCGGCTCCGGAGCGTGCTTCAGCCAATATGCGAAGCCAATAAACTCGACCTCGCAGACGCCCGCGCGACCGTGACCTACAACCGATTGAACGTTCACTACAAGCGGGCACACCAATTGGGGTGGATATTATTCGACGCTCTGGGCATTGATGACCTCCTCGTGCCGGGTGACGTTCAGTCGTTCTCGTTTCTGCTAAATATGAACCAGTTGTTCGAGCGCTTTGTGACCCGGCTCGTCGAGCAGATCCTGCCTGTCGTCCAGTATCGCGTGACCTCTCAAATCCCCTTTAGCTCCGTTGTGTGGAATGTCTCCAATCAGCGTGTTTACAGCAACATCATCCCGGATGTCGTGGTTGAGCGCCGGGGACAGTCAGATTACCGAGTGGCGATTGACGCCAAGTACAAGCTGTACGACGAGCGCGAATTCGATCACCCCGACATCTACCAGACCTTCCTCTATCTATGGGTTCGCACTCGCACCGACATCCTCGAACGAGATCCCGACATCGCTGCTACTGTATCCGGCGACCGCGGTACAATCCCGCTGTGCCCGGGACCCCAGTCTGTGTCCACGAAACTGCGCGCCCGCATGTTCATTCCGCCTTCAGTCTGGGCCGGTATCTTATCTTCAGCTCAGCGCACATCGCCTGCTCTACGGACGCTCGTACCCTGTGCGTACTGAGGTATTCTTGCGTTCTCAACGACAATACTCTCTCTAGAAACGGATACTTGTACTTTCCGAGCATCGTCTTCAGTCTCTTGTGGTCATCCACCGTCAACTCGCGTGCCGTATCCAATCTGAGGAAATACCCAATGTCTTCGGTTAGCGGGTTCCGGGCCGAGTGTCAATATTTTGACTTGTACAATGTTTCGGATTATGGCATAACGGTGGCGTGACGGCCGCCGACGGGAAATCGCCCCCACATCGGACTGCGGAACTTCCCACCGACCTCGAACGGCTTCGCGGGGAGTTGGCACGGCGGGAGCGCGACACCGAGAACCTGCGGCGCGAGAAGGGCCGGTTGCAGCGCAAGAGCAACCGACTGCAACGCGAGAATGACCGCCTGAAGCAAGAGAACGAGCGCCTGAAACGGCAGTTGGACGAGGCACGCCGGGCAGGTCGCCGCCAAGCCGCGCCGTTCGCCAAGGACCGGCCGCAAGGTCGCGGCAGGCGTCCCGGACGGCGAGCCGGTGCGGCGTATGGCCGCCACGGCTGCCGGCCGCGCCCGGCGCAGGTCGACGAAACCCACGCGGCGCCGATTCCGAGGGAATGTCCGGACTGCGGCGGCGCGGTCGCCCTGACCCGCGAGGCGTCGCAGTATCAGGAAGACCTGCCCGTGGTGCGCCCGGTCGTGCGGCGCTTCGCCATTGAGGTCGGCCACTGCACGCGGTGTCAGCGGCGGGTGCAGGGCCGGCATGAGCTGCAGACCTCCGACGCGCTGGGGGCGGCGGGCGTGCAGCTCGGTCCCGCGGTCGTGTCGCTGGTGGTCGAGCTGCACACCGAGATGGGGGTGCCGCTGGCGAAGGTCGCGCACCTGCTGCGGACCACCTTCGGGCTGCAGGTCACCCCGGGCGGCCTCGCCCACGTGCTGCACCGGGCGGCCCGCGCCGCCGGGCCGGCCTATACGGAACTGCG
Organism: Vicinamibacterales bacterium; assembly: GCA_965214845.1. Lineage (GTDB taxonomy): Bacteria > Acidobacteriota > Vicinamibacteria > Vicinamibacterales > UBA8438 > JAAXGX01. The sequence goes on from CBDCCO010000007.1 coordinate 5,729,368, forward strand.
CGAGCAGGTCCGCAACGCGCCCGTGGTCACGCCGGACGAGACGGGCTGGCGCGTCGGCGGCGAGCGCCACTGGCTGTGGACGTTCGTCACCCTGGAGACGACGGTCTACGCCATCTGCCCCGGCCGTGGGTTCGCCGATGCCGCCACGGTGTTGGGGACCGACTACGTCGGCGTGCTCGTGCGCGACGGATGGGCGCCGTATCGCTGCTTCGACGGCCTGCACCAGACGTGTCTGAACCACCTGCTCCAACGCTGCAAGCAGCTCCGCGAGGATCATCCGGACAGTCCCTGGGCGGGCGACGTGGCGGCGGTCCTGCGGGCCGGCCTCGACCTGCGGGACCGCTGCAACGCCGGAGCGCTGAGCGAGCACGGGATGGCCACGGCCCGCGGCCGACTTGTGGCCCGGCTCCGGCGGCTGGTCGACGCCCCGCCGCCAATCGACGACGCCGAGCGCTTTGCGGCGCACCTGGCCAACGAATTTCCGGCCGTGTTCCTGTTCTTGTGGGACCCTTCGCTCGACGCCACCAACTGGCGCGCCGAACACGCCATCCGGCCCGCCGTGGTCATCCGCAAGGTGTGTGGCGGCAACCGCACCCGCCACGGCGCCGACACCCAGCAGGTCCCGGCCAGCATCGTGCGCACCGCGCGCCAACGCGACCTCGACCTGCCTCCGCTGTTCGCCGCGATGTTGCGCGCGGTCGAGCCCGTTGTCCCCGAGATCCTCGGTCTTCCGCCGCCGCCCGCGTAGGCGGGCAACGTTCGACATACGACCTCGACGTGCGACCGGTCCCCGCGGCGTCCCCGCCGCAGCAAGGAACGACCGCACCGCGCTCGGTCGCCACCGGACCTCACGGAGAAGCTGACGCCGATGCTCCTGCGCGCCGGCGTGGCGTTCGGTGCCCCGCGGCATCGCGACCGACGAGGCAACCCGCGCGAACACTTCGGTTCCAGCAACCTCGTCGAGGCGCTGCAACCTCCCCACGCCAAGTCCACTTTCGGCCCGTGTCTATTGGGAGATCACCCGCTAACCGAAGACTACCCAATTATGTCGTACGCTGGCGTTCTCCTCCTACCAACTACTTCATCGACAAGCTCTCTTATCTCCGGCTTGTTAAGTGCGGCCACCACCATTTCGACATTACCAATGGTCCAAATGAACGATAGCACACGTATTGCGTTCCTGACCCGCTCCAGCCCGAGCTGCGGCCTCCTTCTGTGAACAAATGCAGCCACCTCATTCATCTCCTCCTGGCTACCAACAAGGAGTCGCACCAACCGCAGGCCTCCGTCCGCGATCGCCTCGATTATCTCAACAATGACCTTTCGTTCCAAGCTCCCATATTTGTTCTTCAACACCTGCCCAAGTATTTCGTTGTTCTTCAATATGCGGTATATATCATTGACAGCACCCACCCCATCCTCCGCGCCGATTTCTTCCTCTTCTTCCTCTGCATCTCGTTTCCTTCTCTCTCGTCGCCGCTCCGTCTCCACACTGTCCTTCGACAAAATATCTGCAGGAATCGCCGACACGATGTCCTCGAACACTCCCGCCTGTTCACGGGCCAGGGTCGCTGGTTCGACGTCATCCAAAGCACACATGTTGCGCAGCACTATATCTTCAATGATCTTGCTGTCGGTCGTATGATGAATCACGAATATCAAGGTGAGGCAATTCGACCGAACATAGCTACGCTCCAGCATCTGGTCCACAACCTTCTTGTGCTTATCTGCGTACTTCGCAAGGAACCGCCCTAAAAAGAAGAGTCTCCTCAAATTCGTGTGGGTAGCGGTGGCTCCAGCTTGATGCCTCCGCAGCAGAGGTACAGCATCGAGATGAGCGGACGGTGTGAGTGGAAGCCGTAGGCGCGCCGTGCGATGACGCGGAGCTTGTTGTTGATGCCCTCGACGGGTCCGTTGGTCATGCGGGTGTCGAGGTAGGCGAGGATCCCCGCCGCGTGCTTCCGGATGGTCCGCGCGAGCTTGACGAACGGCGCCAGCCGTGACCGCGCCGCCCAGTCCAGCCACTGCTCGAGCAGCTCCTCGGCCTCGTCGGGTCTGGCCTGCTCGAGGATGGTCGCCAGGTACTCGTTCAACTCGTAGGCGCGGTCGAGGGCGCGGTTCTCGCGGCGCAGGGTTGCCAGCCGTTGTGCTTGGCTGGGCTTGAGGCGCGCCGGATGCTTCAGCAGCGCGTAGCGCGTCCCCTTGAGGGCTTTGGCCGCGGTCGCCCCCAGGCGGTGTTGCTCCGCCCGGCGGACGGCGTCGACCGCGTCGGCCGCCAGCCGTTCAACGTGGAACCGGTCGTAGACGACCCTGGCCTGCGGCACCCGTTCCCGCACCGCCTTGCCGTAGCTCGCCGCCAGGTCCGCCGTCACCAGCGTGATCCGGGCGCAACCGGCCGGTCCCAACAGGTCGAAGAACCTGCCCAGCGTGTCGGCGCTGCGCCCCTTCCCGGCCCAGACCACGCGCCGGCGGTCAGGGTCGACCAGGACCGTCAGATAGTGGTGCCGCTTCCGATAGCTGAACTCGTCAATGCCGATCCGCCGCAGCCCGGCCAGCCGCGTCGAATCCAGCCGCCGAGCCACCACCCGCTCGACGATGCCGCCCACCGCCGGCCACGAAATCCCCACCAGACGACTCACCGTCGTCCGGTCCGTCACCTGCGCCAGATAGGCCACCAACTCCTCGAGCGGCGCCGTGAACGCGCTGCCGTGCACTGCCCACGACACCTGCTCGACCCGAACCCCGCAGCGACCACACGATACCCGCCACGGGGCATACCGCAGCCACACCGTCGTCCGACCCCACGGCACATGGCGCCACAGCCGAGCCGGTTGCCGGTCGTAGCGTGGGGCCCGGCCGCCGCACGCGCCGCACCGCGAGCGCCGCCACGACGGCCGCGCCGATACGCGGAACATCCCGTTGCTCCCGATACGCACCTGCTCGACGTACAACTGCGTGACACCGAGCAATCGTCGTAGTAGGGTCGTCACACGCATGGGGCTGTCCTCCTCCTCATTGGTTCTCCTTTGTCATGCCAATGAGAACAGGACGCCCCTGCGTTTTCAATGATTTCCAGCGGCTCGCCGAGGGCTGACCACCCGCCGGCTCCGGTCAGCTGCGGGCCGCGATTCACGGCCCGACCAGCCCAAGCCCAATCTCCCCTTTGGACGGCCCGGACGCCCCGTCCAGGCCGGGCCGCAAGGCCCATAACTGCACTCTGAGCGTAGGGACGGACGGCGTGTCACCCGCCAGGGTCGCAGCGAAGCGGAGAACGCGCGTAGCGCGTTGACACGCCGTCCGTCACGTAGCTACCCCACCGCTCGCTGAACCCGCCGATCACTCTCACCCCGGACCCACACCTGATTGAGGAGAGCCCATTGGTTCTCCTTTGTCATGCCAATGAGAACAGGACGCCCCTGCGTTTTCAATGATTTCCAGCGGCTCGCCGAGGGCTGACCACCCGCCGGCTCCGGTCAGCTGCGGGCCGCGATTCACGGCCCGACCAGCCCAAGCCCAATCTCCCCTTTGGACGGCCCGGACGCCCCGTCCAGGCCGGGCCGCAAGGCCCATAACTGCACTCTGAGCGTAGGGACGGACGGCGTGTCACCCGCCAGGGTCGCAGCGAAGCGGAGAACGCGCGTAGCGCGTTGACACGCCGTCCGTCACGTAGCTACCCCACCGCTCGCTGAACCCGCCGATCACTCTCACCCCGGACCCACACCTGATTGAGGAGAGCCCAAATTGTTCGGGTGGTCGAAACACAGACCTTGTGGGGCGACTCGATCTGTCGCGTGTGGATTCCCGCGAAGGACGCGGTCGTCCGGGTGCGATCGAATCGGCTTCGGTCAGTCGGAGGGAGCTCGCAGGGTAGTTCGGTTTGGCTGTCGTACGTCGTTGCGGCCGCGCGGGTTTCCGACACGCTGACCGGGGATTCGCTGTTGGCGCCCATCGAGGTGGCGGTCAGGCCGTTGCCGCATCAGGTTCGCACCTTGCAACGTGCGGCGGCCGGTGATCGCGTCCGCTACCTACTGGCGGACGAGGTCGGTCTGGGCAAGACGATCGAGGCGGGGCTCATCATGCGCGAGCTGAAGCTACGGGGCATGGTGCGCCGGACGCTCGTGGTGGCGCCGAAGGGGCTCGTGACGCAGTGGATCGCGGAGATGCGGACTCACTTCGACGAAGAGTTCACGCTCTTGAGCCCGAGTGACTTTCAGGCATTCCGACGCATTGCGCCGACCGACAACGTCTGGCGGTCCTGTGATCAGGTCGTCTGCTCGATCGATTCGATAAAGCCGCTGGATGTTCGGCGTGGGTGGTCGCGCGAGCGAGTGGCGGAGTACAACGGCGACCGTTTCGAGGGCGTGATCACGGCCGGATGGGACCTGATTGTCGTCGACGAGGCGCACAGGCTCGGCGGCAGCACGGACCGGGTTGCGCGGTACAAGCTCGGCCGGGGCCTGGCGCATGCGGCGCCGTATCTGTTGCTGCTGTCGGCGACGCCGCACCAGGGCAAGACGGACGCCTTCCACCGGCTGATGTCGCTGGTCGACGACGAAGCCTTTCCGGATCCCGGAAGCGTTTCGCGTGAGCGGGTGCGCCCGTTCGTAATTCGGACGGAGAAGCGCCATGCCGTGGACACGGATGGACGTCCGCTGTTCAAGCCGCGCAGCACGCAACTCGAGCCTATTGCCTGGGAGGCCCGGCACGGCCGTCAGCGTTCCCTGTACGAGACGGTTACCGAGTACGTGCGCCCCGGCTACAACCAGGCGCTGCGCGAGAAGAAGAGCTATGTCGGTTTTCTGATGATCCTCATGCAGCGACTGGTCACATCGTCGACGCGCGCCGTCCGAACCACGTTGGAGCGTCGGCTCGAGGTGCTGCAGGAGCCGGACGAACAGCTTCTGCTGTTTCCCGAGCTGTCCGACGAGGAATGGGCGGACCTCGATGGCCAGGAGCAGATGGACACGTTGCTCACGACCCGGTTGGCCGCGCTCAAGGACGAACGCGCCGAGGTCAAGCTGCTGCTCGACGCGGCCCGGGCCACGGAGGCGGCCGGCCCCGATGCGAAAGCGGAAGCCCTGCTGGACTGGATCTATCGCCTGCAACAAGAAGAATCGGATCCGGATCTGAAAGTGCTCGTCTTCACCGAGTTCGTGCCCACGCAGGAGATGCTGGGGGAGTTTCTTGCCGACCGGGGCTTCTCGGTCGTGTGCCTGAACGGATCGTTAGGGATGGACCAGCGGGAGAACGCACAGCAATCGTTCGCCGGCAAGGCTCGAATCCTGGTGTCGACGGACGCGGGCGGCGAGGGGCTGAATCTGCAGTTCTGCCACGTGGTGGTCAACTACGACATCCCGTGGAACCCCATGAAGCTCGAGCAGCGCATCGGGCGGGTGGACCGCATCGGCCAGGCGCGCGGCGTGCGCGCCGTCAACTTTGCGATCGAGGACACGGTTGAGCACCGTGTCCGCGAGATTCTGGAAGAGAAGCTCGCCGTCATTCTGGAGGAGTTCGGCGTCGACAAGACCGGCGACATCCTGGATTCGGCGCTGGCCGGCGAACTCTTCGATAACCTGCACGTCGAAGCCATTCTCCGGCCGGAGGCTCTCGATGCCGGCGTCGAAGCGGCGGTGGAAACGGTCAGGAATCAGGGGCGGGCAGTCCGCGACAACGTGGCCATTCTCGGAAACGCGGAGGACGTCGATCCCGCGGAGGCGCGGAATCTGGTGAACCACCCGCTGCCGCACTGGGTAGAACGGATGACCGTCAGCTACGTGCAGGCGCACGGCGGTGCGGCGGAACGGAACAATCTTGCCTGGAGGCTCACTTGGCCTGACGGAAAGCGTGAAGCGGCGGTAGTGTTCTCGGTCGCGGACGCGGAACGAACACCGTCGGCGCGACATCTCACGCTGCAGGAGCCGCGCGTCCGCGAACTGGCGAGACGGATCCCACCCGTCGCTCCTGGGCAACCGATCCCGTGTCTTTCCCTGAAGGAGCTGCCGGCGGAGGTCCGGGGATTCTGGTCGCTGTGGCGGATCACGCTACATGCCCCGGATGGGAGCCGGCACCGCGTCATGCCGCTCTTCAGGCATGACGACGGGCGCGTCCTCGCCCCGACGGCCCGATTCCTGTGGGACCGGATGCTGGCCGATCAGCCATCTGCCCGTGAGCACGTGGAAGGTGATGCGGCGGCCGAGGCATTCGACCGTGTCCAGGAATCGGCTTGCGACCACGGCCAGCCGATCTACGAGGAGCTGGCGGCGACGCATCGAGTCCGGCTCGCCGCCGAACGCGAGAAGGGAGACTACGCGTTCGCGGCTCGGCGCTCGATCATCGAGCGAATTGGGTTGCCGGCGGTACGCGACCATCGCCTGACGCAGCTCACGGCGGAACAACGATGCTGGCGGGAGCGACTCGATCGCGCCGCCGAGGCAAGCCCAGAGCTCGTTCCGCTGCTGCTCGTGCACGTCGAGGGAAGGGGCGGCGGTGGCTGACTGGCGCGACGAGATCCTGAGGGAGTTTACGCCGAGCGTTGAGCCCCTCACGATCGTTGCGGATCCCGATGGGCTTCTGCTCGAGGAGGCCCTCCTCAAGGTTCTCCAGGGACGAGGGTTCGAGCTGATTTCGTTCGAGGACCGCATCGCCTTCCGCTTCTTCTACGAGTCCCGCTACCGATTGCACCGGGACCGTGGCGATCTGGCGGATCTGGTCGTCGTGGTCCGAGGTGACACATCGGACCTGCGTGTAATCCCCTACGACGTTCTGCAGGCGAGCCACCAACTTTCGTTCCAGCTCGGCGACCTGTTCCCGAACCTGAGCTGTTCGGTTGTCAACGCGTTGGACCGGAGCGATCTCGATGACCTCTACGCGGCCCAGGCACAAGAGCCGCCGGGACTCGCCTTGGCGCGTCGCAGACCGAGGTATTCGTGCTTCGGCACGTGTTCGGGGTCGCGCCCGAGACGATCAGACAGTCGTCAGACTTGCTCCGCTTCCTGCTGCGCCTGCACTACAGCAGGCTGCGGCTGCCGACGAACCTGGAACGCCGCGTCATTCAGGAGCTTCACAAGGATCCCGTGTTCGCGCCCTGGCCATTGCCGCAGATCGTTCCAGACCGCGAGGCGTTCCTCGCGTTCCTGCAGGAGCGATGGCCGATCTTTATTGATCGGGAGGCCTCCAGACCGGTCGCGGTGCGCGAAGGGCCGGAGCGGTACGGACTCGCGTTCCACGGCCCGGCCGAGATCCCGTTCGAGCATGCCGACGTGCGGGTCTACATCGACAACCTGTTCCTGGAAGGTGCGCTCCGACCGATCTCGCATCCCGGCGGGCATGATGTGGTGGGTTCGTGGGCGCGGGCCGGTATCGAGATCGACCCGAAGGCGGATCGCAACCGCCGGCTCGACCGATTGCTGGAGTTCACCGAGGAGACGATTCCGAAAGACGCGGCGTCACACCAAGTGTGGCTCGCTTTCGCACCACGCTGGGCGCAAGTGAACGCGCTCGTCTTCGGCGCCCACGCCGGCTCGCTCGACGAAAACGCTCTGGAACGGTACAGCACCATCCGCGATCGGATCGACGAGGCGTTTACCGCGTGGATCCGGCAGCGCTTCGAGACGCTGCACAACCTGCCACCTGCGCCGCCGGTGATGGTCCACCAGATTCCCCGGTTGCTCGCGCGGCGTCTGCGGGAATCCAGGGACGGGAAGGTCGCGCTCGTCGTGATGGACGGGCTGGCGCTCGACCAGTGGGTGGTGGTCCACGGGTTGCTCGCGCAACAGCGACCGGAGTGGCGATTCCGGGAGGACAGCCTGTTCGCCTGGATCCCCACGCTGACCATGGTGTCCCGACAGGCCTGCTTCGCAGGCCGCCCGCCGTTGTACTTCGCAACCAGCATCGACAGCACCGACCGCGAGCCGTCGGCGTGGAAGCGGTTCTGGGGAGACGAAGGACTCTCACCGGCTGAGGTGGTCTACGAAAAAAACCTGCGAGAACACTCGGACGTCGGCCGCGTCGAGGAGCTCGTGTCTCATCCCGGTGCCCGTGCCGTGGGCTTGGTGGTCGACGCAGTGGATCGGATCATGCACGGCATGACGCTCGGAAGCGCCGGGATGCTGAATCAGGTCAAGCTTCGGACGGGAAGCGGCGTGTTGGCCACCTTGTTCGACAAGCTCCTCGACCACGGATTCGCCGTCTTCCTGACATCGGACCACGGGAACGTGGAAACGCGGGGTTGCGGGGCGCCGCGGGAGCAGTCGCTCGCGGAGTTGAGAGGCCAGCGTGCACGCGTCTACCGTGATCGCCGTTTGCGGTCGCGGGTCGCGAAGCGTTTTCCGGATGCGATTGAATGGTCCGCGAGCGGACTGCCCGACGATTATTTCGCGCTGCTGGCCCCGGGGCGCCGCGCGTTTGTTCGCGAGTCGGAGCGCCCGGTGGCCCATGGGGGTATCACCCTGGAGGAAGTCGTCGTACCGTTCGTCGAGATCGAGCGGAGGTGATGTCGGGAACGACCCACGGCACCATCGGGTTCGACAGAAAGATCCGTCTGCGGTGGCTGGACGCGACGGCTGAGTGGACGATGCAGGGACTCTCCGCGCCGGAGATTCGGACACAGCTCGAACGAGCCCTCGACGGACAGGTGTCCGGCGACGGTCCTCACAGCGCGCGGGGCAAGACGATGACCGTACTGCTGCACGTCTGGACGACCGTGCCCCACGCCGCGATACCGCTTCGCGACGACGCGCTCACCCTGTTGCGCGGCCGAACCGGACGCGAGCGGCTTCCGCTGCACTGGGGAATGTGTCTCATAGGCGCTAACTTGTGTTCCGAGCGAGGCCGGCGTATCCTGACATGCGCATGCATGACATGGAGGCCGGCCCGGTGGACGAGGACTGGGATGTGCTGCGGTCGTTCCTGCCCGGTGACTGGCGGGAGTTGGCGCAGGACACGGGGGCGTTGAAGGGGCTGCGGAAGGACAAGACGGTCGACAACCTGTTGCGGACCCTCCTGCTGCACCTCGGCTGCGGACACTCGTTGCGGGAAACGGTGGTTCGCGCCCGCCAAGCGCGTCTGGCGGATCTGTCCGACGTGGCGCTGTTGAAGCGGTTGAAGAAATCCAAGGGTTGGCTGCACGCGCTGTGTGTGCGCCTGTTCGAGGAGCAGGGTCTGGCGGTCATCCCCGGCGGCGCGTTCCAGGTCCGGGCGGTGGATGCGACGACGGTGAAGGAACCGGGACCGAGCGGGTCGTTGTGGCGGCTGCACTACAGCGTGGGCCTGCCGTCGCTGACGTGCGACTTCTTCAAGTTGACGGGGGTCGAGGGGCCGGGCACGGGAGAATCGTTGGCGCAGTTCCCGATCCGCGCCGGCGACCATGTGCTGGCCGACCGCGGGTATTCGACCGCGCGGGGGATCCGCCACGTGGTCGAGGCGGGCGGGCGGCTGATTGTGCGCGTCAATACGGGGTCGTTGCCGCTGCACACGGCAGCCGGGCGGCCGTTCGACCTGCTGGCCGCGGTCTCGTCGGTCACGCGTCCGGGGGCAGCGCGCGCTTGGGCGACGACGGTCGCGGCCGCGGGTGACGACGGCGGCCCGCCGGGCGAGATTGCGGGCCGGGTCTGCGTGCTCCGCAAGTCGGCGGAGGCGATCCGCTTGGCGCAGCAGAAAATCCGCCGGGACGCCGCCCGCAAGCGGACCCAGGTACAACCGGCCACTCTGCGCTTTGCCGAGTACGTGATCGTTTTCACGACCTTCCCCGAGCCGCCCTTCTCGGCCGCCGACGTGCTCGAGTGGTATCGCCTGCGCTGGCAGGTCGAATTGGTGTTCAAGCGCTTCAAGTCGCTGGCGCAGTTGGGGCACCTGCCGAAGTACGACGACGACAGCGCCAAGGCGTGGCTCTACGGGAAACTGTTCGTGGCACTGCTGGTGGAGAAGCGGCTCCACCACGCCCGCACGATTTCCCCCTGGGGCTACGACGTACCGGCCCCGGCGCCCCCGCAGCGCGTGGCGTGACTTCAAGTTCGTGTTCAACCAGGTCACGCGCGCCATCGAACCGCCGCTCTCGCTGGCTTGCATGCTCAACGACTGGCGATCGATCTCCGGCGCGCTGGCCGAGCCGCCACGGCGCCGGCAGTCGCAGCTCTCCGCGTACTTCGGTTGGACCGAGCAGCCGCCGGAGCAGGTGACGTGAACAAGTTAGCGCCTATGGGAATGTGTCTGGCGACGTACCCGTTCTTCCGTGACGTGGCGGCGACGACCGGCCGGTTGCTGGCCCTGCAGGGGACGGCCTCGTTGTCACAAATCATGCGGCGCGTGGCGGAGTCCTGGGGTGAGCGGAGCACGCTGACACGCGCCGTGCAACGAGTTGTCCGGTCGTTCGTGGAGTGGGGTGTACTCGTAGAGACTGGGGCCTGCGGGACTTTTTCACCTGCGGCGAAGATCGCAGTGCCGGAAGGCGACGGGATCGGACCCTGGTTGTTGGAAGCCGGCCTCGTGAGCTCCGGCCGGCGGGAGTACCCGTTGCGTGCTCTTGTCGGCGGAGATTCCTTGTACCCCCTCGACCTGACACCCTCGCCCCGCGATGTCGGCCGCAACCCGCGGCTGGAGCTCTGCCCCCAGGGGCTCGACCAGGACGTGGTGGTGCTGAAGGACCTGGACGCCAAGAGGGTGCAGATCGTGGTCGAGTAAGCCCTCCGCAGATCCCTACCCGATGCGCCGCCGACAGCGGGGGTAGAATGGAACTCACGGTCTTCTACCCGCAGGATCCCGTGATGAGCCTCAACATCAGGAACGAAGAGACCTGTCGGCTCGCCGGCGAGCTCGCGCGACTGACCGGCGAAACGATGACCGGGGCGATCACCGCCGCCCTGCGCGACCGGCTGGCGCGAGAGAAGCGCCTGCGCAATGCGGATGCGCTGGCCGCGAAGCTGCATGCCATCGGACAGCGCTGCGCCGCCCGGATGGGGCCGGGACCATCGGCAGTCGAGCATGGCGACTACCTTTATGACGGGCAAGGATTGCCGGCGTGAAGACCTCCTTGCGGGGGCCACCGCGGGGCGCTAAGGTAGGCTCGTGACGGTTACGCCGCGTCGACCCGGCCGTGTGGCGATCGCGGTCCTCGTCCTGGCGGGCGTCGCCTGGACGGGTCTTGCCTCGCGCGGAGCGGTCGCCGAGTCGCGGGCGGCGGTGGAGACGTTGCGGATTCCCGCAGGCGGCCGCCTGCCGCGGGCGGTCGTCGACGCCGAAGGAACGCTGCACGTGGCCTATGTCGCGGGCGGGACACACCGCGCGGACCTGCTCCATGTCACGCGCGAGTCCGGCGCACCGGGCTGGTCCGGGCCGCGGCGGGTCAACAGCCGGGAGCTGTCGGTCTCCGGCGTGGGGCCGGTCGACGGCGCCCAGCTTGCGGTCGGGCCCGACAATCGGCTCCACGTCGTCTGGCTGCAGGCCGAGCCGGCGCGCTTTTTCCACACGCGGAGCCTGGCGGACGGTTCCGGCTTCGAGCCCCAGCGCGCTCTCTCGGCCGGCCACGCGGGGAACGTCGAGGCGGGCCCGGCCGTCGCCGTCGATCGCGGCGGCAACGTCTTCGTCTTCTGGCATGCCGGCGCCGTCGAGGACGCCCGGCGCCGCGTCCATCTGGCCGTGTCTCGCGACGGCGGGACGACCTTCGAGCCGGCGCGCCGCGTCGGCGCCGGGACGGAGGGTGCGTGCGCCTGCTGCGGCGTGGCTGCGATGGTCGATGCGGAAGGCGCCGTCCACGTGTCGTACCGGGGAGCCGGCGACAACGTGCGCCGGGGGCAACGGCTGCTGACGTCGACCGATCAGGGTCGCAGCTTCAGCGACCGGCTGGTGCATCCGCGGGAGCTCGCGGCCTGCCCCGTATCGACCACGAGCCTGTCCGCCGGCCCGCGCGGGCTGACGGCCGCCTGGGAGACGCGCGGACAGGTCCACTTCGCCGACGTCGACCGGCTCGGGGCCGTGCGCGCGCCGCCGGGGAAGGCGCGCTTCCGGCGCAAGAATCCCGTGGTCGCCGTGAATGCCCGGGGCGACACGCTGCTTGCCTGGGGCGACGGACCCGGCTTCAGCTTCGGCGGCTCGCTCCACTGGCAGGTCTTCGACGCGGCCGGCCGCGCGCGGGGGGAGCCGGGCGGCGGGGCCGGGACGATCATCGGCGGCAGCACCGTCGCCGCGGTGGTTCAGGACGACCAGTTCCTCGTCATCTTCTAGCCGGAGTCATCATGCACCTGATTCAACCGGGGCCGAGGGTCGTTCGCCGGACGACCGCCACGCTGCTCCTCGCCGGCGCGCTCGCGGGAACGTTCGTCCTCGCCGTCCACGCCCAGCCGTCGCGCGCCGTGACGGACGGCGTGTACGCCGTCGAGCAGGCGGCGCGCGGCCTGCAGCTCTACCGGGAGCAGTGCGCGAGCTGTCACGGCGACGCGCTGGAGGGCAGCGTCGGCCCCCCGCTGGCCGGGGACGGGTTCCTTGCCGTCTGGAGCGCCCGGCCGGTGCTGGAGCTCGTCGACAAGATCCACAACACGATGCCGCTCCAGGCGCCGGAGCCCCTGTCGCGCGAGGAGTCGATCGACCTCACCGCCTACCTCCTCGAGGCCGGCGGGTTCCCGGCCGGGGAGGCGGAGCTGACCGACGGCGCGCTGGCGGGCATCGCCCTGCCCACGGTGGCGACCGCGTCCGCCGGCGCCGGCGGGGACCTCTCCGTCGCCCCGATCGCCAACCTCGCCCAGTTGATGCGGGCCATCGCCTTCCCCGCCTCGAACATCGTCTTCAACGTGCAGATAAAGGACCCCGGGGCCGCTGAGCCCCCGCCGACGGGGACGCGGCCCTTCGACTTCGTCGAGTGGGGCGACACCGTGTACCCGGGCTGGGAGTCCATCGACCTCGCGGCGCTGGCCATCGCCGAGTCCGCGCCCCTCTTCCTGGTGCCCGGCCGGCGCTGCGAGAACGGCCGGCCCGTTCCCGTGGAGCGGGCCGACTGGCAGGATTACACGGCGGCGGTCGTCGAGGCGGGGCGCGCCGCCTACCGGGCGTCGCAGTCCCGCGACTGGGACGCCGTCATCGCGGTCACCGACCAGCTCAACGCGGCCTGCGCGAACTGCCACGAGGTCTATCGCGACGTGGGCGCCGAGGGGCGCGGGGTGGGCGCGGACCGCTGCCGTCAGGACCCCTGACGGCGGATCTTCACGGGAGGAACGACCATGCGCCTGATGACAATCGTTGCGGCGGCTTCAGTCGTGTTCACGGCCGCGCCGGGGGCGGCGCAGGACTGGACCGAGTTCGCCAGCCGGGAGGACCGCTTCACCTGCAACTTTCCCGGCGAGCCGGCGGTGAGCGAGACCACGTGGGTCTCCGAGTTCGGGGCCGAGGTGCCGGCGCGCGTCTACGCCGCCGAGCGGGGCCCGAGCCGCTACACGGTGACGGTGGCCGACTACAACCACGTCGAGCGGATCCTCACCGAGCGCGCCGGCGACTGCCCGCCGGGCGCGGAGCGCTGCAGCGGCGGCGGGTCCACCGGCGAGGGCTACTGGCGGCACGACGTGCGGGGCGCGATGCTCTACGCGACCTGGACGTTCCTGGAGCGGGACGCCGAGGCGACGCACCTGGGCTACAACGAGCTCGATCGCGTCGAAGGCCACCAGTTGCACCTGACCAACCCCGACCAGTCGCGGACCTTCGTGTCGATCTACATGCACGAGAACAAGCTCTACATCCTGGAGGGCACGGTCCCGCGCGGCTACCCGGAGCCGGCGCTCTTCCAGCAGTCGCTGGGCTGGCTGGACGAGGACGGGAACGGGCTGCGCTACCAGGGCCCCTACTCGAACGGGTTCCCGGCGCCGCCCCGCGCGCCGGCGGTGTTCTAGGGAAGATTCGGCCGAACGGTCGGAGCCAAGGAGGTTGTCATGCGGTTCAAGCTCGGTCTCGCCGTCGTCTGCGCGGTCGCTTTCGTCCTGCCAGCCGGGGGGCACCATTCCCACGGCAACTACTCGGAGGAGTTCACCGACATCGAGGGGGTGGTCACCGAGCTCCACCTGCTGGTGCCCCATTCCTGGCTCTACATCGAGGTGGAAGGCCCCGACGGCGAGCCGCAGGTCTGGGCGCTGGAGGCCAGCGACCGCGTCCACCTGGCCGAGAGCGGCATCACCCGCGGCTACATCCAGCCCGGCGACGCCGTCAAGGCGCGCTGCCACCCCGTGCGGGACGGCTCCCCGGGGTGCCTGCTCGGGTTCCTGAAGGACCCGGACGGCAACGTCAAGGACTGGGACGGCCACAACGCACCCCCGCCGGCCGACTTCTAGCGGAGGGGAACTGTCATGAAGCGATGCATCTGTGCCATTGCGGCTCTGGCGCTGGGATTGCCGTTGGCGATCGCCGCCAACGACGATCTGCAGTCGCGGCAGACCGACGACAACCAGTGGGTGCTGCCCGGCAAGAACTACTCGGCGACCCGCTACAGCTCGCTCGACCAGATCACGGCCGACAACGTCGCCGGTCTCACCCAGGTGTGGTCGCTCTCGACGGGCGCGCTGCGCGGTCACGAGGGGCAGCCCCTGGTCGTGGACTCGACCATGTACGTGCACAGCGCGTACCCCAACCACGTGTACGCCATCGACCTCGCGGAGGAAGGCTGGCCCATCAAGTGGCGCTACACGCCGGTCCAGGACGACCGCGCCGTGCCCGTCGCCTGCTGCGATCTGGTCCATCGCGGGGTGAACTACGTCGAGGGCCGGATCCTCATGACGACGCTCGACGGACACGTCATCGCGCTCGACGCCGAGACCGGCCGCGAGCTCTGGAACGTGAGGAACGCCGACCCGCTGCGGGGCGAGACGATGACCATGGCCGGCCTCGTGGTCAAGGACAAGTACATCGTGGGCGTCTCCGGCGGCGAGTTCGGCATCCGCGGCTGGGTGGCCGCCTACGCCGTCGAATCGGGCGAGCAGCTCTGGAAGGCCTACAGCATGGGTCCGGACGAGGACGTCCTGCTGGCGCCCGACTTCAACGCGGCCAATCCGCACTACGGCCGCTTCGGGGCGGGCACGGAGACGTGGCCGGGCGACCGCTGGCGGAACGGCGGCGGCGCCACCTGGGGCTGGTACGCGTACGATCCCGACCTCGACCTCGTCTACTACTCCACCGGGAACCCCGGGACGTGGAACCCGACGCCGCGCGAGGGCGACAACAAGTGGTCGATGACGATCTTCGCCCGCGATCCCGACACGGGTCTGGCGAAGTGGGCGTACCAGATGACGCCGTGGGACGCCTGGGACTACGACGGCATCAACGAGCACGTCCTGCTCGACCTGACCATCGGCGGACGCGACGTGAAGGCGCTGGTGCACTTCGACCGCAACGGCTTCGCGTACGTGCTCGACCGCACGGACGGCACGCTCCTGTCGGCCGAGAAGTTCGTGGAGGCGACCAACTGGGCCGAGCGCATCGACCTGGAGTCCGGCCGCCCCGTGGAGGTACCCGAGAAGCGCACCCGGCAGGGCGTGAACACCCTGGACATCTGTCCCTCCGCCATGGGCGCCAAGAACCAGCAGCCCGTGTCGTACTCGCCCCGCACCGGCCTGATCTACGCCGGCACCAACAACCTGTGCATGAACTACGAGGGCTTCGAGGTGCGCTACATCGCCGGGGCGCCGTACGTCGGCGCGAACGTCCGCATCTTCGCCGGGCCGGGCGGCTACCAGGGCGAGTTCATGGCCTGGAATCCGGAGGCCGGCGAGAAGGTCTGGGGGATCACCGAGCCGTTTCCGGTGTGGACCGGCACGCTGGTCACGGGCGGCGACGTGGCCTTCTACGGGACCATGGACCGCTGGTTCAAGGCGGTCGACGCCCGGAGCGGGGACATCCTTTGGCAGTCCAGGCTGCCGTCGGGATCGATCGGGAACCCGATGACGTTCACGGCGCCGGACGGCAGGCAGTACGTCGCGATCTACTCCGGCATCGGCGGCTGGTTCGGCCTCCCGATCGCGGCGGACCTGTCGCGCGAGGATCCGCTCGGCGCGCTCGGTGCGGTCGGCGCCGCCTACGAGTCGGGGCTGGACCGGGTGACCTCGGTGGGCGGCACGCTGCACGTCTTCGCGCTCGACCAGACGAACTGAGGTTGCCGTGATCCATGGTTCCAGGGGCGTCGCCTGCGCCAGGGGCGCCGTCTTCGCCACCGGCAGCGTTGTCGCCGCGGTCGGGGTCGGCGCGCTGCTGGCGGCGCATGCTCTGCCCGTCGTCCCGCTGCGTGCGCAGTCGCCGCCGCTCCGCGTCTGCGGCGACCCCGACAACCTGCCGTACTCGAACGAGCGGCTCGAGGGGTTCGAGAACCGGATTGCCGCGGTCGTCGCCGCCGAACTCGGCGCAACGCCCGTCTACACGTGGTGGCCCCACCAGCGCGGGCTCGTCCGGAACACCATCGACGCGGGCACGTGCGACGTGATCTTCGGCGTTCCCGAGGGTCTCGACTTCGTCCTCTGGACGGAGCCGTACTACCGTTCGTCGTACGTCATGGCCTACCGCGCGGACCGGGGCTTCGACTTCCGGTCGCTGGACGCGCCGGAGCTCGAGCAGCTTCGCATCGGCGTGCATGTCAACACGCCGCCCGAGGAGAGCCTCGCGCGGCGCGGCCTGCTCGACAACGTCTCGACCTACTCGCTGTTCTTCGATCCGCGCGGCGATCGGGACCGGCCCCGGAAGCTGCTCGACGACCTGGTGGCCGGCACGCTGGACGTCGCCGTCGCGTGGGGGCCGCTGGCCGGCTACGCGGCCAGGCTGCTGAACGCGCCGCTCGAGCTGGTGCCGCTGGCGGACGAGCCCGGCGTGCCGCTGTCCTTCGACATCTCGATGGGCGTGGCGAAAGGCAACGACGCGTTGAAGAGCCGGTTGGAGACGGCCCTCGACCGGCGGCGAACCGAGATCCGGACGATTCTGGAGGAGTACGGCGTGCCGGTCGTCCCCGCCGCGGACGCAGCGCCCGCCGCGCCGCCGGCGGCGGCGCCACCGAAGCTGAACCCGTTCACGGGAGACGCCGACCGGGCCGCGGAAGGCCGGACCCTGTACTTCCAGGTCGGCTGTCAGGGTTGTCACGGCGGCGGGGGTGGCGGCGGGATGGCCACCTCGGTGATCGACGACGCCTGGACGTTCGGCAGCGACGACGAGGTGCTGTTCCGGCTCATCAAGGGCGAGGTCCCCGAGCAGACGATGCCGACCGTCTACAGCGTGCTCGAGGACGACGAGGTGTGGAAGATCCTGGCGTTCATCCGCTCGGTCTACGCCGGAGACCCCGCCAGGATCGACTGGTGAAGGGCGCGCCCTTCTGCTTCTGACGCGACACGCTCATGGCTCGCGCGGCCGATCCGCCACCCGCCACGATATCCGCGGCGCTCGCGCTGCTGAACACCGAGTTCCTGCTGCCGCTGATGGAGTTGCTGGCGATAGCCAGGCCCCGCCCCACGCGCAAGGCGGAGATGGTCAAGGCAATCGAGAGCCACCTCGCCGGCGACCGGTTGCGGAAGCTCTGGGACAGGCTCGACGAGAAGCAGCAGCTCGCGGTGCGCGAAACGCTGCACGCCCCGTTCGGCGTCTTCGATCGACAGCAGTTCGAGGCCAAGTACGGCAGCCTGCCCGCCGGCCTGGGCACGACGCACACGCGCCGGCGGGCGCAGCCGCTGCACTTCTTTCTCTACCCGCGGTTCCGTCAGGCAACGGAGGTCTCCATCGTTCCGCCGGAGCTGGCCAGCCGCCTGGCCGCGTTCGTGACGCCGCCGCCGGAAGCGACGGTCGCCGCCGCGGACGAGTTGCCCGAGGCAGTCGAGCTGCCGCAGTCCGGGCCTGTCCGCCGCGGCGAGAAGCCGAGCCTCGTGCGGGTGTCCCTGACGCGGCGCGACATGGAGCGGACCGGGCCGCACGATCTGCTCGCCGTGCTGCGCCTGATCGACGGCGGTCGCGTCGCCGTGAGCGCCACGACGCGGCGGCCGGCGGCGGCGGCCAGTCGGCGCGTCGCGGAGGTGCTCTCGGGCGGCGACTTCTTCGAGCCGACGACACCCGACAAACCCGAGCAGGTCCAGGCAATCGGTCCGATCAGGGCGTTCGCCTGGCCGTGCCTGGTGCAGGCGGCCAGGCTGGCCGAGCTGCGCGGATCGAGGCTCGCGCTGACGAAGGCCGGCCGCGCCGCCCTGGCCGCGCCGCCGCCGCAGACGCTGCGGCGCCTCTGGGAGCGCTGGCTCAAGAGCACGCTGCTCGACGAGTTCAGCCGCGTCGAGAACATCAAGGGTCAGTCCCGCGGCAAGGGCCGGCGGACGCTGACCGCGCCGGCCGGCCGCCGGGCCGCGATCGCGGACGCGCTGGCGCAATGCCCGGTCGGCCGCTGGGTGCGCTTCGACGACTTCTCGCGGTTCATGCAGGCGGCGTCGTTCGATTTCGACGTGACCCGGAATCCCTGGAACCTGTACATCCTGGAGCCGGGCTACGGCGATCTGGGATACGACGGCGCGCACGACTGGCACATCCTCCAGGGCCGCTACCTGCTCTGCCTGCTGTTCGAGTACGCGGCCACCCTGGGCCTGATCGACGTGGCGTACATCGACCCGCACGGGGCGCGGGAGGACTACACGCACCTGTGGGGTGCGGACTATCTGGAGTTCCTGAGCCGCTACGACGGCCTGCAGTACTTCCGCCTGAATCCACTGGGCGCGTACTGCCTGGGCCTCGCCGACGGCTACGAGCCGAGCGCGCCCCCCGCACGGGCCGGGCTGACCGTCTTTCCCGGCCTGTGGCTGCAGGCGGGCGCGCCGCTGTCGCCGGAGGAGCACCTGCTCCTCGACACCTACGCCGACGCGGAGGCGGACGGCGTCTGGCGCCTCAACCGGGACAAGACGCTGTCCGCCGTCGAGAGCGGCCACGATGCGGACGAGCTGCGCCGGTTTCTCGCGGCCCGCGACGATCAGCCGTTGCCGGAAACGGTCGAAGGGTTCCTGCGCGCTGCGGAGCGCGGCGCCCGCGCCCTGACGCTGCGGGGCACGGCGCTGCTGATCGAGTGCGCGGACCCGAAGACCGCCGACCGGCTCGCCGCGGAGAAGAGCACGGCCGGCGTGTGCCTGCGCGCCAGCGAGCGGCTGCTCGTGGTGCGCACGACGTCCGAGAAGGCGTTTCGCAAGGCCGCGCGCGCGTTGGGCTACGGCGTGTCGCCGGCCTGAGCGTCCGGAGTCGACCGACCATGCCCGTGCGCCAGGTGCTCGACCGGGGCGGCGTCCCGGTCAAGATCTTCACCGACGACGTCGACGAGGCGTCGATCCGGCAGCTTGCCGCCGTCTCGCGGCTGCCGATCGTGGTCGGCCACGTGGCGGCGATGCCGGACGTCCACCTCGGCATCGGCGCGACGGTCGGGTCGGTGATCGCCACGCGGCGCGCCCTGATCCCGGCCGCGGTCGGCGTCGACATCGGGTGCGGCATGAGCGCCGCGCGGCTCACGCTCGACGCCGCGCGGCTGCCCGATTCGCTGCGCCCGGTGCGCGAGGCGATCGAGGCGGCCGTCCCGGTCGGCTTCGCGGCCCACGAGGAACCCGTTGCCGAGCGCAGCGTGCTGGCCGCCCTGCGGCCCGGGCTCGCCCGCATCCTGGCCCGCCACGAGCGGATCGCGACGATGGTCCGCGACGTGCACGCGAAGTGGCCGCGCCAGCTCGGCACGCTCGGCGGCGGCAACCACTTCATCGAGGTCTGCCTCGACGAAGCGGAGCGGGTGTGGGTGATGCTGCACTCCGGGAGCCGCGGCGTGGGCAACGTGCTGGGCCGCTACTTCACGCAGCTCGCCAGGCGGGACATGGAACGCCGGGGTGTCCGACTGCCGGCCAAGGATCTCGCCTGGCTGGACGACGGGTCGGCGCACTTCGCCGACTACGTCGACGCCCTGACCTGGGCGCAGCGCTACGCGCTGGAGAACCGCCGGCTCATGATGACGCGCGTCCTTGCGGCGCTGCGCGGACTGCTGCCGCCGTTCCGGGTGACGGCCGCCGCCGTCGAATGCCACCACAACTACGTGGCGGAGGAGGAACACTTCGGCGAGCCCGTCTACGTGACCCGCAAGGGGGCGATCCGCGCCGGGCGCGGCGAGCTGGGCATCATTCCCGGCAGCATGGGCTCGCGGTCGTACATCGTGCGCGGACGCGGGTCGCGGGAAGCGCTGGAGTCGTGCGCCCACGGGGCCGGGCGGCGCATGAGCCGGTCGCAGGCGAAGGCCGCCTACACGGCCGCGGACCTGGCGCGGCAGACGGCCGGCGTCGAATGCCGCAAGGACGCCGGCGTCATCGACGAGATTCCCGACGCCTACAAGGACATCGATACGGTCATGGCCCATTCCTCCGACCTGGTGGACGTCGTCCACACGCTGAAGCAGGTCGTCTGCGTCAAGGGGTAGGTTGGCAGGAATTACGACGTGCAACGGGGAACTACATGGAAGTAGCTGCCAGCCTGTCACCAATCGGGGTCGGAGGAAGCTCGCCGGGAGTTGATCGCCAGTGACGCGCAAGTACTTCGAGAGGCTCGTCGCCCAGGCTCTCCGCGACATCCCGGAGAGCTTTCGCGAAGCGATGGAGAACGTCGCGCTCGTGGTCGAGGACTACCCGCAGCCCGAGCTGCTGGAAGAGATGGGAATAGAGCCGCCCGACACGTTGTACGGTCTCTACCAGGGCACCCCGCTACCGGAGCGGGACTGGTCTCACGGCAACGTGCTGCCCGACACGGTGACGATCTACCAGCAGCCGATCGTCGAAGACTGCTGCGACGACGACGAGATTGTCCGCGCCATCCACGAAACCGTGATTCACGAGTTCGGCCACTACTTCGGTCTCAGCGAGGCGGAAATCGAGGAGATCGAGTCGCGCTACTGGCGCGGCGAAACCGACGGAGACGACCGCTGACCGGCGCCGGTGCGCCTACTCCTTGCCTTCGTCTTCCGGGGTCTCGGCCGCCTGCCTCCTGCGCTCCGCCCAGTAGTTCTTCATCCGTTCCGACACGGCCTTCTTGGCGTCCGCGGACATCTTGCGCCGCTTGCGCGGAGCCCTCTCGGCAGTTCCGGAGGCGGCGGCACGGCCCGGCTTGACGCCGCCCAACGCGGCAATTGCGGCATCGATCCGCGCCACGTTGTTCAGTAGCTCGGCCCGCTGTTCCTTCAAGACCGCTATGACGTCTTTCATCGTCTTCCCTTGTCTCCTTTATGTCACGGACGGCGACAGACTGGAAAGTATACCGCGAGTCGATCGCCATCCAAAACGGGAGGCCGAGTTACCCGCGAACTGTGCGAATCCCCGACCATTAGGAAACGCCGCCAACTTGCCGCCCGCTCGTGCGCAGGGCCTCCGGCTGCCCCCGGCGGCGCACCTTGCGCCGACCGGGCGCGGCTGGTAGGCTCGACAGCACTTGCATGCGGCGCGCCCGCCGCCGGGCGCGCCCACCGGGAGACCGATTGCCATGCTGAAGACCGTCCGTGGATCGAGGGTGTCCGTCGCCTGTCCGGCGGCCGGGTTCGTGTTCATCGGCATGGCGCTGGCGCCGCTGCCGGCCGCCGGCGCGGAGCAGGAAGCCGGGGTGACGTTCAACAGGGACATCGCGCCGATTCTCCAGCGGTCGTGCGAGAACTGCCACCGCCCGCAGGGCGGGGCGCCGATGGCCCTCACCACCTACGAGGAAGTCCGTCCCTGGGCGCGCTCCATCCGGAATCGCACCCAGTCGCGCGAGATGCCGCCCTGGTTCATCGACAGGAACATCGGCATCCAGGACTACAAGGACGACCCGTCGCTCAGCGACCTGGAGATTGCCCTCATCGCCGACTGGGTCGCTGCCGGCGCGCCGCGGGGCAACCCGGCCGACCTCCCGCCGCCGATCGACTGGCCGGCCGACGGCTGGAACTACGGCACCCCGGACCTGGTCGTGCCGTCGCCGGAAGGCACCATCGAGGCCGAGGCGGCCGACTGGTTCGGCGAGTGGGGCGGGACGCCCACCGGCCTGAGCGCGGACCGCTACATCAAGGCGATCGAGGTGAAGGAAGTCCGCACCTGGGAGGATACGAGCGCGGCGGTGGACGCCGACGGGCGGGCGGCGCTGGGCCTGTTCGTCGTGCACCACGCGGTCATCGGCGCCGACAGGCTCGAGAACACGCTGACGCCGCTCGACTGCGGCAACGAGACCACCTGCGCCAACGACGACCGGCAGTTCTGGCTGGTCCACGAGCTGGGGCAGAACGCGACGATCTATCCCGACGAGGTGGGCGTCACGCTGCCGGCCGACTCGGTCGTCACGTTCAACTCGATGCATCTCCACTCCATCGGGCGCGAGGTGCGGGCGCGGCTCGACGTCGGCTTCACGTTCCACCCGGCGGGATACGAGCCCGAGCATCACCTCGGCGCCACCAGCTTCGGCAGCGTGACGCAGTACGACTACGAGTTCGACATCCCGTCGAACGAGGACAACGTCATGCGCGACGGGTTCCACCGGCTGACCCGACCGACGAAGCTGCTGACCTTCGAGCCCCACCTCCATTCGAGCGGCAAGCGGATGTGCTTCGAGGCGCTGTATCCGAACAATGCGCGGGAGGTGCTCAGTTGCGCCGACTACGACCACAACTGGGCGAAGGTGTACGTCTACGCGGATGACGCGGCGCCGCTGCTGCCGGCCGGCACCGTCGTGCACGTGATGGCCTGGTACGACAACTCGGTCACGAACAAGAACGTGGTCGACCCGCGCAACTGGAAGGGCTGGGGCAACCGCTCGATCGACGACATGTTCTCCGCCATCTCGCGGATGGTGTACCTGACCGAGGAGCAGTTCGAGGCGGAGCTCGCCGCGCGCGGCGGCACGCCGGTGTTCGCCGCGTCGCAGGACGACCAGCAGTAGCTCCGCCGGGAGCGGGGCATGGCGGCCCGCGGCCAGGGCCCCGCCGCATGCCGCGCGGGGTCGCCACGGACTGCCGGAGGAGGGCCGCAGGATGCCTGGATGGACGTGGGGGCCAGCGTTGGCGGTGGTCATGGCGCTCGGCGGCGGCGTGTCGGGCGCGGGTGTGCGGGTCCAGGCGCAGCCGACCGAGGCCAGCATCCGCTCGGGCATGCGGCTCTACCGCCAGAAGGCGGACTGCCAGGCGTGCCACGGCTGGGCGGGCGACGGCCGCAAGATGGACTACCAGATGCCCGACGGGGCCAATCTGCGGGAGAGCCGGCTCAACCGCGAGCAGCTCGTCTTCGTGATCAAGTGCGGCCTGCCGGGCCGCAGCATGCCCGCCTTCGACCGCTTCGCCTACCGCGACGACCGCTGCCTGGGGCGGACGCAGGCCGACCTGCGGCGGCAGGGCCTCAAGCTGCCCGACCCGGCCGCCACGCTGCAGCCGCGCGAGATCGAAAGGCTCGCCGACTTCCTGTTCGCCAAGGTCATGGGGCGCGGCCCGCTGGACCGCGCCGCCTGCATCGACTACTGGGGCGAGGACGTCGAGATCTGCCGCACGGAGTTCCCCGAGTAAGGAGTCTGCGCCGCGGCGCAGACTCCGGGGCGCTCCCGTCCCCGCTACTCCAGCGCGAAGACGAACAGGTAGCTCGAGTTCTCCAGGTTGTCGTACCGCACCGGATGCAGGTGCCGCCCGCTCGCCTGCACCGCGATGTACTGCCGCGGGCCGACGGCGTAGGTGACGGGCGCCCCCTTGAGCGGCGTGCCGACGTTGAAGCGCCACAGCTCCTGCAGCGTCTCGTCGTGGTAGCCCACGACCCAGCCGTCCTGCAGCGCCGTGAACACCAGCCCGCCCGCCGTGGCGAGCATGCCCGAGCGGACCTCGATCTCCGTTATCGCCTTGGCGATGATCTGGTGCGTGTCGGCATCCAACGCCGTGACCGAGCCGTAGTACAGGTCGCTCGTGTACTCGCGGCGCTCGCTCGCCGCGCGGTCCACTCCGCCCTCCGGAGACAGCGGCACCACGGCGGCGCCGCTCTGCGAGAAGCAGCCCTCGGTGCCCGCGCCGTAGGCAATCCCCTTCTCCGGGTTGAACGCCGTCGGCTGGTGCGCGATGCCGCCGTGCCACGTCGGGCAGGCCCGCTTCATCGTGTCGCGATCGGCGCGCAGCGCGCGCGCCTCGGGGTTGTAGATCTGGACGTCGAGATTCGGGTCGTAGTCCAGCGGCCGGCCGGTGACCGGATCGAGGCCGGCGGTCCAGTTGAGGTCGTTCACGTACTGCTCGCCCCTGATGAAGGCGCCGCTGGTGCGGTCGAGCGAATAGAAGAACCCGTTGCGCGCGTAGTGGGAGACGACCTTGCGCAGCCGGCCGTCGATCATGGTGTCGTAGAGCATGTGGATGCCGACTTCGTCGTAGTCCCACGAGTCGTTCGGCGTGTACTGGAAGTGCCAGGCGCGCTCGCCGGTGGCGACGTCGACGGCGACGACCGAGTTGGTGTAGAGGTTGTCGCCCGGACGATACTCCGGATCGTAGATGGGATACGGGTTGCCGGTGCCGAAGATGTACAGGTTGCTCTCCGCATCGTAGGAGCCGGTCTGCCAGACCCCGCCGCCGCCCGTCTTCCAGGCGTTGTGGTCGTCCTTCCAGGTCTCGCTGCCGGGCTCGCCGGGCTCGGGCACCACGTACCAGCGCCACTTCTCCTCGCCGGTCTCGACGTCGAGCCCGGCGACCCAGCCGCGCGTCCCGGCGTCGCCGGTGCCGTTCTGGATGATGACCGTGCCGTCCGCCACGAGCGGCGCCGCGCGGAACGCCTCGCGCCCGCCGAACTCGTTGGTCGCGGCGACCTCGTGGTCCCAGATGATCTCCCCCGTGTCGCGGTCGAGCGCGATGACCCGGCCGTCCGGCAGGTTCGCCAGGACGCGCTCCTCCCACAACGCGATGCCGCGCGTCCGCGAGCGGTTGCCCTCGTGCTCCACGCCCGGATCGGTGATCCACACGAACTGGCCGTAGTCGGCTTGCCGCGCGTCGATCTTGTAGATGGTGCCCCAGCCGTCGCTGGTGTACATGAAGCCGTTGTCGATGAGCGGATTGAGCTCGTTCTCGGGACCGTTCTGGCCGGTGTCCTGCATGCCGCCGAGCGCCAGCGCCCACACCATCCGCAGATCATTTACGTTGTCGCGATTGATCTGCGTGAGCTTAGAATAGCGCTGGGAGCCGTAGTCCCCGTTCATCAGGAGCCAGTTCTGCGGCTCGTTCTGGGCGTTGATCAAGCGGTCCCGGTTGACGGTGATCGTGTACTGGCCGCCCAGCGTCACGGCCCAGGCGGAAACGACGAGCGCGCACGCGGCAGCCGTTCGTAGCAGCAAGTGGCGATGCATTGGCGTATCTCCTCCGGGTTGTCGAGGCCGGTACATCTTACAGAGATCGCGCGGGAGGCACGATGAGAAACTGGCTTGCGCCCGTGGCGTTGACGGTCGCCCTCGGCGTCTGGCCGGGAGCCGGACCGGCGGGCGCCCAGTCGGACGCCGCGTGGACCGCGACCCGCACCGCCTGGGACGATCCGGACCTGCAGGGCATCTGGGACTTTCGCACGCTGACGCCGCTGGAGCGTCCCGCCGAGCACGCCGGCAAGACGGTGCTCACCCCCGAGGAGGCGGCGCTCTACGTGCAGGAGCTGCCGTTCAGCAACTGGGACGACCGGGACCGCTGGGACCGCACGCAGGGGTTCAGCTTCGACAGCGACATCGAGCACGGCTACAACCGGTTCTGGCTGGACTTCGGCACGAGCGTCAACGCCGACCGGCGCACGTCGCTCATCGTCGATCCGCCCAACGGACGCATCCCCTGGGCGCCCGGCACGGCGTTCCTGCCCGACGGCCGGCTCGCCTGGGTGGAGGGCGAGGAACGGCCGGGCGGCTACGGCGACGCCTTCCTCGGACTCAACGCCGCCGGCCCCGAGGACCGGCCCCTGGGCGAGCGCTGCATCCTGGGCATGAACTCCGGACCGCCGATGAACCCTGGCGCGTACAACAACAACGTCCAACTGCTGCAGACCCCCGACACGGTGGTCGTCTTCAACGAGATGGTCCACGACGCCCGCATCGTGCCCCTGGACGGACGTCCGCCTCTGCCGGCCGGGCTGCGCCAGTGGATGGGCGACTCGCGCGGGCGCTGGGACGGCGACACGCTGGTGGTCGAGACCGCCAACTTTCTTCGCGAGACGAACTTCGAGGGCTCGAGCGCGCGCCTGCACGTCGTCGAGCGGTTCACGCGCACGGGCCCCGAGGCGCTCGTCTACGAGTTCACGGTCGAGGACCCGCGCATGTGGACGCAGCCCTGGACGGCGCGGATTCCCATGCGGAGGACGGCGGGGCCCATCTTCGAGTACGCCTGTCACGAAGGAAACTACGGGCTGTTCAACATCCTGACCGGGGCCCGCGCCAGGGAGCGCGCGGAGCGCTAGAGACGATCGGAGCCTGTCATGAAACGAGCACGAGCAACGCTGGCCCGCACTCTGCCGGCCATCGTCCTGGCCGCGGCCGCGGCGGGCGGCCTGTCGGCCCAGGTGCCGTTCGAGCGCCTGCTGGTGGCGGAGGCCGAGCCGCACAACTGGCTCACCTACTCGGGCACCTACTTCAGCCAGCGCTATAGCGAGCTCGACCAGGTGACGGCGGACAACGTCGGCGACCTGGAGCTGGAGTGGGTCTACCAGAGCGACGTCTTCGGCCCGTGGCAGTCGACGCCGCTGGTGGTCGACGGCGTCATGTACGTGACGCAGCGGCCCAACGACATCGTCGCGCTCGACGCGCGGACGGGCCGCGTCTTCTGGATCTACCGCTACAACCCCGCGCCCAACCACCGCGCCTGCTGCGGGGCGAACAACCGCGGCGTGGCCGTGCTCGGCGACCGGCTCTTCATGGCGACGCTCGACGCCCACGTCGTGGCCATCGACGCCACCACCGGCGCCGAGCTCTGGGACGTCGTGCTGGCGGACATGGACCTGGCCTACGCCTTCACCCTGGCGCCGCTGGCCGTCGACGGCAAGGTGATCGTCGGGACGACCGGCGCCGACTCGGGCATTCGCGGCTTCATCTCCGCGCTCGACGCGGCCACCGGCGAGGAGGTCTGGCGCTTCTACACCATCCCGGGACCGGGCGAGCCGGGACACGAGACATGGGAGCCGTCCCCGCCGGACCCGGAGGCCTACTGCGACCCCGAGGCCTGGAAGCACGGCGGCGCGTCCGCCTGGCTGACCGGATCGTACGACCCGGAGCTGAATCTCGTGTACTGGGGCATCGGCAACCCCGGGCCGGACTTCAACCGCGAGCAGCGCCCGGGCGACAACCTGTACTCGGACTCGGTGGTGGCGCTCGACGCCGACACGGGGCAGATCCGCTGGCACTTCCAGTTCACGCCGGCCGACCCCTACGACTACGACTCGGTGCAGATCCCGGTGCTGGCCGACATCGTGCGCAACGACACCGAGTTCAAGGTGATGCTGTTCGCCAACCGCAACGGCTTCTACTACGTGCTGGACCGGGCTACCGGGCGCTTCCTGAGGGGTCTGCCGTTCGTGCGGGTGAACTGGGCGGAGGGGCTCGACGACAGCGGGCGGCCGGTGGAGACGCCGCAGCCGCCCGGCTCGCCGACCTATCCCGGCGTGCAGGGCGGCACCAACTGGTTCTCGCCCTCGTTCAGCCCGCGGACGGGCCTGTTCTACATCCCGGCCTGGGAGGACTACGCCACCGTCTTCCTGGGGGAGCCGCAGGAGTACGCGGCGGGAGAGTCGTTCCTGGGGGGCCGCCTGACCGAGTTCGAGGATTCGCCGGAGGGCGGCCGGCAGGGACCGGGCCTGACGCGCGGGCCGATCAACGACTGGACGAGCGTGGTGGGGCGCGGGGCGGTCATCGCGCTCGACGGGCTGACCGGCGAGCCGCGCTGGAAGTTCGAGATGACGGACGTCATTCGCAGCGGCATCCTGACGACGGCCGGGGACGTGCTGTTCAGCGGCGCGCGGTCGGGCTACTTCCAGGCGCTGCACGCGGAGACCGGCGAGCTGCTGTGGAAGGTGAACCTCGGCGCGCAGATCCTCAACGGCCCGATGACCTACGAGGTGGACGGCCGGCAGTACGTGGCCATCATCTCCGGACACGCCCTGACGACCTTTGCGCTCCGTGACTGAAGCGGCGTCGGGCATGCCGTCGAAGCGAACCGCCGCCGTCGGCGATGCTGCACGCGATTCTTCGCCCCTCACGCATGGAGGGCGAAACGCAGCGCGGCCGCGACCTGCGCCATGCGCTCGCGGGACAGCGTGGTAATGAGCGAGCCGACTCTTGCGCGCGACACGGTCTGGATGTGATCGAGGTTGGCGGCGCAGTTTGCGGGCATGCCGTCGTCCGGCGTCAGGACAACCTCGGTGGGGATGTCGCGGATCGTGCGCGTCACCGGTGCGACCGTCACCTCGGCGAGAAACTCCAGCGCCGCGGAGCGGGTCAGGATGACCACCGGCCGCTGCTTGTCCGGCCGCTCGAACCGATACCAGCGCACGTCGCCCCGCTGGATCAGTCTGGCCACGCCTGCTCCGACTCCCAGGCGTCGAACTCGCCGCGGCGGACGGGATGACGTTCGTAGCCGCGGCGCTGCTGCCGCTCGCAGGCGTCTGCCTCCAGTTGCGCCAGCGCCGCGGTCAATGCCTCGCGCGTGAAGGCCGACCGGGTTGTCCCGAGGCCCTTCACTGCCGTGTCCACGGCTTCGACGAGTTTCCAGTCCAACGTCATCTGGACGGTTCGCATACGCGGCATGACGACAATTATAGCTAGTAGAATAAGCAGCAGAGTAGCTACGATGAACGCCGACGGTCAGGCACGCCCGACGCAATGATCGATCCGATCGCGAACGCCGCCACGCGGGCGGGTTGCTGCTGCGTCCTGGCCATGGTGCTGGCGGCGGGCGGCGTCCGTGCCGGCCAACCCCCCGCCCCGGCGTCCCCGGCGCCGCGCGCCGCGGTCGGCATCGTGCCGTTCACGAACCTGAGCCGCGCGGCGGCGGACCGCTGGATCGGCCGCGGCATCGCGGTCGCGCTCGCCGCCGACCTGCGGCGCGAGCACGGGCTCGAGGTCCTCGACGGCGTCCTGGGCGGCGAGTCGGCGGTCGCCGGCGACGAGGACGCCGCGCTGCGTTTCGCCCGCGAGCTCGGTGCGCGGTGGCTCGTGGCCGGAGACTACCAGCGGATCGGCGACGGGCTGCGCATCACCGCGCGCCTGATCGACGTTGCGACCGGCGTCGCCGCGCACGCCGAGCGCGTCGACGGCACGGTCGGCGAGCTGTTCGCGCTGCAAGATCGTCTCGCGGCCGCGCTCGGCCCCCGCCTGCGGGGCGCGAGCACGGCGGGCCGGCCCGCCGTGCCCCGGCCTGTTGCGGCCCCGCCGGCCGCGGCCCTGCCAGCGGCCGACCCGCCGAGCCCGGCGGGTCCGGTCCGCGCGCCGGCCAGCGGCCTGGCCGCGCCGACCCTGGCCATCTACGGCCCGCCGCCGCCGGTGGCGCCCGAAGTCGTCGCCCGGGACGCCGCCGGCCGCCTCACCATTCGCGCCGTCCGGCTCGCGGCGCCCATCGCGTTCGACGGTCGGCTCGACGACGAGATCTACACGACCGTGCCGCCGCTGTCCGACTTCATCCAGCAGGAGCCGCAGGAGGGGGCGCCGGCCACGGAGCGGACCGACGCGTGGGTGTTCTTCGACGACGAGCGCGTCTACTTCTCGTTCCGCGTCTGGGAGACCGCGCCGGAGCGCGTCATCGCCAACGAGATGCGGCGCGACAACTCCAACGTGTACCAGAACGACCACATCGCCTTCGTCATCGACACGTTCTACGACCGCCGCAACGCGCTGGAGTTCCTCGTCAACCCGATGGGCGGCCGCATGGACGGCCAGATCACCAACGAGCGCTTCTACAACGGCGACTGGAACCCCATCTGGGACGTCGAGGTCGGCGAGTTCGACGGCGGCTGGACGCTCGAGACCGCCATCCCGTTCAAGTCGATCCGCTATCGGCGCGGGGCGGCCCAGATCTGGGGCTTCAACGTGCGCCGGGTGAGCATCTGGAAGAACGAGCACTCGTTCCTCACCCGCGTGCCCAGCTCCATGGGCGGCTCGGGGATCTTCCTGATGTCGCGGGCGGCGACCCTGGTCGGGATCGAGGCGCCGGTGCAGTCGACGAATCTCGACATCAAGCCGTTCGCCATCATGGACCTGAGCAGCGACCACCTCGTGCGTCCGGCCATCTCCAACGCGCTCGGCGGCGATGCGGGCCTCGACGTGAAGTACGGCGTCACGCAGAACCTGGTGGCCGACCTGACGGTCAACACGGACTTCGCCCAGGTCGAGGCGGACGAGCAGCAGGTGAACCTGACACGGTTCAGCCTGTTCTTTCCCGAGAAGCGCGAGTTCTTCCTCGAGAACCAGGGTCTGTTCGCGTTCGGCGGCGCCGGCTCCGGCGCGTTCGGAGGCAGCGGCAGCACGCCGATACTCTTCTACAGCCGCCGCATCGGCCTGCACGAGGGGCGCGAGGTCCCGATCCGGGCCGGCGGGCGGCTGAGCGGCCGCATGGGCCGGTTCAGCGTCGGGGCGCTGAACA
Organism: Vicinamibacterales bacterium; assembly: GCA_965214845.1. Classification (GTDB taxonomy): domain Bacteria; phylum Acidobacteriota; class Vicinamibacteria; order Vicinamibacterales; family UBA8438; genus JAAXGX01. Next base: position 5,759,927 of record CBDCCO010000007.1, read on the forward strand.
TCCAGACGGGCGACACGCAGCTCGGCGGCGCGCCGGCCGACCGGGTGCAGGCCGCGAACTTCACCGTGCTGCGGGTCAAGCGGGACGTGCTGCGGCGCAGCAGCGTCGGCGGCATCTTCACCCGGCGCGCCGGCTCGCACGGCGGACCCGCGTGGAACGAGGCCTACGGCCTCGACGGCACGTTCTCCTTCTTCGACGACCTCACCATCAACACGTACTGGGCCCAGACCCGCGCCGCCGAGCGCCTGCAGGACGACGTCAGCTACCGCGGACAGCTCGACTACGCCGGCGACCGCTACGGCGTGCAGCTCGAGCACCTCGTGGTCGGCGACAACTTCAACCCGGAGGTGGGATTCCTGCAGCGCGACGACTTCGAGCGCAGCTACGGCGCCTTCCGGTTCAGTCCTCGCCCGCACGCCATCGCGGCCATCCGCAAGCTGTACTTCGAGGGCCGGCTCGACTACTTCACCGACCGGACGGGCGTCGTCGAGACGCGGATCGGCCAGGGGCTCTTCTCCATCGAGTTCGAGAGCAGCGACCGCTTCGACGCCACCTACACGCGCAGCTACGAGTTTCTCGACCAGCCGTTCCGGATCGCGTCCGACGTGACGATCCCGGTCGGCGGCTACCGCTTCCAGGACGTGGATCTGCTCTACAGCTTCGGCCTGCAGCGGCGGCTGAGCGGCGGACTGGGCATCCAGCACGGCAGCTTCTTCGGCGGGGAGAAGACGACCGCGCGGCTCGGACTGGGCGGATTCCGCCGCAGCGGCCGGCTGGAAGTGTCGCCGCAGGTCTCCGTGGAGCCGGGCTTCGAGTACAACCGCATCACGCTGCCCCAGGGGCAGTTCACCACGCGGCTCGTGACCACGCGGACCACCTACACGGTCACGCCGCTCATGTTCGTCAGCGCGCTGCTGCAGTACAACTCCACCAACAACTCGCTGGGCGCCAACGTCCGGCTGCGCTGGGAGTACCAGCCGGGCAGCGAGCTGTTCGTGGTATACAACGAGCAGCGCAACACGCTGACGCCGCGCATGCCCGTACTGCAGAACCGGGCCCTGATCGTCAAGTTCAACCGCCTGTTCCGGTTCTGAGCGGACGGCAGGCGTCCCCCGTTTCCGGCTACGTGCCCGTTGCAGTCCGGCCGAGCGCCGCCCGGTTCTGGCTTGGCGATCAGAACAGGATAGGTATAATAGGACACCTATTCACCGACAGGAGACACCTGTGACCGGGACACCAACCACCTTCTGGGAACACGTCGAGGACCTGCGCCGGCGGAGGCTGATTGCCCGCGTCTGGAAAATTGGCCACCTCATCGAGCACCTCGAGGGGTCGTTCAAGGCGAATGCCATCAACGTCATTCCGTACAATTCCAGCGTTTCGAGAGAAGGCGCAGGGCTTGGAGACTACGTGAAGAGGGGGGTCGCTCCCAGGGCATGGCGGGTAGGACGAGGCCAGTTCCAACTGATCGCCGATCCTGAGGACGATGCGTCCACCCGGGCATCCCAGAAGAGCTGGGCGATGAAACGAGCGGAGCAGCTCAGAGCGCTGAAGAGGCGGCCGGGTGTTCGGCGGGACACGACTCCGGCGTCGCAGCCTGATCGTTTCGGCCCGGAAAACGAGTCGGTACCGGGTTCCTCGGAATTGTACTCATCGATACCCGTCACCCTCACCGACTCGGACCGCGAAGCCATCGAGCACCTCACGACCGAGCAGAGAGCCTTGCACATCGTGAAGAAGCACCTCATCGAGAAGCACGGAGGCCAAGTGACGATCGAAGAGGACGAGGCCGGCGCCGATCTCAGGGTCTCCGTCAGCGGGGACAGCGAGAGAATCGAGGTCAAGGGCACCGAGTCGCCGAGCATCGCCTGGCAGCAGCTGAAGGTGTCCAGCCAGAGATCCCACGACGCCCTGGAGAGCCGCGAGGCGTCGATCTACCGCGTCGTCGATGTCGGCGGCGCGCATCCTCGGATCTACGTTCTGAAGCACGGGCAGCACTTCACGCTGGAGCCTGAGCTCAGATGGGCGGTGAAGCGGCTCCCGCCGACAGACGGCCGCTATCCGTTGAGAGGGGAACCTTATCAGTACGATCGTCCATACGATTCAGTTGCGGCGCATGAATGGGAGTTCCAGGGGTGATCGTGCTGGATACCCATGCCTGGGTATGGTGGACGATCGATCCTTCGCGACTGGGCGAGACTCAGCGGCAGGCGATAGCCGACAGTGAGGGCGACCGGATTGGCGTCAGCGCGATCTCCTGCTGGGAAGTGGCGAAGCTGTGCGAGTACGGACGCCTTGCGTTGCCCGTCGGGCTGTCCGAGTGGTTCCGAGCCGCGCTCGGCTACCCGGGCGTCACACTCCTCGATCTCACGCCGGAAATTGCCATCGAGTCGACGTCCTTGCCAGGCGTCTTCCATCGCGACCCGTCCGACCGGATCATCGTCGCGACCGCCCGAGTACACCGAAGCCCGCTTGTGACCTCCGACGACAAGATCGTCAGCTACCCGCACGTGCAAACGCTGTAGCCCGTGGAGGAGGGGATCCAGGGGGGGGATCCAGGGTGCCGGGGGATGCGTTGCCGACGATGGGGAGAGCGAGCTGTTCGTGGTATACAACGTGGTCCGCAGCGAATCGGGAGGTCCTGTATGAGAAACCGCGCCAACCGTCGCCAACGCCTCGCAGCAGCGTCGTGCTCGATCGCCGCGGCTCTCGTGCTCTCGGCCGCGCCGGCCGCCGGTCAGGGCGAGAGTGCGTCGCCGGCGGCTCGCACGCCGTGGGGCGACCCCGATCTGCAGGGAATCTGGTACTTCGCCACCGTCACGCCCATGGAGCCCCGCAGAGCTGGCCGGCCGGGCGGTGCTGACGGAGGAAGAGGCGGCCGCCGTCGAGCAACGGTATGCCACCGCCCGGGACCGGCCGAATCCGCGCATCGGGGAGGAGTGTCCCGCGGAGTTCTTCGCCTGCGAGGGGTCGGGGCTCGCGTACGAGTGGCGCATCTGGCTGGACCTCGGCACCACGGTCGTCAGCACGCGGCGCACGTCGCTGGTGGTGGACCCGCCGGACGGGCGCATCCCCGCGCTGACGCCCGCGGGCGAGGCGCGGCGGCAGGCGGAGCTGGCCGCGTACGCGCGCGCCGCCGGTCCCGAGGATTTCTTCCTGCACGACCGCTGCGTGGTGGGCTACAACTCCGGACCGCCCTTGACGCCGGGGCCGTCCCTGAATCTCGTGCAGGTGTTCCAGAGCCCGGGATTCGTCGCGATCCGGCCGGAGATCGGCGATGCCCGGGTGATCCCGACGGACGGTCGCCCGCGCAGCACGTTCCGGCAGTGGCAGGGCCAGCCGCGCGGCCGCTGGGAGGGCGACACGCTGGTCGTGGAGACCCGCCACGCGCGCGTCTTCATGAACGCGACGCAGGCGACCCCGTGGCTGCGCCTCGTCGAACGCTTCACGCGCACGGAGGCTGATACGCTTCTCTACGAGGTGCAGGTCGAGGATCCGACCACCTGGACGCGGCCGTGGGCGTTCGAGCTGCCGATGACGCGCAGCGCCGGCCCGCTCTACGAGTACGGCTGTCACGAAGGCAACTACTCGCTGCCGGTCATGCTCGGCGGCGCCCGGCTGGCCGAGCGAAACGCCGCGACGGCGCCCGCGCGCTGAGCGGCCCCGACCGCTCAGGAGGTGTTCGATGCCGAATCTCGACCGTCGTCTTCCAGCCGGCCTGGCGTCGTGTTCGATCGTTACCGCCGTGCTGCTGCTGGCGCCCGTGCCGGCCGCCGGCCAGGCCGGCCCGCCGCCCTCGCCGACGCCGTGGGGGGCGCCCGATCTGCAGGGCATCTGGAGCTTCGCCACCCTGACGCCGATGCAGCGGCCCGCGGAGCTGGCGGGCCGGGCGGTGCTGACGGCGGAAGAGGCGGCCGCCTACGAGCAGCGCGACGCCGAGATTCGCAGCCGGCCGAATCCGGCCACCTTCGACGAAGCGTGTCCCGAGGACTTTCCGTTCTGCAGCCAGGCGCCGCTGGCGTACGAGTTCCGCATCTGGCTCGATCGCGGCACCACGGTCGTGAGCACGCGGCGCTCGTCGCTGGTGGTGGACCCGCCGGACGGACGCATCCCCGCGCTGACCCCCGCGGCGCAGGCGCAACGGGAAGCGGCGCGCGCCGCCAGCCTGCGGGCCCGCGGCCCGGAGGACCGCAGCACGGTCGACCGCTGCATCGTGGGCTTCAACGCCGGGCCGCCGGTCACGCCCGGACCGTACCTGAATCACCTGCAGGTGTTCCAGAGCCCGGGCTACGTGGCGCTCCTCCCGGAGATGGGCGATGCCCGGGTGATCCCAACGGACGGACGCCCGCGGGGCGCCTTCCGGCAGTGGCAGGGCCAGCCGCGCGGCCGCTGGGAGGGCAGCACGCTGGTCGTGGAGACCCGCCACGCGCGCACGTTCATGCGCGACCCGGCCGGCCCGGCGCTGCGCCTCGAGGAACGCTTCACGCGCGCCGACGACGGCACGCTGCTCTACGAGGTGCGGGTGGACGACCCGACCACCTGGATCCGGCCGTGGGCGTTCGAGGTGCCGATGACGCGCAGCGCGGGCCCGCTCTACGAGTACGCCTGCCACGAGGGCAACTACGCGATGCCCAACATCCTCAGCGCCGCGCGCGCCGAGGAGCGCGCCAGCGCCCCATCACCGCCCACGCGCTGACGAGCGCTCCGAGGCGCGCACAGCGCGCCTCGGCGGGAGCGGCGCGGGGCGAAGGGCCCCCGCAAGCGGACGCCGGGGGCTCGGGGCGCAGCCCCGTCCAATCAACGCTGCAGCGGGTCGGCCTCGTCACCCGACTCGGCGAAGCCGCCGCCGAATCCGCCGCAGGCGGTGGTGCCGCCGGCGATGCACAGGCTCGCCGGATCCGGGCCGCGCCCCTCCTCGAAGGCACGCTCGCCGGCCCGCGCGCCGGCGAGCAGCCCCGGCAGGCCGTAGTTGCCCTCGTGGCAGCGGGGCTCCCTGTAGATGCGGTTCGCCCGGTTGTCCTGCAGGCTCAGCTCGAGGGTGACCGTCCACGGCCGCACCCACGTGGTCGGATCCTCCATCGTGGCGACGTACTCGATCGTCTCGGCGTCGATCCGCCGCCAGCGCTCGACCACGTGCAGGTTCTCGCGCGCGCCGTAGAAGTCGGTCTTGGCGCTGAAGTTGGTCACGTCGACCACCAGCGTGTCGCCCTCCCAGCGGCCGCGCGAGTCCCCCCACCACTGGCGCACGTCGGGCGGCAGGTGCGGCCGGTCGGTCACCGGGATGACGCGCTGCCAGCCCTGCCCCTGGCCGGTGTCGTAGAAGATCGAGACCGTGCCGGGCGCCTGCACCACCTGCAGGAAGAACCCGGTGGAGCCGCCGAAGTCGGGCAGGCGCGCGCCGATGCAGCGCTCCGACAGGCTGCGGTCCTCGGGCCCGTAGGCGCGGTTCGAGTTGCGGGTCAGGTAGTGCGGCGCCGGCTCCTCCCAGCGCGGCGACCGCGGTCCGTACGGCGGACAGCCCGGCCGGCTCTCCCGGCAGGCGTCGGTGGACCGCAGGAGGGCCTGGTGGTACTCGTTCATCTCGTCCCGCCGCGCCTGCACCTCCGGCGTGACGGCCGGCAACTGCCCGTCCGGCGGGTCGATGATGAGCGAGGTCCGCTCGCCGAGATGCTTGTGGGTGAGGAAGATGGACGCGTCGTAGGCGCCGCCGACGTCCTGCTCGCTGCCCGGCTCCGAACGCCGCGTGCCCAGCAGCCGCGCGCGCTCGCTGTCGATGGCGGCCCGTTCCTCCTCCGTGAAGAACTCGCGGTCGGCGTAGCGCGCCGGCCGCTCGAGCGGCGTGTCGTAGTTCGTCGTCCAGATCCCCTGCAGGTCCGGATCGCCCCACGCGGTGCGGAGCCCGGCGCCGGGCGCCTGTCCCTCGATCGTGGCCGAAGCCAGTTGCAGCAGCACGATCACGGCCGCAAGGACCGTCAGCACGCCGGTCAGCTCGATGACTCGTCTCTTCATCTCGAACCTCCACACCCAACCAACTCCGCTGATCTCCTCGCCGTCACTGGCCCAGCTCGTCGTAGATGGCCTGCACGGCGCGGTCCACGCCGGCCAGATCGTAGTCGGGGTAGCGCGGCTGCAGCTCCAGGCCGGCGACTGCCTCGTCCACGCTGCGGCCGGCCTCGAAGGCCGCCCGCGCGGCGCCGAGCAGGTCGCGCGTGAACCCCGCGTACTCCCGGAAGTCGTCCCAGGTCGTCCAGCCGCGCACGGGGCTGCCCGTCGGCGGCGGCGCGTGTCCGGGCATCACGCGCTCCACGTCCGCGATCCCCGCCAGGGCGCTCGCCAGGGTCTCCGGGTAGGCCACGCCGCTGCCCCCGTTCGCCCGATCGATGAACGGCGGCGCCTTGCGCGGGAACAGGTCGCCGACGTGCGCCGTGGCGAGCCCCGGAAAGACCACGATCGTGTCGCCGTTCGTGTGCGCCGGACCGAAGTGGTAGAGGTCGATCCGGTCCCGGCCCTCGAAGAGCGACAGGCTGTCGCGATACGTCTCGTTCGGCAGGAAGCGGGCGTTGTCGCCGGCGAACACCTCGGAGCCGGCCATCGCCGTCCCGGCGTTCTCGTGCGCGGCGATGCGGACCACGTCCGAAAAATGGGGATTGCTGCCGGTATGGTCGCCGTGCGCGTGCGTGTTGATGAGGGTGGTGATCGGCTCGTCGGTCACCGCGCGCACCGCGTCGAGAATGGCCGGTCCCCAGCCCGGGTTCTTCGTGTCGACGAGCACGACGCCGTGGTCGTCGGTCACGAGCATCGCCGTGTGGCCGCCGCCGCCGCTGACGAGGTACAGGTTCTCCGCGACGCCCATCGACTGGACGGTCACCGAGCGCCGTTCCTGCGCCGCCTGGCTGCCGGCGACGGCCGCCGTGAGCAGGCCGGCCAGCAGCAGGCCGGGCGCCGCCGCCCGTCTCAGGTGCATTCGTCTCATGCCGCCTAGTTTGCCACGGATCCGGACGGGGCTCCCAGGCCGCGGTAGACGAACTTCTGCACGCGGCTGCCCGGATTCGATTCCGCCACGTAGAGATTCCCGCTCGAATCCGCCGCCAGGTGGTGGATGCCCCGGAACTGGCCGGGGCCGTCGCCCTCGCTGCCGAACGCATCGAGGATCGCGAGCGCCCGGCGCTCGACCACCACGACGCGCGAGTTGAAGTCGGCGACGTACAGGAAGCGCTGCTCCGCGTCGGGCGAGAACGCCACGCGCGACGCCGACCGCCGCGACGGCGCGGCGCGATTGATGAACAGCTGGGTCCGGTACGTGCCGTCGAGCGCGAACACCTGGATCCGCCGGTTGTCCCGATCGCAGACGTAGACCAGCCCGTCGTCCGCGACCGTGACGCAGTGGACCGCCGTGACCTGCAGCGGCGGATTGGTGAACTGGTCCGGCCCCCGACCCGTCGCGTCCAGCGGCTCGTCCTCCGCCGCGGCCGGCGCTGCGTCCGGCGGAATTCCGAACCCGCCCCACATCCGCTTGAAGGCGCCGGTGTCCGCGTCGAAGACGATGACGCGCCGGTTGCCGTAGCCGTCGGCCACCAGCAGCTCGTTGGTCGCACCGTGCACGAACTGGTCGGCCGGCTGGTGGAGGTTGCCGGTGTCCGCGTTGCCGGCGCTCGCCCCGCGGCGTCCGATCTGCAGCAGCAGGGTGCCGTTGGCGGTGAACTTGAGCAGCATGTCGTCGGCCGGCGGCTCTCCCGACCGGCCGCCGACCCACACGTTGTCCTTGTAGTCGACGAAGATGCCGTGCGCGATCGCCGGCCACTCGTAGCCGTCGCTGGGTCCGCCCCAGCCCTGCAGGTAGCGGCCCGCCGCGTCGAACTCGAGCACCGCCGGGCCGCTCTCGGGCCGGTGCAGGATCCAGACGTGATCCTGGCGGTCGACCGCGACCGAGGTGACCTCGCCCATGCTCACCGTGTCGGGAATGGCCGGCCACCCGGGATCCACCTCGAACCGCGGCACCTGCCCGGCGGGCTGGTTCCGGGCGGCCGCCGCCCGTTCGAGCGCGGCCTGACCCAAGGCCAGCGCGGCGAGAAGGGCCAGCAGCACCCCGGCGGCGACGACGTGACGGTTGGCGCCCATACGCTCCCTCCCCGGGACGACTGCCAGTGTAGCAGTCCGTGCCCGACGCCTCACGATATTCCCGGCGTACGGGAACCCGCGGGCTGGGAGTACAATGCCACGCGGCCCGCAACTCGGCGGGCCGGAGCGATGATCCGACGAGGTTCGCGCGCCCTTCGCCGCCGCGATCCCCATGCGCAAGACCGGAGGAGGCGAGACATGACCCGGCGCTCCCCGACGCACGGCCGCGCCCTGCTGCCCTGCCTGGTCCTCGCCGCGATCGTCGCGGCCGGCTCGGCTCCGGCGCGCGCCCAGGGCGGCTCCGACGCGGGCGAGTGGCACTCCTGGGGCGGCAACGCGCAGTTCACGCGCTACTCGCCGCTGGACCGGATCGCGCCGCACAACGTGGCGGATCTGCGGGTGGCCTGGCGCTGGCAGACGGCCGACCGCGAGCTGCAGCAAGCGAACCCCCTGTGGCGCGCCGGCCGCAACGAGGACACGCCGCTCATGGCGAACGGCGTGTTGTACACCGTCACGGGGCTGGGCCTGATTGCCGCGCTCGATCCGGCGACGGGCGAGACGCGCTGGGTGCACGACCCGCGGAGCTACGAGCAGGGCCGCTGGGGCGCCGTGGGATTCATCCAGCGCGGGCTGGCGTACTGGACCGACGGCACCGAGGAGCGCGTGCTGGTCGGCACCATCGACGCCCATCTCGTCTCGCTGGACGCGCGCACCGGGCAGCCCGACGAGGCGTTCGGCGACGGAGGGCGGGTCGACCTGCTGGTCGGCGTGCCGCGCACGAGCCGCGACGCGCGGCACGTGGCCGCCCGGCGGCCGCTGGTGGCCGGCGACGTGGTGGTCATCGGCAGCTCGATCTCGGACCGGCCGGCCAACCGCGAGATGCCGCCGGGCTCGGTGCACGCCTACGACGTGCGCAGCGGCCGCCGGCTGTGGACGTTCTACACGGTACCGCGCGAGTTCGAGGCGGGCTACGAGACGTGGCTCAACGGCTCGGCGGAATACTCCGGCAACGCCAACGTGTGGGCCGGCATGGCCTACGACCCCGAGCTCGACTACGTCTACCTGCCCACGTCGACGCCGACGAACGACTACTACGGCGGCCAGCGGCCCGGCGACAACCTCTTCGCCGAGAGCCTCGTCTGCCTGGAGGCGCGGACCGGCCGTCGGGTCTGGCACTTCCAGGCCGTGCACCACGGCCTGTGGGACTACGACTTCGCGTCGACCCCCGTGCTGGCCGACATCACCGTCGACGGCCGGCCGATCAAGGCGGTCATCCAGGCCAGCAAGCAGGCGTTCGCCTACGTGTTCGACCGCGCGACCGGCGAGCCCGTGTGGCCGATCGAGGAGCGTCCGGTGCCGGAATCGACGGTGCCCGGCGAGTGGACGGCGCCGACCCAGCCCTTCCCCACCCGGCCGCCGCCGTTCGATCTGCAGGGCGCCACCGAGGAGAACCTGATCGACTTCACGCCGGAGCTAAGACAGCGGGCGCTGGCGCAGCTGAGGCAGTTCGACCACGGGCCGCTCTTCACGCCGCCGTCGCTGCGCGGCACGCTGATACTGCCCGGCATCGTCGGGGGCGCGAACTGGCCCGGCGGGGCGTTCGACACCGAGACGGGCCTCTTCTACGTGGCGTCGCGCATGAACCCGTCGCTCGTCGTGGTGTCGCCGGTCGATGCCGCGCGCTCCAACCTGCAGTACCGCGGGCAGGCGGGCGGGCCCGGCCAGGGCGGCGTGGGCGGCGTGGCCGACGCGGCGAGCCGCATGACGGTCGACGGCCTGCCGCTGTTCAAGCCGCCGTACTTCCGGGTCACCGCCATCGACATGAGCACGGGGGAGCAGCGCTGGACGGCGCCGCTCGGCAACGGGCCGCTCGACCACCCGCTGCTGCGGGACCTGGACCTCGGGCCGCTCGGCGGCGACTATCACCGGGGCAGTGTGCTCGTCACGAAGGGCCTGCTGTTCGTCAGCATGTCGGCGGTGCACTCGCAGGGCGTCCCGCAGCGCGCGGCCTGGTCGGACTGGGCCGATCCGGACGACGAGCTGAACCTGCTCTACGCGTTCGACAAGCTGTCGGGCGAGCTGCTGCACACCATCCAGCTCGACGGCTTCTCGGCCGCCGCGCCGCTGACGTACGCGCACGAGGGCCGGCAGTACGTCGTCGTGGCGACAGGCTCCGGCCCCGACTCGGCAGTCGTCGCCCTTAGCCTGCCCGAGGAGGAGTAGCCCCCGTGTGGTACCGGAGGGGCCACCAGCGCCCTCGTCCCGGTGGCCCAAGCCGCGCACGGCGCGGCTCGGCGGGAGCGGCGCGGGGCGAAGGGGCCCCCGCAAGCGGACGCCGGGGGCTTGGGGCGCAGCCCCATCTGGAGGAGGCCGACGCCGGGGGCTTGGGGCGCAGCCCCATCTGAATCTGGAGGAGTGAGATGAGAACCGGAGTCGCTTGTCTGACGGCGGTGCTCCTGGCGGGTCTGGCGCTCCACACCGGCCGCGCGCAGTCCGACCACGAGGTGACGCGCGCCGAGTACGACCGCTGGAAGACCGAGCTGTCGAACTGGGGGCGCTGGGGCGCGGACGACGAGATCGGCACGCTGAACCTGATCACGCCCGCCAAGCGCCGCGAGGCCGCCGCGCTGGTGCGCGACGGCGTGTCCGTGTCGCTGTCGCTCGACCTCGACACCGAACCGGCGGTCGACAACGGCAGCCCGTTCGTCCAGGAGATCTACGGCCTCGGCGGCGACGGGTGGCACATCCGCTACCACGGCTACGGCATGACGCACATCGACGCGCTGGCCCACGTCTTCGACGACGGGGCGACTACAACGGCTACGTCCCGGACGAGGCGGAGGTGCTGGCGAACGGGCATCCGCGCAGCTCGATCCACAACCTCAAGCACGGCATCGTCACGCGCGGCGTGCTGATGGACATCCCGCGGCTCAAGGGCGTGGACTATCTCGAGCCGGGCACGGCCATCTACCCCGAGGACCTCGAGGCCTGGGAGCGGCAGGCCGGGTTCAGGGTGTCCGCCGGCGACGCGATGTTCGTGCGCACGGGACGCTGGGTCCGCCGCGCGCGGATGGGCCCCTGGCCCATCGCCGAGCAGGCGGCCGGACTTCACGTCTCCTGCCTGCCGTGGCTGCGGGAGCGCGACGTGGCGCTGCTCGGCGGCGAGTCGCCGCAGGACGTCGAGCCGATGGTCGGGGGTCCGGGCGTCCAGTACGCGCTGCACAACTTCCTGATCATCCGCCTGGGGATGCACCTGTTCGACAATGTCGACCTGACCGCGCTGAGCGAGACGGCGGCGGAGCTCGACCGCTGGGAGTTCATGCTCACCGTCGCGCCGCTGGCGGTGCGCGGCGGGACCGGTTCCGCCGTCAACCCGATCGCGACGTTCTGACGTCCGGAGGAGGGTTGCTTGCGCAGAGCCAGCGTCGGACTGACGTTGATCGGCGTCCTCCTGCTGCCGGCCGCGGCGGCCGCGCAGACGGGCGCGGACGCCGCCGGCGTCCCGCGCACCCCCTGGGGCGCGCCGGATCTCATGGGGTACTGGACGTACGACACCACGACGCCCCTGCAGCGCCCCGCGGAGCTGGCGGGCAGGGAGGTGCTCACCCCGGCCGAGGCGGCCGCGTTCCTCGACGCGCGCTACGCCAGCATCGGCCGCGAGCGCGCCCTGCAGCTCAACGCGGACTGGTGGGTGCCCGGGGATCTGACGGGCGGCCGCACGGCGTTGATCGTCGATCCGCCGGACGGCCGGATCCCCCCGCGGACGGCCGCCGGGCGGGCGCGGCTCGCGGCGCTCGCGCCGCCGCTGAGAAGCCGCTCGGCGGACGGACCCGAGGACCGCGAGCGGTACGAGCGCTGCATCATGGGCCGCTCGATCCCGATGGAGGCCCGGCCCGCGCCGCGCCTGTTCCAGGTCTTCCAGACGGCGGACCACGTGGTCCTGCTCAACGAGCAGAACTTCGAGATCCGCATCATTCCGCTGACCGGCGCCCCGCCGCTTCCCGCTTCGATCCGCCAGTGGCGCGGCGAGGGACGCGGGCGCTGGGACGGCGACACCCTGGTCATCGAGACCACCAACTTCAACGGCAAGTGGACGCTGCACGGCGCCGGTCCGGAGCTGCGGCTCGTCGAGCGGCTCTCGTTCGCGGACCCGGACACGCTGCAGTACGAGTTCACCGTGCACGATCCGGCGTCGTTCACCCGCCCCTGGACCGTGCAGTTTCCGATCGCGCGCGCGGCCGGGCCGCTCTACGAGTTCGCCTGCCACGAGGGCAACTACAGCCTGCCGCTCATCCTGAGCGGCGCGCGGGCGGAGGAAGCGGCGGCCGCCGGGGCAGTGCCGTAAACGACCGGGCAGCGCAACGGCCGGAAGGATGGATGCGAAGAACCCGACCGGCCCTGTGGATCGCCTTGGCGATCGCGCGCGCCCGGATGCCGCCATGGTTCATCGACGAGAACATCGGCGTGCAGGGCTTCTGATTGGATCGGCTCTCAAAACCGTCAAAAGAAGGACGCTATTGAGCATCTATCCGTTCGTTTCCCTCGCTGCATTCCTCGTTCAGAAGCGGGCTGCGATAGACCGAGAGCGCCATCGCCGGACGGACTGGTCCAGGCCGGCTCGCGTCATCGCCCCCCCCAGGCGCAGCCCGACGAGCCCGCACGGCACCGTGGTAGCATGATTTGGGGCTTGGCGCCCAAGGGATCACATAGCAGTGGCCGTGAGTCCAGACCTGATTCACGCCGGGAAAGGCGCTGCGTCAGCGGGAGCCCCCGACGCTGAATCAGAGACAACCGTTCCGCGGGTTTGGGTCGTGCGCGCCGACGGCGGCAAGTGCACAGACCATTTCCTCTCCGGCGGCTACGCCGCGGTCGGATGGTTCGATTTGTCGTCCGTCGATACCCGCGACCAACTTCGGAAGGTCTACGAACTAGAGTACCCAGAGGCCGCTGCCGGCCGGCTCGCCAACGAGATCGGCCAGCTCGCGGCATTTCGTCTAGAGATGAACGAAGGCGACTACGTAGTCACGCCGGCCGCAGACCACGAATCGCTGCGATACGGCCGTATCGTCGGTCCCTGTGTCGCCTTCCGGGGTGACGACGGCTGCCGTTATCGGAATCGCCGAGCCGTCAACTGGGTCGAGACCCCACTCCGTCGGTCGAGCTTCGGCGAGTCGTTCCAGCGTACGCTCGGCTCGCCACGCACAGTATTCCGCATCGGTCAGCCCGAGGAGTTCATCGCCGCGATAGCACGTCCTCCAGATGTGTCGCGGGACGACACCATCAGTCCCCCCCCCACTGCACGGCGCGGGACCTCACCAGCCGAGGACGACGCCGTCCCGAGTATCCGACCCGAGGCGATGTCGGATGCTGCGCGACCGTTGCCGGGGACCATGACCGGCCGGGTCTGGGACATCGCCGAGGAGATTACGCGTGAGAAGGGTCGTTGTGCCGAGCGCAGTGAGGTCATCGAGCGTTTCACGGCCCAGGGTGGGAACAGGGGTACGGCTAGTACAACGTACTACAGGTGGAAGCAGCACTATGACGCTCGACCGCCGTCCGAGTGCGTTGAGGTCGAACCCAGCCATGCGGTTGAAGATCACCTGCCGGCCCGTGAAGAAGACGATGTCGAACCGGACAGCGGTGTCGAGGAAGAACGGGACGATCCGGACGCGGTCATCAGCGAGCCTTTTGACCCGTCGAAGATCAAGGTTCGCACGATCCCAGTTCTCGTTGATCAACTTGTGGAGCGCATCAGATACGCCGAAATCGATCTGGCCCCTGATTTTCAGCGGATGCGGGGCATCTGGAAGCCGGTCAACAAGAGTCGGTTGATCGAGTCCCTCTTGCTACGGATCCCGATTCCTGTCTTCTACGTCGCAGCGGATGTAGATGACAACTGGGAGGTGGTCGACGGCGTCCAGCGATTGTCCACCTTGTACGACTACGTCACCGACCAGTTCGCGTTGAACGGACTGGAGTACCGGGTGGAGTTCAACGGCAGGCGTTTCGAGCAACTGCCGCGCGTGATGCAGCGCCGGATCCGCGAGACACAACTCGTCGTGAACGTCATCGAGCCGGGGACACCACCCGAGGTGATGTTCAACATCTTCAGCCGCATCAATACCGGCGGAATGAAGCTCAACGCACAGGAAATCCGCCATGCCTTGCATCCCGGGCCGGTGCGGGATTTCTTGAAGACATTGGCGGATTCCGACGCCTTCGCCGCCGCGACGAATCGATCGATCAAGTCGGATCGGATGATCGACCGCGAGTGCGTACTGCGGCTTCTCGCTTTCCACATCGAACAGTGGGAGCAGTACAGAAGTCGCTCTCTTGACGGATATCTCGCTGGGATCATGAAGCGGATCAACGCCATGACTCCCGGCGAGCGAGACATGCTCCGCACCGACTTTGAGAAGGCGATGCTGGCCGCGAAGCGCATATTCGGGGGCAAAGCGTTCCGAAACATCTCCAATGAACGTGCTCGGATCAACAAGTCGCTCTTCGAAGCGTGGGGTGTTCAGTTGGCGCGTTGTTCTCCGAACGATATCGAGCAGCTTGTCGGCTACCGCAAAGAGATCGTCACGAGGTTTCGGACGGTGCTGAAGGATCCGGAGTTCGACAAGGCGATCTCCCAAGCGACCGCCATGCCCCAGCGGATACGGAAGCGGTTTACCACGATCCGCGACTTGGTGCAGGAGTTCGTCTGATGCTGCGGCGGATAGGGCTGACCAACTTCAAGTGCTTCGAGAATCTCGACTTGCCGTGCGCCCCGCTCAACCTGCTCTGCGGCCTGAACGGGATGGGCAAGAGCAGCGTGATCCAGGCTTTGCTGGTGCTGCGGCAATCGTTTGAGACGGGGGATTTACAGGAGGGCCGACTCGTACTGGGTGGCACGCTGACGGATTTGGGGGCCGGTTCGGACGTACTGTTTGAGGATGCTGGCGACGAGGTCGTCGGATTCACCCTCCACGGCGACCACGCGCAGCCGCCTTGGACCCAGTACTTTGGATACTCGCGCGGCAGTGATCAACTGGTGGCGATCAGGACACCGCCGACGGGTGCGGATCTGCACAACGCCGCAGATGTGAAGTCATGCCCCGTAACGGGGCAGCCGACCAGGGGTGGAAATGTCTTTTCGGGAGCGGGATCAGATGCCAAGGCCAAGTCGGTCATTAACGCATTGCTGCGGGATGATCCGCGGGCAGACGCGCGATTGGCTGATCTTGCCGACCCGCAACGGATCCAGACCGCTGCCGCCAAGGCGAAGGCCGCAGGGCTGTCGCACGTCGACCGAGTCAGTAGCTGGCTGCGTACGGAGTCCGAGGCTGCTAATGCCGGTGTTGGCGTAGCGCCAACTTGGCAGGCAAGCAGCCCGTTCGGTGGGCGTCTTGTCTACGTGCAGGCAGACCGGACTGGACCTCGCAAGTCCTACCCACTGTCAGAAGTGCTGGCACGCCGGGGCGATTTCGGCCGCCGCGGCGAGTACGCCTGGAACTACCTCAACGACCACCAGAACGACGCTCTGCCCGCAGTCGATCCGCGCTGCGGGGACGGCGCGACACGGCGACTGCGGGGTGCTGTCGATCACTGGTTGCAGGATGTCAGTCCCGGCGCACATCTGCAGCTTGAATCGATCCTTGCCGCCGACGCGGTCCTTGCGGGCTTCACATTCGATCGGCCGGGCGACGTCATGTCACGACGGCACCGCGCGACCAATGTCGGCTTCGGGCTGTCCTACGTGTTCCCGGTTGTGCTGGCCCTGCTGTCCGAGCCCGGTACACTTTGCCTCATCGAGAACCCGGAAGCGCACCTTCATCCGCGCGGGCAAACGAAGCTGGCGGAACTTACCGCGCGTGCTGCGGCGGCGGGCGTGCAGGTTTTCGTCGAGACTCACAGCGACCACTTCCTGGACGGAGTGCGGCTTGCAATCCACGACGGCCTGATTCCGCCCGCTGACGCTGCGATTCACTACTTCGAGCGCGAAGGGGGACAGGCGATCGTGTCCTCACCGACCGTCGACGCCGACGGGCGCCTGTCCGGTTGGCCCGTTGGCTTCTTCGATCAGCACGAAGAGAATCTCGCGAGGTTGCTCGCGCCGCGGAACTGACGTGCGCGAGATGATCCTGAACCACGCGAGCTTGGCGCCGACCGCGTGGCGTGATGCGCTGAGCTTTCTGCCGGACTTGGCGGACGGCATGGCAGTGCTCGTCCGATCTGGGGCAGCTCAATCCACGTTGCGAATGTCCCGATCGTTGCACGAAACATACTGGCCGGCCGAACGGTCGCTGTTCGATGCCCTCCGGGAAGTGATGCGGCAAGGGGCGCGGGATCAGTCCCTGTTTCTCATGAAGCTGAGCGAGAAGGCACCGCTTCTGAGCGACCTCGCGCCGGAAGTCACCGGTCGGTTTCGGATGTGCGAGACGAAGATGTTGCCGCCGGGCGACGGAGCGCCGCTCGTGCTGTGTGCCGTCACAGACGCGATCTGTGTTGGCATGCCATCGGAGCCCGTCTGGGATCGCGATCGACTTCCAGTTGACTTCGTGGAGCTATTGCCCGACGGCAGGTTTGCGGATGCGCACGAAGAGATCGACAACCTGACGCGGTCGGTGCATGCTGGTCCAATCGTCGACCGCCACCGCACGCGGCTTCGACACGAATGTTCGAACGCAGGCGACCTGTGGCACCGACGAGAGCAGGTATTCCCACACTTGACATTCGGCCCGGACGTTGAAGATCATCTCACGGCGTTGAACGCCGGGTGGCTCTCGACACTCGTCAACAGACTGGCGGACCTCGACGCGGCGGCGAAGGAATGGCTTATCATCGGTGGGCCTGCCCCGCCTTGGAAGACGAGCGTGACACCGGAGAGCGAACGGGTGATGCAGAATCCAGCCCTGCGTGAGGCCCGCCGCTTCCGATCCGACCGCAGCGGTACCACAGTCCTGTTCGAATGGCATGCCCGGGTCGGCAGCGGAGCCCGGATACACCTGCGGTTTGATGCGCGGACACGGGAGATCGAGATCGGCTACATCGGCGTTCATCTCCCGACATGAGCCGACTGCACACCGACTACGCGTCACAGGATGACTTGCGGTGCTGGCCGACGGTTCGTTCGACATGTGGTTCGGGTACCTGACTGAGGCGATAGGCGAGCACCGGAACCGTGGCGTTCGACCCGTGGGTGCCGGAGATCGTGGGCGGCGGGCGCTCACCACGGTTGGCTTCAGCGCCCCGAGCATCTACGCGCTGCAGCCTTGCGGTGACGACATGGTCCTGACCGTCGCGGCCAACGTGACCTCAACGGTGCGCCCGCCCCCCCGCACGTGATGGCCGCAACCATCGTTGCCGCCACCCTGCTCTCCCTGCTCGCCGTCGGCCTGCACTACGAGGCGCTGGTGCTCGCCTCGGCGGTCGTTCGCGGCCTGCCGGCCGGCTCGGCGCGCTTCGGCGTCGCGCTGGCGGTCGTCCTCGCGCTCGTGGCGCACATCGTCGAGGTCGTCGTCTTCGGCGTCGGGTGGTACGGGCTGATCCAGGCCGGGGCGGTCGCGCTGTCGGTCGAGTCGCCGACGATGCTCGACGCCGTCTACTTCTCCGGCGCGGTCTACACGTCGCTCGGCTTCGGCGACATCGTGCCGGTCGCCAACGGCGAGATCCTGGCGGTGTCCGAGGCGGTCACCGGGCTCGTGCTGATCGGCTGGACCGCATCCTTCACCTTCTTCCAGATGCGGGAGCGCTGGGAACCGCGCCGCGGGTGAGAGGCGGGCGCCTACTGGCCGGAGCTGCCCGCGAGCTCTCGCCGCCCGCGCTCGAACAGCCGGCGCACGCGGCCGCTGTCCCGGAACTCCGCGAGGATGGCGGCCCGGCGGCTGGCGGTGAGGCTGTCGAGAATGAAGCCCAGCGTCGCCGCCATCACCGTGCCCTCCTCGGTGGCGGTGTCGGCGAAACGCCGCCGGAACGACCGCAGCTTCGCCTCGAAACCCGCCTCGTGCCATTCCTGCACGCTGGCATCGAGCCCGACGAACTCGTCGAGGACGGCCGCGTACTCCGGGCTCGGCGGCCGGTGCCAGAACGACACGTCGGAACCGAGCTCCGCGATGTACTCCGGCAGATAGACGTTGGCCCGCGCCGGCACGCGCCTGACCAGCGCCGGGTTGTAGCGCTTGACCTCGTCGCGCGACAGCCCGCTCACCCTCGCCACGGTCGACAGCGACGTGTTGCGCGGCACGCGCATGGCGTAGATCCGCTCCTGCGGCATCTCGTCGATCAGCCGCTCGACGGTGTGGACGTTGCCGAAGATCATCTCCGCGTACAGCGCCGAGCGCGGGCCGTAGGTGCGGAAGAGGTCCCGGTAGCGGCGGATGGAGATCTCGCGCAGCGAGCGCGCGAAGTCGGAGCCCAGCAGGTACTGCTCGCGCGTGTCCCGCCCCCCGAGCCGCTCGCCGTTGATGACCGTGCGGCCCACGTTCACCCCGCCGGCGTGATGCTCCGACAGCGCGGGAATGAAGCTGCCGTACATCGTGGCCAGGATGCTGAGGTGGGCGGCGCAGAACGGCGCCTGCGTGGTCTGGTTGTAGCCCTCGATGACGTGCGGCGAGAGGCGCTTGAGGAAGTTCCAGTTGCGCGGCAGCCACTGGCAGAGGCCGAGCGCGCGGGCCGACGAGCGTGCCCGGCCGTTCAGGCCCGACTCGACGACGGCCTGCGCCAGGCCGATCTCGGCCGGCACGCCGAACCGCTCGTAGATGAGGCCCCACTCGCGCAGGAAGTTGCCGTAGCGTCGGGCGTGCGGCGCCAGAAACCGGCCGCGCGCCGGGTTGTGCACGACCGGCCCGATCCGCGGCGCGAGCAGCTCCTCGAGCCGCTCCCGGCGATCGCTCAGTCGCCGCGGCAGCCGTCGCCCGGCCAGCGTGTCGGCCAGCTCGGCGTCGGTCCACTCGCCGTCGCGGGCCCAGTTGCCCCGCGTCGGGAACGTGGCGAGCAGCCGCCCGTCCGTGCCGCTGCCGAAGACGATGTGCCCGTCCGGAATGGAGAAGATGTGCTGCCAGAACGAGTAGTGCGGCCGCGCCTCGCCCAGCACCGCCGAGTCGGCATCGTAGCGCCCGCGTGCGAGGGCTGCGTAGGCGGGAACCGGCGGTGCGGGCGCGGCAGCCGGCTCGGCGGCCGCGGGAGCCAGTTGCCCGGCCGGCGGCGGCTCCTCGTCCGTCTGCGCGCGCAACGGGGCGCCTTCCCACCCCGCGCCCGCGACGAGCACGCCGAGCGCCGCCAGGAACGCCGCCGCCCGCCGGGACATGACCCGACGACCGGTCACCCAATCCCCCGAGGGGCAGGCAGGCTCACCGCCATCAAGGTGATTATACGGATTTTTTCGGGATTGCACAGCTTCACGCGATTGCACGGATTTTCACGCCGCACCGAAGCGCTTCGCGTCGGCCGACGCGTAGCTCGCCATCGCGCGGTCGAGCCCGACCGTGGCCTCCAGCGTCTCGACCGCCTCCGCGAGCCGCCGCCCCGGAATGACGCACGTCATCTCCTCGGAGCGCATCCCGGTGCGCGAGCGGCTGAGCGCGCAGCCCACGCTGGCCGCCACGAGGTTGCGCTCGCGCGCCATGGCCACGATGTGGCACTGCGGCTTGCCCTCGATCGGCATGTCCGGGAAGGCGTCCTTCAACGTCATCAGCCCGAGTCCGTTGATGCGCAGCAGCACGACGTCGGGAGCCGTCCGGCGCGCGGCGAGCGGGCCGTAGACCACCGCGTCGGGCTTCTCCGCCACGTGCGGCAGGCTCATGACCGCCGCCTGATCGACCCAGCCGGCTTCGAGGACCGCCCCCACGTCGTCCTTCGTGGCCGCCTCCTCGAGCGTCAGGAACCCGTGGGTGTAGCTGCCCACGCTGCAGTTGGCGTGATCCGCCGCCGCCGTGGCGAACGTGCGCTCCGCGCCGTGCACCCAGAAGACGCAGCCCGCGGGCACCTGGCCGGTGCGCCCGTGCTCGTTGGGCTCGGGATAACGGGGTTCCACGCGGGAAGCGGGCAGCGCTTCGCCGGGGGCGTGGAAGGAAATCGCCACCGGCGCCGTGAACGGCTTCAGCGTCGCGACGAGACGATCGTTCAGCGCTTGCCAGTCCGCCGTCGGAATGTCGTCTGAGTCTGCCATGCGATGATTATAGGGACGATGTTGAACGAGCGACAGGAACGCCTCTGCACCGAGAGCCGCTGGAACTTTTCCGACCTGTCGGCCCTCTTTCTCAACTGCACGCTGAAGCGCAGTCCCGAGCTGTCGCATACCGAAGGACTGATCCGCATCTCGCGCGCCATCATGGAGCGGAACGGCGTCGACGTCGAGCTGCTGCGGCCCGTCGACTTCACCATCGCCGCCGGCGTGTATCCGGACATGCGCGAGCACGGGTGGGAGCGGGACGACTGGCCCCGGATTCTCGAGAAGGTGCTCGCGGCCGACATCCTCGTGATCGGCACGAGCATCTGGCTCGGCGAGAAGACCTCGGTCGCCACGCAGGTGGTCGAGCGCCTGTACTCCGCGTCGCACCATCTGAACGCGCGCGGGCAGTACCGCTACTACGGCCGCGTGGGCGGCTGCCTGGTCACGGGCAACGAGGACGGCGCCAAGCACTGCGCCATGAACATCCTCTACTCGCTGCAGCATCTCGGCTACGTCATCCCCCCGCAGGCCGACGCCGCCTGGCTCGGCGAGGCCGGTCCCGGGCCGTCCTACCTGGACCCGGGCTCGGGAGGTCCCGAGAACGACTTCACCAACCGCAACACCACCTTCATGACGTGGAACCTGTTGCACCTGGCGCGCCTGATCAAGGACGCGGGCGGCGTTCCGGCGCACGGCAACCAGCGCTCCGAGTGGGACGCCGGCTGCCGCTTCGACCACCCGAATCCGCTGTACCGGTAACAGCCGATCCGGATTCACTGCCGGGCCGGCGGCTGCCGCCCGGCCCCGCGAGACGCAGCGTGACCACCGAAACGAGCGCGACGCAACACGGCACGGCCGCGGCGGTGCACACGATAGAGACGGCCACGCACGGCCGCTATCTCGTCGAGCCGGCCGCCGCGCCCGCGGGCGCGCCGCTGCTGGTCGGGTTTCACGGCTACGGCGAGCATGCCGAGCGGCACCTCGCCGAGCTGCGGCGCATCCCCGGCAGCGGGCCCTGGCTGCGCGTCGCGGTGCAGGCGCTGCACCGGCACTACAGCACCGACCGCCGGCACGTCGTCGGCAGCTGGATGACGCGCCAGGATCGCGAGCTGGCCATCGCCGACAACGTCGCCTACGCGCGCGCCGTGGTCGAAGCGGTCCGGGAGCGCTACGCCGCCGGCGACGCGCTCGTCTACTGCGGCTTCTCGCAGGGCGTCGCCATGGCGTACCGCGCGGCCGCCCGCGCGGGACACCCCTGCCGGGGCGTGATCGCCCTCGGCGGCGACGTCCCCCCCGAGCTGCGGACCGAACCGCGCGAGGCGTGGCCGCCGGTCCTGATCGGCCGGGGTCGCGACGACGCCTGGTACACGCAGGACAAGCTGGACACCGACCGGACCAGCCTCGAGAGCGCCGGCGCGGCGGTCGATGTGCTGGTGTTCGACGGCGGCCACGAGTGGACGGCCGCGTTCCGCGCGGCGGCGGGGCGCTTCCTGGCGGCGCTGTGCTGAGGGCCACCGCGTTTCCGGTCGCGCTCGACGCCGGCGTCACGGTCGGCGCGCTCGCCTATCCGGCCCGGGCGGACGCGGCGCCGGGGCCGACGCTCGTGCTCGCGCACGGCGCCGGCGCGCCGCACACGCACCCGTTCATGACCGCCTTTGCCCGCGGCCTCGCCGGCCGGGGCATCGACGTGGTCACGTTCAACTTTCCGTACATGGAGCAGGGGCGGCGCGTCCCCGACCCGCCCCGGAGGCTCGAGGCGGCCTATCGCGCGGTGCTGCGCGCGATAGGCGAGCGCCTGGAGCACGGCGGGCAGCCGTCTCCACGGCTCGTGATCGGCGGCAAGTCGATGGGCGGCCGGATCGCGTCGCAGGTCGTCGCCGAGGACGCGCGGGCCGGGCGCGACCCCGGCGTGGCGGGCCTCGTCTTCCTCGGCTACCCCCTGCACCCGCCGGGGCGGCCCGACAAGCCGCGCGCGGCCCACCTGCCGGCCATCGCGGCGCCGATGCTCTTCGTGCAGGGCAGCCGCGACGCGTTCGGTCGTCCCGACGAGCTACGCCCCGTGCTCGCCGGCTGCGCCGACGCCGAGCTCGTCTTGGTCGAGGGCGGCGACCACTCGTTCAGGGTGCGCGGCCGGGAGGCTCCCCCAATCGAGGACGTCCACGCCACGGTGCAGGACGCCATCGCCGGGTGGATCGCCGGCCGCTTGCATCTCCGGCGCGAGTCTTCGAAACTGGATGGTTCGCCGACATAGTGAGGGGTGCCGATGACATCGAGAGCTGTGACGTTGCGTTGCCGGCTGGCGCTGGCACTGGGGCTGGCCGTGTCGATTCCGGCCGTGGCCGTGGCCGGGGCCGCCGGCGCCGAGGTGGCGGCCGGCGGGGCGCAGGAGCCGGGTTGGACGCTGCCGCGCACCGCGGACGGCCAGCCGGACCTGCAGGGCATCTGGTCCAACAACACCGCGACGCCGCTGGAACGCCCGGAGACGCTGGCCGGCAGGGAAGCGCTGACCGGCGAGGAGCTGGCGGATCTCCAGGCGCGCCTGGCCGAGCTGCGCGAGAGCGAGCAGGCGGGCAACCTGCTCGGCGACCTGCTCGTCCAGCAGGTGCTCAACGATCCGGGCTTCCGCGAGTTCGATGCCGGGACCGGCAACTACAACTCGTTCTGGCTGGTCGAGCGGGAGCTGGACGCCCGCACCTCGCTCATCGTCGACCCGCCCGACGGACGCATCCCGCCGCTGACGGCCGCCGCCCGCGAGCGTTTCGCGGCGCGCCGGGCGACCGGCGGCGGACCGGCGGGTCCCGAGAGCCTGCCGCTCACCGAGCGCTGCATCACGTTCGGGGTGCCGAACCTGCTGGCCGGCTACAACAGCTACTTCCAGATCCTGCAGACCGCGGACCACGTGGTGATCCTCCAGGAGCTCATCCACGACGCGCGCGTCATCCCGCTCGACGGGCGGGCCCACGTCGACCCGGCGATCCGCCAGTGGCACGGCGACTCGCGCGGCCGCTGGGAGGGCGACGCCCTCGTCATCGAGACGACCAACTACTCGGACCAGGCGAGCCTGCGCGGCGCGTCCCGCAGCTCGCACGTGACCGAGCGCCTCGAGCGCGTCGGCCCGGACACCATCGAGTACACCGTCACGTACGACGATCCCGACACGTGGGAGCGGCCCTGGACGCTGATGATCCCGCTCAGGAAGTCGACCGCGGAGGACGCCCTCTTCGAGTACGCCTGCCACGAGGGCAACTACGCGATGGAGGGCATCCTGGCCGGCGCGCGCGCCGAGGAGGCCGGTCCGTAGCTTCAATCAGACGGGGCTGCGCCCCGAGCCCCCCGGCGTCCGCCGCCGACACGGCGCCCAGATAGCTCGTCGTCCACAGCGCCCAGGTCCAGTGCGCGCCGACGAGCGGGTGCGCGAGGCCGGGGACGCGCACCACCGCCGCGTCGTCCCGGCCGCTGACGTAGGCGGCGATCAGCATGGCGGCGCCCGCCGCGTACAGGCCGCTCGCCGCGCGCCGCAACGCGCCGTGCCGATCCGCGGCGAGCGCCGCCAGGTCCACCAGCGCGGCGGTCGCGATCAGCCCCAGCGGAAAGTGCACCAGCCAGGCGTGGAGCCTCACGGCGCCACCCGCCACGGCGAGACCTGCGGCCAGCGCCGCAGCTCCGCCAGCGCCCACGCGTTCGTCTCGTCGACGTGGCACGAGGTGCACGGATTCGGGACGCCGTAGCGCTCGGTGTCGGCCGGCGACACGAACCGGAACGTGTGGCTGCGGACGTTGACGTCCCCGACGGTGCGCGCAATTCGCGGCATGTGGCACGCGGCGCACGCGCTACCCTCGCTGTCGGCCCGGTGGCGCGTGTGGTACTCGAGCGATCCGGCCGGACCCGGCTGCAGCTCGGGTCGGTGGCACGCTGTGCAGACCGCGTTGCCGGGGGCGATCAGGTCCGCCGCGTGCCCGGTCCCGTGCACGTCGTGGCAGGCCGAGCAGGTGACGCCCGTCACGTACATGCGGCTCTGCACGTAGTCGTTCCCCTGCATCCGGTTCTTGTGGGCCGAGCCTTCGGGCCAGTGCGTGAAGGTCTCCTCGCCGAGGTGCCGCCGCTCGAGCTCCCAGACGTCGCTCAGGCGCGCGCCGGGCTCGTAGCCCACCGGCCAGTCGTAGCAGCGGCCGGCGATCGGGTTGTCGCGCGGCATGCCCTGCGAGTGGCAACTGATGCAGACGTCGGTGGCGCGCACGGCGTCGAGCGCGGCCGGGTTCACGATGTTCCCGGCCACCGGCTCGAGCACGTGCCCGCGGCCGGCGCCGTGGCACGCCTCGCAGCCGACGTTCCATTCGGTCACGGTGTTCGTCCGCACGTCGTAGTTGACCGAATGGCAGCCGTCGCAGAGCGGGCCGGTCGGCCGCTGCAGCTGGTCGTCCGGGTAGTGCGGCACCCACCACTCGGTGCCGGGCCGGGCCCCGTAGCGCCGCCACTCCCGGTTCTGCACGTCCCATTGCGCGGGGAAGACGAACAGATCGTCGCCGCGGCGCGTGAAGTAGCGCTGCTTCCACTTGCTGCCGTACGTGAACGTCACGTCCTCGGGCCGGAAGGTGACCAGCGGATGCGGCGCCTGGAAGTCGCCGAGGATGGCGCCGGGGCGCTCGCGCGGGTCGACGAGCACGTTCGCCATGAGCGTCCCCTGCCAGCGCTCGTAGATGTCCTGGTGGCAGTCGCGGCAGGCGGCGGAGCCGGTGAACCGGTCCGGATAGTCCGCGGGGTCGGGCGGCGGGGGCGTTGACGTGCAGCCGGCCGCCAGCACGCCGAGGAGCGGCGCAGCCGCGCGGCGCAGCACGTCGCGCGGCTGCCATCGACACCCAGTGTATAACTGTCCGGTCGCAACGCGAGCGAGAGCTTGCGTCAAGCGCACGAGGACGGGAGCAGGTCAAGGAACCCGGTAGAGTGAAGCGTGTGTCTTCCGGAAAGGACAGCAGACGAATGGCGAATCAGAAGCGCACGGTGTCGTTGGCGGTCTTGCTGATGGTGGTGTCTCTCGGTCAGTTCCAGTCTCTCGAAGCACAGTCACGCACCCCGGACGAGTTCGTCCCCGTGACCGATGCGATGCTGAGGGATCCCGACCCCGAGGACTGGCTCCTGGTCCATCGGACCTACGACCATCACGCCTTCAGCCCGCTCGACGAGATCAACCGGAACAACGTGGGTGATCTGAAGCTGGCCTGGATGCGCGCGATGGACGAGGGCCCGATGCAGTTGAGGCCGCTCGTCTACGACGGTGTGATGTATGTCGCGCACCCGGGCGGCGATCACCTGCAGGCGTTGGACGCCACGACCGGAGACCTGATCTGGGACTACGAGAGGGAGTTGCCCGCCGATATCCGCGAGTACGCGACCCTGGGCGATCGGACCCGCAGCCTGGCGATCTACGGCCACAACATCCTGCATCTGACCGGCGATTCCCACCTGGTCGCTGTGGATGCGCGTACGGGTGCGCTGAACTGGGAAAGCCGGATGGCTGACTACCACGACGGTGTGACGCACTCCTCAGGGGCCATGATCGTCGATGGACAGGTCCTGACCGGACGCGCGTGCAGCAGCGCCGGCGGGGCGCGGTGCTTCATCTCGGGATATAGCGCCGACAACGGCCAGGAGGAGTGGCGCTTCTACACGGCGGCCGGAGCCGACGATCCCGGCGGGTCGACGTGGGGCAACGTTCCGACCGCGCGGCGAACGCACGTCTCTCCGTGGGGGGTTCCGGGCAGCTACGATCCCAAGCTGGGTCTCACCTACTGGGGCATTGCGGTGCCGTCACCCTTCACGAGGATCGTGCGTCGCGGCACATGGGACGTCGGCGACCGCACCCCGTGCGAGCTCTATTCCAATTCGACGGTCGCCCTGGCCGTAGGCACCGGGGCCATGGACTGGTACTACCAGCACCTGCCGTGTGACGACTGGGACCACGACTTCGTGCAGGAGCGGACGCTGATCGACATCGTCGTAAACCCCGACCCCGACGCTGTC
Source organism: Vicinamibacterales bacterium (assembly GCA_965214845.1). Lineage (GTDB taxonomy): Bacteria > Acidobacteriota > Vicinamibacteria > Vicinamibacterales > UBA8438 > JAAXGX01. The sequence continues at coordinate 5,786,217 of CBDCCO010000007.1, forward strand.
AGGTGGATCAATCCCGCGGTGGCCGGGGCCCCGCAGGAGCGCAAGGTCGTCGTGACGATGGGAGAGCCCGGTGGACTGTTCGTCAACGACCGCCAGACCGGCGAGTTCCTCTGGGCCGACCCGATTCCGTTCACCTCGACCGAGCGGTTCGTCATCAGCGACATCGATGTCGAAACCGGCCAAGTCTATATCAACATGGACCTCGTGGCCAGGGAGATCGGCGAGCAGTACATCATCTGCGGACACAACGTGAAGGGGTACTGGTCCTGGTCCTACAGCCCGGAGACCCAGCTGCTCTACATCCCGTTCAATCGGTCCTGCCTGAACCAGACGGCCAACGACCGCTCCGTCACCGGCACCGGCCCGCGGTTCACGATCCCTGAGCCCGGGTTGGAGGAAGAGGGCGACCTCACCGAGCTGCGTGCGATCGACATCTCGACGGGCCGCGAGGTCTGGCGCTTCAGTCAGCGGGCACCGAATGCCGGTTCGGTCCTGGCGACCGGCGGCAACGTGGTCTTTCATGGCGATCTCAACCGTCGCGTCCGCGCGTTTGATGCCGAGACGGGCGAGGTCCTGTGGGAGACGATCCTTGGCAGCCAGATCACGGGGTTTCCCGTCACCTACACTGCCGGCGGACGCCAATACCTCACGGTGCCGGTCGGCGGTGGCGGATACTTCCGCCTCAACAACTACGCGGCCGAGCTCGAGGCGCCAATCGGTAGCAACATGCTCGTGACGTTCACCCTCCCGGACTGAGGCGGGGGCCTGGCGGCACTGCCGCCAGGCCCAACCCCGCCGCATGGCCTCGCTAACCTGGAAAATTCATGAGGCGCCCGGCCTGAGTAGAGACACAAAAGCCTCCGTGTGCTAAAACGCTGTTGACGACAGATGTTTTCGGCACGACGGAGGCTCTTGCGTGACGGACCCCACGATAGCACAGTCTGTTCTGTTCCCCGATCTGTTCGACAAGCCGCTCGTGGCCACGTTCGACCGCGAGCAGTCGAGCTCGGATGGCGGCGCCGTGCTGCTCAAGGCCGCCGAGCGCGTCTACGGGTTGGTCAAGGCATTCGGCCGGTGTCTGATTGACCGCCGGGCACCGGAGAAGGTCCGGCACACGCTCGAGGACCTGGTGGGCCAGCGGGTGTTCGGCATCGCCTGCGGCCATCCCGCCGGCAACGATTCGGACCAGCTCGCCGATGATCCGATCCACAAGTTGCTGCTCGGGCGCGACCCGGTGGCGGGCGGTCGGCTGGCGTCGCAGCCGACGGTCTCGCGGTTCGAGAACGGTGCGGGCCGCGTCGCGCTCTATCGGCTCGGGCGCGAGTTGGCGGCGTCGGTCATCGAGCGGCATCGCCGCCGGCTGCGCGGGCGGGTGCGACGCATCACGATCGACCTCGACCCGACCGACGACCCGACGCATGGCGCGCAGCAGCTGACCATGTTCAACAGCTACTACGACAGCTGGTGCTACCTGCCATTGCTGGCCTTTGTGAGCTTCGACCGTGAGGCGGAGCAGTATCTGTGCGCGGCCGTGCTGCGGCCCATAGGCGCTAACTTGTGTTCCGAGCGAGGCCGGCGTATCCTGACATGCGCATGCATGACATGGAGGCCGGCCCGGTGGACGAGGACTGGGATGTGCTGCGGTCGTTCCTGCCCGGTGACTGGCGGGAGTTGGCGCAGGACACGGGGGCGTTGAAGGGGCTGCGGAAGGACAAGACGGTCGACAACCTGTTGCGGACCCTCCTGCTGCACCTCGGCTGCGGACACTCGTTGCGGGAAACGGTGGTTCGCGCCCGCCAAGCGCGTCTGGCGGATCTGTCCGACGTGGCGCTGTTGAAGCGGTTGAAGAAATCCAAGGGTTGGCTGCACGCGCTGTGTGTGCGCCTGTTCGAGGAGCAGGGTCTGGCGGTCATCCCCGGCGGCGCGTTCCAGGTCCGGGCGGTGGATGCGACGACGGTGAAGGAACCGGGACCGAGCGGGTCGTTGTGGCGGCTGCACTACAGCGTGGGCCTGCCGTCGCTGACGTGCGACTTCTTCAAGTTGACGGGGGTCGAGGGGCCGGGCACGGGAGAATCGTTGGCGCAGTTCCCGATCCGCGCCGGCGACCATGTGCTGGCCGACCGCGGGTATTCGACCGCGCGGGGGATCCGCCACGTGGTCGAGGCGGGCGGGCGGCTGATTGTGCGCGTCAATACGGGGTCGTTGCCGCTGCACACGGCAGCCGGGCGGCCGTTCGACCTGCTGGCCGCGGTCTCGTCGGTCACGCGTCCGGGGGCAGCGCGCGCTTGGGCGACGACGGTCGCGGCCGCGGGTGACGACGGCGGCCCGCCGGGCGAGATTGCGGGCCGGGTCTGCGTGCTCCGCAAGTCGGCGGAGGCGATCCGCTTGGCGCAGCAGAAAATCCGCCGGGACGCCGCCCGCAAGCGGACCCAGGTACAACCGGCCACTCTGCGCTTTGCCGAGTACGTGATCGTTTTCACGACCTTCCCCGAGCCGCCCTTCTCGGCCGCCGACGTGCTCGAGTGGTATCGCCTGCGCTGGCAGGTCGAATTGGTGTTCAAGCGCTTCAAGTCGCTGGCGCAGTTGGGGCACCTGCCGAAGTACGACGACGACAGCGCCAAGGCGTGGCTCTACGGGAAACTGTTCGTGGCACTGCTGGTGGAGAAGCGGCTCCACCACGCCCGCACGATTTCCCCCTGGGGCTACGACGTACCGGCCCCGGCGCCCCCGCAGCGCGTGGCGTGACTTCAAGTTCGTGTTCAACCAGGTCACGCGCGCCATCGAACCGCCGCTCTCGCTGGCTTGCATGCTCAACGACTGGCGATCGATCTCCGGCGCGCTGGCCGAGCCGCCACGGCGCCGGCAGTCGCAGCTCTCCGCGTACTTCGGTTGGACCGAGCAGCCGCCGGAGCAGGTGACGTGAACAAGTTAGCGCCTATGGTGCTGCGGCCCGGCACGGCGCAGGCGTCCGACGGCACGCTGGGCGTGCTGTGTCGGCTGCTCGCGCTGCTGCGGTCCGCGTTTCCCGAGGCGCGCTTTCTCGTCCGGCTCGACGGCGGCTTCGCCACGCCAGAGATCTTCGACTTCCTCGATGCCGAACCGCGGCTCGACTACGTCGTGGCGATGGCCAGGAACGCCGTGCTGTTGCGGGCTGCCGAGCACGTCATGGTGGCGGCCCGCACCGAGAACATGCTGCGCGAGAAGACGGCGCACTTCTACCTCGACACCCGCTATCGCGCGGGCACGTGGGCTCGTGAGCGCCGCGTGGTGATCAAGGCCGAAGTCGTGCAGCTCACCGGCCGGCAGCCGCGGGACAACCCGCGCTTCGTCGTGACCAATCTGCGCCAGACGCCGCGCTTCATCTACGAGAAGGTCTACTGCGGGCGCGGCGACATCGAGAACCGCATCAAGGAACTGCTCGACGGCTTGCAGATCGACCGCACGAGCTGCACCAAGTTCTGGGCAAACCAGCTGCGGGTCCTGCTGACGGCCGCCGCCTACGTGCTCATGCAGGAACTGCGGCTGAGGGCCGCCCGCACCGCCTGCGCCCGCACCCAGGTGACTTGGCTGCGCGACCGGTTGCTCAAGGTCAGCGTCCACGTCGTCCGCTCCGTCCGCCGGCTCGTCCTGCACCTGCCGCGAGCGACCCCATACCGCGACGTCTGGCGGCACCTCGCCCTCGCGCTCGGGGCGCGCGCCGGATAGCGCGCCGTCGCCACGGCAACCTCCGCGCCCCGGATGCTCGCCAGCGCCCCTGCGCCCGACCTGTCGGCGCTTGCCACCTCATGCGTGCCGTCACCTCGCCCCGGCCACTGCACCACGCTGCCACCTACCACGCGCCGCGTCCGAAAACGTCCTTCGCGCGACGATCAGGCCCTGCCTGGGACCGATTCGATAACCTCACGAATTTTCCGGGCTAAGGATCGGCCTGCTGCAACGATCCCTTCATCGGCAACGGCAAGGCGCTGGATCCACGCGCACGACCTCTCCAGCCCCGGTGTCGAGCACGTGGAGCCGGCCCGGGCGGGGCCGAGATCGACACCGGGCAAGCCTTCGCGCTGCCGTGATCCGGTGGTGTCTCGGTACTGAGACACGACCCGTGATAACCTGCTCAACTTGACCTCTTTTGGTGTTTTCGCAACGCGCACCGGCGGCGATAGCGGTTGTTGGGCACGTGCGGGGCTGGTATGTTGTGCGGTGTCGGTACAGGCTCACCTTTCGGTACAGGCTCACCTTAACCCGGAAAATTCATGACGTCGTCGAATCGGTCGCTGGCCGAGCCCTGATCGTTGAGCGAGAGAGGTCTGCGGTCGCCGCACGTGGCAGGTGGCAGCGTGGTGGAGCGGCGTGGCGTGGTTACGGGGCGTACGAGGCGCCAGACGCGGACAGCTTCGCCGACAGGGCGCCCCAGGCGCCTGTGTGGATTCCGCGAGCTGAGGGGGAAGCTGCGACGGGGCGCTACCCGGCGCGCGCCCCGAGTGCGAGGGCGATTTGGCGCCACGCGTCGAGGTCGGGCGTTGCCCGCGGCAGGTGCACAACGAGGCGCCGGACGGAGCGGACGACGTTGGCGCCGAGCTTGAGCAATCGGTCGCGCAGCCAGGTCACTTGGGTGCGGGCGCAGGCGGTGCGGGCGGCTCTCAGCCGCAGTTCCTGCATGAGCACGTAGGCGGCGGCCGTCAACAGGACCCGCAGCTGGTTTGCCCAGAACTTGGTGCAGCTCGTGCGGTCGATCTGCAAGCCGTCGAGCAGTTCCTTGATGCGGTTCTCGATGTCGCCGCGCCCGCAGTAGACCTTCTCGTAGATGAAGCGCGGCGTCTGGCGCAGATTGGTCACGACGAAGCGCGGGTTGTCCCGCGGCTGCCGGCCGGTGAGCTGCACGACTTCGGCCTTGATCACCACGCGGCGCTCACGAGCCCACGTGCCCGCGCGATAGCGGGTGTCGAGGTAGAAGTGCGCCGTCTTCTCACGCAGCATGTTCTCGGTGCGGGCCGCCACCATGACGGGCTCGGCAGCCCGCAGCAGGACGGCGTTCTTGGCCATCGCCACGACGTAGTCGAGCCGCGGCTCGGCATCGAGGAAGTCGAAGACCTCCGGGCAGGCGAAGCCCCCGTCGAGACGGACGAGAAAGCGTGCCTTGGGGAACGCGGACCGCAGCAGCGGGAGCAATCGACACAGCACGCTCAGCGTGCCGTCGGGCGCCTGGGCCTTGCCGGGTCGCAGCACCGCCGCGCACAGATACTGCTCGACCTCGCGGTCGAAGCTCACAAAGGCCAGCAATGGCAGGTAGCACCAGCTGTCGTAGTAGCTGTTGAACATGGTCAGCTGCTGCGCGCCATGCGTCGGGTCGTCGGTCGGGTCGAGGTCGATCGTGATGCGTCGCACCCGCCCGCGCAGCCGGCGACGATGCCGCTCGATGACCGACGTCGCCAGCTCGCGCCCCAGCCGATAGAGCGCGACGCGGCCCGCACCGTTCTCGAACCGCGAGACCGTCGGCTGCGACGCCAGCCGACCGCCCGCCACCGGGTCGCGCCCGAGCAGCAGCTTGTGGATCGGGTCGTCGGCGAGCCGGTCCGAATCGTTGCCGTCGGGATGACCGCAGGCGATGCCGAACACCCGCTGGCCGACCAGGTCCTCGAGCGTGTGCCGGACCTTCTCCGGTGCCCGGCGGTCGACCAGACACCGGCCGAACGCCTTGACCAGTCCGTAGACGCGCTCGGCGGCCTTGAGCAGCACGGCGCCGCCATCCGAGCTCGACTGCTCGCGGTCGAACGTGGCGACCAGCGGCTTGTCGAACAGATCGGGGAACAGAACAGACTGTGCTATCGTGGGGTCCGTCACGCAAGGGCCTCCGTTGTGGCTAAACGTTTGGTAGCACAACGTTTGTACCACACGGAAGGCCCTTGCGTCTCGTCGCCAACCCCACCTTCACGCATAATCCGGGCTAGGAGTCTGCGCCGTAGAACGGCGCGGACTCCGCGAGGCGCGCACGGCGCGCCTCGGCGGGAGCGGCGCGGGGCTATGGGGTCCCCGCAAGCGGACGCCGGGGGCTTGGGGCGCAGCCCCATGTGGAGGCTGGCCCGGAGCGCGAGAAACTGTGACTGCGGGTGACTGCGTGCGGACGGGGCTCGTCCTGAGTCTGCTTGCCGGCGCCCGGCCGCCAGCGCCCGCGCACTCGGTGCCGCTGCCCGGCCCGCCGTTGCCACGGACGGCGGTCGCACAGCTCGAGCCGGACGAACGCGCCGACCCGGACCAGCCGGCCGGACAGGCCGCCCGGGCCGGGCAGGCCGCGGAGGACGAGCCGGAAGCGCCCGCGCCGCCTCAGTTCGACGACGAGGTGGTGGTCGTCGGCAGCCGGGCGCGGCCGCGGTCGGTCACCGCGTCGACGGTGCCGATCGACGCCATCCCCGCCACGGAGATCGTCAGCCAGGGGAACACCGACGTCGGCGATCAGTTGCGGACCATCGTGCCGTCGTACAACGTCAACCCCCAGCCGGTCGGCGACGCGGCGCGGCTCATCCGGCCCGCGAACCTGCGCGGCCTGGCGCCCGACCACACGCTCGTGCTCGTCAACGGCAGGCGCCGGCATCGGGGCGCGGTCATCACCTGGATCGGCAACGGCGTGGCGGACGGCGCCCAGGGGCCCGACATCTCGACCATCCCGGCCATCGCGCTGCGGCGCATCGAGGTGCTGCGCGACGGCGCCGCGGCCCAGTACGGCTCGGACGCCATCGCCGGCGTGCTGAACTTCCTGCTCAAGGACGACCGGTCCGGCGGCAGCGTCGAGCTGCACACCGGCGGCTACGGTGCGGGCGACGGCGGCGCGTACACCGTCTCCGCCAACGCCGGCCTGCCGCTCGGCCGGACCGGCTTCGCCAACCTCAGCCTCGAGTACGGCAACGCCGGCGCCACCAGCCGCAGCGTCCAGCGTGACGACGCCGCGCTGCTGATCGCCGCGGGCAACGACGCCGTGGCGGATCCCGCGCAGATCTGGGGCTCGCCCCGCATCGACGACAACATCAAGCTGTGGGGCAACTTCGGCCACCTCTTCGCCGCCGGCGTGCAGGCCTACGGCCACGCCAACTACGCCAGCCGGCGGGTGGCCAGCGGCTTCTTCTTCCGGAATCCGAATACGCGGGCCGCCGTCTTCAGCGCGGACGGCGGGCGCAGCCTGCTCATCGGCGACGTGCTCGACGCGCAGGACGGCGTGGCCGACGGCTCGGCCAACTGCCCCGCGGTGCCGGTTGCCGCCGGCCGGCCCGCCGCGGGCGCCCTGGCGCGGGTCTTCGCCGACCCGGCCTGCTTCTCCTTCCAGGAGCGCTTTCCGGGCGGCTTCACGCCCCAGTTCGGGGGCGACGTGCGCGACGCGTCGCTGGTGGCCGGCGCCCGCGGACAGCTCGGCGGCGGCGTGCTCTGGGACGCGAGCGCCAGCGCCGGCTCCAGCGAGGCCGACTTCTTCATCCACGATACCGTCAACGCGTCGCTCGGGCCGGCCACGCCCACGGCGTTCGACCCGGGCCTCTACCGCCAGTCGGAGGTCGGGCTGAACGTCGACTTCAGCTATCCGCTCGGCGAGAGGGTGCACCTGGCCGGAGGCGCCGAGTGGCGCAACGAGCGGTTCGAGATCGGGCTGGGCGAGGAGGCGTCCTGGCGCATCGGTCCGTACGCCGCGCAGGGCTTCAGCGCGGGGTCGAACGGCTTTCCCGGCTTCAGCCCGATCGCCGCGGGGGCCTGGAGCCGCGCCAACATGGCGCTCTACGGCGACGTGGAGGTGCGCGGCGAGGACGAGGCCTGGACCGTGGGCGGCGCGCTGCGGCTCGAGGACTTCGAGGATTTCGGCGCCACGACGAACGGCAAGCTGTCGGGACGCTACCGGCTGGCCGCCGCGCTCGCGCTGCGGGCGAGCGCGAGCAGCGGCTTCCGCGCGCCGACGCCCGGCCAGCAGAACGCGTTCAACGTCTCGACGGAGTTCGATCACGAGCTGATGGACCTGGTCAACAACGGCACCATTCCGTCCACGTCGCGCGTGGCCCGGCTCCGCGGCGGCGAGCCGCTGCAGCCGGAGCGCTCCGTCCACTACGCCTTCGGCGCGGTGCTCGACGCCGGGCCGCTCAGCGTCACGGCCGACTACTTCCGGATTCGCCTCGCCGACCGGCTCGCGCTGACGCAGCTCTTCGCCCTCGCCCCGGCGGAGGTCGACGGCCTGCTCGCGGAGGGCGTGACGAGCGCGCGCAACCTGCAGAACTTCCGCTTCTTCACGAACCATTTCGAGACCCGGACGCAGGGCCTCGACCTGATCGCCACGTACGCGCCGCCCCGCCTCGGCGGCCGGACGACGCTGGGCCTGCTCTTCAACCACACCGCCACGGCCGTGACGCGCTTCGATCCGCAGGTGCTCGACGCCCTGCGCGTCCGCGAGCTGCAGGAGGCGATTCCGGGCACGCGCTGGAGCGCCACCGTCCGCCAGGCGCTCGGCCGCTGGCGCCTGCTGGCGCGGCTGAGCTACTACGACGAGTGGTTCGACTCCCGCGACCTCTACGTCTACCACGGTGACGCGGTCGTGGACGTGGAAGCCGTGCATCCGCTCGGCGACTCCGTGACGCTCGCCGTGGGCGGCCGGAACGTGTTCGGCAACGATCCGGAAGAGAACCCCATCGCGCGCGCCAAGGGGAATCGGTTCAGCGCGCACACCCCGTTCGGGATCAACGGCGCGTACTACTACGCCCGCCTGGGCTACGGCTGGGGATCCTGACGCGCCGGCCGGAGCCGGACTCGCGCGGCTCCCGCGGCGGGCCGCGAACGGCGCGTGCTAGACTGCCTTCAAGCGCATGTCCATTGCGAATATCCGGTCGTTGGTCCGTTCCGCGGTCGCCGCGGCGCTCCTGCTGGCGGCGCCCGCCGCGGCCTCGGCCCAGATGGAGTTCCACTACCAGTACGGCAAGCTCGTCAATCCGTTCTCGGGCGACGGGGTGGCCAGCTCCATCCTCACCATCCAGCAGGCCGCCGCCTGGTCGCTCGGCGAGAGCTTCTTCTTCATCGACTATCTGGACGACAACCGGCCGGACGGCTTCAACGACGTCGAGCTCTACGGCGAGTGGTATCCGACGCTGAGCCTGAGCCGGATCTCCCGGCGACAGGTCGGCGCCGGACCGCTGCGGGACGTCCAGCTCATCGGCGGCATCAACTTCGGCGGCGACGCCGATTTCTTCAAGTACCTGCCGGGCGCGCGGCTCGCCTGGGACGTGCCCGGATTCGTGTTCTTCAATACCGACCTGACCGCCTTCATCGACGCCAGCAACGGCGTGGCCCAGGGCGGCGCGCCCCGGACGACCGACAGCTACATGGTCGACGTCAACTGGGGAGCGGCCTTCGAGATCGGCACCCAGTCGTTCTGGTTCACGGGCCACGCCGAGTACATCGGCGCCACCACCAACGAGCTGGGCGGGGTGGTGGAGGACTGGATCCTGGCCCAGCCGCAGCTCGGCTGGGACATCGGCAAGGCGCTGACGGGCCACGCGAACCAGTTGTTCCTCGGCGTCGAGTATCAGTACTGGCGGAACAAGCTCGGCGTGAACGTCGACGAGAACCTGGCGCAACTGTGGATCATGTGGCGGCTTTGATCGCCGCCCTTGCGCAGGGCAGGCAGAAATGAGTCGATCCTCTGTGGCTACCGCGGCGTTTCCACTTCCAGGCATTCGGTCGCGGCAGGTGCGGCTGGCCGTGCGCGGATTCCTCGCGCTGGCGGTGCTGCTGGCGGTGACGATTACCGCCACGTCGGCCACCCTGCTCTTCAACGCGGCGACGGCGCTGCGCGACGAGGCGGAGAGCGCGGCGATCCACCTGGTGGAGCTGCTCTCGGCCAGCTTCGCCGAGATGGGGGAGATCTCGCTGGCGAACGTGGCGCGCACGCTCGACGCCACGCTCGACGGGCAGATGGCGGCCCAGGCGCGGATTGCGGCGCATCTGGTGGCGGCGGCCGAGGCGGCAGGGCAGTCGCCGGACGAGGTGATCGCCACGCTCGAGGCGGTCACCGCCGCGACGGTCCTCGACGAGTTCTGGATCACGGACGAGCAGGCGTTCGCCTATCTGACGAACGTGCGCGACGAGAGCGGCGCGCTGGTGCCGTTCCGCTTCGACCCCGACCCGGCCGTGCAGCCGCAGGCCTCGAAGTTCTACGTGCTGCTGGCGGCGCCGCTCGACGGCGACGAGTTCATCACGCAGCCGGCCCAGGTGCGCGAGATCGACCAGGAGGTCTACAAGTACGTCGGGGTGGGGGGCGTCGACCAGCCGCGGATCGTGCAGGTGGGCAACGCGCTGGCGTTCGGCGAGCAGGAGATCCTGACCAACGTGTACGCGACGCAGCGGCCGGACGTCTCGGCCGTGATCGAGGGTATCCTGGGCCAGCACATGGCGGTCCAGGCGACGCTGGTGGACTACTTCGTGGCGGCGGCGGAGGGCGCCGAGTGGACCACCGCGGAGATCAGCGGCCGCCTGCGGCGGATCGTCGGCACGACGGCGCTCGGCGAGATCCGCATCGTGGATCGCGAGGGGGCGGTGGTCCATACCAGCGAGCCGGCGCCGCTGGGCGGCGGAGAGCCGGCGGGGCTGCTGCACACCGATGCGCTGGAGCCGCTGCTGGCCGGGACCGAGCGGGTGGTGGACCATCCGACGGCGCCGCGGCCGTCGGACGGTGCGCTGTACAAGTACGTGACGGTGGCCGGGACGGCCACGGCGCCGCACCTCGTGCAGGTGGGGCTGCCGATAGAGGGCGGTTCCGGCAACCTGCTGTACTCGGTCTACCAGCGCGAGGCGGACCTGCTCGTGCAGTCGCGCAACCTGGAGGCGCTGTGGGTGGTCAATCTCGACCGCGACCTGGCCGCGGCGGCGCCGCGCGCCGGCCAGACGGGCGGCGGGACCGGCGACGCGGCGCGCCTCTTCGGCCGCCGGGCCGCCGGGCTCGTGGAACAGTCGATGGCCGAGGGACGCGTGGTCAGCACGGCGCAGCTCAGCCTGCTGGCGCCGGACGACCGGGGCATCTGGGTCGCCTCGCCGATCATCAACGCGGGCGGGATTCCGATCGGCGGGCTTGCGCTGGCCGTCAGCCTGGACGAGATCGCGGAGACGGTGCGCCTCGAGGCCGTGAACACGACATTGATCGCGTTCGCGCTGCTCGGACTGACGGCGGTGGCGGCCCTCTGGGGCACGCGCTGGGTGACGCGCCCCATCGAGGTCATCGCGGCGGCGGCCCGGGAGGTCGAGAGCGGCCGGCCGCCGGACGACGCCCCGTTGCAGGCGGTGCAGCAGCGCACGGACGAGCTCGGCAGCCTGGCGCGGGTGTTCTCGGACATGACCGCGCAGGTGTTCATGCGAGAGGAGCAGCTCGAGACGCTGGTGTCGGAGCGGACCACGGAGCTGCAGACGACGAACCGCAGCCTGCGGCTGGCGCAGGAGGCGCTCGAGCAGGACCTGGAGATGGCCAAGTCCGTGCAGGCCGCGCTGGTGCGCGAGGGGAACGCGGAGCTCGGCCCGTTCGGCGCGTACGCGCGCATGACGCCGGCGCAGCAGGTGGGCGGCGACTTCGTGGATCTGCTCGAGCCGGCGGGCGGCCGGCTGTTCGTCACGATCGGCGACGTGTCGGGCAAGGGGGTCGCGGCGGCGCTGTTCATGGCGGCGGCGCAGGCCGCCATCACGTCGGCGTCGGCGGGTACCAGCGACGTCGCGGCGATTGCCCAGAAGGCGAACAGGACGCTGTGCAGCGAGAACCCGATGGGCTTGTTCGTGACCTGCGTGGTGGCGATCGTCGACCTGCAGGACGGCGTCATCGACTACGTCTGCGCCGGGCACGAGCCGGCGTTTCTCATACGGGCGGACGGCACGCGGCGGCCGTTGCCGGCGACCGGCGGCGTGGCGATGGGCGTCATCGACGACTTCCCGTACACGACCGGCCGCGAGCAGCTGGACCCGGGCGAGACGCTGTTCCTGTACACCGACGGCCTGACGGATGCCGTCAACCAGGAGGGCGAGCTGTTCGGCAAGGAGCGGCTCGAGGCGACGCTCGACGGCGCGGCGCAGCGCTCGCCGGAGCAGATCGTCGACCACGCCTGGACGTCGATCTACGCGTTCTCGGCGGGTGCGGCGGCCGCGGACGACATGACCTGCCTCGCGCTGCGGCGCCATTGATGCGGCCGCCCCGGAGCGGCGGCGACGGAGGTTTCCTGCCGTGAGGATGCGGTCGAATGTCTGAAGAATTGCAGTTGTCGATCCCGGCGCGATTGTCCGAGGTGCACGAGCTGGCTGGCCGCGTGGAGGAGTTCGGGGACGCGCACGGATTGCCGGATCCGAAGGTGTACGTCATCAATCTCGCGCTCGACGAGCTGATCACCAATGTCGTGATGCACGGCTTCGGCGGCGTTGGCAATCCGGAGATCCGGATCACGCTGCGGATGGCGTCTCACGCGCTGGTGCTGGTCGTGGAGGACAACGGGCAACCCTTCGATCCGACGCGGGACTCGCGGCCGGACGTGGCCTCGTCACTGACCGAACGGCCGATCGGCGGCCTGGGACTGCACCTGGTGAAGAACTTCGCCGACCGCCTGTCGTACGAGTTCAGCGACGGCTGGAACCGGGTGACCCTCGAGCACGACCTCGCGCCGGCGTCGGCCTGAACGGCCCGACGACGAGCCTGCGCCACCCGTCCGTCTACAGGTCGTGAATGGCGATCGGGATGCCGTTGCGGGTCAGCTCTCTTGCCAGCTCCGTGCCCGCCTCGGTGACGCTGTCGCGGAAGCCGATGTAGATCAGCCCCTCAATGTCGGAAGGCCGCTCCATGCCATCCTGCAGCAGGATGGCGACCCGGGCGCGCCCCAGCCCGGGGCTGGCCAGCAGCATCCCGAGCTCCAGCACGACGCTCTGCCCGACGCGCGGGAGCCTCTCGTCGGGTCTTCCCCTGCGATGCCCCTCGTCGTCGGGCGTTGCCAGCACGACGCCGAACGCGACGTCCTCGCGATAGTGCGCCAGCTCCTCGATGACCGTCTCCGCCTCGAACGGGAGGTGGCCGAGAATCAGGGGCTCGACCTGCCACCGCCTGAGCATCGCGGCCAGGTCCGCGAGCTCGCGCTCGTCCCGGCCGCACAGGACGAGCACCTTTCGCCCCCGGGCGCCGGCCGCGCTGCCGGGGATCGCCGAGGCCTCATCGCGCCGCATGCCTGTCCCTTCCCGCTCCGGGGCGGGATGTTCGTCACCAGATACTCGAGCATGGCGCCGCACCGCGCCGGCGCGGAAACGGCCGGCCCGGCGGCGTCGGGCGCGACGTCCGCTCGCATGCGAAATTGTATATTTCCATTCACTGGCATGGAGCTGCCACGCTTTGCGCGCGCCCGGGCCCGGCGGCTCGTCGAGTCGCCGGGGCGGTTGCTGAGGGTCATCGAGCAGGCAGGCCGCAAGCTGGCGGCCGCCGGGGGCGCACGCAGCCTCGAGTCCGTGGTCGAGGAGCTGCGGACGATGCTCGAGCTGCTGCGCGCCTGGGCCGGCGGCGCCTACTCCGGCGTCGCGCGCGCCAACCTGCTGCTCATCGTCGGCGCGGTCGTGTACTTCCTCATGCCGGCCGATCTCGTGCCGGACTTCATTCCGGGCCTGGGATTCGTGGACGACGTGGCCGTGATCACCCGCGTGGTCGGCGCCGTCAGGGAAGAGCTGGCGAAGTTCAGGGCGTCGCGGGCCGGTTGAAGCGCGCGATGCGGTCGCTGCCGCCGATGCCGCCCACCCAGATCTCGTCGCCGACCCGCAGGGCGACCGTCGCGATGATGAGGTTGTCGTTCGAGGGGTAGCGAACTATCTCCCGCGCCGTCAGCGCCTGTGGGTCCACCGTGGCCACCCGCGACGTCACGCCGTCGCACGCGCGCTCCCCGAGACAGGCGAAGATCGACGCCGGACCGTCGCTGCCGAGGTGTCCCGCGGCCAGCAGCGAGCCGTCGGGGGCCCAGCGGACGTTGTCGATCTGGAACCCGACATCGACCGCCTCGACGCTGGGCGGCGCCTGCCCGCGCGAGACCCGGATCAGCGACCGCGTGCCCCAGCCGCCGATGTAGAACCAGCGCCCGTCGGGCGAGGCCACGAGCCCGTTGGGCCCCACCGTCTCGCTGCCGGGCACCGCGGTCCACCCGGCCCCGGGCTGCCATTCCCAGACCTGCCCCTGCTCGAGGTTGAAGTTCGTGGCGCCGAACCCGCCGCCCGGCAGGGCCGCCACCGAATTCAGGCTGACCGACTCGGGCGCCACGACGCAGCCGATCCAGGTGAGCGTCGGCCGCTCGCCCGCGGCGTCGAGCTCGAACACCTCGACGGCCTCGCGGGCGCCGTGGCGGACGACGTACAGGGTGTGCACGCCGCCCTCTCCCGCGCGGAGGTCGAGGCCGTGCGGCCGGAACCCGCTCGTGTCGGGTCCCGGACACCCGCCGAAGGTCGCCGTGTCGTGGCGCGGCTCGGACGTCTCCAGCGGGTAGGCCTGCGCGGACGTGTGGTCGCGGCGGTCGGTCAGGCTGAGGTAGCCCTCGTCCTCCATGCTCGACACGACGATCCAGGGCGTGTCCGGCACGGCGACCAGGTCCTCCGGGCTCACCGGCCCGCAGACGAACGCGACGTCGCCGTCGGGCTCGCACTGCGCCGCGCCCGGCGCGGGCAGGCCCAGGAGGCACGCGGCGACAACGACCACCGGCAGCGCGAGGCATCGAAGATTCACTTGCACCCTCCCCTGGCCGCATCGGCAGCCGAAAGTTCGGCCCGATTATACGCCGTGGCCTCGGCTATGCTAGGAGTCCCAGGGAGGAATCATGGCGATGAACAGCTGGAAGCGTGCAGGGGGTCTGGTCGCGGCGGCGCTCGGGATGGTCCTCGCCGGCGCGCCGGCGGCGCCGAGCCAGCCGCAGTCCGCGGACGTCCCCGAGTTCCGGGTCGATCCGTTCTGGCCGCCGCCGCTGCCGAACAACTGGATTCTGGGCCAGGCGGCCGGCGTTGCGGTCGACGCCGACGACCACGTGTGGCTGGTCCATCGGCCGCGCTCGCTCGACGCCCGCCAGCGCGGCGAGCACGGCATGTGCTGCGTGCCGGCGCCACCGGTGATCGAGTTCGCGCCCGACGGCACGGTGCTGCGCTCCTGGGGCGGCCCGGGCGACGGGTTCGAGTGGCCGGAGAACGAGCACGGGATTCACATCGATCACGAGGGCCATGTCTGGATCGGCGGCAACGCGGCCACCGACGCGCACATCCTCAAGTTCACCGCCGACGGCGAGTTCCTGCTGCAGATCGGCCGCGCCGGGCAGAGCGGCGGGAGCAACGACACCGAGAACCTCGGCCGCCCGGCGGGCATCAGGGTGGATCCGGCAACGAACGAGGTCTACGTCGCCGACGGCTACGGCAACCGCCGCGTCATCGTCTTCGACGCCGAGACCGGCGCCTACCGGCGGCACTGGGGCGCCTACGGGGAGCGCCCGGACGACGCGGAGCTGCCGCCCTACGATCCCGAGGCCGACCCGATCCGCCACTATCGCAGCCCGGTGCATGACGTCGCGGTCTCGAACGACGGCCTGGTCTACGTGGCGGACCGCACGAACGACCGCCTGCAGGTCTTTCAGAAGGACGGGACGTTCCTGCGCGAGGCGTTCGTCCGGCCGGCCACGCTCGGCAGCGGCTCGGTCTCGGGCGTGACCCTGTCGGTCGATCCCGACCAGCAGTGGCTGTTCATCCCCGACGGCACGAACAACGTCGTCTGGGTTCTCGATCGCGCGACGCTGACCGTCCGCGACCACTTCGGCCGGATGGGGATGTACGCCGGCCAGTTCCACCGGCTGCACAACCTGGCCATCGACTCGCGCGGCAACCTGTACACCACGGAGGTCAACTCCGGACAGCGCATCCAGAGGTTCGTGCGCCGCGGCGGGCCGGACGACGCGCAGCAGTAGCCGCCCGGCAGCCGCGGCGGGGGAGGAGCCTGATGATCGAGTCGTTCGACACCCTGCTGAAGCAGTACGAGGAAGGCCGCCTGACGCGCCGCCAACTGCTGGGCGCGCTCGCCGCCCTGGCCGTGCCGGCCGCCGCGGGCGCGCAGGGCAGCGCGGTGCAGGCGCGCTCGCTGCAGCACGTCAACGTCGGCGTCGCGAACCTCGATCGGTCGGAGCGGTTCTACCGCAACCTGCTTGGCCTGCCGCCGCGCCGCTACATCGTCGGCGACGCCTACGCGCTCGACTTCCCGGACGGCGGACTGATCAGCCTCTGCCCGGTCGAGGGCGGCAACTGCAGCCTGACCGCGGGCAGCGCGGTGGTCGGCGAGATCGACCACTTCGGCGTCGGCATCGAGAACTTCGACGCGGAGCGGGTGGCCGGCGCGCTCGAGGAGGCCGGCTTCGAGGGCGTGCGGCAGGCCGGGCCTACCAGCGTCCTCGTGCCGGACCCGGACGGCCTGATCGTCCAGCTCTCGGCCGCGACGGAGCGCTTCGAGGGCACGCCGCCCGACCGGGGCTGCTGAGCGCTCGGGACGTTGGCGGCGCACGCCGCCGGGTGCGGGATGGCGGATTACACCGCGCCCGGGCTCGGCATGCGGTAGCCGACACGACGCTCCGTGAGGATGTAGGTCGGCTGGCTGGTGTTGTCGCCGAGCTTGCGGCGCAGCCGCTGGACGTAGGCGCGCACGAGCTTCGGATTGGCGTGGCTCCGCCCGCTCCACAGCGACCGCCGAGCGTGACCCGCCGGTGGGCGTAGTCGAGCGCCAGCTCGCCCAGCACGAACGGGTCGGGCTCGGCGCGGCGGCGGAGGGCCGCCCCGATCCGCGCCGTGAGCTCCGTCTGCGAGAAGGGCTTGACGACGTAGTCCTCGGCGCCGGCCTCGAGCGCCCGCGCGATGGTCTCGTCGCGCCCGTAGGCGGAGATGAAGATCACTGGCAGGTCCGCCAGCCCCGGCACCGTTTCCATCAGCTCGATGCCGTCGGTTCCGGGCAGTACCAGGTCGAGCACGACCAGCGCCGGCCGTTCCGCCGCGAGCAGGTCCGGCACGTTGCGGTGGTCGGCCGAGACGAGCAGGGCGTAGCCCGCCGCGAGCAGCGCGTCGCGCAGGTAGCGCAGCATCTGCGGGTCGTCGTCGACCACCAGGATGCGCGGCCGCTCCCCGGTCCCGTGCGGCGACACGCGCCGCTCGTATGCCGCGCCGGCGCTCCCGGCCGCCTCCCCGGCCAGCGGAACCGTGAAGGTGAAGCGTGCGCCGCGCCCCGGCCCGGCGCTCTCGGCCCGGATGCGCCCGCCGTGCGCCTCCACCAGCCCCTTGCAGATGGCGAGCCCCAGCCCGCTCCCCGCTCTGCGCGCGCCGTCGCCGGCGTCGCCGTACTTCCGGAACAGGTACGGCAGGTGCTCGGGGGCGATCCCCGTCGATGATGCGGAAGAACTGCCGCGTCTCCGCCGGGGCGAAGCTCTGCGCGGTACCCAGCACCGTCGTCGTCGACCCCTTGATGGCGGCCAGCGGCGTGCGCAGCTCGTGGCTCACCATCCCGAGGAAATCGGCCCGCATCCGGTCGAGCGCCTCGAGCGGCTCCAGATCCTGGACGGTGGCCACCACCGACTCGACCGTGCCGTCCTCGGCGTGGATTGGCTGCATGCGTCCGACATGTGGGATCCGCTGTGCGCGGAGTTCGGCGCCTCCCGCTTCGTGCTGAACATGAACGGCAAGGACCACGTCCGGATGCGCCGCGAGACCCGGGACGGGCTCTCCCGCCAACTCATCGAGTCCCGGATCCCCGAGGTCGTGGAGGTCATCCGGCGGCAGGTGGCCGCGCTGCCGCTGAACACGCCGCTGCCGGGCGGGAGCGGGTGCAGGCCGAGGCGGATGGCCTGTTCGCCGGCGGTGCGCCGGACGCGGCGAAGGTGCGGGAGCTGGACGTCGTGTACCGGGTCATGCTGGAAGCGCTGCGCATCTATACGCCGGTCCCGGGGATCCAGCGCAAGGTGACCACCTCGTTCGACTTCGCCGGACACCGGATTCCCGCGGGCGAGAATCTGCTGCTCGCCTTCTTCGTCACGCACGACCTGCCGGAGCACTTTCCCGATCCGCAGCGCTTCGACATAGACCGCTACCTGCCGGGGCGCGAGCGGCGCCACCGACACGCAGCCCCGGCGCGTCGCGCTGCCTCGCGGCGTGGAGCGCCCGGACAGTTTCGGGCTACGATCGAGATTCCGTGATGAGTTCCACGTCCGAAGTGCCGATCTGCCACTACCGCCTGAGCCGCGCCGAGTACGACCGCGCCGTCGAGGCCGGCGCCTTCGAGCCGGACGCCAGGCTCGAACTCATTGACGGAGAGTTGCTCGCGATGACACCCGAGGGAAGCCGCCATGCTGCCGTGATTCAGCTCGTGGCCGCACGCTTGCGGCAGGTGTTCGATTCCGGATTCGACGTACGGATCCAGCACCCGCTTGCCGTGGACGAGTACTCCGAGCCCGAACCCGACGTCGCCGTAGTGCCGGGCACCATCCGCGACTACATGGACGCCCATCCAACCTCGGCCGTGCTGGTCGTCGAGGTGTCGCACGAGTCGCTCCACCGGGACCGGACCTTGAAGCAGCGTCTGTACGCCGCAAGCGCCATCCCGGAGTACTGGATCGTCGCCCTGCCCGATCACCGTCTCGAGGTGTACCGCGACCCGGCGCAAGACGGCTACCGCAGCGTCACCCGGCACCCACCCGGCGACCGCATCGCGCCACTCGCCCGCCCGAGCCGCGAGATCCTCGTCGACGATCTGCTTCCCTGACGCCCGACAAGGGCTACGGGCAGCGCGGCTCGGCAGAGGAACAAGGGCCCGACAGGTTGGCGCGCCCGGCAGGATTCGAACCTGCGACCCTCGGTTGCCGCCACCAGATACTTGACCTTGCAGGGCGCCCCGGCGATGTCGACGCACGACTCGCCGACATCCGCGGACCTCGGCCTACTGGCTCATCCTGATCACCTCCGCGCCCTCCTGGCCACGTCGACGAGACGACCGTGTCTCGGCCCGTCGATCATCACCAGCAAGCCGCTGCTTCCGAGTGCTCAGCGGGTCCCTTTTCAAGTGGCCACGGGGTCCCTGGCCGATTGTCGAAGTGCTAGGCGGGTCGGACGTCCTCGGCGCGGGGGCCCTTCGGGCCCTGGCTGAGCGTAAACGTCACGGTATCGCCTTCGCGCATGGAGTCGAATGGCGTGCTCGTGCACGCGGACTGGTGGAAGAAGTATTCGACGCCGTCGGGCGCGGCGATGAAACCGAAGCCCCTATCCGTGATGCGCTTGATCGTGCCGGTAGTCGGTGCCATGCATGAGTCCTTTGGAGTGTAGTTGGCCGAAATGGGCCGTGAAACGCGCCGAGGGGTTCGGCAGCGAGTCTCAAAAAGAGAATTGCTTCAGCCTAGCACATTCACCGGCGCGATCCCGTGCGCTCGAGCTTTCCGCGCAACTGATGCGGCCGTTCCCGTTGTCGTCCCACGCGGCGATCGCCGCGGGAACACGGGCCGACGGAACCACCGTAGCCGGCGTCTCGCCACGCGCGAAGCAGTCGGGAGCATGCCCCCGACCCCGGGGGGCGACCCCGTGGCCGTGAATGATGCGCCACAGCTTCTCGGGCCGCAGCATCATGTCGAGGTGCCGCACCCCGAACCCGCTCAGCGCGTCGACCGCCGCGGCGACGATGCAGGGTGTCGAGCCGATGTGGGGTTGCCCCGATCCCGTGGACCACGATTGCCTGCCCGAAGGCATGATGCCGCGACGACGTCGACGTCGGTTGGATGGCAGGTCGTCGTCGACGATCTGCTTCCCTGACTCCGAGAAGCGGCACAGCTCGCGCCCGTGCCCGCCGCCGGAGAGCCGGCCGCCGTCGACTGACCCGCCTCCCGGCCCTCTCCACCACCTCGCTCAGCCGCAGCGGCGCGTAGTCGGTCTGCTCCACGTCACGCACCCGACTGGACAGCCGTTCTGGGGCGGTTTTCGATCTCATCTGACCCGATCGTGTTCAGAAAGCCGGCGCGCCAAAAGAGCGAAATAGCCAAGAAAAAAGGCCCTCTTCGTGGGAGAAAAGGGGCCTCACAGGTTGGCGCGCCCGGCAGGATTCGAACCTGCGACCCTCGGCTTAGAAGGCCGATGCTCTATCCAGCTGAGCTACAGGCGCGTCGGGTCCGTCGCGTTGCGGATGTTCCCCATGATACGGCACTGGCAGCCGGTGGTTCCGCTGCTGACCATCCGGCTCGGCCGGCGCGCGGGTTCCGCGCCTCAGTCGTTCGCTCCCAGCGCGCGCAGCCGTGCCGCGATCGCCGGGCGCGTTGCGCGCCGTCCGTTCGTGCCGGGGACCGGCAGGCTCGACTCGGCCAGCGCCAGCGCCGTCTGGCCGTCTTCGTTCGCCGCGTCGAGATCGGCGCCGTGGGCGACGAGCATCTCGACGACGGAGGCGAAGCCGGCGCGCACGGCGTCGTGGAGCGGCGTGTTGCCGTTGTCGTCGCCCTGGTTGACGTCGACGCCGAGGTCGAGGACGGTGCGCGCGAGCTCGCGGGTCAGCCGTTCCCTGTCGGCCCGCTCCATCTCCGGGGCGCCGACGCGGTTGCGCCGGTTCTCCCGCGGGTTCCGGGAGACGCCCATCGCCGCCTTGAGGGACGACATCCCGTTGGCGGGGGAGACGTGCGGGTCGGCCCCGCGCGCGGCCAGGAGCCGGGCGATCGCCAGCTCCCCGTAGCGCGCCGCGAGCCAGAAGGCGTTGCCGCCCACGGCCTCGTGGCGGATGCTGTAGTCGGCGCTGAACCGGCGCCCGGGCGTGCCCTGCTCGACGACCGCGTTGACGTCCGCGCCGCGATCGAGGAGCGCTTCCACCAGGGCGGTCTGGCTCCGCAGGATGGCGGCGTGAAGCGCCGTGTAACCGGCGCCGGCGGCGTTCGGGTCGGCCCCGTGGTCGAGGAGATAGGTCGCCAGGGGGCCGTGGCCGCTGTGGGCGGCGATGACCAGGGCGCTGGCGCCTGCCGCGGCGGTGTCGTCGACGTCGGCGCCCGCCTCGAGAAGCGCGCGCGCCGTCTCGACGTCGCCGTTGCGCGCGGCGAAGAGGAGCGGCGTCGAGCCGCCGTGCGCCATGCGGAAGTTGCCGCTCGTATTGGTGTTGCCGGCGGTGTTCTCGAGCTGGTGCCAGACCCGCGAGCGGGCGTGCACGTCCGCGCCGTGCCGGGCCAGCCGTCGCGCGACGCCGGCGTGCCCCTGCGCCGCGGCCCACATCAGCGCCGTCTGGCCGCGCTCGCGCTCCGCGGCGTTGGGGTCGGCGCCGTGCGCGAGGAGCAGCTCGACGACCGGATCGCTGCCGCCCCGCGCGGCGGCCATCAACGGCGTCTCGCCCATCCTGAGCGTCACGTCGGGGTCCGCGCCGGCCGCGAGCAGCCGCGCGACGATCGGCGCGCTGCCGTTCGTGGCCGCCAGCCACAGGGGCGTCGCGCCGAGCGCGTTGGCCGCGTCGACGTCGGCGCCCGCCGCGATCAGCAGGCGCGCGGTCTCGGCGTCGTTCCGGTGCGCCGCCCAGTGGAGCGCCGTCGCGCCGTCGCCCTGCGGGACGTTCACGTCGGCGCCCGCCGCGAGCAGGGTGCGCACGCGGGCGACGTCGCCCGCGTGGACCGCCGCGGTCAGGTCCGGCTCCGTGGGCGCCTGCGCGAGCGCCGTTGCCGGCATGATGACCGCTGCCAGCAGGGGCACGAGCCGTTGCGCCGGGGACTTGTGCGGCATGGGGCTATGCTACCCCAGTCCGGGCGCGCGGCGACGCGATCCTGTCCCGCCGTCATTGACACCCCGCCGGCGTTCGCAGACACTACCGGGAGCGATGATCCATGCGCGCGGCCGATGGTTGCCGGTCCTTGCGGCAGCGGCCTGCGTCGTGCCTGCGTTGCTCGCGCCGGCGCGGCCGGCGGTGGCGCGGCAGCAGTCCCTCGCGGCGGACGCCGTCCGGCTGCAGCAGACGCTCGACCGCTACTGCGTCACCTGCCACGACGACCGCCTGCGCACGGCCGGTCTGACCCTCGCCGGACGCGACCTGTCGCAGGTCGGCGCGCGCGCCGAGATCTGGGAGAAGGTCGTCACGAAGCTCCGGACGCGGACGATGCCGCCGGTGGGCCGGCCCCGCCCCGCGGCCGCCGCCTACGACGCCCTGGCCGGCTGGCTGGAGTCCGAGATCGACCGCCACGCCGCGGCGCATCCCCACCCGGGGCGCACGGAGGCGTTTCACCGCCTGAACCGCGCCGAGTACGCCAACGCCATCCGGGACCTGCTGGCGCTCGACGTCGACGTGGCGGCGCTCCTGCCGGCGGACGACATCGACGAGCACGGCTTCGACAACATGGCCGACGTCCTGACGGTCTCGCCGGCCCTGATGGAGCGCTATCTCGCGGCGGGTCGCAAGATCGCCCGGCTGGCGGTGGGGGAGACCCCGCTCGGCCCCGGCACCGACATCTACCGGGTGCCGATCCTGATGGTGCAGGACGATCGGGCGGGCGACGACGTGCCGTTCGGCTCCCGGGGCGGGATCGGCATTCGCCACGTCTTTCCCGTCGACGGCGAGTACGACCTGGCGATCCGGCTGCACCGGAACTACGTGAACTACGTGCGCGGCATGGGGTCGCGCCACGAGCTCGAGGTCCGGCTCGACGGCGCGCTCGTGCAGAGCTTCGTCTTCGGCGGCGAGGAGCCGGCGGGCGTGCAGGCGCCGGCCAGCTACGCGGGCAACCAGTTCGGTGATCCGGCCTGGGAAGAGTACATGCTCTACGCCGACGCCAACCTGCGGGTGCGCTTCGCGGCCAGGGCCGGCCCGCGCGTGGTGAGCGTCGCGTTCGTGCGGCGCTTCACGGAGCCGGAGGGCGTGCTCCAGCCGCGCCAGAGCATCTTCGCGGTGGCCGTCAACGAGATGCGGGACGGCGACGCGGCCGTCGAGCACGTGGCGATCGGCGGTCCCTACGCCAGCAGCGGCCCGGGCGACACGCCGTCGCGGCGCGCGCTCTTCACCTGCCGGCCCGCGAGCGCGGCGGCGGACGAGGAGGTCTGCGCGCGGGAGATCCTGACCTCGCTGGCGCGGCGCGCCTACCGCCGTCCGGTCGCTGCCGGGGACCTCGCCACGCTGATGGACTTCTATCGCGCCGGCCGCCGCGGCGGCAGCTTCGACGCCGGCGTCCAGCACGCGCTCGAGCGCGTGCTGATCGCGCCCGACTTCCTGTTCCGCGTCGAACGCGATCCGGTCGACATCGGGCCGGCCACCGCCTACGTGCTGAGCGACCTCGAGCTGGCGTCGCGGCTGTCGTACTTCCTGTGGTCGAGCGGGCCGGACGAGCCGCTCCTCGCCCTCGCCGAGCAGGGCCGGTTGAGCGAGCCGGAGGTGCTCGGCCGGCAGGCGCGCCGGATGCTGGCCGATCCCCGCTCGCGGGCGCTCGTTCGCAACTTCGCGGGCCAGTGGCTCCACCTGCGCAATCTGCGCGGCGTCATGCCGGACGCGCTGGTGTTTCCGGAGTTCGACGAGAACCTGCGCGAGGCGTTCCGGCAGGAGACCGAGCTCTTCGTCGACAGCCTGATTCGCGAGGACCGCAGCGTCCTCGACCTGCTCGCGGCCGACTACACGTACGTGAACGAGCGGCTCGCGCGGCACTACGGCCTGCCGGGCATCTACGGCAGCCACTTCCGGCGGGTGCGGCTCGACCCGGAGGTGGCCGAGCGGCGGGGCGGCATCCTGGGCCACGGCAGCCTCCTCACCGTGACGTCGTACCCGAACCGGACGTCGCCGGTGCTGCGCGGCAAGTGGCTGCTGACCAACGTCCTCGGCACGCCGCCCCCCCCGCCGCCGGCCGACGTGCCGGACCTGCCGGATCGCGGCGCCGACGGCGGGCCGGCGACGGTGCGCGACCGGCTGGCGCGCCACCGGGAGAGCCCGGCCTGCGCGGTCTGCCACGCGCCGATGGACCCGCTCGGGCTGGCCCTCGAGAACTACGACGCGGTCGGCAAGTGGCGGGCGACGGGCGCGACCGGGCGGCCGATCGACGCCGCGGGCAATCTGCCCGACGGCACCGCGTTCGAGGGTCCAACGGGGCTGCGGGCGCTGCTGCTGGAGCGGCGCGAGCTGTTCATCGGCACGCTGGCGGAAAAGCTCCTGGCGTACGCGCTCGGGCGGGGACCGGAGTACTACGACCGCCCGACGGTGCGCGCCATCACCCGTTCTGCAGCGGCGGAGGACTACCGCTGGTCGGCGCTCGTCGTCGGCATCGTGCAGAGCACACCGTTCCGCATGCGGAGGTCAGAGTCATGATCATCACCAGAAAGGCGCTTCCCCGCCGGACCGTGCTGCGGGGACTGGGCGCGTCGCTCGCGCTACCGCTGCTCGACGGCATGGTGCCGGCGTTCGCGGCGCTGCGGAAGACGGCGGCGGCCCCCGTCAAGCGGCTCGGCGTTGTCTACGTGCCGAACGGGATGATGATGAACCACTGGACGCCGAGCAGCGAGGGGTCCGGGTTCGACCTGCCGGCCATCCTCGAGCCGCTCGAGCCGTTCCGGCGGCACGTCGAGGTGCTGTCGGGCATGCACGGCGTCGACGGCGAAGGCCCGCACGCCCGCTCCTCGACGCGGTTCCTCACCGGCGTCGGGGCCAAGCCCGACAACGGCTCGGACCTGTCGGCCGGGGTGTCGATGGACCAGCTCGCGGGCCGCGTCCTGGGACGCGAGACGCAGCTTGCGACGCTCGAGCTCGCGCTGGACGGGCGCGACTTCGCCGGCTCGTGCGATGACGGCTTCAGTTGCGCCTACACGAACACGATCGTGTGGGCGAATGATTCGACGCCGCTGCCGATGGAGAACAACCCGCGGGTCGTCTTCGAGCGTCTCTTCGGCGACAGCGGCAGCACCGACCCGGCCATTCGGAAGGCGCGGCTCCGCAAGGACGCCAGCCTCCTCGATTCGGTCACCGAGCGGGCCGGCGCGCTGTCGCGCGAGCTCGGTGCGCGCGACCGCGCCAAGCTGGACCAGTACCTCGACGCCGTCCGCGATGTCGAGCGGCGCATCCAGATGGCGGAGGCGCAGAGCGGGCGCGAGCTGCCGGTCGTCGATCAGCCGGCCGGGATTCCCGGCACGCTCGGCGAGCATGCCAGGTTGATGTTCGAGCTGCAGGCGCTCGCCTACGAGACGGACCTGTCGCGCGTGGTCACCTTCATGATGGGCCGCGAGATCACCGGCCGCACGTACGCCGAGATCGGGGTGCCCGATGCCCACCATCCGATCTCGCACCACCAGCGCGACCCCGCCAAGCTGGCCAAGCTGACCCGCATCAACCAGTACCACGTGCAGCTCTTCGCGGAGCTGCTGGCGCGGCTCGAGGCGACGCCGGACGGGGACGGGACGCTGCTCGACCACGTGATGATCGTCTACGGCGCCGGCATGGCCGACAGCAACGCGCACGCGTCGCAGGACCTGCCGATCCTGCTCGCCGGCGGCGGGGCGGGCACCGGCGGCCGCCACGTCCGCTACCCGGAGCACACGCCGCTCGCGAACCTGCACCTCAGCCTGCTCGACAAGCTGGGCGTGCCGGCCGAGTCGCTCGGCCACGCCAACGGCCGCCTGCCGCTCGATCCGCTGGCCGCGTAGCTTGCCTCCGGGCGTCGTCCGGCAGCACTTGCCCGGGAGCTGAGACGAGCGTGTCCCACGCGTCCGCGCCTATCGGCATCGTCGGGGCCGGGGCCGTCGCGACGGCGCTCGGCCGTCGCCTGCACGCCGCGGGCGCCCCGGTCGTGGCGCTCGCGAGCCGCAGCGTTGCCACCGCCCGGCGCGCCGCCGCCGACATCGACCCATCCGTGCAGGTGGTATCCTGCTCCGCTCTCCCGCGCCACGCGCAGCGGATCATCGTCGCGGTGACCGACGGGGGCATCGGCCCGGTCGCGGCCACGCTGGCGGCGGCGGGCATGCGCGGCATCCTGCTGCACACCAGCGGCGCCGGCGGCCTGGCGCCGTGCGAGCCGCTCCGGGCCGCCGGGGCAGCCTGCGGCGTGCTCCATCCGCTGCAGACCATCGTGCGGCGGGAACGGGGCGCCGGCTCCCTGCGCGGAGCCGCATTCGGCGTGGCCGGCGACGGGCGGGCCGTAGAGTGGGCCCGGGCCCTGGTCGGGCAGCTCGGCGGCGACGTTCTGGAGCTTCATGCCGGCGACCTGGCGGCGTATCATGCGGGGGCCGTGATGGCCAGCAACGCGTTGACCGCCGCCATCGACGCCGCGCTCGCGCTCCTGACCCAGGCCGGAATCGAGCGGGACGCCGCCCTGCGGGCCCTCGGCCCGTTGTGCCGCGCGAGCGTCGAGAACGCGTTGCGGCTGGGGCCGGCGGGCGCGCTGACGGGCCCCGTGGTGCGCGGCGACACGGGCACGGTCGCCGCGCACCTGGCCGCCGTCGACCGCGCTCCGGACAGCGTGGCGGCCCTGTATCGGGCAACGGCGCGCCATCTGCTCTCGCTCGCACGCGAGCGGCCGCTTCCGCCTGCGGCCGCGCGCTCGCTCGCGCGGTTGCTCGAGGCCTGAGACGGGAGGTCGTCATGGCGCCGGCACGGGTGCGGATCACCGAGCTGCGACGAAAGAAGCTGGCAGGCGAGAAGATCGTCATGCTGACCGCCTACGACACCCCGACGGCGCGCCTGCTCGACGGCGCCGGCGTCGACGTCGTCCTGGTCGGCGACTCCGTGGGCATGGTCGCGTTGGGCCACGACAGCACCCTGCCGGTGACGCTCGACGCCATGGTGCACCACACGAGCGCGGTGAGCCGGGGCGTCGCGCGGGCGCTGCTGGTCGCCGACATGCCCTTCCTGAGCTATCAGGTGGAGCTGTCCGATGCCATCCGCAACGCCGGCCGGCTGCTGCAGGAGGGCGGCGCCGCGGCGGTGAAGGTGGAGGGCGGCCGGCCGATCGCCGAGGTGGTGCGGCGCCTCGTGGAGATCGGCATTCCGGTCATGGGGCACCTCGGCGTGCGTCCCCAGGCGGTGCACCAGCTGGGCGGCTACGCGCGGCGCGGCTCGGAGGCGCGGGAGGCGGACGAGATCGCTGCCGACGCGCTCGCCCTGCAGGAGGCCGGCGCGTTCTCCCTCGTGCTCGAGTCGATCCCGGCCGCCCTCGGCCGCACCATCACCCGGCGGCTCGCGATTCCGACGATAGGCATCGGCGCCGGACCCGATTGCGACGGCCAGGTGCTGGTCACCGCCGACATGCTCGGTTTGCTGGAGCAGGCGCCGCCCTTCGTCAAGCGCTATGCCGAGCTGGGGGACGCCATCCGGACCGCGGCGCGGGCATTCGCCGCCGACGTGCGGCAGGGACGCTTTCCCGGCGCCGCGCAGCCCGCGGCCCGCTCGCTGACCGCGCGCGATGTCTCCTGACCTGGCCGACACCGTCGCGGCGCTGCGCGCGCGGCTGCGGCCGGCGCGCGCAGCGGGCGCCACCATCGGCCTCGTGCCGACCATGGGGGCGCTGCAC
Organism: Vicinamibacterales bacterium; assembly: GCA_965214845.1. Taxonomy (GTDB): domain Bacteria; phylum Acidobacteriota; class Vicinamibacteria; order Vicinamibacterales; family UBA8438; genus JAAXGX01. The sequence continues at coordinate 5,813,708 of CBDCCO010000007.1, forward strand.
GCCGGTCACTTCGCCCTGATCGAGCGGGCGCGCCGCGAGTGCGGTTGCGTCGTCGTCAGCATCTTCGTCAACCCCCTCCAGTTCGACCGGCAGGACGATCTGCGGCACTACCCGCGCACCCTGCAGGCCGACCTCGATGCCTGCCGCACGCGCGCCGTCGACCTGGTGTTCGCCCCGAGCGAGGGCGAGATGTATCCGGCGCCGCCTGCGTGCAGCGTCCAGGTCGCCAGGCTCGCGGATCACCTCTGCGGGCGCCACAGGCCCGGCCACTTCAACGGCGTGGCGACCGTCGTGCTCAAGCTGCTGCAGATCGTCCAGCCGGCTCGCGCCTACTTCGGCGAGAAGGACGCGCAGCAACTGGCGGTGATCCGCCGCCTCGTGGGCGATCTGAACGTGCCGGTCGACATCGTCGAGGTGCCGGTCGTGCGGGAAGCCGACGGCCTGGCGGTCAGCTCGCGGAACGCGCACCTGAGCCCCGACGAGCGCCCGCTGGCGGCGGCGCTGTACCGGGCGCTGGGCTGCGGACGGCGGCAGATCGCCGCCGGCGAGACCGATGCCGCCGTCGTCCGCGAGCGGGCCGCCGCCTGCATCCCCGCCGATCCGCGGCTCCGCCTCGAGTACCTGGAGCTCGTCGATCCGGAAGGGATGCAACCCGTGCGGACGGTCGCCGGGCCGGTGCGCATCGCGGGCGCCCTGTGGGTCGGCGCCACGCGACTCATCGACAACGTCCTGTGCGCACCCGCGCCGCAAGGCGCGCACGGCGTGCCTCGGCGGTAGCGGCGCGGGGCTATGGGGTCCCCGCAAGCGGACGCCGGGGGTCCGGGCCGCAGCCCCGTCTACTATCCGATATCAGAACACCGCGACCGGGTTGATGGGCGACCCGGTGCCCCGGGGCACGCGGACCGGGCTCGCCATGAACAGGAACTCCCAGCGCCCGAGGCGGGCGGCGGTCTCCGCGGCCGCCTCGAGGTCGAGGTTGTCGAACAGGTTCATGCCGCGGGCCACGACCGTGAACTTGTGGATGACCGTCTCGTTGAACCCCGGGATGTTGCCGCCCAGCTCGTGGGCGGTGTCGCTGCCGAACAGGGCGACGTCGCGCTCGGCCAGCAGCGGCAGGAACGACGCGTCCATGCCGGCGTTGCCGCCGCCCTCGGCGCTGCGCCGCGCCCAGCGGCCGGTGCGGATCAGCAGCACGTCGCCCGGCTCGACCCGGGCACCCGTCCGCTCCTCCCAGTCCTCGATGTCCTGACGGTAGACGCGCGTGCCGGGCGCCAGGTAGGGCACGCCCCGCAGGCGCGGGACGTCGACCAGCACCGCCTTCGTGACGACGCCGTTCCGCAGGCCGGTGATCCCCAGGTGCTCGCAGCCCCCGTCGGTCACCGTCTCCCGCATGTCGTGGCCGTTGTAGAGCTTGCCGCCGTAGACCACGTGGCAGACGGCGTCGAGGTGCGTGAAGAAGCCGCCGTGGTAGTCGATGTCGAGCCGGTCCCGGATGCGATCCGGATCGAACGAGATGATCATGTTCAGCCCGAACGGCCGGTTCGGGTCGCTGCCCAGCTCGTCGGCCACGTCGTGGCCGAGCGAGACCGCCTCGCCGGTCTCGACGAGGGCCGCCGCCTGACGGCGCTTGGCCGGCGTGATCAGGTTGGCGGCCCCGATCTGGTCGTCCGCCCCCCAGCGGCCCCAGTTCGACAGCTCGGTCATCCACTGCTCGAACTGCGCCCGCGTCGCGCCGGGCGCGTTGGCTGCGCGGAGGTCCGACTGGCCGTGGGCGGCATGCCCCGTCAGAGCGAGCAGGGCGAGGGCAAGCGGTGCGGCAAACCTCGTCATCGTCTGGGTTCTCCTCTTGTGAGGCGGCCTGGCAGCGCCGCGGCCCGGAAGCTATCATGAATCGCCCGCTCCGGCAACGGACGCCCTGCTCCCGCCGCGGGCCGCCGGCGGGTGACGCCGCCGCACCGATTGTGGTAAGAACAGGGAGCCGCAAGCCGACCGACCTCTAGATCGGAAGATACAGGAGATACTCGATGTCCACGACACCGAAGCACAGCCGCCGCGACGTACTGAAGGGGAGCCTCGCCCTGGCCGGAATGGGGATGTTCGGGGTCCCCGAGCTGGCGTTGCCGGCGCTCGCGCAGGGCGAGACCGTCGTGCCGTTCACGGATCTGCCGGACGTGATCAACTGGCGCCGGACGCCCGACCGGCGCATGCTCGACATCCGGACCATCGACAGCGTCTACACGCACCGGGACGAGTTCTTCACGACGCAGCACTACGGGCACCCCGAGATCGACATCGCCGCGTACCGCCTCGAGGTGTCGGGTCTCGTCGACCGGCCGCTGTCGCTGTCCATCAACGAGCTGCGGTCGATGCCCAGCCGCAACCTCGTCTTCGGCTTCGAGTGCTCGGGCAACCGCGGGCCGATCAACGGCCTGTCGAGCAACGGCCTGTGGACCGGCGTGTCGCTGCGCACCGTGCTCGAGCGCGCCGGCGTGCAGGACGCCGCGCGCGAGGTCGTCTTCCTGGGCGCCGACCACGGCGAGGAGGACGTGGAGTTCCGCGGCCGGACCTACACGGTCGATCAGCAGTACGGCCGCAGCCTGCCGCGCGACAAGGCGCTGTCGACCGAGCCGCTGCTGGCGTACGCGCTCAACGGCCAACCGCTCACGCCGTTCCAGGGCTTCCCGCTGCGGCTGCTCGTGCCCGGCTGGTACGGCGCGCCCAACGTGAAGTTCCTGGCGGAGATCCACGTGCAGGAGGACGCCTACCTCGGCAAGTACCAGGCCCGCTGGTACCGCACGCTGAAGGGTGAGATGGTCAACGGCGAGATGAAGTGGAAGGAGACGGCCATCACCCGCATGCGCCTCAAGTCGTACATCGCGCGGGTCACCACCGACGGCACGCGGCACCAGGTGTTCGGCGTGGTGCTCAACGACGGCACGCCCATCCGCTCGGTGGAGGTCAAGGTGGACGACGGCGAGTGGCAGCCCGCGACGCTGAGCTCGGCCACCCGCGCCAAGTACGGCTGGAAGTGGTTCACCTGGGACTGGCACGGAGCCACGCCGGGCGAGCACACCGTCGTCTCGCGAGTGACGGACGTCAACGGCCAGGTGCAGCCGACCGCCGAGGAGCTGGAGGTCAAGATGACCTTCCTGGAGCACAACGCCCAGCATCCCCGCACGGTGATGATCGGGTAGCGGGACGGCCCGGGCAGCCCGCGGGCCCGCGGGCTGCCCGGCGCATCCTGCGCCGCTGGGGCGGCACCGCTGGTGGGAGCGAGGAGAAGGACCATGCGTGATCGACGTCCAGTTGGGCTGGTCGGGGTGCTCGCGATCTCGATGCTGGCGCCGGTGGCGGCGTCAGGTCAGACCGCCGCGGCAGGCGAGTCGTTCCGCACCCCGTGGGGCGACCCCGACCTGCAGGGCACGTGGACGAACACGACCACGACGCCGCTGCAGCGTCCCGCCGACCTGGCGGACAAGGAGTTCCTGACGGCCGAGGAGCACGCCGTCCGGGACCAGCAGGTGGCCCTCAGCGTCGACCTCGACAACCGCTACCCTGAAGGCGGTGGGACGCCGGTATCGGTCGGGGCCTACAACAACTACTGGATGGAGCGGGGGACGCTCGGCAACCGCACGTCGCTGATCGTCGATCCGCCGGACGGGCGCCTGCCGCCCACGACGCCGGAGGAGGAGGCGCTGCAGAGCCGGGGCCACGTCTCCACGTTCTCCAGCAGCCGGTTCGACTCGGTGGCAGATTTCAACGCACTGGACCGGTGCATCTCCCGGGGCATGCCCGGCGCCATGATGCCCGGTTTCTACAACCACAACTACCAGATCCTGCAGACCCCGGACCACGTCGTCATCTTCGTCGAGATGGTCCATGACGCGCGCATCATCCCGCTGGACGGGCGCGCCCACCCGCCCGCGGCAGTGCAGCAGTGGATGGGCGACTCGCGCGCGCACTGGGAGGGCGAGACGCTGGTCGTCGAGTCGACCAACTTCAACAACAAGGTGAACGGCCGGCAGGAGCTCGGCCACACGCAGGGCGGCGGCACCGTCTTCGGGGGCGACGAGAACCTGCGGCTGATCGAGCGCTTCACCCGCGTGAGCGCCGATACGATCGACTACGAGTTCACGGTGGTCGATCCGACGGTGTGGGAGGCGCCGTGGACCGTCTCGCTGCCCATGACGGCCATCGACGGTCCGCTGTTCGAGTACGCCTGCCACGAAGGCAACTACGCGATGACCAACATCCTCGCCGGCGCTCGCGCCGAGGAGCAGGCAAGCCCCTAGCCGGGGGACGCCGACATCACCGTATTCGGCGTGACGATGGTCGCTCCGTTCACGCCGCCGGCGGCAGCGCGCTTGAGCCAGAGCGCGTAGTGCACTTGGCGGCCCTGCAGGAACGGGGCGCGTTGCGCCCTGCGCGCGAGCCCGGCGAGCACGGCTGTCGGGTCGGCCCGGTCCGACCATTTTGCTTCGCCGAACAGCAGGTGGCGTCGGTCGGCGGATTCCGCTACGACGTCGATCTCGAGCGGCCCGCCGTCGGTGCCCCTGCCCCACCAACGCGATGCAGGGTTCCAGCGGAGACCGTCGATGGCGATGTGCGGCGTCGAACGTCGCGCCAACCACTCCCACACCTCTCCCACGTGACCGGGGAGCCGGGCAAGCACCTCGGCAAGTACGGTATCGATCAGATCGAGCGCCAGACGGGACCGGTTCGGCACGACGAACCGATACCAGAACAGCAGGAAGGGGTCGTCCAGCCGATACAGACTGCGCCGCGTCGAGCGAATGCTCTCGCCGAAGGGAACCTCCCGTCGTACGTAACCCAGATCGATCAACCGGCTCAGGGGACGGCTCAGGTTCGTCGCCGACTGGCCGACGCGACCCGCGAGCTCGCTGAGGCGATGACACCCGGTGCCGATCAGCCCGAGCAGCGAATGCGCCTGGACGGCAGTGCGCATGTCGTCCAGCAGGAGCCGCGACGGTTCACCATGCAGCACGCCGTTGCGGTCCAGGACGAGCGCCGCCATCGCCTCCGTCGTGGAGCGATAGTCCGCGGCGAGCTCCCAGTTGCGCGGCAGTCCACCCCAGACCGCATACGCGACCACGCTGTCTTCTGCGTCAAGCAGCAACGCGCCGGGCAGCGCTTCGGGCGGCATCGGCGCAACCTCCACAATCTCCGCGGCGCGGCCGTACAGCGGCGCGGTTGCGTCCAGGACCAGACCCTGCATCATGCGCTGGGACGACCCGCACGCCACCAGACGCAGAGGCTGTTCGCCGGGTCTGTCGATGATGCCCTGGATGATGCTGGGAAGCGCGGGGGAGACCTGCACAAGGTAGGGCAGCTCGTCGAGCACCAGCCACGCATTCCCCGGCGCGCGCGCGCGCCATGTGTCCAGGATCGCCGCCCAGTCGCCGTAAGTGGCGGCGGCGAATGCAGGCACGACCTGCTCTGCCTCGATGGAGAGGGCTCGGCGCTGAATGCTGGCGTCGCTGAGGTCGGCCAGGTAGTACGCATGCCGGTGCCCGCGCAACGCCTCCTGCAGCAGCCGTGACTTGCCGCACCGCCGTCGTCCATAGACGACGATCAGCGAGCCGTCCGGCCGCGACAGGGCCCGGCGCAGGCGGGTGAGCTCACGAGCGCGGTCGAGGAACGGGAAGCGCACACGACACATTATGCGCGACAAGCATTATGCTTGCAACGCCAACTGGCGTCCGCGAGCCGACCGACCCCTTCTAAATCTCCGACAGATACGGCAGCCTGCCCGTACTGTCGCCGAACTGCTCGACCGGGATGCCGAGCTTGCCGAGCACCGACACGTAGAGGTTCGTCAGCGGCGTGTCGTTGGCGTAGCGCAGGTGCCGCCCGCCCTTCAGGCGTCCGCCCGCGCCCCCGGCCACGACGACCGGCAGATCCATGTGGAAGTGGATGTTGCCGTCGCTGATGCCGGAGCCGTAGATCAGCACCGAGTGATCCAGCAGCGTGCCGTCGCCGTCGGGCGTCGACTGCAGCTTGCCGAGGAAGTAGGCGAACTGCTGCATGTGGAAGGTGTTGATCTTCGCCAGCTTCTCCAGCTTGGCCGGGTCGTTCTGGTGGTGCGAGCAGGCGTGGTGCGCGTCGGGCACGCCGATCTCGGGATAGGCGCGGCCGCTCACCTCGCGGCTCAGCATGAACGTGCCGACGCGGGTCAGGTCGGTCTGATACGCCAGCGCCAGCAGGTCGAACATGAGCCGCGAATGGGCCTCGAAGGTGTCCGGGATGCCCACCGGCTGGTCGAAGCGCGGAATCTCCCGGTCGCTCTGCGCCTCGGCCATGCCGATGCGGCGCTCGACGTCGCGCACGGCCTCGAAGTACTGCTCGAGCTTCGTCCGGTCGCCGGGGCCGAGCGTGCGCTGGAGGTCGGCGGCGCGGTCGCCGACGTAGTCGAGCACGCTGCGATCCTGCCGGATGCGGGCCAGCCGCGCGGCGGCGTCGGTGCTGTCGGTCGAGCCGAACAGCCGCTCGAAGACGGCGCGCGGGTCGTTCTCCATCGGCAGCGGCGTGGTCGCCGTGCGCCAGGCGATGGTGTTGGTGTAGGCGCAGCTGTAGCCGGCGTCGCAGGCGCCGAGCGTCTCCACCGAGTCGACGCCCAGCTCCAGCGAGGCGAGCTGCGTCTCGGCGCCCAGCGTGCGGGCCGCAATCTGGTCCATCGAGACCCCGGCGCGAATGTCGAGCCCCTCGGTCTTCCTGACGTGGACGCCGGTCAGGAACGTCGCGGAGGCGCGCGCGTGGTCGCCGATGCCCTCGCCCGGCCGCGGCACGGCCACCTTGTCGGCCAGACCGGTCAGTACGTTGAGCCGGCTGCGGAACGGGGCGAGCGGCCTGAGAATCGGGGAGAGCTCGAACTCGCGGCCGGCGCCCGTCGGGGTCCAGGCCCGCATCTCCATCCCGTTCGGCACGTAGAATGCGCCCAGACGGCGCACGGGGCTGGCCGCCGTCTTCCGCAGGGCCGCATACGCCGGCACCATGCCGTCGAGCAGCGGGAGTGCCAGCGAGGCGCCGAGTCCGCGGAGGACGGTCCGGCGCGGGATGTGTCTCTGGCTGATGAACATGGCGCGTGACCCTCTCTACTGTGCGCGGGCGGCGGCCGCATCCGGCATGCGCCGCATGCGGAACGGTGCGCTGTTGACGATGCCCTGCACGATGGACGACCAGCGGTAGCCGGCCGTCCCGGCCTCCCGCCGGATGGCGCGGACGGCCGGTGCGTCGTAGTGCTCCAGCCCGCGCCCGATCGCGTACGTCAGGAGCTTCTCGATCACGGTGCCGACGAACTCCGACGCCCACGGCTCGGCCAGCAGGCCCTGGCGGAACTCGGCCGGCGTCGTGAACGGCGTGCCGTCGGGCAGCGTGCCGGAGGCGTCGATGGGCGCGTCGGCCTCGGCGTCGGTCGACCGCCACTGGCCCACGGCGTCGAAGTTCTCCAGGGCGAATCCCAGCGGGTCCATCTGCGCATGGCACGCGGCGCACGCGGGATTGCTGCGGTGCTGCTCCATGCGCGCCCGGACCGTTGCCGGCGCGCCGCCCTCGTCGTTCTCCACCAGTGCCGGGATGTCGGGCGGCGGCGGGGGCGGCGGCGAGCCCAGCAGATTCTCCAGCAGCCACTTGCCGCGCACGACCGGCGAGGTGCGGTTGGGGTGCGACGTCACGGTCAGGATGCTGCCGTGGCCCAGCAGGCCGGCCCGCCGCTCGTCCGGGTAGCGGACGCGCCGGTAGTGGCTGCCGTACACGCCCGGGATGCCGTAGTGCCGGGCGAGCCGGTCGTTGAGGAACGTGTAGTCGGCCGCCAGCAGCTCGAGGACGCTGCGGTCCGCGCGCACCTGGCTGTCGAAGAACAGCTCCGTCTCGCGGCGGAACGCCTCCCGCAGGTTGTCGTCGAACGTCGGGAACAGCACCGCGTTGGGCGCCGCCGTGCGCAGGTTGCGCAGGAACAGCCACTGTCCGGCGAAGTTGGCGGTCAGCGCGTTCGAGCGCGAGTCGCCGAGCATGCGCCGGACCTGCCGCTCGAGCACGGCCGGGTCGCTCAGCCGGCCCGCCTCGGCGAGCGCCAGCAACTCGTCGTCCGGGATGCTGCTCCAGAGGAAGAACGACAGGCGCGAGGCCAGGTCGACGTCGGCGAGCCGGTACGGCGTCCCCGGCTCGACGTCCGGCGGGTGGCGCTCCACGCGGAAGAGGAACTCCGGCGACACCAGCAGCGCCTCGATCGCCCACTGGATGCCGCTCTCGAAGCCCCCTGCCTCGTATCCGGCCGCGTACGACGCCAGCAACGGGTCGACGTCCGCGGCGGTGACGGGGCGGCGGAACGCGCGGCGGGTCAGGTTGGAGAGGATCTCGCGGGCGCAGGGCGTCTCGTCCGCCTGCCGTGCCGGCGCGCACACGAAGATGGCGCTGCGGCTGCGCGCATCGCTGCCGTCCGCAGGCGTCCGTCCGGCGTACGGACCGACCACCTGGATGCTGAACACGATGGGATTGATCGGCACGCGCGAGTACTGGAAGCTCGCCACCGGCGGATGCGGCGGACGGGCGTCGTACGGGACGCTGCGGTCGAGCGCGCCGATGAACGACGCGCTGACCAGGCGGGTGCCCGCCCTGACCGGGATGCGCACGTCGAGCAGGCCGCCGACCCCGGCGCCCGAGCCGGCCCGCCGGTTGCCGGACCGGTCGAAGTCGAACAGCCTGACCAGGCCGTGGTCCAGGCGGAACTCGAGCTGGTGGCCGCTCCCCGCCACCGGCTGGTTGAGCGGACGCTCCAGGCTGATCCGGAACAGGTAGTCGCCGTCGAGCGGAAAGTGGTGGCGCACGGCCAGCCCGCCCCGCGAGCCGAACGGCAGGTCCTCGCTCATGCGCCCCTCCTGCAGCAGCAGGGGGGACGTCTTGTAGAGCGTGGTGCCGGGGCGCAGCGTCGGGTCGCCGACGGCGCGGCGGCTGATCCTGGCCGCCGCCGACAGGTAGCGGGCCATCAGGCCCGGCGAGACGGTCAGCACGTCGCCGATGTTGTCGAAGCCGTAGCCGGAGTCGTCGGCCGGCAGCAGCGCCCGCCCGTCGACCTCCAGGCCGAGCAGGTCGCGCACGGCGTTGGCGTACTCGGCGCGGTTGAGGCGATGGATCTGCGCCGGCCAGCCCGGGTTCGGGACGGCCTGCGCCGCACGGTCGAGCGCCGTCTCGAGATGGGTGGCCAGCGCCGCGTAGGTCGCGGCGTCCGGGCGCGGGCGGCCGTCGGGCGGCATCAGCCCCGTCCGCAGCTTGCGCACGACCTTCTCCCACACCGCCGGGTCCCGGTCCACGCGCGCGATGTCGACGCGATCGAGCAGCAGCCCGGCCGTCGCGAGCCGCTCGTTGTGGCAGGTGATGCAGTAGCGCGCGAGCGCCTGCCGGTACCCCGCCACTGTCGGATCCGCGGGCGCCTGCGCCGCGCGGGCCGGCGGCGGGGCGGTCAGGACGGCGCCCAGCACGATGCCGGCGACGGCAGCGGCGATGGCTCTCGTTCTCATCGGGACGGTCCTCCGCCGGTCGCCGCGTCCCGGTCGCCGTACGACGTCAGCCCGAAGTTCAACTGCGTGCCGGCGCGCGGGTCCGCGCCGAGTTCGCGGAGCAGCGCGGCGGTTTCCGGGTAGCTGACGTACGTGCCGCTGTAGAGGTAGCCCTCGGCGAGGCGCAGGGGCGTCTGGTCGGCCCACGTCCGGGCGTCCAGATCGGCGCCCTGCCCGACGAGGAAGCGGATGACGCGGTGCGCCGCGTGGCGCGTGGCGCCGTGCAGCGCCGTCTCGCCCCGGTCGGTCGCCGTGTCGACGTCCAGGCCCGCCTCGATGGCCAGCTCGATCGCCTCGATGGCGCGGTCCTCCGTCCAGATGAAGTAGCCCACGTCGGTGGCGTGACGCTTGGCGAGCCCCGCGGCGAGCATCAGCGCGTTGGCGCCGCCCTGCGCCGTCAGCAGCGGGTCGGCTCCGTGCGCGAGGAGCAGCCGCATCATCGGGACGTCGACCGACTTGGCGGCCAGCATGAACGGCGTGGCGCCGATCTGGCTGACCCAGCCGGTGGTCAGGTACGGGTCGCCCGGGATCAGGGCGTTGATGAAGCGCTGCGGCATCCGGAGCCGCGTGTCGTTCGGATCCGCGCCGTGTGCCAGCAGCGCCTCCGCGGCTGCCCGCTGCCCGGTGGCGCTCGCGACGTGCAGGGCGGCATAGCCGGCCTCGGCCAGGTTCGGGTCGGCGCCGCGCGCCAGCAGGAGGGCAGCGACGTCCTGATTGCGGCCCCCGGGCAGGCGCCACAGGCCTTCCTCGATGCCGCGCTGCAGGGTCACGATGAGCGGGGTGGTGCCGTCGGCGGCCGTCTCGTTCACGTCGGCGCCGGCCGACACCAGCAGTCGCACGGTGTCCGCAGCGCCCGCCATGGCGGCGTACAGCAGCGGCGTGAACCCGCCCTGCGGCCGGCGCGGCTCGAGGTCGCCGTCCTGCTGCAGTTGCGACATCAGCAGCGCCTGGTTGTCGCGCAGCCGGCGGGGATTGCCGTCGTTGGCCGCGCTGCGGCGGTAGCCCATCCGCCGCGGCACAATCGACTCGGTGCGGGCCGCGAGGTCGGCGCCGGTCTCGACGAGCACCCCCGCGACGGCGGCGTGTCCCTCGACCGCCGCGAACATGAGCGGGCTGAACCCGCGCGAGGTGGTGGCGTTCACGTCGGCGCCGTGCGCCACGAGGGCGCGGGCGACCTCGACCGCGCCGGCCCGCGCGGCGTGCATGAGCGCCGTCTCGCCGTTGGCGCGGGCTGCGCGCGGGTCCGCGCCGGCGTCCAGGAGCAGCGCGGCCAGCGGACCGCCGCGGTTGGTCGCGGCCAGCATGAGCGGCGTCACGCCCAGCGCGTTGGCCGCGTTCGGGTCGGCGCCGGCGGCGAGCAGCAGGCCCGCGGTCTCGAGGTCGTCCCAGTGCGCCGCCCAGGCCAGGGCGGTGGCGCCGTCGCCCCGGCGCACGTTCACGTCCACGCCGTCGCCCAGCAGCTTCCGCGCCGTCCCGGTGTCGCGCTGCTGCAGCGCCTCTATCAGCCGCAGGTCGTCGCCGGCCGCCAGACCGACGGTGCCTGAGGCCAGCAGGACGGCCAGCGCCGCCGAGAGCCGGGTCGTGAAGGTCATTGGCGAGCGCGGGATTCCCGCCAGTATCCCGGAAACACGCGGCCGGCGCAAGCGGCCCGGCGACCGCGCGGCGGTCCGCTCACCGCCGGGTTCGGGGAATGCGCCGACATCGATATAATGCGGGCCTCCAAAGGAGGCGCGACCATGAAACGCGGCACCACCGTCTACGTGCTCGGCGGGCTCGTCGTGGCGTTCGTAGCGTTGATCTACGCGCAGCAGGCCGTCGAGGAGGCCGCGCGCGCCGCCGCGGCCCCGGCGGCGCAGGCGGGGGGAGGCTACCGGGTCGATCCGTTCTGGCCGCAGGAGCTGCCCGACAACTGGCTGATGGGCCACGTGATCGGCGTGGCGGTCGACTCGCGCGATCACGTCTGGGTGCTCCACAGGCCGGGGTCGCTGAGCGCGCGCGAGCGCGGCGCGGCCGACGACCCGCCGACCTCCGACTGCTGCGTGCCGGCGCCCCCGGTCATCGAGTTCGATCCGGCGGGCAACGTCGTGCAGGCCTGGGGCGGGCCGGGCGCGGGCTACGAGTGGCCGCAGAGCGAGCACGGCATCTTCATCGACTACAAGGACAACGTCTGGATCGGCGGCAACGGCGACGACGACGGGCTGGTGCTGAAGTTCACGAGCGACGGCACGTTCCTGCTGCAGATCGGCACGCCGGGCGAGACGGGCGACAGCCACGACATCGAGCGGATGCACTCGCCGGCCGACATCGGCGTGGATCCCGACGCGAACGAGGTGTACGTCGCGGACGGCTACACGAACCGGCGCGTCATCGTGTTCGACGCCGACACGGGCGAGTACAAGCGGCACTGGGGCGCCTACGGCCGGCCGCCCGACGACGGCCCGCTGGCGCGCTACGACCAGAACGCCGACCCGTCGCCGATCTTCGGCGACACGGTCCACTGCGTGGTCCTCTCGAACGAGGGCCTGGTCTACGTCTGCGACCGGATGAACCACCGCCTGCAGATCTTCGAGAAGGACGGGACGTTCCTGTCGGAGGGCTTCATCGGCCGGGAGACCGCCGGCGCGTCGGTCTGGGACATCGACTTCTCGCACGACGACAACCAGTCGTTCCTCTACAACGCCGACGGCGGCAACCACTACCTCTGGGCCGTCGCCCGCGAAGGGCTCGAGACGGTCGACAGGCTCGGGCGGCGGGGCCGGAACGCCGGCTACTTCGAGAGCCCGCACTCGGTCGCCATCGACTCGCAGGGCAACCTGTACATCGGCGAGACGCTCGACGGCCGGCGCATGCAGAAGTTCGTCCTGACCGGGGCGCAGTAGCGGGGGCGGGCGGCGGGTTCGTCCCCCGCCGCCCGCCCGATGACGTGCAATGGTCGGCGTGCGAGCCGGTTGTCACCCTGGTGGTTGACGCCATGTAGGCGTGAAAGTGGAGTCGTGATGTCATGCCTGCTACGCAGCTTACGGTGCGCAACGTCGATCCCGACTTGTCGCGGCGGCTGCGTGCCGTCAGCGCGGAGCGCGGCGAGAGCCTGAACACCACCGTCCTGCGTCTCCTCCGGGACGCGGTCGGCCAGGAAGCACGCCGCGACCGGCTCCGCAAGTACGTCACCTGGACGACGGAGGATCTCGCGGAGTTCAGCGCGGCCTTGCGCGCTCAGCGGGTCGTCGACGACCGGGACTGGCGGTGATCCCGATCGACCGGCTGGTGCTCGACACCAGGGAGACGCCATCGGGCAGCCCCGAAAGGCGCGCCTCGACGGGCACCGCCACGCGGATCCCGCGCCCCTTCATATGGTCTCGTGCCCCGTTGTAGCGGCTGTAGCAGTCCGGCGACTCCTATCCTATGGTTCGATCGCCTGATAGTGGAGCCGTCGCAGGACGGTCCGTGCTGTCACCAACACCAAGTGCAGGCGTCTTCAGTTAGCGGGTTTTGGGCCGAGTGTCAATTTTTTGACTTGTACAACGTTTCGAATTGTGGCATAACGGTGGTGTGACGACCGCCGACCGGCAATCGCCCCCGCATCGGATTGCGGAACTGTCCACCGACGTCGAACGGCTTCGCGGAGAGTTGACGCGGCGGGAGCGCGACGCCGAGAGCGTGCAGCGCAAGAACAGCCGCCTGCAACGAGAAAATGACCGCCTGAAGCAACAGATCGAGGACCTGAAGCGGCAATTGGACGAGGCACGCCGGGCAGGTCGCCGCCAGGCCGCGCCGTTCGCCAAGGACCGGTCGCAAGGTCGCGGCAGGCGTCCCGGACGGCGGGCCGGTGCGGCGTACGGCCGCCACGGCTGCCGTCCGCGCCCGGCGCGGGTCGACGAAACCCACGCGGCGCCGGTTCCAGTGGAATGTCCGGACTGCGGCGGCGAGGTCGACGTGACCCGCGTGGCGTCGCAGTATCAGGAAGAGTTGCCCGTGGTACGCCCGGTCGTGCGGCGCTTCGACATTGAGGTCGGCCACTGCTCGCAGTGTCAGCGGCGGGTGCAGGGCCGCCACGTGCTGCAGACCTCCGATGCGCTGGGCGCGGCCGGCGTGCAGCTCGGTCCCGAGGTTGTCGCGCTGGTGGTTGAACTGCACACGGAGCTGGGGGTGCCGCTGGCGAAGGTCGCGCACCTTCTGCGGACCACCTTCGGCCTGCAGGTCACGCCGGGCGGTCTCGCCCACGTGCTGCACCGGGCGGCCCGCGCCGCCGCGCCGGCCTACGCGGCGCTGTGCGAGCAGGTCCGCAACGCGCCGGTGGTCACGCCGGACGAGACCGGCTGGCGTGTTGGCGGCGAGCGCCACTGGCTGTGGACGTTCGTCACCCCGGAGACGACGGTCTACGCCATTTGCCCCGGCCGGGGGTTCGCCGCTGCCGCCACGGTGCTGGTAATACCAGACGATCTCGCCCGTGTCGCCGTCGAGGGCCAGCGTCGAGTTGTGGTAGAGGTGCGTGTTCGCGGTGCCGCCCAGCAGGAACTTCGGCGCGGGGGACGTGACCGACGTCCCGACGTAGACCAGGTTCAGCTCGGGGTCGTAGCTCGGCGCCATCCAGGAGCCGACGTGCACGCGCTCCTCGTAGGGGACGCCGCCCCAGGTCTCGTCCCCGGGCTCGCCCGGCGCCGGCACCAGGCGCCGCCGCCAGACCTCCGCGCCGGTCGCCGCGTCGTGTGCGGTGATGACGCAGGCCTCGGGGCCGCCCTCCGGGCGGCAGCTCCGGCCGGCGACCACCTTGCCGCCGGCGACGATCGGGCCGGAGGAATACCGGGCGGGGTTGACGGTGTAGTCGAGCATCTGCGTCTCCCAGGCCAGCCGCCCGGTCGCCGCGTCCAGCGCGTAGACGAAGCCGTCGCCGCTGGTGTCGATGATGTGGCTGCCGTGGATGGCGATGTTGCGATTGGTCGACGACCCGGCGACGTACTCGTCGACGTCGTCCGGCAGCGCCCGCCGGTACTCCCACCGCAGATCGCCCGTCACCGCGTCGATGGCCTGGATGACGTCGCTCGGGTTCGGCATGTACAGGACGCCGCCGTAGGCCAGGGGCGTCCCCTCCTGGTTGCCCGCCCCGAGGGCGCGCGACCAGACCAGGCGCAGCTCGCCCACGTTCTCCGTGTCGATCTGGTCGAGCGGGCTGTAGCCCCAGCCGTCGGGCGTGCGGCGCCACAGCAGCCAGTCGCCCGGCGCGGGATTCTCGAGCATGGCGTCGGTGACGGGCACGAACGCCGTGGCCGATTCGGGCTGCGCGCCGGCCGGAACCGGCGCCAGCGCCGACAGCGTCGCGACCATGAGCACAGCGACTCCCGCAACGAGATACCTCGGGTGCATGTTCAGCCTCCGTTCTCCGTCCGGTGGTAGCGACCCCGCCTGCGTCACAGCGCGTCGCGCGACATCAGGAACGCGTACACCTGCCGGATCGCGTCGCTCGACAGCAGCTCCCCGAAGGCGGGCATGTTCGTGCCGTCGCGGCCGCTGGTGACGACATCGAGGAACCGGGCGGGGTCGAGCCCGGTCCTGAAGATGCTCGCGCCCGCGCCGCCGCCCGCCCGGTGGCACCCGACGCAACGCTCGCGGTAGATGCGTTCTCCCGCGGCGAGCGCCGCCGCGTCGCCGGGGACCGGGTTGCCGACCGCCGGGTCCGCCGCTCCCCCGCCGGGCGCGCCGGATGTCGTCGCGAGCGGCTCGCCGCCCTCGGTGGGCTCGAAGCCGTACCCGGGGAGGACCCGGCCGCCGAGCGTGTGGCCCGGCTCGCCGACGCGCGGCAGGCCGCCGGGAAGCGTGGTCAGGTTCGTGCCCTCCTGCACCCGCGCCACGCCGCCGTCCAGGGCGAACACCCACAGGTTCCCGGCCTTCGGCTCGGTGTAGTAGAACGTCATGTCGCCGCCGATGCCGCCCGACGGCACGGCCACGTACTGCGTGCCGTCCAGCTCGTAGGTGATGGGGCTGCCGATGATGCCCGAGCCCGTCTGGAACTGCCACAGCACGTCCCCGCCGCGGGCGTCGATGGCCATGAAGTAGCCGCGCATGTCGCCGGTGAAGACCAGCCCGGACGACGTGGCCACGGCGCCCGCCCAGAACGGCGCGGGGCTGACCACGCGCCACAGCACCTCGCGGTTGACCACGTCGAAGCCCACGAAGTTGCCCGGATTGTCGCTGGTCAGGTACTGCTGATAGTCGGCGCCGAGGTACAACTCGCCCTGCGTCGGCGGCGCGAACTGATCCTCGGCCCAGAACCGGTAGCCCATCGCCCACTGGTTGGACATGAAGTAGAGCGCGCCGAGCTCGGGGTTGAAGGCCAGCGGCTGCCAGTCGATGGCCCCCTCGAGGCTGGGAATGATGGGCCCGACCTCGGGACCGCCCGACTGCGCGATCATCTCGGGATTGACCTGCGGGCGGCCGGTCCGCGGATCGAGGCCGAACGCCCAGTTGATGCCGGGCACGATGGGCTCGCCGTAGAGAAACCGGCCGTCGGTGCGGTCGAGCGCGTAGAAGAAGCCGTTCTTGTCGTGGTGGAACAGGGCCTTGACCGGCCCGTGCCCGCCCAGCGTCACGTCGGCCAGCACCGGCGTGCTGACGGCGTCGTAGTCCCAGCAGTCCCAGGGGGTGTACTGGAACCCCCAGCGGATCTCGCCCGTGCCGGCGTCGATGGCGATGGTCGCGGCGGTCCACTGGTTGTCGCCCTTGCGGACCTGGCAGTTCCAGGGCGCCGCGTTGCCGGTGTTCCAGTAGACGAGGTTCAGCTCGGGATCGTACGCCCCGGTGGTCCAGGTGGGACCGCCGCCGTGCTTCCAGGTGTCGCCGGGCCACGTCTCGTTGCCCGGCTCGCCCGGACCGGGAATGGTGTACGCCGTCCAGCGCGGCGCGCCGGTCAGGGCGTCGTACGCCTTGACGAAGCCGCGGATGCCGAACTCGCCGCCGGCCACCCCGGTCAGCACCATCCCGTCAACCACCAGCGGCGCGCCGGTGATGCTGTACCCCTGCCGCCAGTCGCTGACCTCGACCTCCCACACGACGGCGCCGGTGTACCTGTCGAGTGCGACCAGGCGGGCGTCCATCGTGCCCACGTAGACCAGCTCGCCGAAGAGCGCGACGCCCCGATTGTTCGACCCGCAGCAGTAGACGCGCTCGACGTCGTCGGAAAGCTGCGGGTCGTAGCTCCACTTCCGCGCGCCGGTCCGCGCGTCGATGGCGAAGACGCGCGACTCGTCGGCCGAGAGATAGAGCACGCCCTCGTGCAGGAGCGGGGTCGCCTGCAGGCCGCGGTTCTCGCCGCCGGTGGCGAACACCCAGACCGGGCGCAGGCGGCTCACGTTGTCGGGCGTGATCTCGTCGAGATCCACGAAGCGCTGTCCGTGGTAGTCGCGGCCGTACATCAACCAGGCGGAGTTGTCCGCCGCGGCCTGCTCGAGATCGGCCGTGGTGATTGGCTGCCCCTGCGCCGCCGGCCGGGACAGCCCCGCCGCGACCGCGACAACGATTGCGAACGCCGCCGGACAACGCCAGGCACCCGTCTGCATGCCCTCCCTCCAGGCCGTTCCCTCCGCGCCGATCGCGACGAGGTGCGCCGCGCCGCTCGCCGGCAGGCTCCGGGCAGACCAGCCCGCCTACGGCAGCGCGAACACCCACATGACGCCGGTTCCCTGCGGGATCCGCGTATTGGTCAGCCGCGCGTACGACGTGGTCTGGCCGATGCGGCCGCCGGCGCCGACCGCCAGGTACTGGCGCCCGTCGACCTCGAAGGTCACCGGCGCGCCCGAGATGTCGCCGTTCAGCCGCCGCTCCCACAGCAGCGCGCCGGTCTCGGCGTCGAGCGCGAACAGGCGGCGGTCCGCCGTGCCCCCGAACACCAGCCCGCCGGCCGTCGACAGCGCCGCCGCCGTCATCGCCGCCCCGCCGGGGAAGCGGCGCTCCCACGCCCGCTGGCCGGTGAGCGGGTTGAACGCCACGAACTCGCCGATGTAGTCGTAGTCGGGGACCCGCTTGACCCGACCCGCCATGCCCCGGTAGACGCGGCCCGGCCGGTACTCCTCGGAGACGAACGTGACGTCCATGCAACTGTTGTTGATGCCCACGTAGTAGAAACCCGTCTCCGGGCTGTAGCTGGGCGAGTTCAGGTTGCGTGCGCCGTGATAGTGCGGGCACACCTCGAACACCCGGTCCGAGTCGACGTCGTCCAGGGTGGGGATGAGCGCGGGGTTGTAGATCGGGACCCCGATGTCGGTCCAGCCGGTGACGAGGTTGTCGTAGCCGGTCCGGAACGAGCCCAGGAACTGGCCGGTGACGCGGTCGAGCACGACGCCCCAGCCAATCTTGCTGGTCTCGATGAGCGCCTTGCGCTCGACGCCGCCGATGACCAGGTCGACCAGCATGCTCTCGTGCGTCGCGTCCAGGTCCCAGTTGTCGGACGGCACCACCTGGAAGTGCCACTGCAGCTCGCCGGTGTCGATGTCGATGGCCAGGATCGAGTTCGTGTAGAGCGCGTCGCCCGGACCCCGCAGGGTGGACGACCAGGGCGTCGGCTGGCCCGTCCCGAGGTAGACCCAGCGCAGCTCGGGGTCGTAGCTGATGGTGTTCCACGTCAGGCCGCCGAGCGGCTCGATCTCGTGCTCGCTCCACGTCTCGTAGCCCGGCTCGCCGCGCGCCGGCACCGTGTAGGTGATCCACAGCCGCTCGCCGGTCTCGGCGTCGTGCGCCACGACGGCGCCGCGCGCGCTGCGGTCGCCGCCGGCGAAGCCCAGCACCACCTTGCCGTCGGCGATCAGCGCGGGGTGCGCATGCCCCAGCCCGGTGGTGTAGTCGCCGGTGCTCACCTCCCAGCGCTGCTCGCCCGTGCGGGCATCGAGGACGACCAGCGCGGCGTCCGCCGTGCCCCAGTAGATCGCGTCGCCGTAGATCGACACGCCGCGGTGGCGGTTGAGGGCCTGCGACTTCTCGATGTCCTCGGGGTAGCTGCGCGTGTGCTGCCACACGACGTCGCCGGACACGACGTCGAAGCAGGTGATGCGGCCGCTCCCCTCGGCGACGTACATCAAGCCGTTGGCGACGACCGGCGTCGGCACCCAGCGGCTGTTGTCGCGCATCGAGTAGGCCCAGACGAGACGCAGGTCGCCGACCGTCTCGCGGTTGATCTGCTCGAGCGGACTGAACCCGGTCACGTCGTACGTCCGCCGGAAGCTCATCCAGTCGCCGTCCCGCGGATTCAGCAGCCGTTCGTCGGTGACCGGCTCCCAGTCGCGCTGCTCCGGCTGGCCGAGCGCGGCGCCGGCCTGCAGCAGCAGGAAACCGGCGAGGAACGCCAGAACGAACAGGCCGTGTCCGAATGCTCGCATCGATCTGTCTCCTTCCCGACGCCCCGCAGCGGGGCGTCGCAGCGCCGGCGCAACACCGGACCCCGGCATCATCGCCGATGCGCGCGTTGAAAAAAAGTCCTTCGTGAGTGATCATGGAGCATCCCGCGTCCGGCGGACATGCGCGGAGGGAGGATCCGATGAACCACGCAAGTCGGACAGCTTTGGCAATGGTCGTCGCAATCGCGTTCCTGGTGCCGGCGCCCGCCGCCGGCCAGAGTGCGGCCGCGGGCGAGGCGGCCGGGTCGGAGGAATGGACGCTGCCGCGGACGCCCGACGGCCGGCCCGACCTCCAGGGCTACTGGACGACCCAGACGTTCACGCCCATCGAGCGGCCCGAGCACCTGGGCGAGCAGGAGTTCTTCTCGGAGGAGGAGGTGGCCGCGCTGCAGGAGCAGCTCACGGCCGAGGGCGTCGACCCCCTGCGCCGTGACGCCCTCGAGATCGCGGATGCGGAGGCCCGCGAGGAGGCGCTCTACCAGGAAAACCGCGACGCGTCGTACGTCCACTACGACAACCAGGTCTGGCTGCGCACGCTGGTGCCGAAGGGCCTGTCGAGCCGGCGCACCTCGCTGCTCACCTATCCCCGGAACGGGCGGTTCCCGCCCTACACGCCGCAGGCCGCCGCGCGGTCTTCGGTTAGCGGGTCGCCACGAAAGATCCAAATTATTGGATTGTACTTTGAGCGCGATTATGGCATAAGTCTTGTGTGACGAACGACCGCGAGCGGTTCACGCCAGGGTCCGACGCGGAGTGGATTCGACGCTTGCGCGAAGAGAACGAGCGGCTGCGCTCGGAGTTGACGCGGCGCGAGCGCGAGGCCGAGGAGCAGCAACGACAACACAGGCGCCAGGAGCGCCGGATCGACGGCCTGGAACGGCAGAACGAGCGGCAGAAGCGTGAGATCGACCACCTGAAGCAGCAGTTGGCCACGGCGCGGCGCGCCGGGTTCCGGCAAGCTGCACCCTTCGCCAAGAACCGACCGCAAGGACGCGGCGGGCGTCCCGGTCGCCGCGCCGGTACGGACTACGGCCAGAAAGCCCGCCGCCGTCGTCCGACCCGTGTCGACGAGACGTTTGCGGCGCCGGTCCCGGCGTCGTGTCCGGATTGCGGCGGTGCCGTCACAGCGGCGGGCATCGAGCCGCAGTATCAGGAAGACCTGCCTGCGGTACGTCCCGTCGTGCGGCGCTTCGACGTCGAGATCGGCCACTGCTCGCAGTGTCAGCGGCGGGTGCAGGGCCGGCATGCGCTGCAGACTTCCGATGCCCTGGGCGCGGCCGGCGCGCAGCTCGGCCCCGGCGTTGCCGCACTGGTCGTCGAGTTGCACACCGAGTTGGGGATGCCGTTGGGGAAGGTCGCCCGCTTCTTGCGGACCGCGTTCGGGCTGTCGGTGACGCCGGGCGGTCTCGCCCACCTGTTGCACCGCACCGCGCGTGATGCCGCGCCGGCCTACGCTGCCTTGTGCCAGCAGGTGCGGGAGAGCGATATGGTCACGCCCGATGAGACCGGCTGGCGGGTCGGCGCCCTCCGCCACTGGCTGTGGGTGTTCGCCACGCCGGAGACGACCGTCTACGCCATCTGCCCCGGCCGCAGCTTCGACGACGCGACCTCGGTGCTCAGCCCCGATTTCGACGGCGTCCTGGTGCGCGACGGGTGGGTGGTGTATCGCGGCTTCGACGGCGCCGTGCACCAGAGTTGTGTGGCGCACCTGCTGCGGCGCTGCAAGCATCTGCAGGAAGATCATCCCGACAGCCCCTGGGCCTTCGAGGTCCAACGGGTGCTGCTGGCGGGACTCGACCTGCGCGACCGCTGCAACGCAGGACACGTCAGCGAGCACGGACTGGCGACGGCCCGCGGCCGACTCGTCGCGCAGCTTGCCCGGCTCATCGACGCCGCGCCGCCGCTCGACGACGCCGAACGCTTCGCCGCACATCTGGCCAACGAATTCGACGCCGTGTTCCTCTTCCTGCTCGACCCGTCGATAGACGCCACCAACTGGCGCGCCGAGCAGGCCGTCCGCCCCGCCGTGGTTACCCGCAAGGTCTGCGGCGGCAACCGCTCGCGCAAGGGCGCCGATACCCAGCAGGTGCTGGCCAGCGTCGTGCGCACCGCCCGCCAGCGCGACCTCGACCTGCCGGCACTGATCGCCACGATGTTGCGCGCCAGCGACCCGCTCGTCCCCGACGAACTGGGACTTCCGCCGCCGCCCGCGTGAGGGTGCAGCGCCGGACTTCGCCTTCCCAACGCCGCCGCCCGTCGCGACGGGCGGAGTGTCGAAAGCAATCCCTTGGGCAGCGCCTGTCGGCGTGTGAGACATGCCCCAGTGAGACATGCTCCGCTCGAGAGCCAGCAGACCTTTTCCGTTGTGTCGGGGCACGCCGACGTACTCATGCCTCGTCGCGTTCGGAGACTTCCATGTTTCGGGCACACTTCAGCCCCGAGTTCATTGGCGAATCACCCGCTAATCGAATACGCCGCGCGCATAGCGGCCGAGCGCGAGATGAACGCCACCGTGTTCGACGGGTACGAGACGCGGCCCCTGTCCGAACGCTGCGTCGTCTGGCGGCACGAGGGCCCGCCCATGCTCCCGCCGTCCTACAACGACATCCACCAGATCATGCAGACGCCCGAGCACGTCGTCATCTTCACGGAGATGTCGACCACCATCCCGCGCATCATCCCGCTCGACGGGCGCCCGCACATCGACGAGCGGATTCGCCAGTTCCCCGGCGACTCGCGCGCCCGGTGGGAGGGGGATACGCTCGTCATCGAGACGCAGAACTACAACGAGCGGCGGCGCTACCGGGGCGCCAGCGATCACATGCGCGTCGTGGAGCGCTTCACGCGCGTCGCCGAGGACCGCATCCACTACGAGTTCACGGTCGACGATCCGACCACGTGGACGAGCCGCTGGAGCGCGGAGGTGCCGCTGGTGAAGACGGAGGGGCCGCTGTACGAGTACGGCTGCCACGAGGGCAACCACGACATCCGTCACATCCTCGAGATCAACCGCAATCTGGAACGGCAGGCGGCCGAGGCGGCCGCCGCGCAGGATTCGAAGTAGACCACGCGCTACCGCGGACGGCCTCCGGCGCCGCAGCGATCGGCGCCGGAGGTCGCCCGTAACCCTCTGCATCCCGAACGCCGCCGGCCCGGCCCGTTCCCGCCGACGCCCTGCCGCCGGCGGCGGCGACCTCTCCGATCATGAACCCGGTCAACGCAGCGGCGCGCAGGCCCGCGATCCTGTTGACCGGCGCCACCGGCTGCATCGGCGGGCGGCTGCTCGCCGTCCTGGAGTCGGACGGTCGCGCCGTGCGCTGCATGACACGGCGGCCCGCCGCCCTCGAGGGGCGGGTCGGGCCGCACACGAGCGTGGCGTACGGCGACTGCCTGGATCCGGAGGGGTTGCCCGCGGCGCTGGCCGGGATCGAGACCGCCTACTACCTGGTCCACTCGCTGGGCGGCGCGCGCGACTTCGAGGCCCGGGACCGCGCGGCGGCCCGCCACTTCGGCGCCGCCGCCCGCGCCGCGGGCGTCCGCCGCATCGTGTACGTCGGCGGGCTCGGCGGCGCGACCGGCCTCTCCCGGCATCTGCGCAGCCGGCACGAAACCGGCGCGGTGCTGCGCGCGTCCGGCGTGCCGGTCGTGGAGCTGCGGAGCGGCATCGTGCTCGGCAGCGGCAGCCTGTCGTTCGAGCTGATCCGCGCGCTCGTCGAGCGGCTCCCGATCATGATCTGCCCGGCCTGGGTCCGCACACCGACGCAGCCCATCGCGCTCGACGACCTGGTGGCCTATCTCGCGGCCGTGCTCGACCTGCCGCACGGCGACAGCCGCGTGTTCGAGGTCGGCGGCGCGGACGTCGTCTCGTACGGCGCGATCATGTGCGAGTACGCGCGGCAACGGGGTCTCGGGCGCTGGCTCGTCCCGGTGCCGCTGCTCACCCCGCGCCTGTCGAGCCTCTGGCTCGGGCTGACCACGCCGGTCTACGCGCGTGTCGGCCGCGAGCTGGTCGACGGGCTGCGGACGGCGACCGTCGCCAACGACGACGACGCCCGGGCCGCCTTTCCGATTCGCCCGCTCGCGCTGCGGGAAGCCATCGCACGCACGCTGCAGAACGAGGACGCCGAGCTCGCGGCCGCGTCCTGGTCCGACGCCTCGCTGTCCGCCGGGACGGCGCTCCGCTGGGGCGGCGTTCGCGTCCGCGGCCGGTTGCTGTATTCGTGCGCCGTCGATCTGCCCGTCCCCGCGTCCGCGGCGTTCGCGCCCATCCGGCGCATCGGCGGCGCCAACGGCTGGTACTACGCCGACTGGCTATGGCGGCTGCGCGGCCTCGTCGACCGCCTGCTGGGCGGGGTCGGCCTGCAGCGGGGCCGGCGCGACGGCGAGCACCTGGCGGCCGGCGACATCCTCGACTGCTGGCGCGTCGACATCTGCCAGCCGGACGCCCGGCTGCGGCTCGCCGCCGAGATGAAGCTGCCCGGACGCGGCTGGCTGGAGTTCGACGTCGCGCCGCGGGGCGCGGACGCCTGCACGGTCCGCCAGACGGCCGTCTTCGACCCGGCCGGCCTCCGGGGCCGCTGCTACTGGCATGCGCTGTATCCGATTCACGTCCTGCTGTTCAACGGCCTGCTCCGCAGCATCGCGCGGCGCGCCGGGGCGACGGATCACGATCCATGAAAAAGTGACACTGGCCCGCGTATTATCATGAACGGGCATGCCGCACGACGTGATTCCCCGCGTGGCGCAGGCGCACGTCACGGCGGCTCTCGCCCGCGGTCCCGTCGTCGCTCTCGTCGGACCCCGTCAGTGCGGCAAGACCACGCTGGCGCGGCAGCTCGTGCCCGCGGACTCGCCCAGCTACTTCGATCTCGAAGATCCGATCAGCCTCGCGCGTCTCGCTTCCTGGCCATGCTGGCGCACTACCACGGCCAGCTCCTCAACGTCGCCGAGCTGGCGACGGCCCTGCAGATCGCGCAGGCCACCGTGCGGCGCTACCTCGACCTGCTGGAGCACCTGTTCCTGATCCGGCAGTTGCGCCCCTGGCACGAGAACCTGCGCAAGCGGCAGATCAAGCGTCCCAAGCTCTACTTTCGGGACGCCGGCCTGTACCACCTGCTGCTCGGCATCGAGACGAGCGACGCCCTGCAGACGCACCCGCGCATCGGCGCGTCCTGGGAGGGTTTCGTTGTCGAGAAGGTGATCGCCGAGTGCGCCGCGGATGAGGCCTACTTCTGGGCCACCCACAACGGCGTCGAGCTCGACCTGCTGCTACTGGGCCGGGGAAGACGGATCGGCGTGGAGATCAAGCGGGTCGACGCGCCGCGCCGGACCCGGTCGATGGCGGCTGCCCTGCACGACCTCGCGCTGGACGAGCTCCGCGTCGTCTATCCCGGGACGCTGCGGTACGCCATCGACGATCGGATTACCGCCGTCCCGGCCGCCGCGCCCTTCCCGGTGCCCTGACCGGGAAGGGCGCGAGCCGGACAGAGACCTCGGCTACGGCAATCGTAGCGCCGCCAGCGAGCCGGGCAGGCCGGGACCGGCCACCTGCACCACGATGTACTGCCGGCCTTCGTGCAGGTAGCCCATCATGCCGTACTGCCCGGAGGCGGGCAGCTCCACCGTGCCGAGCCTGGCGCCGGTCCGCTTGTCCAGCGCGTGCAGCCGCGGGGCGCCGCCGACGCCTTCCGCGGTGATTACGAGCGTCTTCGTCACCATCGTGACGGGGTGCGACAGGCGGCCGGTGTTCGGCAGCTCCACGCCCGCGAGCGCCGGATGCTCGCGGATGCGGTCCGGGGTGTCGCCGTTGGGCGTCTCCCAGAGGTGCTCGCCGGTGTTCATGTCGATGGCGACGATGCGGCTGTAAGGCGGCTTGAAGATCGGCAGGCCCTGCGGTCCGCGGAAGTCGCCGCGGTTGAGGACCGCGAAGTCGGCGAAGGTGCGGCCGGTCGTCTTGATGTCGTCCGGCTGGTCGATGACGGCGCCGGGCACGATGTTCTCGGAGCGGCAGCCGCGCCGCGTCGAGACGTACAGAATGCCGGTCTCGGGATCGGCCGACGTCGGCCCGAAGATGTTCGACGCCCCGCTCGGGCAGCTCACGAACGACCGCAGGCCCGACGGATGGCCGCGCTGGATCGGCGGGTTGAAGATGGGCCCGAGCCGGTAGTCCTCGATGATCTCCAGCGCCTCGGCGCGCAGCGCGGGGGTGAAGTCGATCAGATCGTCCGCGGTCAGCCCCTGCATCTCGAACGCCGCCGGGCGCGTCGGCATCGGCTGGGTCGGCGAGAGGCGCTCGCCCGGCACCTCGGACTGCGGCACCGGCCGCTCCTCGATCGGCCAGATCGGCTCGCCCGTCACCCGATCGAACGTGAAGGCCCAGCCCTGCTTGGTGGTCTGGACGACGATCTCGCGCGGGACCCCGTCCACCGTCACGTCGAGCGCCACGGGCGCCGTCGGGTTGTCGAAGTTCCAGATGTCGTGGTGCACGGTCTGGAAGTGCCAGGCGCGCTCGCCGGTCTGCACGTCCAGGGCGATGACGCTCGTGCCGTACAGCCCGTCGCCGGGCCGGAACCCGCCGTAGAAGTCGATCGTCGGCGGGTTGGTCGGCACGTAGACGAGCCCGTGCTCCGGGTCGGCCGACAGCGGCGCCCACGAGGAGATGTCGCCGGTCCACTCCCAGGCGTCGTTCTCCCACGTCTCGTGGCCGAACTCGCCGGGCCGCGGAATGACGTGGAACTTCCACTTGAACTCGCCGGTGCGCGCGTCGTAGCCCATGATGTCGCCCGGCACGTTCTCGACGCGCGTCTGGTGGTAGCCCTGCTCCGCCGAGTTGCCGACCACCACCACGCCGTTGACGACGATCGGCGGCGACGAGCTGGTCATGTAGCCGAGCTCGCGCGGAATGCCGAAGTCCGCATCGTAGGGCCCGTCCCAGCTCTGCCAGGGCCCCCAGTCCGCGATCAGGTCGGGCAGCAGGTCGACCACCCCGGTCTGCGGGAAGCCCGGCAGCGGCACCGGCGCGCCCCAGTTCTCGAGCGGCAGGCCGGTCCGCGCGTCGAGCGCGTGCAGGAAGAAGGCCGGGCTGATGATGTAGATGACGCCCCGCCCATCCAGCTCGGCGTAGGCCACCCCCTTGCCGTAGCCGTTGCGCATGCCCCGGTCGAAGCGCGTGGTGTGCGGCTCACGGTAGATCCAGAGCGTCTCGCCGGTGGCGGGATCGATGGCGACCACGTGGCGGCGCTCGCCGGCGACGGTGTACAGGACGCCGTCGACGTAGAGCGGGGTCGAGCGCGACACGCCGAGGGCGCCCGGCCCGAAGTTGTCGCCCCGCCAGAGCCACGCCAGCTCCAGGTCCTCGAAGTTCTCGGCGGTTATCTGATCGATGGCCGAGTAGCGGGTGTGCGCGGCGTCCGCGCCGTGGTAGCGCCACTCGCCCTCGGGCGCGCCGCCGCCCTGCCCGGCGGCCGGCGCCGGCGCCAGCAGCGCGGCGCCAAGCGCGACGGCAACGAGGAGGCCGGGCGCGGACCTACGCCAGCGGAGCCGCGGAGTCGTGCCGTTCATCTGCCAGATCCTCCATCGGACATCAGACGGGGCTGCGCGCTACGGGGCCTCCACGATCTCTAGCTCCTGCAGCGCCGACAGGTTGGTCGGGAGCGGCGTCTCCCCGGCCGGATAGCCGTTGAGCTGGAGCAGGAAGGCCACCACGGCCGCGTACTCGCCGGGGCTGAGGCTGCCGGGGTCGCCCTCGGGCATCAGCGTCGAGATGATGTCGAACAGCTCGCCGACGCTGCGGTCGACCCAGCCCAGGCGGAAGCGGGCGCCCGCGAACTCGCCGGTGTCGTGGCAGCCGGCGCAGACCTCGTCGAAGATCCGCTCGCCGCGCGCGGCCTGGGCCGCCGTGAAGACCCCTTCCAGCACGGCCTGGGGCGCGGCGCTCGGCGCGCCGGCGGCCTGCGGCGCCCAGCCGCCTGCGACCCCCATCGCGGCCAGGACGACCGGAACCAACGTGAGACACCGTGACCCGCGAATCCGTGCGCAACGCCTCGTCTTCATGCGAACCTCATGCTCCTCGATGCCGGCACCCCGAACCCGCGCATCATCGCCGATGCGGGCGATCCGCGCAACACCGCGGGCTCACCGCAGGCCGGAAGTCCGCTACGATGGGCGTCGGAGTTGGAGGTGAAGCCGTGCACTACCGAGTTCGCGCGCGGTTCCGGGAAGAGACGGCCGGCGAGCTCCGGCGGGTGCTGCGCGACGGCACGATCGCCGCCCAGCGACCCGACGGGCCGGAGACAGTCGACTCGCTGGGCGACCGGGACGTCGGCCGGGCCGACGACCGCGGCTACACGGCGCTCCACGGCGCCGCGCTGCGGGGCGCGAACCCGATCGTGGAGTTCCTGGCCGAGCGGGGCGCCGACCTGCTGGCGGAGAGCAACGAGGGCTGGACGCCGCTGCGGATCGCGGACGGCGTCACGACTCGCAGGCGGGGTCGGGGGCGATCATCGCCAGCGAGCTGAGGTTGATCCGGTCGCCGTCCGGGTTCCTGATGAGGAAGCCCTTGGCCTCCATCCGGTGGCCGGCGTGCGCGGACGGGTCGGGATAGGCGCTCATCAGCGTGAACGTCCGTTCGCCGAGCGGCTGCCCGGCGAACGCCTGCAGCTCGTCCGGGCTCGATCCGGCCGGGTCGCGCGTGCGGACCGCCCGCGTGCTGCGGGTCAGCATCCAGTCGCCGTCGGGCCCGCGGCCCAGGCAACCCACCACCTGCACCAGCGCGAAGCTCGGCACCAGCCCCGGGCCGTCCCGGCCCTCGATCCGGATGTCCGCCAGGCCGTCGGCGCGCAGCTCCCGGGACCCGGACGGGAAGCCGTTGAACTCGAGGATGTAGGCCACGCTGTCGAGGTACGCGGCGTCGCTGAGCGTGGCCGGCTCGTCGAACGGCATCAGCCGCTGGATGCGCGTGAACAGGCTGTTCACGTTGTCCTCGCGCCAGTCCTGCATGAAGCGCTCGCCGGCCAGCGGGCGCGCCTCCGACGAGCCGCTCAGGTCGGAGCCGTGGCACGCGGCGCAGTGGCTGTCGTAGACGGCCTTGCCGCGCGCCGCCTGGCCGGCGGTGTAGACGCCGTCCCACACGGTCACCCGATCGTCGTCCTGGGCCTCGAGCGCCGCCTGCTGCGCGCCCGCCGCAACCAGCCCGCACAGCACGAACAGCGCGGCCTTCGCAGCCCGCGGTGAGAACCTCCGTCCCTTCAATGGCGCGTGCATCGTCTCGTCCATGATCTTTGCTATCGGATCTTGCTACGGTGACACGGTCACCGTGACGTGGGCCGTGGCGTAGAGGTAGCCGTCATCGGCCAGCCCGCGGAGCAGATAGGTCCCAGGCTCGCTGAAGCGCGCCGTCGTCACGATGCGGCCGTCATCGGGCACCGGGGGCGGCGTCCAGCCCGGCGTGTGGTCCTCCATCGGGGCCGTCCAGGGGTCGAACGTGACGCCGCCGCCGGGGCCGCGGTACTGGATCCAGGCGATCCGCAGCCCGAGCGCGTTGCGGCGTCCCGGCGGCCGGCTCTGGCGCGCGGGACGCACCGCGGGAATGCCGTCGTCGGCGATTACCGCGGTCAGCGTGAGGGGCTCGCCCACGCGCACCGCCCGCTCCGCGGGCTCGAGCAGCCTGATCGACGGCGCCGCGTTCACGATTTCCGGCACGCCGCCGCCGCTGCGGTTCATCGCGACCACCTGCTCGTCGATGATCTGCTCGGGCACCAGCCAGCCCACCGCCCGGTCGGTCCGGCCGTGCGCCGTGACCGTCCAGATCAGCTCCCGCGAGCCCCAGTCGGCCGGCACGCGCACGCGGAAGCTGAACCGCTGCCGCCGCGGATAGAAGAAGGTCGGCTGCCCCCGATCGGCGGGACCGGGCTCGAAGTGGTTGTCGGGGCCGACCGGAACGTCGAGGTGCTCCTCGTAGTTGCGGTTCAGGTAGCCGAACACCAGGTTGAAGCTGCCGTCGGCGTTCTGCTCCCAGCCTTCGAATACCGGCTGCAGATTCTGGCCGCTGTGGTACGTCTGCCCGGCCGCCGCGGACGCCGCGCCCAGCACGAGCGCGCAGACCAGCCGGACGACGCGCCGCGCGGTTCGTCCCCCGCCCCGCATCAGTCGTTCGAGCGGCTCGCGCGCGCCGCGACCCGGCTCTCGAACTCCGCCTCCGACATGTGGAAGAAGCTCATCCACGCGAAGCTCATGTCGTCGATCGAGCGGTTGCCGAAGCCCACCCAGTTCTTCGGGTCGGGGTTGTAGCGGTTCGACGCGGTGTTGTTGTGCCAGCCGATCACGTGCAGGATGGTGCCGGCCGGCAGCAGCGGCGCCTCGTGGTCGGCGTAGTTGTAGACGATGTGCCAGCCGAAGTTGTGCTTCGTGCAGCTCAGCGTCTCGATGCGGCCGCTCGGGTGGATGGCCTCCACGCACATGCGGTCGCCGCGAATGTGCATGTGCGGCTGGAAGCCGGTGACCTGGGTCGGCTCCGGGAGCACGTAGTAGCCGTCGCTGCGCGCGTTGTCCTCGCCCGCCCGGATGTCGAGCGTATCGAAGCTGTCGCCGACGTGGCGCGAGATGAGGACCAGGTCCGGCACGTGCCCCCGCGGGTAGAACTGGAACCCGACCCGCGTGCGGTCCCTGATCTCCTCGCCGACCGAGCTGTAGTGCATGTTGAAGCGGATCTGCGTGCCCGCCCTGATCAGCCGGCCGGTGCCCGCGGGGAAGATGTCCCCGTTCTTGCCCATGGCGTACTCGTTGAGGAACCCGCCGCCCTCCTCGCCGTCCTCCTCCTCCCAGAGCATCGTGGTCGCCACGTGGTGCACCACCCGGTAGGCGTCGGGCGACGGCTTCGTCTCGACGGCCCTGATGTAGCGGTCCTCGGTGAGCCGCGAGTCGGCCCAGATGTCGAGCCAGCGGTCGGCATCCACAGCCCCGATCGTCTGCTCCTCGGGCAGCTCGACGACCCACTCGGGCGTGCCGATGCGCCACTCGTCGAAGGCCGCGAACTCGAGGGGCGGCGGCGCGTCCGCGGGATTGCCCCGCGGCGACCCGGCCGCCACCCAGCGTCCGATGGTGTCGATCTCCGCGTCCGACAGCGACGGGTCCTCCTTGAAGGCCCGCACGCCGACGTTGCGCTCGATGAACCAGGGCGGCATCTCGCGCTGCGCGGTTCTGTCGCGGATGGCGCGGGCCCAGGGGCGCACCTGCTCGTAGGTCAGCAGCGCCATGGGCGCGACCGCTCCGGGACGATGACACTGCTGGCACGCGCGCTGCAGGATCGGCAGCACGTCGCGCGTGAACGTCGGCTCGGTCTCCGCCGTCTCCGCCGTCTGAGCGAGCGCGGCGCCGGCCACCGCCAGCAAGGCCGCCGCGGCCGCGGCGATCAGCCCCAGGCGCGCGGCCCGGCGCGCATAGGCGCAACAGTAGATGTCGTTCATCGGTCCAGCCTCCCCGGCTTCAATCGGATGGGGCTGCGCCCCAAGCCCCCGGCGTTCGCTTGCGGGAACCCCATGGCCCCGCGCCGCTCCCGCCGAGGCGCGCTGTGCGCGCCTTGCGGGCCGAGCGGGGCACCCCTTTATATCACGCACGGAGTTCGCGCCGTCCTACGGCGCCGACTCCCGGCTTGCGGCCACCTCGTCGTGGAACGCCTGCAGCGCCGCGGCGCTCAGCGGCCAGTCGAGGTCGGCGGTCCGCACGTGGTCCGCCACCTCGTCGCGGTCGACGCCCGCCTCGATCGCCGCCCGCATGCGGTCCGCCAGCGTCTGCATGCGATCGCGGAAGGTGCGCACCTCATCCCGGCCCAGGATGGGTCCGTGGCCCGGGATCACCGTGTCGAAGTCGAGCGCGAGCGCCCCGTCCAGCGTCGCGATCCAGGCCAGCCCGCTCCCGCCGTTGCCGTAGTCCATGAAGGGCGCGAGCGTGCTCCCGTCGGTGCGCTGCCCCCAGATGAAGAGGTCGCCGGTGTGGATCGTCCGCAGGTCCGGGAAGTAAATGACGGCGTCGCCGTCCGTGTGCCCCCGGCCGAAGTGATGGGCGCGCGTCTCGACGCCGCCCAGGAACACCGCCGTCTCGCTGCCGAAGACGACGCGCGGCGCCCCCGGCTGGTTGCCGCGAATCATGTTGGCGCGGGCGTTCCGGTGTGCGATCACCTCGCCGACCGCCATGAAGTCGGCGTTGCTGCCCGCGTGATCGCCGTGGTGGTGCGTATCGAGGACGTAGCGGATGGGCAGCGACGTGACCTTCCGGACCTCGTCCGTGATCATCCGGAAGCTGTGCGGAAACTTGTTGTCGACCAGGATGACGCCGTCGTTGGTGACGCGGACGGCCACGTTGCCCCCGGTCACGCCGCCGTCGTAGCCCGGGATCACGTACAGCCCGTTCTTGCCCGGCACCGGCCGTATCGCCGTCAGCTCCGCGAGCTCCTCCGGCGTGATCGACTGCTCGGCCGCGGGCCGCGCGGCCGCGGCCAGCGCCGCGAGCCCCAGCACGAGCGGCGAGATGCGCGCCATCAGCCTCCGCATGCGCATGGTGCCGCTCCTAGCGGGACGCGGCGCCGGCCGCGTCCGTGGCCCGCTGGCCCGACAGGATGTTGGGCAGCGCGTAGTTGCCCTCGTGGCAGGCGTACTCGAACACCGGATCGTCCATCGCGGTCATCGGCACCGCCACCGTCCACGGCGCCGACCACACCGTCGGATCGGTGACGGTGATCTCGTAGGCGATCGTGTCGTCGCTCACCCGCGTCAGGCGCTCGACGGTGCGCAGGTGCCCGGAGCCGGCAATCATCACGCCGCCGCGGGTGGTGACCTTGTCGCTGAAGTTCGTCGTCTCGATCACCAGCGTGTCCCCGTCCCAGTGGCCGCGGGAGTCGCCGAGCCACTGTCGCAGCGACGGCGCGGGATGCGCGCTGCCGTCGAGCGGAATGATGCGCGCGTCGTGGATCATCTCGACCAGGATGGCGACGTGGTCCTCGGTCTGCACGATCTGGTAGTTGTGGTTGTAGAAGCCCGGCATCATCGCGCCCGGCATGCCGCGCGTGATGCAGCGGTCGTAGGTGTTGAAGTCGAGCCACGAGTCGAACTGCGCGGTCGGGCTGAACGAATTGGGCAGCACCCGCTGCCGCTGCCGCTCCGGCCCGGTGAGCGGCGGGAGCCGGCCGTCCGGCGGATCGACGACCAGCGACGTGCGCAGGTTGAGCTCGCCCTGCTCGAGCCAGAAGTCGTTGTACGCGCCGGTCGGCATGAACGCCGATCGCTCCTCCGTCGAAACGCCCGACTCCGGATTGCGGGCGGCCCGCTCCTCCTCCGTCAGGAACGCCTGGTCCGCGAGCTCCGCGGGCCGCTGGAGCGGCGTCGTCGTCTTGTTCGACCAGGCGCCCGTCAGGTCCGGCGCGCCCCACGGCGTGCGGGGCGGCTCGTACCCGCCCTCCTGCGCGACGCCTGCCGGCGGCGCCGCCAGCAAGGCCGCACCCAATATCAACACGGTTGCAACGATCTTCGTCCTCATCCTCCACGCGTCGGCAACGGACGTCATCGAAACCCCCTCGAGGTCGTGTTTGAAGGTGAGCGTCCAGGTTACCGCAACGGACGCCCGCGTGCGCCGACGCTGCACACAGCCCAGCGTCGCGACGATGGATGCTGTCAAGCGGCGTGCACGCCGCACTTGTCTGCTATCCGCCTCGCCAAACGCTCGAAGTCCGCGTAGCAGTCCCGCACCGCGTAGATGTGGCCGCCGAGCGCCCCGTCGGCAGCCTTGAGATGGAACATCGGCTTGCGGGCCTCGTGGGCCATGGCCATCAGGCTGCGGTAGTGCTTGAGCGTGGCGAGACATTCGGAATCGCCCTCCGTCGAGGACGAATCGGGCCCTCCATTAACGAGTGCCTCCCTGCGATAGACCTCCGGAATCCGCTTGATCCATTTCTGGTACGCCTGTACCGGACGCCCCTCGCGCACCGCGTGCTGCATCACGATGTACCCTGCCGGCTCGATGCGGGCGGACGGCAATTCCAAATCCTGGGCCTGTGGGCGACGATCCAGACGATCTTTCCATTCCGCACGCCAGTCCCGGAGTGTCGGGCCGACGTTCCGGAGCGCCTGCAGCGAGAACAGGTCGGGAGCCAGGGGGAACACGACGAAATTCGCGGCAATGAGTGCGGCGCGGTTGATGGCTCCCAGGTTGGGACCCACGTCGATCAGCACCAGGTCTGCATCCTGCTTGCGCGCGGCGTCGAGGATCGTGCGATGGAATGCGGATTCCGTGCGAAACGCCGACTCGTCGCGGCCCAGGCAGTCCGGCCACGCCGCCGACAGCCTGGCCTCGAAGCTCGACAGACCCAGGTCTCCGACGACCAGTCCCAGATTCGCGCCGATCTGCTCGACATGCGGCTCCCGGATGTCACCGAGACCGCGCAGTATCGGTGAAACCGCGCCGAGAATGCTGTCCGGGTGGCCGTCGTCCGGCCACAACCGCTCGAGTCGCTTCTCACTCAGAAACACGGCACTCAGGTTCGCCTGCGGATCGAGATCCGCTGCCACTACCGAGAACCCGAGCTCCGCGTACATCCAGGCCAGGTGGTACACCAGCGTGGTCTTGCCGACGCCTCCCTTGTTGTTGAAGAAGGCTATCGTCTTCACGACGCCCTCCGGATGATCGCCAGCACGTGCGTGGCTTCGAACGTGAATTCCGCCTCCGGGTTCCCGTTCTCGCGGAGCGCGTCCTGTGCGCGGATGACGCCGCGCCCGAAAGCGTTGACATAGCCGAGGGTCGCCAGGGCCTCCGAGACAACCGGATTACGGTAGTCCGTCTGCCGCGGAAAGTTCTCCGGAGACGCCATACCGTACAGTCCGCCCGGGTTCTGGATTTCTATGCGGTCGTCGTACCAGTAGAAGCGGACCGGCGCATTCGACTCGTACGAACGGTGCATGATCGCGTTCGAGAGCAACTCGCGAAGCGCTGCCTGCGGGTAATCGGTCACGGCGCGCTCCCGGAAAGCCGTTGCCGCCACGGGACGCGACTGCGCCGGGAGTGCGACGAACCTCTGCAGTTCTCTGAGGACCGTGATCAGGTCACCGCTGAAACGGGCCTGACCGACCGGGTCGTCCGCCATCGTCGTACCCGCCCAACGGACGAATTGAATGCTGGCGCCCGGCAGCCAGCGCAGTGGATCCCTGGCGAACAGCAGCGCGCCGGCGTTCGTCGGGCAATCGGCGGCCAGGTCATAGAATCGCAGCGAAGCCATCTGTTCCTCGATCGCCCGCTCGTTCTCCTCGATTACCGCGCGATCGACGGCGGCCGGGAGGTAGGTGACGAGAAACAAGTCCGGGATGAGGTCATCGAGCGTGCAGCCTCGGCAGGGGCGAACGTCGAAACTCCGCTGCAGGGCGGTGCGTTTCTCGATCAGAATCCGTTCCTCCTGCTGGTTCGCAGCGCGGCGGGACGGACCGACACGTATCCAGACCCTCCCTTTGTACCGCACGGGCGGCAGATCGGAGGGCACGACTTCGACGACGACCACCTCACCCTCCGGCAACGTGTACTTCTGCACGGTCATGGCCGGCAGCGGTTCGATGTTGACGTTGGAACGCAGCGCCCCGAGGTTCGTCAGCAGCGCGTCGGTTACGGTCAGACCGCTGGCCGTTCCGTCATCGCCCACGCCGACGACGAGATAGCCCGACTGCCTGTGGTTGGGAAAGTCGTTGGCGAAGGCGCAGATCGCTTCTCCGAACTTGTCGGTATTCTTCGTCGAGACGGTGAGCTCCACCCGATCGGATTCCCGAACCGCGATCAACGCGCGCAACTCGTCGATTGTCAGCACCAGCCAGTTCCCGCTCCAGCGTACAACAGGGAGTCCGGCACGCACCGACGGCAAGCCGCACCGCAACGGCCGGACCGGTTCCGGAGAAAACAGCGCTTGGACAGGTCAGGAGCCGGCCTCGATCAGCTCGAGCGCCAGGCCGTCGAGATCCTCGATCAGCACGGCGCGCGTGTCGCCGAACGCGTAGGGTCCTTCGAGGATCGGGATGCGGGCAGCCGTCAGGCGGGCCAGAGGGCTCTGCGCCAGGAGGCGTGCCGCAACCCCGCGTCGCACCGAAAGTGGTTAGCCTGGAAAATTCATGAGGCGCCCGGCCTGAGTAGAGACACAAAAGCCTCCGTGTGCTAAAACGCTGTTGACGACAGATGTTTTCGGCACGACGGAGGCTCTTGCGTGACGGACCCCACGATAGCACAGTCTGTTCTGTTCCCCGATCTGTTCGACAAGCCGCTCGTGGCCACGTTCGACCGCGAGCAGTCGAGCTCGGATGGCGGCGCCGTGCTGCTCAAGGCCGCCGAGCGCGTCTACGGGTTGGTCAAGGCATTCGGCCGGTGTCTGATTGACCGCCGGGCACCGGAGAAGGTCCGGCACACGCTCGAGGACCTGGTGGGCCAGCGGGTGTTCGGCATCGCCTGCGGCCATCCCGACGGCAACGATTCGGACCAGCTCGCCGATGATCCGATCCACAAGTTGCTGCTCGGGCGCGACCCGGTGGCGGGCGGTCGGCTGGCGTCGCAGCCGACGGTCTCGCGGTTCGAGAACGGTGCGGGCCGCGTCGCGCTCTATCGGCTCGGGCGCGAGTTGGCGGCGTCGGTCATCGAGCGGCATCGCCGCCGGCTGCGCGGGCGGGTGCGACGCATCACGATCGACCTCGACCCGACCGACGACCCGACGCATGGCGCGCAGCAGCTGACCATGTTCAACAGCTACTACGACAGCTGGTGCTACCTGCCACTGCTGGCCTTTGTGAGCTTCGACCGTGAGGCGGAGCAGTATCTGTGCGCGGCCGTGCTGCGGCCCGGCACGGCGCAGGCGTCCGACGGCACGCTGGGCGTGCTGTGTCGGCTGCTCGCGCTGCTGCGGTCCGCGTTTCCCGAGGCGCGCTTTCTCGTCCGGCTCGACGGCGGCTTCGCCACGCCAGAGATCTTCGACTTCCTCGATGCCGAACCGCGGCTCGACTACGTCGTGGCGATGGCCAGGAACGCTGTGCTGTTGCGGGCTGCCGAGCACGTCATGGTGGCGGCCCGCACCGAGAACATGCTGCGCGAGAAGACGGCGCACTTCTACCTCGACACCCGCTATCGCGCGGGCACGTGGGCTCGTGAGCGCCGCGTGGTGATCAAGGCCGAAGTCGTGCAGCTCACCGGCCGGCAGCCGCGGGACAACCCGCGCTTCGTCGTGACCAATCTGCGCCAGACGCCGCGCTTCATCTACGAGAAGGTCTACTGCGGGCGCGGCGACATCGAGAACCGCATCAAGGAACTGCTCGACGGCTTGCAGATCGACCGCACGAGCTGCACCAAGTTCTGGGCAAACCAGCTGCGGGTCCTGCTGACGGCCGCCGCCTACGTGCTCATGCAGGAACTGCGGCTGAGGGCCGCCCGCACCGCCTGCGCCCGCACCCAGGTGACTTGGCTGCGCGACCGGTTGCTCAAGGTCAGCGTCCA
Source organism: Vicinamibacterales bacterium (assembly GCA_965214845.1). GTDB lineage: Bacteria > Acidobacteriota > Vicinamibacteria > Vicinamibacterales > UBA8438 > JAAXGX01. Next base: position 5,850,159 of record CBDCCO010000007.1, read on the forward strand.
CGTCGTCCGCTCCGTCCGCCGGCTCGTCCTGCACCTGCCGCGAGCGACCCCATACCGCGACGTCTGGCGGCACCTCGCCCTCGCGCTCGGGGCGCGCGCCGGATAGCGCGCCGTCGCCACGGCAACCTCCGCGCCCCGGATGCTCGCCAGCGCCCCTGCGCCCGACCTGTCGGCGCTTGCCACCTCATGCGTGCCGTCACCTCGCCCCGGCCACTGCACCACGCTGCCACCTACCACGCGCCGCGTCCGAAAACGTCCTTCGCGCGACGATCAGGCCCTGCCTGGGACCGATTCGATAACCTCACGAATTTTCCGGGTTAGGCGCCCGGGCGGTCGGGCTACGCATCGGCCTCGAGGCCCGCGCGGGTCTCCGCAACCACCAGATCGACCACGGCGCGCAGGGCCTCCTCCGCGCTGGCGCCGTCCAGCCGCCGCAGGCGGAAGTGGTCGAGCTGCCGGTCGGCGCCGCTGCCTTCGTCGATGATGGTCAGCGCGCGCCGCATCTCGTCCTCGCAACCGAGGGCCTGGGCGTCGGCCGCCAGGGTCTCGACGAGCGCCGCCGCGTAGTCGCGGATATCCAGCCGGCCGCCGCCGATCGTATCGCCCAGGAACGCGAGCACGCCGTAGCGCTGGGCCAGCCAGCGGTTCTCGATGATGATCTCCGTGAGCGGCTCGGGCGGCAGCCGGTCCTCGCGCACCTGCCGCAGCAGCCAGCGGACGAGCGCCGTGTAGAGCGCGGCGATGCTCACCGCGTCGTCGATGCGCGGGCAGACGTCGCAGATGCGCAGCTCCACCGTCGGATGCGCCCCGGACGGGCGGATGTCCCACCACAGCTCGCTGCCGCCACCTGCCGCTGCTCCATGCGCTGTCGGGCTCGTCCCCGTTCAACGCCGGCCGCGAGACCGGGTTCAAGTCGTACCGGCTGACCATCATGGGCGCGCTGCGCTCGTCCGGGCTGCCGAAGCCGGCGTGCACGTGCATGCCGCCCACGATCATCCGCCGCACGCTCTCCTGGAACGTGACCGCGAAGCGCTCGTAGCGCTCCTTCGGCGTGGGCATCTGCTCCTCCCACGCGGCGAAGGGATGCGTTGCGGCCGCCATCACCGCGGCGCCGTGCGCGGTCGCCGCGTCGACCACCGCCCGCCGGGCCGCGCGCAGCGCGTCGCGCACCTCGCCCACCGAGCGGCAGACGGCCGTGTTGGTCTCGATCTGGGACCGGAGAAACTCGACGACCACCTTGTGCGGTCCCCGGTTCCGCTCGCACATCTCGAAGATGCCGCGGTCCGGGTCCGACACCAGATCGCGCGTCTCGGGATCGACGAGAAAGAACTCCTCCTCGATGCCCAGCGTCACGTCGAAATCGGATTCGCTCACTGGCCGATGATGGCGATGCCCCAGGGGCGCTCGCCGGCCGGCACCGTGGCAACGACCGTCATCGTCGCGGTGTCCACCACGCTGACGTCGTGCGACGGGCCGTTCGCCGTGTAGAGATAGCGGCCGTCCGGAGTCACGCCGATGCCCCAGGGCCGATCGCCCACCTCCACCGTGGCGACCGGCTCGTGTGTCGCCGCGTCGATGGCGACCACCCTGCGGCCGCGGCCGGTGGTCACGTAGACGCGCGCGCCGTCCGGCGCGACGACCACGCCCATCGGCCGCACCAGCTCGCCGCTGAGCTCGATGGTGTGCAGCACCTCGTGGACCGCCGTGTCGACCACGTGGACCGTCCCGCCGTTCTCGGCGGTCACGTAGGCCCGACTGCCGTCCGGCGCGAACGCCGAGGCCCGCGGCCGGGCGCCGACCTCGAAGCCGGCCACCACTTCGTTGGCGGCCGTGTCGATGACCGACACCCGGTTCTCGTTCTCGGAGGTGACGTAGACGACGCTGCCGTCGGGGCTGATGCGCACCCCCTCGGGCTCCTCGCCGACCGGCAGCGCGGCCAGGACCTCGCCGCTCGCGATGTCGACGACCGTCGCCTCGCCCGCGTCCTCGTTCGCGACGTAGAGCCGCGTGCCGTCGGCGCTGACGGCGACCTGCTCGGGATCCGTGCCCGCGCGCACCATCCCGATCATCTCGCCCGACGCGAGGTCGACCATGCCGATGCCGTCCGCGGACCGGTCGGGCGGCGGCAGCGTGCTCTCGTCGGTCCCCGGCGGGGACGGCGGCGACCCGCTCAGCGCGACGAACAGCCGCGAACCGTCCGGCGCCACCTTGATGCCGCGGGGGCGCTTGCCGAGCGGGATCGTCGCGACCACCTCGTTCGTGCCGCCCGCGATCACGGTCATGTCCCCCGAGTACTCGTTCGTGACGTAGACGTGATACGGCGGCGGCGCGGACGCGGCCTCGTCCGGCGGGTCCGCGGAGGGCATCTCCTCCACGCAGGCCGCGAGCGCGCCCGCCGCCAGCACCGCCGGCAGCCACCTGCCGCCGTCCCACCGCCGCCGGGTCGCCACGCTGTTCATGGCTCCACCTCTACCGGGCCAGCGGGTCGGGCCGCAACTGGAAGTGCACCATCTTGCTGCGCGTGCCCTTGCCGCCCTCCGTGTGCCAGATGTAGTTCGAGCCGTAGTTGGCCCACAGGCCGCGGCCCTTCCACCCGGCGTCCGGATCGTCGATGCGACCGTCGAGCCCGCGCGAGTAGAACGCCATCGGGTACGGCACGCGCAGGATGGTCCATTCGCCGCTGTCCGGATCGAGGACCAGGAGCGCGTCCGAGGTCGACCCGTTGGCGACGGGCATGTTCGCGCCCAGCCCGAGCGTGTTGTACTGGTCCACCCAGCTGTAGTAGTGGAAGTCGGCGCTGCCGGGCGTCTCGACCCCCTTCATCTGCGGGCCGGGCACCGGATAGAGCGTCCAGCCCTCCGGGCAGTGCTGCCCCGTGGCCTCGGGCCCGCTCGTCACCCCGCACTTGCGCCGGTCGAAGCTCGCCATGTGGCTGCTGCCCGACAGCGCCGTCCAGATGACGCCGTTGCGGTCGACGTCGATGCCGCGCGGAGCCGAGCCGGTCTGCGCCGGGTCGATGTCGGGGTTCTCGATGGACGGCGGCTCGTAGACCTCGGCGATGCAGCTCGCGGGCGGATTGTCGCCGCGGTCGAGGCGCACCAGGCGGCCGGGGAACGGCCCGGTGCGCGTGATCCACACCGAGTCGTCGATCGAGCTGGCGATGATGCCGTAGCCGAACCCGTTGATCCGGGTGTCGCGGGCCGGATCGTGGTCCTCCTGCCCCGGCTCGTTCCACGGCCTGGTGATCACGCCGTCGCCGTTCGTGTCGATGACTGTCGGGCACCAGCCCTGCGAGGCCTGCTCGTCGCCCGTCGCGTCGTAGCCTTTCGTGTCGATCCAGCCGATGACGTTGCCGTCGCCGCTGAACCAGAGGGTGTCGTTCGCGTCCTCGCCGAACTGCAGGTGGTGCGTGCCGTAGCAGGTGTCGATCAGCTCGAACGCCCCGGTCTCGGGATCGTAGTACGAGGCCTGCCGGCCGCTCGCGTCGATCGGCCAGTACTCGGCGAACTTGTTGGACGAGCCCTCCCGGCACCAGTCGGGGTTGGGCCGGTTGCGCACCTTGGACGTCATCCACACCCGCCCCTCGCCGTCCATCATCGGATTGTGCGGATCGGAGGCGTTCTCGTGGCCGTCCGGGCCGCCGCGCCCCCACAGCAACTGCTCGCCCCAGTAGTACGAAGGCTCCACCTGCATCTGCGGGAAGCGGGACGTCACGCTGTCCTGATCCTCCGGCCGCACCGGAATCTTGAGCTCGACGGCGGTGTTCTCGTTCGGGTCGACGACGGTCAGCGTGCCGTGCCCCGCCGAGACGCCGTAGACCGGCCCGCCGCCGTTGAGCGTGGGGTTGCGCTTGTCGGTCGTGATCTCGTCGTGGATGAAGGAGCTGTCGGTGCCCCAGTCCCAGAGCGTGACGACCAGGTTGCGCTCGACGCCCTGCGGCCGCGGGGGCCGCGGGGGCAGCTCGCCGGCGGAGATCCGCTCCGTCCAGTCGGCGAACATCGCGACGCCGCGCTCGCGGCCGAAGCGGTCCATCGCGGCGCTCATCTGGTTGCCGCGCTGCCCCGTCTGCACGCGGTGGTCCCAGGCCTGCGCGGCGGAGTCGAAGTCGTCGCGGCGCTGCACCACGCGCGTCGCGGTGTTGCCGAGCTGATGGCAGAGCTGGCAGCCCTGCTTCATGTTGTCGACCCACGCCGCCTGGCTCTTCATCGCCGGCGAGATGCCGTTGCCCGCGGGCCCGGTGCCCGGAAACTCGCTCGGGGCCGGCGGCTCGATCAGCGAGTACCAGTAGTTCCCGGGGTAGTACTCCGCGGCGGCCGCCTCGTCGGGCGCCACGACGGCTTCCAGCGCGGCATCGTCGAGCGGCGGCGCGAGCTGCACCTTCGCGGAATCGACGAGGCCGTAGCCGCGCACCCAGACGTCGTAGGTGGCGTCGGGCAGTTGCGGCAGCACGAAGCGGCCGTCGTCGTCCGTCACGACGATCTTGACGAACTTCGTGCCGAGATCGTCAGTCTCGGCGATGACCCAGACTCCGGCCTCGGGACCCGCGGCGCTCTCGACCACCCCGCTGATGTAGCCTTCGGCATCCCCTGCCGCGCTCTCGGCCGCCGGCATGGCCGCGCCCGCCGCCAGCGCGGCGCCGAGCCCCGCGACCGCCAGCCAAAGCCGTGAACGCATCCGCCGCGGAGCGTGTGTCCGTCCGCTCATGTTGCCTCCTCCCGGTTCCGCTGCCGAAATCGAACCGGCCCGGCCACGGGCCGCTCGCAAACCCATACGGAATCATACCGCGCCGATCAACGGGACCGGCATCGTTGTCCCCGGCGCCCCGCCGGTTGCGTGGCCGGCGCACGGTCGGGCGGGAACGCGCCAGCCACGGGCATGGCAAAATACGAAGCATGCTGCTGATATGCCACAGGTCGTCAACTACCACGACCTCGGGCGTGACGCCAACGTGTCTCCAGGAGATCGACTTCCTGGTGGCAAGCAACGGACGGACCCATCCCGTCGAGGTCAAGCTGGGTTCGCCGCGGCACGAGCGCATGCAGGCGCTGGAGCCCATCGCCGAGCCGGGTTGGGAGCGCGGCCAGGTCGTCTCGCTCGCGGCGGGGGCGCAGCCCGTGCGGTTGACGGCCGACTGGACCGTGTGCGCACCCGGCGCGCTCGACCTCGGCCCCGATCCGTCGTAGTGTCGAAGACCGGGAAGCGGCAGAAGCGCCGACCGACGGGAGGCTGCGGTACCATCCGGTCAAGGATTGCGCGCGGAGGTTTCAAGGGTCGCGCGCGGCGCACGGGACAAGGCAGGAAAGGACGGCAGACGATGGCCACTTCAAGACGACGGTTTCTGGCGGCGGTCGGTGCAGCGGCAGGCAGCGCCGGGATCGCGGGCGGCACGCGGACCCTGGCGTCGGGCGGCTCGCAGGGAGTCGGCGCCGGCAGCGTGCAGGCCGCCGCTGCCTTCTCGCCGTCGGAGCTCCTCGAGCGGCACGCGCGGGCGACGGTCGCGGCCGGCACGGCGCCGCCCGCCGCGCAGGCGGACCCGCGCATGCCTTCGCAGGCCGAGGTCGAGTCGTGGTACACCGATCGCCGCAACTGGGGACGCTGGGGAGACGACGACCAGAAGGGCGCCGTCAACCTCATCACGCCGGAGAAGAGCGCCGCGGCCGCAGGGCTCGTCGCGAGCGGCCGCAAGGTGTCGCTGAGCCGCCCCTTCGAGCCCGAGCAGCACTTCCTCCGCATCAGCCCGCGCCCGGGCGGCGCCGGCGCCGTCTCCGACTACTACGGCTTCATCTACCACGGGCAGACCATGACCCACGTCGACGCGCTGTGCCACATGTGGGACAGCGACGGGATGTGGCAGGGCCGCGATCCCGAGGCCGAGGTGACCACGCAGGGCGCCGCGTTCGGCGCGGTCGGCGCCTGGGGCGACGGCATCATCACGCGCGGCGTGCTGCTCGACGTGCCGCGTCACCGGGGCGAGCCGCACGTCACGCCGGAGCGGCCGGTGCAGGGCTGGGAGCTCGAGGAGATCGCGCAGGCCCAGGGCGTGGCTGTCGAGCCGGGCGACGCGCTCCTCGTCCACAGCGGCCGCGAGGCGTACGTGCGCGCCGGCAACCAGTACGCCGGCGGGGACCGCCCCGGCCTGGGCGTCACCTGCGCCAGGTTCATTCGCGATCACGACGTGTCGCTCCTCGGCTGGGACATGATGGACTCGCGGCCGGATCCCTACGGCCTCGCCTTCCCCGTCCACGGCGTGCTGTTCAACTACGGGGTGGCGCTCATCGACAACGCCCTGCTCGAGCCGCTGGCCGACGTGTGCGCGGAGGAGGGGCGCTACGCGTTCCTGCTCATGGTGCTCCCGCTCAAGGCCACGCGCGGCACGGGAAGCCCGGTCAACCCGATCGCGATGTTCTAGTGTGCCGTCCCGGAAATACGAATCGCAATACGCGCCACTTTGTCGATGATCGACTGCGCCGTGGCGACCCAGACGAACGGCGTGGCAGAGGCATTGTACGCGTTGATGAACGCTTGGATCTTATGCACCAGATCGGCGACGCTGTGGAACGAACCCCGCTTGATCGCCCGCTGGCTGAGCACGCCGAACCAGCGCTCCACCTGGTTCAACCAGGACGCCGAGGTGGGCGTGAAGTGCAGATGGAAGCGGGGTCGCGCCGCCAGCCACCGCTTGACCTTGGCGTGCTTGTGTGTCGCATAGTTGTCCAGTACCAGATGGATGTCCAACGCTGCCGGCACCTCGCGGTCGATCAGGCGCAGGAACGAGAGGAACTCCTCGTGGCGGTGCCGCTTGCGGCACTGCCCGAACACCTGTCCGGTGGCGATGTCGAGGGCAGCGAACAGCGTCGTCGTGCCGTGCCGGACGTAGTCGTGGGTGTAGCCTTCGGCGTAGCCGAGGCCCATCGGCAGCGTCGGCTGGGTGCGGTCGAGCGCCTGAATCTGCGACTTCTCATCCACGCACAGGACCATCGCGTGGTCGGGCGGGTTGAGGTAGAGCCCGACGATGTCGCGCACCTTCTCGATGAAAAACGGGTCGGTCGACAGCTTGAAGGTCTGCGCCAGATGCGGCTTGACGCCGAAGAGGGCGAGCCAGCGCTGCACCGTGCTCTTGGAAAGGCCCTCGGCCTGCCCCAGCGCGCGCGTGCTCCAGTGCGTGGCGGTGTCGGGTGTCTGCTGCAACGCGCGGTTGATCACGCTCGCCACCTTGTCGTCGTCGTAGGTCCGGGGCCGTCCGGGCCGCATTTCGTCGTGCAACCCCTCGATGCCGGCTTCCCGGAAGCGTCGGCGCCACTTGCCGACGGTGTGTGGTATGACGCCGACACGCTTGGCGACGGCTGCGTTGGTCAAGCCTTCGGCGCTGGCGAGGATGATGCGGGCCCGCACGACCAAGGCGTAGGGCAGGGTAGCCGATTGAGCAATCCCCTGGAGCTGATTCTGTTGCTCGTCGGTGAGCGTGAGCGAGGCCAGTTTGCGTCCGCGTGGCATGGGCAGGCTCCTTCGAGTGCGAGTCTGCCCATGATGTCATAAACTTAAGGGACAGGACACTAGACGTAGAGCTCGAGGCCGCTTCCCACAGCGCCACGAGGTCCTTCGGCGGCTGGCATCGCACCCACACGCCGATGTCCGGGGCCGGCTGTGGTGCGCTGCCATCCGGGTCGGCGTCGATGCGGCGGCCATCGAGACCTGCGCGTGCCCGACGGCGACCTTCCTCGGCTTGCCTCAAAAGGCATGCAACATGTACGTTGACATTGCAACACATCTGTTGCTACTATTGGGTGCGGCCAATACCCGAAGAAGGCACGAGCGCCGACAAGCCACGATGCCCCAGCTCGGGCTAGCATGAGCAGCCAAGAGAGCCAAGGGGTTAGAGCGAAGAGCCAAAAGCCAAAATAACTGGCCGCAGGAGAAGGGACACTCATGACTAACAGACTTAGAACCGACGGAAGGACATTCATTGATGACTCCTCGGCAGTTCAAAGCTTGGCTAACGAAGCAGGGATGTACGTTTGAAAGCGGACGCGGCGGGCATCTCATCGTTCGCTTGGGCCAACAGAAGTCGGTCCTCCCGATGCACGGCAGAAAGGACATGCCAATCGGAACCATGAAAGCGATCAAGAAAGATCTCGGGTTGAAGTGACGACCTTAGGTCGTTAGCTTAACAGCCCTATCGGTTCGGTGGACCTTGAGGTTCCGAGCGATGTCCTTGAAGTGCCCGCGACGCCCAGTCAGCCTCTACACCTGACAGGCACAGAAGGAGGCGTATAGCGACATGTTGCACTACCCGGTGAGGTTGACAACCGAGGATGAACGTATACTTGTGGACTTTCCGGATTTCCCGGAGGCGCATACCTTTGGCGACACACGGGAAGAAGCTTTGAAACGGGCGTCTGACGCCCTTCTGACCGTGATCGATGCGTACATGAAAGACCGGCAACGGCTTCCACAGCCCTCAAAGGGAAGGGTAGTGGTCGATGTTCCACCATTGGCAGTGCCAAAGATCGAGTTGTATAAGGCGATGCAACAGAAGAGAATTACAAAGGCCGAACTTGGGCGCCGGCTTGGTTGGCACATGCCGCAGGTTGACCGCGTTCTCGATGTTCACCACGCTTCCCGCATGGACAGACTCCAGCAAGCGCTTCAGGCTGTTGATCGGCGCCTGGAAGTAACGGTCGTTGAAGTGTGAGGGAACGCGCGCGCACGAGTGGCCGGCGGTCTACACACCCTGGACAGGAGGCTGCCAGGCACGCGTGGGGTGAAATAATGTTTAGCAGGTTAACGCTTGTGTACGCGACGGAGGTCCTCGAGGGGCACTCCCAGGCGGCATTCAATCAGATGGTAGTTCGACTGGAGCTGGAGCACGAGATCCCCGCCAACACGGGGTTGAGCGTGCAAAAGAAATGCACGGCATTGGCCAGGATCGTGACTGGCCAGCCGGATGCACAGTTGGACACATTGGAGGGATGCATGTCCCTTGGTGAGGCCGTGGTTCGCGAAGCAATCGCGGTTGTGCGGCAGGAGTCTCGTTGGACACCAGAGGCGAAATTTGTGCAAGCTCTCGCCAAGGACGGTTACTCCCTTGTGTGGAATGCGGACGGAGAGGCGGTGCTAACCCGCATTATTCCTGAGGTTGTCGAATCGGTCACGATCGGGGCGTGATCGTCGGGCGAATGAAGTCGTCGGACATTGCGTGTGGCAGGTGGCAGCGTGGTGAAGCGGTCGTGGCGGGGTGACGGCGCGCACGAGGCACCACGCGCCGACAGCTTCGGCGACAGGGCGCTGGCGAGCAGTGCGGGGTTTGAGGTTGGCGGCGCGGGGGCGCGCTATCCGGCGCGCGCCCCGAGCGCGAGGGCGAGGTGCCGCCAGACGTCACGGTATGGGGTCGCTCGCGGCAGGTGCAGGACGATGCGGCGGACGGAGCGCACGACGTGGACGCTGACCTTGAGCAACCGGTCGCGCAGCCAGGTCACCTGGGTGCGGGCGCAGGCGGTTCGGGCGGCCCTCAGCCGCAGTTCCTGCATGAGCACGTAGGCGGCGGCCGTCAGCAGGACCCGCAGCTGGTTTGCCCAGAACCTGGTGCAGCTCGTGCGGTCGATCTGCAAGCCGTCGAGCAGTTCCTTGATGCGGTTCTCGATGTCGCCGCGCCCGCAGTAGACCTTCTCGTAGATGAAGCGCGGCGTCTGGCGCAGATTGGTCACGACGAAGCGCGGGTTGTCCCGCGGCTCCCGGCCGGTGAGTTGCACAACTTCGGCCTTGATCACCACGCGGCGCTCACGAGCCCACGTGCCCGCGCGATAGCGGGTGTCGCGGTAGAAGTGCGCCGTCTTCTCGCGCAGCATGTTCTCGGTGCGGGCCGCCACCATGACGTGCTCGGCAGCCCGCAACAGCACGGCGTTCTTGGCCATCGCCACGACGTAGTCGAGCCGCGGCTCGGCGTCGAGGAAGTCGAAGACCTCCGGCGTGGCGAAGCCGCCGTCGAGCCGGACGAGAAAGCGTGCCTTGGGAAACGCGGCCCGCAGCAGCGCGAGCAGCCGACACAAAACGCCCAGCGTGCCGTCGGCCGCCTGCGCCGTGCCGGGCCGCAGCACGGCCGCGCACAGATACTGCTCCGCCTCGCGGTCGAAGCTCACGAAGGCCAGCAGTGGCAGGTAGCACCAGCTGTCGTAGTAGCTGTTGAACATGGTCAGCTGCTGCGCACCATGCGTCGGGTCGTCGGTCGGGTCGAGGTCGATCGTGATGCGTCGCACCCGCCCACGCAGCCGGCGGCGATGCCGCTCGATGACCGACGCCGCCAACTCGCGTCCGAGCCGATAGAGCGCGACGCGGCCCGCGCCGTTCTCGAACCGCGAAACCGTCGGCTGCGACGCCAGCCGACCGCCGGCCACCGGGTCGCGCCCGAGCAGCAGCTTGTGAATCGGATCGTCGGCGAGCCGGTCCGAATCGTTGCCGTCCGGATGGCCGCAGGCGATCCCGAACACCCGCTGGCCCACCAGGTCCTCGAGCGTGTGCCGGACCTTCTCCGGCGCCCGGCGGTCAATCAGACACCGGCCGAATGCCTTGACCAACCCGTAGACGCGCTCGGCGGCCTTGAGCAGCACGGCGCCGCCATCCGAGCTCGACTGCTCGCGGTCGAACGTGGCCACGAGCGGCTTGTCGAACAGATCGGGAAACAGAACAGACTGTGCTATCGTGGGGTCCGTCACGCAAGAGCCTCCGTCGTGCCGAAAATGCCTGTGGTTAACAGCGTTTTAGCACACGGAGGCTCTTGTGTCTCTACCTGAGACAGACCCCTCACGAATTTTCCGGGCTAACGCCGGCCTTGCCGGTCGAGCTGAAAGCCGAAACAGACGATGAGGTTCACCAGCTGCTGACGGCGCACGGATTCGAGACGTCCCGCGGACATCTGGATCAGGCTCTCAACGCACATGGCCGGGGCGATTGGGCGGCAGCAAACGCCCAACTCCGGACCTTTATGGAAGGCCTCCTGGATGATATTGCCGGCACGTTGCGCCCGACGGAGGCGACCTGGCTGACATCGGAAAACCGGCGGGCCCTACTGGGTAGGATCGATTTTTTCTCCAGGGAACGGAAGGAATGGACCGTCGACGGGAAGAACTACATCAACGGTCTGTTCAAGATGCTCCACACTGAAGGGTCGCACACCGGTCTTTCGGATGGGGAACACAGCACCTTTCGCCTGCACGTATTTGTTTAGCCCGGAAAATTCGTGAGGTTATCGAATCGGTCCCAGGCAGGGCCTGATCGTCGCGCGAAGGACGTTTTCGGACGCGGCGCGTGGTAGGTGGCAGCGTGGTGCAGTGGCCGGGGCGAGGTGACGGCACGCATGAGGTGGCAAGCGCCGACAGGTCGGGCGCAGGGGCGCTGGCGAGCATCCGGGGCGCGGAGGTTGGCGGCGCGACGGCGCGCTATCCGGCGCGCGCCCCGAGCGCGAGGGCGAGGTGCCGCCAGACGTCGCGGTATGGGGTCGCTCGCGGCAGGTGCAGGACGAGCCGGCGGACGGAGCGGACGATGTGGACGCTGACCTTGAGCAACCGGTCGCGCAGCCAAGTCACCTGGGTGCGGGCGCAGGCGGTGCGGGCGGCCCTCAGCCGCAGTTCCTGCATGAGCACGTAGGCGGCGGCCGTCAGCAGGACCCGCAGCTGGTTTGCCCAGAACTTGGTGCAGCTCGTGCGGTCGATCTGCAAGCCGTCGAGCAGTTCCTTGATGCGGTTCTCGATGTCGCCGCGCCCGCAGTAGACCTTCTCGTAGATGAAGCGCGGCGTCTGGCGCAGATTGGTCACGACGAAGCGCGGGTTGTCCCGCGGCTGCCGGCCGGTGAGCTGCACGACTTCGGCCTTGATCACCACGCGGCGCTCACGAGCCCACGTGCCCGCGCGATAGCGGGTGTCGAGGTAGAAGTGCGCCGTCTTCTCGCGCAGCATGTTCTCGGTGCGGGCCGCCACCATGACGTGCTCGGCAGCCCGCAACAGCACGGCGTTCCTGGCCATCGCCACGACGTAGTCGAGCCGCGGTTCGGCATCGAGGAAGTCGAAGATCTCTGGCGTGGCGAAGCCGCCGTCGAGCCGGACGAGAAAGCGCGCCTCGGGAAACGCGGACCGCAGCAGCGCGAGCAGCCGACACAGCACGCCCAGCGTGCCGTCGGACGCCTGCGCCGTGCCGGGCCGCAGCACGGCCGCGCACAGATACTGCTCCGCCTCACGGTCGAAGCTCACAAAGGCCAGCAGTGGCAGGTAGCACCAGCTGTCGTAGTAGCTGTTGAACATGGTCAGCTGCTGCGCGCCATGCGTCGGGTCGTCGGTCGGGTCGAGGTCGATCGTGATGCGTCGCACCCGCCCGCGCAGCCGGCGGCGATGCCGCTCGATGACCGACGCCGCCAACTCGCGCCCGAGCCGATAGAGCGCGACGCGGCCCGCACCGTTCTCGAACCGCGAGACCGTCGGCTGCGACGCCAGCCGACCGCCCGCCACCGGGTCGCGCCCGAGCAGCAACTTGTGGATCGGATCATCGGCGAGCTGGTCCGAATCGTTGCCGTCGGGATGGCCGCAGGCGATGCCGAACACCCGCTGGCCCACCAGGTCCTCGAGCGTGTGCCGGACCTTCTCCGGTGCCCGGCGGTCAATCAGACACCGGCCGAATGCCTTGACCAACCCGTAGACGCGCTCGGCGGCCTTGAGCAGCACGGCGCCGCCATCCGAGCTCGACTGCTCGCGGTCGAACGTGGCCACGAGCGGCTTGTCGAACAGATCGGGGAACAGAACAGACTGTGCTATCGTGGGGTCCGTCACGCAAGAGCCTCCGTCGTGCCGAAAACATCTGTCGTCAACAGCGTTTTAGCACACGGAGGCTTTTGTGTCTCTACTCAGGCCGGGCGCCTCATGAATTTTCCAGGTTAGTGGGTGATCTGCCAATGAACATGGGCAGAAACGGGGCCTGAGCCGCCAAAGCTCGGTGCCGCCACGAGACTTGCTTTGAGCCGACGGCGGGTTCACACGGTGTCTCCGGATGGTGTCGCTGAACATCGCTGCGGTGGGGAACTGGACGCGAGGACACCAGCGTCGGCCTGTCGGCGGGCAACCGGGCGCAACGGTGGGTGAGCCGCGGGGACGGGTCGCGCCGCGTGGTCGGTCGGACGCTGCGCGCCTACGTGGGCGCCGGCGACATCGCGAGCAGCTTGGGGACAACGGGCTCGACGCCGCACAACATCGCGGTGATCAGCGGAGGCAGGTCGAGATGGCGCTGGCGGGCGGTGCGCACGACGCTGGCCAGCACCTGCTGGGTGTCGGCGCCCTTGCGGGTGCGGTTGCCGCCGCACACCTTGCGAATGACCACGGCGGGCCGGATGGCCTGTTCGGCGCGCCAGTTGGTGGCATCGAGCGAGGGGTCCCACAAGAACAGGAACACGGCCGGGAATTCGGTGGCCAGGTGCGCCGCGAAGCGCTCGGCGTCAGCGAGCGGCGGCGGGTCGTCGACGAGCCGAGCGAGCCGGGCCGTGAGTCGGCCGCGGGCCGTGGCCATCCCGTGCTCGCTCAGTTCTCCCGCGTTGCAGCGGTCCCGCAGGTCGAGGGCGGCCTGCAGGACCGCCTGCACCTCGCTCGCCCAGCGACTGTGGGGATGATCCTCCCGGAGCTGCTTGCAGCGTTGCAGCAGGTGATTCAGACAGGTTTGGTGCAGCCCGTCGTAGCAGCGATACGGCGCCCACCCGTCGCGCACGAGCACGCCGGTGTAGTCCGTTCCCAGCACCTCGGACTCGGCAGCACCGCCCTGGTATCGCTGGCCGAGGCGCGGGAGCGGGCGCTGTCGAACCGCAAGCTCGCCCGCGAGGGCGGCGATCCGCTCGCCGAGAGGCGCCGCGCCGACGCCATGCCGACCTTCGCCGATGCCGCGGCCCGCGTCGTCGAGCAGAAGCGGGCCGGCTGGCGCAGCCCCGTCCACGGCCGGACTTGGCTGAACAGCCTCGAACTCCACGCCTTCCCGCACATCGGCAGCCAGCCGGTCTCCGCGGTGACGAGCGCCGACGTGCTGGACGTCCTCACGCCGATCTGGCACGTGAAGGCGCAGACGGCCCGGAACGTCCGCCAGCGCATCAGCGCGGTCATGGAGTGGGCCATCGCCGTGAACCTGAGACCGGACAACCCGTGCGCCCGCGTGTTGCCGGTGCTCGGCAAGCAGAACGAGGTCGTGCGGCACATGCGGGCGCTGCCGCATCGGGACGTGTCGGCGGCGGTCGCGACGGTGGGGGCGTCGAACGCGGCCGAGCCGGTCAAGCTGGCGTTCGAGTTTCTGGTGCTCACGGCCGCCCGATGGGGCGAAGTCCGTTGGGCGCGATGGACCGAGATGGACACGACGGCGCACGTGTGGACCATCCCGGCGGCGCGGATGAAGGCGAACCGCGAGCACCGCATCCCGCTGTGCCGCCGCGCCGCGGAGATCGTCGACGCGGCACGGACGCTCGGCGACGGCGCTGGTCCGCTCGTGTTCACCAACGGGGGCGGCGAGCCGCTCGACGAGAAGGTGCTGCGCCGGCTGCTGGAGCGGCAGGGGGTCCAGGCCGTTCCACACGGCTTCCGGTCGTCGTTCCGGGACTGGGCCGCCGAGGAGACCGACCACCCGCGGGAGGTCATCGAGGCGGCGCTGGCTCACGTGGTCGGTAACAAGGTCGAGGCGGCGTACGCTCGGTCGGACCTGTTCGAGCGCCGGCGGCGGCTCATGAACGAGTGGGCCGGCTATCTCGACGCCGGGCCGGGACAGGTTGTCCGGCGCGACCGGTGAGAGGCAATTCGCCGACGCCCGGCGCATGCCGCCCCGCAACGTGGTCGCCCGCCGCGGCGACGGCTCCACGGAAGCCGCGGCCTGAGCCGGCGCGGGACGCCGAGTCGCCGTCCGGGGTCGAGGGGCAGAGCCCCTCGCCAGCCCAATGTCGGACATTGGGTAAGCTGGCTCATCACATCCAACGGCTGTCATGAGCCAGTGTTGGTTGTGCTCCGATCTTGCGCCCGACCGTCTCCTCGTCGCCGTCCGGATCGTCCTTCACCTCTCTCCGGGATCTGCTCGTGTTCGCGGTCCCGCTCGATGTCCTCCCCGCTCGTTCCGACTGCCCCTGAAGCCCGTCCGTGATCTCGTCAATGGCTGACGGGTTCGGCGTGGGCCAGCCGGTGGAGGCAGTCGAGTTCGGGTCGTGGCCGCCGTGCTGCGCGGCGGCGAGGTCGTGTTCCGCGTGTTCTCCGATGGGTTCCCCGCGACTCCGCGACTGACCGGGGTCTGGTGGATCCGGCGCGATGGCCTGGTGTCGTCGGCGGGAGTTGTGCGGGGTCGGGGTGAGGCATCGTCGGACAATTGCCCGTCTGTAGCGCGCGCGGAGCCGGGGTCAAGGCCGAGAGCCGCGAAGCGGACGGAGCGCAGCGACGGGCCTTGACGCGGGCGAGCACGCACGGATGGTGTGCTGGCCGACGATGCCGTCTGTAGACCACAGCGCCGCGTTTCGCGCGGCGTGAATCCCGGACGCAGGGATGGGAGACCCGACCGTGTCCGCTCGCGAGCGGTCCCGGCGGGTCGGCGGGCCGCGTGCCCGGCGGCAGGCTGCTGGTATCATCAAGATTGCGTATGGCGGGTGCGCGGCCCGCCACGCGAGGCGCGTGCAATGCAGGTGACTCGGACAGACAGGGCCGTGCTCGCGTTCAGCGTGGTGGCGGCGGCGTACGTCGCCTTCCTGGTGCTCGATTTCTACGTCTTCAAGCTGGACTGGACACTGCTGGGCGTGGTGCGGGAGTTGCTGACGATTCCCCTGTTTCTTGCCGTGGCGGCGGCGTTCGTCTTCGTCGTCGTCCGCCTCCTGACGAACGGGATGTCCATGAACGTCTGCAACGGCAGCTCCGTGCTGATCCTGTTCGCCCTCAACTGCTTCATCTGGGGCAGCTTCGTGTTCTGACGGGCCGCGGAAGAACCGGGCCGGGACGGCGGCGCACGGTAGGAGCGCCAGCAAGGGACGTGTGTCCGAACGCCGACGCCCCGGCGTGTCGGCGGGGGCTGCGGTGTAGTGGCCCCAGACGGAGGTGACCGGAGACGAGAGCCCGACACACCCCAGCACGGTCAAGTCGGACACCTTGAAGCCAACGTGGAACGCGACGAGATCGACATCGGCCTACGCCGCGACCTCGAATCCGGCGAATAGTCCTGTCCGGCGGCCGAACCGGTGGCCGCGAGGAGCACGACGGCGAACACGGCGGTCGCGACCGCAGCCAACCACCGGCCCGGCGCGTTTACCCGTTCGCCCCAAAAGGCGCCGCTGGCGCCACGCGACCTCAGCCGCCGGAGTCAACGTGTGCCGACGCATGCGCTCGGACGGCACCGTGGCCGGATGGCAGCATGGGGTCGGTCCGGCACGTAGCGCGACGCGGGGCTTGTCGGCGCAGGTGGAACCATCCCGTCGGGCGGCGCGTCAAGCCGCGCAATGCGCGTCTCCTCCACGTGCGTTTCGGCCCTTCGGGTGACCCGCCACCCGCCGGGATGGGATGGCTGGTTGTCGCCGGAAGCACAGCTTCCGGCCGTCCACAACGACCGGAGCGAGCCACTGGAACCGAACCGCCACAGCCGCCGCCGCGACTCGTCACCGCTCCAGAGACCGATGCTCGCGAGCGAGAATCGGGCCAACTCGCCAGGACGAGAGATCGAAGGGTCACGCCCTCAACGGAGAGACGGAAGAGACGGGCAGCGCGGCGAACAATTGGGAGACCAAGCAGGTCGGCGAAGAGGACACGGACAGTCAGATCGACAGGGAGAACGGCGGCTGGAGTTGTGATCAGACCCGCTGCCTGATCACACCGAGAGCACCAGTCCGATCACACCTGAGCCGAAGACGATGGGGTCGCTTCCGGTGTAACTGCATCAAGCGTGACGGATCACAGGGGGCGTCACACCCACTGTCACACCTCCAGTCACAGTGTGCTCCCTCCAAGCCATTGATTCCATTGACCAAACTGCCCACGTACGATCCAAACGCGGGGTCGGGTACGGGGTCAGGGACAAGGCGGGAGCGACCCCCCGCAAAACTGCGTTTTGCGGCCCCGGCCGGTGTGCCTTCGTTACACCTGCCGGTCGGGTCGCTCCCGCCTTGGATTCTTCCTGCGGAAGGCCGGAAGGCCGCCGCGTGGCGACGCGCCAGAATCCGTCGTTGCCGTCGCTCGCCTCGACGCGGCGTTCGGGCAGCGCCGTGTGTACGGGCCTCGCGATGACGTGGCGACCCGCCCTCACCCACTTCGCGTCCGCCTACCCTTCGTTTCAGAACTTGACCCCGAACCCAACCACCGCCGTAACGAAAGGCCGATACCCCGCACGAAAATACGCCCGCTCCCCAATCGGCACGTCGAGAGTGACCCCCGTGTTCAGGCCGACCCTGGAGCCCGAGGGCCGACCCCTGCTCGTCTTCGCCCGGCACCTCTCCCTGTCGCCCTCGGTCAGCCGCCACTCGTAGACGGTGTAGTCGGGATTGCTGCGAGTGTACTCCGCTGGTGCCGGCACAACCTGCTCGATCGGACCCTCATCAGCTTGGCAGTCGTAGACGTCAGAACTCACGAAGGCCATGCCGACCAGGACGCTCAGGGTGTAGCCTGGGCGCTCCCTCGCTCTCCAAGCCAGCGCCGCACCGGCCTCGTGGCGCCGCACCACGCGGATGTCGTGCCACACGAGGCTGGCGCGCTCCTGGGGACCGTCGAACTCCGCCTTGCCGAAGAGCCTCTCCCAGTTGTCGTTTCCGTCGAGAGGATAGCCTCCGCGGCCCTCCGACTCGCGGTAGCTGTAGAGGTAGTCGAGATGAAGCCCAAAGCGCCCTGAGCCGAACTCCACCCACGTCCAGAGCGGGCAGCATTGGGTCGGGACGTCGAGGTACTGACGGTAGCCCAGGCTCGCGCTGGTTCCGACTGAGACGTTGGGCTGCGCCACCGCCGCCGCGGGCAGGAGAGCGAACAGCAGAGCAAGGGGGCGAATCACTGTGAGTCCTCCTTCACCCGGAAGTGCGCGAAGCACCTGGAGATCGGCTCACCGACGTGCAAACCACAGGATTGGGCGGTTCCCGCTCGCCGTCGACGCGCCGGGGACAGCAGGCAGTCGTGGTAGTCTGCAACGTAGGTGTGCCGTTCGGGTCGGACGGTCGCGACGGGCACACCGAGCTGGTTGGCGGCCGGACTCGTCCAACGGTCCAACGCGGGCTTTCGCAGGCCAGCGGATTCCCGTTTGGGAAGAGGGAGCAAACGAGGGAAACAAGGGCGCGAGAACCACTGTAAGGCTATTGTTATGAATGATTTACAGAGCCATAGTGGTCATCAGCACCTGAACGACCACTGGGACCTCGATCATCCCTTCGAGCGCCTGCTGGTCGACACGGCCGTGGCCCCGGACTCCGGCGCGGTGAGCTGGATCAACCCCCGGCTGCTGCCCGGCGAGCGCCGCCGGGTGGTCACCGGCATCCCGGGCAAGACGGGCGTGGTCTACACGCTCGACCGCGAGACCGGCGAGTTCCTGTGGGCCACGCCGACCATCACCCAGAACGTGATCAGCGGCATCGACGGCGCCACTGGCGCGGTGACCGAGAACTCGGAGCTCATCTTCACGAGCCTGGGCCAGCAGGTCCTGGCGTGCCCGACCTATCACGGCGGCAAGGACTGGGAGGCCGGCGCCTACAGCCCGCGGACCAACACCATGTACATGCCGCTGCGCAACGCCTGCGCCCGCATGCTCGCCACGCGCGAGGCGAGCATTCACTACGCCATCGCGGTGCGCAACCAGCTCGCGCCGGGCACCGACCAGCTCGGCACGGTCCACGCGATCTCGGCCGAGACCGGCGCCACGCGCTGGCTGCACGAGCAGCGGGCGGCCACGATGTCGCTCGTCGCCACCGGCGGCGGGCTCGTGTTCGGCGGCGACGTGAACGGCCGCTTCCGGGCCTTCGACGACGAGACGGGCGAGGTGCTGTGGGAGATCAACCTCGGCTCGCCGGTCACCGGCTTCCCGATCAGCTACGCCGTCGACGGCCGGCAGTACGTTGCGGTGAGCACCGGC
Source organism: Vicinamibacterales bacterium (assembly GCA_965214845.1). Taxonomy (GTDB): domain Bacteria; phylum Acidobacteriota; class Vicinamibacteria; order Vicinamibacterales; family UBA8438; genus JAAXGX01. The sequence goes on from CBDCCO010000007.1 coordinate 5,869,236, forward strand.
TCGGCGGGCACGGCGTCGGGCTTCGTGCGCCTGACGCCGGAGCTACGGCCGAGCGCAGGGAATAATCTGTTCGTGTTCGGGTTGCCTTGACGGCGGCGGGTTGTACTGTTCGTTCAGCCGACCGGATCCCAACGCTGGGTCCAGCGGCTCGTCGTCCGCGACCGTCGCCGCGAACTCGGGCTTGGCGCCGCCGCGCTCGCGAAGGTCCGCGGGCAGGCCCTCGCCAACCGCATGCTGGCCCGCTCGAGCGGCGACCCGCTCTCGGAAGAACGGCCCGTCCAGGGTGTTCCCACCTTCGCCGAAGCCGCCCAACGCGTGCTCGAGCAGAAGCGCGGGTTGCCCTCGACATGCGGAACGACAATTCCTACGCCGAAGCCGTTCACGGACGGCTCTCGCCAAGTCGTCCAGGGCATCAGCCGCCCGAGCCCGCCGAAGTCGAGTCCTGCGGGGCGGAGGAGGCGCGCCAGCGCCTTGACACGCCGCTCGCAGAGGCGATCCACGCGCGTTCGCCGGGGCCGTCCACGACACCGGCCCACTCGGACAAGCGCGGCGGGAGGAGCTCCTACTTGGCCGCATGCGTCTGAGCGTCATAGACAGCCCGGGCGAGCCTCGTCAACGTCTCCTTGTGAGTCTCCCAATCCTCGGCGGTCAGCCTGAAGACAATCTCCGCGTCGACGTCTCCAAGCGGGTCGCGATCCGGAGGCCATGTCGTGTGGGGAATCGCCTCAACGGGTTGCTTGAACTCATCGGGGCACAGGGCCTTGGCACGGGCGAAAAACACGATCCGAACTTCCCCTTTCTCGCCGACATCAATGCGAGCATACGCCCGTCTTTGAAGCTGGACACTGAGTCCAACGGCTCTTGGGTGCATCTTCAAAACTGGCCAGTTCTCTCTGAACATTTCTCGGACGGCACCGAACAGTTCCGAAACGCCGGACTTTTCCACGCGCTCGTCCAGCCGCGCTCGCCTCTCTGCCACGCTCACGTATCGTCTCTCCGAGCGCGACTCCGAGGCCACGACTCCTTCCACATGCACCTGCCTGGCGAAGAGCGTCTTCCCCCCATATGCGAAACCGTGGAAGGTGATGAGCGAGATGTCCATGCCGCTGTTGTTGGCGAGGAAGTCCACCATTCGCTCCGCTCTCTCGTCGGCGCCCAGGCCGACCAGGAACATGCGCAGCGGCCTCAACGAAGTCAGCTCCTGCTCGCCGAACCGCTGTCCGTACCATTCCTCGAAGTCCTCGATCTCGTCGATGCCGCGGTCGCCCGACTCCTTGGTCAGCAGGCCGGCCAGCTCGGTCAGGTCCATGGCTTCAAGGTCGGCCGCGTAGTCGATCACCTGCGCTACCGCGTCGCGGGTAAGGGTGCCGCGCTTCAATTCGAACAGGGAGAGCCTGCCGTACCTGTCCACGCCCAGCAGGTCGAGCGGCCCGCCCGCGGTCGGCGTCTGCCTGCCGATCAGCTTGAGACCCGGCATCAGCAAGTCGGGGTGCCCGACGAGCGTGTCCTCGAGAAGGGACTCGGCTTCCACCTGCCGTTGGGGCTCCAACTCGACGACCGACGACGCGTCCTCAAGCGCCCATACCTTGAATTCATCCATCGACTAGCCTCCGTAGTCGCGGCCTCGGTTCAGAATTTCCGTTGCCCCTGCGACCTCGGAAGTGTGCCTGTAAGACACTTAGTTGCAATAACTTAGCTGTATCAATTAATCTTGATGCCCTCATTCTGCCACTCGTCCCAAGCGAGATCCACGGGACTCCGGGAGCCGCTGACGGACGATCGGCCCAGATCAAACGCGAGCGGCGCCTCCGAGACGAACTCCGGGGCATAGCAAGAGATTCACACCAGAGCGTCGACATGTGGCTGAAGGGCCTCCCGCAATGGGCCAAGGCGGTCGATCGCCCAGTTGCGGACGTCCGGCCAGCGGTCTCGCTCTTCGACACGAACATCGTCCCGAAAGTAACATGCAATCCGACTCGCTTTCTTCGACTCCAGACGCTCCCACTCCAGCTCCTCGCCGAACTGCTCTTCGATTCCCTCCCGCCGTTCCATAAGGGTATCGAAGCGCCGGGTCACGTGGTCCGGATCCTGAGCGTTAACGTAGAGCTCGATCCGGAATCTCCGTGGAAGACAGAAGCCCGCAACGTAGAACACGTCGGCCTTCCCGGCTGGCAAGCTGAGCCAATTCACGGTTGGCGCCACTTTGGTGCGGCCCCAAGACGTGTAGCGTGCGTGGAACGCAGGGAGGAACTCGCTCCAGAAATCTCGGTAGGCAATCTGAGTGTCGGTGAGCTTCCTCTCCCGATCCTCAGGGACGCGTCGTGCCCACTCATCTGGCTGAACGACCACGTTGAGCTGAAGCGCGGCGGGGGAATCGGCAGGGGAACCTTCGATTCGCCAGAGCTTGAGCACGATGCCGAAGAAACCAACCGATTCCCGGCTGTTTGCGTTGAGCCATAACAACGCGGACCGATGTTCCGGACGAAACGTCTCCGCGATCAGCACGGCCTGGCGTGCATCGAGTCCGGCCGCGTACGTGATGATCTTCCCCAGATGGTCATGGTCCGTGTTGCCAATCAAGTTCTCGACCACAACGCGTTCGCCCGTGTTCCGTTCGCGAAACAGTAGATCGGCGGCGAAGGGACCGACCGTGACCTCCGCTCCCTCAAGCTCCAGATCCATCCCAAGCGCCTCGCTCAGGTAATCAAGATTCGCCGCCAGGAACGGCGTAAGCTCACGCGCTTCGTCCGACCAGACCTCGCGGACGGCAACGCTGACCAACCGAGCAACAGCGTTCACCATCGTAGTTTCCTCTGCGGCCACACGGATGATATCGGCAGTCTCTTGTCTGCGAGGGTGCGGCCGAGTCGGACGCCAGTTGTGGAAAAGGAACAGCACCAACGAATGTCACGCCGGCACGTGATCATGCGCGTGCCGGCGTGGAGAGTATTGCACACACCAACCTGCACGCGAAGTTGCGGCGGCACGGCCGTCAGGGTCGCCTCCGACCCGCGAGGCGATCGGGATCACGGTGGCACCGGACCGCAAGCAGGCTTGCGGCCCGAAAGGCGGTCGGCGGCGAGTTCATCGATGGCCCGGCAGCGCGGCCACCAGACGCGACCTGTGGCAAGGCGTCGAGAGGCCGTTTCCGCTCTCGGGAAGCCGTCGTCGGACGTTGCGAGCTGCGCCGTCACGACGTAGGTCCGCAACTCTCTGCCGGCTTCGCCACGCCCTCGGCGAGCCGCAGGAGGAAGTCGTCGCGGTGCACCGCTCCTCAGCCTTCGACAACGAGCGCCCCGACACGCCGGGCCGCCCAACCGACGATGGCCGCCGCGTCGTCGATGGCCTCGTCGTATTCCTCTCTCGTTGTCGTTTCCTCTTCGTCTCCCGTGACCGGGTACCTCCCGCCGCCGCTGTAGATAGTCAGCGTCTCTCCCTTCCGGACGTCGTCGGGAATCGCCTCGCCGATCCGTTCCGCCCGGTTGAGCAGCGCTCCGATGTCGTGCGTGTACGGAAACACCTCGCCGCGCGCGATAATCACGCCCTTGACCGCCTTCTCGGCGCCCATGTGCGTCTCGGAGCAGAGGAGGCGCAGGTTCAGGCCGGGTTCGTGCTTCCCGGCGATCTTCAAGTGGTCCCGCGCTTCGTCGATCCACAGTCGCGCGGCGCCCGCTTCAAGCGCGCGGCGGCGACTCATAGATCGTCCTGCCTTCCCTCAATGCCGGCGCGATCATGAGCCAATGAGAGTCCTTGTGCCGACGGAGATCTTCCGGCCAGGCTACGACGACGTCGACCGGGGGGCGCGGCCTGGGCAGCGTTCGGTAGATCCGGGCCGCCGTTTTTCTCCGATGACACTTGTCCTTGACGACAAGCAGGTCCAGATCGCTTGACGACGTCATCTCGCCCCGGGCGGCGGAACCGAACAGGATGATCTTCTCCGGCGCCACCGCGTCGACGATGCTCTCGACGATGCGCCCGAGAACGCTGTCCAGCAACTCGTGATCCATCATCGTGATTATGGTACCGGAGCGCTCGTGTTAGCATGAATTCGTGTTCGACACGCACGCGATCGCTCGAGCGCTGGCCAACGCCGACCTCACGCCGGCGCAGGTTGACGCCATCGTCGACGCCGTGCGGCAGGCGGCGGAACACGAAGGGCGGGACCTGGTCACCCGCGCCGACCTCTACCGCGCTCTCCTGGTGCAGACCGGCGTGCTCATCGGGGCCGGGATCGCCGTGCTGCGCCTGCTCGGCTGACCCGCAGGCGCCGTCACTCCACTTCGAGGAAGATCGGGTTCGAGTAGAACCAGAGGTCGTGCCAGGGGTTCTCCTCGAGGCCGTCCATCAGGGGCTCGAGGTCGTCGGTACTCGTGCCGCGCACCCGGACGTAGAGATCGCGGTCGGCCGCGGGCAGCGGCGCTTCGAAAGCGTAGCGGTCCCCGTCGCGGGTCAGCGCGTCGCGCGTGAAGCGGGCGAGGACCCGCGTCGTCGGGTTGCGGTCGTGCGCCGGGTCGGCGGACGGCCCCTGCACCTCGCCGACGATGACGTCGACCCGCCGCACGGCGGGGTTCTCGCCGGCGCCGTTCGGGGTCTCCGGGTCGCGGAAGCGGACGGTCGCGGTGACTTGCGTCCCGCGTGCGACCCGCAACGTGCCCCCGAGCGCCACCTCGTGCCCGCCGGCGCCCTGCAGGCGGAAGTCGAGCTCGGTGACCAGGTCGCCGGCGACCGCGAAGATGCGGCCCTGGCGCAGGCCGTCGAGGACGCCGGCGTAGGTCGGCTCCGCGTGGACCCAGGTCTTGTGGAACTCGCCGGGCCAGAAGTCGCTGCCGGCGCGCACGGGCTCGGCGTAGTGGAAGTGCGAGTCGGACGAGGCCACGATCCAGAAGCGGCGGCCTTCGCCGAGCAGGGCGTCCCACAGGCCGCCGACGATGGCGGTCATCTGGTCGAAGCCGCCCAGGGTCTGCGCCCCGGGGTTCCAGTAGGCGCCGCGGTAGCGGAGGCCGTCGGTCCTGTTGAGGGTGGCGGCCTGGTGGCCGGGCGCGCCCTCCATGCCGCGGTACACGTCGGGCGCGATGTCGTTGTTCTCGCGCAGCTCCCACGGCTCGTCGCGGCCGTACTGCCCGATGGCCCGCGCCGAGCGGGAGGGATGGTTGGCGAAGAGGATCGGCAGCCGGTCGAGCCCCTGCATGTGGGTCAGCGCCTGCCGCCGGAGCTCGGCGGACTGCCGGCGCGGGTCGGGGGGGCGGGCCCAGTCCTCGTTCGCATCGAAACGGCTCTCGATGCCGTGCAGCACCTGCGCCTCGTCCTCGGCGCGGGGGATGATCAGGGTGTGGTGGTCCATGCCCGGCATGTTGAGCTCCATGCCGTAGAACTGCAGCACGTCGGGGACGAGCTCGCGCGAGAGGGTCAGCTCGCGGTACGCCTGCTCCAGGTTGACCTTGGAGTGGTAGGGCCCGCCGTGGTCGGTGGTCACCATCCAGCGCAGCCCGAAGCGCCGCGCCATGGCGGCGTTGCGCGGCGTCGAGTAGAGCGCGTCGCGTCCCTTGATGGGGATCGGCGGGCTGGCGCGGTGGTCGTAGCCGGTGCTCCAGTGGCTGTGGATGTGCGAGTCGCCGGCCAGCCACTCGCGGTCGGCGGCGGGGGCGGCCAGCGCGAGGGCGGCGCCCGCGCACAGCAGGCCGAGCCAGACGAGGCGCGGGGCGGCAACTCTCGGCGAAGGCATCGCCGGCGATTCTACCACCGGCCTCCGGACCTGCACGCCGGGGCGGGTGCCGCCGCGGCGAGGCGGTGCGCCGGCCGCGCCCGTGCGGTGTTCTTCAACGGCCGGCCGGACCTGCCATTGACCAGTCGTGTTGTTCATTGTCATGACCAATCACGACATTGTCGCTGGTTGTCATGACATGCAGCCTCCGATCTTCCCCCAGCACCTGAGGGGCATCAGGGCCCTGCGGGAAGAGGGCGCGTGCGCCCACTACGTCGTCGTGTCCCTGGAGCCGGCGCCGCGCCGGGTGGACGGCGTCAGCATCCTGCCGTGGACGGACTTTCTGGACCGGCCGTGGGCCGGGGAGTGGTCGGAGCGCGCCGCGTGACGGTGCGCGCGCGGCGGTGACCGGGCCGGCGGCGGCCGGCGGCGGGGGAGGGCAGGGTGGTCCAGCCGTCGGGAACGGCCGGAGCCACCCTGGTTGCTGCCTGCGCTACTTGAGGGCCGAGTAGTCGCTGGCGCTCATCCAGAACACCTCGATCCCCTCGAGCGGGGCCGGGTACTTGGCCAGCAGCTCATCCCACTCCGGGTCCTCGCGGAACCCCGCCCAGACCTCGTCCCGATGCGCGCGGTCGCGGTAGGCGAGCATCCAGACGAGCGTGTTCGGGTTGTCGAGACGCTGCCAGACCGCCACGATCTCGGCGCCGTGCTTCTCGAAGATGGCGACCTCGCCCTCGCGGAACCGCTGGTGCAGCTCGTTGATGCCGCCGTCGCCGTCGATCGCCGGCTGGGCGGTGTACATGCGCACCTCGAAGCAGCGCGAGTCGGCCGCCGCGTTGTCCGACAGGTCGGCCGGCAGATCGCCCTTCGGACCGCACCCGTCGGGCGGATCCTGGGCCGCGGCCATCCCACTGACACCGAACACGATGACGACGGCGAGCAAGACTGTTCGAATCACTGTTCTCCTCCTGGAATGGTTCGTTCCGCCGCGCGTCTCTCGTCGCGCGACCAAGACCGGCTCACGGTACACCGTCCGTTCCCGCTTAGTCCACCGTCAGGTATGGATGTCCTGCCTCCGGCGCTGCCTGCGGGGGTAACATGGGCTCGTGTCCTCGCCGCGCGCGAGGACGTAGACGGAGGAGGACGCGATGGAGTTGCGACGCGCTTTCGTCGTTGCGGTCATGGCCGCGCTGGGGGGCGGTCTCCCGTCGGCCCAACAGGCGCCGGAGCCAGTACCGATGCCCAGGAAGACGAGGATCGCGCCGACGAGGCGGTCTCCCGTCGGCCCAACAGGCGCCGGAGCCAGTGTCGACCGGGACGTGGTTCGAGGGCGCCCGGCTCATCGACGGCAGCGGGGACGCGCCCGTCGAGCGCTCCGCGTTCCTCGTCGAGGACCGCGTCTTCGCCTGGGTGGGGAGCCAGGGCGAGGGCGAGCCCCCGGCCGGCGCCGCGCGGGTGGATCTGACCGGGAAGACGGTGATTCCGGCGCTGATCGACGCGCACCAGCACATCGGGCTGACCAGCGTCAGGGACGGCACGCACAGCCGCGACAACTACACGCGGGCCAACCTGGTGGAGCACCTCGAGCGGGCGGCCTATCACGGCGTGGCGGCCACGATGAGCCTGGGGCTCGAGGCCGACGAGGCGCTCGCGTTCGAGTTGCGCGCTGCGATCGTCCCGAACGGCGCGCGCTTCCTCACGTCGGGGCGCGGGATCGCCGCCACGCCGCGGGCCGGCCCCCAGCAGGCGTACCGGCTGGGGATTCCGCGCGGAGCGCAGACCGAGGCCGAGGGCCGCGCCGCCGTCGCGGAGCTCCACGGGCACGGCGTGGAGCTCGTCAAGATCTGGGTCGACGACCGCGGCGGCACGGTCCCCAAGCTGCAGCCGCAGGTCTACCGGGCGATCATCGACGAGGCCCACGCCCGCGGCATGCGGGTGACGTCGCACCTGGGCTCGACGAGCGGGCTGGCCGACGCCAAGGACCTGCTGCGCGCGGGCGTCGACGGCTTCGCCCACACGGTGCGCGACCGCGACATCGACGCGGAGTACATGGAGCTGGTCCGGGCGCATCCCGACGTCTGGACCGTGCCCAACCTGCCCGGCTCGCCGGTGACGCTCGACGATCTGCCCTGGCTCGCCGAGACGCTGCCGCGGTTCGAGATCGAGAACCTGCGCGCCGAGGCCGAGCGGCTGGCGGCGGAGGGGCCGGGCGCGTCGTTCGAGCTGCAGTGCCGGAACCTGGCGCGCAACCGCGAGGCGGAGATGATTATCGGCATGGGGACCGATTCGGGCGTCAGCGTCGGGTGGACGACGCACACGGAGCTGCGGGACATGGCGGACTGCGGCCTCAGCCCGCTGGAGGTCATCGTCGCGGCCACGCGCGTCAACGCCGACATCCTGGGCCTCGACGACCTCGGGACGGTCGCGCCGGGCAAGAGCGCCTCGTTCGTGGTGCTCGACGCGAACCCGCTGGAGGATATCGAGCACACGCGCCGGATCGCGGACGTCTATCTGGCGGGGGAGCCGGTGGACCGCGCCGCGCTCAGGGCCCGTTTCATGGACGGCGCGCGCTAGCTTCAACCGGACGGGGCTGCGCCCGGCGGCTATTCGAAGAGTATGCCGTCGAGTTGAGCCGGGTCGTCCGCCAGCGGGGCGTCCCCGGCGGGCTTGCGGTTGCCGCTGAGGATGTAGGCGACGATCTCGGCCGACTGCTGCGGCGACAGCGAGCCCGGGGCGTCCTGGGGCATCGTTTCCTGGATGAGGCCGAACAGGTCGCCCAGCGGGCGGCCCCGCCAGTTGGCGCGGAAGGTGTGGTCGCCGAGCAGGGCCGCCATCTCTGGAACGAACGCCCGAATGGGGCCGTGGCACGACGCGCACTGGTCGTCGTACAGCACCTGACCGCGCTCGGCCTGCGCGGTCGTGTACACGCCGTCGTTCACGGAGCGCGGCCGATCCTGCGCCGCCGGTGCGGCGACCGCTGCCACGACCAGGGCAACGACCACCGCACCGGCGGCCAAGGGAACAGGCATTGCCAGCTTGCTGCTACGGGAGGATCAGCGTGGCGTTGCGCTTTGGCACCTGCCCGCCGGTCGGGATCTCGGCCACCTTCTTGACGGTCGGAATCTCGACCACGGCGACGCTGTTGTTCCCCGACAGGGAGATGTAGGCGTACTGGCTGTCGGGCGTAATCGTCACCCAGTTGGGCGAGTGGCCCACCCTGACGCCGCCGACCAGCTCCAGATCCGGCAGCGAGTAGACGTACACGCTGCTGTTGAAGCTGCTGTTGCCGACGAGGTACTTGTTGTCGGGGGTCACGCCGAGGCCGTGCGCGGTGTTGCCGCCGTGGCCGGGCGTCTGCTGATCGGGCGGCACCTCGGGGAACTCGATGCGGGTGACCTCCTTGCGCGTCTCGAAGTCCACGACGCCGAAGCCGTTGAAGTTCGAGAGCTGTGCGTAGATGTGCCGCGTCGACCCGTCGGGATTCGTGTCGAACGCCATCGGTCGGATGCCGCGGTCGAAGTAGGTCGTCCACACCGGCTGGTCGGTCATCGTGTCCACGACGGTGATGTTGCGGGCGCCCACCATCCCGGCGATGGCGTACTTCCCGTCGGGCGTCACGTACGTGTTGTGCACGCCGCCGTGCACCGAGATCGTGGCGACCATCTCGTTCGTGCTGGTGTCGAGCACGTCGAGGGCGCCGGGCGACTGCGCGATCGCGGTGTAGACCTTGCGGCCGTCCGGCGTGACGGCGATGTTGTTGGGCCGCCCGCTGAGGGGGACCTTCTTGATGACCTTGAGCGCCTGCACGTCGACGATGTCGACGGTGTCGTCGGCTTCGTTGGCGACGTAGAGCCAGCGCCCGTCGGGCGAGGGGGCCGCGCCGTGCGCCCGCTCGATGCCCTGGATCTCGCCGACGACCTCGTTGGTGACCGGATCGATGATGTGGACGTTGTCCCCGGCGCTGTTCGTCTGCACGATGCGCACGGTACCCTGGGCGGCCGCCGTGATGGGCAGCACCAGGAGCGCCGCCGCCGCCAGCGAGAGGATCGAGCTGCGTGTCATGGCCATCGTTGAGCTCCTGTCTGACTGGTACCGATAGGGTTGCCTCGCTCTACTGCCCGCCGGTCTCCCCGCGCACCCAGGCGGCGAGCGTCGCGAACGCCGGGTCCTCCTGCGAGCTGAACTGCCGTCCGCCGGTATGGAACTCGTCGCCGCCGGCGGCGGGCTCGAGCGGGTGCACGAGCAGCCGGCTGGCCAGCGGGTCGCCCGGCGTCACCAGCGTCGATACGGACTCGAAGTTGCTGCGCGACTGCTCCTCGGTCCAGGTGGTCGCGCCCGGCGCGAGCCCCTCGAGGAACGAGACGCGCTCGTCGCCGGAATGGCACACGACGCAGCGCGTCAGGCCGGGACGCTTCTCCAGGAAGATCGGCTCGACCTGCGCCCGGTAGTACTCGAAGTCGAGCTCGACCGGGGCCGCGGGCGGCTGCACGAGCAGCATCGTCAGAGCCCAGATCACGTTCATGGCAGGCCTCCTGTCGATTGTAGTCCGCCGTCGAGGATCGCGGAACCGTGTACAGTTGTGTGGTGCGGAAGGGGGGATTTGAACCCCCACGAGCCGAAGCCCACAAGCTCCTGAGGCTTGCGCGTCTGCCAGTTCCGCCACTTCCGCAACGAGAGCAACGAGTATAGCACCGGGTTCCACAAGGAGACTCCAAGGTGGCACTTGCCCGCGCCGCACGTCTCGTCCTGCTCTTCATCGCGCTGTCGGTCTTCGCCTCGATGGTCGCCGTGGCGGCCATGATCCTGCTTGCGACCCGCGGCCCGGAGATCCCGGTCGAGTCCGTGCTCTGGCTGCGCGTCCCGGAGAATCTGGCGGAGCGGCCGTCGGAGCACCCGCTGGGCCAGTTGCTCGGCCCGCGGGACACGGTGGGGGGGGTCGTCGACGCGCTGCGCAAGGCGCGGGTCGACGACCGCGTCCGGGCCGTCGTCATCGTGCCGCCCCTGCAGCCCGGCCTGTGGGGCAAGGTGCAGGAAATCCGCGCCGCCGTGCAGGACTTCCGTCGCTCGGGCAAGCCTGCCGTCGCCTACCTCGAGTACGGCGGCGGCCAGCAGTACTACCTGGCCACCGCCTGCGACGAGATATTCCTGGCGCCGACCAGCCCGCTGGACCTCGTGGGCGTCGCCATGTACGAGCCGTTCGCCCGCGAGGCGCTCGACAAGATCGGCGCGTACCCGGACATGCTCCACGCCGGCGATTTCAAGACGGCCGCCAACGTGTTCACCGAGACGACGTTCACGCCGTTTCACCGCGAGATGAACGAGTCGCTCAGCCAGGATCTCTACGAGCAGCTCGTCGCGGGCGTTGCCGAGGGCAGGGCAATGTCGCTGCCGGCCGTGCGCGCGCTGATCGACGACGGCCCGTTCCTGCCCGCCGACGCGGTCGGCCGCGGGCTGGTCGACGGCCTCGCGTACGAGGACGAGCTGATGGAGCGTGTGGCCGGCGGCGACGAGCCGCTCGAGCGCCTGCCGTACGCCGAGTACCGCCGCGTCGAGCCCGAGTCGCTCGGACTCGACGCCGGACCGTCCCTCGCCGTCGTGTACGCGGTCGGACCCATCGTGCTCGGCGACAGCACCGTCGGTGCGGGCGGCGGGAGCCTGGCGGCCGCGCAGGTCCTCGTCGACGCGCTGCGCGCCGCCCGCGAGAACGAGGCGATCGAGGCCATCATCCTGCGCATCGACAGTCCCGGCGGTTCGGCGGTCGCGTCCGACCTCATTTGGCGCGAGATCGTGCTGGCCGCGGCTGCGAAGCCGGTCGTCGCGTCGATGTCCGACCTGGCGGCGTCGGGCGGCTATTACCTGGCGATGGGGGCGGACGTCATCGTGGCGCAGCCCGCGACGCTCACGGGCTCCATCGGCGTCGTCGGCGGGAAGCTCGTCCTGGGCGGCACGTTCGCCAAGCTCGGCATCGCGGTCGAGGCGGTCTCCGATGGCCGCATGGCCGAGATGAACTCCGTCTTCACGCCGTACTCCGACGAGGCCAGGGTCCGCGTGCAGGCACTGATCGACGCCTTCTACGAGGTCTTCGTGACCCGGGTGGCCGAAGGGCGCTCGACGACCCCGGAGGCGATCCACGCCGTCGCGCAGGGGCGGGTCTGGACCGGCCGGCAGGCGCGCGAAACCGGCCTGATCGACGAGCTGGGCGGGTTGTCGCAGGCGGTGGCAATCGCGAAGGAGCGCGCCGGCCTGGCGGCAGACCGGGAGGTCAGGCTCGTGCCCTACCCGCGGCCCCGCTCGTTCTTCGAGGTGCTTGCCGGCGGTCTCGCGATCCGCTCGCACCTGCTGCAGGCGGGCTGGCCGGGGACCCCGACCGCGCGCGCCGGCTCGGCGCTCACCGTGCCGCTCCGGCTCTTCCGCCCCGGCGAGCCCCTGGCGCTGATGCCGTATGTGTACCTGGAGTAGCCCGCAGGGCGCGCACAGCGCGCCCCGGCGGGAGCGGCGCGGGGCTGTGGGGTCCCCGCAAGCGGACGCCGGGGGTGCGGGGCCCAGCCCCGTCTGAAGATGGAGTAGCTACGCGCCCACAGCCACGTCCAGCGCCTCGTAGTCGATGTCGATCGACAGCCGCTGCTGGACCTGTGACATGTACGAGCTGTAGAACTCGTTCTGACGGTTCTGCAGCAGCTCTGCCCGCAGCGCGTCGCGTGCTTCCGCAATCTGCTCGGTCGTGACGTCCTCGCGCTCGACCAGGTGCACCAGCGCGAGCGCGTCGCCCGTCTCCACCACGCCGCTCACGCCGCCGACCGGCAGCGCGAACGCCGTGCGCTCCAGGGCCGGACTGGCGCCGACCTCCGGGAACGCGGCCCCCCTCGCAATCAGCCCGCTCGTGGCGACCGTGAGCTCGGCGGCCTCGGCGGCGGTCCTGAAACCATCGCCCGCGGCCAGGACCTCGGCGGCCTCGTCCGCTCGCTGGCGCGCCAGCTCCAGGGCCTTGCGCCGCAGCACGTCCCGCCGCACGTCGTCGCGGACGTCCTCAAGGGGCGGGATGACCGGCTCCTGGCGGTCGATGACCGTGACGAACGCCGGCCCGGTGGGCGTCTGAATCGGTCCCGCGACGGCGCCCTCTTCCATCTGGAAGGCCTCGGCCGAGACCCGCGGAGCGAACCCGAGACCCAGGATCGGCTCGCCCGCCGCGACGAATCCGGACTCCTGCAGCTCGAGGCCGCGGGCCGCCGCGGCGCGCTCCAGATCCTCCGGGGTCGAGGCCTCCGCCGCAATCGCGCGGCCGAGCGCCGTGGCCCGGGCGGTGGCCTGCTCGTTCTTCAGGGTGTTCTCGATGGCCTCGCGGACCTCCTCGAGCGGCTGCGTGGTCTCTTCCTGCTTCTCGGTCACGTGGATGACGTGGAAGCCGAACGCGCTGCGGACGGGGTCCGAGACGGCATCGACGTCGAGCGCGAAGGACGCAGCCTCGACCTCGGCCACCATGCGGCCGCGCCCGAACAGTCCGAGGTCGCCACCCTCGGCCGCGGTCGCGTCGTCCTGCGAATGCTGGCGCGCCAGCTCCGCGAAATCGGCCCCGGCGCGCGCCTCGTCCGCCAGCTCGCGGGCCCTGGCCTCCACGTCGCTCTCCTCCTGGTCCTCGGTGCGCAGGAGAATGTGGCTGGCGCGTACCTGCCCCGGCGTCGTGTACTGGGTGATGTTGGCGTCGTAGTACTGCTGGACCTCCGCGTCCGTGGGCGCGAGGGTCTCGAAGATCGCGGACTCGTCGACGAGGAGGAACCTGAGCTGCCGCTTCTCCGGCTCCTCGTACGCCAGCGGCGATTCGTCGTACAGCGCCTGGATCTCCTCGTCCGACGCCTCCACCTCGTCCCGGTAGTCGTCGCCGCGGAAGGCGACGAGCTCGACCCGCACCTTCTCGTTGCGCCGGCGGTGCTCCGCGGCGATCTCCTCGTCCGAGACGGTGACCCAACCGGTGACGGCCGCTTCCAGCCGCTCGAACAGGATGTCGCGGCGCACCTCCTCCTCGAACTGGGCGGGGGTCAGCGGGGGGCGCTGGAACGCCAGCGCCTGCCGGTAGCGCTGCTCGCCGACGAACCGTCCGTTCTCCTGGAATCCCGGCAGGCTCACGATGCGCTGGCGCACCTCGGCGTCGCTCACCGTCAGTCCGAGCCGCTCGGCCTCCGACAGGGCCGCGTAGCGGCTGATGAGCGCCTGCAGGATCTGGCGATCGATCCCCAGCGAGCGCAGCACCTCCTCGGTGACCTCGCCGGAGGACTGCAGGCGGTAGCTCTGCAACTGGGCCAGATAGAGCTGGCGGAACCGCGCCACGGTGATCTCGTGGTCGCCGACCCGCGCGAGGACATCGTTCGGCATGCCCTCGAGGGCCGTCTGATCGACGAATCCCGGGACGTAGAGGAACACGAACGCAAGGCAGACCAGGGCCAGGCTCCACTTCAGCCATCCCTTGTGGCGCCGCATGCCGTCGAGCATCGTCATGCTGCTGATTGTAGCCGCCGCGCGCGAATCCTGCCATCCGTTCCAGCCGCCGCCGGCGCCGCACGTCCGGGCCGGGGGTCCGCACCGGGGGTGTGTTATATTTGCGCACAAGGATTTCAGGGCATTCAAAATCGAACCAGTGCGCCCGGAGGGCATCGCCCGGCTTGAGTATTCGCTCGATCTTTTCCCTGTTCTCGAACGACCTCGCAATCGACCTGGGAACCGCCAACACGTGCGTTTTCGCCAGGGGCAAGGGGATCGTGCTCAGTGAGCCGTCGATAGTGGCCTTCAACAAGTCCACGGGATCGATCGAGGCCGTCGGCCGCGACGCGAAGGAGATGGTTGGCCGCACGCCGGGTGACATCGTCGCCATCAAGCCCATGCGCGACGGCGTCATCGCCGATTTCGAAGCCACGGAGAAGATGCTCACCTACTTCATCCGGAAGGCGCACGAGCGTGCGGTCTGGGTTCGGCCGCGCATCGTGATCGGCGTGCCCTCGCAGATTACGCAGGTCGAGAGGCGGGCCGTCAAGGACAGCGCCTACCGGGCGAAGGCCAGCGAGGTGCATCTGGTGGAGGAGGCCATGGCCGCCGCGATCGGCGCCGGCATGCCGATTACCGAGCCGTTCGGCAACATGGTGGTCGACATCGGGGGCGGCACGACGGACGTCGCCGTCATCTCGCTGGCGGGGATCGTGTACAGCCGCGCCGTCCGGGTTGCGGGCAACGAGATGGACGAGGCGATAATCCAGTACATCAAGAAGAAGTACAGCCTGCTCATCGGGGAGCGCACGTCGGAGCAGATCAAGATGCAGATCGGCTCGGCCTGCGCGCTCGACGAGCCGCAGACCATGGAGATCAAGGGACGCCATCTGGTCGAGGGGATTCCCAGGGCCATCACGATCAGCGACGACGAGGTTCGCGAGGCGCTGGCCGAGACGGTCAAGGCCATCGTCGACGCCGTCCGCGTGGCCCTCGAGCAGATGCCCCCCGAGCTGTCGGCCGACGTGGTCGATCGCGGCATCACCATAACCGGCGGCGGGGCGCTGCTCAAGAACATCGACAAGCGGCTCCGCGAAGAGACCGGGCTGCCGCTGGAGATGGCCGAGGATCCGCTCTCGTGCGTCGTGAAGGGCGCCGGCAAGATGCTGTCGGACTTCGGTCTGCTGCGGAGGATCGCCAAGGAGTCTGCGCCGTAGAACGGCGCGGATTCCTGGAGGGTTGGTTGGGCGCCAAGCGGAGCCGCAAGGCGACGATTGGCGGGCTAGTTCCCGGGGTTGAGCACGCGTGGAGCACCGCCAGCGCAACGGCTATCTGGTGTCGGCCGTCATAGTCGGCCATTTCATCCTGATCTCCGCCCAGGCCGGCGGCGGGCATCACGGAGGTGTGCTCGAGGACGTCGCGTTCCGCGCGTTCGCCCAGATGCAGCGTCTCCTGACGTCGGCCCGAGGCGCCGTGGCGCACGCCTGGTCGCACTACGTCGAGTTGCGCGACGTGCAGGACCGGAACGACGTGCTGACCCTCACGGTGGCCGATCTGCAACTGCTGCTGCAGGAGCAGCGGGCACTGGCCCAGCAGGCCCGCGGCCTGCAGGAGCTGCTCGGGTTGCGGCAGGCCGTGGACCTGCGGACGGTCGGTGCGCGGGTGATCGCCACCGCCGCGACACCCTATGTCCGGACGCTCACGGTCGACCGCGGCGCGGAAGACGGCGTCCATGCGGACGACGCGGTCATCGCCCCGGAGGGCATCGTGGGGCGCATCGTCGGCGCGCCGGGGCCCCGCGCGTCGCGGGTGCAGTTGCTGATCGACCACCTCGCGGCCGCCGGCGCGCGGGTGGAGCGCACGCGGGCATCCGGGATCGTGACCGGCGGCGATGACGGGACGGAGCTGCGCATGGAGTACGTCTCCAACCACGAGCAGGTGAAGGTTGGAGACCGGGTCGTGACCTCCGGGACCGATGGGATCTATCCGCCGGGATTCGTCATCGGCACGGTCGCGTCGGTTGCCCCCGGCCCGGAGCTGGATCTGGCGATACGCATCGTCCCGGCCGTCAGGTTCTCCCGGCTGGAGGACGTGCTGGTCATCGTGAGCGACGACGAGCCGCTGCCCCCGCTGAGCGTGGCAAGCGAGTGACCATCTTCGGCATCGCGCTGGCGCTGGCTGCCGCGCTGCTCGCCCAGACGGCGATCGTGCGGATGGTGGCGAGCGAGGGACTGCCGACCGATCTCGTGCTGATCGTCGTGATCTTCGCGGCGCTCACGCGCGGCCGGCTGGCGGGATTGTGGACCGGCACCGCCGGCGGGTTGCTCCAGGACATGCTGTCGGGCGGGATCATCGGGATCAGCGGGCTTGCGAAGAGCATCACCGGCGTGCTGGTCGGGATGGCCGGCTCCCGCTTCATCATCGAGACCATCTGGCAGCGCCTGGTCGTGATCGTGGTGGCGAGCACGTTCCATACGGTGTCCGTGCTGGGCGTGTACGCGCTCGTGGGGGCCGCGCCCGCGGCATCGGCCACGTTCGTGCTGGGCCGCGCCGCGGCCGAGGGCGTGCTCGGCATCTCCGCGCTGACGCTCGCGCGCGCGGTGCCGGTTGCCGTCCAGCGCGCGCGCCAGCGCCTGAGCTGGCGGCGCGCCGCGCGCCCGCCCTGGGCGGCGTCCCACATGGCTGAGCAGTGAGCATGCATCCGGACCTCACGGACGACCGCCTCGCCGCCACCCGCGAGCGGTGTCGCGGCCTGCTGCGTCTGGCGCAGGCCGGCATCGCGTCCGCCTTCTGCGTGATCGCGCTGAGCTTCTGGAGCTTCCAGGTGGGCCAGCACGTCCGATTCGCCGAGATGGCGGAGAACAACCACCAGCGCGTTCTCAATCTGCGGGCGCTGCGGGGGGCGGTGGTCGACCGCAACGGCGACGTCCTGGTGCAGAACCGCTACTCGCTGGACATCTGTCTCATCCGCGAGCAGGTCGCCGATCTGGAGCGGACGCTCGCCCTGGTGGCGGGCGCGACCAGGACCGATCCGGAGGCGCTCCGGGCCGCGGTCGCCGAAGGCGCCGACGTGCCGGTCTATCGGCCCGTTGCCCTCATCAAGGATGCGACGCAGGCCCAGGTGGCGGCCGTTGCGGCGCGCGCGTTCGAGCTCCCCGGGGTGGTCGTCGAGCGGAACCCGACGCGGCACTATCCGAGCGGGACCATCGCGTCGCACCTGTTCGGCTATGTCGGCGAGGTCACGGACAGCCAGCTCCGCGCCGCGACCGACGAGCGCATCAAGGTGGGCGCGGTGATCGGCCAGTCGGGTGTTGAGCAGTCGTACAACCGGCTGCTCATGGGGGATGACGGCACGCGCCGGGTGGCGGTCAACAGCATCGGCCGCGAGCTCGGGACGCTCGAGGAGCGGCCGCCGGCAGAGGGCCAGCCGCTGCAGCTCACGATCGATTTCGACGTGCAGAAGGCGGCGGAGGACGCGTTCGTGCACGCGGGATTCACGGGGGCCGCCGTGGCGCTGGATCCGCGGTCGGGAGAGGTGCTGGCGCTGGCCAGCCTGCCGGCCTACGACCCGAACGACTTCGCCCGCGGCATCGACGGGCCGACCTGGTCGATGCTCAACGACGACGCCCGCAGGCCGCTGCAGAATCGCGCGCTCCAGGGACGCTACTCTCCCGGCTCCACGTTCAAGCTGGTGGTGGCCGTGGCGGCGCTGCAGGAGGGCATCGCCACGCCGGACTTCACGGTGGACTGCCAGGGGGGCGGCGTGTTCTACGGCCGCTTCTTCCGGTGCCACAGCCGCCACGGCACGGTTGCCATGGACGAGGCGCTCGAGAAGTCGTGCAACACGTACTTCTACACGCTGGGACAACGCGCCGGCATCGATGCCATCCACCGCTGGGCGACCGCCCTCGGCCTGGGTCGGCCGACCGGCATCGATCTGCCCCATGAAGCGACCGGCACCGTGCCGTCGCGCGAATGGAAACGCCGGGAGCTGGGTGAACGGTGGTATTCGGGCGAGACGATCTCCGTGGCCATCGGTCAGGGGTCCGTCGCGGTGACGCCCCTGTCGCTGGCGGTGATGATGTCGACCGTGGCCAACGGCGGCCAGCGGGTCGTGCCGCACCTGCTCAAGTCCGCGCGGACGGCGGACGGCTGGATCGCCGCGGACCCGCCGCTGCCGTCGTCCATCGATCTGAGCCCGGCGACGGTGGAGACGCTGCAGCGCGGGCTGTGGATGGCCGTGAACCGGGCGGGTACGGCGGGTCGGGCGCGGATTCGCGGCCGCGACGTGATCGGCAAGACCGGCACGGCGCAGGTGATCTCGCTGGCCGGCCGGGCGGCCGCCGAGGCCGCGGGCGGCGATTCCGGGCATCTTCGCGATCACGGCTGGTTCGTCTTCGCGGCGCCGCGCGACGATCCGCGGATCGCCGGCGTCGTCCTTGCCGAGCACGCGGGCCACGGCTACCTCGCGGCGCCCATCGCGCGACACATGCTCGAGACCTTCTTCGCGAAGCAGGCGGACCGGCCCTTGCCGGTGCTGCCCGCGCCGGCCAGGCCGGCCCCGGCCGGTGACCTGGAGGCCGACGGATAGCGAGGCGCGCGCGAGATGTTCGATCGCCGACTGTACACCCATCTCGACTGGAGCCTGCTGGCCGCGGTGTTCGCCCTGTGCCTGCTCGGCCTGGCGATGATCTACAGCACCACCTACGAGGCGGCCACGGGCCGTGTCGGGCCGCAGCTCGCGAGGCAGTTGTGGGCGCTCGCGATCGGCGTCGTCGCCCTGGTGGTCTGCCTCGGCATCGACTATCGCCTGCTGTCCAACCGGGTCGCGTTGATCTATGGCGGGCTCGCGGTGCTGCTCGCCTGCACGCTCGTCATCGGTTCGGAGCAGGGCGGCGCACGGCGGTGGATCGATCTCGGCCCGGTCAACGTGCAGCCTTCCGAGTTCGCCCGCATGGCGGTCGCGCTGGCCCTGGCGACGTTCTTCGGGACCTCGCAGCGCGTCACGGCCCGCGGCCTGGACTGGGTCGTCGGCGGGCTGGTGGTCGCGGCGCCGTTCCTGCTCATCGTCGTGCAGCCCGACCTGGGGACGGCAGTCACGCTGCTGCCGGTCTGCCTGGCGATCATGGTGTTCGCCGGGCTCCGTCTGAAGCTGCTGGCCGCGTTCGCTCTCGTCGGCCTGCTGCTGAGTCCCGTCGCGTGGACGTACGCGCTCGAGGACTACCAGCGCACGCGGCTCGCAAGCTTCATCGACCCGGAACGGGACCCGCGCGGCGCCGGGTACCAGCAGATCCAGGCCCGCATCACCGTCGGGTCGGGGGGGGTGACCGGCAAGGGCTTCCTGCAGGGCACGCAGAGTCAGTACAACTTCCTGCCTGTCGCCCACAGCGACTTCGTCTTCTCCGTGCTGGCCGAGGAGCAGGGGTTTCGGGGCGTGCTCGTGGTTCTGGGGCTGTACCTGTTCGTCATCATGCGGTCGCTGGAGGCGGCGCGGGTGGCGCGGGATCGGACCGGCCTGTTTCTGGTCGTGGGGATAACCGCCGGCTTCACCTTCCAGGTGATCTACAACCTCACGATGTCCGCCGGGCTCGCACCGGTCAAGGGCTTGACGTTGCCGCTCATGAGCTACGGCGGCTCGTCGCTGATCGCGACGCTGATGGGGTTCGGGCTCATTCTGAATGTCGGAATGCGCCGTTTCGCCAGTTGACCGCCGCGTGAGCGGCGGCGAGATCGCGACTCGCAGGGGATGACAGCCGTGACGTGGAACGGTGTGCCGATGACGGTGTGCGGACCGTTGGCCGGCGGGCTCGTGCCCGCCGCCTCGCCGCCGCCGCCGGTGTCCGACCTTCGCCGGCGCAGCCCAGCGAGTCCGACGGAGAGTGTTTCGCATGAACAAGGAGTTGATCGTTTCCTCGTCTCCGCACGAGACGACGGCCGCGATTCTCGAGGACGATCAGGTTGCCGAGGTGTTCATCGAGCGCGCCAGCCAGCGCGGCACCGTCGGCAACGTCTACAAGGGCCGGGTCTCGAAGGTGCTGCCCGGCATGCAGTGCGCCTTCGTCGACATCGGGCTCGAGCGCGATGCGTTCCTGTACGTATCCGACGTCGTCGATACCGTCGAACAGTTCGAGCGGCTCGAGACCGGTGACTCCGAGGACGACGACGTTCCGCACGGCACCGACCCCAACACCAAGATAGAGGAGCTCCTCGAGGCGGACCAGGAGATTCTCGTTCAGGTCGCCAAGGACCCGCTCGGCACGAAGGGCGCCAGGATCACGTCGCACGTGGCGCTTCCGGGGCGGTTCCTCGTCTTCATGCCGACAGTCGATCAGATCGGCGTTTCCCGCAAGATCGATGCGCGCAACGAGCGCGGGCGATTGCGGGGCATCGTGCGCCGGTTTCGCGAGGAGCACGGGTTCACCGGCGGCGTCATCCTGCGGACCGCGGCCGCCGGCCGGCCCGACGACGACATCGTCGCGGACCTCTCGTACTTCCACCAGCTCTGGACCGAGGCCCGGCAGAAGACCGAGCAGGCGAGCGCTCCGGCCGTGATCCACCGCGAGGAGAGCCTGGTGGCGAAGCTCCTGAGGGACTTCCTCTCCGACGACTTTTCCGCCATCCGGATCGACGATGCGGACGAGTTCAAGCGCGCGCTGCGGCTCATCGAGCGGATCATGCCCGGCCTCGTGCCGCGCATGCACCACTATACGAAGGAGTTCCCGATCTTCGACGAGTACGGCGTCCAGTCCGAAATCGACAAGGCGCTGCGGAGCAAGGTCTGGCTGAAGTCGGGGGGCTACATCGTCGTGAACCACACGGAGGCGCTGGTGGCGATCGACGTCAACACGGGCCGCTATGTCGGCAAGCGGACCGGCCGGCTCGAAGACACGATCGTCAAGACGAATCTCGAGGCCGCCAAGGAGATCGTGCGCCAGATCCGGCTGCGGGATCTGGGCGGCATCATCGTGCTCGACTTCATCGACATGGAGGAGCGCAAGAACCGCCAGCGTGTCTACCAGGTCCTCGACCAGGAGCTGCGGAAGGACAGGTCGCCGTCCAAGGCGGTCCAGGTGTCGGAGTTCGGGTTGATCGTGGTCACGCGCAAGCGCGCGAAGCAGAGCCTCGAACGCCAGTTGACGGAGCCGTGCCCCTACTGCTCGGGCAGCGCCGTGATCAAGGCGACCTCGACGATCTGCTACGACATCCTGGCGGAGATGCGGAAGCTGGCCGGCGACCTGAACGGCCACGCGGTGCTGCTGCGCGTGAATCCGGACATCGCCCGCGCGCTCAAGGAGGAGGAGCGCGGCGTGCTGCGGGAGCTCGAACGCGTGCTCGGCCGGCGCCCGAGGTTGAAGTCGGACGCGCAACTGCACCACGAGCAGTTCGACGTGATGACCTTGTGAGGTGGGCTAGCCGACGAGCAGGTGGATCAGGTAGTGCGTCCCGCCCTGATTGATCCACACGCGCAGATACTCGTTCTCTCGCAGCATTTCGACGCGTGCCGAGCCCGAGCCGGGAGCGGCGCTCTTCGCCACCTCGCCGATCTCGCTGGCCGGGACGATGGTGACGACTTCCTGGCCGCGCACCTCGCCGCCCTGCACGAACTCGACCCAGCGTTCCAGCACGTTCAGGGCGCCGGTGGTCTCCGGCGCGGCCGGTCTGGCCGTCAGGCGGACATCGTAGCTGCCGGCGCCCAGCGTCTGGCCATCGGCCATCACGGAGCGCGGCAGGCTCACGTTGCCCAGGGCGACCTCGCCCGCGGGAACGTCGACGTCCGCTGGCGCCAGTTGCGCGCTCGCGCTCGACGCGCCCGCCGCGGCAACGCACCACACGAGCATGACTCCCAAGCCCCTCAACTGCTTCATCCACACCCTCCGCTGCCTCAATGATAGCGCGTTTCCCGCGAGTCTCGCCAATGGACGCGCGCGAAATGGCGCAGTCGCCCGCCGGCGACGTGAATGCCTTCGGTTGCAAGCAGTTGCCGCTTGACGAGCGGGTCGCCGTAGCCGCCCAGCCGGCCGCCGGCGGCCACGACCCGGTGGCAGGGCACGCCGGGGCTCCGACACCGGCCCAGGATGTTGCCGACGGCGCGCGCCGCGGCCGGGCGTCCCGCGAGCGCGGCGACGTCGCCGTAGGTGGCCACCCGCCCGCGCGGAATGCGCCGGACCACCGCGAGGACGCGCTGCGCGAATCCGTCCCGGCGTCCGGACGCCGGGACGGAGCGGGTCAGTGCGAGGGCGTCTTCCGCCACAGGTCGTCGAGGCCGCCCGCCTTCAGCAGCTTGGTCGCATAGGCGATCTGTCCGGTGTGGGCGGCGTAGTGGGTCAACTGGAGGCCGATCACCTGCAGGTAGGTGGAGGGCTTCGGCGTCCGCGTGGTCGCCGCGAGCAGGGCCGCGGGATCGAAGTCCCGCAGCACGCGGTCGGCCTCGGCGACGGCGGCATCGAGCTGCACGCGGAGCGCGGCCGCCGGCAGCGGATCCCGCGCCGCGAACTCCGCGTCGCGGTCGCGCACGAAGTCGGTGCCGCCCACCACGTGGCCGATGTAGTGGCGGGTCGAGCCGGCGCAGTGCAGCACGAGGTTGCCGACGGCGTTGGCCTCCGCGTTGGGCCGCCACCAGATCTGCTGATCGTTCAGCACGTCGAGGCAGGCGCGGATCTGCCCGGTCAGATGCACGACCAGCCGCGACCGCGCCATGTACAGAAACGTGCCGGCCGCCGTCCGTTCCATGTCGCTCTCCTTGAAGCAGCCGCGGGCAGCGGAGCACGCCGGGGCATCCGGTCAGCGTGGCCGCAGGTTCGGGAGATAGCATACGCCGGCCATGCAGACGGCGTAGATGGCGCTCGCCGTCGGGTACCACGCGGGGACGACGCCGGGGGGCAGGACGCCGGCCTGGTGGCCCAGGCCGACCAGGCCGTACGCGCCCCAGGCCGCGGCGAGCGCGGTCAACGCCCGCGGCGGCGCCCAGGTCGTGGCCAGCGCGGCGACGACGAAGAACCCCGTCGCCAGTGCGATGTCCAGCCCGGCGCCGGGCGTGCGGCTGGCGACCGCGGCGCCGACGTAGGCGCCCGCCGCGAGCACCAGGAGCAGCGCCGCGACCTGCGCCAGGCGCAACTCGGCGACGAGGCGCTCGGGTGCGGAGGCGTCGAGGCGGAGCGCGCCCCAGGCGAGCCGGGCGACCGCCAGCGCGAGCATCGCGGCTGCGACAGCCAGCGCCCCGACCGGTTCTGTCACGTGCGGCGCCTCCCGGCGAGCGGAGGTTGCTACCGGGCGTCGAGCGACGTGCGTCCCGCGGGCCGGCCAACCACGGCGGGGCCGTAGAAGATCGAGTTGAACAGCAGCTTGAACGTGCCCCAGGTCTGCCCGCGGTGCTGAACCCGGAAGGTGTGCAGGATGACTCGTCCCCGGCCGGCCGAAACCTCCATGACGGCGCCCGTGCCGCGCAGCCGCTCCTCGCCGATGAGCCAGCCGCTGCGCCGCAACGGCCCGTTCGGATACCGCGCGATCGTGCTGACCTCGACATTCGGGTTGGCGCGGGTCAGCCGGTAGCCGCCGTTGGCGACGAACATCGCGTCGGCCACCGGCGCCATGCCGTAGCCCAGCGGATGCGTCGTGTCGATGCTGACGCGCAGGATCGACCCGGGGCAGTAGAAGGCATCGTCGGAGAGCCCGCGCACGACATTCGCCAGCGGCACCCCGAGGTGCTCGATGGCGAACGCCGCGGCGTTGCCGAGCGTGATCAGCGTCCCGCCGTCGCGCACGAAGCGCACGAGGTTCTGGACGCCCTGGGCGCCGATGCCGCCGCGGTACTCCGGGCGCACGTTCGGTCCCAGCAGGCCCTGAATCATCGTGACCGAGCTCGTCTCCGGCAGGATGATGACGTCGAAACGGTCGTGCAGCCCGGAGGAGCGGAGCGCACCGCTGCGCACGCGGGTGTACCGGAACTCGTGCTGGTCGAGCACCCAGCGGGTCCAGCCGGCATCCATGTTGCCGCCCCACGGTTCGAAGACCGCGACCCGGGGGGCGTGTATCCGCAACCCGCCGACATCGTCGGGCAGATCCGCCGCGGCGATGTTCAGCCGCAGCGTGCCGGCCAGCTCTTCCAGCACGGAGCGGCCGACGCCGGTCACCAGCATGGCCCCGCGCCCGTAGCGCCCCAGCGGACCGAGGTCGAGCTCGTCGTGGGCCCAGCTCACGGAGGCGCCCGCCGCGAGGAGCCGGTTCAGCGCTGTGAAGCTGCGGTTGGTGTCGTGCGAGACCACGAAGGTGTCGCCGTCGCCGACGACGCGGCCGGCCGGCGCCCTGGCTTCCTCCGCCAGCGGTCGCAGTGCCGCCTCGAAGGGACGATTGATCTGTATCGTCTCGACGCCCATCAGCATGCCGAGCGTCCAGGCCGTGACGTCGTACGGCTTGTCGAGCGGCGCGCTGGGATAGGGCCAGCGAATGTCCGGATACGTCTGGGGCTCGAGGATGTCCTTGATCCAGCGGCCGAAGGGTTGCGAGAGCCGGGCGACGTAGCTCCCGGACGAATAGACGTTCCCGTCCGCCGTGAACGGTGCGACGGCGACCTCGATCTCGGCGGCCTCGGCCTGCAGCAGCCGCAGGAGCTGCGCGACCGCGTGCGAATCGCGCTGCGCCGCCGGTATCACGAAGGCATAGGGCGACCCGCCGGCGAAGCGGTCGATGGCGCGCCGGTTCATCCGGTAGAAGTTGCGCTTGAACGTCGTCTTGCCGTTGGCGACGGCCTCGAGCAGCCCCCGCTTGGCCAGCGCGTTGTACTCGACGACGTCGCCGAACGTCCACAGGCCGCCCAGCCACGGTCGCGGATAGTTCATGCGCGCCTGGACGTCGCGCGGGGGCGCCAGCGGCAGCCGGAGACCGCGCCGGATGCCGAGCGATCCGCCGCGACCCAACCGCAGGCGTCGATACGGGGAGATGCGCTGCTGCCGGACCGGCGTCGCAAGCTGCGTGCTCGCGACCTCGGTCAGCAGCCCCACCATGTTGTGCCACCAGGGATTCGTGTTGTTGGCTCCCTGCCAGTAGCCGCTGTAGAGCTCGCCCCACAGGACGCCCGGCTTGCCGGCCTCGTGCAGCTTGGCCGCCATGGCCTGGCCCAACTGGTTGACCTGCGACCAGATGAGGGGATCGACGTTCGGATTGGGCGGATTCTTGAACGGCGGCACGAAGATGCGCGCGTTGCTGTTGCCCATCTGGTGGCTGTCGAGATACACCTCGGGCAGCCACTGCCGGTACAGCACGTCGTTGAGGTAGCGCGTCTCGACCTGCGTCAGCATGTAGCTGTCGCGGTTGTTGTCGTGCCCGGCGTATTCGTGGTACAGGTCCGGCAACGGCGACCCTTCGTACGCCGTGTCCAGGTTGCGCCGGTACCAGTCGACGACCATGCGCTGGCCGTCGGGGTTCTGGGAGGGGATGAGCAGCACGATCAGGTTGTCGAGCAGGTGATCCACCCACGCCGAGCGTTCGGTGGCGAGCTGGTGGATCAGGTCGTTCATGACCTGGTTGGTGCCGATCTCGGTCGCGTGCACGTTGGCGCCGATCAGCACCACCGCCTTGCCCGTGCGCGCGATCTCGTCCGCCCGCTCCGGCGTCGTGCGCCGCGGGTCGGCCAGCTCCTGCTGCATGGCCTGGTAGCGCGGCAGCTCGGCGATGGTGTCCGGCGTCGAGACGACCGCGAGCAGGTACGGATGCCCGTTGGTGGACTTCCCGAGCTCGGTGACCACGACGCGTTCGGAGCGCTCGCCGATCAGGGTGAAGTAGTCGACCATCCGGTCCCAGTGCGCGAGCTGGCGGTCCGCGCCCATGGGGAAGCCGAAGAACTCCTCGGGGGTGGGAATGCCGCGCGGTTGCTGGGCCTGGGCGGGGACGGCGAGCGTGAACGCCGCCGCGAGGACGATCAGCCCCGTGCGCAGACGTGGGCGATTCACGGCTGGCAGTATATCGTGAATGCGCCGCGCGCCGAACGCCGGCGGCGGCCGTGTCGCAAGATGCCGTGCCAGCGGAGCCGCGAGCCATGCAGACGTCCCACCTGCGCGTCGTGATTGCCGGAGCCGCGCTCCTGCTCGCCGCCGGCGCGTTCGCGCTGCAGGAGATGCTGCCCGACCGGGCGCGCGCGGGTCTCGGGGTGGTCTGCTTCGGGGCGCTCGTCGTTTCGTGCTCGTCCAATATCTCCGCGATCCGCTGGCGGACGGTCGGCTGGGGGGTCGGCCTGCAGTTGCTGATCGCCGTGCTCATCCTGCGCTTCGAGGTGGGCGGCGTGCGGCCGGGCTACGAGTTCTTCGCCGCGCTGGCGGCTGTCGTGACCCGCTTCCTGGAGTTCACCAACGCCGGCTCGGGGCTGGTGTTCGGGGTGCTCGCGGATCCGGAGGCGATGGGACGGGTGTTTCCCGACGGTCTGGTGCTCGCGTTCGCCGCCCTGCCGGTCATCATCTTCGTCTCGTCCGTGTTCACCGTGCTGTACCACCTGGGGGTGCTGCCGCTGCTGGTGACGCTGATGGCCCGTCTCATGATGCCCCTGATGCGCACGAGCGGCGCCGAGACGCTGTCCGCGGCCGCCAACGTGTTCATGGGCCAGACCGAGGCGCCCATCATCGTCAAGCCGTACATCGCGGGCATGACCCGCTCCGAGCTGCTGACGCTGATGACCGGCGGGCTCGCCACCATCGCCGGCAGCGTCCTCGGCGTCTACCTCAGCCTCGGCGCCGATCCGGTGGCGCTGCTGACCACGAGCGTGATGGCGGCGCCGTGCGGCCTGTACCTCTCGAAGATCCTGATGCCCGAGACCGGCCGGCCCGCGACGGCCGGCGCGGTCGCGACGGCCGTGCGCCGCGATCACGTCAACGTCATCGACGCCGCGGCGGCCGGCGCCGCGGACGGCATGCGCGTCGCCATCAACGTCGCCGCGATGCTGATTGCCTTCCTGGCGTTCATTGCCATGATCGACTTCGCGATCGGGCTGCTGCGCCCGGGTCTGTCGCTGGCCGGCATCTTCGCCGTGGCGTTCGCGCCGGCTGCCGCCCTGCTCGGCGTGCCCGCCGCCGACGTGCCCGCGGTGGCCGACCTGCTCGGCACGAAGCTGGTAGCCAACGAGTTCGTTGCGTACGTCAAGCTGGCCGGCGAGTACGAGGGCGTCATCAGCGGCCGGTCCCACACGCTGGCGACGTTCGCGTTGACCGGCTTCGCCAACGTCGGCTCGATCGGCATCCTCATCGGCGGCATCGGCGGCATGGCTCCGGAGCGCCGCGGCGACCTGGCTCGCCTCAGCTCCCGGGCCCTGCTGGGCGGCTTCGCCGCGACGCTGATCAACGCTGCCATCGCGGGGGTGCTGATTTGACATTCAGATGGGGCTGCGCCCCAAGCCCCCGGCGTCCGCTTGCGGGGGCCCCTTCGCCCCGCGCCGCTCCCGCCGAGGCGCGCCGTGCGCGCCTTCCTCCAGATGGGGCTGCGCCCCAAGCCCCCGGCGTCCGCTTGCGGGGGCCCCTTCGCCCCGCGCCGCTCCCGCCGAGGCGCGCCGTGCGCGGCTTCCTCCAGATGGGGCTGCGCCCCAAGCCCCCGGCGTCCGCTTGCGGGGGCCCCTTCGCCCCGCGCCACTCCCGCCGAGGCGCGCCGTGCGCGCCTTGCAGAGGCTGCGCCTCTGCCGCTGTGCGCGCCTTGCGGCGTCTCCGTTCTGCGGGGCAGACTCCTACGGGCCGACGGAGCCGGGGCGCGTCCGAATGTATGATCGGTCCCGATGCTTCCGACGATCGAGTGGCAGGACGGCGCGGTGGTGATGATCGACCAGCGCAAGCTGCCGGCCGAGGAGGCGTACGTCCGTTGCCGGACCCCCCGGGAGGTGGCGCGCGCGATCAGGAGCATGGTCATCCGCGGCGCCCCGGCCATCGGCGTGGCGGCGGCGATGGGTCTGGCGCTGGGCGTGCAGCGCAGCCGTGCGAAGGGCTCCGCGCAGTTGGCGGCCGAGTTCTACAAGCTGTGCGAGCTGCTGGCGGCGACGCGGCCGACGGCGGTCAACCTGTTCTGGGCGATCGAGCGCATGAAGGAGCGCTTCGCCGCGGCCGTGCGCGCCGGCCGCTCGCCCGCGGAGATCGCGGAGACGCTGGTCGGCGCGGCGCAGCAGATACACGACGACGACGTGGCCAGTTGCAAGGCGCTCGGCGCGCACGGCGCCGAGGTCGTGCCGCCCGCGGGGCGCGTGCTGACGCACTGCAATGCGGGTGCGCTCGCGACCGGCGGCTACGGCACGGCGCTGGGGGTCGTCCGTGCGGCGGTCGAGCGCGGCAAGCAGGTGGCGGTGTTCGCGGACGAGACGCGCCCCTTCTTCCAGGGCGCCCGCCTGACGGCCTGGGAGCTGCTGCGCGACGGCATCGAGACCACCGTCATCACGGACAGCATGGCCGGTCCGCTGCTGCGCGACGGCCGGATCGATCTCGTCGTCGTCGGCGCCGACCGCGTGGCCGCCAACGGCGACGTCGCCAACAAGATCGGCACGTACACGGTGGCGGTGCTGGCCCGCGAGCACGACGTGCCGTTCTACGTCGCGGCGCCGGTGTCCACCATCGACCTGTCGACCGCCACCGGCGCGGACATTCCCATCGAGGAACGCAGCGAGCGCGAGGTGACGCACGTCGGCTCGAAGCGCACGGCGCCGGAAGGCGCGCGGGTCTGGAATCCGGCGTTCGACGTCACGCCCGGGGGGCTCATCGCGGGGATAATCACCGAGCAGGGCATCTGCCGGCCGCCGTTCGGCGAGAGCCTGCGGGACGCCTGCGAGCGGGCGGGCGGGAGCGCGGAACGATGATCGTGCTCGGCATCGAGACGTCCTGCGACGAGACGGCGGCGGCCGTCGTGTCGGACACCGGCGACGCCGCGCGCCCCTGGCGCGTCGGGTCGAGCGTCATCGCCTCGCAGGTCGAGATTCATCGGGAGTGGGGCGGCGTCGTCCCCGAGCTCGCCTCGCGCCAGCACGTCCGGGACATCTGCGGCGTGGTCGAACGGGCGCTTGAGGAGGCCGGCGTCGACTGGCCCGCGCTCGACGCCGTGGCGGTCACCCAGGGGCCCGGGCTGGTGGGGTCGCTGCTGGTCGGGGTGGCGTTCGCCAAGTCGCTGGCGGCGTCGCTCGGCGTGCCCCTCGTCCCGGTGCACCACCTGGCCGGCCACATCGAGTCGCTGATCGTGGAGAACGGCACGC
This sequence comes from Vicinamibacterales bacterium, assembly GCA_965214845.1. Taxonomy (GTDB): domain Bacteria; phylum Acidobacteriota; class Vicinamibacteria; order Vicinamibacterales; family UBA8438; genus JAAXGX01. The sequence goes on from CBDCCO010000007.1 coordinate 5,898,611, forward strand.
CGCCGTTCCCGGCCGTCGTGCTCGTCGTCTCCGGCGGGCACACCAGTCTCTATCACGTGCCGGCCGCGGGCGACTACCGGCTCGCGGGCCGGACCCGCGACGATGCGGCCGGCGAGGCGTTCGACAAGGTCGCGACGCTGCTCGGCCTCGAGTACCCCGGCGGACCGGTCATCGACCGTCTCGCCCGGGAAGCCGACGACCGGGCGGTGGCGTTCCCGGTCGCGCGCATGACGCACGCCGACCGGAACGAGGGTCCGCCGCTCGCCCGCCCGGCGGGATTCGCGAGGGCCTTGCGCGGACGCACGGAGTTCAGCTTCAGCGGGCTCAAGACGGCCGTCAAGCGGCACGTTGCCGGGCGGCTGCAGCAACGCGAAGGCGCCGCGCTGCCCCCCGCGGAAGTCGCGGACATCTGCGCCAGCTTTCAGCGCGTGGTCGTCGAGGCGCTGCTCGACCGCACGTTCGAGGCGGCGCGCTGGTTCGGTGCGCGCAGCATCGGCATCGCCGGCGGCGTGTCGGCGAACAGCCGCCTGCGGGCCGCCGCCCGCCGGCGCAGCGACGCGGCCGGGCTGCCGCTCCAGCTCCCCAGCCTCGCGCTGGCCACCGACAACGCCGCGATGATCGCGGCCGCCGGGCTGCGCAACCTGCACGCCGGTCTGATCGGGTCCCTGGATCTGAACGCCGACGCGTCGCTCCCGCTGGGAGGCAACGACCGGTGACAAGGGTATCCTCCCCGCAAGCGGAGGCCGGGGGCTTGGGGCGCAGCCCCATCTGAATGAAATCCCATGGCCTGGCACAAGCAAACACACTGGCGCATCCTCGTGGCCCTCGGCCTGGGCCTGCTGTACGGCGTGCTGGCCGCGACCGCCGGCTGGGGCGGGTTCACGTCCGACTGGATCGCGCCGTTCGGCGCGATCTTCCTGCGGCTGCTGCTGCTCATCGCGGTCCCGCTCGTGCTGGCGTCGCTGATCACCGGCATCGCGTCGCTCTCGGACCTGAACCGGCTGTCCCGCATCGGGGGCCGGACCGCCGTCATCTACGTCGGCACGACGCTGATCGCGCTGCTCATCGGCCTGACGGTCGTCAACCTGCTCGAGCCCGGCGAGACCGTGCCGGACGGGCTGCGCAGCCGCCTCCAGGAGACGTACCAGGACGATCTGGGCGCGCGCGAGAGCGCGGCGGCGGACGCCCGCGAGCGCGGGCCGCTGCAGCCCCTGGTCGACGCGATTCCCGCGAACATCATCGGCGCGGCGGGTGACAACCGCAACATGCTGAACATGGTGTTCGTGGCGTTCCTGGTGGGGATTGCCCTGATGCTGATCCCGGCCGCGCAGGCGCGGCCGCTCCTCGATTTCTTCCGCAGCGTCAACGCGGTCATCATCAAGATCGTCGAGCTGGTGATCGTCCTCGCGCCGGTCGGCGTGTTCGCGCTGATTGCGGACACCATCACCTCGGTGGCCGGTGACAGTCCGGCCGACGTCGGTCGCCTGCTGGCCGCGCTGGGCTTCTACTGCGTGGCGGTTCTCGCCGGCCTGCTCGTGCAGGTGACGGTCACGTACCCGCTGCTGCTCAGGCTGCTGACCCCGCTGCGGGCGCGGGACTTCTTCCGCGGCGTGGCCCCCGCGCAGCTCGTGGCGTTCTCGACCTCGTCGAGCGCCGCGACCCTGCCGGTAACGATGAAGGTGGCGGAGGGCAGTCTCGGTGTCCCGAAGGACGTGGCGGCGTTCGTCCTGCCGCTCGGCGCGACGATCAACATGGACGGCACGGCGTTGTATCAGGCCGTCGCCGCCATGTTCATCGCCCAGACGCTGGGCATCGACCTCACGCTGGCGGCGCAGGCGACCATCGTGCTGATGGCGCTGCTCGCCTCGATAGGCACCGCGGCCGTCCCGAGCGCCGGCGTCGTGATGCTGGTCATCATCCTCGAGGCGATCGGCGTGCCGACGGCCGGCATCGCCCTGATCCTGGGCGTCGACCGCATCCTCGACATGTGCCGGACGACGGCGAACGTGACCGGCGACGCCGCCGTGGCGTCCATCGTCGCGGCCAGCGAGCGGCGGCTGGGGGAGCAGGCCCGATGACACCGACGCGCGCCCAGGCCTGGTCGCTGCTGACCGAGTACACCGCCGGCGAGCGCCTGCGCAAGCATGGGCTCGCCGTCGAGGCGGCGATGCGGGGCTACGCCCGGCGCGGGGGGGCGGACGAGGAGGAATGGGGCATCGTCGGCCTCCTGCACGACTTCGACTACGAGCGCTGGCCGAGCCTCGAGGACCATCCCGTCCGCGGCAGCGAGATACTGCGGGGGCTCGACTATCCCGAGCGGATCATCCGGGCCATCCTGTCGCACGCCGACCACACCGGCGTGGCGCGGCAGGCGCCGGTCGAGCACACGCTGTTCGCGTGCGACGAGATGGCGGGATTCGTGACCGCCGCCGCGCTCGTGAGGTCCTCGCGGAGCATCCTCGATCTCGAGGCGCGCTCCGTGCGCAAGCGCATGAAGGACAAGGCCTTTGCGCGCGCCGTCAGCCGCGACGACCTGCGCCGGGGGGCCGAGGAGGTGGGCCTGCCCCTCGACGAGCACATCGCGAACGTCATCCGCTTCATGCGAGAGCAGGCCGGCCCGCTCGGGCTGGCGGGCAACCTCGCGTAGACTGCTCCGGACGCAGCCGGCCTGCCGGCGCCGCAATCCAGCCTACGGATCTTGCGCTCTGGCGCCCCTCAGCACGTTGCCGATCGCGTAGTTCCCCTCGTGGCAGGCGAACTCGAAGAGCTGGCCCGCCGCCACGCCGCGCTCCGACTGGTCGGCGGACAGGGTAAAGCGCACCGTCCAGGGCCGCGTGAAGCGCGACGGGTCGGTGATGGTCGCCTCGAACTCGATGGTGTCGGCGTCGACCCGGGTGAACCGCTCGACCAGGTGCAGCGACGGCGTCGGGATGCGCCACGTGTTGTTCCAGCGGTCGTGCGGCCGGGCGGGGAAGTCGCGCGACTCGACCACCAGGGTGTCGCCCTCCCAGCGCCCCCGCGGCTCGCCGTTCCACTGTGGGATGCCCGGGTGCGCGCCGCCGTCGAGCGGGACGATGCGGCGCTGGTTGAACATCTCGTGCACGATCACGACGTGCGTGGCGGTCTGGAAGATCTGGTGGTTCGGGTTGTAGCCGAACCAGATCTGCGGCAGGCCGTCGCCCAGGCAGCGCTCCCCCGTGTCGAGGTCGAGGTGGGAGTCCCAGGGGCCCGATCCGTGCGGCCGGTAGCCGTCCTCCGCGGTGGCCGTGTACGGGATGCGGCCGTCGGGCGGGTCGACGATGAGCGACGGCCGGCGGCTCGGCGCCCACGCCGTGCCGTTGTCGAGCCAGAAGTTGTTGTAGAAGCCGGGGCTGCCGTCGGCCCGCCAGTCGACGCTGCCGCCCGGCGTCGCGCGCTCGGCGGGCCGCTCGAAGAGCGCCTCGTCCTCGGCGACGGCCGCACCCTCCAGTGCGGCGACCTCCGCCTCGGTCAGGAACTCGCGGCCTGCGTGCTCCGCCGGCCGCTCGAGCGGGGTGAGGGTCGAGCCGACTCAGATGCCCTGCAGGTCCGGATCGCCCCACGGCGTCCGGGGCGCCTCCTGCGCCGCGGCGATTGCGCCGCCCAGCGCCACGGTGCCCACGAGCGCCACGGCTGCCTGCAGCCGACCGCTGGTCGAAACCTCCATCTCGCGCCTCCTTGCAGCGGGGCGAGGCGCCGGACACCCGCGGGTTGCCGCGGCGAGCCTCGATTTCCGGCGAGCTGCGCCGCCCGCCGCGCTGCTTCCGGCAGCGGGCGGGCGGCGCGCCCGGGCGTCACGTTCAGCGCATGACCGGCCGCGGCGGTGCGGTCGGTCAGCGTGAGCCGGCCGTCTGCTCCCGCTCCGCGGAGCGGGCCCCCGCCAGGATGTTCTCCAGCCCGTAGTTGCCCTCGTGGCAGGCGTACTCGAAGACTTCGCCGCCGAGCGGCACCATGGGAATCTCGGCGGTCCACGGGCGCTCGAAGCTGGCCGGATCGGTCAGCGTGAAGCTGTAGTCGATGCGGTCGGCGGCGACGCGCGTGAAGCGCTCGACGACGCGGGCCTCGGCGCTCGCCGCGTGCACCAGGTTCCGCAGGCGCTCATCGCCCTTCAGGTTGGTCGTCTCGACGACCAGCGTCTCGCCCTCCCAGTGGGCGCGCGAGTCGCCCAGCCACTGTCTGACCCCGGACGCCAGATGCGCGCGTCCGTCCAGCGGGATGATCCGCGCGTCGTGGATCATCTCCACCAGGATCACGACGTGGTCGGGCGTCTGCAGGATCTGGTAGTTGTGGTTGTAGAAGCCGGGGACCATGGCGCCGGGCATGCCGCGCGTGATGCACCGGTCGTAGAGGTTCAGGTCCTCCCAGGTGTCGAACTCGGTGCCGTCGCGCATGGCCGCGAACGCCGCGTCGCGCTCCCGCACGCGATCCGTCTTCGCAGGATACTTCCCGTCGGGCGGATCGACGATGAGCGACGTGCGGTCGGTGCGCAGGCCGCGGTCGAGCCAGAAGCTGTTGTAGGCGCCGGTCCGTCCGGGCGGCGGCGGGCGGTCGCGGTTCGCCTCGGCCTGCGCGTCGAGCTCGGCCCGCTCCTCCGCGGAGAGCACCTCCTGCCCCTCGTAGTCGTCAGGCCGCTCGAGCGGCGTCGTGGTCCGGTTCGTCCAGACGCCCTGCAGGTCGGGGTCGCCCCACGCCGTGCGCGGCGTCTCCTGCGCCGCGACGGATGCGACTCCGAGTGCCGCCACGACCGCCGCGAACTGCAACAGACTCGTGTTCAGACGCTTCATGTCACGCCTCCTTGCCGGCGGGATTCCACTCCGGGAGGGTTGTCTCCGGCTGAAGGCTCCATTCTTGGCGGGCGGCGGCCGGTTTGTCAACGGCGGCACAGCGCCTCCCGTCGGGTAGGATGAGCACGCCATGGCGCGCCCGGCTCCCGGACACATCTTCTTCTACGGCACGCTGATGTCCGGCTTCGCCCTGCGGCGGCGGGCGGCGATCGAGCGATCCGTGCGGTTCGTCGGGCCCGGTGTCGTCCGGGCGGCGCTGTTCGACCTCGGTCGGTATCCGGCCGCCATCCGGGCGGAAGGGACGGTGCGGGGCGAGCTGTACGCGGTGACCCGCGCGGACAGCCTCTTGCCGCGCGTCGACGCCATCGAGGGCTGCGTGCCCGGAGACGTGCTGCGCAGCCAGTATGTCCGCGAGGTCGTCGAGGTGCGCCTCGAGCGGGGTTCGCGGCGGTGGGCCTGGATCTACTTCTACGCGCGGCCGCTCCGCGCGGCAGTCTGGATACCCGGGGGCGACTACCGGGCGCACGCAGCCCGCCGGTCGTCGCCTGTCGGGCCCGTTCGGAGGGAGTATCGGCGGGAGTATATTTGAGGGGCGGCGTCGGCCGGACGAGGGACGACCCCTCGCCGCGGGCTGCTATGATCGATCGGATGTACGCGGCGCCGGCAGCGGCGCCGAAAAAGGTCGGAGGTGCCGATGCGGACGGTAGGCGTGCTGGGATGCGGCTTGATGGGATCGGGCATCGCCCAGGTCTGCGCCCAGTCGGGCTGCCGGACCATCGTCCGGGAAGTGGATCGGGCGCTCGTCGACCGGGGTCTGGGCCGCATCGAGAGCTTCCTGGCGGCGGGCGTCGAGCGCGGCAAGGTGGCGCCGGAGGCGCGTGACGCCACGCTGGCGAACCTGTCCGGCACGACGGACGTTGCCGACCTCGCCGCGGCGGACATCGTCGTCGAGGCCATCGTGGAAGACCTGGACGCCAAGCGCGAGATGTTCGCCGCGCTCGACGCCGTCGTGGGGGAGAGCACGCTGTTCGCCTCCAACACGTCGTCGCTGTGCATCACGGAGATGGCGTCGGCGACCCGGCGTCCCGACCGCTTCTTCGGCCTGCACTTCTTCAGCCCGGTGCCCGTGATGAAGCTGGTCGAGGTGATTCGCGGCCTGGCGACGAGCGACGACACCTACCGGCGGGGGATGGAGTTCGCCACCTCGCTCGGGAAGCAGCCGGTGACCGCGCCGGATCGGCCGGGGTTCATCGTCAACCGCCTGCTGATCCCGTACCTGCTGGACGCCATCCGCGCCTACGAGTCCGGGGTCGGCACGCTGGAGGACATCGACAAGGGCATGGCGCTGGGGTGCGGCCACCCGATGGGGCCCTTCACCCTCCTCGACTTCGTCGGGCTCGACACGACGTACTACATCGCCAACATCATGTACGACGAGTTCCGCGATCCCGCGTACGCCGCGCCGCCGCTGCTGAAGCGGATGGTGGCGGCGGGCCGCCTGGGCCGCAAGACCGGCCACGGCTTCTACGCCTACTGAGCGGGTGCGACCGGCGCGAGGCGGGAGATGAACGAGCAGCGGGTACGCGACGCGGTGGAGGTGCTGCTGGCGGAAGTCGGGGAGAATCCGACCCGCGAGGGGCTCGCCCGCACGCCGGCGCGCGTGGCGAGCGCCCTGCGGTTCCTGACGAGCGGGTACGACACCGACGTCGAGGCGGTCGTCAACGACGCGTTGTTCACCGTCGACTGCAACGAGATGGTCATCGTCAGGGACATCGACTTCTACAGCCTGTGCGAGCACCACCTCCTGCCGTTCTTCGGGAAGTGCCATGTCGCCTACCTGCCGCGCACGCACGTGATCGGCCTCAGCAAGATTCCCCGTCTCGTCGAGATGTTCAGCCGCCGCCTGCAGGTGCAGGAGCGGCTGACGAATCAGATCGCGACGACGCTGGCGGAGGCCCTGAATCCGCTCGGGGTGGGGGTGGTCATCGAGGCGACCCATCTGTGCATGCTGATGCGCGGCGTCGAGCAGCAGAACTCGTTCGCGGTCACCAGCGCCATGCTGGGCGGCTTTCGCGACGACGCGCGCACGCGGATGGAATTCCTGGAGCTCCTCAAGCTGCGGGGCGGGATGCGGGCCGCGCTCGACCCGGCCTCGCTGGGTTTCGGCGCCGAGACACGCTGACGATGTGGTTCCGTGCACTGCTCGTCGCGCTGGCGGCGGCCGCGGCTTCCGGGGCCGCGGCGCAACCGCTCGCGGGCGAACCCGTCGAGGTGCGTTGTCCGTCGGTGCTGGGCGTCGGGATCGTCAGCCAGATGCCCTTCTGCGACGTCGAGGTGCAACGCGATCCGGCGCTGGGGATCCTGGTGGTGCTGCCGCGCCGCGGCGGCGAGGCGACCCTGTCGTTCAACCTGCACAACCGTCACGCCTACTCCGGGCAGGCCGTCCGCAGCGGCGAGGCGTACGCGCAGTATGTCGCGTCGATAGCGGTGGCCACGATGGAGGGCGAGGTCGTTGCCCGCGGGGCGGTGCTCAGCGAGTTCAGGTCCGCCGCCGACCTCGTCGACCGCATCGGCGGCGGCGCGGGTCCGCTGGGCATCCGCGCGATTGCCCCGCTCGGATCCGAGCGGGTGTTCGTCACCGTGCCGGCCGGACTCGACCAGGTGTCCATCGTCGGCCAGAGCCTGGAGGTCGTGCGTTCCGACAGCCGCGACACGTTCCGGTCCGTCGGGCGCCCGATCGCGGTCCTCAGCGACGCCTTGATTTCCTATCGTCCACGCTGATCTTCGCCGCCGCCACCCACCTGTGATGCACAGCCACGATCTGATCGTCATCGGCGCGGGCCCCGCGGGGCTGGCCGCCGCCATAGCCGCCCGCCGGGCCGGCCTGGACTTCCGGGTGTTCGAGAAGGGCGTGCTGGTCAACTCGCTCTTTCACTTCCCGAGCCAGATGGTCTTCTTCACCACCCCCGAGCTGCTCGAGATTGGCGGGCTGCCGTTCGTCTCGCCCCGGGACAAGCCCACGCGGGACGAGACGCTGCGCTACTACCGGCGGGTCGTCGACACGTACGAGCTGGAGATCGCGTTCGCGCACGCCGTCACGGCGGTGGAGCGGGTCCCGGGCCGGGACGGCGGTCCATTCACCGTGCGGACGCGCGACGGGGAGGGCCGCGAAGCGGCGTGGCAGGCGCGCACGGTGCTGCTGGCGACCGGCACGTACGACCACCCCAACCGTCTGGGCGTGCCCGGCGAGGGCCTGCCGCACGTGTCGCACTACTACACCGAGCCGCATCCGTTCTACCGCAAGCAGGTCGTCATCGTCGGGGGCAAGAACTCCGCGGCCGAGGCCGCCCTGGACCTGTACCGGTCCGGCGCCCACGTGACCCTCGTCCACCGGCGCGCGGTCCTCGGCGCGTCGATCAAGTACTGGGTCAAGCCCGACATCGAGAACCGGATCAAGGAGGGCTCGATCGCCGCCCGCTTCGAGACGCGCGTCGTCGAGATACGGCCGACGGAGGTGGTCGTCGAGCGGATCGCGGCCGACGGCGGGGACGGCGGCGCCGGCGTCCGCGAGGTGCTGCCGGCGGACGGCGTCTTCCTGCTGACCGGCTACCTCGCCGACCTGGCGTTCCTCGAGACCTGCGGCGTGGCGGTCGACCGGGCGACCAACATCCCGCGGCACGACCCGGAGACGTACGAGACCAACGTGCCGGGCCTGTATCTCGCGGGCTCGGTGGTGGCCGGCGCCAACCGCGGCGAGGTCTTCATCGAGAACGGCCGCTTCCACGGCCGGGTGGTCGTGGAGCGCATCGCGCGCCGGCTCGGCTCGTGACCTTGGTGCCGCGGACCCGGGCCTGCGGGCGTCGTCACCAGTCCTCGACAAGGAGTCCCGGAACGCGGCCGAACTCGCGGACGTTGCGGGTGACCAGCGTCGCGTTCAGGCATTTCGCGTGGGCGGCGATGATGAGGTCGTTGTGGCCGATCGTGCGGCCGATGCGCTCCAGTTCGCTGCGGATCGTGCCGTAGTGGACGTCCGCCGGCGCGGCGAGCGGCAGGGTCTCAAGTGCGGAAAGAACCGCTTCCAACTGCCTGCTGAGGCGCGCCGATCGGCGCCGTGCGGCGCCGTACCGCAGTTCGGCGGCCACGACGATGCTGACGGCGATGGCGCCCGGCTCCAGCGAGGCCGCGCGGCGGGCGGTTTCCCCGTTTGGCAGGCGCACCAGGTCGGACACGATGTTCGTGTCCAGCATGTAGCGGAGGGCGGCCATTCAAAGGACGTCTTCGGGGTGCGCCGGGGGGTCGGCGAGGGGCGGGAAGTCTTCTTCGAGCGGCGTCAATCGGGACAGGACCTCCGCAAGCGTCGGGGCTCGCCTGACCGGCTCCACCACGAGGCGCTCCTCGTCGCGATAGATGACGACTTCGTCCGCGGTCAACTCGAACTCGCGGGGGATCCTGAGGGCCTGATTGCGCCCGTTCCGGAAGAGTCGCGCTCGGCGGACCGGTCGCGCTTTCTCTATGTCTCCCGTCAGCATATGCCAAGCCTATGTTGCGAGGGCCGCGGGTGTCAATGACGGGCCGGACACGAGCCGTCCGTCACCGGCGTCACCGCTGGCGTGCACCGCAAGGAGTCGTGTGGTCGGGTGTGTTCGCGGATCGTCCCGTAGGGCCCGCTACTGCGCGTGGGTCAGCCGGAAGTTGCCGTTCTCGATGAACGCCTTCATCTCCAGCAGATCGCTGAGCGACTGACAGCGCTCGAGCAGGCCGTTCCGCTCGAGCAGCGCCTGCTTCTCGAGCGGGTCGAACTCGAGATACTGGGAGAGCGCGTTGACGAGGTCCGCGTCGCGCATGCCGGACGGCACCTTCGAATCCGATCCGGGCGCCTCCAGCCTGCGCGCCAGCAACCGTTCCAGCCGCTGCCGCGCCTCGCGCAGCCCGTCCGGGGCGTCGGGCTCGGCGATCGTCTCGACCCGTGCCCGGCGATAGCTGCGCGAGTGATCCTCCGCGAGTATGCGGAACTTGTGGAGGCCGCGGAGCACGACGTTGAAGCGGCCGTCCTGCAGGTGCTCGCGGTGCGTGATCAGCCCGGCGCAGCCGAGCGGGTAGACCGGCGGCGCGGGCTCGCCGGCGGCTGCCCCGGCGTTGCGCAGCAGCACCATCCCGATGATGCGGTCGCCGGCCAGCGCGTCGCGCACCATCTCGCGGTAGCGGGGCTCGAAGATGTGCAGCGGCAGGAAGACGTTCGGGAACAGCACGACGTTGGGCAGCGGAAAGAGGGGCAGCATGGGGTCGCGGCTTCGTCAGTGCACCGTGCGCGTCTTCTTGTCCATGTAGTCCAGCAGCACGTAGCGGCCGAGCGTGTAGGGCGTCGTGAAGTACGCCTTGCCGCGGCAGATGGACGCGACGCGCCGCACGAAGCTCACCAGCTCGTAGTCGCGGGCCAGCATGAACGTGTTGATCATGATCCCGGCCTTGCGGCAGGTGGCGACCTCCGCGAACGTCGCCGCGATGATGCGGGGGTCGAGTCCGAACGCGTTGCGGTAGATCTGTCCGTCGGGGGCCGTGATGGCCGACGGCTTGCCGTCGGTGATCATCACGATCTGCCGCATGTCCTTGCGTTGGCGTTCCAGGATGCGGCGGGCGAGGCGCAGCCCGTCGCGGGTGTTGGTGTAGTAGGGGCCCACCCGGACGCGCGCCAGCTGCTTGATGGGGATCTCTTCGGCCGAGTCGTGGAACAGCACGACGTTCAGCGCGTCGCCCGGATACTGGCGGCGGATGAGGTTGGCCAGGGCCAGGGCGACCTGCTTGGCGGGGGTGAAGCGATCCTCGCCGTACAGGATCATGCTGTGGCTGCAGTCGAGCATGAGCACCGTGGCGCAGGAGCTCTGGTACTCGCCCTGCGCCACCATCAGGTCGTCGTACTGCACGTCGATCGCCGCGCCGTGGTCGCGCTGCGCCAGGCCGCCGCGCCGCACCGCATTGAGAATCGTGCCGCTCGCGTCCAGGTTGAGCGTGTCTCCGAACTCGTACGGCTTGGAGGTCCCGCTGGCCTCGACGCCGGTCGATACGTCGCGGGTGTCGTGGCGGCCCACGCTGCCCCGGCCGACCGAGCCCAGCAGGTCGCGCAGCGCCCGGTAGCCGAGGAAGTCGAGGCTCTTGTCGGTGATCTCGAACGTCGCGGGCGGCAGGTCCGCGTCCGGTTCGACGCCGCCGGCCTGTCCCCCGCTGCGCTCGCCGTCGCCCTGTACCGTGATGTAGCCCTGCTGCGCCATGCGCTCGACGATGTCCCGGATCAGTTGCTCGAGCCGCGACGGCTCGGCGTCCTGGTCGGCGTCGGCCGGATCGCCGAGCAACTGCGACAAGGCCTCGTTCGAAAGCAGGCCGCCATTGAGCAGCGCGTCGAGGATGGCGTCGTGCAGCGCCTGGAGGGTGCGGTCGTCGTCTCCGTCCGCGCCGCGCCGCTCGCCGTGCGGATCGCCGAACCCGCTCGACAGCAGCAGATCGGAGAGCTTCGAGACCAGCTCCTCGAGGTCGAGTCCCTCGAGATCGTCGCCCGTGAAGCGTGTGTAGCGATACCGCATGCGAGGTCTCGCGCCCGGGACGGACGGACCGTCAGTTGTAGTACTTCTTCTTGCCCGACCCCGGCAGCGAGGCGTTCGGATCGAAGCGCTGCTCGGCGGAACGCACGGTGCGCCGCGCCGGCTCGGCCGCCCGGTACTCGCGTTCGTCGGTGCGCGTGATCTTCTTCTGAGCGTACAGTCCCTCGAGCACGAAATCGACGGCGGCGGCCATCGCCGGCAGCGGGTCGGTCGGCTTGACGCCGGCGTGCTCGGCCAGCTCGCCGAGGCCCTGGATGTCGCGGATCTGCTGCAGCAGATCGCCCGCGGGCGTCGTGTCGGCGACCTGCAGCGCGCCGCCCATCTCGAACCACTCGACGACCGGGCCGCTGTCGACGCCGTCGAACCAGCCGTCGAAGACGTGCCGCACGGCGGCACGGATGAGATCGCGCGCCACCTGATCGGCCCCGCGGAGCTCGCCCTCGTACTCGAGCTCGAACTTGCCGGTGATGGACGGCAGCGCGGCGTACACGTCGGTGACGCGGGCTACCACCGGTTGCTCGCCGGCCGCGAGCGCGCGGCGCTCGGCATTGGAGACCACGTTCTCCAGGCACGTGATGGGCAGCCGCTGGCTGACGCCCGACCGGCGGTCGATCTTCTTGTCGGCGCGGGCCTGGAACGCGACCTCCTCGACGACCTCGCGCACGAACGGCAGCACCGTGACGCCGGCGGTCGACTGCGGATCCCGGGGCCGGTCCACCCAGGCCTCCTGCTCCGTGATGGCGATGGCGTCGTGCCGCGTCTGCGGGTAGTGGGTGCGAATCTCGGAGCCGATGCGGTCCTTGAGCGGCGTGATGATCTTGCCCCGCGCCGTGTAGTCCTCGGGGTTGGCGGTGAACGCCATCAGCACGTCGAGCTGCAGCCGCACCGGGTAGCCCTTTATCTGGACGTCGCCTTCCTGCAGGATGTTGAACAGGCCCACCTGGATCTTGCCGGCCAGGTCCGGGAGCTCGTTGACGGCGAAGATGCCGCGGTTGGCGCGCGGCAGCAGCCCGTAGTGCACGGTCAGGTCGTCGGACAACTGCCGTCCGCTGCGCGCCGCCTTGATCGGGTCGATGTCGCCGATCATGTCCGCGATGGTGACGTCGGGCGTCGCGAGCTTCTCGACGAACCGCAGCGAGCGCGGCAGCCAGGCGATCGGCAGGTCGTCGCCCTCCGCGCGCAGCCGGTCGCGGCAGGCGCCGCACAGCGGCGCCAGGGGATCGTCGTTGATCTCGCAGCCGTCCACCACCGGCAGCTCGTCGTCGAGCAGGTCGACCAGCGCGCGCAGCATGCGGGTCTTGGCCTGGCCGCGCAGCCCGAGGACGATGAAGTGGTGTTGCGAGAGGACGGCGTTGCAGATCTGCGGGATGACGGTGTCGTCGTAGCCGATGATGCCGGGAAACAGGGGCTCCCCCCGGCGCAGCTTCGCGATGAGGTTGTCCCGCAGCTCGTGCCGGACGCTGCGGTGCGGGAGCCGGCCCGCGTCGACCGCGCGGCGCAGGTCCCCCAGGGCGGTGGGCCGCATGTCGTCGACCTTACATGAACTCGCGGATCAGGTCGCTGCGAGTCTCGGGCGCGATCGCGTAGCTCTGATTCACGAGCGCCCCGCCGCCGAGGGCCGGGTCGAGCGCGTCGATCGACGGCCGCGGGTCGGGGTTGCGGTAGATGAGGCCGATCGGGATCCGCTCGCCCCACTCGAGCGCCCTGTCCATCGCGCCGTGGAAGCTCGTCGGGTCGTGATCGGTCTCTTCCACCTTGTAGACGCGCTCGCGGAACCAGGGATAGGTGTTCACCTTGTTGAAGGTGACGCACGGGCTGAACACGTCGATCAGCGCGAACCCCTTGTGCTGGATGCCCTGCCTGTAGAGCGCCGTGAGGTGCTTGGGCTGGCCGCTGAAGCCGCGGGCGACGAAGCCGCAGCCCGAGGCCAGGGCCAGGGCGAGCGGGTTGAGCATGCCCTCGAGGTTGCCCAGCGGCGTCGTCTTGGTCTTCATCCCCGTCTCGCTGGTCGGGGAGACCTGGCCGGTCGTCAGGCCGTAGATCTCGTTGTTCATCACGATGTAGGTGACGTCGATGTTGCGGCGCATCGCCTGAATGAAATGGTTCAGGCCGATGCCGTAGCCGTCACCGTCGCCGCCCGTCGCGATCACGGTCATCGACGTGTTGGCCAGCTTGGCGCCGGTCGCGAACGGCAGCGCGCGGCCGTGCAGGCTGTGGACACCGTAGGAGCGGAAGAACCCCGGCAGGTTCGACGAGCACCCGATGCCGGACACCACCAGCACCTGGGAGGGCTCGAGCGCCAGGTCGGCGCAGACCTGGAACATGCCGTTGAGCACGCCGAAGTCGCCGCACCCCGGACACCAGTCGGGCGGAACCTCCGGCTTGAAATCCTTGGCTTCGAGTACGGGAGCTGCCATGGCCATGTGTCTGCGTCTCCTGTGCCTGGTCGCGGCCGCGCCGGCGATCAGACGAGTGCCTTCGATTCGCTGTCGATCCGGAGGCCGGCCCACGGTCCGGTCGTCCCGGTCGGATGGTCCGTCCGCCAGCCCGGCTCCGAGGACAGCACGTCGACGACCTTCGCGCCCGCCAGGATGTCCTTCACCCCGGCCACGATGTGCTTGGGCTCGAACGGCTCGCCGTCGTACTTGCGCACGTGCCCGTGCGCGACGATGCCGGTCTCCGCGCGCAAGTGGCGCGCGAACTGGCCGCTCTGGTTGTTCTCCACCACGATGATGCGCGTGCTGGCCCCGAGGATCGCGGTGATCTCGTCGACGTGCAGAGGCACCAGGAACTTGATGTGCAGGTGATTGGTCGTGATGCCTTCCTGCCGGAGCCGCTCGGCGGCCTCGACGAGGGTGCCCCAGGTCGAGCCCCAGCCGACCAGCGTCGCCTCCGCGGCGGCCGGACCGTCCAGTTGCGGCGCGGGCAGGTAGCTGGTCACCGTCTCCATCTTGCGGACCCGCTTGTCGACCATCTTCTTGCGCCGCACCGGATCGGTGTAGACGTCGCTGAGCAGCACGCCGTCCTCGTCGTGCTCGTCCGTCCCCGACACGTACAGATGATCCCTCACACCCGGCACGGCGCGCGGCGAGATGCCCGAGGCGGTGTTCCGGTAGCGCAGGTAGGGCCCGTCGCCGCCGGTCGACTCCGTGATCAGCTCCCCGCGGTCGATGGGGAAGTCGACGTCGAGCAGCGCCGGGTCGACCGTCTCGCTGCCCTCGCTCATGAGCAGATCCGAGAGGATGATGACCGGCACCTGATACCGCTCCGCGACGTTGAACGCCTCGTGGGGCGTGTTGAAGCAGTCGGTCATGCTCGTCGGCGCGATGATGACCCGCTGGAAATCGCCCTGGCTGGCGCCGAACGCCTGGTTGAGATCCGCCTGCTCGGTCTTCGTGGGCACGCCGGTGGAGGGGCCGGCCCGCATCACGTTGATGGCGACGACCGGCGTCTCGATGATGCCGGCCATGCCGATGGCCTCGGTCATCAGCGCGAACCCGCCGCCCGACGTGGCGCACATGCTCCGGACGCCCATGTGGCCGGCGCCGATCGCCATGTTGATGACCGAGATCTCGTCCTCGACCTGTCGCACGCAGATGCCCAGGCGCTGCGCGTGCGCCGCGAACCACTCCAGGATGTGCGTGGCCGGGCTCATCGGGTACGCCACGTAGAACTTGCAGCCGGCCAGCGCGGCGCCCATGGCGAGCAGGTGGTTGCCCGACGCCTGGGCCCACTTCTGGTCGGTCGGCTGCAACTGCGTCGCCAGCGACCGGAAGTTGGCCTGCGCGTAGTCGTACCCGGCCTGCGCGGCGTCGATGTTCGAGGCCACGACCGCCGGCTTCTTGGCGAAGGTCGACTGGAGCACCGACTCGAGGCCGCTGATCTCGAGCCCCATCAGGTGCATCAGCGCCCCGACCGCCACCGTGTTCTGCATGACCGGGAGCCGTTGCGACCCCGGCGCCAGCTCCGGCACCGGCAGCGGGCAGAGCTGGACCCCGGCCGGCGGGTCGTAGCTCGGGCTGAGCTTCGCGCCGTTGTAGAGCACGAGCCCGCCGGGCTGCAGCTCCTGCAGGTGGCGGTCGAGCGTGTCCTGGTTCAGCGCGACCACGGCGTCGACCTGATCGCCCTGGTTCAGCGGCTTGCTGGCCGAGAACCGGAGCCGCAGCCAGGAGTGGCCGCCGCGGATGACGGACTGGTAGCTGTTATAGCTGTAGGCGGCGAGACCTTGGCGGGCCAGCGAGAGAACCAGGGTGTTGCCGGCCGAGGCGACGCCGTCCCCCGCTGCGCCTCCGATGCCGACGATGATTTCTGGTTGCGACATAGTGACCTCGCGATAACGCGTGGATGTGCCCGCGCGGCCGGCGCCGCGTGGCGAGTGTGCCCGCCATTATAGGCATTCAGTCCGTACTGGCGCCAGAGCGTGCCGGGGCCGGCTCGCGGCCCCGGCGACGGCGGCGGCGGGGCGGCCGCGCCCGGGTGCCGCGGCTGTCCGGACCGCCAGGGCCGGACATGTAGTACCTTAGCTTGCTTGGAGTCCGGCCGGTGCTCTCGCGACCGGACAACAGGTAGACAGGGATGTCGGAACCGACGCGCGTCGTGGTGATCGGCGCCGGTCCGGGCGGCTACGCCGCGGCGTTCCACGCCGCCGATCTCGGCCTGCGCGTGAGCCTCGTCGACGAGGCGCCGCGGCCGGGCGGCGTCTGCCTGCACCGGGGCTGCATGCCGTCGAAGGCGCTGCTGCACGTCGCCCGCGTGCTGGGTGAGGCGCGCGCGGCCAGCGCCTGGGGCGTGGCCTTCGGCGAGCCGCGCGTCGATCTGGCGCGCCTGCGCGCGTGGAAGGACGGCGTGGTCGATACGCTGACCGGCGGGCTGGCCCAGCTGTCGCGGCAGCGCGCCGTCGACTACGTCCAGGGCCGTGCGGCGCTGGTCGACCCGCACACCATCCGGGTCGACCGACCGGACGGCGCGACCGACACGCTGGCGTTCGACTTCGCCGTCCTGGCCACGGGGTCCCGTCCGGCGCGGCCGCCCGCGCTGGCGGCCGCCGGCGAGCGGGTGCTGGACTCGACGGCGGCGCTCGAGCTGCGGCGCGTGCCCCGCACGCTCCTGGTCGTCGGGGGCGGCTACATCGGGCTCGAGCTGGGCACCGTGTACGCGGCGCTCGGCTCGGCGGTCACGGTGGTGGAGATGACCTCCGGGCTGCTGCCGGGCGTCGACCGCGACCTCGTCACCGTGCTCGCCCGGCGGCTGCGCGAGTGCACGGCGGCGATTCATCTGGACACGAAGGTGGCGGCGCTGAAGTCCCTCGACGACGGCGTGGAGGTCGTCCTCGAGGGGCCGGACGTCGATACGCCGCGGCAGGTGTTCGACACCGTCCTGGTGGCGGCCGGGCGCGTGCCGAATTCGCGCATCGACGGGCTCGAGCGCACGGCGGTCGTCCTCGACGAGCAGGGCTTCGTGCAGGTCGACGCGCAGCGCCGGACGGCCGAGCCGTCGTTGTTCGCCATCGGCGACCTGGCCGGCGAGCCGCTGCTCGCGCACAAGGCCATGCACGAAGGACGCGTCGCGGTGGAGGCCATCGCTGGGCGCGCGGCGGCGTTCGAGCCGGCCGCGGTTCCGGCCGTCGTCTTCACCGACCCCGAGGTCGCATGGTGCGGCCTGACCGAAACGCAGGCGGCCCGCGACGGGCGGCGCGTGGAGGTGTCGCGTTTTCCCTGGGCCGCGTCCGGCCGCGCCGCCACGCTGGACCGGCCGGACGGGCTGACGAAGCTGGTGGTCGACCCCGACACCGAGCAGGTCGTCGGCGTCGGGATCGCCGGCGCCGGCGCCGGCGAGCTGATCGCCGAGGGGGTGCTCGCCATCGAGATGGGCGCGACGCCCGGGGACCTGCAGTTGACGATTCATCCCCATCCGACCCTGTCCGAGACCGTGTCGGAGGCGGCCGAGGTCGCCCTCGGCCAGAGCACGCACGTCTACCGTCCGAAGCGGCGTCGCGCGTGAGGGGGGCCCAGCCCGGATCACGACCCGGCGAGGCGGCGAGCCTGCTCGAAGACGGCGGCCAGCATGTCGGGCGTCAGCCGGCCGGTGTTGGTGTTCTGCCGGCTCGGATGGTACGACGCCACGAGCGAGCAGATCCCGGCGGCCCGGAAGACGAGTCCGTGCGCGAAGCGCGGCCGGGGCCGGGGCTGCTGCCCGGGACCGACGGCGATGCGCCAGTACGCATCGAACGCGACCTTCCCCAGCGCCACGATGACGCGCAGGTTGGCGAGCGCCCGCAGCTCGGCCTCGATGTGCGGGCGGCAGTTGGCGATCTCCGCGGGCATCGGCCGGTTGTCGGGCGGCGCGCAGCGCACGACGGCCGCGATGTAGGCGTCCGTGAGGGTCAGCCCGTCGTCCCGCGCGCGCGACGTGGCGCTGCTGGCGAAACCGGCGCCGTGCATCGCCCGCATCAGGAAGTCCGCGGAGCCGTCGCCCGTGAACACCCGTCCGGTGCGGTTGGCGCCGTGGGCCGCGGGCGCCAGGCCGAGCACCAGCACGCGGGCCCGCCGATCGCCGAAGCCCGGCACCGGCCGGCCCCAGTACGGTTGATCCCGATACGCCGCGCGCTTGTCCCGTGCGACCCGGGCGCAGTGCGCCCGCAGCCGCGGGCAGCGCTCGCAGGCGATGATCCGGCGGCGGATCGCCGCCAGCGAGGCGGTCATCGCCCGCGGGCGTGGTCGAACGCCTCGGTCTGCTCGCGGGCGTGGTACGAGCTGCGGACCAGGGGGCCGGCCTCCACGTGCGCGAACCCGAGCTCGACCGCCGCCGCGCGGAGCCGCTCGAACTCGGCCGGCGTGTAATAGCGATCGACCGGCAGGTGGGCGATCGACGGGCGCAGGTACTGGCCAATCGTCAGCAGCTCACAGCCGGCGCGCCGTAGGTCCGCAAGCGTGTCCAGCACCTCCGGCCAGCGTTCACCGAGTCCGACCATGAGACCGGACTTCCGCGGGATGTCCTGCGCCAGGCGACCGGCCCGGGCAATCAGCTCCAGGGCGCGGGCGTAGCGCCCGCCGGGACGGGCGACCCGGTACAGCCGCTCGACCGTTTCGATGTTGTGGTTCAGGACGTCCGGTCCGGCGTCGAGAACCGTCCGGAGGTCGGCGGCGCGCCCCGCGAAGTCGGGGATCAGCACCTCGACGCGGCAGGCCGGCGCCCGGGCGCGGATCGCGCGGATCGTGCGGGCGAAGGCGGCTGCGCCGCCGTCGGCGAGGTCGTCCCGGTCGACCGACGTGACCACCACGTGGCGCAGGCCCAGCTGCGCGACGGCCGCGGCCAGCCGCCCGGCCTCGGCCGCATCGACCGGCCCCGGCCGCCCGTGGACCACGTTGCAGTAGCCGCACGAGCGCGTGCACACGTCGCCGAGGATCATGAAGGTGGCGGTGCCGCCGTCCCAGCATTCTCCGATGTTCGGACAGGCGGCCTCCTCGCAGACCGTGTGCAGCTCGAGCGTCCGCATGAGCCGCTTGAGCTCGACGTAGCGCGGGCTGCCGGGGGCTCGCACGCGGAGCCAGCGGGGCTTCGGCTGCCTGGGCGGCGCCGCGAGGGGCCTGCGTCCCCGGATCAGCTCGCTCGGAATGGGAGTGCTCGTCGCCACGGCCGCAGGCAATGTTATCGTCATCGCGGCCGCGACCGGAAGCCGCAAGGGCGCGCACGGCGCGCCTCGGCGGGAGCGGCGCGGGGCAGTGGGGTCCCCGCAAGCGGACGCCGGGGGTTCGGGGCGCGGCCCCGTCTGATCATGGACCAGCGACTCGCCATCACCTGGATCGGGCACGGGACGTTCCTGCTGACGTCTCCCGGCGGGAAGCGCATCCTGATCGATCCGTGGCTCGAGGGCAATCCGGCCTGCCCGGCCGAGTGGCGGCGGATACGCCGGGCCGACCTGATTCTCGTCACGCACGGTCATTTCGACCACGTCGGAGACCTCCTCCAGGCAGCCCGGGACACCCGGGCTCCGGTGGTTGCGAACGTCGAGATCTGCCGCTGGCTCGAAACCCGGGGGGTGCGGCATCGGCTGCCGATGAACAAGGGCGGCATGCTGGCGCTCGACGGCCTGCGGGTGGGCATGGTGCCGGCCGAGCACAGCAGCAGCCTGGTCGAGGACGGTCTGCCCGTTTACATGGGAGAGCCGGTGGGGTACGTGCTCCGCTTCGAGGATGGCCTGTGCGCGTACTTCGCCGGCGACACGGCCGTGTTCGGCGACATGCGCCTGATTCGCCGGCTGCATGCGCCCGACCTGGCCTTCCTGCCGGTCGGCGATCGCTACACGATGGGTCCGGACGCGGCCGCGGTTGCCTGCGAGCTGCTGGGCGTGCGGCGCGTGGTGCCGATGCACTACGGCACGTTCCCCGAGCTGACCGGCACGCCGGACCGCCTCCGCCGCCTCGTCGAGCCGGCGGGCGTCAAGGTGATCGAGCTGCGTCCGGGCGAAACCGCAGGCTAGCAATCTGCGCCGCAGAAGGCGCAAGCCGCGCACAGCGCGGCGCGGCGCGGCGGCAGCGGCGCGGGGCGAAGGGGTCCCCGCAACGCTTGCGCGGGTTCGCGGGGCCGGTGTATGCTGGCGACGGCCAGCACTTACGTTCGTCAGATGGAACAGGTGCATGGTGGTGAGTCGGTCCTCGGGCCCCGCCTAAGGTTCACTTCGGTCGTCACGGCACAGGCGGTCGGTGAGCCTTGCGCGCCCGCCCCGCGGATGGAGAGGCCGTTAGGCCGGGGCGGCCGGGAACGGGGGCTGGTAGGGTTCGTGAGACGGAGGATTTGATGGCGTACACAATCTGCGAGCCGTGCATCGGTACCAAGGACACCGCGTGCGTGGACGTGTGCCCGGTCGATTGCATCCACCCGCGCAAGGATGAAGAGGAGTTCGAGGCGGCCGAGAAGCTCTACATCCATCCGGACGAGTGCATCGATTGCGGCGCGTGCGTGCCGGCCTGTCCGGTCGAGGCGATCTTTGCGAACGACGAAGTGCCCGACGAGTGGAAGAACTACATCGACATCGACGCGGAATACTACGCGGACAAGTAGCAGGCGGCACGGCGACGGGGCGCTCCTGCTCCCGGCCATGCCTCGCGTGGGGGTCTGCGAATGGGGCTGATTGATCACCGGTTCTCGGACAACTTCATCACGACGAACGTGGACCAGGTCCTGAACTGGGCGCGGCAGTCGTCGCTGTGGCCGATGGGGTTCGGGTTGGCGTGCTGCGCGATCGAGATGATTGCGAGCTCGACCTCACGCTACGACATCGCCCGCTTCGGCGCCGAGGTGTTCCGTGCATCCCCGCGGCAGGCGGATCTGATGATCGTCGCCGGGACCGTCACCAAGAAGATGGCTCCCGTGCTGCGGCGGCTCTACGACCAGATGCCCGAGCCCAAGTGGGTCATCTCGATGGGCAGCTGCTCGAATGCCGGCGGGCCGTTCCCGACGTACAGCGTGCTGCAGGGCGTGGACAAGATCGTGCCCGTCGACGTGTACGTCTCGGGTTGTCCGCCGCGCCCGGAGGCCCTGCTGTACGGGCTCATGCGCCTGCAGGACAAGATCCGCAAGGAAAGCACGGTGCTGCGGCGGGAACGCGTCATCATGGCCGGCGAGACGGAGCCGGTCATGGTCGCGGATCGGGGGTAGGGCGTGGAGTCACTGACCAGGCTGTTCCGGCGCATCTTCCTGATCGATCTGCTGAAGGGGCTCTTAGTCACCCTCAAGTACACGCCGCGGCCGGCCTTCACCTTCCAGTACCCGGCCGAGCGCCGGCCGGTCGCTCCGCGTTTCCGGGGCGTGCTCCGCTTGCAGGTCGAGCCCGAGACGGGCGCGCAGACGTGCATCGTGTGCGATCAGTGCGCCAAGGCATGCCCCGACGAGCTGATCGATCTGGGCGGCCACCGGGAGCCCGGACACAAGATCAAGGTTCTCGACTACTTCGACTTCAACCTTTCGCGGTGCAGCTTCTGCGGGCTGTGCTCGGAGGTCTGCCCGACCAAGCCGGTCAAGGCGCTCATCATGAGCGAGGACTACGAGCTGGGCACCTACAGCCGCAACTCGCAGATTCTGCGCGTCGACGAAATGTACGACGGGCTGCCGATTCAGCAGTACAACCGGTAACCACCTGCCGCCGGAGCTCGCGGCGGGAGCGGTTCCGCCTGCCGTCGCCGCAGGGGGTGGCACATATGTCGCTTACGGGAAGCCGGCGGCGGATCGGTGCTCGCGGATGCCTGTCCGGGCTCGCGCTCGCGGGCGCGCTCTCGTTCGCGGCCGGGGCGAGCTCGACGCCGGACTCCGCCCGTAGCGAGCTGCAGCTGGAGCTGGCGGACCTGCTTCTCGGCGACGAGCGCTACTGGGAGGCGATCGCCGCGTACGAGCGGGCCAAGGTCGGCGCCACGCCGGCCCAGACGCTGCGCGCCTCGGGGGGGTTGCTGCGCTCGCTGCTCACGGTCGCCGAGTTCAACCGCGCACATCGGGAGGCGCTGTTCCTGGGTGGCCTGGGCTCGTCCGAGCCGGAGCTCCGCTCGCTGCAGGGCGACGCGTTCTGGGCCTACGGGCTGTTCGACGAGGCCGAGGAGCTGTATCGCGACGTCCTGGCGGAGCACCCTGCGAGCCGCGCGGCGCGGCACGGTCTGGCCCGCAGTCTGGCCGCCCGCAACCGGCTCGAGGAGGCGCTCGTCGAGGCCCGGGCCGCGGTTGGGGCGGACACCTCGCGCGGCGAGTTCTACCACACGCTGGGGTCCATCTACCGCCGGCTCCACCGCTACCCCGAGGCGGGCGACGCGCTGGAGCAGTACGTCGCGCGGCTGCCCACCGTGCGGCGCAACCGGCGCACCGAGTGGGCCCGGTCCGAGGTGCTGCTGCTGCGTTCCTTCGGGGACCGCGTGCCGTTCGAGATCGCGAGGGACCCCGACGGGCTGCACACCATTCCGTTCCGCCTGGAGCAGGACAAGGTCGTCGTGCGCGGGCGGGTCAACGGCGGCGACGTGATCGATCTCGTGGTCGACACCGGGGCCGAGCAGATGGTGCTGTCGCAGCAGACGGCCGAGCGCATGGGTGTGCGGGCCGTCGCCACGACGATCAGCGCCGGCGTCGGCGAGGTCGGCGTGCGGGGGCTCGAGATCGGCCGCGTCGACACGCTCGAGATCGGCTCGCTGGAAGTCCGCAATCTGCCGGCCATCATCAAGAACCCGCCGCTCACCGATCTCCCGATCACCCGGGTGCGCGACAGCATTTCGCCGGTGGCGCTCGGGTTGTCCGCGGCGCTCGACTACGAGACGCGGCAGATGATGCTCGGCCGGCGGCTGCCAGACGGTCCTGCGGACATCGAGCTGCCGATGCGCATCCACCGTCTGGCGCTGGTGCGGGGCGTGCTCAACGAGGAGTTTCCGCGGAGCTTCGTGGTGGATACGGGCGGGGAGGTGGTCTCGCTCAGCATCGGCACCGTCGGGAGCATCGGCCTGGCCCCGCCGCGTCACATCCCGCTGCAGGTCTTCGGCACGTCCGGCTGGGACAAGGAGGCGTTCCTGCTGCCCGGCGTCCGGTTGGCGTTCAGCGACCAGATCCGCTACGACAACCTGGCGGTCATCGTGCTGAACCTGCACCGGCCGAGCGCCCTGCTCGGCTTCCACATCGGCGGCATCGTCGGCCACACGTTCCTGCGCAACTACCGCGTCGCGCTCGACATGGAGCGTGCGTTGCTGCGGCTCACGCGCCTGTGAGCCGCAGCGCCTTCCGCGTCAGAAATCGAAGCCGATCCAGAGCGACAGGCGCACGCGCCTGAAGTCCTCGCTGCCGCCGATGGCGGCGAAGACGACATCCTCCCACTCCTTGTTGAACAGCGTCCGCCACGACCAGTCGAGGTGGATGGGGATGCCGATGGCCAGCGTCGACAGGCTGAAGCCGTATGACGCGCGGGCGTTCACGAGCCGGAATCCGTCGATGGCCCGCGGCGCGCCGAACACCTCGTCGTAACGGCCCGTGTCGGGGTTCTGGACGTAGCCGACCACCGGCCGCACGATGCTCGGGCGGCTCGACCACCCGTTGAGCGGCACGTCGTTGAAGCCGGCCATCCCGAAGTTGAAGAAGAACGCGCCGCGGATGCCGCCGAGCACCCCGATGGGCGTCGCCATCGCCTCGATGAGCGGGAAGCGCAGCTCCATGTTCCCGAAGAACGTCTGGTGCCCCAGGAACTGGAGATAGTCGTAGCCCCGCATGTCGGAGTTGCCGCCGAAGTAGAAGAAGTCGGGGAACTCGCCCCAGCTCTTGAAGCCCCGCCCCCGGAGCGCCAGCACGCCCGTCTCGGCGATGCGCAGGTAGTAGCGCGCGTCGATGTCCACGGTCTGCCGCGACAACAGCTCGCCGAACGCCGGCGCGTACTCGTACGCGAGGCGGACCGTGTTGCCGGCAATCGGTCCGAACTCGCGAAAGACGCTCGTCTCCTGCACGTAGTTGATGCCGAGCGGCATGAAGTTGCCGTCGCGAAAGAGCACCGTGCCGAAGTTCGCCTGCTGGAACTGCTCGGACGCCACCTGGAGGGAGGGGTTGTCGTAGCGCTCCTTGTAGCTGAACAGCCCGCCCGTGAACTCCAGGCGCCGGAACCGGTCGAACGGGTAGATCGCGAACGCGGAGCCGCCCCGCACGGTGCGCACCGCGATGGCGTCGTCACGGCTCAGCAGGCCCACGAGCCCCGGATTGAACGCGAGCCCCGGCTGGTAGCCGTAGAAGAACTGCTCCTGCGAGTAGCCCTGCAGCGCGAACTGCATGCGCCCCGCCAGGTTCGCGTACGAGAACCCGAGCGTCCGGTAGACGGAGATGGAGTAGGCCAGCACGCTGAACTGCTGGTCACCGAGCACGTCCGTGAACGTGACCTGGGTCCCGCCGAGGAAGTCCCCGTTGCTCGTCATCCCGAGGTTCAGCGGCGGCCGCCCCTCCAGGTAGATGTTCTCGAAAGCGCCCTTCTGCCGCGCATTCTCGCCGATGAGCGTGTGCGTGAGGGGGGCCTGGAAGTCGATGACGGGCCCCGGCCCGCCGAAGTCCGTGGTCGAGGCCGTGTAGAGCGCGTCGTCGCGGACCACCGTGTGCAGGCCGTACTCGCTCTTGTAGTAGGTGATGAAGGCGATCCGGTCAGCCGGATCGTCCTCCCCCGCGGCGAGCACGATCGGGTTGACGTTGCCGGTCGCGGAGTCGGTGTACTGCCGCAGCTCCCCGTTCTCGACATCCAGCGTCCACACGTTGAAGATCTCGCCGTCGCGGGCCACGTCCGGGTCGATCGGCTGGCTGGGATCGACCGCCGTCGACGAGAACACGACGGTGCGCTCGTCGATGAACTGCGCGCCGCCCTCGTCGTGGGTGCCGAACGTCAACTGGGTCTGCTCGCCGGTCGCGACGTCGAGCCTGAACAGCTTGTTGTTGCCGCCCACCCGCTTCAGGTGCAGGATGCCGTTGCCGTCCGGCGCGTAGACGGGCGCGTAGTCGGCCAGCGCGTCGCCGGTCAGGTTGGTCACCTCGTGCGTTTCCAGGTCGATGCGGTAGATGTCGCCGACGGCCCGGGTCAGCGCCGAGAAGACCACGCTGCGGCCGTCGGGCGAGAAGTCCGGAGACTCCGGCTCGTCCACCATGTCCAGATCGATCAACTGCTCGATCTCCCGCGTCACGACGTTCTGGATGACCAGCGACTTGTGCTTGTTGCGGCGCACGAAGTAGGCCAGGCGGTCGCCGTCCGGCGCCCAGGACATCCACGGCACCGTGTTGAATCGCAGCCCCAGCGTGGCGATGTACTGGAACCCGAAATCCTGATCGAAGCCCTCGGTCAGGTTGCGGATGATCTCGCCCGTGCGGGACGAGACGAGCACGATGTCGAGCTCGCGGTCCTTGCGGTTGACGGCCGCCGCCGCGATGACCTCGCCGGACGGCGAGGCCTCGATCGAGATCAGCACGGGGTAGCGGGAGCGCAGCGGGTCGGGCGCCAGGTTGCGGCCGTAGTCCGTGGGGCGCTCCTTGTCGCGAAAGGCCTCGAAGCGTTCGTCCAGGTACTTCTTGAACTCGTCGTCGAACTCCTCGGCCTCCAGGTCGAACGTTTCCTCGTAGGGGTCGCCGCCCCCGCCGACCGCTGTGCGGCGCAGCGCGAACAGGAAGCGCCGGATGCCGTCGTCGCCCCAGCGCTCCTCGATGAACTCGAAGGCCGCGTGCCCGAGGTTGTAGACGACCCGCCCGCTCGCGAAGCCGCCGTAGCGCTGGAACTGGGTCATCGACGGCACGGTGTCGGACACGGCCACGTCCCGTACCTGCATGATGTCCAGCGGCCGCCACACGCCCGCCAGATAGTCCGCCAGCCCCTCGTCGACCCACAGCGGCACGCTGCGCTGTATGAGGCCGCGCGGAATGATGTCGAACTCGAAGACGTGCGTGAGCTCGTGGGTGATCAGGCGGTAGAGCCCGTCCGGCCCCTCGTCGATCGGCAGCACGATGCGGTTGCGCTGCGGCTCGGCGAACGCGCCGACGCCCTCGGGGCTCGCGCCCGGGATGATGTTCTGCTGCTCGAACTCGCTGTGGGTCTTGAAGCAGATCAGCGGCACGACGAACGCGAGATCGTGACGCAGCCGGGCGCTGATCTCCTGGTAGGCGCTCTCGGCGTACCCCGCGATCCGCTCGAGGTGCTCCTCGAGCTCGGGGTAGTAGTAGATCTCGAAGTGATCGGTCGTGTAGATGTGCCAGTCGAACTTGTCGTACTTGACGCGGTTCTTGCCCCAGTACGGGATGAAGTCCGTCTGGGCGGCCGCCGGGGCGCCGGCTCCGCAGATCAGCGCGAGCGCGAGCGCGGCAGAGACAAGGGGCCCGCTTGCGGACCGGGGATTGCTGCGTGACATGGAAGTACCTCCTGGCAGGCCAGGCAGGGCTGACACCTCACTTCATCTTAACTGCAGCCGGGTCGGGCCGGCAACGGCTCGGCCCGCCCGGAGCGGCCTGCCGCAGACCGCGCCGAGGCGGATTACAATTGAGGCTGCCGGGTGCCGCGAACGGCGTCGCGCGCACCGGCCCGCGGCCGGCCGCATCGGCGGCGCGGGTGACGGAACACTTCGGGCGCAACGGGGGAGCGAACATGTCGATACGGTGGATGCTTGCTGCGGGGGCCGCTCTGGCGCTGGGACTGTTGACGCTGCCGGCCATTCGGAGCGTGACCGTCGAGTCGCCGGCGCCTGGCGGGGAGGGTGAGGTCGCGCACGCGGCCGAGGCAGGAGCGCCGGCGGCGGGCTGCGACGACGACGCCCGCCCGGCCCCCCTCGACTTCACGATTGCCGACATGGACGGCAACGACGTCAACCTGGCCGAGCTCAGGGGCAAGGTGATCCTGCTCAACTTCTGGGCCACCTGGTGCGGTCCGTGCAAGATCGAGATCCCCGGCTTCATCGAGCTGCAGGAAGAGTACGGCGACCAAGGGTTCCAGGTGCTCGGCCTGTCGGTGGACGACACGCCCGAGCAGATCCGGCCGTTCGCCGAGGAGTTCGGCGTGAACTACCCGATGCTGGTCGGGCTCGGCCGCGACGACTTCCAGGAGGCCTACGGTCCCATCTGGGGACTCCCGATCAGCTTCTGGATCGATCGCCGGGGGACGCTGTGCCGGACGCACATGGGGATTGCTACCAAGGCGGAGTTCGAGCAGGAGCTCAAGTCGCTGCTCTAGCCTGGAAAATTCATGAGGCGCCCGGCCTGAGTAGAGACACAAAAGCCTCCGTGTGCTAAAACGCTGTTGACGACAGATGTTTTCGGCACGACGGAGGCTCTTGCGTGACGGACCCCACGATAGCACAGTCTGTTCTGTTCCCCGATCTGTTCGACAAGCCGCTCGTGGCCACGTTCGACCGCGAGCAGTCGAGCTCGGATGGCGGCGCCGTGCTGCTCAAGGCCGCCGAGCGCGTCTACGGGTTGGTCAAGGCATTCGGCCGGTGTCTGATTGACCGCCGGGCACCGGAGAAGGTCCGGCACACGCTCGAGGACCTGGTGGGCCAGCGGGTGTTCGGCATCGCCTGCGGCCATCCCGACGGCAACGATTCGGACCAGCTCGCCGATGATCCGATCCACAAGTTGCTGCTCGGGCGCGACCCGGTGGCGGGCGGTCGGCTGGCGTCGCAGCCGACGGTCTCGCGGTTCGAGAACGGTGCGGGCCGCGTCGCGCTCTATCGGCTCGGGCGCGAGTTGGCGGCGTCGGTCATCGAGCGGCATCGCCGCCGGCTGCGCGGGCGGGTGCGACGCATCACGATCGACCTCGACCCGACCGACGACCCGACGCATGGCGCGCAGCAGCTGACCATGTTCAACAGCTACTACGACAGCTGGTGCTACCTGCCATTGCTGGCCTTTGTGAGCTTCGACCGTGAGGCGGAGCAGTATCTGTGCGCGGCCGTGCTGCGGCCCGGCACGGCGCAGGCGTCCGACGGCACGCTGGGCGTGCTGTGTCGGCTGCTCGCGCTGCTGCGGTCCGCGTTTCCCGAGGCGCGCTTTCTCGTCCGGCTCGACGGCGGCTTCGCCACGCCAGAGGTCTTCGACTTCCTCGATGCCGAACCGCGGCTCGACTACGTCGTGGCGATGGCCAGGAACGCCGTGCTGTTGCGGGCTGCCGAGCACGTCATGGTGGCGGCCCGCACCGAGAACATGCTGCGCGAGAAGACGGCGCACTTCTACCTCGACACCCGCTATCGCGCGGGCACGTGGGCTCGTGAGCGCCGCGTGGTGATCAAGGCCGAAGTCGTGCAGCTCACCGGCCGGCAGCCGCGGGACAACCCGCGCTTCGTCGTGACCAATCTGCGCCAGACGCCGCGCTTCATCTACGAGAAGGTCTACTGCGGGCGCGGCGACATCGAGAACCGCATCAAGGAACTGCTCGACGGCTTGCAGATCGACCGCACGAGCTGCACCAAGTTCTGGGCAAACCAGCTGCGGGTCCTGCTGACGGCCGCCGCCTACGTGCTCATGCAGGAACTGCGGCTGAGGGCCGCCCGCACCGCCTGCGCCCGCACCCAGGTGACTTGGCTGCGCGACCGGTTGCTCAAGGTCAGCGTCCACGTCGTCCGCTCCGTCCGCCGGCTCGTCCTGCACCTGCCGCGAGCGACCCCATACCGCGACGTCTGGCGGCACCTCGCCCTCGCGCTCGGGGCGCGCGCCGGATAGCGCGCCGTCGCCACGGCAACCTCCGCGCCCCGGATGCTCGCCAGCGCCCCTGCGCCCGACCTGTCGGCGCTTGCCACCTCATGCGTGCCGTCACCTCGCCCCGGCCACTGCACCACGCTGCCACCTACCACGCGCCGCGTCCGAAAACGTCCTTCGCGCGACGATCAGGCCCTGCCTGGGACCGATTCGATAACCTCACGAATTTTCCGGGCTAGGCAGTGTAGTATCATCATCAGCATGTTGAAGGGCTTCGCACATGCGCGTCTCTCCTGCGGCTGCCGTCTTCGGTTCCGCGACGGCGTCGAGGGCAGCCCGGTCACCGTCGTCATCGACCGCAAGGCGCCGGGTTGCCATCTCGCGCTGCATGTGCAGGGCATGGCCGTCTACGACTATCGCGAGGCCCTGAGGCCATCGACGCGCATCAGCCCGCCGGCCGAGGGCGAGTACGAGGAGGAGGGGTAGCGGGGGCCGCATGACCACGCTCGCGTCCGAGCTCGAGTTGCAGTGTCCCTGCTGCGGATCAACCCTCGTCGTCGACCTGAACCTCCGGCGGATCGTCTCGCACAGCGAGCCCGAGCGCGAGGACAAGCCGGAGCTCGGCGAGGCCGAGCGAATCCTCAGCGCGGAGGCCGCGCGCCGCGAGGCGCTCTTCAAGCAGTCGGTGGCGGACGAGCGGGTCCGGGGCAAGGCCCTGTCGAAACGTTTCGACGAGGCGCTGAAGCAGGCGAAGCGCGAGCCCGTCGAGCGCCCCACCCGCGACTTCGACCTCGACTGAGGCGCACGCCAACCATGCCCCCCGGCGGCACCCGGTGCTGGGTCGGCACATCGGGCTACAACTACGCCGAGTGGAAGGGCAGCTTCTACCCCGCGAAGTTCGCCTCCGCCAAGATGCTGCCCTACTACGCGGAGCGGCTGCCGACAGTCGAGATCAACTACACCTTCTACCGCCTGCCGACGGAGAAGCTCCTGCGCGGCTGGGCGGCGCTCACGCCGCCGGGCTTCCGGTTCACGCTCAAGGCGCCGCGGCGGATCACCCACGACGCGCGGCTGCAGCGGTGCGAGGAGGTGACGCAAGCGTTCTGCGGCGCCGCCGCGGTGCTGGGCGAGAAGCTGGCCGTGCTGCTGTTCCAGTTGCCGCCGTGGTTCCGGAAGGACCTCGCCGTGCTCGAGCGGTTCATCGACACGCTGCCGTCCGGCGTGCGCGCCGCGTTCGAGTTCCGCCACGCCTCCTGGCACGCTGCGGACGTCTTCGAGTGCCTGGCCCGCCGGCCCGTGGCGCTGTGCGTCGCCGACAGCAGGCGGCTCACCACACCGCTGCGCGTCACGGCGCCGTACGGCTACTTTCGGCTGCGCGACGACGGCTACGACGACGCGGACATCCGGCGCTGGGCCGAGTCCATCAGAACCGCCACGCCGGCATGCTCGGACGTGTTCGTCTACTTCAAGCACGAGGACAAGGGCAAGGGGCCGGAGCTGGCGCGCCTGCTGCAGGCGGCGTTAGCCGCCGACGTGCCGGGCCGCGAACGCGACGGCGGCGGCCTCCGCCCAGTAGCCGTCGAAACCTGAGGTCGGCGCCGCGAAGAACCCGCAGTGCCCCCCGCCGCGCGTGACGACGACCGTCAGCGCCGGGTTCGCCGTCACCGCCGGCTCCCGAAACTGCCTGGCCGGCACGAAGGGGTCGTCGTCGGCGCTGAGGATCAGCGTCGGCAGGGCGATGCGATCGACGACCCGCAGGCTGCTCGCCCGATAGTAGTAGTCGCTCGCGTCCCGGAAGCCGTGGTGGGGCGCGGTGAACGCCTCGTCGAACTCCCGGACGGTGCGGACGGCGCGCAGCGGCCGCAGGTCGAACCGGCCCGCCACCACCCGCGCCTTGCGGCGCATCCGGCGCTTCAGGTTGCGGACGAAGTTCCACTGGTAGATGGCGTTGCCGGCCCGTTCCAGCGCCTCGACGCAGCGCGCCAGGTCCATGGTGGGGGAGACGGCGCACACGGCGCGGACGGCAGCCGGCGCATCGCTGCCGTACTCGCCCGCCAGCTTCAGCGCAACGTTGCCGCCCAGCGAGTAGCCGACCACGACCAGGGATGTCAGGCCGTCCAGGGCGGTCAGCTCCCGAATGACGGCCTGCGGATCGGCCGTCAGTCCCGAGTGATACAGGCCCGTCGACAGGTGCTCGGTGCCGCCGCAGTTGCGCTGGTTGAGCAGCACGCAGTTGAACCCGCGCGCGAACGCCTTGTCCGCCAGCCCGCGCATGTAGTGGGCGGAGCTCGAGCCTTCCAGGCCGTGCAGCGCGAGGAGGGTCGGGCAGCGGCGCGGCTCCGGCTGCCAGCAGCAGTGCGCCATCACCCGCGCGTCGGGCGCGACATCGAAGTAGCGCCGGCGGAGCGCCGGAAGACGGGAAAACGCACGCGGCCGAGCCCATGTGAAGAGCGTCATCCGATGGCCGCCCGCGACGTTTCGCGCGGGCACGAAGTCGTTGATCACAATCAGATGCCGCTCCCGTCGTCTCGTGGCGGCGCGGCGAGGTCGTTCGGATTCAGCGCGTAGATGTTGAACCGCCCGAGTCGCTGCGCCAGCGGGAGGTCGATGGACGCCTCGGTGATCAGGTAGTCGAGATCATAGCGTTGGGCGAGGCGGCGCGCCCGCGGCGGATCGAGGGCCTGGAAGCGTCCCAGGTCCGCGATGCGCCGGGCGATGTCGTGCGCCACGTCGCGCGAGTAGATGGCGAGGCCGGTGTCCTTGATGCCGTCGAGATAGACGTCGCGTCCACTGGCGGCCCGCAGGCTCACGCCGTAGGACCCGGTGTGTCCGGGCTCGGCCAGGAAGTGGGTTCCGACCGGCCGGGCGGACGCCCACGACAGGACGCGGGTCCAGTCCGTCGGGGCCGGATTGGTTCGTACCAGGGGCTGACCGGCGCGTTCCACGAACATCACGTAGCCGCCGCGCGCGACGGCCAGCAGGACCACGACCGCCACCGCCGCGTACCTGACGCCGGCAGCGGCCCCACTGGCAAGCCGCCGCCGCCAGGGCGGGCTCTCGAACAGCAGCCAGCCCAGGTAGCAGCTGGCGAAGACGTCCAACGGCCAGAAGATCCGGTTCAGCTGGAGCTGCACGGCCAGCGCCAGCCGCGCCGCCGACAGGGGCACCGACAGCAGGAACAGCAGGAGCAGGACGCCGCAGCCCACGACCAGGCCGGTCTCGCGCGCGGACGCCAGGCCGAGCTTGCGGCGGTAGCCGTGGACGGCGGCAATCAGGGCGGCGACCGCCAGGTGCAGCGCCCACGTGGCCGGCGGCCACTCGTGGGCCAGCAGGTAGTCCTTCGACGCCAGCACGCCCAGCCAGGTCTCGTCCATGACGACCAGCTGCCCGCGCAGAGGCCCCAGCACGACGAGGGCCGCCGCGCCGCCGGACGCCAGCGCGACGGCGGCCAGCGCCCGGCGCGCGCCGGGCTCGGCCGCCAGGGCGGCGGCGAGCAGCCAGATCGCGAAGAGCGCCGCGGTGGTCGGGTGCACGAAGAGGGCGCCGGCGACGATCCCCAGCGGCAGCCAGGTGCGGCGCCGCAGGAACAGCGCGACCGCCGCCAGCCCGAGACCGAACGCCAGCAGGCGCGGGTGGAAGTACGGCTCCAGCGTGTTGGCGGCCGTGTCGAGGACCTGGTGGCGCAGCGTCAGCGCGGCCAGCAGGCCGGCGACGCCCCACCAGGTGCGGTACAGGGTGCGGCCGATGTCCACCGCCGCACCGTAGAGCAGCAGCAGGGTCAGCGCGTAGCCGGTCAGGAAGGCGACGGGCACCGAGACGCCGCTGCCGCGCAGGACCGGCGCGAGCCAGTCGTCGAACGCGAACAGGCGGTCCTGCGCCGCCATGTACGGCTGGAAGTGCGGGAACAGCGCCGGATCGACGCCCTGCAGCACGACCGGCACGTAGAAGGCCTGGTCGGAGACGCCGAACCGGTAGCCGCCGACATTGAGCAGCACGAGGGCGCAGAACGCGCACGCGCCCGCCGCGAGGAGCGCGAGCCGGCGGACCGCGGGCAGGTGCTTCATCACCGCGGGCGGTCGGACCGCTTCCTGCGGATCTTGCGGGCGGCGCCTTCGATGACCGCCAGCAGCCGGGGGTTGAGCGTGCCGCCGCCGGCGGGCCGGCCCGTTCGCCACAGCGCCGGCATGTCGGCGGCCAGGATGTCCTCGAAGTCGCCTTCGCTCTTGACGCTCAGCGGGGCGAACTCGGTGATGTCGAGCGCGCCGGACCAGAAGTCCCGGTGCTTGATCAGCAGCCAGTTCCGCCCGCGCTGCCGGGGCGGGGCAGGCGAGCGGTCGCGCGTGCGCACGAGCGCCCACGAGCCCTTCAGCTTGTAGCCGTCCAGGACGAACTTCAGGTCGCCCCGGGCCAGCGCACCGTCGACGTCGTCGCTTGCGGGCGCCCAGGTGCCGTAGTCCCACAGCATGACGACGCCGGCGCCGTAACCGGCCGGAATCACTCCCTCGAAGTCGCCGTAGTCGAAAGGGTGGTCTTCCGTCCGCACCGCCATCCGCCTGTCGGCCGGGTTCAGCGACGGCCCCTTCGGTACGGCCCACGAGAGCAGCTCGCCCTCGTGCTCGAGCCGCAGGTCGTAGTGCAGGCGGCTGGCCAGGTGCTTCTGGACGCAGAAGCAGGGCGCGTCGCCGCTCTCCCGCCCGCGCCGCCCGGCGTCGCCCCGCGGCTCCGGCGTCCGCGAGAAGTCGCGCTTGCGCCGGTACTCGTCGAGAGGCATGGTGCACCGCCGCCGGGCGCGCAGCGCCGCCGGCGCGGCTGCTCACGTTATCATCGATCAGCATCGAACGGGGCCCGGAGGAGACATCCGCGCAGGAGCAGCCCATGCAACGAGACGGAACCGAGTGGTTCGGCCATCCCGGCGGCCTGGCGACCCTCTTCTTCACGGAGATGTGGGAGCGCTTCAGCTACTACGGCATGCGCGCGCTCCTCGTGCTCTTCATGACGGATCTCGTGGCGCGCGGCGGCCTCGGCATGACCGACGTCACGGCCACTGCCGTCTACGGGCTGTACACGTTCGCGGTCTACGCCGTCGCGCTGCCGGGCGGCTGGATCGCCGACCGGCTGACGGGGCAGCGCAACGCGGTGCTGTACGGCGGCATCGTCATCGCGGCCGGGCACTTCACGCTCGCGATTCCCACGCTGACCGCCTTCTATCTCGGCCTGCTGCTGATCGTGCTCGGCACGGGCCTGCTCAAGCCGAACGTGAGCGCCATCGTGGGCGATCTGTACCCCGAGGGCGGCGCCCGGCGGGACGCCGGATTCTCCATCTACTACATGGGGATCAACATCGGGGCGCTCGCGGGTCCGCTCATCTGCGGCTACCTCGGCGAGGAGCTCAACTGGCACGTCGGGTTCGGCGCCGCCGGCGTGGGCATGCTGCTCGGCGTCGTGCAGTACGTGTGGGGCTGGCGGCGCCTGGGCGAGGCCGGCCTGCTGCGCGCGCAGCAGGCCGGCGACCGGGCGGGCGCGCTGCGCTCGCTGGCGGGCGGCAGCGCCGCGCTGGCTGCGCTCGCGGTGGTGCTGGCCGCGCTGCATCTCGCCGGCGCGCTGACCCTGTCGGTGGTCGGCGTCGCGCAGGCTGCCAGCGTGATGATCACCGTCCTGGTGGTTCTCTACTTCGCGTACGTGTTCCTGCTCGGAGGACTGGACCCGGAGGAGCGCCGGCGCGTGGCGGTCATCCCGGTGCTGCTGATCGCGGCCGCGGTCTTCTGGGCGGGCTTCGAGCAGGCCGGCTCCTCGATGAACCTGTTCGCCGAGCGGCTGACCGATCGGAACGTGCTCGGCTGGGAGCTGCCGGCCACCTGGCTGCAGTCGGTCAACCCCCTGTTCATCATCATGCTGGCCCCGCTGTTCGGTGCGCTGTGGCTCCGCCTCGGGGCGCGCAATCCCTCGATTCCCGTGAAGTTCACGTTCGGCCTCGTCCAGCTCGGGCTCGGCTTCCTGGTGCTTGCCTGGGGGGCCACCTTCGCCGCCGAGGACGGCGGCGTCAGTCCGATGTGGCTGGTCGTGACCTATTTCTTCCATACCACGGGGGAGCTGTGCCTGAGCCCGGTCGGACTGAGCAGCATCACGAAGCTGTCCCCGAAGCGGCTCGTCGGCCAGATGATGGGCATCTGGTTCATGGCCGCGGCGCTCGGCAATCTGCTCGCCGGGCTGGCGGCCGGCCTGATCGAGAGCCTGCCGCTGCCGCAGTTGTTCGGCGCCATCGGGCTCGTCGCCATCGGCGCCGGCGTGGTGCTGCTGCTGGCCGGCGGGCCGATCCGCCGGCTAGCGGCGGGTTCCGGCTGACGCGGTGCGCGTCGTGCCGAACCAAGTTGAGCTATGCGGGTCAGTCCGTTAGAATCCTGTTACCTCGCTCGTACAGGCCGGCGGGAGGGCGGCCGGTCGGTGCCGAGTGGAAGCTGACCCATGAGCGTGCAGAACAGGGCTGCCGTGCGGCGGCTGTACGAGGAGGTTCTGGGCAAGGGCAATCTGGCGGCGGCTGACGAGGTGCTGGCGCCGGGTTTCGTCGACCACATGCCGCTGGTCGAGACGCCGGACCGGGACGGGCTGCTCAAAGCCATGATGGCGGCCCGCAGGGCATTCCCGGACCTGCGCTATCAGGTCGTCGCCGAGATTTCGAACGAGCACTGGATTGCAACCGCCGTGGAGGTCGACGGCGGCGTTCACCAGGGGCCCTTCATGGGCGTGCCGCCCACCGGCAAGCCGGTGAAGTGGACGGAGACGCACCTCTGGAAGGTCATCGACGCGAAGATCGTCGAGCACCACGGCAACGTGAGCATGTTCGAGATACACAAGATGATCGGATCGCACAATCTCGAATCGAAGCTCCGATGATGCGCGGCCCGGCTCGCGGCAGCGGGTCGGCCGGAACGGCCTGGCGGTCCCGCGGAGCGGGGAGCGTCCCAGGCGCCAATCAGCGGGACAGCGGGAGAGGCGGCTTTATGATCAAGCGCGTAGAGGTCCAGTACCGAGGCGTCTTCCAGAAGAACCTCGGCAAGTACATCGGCGGCGACATCGTGATGGTCGCCAGCCGCATGGGGCGGGTCGCCTTCTCGAACGGCCGCTACAGCGACGCCCCGGAGCGCAACGGGATACCGTGCAAGTACTTCGCCTTCGTCTCGCCGGATCTCTCCGAGGAGGAACTCGAGGCCGAGTGCGGGGCGAAGCTGGACATCGACGCCGCGGACGTGTCCGTGGTCGTCGACGACACCATGGCGAAGGGCGTGGAGCCCTGGGGCTGGCACGGCATCCGTCCGGTGAACGAGAAGGTCGGCCACAAGGGCTGCATGCTGATGGTCTCGCAGCGCTCGCACGACGACCTCATCCGCTTCATGGAGCGGAAGCCCTATCCCTACCGCCTGGCGACCCTCGACGGCGACCCGAGCCTGGCCGGGCTGTGGGTCTACAAGGACGACCTGACCCGGGAGCGCTGTCTCGGGGCGATTGCGGCGGTCGATCCCGGGGTCATCGGCATCGAGGCGGTGGAGGAGTTCCTGCTGGAGAGGTCCGGCGAGGAGCACCGCGCGCGCGCCGCGCGGGAGGCCTACGAGGCGACGCTGCACCGCATCCGGGTGGTCAATCCCGATCAGGGCATCGAGTGGCCGCACGAGATTCCGGTGCTGCCCAAGTGGCACGAGTTCGAGGAGGGCGGCGTCGTGGTGCCCGGCGTCCCGCGCGGGTTCCAGCTCGGGCCGCGCGGCCAGAACCGCAACGAAGGCTTCAAGCACGGCACGTCCAAGACCGAGCGGCCGGTCGTCCGTTTCGATCTGTGCATCAAGTGCACCCTGTGCTGGGCGGACTGTCCGGACGAGTGCTTCGACCCGACGGACGATGGCCTGTACGACGTCAACTACGAGGTGTGCACGGGGTGTCACAAGTGCGCCCTGGTCTGTCCGGTCAAGGAATGCATCGTCATGGTCGACGAGCTCGAGTTCGAGAATACCGACAGCCCGTGGGAGCACCACAAGCGCGACCCCGCCGAGTACGTCAAGTGGGCGGAGCAGAAGAAGGGCAAGACCCGCATCCGCTATGAGCACGTGACCGGGACCGGCGTGGCGAAGAGTGAAGGAACGACCGTTCCGGCCAAGGTGTGAAGGACTTGTCGCGCAAGGAGGGATCGTGACGATTGCCCAAGCAGTAGAGGTGTGGGACCGCGAGGAGCTGCTCACCGGCTGTCAGGCGGTCTCGCACGCCGTGAAGCTGGCCGACGTCGACGTCATTGCCGCGTACCCGATCCGGCCCTACACGGAGGTGATGGATCAGCTCTCGCAGCTGATCGCGAACGGCGAGCTCGACTCGGAGTACATCGTCGCCGACAGCGAGCACTCGCAGTTCGAGATCGTCAAGCACGCCAGCTCGGTCGGCGCGCGCGCGTTCGCCGGCAGCAGCGGCACGGGCTGGATGTACGGCTTCGAGGCGCTGGTCGTCACGGCCACGGATCGCCTCCCGCCGCTCTTTCTGGTCGGCAACCGGGCGCTCGACGACCCGGGCGCGTTCGGCGTGGAGCACAACGACGCCATGTCGCTGCGCGACATGGGCTGGCTGCTCTGCTGGGCGAGCACGGCGCAGGAGGCCCTAGAGCACGTGTTCATCGGCTACCGCGTCGCCGAGGACAAGCGCGTCCGCATGCCGATGGCGCTGGCGATGGACGGCGCCTTCCTGACTCACGCGCAGCACATGGTGAAGGTGCCGACCGACGACGCGGTCAAGCGTTTCCTGCCGCCGTTCGATCTGGGCGAGCGCCGGATGCATCCCGACAACCCGGTCTCCATCGCGCCGCAGGTGAACGAGGACTGGGTGATGGAGCTGCGGCGCCAGAACTGGGAGGCCGCCCGCCGCGCCCGGCGCGTGATCAAGGAGGCGTACGAGGAGTTCAACGCGATCTTCGGCCAGCGCTACGACAATCCGTACTTCTCCGAGTTCATGACGGAGGACGCGGAGGCGGTGCTGATCGGGATCGGCGCGGTGGCCATGCCGACGCGGACCGCGTGCCGGCGCCTGCGGGCGCAGGGGCGCAAGGTCGGCTACGTCAACCTGCGCTGGTTCCGCCCGTTCCCCAGCGAGGAGCTGCGCGCGTGCCTCGGCCGGTTCAAGGGGGTGGGGGTCATCGATCGCGACTTCGCGCACGGCTCGCCGGACAACGGCGGGATTCTCATGCACGAGGTGCGGTCCTGCCTCTATCCGCTGCGCGAGCGCCCGAACGTCATCAACTACATGGGCGGCCTCGGCGGACGCGACATCTCGATCGAGGAATGCACCAGGATGTACGAGGAGACGCTGGCCGCCGGACGGGGCGACATGCCGGAGGAGATCGTCAGCTGGACGGGTCTGCGCGAGTAGCTTGCAAATCACGAGCGGGCGGGTGCCGCGGTCCGGGCCGGTTCCCGGCCGGCCGCGCAGGCGCCAACGTGGGACGCCGGTCCCACAGCAAGGAAGGATGACGGAGATGGCAACTACGCTGCCGGTGATCGACTACGAGCATCTCAAGAAGGCCAAGGATGCTCCGCTCGAGGAGTTCTACACCTCGGGACACCGCACCTGCCAGGGCTGCGAGTCGGCCCTGGTCATGCGCGACTTCGCCAAGGCGTCCGGTCCGCGCACCGTCGCGACGGGCGCGACCGGCTGCATGTACGTGGCGAACACGAGCTACCAGACCACGCCGTGGGTCATTCCGTGGATGCACACGCAGCTCGGCGCCGGCGGCGCCTCCGCGGTCGGCATGGCGGCCGGCCTGCGGGCGCTCATGCGCAAGGGGAAGATCGCCAAGGAGAAGATCAACGTGATCAACTTCAGCGGCGACCTCGGCGGCGGCGACATGGGCCTGTCCGGCATGTCGGGCGCCCTGCAGACCGACTACGATCTGCTCATCATCCTCTACGACAACGAGTCGGCCGCGAACACCGACATCCAGGCCACCGGGCTGACCACCTACGGCGCGCAGACCACGTTCACGCCGCCCGGCAGCGTGAAGCGGATCATGCACGCCCGCTGGAAGAAGAACCTGGCCCCGATGCTCGCCGTCGGGCACCCGACCTGCCGCTACGTGGCCACGGCGAGCGCGACGTTCCCGGTGCTCGACTTCATGAACAAGACCCGCAAGGCCCTGAACGTCGGTGGCCCCACGTTCATCCACACCTTCGATCCGTGCCCCAAGGGCTGGGACTTCCACCCCGGCTACTCGCGGGAGCTCGGCGAGCTGGGGATCCGCTCCGGCATCTTCCCGCTCTACGAGATCCTCGACGGCAAGGTCACCTACACCTACGACCCGCACAAGAAGGGCCGCATCCCGGTGCGCGAGTACCTGATGAAGCAGGGGCGTTTCGCCCACCTGATCGACGAGGACATCGACTACATCCAGGGCATGGTCGACACGATGTGGGAGGAATGGGAGCTGCCCGGCATCGCGCCGATCAAGAGCGGCCTCGAGCTCGCCAACGCGTAGCTGACGGACAACGTTCGGACAGGCGCGGGGGCCGCCGGCCTCCGTGCCTGCTCCGGGCGGGCGGGGCCATTGCCCCGGCAACGCTACTGCTTGGGCTGCGGCGGGACGTAGTCCGGCGGGAGCGCGGATTCCTCGCCGAAGAAGAACTCTTCCATCGACTTGGCGACGAGCTGCTGGGCTTCCTTCTGCCACGGCAGGAGCCGGTACTCGTTCAGCAGCATCTTCATGCGCTCTTCCCAGACCTTCCACGCGTCGGCCGACACGTTCTCGTAGATCCGCCGCCCGAGTTCCCCGGGCCAGGGCGGCTCGCTCAGGCCGGGCAGCTCCTTCTTGAACATGACGCACCTGACGGTTCGCCCGCCCGCGCCGCCCGCCGACATCTCGTCATGCTCCGCCATCTCTAGTGTGTCCGTTCGGTTGCCGTCGTCCAGATGGAGATGTCCCGGCCGCCGAGGGTGGCCGTCACCACCCGCGTCACCTCGACGCGGACATCGTTGAAGCAGGCGCCGCCGCCGATGTCGGTCGGCGCATCCGAGACCAGGGCGTTGGCGGTCGACCCGTTCATGGTGCTCTTCCGCCACAAGCCCTTGGGCAACCCCACGGTGCCGGGCTTCATGTCGGCATTGAGCATGACGGGGCAGTGGATCTCGCCCAGCGCGTTGAAGACGCGCGCCGTGTCGCCCGTGGCGAGGTCGCGCGCGGCGGCGTCCCGCGGGTGGATCTGCAGCGCCGCCAGACGGGGCCTGAGCTCGCCGAGGGTCGACGTGATCGTCTTTTCGCTGGCTGGCGAGAGGAGGACCAGGGGATGGTCCTCCGCCGGGGCATCCCCCCGATAGACGTACAGTCCGGCGGGGGCGCAGCGCTCGAGCGCCTCCGGGAACAGATCGACCCTGCCGTCGGCCGTCCGCGGAAAGACGTCCCCGAACTGCACCGGCCGCGCGGGGCACGCCGGCTCGGCGGTCCCGCGCTGCAGCAGGCTCTCGCGCACCGGCTCCGGCATGGCGCCGGTGACGTGCATCAGCGCCTCGGGATCGGTCTCCGGCGCGCCGCCGCCGGGGAGGCCCAGCCGGGCCGCCAGCGCGGCGAACACCTCGACGTTCGGCCGCGCATCGCCCACGGGCTCGATGACCGGCTGCACGAGCTGGAGGTTGACCGCCCCGTAGCTGCGGGCGATGTCGTAGTGCTCCAGGAAGGTCGTGGCCGGCAGGACGACGTCGGCCCAGCGCGCCGTGTCGGTCATGACCTGATCGAAGACCACGGTGAACAGGTCGTCCCGTCCGAGGCCCCGCAGCACGCGGTTCTGGTCGGGCACGGTGACGGCCGGATTGGCGTTGTAGACGAACAGCATCTGCACCGGCGGGTCGCGGTACTCGGTGAGTGCCCGGCCCAGCCGGTTCATGTTGACCAGCCGGGTGTCCGGCTCGTCCGCCCCGATCCACGCCTCCGGGTCGAGGGGCCAGGCGCCCGAGTTGCTCATCGTGAAGCCGCCGCCGCGCACGCCGAACTTGCCGCCGACCGCCGGCAGGGCCAGCACGGCCGCCGCCGCGCTGCCGCCGTTCCGGTTCCGCTCCAGCCCCCAGCCGCAGCGGATCACCGCCGGCGACGTCTCCGCGTACAGCTCCGCCACCCGCTCCAGCAGCTCGACGTCGACGTCGGCGACGGCGGCGGCGCGCTCCACGGTCCATTCCGCGGCCCGCTCGCGCAGCGCGTCGGCGCCGCGGGTGCGGGCGGCGAGGAACTCCTCGTCCGCCAGTCCGTTCTCGAAGAGGAACCGGTGCAGCGCCAGCGCCACCGCGACATCGGTGCCCGGTCGCACCGCCAGATGGATGTCCGCCTGCCTGGCCAGCGCGGTGCGGCGCGGATCGATGACGACCAGCGCGGCGCCGTCGTTCATCGCCGCGCGGATGTGCGGCACCAGATGGATGCCGGATACGGACGGGTTGGCGCCCCAGACGATGATGAGGCGCGCGTGCCGGTAGTCGGCATAGGCGACGCCCGGCATCCGGCCGTAGAGCGCGCCGTTGACGGCCCCGGTGGGTGCGGCGCAGATGGTGCGCGCCAGCCGGCTGGCGCCGAAGCGGCGAAAGAGCTGCGCGTCGGCGGTGTCC
This sequence comes from Vicinamibacterales bacterium, assembly GCA_965214845.1. Lineage (GTDB taxonomy): Bacteria > Acidobacteriota > Vicinamibacteria > Vicinamibacterales > UBA8438 > JAAXGX01. Next base: position 5,939,766 of record CBDCCO010000007.1, read on the forward strand.
TGCGTGACGAGCCCGTTCGAGCCGCCGTACGAGAACGGCAGGATGGCCTCGGCTCCCCAGCGCTCGCGGATCGCCAGCATCTGCCTGGCCACCACGTCGAGCGCCTGCTCCCAGCCGACCTGCCTGAACAGGCCCTGTCCCTTCGGACCGTTGCGCAGGCCGGCGTGCCGCAGCCGGTCCGCGCCGTACACCCGCTCGCCGAAGCGGCGCACCTTGCCGCAGATGAAGCCCGCGGTCACGTCGTGACGCGCCGACCCGTCGATGCGGACGATGCGGCCCTTCTCGACCGAGACCGCGAGGCTGCACGTATCGGGACAGTCGAGCGGGCACGCCGTCTCGACGGTCGAGCGGCCCCAGCTCTCCGCGTCCTGCCCGGCCATCTGCTGAGTCTAGCAGCCCGCGGCGCGGCGCGGGGGCAGGCGCCCCGCCGGCGTGCGAGAATGGCTTGCGTGCGGCATGCGCGCGCGGGGCTCATCGTCGCGGCCGGCCTGCTGGCCGTGCTGCCCACGCCCTCGTCCTGGGTCGAGGCGCTCTACTCGCGCCGTTTCTATCCCCCGCTGCAGAACCTGCTCACGCCGTTGTCCGGCGGCGTTCCGTTCGCCCTCTTCGACCTGCTCCTCGCCGGGGCCGCGGCGTGGGTCGGCGTCTGGTGGATCGCCGCGCTGCGCCGCGCCGGCGCCGGCGGCAGGCCGCGGGCCGTCCTGGCCGCCGGGCTGCGCACGATCGCGCTGGCGGCCTGCGTCTACCTGGTCTTCCTGGTGGTGTGGGGATTCAACTACCGTCGCGAGCCGCTCGCGGCGAAGCTCGGCCACGATGCCCGGCGCGTCACCTCGCAGGCGCTGCGGGAGCTGGGCGTCGAGGCCGCCGGCCGGCTCAACGACCTGTACCCGGCGGCGCCGCCAGCCGGGTGGCCCGCGCTGGACGCGCTGCCGGCTCGTCTGGGGCCCGCCTTCGAGCGCGTGCAGCGGCAGCTCGGAAGCGACCGGATCGCGGTCGCCGGGGACCCCAAGGCGACGCTGCTGGCGCCGTACTTCCGCTGGGCCGGCATCGATGGCATGGTCAGTCCGTTCACGCTCGAGATTCTGGTCAACGGCGCCGTGCTGCCGTTCGAGCGGCCGTACGTCGTCGCGCACGAGTGGGCCCATCTCGCCGGTTACGCGGCCGAGTCCGAGGCGAGCTTCGTGGGCTGGCTGACGTGCCTGGCCGGCGACGACGCGTCGCGCTACAGCGCGTGGCTGTACCTGCTGCCGCGCGTGGTGCGGCACCTCGACGAGGAAGGCCGCGAGCGGGTGTGGGGGCGCCTGGCCGCGGGACCCGCCGCCGACCTGCGCGCGGTGGCGCTGCGGCTGCGCGGCGCCGTCCCGGTCGTGCAGCGCAACGCCAGCCGCGTCTACGACCGCTATCTGCGGGCGAACCGCGTCGAGGCCGGGATCGCCAGCTACGGCCAGGTGGTCGACCTGGTGCTGGGAACCACGTCCTGGCGCAGCCTCCTGGAGCGCGAGATGGTATGATCCGCGGGCACACGATGTTCAAGCTTGTCGCCACCGTTCGAGGCGGGGCCACGAACGCACCCGCCGCCGCGTCCCAGTATCCCTCGGCGGATGCCGCCCGCGAAGCCGCGAAGCAGCTCATGCACGAGTATCAGCGCGTCGTGCGCGTGATGATCGTGGAGGAGCCGTCGCGGTTCGTCGAGTGGATGGACCGCAGTTGATGCCCCGCCGCGCGGGTTCGTGAGCCCGTCACCCCGCCGGGCGCGTCGCGTACGCCAGAATTTCGCCGCAGCCGCCGCGAAGTCCAAGGATCTGCTTGCATAGCGCGGGCCGGAGCCCTACCATGCGCCTAGAGGAGTGCCATGAAGATGACTCTGCGCCGCGCCGTGCTTCTGTTCGCCGTTCTCGCGGTGGTGCCCGCCGGGTACCTGGGTAGCGATCTACGCGCCGCACCTGCGCAGGAACCTGCGCAGCCGCTCGAGTTCAACCGCGACATCCAGCCGATCCTCGCGCGCTCGTGCCTGGTCTGCCACGGCCCGAACGAGAACACGCGGCAGGCCGACCTGCGGCTCGACACGCACGATTTCATCGGGACGCTGGTCGTGCCCGGCGACGCCGAGGCCAGCCCGCTGTTCCAGCGGCTGACCACCGGCGACAGCGTGCAGCGCATGCCGCCGGCGTCCTCGGGACGGTCGCTCACCGACGAGCAGATCGAGGCGGTCCGCCTGTGGATCGACGGCGGCGCGCACCGGGACAGCGCGGTCGCCGTCGCGGCCGATGCGGCGCCGCTGCCTGCGCGCGTGGTCGACTTCGCCCGCGAGGTCCGGCCGATCCTGGCGGAGAAGTGCTTCACCTGTCACGGGCCGGACGCGCAGGCGCGGCAGCGCGGCCTGCGGCTGGACGTGGAGGAGGGGCCCTTCGCCGACCGCGGCGAGTTCGGCGGTCCGGTCATCGTGCCGGGCGACGCCGGGGAGAGCCTGCTCATCCATCGGGTGAGCGCCTCCGACGACCGGGTGCGGATGCCCTACCGCCTCGGCCTGAACACCCCGGTCATGCCGGGCACCGACGAGGATGCCCTCAGTCCCGGCCAGATCGAGACCCTGCGGCTGTGGATCGATCAGGGGGCCGAGTGGCAGTCGCACTGGGCGTTCATTCCGCCCGAGCGACCCGCGGCGCCGCCGGTCACCGACAGCGAATGGGTGCGCAACCCGATCGACCGCTTCGTCCGGGCCCGGCTCGAGGAGGAAGACTGGAGTCCCGCTCCCGAGGCCGACATCCTCACGCTGCTGCGCCGCGTCACGTTCGATCTGACCGGGCTCCCGGCGAGCGGCGAGCAGATTGCCGCCGTCCTCAACGACGACGGGCCCGATGCCTACGAGCGCTACGTCGACCGGCTGCTCGCCTCGACGGCGTACGGCGAGCGGATGTCCGTGGAGTGGCTGGACGGCGCCCGCTACGCCGACTCGAGCGGGTATCAGACCGACGCCCCGCGGGAGATGTGGCGCTACCGCGACTGGGTGATCGACGCCTACAACGACAACATGCCGTTCGACCAGTTCACCATCGAGCAGCTCGCCGGCGACATGCTCCCCGACGCGACGCTCGAGCAGCGCATCGCCACCGCCTTCAACCGCAACCACAGCCAGAACGGCGAGGGCGGCATCGTCCCGGAGGAGTTCCTGACCGAGAACGTGGTCGATCGCGTGTCGACGACGGGGACGGTGTGGATGGGGCTCACCCTGGGGTGCGCGCGCTGCCACGACCACAAGTTCGATCCGGTCTCGCAGAAGGAGTTCTACCAGATCTACGCCTACTTCAATAACGTTCCCGAGCGCGGCAATCTGCGGGGCCTGGGGGCGAAGGCGTTCAAGTACTTCAACTCGCCGCCGAACATCACGGCGCCGACCGAGGAGAACTACGTCGAGCTGGCCGAGCTCGACGCCGAGCTCGACGAGGCGCGCGAGGAGTTCGCCGGGCTCGAGGCCGACGCGGCCGAGGCCCGGACCGAGTGGGAGCGGTCGCTGCGCGACGCCTGGCCGATCGACTGGGTCCTGCGCGACAAGCTGCTGGTCCATCACCCGCTCGACGGCGACATCGGCGGCACGTACAGCCCGGAGCCGGTGCAGCCTCACCAGGGCGTGACCTCCCATCTGCGGCCGCCCAGGAACGGGCCGGTGACCTACACGTTCCCGATCAACGTGACGCTGGAGGACGGCCTGCCGCGCTTCGCCCCCGGCCGCGTGGGCGAGGCGATGAGCTTCGACGGCAAGCGGTTCATCAACGCCGGCGACATCGCGAACTTCACCTACGCCGAGCCGTTCACCCTGGGGGCCTGGATCTATCCCACCGCGCCCGACGGCGTGATCGTGTCGCGCGCGCTGGCCGGCGACCAGGGCGAGCAGGGGTGGGGCCTGTATCTGCTCGAAGGGCAGTTGCAGGTCAACCTCTCCCAGCGCTACGCGGACGACGGGCTGCGGGTGGAATCGAAGGACGTGCTGCCGCTCAACGAGTGGCAGCACGTGCTCGTCACCTACGACGGGAGCAAGGTGCCGGAGGGGTTCCGGATCTACGTCAACGGCGAGTCGGGGGAGATCAACCCCCTGCTCGACGGGATCAACAACCCCATGCGGACCAGGGAGCCGCTGCGCATCGGGGCCAGCGGATCCGCGCCCGAGGAGTCCGGCTCGAGCGATTCGAGGCCCCGCTTCCAGGGCATGATCGATGACGTGCGCATCTACACCGAGGTGCTGACGCCGGAGCAGGCGGCCGTGGTGGCGACCGGTGAGACACTGACCGAGATCGCGCGCATCGCGCCCGCCAGCCGGACGCCGGGACAGGCCGCGAAGCTGCGGCTCGCCTTCATCGACCAGTACGCCGCGCAGCCGGTGCAGGCGGCGTGGCGCAAGGTCAAGGACCTCGAGCGCGAGCGCGACGAGCTCTGGGACAGCTTCCCGACCGTCATGGTCATGGAGGAGATGGAGCCGCGGCGCGACACGCACCTGCTGATTCGGGGTGCATACGACGTGCCCGGCGAGCGGGTGGAGCCCGGCGTGCCGGCTGTGCTGCCGCCGCTGGCCGAGGAAGCGGGGAACGACCGGCTCGCGTTCGCCCGCTGGCTCGTCCAGCCGGACCATCCGCTCACCGCCCGCGTGGCCGTGAACCGCTTCTGGCAGATGTACTTCGGGACAGGCATCGTCAAGACGGCCGAGAACTTCGGGTTGCAGGGGGAGTACCCGAGCCATCCGGAACTGCTCGACTGGCTGGCGACGACCTTCATCGAGTCCGGCTGGGACGTCAAGGCGCTGCAGCGGCTGATCGTGACGAGCGCCACCTACCGGCAGGCGTCGCCGGTCACGCCCGAGGCGCTCGAGGCCGATCCGGAGAACCGCCTGCTGGCGCGCGGGCCGCGGATGCGCATGCCGGCGCAGATGATCCGCGACCAGGCGCTCTCGATCGCCGGCCTGCTCGTCGAGGAGGTCGGCGGGCCTTCTGTCCGGCCGTATCAGCCGGAGGGCCTGTGGGAGGAGCAGAGCAGTCAGCAGTACGTGCAGTCCGAGGGCGAGGACCTGTACCGCCGCAGCCTCTACACGTACTGGAAGCGCACGCTCGCGCCGCCGTCGATGCTGGCGTTCGATTCCTCGACGCGCGAGACCTGCATCGTCCGCCTCAGCCGCACCAATACGCCGCTGCAGGCCCTGAACCTGATGAACGACGTCACCTACGTGGAGGCGTCGCGCAGGCTGGCGGAGCGGATGATCGCCGAGGGCGGGACGACGCCCGACGATCGGATCGCCTACGCCTATCGCCTGGCGACGGCCCACCGGCCCACGCCGGAGGCGGAGGCGGTCCTGCTGGATGCCTTCCACGCCTACCTGGACCGCTACGAGGCCGATCGGTCGGCCGCGCTCGAGCTCGTCAGCATGGGGGAGTCACCCCGCGACGAGACGCTGGACGTTGCAGAGCTGGCCTCCCACACGATGGTGGCGAGCCTGATCCTGAACCTCGATCGGACCATCACAAAGGAATAGCCAATGCACCCTGAACTCGAGCGGCTCCTGTCGCGGCGGCGTTTCATCCAGCTCTCGAGCACCGGGATCGGCGCCGCCGCTCTGGCGACCCTGGTCCAGGACGATCTGCTGGCCCGCGGGGCCGCCCCCGCGCCCGAGTCGGTCGGCGGGCTGCCGGGGCTGCCGCACTTCGCGCCCCGGGCCAAGCGGGTCATCTACCTGTTCCAGGGCGGCGCGCCCTCGCAGCACGACCTGTGGGAGTACAAGCCCGGCCTGGCGGGGATGCGCGGGACGGATCTGCCGGACTCGGTCCGGCAGGGACAGCGCCTGACCCCGATGACGGCGTCGCAGGCGGGCTTCCCCATCGTCCCGTCCATCTTCAAGTTCGACCAGCACGGCCAGTCCGGGGCGTGGATCAGCGAGCTGATGCCGCATACCGCCAAGATCGCCGACGAGCTGTGCTTCATCAAGACGATGCACACGGAGGCGATCAACCACGACCCGGGCATGACCTTCCTCCAGACCGGCAACCAGCTCGCGGGCCGGCCCAGCGTCGGCGCCTGGCTGGCGTACGGGCTGGGGAGCATGAACCGCGACCTGCCGACCTTCGTCGTCATGGTCTCGAGCCGCGGCGGCAACCAGGTGTACGACCGGCTGTGGGGCAGCGGGTTCCTGCCCTCCGAGTACCAGGGCGTCAAGTTCCTCTCCACCGGCGACCCCGTCCTGTATCTGTCGAATCCGCCGGGTGTGGACAGGAGCCTCCGGCGCCGCTTCCTCGACGATCTGGGCAAGCTCAATCAGCAGGATCGCGAGACGTTCGGCGATCCGGAGACCACCACGCGCATCACGCAGTACGAGATGGCCTACCGCATGCAGGCCTCCGTGCCGGACCTGACCGATCTGTCGGACGAGCCGGACAGCGTCTTCGAGCGCTACGGGCCCGACTCGCGCACGCCCGGCACCTTCGCGGCCAACTGCCTGCTCGCGCGGCGGCTGGCCGAGCGCGACGTGCGCTTCATCGAGCTCTTCCACCGCGGGTGGGACATGCACACCCAGCTCCCGAAGCGGATCAAGGTCCAGGCCAAGGACGTCGACCAGCCGCAGGCGGCGCTGATCCAGGACCTGAAGGAACGCGGGATGCTCGACGACACGCTGGTCGTCTGGGGCGGCGAGTTCGGACGCACCATCTTCTGCCAGGGCCGGCTCACCGACGAGACCTACGGGCGGGATCACCACCCGCGGGCATTCACGATCTGGATGGCCGGCGGCGGCGTCAAGGCCGGCACCACGTACGGCGAGACCGACGACTTCGCGTTCAACATCGTGAAGGACCCGGTGCACATCCACGACCTGCACGCCACGCTGATGCACATCCTGGGCATCGACCACACGCGGCTGACCTACCCGTATCAGGGTCGGAACTTCCGCCTGACCGACGTGCACGGCAAGATCGTCGACGGCATCCTGGCGTAGGGCAGCGGAGCGCAACGGGATCACCGGATCGCTTGCGCCCGATTGTGATCGAGAGCCCCGCCGCAACGCATGGGCGCGTTGCGGCGGGGCTTTTTCTATCTGCCCAACGGGTCGTCGATCGTGCCCCCGCCGGTGGCGGTGTCGCGGGTGGCCGGATCGGGACCGCGCCCCGCGGCGAACGCCCGCTCCTCAACGCGGCTCCCGAGGAGCTGTCCCGGCAGGCCGTAGTTCCCCTCGTGGCAGCGCGGCTCGTGGTAGATGCGGTTCGCTCGGCCGTCCTGCAGCTCCAGCTCCTGCCGCACGGTCCACGGGCGCGTCCAGGTCGTCGGATCGTCGATCGTGACGACGTACTCCAGCGTCGTCTCGTCGAGCCGGCGCCAGCGCTCGACCAGATGGAGGTTCTCGCGCGAGCCGCGGTAGCTGCGCTTGCGGGAGAAGTTCGTGACGTCGACCACCAGCGTGTCGCCCTCCCAGTGGCCGCGGGAGTCGCCGAACGTCGTGCGGACGTGGCTCGGCAGATGCCCGCGTCCGTCGATCGGGATGACGCGCTGCCGTCCCTGTCCCTGGCCCACGTCGTAGAAGATCGCCAGTGCGTCGGGTGATTGCACGATGCGCCGGAACCCGCCGAAGTTGGGCAGCCCGGCGCCCATGCAGCGCTCCGTCAGGCTGCGGTCCTCCGGACCGTCGTTGCGGTTCAGCCGGCCCGTGTTGTAGAACGGCGGCACCTCGTTGCGCAGGGGCGACGGCGGCCCGTACGACCACCCGGCGCAGGCCGGCTCCTGCAGCCGGCACGTCTCGGTGGGCTGCAGCAGCGCCAGCGCGAACTCCCGTTCGGCCCGCAGGCGCTCCGCCGCTTCGGGCGTGTACGGCGGAATGCGCCCGTTGGGCGGGTCCACGACGAGCGAGGTGCGATCGCCGGTGGGCCGAATCGACTCGAAGACCGCGTTGTAGGCCCCGCGGAGGTCGCGCTCCGTCCCGATCGGCGCGCGCTCGTCCCGGCGCAGCATCGCGCCCCGCTGCTCATCGAGCGCCGTCCGCTGCTCGTCCGTGAACACCTCGACGTCCGCGAACTGCTCCGGCCGCTGCAGCGGGATCTGGTACGGGTCGTTCCAGATGCCCTGGAGGTCGGGAGCGCCCCACGACGTGCGGGGCCCGCGTTCCGCCGGCTGCCCGCCGCTCTCGGAGGCCGAGACCTCCACTCCGCCGATCGCCGCCGGTCCGGCGCCCGCTGCGGCCGCCAGGTTCAGCAGCCCGACCAGCGCGGCGAACACGGCCGCCACGCCGATGAACTCGACAAGTCGTCTGATCATCTCATCTTCCCCCTGGCCCGGTCTGCTGTTCGCCGGGACGGTTCAGGTACAACCCAATCGCGCTCGCGTGTCAAGCAGTCCGTGGCCGTGCGCCGGTCGATCGGTACTTTCGGGATTGCCGTTTCCCGGGCGGGTCGATAGAATGGCACGGACTCTCAGTGGACTGTGGACCGCGTTGGCATCGAGGAGGGAATAGATGACGACGATGCGAGACCGGCGGCGGGCGTTCGCGTGGCAGGTGTTGCTCGGCGCGGCAGTGGTGGCGATCGTCGCATCTCCGGCGCCGGTGGCTGCGCAGGCAGCGGCCGAGGAAGAGGTGACGTTCAGCGAGCACATCGCGCCGATCCTCCAGCGGAGCTGCCAGAAGTGCCATCGGCCCGACTCGCTGGCGCCGATGTCGCTGATCGACTACGCCGAAGTGCGTCCCTGGGCCCGCGCCATCAAGTACCGCACGGGCCTCCGCGACCAGTTGGGCGTCATGCCGCCCTGGTACATCGAGAAGGACATCGGCATCCAGCGCTTCAAGGACGATCCGTCGCTGAGCGACGAGGAGATCGCCCTGATCGCGACGTGGGCGGACAACGGCGCCCCCGAGGGCAATCCGGCCGACCTGCCGCCGCCGGTGGCCTTCATCGACGTGGACGAGTGGGAGATCGGCCAGCCCGATCTGATCGTCTCGTCGCCGAGCGTCGAGGTCGAGCCCGACGCGCCCGACTGGTGGGGATCCATCGGTGAGGTGCCGACGGGGCTGACCGAGGACCGCTACGTGGCGGCGCTCGAGTACAAGGAAATCACCGAGTCCAGCGAGGGGACGCCGCGCAACACGGTCGGTGGGCTGTTCGTGGTGCACCACGCGACGCTGGCCGTGAGCGACCCCGACCCCGATCCGAACGAGGTCGATCCGCTGGCCGCGCAGCGCCGCTGGCCGACCCACGAGGTCGGGCGCAACGCCGACTTCTTCGACCCCCGGGCGGGCAGGATCATGAAGGCCGGCTCCAACCTCGTGTTCAACTCCATGCACCTGCACGCGAACGGCGCACGGACGCGGGCGCACCTCGATATCGGCTTCAAGTTCCATCCGCGCGGCTACGAGCCGACGCGGAAGTGGGTGCGCATGTCGTTCGGCAACGGCGTCGATCTCGACATCGAGGCGATGGATCCGGATCAGCAGATGGAGGCCTACTTCACGCTGCCGGAGAACGCGCTGATCACGATCTTCGAGCCGCACATGCATGCCCCCGGCGTGCGCATGTGCCTGGACGCCATCTGGGGCATCACGGTCGAGACGCTCAACTGCTCGGGGTACGACCACAGTTGGGTGCGCGTCTACAACTACGAGGACAATGCGGCGCCGCTGCTCCCGAAGGGCACCATCCTGCGCATCACGGGCTACTTCAACAACTCGCCGTCGAACCCGAACGTGCCCGATCCGCGCAACTGGTCGGGTGGGGGACACCGTTCGGTCGACCAGATGTTCATCAACCTGATGCGCGGCGTCTACCTCACCGACGAGGAGTTCGCGACGGAGGTCGCGAGGCGGCGCGAGGCGCTCGACCTCGAGGACGGCGAGGTGGTCATCGGCTGTCCGCTGTGCGGGAGCGAGAGCTGGCCGACCGATGCGGCGGCCGATCAGCAGCAGTAGGTCCGCGGTCCGCCGACAACGTGTCGTAGCGTTGTGAACGACAAGGCCGGGCGTGCCCGCCGCGAGCGGCGCGCCCGGCCCTTTTTCTATCCCTCCGGCCTGCCAGTGCCGGGGCCTACGCCAGTCCCAGGTTGCGGAGTATCGCGAGCGCCGACCGCGAGCGGTTGAGGGCGTAGAGGTGCAGGCCGGGTGCGCCGCCCGCCAGCAGCGCCTCGCACTGCCGCGTGGCGAAATCGACGCCGAACGCCGTCACCGCCTCGTCGTCGTCGCCGAGCCGGTCGAGCTCCGCAACGAGGGACGCGGGCAGCGTGGCGCCGCAGAGCGCCGTGAAGCGCTGCACCTGCCTGGCATTGAGAATGGGCAGGACGCCGGGCGTGATCGGCACGGTGACGCCGAGCCCGGTCAGGTAATCGACCATCTCGAAGTAGTCGGCGTTGTCGTAGAAGAGCTGCGTGAGGATGAACTCCGCGCCGTGCTCCACCTTGTCCCGCAGCCGCTGCCAGTCGATGTGCCGTCCCTCCGCGCACTCGGGGTGGCCCTCGGGAAAGCCGGCGCAGCCGATCGCGAACTCGCTCGCGCGCGCCTTGAGGACGTCGATGAGCTGGTAGGCGTAGTCGAAGCCGCCGGGCGGCCCCCGGAAGTCGGGCCGGTCGGCGGGCGGGTCCCCGCGCAGCGCGAGGATGTTGCAGATGCCGAGGCCTGCCGCCTCGTCGAGGAAGGCGTCCATCCCGGCGTGCGTGAAGCTGACGCAGGTGACGTGCGCCATGGCCGTCAGGTGCTGCTCCCGCTGCATGCGATCGACGATCTGCAGCGTCCGGGCGCGCACGCCGTCGCCGCCGGCGCCGCAGGTGACCGAGCAGAAGTCGGGCCGGGCCGCCGCCAGGCGGGGCAGCACCCGCTCGAACAGGCTCTCGTCGCCCTGCGGCGTCCTGGGCGGGAAGAACTCGATGGAGACGACGGGCCGGCCGGCGGCGCGCTTCGCGGCGTAGATCTCGGGAATGCGTCTCACGTCACTGATCTCGGGCAGAGCGACCCCACAGGATAGCGCAGGGCGCTCGTCGGCGCGGCAGCGCCCGTCGCCGTCGGCCCGCAGGCATTCCGGCCCGGCGGGCTTGCGCCGGGCGGCGGCGGCGAGAGAGCATAGGCGAGAGAGCGCAAGCGAAACGAAAAAGGAGGTTCCCCGTGCAGATCAGGTCCCTGGCGTTGGCACTCTGCGTGGCCGGGCTCGCCGTCTGCGGCGGCCACGACGTCGTCGAGGCGCAGGACGAGACGTTCATTCCGCGCGAGGTCACGGCGGAGGACATCCCGCCGGGCATCCATGCGGACTCCCTGGCGCGGCTGCCGCGCATCAGCCGCGAGCCGCTCGATGCCGCCGGCCAGCGCGCCTTCGACATCATCGTGCACCCGGACAGCCGCTACGCCAGCGGCCTGCGCGGTCCGATCGGCATGTGGATGTACAGCCCGCGCATGGCCGAGCATCTGTTCCCGGCCAGCAGCTACCTGCGCTTCGGGGCCGACGGCCAGCGCGACCAGCGACTCGCCGAGCTGGCGATCCTGACCGCGGCGCGCGCGCTCGACAGCCAGTACGAATGGTCGGCGCACGAGCCGCTGGGCGTCAACGCGGGACTCGAGGCGGAGATCATCGACCTGCTGCGCTACGACCGGCCGCTGGACGCAGCCGGCGATCTGCCGGGGCTGGGCGAGCCGGAACGGACGATCATCCGGGTCGTCCGGGAGCTGATACGCGCGCCGAAGGTGAGCACCGCCGCGTTCGAGGCCGCGCAGCGGCACTTCGGCAACGAGGGCCTGATGGATCTCGTGGGCCTGGTCGGCCACTACACGGTCGTGAACTACACGCTCAAGGCCTTCGACGTGCAGCGGCCACCGGGCAGCCTGCTGACGCTTCCGCCGCGCTGATGCCGAAGGGGCGCGAGGCGCCTCACCCCAGCGCGGCTACCGCGGCCCGGATCTCCTCGTAGTCCGGTTCGACGCCCAGGCTCCCGGCGACCCAGTGGTAACGGACCACCCCGCCGCTGTCGATGACCGTCACGGCGCGGTTGGCGGCGACGTACCCCTGCATGCCGGCCAACCCCGGGAACGCGACGTCGTAGGCGGTCACGACCTCCCGGTTGTAGTCGCTGAGGAAGGTGTAGGCGACGTTGTTCGCGGCCTTCCAGGCCTGCTGGACGAACGGCGCGTCGACCGTGATGCCGACGACCGCGGCGTTCAGGGCGCCGAGCTGGTCGATGCGGTCGCGCAGCGCGCACATCTCCGTGGTGCACACGCCGGTGAACGCGCCGGGGAAGAAGACGAGCACCACGTGCCGGCCGCGGTAGTCGCGCAGGCTGCGCTGGCGGTCCGGGGTCTCGTGCAGCGTGAAATCGGGAGCGGGTTGTCCTACGGTGACGGCCATCGCTGAACCTCCTGGCGGAAACCCTACCACGCGGGCCGATCTCGCGGCCTGCGGCCGGACGCCGGAGGGCCGCCTCGCGGGCGCGCGTGCCGAATGACAACCGCCGCCCTGTCGTGCAGAATGGCCCCATGAATCCCACCAGCGATCCCTCGTCCCGGCCGTTCGTGCCGTTCGTGCCGGAGGCGTCCACGCTGCCCGAGCTGACCTTCCGGGCGGTGCTGCTCGGCACGGCGATGGCGATCGTGCTCGGCACGGCCAACGCGTACCTCGGCATGCGGGCCGGACTGACGGTGGCCGCCACCTTCCCGGCGGCGGTCGTGGCGATGGCCGCGCTCCGCATTCTCGGCGGCTCGGTGCTCGAGGAGAACATGGCGCGGACCACCGCGTCGGTGGGGGAGGCGCTGGTCGCGGGGGCCATCTTCACCATCCCGGCCTTCGTCATCAGCGGCGTCTGGGACGAGCTGCAGTACTGGGAGAGCACCGCGATCATGCTGATCGGCGGCGTGCTCGGGGTGTTGTTCATCATCGTGCTGCGCCGCACGCTGGTGGTGGAGGCCGAGCTGCCGTTTCCCGAGAGCGTCGCCGCGGTCGAGCTGGTCAAGGCCGGGCAGGGCGGCCGGCAGACGGGCGCCGCCTACGTCTTCAAGGCGATGGGCCAACGGCCTCAAGCTGGTTGCCGACTCGGCCACCACGTTCGTGTCGCTCGGGCGCTCGGCGCCACGCTGTTCGCCGGCGCGGTGCTCGGCTGGCTGCTGCTGGTGCCGCTCGGCCTGTTCCTGAACCCGGCGCTCGTCGCGCAGGCGACCGCGGGCGGGGGCCTCGTCGAGCTGAGCCTGGAGGTCTGGCAGCGGCAGGTCCGGCCGCTCGCCGTCGGGACGATGATCGTCGCGGCGTTCTACACGCTCTACCGGCTGCGCACGGAGTTCGGCGCCCGGGTCGAGCCGGCGGAGGAGCGCCTGGCGCGGTTCGTCCAGACGCTGGCGCGGTCACGGATGATCCGGCTGTGAGCGGCGCGCCCGCGGTCCGTCAGCGCCGGCGGGGGACGTAGCGATTCGTGATCGGCAGCCGCCGGTCCTTGCCGAAGGCCCGCGTGGAGATGCGGACGCCCGGCGGGGCCTGGCGCCGCTTGTACTCGGCGCGGTCGACGAGCTGCGCGACGCGCTCCACGACGTCCCGTTCGAAGCCCGCCGACGCGATCTCGTCGGGGCTCCGGTCCTGCTCGACGTAGGCCTCGATGATCCCGTCGAGCAGGTCGTAGGGCGGCAGGCTGTCCGAGTCGAGCTGGTTCTCGCGCAGCTCGGCCGTCGGCGGCTTGTCGATGATTCGTTGCGGAATCACCTCGCCGTCGCGGTTGCGCCAGACGGCCAGTCGGTACACCCACGTCTTCAGCACGTCCTTGAGCACCGCGAAGCCGCCGGCCATGTCGCCGTAGAGAGTGGCGTAGCCGACGCTCATCTCGCTCTTGTTGCCGGTCGTGAGCACCAGCCAGCCGAACTTGTTGGAGAGCGCCATGACGATGTTGCCGCGGATGCGCGCCTGCAGGTTCTCCTCGGTGACGTCCGGGGCCGCGGCCGCGAACGGCGCCGCCAGCACCGCGCCGTACGCGGCGGCAAGATCCTCGATCGGCAGCTCGATCAGCCGCACGCCGAGCCGGTCGGCCAGGATCGCCGCGTCCTCGCGGTTCATCGCCGCGGTGTAGCGCGACGGCAGCGAGACGGCGGTCACGCCCTGCGGGCCGATCGCGTCGACCGCGACGGTGAGCGCCAGCGCCGAGTCGATGCCCCCGGACAGGCCGAGCACGGCGCCGGGAAATCCGTTCTTGCGAATGTAGTCGGCCGTCCCGAGGGTGAGCGCCCGGTACACCTCGGCCTCGGGGCAGAGCAGGTGCGCAGGTGGTCGGGGCGCGAGTGGAGGTCGGCCGGGGGACGCCCCGCGGGACAGGGGCACGACGGCGACGCGAGCGGGCCGCGGCGCGTCCGCCGGTTCCGGCCTCCGGCCATGCCCCGCGCGGGACGGCTCGACGTCGACGATCAGCAGCTCTTCCTCGAACTGCTTGCCGCGGGCGAGCACCGTGCCGTCGGGAGCGATCACGAGACTGTGGCCGTCGAAGACCAGCTCGTCCTGGCCCCCGACCGCGTTGCAGAACGCCAGGAAGCAGTCGTGGTCGACGCAGCGCGCCGCGAAGAGCTGCTCGCGCTCCCGGCCCTTCGCCCGATGGTAGGGCGACGCGGAGAGGTTGACGACGATCTCGGCGCGGCCCTCCAGCACGGCCCATTCGGCCGGCCCGCCCGCCACCCAGATGTCCTCGCAGACCGTCACGCCGAGGCGGCAGTCGCCGAGCTCGATGACGACGGCCTGCCGTCCGGGCGTGAAGTAGCGCCGCTCGTCGAAGACGGCGTAGTTCGGCAGGTGGTGCTTGTGGTAGAAGGCGGCAACGCCGCCGTCGGCCAGCACGGCCGCGCCGTTGCGGAGGCGCGGGTCGGCGCGCGGCGCGGCGCGCGGCGCGGCGCCGTCGTCCGCCGTGCCGTCGGGCGCGCCGACCAGCGCGACGATGCCGCTGACGCCGACGGACAGGTCCCGCAGCGCGGCGGCGGCGTCGCGCACGAAGCCGGGCTTGAGCAGCAGGTCTTCCGGCGGATAGCCCGTCAGCGCCAGCTCGGGGAAGACGACGAGGTCGGCGCCCCGGCCGCGCGCCGCCCGGATCCCGGCCCGCAGCCGCTCGAGGTTGCCGTCGATGTCGCCGACCGGCAGGTTGGCCTGGCACAACGCGAGGCGGACCATGCGCCCCACCATACCATTCGCCGGAACGGATGCTGGCGCGGCCCCGCGAGTCGCGCGGGAGCGGTCGGTCAGCGGCCCGCCGCGAGCCCGATTGCCTGTGCGATCGCACGCATCTTGGCCTGCACGACGCGCACGTTGTCGGGTCCCATGCCCATGAACTGCTTCTGGGCGGGGGTGAGCGCAGCGAGGCGCTCGCTCGTGTATTCGTAGAACACCATGCCGCGCGTCACGGCGGGCGGGCGGTCCAGCACGGGGACCTCGAGCAGGTGGTCGATGGCGCGCCTGAGCGCGCTGCTGAACGGCGTGTCCGGATAGCCCAGCTCGGAGTAGGCCGCATCGAGCAGGGGCTCGAGCAGGCCGTACAGCGCACCGACGGCGCCCGCGTCGAGCGAATCGATGATTTCGGCGTGGACGTTGTACCGCCGATAGCTGGCCGCGGCGATCCGGGTGTCGGGCGCCTCGCCGGTCGTGCCGAGACGCTGCGCGGGCCGCATGAACGGCACGTGCTGCGCCGGGTTGCGGCCGTTCGCGATGTTGTCCACGACGACGACGAAGCGGCGGATCATGCGCTCGCCGGCGAGCCACGCCGTCAGACCGGGATGGGAGGACAGCCCGCCGACGACCGCGCCGACGAACGGGTCGCTCTCCTCCAGCTCCGGCACCTCGACCGGTTCCGGCTCGACCGGCGCCGGCTCCGGCTCGTCGAGCGGTTGGGGGACAGGGGCTTCCGCGACCGGCTCCGGCGCCGCCGGCGCTTCCTCCGTGTCGCCGTCCGTGAGCAGCCAGTACGCCCCGATGCCGAGGGCGACGACGGCGACGCTGACGGCCAGCGCCACGAGCCGGATCAGGCGCTGGTTGTCCGGCGGCGGCGACTCGTCCGGCGGCAGCGTGGCGTCCATGTCATCGAGGTTCATCATCGCTTGCTTCCACTGGGCATGGACGGAAGGGGTCGCGCGCTGCTACGGCGCGGGCTCCGGGCGCGGGAGCAGCCAGCCCCGCAGCTCGCCGCCGGCGTTTCCTTCCGTGTGGATCTGCAGGTAGTAGTGCCCGCGCCGGAGCGTTGCGACCTGCTCGTCGGTGAGCGCGACCGTCGTCTCGATGCGGCCCGCGTCCGCCGCCGGCACGTCGACGCCGAAGGCGACCGGCCCCGGCCGGGCGCGGGGCGCCCGGTGCACGTGGGCCGCGGTCGCGGGCGAACTCATGCCCGCGAACGTCGCGACGATCGTCAGCTCGCCGCCGTCCAGCGTGGCGCTGACCGCGCCGGATCCGCGCACCGTGTGCGTCGTGACCAGATCGACCGGCATCCGCGACAGGCGGCCGCCGAAGCGCTCCTGCGCGGCGGGCTGGAGCCCGCCGGCGCCCGGCACGACCGCCGCGAGACAGGCGAGCACGGCGACGGTAGCGGTGAGGCGCATGCAGGTATCCCCGGAGAAAGACCAATTATAGCGGCATGCGGGGACCGCGGGTGGGCGGCCCGCGCGCGGCGACCGCAGGCGTGCCGCCGGTGCGCCGGGGGCGCCCGCTGCGCGGCGCCGGGAATGCCGTAGAATGATGGCCATGGTGCGTGTGATGACGGCGGTTGCGGCGGCGATCATCGCCACGGTGTGGGCGCCGTCGGCCGCGGCGCAGGAGGGCTGGCCGCGGTTCCGCGGCCCGGGCGCGCTCGGCGTGTCGCAGCAGTCCGGGCTGCCGGAGACCTGGAGCGCCACCGAGAACGTCGCCTGGGTGAGGGACATCGAGGGCTTCGGGTGGAGCTCCCCGATCGTCTGGGGCGACACCGTGTTCCTGACGACCGTCGTCAGCACGGGCGACGTCGAGGCGCCGCTCGGCGGGCTGTACCTGGGCGGCGAGCGGGGCGTGCCGTCCGACGAGCATCGCTGGATCGTGTACGCGATCGACGTGGCGACCGGCGCCACCCGTTGGGAGCGGGAGGTGCACCGCGGGATTCCGCCGACCTCGCATCATCTGAAGAACACCTATGCGTCCGAAACGCCGGTCACCGACGGCGAGCACGTCTACGTGTACTTCGGCAACGTGGGGCTCTTCTGTCTGACCCTCGACGGCCGGCTGCTGTGGTCCAGGCCGTTCGATCCGGTCGCCACCCGGGCGGGCTGGGGCACCGCGGCGTCGCCCGTGCTCCACGGCGATCGCATCTACATCGTCAACGACAACGACGAGCAGTCCTATCTGCTTGCGCTGAGCAAGGAGACCGGCGCGGAGCTGTGGCGCGTGAATCGGGACGAGGGGACCAACTGGTCCACGCCCTACGTCTGGGAGCACGCCGAGGGCGCCGAGATCGTGACCACCGGCACGGACCGGGTGCGGTCGTACGACCTGGCCGGCAACCCCCTGTGGGAGCTGAGCGGCATGTCGTCGATCGTCGCGCCGACGCCGTTCTCCCGCTTCGGCCTGCTGTACCTGAGCTCGGGCTACATCGGCGACCGACAGCGCCCCGTCTACGCGATTCGGCCCGGCGCCCGGGGTGATCTGACCGCGTCCGAAGGCGGGCCGCCGCCCGCGGGAGTCGCCTGGTTCCAGCCCCGGTCGGGCTCCTACAACACGTCGCCGATCGTCTACGGCGACTACTACTACACGCTGCTGGACCGCGGCTACTTCACCTGCCACGACGCCCGCACCGGCGAGGAGGTCTACGGCCGCCGGCGGATCACGGTCGGCGCCGCGTTCACCGCGTCGCCGTGGGCGTACGCCGGCAAGATCTTCGCGCTGAGCGAGGACGGCGACACCTTCGTCATCAAGGCCGGCCCCGAGTTCGAGGTTCTGGCCACCAACCCGCTCGGCGAGTTCACGATGGCCACGCCGGCCATCGCCCACCGCAGCCTGTTCATACGCACGGCGACGCGGCTGTACCGGATCACGGACGAGGCCGCGGCACACTGACGCCGCGCGCCCCGCGGCTCCCCGCCGTCCCGCGCCGCGGGGCCGGGTCGCGGTTATAATCGCCGGCAGCGTCGCGGCAACCTGCAGGCACACGAGGCACCGGCACGGGGTACGATGCCAGTCATGCGACCGATTGCCGTCGCCGAGCATGTCACGCTCGCGCCGCTCCAGATCGAGGACGCCGGCGAGCTGTTCCGCCTGACGGACGCCAACCGCGACTACCTGCGGCGCTGGCTGCCGTGGCTCGACAGCATCAAGCGGGTCACCCACACGCGGGCGTTCATCCAGGCGGCGCGCAGCTACTCGGAGAGCCGCAAGGGGTTGCAGCT
Organism: Vicinamibacterales bacterium; assembly: GCA_965214845.1. Taxonomy (GTDB): domain Bacteria; phylum Acidobacteriota; class Vicinamibacteria; order Vicinamibacterales; family UBA8438; genus JAAXGX01. Next base: position 5,958,109 of record CBDCCO010000007.1, read on the forward strand.
GGCCATCCGCCGGCACGACCGCATCGCCGGCATCGTGGGCTACCACCCGATCGACTGGCGGAATCGCCTGACGTCGCTGGGATACTGGGTGGGCGAGGACTATCAGGGCCTCGGTCTGGTCACCGCCTCCTGCCGTGCGCTGCTCACCCACGCCTTCAACGACGTCCGGTTGAACCGGGTGGAGATCCGCTGCGCGGTCGCCAACCACCGGAGTCGCGCGGTCCCCACGCGCCTGGGCTTCAGGCAGGAGGGTCTGCTGCGCGACGCCGAGTGGCTCTACGACCGCTTCGTCGACCATGTCGTCTACGCCATGCTGGCCCGGGAGTGGCCGCAGGCGGCGGTGCGGCCGCTGGCCGCGACCACGGCCGCCGGCCTGAAAGGAGGCGGTCCGCGCCAATGACGCCAATGAACAGGATGCAATCGCGGCTGGCGGCCTGGACCGTCGTCCTCGCGGGCTGCTCGGCCATGGCTCAGGCCCAGGACTGGCCGCAGTACCTGGGTCCCGAGCGCGACGGGCGCTACGGCGGCCCCCCGCTGAGCACCAGTTGGCCGGGAGACCGGCCGGCCGCGTTGTGGAGCCGCGCCGTCGGCGAGGGGTTCGCCGGGCCGGTCGTCGCGCAGGGGCGGGTGCTCCTGTTCCACCGGGTCGGCGACCGCGAGGTGCTGGAAGCGCTGGATGCAGTGACGGGCAGTCCCCTGTGGCGGCACGACTACCCGACGAACTACCGCGACGATTTCGGCTTCGACGAGGGGCCGCGCGCCGTGCCGGTGGTGTCCGGCGGCCGCGTCTTCACCTTCGGCGCGCAGGGATGGCTGCAGGCGGTCAGCCTGGAGACCGGCGCGCCCCTGTGGCATGTCGATACGCAGGCCCGGTTCGGCTTTCGCAAGGGGTTCTTCGGCGCGGCCGGCTCGCCGCTCGTCGACGGCGGCCGCGTCATGGCCAACATCGGCGGGGACGGCGCCGGCGTCGTGGCGTTCGACGCCGCGTCCGGCGCCGTGCTGTGGACCGCCACCTCCGACGAGGCCAGCTACTCGTCGGCGGTGGCAGCCGATTTCGGCGGCGCGCGGCACGCCGTCTTCTTCACGCGCAACGGACTGGTCGGGCTGGATCCGGCCAGCGGCGAGGTGCGCTTCGGCCGGCGCTGGCGGTCGCGGCTGGGGGCCTCGGTCAACGCGGCGACCCCGCTCGTGGTCGACGACCTGGTCTTCGTGTCTGCGTCGTACGGCACCGGCGCCGCGGTGTTCCGGGTCGACGGCTCGGAGCTGGCGCCGCTCTGGTCGTCCGACGACGTCCTGTCCAACCACTACGCGACCAGCGTCCACCACGACGGCTACCTGTACGGGTTCCACGGGCGGCAGGAGTACGGGCCGAGCTTCCGCGCCGTCGAGCTGCGGACGGGGACCGTGCAATGGTCCGTCGACGGATTCCGGGCCGGCAGCGTCACCCTGGCCGGCGACCGGCTCGTCATCGTCCGCGAGATTGGCGAGCTCGTGATCGCCGAGGCGTCGCCCGACGGGTTCACGCCGCTGGCGCGGGGGCCCGTCCTGCCGCCGGTAATCCGCGCCTATCCGGCCATCGCCGGCGGGCTGCTCTACGTCCGGAACGGCGACACGCTCGTGTGCCTGGACCTGCGCTAGCTTCGGATGGGGCTGCGCCCCAAGCCCCCGGCGTCCGCTTGCGGGGGCCCCATTGCCCCGCGCCGCTCCCGCCGAGGCGCGCTGTGCGCGGCGTCCTCCAGATGGGGCTGCGCCCCAAGCCCCCGGCGTCCGCTTGCGGGGGCCCGTTGCCCCGCGCCGCTCCCGCCGAGGCGCGCTGTGCGCGCCTTGAGGAGGCTGCACCCTGCTACGGCGCAGACTCCTAGGGAAAGACGCCTCGCTGCAGGTAGGCCTCGGCGACGCGCTCGATCGCGAGGTAGAAGGCGGCCGTGCGCAGATCGTCGATCCCGTTCACGGTGTGCATCGTGTCGCGGATGTGGTGGTAGGCGTTGATCATGGTCTCCTCCAGGCCGGAGTTGACCACGGTCATTTCGTGCACCGGCCGCACGACCTGGGCGCGCTCGCCGGCGCTCAGCGTGGTGCCCGTCACCGATTCGATGACCCCCAGCAGCCGGTTGTCGGCACGCTCCTGGTAGCGGCGCTCCAGACGGCCGAAGCGCACGTGGGACAGGTTCTTGAGCCACTCGAAGTACGACACGATCACGCCGCCCGCGTTGGCGTAGACGTCCGGAATCACCAGCATGCCGCGTGAGCCGAAGATGGCGTCCGCCTCCGGCGTGGTGGGGCCGTTGGCGCCCTCCACGACGATGCGGGCCGCGACGCGGCCGGCGTTCTCGGCCGTGAGCTGATTCTCGACGGCGGCCGGGATGAGCACGTCGCAGTCCAGCTCCAGGGCGGCGCGCGGGTCGTCGTGCACGGTGGCGTCCGGGAACCCCGCCACGCTGCCGGTGGTGTCGATGTGCCGCCGCACGGTTTCCGGATCGAGCCCGCCGGGGCTCGCGATGGTGCCGGTCCGGTCCCCGACGCCGACGATCCGCGCCCCGTCGGCGTGGCAGAACTTCGCGGCCCAGAAGCCGACCTTGCCGAAGCCCTGCACGACGATCCGCTTGCCGTCGAGCCCCGGGCCGAGCCCGATCCGCCGCATGTCGCGCTCCTGCGCGCAGACTTCCCGCAGCACGTAGTGCAGTCCGCGGCCGGTCGCCTCGGTGCGCCCTGCGACGCCCCCCTGCGATACGGGCTTGCCCGTGACGCATCCGAGAGCATCGATCTGATCGCCGCGGACGGCCTGGTACGTGTCCGCGATCCAGGCCATCTCGCGGGCGCTCGTGCCGAGGTCCGGCGCCGGCACGTCGACCGCGGGACCGATGAAGTTCTTGCGGATCAGCTCGTGCGTGTAGCGCCGCGTGACGCGTTCGATCTGCTCGGCCGTGTAGCGCGTCGTGTCGATCTGGATGGCGCCCTTCGCGCCCCCGTACGGGACGTCGACGATCGCGCACTTGTAGGTCATCAGCGCCGCCAGCGCCATGACCTCGTCCTCGTCCACCTCGGCGCTGTAGCGGATGCCGCCCTTGACCGGGAGCCGGTGATGGCTGTGCTCGGCGCGCCAGGCGCGGACCACCGCGAGCGCCCCGTCGCGCTGGCGGACCGGGAAGTCGAAGCGGTAGACGCTGTTGCAGCGCTTGATCTGGTCGAGCAGGCCGGCCGGATGGGAGCCCAGGGCCGCCGCGCGATCGAAGTAGCGGGTGACGTCCGTGAAGAATCGTCGTGCTGGCATGATCGGTGGTCATTGTCGCAAGTTCACCGCCCGACCGCCAAAGGTAGACTCTCCTGACGGAGGCGATGTCCCTCATGCCCGAGCTGATGCTCGTCGTCGGATTCGTCGTGGTCGCGTCGGCTACCTGCTCACTCTTCGAGGCCGTGCTCTACTCCGTCCCCGCCAGCCGCATCGAGGTGCTCGAGCGGGCCGGACACGGTGCGGGCCGCCTGCTCACGCGCCTGCGGGGGCAGGTGGACCGGCCGATCGCCGCCATCCTGTCGCTGAACACGATCGCGAACACGGGCGGCGGCGCTCTCGCGGGCGCCATCGCGGCGCGGGAGTTCGGCGACGGCAACGTCATCTATTTCTCCGCGGCCTTCACGCTGGCCATCCTGTTGTTCGCGGAGGTCCTGCCCAAGACGGTGGGCGTGGTCTACGCCAGCGGCCTCGCGGTCTGGATCGCGTACCCGCTGCACGGACTGGTGGTGTCGTTCCGGCCGCTCGTGGCGTTGACGCGGGTGGTGACGAAGCTCGTTTCGAAGGGGCATCAGGAGCACCGCGTCTCGGACGAGGAGCTGCTGACCCTCGTCGGATCGGGCCTGCGCTCGGGCACGCTCAAGCCGCACGAGGCGAGCGTCATCCGCAACGTGCTGGCGCTGGAGACGCGGACGGCGAAGGACGTCATGACGCCGCGGCCGGTCGTGTTCACGCTGGCCGCGGGGGTCAGCGCGCGCGAGGCCGCCGCGCTCGACGAGCTGGGCAAGCACAGCCGGGTGCCGGTCTTCGATGTCGACCCCGACGACCTGGTGGGCGTCGTGCACCGGCAGGACGTGCTCGGGGCGGTCGCCAGGAACCGCTTCGACGTCACGCTCGACGACATCATGCGGCCCCTGCACTTCGCGGTCGACTCGACGCCGCTCGACGAGCTGCTGCGCACCTTTCTCGATCGCCGCCAGCATCTGGTGGCGGTCATCGACGAGTTCGGGGCGTTCGTGGGGATCGTCACCCTCGAGGACGTCCTCGAGGAGCTGATCGGCCGTGAGATCGTCGACGAGTTCGACCAGATCACGGATCTGCGAACGTACGCGCACCGGCGCCGGGACGAGATTCTGCGGCGGCGGGGCAGGGCGCTGTAGCTTCAATCAGACGGCGCCGTGCGCGCCTTGCGGGTTGCGCGCTGGCGCACCCGTCGACTTTCGGATACTCTTCGCTACGGGCCGCGGCGCGCATGCCGCGGGCCGCGCCCGCGCCCGGTCAGCGGGGCCGTATGCGCCAGATCACGTAGCCGACGAACCCGAGGAACCCGGCGACCAGGGCCTCGAGCGGCAGGATCGACGGGGCGATGCTGAACACGGCGATGAATCCGACCGTCATCAGTGCCAACCGCTGCATCGGTCTGGTCCCGGGCACAACGATAGTCCCATTGCGCGTACCGGCTCAACCGGAGGCCGTTCGACGCGACGGATTTGCGTAAGCGAATTCCCGCCGCCGGTCGTCTCTTGACGTGATCGCATGCGGTTGCCGCCCGTCTCGCTGCCCCCGGTCGTAGCCGTCCTGCTCGTCGCGGCAGCCGCTGCGACGGCCGCCCAGGCCCCGGCGGCGCCTGACCGTGGCGTGCCGCGGGCAGGCGATCGCGTGGCCGTCGTGCCGTTCGTCAACATCACCGGCTCGCCGCAGGACGACTGGATCGGCGCGGGCGTCGCCGCGACGGTGGCGGTCGATCTCGAGCGCGTCGCGAGCCTCGCCACGATCGCCGCCGGCGACACGGACGATCAGCCGGCTGTCGAGGTCGGACGCCGCCTGGGGACGCCCTGGGTCTTGGCCGGCGGCTACCAGCGGCTCGGCGATCGCATCAGGATCACGGCGCGTCTCGTGCACGTGGCCAGCGGTACGGTGACCCGCGCGGCCAACGTCGCCGGCCCGCTCGGCGAGCTCTTCGCGCTCCAGGATCGCGTCGCGGCGGCGCTCATGCAGGATGACGCGGCCGCCGGCGCCGGGCAGGCCGCCGCCGAAGCCGCCGGCATCCGGCCGCGCGCGGCGGCGCCCGGCGGCGCGTTCGAGGCGCCGCCCGCCGCCGGGGCCATCGCCGGGGCCGCAGGCTTCGCGCCGGGCGTCGCCGCCGGCGCGATCGACGGGCCGCCGGCGCCCGTGCCGCCCGAGGTCTTCACGCGGGACGCGGACGGCCGGGTGACGATGCGCGCGTTCCGCCTCGACGGGGAGCTCGAGCTGGACGGCGCGCTCCGCGAGGCCATCTACGAGCGGATACAGCCGGTCAGCGGATTCGTCCAGCAACTGCCCATCGAGGGCGCCCCGGCCACGGAGCGGACCGAGGTCTGGGTGTTCTTCGACGACGAGAACGTCTACGTGACGGCGCGCTGCTGGGACTCCGCGCCCCCAAGCCAGTGGATCGCCAACGAGATGCAGCGCGACGGCTTCCAGTTGATCAACAACGACTGGTTCAGCGTGGGGTTCGACACGTTCTACGACCGGCGCAACGGCATGGCGTTCCTGGTGAACCCCATCGGGGGCTTCTTCGACTACGAGATCAGCGACGAGGGGCGCCCGAACAACGACTGGAACCCGGTCTGGGACGTGCGCACGGGTCGCTTCGAGGGCGGCTGGACGGTCGAGATGCAGGTGCCGTTCAAGTCGCTGCGCTTCCAGCAGGGGCGGTCGCAACTGTGGGGCATCCAGTTCGGGCGCCGCATGCGGCGCAAGAACGAGACGGCCCATCTGACGCCGGTGCCGATCGCCGTGGGCCCCGGCATGTTCCGCCTGTCCGCCGCCGCCACGCTGGTCGGGCTGGAGGTGGCGTCGGAGAACCGGCGGCTGGAGGTCAAGCCCTACGCCATCGGCTCGTCGGCCACGGACCTGACGGCCAGCCCGCCGGTCACGAACCGCGGCGCGGGCGACGCGGGAGTCGACGCCAAGTGGGGGGTGACCCAGAACCTGACGGCCGACTTCACCTACAACACGGACTTCGCGCAGGTGGAGGTGGACGAGCAGCAGGTGAACCTGACGCGCTTCAGCCTGTTCTTCCCCGAGAAGCGCGAGTTCTTCCTCGAGGCGCGGGGCCTCTTCGACTTCGGGGCCGGGCCGAACGTGCTCGGGATGGGCGGCGGCGGCAACAACGGCGGTCGCCTCGGAGGTCCGCCCGGCACGCGCGCCGGCAGCGACGTGCCGCTGGTCTTCTTCAGCCGGCGCATCGGCTTGCAGGAGGGGCGCACGGTGCCCATTGTCGGCGGCGGCCGGCTGACGGGCAAGGTCGGCAACTTCAGCATCGGCGCGCTGAACATGCAGACCGGCGCTGCGCCCGACGCGAACGCGCTGGCCACGAACTTCACGGTGGTGCGCGTGAAGCAGGACATCCTGCGCCGCAGCCGGGTCGGGGCCATCTTCACGCGCCGCTCGGTGTCGCTGGACCGCGACGGCGAGAACGACGCCTACGGCGCCGACGCCTCGTTCGCGTTCTACGACAACGTGACCATCAACGGCTACTACGCCCGCACGCGCACGTACGGCCGCGAGGGCGACGACGCGAGCTACCAGGGGCAGTTCACATACGACGCCGACCTGTTCGGCCTGCAGGTGGACCACCTGCTCGTCGGCAGGAACTTCAACCCGGAGATCGGGTTCATGCGGCGCCTGGACTTCCGGCGCTCGTTCGTGGCGGGCCACTACCGCCCGCGGCCCGCGATCGAGGCCATCCGCCAGTTCACGTTCGGCGGCAGCGTCGACTACATCGAGAACGGCGCGCGCGACCTCGAGACCCGCGCGGTGCGCGGGCAGTTCATCACCGAGCTCGAGAACAGCGACCGCTTCACCGTCGACCTCATGCGCAGCTACGAGCTGCTCGTCGAGCCGTTCGAGGTGGCCACGGACGTGGCGATCCCGGTCGGGGGATACGGCTTCCAGGACGTGTTCCTGTCCTATCTCATGGGCCAGCAGCGGCCGGTGTCCGGCACCGCGTTCGTGCAGCGCGGGGAGTTCTTCGGCGGCGACATCACGGGGTTCGGGTACCGCCAGGGGCGCATCGGGCTGACGCCGCAGATGTCGCTCGAGCCGACGGTCCAGATCAACCGCATCAGTCTGCCGCAGGGGCGGTTCACGGCGACGGTGGCGACGACCCGCGCGACCTACACGTTCACGTCGCGGATGTTCCTGTCGGCGCTCGTGCAGTACAACTCCGCCATCGACCAGATGGGGACCAACGTGCGGTTCCGCTGGGAGTACAGCCCGGGCAGCGAGCTGTTCGTGGTCTACAACGACCAGCGCGACACCACGTTGCGCCCCGGCCGGCTGCCGCTGCTCGAGAACCGCGCGTTCATCGTCAAGCTCACGCGGCTGCTCCGGTTCTGACGCCCCGGATTCCATGACGCCTCTCGCCCGCCAGCTGGCCCACTGGAGCAGCCGCCGCGAGACGCGCGCCAACCTCGCCCGGCTGCTGCGGTACCTCGGCTTCCTCGCGCTGCTCGTCAGCACCTACGCGGTGCTGTTCCACGGCATCATGCTGCATGTCGAGGGCGAGCGGCACTCGTGGATCACCGGGTTCTACTGGACCCTCGTCGTGATGACCACGCTGGGCTTCGGCGACATCACCTTCGCCAGCGACATCGGCCGCGTGTTCAGCCTGCTCGTGCTGGGGTCGGGTCTCGTCTTCCTGCTGGTCATGCTGCCGTTCCTGCTCGTGCAGTTGCTCTACGTGCCCTGGGTCGAGGCGCGCGAGCGGAGCCGCGTGCCGCGCGAGGTGCCGCGGGACACCGCGGGTCACGTGATCATCGCCGAGTACGACCCGATAGCGGACGGTCTGGCGCAGCGCCTGGACGCCGAGGGCGTGCCCTGCTTCACCATCGAGCCGGATCCGGCCCGGGCCGCGGACCTGATGGAGCAGGGCATGCGGGTGGTCGCCGGCGAGAGCGACAGCCAGCTCACCTACGAACGGCTGCGGACGGCCCGGGCCCGGCTCGTCTTCGCCAACGGCACGGACACGGAGAACACGAACATCACCCTCATCGCGCGCGAGGTCTCCGCCGACGTGCCGGTCGCCGCCGTGGCCGAGGAGGCGGACTCGATCGACATCCTCGAGCTGAGCGGGGCCAACACGGTGCTGCCCCTCAAGCAGCAACTGGGCGAGTACCTGGCCAACCGCGTGCATACCGGCCGCGCCGCGGCCCGCGTCGTCGGATCGATCCGCGATCTCCAGGTCGCGGAGTTTCCCGCTCGCGGCACGTCGTTCGTGGCGTCGACCATCCGCGACACCCACCTGCGCAGACGCACCGGCCTCAGCGTCGTGGGTCTCTGGCAGCGCGGCTCGCTGCAGCCGGCGTACCCCCACACGGTCATCAACGACAAGAGCATCGTCGTCGTGATCGGCACCGCGTCGCAACTGGAGGACCTGAAGAGCCTGCTGCCCGCCGCCCCGGATGCCCCCGGCCCGGTGCTGCTGATCGGCGTGGGCAAGGTCGGCCAGGCCGCGGCGCGGGCGCTGCGGCGCCGGGGTGCGGTCGTGCACGCCATCGATCGCAGTCGCGACATGCTCGCGGCCGTCCGGGACGATGTCCATGCGGTCTTTCCGGGCGACGCGGCGGACCGCCAGCTCATCGAGCGCGCCGGCGTCACGCGCGCCGGATCGGTGCTGCTCACCACCAGCGACGACGCCATGAACAGCTACCTGGCCGTGTACTGCCGGCGTCTCAATCCGGCCATTCACATCGTCAGCCGCGTGACGCGCAACGTGGAGGCCATCCATCGGGCGGGGGCCGACTTCGTGCTCAGCGACACGACGCTCGGCGTCGAGGCGGTCATGTCCCTGGTGGACGGCTACGAGCCGGTGCTGCTGGGGGAGGAGGTCAGGTTGTTCCCGCTCGGCGTACCGCGCTCGCTCGCCGGCCGGACCCTGCGGCAGTCGGGCATCGGATCGCGGACCGGCATGAGCGTGGTCGCCGTGCAGCACGACGAGCGTTTCATCAGTCCGCTGACCGCCGACACCGTGCTGCCGGGCGGCGGCGAGCTGCTCCTGCTCGGCAGCCTCGAGCAGCGCCGCTCGTTCGGGCAGGCGTTCCAGTAGGGCCCGGCGGCGGGGCCCGCAGGGTGATGCTCAGCCAGGGGTGGTGTGCTATCCTTCGCGCCTATGCCGCAGCCCACCCCCAACCGCTGGATCATCGCGGCCGCCGGCGTCGTCATGCAGATTGCGCTGGGTGCGATCTACGCCTGGAGCGTCTTCAGGACGCCCCTGGTCGAGCAGTTCGGCTGGACGATATCCCAGGTCACCTTCACCTTCACGATCGCGATCTTCGTGGTGGGCTTCGCCACGTTCGGCGGCGGCATCTGGATGCGGCGGTCGAGCCCGCGGGTGGTCGCGCTCGCCGCGGGCGCCCTGTACGGGCTGGGCATCTTCCTGGCCAGCTTCACCAGCAGCCTGGGGTGGCTCTATTTCTCCTACGGCCTGCTGGGAGGCATCGGGCTGGGCCTGGGCTACATCGTGCCCGTGGCCACGCTGGTGAAGTGGTTCCCCGACAAGCGGGGCATGATCACCGGCTTGGCCGTGGCGGGGTTCGGCGCCGGCGCGCTCATCACCGCGCCGATCGCGACGCGCCTGATCGAGACGATCGGCGTGCTGAGCACCTTCGCGTGGCTCGGCGTCGCCTACCTCGTGATGATCGTCGCCGCTGCGCTGTTCATGCAGGACCCGCCGGCCGGGTACAGGCCGGCCGGCTGGGAGCCGGCGGCGGCAGGCCGGCAGGCGAGCGGCTACACGCTTCAGGGCGCGCTGCGGAGCTGGCAGTGGTACGGGCTCTGGATGCTCCTGTTCCTCAATACGACCGCCGGCATCGCGATCATCTCGCAGGCGGCGCCGATGACGCAGGAGATCACGGGCGCGACCGCCGCGGTGGCTGCGGCCACGGTCGGGCTAATCTCCATCGCCAACGGTATCGGGCGCCTGTTCTGGGCATGGCTGTCGGACTTCATCGGGCGGCGGATCGTGTTCCTCACCATGTTCCTGCTGCAGGCCCTCCTCTTCTGGATCCTGCCTTCGGCCGGCGCCCTGTTCGCGTTCTCGGTGCTGGCGCTGATCATCCTGCTGTGCTACGGAGGCGGCTTCGGCACCATGCCCGCGTTCGCGGCCGACTACTTCGGCACCGAGAACGTCGGGTCGATCTACGGCCTGATGCTCACGGCCTGGAGCGCGGCGGGCGTGCTGGGTCCGACGCTGATCGCCACGCTGCGCGAGAGCACGGGCAGCTACGATCTGGCGCTGTACATCATCGCCGTCCTCATGCTGGTGAGCGCCGTCATCCCGCTCATCGTCCGACCGCCCGTCGCCGGGGCCAGCGCCTCCTGAGCTTTCATCACGCGGGGCTGCGCCCCGAACCCCCGGCGTTCGCTTGCGGGGACCCCTGCGCCCCGCGCCGCTCCCGCCGAGGCGCGCCGTGCGCGCCTTGCGGAGTTTGTGCCGCGGCGGCGTACCGACTGCTCTCGGCGGCAATCGGCGCTGCGGGCGTTGTAAGCTCGACAGGTGATATGCCGGCGTCTGGGTTCGGTCGTCGCCTTCACCCTGTGCCTGGCGGTCGCTTGCGGCTGCGACGCCAGGCCGAGGATACGCCTGGCCACGACGACCAGCGTCGAGAACTCGGGCCTGCTGGCGGCGGTGCTGCCGGCCTTCGAGCAGGAGCATCGCGTCCGGATCGACGCGTTGCCGATCGGCAGCGGCCGGGCGCTGGGCCTGCTGCGCCGAGGCGACGCCGCCGCAGCCCTGACGCACGATCCGCGGGCCGAGGCCGCCGCGCTCGAGGCGGGCGTCATCAGCGGCTATCGCAAGATCATGTTCAACAGCTTCCTGATCGTGGGGCCGCCCGCGGACCCGGCCGGTGTCGGGCGCGCGTCGGGAATCGTGGACGCCCTGCAGCGCATCGTGGACGGCCGGGCCCAGTTCGTTTCGCGCGGCGACGCCTCCGGCACCTACGCCCGCGAGCAGGAGCTGTGGGCGCTGGCGGGGCGGCGTCCGGCGCGGGAGCACCTGCTCGAGACCGGCCAGGGGATGGCGGCGACGCTGCGGGTGGCGAGCGAGCACGGGGCCTACACGCTGACCGACGGCGCCACGTTCGAGCAGTTGCGGTCCGGGCTGGCGTTGACGAGCGTGCGCGCGCGCGGCCCGGAGCTGGTGAACACCTACGCGATCTTCGAGCGGGCGGGCCTGGCCGGCGCGGAGCAGGCGGTGGTGACGGCGCTGGCGGACTGGCTCGCCGAGGGCGACGGCCGGCGCCGCGTCGCCGGCTTCCTGATCAACGGCCGCACCGTCTTCCACGTCTGGCCCGCCGGCGTGCCCCGCGACCAGCCAGGACATCGACCTCATGTTCGCTGAGATCGGCAGAGCGCTGCTACTGATCGCCGGCGGGGACGTCGAGGTCTGGCAGGTCACGGGCGTCTCGTTCGGGGTCTCCGTTACCGCGGTGGCCGCGGCGGTCGCGCTGGGGCTGCCGGCGACCTACCTGCTGGCCGCCGCCGGTCCGCGCAGCACGCGCATCGGCCTCTGGGTGGCCCACGGTCTGGCGGCGCTGCCGACCGTGGTCGTCGGACTGACGTTGTACTTCGTGTTCTCGGCCAGCGGTCCGCTGGGGTGGACCAGGCTGCTGTACACGCGTGCGGCGATGGCGCTGGCCCAGTTCGTGCTGGCCCTCCCGATGATCGTTGCCGTGGTGCTCGGCGCGCTCCACCGGCTGCCGCCCGCGGCGCGCGAATCGCTGGCCACCCACGGCGTGCCGTGGACGCGGCAGATGGGCTGGCTGCTGTGGGAGGTCAGGTCGGCCATCGTCACGGGCACGCTGCTGGCGTTCGCGCGCGCCTTCACGGAGCTGGGGGCGGCCCTGATTGTCGGGGGGAACATTCGCGGCGCGACCCGCACGCTGACCACGTTCGTGGCGCTCGAGTACAACCGCGGCGACGATGCGCGGGCGATCGCGGTGGGCCTGATCCTGCTCACCGTGGCGCTGGTGACCAACTCGCTCATGCAGGCCATCCTGGTGGAACGATGAGCGCGCCCCGGGGTACCGTGCTGCGGACGCGGCGGCTGGCGGTCGGCTACGCCGGCAAGGCGGCCGCGTCGATCGAGGATCTCGATCTGGTGGGCGGCGTCGTGTGGCACGTCACCGGCCCCAACGGCTCCGGCAAGACCGCCCTGCTCAAGACGCTCGCCGGTCTCCTGCAGCCCGTCTCGGGACGCGTCGAACGGCCGTGCGGGATGGGCCGCCGGGGCGCCATCTACGTCCATTCCGTGCCCTACCTGTTCGCGGGCAGCGTGCGGCGCAATCTCGAGCTGTCGCACCCGGCGCCGGAGGAGGCGCAGGCGCTCGCCGCCGAGTTCGGGCTCTCGGCGCTGCTCGAGCGCGAGGCCCGCAGCCTGTCGCACGGCGAGCAGCGCAGGCTCGCGCTGGCGCGGGCCATCGTCGGGCGTCCCGCGCTGCTGCTGGTGGACGAGCCCGAGGGCGGGCTCGACGAGGACGCGATTGCAGCGTGGCGGGCGTGCGCGCTCAGGACGGTCGAGGCCGGCCAGCCGGCCCTGGTGGTCGCGGCCCACCATCCCTGCGCGCTCGAGGACGTACCGGTATGCGAGGTCCGTCTCTAGCGCCCGCGCGCCTGCCCGCGGCCGGCGTCGTCCTGTGCGGCGGGCGGTCGACGCGCATGGGAGCGCCGAAGGCCCTGCTGGCCTTCGGCGCGGAGACGATGCTCCAGCGCGTCGTCCGCCTGCTCGACACGGTCGTCGCCTCCGTCGTCGTCGTCGCCGCGCCCGGACAGCCGCTGCCGGCGCTGCCGCGGACGGTCAGGGTCGCGCGCGACGAGCGGGAAGGACGCGGGCCGCTCGAGGGTCTGCGGGCGGGGCTGCGGGCCCTGCCGGACGCGGTCGACGTCGCGTACGTCACGAGCTGCGACGTGCCGCTGCTCGTGCCCGGGTTCGTGCGGCGCATGCTGGAGCTGGCCGACGGCCACGACGTCGCCGTGCTGGAGACCGACGGCTTCGCGCACCCGCTCGCGGCGGTCTACCGACGTCGAACGCTGCCGCACGTCGAGGCGCTGCTGGCGGCCGACCGCCTGCGTCCCGTCTTTCTCTTCGAGGCCGCGCGCACGCGCCGCGTCGCACCGCGCGAGGTGGCCGACGCGGACCCGGAGCTGCTCACGCTCAGGAACGTGAACACGCCCGCGGACTACGCCGAGGCGTTGTCGACCGCCGGGCTCGGCTCCTCCGACCCGCGCTGACGGTGGTACTCGTCCACCACGGCCCGCAGCCGTTCGCGGCTGAGCGCCGCGGCCGGATCGTTCGGCAGCGCGCCCTGGAGAAAGCGATCCGGGAGGGTGTCCTCGGCCGGCGTCCAGCCGACGCGCCGGTTGAACCCCCGCTTGGCGTGAACGATGCCCTTGGCGGCCCGGCGCAGCTCGGCGGCGCTGGTATCCCAGCCGGTGACCAGGTTCAGCATCTCCGCGGCCTCGCCGTAGAAGTCGTCGAACACGCCGCGCAGGAACTTGCAGAGGATGAGCGAGTCCATCAGGGCCGCCCTGTCCTCCGTGTCGATTGCGTGGCGCACGGCGTCGACGGTCACGCGCCGTCGATCGACGGCGTCCGAGAAGTCCACCTCGTACGCGCCGCTGCGGTTGTGGTCCGCGCCGCGCGTGCCGACCGCGAAGCCCAGCGCCATCGTCTGCAGCGCGCGCGGCTCGTAGCCGGGAATCTCGAGCCCCTTCACCTGGGGCGCGAACCGGATGCTGTCGTGGCCGATCGCCTCGGCCGCGCGCCGGCTGCCCTCGGCGAGCAGGCGCCCCACGCCTTCGCGCCGACCCGCGAGCTCGATCGCGCGCAGCACCGACTCCCCGCGGCCGAAGGTCAGCCAGGGCTCGTCGAGCCAGCCGCGCTCGACGCACTCCATGGCGAACGCAATCGTGCCGCCGACGCTGATCGTGTCGATCCCCAGCTCGTCGCACAGCTTCGACGCGCGCAGCACGGCGTCCGGATCGCCGACGCCGCACAGCGGTCCGAGCGCGAACAGGCTCTCGTACTCCAGCCGGGTCCCCGCGCCGTCCTCGAGCGAGTAGATGTGCTCGCAGCCGATGGTGCAGGCCGCGCAGCTCGCGCGCGTGCGGGTGTGCGTGGCGCGGATCTGCTCGGCCGAGACCTGCGCGGCCGCGTCGAAGGTCCCGCTCTGGAAGTTGCGCGTCGGCAACGCCCCGAAGCGGTTGAACGTCAGGAGATTGGCTGCCGTGCCCAGCTCGCGGTACTTGGCGGTGGCCGGACCGAAGGAGCGCTGCGACAGTTGCCTGCTGCGCTCGGTCAGCTCGCGGGGGTGTGCCCAGGCGGCGTAGCGGGTACCCCGCACGGCCACCGCCTTCAGGTTCTTGCTGCCCAGCACGGTCCCGCTGCCGCCGCGGCCGGCATGGCGGCCGTCATGCGAGATCGTCGCGTAGCGCACGAGCCGCTCGCCGGCCGGACCGATGGACGCTATCTTGTAGTCGGGACCCAGCCGGGTCCGCAGCGCCTTCTCCGCCGCGCCGCACGCGAGGCCGCGCAGGTCGCCGCCCGGAGCGAGCCGCACCCGGCCATCGTCGATGACCAGCACCGAGAGGCCGGCCGCCCGCCCGACGACCACGATGGCGTCGCAGCCGCAACGCTTGCCCGCCAGCGCGAAGCCGCTGCTGGCGAGCGAATCGTTGATGCGGCCGGTCAGCGGGCTGCGGCTGACCACCGCGAACTTGGCGGACGTGGTCAGCGGGCTGCCGACCAGCGGGCTGAAGACGAAGATCAGCGGGGCCCCGGCCGCCAGCGGGTCCGGGCAGGCGCCGCTTTCCCTCGACAGCAGCCAGGCGCCGAGCCCGGCGCCGCCGATGAACCGGCGCAGCACGCCCGCGGGCAGCGGCACGCGGGCGGCGCTGCCGTCGGAGACGTCGACCCGCAGATAGCAGCCGTGATACCCGGGCAGCACGCGGCGCTCCGCTCAGCCCCCCGCGTCGGCGGAGAGGATCAGGACGCGGTCCGTCTCGGCGAGCCGTGTGCGTGGATCGCTCACGAACCGCTCGCCGTTCAGGTTGGCGGCGACGAACGGACCGAGCCGACCGGCCGGTCCGCCAGAGACGAGGTCGGCCAGCGGCGGGTAGCGGGCCGCGAGTGCGGCGAGGAGCTGCCCCAGCGTGGCCGCCTCGATCTCGATCTCCGCCACACCGGCGCGCTGCCGCGGAATGCCGAGAAGCTCGACCTGCATGGCTGCGGTCATCATAGCACTGCGCCGGTCGCCGCTTGCGTCAGGGTGAACCCTTTCACTATCCTTGCAAAACTGCGACAAGCCGGGGTCGAGCCTCTGCCCGGTCGTCATCGAGCAAGGATATGAGCCCAAAAAAGCCGGCGATGCCCGCCCGCGTGCGCGCGACGCCCAAAGGGCGCCAGGTCGACCCGAAGGCGCGCGAGGAGGTGGCCGAGCTCCTCGGCGATGCCCCGCGCCGCCGCGATCTCCTGATCGAGCACCTGCACAGGATTCAGGACCGCTTCGGCTGCCTTGCCGCACCCCATCTGGTCGCGCTCGCCGCGGAGATGAACCTGGCGATGACCGAGGTCTACGAGGTCGCCACGTTCTATCACCACTTCGACGTCGTCAAGGAGGGGGATACCGCGCCCCCGGCGGTCACGGTGCGCGTGTGCGATTCCATCGCGTGCGAGCTCGCCGGCTCGCAGCGCCTGCTGGCCAGCCTGCCCGGCATTCTGGGCGACGAGGTCCGCGTCCTCCACGCGCCGTGCATCGGCCGCTGCGAGACGGCGCCCGCGGCGGTGGTCGGACAGAATCCGGTGCCCCACGCGACGCCGGAGAAGGTCGCGAGCCTGGTCGAGGCCAACGCGGTGACCCATCCGGCGGCCGACGGGTCGCACCCGCATCTCGAGATCGTGACCCCGGGGCATGTCGACTACGCCGCCTATCGGGACCAGGGCGGCTACGACCTGGCCAGGGCCTGCCACGACGGCGGCAGGACGCGGGAAGCGGTCATCACCGCCATGCAGGACTCCGGGCTCCGGGGCCTGGGCGGCGCGGGCTTCCCGGCCGGCCGCAAGTGGGAGCTGGTCGCGGCCGAGCCGGCGCCGCGCCTGCTGGCCATCAACATCGACGAGGGGGAGCCGGGGACGTTCAAGGATCGGTACTATCTCGAGCGCGATCCGCACCGCTTCCTCGAGGGGGCGCTGGTCGCGGCGTGGGCCGTCGACATCGCCGAGATCTACGTCTATCTGCGCGACGAGTACCACGGCTGCCGCGCGATTCTCGAACGCGAGATCGCCGCGCTGCAGGCGAGCCCGCCGTGTCCCGTGCCTCCCATTCACCTACGTCGCGGCGCCGGCGCATACATCTGCGGCGAGGAATCCGCGATGATCGAATCGATCGAGGGCAAGCGCGGCGAACCGCGCATGCGGCCGCCGTACGTGGCCCAGGTCGGCCTGTTCAACAGGCCCACCCTGGAGCACAACATGGAGACGCTGCACTGGGTGCGCGACATCCTGGAGAAGGGCCCGGACTGGTTCGCCGGCCAGGGCCGGCACGGCCGCAAGGGGTTGCGATCGTTCTCGGTGAGCGGCAGGGTGCGGAAGCCGGGCGTGCATCTCGCGCCGGCCGGCATCACCGCGCGGGAGCTGATCGACGAGCACTGCGGCGGGATGCTCGAGGGGCACACGTTCTACGGCTACCTGCCCGGCGGCGCCTCGGGCGGCATCCTGCCGGCCGCGCTGGGCGACGTGCCCCTCGATTTCGACACCCTGAACGAGCACGGCTGCTTCATCGGCTCGGCGGCGATCGTCATCCTCTCGGACCAGGACCGCGCGACGGACGCCGCGCGGAACGTCATGAAGTTCTTCGCGGACGAATCCTGCGGCCAATGCACGCCGTGTCGCGTCGGCACCGTCAAGGCGGTCAAGCTCATGGAGCGGCCGCGCTGGGACGAGGCGCTGCTCGAGGAGCTGTCGCAGGCAATGGTCGACGCTTCGATCTGCGGATTGGGGCAGGCGGCGCCGAACCCGGTGCGCTCGGTGGTCAAGTTCTTTCCTCAGGAGATCCAGTAACGGCCGCCCGCTGAACCGGGCGGCCCTCAGCCCAAGGAACGACGATGGCGATCGACATCAGGACCAACGGCAACAACGTCGGCACGGAGACGGCGGCAACGCCGGTCGAGTTCACGCTGAACGGCCGGACCGTCGTCGGCAGCGAGGAGGAGACCATCCTCCAGACGGCGCGGCGCCACGGCGTCGAGATTCCCCATCTGTGCTACAAGGACGGGCTCCGTCCCGACGGCAACTGCCGCGCCTGCGTGGTCGAGGTCAAGGGCGAGCGGGTGCTCGCGCCCTCCTGCTGCCGCCATCCCAAGACGGGCATGGAGGTCACGACCGACAGCCAGCGGGCCCTCGTCAGCCAGAAGATGGTGCTGGAGCTGCTGCTGTCGGACATTCCGGACCGCTCCTATACGCTCGACTCCGAGCTCGATCGGTGGGCCCGGAAGCTGGCGGTCGGCGCGCCGCGCTTCCCGGCCCGGGAGCAGCCCGTGCACGACCTCTCCCATCCGGCGATCGCCGTGAACCTGGATGCCTGCATCCAGTGCACGCGTTGCGTGCGCGCCTGCCGCGAAGAGCAGATGAACGACGTCATCGGGTACGCGTTTCGCGGCGGGGAATCGAAGATCGTCTTCGACCTCGACGATCCGATGGGCAACTCCACGTGCGTGGGCTGCGGCGAGTGCGAGCAGGCGTGTCCGACGGGGGCCATCATGCCCGCCCGCAACGTGGGCACCATCGAGGCCGAGAAGGAGGTCCATTCGGTCTGCCCGTACTGCGGCGTCGGCTGCCAGCTGACGTACCACATCAAGGAGAATCGCATCCTCTTCGTCGAGGGGCGGGACGGCCCCGCGAACGAGGGCCGGCTGTGCGTCAAGGGCCGCTACGGCTTCGATTACGTCCAGCACCGGCATCGGCTCACCACGCCCCTCATCCGCAAGCCGGGCGTGGAGAAGCACAAGGACTTCAGGGTCGACCCGGATGCCTGGGACACCGTGTTCCGCGAGGCCACCTGGGAGGAGGCGCTCGACGTCGCGGCCCGGGGCCTGCGCGAGATCCGGGACGTGCACGGCAAGCGGTCGCTCGCCGGTTTCGGGTCGGCCAAGGGCACGAACGAGGAGGCCTATCTATTCCAGAAGCTGGTGCGCACCGGCTTCGGGTCGAACAACGTCGACCACTGCACCCGGCTGTGCCATGCCTCGAGCGTCGCCGCGCTGATGGAGGGGATCAGCTCGGGCGCCGTGTCGAACCAGGTGCGCGACGTGATGAAGGCCGAGGTGGTCCTGGTCATCGGCTCGAATACCACGGTGAACCACCCGGTCGCCGCGACCTGGATGAAGAACGCCGCCAGAGCCGGCACGACGCTGATCGTGGCCGATCCGCGCCGCACCGGCCTGGCGCGCTACGCCACGCACTACCTCCAGTTCAACCCCGACACCGATGTGGCCCTGCTCAACGCGATGCTGCACGTCATCGTCGCGGAGGGGCTGGTCGACGAGGCGTTCATCCGCGACCGGACGGAAGGCTACGAGGCGCTCGTCGAGAACGTGAAGAACTTCTCGCCCGAGGCGATGGCGCCCATCTGCGGCGTCGACGCGCAGACCATTCGCGACGTCGCCCGGCTCTACGCCACGTCGCGGGCCTCGATGGTCATGTGGGGGATGGGGATATCCCAGCACGTGCACGGCACGGACAACGCGCGCTGCCTGATTGCGCTGGTGCTGTCGACCGGCCAGATCGGCAAGCCGGGCTCCGGCCTGCACCCGCTGCGCGGCCAGAACAACGTGCAGGGCGCCTCCGATTCGGGGCTGATCCCGATGGTCTACCCCAACTATCAGGCGGTGGCCAAGCCCGAGTCCAGGCAGCGCTTCGAGAAGTTCTGGGGCGCCGAGCTCGATCCCGATCCCGGCCTGACGGTGGTCGAGATCATGCGGGCGGCCAAGCAGCGCGACATTCGGGGCATGTACATCATGGGCGAGAACCCGGCGATGTCCGATCCCGACGTGGATCATGCCCGGCAGGCGCTCGCCGCGCTCGACCATCTGGTTGTGCAGGACATCTTCCTCACGGAGACGGCGTACCTGGCCGACGTCGTGCTGCCGGCGACCGCGTGGCCCGAGAAGGACGGCACGGTCACGAACACGGACCGCATGGTGCAGCTCGGCCGCAAGGCGCTCGAGCCGCCCGGCGACGCGCGCGAGGATCTCTGGATCATCAACGAGCTGGCGCGGCGCATCGGCCTGGACTGGAACTACGCGCATCCGAGCGAGGTGTTCAACGAGATGCGCGGATGCATGGACACGATCGCCGGCATTACCTGGGATCGGCTGGAGCGCGATTCCTGCGTCACCTATCCGTGCGTGAAGGAGGGTGACCCGGGGCAGCCCGTCATGTTCGTGGAGAAGTTCCCCACGCCCACGGGACGCGCCAGGTTCGTGCCCGCGGATCTCATCTCCGCGGACGAACGGCCGGACGAGGAGTACCCGCTGGTGCTCATCACCGGACGGCAGCTCGAGCACTGGCATACGGGCGCCATCACGCGGCGCGCGTCGGTGCTGGACTACATCGAGCCCGAGCCGGTCGCGTCGTTGCACCCCCTGGATCTGGACGAGCTCGGCGTGGCGCCCGGCGGGACGATCACGGTCGAGTCCCGGCGCGGAAGCGTGTCGCTGTACGCGCGGGCGGACGACGGCACGCCGCGGGGCGCGGTGTTCGTTCCGTTCTGCTACTACGAGGCGGCGGCGAACATGCTGACCAATCCGGTGCTGGACCCGTTCGGCAAGATCCCGGAATTCAAGTACTGCGCGATCAGGGTGACGAGCGGCGGCCCCGCTCCCGAGCGCCTCAGCTTCGGCGGGGGCACGCTCCTGGAGACGACGGGCGCCTGAATGCGGTGGTGGTGCCGGAGGTCGGGGTCGAACCGACACGAGGGGTGAACCTCACTGGATTTTGAGTCCAGCGCGTCTGCCAATTTCGCCACTCCGGCGCTTCCATCAGACCGTCAGTCCTCCGGATGGGGCTGCGCCCCAAGCCCCCGGCGTCCGCTTGCGGGGGGCCCTGCGCCCCGCGCCGCTCCCGGCTTCAATCAGACGGGGCTTTGCCCCGAACCCCCGGCGTCCGCTTGCGGGGGCCCCACAGCCCCGCGCCGCTCCCGCCGAGGCGCGCTGTGCGCGCCTTGCGGCGATCGCCCGGGGGGCTGCTACGGCCGCGCGGTGCCGTCGTGTCTCCACAGGTAGAGCGTGCGGGTGTTGCCGCGCACGTCCTCGAAGCGGTCGACCTCGTCGGCAGCCCAGTCTCCCATGCTGAAGGCGTGCGAGACGATGCGTGCGCCGACCGGGAGCTGGGACGTCAGGAGCGGCCTGAGCTTCACGTTCGACGACGACAGCAGGTAGAGCGTGACGACGGTGGCCTCCGAGACGTCGACGGTCATCGCGTCCTGCTCCACGAAACGGACCAGGTGCTGAACGCCGGCCTGCGCCGCGTTGGCGTTCGACTCCGCTATGCGGCGCGGGTCGATGTCGACGCCGACGCCCCGCGCACCGAAGCGGCGCGCGGCGGTGATCACGATACGGCCGTCGCCGCACCCGAGGTCGTAGACCACGTCGTTCTCGGTGACCCCCGCGAGCTCGAGCATGCGGTCGACGACATCCTGCGGCGTGGGAACGAACGGGGCCAGGTTGGTCTCCTGGGCCGCCAGCCGCGGCGATTCGACGAGAGCCCACGGGTGCGCGGCAACCAGGGCTGCCACCAGCCCGAGCATCATCAGACGTTGGATCATCGCAACTCCTCT
Source organism: Vicinamibacterales bacterium (assembly GCA_965214845.1). Taxonomy (GTDB): domain Bacteria; phylum Acidobacteriota; class Vicinamibacteria; order Vicinamibacterales; family UBA8438; genus JAAXGX01. The sequence continues at coordinate 5,979,214 of CBDCCO010000007.1, forward strand.
GCGCGTGCCTACTTTACAACAGGACGCACGCGGCAGGCCGCGCGCGACGCGGTCGCCGGGTCCCGCGCGGCGCGCGGGAGCGTCGCTCCGGTACGGCGCGGAGGACGGTCGAAGGGCCGCGCGGCACGGTTGTTGGAACCGGGCAAATTGCCTGTTTTGAGTAGTTTCCGGTTGTCAGCCGGGGTCGTTTGCGCTAAAATGAACGTCTGCCCGCGAGGGCGGCGGCGGCGTCTCGTCTACCCCGGGAGGGCACGTTGGAATTTGAGGTCGGGGACAAGGTCATCTACCCGAATCACGGGATCGGCGTGGTCAAGCGGATCGAGACCAAGACCATTCTGGGCACCACGTGCGGATTCTACTCGCTGCGCATGACGTCCAGCGACACGACGGTCCTCGTGCCCATCGACAACGTGGAGAGCGTCGGGCTGCGCGGGGCGATCGCGGACCACGAGGTCAAGAAGCTGTTCACGCTGCTCGGCAACGGCAAGATCGAGAACCATCAGAACTGGAAGGGCCGGTTCAAGGACAACTCGGACAAGATGCGGACCGGCTCCATCTACGACGTGGTGGACGTTCTCAAGAGCCTCAATTTCCTGAGCCAGTCCAAGAACCTCTCGTTTCGCGAGAAGCGAATGCTCGATCGGGCCAAGTTCCTCGTCGTGTCCGAGGTTTCCGAGGTGACGAGCGAGTCTGCCGAGACCATCGAGGAGAAGGTCGACAAGGCGCTCGAGCGGTGTCTGGCCAACCGTGACCGCCAGCTCGCCAAGTCCAAGACGGCCAAGGTCGGGGTCAAGAAGACCGCGGCCCGGGTCGCCGGGCGTCGCACCGCCCAGGCTTCGTAGCTCCCTTCCCTGCGACGACCCCGGACCGGGTCGTTCCTGCCTGCGGTGCTGCCACGGCGCATGGCCGAATTCCCGGGTACGCTAGTCGCGGCCATTCGCTCCGCGGCGGCCTATGTCGGCGTCAGTCTGTGGGTCATCGTCCTGGGTCCGCCCGGGATGCTGCTCGCCCTGTGCTTCGACTGGCCCGGCGTCCTCTACTGGTTGGGGCGGGGCGGCGTGCGGCTCGGCCTCGCGGCCGCGGGCATCCGCTGCCGAGTCGCCGGCGGGGAGCACATCCAGCGCGAGCGGGCCGCGGTGTACTGCGTCAACCACTCCAGCAACCTGGAGCCGCCCATCCTGTACATGGCGCTGGCGGCGCTCCACCCGCGACTCCGGATTCTCTACAAGGCCGAGATCCACCGGCTGCCGGTTCTCGGCCGCGCGTTCGACATCGCCGGTTTCGTGCCCATCGATCGGCAGCATCGCGAGCAGAGCATGCAGGCCATCGACAGGGCGGCCGCAGGTCTGCGCGCCGGCGCCTCGTTTCTCATCTTCCCCGAAGGCACCCGCAGCCGGACGGGTCGACTGCAACGCTTCAAGAAGGGCGGTTTCATCATGGCCATCAAGGGACGCGCGCCGGTGGTACCGATGGCGATCAGCGGGGCGCGGGCCGCCATGCGCCGGGGCAGCGCGATAATCAGGCCGGTCACCGTCAGCGTGCGGATCGGGCCGCCGGTCGAGGTCGAGACGGAAGACCTGGCCGAGCGGGATCGACTGATCGACCGCACCCGGGCCGCCGTGCAGGCGCTGCTGACGGGGCAGTCGTCAGCCGCCGACGAAGAAGGAGAGCGTCCAGCGCGGTAGGGGTTGGCCGTCGGTTGCGGTGATCCCGTCGAGCAGTTGCACGCCGAGCGTCCGGAACAGCTCGAGCTCCTCGTCGAAGCGGATCTCGAGCACGCGGTTCCGCGCGCGGTAGGCGGTTTCGAACGCGAGGCTCTCGCCCGGGACCACGCTGCCCTCCGGACGCCGGCCGACATAGGACACGGCGACCCGCGCCTCGAACGAATCCGGGTCCATGTCGCGCGAGAACTGGATGCGGACCGTCGTGTCGCGGGGGACGTCCGTGTCGTCCTGCAGCGGCGCGCTGAAGATGACCTCCGGCGGCGGACCCTGGCGCGCCGCGGCGCGCGGCTGCGGCCGGGGCGTCGCGGGAGGGTCGGCCAGGGCCAGCTCGGCCGCGTCGATGACCACCATGCCCGCGTGCGACTCGACGCGCCCGGTCACCCGCAGCCAGCGCCCGGTGTCGATGCGCGCCTGGACGTCGAGCTCGAATCCGTCCCCTTTCGGCTCCTTGCCGACCACCCACACCGCGGCGTCGACCGACGCGAGCACGAAGTCCCAGCGGCTGCGCCCGGCAGGCCGCGGCAGGTCGCCGTACAGGTTCCGGCCCCGGAAGCGGCCGCTCACGGTGACGTCCCGAGCGAGGTGCGCGGCCGGGTCGAGCGCCAGGGTTCGCAGCGTGACGGCGGGCGCGACGCCCACGTTGCGCGTGGCCGACGCGGCCAGCACGAGCAGCTCGCCAACGCCCGGCCAGGGCTTGCCGAGGAGCGACTCCGAGAGCCTCGCGAACGGCAGGTCGCTCATGCGCGAGTCGTCGGGCTCGAGCCGGCCCACGTCGTAGAATCGTCCCGACACCTCGAGACGCTCGGCCGTGCCGGCCGGCGGCGGCACATCGAGGGCCACCAGGCGGTCCTCGCCGTCGACCAGGTACGTCAGCACCCCGGCGCGGACCGCGTCGGCCTGCACGACGACCTGCTGACCGTGGAAGAAGATGGGGGAGCCGGACAGCGACGCGAGGGTCGCGGCGCGCCGGCCGGCGGTCTGGGCCTGGCCCGTCACCGGGAGAATCCAGGACGCGACGATGAGCCAGAACGCGACCGCGGACCATGGGGATCGGCGCATCGGCAATGCTCCCGGGCTGCAAGCTGTCGCCCGGCCGCATCTTAGCACGCGCCGCCCGGCCGTGCGTCTTGACCGGCGCCGGCGGGAGCCATAGAATCCGTGCCCATTCCTGTGTCCGATGCCCGAGCAGATTTCGGAACCGACTACCAGCCGGTTGTCTCTCTACCTCCGCTTCCTCAACGAGCTCGACGGCAGGGGCGTGAAGACGGTGTCGTCGAAGATGCTGGCGGAGCAGTTCGGGCTGAATGCGGCCCTGATTCGGAAGGACCTGTCGCACTTCGGCGATCTGGGCGTCCGCGGGGTGGGCTACATCGTGGAGGACCTCCGGCGGGAGCTGCGCTCGATTCTCGGTCTCGACCGCCGTCTGGGCGTCGCCATCGTCGGGGCGGGCAACCTGGGGCTGGCGCTGGCCGACTATCCCGGGTTTCGTCAGGAAGGGTTTCGAATCGTCGCGTTGTTCGACAATCTGCGGGAGAAGGTCGGCCGCATCTCCCGCAGCGGGGTCACCATCTACGATATTCGTGACCTGAAGCCGGTTGCCCGCCGCGAGGGGATCACGATTGCCGTGATCGCCGTGCCGGAGGCGTCCGCGCGCGACGTCCTGCAGACCGTCGTGCAGGCGGGGATCAAGGCGATCCTCAACTTCTCGCCGGGAGCGTTGCGCGTGCCGCCCCACGTCAAGCTGAAGAGCGTCGATCTGACCGTGTCGCTGGAGAGCCTCTCGTTCTACCTGGCCAACGAGGCAGGTCGCGGCGAGCAGCCATGACCGAGCGCAGCCGGGGAGCGCAGGCGGCGAGCGCCGGCAAGGCGGGCGGCACGCTCTCGCACGTCGACGCGAGCGGCCGCGTCCGCATGGTCGACGTCGGCGGCAAGGCGGCGACGACGCGCGTGGCGGTCGCGCGCGGGCATATCCGCGTGAGCCCCGAGGCGCTGGCCCTGGTCCGCAGCGGCGCCGCGGCGAAGGGGGATCCGCTCCAGGCAGCCCGCATAGCCGGCATCCTGGCCGCCAAGCGCACGGCCGAGCTCATCCCGTTGTGTCATTCCATCCCGCTGGCGCACGTGGAGGTCGACCTGCGCGAGCGGGACGCCGGGTACGACATCGAGGCGCGCGTTGCCACGACCGCGCAGACGGGCGTCGAGATGGAGGCGCTGACGGCCGTGTCGGCCGCCGCGCTCACGGTGTACGACATGATCAAGGCTGCCGATCGCGCGATGGTGATCGGCGATATCCGCCTCGTCGAGAAGACGGGCGGGCGGTCGGGAACCTATCGGGCCGGGTGATGCCATGGACGAGCCGACGATTTCGACGCTGGCCGATCTTCCGTTCCACGTTGCCGGCCGCCATCCGAAGCCGGAGCTGGTGCGGCGCTGCACGGCCGACGGCTACGACAGCTACGCGAGCCGCGAGCTGTTCGAGCAGATCCGGGACCTGAGCCTGGGCCTGACGGGGCTCGGCGTCCGCCCCGGCCGGCGGGTGGCCCTGCTCAGCGACAGCCGCCCGGAGTGGGTGATTGCCGACCTGGCAATTCTCACGTGCGGCGCGGTCACGGTGCCGATCTACCCGACCCTGCCGGCGGCGCAGATCAGGTACATCCTGGCCGACTCCGGGGCGACGGTGGTCGTGGCGGCCGACGAGACGCAGGCGGCGAAGGTGCGTGCCGTGTGGCCGGAGCTGCCTGATCTGCGGGCGCTGGTCGTGATCGACGCGCCGGCCGAGGCGCCGACCTCGGGGCGCGAGATGACCTGCGCCGCGGTCCAGGCGCGCGGCCATCAGCGGCTGATGCGGGAGGACGGGCTGGCGCGGCGCTACAAGGAGGCCGTGGCGGCCATCGCGCCCGACCAGCTGGCCGCCATCATCTACACCTCCGGCACGACCGGCGACCCCAAGGGCGTGATGCTCACGCACGGCGCCATCGTCGCCAACCTGCTCGACGTGGGCACCATGGTGCGCGTCACCGAGGACGACGAGGCGCTGTCGTTCCTGCCGCTGAGCCACGCGTTCGAGCACATCGTCATCTACCTGTACCTGTTCAGGGGCACCAGCGTGACCTTCGCGGAATCGCTGGACACCGTCGCGCGCGACATGCTGCGCGTGCGGCCGACCGTGATGACCGGCGTGCCGCGGGTCTACGAGAAGCTGCACGCGCGGGTGCTCGAGGCGGTCGCGCAGGGCTCGGCCGTGCGGCAGGGGCTGTTCCGGTGGGCGATGGGCGTTGGCCGCGCGTGCAACGCCGCGCCGCTCGGCGGCGCGCGGCCCTCGGGATACGCGCGCGCGGCGCTCCCGCTGGCGGACCGGTTGGTGCTCTCCAAGGTGCGCGCGCGCACCGGGGGGCGGCTGCGCTACGTCGTGTCCGGCGGCGCGCCGCTGTCGGTCGCGGTGGGCGAGTTCCTGTTCACCGTGGGGATACCGGTGATCGAGGGCTACGGCCTGACCGAGACGGCGCCCGTGCTGACCGTCAACCCCGAGCACGCACCGCGTCTCGGGACGGTCGGCAAGGCCCTGCCGCGGGTCGAGCTGCGACTGGCCGACGACGGGGAGGTCCTCGCACGAGGTCCGAACCTCATGCAGGGCTACTACGGCAAGCCCGAGGCCACGGCGGAGGCGCTGGCCGGCGGCTGGTTCCACACGGGGGACATCGGGCGGTTCGACGACGACGGCTATCTCGTGATCACCGACAGGAAGAAGGAGCTGCTCGTGACTGCCGGCGGCAAGAACGTCGCGCCGCAGCCGATCGAGCAGGCGCTCAAGCAGCACCCGCTCGTCGCGGAGGCCGTGCTCATCGGCGATCGCCGACCCTACGTCGCGGCGCTGATCATGCCGGACTTCGCGGCGTTGGCGGCCGCCATGGGCGAGCCGGAGGCTGCCGATCGCGCCGCGCTGGTGGCGCGCGCGGACGTCCAGCGCCGGTTCGAGGCGGTCGTCGAGGCGGTCAACGCGGAGCTGCCGCGGCACGAGCAGATGCGCAAGCACGCGCTGGTGCCGGCCGAGTTGAGCATAGCGAACGGCGAGCTGACGCCGACCCTCAAGATTAAGCGCCGCGTGGTCACGGAGAAGTGGCGCGACTACATCGACGCCCTGTACGCCTGATTAGCCCGCCCCGGCAGACACTCCAAGCCGCGCACGGCGCGGCCCGGCGGGAGCGGCGCGGGGCGAAGGGGCCCCCGCAAGCGGACGCCGGGGGTTCGGGGCGCAGCCCCGTCTGATGGAAGCCCGGCCCGGCGGGAGCGGCGCGGGGCGAAGGGGCCCCCGCAAGCGGACGCCGGGGGTTCGGGGCGCAGCCCCGTCTGATGGAAGCCCGGCCCGGCGGGAGCGGCGCGGGGCGAAGGGGCCCCCGCAAGCGGACGCCGGGGGCTTGGGGCGCAGCCCCATCTGATTTTAGAACAGGCGGATGTCCGTCAGGGGCCACCACCGCAACTGGACGCGGCCGATGATGTACTTCTGCGGCACCTGACCCCAGTGGCGGCTGTCCGAGCTGTTGTTCCGGTGGTCGCCCATCACGAAGTAGTACGACTCCTGCACGACCTCCGGACCGTGGTTCTCATAGCTGCGGAACTCCGGCGGCACGTACAGGTCGGGCTGCAGCACCTCGTTGACGAAGACCTTGCCGCTCTCGATGCGCACAGTGTCGCCTTCCTTGGCCACGATGCGCTTGACGAACGACTTGTCCGGGTCGCGCGGGTAGTACAGCATCACGATGTCGCCGGGCTCGGGCTCGCCGAAGAACTGGTACACTGCCTTGTTGACGATCAGCCGATCCTGGTCCTGCAGCGTCGGCTCCATGCTCCGGCCCTCGACCCGCGCCACCTGGAACCCGAACGTGACGATGAGCGTGGCGTAGACGGCCGCCGACGCGAAGGTCTTCAGCCACGTCAGCAGCTCCTCGCCGAAGCGCCGCAGCAGCGTGCTCCGCGGATCGGGCGGCTGCAGGCCGAGCCGTCCCAGCCGCGCCTCGTGGCCGGCTGCGGGAACCCCGGCCGCTTCCACGACGCCAGCGTCGAGGGCAGCCGGCTCGGGCCAGTCGGCCGGACCTACAGATTCAGGTGATCGCGCAACCGCTTCGTCTGGGCGCGGCTCACCGGGATCTCGGTCTGCCTGGCGTCCTGCATCTTCAGGATGTAGTTGCGACTGAACCAAGGCACGATCTCCTTGACCTTGTTGATGTTGACGAGGTGCGACCGATGCACTCGCCAGAATACCGCAGGATCGAGATTCGAGTGCAACTCGTCCAGCGTGCGGTAGCTGGACGTGCCGGTCAGGCTGCTGGTCACGACGGTCACGACATCGTCGGCGAGCGACGCGTAGATGATATCGCTCGACGGGATGAGCCGGAAGTGGTCGCCGACCCTGACCGCGAGCTGCTCGCGGCGGACCTGCCGTTCGGCGACGTACTGGACGATGCGCTGCAGCTCGTCGCTGGCCAGCGGCGGCGAGCCTCCGCGCCCGCCGCGCTCGGAGGAGAGCTGGCGGCGCACGCGCTCGATGGTCCGCGCCAGCCGTCCGGGCTCGATCGGCTTGAGCAGGTAGTCCACCGCGTTGACCTCGAACGCCTCGACAGCGTACTGGTCGTACGCGGTGACGAACACCACGCGGGTGTCGACCTCCCGGGCGAGGAGCTGACGGGCCACGTCGAATCCGTTCCGGCCGGGCATCTGAATGTCGAGCAGCACGAGGTCGGGCTGCAGCCGGCGAATCAGATCGAGGGCCTCCACGCCGTCGCCGGCCTGTCCGGCCACCTCGATCCCGTCGAGCCGCTCGAGCTGGAAGCAGAGCTCGTGCCGCGCCGGGCCTTCGTCATCGGCGACCAGCACCCGCAGGTTCAGCATCCTCATTCAGATGGGGCTGCGCCCCAAGCCCCCGGCGTCCGTTTGCGGGGGCCCCTTCGCCCCGCGCCACTCCCGCCGAGGCGCGCCGTGCGCGCCTTGCAGAGGCTGCGCCTCTGCTTCGATCAGGCGGGGCTTTGCCCCAGGGCCCCGGCGTCGGCCTCATTCAGATGGGGCTGCGCCCCAAGCCCCCCGGCGTCCGTTTGCGGGGGCCCCTTCGCCCCGCGCCACTCCCGCCGAGGCGCGCCGTGCGCGCCTCGCAGAGGCTGCGCCTCTGCTGCAATCAAACGGGCCTGTGCCCCAGGGCCCCGGCGTTCGCTTCTAGGCAGTCGCCTGCTGTGCGGCGGCCGGCAGCGGGATCTCGATCCGCGCGCAGGTGCCGTGGCCGGGCGTGCTCACGAGCTGCAGGCGGTAGTTCTCGCCGTAGATCACGCGCAGGCGCTCGTCCACGTTGCGCAGGCCGATGCCGTCGGTGCGGTTGCCGGTCAGGGTGGTGTCGCTCATGCCCGTACCGTCGTCCGCCACTTCGATGACCGCGCGGCTGCCGGTCTGCCGGCTGCGAATCGTGACGCGGCCCCCACCTATCCTGTGGCTCAGCCCGTGCTTGATCGAGTTCTCGACGAGCGGCTGCAGCAGCATGCTGGGCATGACGACGTCGAGGCTGGCGGCGCTGATTTCCTTGTCGACGACCAGGGTCGGGCCGAACCGGACCATCTCGATATCGAGGTACTCGTCAATCGCCTCGAGCTCCTCGCGCAGGGTCACGAAGTGCTCCTGGCTGCGCAGCAGCCGCCGCAGCAGCCCGGACAGCTTCAGGACGAGCGTGCGCGCCGTCTCCGGCTGCGAGCGGATGAGCGACGAGATCGACGTCAGGGTGTTGAACAGGAAGTGCGGGTTGATCTGACTGGCCAGGGCCTCGAGGCGGGTGGACAGCAGCAGCTTTTCCTGCTCCTGGAGACGATGCTCGATGCGGGCCGTGTTCCAGATCTTGATCGGGATGGTGACGCTCAGCACGGTCGCCAGGATGACCACGACCGCCAGCCACGCGTTCGGCGGCTGCATGTGGAACAGGTGTGATCCGAACCGCAGCCCCAGGCCGAGACGGAGCAGCTCGAGACCGACCGGCGCCGCCAGCAGCACCACGTGCCAGTCGACCCGCAGCCGGCTCAGCATCCGCCACGCGTGGCGGTGCAGGTCGGTGATGGTCAGCGGCGAGAAGCGCCAGATGGCTTCCTTCGGACAGACTTCCCGCAGCCCGCCTCCGCAGAAGCCGCACCCGACCGCGAAGGGCATGGCGATTGCCTCGCCCGCCACCAGCGCGGGCGCGCCGACGAGCGCGCCGACGATGGCGCCGGCATACGGCCCCGCGATCAGCCCGGCGAGGAACGGCCCCGCGAGCGAGAGGTCGCTGGCGTTGTAGTTGAGCAGCAGGCGCGCCGTGACGCCGCCGCACAGCGGCAGACCCAGGGCCGCGGCGAAAACCAGACGCTCGCGCCACGCGCGCTGCTCGGTCAGCAGGATGCGCCGGAACTGCCGGAAGCGGACCAGCATCGTGGCCAGCGCCGCCACGACCGCCAGCTTGACGACGAGCGTCGTCAACATGAACTGCGTCGCCGAGAGCAGCTTGACCTCGACCGGCATCGACCCCTGTCAACTATACCGGCATACTGCCTGTTGGCGGCCCGCCCGCCGGCAACCGGGATCTTCCGCGGGCCCGGGCCGCCAAATGTATTACAATGCGGTTGCCGCCGGGCGGCCAGTGCTTGCCCGCGCCCTCCCGGTTCTTGCGGCGTTTCAGGGGGGCGGAGCCCGGTCGCCCGACGGAAGGAAGCGGTCGCTCGTGATTTCGTTGTTCGATCCGCCGGGATCCCGCCCCAGTGAGAAGGTCGTAGCCAACCGGGACGCGGTGTCTCGCGCGCTGTCCGTCACCGAGGTCGAGAACGACTTCGTCGAGGACGTCTACACCAAGATTTCGTCCTGGTACGACCTGTTCTTCGGGCCGACGCTGCACGCGGGGCGGCTCGAGGCGATCCGGCGCCTGCCGTTGCGCCCCGGCTGCCGCATCCTCGAGGTCGGCATCGGCACCGGGATCAACGCGCCGCTCTACCCGCGGGACTGCTTCGTGACCGGCATCGACTTCTCGGCCTCGATGCTTGCCAAGGCCGGGCGGCGCATCAAGGCGCACGGCGTGGGCAACGTCGACCTGATACGGATGGACGCCGCGGATCTCCGGTTCGCCGACGAGTCGTTCGACATCGTCTACGCGCCGTACGTCATCAGCGTCGTGCCCGATCCCGTGCGGGTCACCCGCGAGATGCACCGCGTCTGCCGCGCGGGCGGGCACGTCGTCGTGCTCAACCACTTCCGCAGCCGGAACCGGCTGCTGGCGCGGGTGGAGCGCATCCTGTCGCCGCTCACCGTGCACATCGGGTTCAAGGCCGACCTCGACCTGCCCGGGTTTCTCGAGCAGACGGGATTCGACCCGATCTCCATCGAGAAGGTCAACATTCCCCGGCTCTGGTCGCTCGTGACGTTCCGCAAGGAAGCGTGAGGCGCCGCCCGTGCACGAGCGCGAGTTCTTCAACGAGCGGCCGGAGACCAAGTCTGGGACCTACTCCTGCCCGCGCTGCGGCTTCCGCGGCGAGTACGCCGTCCGCTGGATCCGGCGCACCCGCAAGGAGCGGCTGCCGCGCGGCGCGGGCGAGCGGGACCGCGCCCTGTTCGCCAAGCTCCGCAACTACCTCGTGCGCGTCGACGACATGGTCGTGTGCCAGAAGTGCCGCCGCCGCTTCGAGATCCCGTCGCACCAGAACCTCGCTTTCTTCTGAGTCGTTTATAATCGGCTGAAAATGCTGCCGGTGACGCCGCGAGCCTGCGCTGGTCGGTTGGCACGGACACCCGCTGTCCCGGTGCGCCCGCTCGCCGGCGCGCTGGCGTTCTGCGTGTTCGCGCTCTGGGCGCCGTCCGCGCGTGCGCAACAGGTCGACGGTGCGACCGCCGAGCGGGGGTTTCACGAGCAGGCGACCCGGGCGCTCGCGCACGGGGAACTGGACGAAGCCATCACGCTGGCGTCCGGGCGGCCCGACACCGATCCGGCGGCGGCCGCCGTGCATGGCAGGACGCTCGTGCTGCGCGGCCTGTACGAAGAGGCCCGCGAGCGGCTTGCGCCGGTTGCCGAGGCGGCGCCGGCCAGCGCGGCGGGGCTGGAGCTGGGCCTGCTGCTCCAGCGCGTCGGCCGCGGCGACGAGGCGGACCCGTATCTCGAAGCGGTCCTGACGCGGGGCCTGCGCTCGCGACGGCCGGTCGACAAGTACCGCGGCGGTCTCGCCGCCCGTGCGCTGGGACGCTACCGCCAGGCCAACGGCCTGTTGCGGTCGGCGGCGATCGGGGCGCCCGAAGACCCGGCCATCCACACGGCCTGGGCGGAGCTGTTTCTCGAGAAGTACAACCGCGCCGACGCCGTGCAGTCGTTCACCGCGGCCCTGGAGCTGGACGACGAATGGGCCCCCGCGCATCTCGGGATGGCGCGCGCGCTGGTGGACGAGAACCCGCCCGTCGCCCGCCGCTCGGTCGAGCGCGTCCTGCAGATCGATCCCGACAACGTCGCGGCGCACCTGTTCGTGGCCGAGCAGGAGCTCGGGGATCGGAACGCCGCCGCGGCGCGCGAGTCGATCGACCGGGCGCTCGCGTTCAACGACGCCAGCCTGGAAGCGCGTGCGCTCGTGGCGGCCATGGCCTATCTCGAGGATCGCACGGCGGACTTCGAGGCGGAGGTCGGCCGCGTGCTGGCGATCAACCCCGCCTACGGGGACGTCTACCGCATCGCGGGCAGCCATGCGGCCCGGGCGTATCGCTTCGACGAGGCGGCCGCGCTGGTGCGCCGGGCCCTGGCAATCGATCCGGACAACAGCCGCGCCCTGGCGGAGCTCGGCATGCACCTGCTGCGCACCGGCGACGAGGACGGCGCGCGGGAGGTGCTGGAACGTTCGTTCGCCGACGATCCGTTCGACGTCATCACCTACAACCTGCTCGAGATGATGGATACGCTCGACGAGTTCGAGACGTTCGAGCGGGGCGACCTCATCGTGCGGCTCCATCCGACGGAGGCGCCGATACTCGGCGAGTACGTGCTGTCGCTCGCGCAGGAAGCCCTCGACACGCTGGCGGCGATCTACGCGGTCGAGGTCCGGGGGCCGATCCTGATCGAGGTGTTTCCGCGCCACGACGACTTCGCCGTGCGCAACCTGGGGCTGCCCGGCATGATCGGGGCGCTGGGCGCCTGCTTCGGCAGGGTCGTCACGATGGATTCGCCGCGCGCCCGCCCGCCCGGCGACTTCAACTGGCGGGCGACTCTCTGGCACGAGATTGCGCACGTCATCACGCTGCAGATGTCGAAGCAGCGGGTGCCGCGCTGGCTGACCGAGGGCGTGTCGGTGTACGAGGAGCAGCGCGCGCGCCCCGCCTGGGGACGCGATCAGGAGCTGGCGTTCGCCCGCGCGCTCAACGACGACCGGGTGCTGTCGTTGCGGGACCTCAACGGCGGCTTCTCGCGGCCCGAGACGATCTCGCTGGCGTACTTCCAGGCCTCGGTGCTGGTCGAGCACATCGTCGACCGCTACGGCGACAACGTGCTGCACACGCTGATCACGAGCTACGGCGACGGGCTCGACACCGAGCAGGCGCTGGCCGGCGTCGGCCTCGACTTCGACACGCTGCAGGCCAGCTTCGACGAGGCGGTCGACAGCCGGTTCGGCGCGCTGCGCGAGGCGCTCCGGCCCATCGAGACGGAGGCCGACCCCGAGCCCGGGAACCCGGACGCCGGCGCGCGCGAGCAGCGCGAGCCGGACCCGGCGGAGCGGCTGGCGGCGCTGCGGCGCCTGGCGGCGGAGCACCCCGGCAGATTCTCCGTGCAGTTCGAGCTGGGCAAGGCGCTGCGCGAGGCGGGCGAGCTCGATGACGCGCTGGCGGCGCTCGAGCGCGCGTCGCTGCTCGCGCCGATGGCCACCGGCATCGACAGCCCGCGGGGGGTGATCGCGGCGATCGCGCAGGAGCAGGGCGATCGGGACCGGGCGCTGCGCGAGCTGGCGCGCCTGCTCGATTTCGATCAGACGTCGCTCGAAGCGGCGCGGCAGCTCGCGGCGCTGGCCGAGGAGGCCGGCGACGAGGAGCGGATGACGCTCGCCTACGATCGCCTCGTCGGCATCGATCCGTTCGATCCGGTGCCCCATCTGGCGCTCGGCCGCCTAGCCCTGGCCGACGGCGATGCCGCCACGGCCATCCTGGAGCTCGAGGTGGCGCTGGCGGCCGGGCCGGTCGATCGGGTCTCGGCCCACAGCGATCTGGCCGAGAGTCATCTGCTGGCGGGCCAGCCCGAGCAGGCGAAGCGCGCGGCGCTGGCCGCGCTCGAGCTGGCGCCGACCTACGAACGCGCCCAGGAGCTGCTCCTGCGCGCCGTCGAGGCGGCGCCGTGAACGCGGCGCGGCGGGGGGCGCGCACCGCGGCACTGCTCCTGGCCGAGCTGGTCGCGCCGCCGCTGCTGCTGGGGACGGCCGGGGCCGGTTTCGCGCAGCTCGTCCCGCCCGCACTCGACGGGCTCGACTGGACATTCGTTCGCATTCGATACAGCTCGGAACCCGACCGCCTGGAGCAGTTCCGCCAGCGGTACTGGAGCGATCCGTGGGCCATCGACGGCCCGGCCGCGGAGCAGAACCTTTCGCGCCGGATGGGACGGGTGACCGCGGTCAACGTCAACGAGCCGCTCGTCATGGAGCTGACGGACCGGCGGCTGTGGGAGTATCCGTGGATCTACTTCGTCGAGCCGGCCAACATCGAGTGGTCTGCCGAGGAAGCCGGGATTCTGCGCGAGTTCCTGCTGCGCGGCGGCACGGCGACCTTCGACGACTTTCACGGGCCGGCGGAGTGGGAGCTGTTCGAGCAGCAGCTCGCGCGGGTGTTTCCCGCACGCGAGCTCGTGGAGCTGCCGCTCGACCATCCGGTGTTCAGCTGCTTCTACGTGCTCGCGGAGTATCCGCAGATTGCCGGCCTGGGGTCGTTCTTCAACGGCGTGACGTGGGAGAAGGGCGGCTACCGGCCGCAGCTCCACGCCATTCTCGACGACGACGGCCGCGCGATGGTGCTGGCCAACTTCAATACCGACATGGGCGACGGCTGGGAGTGGTCCAACGCGGAGGAGTATCCCGGCTACGTGCAGTACACGGCCAAGTCGTACCGCATGATAATCAACGAGATCGTGTACGCGCTCACCCACTGAACAGCCTGCCGGGGCGCCGGCCCTGCCGGCCCGCCCGACAACACGACCGATACGCCATGGATTCGACCACCGCCGGGCAGGTCGCGGAGCGCGTCGTGGCCGGGCGCGACCGGATCCTGACGGAGCTGCACAAGGTCATCGTCGGTCAGGACGAGGCCCTCGACCTCGTGCTGACGGCGCTCTTCACGGGCGGCCACTGTCTCATCACCGGCGTCCCGGGGCTGGCGAAGACGCTGCTGGTCAAGACGCTGGCGCAGGTGCTGCACCTGACCTTCAAGCGGATACAGTTCACGCCCGACCTGATGCCCGCCGACATCACCGGCACCGAGGTGCTGGAGGAGCGCGAGGGGCACCGCGCCCTGCGCTTCGTCAAGGGGCCGGTCTTCGCGCAGATCATCCTGGCCGACGAGATCAACCGCACCCCGCCGAAGACCCAGGCCGCGCTGCTTGAGGCCATGCAGGAGTACCACGTCACGGCGGCCGGACGGCTGTACGAGCTCGAGCGCCCGTTCCTCGTGCTCGCCACGCAGAATCCCATCGAGCTCGAGGGCACCTATCCGCTGCCCGAGGCGCAGCTCTCCCGCTTCATGTTCAACGTCGTCATGACCTACCTCCCCGAGGACGAGGAGGTCCGGGTCGTGACCTCGACCACGTCCGACGCCGGCCAGACGCCCGAGCGGGTGCTCGACGGCGCCGACATCCTCGACTTCCAGCGCCTGGTGCGCCAGGTGGTGGTATCCGACGAGGTGGCGCGCTACGCCGTGCGGCTGGTCGACGCGTCCCGGCCGGGGCGGGCGAACACCCCCGACTTCGTCGAGCAGTGGGTGCGCTGGGGCGCCGGCCTGCGGGCGTCGCAGGCGCTCGTGCTGGGGGGCAAGGCGCGCGCGCTCATGCACGGCCGCTACCACGTGTCGGTCGGCGACGTGCGTGCCCTGGCCCAGCCGACGCTGCGCCATCGGCTGGTCACGAACTTCTTCGCCGAGTCCGAAGGCATCGACGCGGAGCAGGTGATCTCCCGTCTGCTCGACGCCGTGCCGTTGCCCGCCAGCGGCATGTGACATGGCGGCAGCTCCCCGCCCGAACGAGCTGCGCTATCTCGATCCCGCCGTCATCGGCCGCATCGGGTCGATGGAGCTGCGGGCGCGGACGATCGTCGAGGGCTTTCTGATCGGCCTGCATCGCAGCCCCTACCAGGGCTTCAGCGTCGAGTTCTCCGAGTACCGGCAGTACATGCCGGGCGACGACACGTCGCTCATCGACTGGAAGCTGTACGCCCGCACCGACCGCCACTACGTCAAGAAGTTCGAGGAGGAGACCAATCTGGACTGCCACCTCCTGCTCGACGTATCCGGGTCGATGGGATACGGGTCGGCCGGCGTCACCAAGCAGGAGTACGGCGCCTATCTGGCTGCCTCGATTGCCTATCTGATGAACCGCCAGCGCGACGCGGTCGGGCTGCTGGCGTTCGACGAGCAGGTCGTCCGGCACCTGCCCGCCAGCGCTAGGCCGGGCCATCTGCGGCGGGTGCTCCTCACGCTCGATGGGCTGGCGTCAGGTCGCGGCTCGGACGTGTCGAAGCCGCTCAACCGGTTGGCCGAGGCGCTCACCCGGCGCGGGCTGGTGGTCCTGATCTCGGATCTGCTGGACGAGCCGGAGCACGTCGTGCGCGGCCTCCGGCACCTCCGCTTCCGGGGCGCCGACGTGGTCGTGTTCCAGCTCCTGGACCGCGCGGAGCTGACGTTCCCGTTCGAGCGTCCCGCACGCTTTCGCGATCTGGAGACGGACGCCGAGGTGGCCGCGGTGCCGCCGCTCGTGCGCGAGCACTACCTGCGGGAGCTGCGCGCGCTGCTGGCGCTGTACCGGCGCGAGCTGCGCCTGGCCGGCATCGACTACTGCCTGGTGGACACGTCGCAGCCGCTCGACCTCGCGCTGCTCGCGTACCTGTCGGCCCGGAGTCGTCGTCACTGACTCGATGTCGTTCCTGTTTCCCGCCTTCCTGGCCGGCGCGCTGGCGGTCGCCATTCCGATCGTCCTGCATTTCGCGCGTCGCGAGGCCGCGCCGCGCCTGCCCTTCAGCGACATCCGGTTCCTGCAGCACGTCCCGCTCATGCAGGCGCGCCGCCGCCGGCTCCGGGAGCTGCTGCTGCTGGCGCTCCGCGTCGCGTCGCTGCTGCTGCTGGCGCTCGCGTTCGCGCGGCCCTTCTACGACGCCACCGGCCGGGCGGGCCGGCCCGTGACCATCGTGGCCGTCGACCGCTCCTTCAGCATGTCGCCGCCGGGCCGCTTCGAGCAGGCGCGCGGCGCGGCGCGCGCCGCCATCGCCGAGGCCCCGCCGGGCGACCTGGTGGGGCTGGTGGCGTTCGACGAGCGGGCCCGGGTCGTCGCGGAGCCGGCGGCCGATCGCGCCGCGGCGGTCGCGGCGCTCGCCCGCGCCGCCACCGGTTTCGGCGCGACCCGCTACGGCGCGGCGCTCGCGGCCGCCGCGCGCTCGATCGGATCGCGCGAGGGGCGGATCGTGGTGGTCACCGATCTGCAGCGCGGCGGCTGGGAGGCCGCCGGCGCCGGCTCGGTGCCGCCGGGCGTTACGGTCCGGACGGTCGATGTCGGAGCGGCCGGTCCCAACCTGGCGGTGACGGCGCTCGAGATCGGCCCGGCGGGCGCCGCGGCGGTGGTGGTCAACGCGGGCGAGCAGCCGCGGGCGAGCACGGTCGCGCTGCGCGTCGACGGAACTGTGGTGGATTCCGCGGCGGTGACGCTGCCGGCTGGTGCAACCACCGTGCGCTTCGACGCGCCGCTGCCGCCCGCGGGCGTGCTCGAGGTGGCCGTCGACGACCCCGGCGGCGTGCCGGCCGACGACCGCCGCTATCACCTGCTCGACCGGCCGGCGCCCCTCGTGACTGCCGTCGTGACGGCCGGCGGGCGCTCCGCGGCCGGCGCCTTCTATCTGGAGCAGGCGTTGCTGGCCGCCGGTCGCGAGAGCCCGTTCGTCGTGCGTCCGCTCGAACCGGCGGGCATCTCGCCGAGCGCCCTGGAAGGCGTCGCGGCCGTCCTGCTGCTCGAGACCGCGGGGCTCGGGCGGTCGGCGCGGGGGCAGTTGGCGGCGTACCTGGAGGCGGGCGGCGGACTGTTGATTGCGGCGGGCCCCCGGCTGGACCCGGCCCTGGTTGCGGAGTTCCTCGGCACGGGTTCGACGTCAGCGGTGCCGCCGCCCCGCGGCGATGACGCGCTGAGCTGGTCGGTGACCGCGACCCGCCACCCGCTGTTCGCGGCCTTCGACGGCCTGGCGGGGACGCTGGGGCAGGTGCGCTTTCGGCAGGCCGTGCGCGTCGATGGCGCCGGCGGCCGCGTGCTGGCCGCGTTCTCGGACGGCGCACCGGCCCTGGTGGAGCGGACTGCCGGTCGCGGCCGCGTGCTCGTCTTCGCGTCCGATCTGAACAACGAGTGGAACGACTTCCCGCGGCAGCCCACGTTCGTGCCGTTCGCGCACGAGGTCGTCCGCTACCTCGGCGGTCAGCGCCGGCCGGCGCGCGAGCGGCTGGTCGCCGCTGCGCCGCCCGGCGTCGAGCTCCGGCCCGGGGTCGTCATCGAGCCCGCGTCCGGCCGCCCGCTCGTGCTCAATGTCGATCCTCGCGAGTCAGACCCGGCGCGGCTGACGGCGGACGAGTTCCTCTCGCGCATCCGACAGTCGGCCGCGCCGGGCGGCGCTGCCGCGCCGGAAGCGCTGGATGCGGCCGGCCGCGAGGCCGAGCAACGCTACTGGTGGTAC
Source organism: Vicinamibacterales bacterium (assembly GCA_965214845.1). GTDB lineage: Bacteria > Acidobacteriota > Vicinamibacteria > Vicinamibacterales > UBA8438 > JAAXGX01. The sequence goes on from CBDCCO010000007.1 coordinate 5,996,855, forward strand.
CTCCTGCTGGCCGTGGCGGTCGTGCTGGTCGCCGAGTCCTGGCTAGGGCGTAGCGCGGCGTGACAGAATGAAGGGCACGCGACGAGGGGCTGGGCCTATCGTGCAGCAGACCACGCTCGACGACCTCGGTGCGCTCCTGGCGCGGGTGCGCCGGCGCTGGCTGGCCAGGCGCTCGATGCTGGCGGCCGGCCGGGTCGCCGGCGCGGCGGCCGGTCTGCTCCTGCTCGTCCTCTTCACCGATCACGCGCTGCAGCCGGCGGACGCGGTGATGGTCTGGCTGTTCGCCGCCGCCCTGGGGCTGGCCGCGGGCCTGGCCGGGCGCGCGCTGTGGCGGCTCCGCCGCGCCCCCGGCGACCGGCAGGTGGCGCGCTACATCGAGGAGCGGTGTCCGGCGCTGGAGGAGCGCCTGGTCAGCGCCGCGGACAGCGCGGCGGCCGCCCGCCCGTCGGTTTTCCGCGATCTGCTCCTGCGCGACGCCGCGCGCACCGCGCGGGCCGTCGACGTCGAGCGGGTGCTGCCGCGGCGGGACGTGCTGCTGGCCGTCGCCGGGGGCGGTCTGGCGGTCGCGGCGCTGCTGCTGGTCGTCGTGCTCGGCGGCGGTCCGCTCGGCCGCATCGCGCGGACGACGTGGCTTCACGCGTTTCCGCACGCGGCACTGCTGCAGGTCGAGCCGGGCGACGCGCGCGTCGTCGCCGGCCGGCCGGTGCGACTGCGGGCCGTCCTGCGGTCCGGCGTCGGCGGGGCCACGCGATCCGTGCCAGTCGTGACCGTGACCGCGGGCGACGGAACGGAGCGGGCCCTGGAGATGGCGGCGGCCCGCGGCGCCTACCAGCTCGACGTGCCGGCGGTCGACGCCAGCTTCACCTACCGCGTGCAGGCGGCGTCGCTGACGTCGGACGAGTACGCGATCACGGCCGTCTTCCCGCCGCGGGTGAGCCGCATCGACGTGGCGTACCGGTATCCGGCGCATACCGGGCTGCCGCCGCGCGTCGAGGCGGACGGGGGCGACATCCACGCCCCGGCCGGCACCCGCGTGACCGTTTCCGTGCGCACGAGCAAGGCGGTCGACCACGGCTGGCTGGAGCTGGGCGCCGGCGCGCGCTTCCCGCTGGCGGCAGTCGACGGCGTGCTGGCGGCCTCGTTCGACGTGCTCGCGGACGACACCTACCGCGTGCGGCTGCGCGACGCCGACGGTCTGACCAACGCGCGCGGCAGCGACTACTTCATCCGGACCGTGCAGGACCGTGCGCCGGCCGTCGAGATCGTGCGCCCCGCGGGGGACCGGGAGATCACGCCCCTCGAGGAGGTCACCGTCGAGGCGCGCGCCATCGACGATTTCGGGCTCGCGCGCTTCGAGCTGGTGTACGGCGTGATGGGGAGGCCGGAGCGGGTCGTGAGCCTGGGCGCGGCGGCCGGCGCCGCGGCGGCCGCCGCCCGGGCATCCGGCACCTACACGATCTTCGGCGAGGACCTGCAACTGCGGCCCGGCGACTTCCTCACGTATCACGTGCGCGCGCGGGATACGGCGCCGGGCCGCCGCGCCGCGGTCCGCAGCGACATCTACTTCCTCCAGGTGCGCCCCTTCGACCGGGAGTTCGAGCAGGCCCCGAGCCAGGGCGACGCGGGTCCCGAGACGGAGGATCTGCGGCGGCTCGCCGACGTGCAGAAGGAGATCATCGTCGCCACCTGGAAGCTGGACGGCGAGCCGGAGGCTGCGCGGTCCAGCGAGGACGTGGAGACGGTGGCGGACGCGCAGGGCGATCTGAAGCTCGCGGCCCGGCTGCTGGCGGCGCGCCTGCGGGGGCCGGTGCCGCAGGTGGTCCCCGGGGACGCGCCGGGCGGCGACGCGCTCGGCCTCGCCATCGACGCGATGGCGGCGGCCGAGACCGAGTTGCGCGGGCTGCGGACGGCGGCCGCGATTGCTCCCGAGATGGCGGCGTTCAACCAGTTGCTCAGGGCGCAGGCCAGCATGGGCCCGACCCAGGTGACGCAGCGCGGGAGCCAGAGGGGACCGGGCGGCGGCATGGGTGCGCGGGAAGACCTGTCGGCGCTCTTCGACCGCGACCTGAGGCGCGACCAGCAAACGAACTACGAGCATCGCTCGCCGTCCGAGGCCCCGGACGAGGCCCGCGAGGAAGACGAGGTCCGGCGCCGGCTGCGCGCCCTCGCCGAGCGGCAGGCCGCCCTGAACCGGCAGCAGGAGGAGCTGGCGCGGGAGCGGGCGCTCGAGACCGGAGAGCGCAGGCGGCGCCTCGAGCGGCTGGCGCGCGAGCAGGAGGAGATCCGGCGGCGGGCCGACGATCTCCGCCGCGCGCTGGCGCAGCGCGGCGAGCCGGGCGATCCGCAGCAGCAGCAGGAGGAGCAGTCTGCCGCGCGGGCCATGCGCGACGCCGTCGAGCGGATGCAGCGCGCGGCCAGCGAGCTCGGGCAGGGCGACGTGTCGCAGGCGGCGCGGGAGGGCCGGCAGGCGCTGGACGGCTTGCGGCGCCTGGGGCAGCGTCTGGGCGGCGAGCGCACAGGCGGCCGGGGCCGGCAGGTCGATCTGCAGCTCGAGGCGCAGCAGCTCGCCGACGCGCAGCGCGAGGTGGCGGCGGCCGCCGGTGGCAGCCGCGGCCGGCTTGCGGATCGCTCGACCCGCCGGCAGCTCGCCGAGCGGGAGGACCACCTGGCGGACAGGGTCGAGTCGCTCGCGGAGCGGATCGAGCAGTCGCAGCCCGCCGCGGAGCCCGCCGCGCAGGCGGCGCTGGAAGCGGCTGCACGCGAGCTGCGGCAGGCGGAAGTGGCCCAGCGGCTGCGTGCGTTCGCGACCGCGCTGCGCGCGGCGGCCGGCGCCGGCAGCGCGGAACGCGAGGCGCTCGAGCCCGAGCTGCCGGCGCAACTGGCCGCGGCGCTGCAGCGCGTGGCGACGGAGCTGTCCGGCGCGGGCGAGCCGGACGAGGACACGCGGCGCCTGGCGGAAGAGCTGGCCGAGTCCCAGCGGCTGCGCGACCGGCTCGCCCGCATCGAGGAGCAGCTCGCGGACGGATCGCCCGGGGCGCGGTCCGGCGCGCAGCCGGAAGGACAGGAGGCCGGGGCGGGCGGCGGGCTGGGCGAGCTCGCCGACCTGCTGCAGCAGCTCGGTGAGGGGCGGCCCGACCTGGCGCGGGATCTGGAGCGCTGGGCCCGGGACTGGCGGAGCGGCGCGGCCCCGGGCACGGAGGCCTACAAGCAGGATCTGTCCGCCTGGCCGGCGCTGTACGGCGAGTTGCGTTACGTGCTCGAGGCGCTCGAGGCGTCCCGCTCGCGGGCGCTCGCGGCGGACGAGGCAGCCGATCGACTGCAGGCCGGCGCGGGTGCGGCGACGCCGGAGTCGTACCGGCGGCTGGTCGACCGCTACTATCGCTCGCTCGCTGCCCGTCCCACGCCCCGCTGAGATGTCACTGGCCGCGGGCGTCCCGGCGTGGCTCGTCGCGGTGCTCGCCGGCGTGGCGGCGGCCGCCGCCTACGCCGCGTATTCCCGCCCGATAGTTCCGCTGTCCGCCGGACGCCGGGCCGTCCTGACGGCGCTGCGTCTCGCGGCGCTGCTGCTCCTGCTGCTGCTGCTGCTCGAGCCCGTGGCCACCGAGCCGGGCCCCGCCAGCGACGCGGTCGTGCCGGTGCTGCTGGACAACTCGCGCAGCATGGGCCTGCCGGCCGGCGGCTCGGCGCGCCGGATCGACCGCGCGGCGGCGCTCGTGCGCGACGAGATCCTGCCGGCGCTCGGCGACCGTTTCGACGTCGAGGTGGCAACGCTCGACGCACCGCAGGCGCCTGTCGATCCGGACGCGGTCGAGCCGAGCGCGCCCCGCACCGACCTGGCCGCGGCGATCGAGGCGACCGCCCGGCGCCACGAGGGCCGGACGGTGGCCGGGATCGTCGTGCTGTCCGACGGGGGCGACACCGGCGGTCGCGATCTCCTGCGCGTCGTCGAGCGCGTCGCCGCACCCGTCTACACGGTCGGCATCGGATTGGGGGAGGCGTTCCCGGATCGCGAGGTCACCAGCCTGACGGCCGGCGACGCGGCCGTCGTCGAGTCCGTCGTCGAGCTCGGCGCGGAGGTCGTCCTGCGCGGGAGCGCAGGTGATGCGAGCACGCTGCGGTTGTTCGAGGACGGTCGGCTCGTCGAGGTGCGCCGCATCGCTTCGCCCGGAGACGGCGTGCCCGCGCGGGCCGTGTTTCGGGTATCGCCGCGGCCCGACGCGGCAACGCTCTACACGGTCGAGGTGGCCGCCGCCGCGGCCGAGCCGGCGCTCGAGAACAACCGGCGCAGCGTGCTGGTGCAGCCGCCCGGCCAACCCCGCCGCCTGCTGATGATCGAGGGCTCGCCGGGGCACGAGCACAGCTTCCTCAAGCGCAGCTGGCTGTCCGATCGGGGCGTCACGCTCGATGCCGTGGTGCGCAAGGGCCGGAACGCCGGCGGCCAGTACACCTTCTACGTCCAGGGCGACCCGCGGCGCACGCCGGCGCTGGCCGCGGGGTACCCGCGCGACCGCCGGGCGCTCTTCGGCTACGACGCCGTCGTCTTCGCGAACGTCGAGGCCGGCTTCTTCCAGCCCGCCCAACTGGCGCTGACCGCGGAGTTCGTCGCCGAGCGCGGCGGCGGGCTGCTGCTGCTGGGATCGACGTCGCTGGCCGCGCAGGGACTCCGCGGCTCGGCGCTGGAGAACGTTGTCCCGCTGGCGCTCTCCGACCGCGAGCGTGCCGTGAGCGCCGCCGGTCGCTTCGCCAACCGGAACCGGTTGCTGTTGACGAACGACGGCGCCGTGCATCCGCTGATGCAGCTCGGGGCGACGGTCGACGAGACGCGGGAGCGCTGGGGCGAGGCGCCCGCGCTGGCGGGCAGCACGTCGCTGGGAGCGGCCCGCCCGGGAGCGTCGGTGCTGGCGCGGGTGGGACGTCCCGAGGGCGGCTCGAGCCCGCTGGTCGCGGTGCAGCGCTACGGCCGCGGCCGAGCGATGGTGTTCGCCGGCGAGGCGGCCTGGCGCTGGAAGATGCTGATGCCGGCCGAGAGCCGGATCTACGACACGTTCTGGCGCCAGGTCGCGCGCTGGCTCACGGCGCTGGCCCCGGAGCGGCTGACGCTGTCCGTGGCGCCCGCGCCGGGCGACGTGGTGGAGATCGGACTGCGGGTGCTGGATGCCGAGTACGGGGCGGTGACCGATGCGGCGCCGCTCATCGAGGTGACGACGCCGACCGGCGCGGTCCACGCCGTGGACGCGGTGCTCGCGGACCGCGAGAGCGGCCGCTACGCGGGGCGGCTGCGCGCCGACCTCGACGGCGTGTACCGCGTCGAGGCCTCGGCCGGCCCGCATCTCGCGTCCGTGACGGAGTGGTTCCTGGTGGGCGGCGCCGACGCGGAGTTCGCGGACCCCCGGGCCGACGCGCAGGTGCTCGAGCGCCTCGCGGCTGCCGGCGGGGGCCGGCTGCTGGCGGCCGCCGAGGTCCGGCAGTTGCGCGGGTTGCTGGCGGCCGCTGCGCCCGCGCGCGAGCCGCTGGTCCGCGCCCTGTGGCACGGCGCGTGGAGCTTCGTGCTGCTCCTGGCCGTCCTGACGGCCGAATGGTCGCTGCGGCGCGCCTGGGGGTTGCGCTAACCGTGCGGACCGGCGTCGCCGCCGCGTGCACCCTGGTGGCCGCCCTGGCCGTGCCCGCGGCGGCGCGGGGGGATACCTACAGCCTGGTCATCAGCGGCGCGTCCGGCGCTCCGGCCTACGTCGAGACGTACGAGTCGTGGCGGCAGACGCTGGTCGACGCGCTGCGCTCGCAGGCCGAGTTTCGCGACGAGCACCTGATCGTGCTGGCGGAGACGCCCGGGCCCGGTGTCGGGCGGGCGTCGCGGGAGGGCGTGACGGAGGCGTTCGAGACGTTGCGGGGACGCATGACGGCCGACTCGGAGCTGCTGGTCGTCCTGCTGGGCCACGGGACGTACGACGGCGTCGAAGCCAAGTTCAATCTCGTGGGGCCGGACCTCGCGGCCGCCGACTGGCGCCGGCTGCTCGATTCGCTGCCGGGACGTGCCGTCTTCGTCAACACGACGGCGTCGAGCTTCCCGTTCGTCGCGGCGCTGGCGCGGGAGGAACGGATCGTCATTGCGGCCACGGCGTCGCCCGTCCAGCGTTACGACACGGTGTTTCCGCGGTTCTTCGTCGGCGCGTTCGACGATCCGGCGGCCGACCTCGACAAGGATGGGCGGGTATCGGTGTGGGAGGCGTTCGCGTCGACGAGCGCCCAGGTCCGGCGCTGGTACGAGCAGGAGGGGCGTCTCGCCACCGAGCGCGCGGTGCTCGACGACTCGGGCGACGGCGTCGGCGGCGACGCCGAGCGGCCCGGCTCGGACGGGCATCTGGCGTCCCGGCGGTTCGTCGGAGCGGGCGTGGACCGGCCCGCGCCGGCGGCGGATGCGTCGCTGGCGCCGCTCGTCGCCCGGCGCGAGGGGCTCGCGGATCGGGTTGCCGGCCTCAGGTCGCGCAAGGGATCGATGAACGCGGCGGAGTACGCGCGCGAGCTCGAGCAGGCGCTGGTCGAGCTCGCGCGGGTGTCACGTGAAATCCGGCAGCGCACGGCGGCGGGCCGCGGCGCTGTCACGACCGGTCGCTGACGAATGAACTGCAAGACGTGCGGAACGGAAATCGCCGACAACGCCCTGATCTGCTACCGCTGCGGCGAGGCCACGCACCAGCCCGCGCGCGAGCCGGCGCCCGTGCGCGCCCGGCCCCGGTGGCCGGTGGTCGCCCTGGCCACGGTGTTCGTGCTGTCGGTCGCCTTCTTCCTGAGCCTGACCCTCGGCGGCCGGCAGGTAGACCCCGCCGTCTGGCTCATGCTGGGCGCTGCCGGCGTGCTGCTCGCCTGGCGCCTGCGGCAGTGAGCGCCAGCTCGCCCGGCCCGTCGCCATGGGCCGGCCAGGCTCGGAAGGCCGGCGCCTGCCGTCACGCCCGCTGCCGGATCGGCACGAGGACCGCCGCCCAGTAGACCGGTCCGCCGGTCGCGTTCTTCCAGGCGTGGTTCGTGTTGCGCTGAATCACGACGTCGCCCGGTTGCAGCGCCGTCTCCTCCTTGTCGAGCATGAGTATCAGCTCGCCGCCCAGCAGGACGTTCATGTCCACCGTCTCGGTCCGATGCCAGCGGGGGGGCGAGTCGGCCGTCGTCGGCGGCAGCGCGACGAAGTGGAAGTTGGCGCCGCCGGGGTCCGGCTCGAGCCGCGGCGAATCGGTCGGGTACAGCGTCCGCGGCACGGGCTCCGGGCCGGGCCCGAACGCGTCGTCGCCCGTGGTGCTGAAGAGATTGGGGAACGCGGCGTCGGTCGTGACGCGCTCGTCGCGGACGATGTACGACTGGCCCTCGGCGTCGTGGCCGGTGACGACCACGCGCATTCCCTGCGGCAGCGCGATCCCGGGCATCCGGCCGGGATCCTGCGCAGTCCTGCCGGCTGCACCGGCCGTCAGGTCGGCCCCGGCTCCGAGCAGGGCGCCGGCCGTCGCGGCGCCGAAGGTTCGGGCGAGCAGCGTCCGCCGGTCGAGCGGGCGGGGTTGCGGGGGAGCGTTGCGCGGGTCGGTGTGTCCGGTCATGGCGGTCTCCTCTGGCGCGAAGGGTCAGGGAACGGGTTGCCGGCCGGCCCCGATCGGCAGGGCGGTCGTGTACTTGACCTGCTTGAGGGCGAAGCTCGACTTGATGCTCGCGACGCCCTCGAGGCGCGTCAGCTTGTCGCGCAGGAAGTGCTCGTACGCGTCGACGTCGGGAACGGCGACGCGCAGCAGATAGTCCGCGTCGCCGGTCATCAGGTTGCACTCGAGGACCTCCGGCCATTCGCGGATCGCGCGCTCGAGGATGTCGAGCCGGTCCTTCACTTGCAGATCCAGGCGGATCTCGATGAACACCGTCACGGCGCGGTCGACGGCGCGCGAGTCCACGAGGGCGACGTAGTCGCGGATGATGCCGGCCTCCTCCAGCGCCCTGATCCGCCGCAGGCAGGGCGCTGGCGAGAGGCCGACGCGCTCGGCCAGCCGCGCGTTCGACATGCGCGCGTTGCGCTGCAGGTGGGTCAGGATCTGCCGGTCGATGGCGTCGAGTGCATGCGGCGCGGTGGGTGGCATGGGTCTGACCAGTCGTGTGCAGCAACGATATTGCGCGTGCGGCCGATTTTGCGAGCCAACTCGCAACGTCCGGCGGCATGACATCGACTAGAATAGGCTGCCTGGACCGAGCGACGCAACATCGGAGTCTCCCATGGCTATCCCGGCCAGTCCGTTGTCGTCGGCCGCACCCGGCGCCGGGCAGGACCTGAAGCGACGGTGCCTGACGGCGCTCGAGCGGCGGGTGCTGTGGCTCAGCGTCTGGATGATCCACCACGCGAACCACGTCCGGGCGAAGCGCGACGGTCTGAAGGTGGGCGGTCATCAGGCCTCGTGCGCCTCGATGGTCACCCTGATGACGGCGCTCTACTTCGATGTCCTGCGCCCGCAGGACCGGGTGGCCGTGAAGCCGCACGGCAGCCCGGTGTTCCATGCCATCCAGTACCTCCTCGGCCGCCAGAGCCGCGAGCAGTTGGAACGCTTTCGCGCGTTCGGCGGGGCGCAGTCGTACCCCTCCCGCACGAAGGACCGCGACGACGTGGACATCTCGACCGGATCGGTCGGCATGGGCGTCGCCATGACCAGCTTCGCCGCGCTCGCGCAGGAGTTCCTGCGGAAGAAGCAGATCACGAGCGACCGCGAGCCGCCGGGCCGCATGATTGCGGTGGCGGGGGACGCGGAGTTCGACGAGGGCAACGTCTTCGAGGCGCTGCTCGAGGCGTGGAAGCACCAGGTCACGAACGTCTGGTGGATCATCGACTACAACCGCCAGAGCCTCGACGCCATCGTCGCCGACCGCTTCTTCAACCGTCTGGACACCGTGTTCAAGACGATGGAGTGGCGGGTCATCACCCTCAAGTACGGCAAGCGCCTGCAGGCGGCGTTCGGCCGGCGCGGCGGCGATGCCCTGCGGGCCTGGATAGACGACTGCCCCAATCCGGTCTACTCCGCGCTGACCTATCAGGGCGGCGCGGCCTGGCGGACGCGGCTCGAGCGCGACCTCGGCGACACCGCCGGCATCCGCGAGCTGCTCGGCGAGCACGACAACGCCGCGCTGGCGGCGCTGATGACGAATCTGGCCGGGCACGACATCGACAGCGTCCTGGAGGGGTTCGGCCAGGCGGCGGAGGACGCGCGCCCCGCCTGTCTCATCGCGTACACCATCAAGGGTTTCGGGCTGCCCTTCGCGGGCCACAAGGACAACCACGCCGGGATGATGACGCCCGAGCAGATCGCCGCGCTGCGGGACGGGATGGGCGTTGCCGAGGGCGAGGAGTGGGAGCCGCTGGCCGGCTGCGGTCTGCCGGCCGGCGCGCTCGACGAGTTTCTCGCCGCGGTGCCCTTCAATCAGCCGGCCGAGCGCCGGCATCGGGCGCCGCGCGTGCCGGTGCCCGCGGCGCTGGCCCCGGCGGTCGCCGGACGCCAGTCGACGCAGGAGGGGTTCGGCCGCCTGCTGGCCGATATCGCGCGCCGGCATCCGGCGCTCGCGGATCGGATCGTCACGACGTCGCCCGACGTCACGGTGTCCACCAACCTGGGCGGCTGGGTCAACCGGCGCGGCGTCTTCGCGCCGTCCCGGCAGCCGGACGCGTTCCGCCAGGAGCGCACGCTCTCGGCCCAGGACTGGACGATGGGGCCCGCCGGGCAGCACATGGAGCTCGGGATTGCCGAGAACAACCTGTTCATCCTGCTGGCCGCCCTCGGGCTGACCGGGCCGCTGTTCGGGACGCGGCTGCTCCCCGTCGGCACGCTGTACGACCCGTTCATCAGCCGCGGGCTCGACGCGCTCAACTACGCCTGCTACCAGGACGCGCGGTTTCTCCTGGTCGCCACGCCCTCGGGGTTGAGTCTGGCGCCCGAGGGCGGCGCGCACCAGTCGGTGCTCACGCCCCTGATCGGGATCGGCCAGCCCGGGCTGACGATGTTCGAGCCGACCTACGTGGACGAGCTCGCGGAGATTCTCCGCTGGAGCTTCGACTACATGCAGGCCGACGACGGCGGGGCGGTCTACGTGCGGCTCTCCACCCGGCCGATCGATCAGCCGGAGCGCGAGCTCTCGCCGGCGCTGCGGTCCGGCATCATCGAGGGCGGCTACTGGCTGGTCCCGCCGGCCGCGGGGGCCGAGTTGGCCATCGCGGCGTCCGGCGCCGTCGTCCCCGAGGCGCTCGAGGCGCACGGCCGGCTCGCCGAGGACGTGCCCGGGGCGGGCCTGCTGGTCGTCACCTCGGCGGCGCGGCTCCAGCAGGCCTGGCGACGGCGCCTGCGCGGCGCCGCGGACGGCGCGCCGTCCCACGTCGAGACGCTGCTGCAGCCCCTGTCGCCCGACGCCGGTCTGGTGACCGTGCTGGATGCCCATCCCGCGACGCTGGCGTGGCTGGGGTCGGTGGGACGGCACCGGGTGCTGCCGCTGGGCGTCGAGCAGTTCGGACAGTCCGGCGACATTCCCGACCTGTATCGTGCCTACGGCCTCGACGCCGACGCCATCCTGGACGCGGCCGCGCGGCTCGCCGTGCGCCGCGTGACGTGAGGTCACAGCCCATGCCTACCGAGCTCCGGCTGCCCCAGCTCGCGGAGACCGCCGCGTCGGCGAAGCTGGCCGTGTGGCTCAAGCAGGAAGGCGAGGCGGTCGCGGCAGGCGAGCCGGTCGTCGAGGTCGAGACCGACAAGACCAACGTGGAGATCGAGGCGCCGGTCAGCGGCGTCCTCAGCAGGATCCATGTCGCGGCCGGGACGGAGGGGCTGGAGACGGGCGCGCTGCTCGCCGTCATCGCGGCCGCCGGCGACGGGCCGCCGCCGGCCGTTGATGGGGCCGAGCCGGCCGAGCCTGCGGTGCGGTCCGGTCCGGTCCCCGCCCGGGCGCCGGCGGCGGCCGCGCCCGACGCGCCCGGCGCCCGCCCGGCGTCGGAGCCCGCCCCCGGGCCGGCGCCGGCGGCGACGCCTCTCGCCCGGCGGATGGCGGCCGCGGCCGGCCTGGACCTCGGCCGCTTGCAGGGGAGCGGGCGGGGCGGGCGCATCGGCAAGGCCGACGTCGAGCGCGTGCTGGCGGCGCGGGCGCCGTCGGCAGCGCCTCCGGCCGTCGCAGCCGCCGAGCCTGTTCCCGACCCGCCGGCCTCCACGCCGCCGGCCGGCTCGCGAGAGGAGCCGCTCTCCGCGCCCCGGCGCGTGACCGCGGAGCGGCTGCAGGCGGCGAAGCAGAGCATCCCGCACTTCTATCTCGGCGCCGACTGCGCCATGGATGCCGCGCTGCGGCTGCGGGCCAGGGTCGCCGCGCAGGACCCGGACCTCGAGCTCACGCTGACCGACATCATCGTCCGGGCCGCCGCCCTGGCGCTGCGCCAGGTCCCCGCCGCCAACTCGTCGTGGGCCGACGGCGGCGTGCGCCTCTACGATACGGCGGACATCGCGGTGGCCGTCGACACGCCGACCGGGTTGTTCACGCCGATCATTCGCCAGGCCGACCGCAAGGGGCTGCGCGCGATCTCGGCGGAGCTGAAGACGCTCGGCGCGCGCGCCCGGGCGGGGGAGCTGACGCCGGCGGAGTACACCGGCGGCACGTTCACCGTTTCCAACCTGGGCATGCACGGCGTCGACAGCCTGTACGCCATCGTCAATCCGCCGCAGAGCTGCATCCTCGGCGTCGGCGCGGCGCGGCCCCGTCCGGTCGTGGCCGGCGACGCCGTGACAGTCGGCACCATCGCCACCTGCACGCTGTCGGCCGACCACCGCACGATCGACGGCGCGACCGGCGCCGCGCTGCTCGCCGCGTTCCGCACCTTCGTCGAGGAGCCCGGGTTGCTCGCGCGCTAGCTTCAGATGGGGCTGTGCCCCAGGCCCCCGGCGTCGGCTTCAATCAGACGGGGCTTCGCCCCGGGCCCCCGGCGTCGGCTTGCGGGGGCCCCATAGCCCCGCGCCGCTCCCGCCGAGGCGCGCTGTGCGCGGCGTCCTCCGGGTGGGGCTGCGCCCCAAGCCCCCGGCGTCGGCCTCCTTCAGACGGGGCTTCGCCCCGGACCCCCGGCGTCCGCTTGCGGGGGCCCCGAGCCCCGCGCCGCTCCCGCCGAGGCGCGCTGTGCGCGCCTTGCAGTTTCAGCAACCTGACATCGAGACTGTGCCCGCGGTCGCAGCCGCCGCCAGCGGGGATGGTGAGATAGGATACGGAGCAGCGTGCCGGCGGAGCGCGCGGCGTGTCGAGGCGGGCCGTGGCCGGCGCGGCCCGCCGGGAGAGCCGGGAGATAACGGATGTCCATGCACGAGACCCGCACCCGCACCACGCTCGTCACGCGCATCACGGCCGTCGCGGCCGGCCTGCTGCTGGCGGCCGGCGCCGTCGCACCTGCCGCGGCCCAGACCGTCCTCGATCCGGAGACGCCGGTCATGGTCACCGGCGGCGCCGTCCGCGGCGCCGCGGCGGCGCGCAACGCGGACGTCGTGGCGTTCAAGGGGATTCCCTATGCCGCGCCGCCGGTCGGCGACCTGCGCTGGCGTCCGCCGGCGCCCGTCCGCGGTTGGCAGGGTGTGCGCGATGCGTCCGCGAGCGGCCCGATCTGCATCCAGAACGGGGGGCAGGACGTGCCGCAGGACGAGGACTGCCTGCTGCTCAACGTGTGGGCGCCGCGCGAGACCCGCGCGCCGCGGCCGGTGCTGTTCTGGATTCACGGCGGCGGCTACACCGGCGGCTCGGGATCGACCGCCATCTACGACGGCACGCAGCTCGCGGCCGACGGCGCGGTGGTGGTCACGATCAACTACCGCCTGAACGTCTTCGGCTTTCTCGCGCATCCGGCGCTGTCCGCCGAGTCGCCGCACGGCGCCGCGGGCAACTACGGCCTGCTGGACATGGTCGCGGCGCTCGAGTGGGTTCGCGACAACATCGCGGCGTTCGGCGGCGACCCGGGCCGGGTGACGATCTTCGGGGAGTCGGCCGGGGGCGGCGCCGTGATGTCGGTGATGCTGGTTCCGCAAGCGGGCGGTCTGTTCCACGGGGCCATCGCCCAGAGCAACTGGATCAACGGGTGGGAGCGCTCGCTGGACACAGCCGCGGCGCAGGGGGTGCGGGTGGCCGCGGCGCTCGGGATAGCGGAAGACGCCGAGGACCCGCTGGCCGCGATGCGCGCGGCGAGCGCCGCCGACGTGCTCGCCGCGTCGAACGCCGACGCCGGCAGCCCGTTCATGCGGACGGGGAACGTCTGGGCGCCCAACGTGGACGGCTGGGTCATTGCGGACGATCCGCTCGCGATGTACCGCGCCGGCCGGCAGCACGCCGTGCCGCTCGTCACCGGCCTGAACGGCAACGAGGGTTCCCTGATGACCCGCGGCATGGACGTCCCCGACGGCGAGGCGTTCGAGGCCTACGTCCGGTCGGTCTACCCGGCGCTGGCGGACGACATGCTCGCGCACTACGACGCCTCGTCGCCCGCCGCGGCGCAGGCCGCCGTCGACAAGGTGGTCCACGACCTGTACTTCGCCGGACCGGTGCGGGCGCACGCGGAGGCGCAGGCTGCCGCGGGCGCGCCGACCTGGCTGTACCACTTCACCCACGTGCCGCCGACCGCCTGGGGCGCGGCGCTCGGGTCGCATCACGCGGCCGAGCTGGTCTACGTCTTCGGCACCCTGACCCGCCGCGACGAAGGCGGCGAGCGGCCGCTCGGCCTCACTCCGGTCGGCGACTACACGGACACCGACACGGCGCTCTCCGCGACGATGCGCGCCTACTGGGTGCAGTTCGCCGCCACGGGCGACCCCAACCGCGAGGGGCTCCCGCCGTGGCCGGCGTTCGATGCGGAGACCGACCGGCACCTGGAGCTGAGCTCGGCGATCGCCCCCGGCACGGGTGTCGACACCGCGGGCGCGGCGCTCTGGGAGGCGCTGCAGGCGGCGCGCCGCGGTGGGAACTGAGGGCGCCGGCGACCGCGCGCGCGGCGGCTGCTCTGCCGCCCGCGCGCTGCCGCCACGGCGCGGCCAGGGGGGCGGCTACAGCGCGTCGATGATGGCGTTGAGCGTCGGGCTCGGCCGCATCGCGCGCTCGGCCTGCTCGTCGTCCGGGCGGTAGTAGCCGCCGACGTCGACCGGTGCGCCCTGCGCAGCCAGCAGTTCGGCGGTGATCGTCGCCTCGTGCTCCGCCAGTCGGGCCGCCGGGCCCGCGAAGCGCGCCTTCAGCTCGGCGTCGGCATCCTGTGCCGCGAGCGCCTGCGCCCAGTACAGCGCCAAGTAGAACGTGCTGCCGCGATTGTCGATCTCGTTGACCTTGCGGGACGGATAGCGGGCGTTCTCGAGGTAGGTCTCCACGGCCTGGTCCAGCGTGCGGGCCAGCAGCGCGGCCCGGGGGTTGCCGGTCTGGGCCGCGGCCAGCTCCAGCGACGGCACCAGCGCGCAGTACTCGCCCAGCGAGTCCCAGCGCAGGTGGCCTTCCTTGAGCATCTGCTGCACGTGCTTCGGCGCCGACCCGCCGGCGCCGGTCTCGAACAGGCCGCCGCCCTTGAGCAGCGGCACGATCGACAGCATGCGCGCGCTGGTGCCCAGCTCGAGGATGGGGAACAGGTCCGTGAGATAGTCCCGGAGTACGTTGCCGGTGACGGCGATCGTGCTTTCGCCCCGCCGGATCCGCTCCAGCGAGAGGCGCATGGCGTCCACCGGCTTCAGGATGCGGATGTCGAGCCCGTCGGTGTCGTGCGCGGGCAGATACGCCTTCACCTTGGCGATGATCTCGGCGTCGTGGCCCCGCTGCTCGTTCAGCCAGAACACCGCGGGCGCCCCGGACGAGCGGGCCCGCTTGACGGCCAGCTTCACCCAGTCGCGGATCGGCTCGTCCTTCGTCTGGCACATGCGGAAGATGTCGCCCGTCTCCACCGCCTGCTCGAGGAGCACCGTGCCGGCGGTGTCGACGACGCGGATGGCGCCGGCGGCCGGCGCGGTGAAGGTCTTGTCGTGCGACCCGTACTCCTCCGCCTTGCGCGCCATCAGGCCGACGTTGGTGACGCTGCCCATCGTGGACGGGTCGAACTGCCCGTGCCGCTGGCAGTCCTCGAGGATCGCCTGGTACATGGTGGCGTACGAGCGGTCCGGCACCATCGCCACGGTGTCCTGCAGCTCGTCGTCGTTGTTCCACATGCGGCCGCCGTCGCGCACGACGTTCGGCATCGAGGCGTCGATGATGACGTCGTTCGGCACGTGCAGGTTGGTGATGCCCCGGCGCGAGTCGACCATGGCGAGCGGCGGCCGGCTCTCGTACACCGCCGCGATGTCCGCCTCGATCCCGGCCTTCCTGTCCGCCGGCAGGGCGTCGAGCTTGTCGAGCACGCCGACCAGCCCCTCGTTGACGTTCGCGCCGATCTCGCGCAGCGTGTCGGCGTGCCTGCGCAGCGCCTGCTCGTAGTAGACGGACACGCAGTGGCCGAACATGATGGGGTCGGACACCTTCATCATGGTGGCCTTGAGATGCAGCGACAGCAGCGTGCCGTCCGCCTGCGCCTCGTCGATGGTGCGGGCGAAGAACGCCCGCAGGGCGGCCACGTTCATCACCGCCGTGTCGATCACCTCGCCGGCCTCGAGGGGCACCGACGGCTTCAGCACCGTGACCGTCCCGTCGCCGCCGGCGAACTCGATCCGCACGTCGCAGGCCGCGCCGACCGTGACCGAGCGCTCGCTGCCGAAGAAGTCGCCTCCGTCCATGTGCGCGACGCGCGCCTTCGATCCGGATTCCGGCCAGGCCTTCATCATGCGGTGCGGGTGCTTCTGGGCGAACCGCTTCACGGAGGCAGCCGGGCGGCGGTCGGAGTTGCCCTCGCGGAGCACCGGATTCACGGCCGATCCGAGCACGCCGGCGTAACGGGCCTTGATCGCCCGCTCGGCGTCGTCGGCCGGCTCGGCGGGGTAGTCGGGCACGTCGTGGCCGTGGCCCTGCAGCTCGGCGATGGCGGCCCGCAATTGCGGGACCGAGGCGCTGATGTTGGGGAGCTTGACGATGTTGGCGGCGGGCGTCCTGGCCAGCTCGCCCAGGGCGCTCAGCTCGTCCGGAATGCGCTGGTCCGCGCGCAGCCGCTCGGGAAACGCGGCGAGGATGCGCCCGGCGAGCGATATGTCGCGCAGGTCGATGTCCACCCCGGTGCCCTTCGCGAACGCGCGCACAATGGGCAGCAGCGCATAGGTCGCCAGCGCCGGTGCCTCGTCGATCTTCGTCCACGTGATTCTCGCAGTTGACATGGTGCCCCCGAATGCGTCCTCCCGAGTCCACCGCTCGCGCCGGTCGGCCGCGCCTCGGCGATCCGACCGTGTGCGAGCGTCGCCGCGGCTGCGGCGAACCCCGTATGCTACACCATCCGGCGGCGGGCCATGGGCGCGGCCGGCCGCACGGCGCGCCGGCCCGGGTCCCGGGCGGGGACCGGCCGGGGTATGATCGCCGGCGTCATGCGCCAGGCAGTGGCGTTGGTCACCGGATGTCTCGTGCTGTGGAGCGCGGCGGGCGCCGCCGGGCAGACCGCGGCGCAGGTGGAGGCGGACGTCCTGGCCGCCGCCGAGGCCGAGCGGGGGGCGTTCGTCGAGACGCTGCAGGAGCTGGTGTCGATCGAGTCCGGCAGCCGCGACGCGGAGGGCCTGCGGCGGATTGCCGGCGTGATTGCCGGCCGGCTGCGTGCGCTCGGGGGCGACGTGGAGCTGGTCGCCCACGACGACCCGTACGTGATGGTCGACACGCCCGACGAGATCGGCCGCACCGTCGTCGGGCGCTTCCGCGGTCGCGGCCGCGGACGCATCCTGCTGCTGGCCCACATGGACACGGTCTATCGGCGCGGCCAGCTCGCGGAGCAGCCGTTCCGCGTGAGCGACGGGCGCGCGTACGGGCTCGGCATCGCGGACGACAAGAGCGGCGTGGCGCTGATTCTGCACGTGCTCGCGCTCCTGCGCGCCGTCGGCTTCGACGACTACGAGCAGATCACCGTGCTGATCAACGGCGACGAGGAGGTCAGCTCGGCCGGGTCGCGGCATCTGATCACCAGGCTGGGCGCCGAGCACGACGCCGTGTTCTCGTGCGAGGGCGGCGGCGCGTCCGACCGCCTGGCGCTGACGACGGCCGGCATCGGCGCCGTGCTGCTGGAGGTGAGGGGCCGGGCGTCGCACGCCGGCGGGGCGCCGGAGCAGGGCCGGAACGCGCTGTACGAGCTGGCGCACCAGGTGCTGCGGATGCGCGGCCTGAGCGACGCCGAGGCGGGCATCAAGCTGAACTGGACGCTGGCGTCGGCGGGCTCGGCCCGCAACGTGATTCCCGCGGCCGCGCGCGCCACCGCCGACTTCCGCGTGCTGCGGGTCGCGGCGTACGACGAGGTGGAGCGGCGGGTGCGCGAGCACATCGGCAACCAGCTCGTTCCCGACACCACCGTGGAGGTGTCGTTCGAGCGCCGGCGCCCGCCGCTCGAGACGAACGACGCCTCCCGTGCGCTGGCCGCGCATGCGCAGGCCGTCTACCGCGAGCTGGGGCGCTCCCTGGGCGTGACGGAGCAGGCCGCGGGCGGCGGCACCGACGCGGCGTTCGCGGCGCTCGAGACGGATGCGCCGGTCATCGAAGGGTTCGGCCCGGTCGGCTACGGCGCCCACTCGGACGAGCGGGAGTACGTCGAGCTCGACTCGGTGGTGCCACGGCTGTACCTGCTGGCGCGGATGGTGATGGACGTCGCGCGCGGGCAGGCGGGACCGCCGGCGCGCTGACCGGGAGGAGGCAGTCGCGTGATGCGTAGCGGAAGAAGGGTTGCCGCCGCCGCCGCTCTGGCCGCGGCGCTGCTGAGCGCCGCCCCCCTGCTCGCCCAGCCGCGCCTGACCATGGACTGGGAGGCGCTGGCCGAGCGTCTCGTGACGCAGCTCGCGCCGGCGCCGGGCGAGAGGATCCTGCTGGTCGCGCGGCCCGGGCAGTTCGAGGAGCTGATTCCGCCGCTGCGCTACGCGCTGCTGCGGGCCGGTGCGATCGACCTGGGGGTGGTCGACGTCGTCGCCGAGCCGCATCCCGTCGACTGGGACGGCGCGCTGCCGGCGCGCGGCCGGGACGCGGCGCGCGCCGTGTACCGGGACATGCTCCGCGGCGTCGACGGCGCGATCATGCTGCCCGGCGCGCGGCCCGATCATGCCGTCTACGCCGCGCTGCAGGATCTGCTCCGCGCCGGCCGCGGGCGGACGATCCACTTCCACTGGACGCACAACGGCAGCGCGTTCCCGTTGCCGGGCCAGCCGCTGCCGGGCCAGGCCGCCATCGACGCGGTCTACCAGCGGGCGGTGCTCGAGACCGACTACGCCGGTCTGACCGCCGTGCAGAACCGTTTCGTCGAGGCGCTGCGCGGCGCCGAGGTGCGCGTGACGTCGCCGCTCGGCACCGACATCCGCTTCCGCATCGGCGACCGGCCGGTGAACCTGGGGGACGGCGACGCGTCGCAGGCCCGGACCGACCGCGGCGTGATCCTGATCGATCGCGAGATCGAGCTGCCGGCGGGCGCCATCCGCGTGGCGCCGATCGAGACCAGCGTGAACGGCGTGATCGCCTTTCCGCCGTCGCAATGGGATGGGCGCCCGGTGAGCGGGCTGACGCTCCGCATCGAGGCCGGGCGCGTCGCCGGCCTGACCGCCGAGTCAGGTCAGGAGGCGGTGGCGGCCGAGCTGGCCGGCGTCCCGGCCGAGGCCCGGGCGTTTCGCGAGTTCGCGCTCGGCTTCAACCCGCTGCTGGCCGTGCCGGAGCGCGACCCGTGGATCCCCTACTACGGCTACGGCGCGGGGATCGTGCGCCTGTCGCTGGGCGACAACTCGGAGCTGGGCGGGGCGGTGACGGGCGGCTACGTCCGCTGGAACTTCTTCACCGACACGACGGTCACGGTCGGCGGCGACGTGTGGGTGCGCGACGGCCGGCTCGTCCGCTGAGAGGGCGCTGTGCGCGCCTTACACGTCGGTCAGGTAGTCGATCCGGCCGGTGCTGTCGCCGAAGCGCTCCAGCGGCATGCCGAGCTTGTCGAGCACCGCGAGGTACAGGTTCGTGAGCGGCGTGTCGTCGTGGTACTGCAGGTGCCGGCCGCCCTTGAGCCGACCCGCGGTGCCGCCCGCCACCAGCATCGGCAGGTCGAGGTGGAAGTGCAGGTTGCCGTCGCTGATGCCCGTGCCGTAGAGCAGCAGCGTATGGTCCAGCAGCGAGCCGTCCCCGTCCGGCGTGCTCTGCATCCGGTCCAGGAAGTAGGCGAACATCTGCATGTGGTAGGTGTTGATCTTCGCCAGCGCCTCGAGCCGCTGCGGATCGTTCTGGTGGTGCGACACGCCGTGGTGCCCGTTGGGCACGCCGATCTCCGGGTATGACCGGCCGCTGACCTCCTTGCCGACCATGAACGTGCCAACGCGCGTCAGATCGGTCTGGAAGGCGAGCACCCACAGGTCGTACATCAGCCTGGCGTGCTCCTCGAACGTGTCGGGGATGCCGACCGGCTGCGCGAAGACCGGCATTTCCCGGTCGGCCTGGCGCTCGGCGGTCCGGACCCTGCGCTCGACGTCGCGCACGGCATCGAGATACTGCGCGAGCTTGGCGCCGTCGGCCGCTCCGAGCGACTGCCGGAGAGTCTTCGCCTCCGCGTTGACGAAGTCGAGCACGCTCCGGTCCTCCCGGAGCCTGGCCAGCCGCGCGGCGCTGTCGGTGCTGTCCGCGGCGCCGAACAGGCGCTCGAACACCGCGCGCGGGTCGTTCTCCATCGGCAGCGGGGTGGTCGGCGTGCGCCACGAGATGGTGTTGACGTAGGCGCAACTGTAGCCCTGGTCGCAGGCGCCGAGCACCTCCACCGAGTCGAGGGCGAGCTCGAGCGAGGAGAGCTGCGTCTCGCGGCCGACGCGTTCCGCGACGAGCTGATCGAGCGACTGGCCCGCCCGGATGTCCGGTCCCTCGGTCTTCTTGACGTGCACGCCCGTCAGCCAGGTGGACGCCGCCCGCGCGTGGTCGCCGACCCCTTCGCCCTCGCGGGGGATCGCCGGCTTGTCGGCCAGGCCGCTGAGGACGTTGAGGTGGCGGCGGAACGGCTCCACCGGCTTCAGGATGCGCGAGAACTCGAAGCCGGCGCCGTTGCCCGCGGGGGTCCACTGCCGCATCTCCATGCCGTTGGGCACGTAGATCGCGCCGAAGCGGCGGACGGGGTTGGCCGCGGTCGTGCCGAGCGCGGAGAGCGCCGGCACCATCCCGTCGAGCAGCGGCAGGGCCAGCGTGGCGCCGAGGCCGCGGAGCATGGTGCGGCGGGGCAGATGCTTCTTCGTGATGATCATCGCCTCTCCTGATGCCTTTCGGGACGCGTCCTACGGCGCCGACTCCTGCCGGGCGAGCACGTCCGCCGCCGCGCGCGGCATGCGCATCCGGAACGGCGCGCTGCGAATGACCCCGCGGATGAGCGACGACCAGCGGTAGTCGGATGACCGCGCTTCGCGCACGATCCGCCGCACCGCAGGCCGATCATAATACTCTACCCCTCGACCGATGGCGTAGGTCAACAGCTTCGACGTGAGGTTCGCCAGGTACTGGCCCGCCCACGGCTCCTGCAGCAGGGCGGTCCGGAACTCCGCGACGCCGGCGAACGCCGTCCCGTTCGGCAGCGTGCCGGAGCTCTCGATGGGGGCGCCGACCTGGCTGTCCACCGTGCGCCAGCGGCCGACCGCGTCGAAGTTCTCGAGGGCGAAGCCGAGCGGGTCCATCGGCGCGTGGCAGCTTGCGCAGACCGGGTTGGCGCGGTGCGTCTCCAGCCGCTCGCGCACCGTCGCCGGCCGGCCGCCCTGCCCCCGTTCGGGGAAGCCGGGGACGTCCGGCGGCGGCGGCGGCGGCGGCGCGCCGAGCAGGTTCTCCAGCAGCCACTTCCCGCGCACGACGGGCGACGTCCGGTGCGGGTACGACGTGACCGTCAGCAGGCTGCCGTGTCCCAGCAGGCCGGCGCGGCGCGCGTCGGCGTAGGGGACGCGCCGGAAACGGTTGCCGTAGACGTGCGGCATGCCGTAGTGGCTGGCGAGCCGCTCGTTGACGAACGTGTAGTTCGCCCGCAGCATGTCCAGAACGCTGCGGTCGCTCCGGAGCTGATCGTCGAAGAACAGCTCCGTCTCGCGGCGGAACGCCTGCCGCAGGTTGTCGTCGAAGTCGGGGAACAGGCCGGGGTCGGGCGCCGCCGTGCGCAGGTTGCGCAGGTACAGCCACTGCCCCCCGAAGTTCTCCACGAAGGCCCGCGAGCGCGGGTCTTCGAGCATCCGGGTCACCTGGCCGTCGAGGACGTCCGGGTCGCTCAGCCGTCCGTCGGCGGCCAGCGCGATTAGCTCCTCGTCCGGCAGACTGCTCCAGAGGAAGAACGACAGCCGCGACGCCAGGTCGAGGTCGCTGATCGGATACGGCCGGCCTGCCGCGGCGCCGGCCTGATCGCGCTCGATCCGGAACAGGAACTTCGGCGAGACGAGGATGGCCTCGAGCGCCCAGCGGATGCCGGCTTCGAACCCGTTGCCCTCGCGGTAGCCGGCGTCGAACGACGCCAGCAGGGGACGGATGTCGTCGTCGCGGACCGGCCGGCGGTAGGCCTGCCGCGCCAGCGAGCGCAGGATCCGCTCGGCACAGGGCCGCTCCTCGGCCGCGGCCCGCGGGTGGCACTCGAAGATGCGCTGCCGGGTCGGGGTCGCGGCCGGGACGTCGCCGTCGAACGGCCCGACAACCTCGAGGGCGGCCACGATCGGCGGCTTGGGGTAGAGGGCGTACGCGTAGCTCGTGACGGAGGGGCGCGGCGGACGGCCGTCGACGGCCAGCGACTGGCTCAGATCGCCCACGAACGAGGCCCCGACCAGTCGGGTTCCGGCCTGGACCGGCAGACGCACCTCGAAGGGACCGCCGTTGCCGCGGCCGACGCTGAACGTCGCGACGCGCTCGCGGTCCAGACGGATCTCGAGCGTGTGGGCGCCGCGCCGGCCGCGCCCCAGCCGGACGCGCAGGACGTACTCGGCGTCGAGCGGGAAGTGGTGCTCCGCGGCATGGCCGCCGCGCGATCCGAACGGCAGGTCGTCGCTCACCCGGCCGTCCTGCAGCATCAGCGGCGATGTCTTGTAGAGCGCGGTCGCCGCCGGCAGCGTCGCATCGCCGAGCGCCCAGCGGCTGATCCTGGCGGCAGCCAGTATGTAGCGCTCCAGCAGCCCGGGCGACACCGACAGGACGTCGCCGATGTTGTCGAACCCGTAGCCCGACTCGTCGGCGGGCAGCAGCGCGCGGCCGTCGACCTCCAGCGCCAGCAGGTCGCGGATGGCGTTGACGTACTCGGCGCGGTTCAGGCGCTGCACGGCGGGCCGGCCGGGATTCGGCCGGGCGGCCCACGCGCGGTCGAGCGACGCCTCGAGATAGTCGGCCACGGCGTCGTAGGTCGCCGCGTCGGGACGCGGGCGCCCGCGCGGAGGCATGGTGCGCGAGCGCAGCTTCCGGGCCACCCTTTCCCAGACGCCGGGGTGCGCCCCGACGTCGCCGGCGTCCACCGTGTCGAGAGCCAGCCCGGCGGTGAGCAGGCGCTCGTTGTGGCAGCCGAGGCAGTAGCGTTCCAGCACTGCCCGGTGCGGCTCGGCCGGATCGCCCGCGGCCGGCTGGGCCGCCGCCGCGGCGGCGTGACCCAGGACGCCGGCGGCCAGCGCCAGCGTCAGGGACGTTGCGCGCATCGTCAACTCCTAGCGGGGTTCCGCGCTCGTGGTTCCGCCGCCGTCGCCCTCCCGCTCGTCGGCGTGATAGCCCAGCAGCCCGAAGGTGACGCGCGTTCCGGCGGCCGGGTCGGCGCCGAGCGCTCGCAGGAGGTCTGCAATCTCGGGATGCTCGACGTACGTTGTGCAGCAGATCATGTGGCCGCGCGCCAGCCGCAGGGGGGTCTGGTTCTCCCAGTCGGTGGCGTCGACATTGGCGCCGTTCGCGATCAGGAACCGGATGAGGTCGCCGGCCGCGTGGTAGACGGCCCCGTGCAGCGCGGTGGCGCCCCACTCGTTGGCCGCGTTGATGTCGAGCCCCAGCTCGAGGGCGTAGCCCACCGCGTCGATCGCCCGCTGCTGGTCCCACTCGTAGTAGGTGATGTCCCGGGCGGCCCGCTTGCCCAGTCCCGCCGCCAGGATCAGCGCCGTGGTGCCGTCGGCGGTCGTCGCGAACGGGTCGGCGCCGGCCTCGGCGAGGATCCGCATCGCCTCGACGTCGACCGTCTTGGCCGCCACCATGAAGGGCGTGGTGCCGCGCTGGGTGAGCCGGCCGGCGCCGGGGGAAGCGAACACGCCCACCTCGAACGCATCGGTGAAGCGCTTGGGCCGGTCCATGGGAGCGTCGGGAGCGGCTCCCGCCGCCAGCAGGGCCCGCAGCGCGCGGTGCTGGCCGGTTGCGGCGGCCACGTGCAGCGCCGTGTAGCCCGCGAAGTCGACCGTTTCGGCCGCGGCCCCGGCGGTTGCCGGACCCCATGTCCCGGCCGCGCGTGCCGGGGCGGTCCGCGCCGCGTCCCGCCGGTCGTAGTTCGGGTCGGCGCCGCGGCCGAGCAGCAGCAGCGCCAGCTCCTCGTGGCGCTTCGTGAGGGCCAGCATGAGCGCCGAGACGCCGTCGGGCGACGCGTCGTCGACGCGCGCGCCGGCGTCCAGCAGCACGCGGACCGTTTCGCCGTCGCCGGCGAGCACGGCGTACAGCAGGGGGGTGAAGCCGCCCGCCGTCCGCGGCGGATCGGTTTCCCCGTCGCGCGGGAACTCCGCCGGGTTGGCCGCCTCGCCCTCCCGCAGCAGGATCGGCCCGCGCCGCGCGCGCCGCCGGCGCGGCACGAAGGGCGTGGCCGCCGTACGGACATCGACGAGCGCCGCGCCGTGGTCGATCAACGCCTGCGCCACGCCGGCGTGCGCTTCCGCCGCGGCCCACATCAGAGCGGTATGGCCGCCGGCCGTCGTGGCGTTCGGGTTGGCTCCCGCCGCGGCCAGCCGCCGCACGACCTCGAGGCTGCCGGCCTGCGCGGCGAACATCAGCGCCGTATCGCCGCGGGGACGGGCGGCGTCCGGAGCGGCGCCCGCCGCGAGGAGCAGCTCGACCAGCGGCAGGCTGCCGTTGGCGGCCGCGAGCATCAGCGGCGTCACGCCCAGGTCGTTCGCCGCGCCGACGTCGGCGCCCGCGGCGATCAGCTTCGACGACAGGTCGACTTCGTCCCAGTGCGCCGCCCACGCCAGGGCGGTGGCGCCGTCGCCCTGCGGCGCGTTCACGTCGCCGCCGGCCGCCAGCAGCCCGCGGGCGGTCTCGAAGTCCCGCTGCTGCACAGCGTCCACCAGTCCGCGGTCCGACGCAGGCGATGCAGGCGACGCCTGCGCGGCCGCGGCGCCGCTCGTCCAGGGCGCCGCGATGGCGAAGACGCCGGCGAGCGCGGCCGCGGCGACGGAACGGGCACGTGACGCAGACCTCATCGCTGGCTGGGAAAGCATGGGGAATCCTAGCGCAGATCGGCCGTAAGCCGCTACCTTGGCGCGGGTTAGTCGGGGCGGCCGCGGCGACGCGCCGGCGGCCGGCCGCGGCGGCAGGGGCGTCTGCCCGGGGCCCGGGCGCCCGGTGTTGGAACTGCCGGGACACCATGCTATCGTGACACGGCGCTCATGATGACTGCTCGTGCCGCCACGCTCCTGCCGGTGCTGATGCTGACGGCCGCCGCGGCGCCGGCGGACGCCCAGTCGGCCGCGCCCGGCGTGGCGTGCCGCGTCGAGATGGTCCCGATGCGGGACGGTGTGCGGCTGGCCACCGAGGTGTACCTGCCGGCCGGGGGCGGCCGTCATCCCGTGGTCCTCACGCGCAGTCCCTACACGCGCGGCAGCCTGGCGGCCGGCAGCAACTGCGACAACGCGCGCCTGCTGGACTTCGCCCGCCGCGGCTATGTCGGCCTCGGCCAGGATGCCCGCGGGCGGTACCGCTCCGGCGGCGCGTTCGATCCGTTCCGGCAGGAGGGCGCTGACGGGTACGACACGGTGGAGTGGGCCGCGGCGCAGCCGTGGTCCGACGGGCGGGTCGGCATCTTCGGCGCCTCCTACGTGGGCGTGACGACGCTGCAGGCCGCGCTGCGGTCGCCGCCGCACCTGGTCGCGGCCGTCGCGGAGATCACCGCGTCCGACTATCACGACAACTGGACCTACGTGAACGGCGCCTTCGATCTGCACCTGAACCTCGGCTGGACGCAGGCCTTCTTCGTCGCCGACAGCTACCGGCGCAGCCTGGACGGCTCCGGCCTGTCGCTGGCGGAGATCGACCGGCGCGTGGCCGCCCGGCTGGCGGCCGGCCGTCGCGATCTGCTCACGAAGTGGATCTGGACGCTGCCGCTCAACAGCATGCCGGCCTTCCGCGCGGACGCGCCCTACTACTACGACTGGCTGGCGCATCCGGACTACGACAGCTACTGGCGCGAGGTCGACGTCGAGCAGGGCTACGGCGACATCACCGTGCCGGTGCTGCACACCGGCGGCTGGTACGACGTCTTCGCCGTCGGGACCGTCCGCAACTTCACCGGGATGCGCACCGGCGCGGGCTCGCCGGCCGCGCGGAGCGGCACGAAGCTGGTCATGACCTGCTGCGGGCACACGCGGGAGCAGGGGCTGATCGACTGGGGTCCGGAGGCGCAGACGTTCGACGAGACGCTGGCGGCCCGCTGGTTCGACCATCACCTCAAGGGGGCCGACAACGGCATCGACCGCGAGCCCGCCGCGCGGCTCTTCGTGCTGGTGCCGCCCGACACCGGCACGCAGGGCGGCGGCTTCTACCTCGCGGCCGACGACTTTCCGCTGCCGGACGCGCGGCCGGTGCGCCTGTACCTGGGCAGCGGCGGGCGGGCCAACACGCGCCACGGCGACGGGACGCTCGGCCGGGATGCGGCGTCCGGGCCGCCCGATCGTTTCGTGTACGACCCGGCGGATCCCGTCCCCACCCTGGGCGGCAACCTGTGCTGCGGCGACTTCCTCATGCGCGGCGCGCTCGACCAGTCCGGCCTCGAGCTGCGCGACGATGTGCTCGTCTACACGAGCGAGCCGCTCGCGGCCGACCTGGCGGTGATCGGGCCGGTCACCGTCAGGCTGTGGGCCGCGTCGACCGCCCGCGACACCGACTTCACGGCCAAGCTGGTCGACGTGCACCTCGACGGCATCGCGCACAACGTGCTCGACCGCATCGTCCGGGCGCGCTACCGCCACGGGTCCAGGAGCGCCCCGTCGCTCATCACGCCGGGGGAGGTTTACGAGTACGCCATCCCCCTCGGCGACACGGCCACCGTGTTCCGGCGCGGCCACCGCATCCGGCTCGAGGTCAGCTCGTCCAACTTCCCGCACTACGACCGCAATCCGAACACCGGTCATGCGTTCGGCCAGGACGCCGAAACGGTCGTCGCCACGCAGACCGTCTTCCACGATCCGGAGCGCCCCTCCCATCTCGAGCTCCCGGTGGCGTCGAACGTGAGCATTCCAGCGGAGCCATGAGGACGCGGCGGCATTCGCAACGGTCGTCCCGGGCTGCAGCGGCCGCCGCGTGGCTGGCGCTGGCGGCGGCGGCGCCGGGCGCGCAGGCGCCCGGCGGTCCTGAGGCGCTGATCCGGGAAGGCATCATCGAGCGGATCTCGGAGCACGTGCACGTGATTCCGCAGGCAGGCGTGCGGCTGGTGCCCAACGTGGGCATCATCGTCGGCAGCCGTGCGACGCTGGTGGTCGACACGGGGCTCGGATCCATCAATGCCCGGACCATCCTGCGCGAGGTCGCCCGGGTGCGCCGGGGGCCGGACCTGTACGTGGCCAGCACGCACTATCATGCGGAGCACGCCGCGGGGGAGGCGGCCTTTCCCGCCTCCGCCACGATCGTGCGCGCCCGGTCCCAGCAGCAGGACATCGACGAGCTCGGCGCGGACGGGTTGCTGCGGTTCCGGACCTTCTCGCCGCTGGTCGCGGAGCTGCTCGCCGGCGTGCGGTACCGTGCCGCGGACGTGGTCTTCGAACGCGAGCATGCGCTCGACCTGGGCGGCGTGCGGGCCCGGCTGCTGGCCCTGGGCCCCACCCACACCCGGGGCGACACGATGGTGTACGTGGAGGGCGACGGCGTGCTGCTCGCCGGCGACGTCGTGATGAACCGGCAGTTCCCGGTCTTTCTCGGCCCGACATCGAGCGTCGCCGCCTGGCGCGGCGCGCTCGAGGAGCTGGCGGCGCTTGAGGTGCGGCATGTCGTGCCGAGCCACGGTCCGCTCGGCGACGGCTCGCTGATCGACGAGCAGCGAACCTATCTGGAGACGCTGGACGCCCAGGTGCGCGGGCTCAGGGCGTCAGGCCGCTCGGCCGACGAGACGGCCGAGCTGGTGACGGGCGCCATGCAGGCCGCCTACCCGGGCTGGACGGGGGAGCGCTGGATCGGCGCCGCGGCCCGCGCGGCGTATCGCGAGGCGCCCTGAGGAGTCCGCGCCGTAGAACGGCAGACTCCGGCAAGGCGCGCACAGCGCGCCTCGGCGGGAGCGGCGCGGGGCGCAGGGGTCCCCGCAAGCGGACGCCGGGGGCTTGGGGCGCAGCCCCATCTGGAGGAGGCGGCGCACAGCGCGCCTCGGCGGAAGCGGCGCGGGGCGCAGGAGTCCCCGCGAGCGGACGCCGGGGGTTCGGGGCGGAGCCCCGTGGGAGTGAGGATGCGTGATGTCTTCGGCCGACGCTGGCGGATTGCGGGGCTGCTGGCCGCGTTGTGGCTGGTTTCCGGACGGGCGGCCGTCGCGCACCCGATTCCGTTCAGCTATCTGGACCTGCGAATCGGCGGCGAGACGATCGAGGCGTCCCTGGTCGCCCACATGATCGACCTCGCGCACGAGCTCGGCATCGACGAGCCGGAGCGGCTGCTGGTGCCGGGCGTGGCCGAGCGGCGCGCCGACGAGATCGGCGAGATCCTCGGGCCGCGGCTCGAGCTGGTCGCCGGGGGCGGGGCGCTGACGCCCGTCTGGGCGGAGCCCGAGGTGCTGCGCGACCGGCAGTCGGTGCGGCTGCGCTTCGAGTACGACCTCGAGCGGATCCCCGGCAGCCTCATCGTGACCGCCGACCTGTTCCCGTACGATCCGCAGCACCAGACGTTCCTCAACGTGTACGAAGGGGACGACCTGCGGACGCAGGCCATTCTCGACACGGACCACCCGCAGACGGAGTACTTCACCGGCACCTGGCAGGGGACCGGCGCCGTGATCGGGAAGTTCGTGCCGCAGGGCGTGCACCACATCATCATCGGCCCGGACCACGTGCTGTTCCTGATCGGCCTGCTGCTGCTCGGCGGCTCGATCCGGCAACTGCTGATCGTGGTCACGGCGTTCACGCTGGCGCACAGCATCACGCTCTCGGCCGCCGTGCTCAACCTGTTCAACCCGCCCGCGCACCTGGTGGAGCCGGCCATCGCGCTGAGCATCGTCTGCGTCGGGGCGGACAACCTGCTGGTCGGCGACGGCCGCGACATGCGGGCCTGGATCGCACTGGGATTCGGCCTGATTCACGGGTTCGGCTTCGCCTCGGTGCTGCGGGCCATGGAGCTGCCGACGCGCGACGTGGCCTGGTCGCTGCTGTCGTTCAACGTCGGCGTGGAGATCGGGCAGCTCGCCATCGTGGTGGTGGCGGCGTGGCTGCTCGCGGCGCTGCGCGGCTGGAGCGAGGTCGCCGGGCGTCGCCTGGCCGTGGGGGGGTCCGTCGTGGTCATCCTGGCCGGGACGTTCTGGTTCGTGGAGCGGGTGTTCTTGTAGGAGTCTGCGCCGTGGAACGGCGCGGACTCCTGTAGGATTGGTTGGGCGGTAATCGGAGCCGCAGGCGACGATTTCCGGGCGAGAGGGGATTGCAAATGAGGCGAGGAATGTTGCTGGGGGTCGTGATCATGGTCGGCGCGGTGTCGATGGCGGTCGGCGCGGCGCAGGGGCCGTCGCAGACTCAGCTCGACGCGGCCGGCATGGTGCAGGTCAAGGACAACCTCTACTACATCGCCGGCGAGGGGCCGTGGAACCGCGACGCCTTCAGCGGCGGCAATATCGGCGTGTTCATCGCCGACGAGGGCGTGACCATCGTCGACACCAAGCTGCCGGGGTGGGGGCCGACCATCCTGGAGCGCATCCGGACCGTCACGGACAAGCCCGTGGTGGCCATCATCAACACGCACACGCACGGCGACCACGTCGGCAGCAACAGCGCCTTTGCCGACAGCGTCAACATCGTCGCGCACGAGAACACCAAGGCGAACATGGAGGGCATGGACGCCTTCCAGGGCGACGGCGCCCGCTTCCTGCCGGACACCACCTACAGCGAGAGGATGTCGATCGGGTCCGGCGACGGGCAGATCGATCTCTATCATTTCGGTCCGGGTCACACCGACGGCGACACGTTCATCGTCTTCCCGGCGCTGGGCGTGATGCACACCGGCGACATGTTCGCCTGGAAGGACTCGCCGTTCATGGACCGCGGCAACGGCGGCAGCGGCGTGGCGTACCCGGAGACGCTGGCGAAGGCGGTGGCCGGCATCGCGGGGGTCGACACCGTGATCCCCGGCCACATTCCGATGACCTCGTGGAGCGACTTCGTGCGCTATCAGCGCTTCAACGCCGACGTGCTGGCGGCGGCCCGGGCGGGGCTCGAGAGCGGCCAGACGGCGGAGGAGGCGATGGCGGGGTTCGACCTGTCGGACGGCTATCCGGACTACCGGACGGATCGGCTGCAGGCGGCGTTCGAGACGATCTACGCCGAGCTGCAGGAGTAGCGCTGCAGGAGTAGGCCGGCGGGACCGGCCCGCCCGGGCCGGTCCCCGCACTTCGTTGCGGCGTGCTACTTCGCCTGCGCCCGCGCCTCCTCGACCCGCGCGCCGGCGAGGATGTTGTACAGCCCGTAGTTCCCCTCGTGGCAGGCGTACTCGAAGAGCGGCCCCGCGGTGCTCGTCAGGGGCAGCGAGCCGGTCCACGGGCGGCTCCAGACGGACGGGTCCTCCAGCGTCCACTGCCAGTCGAGGTTGTCGGCGTCGACGCGCCTGATGCGCTCGACCAGGTGCAGGCCCTCGCGCGAGCCGTTGAAGTTGTGCTTGCCGTTGAAGTTGGTGGTCTCGATGACCAGCGTGTCGCCTTCCCAGCGGCCGCGCGCGTCCCCTAGCCATTGCCGGATGCCGGCGTCGATGTGCGGCCGCCCGTCGAGCGGGATGATGCGCGCGTCGTGGATCATCTCCTGGAAGATGACCACGTAGCCCGGCGCCTGGAGGATGTTCCAGTTGTTGTTGTAGTTGGTGGGCAGCGCGGGCAGCGCCCAGCGCGTGATGCAGCGGTCGTAGACCGACATGTCGAGCCAGGTGTCGGGCGACTCGGCCTTTGCCCGCCGCGCGGCCCGCAACGCGTCCTCCCGCTCGCGGACGCCCGGATGCATCGGGATGCGCCCGTCGGGCGGGTCGTCGATCATGGCCGTGCGGTTGTCCTCCGGGCCCCACTCGAACCAGAACTCGTTGTAGAAGCCCGGGTCGCCGTCCCGCGGGGTGAAGAAGGCGCTCGACCGCGCGGCGCGCCGCGTGGCCCGCTCCTCCTCGCTGAGCACCGCCGCCGTGACGCCCTCGGGCCGCTCCAGCGGCGTGCCGTGCGTCATGTTCCAGAGTCCCTGCAGGTCCGGATCGCCCCAGGCGGTGCGGGCGTTCTGCCCCGCCGCGGGCGACGCCGCGAGCACCACCGCGGCCACGGCGCCCGCTGTGACGATCGACGCGGAATGACGGAATCTCATCGTAGGCCTCCTTCGATGAACCATTCTTATGATCAGGAAACGCATGAACGGCGAGTCGATCGCCATGTGCTTCAGCGGCGGCAAGGACAGCGCGTTGGCGCTGTCCGAGATTGTAGGCGCGCAGGCGTACAACGTCGACGTGCTGCTGACGACGGTCACGGGCGAGTACGACCGGGTCAGCATGCACGGCGTGCGCCGCACGCTCCTGCGGGAACAGGCGGCCGCCATCGGGATTCCGCTGACGGAGGTCGTCGTGCCGCCCAGGAGCTCCAACGAGACCTACGAGCGCGAGATGGGGCGGGCATTCGCAGGCCTGCGGCCGGCCGGCATACGACGCGTGGCCTTCGGGGACATCTTCCTCGAGGACCTGCGCGCGTACCGTGAGCGGCAGCTCGCGGCCTGGGGCCTCGAGTGCCTTTTCCCGCTCTGGCGGCGCGACACCGGGCAATTGGCCAGGGACTTCCTCGCGGCCGGATTCGAGGCGGTCCTGGTGTGCGTGAATCCGGCCGTGCTCGACGCGTCTTTCGCGGGCCGCGCGTTCGACGCGGCGCTGCTGGCCGAACTGCCGCCCGGCGTGGATCCGTGCGGCGAGAACGGCGAGTTCCACTCGTTCGTGTTCGACGGCCCCATCTTTCGGCGCCCGGTAGCCGTCGCTCCCGGACCGGTCGTCGAGCGCGCCGGCTTCGTGTTCAGCGATCTGGTTCCGCTACACGCCGCCAGCCCGGTGTCGGGCGGCGGAGCAGGAGAAAGTCCGTGACGAGACCGCCCGCCGCGGGCAATGGCCTGCCGCACCGGATCGTGTCCCTCATCTCCAGCGCCACCGAGATCGTGTGCGAGCTGGGATTCGGCGAGCAGCTCGTCGGACGTTCGCACGAATGCGACTATCCGTCCTCGGTCACCGCGCTGCCGGCCTGCTCGACCTCCAAGGTGGCGCTCGAGGCCGCCGGTCGGGCCATCGACGAGCAGGTGCGGGGGATTGTCGCCGACGGCCTGTCCGTCTACCGCGTCGATCCCGACCTGCTGGAGCGGCTGGCGCCCACGGTCATCGTCACCCAGACGCAGTGCGAGGTCTGTGCGGTGAGCCTGAAGGACGTCGAGGACGCCGTGTGCGAGCTGGTCGGCTCGCAGCCGCGAATCGTGGCCCTCGAGCCGCTGGCGTTGAGCGACATCTGGAAGGACATCCGCACCGTCGCGTCGGCGCTGGGCGAGCCGGCCCGCGGCGATGCGCTCGTCAGCCGCCTGACCGATCGGCTCGCGGCGGTGCGGGCCGCGGCCGATGCGGCGCCGTCGCGTCCGTCGCTCGCCTGCATCGAGTGGATCGATCCGCTGATGAGCGCGGCCAACTGGGTCCCCGAGCTGGTCGACTGCGCGGGCGGCGCAAACCTCTTCGGAGCGGCCGGGCAGCACTCGGGCTACCTGCGGATGGAGCAGCTCGTCGCGGCCGACCCGGACGTCATCGCCGTCATGCCGTGCGGGTTCGACGTCGAGCGCGCCTGCCGCGAGATGGCGCCGCTGGCCGCCCATCCGGACTGGCCGCGGCTGTCCGCGGTGCGCAACGGGCGCGTGGTCATGGTGGACGGCAACCAGTACTTCAACCGGCCGGGGCCGCGCCTGGTCGAATCCGCCGAGATCCTGGCCGAGTGCCTGCACCCCGGGCGTTGCGACTTCGGCCACCAGGGACAGGGCTGGCGATACTGGCGTGGAGCCGCAGCGAGCTGACCCGCCAGATCCGGTAGGGCTGTGCCGCGGTTGCCGGCACGTGCGCGTCGTCGCCGCGCGCGCCGGCAATCGCTACTACCGCTGCGATCTTTCCGCCCGCGACCCGCGCTATCCCAGGTACCCGGTCCTGCCGGTGCTGGCCTGTGAGGGGCACGAGCCCCCGGCGTCCCGGTCAGGCTCTGCGCCCGCAGTGCGCGTCGGGCCGCGCTGACCGTCTCGTCAGTCCTCGGGCAACGCGAAGACGTGCATCACCGAGCCGCGGGTGCGGGGGCGCCGCACGTCGTCGAACACGAGCTCGGCGTTGCGCCAGGCCAGGAACCAGCCCGGACCTGACGGTATCGCGACGTACTGGCGTCCGTCGACGGCGTACGTGATCGGGAAGCCGTCGGCGGCCGTCGGCGTGCGCGTCTGCCACAGGACGTCGCCGTTGCGCGCGTCGAGCGCGTAGATGTGGCGGTCGAGGTTGCCGACGAACACGAGCCCGCCGCCCGTCGTCAGCGCCGACGTGCCGTACTGCAGCTTGCTGGGCCGGCGCCACAGCACCTCGCCGGTGCGGCTGTGCAGCGCCACGAAGATGCCCAGGTGCTCGGGGCTCTGCGGATGGGCCAGGAAGCGCCGGTCGTTCGGGCCGACCCCGCCGCCGCCGATCTCCGCCGGCTCGGGCATCGGCCCGAAGACCGAGTGGGCGCAGCCGGGCGTCAGCGGAATGTAGAACGCCTCGGTCTCCGGGTGGTACGCCATCGCCCACAGGTTCTTGAGGCCGCCCGGGCCGGGGCAGTAGTCGACCGGCACGTCGAGCTGCGGGATCCGCTCGCGGCGCAGGATGCCCTGGCCGGTCTCCGGGTGCAGGTCCACGATGTCCTGGAAGCCGAGGTCGTGGGCGGCGAGGTACTCGCCGGTCCTGGGATCGAGCTCCCACAGGACGCCGATCTTGCCCATCTTGAACAGCGTCCGCCGGTCGCCGCGGTCGACGACGACCAGCTCGAACACCTCGTCGAGGTCGTGCGTCTCGGCCGGAATGTGCTGGAAGTACCACTCGATCTCGCCGGTCTCGGGGTCGAGTGCCAGCGTCGAGTTGGTGTACAGCGCCGCGCCCTCGGTGCCGCGCTGCGCGCTGGCCCAGGGCTTGGGCTGCGCGGTGGACCAGTAGATCAGGTCGGCGTCCGAATCGTAGCTGCCCGGGATCCAGGCGTCGGCGCCGGCCCGGAAGGTGAGCGTCAGGTCGCCCCAGGTGTCGCCGCCGGGCTCGCCGGGACGGGCCACCGTCGAGGTGCGCCACAGCTGGGCGCCGGTCTGGGCGTCGTGGGCCGAGATGAAGCAGACGTCGTTCTTGTAGTACTCGCAGCCGGTGATGCCCGCGACCACCATGCCCTTCACGATGATGGGGCCGCTCGTGTAGCGGTAGCCCAGCTCGTTGTCGGCCACCTGCTGCTCCCAGACCACCGCGCCGGTCCGGGCGTCGAGCGCGATGAGCTGCGCCTCGCTCGTGCCGGCGTAGATCTTGTCGTCGTAGATGGCGATGTTGCGCCGCGCGAGCCCCGGCTGCCGGTTGGTCGGCAGGTCCGGGTTGGAGGGCATCGGCCGGCCGCTGCGCAGGTGCGCCCAGAGCTCGTCGCCGGTGACGGCGTCGAGCGCCACGACGCCGCTGCGGCTGGGGATGTACATGACGCCGTCGTGGACGAGCGGCGTCACCTCGTCGGTGCCGGCCAGCGTCTCCCAGGACCAGACGAGCTGCAGGTTGCCGACGTTGTCGCGGTCGATCTGGTCGAGCGGGCTGTAGCCCTGACCGTCGATCGTGCGGCGCCAGTTGATCCAGTCGCCCGGGTCGGGGTCGAGCAGCTCGGCGTCGGTGATCGGCTCGAAGCTGCCGAGCTGCGCGGCCGCGACGGCCGCGGATCCGGCCAGCAGGCAAGCCGCGATGAGGCACGAGAGTATCGAACGGGCCATGCGGAGTCTCCCTCGGTGGTGCGTGTGTCTATTCGGGCAAGCCGAAGGCGACGAGCGACGCGTCCGGGCCGGCGCCGGTGGCGATGGCGACGAACTGCCGGCCGGACCGTGTGCGGTACGTCATCGGGTTGCCGCTGGTGGGGAAGGGGGTGGCGCCCCGCCACACCTCTTCGCCCGTGGTCTTGTCGAACGCGTACAGGTAGGGGTCGCCGCCGCCGATGAAGAGCAGGCCCCCGCCGGTGACGGCGGGGCCGTTGTTGCCGGGCGTGCCCAGCCGCGCCGGCAGCTCGACGCCGGCCAGCAGCGGATGCCGGCGGACGGCGGGGCTGCCCTCGCCGAACGGCACCTTCCAGGCGATCTCGCCCCGGTTGAGGTCGATGGCGGCCAGCCAGGCGTACGGCGGCTTGATCAGCGGGATGGCGCCCAGCCGCGCGCGCACTCGCCGGCGGGCCTCCGTGCAGGCGCTGCCACCCACGTACTCAGCGTCGGCCGTGGGATGTTCTTCGTCGTTGCGCTCGCACACCTGGATGACGCTCGTGCCTTCCGACGCGCGCACGTAGAGCCAGCCGGTCTGCGGGTCGAACGCGGCCCCGCCCCAGTTGGCGCCGCCGGTGACCATGGGCCGGATCAGCGTGCCGCGCATCGCGGGCGGCGTGTAGAGCGGACCGAGGCGGAACCCGCGCATCGTCTCCTCGGCCAGCGCCTGGATCTCCGGCGTCAGGTCGTTGGCGTCGGCGAGTGCGACGCCCTGGCCGCTGAAGGGCGGCGGCTTCGTCGGGAACGGCTGCGTCGGGTAGGGCACCTCGCCCGGCACGTCGGTGGTCGTGTCGACAGGCCGCTCCTCGATCGGCCACACCGGCTCGCCGGTGACGCGGTCGAAGACGTACGTGAAGCCGATCTTGGAGACCTCGGCCACCGCGTCAATCGTCCGGCCGTCGACCTCGATCGTGACGAGGTTGGGGGGCGACGTGAGGTCGTAGTCCCAGAGCCCGTGGTGCACCGCCTGGAAGTGCCACTGCCGCTCGCCGGTGCGCGCGTCGAGGCAGACGAGCGACTCGGCGAACAGGTTGGCGCCGATCCGCCGCCCGCCCCAGTAGTCGCTGCTGGGCGTGCTGGTCGGGACGTACAGGAGTCCCCGCTCCGCGTCGAGCGACATCAGGCCCCAGACGTTGGCGTGTCCGGTGTAGCGCCAGGACTGGTCCTCCCAGGTGTCGGCGCCGAACGCGTCGTTGGATTGCGGAATCGTGTGGAAGACCCACCTGCGCTGCCCGGTGCGGGTGTCGAACGCCTGCACGGTGCCCGGCGTGTCGAGGCGGCGCTTGATGCGGTCCGGCACGCGGCTGCCGACGATGACCAGGTCCTCGAAGACCACCGGCGTCGAGGTCTGATCGAACGCGTCGCGCAGCACGTCGCGGCCGTGCCCTTCCGTCAGCGCGATGCTGCCCCCGTCGCCGAAGCTGTCGACGGGCTGTCCGGTCTCGGCATCGAGCGCGTAGAGCCAGTAGCGGCTGTTGAGGAACAGCCGCACGTGCTCGCCGTCACGCCAGTAGGCGACGCCGCGGTGCTTGAAGCCTCCGGGCGGCGTGCCCTCGCCGCCGTAGCGGAACGTCTCGGGATCGAACCGCCACAGTTCTTCGCCGGTTTCCGCGTCGAGCGCGACGACGCGCGCGTACATCGTCGAGACGTAGAGCGTGTCGTCGATCATCAGCGGGGTCGCCTCGAAGCGCCCCGGCCGGGTGCCGTACTCGGGCAGCGGCAGCTCGCCGGCGTCCCATTCCCAGGCAATCTCGAGATCGGCGACGTTGGCCCGGTCGATGTCGGCCAGCGCCGAGTACTTGCTGTGGGCCTGGTCGGCCCCGACGTAGGGCCACTCGACCGGGCCGGGCTCCTGGGCGCCGGCCGTCCCGGCCCCGAGCGCGAACGCGAGCACGCAGCACGCCCCGATCAGTGGTCGTCGCATCGGGCGTCTCCTAGCCGGGCAGGGTGAAGGCGACGAGGGCGGCATCCGGGCCCGCGCCGGTCGCGATCACGATGAACTGCCGCCCCGAGGGCGTGCGGTACGTCATCGGGTTGCCGCTCGTGCGGTGCGGGGTCGCGCCGCGCCACACCTCCGCGCCGGTCGCCTTGTCGAAGGCGTAGAGATACGGGTCGCCGCCGCCGATGAAGACCAGCCCGCCGCCCGTCACCATCAGCCCGTTGGCGCCGGGTGTGCCCAGGCGGTCGGGGAGGTCGACGCCCCGCAGCAGCGGGTGGTTGCGGATGATCCGGCTGCCCTCGCCGAACGGCACCCGCCAGGCGATCTCGCCCTGGTTCAGGTCGATGGCGGTGAGGTAGGCATAGGGCGGCCTGATCAGCGGGATCGGTCCCAGCCGGCTGCGCGCCACCTCGGTGGCGCCGGGCCGGCCGGCGAAGATCTGTCCGGCCGCGCCGTGCGGGCAGTTGTTGCTGAACTCGACGTCCACGTCCGGGTCCTCGCCGAGCACCTCGCACACCTGGTTGGCGCTGGTGCCCTCGGACGAGCGGACGTACAGCAGGCCGGTCTCCGGGTCGAAGCCCGCGCCGCCCCAGTTGGCGCCGCCGTCGATGCGGGGCCGCTGCAGGGTGCCGCGCAGCGCGGGCGGCGTGAACAGCGGGCCGATCCGGAAGCGGCCCATCTCCTCGCGCGCGATGGCGTTGATCTCCGGCGTCAGGTCGTTGGCGTCGTCCAGCGAAACGCCCTGGCCGGCGAACGCGGGGGGCTTCGTCGGGAACGGCTGCGTCGGCCAGGGGACCTCGCCCGGCACGTCGGTAGAGGTGTCGACCGGCCGCTCCTCGATCGGCCACACCGGCTCGCCGGTGACGCGGTCGAAGACGTACGTGAAGCCCTGCTTCGAGACCTCGGCCACGGCGTCGATCGTCCGGCCGTCGACGGTGATGGTGACCAAGTTGGGCGGCGACGTGAAGTCGTAGTCCCAGAGCCCGTGGTGCACCGCCTGGAAGTGCCACTGCCGCTCTCCGGTGCGCGCGTCGAGGCAGAGCAGCGACTCGGCGAACAGGTTGGCGCCGACCCGCCGGCCGCCCCAGTAGTCGCTGCTCGGCGTGCTGGTCGGCACGTACAGGAGTCCGCGGTCCGCATCGAGCGACATCAGGCCCCAGACGTTGGCGTGCCCGGTGTAGCGCCAGGACTGGTCCTCCCAGGTGTCGGCGCCGAAGGCGTCGTTGGACTGCGGCACCGTGAAGAAGATCCAGCGCCGCTCGCCCGTGCGGGCGTCGAATGCCTGCACCGACCCGGGCGTGTCGAAGCGGCGCTGCACCCGGTCGGGCACGCGGCTGCCCACGATGACGAGGTCCTCGAAGACGACCGGCGGCGACGTCTGGTCGAAGTCGTCGTCGCGCACCTCGCGGCCGTGGCCCTGCGTCAGGTGGACGCTGCCGCCGTCGCCGAAGCCGGGGAGCAACCGGCCGGTGGCGGCGTCGAGGGCGTAGAGGCGGACCCGGCTGTTGAGGAACAGGTGCAGCTCGTCGCCTTCGCGCCGGAACGCCAGGCCGCGGTGCTTGAAGCCGCCGGGGCTCGCGCCGCGGCCGCCCAGCTCGTAGACGCGCGGGTCGAACACCCACTTCTCGGCCCCGGTCTCCGCGTCGAGCGCGACGACGCGCGAGTACATGGTGGAGAAGTAGAGCGTGTTGCCGATCATCAGCGGCGTTGCCTCGAAGCTGCCCGGCCGCGCGCCGTACTCCGGCAGCGGCATCTCGTCGGGGTCCCACTGCCAGGCAATCTCCAGGTCGGCGACGTTGCTCCTGTCGATGTCGGCCAGCGCCGAGTACTTCGTGTGGGACTGCTCCGCGCCGACGTACGGCCACTCGACCATGCGGCCGGCGTCGTCCTGGGCGGAGAGCAGGGCGGTCGAGGCCGCGATCGCGAGCGCGCACAGTCGTTTCATGCGGGTTTCTCTCCTGCGGATGGAGGCTCCATCGTACTACAGGCCCCGACGTGCCCCGCGGTCACGGCGCCGCCTGGATCAGGTACCGCT
This sequence comes from Vicinamibacterales bacterium, assembly GCA_965214845.1. Classification (GTDB taxonomy): domain Bacteria; phylum Acidobacteriota; class Vicinamibacteria; order Vicinamibacterales; family UBA8438; genus JAAXGX01. The sequence continues at coordinate 6,035,331 of CBDCCO010000007.1, forward strand.
CCGGCCAGCGCGAGTAGCCGTCCACGGTGTAGATGTTGCCGGCCGAGTCGACCGCCATCTCGTGGTTGCCGCCGCGGGTGTCGACGTCGCCGACCCGCTCCAGCGTGCGCCGGTCGAGGATGTAGATCTTGCGGTAGCTGGTCGCCGACCCGACGTACAGATACTGCTGCCCGGGATCGTGGGAGAACGCGACCATCGAGGCCGATCCGACGCCCGGGCCCGGCTCGTCGCGCACCAGGTAGCGGTTGTTCTCGAGGTCGAAGCGCCAGGGCGCCGGCGTGGCCCGCTCGACGAACACCTCCTCGACGAACGTCCCGTCCGTCTCGAAGACGTGCACGCGGTTGTGGCCGCGGTCGCAGACGTAGACCGTCCCGTCGCGCGCCACCCGGACGCAGTGGGTCGGGTCCCAGCGCTGGGGCGGCGGGCCGTCCGGGGAGAGCTCCTCGGCCGGACCGTCGTCGGGCGGCCGCCCGTACGCGCCCCAGAGACGCTTGAACTCGCCGGTCACGGCGTCGAACACGATGACGCGCTGGTTGGTGTAGCCGTCGGCGACGAAGACCTCGTTCGTGTCGGGATGGACCGCGGCGGTGGTGGGGCCGCCCAGCAGACGCTCGTCGAGGCTGCCGTTCGTGCGGCCGTTCTCGCCGATCTGCAGCAGGAACTCGCCGTCCGCCGTGAACTTGAGCACGACGCCGCCGTCGGCGCGGGTGCCGCCGCCGATGACCCAGACGTTGTCCTCGTGGTCGATGAACATCCCGTGCTCGGCCGCGAACGTATCCTGCATCCAGTCGTAGCCCTCGCCGGGGCCGCCCCACGCCTGCAGGACGTTGCCTTCCCGGTCGAACTGGATGATCGGGGGCGCCAGCTCCTTGCCCTCCGCGGCGAGCAGCGCCTGGATGCGGTCGCTGTCGGCGTGCGCGATCCAGGGGTTGTCGTGCGAGTCCACGGCCACGCCCCAGACGTCGCCGAGCGCCCAGTTGTTGGGCAGCGGCAGCGGCCACGAGGGGTCGTGAGCGAACGTCGGCGGCGCGGAGGCCGCGGTTTCCGGTTCGTCCATCGCCGCGGGCGGCTCCTCCGCGGCGCCGCACGCGGCGGCCAGCAGCGCCAGCACGCCCACGAGCGCCGGCAGCAGGTTCACGCGGTCACGTTTCGAGTTCATGGCACCTCCGCGGCAGATCGCCGTAGACTAGCCCGGAGAGCGTCGTCTCGCGGCTCCGCTCGCTGCCCAGCCAATCCTACAGGAGTCCGCGCCGTTCCACGGCGCGGACTCCTGCCATGGTTGCTGCGGTCCGGCCGAGCGCGGGGCCGCACGCGCGGCGGAGGTGACATGACCGTCGGCATCCGGAAGTTCATCGTCTTCGCGCTGGCGATCCTCGTCTCGTGGATTGCCGGCGCCACGGTCCCGCCGACCTGGAACGTCGATCAGGTGACGCTGGACGTTCTGACGGACGACGACGGCCGGCTCTACTACCTGTCCGAAGGGCGCCGGGCCTACTTCGAGGCGGTGCCGCTGGACCGGGCGCAGCTCAATCCGGCGACGGTCCACGGCTCGCGCGTCGCGCCGCCGGTGACGGAAGAGTTCGTCTCGGCCACCGAGATTCGCGACGGGCGGGCCGAGACGGTCTACTACCAGCTCCGGGCGCGGGCCCACTGGGGCTGGTGGTCGCTGCTGCCGGCCGTGGTCGCGGTCGTGCTCTGCTGGCTGACGCGCGAGCCGGTCACCGCGCTGGCCGCCGGCATCGTCTCCGGGGCGCTCCTGCTCGGCACGTACGACATCACCGGCGACGTGCTGATCCCGTCGCTGGCGACGACCAACTCGGCCGGCGTGCTGCTCCTCTATCTGTGGCTGCTCGGCGGGCTGATGGGGGTCTGGTCGCGCACCGGTGCGGCGCAGGCGTTCGCCGAGTTCATGACGGCGCGCTTCGTCCGCGGCCCGCGCAGCGCCAAGCTCGTGGCCTGGATGCTCGGCATCGTCTTCTTCCAGGGCGGGACGGTCAGCACCGTCGTGGTCGGCACCACGGTCAAGCCGATTGCCGACAAGGAGCGCATCAGCCACGAGGAGCTGGCCTACATCGTCGACTCGACCGCCTCGCCGATCGCGTCGCAGCTCGCCTTCAACGCGTGGCCGGGCTACGTCCAGGCGTTCATCTTCGTCTCCGGGGTCAGCTTCCTGACCACCGAGACCGACCGCATCGCGTTCTTCTTCCGGAGCGTGCCGTTCTGCTTCTACGCGATCTTCGCCGTGCTGGGGACGTTCCTGCTGAGCGTCGAGAAGCCGCTGTTCCTCGGCCGGCGCCTCGCGGCGGCCATGGTGCGCGCCCGCACCACCGGCCGCCTCGACGCCGAGGGGGCGGCGCCGCTCAGCGCCCGGGAGCTGCAGGCGAGCCACGTTCCCGAAGGCTACGCGCCGCACGTCCTCGAGTTCTTCCTGCCGCTCGGCCTGCTCATCGGCGTCGCCGTCGGCACCTTCGTCGTCTCCGGCTCGCCGAACGTGCAGTGGGCGTTCGGCGCGGCGCTGCTGCTGGCGTCGGGCATCGCCCTGGCCCGGGGCATGTCGCTCAAGGACCTGATGGCCGGGTTTCACGACGGCATCAAGGGCGTGGTGCTCGGCTCGGTGATCCTGCTGCTGGCCATCACCATCGGCAGCGTCAGCACGCAGACCGGGGGCGGGGTCTTCCTGGTCGACCAGCTCGGCGGCAGCGTGCCGTACTTCCTGCTGCCGGTGCTGCTGCAGCTGATGACGATGGTCATCGCCTTCTCCACGGGCACGAGCTGGGGCACCTACGCGGTGGCGTTCCCGCTGGCCATGCCGCTCGCCTGGGCGGTGGCCGGCGCACAGGGGCTGTCGCATCCGGAGCTGTTCATGACGCTCTGCTTCGCCGCGGTCATGGACGGCAGCGTCTACGGCGACCAGTGCTCGCCGATCTCGGACACGACGGTCCTCAGCTCGGTCTGCACCGGCTGCGACCTGATGGACCACGTGAAGACGCAGATTCCCCAGGCCTCGCTGGCGGCCGCCTTGGCCGCGGTCTGCTGGACGGTCATCGCCGTCTTCACGGCGTAGGGGGCGGCTTCCTCCAGATGGGGCTGCGCCCCAAGCCCCCGGCATTCGCTTGCGGGGTCCCCTTCGCCCCGCGCCGCTCCCGCCGAGGCGCGCTGTGCGCGCCATGTGCGCGCGGGCGGGCGGCGGGCCATTCGCGCAGCGCCCGGGGGGCGATCCGCCGGCCGGCGCGGAGGACGGCGGCGGCGGCGCGCAACCGGCGGGCGTCGCGCTCGCGCCAGACGAAGCCGTAGCCGTCGCGGAGCGGCGCGGGCAGCAGGCCGATCGTGGTCAGCCGGCCGAGCCAGCGCGCCGGCGCCACGCACGGACCGCCGGGCAGCGCGAGGAGCGCCGCGGCCAGATGCCGCGCCTGCTCGCCGACCGCGAGGCGGCCCGCCTGCTGCATCTCGCGCAGGTAGCGATCGAGCGCGTCCCGCGTGGCCGGCAGCGCGTCCGGCGGTGCGCCGAGCCGGGGACCGACCTGCGCCGCCTCGGCGCAGTAGCGGTCCTCTTCCGCAGCCGTCAGGGGTCCGACGAACAGGGCATAGCCTGGAAAATTCATGAGGCGCCCGGCCTGAGTAGAGACACAAAAGCCTCCGTGTGCTAAAACGCTGTTGACGACAGATGTTTTCGGCACGACGGAGGCTCTTGCGTGACGGACCCCACGATAGCACAGTCTGTTCTGTTCCCCGATCTGTTCGACAAGCCGCTCGTGGCCACGTTCGACCGCGAGCAGTCGAGCTCGGATGGCGGCGCCGTGCTGCTCAAGGCCGCCGAGCGCGTCTACGGGTTGGTCAAGGCATTCGGCCGGTGTCTGATTGACCGCCGGGCACCGGAGAAGGTCCGGCACACGCTCGAGGACCTGGTGGGCCAGCGGGTGTTCGGCATCGCCTGCGGCCATCCCGACGGCAACGATTCGGACCAGCTCGCCGATGATCCGATCCACAAGTTGCTGCTCGGGCGCGACCCGGTGGCGGGCGGTCGGCTGGCGTCGCAGCCGACGGTCTCGCGGTTCGAGAACGGTGCGGGCCGCGTCGCGCTCTATCGGCTCGGGCGCGAGTTGGCGGCGTCGGTCATCGAGCGGCATCGCCGCCGGCTGCGCGGGCGGGTGCGACGCATCACGATCGACCTCGACCCGACCGACGACCCGACGCATGGCGCGCAGCAGCTGACCATGTTCAACAGCTACTACGACAGCTGGTGCTACCTGCCATTGCTGGCCTTTGTGAGCTTCGACCGTGAGGCGGAGCAGTATCTGTGCGCGGCCGTGCTGCGGCCCGGCACGGCGCAGGCGTCCGACGGCACGCTGGGCGTGCTGTGTCGGCTGCTCGCGCTGCTGCGGTCCGCGTTTCCCGAGGCGCGCTTTCTCGTCCGGCTCGACGGCGGCTTCGCCACGCCAGAGGTCTTCGACTTCCTCGATGCCGAACCGCGGCTCGACTACGTCGTGGCGATGGCCAGGAACGCCGTGCTGTTGCGGGCTGCCGAGCACGTCATGGTGGCGGCCCGCACCGAGAACATGCTGCGCGAGAAGACGGCGCACTTCTACCTCGACACCCGCTATCGCGCGGGCACGTGGGCTCGTGAGCGCCGCGTGGTGATCAAGGCCGAAGTCGTGCAGCTCACCGGCCGGCAGCCGCGGGACAACCCGCGCTTCGTCGTGACCAATCTGCGCCAGACGCCGCGCTTCATCTACGAGAAGGTCTACTGCGGGCGCGGCGACATCGAGAACCGCATCAAGGAACTGCTCGACGGCTTGCAGATCGACCGCACGAGCTGCACCAGGTTCTGGGCAAACCAGCTGCGGGTCCTGCTGACGGCCGCCGCCTACGTGCTCATGCAGGAACTGCGGCTGAGGGCCGCCCGCACCGCCTGCGCCCGCACCCAGGTGACTTGGCTGCGCGACCGGTTGCTCAAGGTCAGCGTCCACGTCGTCCGCTCCGTCCGCCGGCTCGTCCTGCACCTGCCGCGAGCGACCCCATACCGCGACGTCTGGCGGCACCTCGCCCTCGCGCTCGGGGCGCGCGCCGGATAGCGCGCCGTCGCCACGGCAACCTCCGCGCCCCGGATGCTCGCCAGCGCCCCTGCGCCCGACCTGTCGGCGCTTGCCACCTCATGCGTGCCGTCACCTCGCCCCGGCCACTGCACCACGCTGCCACCTACCACGCGCCGCGTCCGAAAACGTCCTTCGCGCGACGATCAGGCCCTGCCTGGGACCGATTCGATAACCTCACGAATTTTCCGGGATAGGTCCGCAACTGGCTGTCGACCAGCGTGGCGTGGACCCAGGCGAGCAGCGCCGGGTCCGTGGCGTCGTAGGGGGTGCCAGCCGCGTAGGCGCCTGCCGTGCGATCGAGGCGGCCGTGCACCCGCCCGTGAATGGCGTTGATCTGCTCGACCGTCCGCCGGATCTCCGCCTCGCTGCCGAAGGTGAGCGAGAGCATCGCCGAGATGGTGCGGCGCATGCGTCGGACGTAGGCGAGTGGTCCAGTGTCGAACCCGCTGTGGGCGCCCACGCCGGCGGCGACCAGGGGATGCGCGAGCTGCATCAGGATGGCGCGCCCCCAGCCGAGCACGACCACCACTTCACGGTTGACGCGGCGGGCGAGCAACCGTTTCCCAGGGTACCGGACGCCCGCGTTGTCGACATGGACAGCCGCTGGGCTCTCAACCGTCACTCGTGTCTCTGTACGCCAGGAGGACGTAACGTTATGGGGGCTGTACCTACTCGCCTCGAACGGATGGTAATGGTTGCCGGACGGTCGAGAGCATTGTTCATTGAATCCACGTTCTCAACGCCGGGGTCGATCGTGCCTGCGATGGTTGCCTTCGTGGCGTTGTCCAGAAATTCAAACCTGCGGCGGACCGGCAGCACTCCCAGGAGACGACCTGACAGTTCTCGTTCGTCCTGGTCGATGTTGTTCATGCTCAGGCGCTTTTCGCTTCGGCGGATCTGACTCACGTCCGAGAAATGACAAATATCGCCCTTGAATTCAAGCGTGCAGGTTGCGTCCTCATCTGCAATTCGTTTTAAAAATTTGCGAAGCGCGTCAATCGCACGCGGGTCGGCATCGGATATGGCCGCGGTCAACATTTCATCTGTCCCATCCGTCGCTTCGAGAATCAACATTGTCTGCTTGAGAGCCGACTCGACGAGTGATGATTCGCGCAATAGATCAGTTTCGCAGTAGGCTTCTTCAAGTTCAAAACCGAACGAGCCCAGTGCCGTGCCCGCAATTAGAAATCGATAGTGTTCGCGGCTTGGGATCGCACCCCGGGATTTCAGTGGAGCCATCCGACTAGCCTGGAAAATTCATGAGGCGCCCGGCCTGAGTAGAGACACAAAAGCCTCCGTGTGCTAAAACGCTGTTGACGACAGATGTTTTCGGCACGACGGAGGCTCTTGCGTGACGGACCCCACGATAGCACAGTCTGTTCTGTTCCCCGATCTGTTCGACAAGCCGCTCGTGGCCACGTTCGACCGCGAGCAGTCGAGCTCGGATGGCGGCGCCGTGCTGCTCAAGGCCGCCGAGCGCGTCTACGGGTTGGTCAAGGCATTCGGCCGGTGTCTGATTGACCGCCGGGCACCGGAGAAGGTCCGGCACACGCTCGAGGACCTGGTGGGCCAGCGGGTGTTCGGCATCGCCTGCGGCCATCCCGACGGCAACGATTCGGACCAGCTCGCCGACGATCCGATCCACAAGTTGCTGCTCGGGCGCGACCCGGTGGCGGGCGGTCGGCTGGCGTCGCAGCCGACGGTCTCGCGGTTCGAGAACGGTGCGGGCCGCGTCGCGCTCTATCGGCTCGGGCGCGAGTTGGCGGCGTCGGTCATCGAGCGGCATCGCCGCCGGCTGCGCGGGCGGGTGCGACGCATCACGATCGACCTCGACCCGACCGACGACCCGACGCATGGCGCGCAGCAGCTGACCATGTTCAACAGCTACTACGACAGCTGGTGCTACCTGCCATTGCTGGCCTTTGTGAGCTTCGACCGTGAGGCGGAGCAGTATCTGTGCGCGGCCGTGCTGCGGCCCGGCACGGCGCAGGCGTCCGACGGCACGCTGGGCGTGCTGTGTCGGCTGCTCGCGCTGCTGCGGTCCGCGTTTCCCGAGGCGCGCTTTCTCGTCCGGCTCGACGGCGGCTTCGCCACGCCAGAGATCTTCGACTTCCTCGATGCCGAACCGCGGCTCGACTACGTCGTGGCGATGGCCAGGAACGCCGTGCTGTTGCGGGCTGCCGAGCACGTCATGGTGGCGGCCCGCACCGAGAACATGCTGCGCGAGAAGACGGCGCACTTCTACCTCGACACCCGCTATCGCGCGGGCACGTGGGCTCGTGAGCGCCGCGTGGTGATCAAGGCCGAAGTCGTGCAGCTCACCGGCCGGCAGCCGCGGGACAACCCGCGCTTCGTCGTGACCAATCTGCGCCAGACGCCGCGCTTCATCTACGAGAAGGTCTACTGCGGGCGCGGCGACATCGAGAACCGCATCAAGGAACTGCTCGACGGCTTGCAGATCGACCGCACGAGCTGCACCAAGTTCTGGGCAAACCAGCTGCGGGTCCTGCTGACGGCCGCCGCCTACGTGCTCATGCAGGAACTGCGGCTGAGGGCCGCCCGCACCGCCTGCGCCCGCACCCAGGTGACTTGGCTGCGCGACCGGTTGCTCAAGGTCAGCGTCCACGTCGTCCGCTCCGTCCGCCGGCTCGTCCTGCACCTGCCGCGAGCGACCCCATACCGCGACGTCTGGCGGCACCTCGCCCTCGCGCTCGGGGCGCGCGCCGGATAGCGCGCCGTCGCCACGGCAACCTCCGCGCCCCGGATGCTCGCCAGCGCCCCTGCGCCCGACCTGTCGGCGCTTGCCACCTCATGCGTGCCGTCACCTCGCCCCGGCCACTGCACCACGCTGCCACCTACCACGCGCCGCGTCCGAAAACGTCCTTCGCGCGACGATCAGGCCCTGCCTGGGACCGATTCGATAACCTCACGAATTTTCCGGGTTAGCGGGTTCCGGGCCGAGTGTCAATATTTTGACTTGTACAATGTTTCGGATTATGGCATAACGGTGGCGTGACGGCCGCCGACGGGAAATCGCCCCCACATCGGACTGCGGAACTTCCCACCGACCTCGAACGGCTTCGCGGGGAGTTGGCACGGCGGGAGCGCGACACCGAGAACCTGCGGCGCGAGAAGGGCCGGTTGCAGCGCAAGAGCAACCGACTGCAACGCGAGAATGACCGCCTGAAGCAAGAGAACGAGCGCCTGAAACGGCAGTTGGACGAGGCACGCCGGGCAGGTCGCCGCCAAGCCGCGCCGTTCGCCAAGGACCGGCCGCAAGGTCGCGGCAGGCGTCCCGGACGGCGAGCCGGTGCGGCGTATGGCCGCCACGGCTGCCGGCCGCGCCCGGCGCAGGTCGACGAAACCCACGCGGCGCCGATTCCGAGGGAATGTCCGGACTGCGGCGGCGCGGTCGCCCTGACCCGCGAGGCGTCGCAGTATCAGGAAGACCTGCCCGTGGTGCGCCCGGTCGTGCGGCGCTTCGCCATTGAGGTCGGCCACTGCACGCGGTGTCAGCGGCGGGTGCAGGGCCGGCATGAGCTGCAGACCTCCGACGCGCTGGGGGCGGCGGGCGTGCAGCTCGGTCCCGCGGTCGTGTCGCTGGTGGTCGAGCTGCACACCGAGATGGGGGTGCCGCTGGCGAAGGTCGCGCACCTGCTGCGGACCACCTTCGGGCTGCAGGTCACCCCGGGCGGCCTCGCCCACGTGCTGCACCGGGCGGCCCGCGCCGCCGGGCCGGCCTATACGGAACTGCGCGAGCAGGTCCGCAACGCGCCCGTGGTCACGCCGGACGAGACGGGCTGGCGCGTCGGCGGCGAGCGCCACTGGCTGTGGACGTTCGTCACCCTGGAGACGACGGTCTACGCCATCTGCCCCGGCCGTGGGTTCGCCGATGCCGCCACGGTGTTGGGGACCGACTACGTCGGCGTGCTCGTGCGCGACGGATGGGCGCCGTATCGCTGCTTCGACGGCCTGCACCAGACGTGTCTGAACCACCTGCTCCAACGCTGCAAGCAGCTCCGCGAGGATCATCCGGACAGTCCCTGGGCGGGCGACGTGGCGGCGGTCCTGCGGGCCGGCCTCGACCTGCGGGACCGCTGCAACGCCGGAGCGCTGAGCGAGCACGGGATGGCCACGGCCCGCGGCCGACTTGTGGCCCGGCTCCGGCGGCTGGTCGACGCCCCGCCGCCAATCGACGACGCCGAGCGCTTTGCGGCGCACCTGGCCAACGAATTTCCGGCCGTGTTCCTGTTCTTGTGGGACCCTTCGCTCGACGCCACCAACTGGCGCGCCGAACACGCCATCCGGCCCGCCGTGGTCATCCGCAAGGTGTGTGGCGGCAACCGCACCCGCCACGGCGCCGACACCCAGCAGGTCCTGGCCAGCATCGTGCGCACCGCGCGCCAACGCGACCTCGACCTGCCTCCGCTGTTCGCCGCGATGTTGCGCGCGGTCGAGCCCGTTGTCCCCGAGATCCTCGGTCTTCCGCCGCCGCCCGCGTAGGCGGGCAACGTTCGACATACGACCTCGACGTGCGACCGGTCCCCGCGGCGTCCCCGCCGCAGCAAGGAACGACCGCACCGCGCTCGGTCGCCACCGGACCTCACGGAGAAGCTGACGCCGATGCTCCTGCGCGCCGGCGTGGCGTTCGGTGCCCCGCGGCATCGCGACCGACGAGGCAACCCGCGCGAACACTTCGGTTCCAGCAACCTCGTCGAGGCGCTGCAACCTCCCCACGCCAAGTCCACTTTCGGCCCGTGTCTATTGGGAGATCACCCGCTAACCGAAGACCAAGTTCTATGACTTCATGCTCGACTACCACGAAAGGGACAATGCCTATTGTGCGTCGGTCGGCGCGGTTACCCGCGACGAGATCACAGCGGTCCTTGATGGCCAGCAACGACTCACGGCCCTGAACATCGGGCTACGCGGCAGCTACTCGTACAAGCTCCCGCGCTTGCGGTGGAAGAACCCGGACGCTTTCCCCGTCCGGCGCCTGTACTTGAACCTTCTCCGCGAGGCGGAGGAGAACGAGTACGACATGCAGTACGACTTCCGCTTCTTGACCAACAAGGAGGCAGCGCGGCGGGACGAGGCGCACTGCTGGTACCCGGTCGGCGACATTCTCAGAGCCGAGGATGCCGTCGATCTCAATGACTTTCTCGTCGGTCACAGGCTTGCCAATCAACGCGGCCCGTTCAGGGTCCTTGCAGGACTCCACAAGGTCGTGCACATCAAGGCGCTCGTCGCGTACTACGAGGAGCAGGATCAGGATCTCGACAAGGTCCTTCGCGTTTTCATCCGTACCAACAGCGGTGGCACCAAGCTGAGCTATTCGGACATGCTCATGAGCATGGCCACGGCACAGTGGGAGACGCTGGACGCCAAAGCCGAGATCCACGGCAAAGTGGACGAGATCAACGACATGGGCGGCGGCTTCGGATTCTCCCAGGACTTCCTGCTGAAGGCAGGTCTGATGCTGGCCGGCGTCACAAGCGTGGGGTTCAGGGTCACCAATTTCACCCGCGGCAACATGAAGCTCCTTGAAGACCGCTGGGACCGGATCACGTCGGCGGTCAGCACCGCCGTGGCGCTCGTGGCGAGCTTCGGTTTTTCCGAGAGCAGTCTGCGCGCGCACAATGCTGTCCTTCCCATCGCCCATTACCTGTATCGCCGCGAAGCGCCGGCTGGATTCCTCACTCAGGCGGCGTACAAACGAGATCGCGACGCGATCCGAAGCTGGTTGACACGATCGTTGCTCAAGCGTGGGATCTGGGGCAGCGGTCTGGACTCGCTGCTGACCGCACTGAGGGTGGTCATTGACACGCACGGCAGCGAGGCGTTTCCTTCCGATCGCCTGGAAGAGGTGATGCGGGCGAGGGGCAAGAACCTGACGTTCGAGAACGAAGAACTTGAGCACCTCGTGGAATCGAAGGACCGTGCGTTCGCGCTGCTGTCCGTGCTGTACCCCTTCGTAGATACTCAGAACAACAAGTTCCACATCGACCACGTGTTCCCCAAGAGCCGCTTCTCGTCGCGTCGACTACGCCGTGCCGGCGTGTCTGAGGACGACATCGAGGAGTACCAGGGTCGCGTGGATCGTTTACCGAATCTGCAACTGCTTGCTGGGGACCTGAACCAGAGCAAGAGCGACGAGCTCCCCGGAAAGTGGATCGCGACGTTTGAGCCCCGGGCGGCACGGGAGTACGCCGAAAATCACGACCTTGGCGATGTTCCAGCCGACATCACTGGATTCAACGTGTTCTACGAAGCCCGCCGCGCCCGACTCCTCAGCCGGCTGCGACGGCTACTCAGTACGGATCGGCGTGAGCGAGGAACTCCGTAATTGCGATGCGCGGTAAGGCTCCGGCCTTGTCGTGTATGGCCGGGACTGCCATCGTACGCGGCCGCGTCGGGTTGACGCCGCTGGCGCTCTTCGCCTTCCTGAAAGGACGATTTTGAGGGGAGCAATCCGACCCACCGCCCCGGCGGTGTGACAGCGGAGCACCTGCCGGGTCCGGAAACCACGGAAACCACAGGGCCTCTGCGTCCAGCCGACCGGCGCGAGAAGCTGGATCCAGCGCCTCGTCGGCAGCGTCGCCCTCGTCTCGCTCTGGGGCGCAGCGTGCACGTACAGCTCGGCTTCGCGCACTGCGTCAAGGCCGTGATCGACCGCGTCGTCGCAGCACTTGTTGTCCCGCGCCCAAACCAGCCGGCCCACCCGCGTATTGCGTTCCGGCCCCATTTCGGTCAGCATTTACGAAGAGGGGGCAATCATGGCGCTTCGGATCAACCAGCGGGAGGAAGGGCCGGTCACGATCCTCGATCTCAGCGGGAAGCTGGCGGGGGAGGCGGGTGAGACGCTTGCGGATCGCATCGACGACCTCGTCGGGGCCGGCCGCAGCAAGCTGATCCTGAATCTCGGCAGCGTGTCGGTGATAGACAGCGCGGCGCTCGGCGGGCTCCTGTCGAAGCGCGCCGCGGTCGTGAACGCCGGCGGCCAGCTCAAGCTTCTCAACCTGACCGAGCGGGTGCAGGACCTCATCGTGACCACCAAGCTCGAGATGGTGTTCGACACGTTCGTTTCGGAGGCGGAGGCGGTCCAGAGCTTCCCGTAGCGGCGGGCACCTTGGTCGAGGAAAGCCGGTCCGGCCGGACCGCGCCGCAGTCCGCGCGTGTGCTGCTCGTCGAGGAGGACCCCGGCGACGTCGCGCGCGTGCTGTCCGCGCTGGGGCAGTCCGGGGTGGCGTCGTTCCGGGTCACGGCAGTGCCCGACCCCCGGGCCGCCGCCGCCGAGTTGCGCGTCCACCCGCACGATCTGGTCCTATTGGGGTTGTCGCGCGCGGCCGGCGTGGACGACGGCGGCTTCGACGCCATCCGGGAGCTGGGCGAGACGCTGCCGGTCGTCGTGCTCGGCAGCGTCGACGACGAGGAGGTCGCGGTGGAGGCCGTCCATCGCGGCGCCCAGGACTACCTCGTCAAGGATCGGCTGACGGCCGACCTGCTCGTGCGGAGCGTCCGCTACGCACGCGAGCGCCATCGGCTGCTGGCCGAGCGGAACCACCGTATCGAGCACGAGCTGGAGCTCGCGGCGATAGTCCAGCGCTCGTTCCTGCCCGCGACGGTGCCCACTCCTCCCGGCCACGACATCGGCGCGCACCTGCGGGCCAGCGAGGAGGTCGGCGGCGACTTCTACGGGTTCCTCGAGCTGCCCGGCGATCGTGTCGCGCTCGCCATCGGCGACGCCTCGGGCAAGGGCATCCCGGGGGCGATTCTCATGGCCGAGGCCCAGGGCGTGCTGCGGGCGGAGGCCGCGCGGTCCACGGCCCCGCTCGAGCTCGTGAGCAAGCTCAACCGCGCGTTGCTGCACGGCCGGGGGGACGGACGGTTCGTCACGCTCTTCTGCGGCGTGCTGGCATGTCCCGGCGGCGAGCTCACGTTCGTCAACGCCGCGCATCCGCGCGCCCTGCTGCTGGGAGACGGCACCGAGTCGACGCTGGCCTCGAGCGGACCGCCGCTCGGGCTCTTCCCGGACGGCGCCTGGGAGGAGCAGACGGTCGCGCTCGGCGGCGGTCGGCTCGTCATCTGCACCGACGGGGTGATCGATGCGCAGGACGAAGCCGATCGGTTCTTCGATCTGGCCGGTGTCCGGGCGGTGATGACCGAGCACGACGACGCGCCGGCGGCCGAGCTGGCGCGCCGCATCTGCGCCGCGGCGGCCCGCTTCGAGCGCGGGAACCCGGACCCCGGCGACGACAAGACGGTCGTGGTCGTCCGCGCGCTGCCGCAGTGAGCGGGCGTCCGGGTTCAGTCGGGGCGGCGCTTCAGCAGCGTCACCTGATTGCCCGCCTCGTTGTAGCGGACGTCGTCCAGGAAGGTCTTCATCAGGAAGATGCCGCGGCCGCTGGGCTGCTCGAGGTTCTCGGGCAGCGTGGGGTCGGGGACGCCGCCGACGTCGAACCCCCGCCCCTGGTCGGTGACGACGAAGCGGGCCGCGTCGGACGTCAGGCTGGCCTGCACGAGAATGCGCCGGTCGCGGTAGGGCGCCGCCTGCCGGCGCTGCTCGGCCAGCAGGCGGTAGGCGCGCGCGTCGTGCTGGCGTATCTCGGAGCGCACCTCGAGGTTGCCGTGGTAGTAGGCGTTCGTCAGCGCCTCGTCGAGCGCGGTGGAGATGCGCTGGCAGTTCGATTCGTCGAACATGCCCGAGTCCCGCAGTATCTGCGTCAGGTAGCTGACGAGCGACGAGATGAGCTCCAGGTCGTTCTCCAGCACGAACGACGCCGCCTGCAGCCTGCCGAGCAGGCGCGTGTAGCTCTTGCGCTCCCGGGAGGCTTCCAGGATGCGCTCGACGACCTCGACGAGGTCGCGCACGAGGGTCTTCTTCGGGACGTAGCTGGCGGCGCCGGCCTCGAGCGCCTGCACGGCAATCTCCTCGCTGCCGCGGGCGGTCATCAGGACCACGGGGACGAGGGGGTGATCGATCTTCGACTGCTTCACGAACGCGAGGCCGTCGAGGTTGGGCATGACGAGGTCCGTCAGCACCAGGTCCACGTCGTGGTCCCGCATCTGCGCGAGCGCCTCCTGCCCGTCCGCGGCATGGAGCACGCTCCAGGACTCCTGGGCGAGGAGGTGCGCCGCCAGCTCGCGGTCGGCCGTCGAGTCGTCCACTACCAGGAGCCGCGCCATGATTCCGTTTCCTGCTACGGCCGGCCGCGGATCCAGTCGCGGAGCTCCGCGACGACCGTGGCGAGCTCCCGATCGAGCGCCTGCCAGCAGGTCGCCACGCGGCCGGACTCGCCGTCGCGGCAGCAGTCCTCGAGAGCGTTGGCCAGGCTGACCACGCGCGCGTCGTGGAACAGGCGCAGCGATCCCCCCACCGTATGCGCCACCCGCTGCACCACCGGCAGATCGCCGGCCTCGAGCGCCGCGCGGAGCTCGGCGCACAGCGACGGTTGCTGGCCCAGGAACCCGTCGACCACCCGCCGCAACAGCTCGCGATCGCCCTCCACGCTCTCGAGCGCGGCGTCCCAGTCCACGCGCGCCGCGGAATCGCGCCCGGAGGCCCCGGGGACCGGCGCGCCGGCCGCCGGGGCCGCCCCGACGACGGCGGCGATCGCTTCGAGGAGCTCGCGGGCGCGATACGGCTTGGCCAGGTAGCCGTCGAACCCGACCGTCCGCCAGGGGGCGTCCGCGCCGCGGGACGAGCGCGCCGTCAGGGCCACGATCGGCGTGCGGCTCGCGCCCTGCTCGCGCTCGCGCTGGCGGATGGCGCGGGTGGCCTCGAAGCCGTCCATCTCCGGCATCTGCAGGTCCATCAGCACGACGTCGAACCGCTCGGCCGCACAGGCCTCCAGGGCCTCGGCGCCGGTGCCGGCCACGCGCACCGCGTGCCGCCCCCGCTCGAGCATGCCGACGCCCACGCGCTGGTTGGGGACGCTGTCCTCGACGAGCAGGACGCGCAACGGCCGCAGCGCGACGACCGGGGCGCGAGCGGGAGGCTTCTCGCCCGCTCCCGCCTCGCCCAGGCCGAAGCGGGCCGTGAAGTGGAACGTGCTGCCCGTGCCGGGCTCGCTGCGCAGGCCGATGCGGCCGCCCAGCGCGTCCACCAGCCGCGAGGCGATCGCCAGGCCCAGCCCCGTTCCGCCGTAGCGCCGCGTCGTCGAGGCGTCAGCCTGCACGAACTCCTCGAAGATCACCTGCTGCTTGTCCGGCGAGATCCCGATGCCGGTATCGGCGACCTCGAACCCGAGCGAGACCTCGCCGTCGGCCTGCTCCAGCGGGCGCGCATGCACGACGATCTCTCCCCGCTCGGTGAACTTGATGGCGTTCGAGACGAGATTCGACAGGATCTGCCGCAGCAGGCGGGCGTCGCCCACCAGCGCGTCCGGCGTGTCGTCGGCCACGGCGCGCCGCAGGGCGACGTCCTTCCGGCGCAGCCGGGGCGCGAGCGACTTCAGCAGCGCGTCGAGGAAACCGCGCAGGTGGAAGTCGCGGCGCTCGATCGCGAGCTTGCCCGCCTCCATCTTCGAGAAGTCGAGCAGGTCGTTGATGACGTCGAGCAGGGCATCGGCGGACTCGCGGATGGCGTCGAGGTACTCGTGCTGCGTCGGCGTCAGCGCCGTGTCGCCGAGCAGCTCGGCCGTGCCGACCACGGCGCTGAGCGGGGTGCGGATCTCGTGGCTGACGTTCGCCAGGAAGGTGCTCTTGGCGCGGTTGGCGCGTTCGGCCGCGTCCCGGGCGGTCCGCAGCTCGGCGGCCTGGCTGCGCAGGTCCTCTTCCGCGCGCTTGAGGGCGGTCACGTCGGTGTGGCAACCCAGCAGGCGGACGGGCTCGCCGGCCTCGTTCCTGACCGCGAGGCCGCGGCAGCGCACCCACACCGTGCTGCCGTCGCGGTGCCGATAGCGCACGATCTGATCGTACGGATGGCCGGGATCGGCGAGGTGCTTGGCGAAGTTGTCGAGGGCCAGCGTGCGGTCCTCGGCGAATATGTTCGCCATCCACCAGGCCGAGGTGTTGGGGATCTCGTCGTCGCGGTAGCCGAAGAGATCCTTGAAGCGGGGGCTCATCCATTCCTGGTCCTGGCGCGTGACGTCCCAGTACCAGATGCCATCGAGCGAACCGGCCTGCAGGAACTCGAAGATCGCGGGATCCCGGCGTACCAGCTCGTAGAGCTCCGTCTTCAGGTAGTGCTCGTCCTGAGCCATATCGGTGCCGCCGCCGCGGGCACGGGTCCATCCTACCGCGCGCTCGGGCGGCGCAGGTTTTCGGGCCGCGGGAGTCCGCGCCGGCTCTACGGCGCAGACTCCTGCTCGGGGTCCGGCGCCGGCTCGTCGTCCGGCGACTCCCAGCCGAACCAGGCGAGCGCGACGAGCAGGCCGGCGAACAGCAGCCGGAGGAGCTGCGGCAGGAGCAGGACCTGCCCGTACAGGTGCCCGGCGTTGTGCAGGCTGATCGACTGCAGGGCCAGCAGCCCCGCCACCGCGAGGGCCAGGCCGCCCGGCATCGAGGCGCGCACGAAGATCGCGCCGCAGACCAGCATGGCGCCGGCGACCATGAGCCAGAGGTCGGCCCACCACTCGAGCGGGCCCGCGCCGAGCAGATCCGCGGCGCCCCCTACCAGCGAGTAGAGACCGTAGAGCACCATGCCGAGCGCAGCCGCTGCCAACATGCCTTCAGTTCCGACGCCTGTTGTATCATGCCCGCTTTGGACGGGGGAGGCCAAGCGTGCGGTTGAAGTCGCGGCTGGCGTGTGCGGCGTTGATCGTGGGCGTCCTGGGCCTGGCCGGGCGGGCGCAGCCGGCGCCCGGCGTCGAGGCGCTCGACCGTCTCCTCGATCTGTACGTGCGCGACGGCCTGGTCTACTACGCCGCGCTGCGGCTGGATCGCGCCGGTCTCGACCGCTTCGTGCGGTCGATCGCCGCCGAGCCGCCCGGGTTCGCCGGCTGGCCTCCCGCGGCCGGCAAGGCCTTCTGGCTCAACGCGTACAACGCGCTGGTGCTGCGCACCGTGATCGACCACTATCCGATCCGCGGCCGCGCGGCGAACTATCCGGCCAACAGCATCCGTCAGATTCCGGGCGCCTTCGAGGAGCGCACGCATCGCGTGGCGGGACGCACGCTGACGCTCGACGCCATCGAGACCGGCGTGCTGCCGGCCTTCGGCGATCCGCGGTTGTTCCTGGCGCTCGGCCGCGGCGCGGTGGGCAGCGGCCGGCTGCGGAGCGAGGCCTACACCGGGGCCCGCCTCGAGGCGCAGCTCGCGGCGGTGGTCCAGGAGTTCGCGACGGACCCGCGCCACGTCCGGCTGGACCGCATCGCGGAGGAGGTGCGGGTCAGCGCCATCCTGGGCTGGCGCGAGGCGGACCTGACCGCCGCCCATGCCGACGGCGGCTGGAACGGCGCCGGCCGCTCGCCGATCGAGCGCGCCATCCTGACGCTGGTGGCGCCGTCGCTGTTTCCGAGCGAGCAGGCGTTTCTGGCGGCGAACGCGTTCACGCTGCGCTATCAGGCATTCGACTGGCGGCTCAACGACCTGACCGGTGGGCCGCCGTGAGCGGTTGCCCGCCGCACGCCGCTCGCCGGGACCGGACGGCCTGACGTCATGAATCTTCAACTGCGGGACAAGGTGGCGCTGGTCACGGGCTCGAGCCGCGGGCTGGGTCTGGCCAGCGCGTCCGCGCTCGCCCGCGAAGGGTGCCGCGTCTGCATCTGCGCCCGCGGGCAGGAGCGGCTGGCCGAGGCGGCCGCCCTGCTCGAAGGGCAGGGCGGCGGCCCCGGGCGGATACTGGCCGTGCGGGCGGATCTGACCGATCCCGGCGATCTCGAGGCCGTGGTCGGCCGGACGGCCGACACGTTCGGACGTCTCGACGTGCTGGTGAACAACGTCGGCCGGGCGGGCGGCGGCGGCCTGCTCGAGGCCACGGACGACGACTGGCGCGCCGCGTTCGACGACACCCTCTATCCGGCCATCCGGGCGTCGCGCCTGGCCGTGCCCCACATGCGGCGGGCCGGCGGCGGCGCGATCATCATGATCGCCTCCATCTGGGGCCGCGAATCTGGCGGCCGCATGACCTACAACGCGGTGAAGGCGGCCGAGATCAGCCTCGCCAAGGCGCTCGCGCAGCAGTTCGCCGGCGACAACATCCGCGTGAACAGCGTGGCCCCGGGCTCCATCTCCTTCCCGGGCGGCTCGTGGCACCGCCGGCAGCAGGAAGATCCGGCCGGGATGGCCGAGTTCGTCCGGCTCAACCTGCCCTTCGGCCGCTTCGGCCGGGCCGGGGAGGTGGGCGACGTGGTCGCCTTCCTGGCCTCGCCGCGGGCGAGCTGGATCAGCGGCGCGTCGATCACGGTCGACGGCTGCCAGTCGCGCTCGCTGTTCTGAGCGGGGAGCGGCCAGCCCCGGGCAGGCCCCCGGGGCGATCCGCGTCCGCGGAACCGGCGAATCCCCGTCCTACTGGAGCTCGTCGAACGAGAGGCCGCGCGCTTCCAGCGCCGCCGTGAGCAGCCGGCCGGCGTTCACCGCCGCGGGCCACCCGGCGTAGAAGTTCACGTGCAGGACCACCTCCGACAGCTCCTGGGGGGTGACGCCGTTCTGGTCGAGTGCCCGGTCGATGTGCAGCCGCAGCTCGTTCGTGACGTACAGCGCCTGGTTGACGGCCACCGTGACGAGGCTGCGGTCACGCTTGGACAGCAGCGGCCGCTCCCAGATGTTGCCGTAGAGCAGGCTGTTGCGGAGCGCCCCGAGCCGCGGGACCGCCCGGTAGGCGTCGCTGAGGCCGCTGGGGGTCGTCACCTCGGCGTCGGGCGCCGGGGCGCGCGGCAGGTCGCCGAGCGTCAGCCCGCGCTCCTCGAAGGCGGCGGCCGCCGTCAGGGACGCCTGCACGCCGGTGGGCCACCCGGCGTAGAACGTCACGTGCAGGATGATCTCGGATATCTCTTCCGGCGTCAGCCCGTTGTCGAGCCCGCGCGGAATGTGGATGGCGAGCTCCTCGCGGGTCAGCGCCTGCAGGACCGCGATGGTGATGAGGCTCCGGTCCCGCTTCGAGAGCTGCGGCCGCTCCCAGATCTCGCCGTAGACCAGCGAGTTCCGCAGCTCCCGCAGGTACGGTGAGCCGGCGTACAGATCGGGACTCGGCACCGGCGGCACCTCGACCTCCTGAGCGGCCGCGGTTTCGCCGCCGAGGGCGCCGCCCGGCAGCCCGGCGAGGCCCGGCGCGCCGGCGACGAGGAACAGGATTGCGAAACAGGATTTCTTCATCGTCATGACTCCCGGAGCCGCTGCCTGCCACCAGGGCGGCCCGCTCTTGCCTCCGCATTGTATACGGCCCAACCGCTAGCGGGCCGGGCGCGCGACGTGAGATGATGTATCGGCGCGCCCCGCTGGCCGGCCGCGCGCGTACGTGGGCATTGCCGCGTACGTGGGCATTGCAAGGAGGCAACCGATGAAACGAATGGTGCTTGGCGTTTGCCTGTTGGCGCTGGCGGCCCCGCTGCCGGCGGCGGCGCAGTCCGTCGAGGACGATCTCGACATGGAGGCCAAGGAGATCGCGATCAAGACCGCGGTCATGGCGGCCCCGCCGCTGCTGCGGGACGACGCGACGGTGATTCGCCTCGACAGCGAGGGCGAGTACGAGGTGCTGCGCGAAGGCACCAACGATCTCGTCTGCTGGGATCGCTCCGACGAGCCCGGCCGGGCGTTCAGCGTGCAGTGCACGAACATGGACAACATCGCCCGCATTCAGCAGAACCGGGCGTGGAGCATGTCGGGCAAGACGCAGGACGAGATCGAGGCGATGCGCGCGGAGGCCGAGGCGGACGGCACGCGCGAGCTCTCGAAGTTCGGCAGCGTCTACTACACGGTGAGCGGCCAGGACATCTCGGCGACCCGGCTGCACATGACCATTGCCGTCCCGTTCGCCACGAGCGAGTCGCTCGGGATCCCGGACAACGAGGAGGGCGGGGGCGAGTACCGCAAGGCCGGCGCCTACGTCATGGAGGTCGGCACCTCCTCGGCGCACATCATGCTGCCCGGCCGCTAGAATCCTGCGTCACCGACTGGCAGGCAGGGTCCGGCGCGCGAGGCGCCGGGCCCTGCGGCCGCATCTCTCCCTTGGACCGCGCTGAAACCGGAGGTCGACCGATGCAACGGATGGTACTCGTCGTGTGGCTCCTGGCGGCCGGCTTGCTGCTCGCGCAGGGGGCGCCCGCCGCCGCCAACGACAACTGGCCCCACTTCCGCGGCCCGACCCTGAACGCCGCCGTGGCCGACAACCCGGATCTGCCCGAGCGCTGGAGCACGACGGAGAACGTCGAGTGGGTGACCGACATTCCGGGTCTCGGCTGGTCGAGCCCGGTCGTCTGGGGCGGGCGGGTGTTCCTGACCACGGTCACCGCGGTGGGCGAGTTCGAGCAGCCCAAGCCCGGCCTGTACGCTCCCCGCGGACGCCCGGAGCCGGTGCCCCTGGAGCACGACTGGCGCGTCTACTGCCTGGACCTCGAAACCGGGGTGGTCTTGTGGCAGCGCTCGGTGAGGGCCGGCCGGCCCGCGTTTCCGCGTCACATGAAGAACACCTACGCGTCGGAGACCCCCGCCACCGACGGCGAGCACGTCTACGCGCGCTTCGGCGACCTGGGCCTGTATGCCTTCGACATGGACGGCGACGAGGTCTGGCAGGTGCTGATTCCGGACCGGCGGACCCGGTCGGAATGGGGTTCGGCCTCCTCGCCCGTGGTGCACGGCGAGCGCGTGATCGTCCTGTACGACAACGAGGAGGAGTCGTGGCTGGCCGCGCTCGACAAGCGCACGGGGGAGGAGCTGTGGCGGACGCCCCGCGACGAGGTGTCGACCTGGGCGACGCCCTACGTGTGGGAGAACGAGCTGCGCACCGAGATCGTGACCTCGGGGGTCAACCGCATCCGCTCCTACGACCTCGACGGCCGGCTGCTGTGGGAGATGGACGGCAGGATGTCCTGGGCGGCCATCCCGACGCCGTTCGCGAGCCAGGGGCTCGTGTACGTCAACTCGGGCTACTTCCGTGACGAGCACCGGCCGGCGTACGCCATTCGGCCCGGCGCGAGCGGCGACATCTCCCTCGCCGACGGCGAGCAGTCGAACGAGTCCGGCGGGTCCGCGTGGGCGCCAGCTTCACGTCGTCGCCCTGGGCCTACAACGGCAGGATCTTCGCCCTGAGCGAGCAGGGCGACACGTACGTGATCCGGGCCGGCCGCGAGTACGAGGTGATCGGGACCAACAGCCTGGACGAGATGGCCATGGCCTCGCCGGCCATCGTCGGCGACCGGCTGCTGATCCGCACCGCCTCGAAGCTCTACAGCATCAGGAAGTAGCCGGCCGGAGCACGTCAGAACGTCAGCTTCATGCCGACCTGCATCTCGCGGGCGGCGAACGCGTCGCTGATCAGGCCGAACTCCGTGTCGTTGGGGTCGTGGCGGTTGTGGACGCCCAGGCCGCCGACACCGGAAATGCTGCCGACGTTGAAGTTGGTGCGGTTGAGCACGTTGAAGAAGTCGATGCGCAACTGCAACCGCGCCGACGACGAAAAACCCACCGGGATGTTCTTGCGGAGCCCGACGTCGAGCGTCGCGTACCACGGCCCGCTGACGGGCGACAGCGGCAGCGTCCCGGCCTCGAGCAGGGCCGGATTCTCGAACAGCGCGGGATCGAGCCCGCCCCCCTCCGCCAGCAGGCTCGGATCGAACAGGCTCACCCGGCCGTCCTCGAGGCGGTAGGCGCCGGTCAGGCGCTGCAGCTCGTCGATGCCGATACCGGTCAGATGCACCGTGTTGGTCATCGCCCGGCTGCCGCCGCGGTTGATGGTGCCCCGTCCGGAGACGAGGTTGATCGCCTCCCCGGAATGGATCCTGAACGAAGCCGCTCAGGTCCCAGCCGCCGACGACGGCGCTCAGCGCGTCGCGGCGGTCCATCCAGCGCCGCCCTTCGCCGACCGGCAGCTCCCACACCCACAGGGCGTTGAGGGTGTGCGTGATGTCGAACCAGGGACGCATGATCTCCAGCTCGGGCTGGGCGTTGTCGAACAGCGCGCGGAAGTTCGCCTGGGTGCCGGCGAAATCCGTCGTCACCCGGCTCCAGGTGTAGTTGGCCTGCGCGGTGAGTCCCGCGCGCCAGGCCCGGCGGACCTCGACCTGCAGCGCGTTGTACCGGGAGAAGGCGTGGTTGCCGACGACGTCGCCGACCCACGTATTCGGATTGGCATAGAAGTAGCTTATCGGCAGCGCCGCGCCAAAGCTCTCGCCGCCCTCCCCGCTGAAGAAGAACCGCCGGTTGGGGGCCAGAAAGCCCCCGATGTACTGCCCGATCTCGCCGTTCCGAATCCAGTTCTGAACGCCGCCTGCCGGCAGGTAGCCGCCGAGACCCAGCAGGGGGAAGACCTGCAGCGGCTCGCCGCTGCGGGGGTCCCCGTTGGCGGCGAGGTTCCGCTGCGCGCGCCGGAAGTCCTCCACGAAGGGGTCGGCCAGCCGGAGCTGGTTCAGATCGATGGCCCGGAACAGGTCGTTGCCGCGGTTGCCGACGTAGCGCACCTCGAGCGCGGTGTCCGCCAGGAGCTGGTACTGCACGCCGGCGTTCCATTGCTGGACGTACGGCGTGCGCAGGTCGGGGTCGAACGTGAACAGGGCGGCGAAGGGGTCGGCCAGGATGCCGTCGCGCGCCGTGCGGGGAACGTTGAACTCGGGCGCCTCGACGGGGACCAGCCCGCCGCCGCTGACCGTGCCGCCGAGCCCGGTCAGCGCGACGGTCTGGCTCAGCCCCTCGTTGTTGCCGAACGCGTTCGACGCCGTCGTCAGGTTGTTGTCGAGCACGTAGTTCAGCGAGTAGCCGCCGCGCACGACGAGCTTGTCGGTGAGCTGCCGGGCCACGCCGATGTTGGGCGCGAAGTCCGCCGCGCCGGCGAAGTCGACGACCGCGTCCGGGTCGAGCACCGCGTCGATGCCGCCCACCGGCAGCAGGGCCAGGCCCCGCGTCTCGTCCGGGACGCTGTGCATCTCCCACCTCAGGCCGAAGGTCAGGCTCGTGTCCGGGGCGACCCGCCAGGTGTCTCCCGCGTAGAAGCTCAGGAAGTGCTGGCCGAGGATGCGCCGCTCCGTCGCGCCGTCCACGAACCCCGACGTCATCGAGAGGACGTTGAACGTCTGCGAGACCTCGTCGACGAAGCCGCCGAGCGTGCCCAGCAGGTCCGAGGCCGTGTCCAGCTCCTCGGCGGAGATCCCGCCGGGGAACAAGCCGGGCACGAGCGGATCGAGGTTGCCGACGCCGAAGCCGAGAGTGTAGGTCGGCACCAGCCCCGCGTCGTTGTAGGCGTTCACGCGGCTCCAGCGCGCGCTCCCGCCCACCTTGAGGGTGTGCGCGCCCTTGACCCACGTCAGGTTGTTGTTGAGCTCCAGGGTGCGGGCGTCGCGCCCCTGGTCGAGGAAGTTCCGGACGGGATTCGAGAAGCCGGAGAGGCTCAGGCGATAGCCGTCGGGGAAGGTCTCGTTGTTCCTGAACCAGGCCCGGTAGCCCTGGTAGCCGACGTGCGCCTCGTTCACGACGCTGTTGCCGAGCGAGCTCGTCAGGCCGAACGACGCGAGCATGCGCCGCGAGCCCTGGCCCGCGCCCGGCCGGCCCGGGAAGACGGCATCGATGTCGTTGCCCACGGAGTTCGGCGTGTCCAGGGTGAACCGGTGCAACGTCCCCTTCAGCGAGTGGCGCGGGCTCAACACGTAGTCGCCGCGAAACACGAGCCACCGGGAGTCGGAGTCGTCGGGGCTGTTGAACCGGTACCCGGCCGTGTTCCGGCCGTCGCCCACGCTGGCGTCGTTGGGCCCCGGCGTCGACGCGACCAGCGACTGCATGGCCGGGTCGGGGGCGATGCCCGTCAGGTTGAACAGGTTGACCGAGGCCAACCGGCCGTTGTCCTGCCGGACGTAGCTGAAATCGCCCCGCCGCGCGGCATCCGTCAGGACGGTGCGCGCCACGGACGAAGTGCCCGGCACTCGCTCTTCCTCGTAGTTGAAGAAGAAGAACGCCCGGTTCCTCACGATGGGGCCGCCGACGTTGAAGCCGTACTCGTGCTCCCGCAGCCGCTCCTTCTCGAGTCCGGCGGCCTTGTTGAAGAAGTTGTTGGCGTTGAAGGCCTCGTTGCGGTGATAGACGAACACCTCGGTGGCGAACGTGTTGCCCCCGGAGCGCGTGACGAAATGCGTCTGCGACGCGCCCAGGCCGTCGTCGACGTCGGCGTTTCCGGTCGTGACGCTGATCTCCTCGATGAAGCTCTCGTTGAGGGGGATCTCACCGAACAGGGCGTCCGTCCGAATGAACGTGTCCTGGTTGTTGACCCCGTCCAGCGTGAAGTTGTTGAACGTGCCCCGCGCGCCGCTGAGGGACGCGGTGCGCGCGCCGCCCGGACCGGTCACCCCCGCCTGGGTGAGCACGAGCTGCGTGACGCTGCGGCCGTTCAGGGGCAGCTCCCGGATCTGCTCGCGGCCGATGTTGGTGTTGAGCTCCGCATTGGCCGCGTTCAGCAGCGATTGCGGCCCCGCCGCCGCCACGACGACCGTCTCGGCCACTTCGCCCAGCTCGACGACGATGTCGATGGACGTGGGCACGTTCAGGGCCACCCGGACGCCCTCGATCACCGTCGTCGCAAAGCTGGCCGCGCTCGCCTGCACTGTGTAGGTTCCCGCCGGCACGAGGGGGAACAGGTAGAGGCCGCGCTCGTCCGTGGCGGTCTCCCGCGCGACGCCCGTGTCGACCTGCCTCATCGTCACCGACGCGCCCGGGATGACGGCCCCGGTCGCGTCCCGCACGGTCCCCTCGACGCGGGACGTGAGAGGCTGCGCGGCCGCCGGAACGACCGCGGCCAACAGGATTCCCGCCATGAGCGCGGTCGTCCGCCGGCCGGCAACCGGAACCGGGCGGGGCCCAGGGGTGCTTTCGAGCATTTCCGTTGTCCTCAATCCGGTCTCGTCGACGCGGCTCGCCGGCGTGCCGCCGCCGATCGAACGCGACGGCGGGGGGCAGGCATCCCCGATCGGAGGCGATATCCGGGCCGGGTTGTGCCCGGCCCGACCTGCCGTCACACTCGCGCGGAACGGCGAGTGGCAGCCGACGGCACGTCGCAGCGCAAGACGGTGCAGCGCGGAGAGGTCAGGATGTTGCCCGGCGGATCGCGGCCTGCTTCCGGCGCGCCGCTTCCTGCTGCAGGCGGGCGGCCACGGTCACCTTGCCGTACTTCTTGGTGAAGCGCTCGACGCGGCCCTCGGTGTCGATGAGCTTCTGGCGGCCGGTGAAGAAGGGATGGCAGCTCGAGCAGATCTCCAGGTGCAGCTCGTCCTTGGTCGACCGGGTGCGCCAGGTCGCCCCGCACGCGCACCGCACCTCCACGTCGTGGTACTTCGGATGGATTCCCTGCTTCACGGATCGCCCCTCCCGGCCAGCACGATCCACGGATTATAGCAGGTCAGCGCGCGCCGTCCGCGACGAGCCGCGCCAGGGCCGACCACAGCGGCCCGATCCCGTCGCCGGTGCGGCTCGACACCGCCAGCACGGGACACCCGAGGGCCGCCTCGTGGTCGCCCTGCGAGCGGATGCGTCCGGACCGCGAGAGCCGGTCGCCCTTGGTCGCCGCCACCACGACCGGGCAGCCCTGGTCGACCAGCCAGGCGTGCGCCGCCCGGTCGCTGTCCAGGCCCGGATGCCGGATGTCCACCACGAGCAGCGTGCCGGCCAGCCGGGCCGCTGCGCTTCCCGTCCCCGGCCGCCCCGGGGTGGCGACCAAGCGGGTGAAGAAGCCGCGGGTCAGCGCGTCGAAGTCGCGTCGCGTCCGGTCTCCGCCGCGCGCGTAGCCGTATCCGGGCAGGTCAACGAAGCTGAAGCGCACGGCGCCCCCTCCGGCCGCGTGCGAGGCGCTGACGCGGTACACGTTCAGCAGCCGCGTCGTGCCCGGCTTCCCGCCGGCCCGCGCGACCCGGCGTCGCAGCAGCGTGTTGATGAGGCTCGACTTGCCGACGTTGGAGCGTCCCGCGAGCGCGATGACGGCCCCCGGGCCGGCGGGCAGGACGCCGCCCTCCGCGACGCTGGTGACGAACGCTCCGTCGAGGATCTTCACCCGCGCGCTTCCAGATGGGGCTGCGCCTCCTCTAGATGGGGCTGCGCCCCAAGCCCCCGGCGTCCGCTTGCGGGGACCCCACAGCCCCGCGCCGCTCCCGGCTTCAATCAGACGGGGCTGCGCCCCGGACCCCCGGCGTCCGCTTGCGGGGACCCCACAGCCCCGCGCCGCTCCCGCCGAGGCGCGCCGTGCGCGCCCTAGTGGGTGATCCGGTCTCCCGACTGCGGGGGCTGCACGGGCTCGCCCTCGGCGGGGAGGTTGGGACGCATCGGCTCGGCGAGCGCCACGCGCAGCACCTCGTCCATCGTGTCGACCATGTACGTGTCGAGGGTGTCGAGCACCCCCTTGGGGATCTCCGCCAGATCCTTCTCGTTGTCCTTGGGCAGGATGATCGTCTTCAACCCCGCGCGGTGCGCCGCCAGCACCTTCTCCTTGACGCCGCCCACCGGCAGCACCTTGCCGCGGAGGGTGATCTCGCCGGTCATCGCCACGTCCCGTCGCGTCGGGATGCGCGCAAGCGTGGAGACCAGGGCCGTGGTGATGGTGATGCCGGCCGAGGGCCCGTCCTTCGGAATCGCGCCCTCGGGCACGTGCACGTGCACGTCGGTGTTGCGGGTGAACTTCTTCGGAATGCCGAACTCCTCGGCCTTGGCGCGCACGTAGCTCATGGCCGCCTGCGCCGACTCCTGCATCACGTCGCCGAGCTTGCCGGTCAGCGTCAACTGGCCCTTGCCCGGCATCAGCATCGCCTCGGTGAGCAGCAGCTCGCCGCCGGCCTCGGTCCACGCGAGGCCGGTGGCGATGCCCACCTCGTTCTGCTGCTCGGCGAGCATCGGCCGGTACTTCGGAACGCCGAGATACTCCGTGATCTGCTCGGAGGCGATCGCTTCCGTGAAGCTCTTGCCCTGGGCGACGACCTTGCGCGCCACCTTGCGGCAGATCGAGGCGATCTCGCGCTCCAGGTTCCTGACGCCCGCCTCGCGGGTGTAGCGCCGGATGAGCGTCTCGTAGGCGTCGTCGGCGAAGCTGAGGTGCTTCTGCGTCAACCCGTTCGCCTTCAGGGTCTTGTGCAGCAGGAAGCGCTTGGCGATCTCGATCTTCTCCAGCTCGGTGTAGCCGGCGAGCTGCAGCACCTCCATCCGGTCGCGCAGCGCCTGGGGCACCGTGTGGAGCACGTTCGCCGTGCAGATGAACATGACGTGCGACAGGTCGTACTCGACGTCCAGATAGTGGTCCAGGAACGTATGGTTCTGCTCCGGGTCGAGCACCTCGAGCAGGGCCGCCGAGGGGTCCCCGCGGAAGTCCATCGACATCTTGTCGACCTCGTCGAGCAGGAAGACGGGGTTGAGCGTCCCGGCCTTCTTCATCATCTGGATGATCTGGCCCGGGAAGGCGCCGATGTAGGTGCGCCGGTGGCCGCGAATCTCGGCCTCGTCGCGCACCCCGCCCAGCGACAGCCGGACGAACTTGCGGTTCGTGGCGCGCGCGATCGACTTGGCCAGGGAGGTCTTGCCGACGCCGGGCGGGCCGGTCAGCGTGAGGATGGTGCTGCGCGGCTTGCGCACCAGGCTGCGGACGGCCAGGAACTCGAGGATGCGGTCCTTGATCTTCTCGAGACCGTAGTGGTCCTCGTTGAGGATGTGCTCCGCGCGCCCGAGGTCGCGCCCCTCGCGGCTGCGCTTGTACCAGGGCACGGCAATCAGCCAGTCCAGGTAGTTGCGCGAGACCGTGGCCTCGGCCGACATCGGCGGCATCGCCTCGAGCCGCTTGAGCTCCTGGGCCGCCTTCTCCTCGACCTCGCGCGGCATCTTGCTCTCTTCGATCTTCTTGCGAAGCTCGTCGACCTCGTTGCCGCGGTCCTCCTTCCGGCCCAGCTCCTTCTGGATCGCCTTCATCTTCTCGTTGAGGTAGTACTCCTTCTGCGCCTTCTCCATCTGCTTCTTCACGCGAGACTGGATGCGGCGGTCCACCTGGAGCTTGTCGACCTCGATCTCGAGAATGCTGGCGATGCGCACGAGACGCTCGAGCGGCGCGATGATCTCCAGGAGATTCTGCTTCTCCTCGACGCCCACGACCAGATGCGCGGCGATGGTATCGGCCAGCTTGCTCGGGTCGTCCACGCGCACGGCGGCGATCATCGCGTCGTACTGCAGGGTGTTCGACAGCTTGACGTACTGCTCGAAGAGCGAGACGACCCGGCTCATCGTGCCTTCGACGTCGCCGTCCTCCTCCGCCGGCCGCGCCAGCACCTTGGCGACGACGCGGTAGAAGCCCTTGTCTTCCTTCCACTCCACCGTGCGCGCGCGATCGACGCCCTCGACGAGCACCTTGACGTTGCCGTCCGGCAGCTTCAGGCTCTGGACGATGTTGGCGACGCAACCCATGGTGAAGATGTCGCTCGGGTTCGGATCGTCCTTGGCCGCATCCTTCTGGGCCGCCAGGAAGATCCGCTTGTCCTTCGTCAGCGCGTGCTCGAGCGCCCGCGTCGACGAGGGGCGCCCGATGACGAACGGCATCATCATGTGGGGAAAGACGACGACATCGCGGAGGGGCACGATCGGCAGCGTTTCGTAGATTTCCACGTCATCCGGCCTTTTCGACGAGCGTGAGCGGCGCGTTCTTGGCCAGCACGGCCTCGCGCGTGATCACGCACTCCTTTGCCTTTTTCTGCCCCGGCAGCACGTACATCAGATCGAGCATCAGATCCTCGATGATCATGCGCAGGCCGCGCGCGCCGATCTTGCGCTCGAGCGCGGACTCGGCAATGGCCTCGAGGCCGTCGTCGGCGAAGCGCAGGGTCACGCCCTCGTACTCGAACAGCTTCTGGTACTGCCGCGTGATGGCGTTGCGGGGCGTGGTGAGAATCTGAATCAGCGCGTCCTTGTCGAGCTCGTGCAGCGTGCCGAGCACGGGCAGGCGGCCGACGAACTCGGGAATCAGGCCGTACCGGATGAGGTCCTCGGGCTCCACGTGCGAGAACAGCGAGCCCACGCCGGACTGCTCGGACGACCGTATGTCGGCCTTGAAGCCCAGCGTCTTCCGGCCGCGCCGGCGCTGAATCATCTTGTCGAGCCCCACGAAGGCCCCGCCGCAGATGAACAGCACGTTGGTCGTGTCGATCTGGAAGAACTCCTGGTGCGGATGCTTGCGGCCGCCGTGGGGCGGCACGTTGGCGACCGTCCCCTCGATGATCTTGAGCAGCGCCTGCTGCACGCCTTCGCCCGACACGTCGCGGGTGATGGACGGGTTCTCGTCCTTGCGGCAGATCTTGTCGATCTCGTCGATGTAGATGATGCCCTGCTGGCACTTCTCGATATCGCCGCCGGCGGCCTGCAGCAGCTTGAGGATGATGTTCTCGACGTCCTCCCCGACGTAGCCGGCCTCGGTCAGCGTCGTGGCGTCGACGATGGTGAACGGCACGGCGAGCAGGCGCGCCAGCGTCTGGGCCAGCAGCGTCTTGCCGGTGCCGGTCGGCCCGATCAGCAGGATGTTCGACTTGGTGAGCTCGGGCTCGTTGCGGTTCTTGGACTGCTTCTGGATCTCGACCCGCTTGTAGTGGTTGTAGACCGCGACGGCCAGCTTCTTCTTGGTGCGCTCCTGGCCTATCACGTACTGGTCGAGGAACTTCTTCACTTCCCGGGGGACGGGGAGCGCGGCCCGCGGCCCGGTCTTGGCCTCGGACCGGTTGTCGTCGGCGATGATGTCGTTGCAGACGTCGACGCACTCATCGCAGATGAAAACCGTGGGGCCGGCGATCAGCTTGCGGACGTCGTTCTGGTCCTTGTTGCAGAACGAGCACCGCAACACTTCGCTTTCGCCGCTCTTTTTCGCCATGGACGAACCGCCGCTCAGCCCCGCCGCTCGATGACCTGGTCAATGATACCGTATTCGCGACTCTGCTCCGCGCTCATGATGTAGTCGCGCTCGGTGTCCTCCGCGATGCGCTCGAGCGGCTGTTCGGTGTGCGCCGACAGGATCTCGTTCAGCCGCGCCCGCATGCGCAGGATCTCCTTCGCGTGGATGTCGATGTCGGTGGCCTGGCCGCCGAGGCCGGTCATCAGGGGCTGGTGAATGATGATGCGGGAATTGGGCAGCGAGTAGCGCTTGCCCTTGGCGCCGGCGCCGAGGAGCACCGCGGCCATCGACGCCGCCTGGCCGATGCAGTAGGTCTGCACGTCCGGCTTGATGAACTGCATGGTGTCGTAGATGGCGAAGCCGGCGGAGATCGAGCCGCCGGGGCTGTTGAGATAGAGCAGGATGTCGCGGTCCGGATCCTCGGCCTCCAGGAACAGCATCTGCGCAATCACCAGGTTGGCCAGCGCGTCGTCGATCGGCGCGCCGATGAAGACGATGCTGTCCTTGAGCAGCCGCGAGTAGATGTCGTAGGCGCGCTCGCCTCGATTGGTCTGCTCGACGACCATCGGGATCAGTTGCAGTTGCGAGTCGGGCATGTTGTTCTCGGTATCGGCCGCCGTCGCCAGCGCCTGCAGCATCGCTCCGGGGCGGCGGCTTGTCGTGGGACGCGCTCGCGCGGCGGGAGCCCGCGGTCACGCGGCGATGATCGTAGCATGCGCCAGCAGGAACTCCATCGTCTTCTCGCGCCGGATGCCGACGGCCAGGGCCGCGACGCCCCCCTCCTTGTCGAGCAGCGCGCGCATGGCCGGGGCCCCGCGGTTGGTGCGGGCCGCCAGCCGCTCGATGTGCCCGGCGACATCGTCCTCGGTCGCCTCGATGCGCTCCTGCCGCGCTATCTCGTCGAGCACCAGCGTGCTCTTCACCGCATCGACGGCGGTGCCGCGTTGTTCCGCGCGGAACTCCTCCCAGTCGATGCCCGCGCGCCGCGGGTCGACGCGCTGGGCGACGAGTTGCGAGGCGAGGCGCTCGACGCGGCGGTCGAGCTCGCGGTTCATCAGGGCCTCGGGCACCTCGCCCGGCAGCCGCGCCGCCAGTTGCACCAGCAGCCCGTCGCGCATGCGCCGGTCGGTCTCGCGCTCCGCCCGGGCGGCGAGATCGTCCGCCACCTGCTGCCGCAACGCGCCGACCGTGTCGTACTCGCCGAGCGAGCGGGCGAACTCGTCGTCGAGATCCGGGAGGACGCGCTGGTGAATCGCCTGCAGGCGGACGTGGTACTCGACGTCCGCGCCGGCCGGCTGCGGCGCGTCGCCGCCCGCCGGATGGCGCACGGTGAACGTGCGCTCCCCGCCCACCTCGAGGCCGACAACGTGGGTGTCGAAACCCGGCGGGTTGGCCTCGGCGCCCACCTCGATCCGGACGCCCGCGTGCCGCTCCGGCGGCGCCGGCGGGGACGCGGCGTCCGGGGCCGGCACGCTGCGCCGCTCGAGGTCGACGGTGACGGTGTCGCCGATGGCCACGCCGCGGCCGTCGACCGGCTCGGCGCGCGCCGCCTGCCGCCGCAGCTCGTCGAGGGCATCCGCCACCTGGGCGTCGGTGACCTCGATCGGCGTGCGCCGCACGGTCAGGCCGCGGTACTCGCCCGTGTCCACCGGCGGCAGCGTCTCGAAGGTGGCCGTGAAGGTCAGCGGCCGGCCCTCCTCGACGTTGACGTCGCGGACGGACGGGGCTTCGAGCGGCTCCACCCCGCGCTCGCGGAGGGCTTCGCCGACGGCCTTCTCGACTAGACCCTCCGCGACCTCGTGCAGGATCTGATCGTGCATCCGCTGCCGGATCAGGCGCGCCGGCGCCTTCCCCGGCCGGAAGCCGGGGACGCGGGCCGAGCGTCGATAGCGCTGGGACAGCCGCTCGATCTCGCGGTCGACGTCGGTCGACGGCACTTCGACCGCGACGCGCGTGCGGGTCTCGCTGAGGTCGGTGAACTCCGCCTTCATGTCGTCGACAGGGGGCCGTGGACGCCGCCGGGATGACGCGGGCCGGTTGGTGCGAAAGGGGGGACTTGAACCCCCATGGCCTCTCGGCCACCGGATCCTAAGTCCGGCGCGTCTGCCAGTTCCGCCACTTTCGCGGCATGCGGTGACGTGACGAGCACAACACTAGCATACCGGCCGCGACTTCCTGGTACCATAGACCGCCGATGAACAACGCGCACATCCGGCCCGATGGCCGCCTGGACCGTCAGGCGGCCATCGACGCGTACCACGACACCCGCGCCCGTACCGCCGCGCTGTTCGAGCTGGTCGACGGCGCGGCGTACTACGAGCGACCGATTCCGCTGCGGCATCCGCTCGTCTTCTACGAAGGGCACATTCCGGCGTTCAGCGTCAACTGCTTCCTCAAGAAGGGGCTGGCACACGCCGGGATCGACCGCGACCTCGAGGTGCTGTTCGCCCGCGGCATCGACCCCAGCGACCGGCAGGCGGCGGCAAGCTCCGCCATCGACCGCTGGCCGGACCGCGGCACCGTGCAGCGTTACGCCCGCGAGGCCGACCGCGTGATTCTCGAGACGCTGGAAAGCGGTGTCATCGAGGGCGACGCCAACCCGGTGCTCAGCCGCGGCCAGGGCGTGTTCACGATGCTCGAGCACGAGGTCATGCACCAGGAGACGCTGTTGTACATGTGGCACCGGCTGCCGCTCGAACGGAAGCGGCGCCCGGCGGGCGCCGACCCGCTGCTCGGGGGCACGGCGCCGGCGCGGGAGCGGGTGCTGGTGCCCGCCGGCAGCGCCACGCTCGGGAGCGACGTCGACGACGTGCCCTTCGGCTGGGACAACGAGTTTCCGACCTGCGTCGTGCAGGAGGTGCCGGCGTTCGAGATCGAGCGCCACAACGTGACGAACCAGGACTACCTCGCGTTCGTGGACGCGGGGGGCTACGCGAACCGCGAGGTCTGGACCGCCGGCGCGTGGCGGCGGCGGCAGGCGGCGCGTCGCGAGCATCCGCTGTTCTGGGAGCGGCACGGCGGCGGCTGGACGTGGCGCGGCATGTTCGAGCGGCTGCCGCTGCCCATGTCGTGGCCGGTCTACGTGACGCACGACGAGGCGGCGGCCTACGCGACCTGGAAGGGGTTGCGCCTGCCGAGCGAGGCCGAGTTCCACCGCGCGGCCTACGGCACGCCCGGCGGCGCGGAGCGGCCCCAGCCATGGGGGGCGGGCGCGCCCGACGCGACGCGCGGCAACTTCGACTTCCGGCACTGGGATCCGGTCCCGGTCGGCTCGTACCCCGCGGGCGCCAGCGCCTGGGGCGTGCACGACCTCGCCGGCAACGGCTGGGAGTGGACGTCGACCGTGTTCCACGGCTTTCCCGGGTTCGCGGCGATGGCATCCTATCCGGAGTACTCGGCGGACTTCTTCGACGGCGAGCACTTCGTGGTCAAGGGCGCGTCGCCGGCCACGGGCCGCGGCCTGGTCAGGCGCAGCTTCCGCAACTGGTTCCGGCCCCACTACCCGTACATGTACGCCGCCTTTCGGTGCGCGCGCGACGCTCGCTGAGCCGGATGCAGGAGTCTTCGAGCCCGGCCGCGACGCTCGCCGCCGATCCGACCGTCGAGCTGGCCCGCGATGTTGCCGAGGGGCTGGCCCGCCGCCCCAAGCAGGTGCCCGCGAAGTACCTCTACGACGCGCTCGGGTCGCGCCTGTTCGAGGCCATCTGCGAGCTGCCCTGGTACACGATCACGCGCGGCGAGTGCGCGCTGCTGGCGGCGCACGCCGGGGCCATCATGCGCGGGCCGGGGGCCTGCGACACGGTCGTGGAGCTCGGCTGCGGCAGCGGGGCCAAGCTGTCGATGCTGTTGTCCGCGGTCGAGGGGCGCCGGACGGACGTGCATCTCGTCGACATCTCGGAGACGGCGCTCGCGCAGTCGGTGCAGGCGCTCTCCCGCCACCGGGGGGTGCTGCTGACCACGCACGAGGCTGCCTACGAGGCCGGTCTGGGGGCGGCCCTGCAGCGGCCCGGCGGCGCCGGGCCGGCGCTCGTGCTGTTCCTCGGCTCGAACATCGGCAATCTCGCGTCCGAGGAGGCCGACCGGTTCCTGAGCGAGATACGGCGCCGGTGCCGGCCGGGCGACCGGTTGCTGCTCGGCGCCGATCTGGTCAAGCCGGAGGCGGCGCTCGTGGCGGCCTACGACGATCCGCTGGGCGTCACCGCGGCGTTCAACCGGAACCTGCTGGTGCGGCTGAACCGCGAGCTCGACGCCGACTTCGACCTGGACCTGTTCGAGCACCGGGTAGTGTGGAACGCCGGCGCCTCGCGCATCGAGGTGCACCTCGAGAGCCTCGCCGACCAGCTCGTCTGCGTGCGGGGCGCGGGTTGCTGCGTCGACATCGCCGCGGGCGAGCGAATCTGGACCGAGAGCGTCTACAAGTACGAGCCGGAGGGCATCATCGCCCTGGGCGCGCGCGCGGGCTTCGCGCGGCGCGCGCAGTGGATCGAGCCGGAATCGCGATTCGCGCTGACGCTGTTCGAGCGCGAGCCATGAGCGACCCGCAGCACCCCTACAGCGACGCCGGCATCCGGTTTCTCGTCGCGGCCGCCTGCCTCGTGGTCGTCGTGGCCGGTCTGCGCGCCGCCGCCGAGCTCGTCCTGCCCTTCCTGGTCGCGGTCTTCCTGGCGGTCGTCAGCGCGCCGCTGATGGGCTGGCTGCAGCGCTGGCACGTGCCGCGCCCCCTGGCGGCGCTGTGCACGATCCTGGCGGCCGTGGGCGTCGTCGGCGTCTTCGGCCTCATCGTCGGCGGCTCCGTCAACGAGTTCGGCGCCGCGGCGCCCCGCTATCAGACGCGCCTGCAGTCCCTGCTCGAATCGGGCCTGAGGCTGGCCAGCCGGACCGGCGTGCCGGTGCAGGACTGGCGCGCGCTCGACCTGCTGCCGGTCAGCGGCGTCTTCGATCTGCTGGGTGGAACGCTCGGCGCGGTCGCGTCGTTCGCGTCCAACACCTTCCTGGTGCTGCTGACCGTGGCCTTCATCCTCATGGAGGCGGTCGGGTTCAGCGCGAAGCTGCGGGCGGCGTTCGGCGCGGAGACCCAGTTCCTGCCGCTCCAGCGCATGACGCGGCAGGTGCAGCGCTATCTGGTCATCAAGTCGACGATCAGCGCTGCCACCGGCCTGCTGCTGGGCGCGTGGGCGGCGCTGCTGGGCCTCGACTTCGCCCTGCTGCTGGGGCTGCTGGCCTTCTTCCTCAACTTCATCCCGACGCTCGGGTCGGTCATCGCGGCGGTGCCGGCGGTGGTGCTGGCAGCGCTGCAGTTCGGCCTCGCCCGCGCGGGCGTGGTCGCGCTGGGCTACCTCGCCATCAACATCGTCTTCGGCAATCTCGTGGAGCCGACGCTGATGGGGCGGCGGCTGGGGCTGTCGGCGCTGGTGGTGTTCGTCTCGCTGGTCTTCTGGGGCTGGGTGTGGGGGCCGATCGGCATGCTGTTCTCGGTGCCCCTCACGATGGTGGTCAAGATCGCGCTCGAGAACACGAGGGATTTCCGCTGGGTTGCCGTCATGCTGGACGCGAACCCGCGGGCGCTCCCGCCGCCGCCGCCCGCTGCCGGCGGCACGCCGTGAGCGCTTCGACGTCGCCCGTCACGGCAGCGTCCGGACGAACCCCTCGGCGACGCGGGAGGGATCCTCGCCGGCCTCGTCGACCGCGAAGTTCATCGCGCGCATCCGGTCGGCGCTGATGGCGCCGTCGAGACGGGCCACCGCGGCCACGACGTCCGGCGCGAGGCGCGCGATCCCGGAGCCGGCCAGCACGACGGCGTCGTAGGGCGGGATGGCGCCCCGCTCGTCGTCGAGCACCCGCAGGTCGAACGCGGCGATCCGCCCGTCGGTGCCGTAGGCGCTGATCACGTCGACCTCGCCGGTGGCCACCGCCTGATACATCAGCGACACGTCCATCGACCGCAGCTCGCGGAAGGAGAGCCCGTAGGTGTCGCGCACGGGCGGCCATTCCGGCCGGGCGAAGAACTCGTAGTCGCTGCCGAAGACGAACCGCGGGGCGACGGCGGCGAGGTCGCTGATGGTCCGCAGGCCGAGGCGCTCGGCGTCCCGGCCGCGGACGGCGAGCGCGTAGGTGTTCTCGAAGCCGAGCATGGCCGCGAGCGTCACGTCGTGCTGCTCGCGGAGGAAGCGGCGGACGCGCTCGGTCACCGCCGCGCGGCCCGGGAACGAGCCGCCGCCCTGCATCTGGTTGACCCAGACCGTGCCGGTGTAGTCGACGTAGAGATCGATCTCGCCGGCGACGAGCGCGTCGAACGCGACCGTCGACCCGAGCGACTGCACGAGCTCGGTGCGGCGGCCCGTCTCGCGCCCCACCAGGCGGGCGAGGGCGGCGCTCAGCACGTACTGCTCGGTGAACGGCTTCGAGCCGATGACCACCGGGCGCTCGCGGGCGTCGAAGCGCGCGGCCGCCAGCGTGATGCCGGCATAGCCGTACAGGAGCGCGGCCAGGCCCAGGGCCGCCGCCACCTGCTTGCGCCGGCGCCGGACCAGCCCGTCCTCGACCGCCCGGACCAGTCCGTCCAGCACGAGCGCCAGGCCGCCGGCGGCCGCGCAGCCGACGAGCACCGCCACGTAGTTGCGTATCTGCAGCCCGCTGAAGATGTAGTTGCCGAGGCTGGTGGCGCCGACCGGCGTCGACAGCGTGGCCATCCCGACCAGCCACACGGTCGCGGTGCGCAGGCCCGCCACGACCACCGGCATGGCGAGGGGCAGCTCCACGCGCGCCAACTGCTGCAGCGGGGTCATCCCGACGCCCCGCGCCGCTTCCGTGTAGACCGGGTCGACGGTGCTGATGCCGGTGACGGTGTTGCGCAGGATCGGGAATACGCCGTACAGCGTCAGGCCGCAGATCGCCGGCAGGAAGCCGATGCTGCGCAGGTCGACGGCCGCCAGCAGCGGAACCATCAGCGCCAGGAGCGCCAGGCCCGGCACCGTCTGGATGACGCCGGCCACCCCGAGCGCCAGCGGCTCGAGGCGCGCAATCCGGGTCGCGGCGACGCCGACCGGCAGGGCGATGGCAGCGCTCAGCAGGAGCGCGATCAGGGTCAGTTGCAGGTGCGCGGTGAGGTACTCCGGCAACAGGGCAAGCTGCTCGCTCACGCGGTCGGCTCGCCGGACAGGCGCTCGACGGCGGCCGCCTGCCGCCGCGGCGTGTTCATCAGCTCGCGCACGTACGGGGAGGCGGGCCGCGTCAGCAGATCGTGCGGCGTGCCGATCTGCTCCAGCCGCCCCGCGTGCATCACCGCGATGCGGTCGCCGAGCATCAGCGCTTCGGCCATGTCGTGCGTGACGAACACGGCGGTCAGCCCGGTCTCGCGGCGGATGCGCAGGAACGACTCCTGCAGCCGCTCGCGCGTGAGCGGGTCGAGCGCCCCGAACGGCTCGTCGAGCAGCATGACCGCCGGCCCGGCCGCGAGGGCCCGCGCGACGCCCACCCGCTGCTGCTGTCCCCCCGACAGCTCGTCCGGGCGCCGGTCGCGCAGCAGCGCCGGGTCGAGCTCCACGAGCGCGAGCAGATCGTCGATGCGCGCCCGGGTGCGCGCCGGGCTCCAGCCCAGGAGCGAGGGCGTGACGGCCACGTTCTCGGCAACCGTCATGTGGGGGAACAGCCCCACGCGCTGGAACACGTAGCCGATCCGGCGCCTCAGCTCGTGCGGCGGCATGGTGGCCGTATCGGTGCCGCCGAGCCGGACCGTACCCGAGGTGGGCTCCACGAGCCGGTTGATCATCTTCAGCGTCGTCGTCTTGCCGCACCCCGAGCCGCCGAGCACGATCAGCAACTCGCCGCCGCGGACCGTGAGCGTGAGATCGCGCACGACCGCGTCCGGCCCATAGCGCTTGGTGAGGTGGTCGAGTTGAATCATCCTCCGGGGCTCCGGCGCCGACCGTGCGGCAGCCGGGTCAGAACCGCGACGAGCGCAGCCAGGTGTCGGCCCGCGCCCAGCTCGCGGCGAGGTCGTCGTCGACGTCGGACGACGATTGGCCCTGCGCCGCGAGGGCGGCCTGCAGGCCGAAGAGCGACCAGCCGTTGTGCGGATGGTCCGCGAGCTCGTCGCGGTAGACGCGCTCCGCGTCCGCGTGGCGGCCCGCTTCGAGCAGGACCGCGCCCAGCCAGTGCCGCGCGGCGAACGGCAGCGGCTCGGGCTCGTCGTACATCAGGCCGTCCTCGACCTCCACGGCGTGCTCGAACGCGGCGATGGCGCCGTCCCGGTCGCCGGCGTCGAGCAGGATCTCGCCCTCGAGGATCGCGGCCACGATGTCGAGGATGCTCCGGCCCGGATGGAAGCGCAGGCGCTGGTCCGTCGTCTCGGCGATGCCCAGGACGCGCTCGAGATAGGCGCGGGCGAACCCGGCCTCGCCGCGGCGCAGGCGGGCGTAGCCCTGGGCGAAGTCCCAGAGGCCGGCCGAGACCTCCTTCTCGGGCCGCGCCGTCACGCCGGCAATCTCGTCGAAGCGGCCGAAGCGCAGCAGCGTGAGGACGTGGTACAGGGTGTCGCCGGTCAGCTTGGCGTAGTCCTTGCCGGCCTGCACGGCGATGGCGCCCTGGCCGTCCATCGAGGCGGCGAACAGCAGCATGTGGAGGTTGTGGGAGGGATAGATCGCCAGTCCCTCGCCGGTCGCCGCCTTCTGATCCGAGTGCCAGGCCTGCAGGTTCGCGCGCACCGAGTCGCCCCAGCGGCCGATCTCGTTCCACGTGTGCGACGGCATGTGGTTGATGTGGCTCGCCCCCGGGATGGAGTTGCCGAGATGCTCGGTGCAGGGCTCGGCCTTCTCGGGGCGGACCGTCGACTCGGTCGCGTGGACGTACAGGTGGCAGGCGCCGGGATGGCGGATGTCGACCGCCAGGATCGCCTCCAGTACGCCGTGCAGGCGCCGAACGTCCGGATCGTCGAGGTCCCGCGTGCCGCGGCGCGGCTCCAGCAGGAAGAGCGCGTCGGCGTACAGCGTGGCGGCGTCCAGGTCGTCGGGATAGCGTTCGGCGACCTGGCGCATCGCGTCCGCGTACGCACGGTCCTGCTCGACGCGCGTGTCCGGGTCGAAGTCGGCGACGTAGCGCACCGCCAGGGCGTCGATGAAGTCCCGCTCCCTGGCGCTGGCGTGCGCCGGCGCGAGTTGCAGCGCCTTCCGGACGGCGGCGTACGCGCGCGGCGCCTCGTCCGGGCGCATCGGCCCGTTCAGGTACGAGCCCCAGGCCCAGGCTTCGCCCCAGTAGCAGATGGCGCAGTCCGGATCGTGCTTCTGCGCCTCCCGGAACGATCGGGCGGCATCCTCCTTGGCGAACGCGTACATCAACTGGAAGCCCTGGTCGAAGTACTGCCGGGCCTTCGCGCTGGTCGAGGAGATCGGGCGGGTGAAGGTTCCGAGCGACGACGTGTAGAGCGGGATCGGCTCGTCGAAGCTCTCGGGAAGCGCCGGCTCCGCCGGCGCCTGGGCCGCCGCCGGGTGCAGGAGCGCCAGCGCGACGAGGACGGCGCACCACGTCCAGGCGGATGCTGCTGCGGGTCTGGTCAAGGGACGCTCATTGTACCACCGGACGGGCTTGACAGCCGGGCCTCGGAGAGGGGTAGAGTCGGGGTTTGCCTTCAGGGAGGCAGGCTTTTGCCGAAGTACCTCATTCAGGCTTCGTTCACGGACACCGGGGTCAAGGGGCTGCTCAAGGACGGCGGGTCGAAGCGGCGCACGGCGGTGAACCTGCTGATGAAGTCGCTCGGCGGCAGCGTCGAGGCGTTCTACTACGGCTTCGGCGAGGGGGACGTGCACCTGATCGTCGACCTGCCGGACAACACGACGGCCGCCACCGTCTCGCTGGTCGCCACGGCCAGCGGCGCCTTCAACCTGCGGACGACGCCGCTCCTGACGCCCGAGGAGATCGATCAGGCGGTGAAGAAGACGGTCAAGTACCGGGCGCCCGGCCGCTGAGCAGGCGCGGCTCGCGCCGCGCCGTGCATGCGCCGCCGCACGCGCTGCGGGCCGCGAACCGCTCGTGGTACCCTGGGACGGTCGCGATGCGACCATCCCCCGCACCGTCACCGGCCGGCGGCAGGCCCGTGGCGTCGATCACCAGACGCTACGGCGCGCGCTTCTCCGCGCCCACTTCGTGACCGTGACTCCGCCTTCCCCCGTGACGCAGGGCCCGGGCGCCGGCCGTCCGGTGCAGGCAGTCGCCGTTCCGGGCTGGCACTTTCTGGCGGGATGGACCGCCGCCTGGCTCGCGGTGGGCGTCGTGTTCGCGGCCGGCGTCTCGTTCGTGACCGGCGTCGAGCTCGGGCCCGTCCTGCGCCTGAGCGTGCTGTTCGCCGAGGTGGTGGGCTACAGCGCGTACATCTCCGCGCGGGTGGTCTTTCCGCTCCTGGCCGGGCTCCCGGGCGCGCTGAGGCTGGTGCTCGACGCGCTGATCGTGGTGTCCGGCACGATCTTCGGCTCGGCCCTCGTCATCAACATCGATCCGCTCTACGTGCTGGCGCAGCCCCGGGCGGCGCTGCTGTCCGTGGCGTTCAACGCGGTGCTCGCGGCCGGCGTCGCGGTGGCGCTGGGCACCTACGACCGGATGCGGCGCCAGATCGAGGCGTCGTACCGCGTCCTCCGCGAGCGGGATGTGCTCGAGCGCGAGCTGAGCGTGGCCCGTGATGTCCAGCGCGAGCTGCTCCCGCGCGCGGCGCCCCCCGTCGCGGAGCTGGAGCTGGCGGGCGTGTGCCGGCCGGCCATCGCGGTGGGCGGCGACTACTACGACTACCTCCAGGACCGTGACGGCCGGCTGGGCCTGGTCATCGCCGACGTGTCCGGCAAGGGCGTTTCCGCCGCCCTGCTCATGGCCAGCCTGCAGGCCTCGGTGCGCAGCCGGTTCCCGACCGCGGAGACGCCCGGATCGCTGGCGGCGGACCTGAACGAGGCGCTGCTCGGCTCGTCCTCCGCCGCGCGCTACGCGACGGCGTTCCTCGCGACCTTCGACCGCGAGACCCGCCGCCTGGCCTACACCAACGCCGGGCACCTGCCGGCGATCCTCGTCCGGGGACCGGAAACGGCGCGTTGCGACGAAGGCGGCATGCCCATCGGGCTGTTCGAGGGCGCGACCTACGAGACGGGCGCCCGGACCCTGGCCCCGGGCGACCTGCTGGCGCTGTTCACCGACGGGGTCACCGAGGCGCCGGCGCCCGACGGCGAGGAGTTCGGGGCGGCGCGGCTCGCCGAGCTGCTGCGCGCCCACCGCGCGCGCCCGCTCGACGCGATCATCGAGATCGCGCTCGACGCCCTGCTGCAGTGGAGCGGCCCGGTGGACGCCCACGACGACGTGACGCTCGTGCTCGCGAGGGTGCGGTGAACCGCTCCCGCACGGCCGCACGCCTCGGCCGCCACGCCGGGCTGTGGATCGCGTCCAGCAGCCTCGCCGGCCTCGCCGTCGGCTCCGGCGTGAGCGTGTTCCAGGGCGACGGCGTCGAGCGTCCAATCCTCGTGATCTCCGTGCTCTTCGCGAACGTCGTGGGCCTGACCGCGATGGTCTGCGCCGTCTGGCTGTTTCCGCGCCTGCGCGGACGCTCGGGCCTGCTGCGGTTCCCGCTGCTCGTCCTGGCCCTGGTGTCGGGCGCCATCCTCGGCAGCCTCGCGGTGCTCGGCGCCTACCCGCTGTTCGTCTTCCGCGAGCCGCGGCTCGCGGTCGCGGTCATCGTCCTCAACAGCGTCCTCGCCCTGGTGGTCGGGGGCGTCGTGCTCGGCTACGAGGAGATGCGGCTGCGGCTGCAGGACGCGCTGCGCGAGATGCGGGAGGTGCGTCTGGTCGAGGCGCGGCTGCGCGAGGAGGCGGCGCGCGCGGAGCTGGCCGCGCTGCAGGCGCGGATCAACCCGCACTTCTTCTTCAACACCCTCAACACCATCGGCTCGCTGCTCGAGAAGGACGCGCGCAAGGCGGAGGAGCTGCTGGAGACGTTCGCCGACCTGTTCCGCTACGCGTTCGACGCGGCCGACGCGGCGCCGGTTCTCCTGCGCGACGAGATTGCCTTCACCAAGGGCTATCTGCGGATCGAGGAGGCCCGCTTCGGCGACCGGCTGCGGGTCGCCTGGGACGTCGAGCCGGATTCGCTGGCGGTGCGCGTGCCGGGTCTGACGCTGCAGCCCC
Source organism: Vicinamibacterales bacterium (assembly GCA_965214845.1). Classification (GTDB taxonomy): domain Bacteria; phylum Acidobacteriota; class Vicinamibacteria; order Vicinamibacterales; family UBA8438; genus JAAXGX01. Next base: position 6,077,550 of record CBDCCO010000007.1, read on the forward strand.
TGGTCGAGAACGCCGTGAGACACGGGCTCGCGCCACGGGTGGGCGGCGGACGCATCGGCGTCTCCGCCGCCCTCGACGGCGGGCTGCTGCGCCTCGACGTGGTCGACGACGGGGTCGGGCTCTCCCGCGACGGAGAGGGGCTGATCCGCGACGGCCACGGGCTGGGCAACATCGCTCGCCGCCTGCGGACGTCGTACGGCCCGCGCGCGGGCCTCGCGCTCTGCGCCGGACCGGGCGGCGCAGGCGCCCGCGCGCGGCTGACGCTGCCCGCCGTTGCGGCGTTCCCCGGCGCCGGGGAGCGCGCGCCATGAAGCGCCGCTGCGTCGTCATCGACGACGAGCAGCCGGCGCGCGAGCGGGTGAAGCGCCTGCTCGCCGCGCACGCCGACTTCGAGCTCGCGGGCGAGGCCGCCGATGCCGAGGCGGCGGTCCGGCTGATAGAAGAGGCCAGGCCCGATCTGTGCTTCCTCGACGTGCAGATGCCCGCGGGCACCGGCTTCGATGTCCTGCAGCGGGTCAGGCACGTGCCGCACGTCATATTCGTCACCGCCTACGACCGCTACGCGGTGCCGGCGTTCGATGTGCGATCGATCGACTACCTGCTGAAGCCCGTCGGCCGGGAGCGGTTCGCCCAGGCCCTCGAACGCGCGCGGGAGCAGATCGACGGCGCGGCATCGGCCCGGCGCATCCTCGACGAGCTCGACGCGCTGCGGCGGATGGTCGGCGAGGGACCGGCGGCGGCGCCCCGCCCCGGCCGCATCAGCGCCCGCAGCGGCGCGAGAGTCCTCCTGCTCGACCCGGACGAGATCGTCTGGTTCGAGGCGGACGACGCGCTGGTCTTCGCCCGCACCGCGGCGGGGCGCTTCCTGGTCGAGCGCACCCTGTCCGAGCTGGAGCGGCAGCTCGCGGGCCGGTTCTTCCGGGCGCACCGGAGCCGTCTGGTCAACCTCGGACGGATCGCCGAGATACGGCCGGCCGACGCGGGCGCCTACACGATCGTGTGCCCCGGCGCGGGCACGGTGCCGCTGTCCCGCCGGCGGGCCCGCCAGTTGCGCGAGATATTCCCGTGGTGAGGGCAGCCGCCCACCGGCCGCTCCCGACTGCTGACCTGGCTTCCGCGACCGCCCGTCGCAATTGCGTTGCGCCCCCGGGCTCGGGCACGGCAGCATCGAAGACAGGAGGACGACACATGGTGCGCGTGATGGCAATCGGGCTGGTCCTGTCTGGAGCGTTCGCGGGCGTGCCCGCGCGGGCCGCCGCGCAGGGAGCCGAAGCCGGCCTCGAGGTGACGGTACCGAGCGGCGAGGTCCGCGAGGGAGACCTCTACGCGACGGGCGAGATGGTCCGCGTCGACGGGCGGCTGGCCGGCGATCTGGTGGCGCTGGGGCAGCGGGTGCTCGTGGACGGCGAGGTCGAGGGTGACTTGATCGCGGCCGGCAGGGCCATCGATCTGCGCGGCCCGGTGGGCGATGCCACCCGGCTGGCCGGCGATCAGTTGACCGTCGGCTCCACGATCGACGGCGATCTGGTCGCGGCGGGGAACCGGCTGCAGCTCCTCGAGGACGCCGTCGTCAGGGGCCGCCTGATGGCGGTTGGCAGCATCGTCGAGGTCGAGGGGACGGTCGAGGAGGACCTGCGCCTGGCGGCAGGGGAGATCATCGTCCGCGGCACGGTGCGCGGCGACGCCAGGGTCATGGCCGACCGGCTGGAGCTCGCGCCCGGCGCGCGCATCGACGGCGACCTCGACTATCGGACGCGGACACCCCTGAGCGCGGAGGAGGCCGCGCGGGTGGGCGGGGTGGTGCGCCATCGGGAGCCGGCCCACGACGAGGACGCGGACGGCGGCTGGCTGGGCGGCGTCTTCCGGAGCTGGTTCTGGGGTTGGCAGCTCGGGTCGGCGCTGCTCATGGGCCTGCTGGCCGTCGCGCTGTTCCCGCGCGTCGTGCGGCAACTGGTGTCGGCGATCGCGGGGGAGACCACCCTCGGCGCGCTGCTCGGATTCGGCGCGTTCCTGATTGTCCCCATTGCCGCGCTGATCGTGATGCTGACCGTCGTCGGCGTGCCGCTCGGCGTCATCGTCACGCTGCTGTTCGGCGTGGCGCTGTACCTGGCCAAGCTCCCCACCGCGGCCTGGGCCGGGGAGTGGCTGCTCGCCCGCGCCGGGCGGCCCGACGCGTCGCCGTACGCGGCGATGGCCACCGGGGTGCTGGCGCTCTACCTGCTGTTCGCGGTGCCCTGGCTGGGCGGGCTGGGCTGGCTCGCCGCCACGTGGCTGGGGTTCGGCGCCATGGTCCTGACGGGGCGCCGCTATCTGGCGGGCGCAGCCGGCCAGGAGTCTGCGCCGTAGAGACGGCGCAGACTCCTGCAGTGCGCAACGCCGGGGCGGCGCTACCGGGAGCCGTCGCCGGCGGCCCTTTCCTCGGCGCGATAGCCGGAGAGGATGCCCTCCATGCCCAGGTTGCCCTCGTGGCAGGCGTACTCGAACAGCGGATCCGGGCTCTGCCGCAGCGGGATGAGGACGGTCCAGGGCTCCGTCCAGGTCGCGGGCGCGTCGAAGGTGATCTCGTAGTGGAGCGTGTCGGCGCTCACGCGCGTGAAGCGCTCGGTGATGCGCAGCCCCTCGCCGGCGCTCCAGAACGCCCCCAGCGCGGAGTAGTTCGTCGTCTCGACGACGAGCGTGTCACCGTCCCAGCGGCCGCGCGAGTCGCCGTGCAACTGGCGGATGTCGTCGCTCACGTGCGGCGGCCCGTCGAGCGGGATGATGCGCGCGTCGTGAATCATCTCCATGAGGACCACGACGTGGTCGCGGGTCTGCAGAATCTGGGAATAGCTGTTGTAGCCGGCCAGCAGGTTGGGCACGCCGAAGGTGAGGCAGCGCTCGCTCAGCGGGCGGTCCGCCCACGTGTCGGCCTTCGGCGCGATGATCGGCGGCGGCAGTCCGCGGCCGGCGCTCACGGCGTCGTCCGTCCGCGCCGGCACCTTGCCGTCGGGCGGATCGACGATCAGCGACGTCCGGTTGTGGTCGAAGTCGCGGTCGGCGAGCCAGAACTGGTTGTAGTTGCCCGTGGTGTCGTACGAGTCCGCATCGCTGACCCCGGCGATCGCGGCCAGCACCAACTGGTCGCCGAACTGGGCGTCCAGGCCGCTCGCGGTGACCTCGCCGGCCGCCGTCCGCAACTGGGCCAGCTCCTCGTCGGTCAACGTGGCCTTGCCGGCCCACGCGTCCGGCCGCTCGAGCGGCGTCACGCTGTTGTTGGCCCACACGCCCTGCAGATCGGGCTGCCCGTGCGCGGTGCGCGGCACCGTCCAGCCGTCGCCGGCCTCCTGGGCCGCGGCGGGCGCGGACGCCGGTGCGATGCAGACCGCCGCCGTCACCGCGAGCACGCCGACCTTGCGCATCCATCTCTCCATTGGGTCCCCCGTTTCGGAAGCTGTGTTGTCCGGCCCCGTTGACTCACATTATGCCCTTGCGTGGCAGTCCGCAGCCAGAAACCGGCCCCGCGCTTCCGGGACAAATGCTGCTCCGCTGCTTCAGCGGCCGAGCACGACATCGACTCCCGACAGTACGAGTTCCAGCTTGGCTGGTGGGAGCCTGCCGGCGCATTCGTCCAGCACGTTCCGGTCGAGCGTGACGATCTGAGAGACATTGACAACGGAGTCCCGCGGCAGTCCCGTCGCGATTCCCGACAGGTGTACGTTGCCTGGCGCCCCTGCCCATTTCAGGTTGCTCGTCAGCGGCACACACACTGCCGTGCGAAGACGGCTGCGGTTCAGGGCTTCACCTTGCACGATGACTACCGGCCGTCGGAACCCGGGGCCGGATCCGACCGGCGCCGGCAGGTCGGCCCACCAGACCTCCCCTTGCGAGATCACCAATCCACGCGCTCCAGGACGCGCCTTCCGGCGACAGTCGCGAACGTGTCGGCGTCGCCGGCGACCTCTTCGCAGACGCGATTCATCGCTTCCGTGACCTCGTCGGGCGCGTGACGCGCCACGTACTCGCGCAGGGCGGCGCTGTAAACCTCGCTCCGAGACCTCCCTTCGCGCTTTGCCAGCCGCTCGACCTGGTCGAAAGTCCCGTCAGGAATGGAAACCGCCGTTTTCATACCCGAAGTATAACCCCGTCACGTCCCGCGGCCGGCAGACTCGCCGCGGGTCACGATGGACCAGAGGTAGAGCAGCATGCCCGCGCCGACCAGGATGGCTCCAGGCACCAGGAACAGGAAGAACGAAACCGGATGGTTCCACGGCAGCGTGGCCAGCTCCACGCCGAGCCCCGCCGCGATCAGGACGCCGGCCGCCCGCAGCCGGCCGGCCAGTCCGCCGCGGCGCAGCTCCCGCACGCGTACCAGACTCATTGCGGCCCCGCGGGGTCCCAGCGCGGGAACCGGTCGAGCTGGTCGATCTCGTGCCCCAGGTTGTGGCACATGACGCAGGACCTCGACCCCGCGCGCAGGTCGGCCAGATACGGTGCATGGGCCGCCTGCTCCTCGTAGGAGCGGCCGCCTCGATGGCAGGCCAGGCAGGCGCCGTTCCCGAACGGCTCGTACAGCTCGATGGGATCCGCGGCTGTTCCCCACACCGCGTGCCACACGTGGCGGACGCCCCGCACCTTGTCGTCGACGTCGCCGAACATCGTGTAGTCCGTGTGGCAGGTGTAGCAGGCGCGGTCCACCGGAACCCGCCGGTTCTGGTAGTGCGCGGCCGGCAGGAACCGCGGATCGTCGATGTGCAGGCTCGCCCGGTAGGGCTCGATCAGGTGACAGGAAACGCAGAACGCGGTGGTCTGGGCCTGCTCGTAGTGTCGGACGGCGCCGCCCAGCAGCACGAGCGCGGGCAGCACGAAGAGGGCCGCGAACGCGACGACCCGGCCCCCGACCGTGGCCACCGCCTCGGGGCGCCGGATCACGACCCCGATGAGAGCCAGGGCCGCAACGGCCAGCACGCCCAGGATGATGTCGGCGCCGGTCATCGACAACCCTCCGTGCCGCCGCCTAGCGGCGCTCGCGCAGCTCCTCGGCCATCGACCCGATCTCGGTCAGATCCTGCACCATCTCGCTCCAGCCGTACCACAGGGAGTAGTCGGGGTTGTTGTGAAAGGCGCCCTGGAAGGTCCGCATGCGGTGTTCCAGGTGCATCCTGAACAGGCGCTGCTCGATCACGGTCGGCGCGTCGTGGAACGCCAGCAGGTCGGGATAGTCGTACGCGTAGTGGTCCGGCTTGCGCAGCACGCCGTCCGCGTAGAGACCGGCAACGATGCGGATCGCCTCGGCCAGCAGGCGGTCGGCCTCGCGGATCATGCCGTCGCCCTTCTCGAGCTCCGCGCGCACGAAGTTGCCCGAGTGGCACCCTTCGCAGACCGCGATCATGCGGTCGCGTTCGCGCTGCCAGTCCTCCTGCGTCAGCCGGGCCACGTCGGCCTCCCGCACGACGTCCAGCCGCGGCGTCGGGTTGCCTTCGGGGTCGAGCACACCGAGCGCCTGCAGGATGGCGGTCTGGTCGGCGGCCCACGCCGGGTCCTCCGCCAGGGGCAGGCGCACGCCCAGGAACCCCCAGGCGGTCCGGACCTCGTGGTTGCCCTGCGGCATGTGGCAGGTCTGGCACGTGGGCGCCGCGGCTTCCTCCGGCAGCGTGCCGTTCTGCTTCAGGAGGTGTCGCACACCGTGCTTGGACGACGAGTACATCTCCCACTGCGGATGGTCGATCCCCATGTGGCACGTCCGGCACGCCTGCGGCTCCCGCGCCTCGGCGACCGAGAACAGATGGCGCGTGTGGCAGGCGTCGCACGACGCCAGACCGAACGTGGCGCCCTCGGTCCGCAACTGCCGCAGGTCGTCCTCGGTCTTGAGCCCGATACGGTGACACCCGCCGCAGCCCTTCATGCCCTCGGTGAGCGCCATCGGCAGCCAGTGGGTCGTGGGCATCGCGTTCATGCTGGCCCACGCCAGGGCGTGCTTGCCGCCCGTGAACTGCTCCGTCTGGATGGGATGGCAGCCCGCACATACCTCCACGGTCGCCATCCTGACGAGGGCCACGTCGTCCGCCGTGCGGTGCCCGTCGCCGTGACACAGCGAGCAGTCGACTCCCGCCCCGCTGTGCCGGCTCAACTCCCAGTCGGTGACGATGCCGGGCGTCGCCTCGCGATGACACCCGACACAGGATGAGGCCTCGGAGACCTCGGGCGGCGCCTCCCGGCCGCCGCACGCGGCCAGGGCCAGAACGACGGCTGCGAGACACCACGCCGGGGCAGGCCGACGATGACGGTAGGGCAGGAGTTCCATCAAGCAGTCCTTCGAGCCGGTCCCGGGCCGCCTAACGCGCGGGCGCGGAGCCCTCGTCGGCATCGGCGAGACCCGCCATGTCCCGTCCGATGAGGTACGTGTGACAATTGACGCATCCGAACACAAGCTCCGAGAACGCCGCCCCAACGCCCTCGTTGTCGCCGATACGGGCCTCGGCCATCAGTTCGTCCGCGGCATCCTGGAAGTCGAGGGCGTGGAGGAGGTACTCGTTGCTCTCGAGGCTCGTCCACGTCGACGCGTCGCTCAGGCGCCGCAGCTCCTCGGCGTAGTGCTCGACGGTGACGTGGCGCTGAAGGACCACCGCTTCCAGCAGACGCTGCGTGCGGTCCAGCTTTTCCTGCATCACGATGTCGAGCGGCGGCAGTTGCCCGGAGTTCGGCGTCGCCGCTGCGAGGAGCAGCGCGACGCCGGTGAGCGCGAGGGAACGACGGGAGAACGAGTTCATGTACCTGCCTCCTTGAGCACACCCGCATCCACACACAAGTTCCATGCCAACATCCGTTGCATGCCCCCGCTGCGGCACAATGCGAGGGGCGTCGCCTGCCCATGGCGGGCGAGCGCGTGTTTTCACCCACCTCGCCGCGAACAATTTCCCGCCGCAGCCCGCCGGCACGTCCAGGAGGTCGCCCGAGGCGACCGAGGCGCTGCGCCGTCATGCGTGGCCCGGCAACGTGCGCGAGTTGCGGAACGCCGTGGAAACGCGCCGTGCTGCTGAGCGATGGCCAGCGGTTGGTGGTCATGCCGCGCGCGAGCACGCCGACCTTCCGCATCCATCTCTCCATTGGGTCCCCCGTTTCGGTAGCTCCATTGTCCGGCCCCGTTGACTCACATTAATGCCCGTGCGCGGCTCACCAAGCCACCACGGAGAGACCCGGGACTGTTGGAACCCGGCGCCGGATCCGACCGGCGCCGGCAGGTCGGCGCACCAGAACTTCCTCTTGAAGCCTCCAGGGCCGGGCCCGCGCCCTCTTCGACGCCATGAGACAAATCACGACGAGATGCTAGTGCCAATCGTGGATCAGGTGATCCGCCCGTGATCGCCAATCGGGAAGCGTAACTCGTGTGCTATTCTGCGGTCCGTGAACCTTGTCGCAGATGAGCTGTCGTCGACGTCGGTGGTGGCCCAATCGGTTTCTGGTTTCGAAGGATGGTCCAACGGGGAGGTCTACGCGCCGCCTCGTACACAAGGGAGTTGGACGGGGACGCCGACGACACGGCGGTGTTCGATCGGTGCTCCCGAGCTTCGTGCGGTCCTGCTCCGGGTCGTTCCCGCGTCCCCACGGTCGTCGGATCCCGCGGGTGTTCCGGGTCGGGGCCTTCGATCCGTTACCGCCGTCCTCGAGAATCAGAAAGGGGTCCGACCTTGCGTTTCGTTTCCTAAGAAACTCCCGTCGGATGCTCCTGGAGCGTGAATCCGAGCGCCTTCGCCCGACGGCGGAGATTGGCTACGGCTCGTTGCCGATAACGCTGCTCGTAGTGCGAGGCACCCGGGTCGGCGTACTGCATGCCGTAGCGCAGTGTGTTGTAGAACAACACGGCGATCTTGCGCGCCGTGGCCGTCACCGCCTTGGCCTTGCCGACCCGCCCGGACAAGCGGCGGTAGAACGCGCCCAGGGCCGTGTCGGTCCGGCTCACGGTGACCGCGGCCAACCGCAGCAGGGCTGCCGCTCGGTTCGCAGACCGTCGCGTCTTCGAGCTCAGGATCCGACCGCCCGAGATCTTGTTGCCCGGAGCCAACGACAACCACGACGTGAAGTGCTTGCAGGTCGGCCACCGAGACATGTCCGTGCCGCATTCGCTGACCAGCTTCAGCGCGTTGTACGGTCCGAGGCCGTGGATCTGAGTCAGGTCTACGCCGAGCAGCGTGTAGAGCATCGGGCGCACGTCGAACGCCAGCGCGTTGGGTCCGCGCGTGGTGTGTCGCGGGGCCGGCAACCGGGCCGGTGGCGGCGTGCTCGTTGCGCAAAGGTGCTTCACCGCGCGCTCGATGGCCTGATCACACTGCCCGATGGACTCCTGGTATCTGTCGTAGAGCTCCAGCGCCTGGCTCAGCGCGAAGACGTGCTCTTCCCGATAGTTGCCGGCCAGCGCCTCCCTGATCGTCTCGACGCTCGCCTTGCAGCGGGGGTCGCGGTGCTGGGCCAACTGCATCGGGTCGCGGTCGCCCGCGACAATCGCGCGCACGATGCGCATCCCCGTCTCGCCCGTGATGTCGGTCACGACGTGATGAAGCTGGACGTTCATCTCCATCAAGGCCTTCTGCATGTGCTGAATGTGTGCGGCTGCATACTCGACCAGCCGCTCCCGCTGACGCAGATACGCGCGTAGCGTCACCACGTCCTGATGCGGACGGAAGCTCCCGCGCAGCAGGCCGAACTGATGAAGCTGCTGGAGCCACTGGGCATCGTTGACGTCCGTCTTCCGGCCTGGAACCTGCTTCACGTCTCTGGCGTTGACCAGCAGCACCTCGAAGCCCTGCGCCTCAAGGATCTCGAACACCGGGATCCAGTACACGCCCGTCGACTCCATCGCCACGGTCGTGATCCCGACAGTCTTCAGCCAGTCGGCCAGTCGATGCAGATCCTGAGTGAAGCTCTGAAAGGTCCGCACGGGCTCGGCGTCGCGATCGGGCGCCACGGCCACCACGTGAAACCGTGAGCCCACATCGATGCCGGCCGCATCGGGATGAACGTTCGAGAAGCGGCCTCGTGCGTGCCGCCCCTTGGTCTTCCTGCGTCGTGCCATCGGTACCTCCTCATTGGAGTGGCGCCGAGAGGCAGGACGGCGGAACGATAACTTTCCTACACGGGATCGCAGTCGAGCGTCACCACTTGCAAGTCCGCAGGCGTCCTTGGACCACGTTTGCCACGGGGTCGTGCCTCCAATAAGCTAACGGTCGCTCCCCTCGGCGCGACCCCGCACGATACCCGATCGCCGAGTTTCTGTCGCGACAGGAGCGGGTACGCCCGCCGACGACGTTTGCTAGGCGTTGCCTTGGCGACGAGCCTGCTCGTGGTGCACAGCGTGCCGGCGCACGCGCAGTTTCTCGAGGACTTCGAGGAGACCGTATGGGGGATTCAGACCTCCTTTACGCCCCGCTGGCGCTCGGTCGATCTCGTCGAGAACGTGTTCCAGCTCGACTCGCTCGACATTACGGGATCCGACTTCACGTTCGGCTTCGCAAGAGGACGTATGCGATCCGGTCACTGGGGAGTGTCGTTCCTCCGCCAGCGGTGGCAGGACGTGCATATCTGCGGCGAGGGCGCATGCGCCGGGGGGCGCCAGTCGGCGTGGCTGCGGGGGTTGAATGTCAACTGGTTCCGTCCGTTCGGCTCGCCGTTCGCCGCTGATCGGGTGCAGGCCGGCATGCACATAGACCTGGGCGCTGCATGGTACCAGGGCACCCTGAGCGTAGACGAGGTGCTCGTCGATGGCAGTGTCTGGCGGGTGGGTGAGGAGGTGCCGGTCACCGATCTGCTGCCCGAGCGCTGGCGCAACGTTCCCGTGCCGCTGGTCCGGGTCGAGGCTGCCGTCGCGGTGATGGCGGTACGTGGATTGAAGGTCATCGGGAGCGGCGGGTGGGGCTTCCCCTTCGGACGTCGTTTCGGGATGAGCGTCGCCTGGTTCCCAGCAGCGACCTTCGATGGCGGGCCATGAGGATTGCGGTCGTCACGGTCTGCGCCTGGCTGCTGGCAGTGCCGGGGGCCGGTCTGGCCCAGACCGGTTGGTTCGAGTTGGCGGTGCCCGGCAGGCTCGACGACATCCTGGAGCCCGGGATGCCGCGGCCGAGGGGTCCACACCTGTTGCGGGACCTGATCGGCGCCCTGCACGATCCGGGTTTCGCCGCTGTCAACCCAGCCGCGGGCGGCGCGCTGCGGGCCTGCCTTGCCGAGCTGCAGCAACTGCGCACGCGCTGGAGCGCCGTCGAGCGGGCAGCGGGCGAAGTGAGCCTCCGCAAGGCGACCGAGCACCGGGACGGTCGGCGTGCGCTCGCGGCCTTCCTCGATCTCTTTGATCTCGACCTGCGTCGGGCGCGCGCCGGTGCGGCATGGCATGCGGCCGCGCGCACGCGAGATGTGCGGGAGATCTGCGGCGCGGGTGCGGACTGGCGTTCGGACGCCGTGCTCGCACGCCTGACCGCAGGCGAGACCCTGGCTTGGGACCTGCCGCACTTCGTCGTCTCGTTGCCGGCGCCGCCCCGTTTCTGGATCGAGCTCGTGTACAGCGAGCGAACCGCAACCGATGCCGAGGCGGCGGACGTCGCGGCCGAGCGCGCACCGGACTTTTTCGGACGCTTGGTGACGGATGCACGGTCGGCGCAGTTCTATCTGGGGCTTGCGGCGCTCGACGAGCATACGCTGGCGTGGCTGCTGAGGCATCCGCGGACTCTCTCGCTGGTGAACGCGGAGGGTCTGGGCGTGTTCGCCCACTACGGCGGCGCCCTGGTCGTTCGCGGCGGCGAGGTCCGCCTGCCCGGGGGCGCCGAGGCGGCTCCCTTCTGGGAGCGGCTGGTCGATGCCTCCCCGTCGGATCCCGAACGGTTCGTGCAGCGGCTGTTCCGGGATTCGTCGGCACACGTCGCGCACGCTTATCACTTGGCGTCGCAGCTTCCCGAGCGCCAGCGCCGGTTCATCCTCGGCGCGTGGCAGACGGACGCCCGCGACAGGCAGCGGGGTCTGGCGGCGCTTGCGCGCGTCGTGGCCAGGCTGCCGCCGCCCGACCTGGCATTCGGGGATCGCAACCGCGACAGTCCCGCGCCGGAGACGGTTGCTCCCGGCATGTCCGTCTGCGGCGTTCCGCCCGACGAGGCCATCGCGCTGGTATGGGACTTCCGCATGCCGCCGGACTCGGGGTCGTGGTCCGAGGGCAACCTGATGGGCACCCGCGGCCCGAACCGCGATCTCTTCTCAACGACGTTCGCCTGCGGTCCGCGGCGGTGCACCGCGACCGGGCAACGCCACGAGCTGGCGGCCCTGACAGACGCTCTCGTGGATACCGCGCACCCGGGCTTTCGCCACGTGGGCGAGGCGCGGGCAAGAATGGACTTCCCCTTCCGGCATCCCAGGTTCGTCGAGGCCCCCCACACGGTCGACGATCCCATCGCCCTGGTCAGGGAAGTGGACGCCGCGCGGCTCGCTGACCGGATTGCAAGGGTGTATCGCCTGGGAGACAAGTCGCCACCGTACCTGCGGGATGTGCGCGAATTCCTGGTTGGCGGCGACTGGTGCCGGTGAATCGGGGATCTCGATGCGCCGGATGCTGGCCACGTGGTTGACGGCGTGCGGCGTGATCGGCTGCCTGCCGGGGGCGATCCGCGCACAGCCGGCGCCCGCTCCCGCGCCGCGGCTTGGGCAGGCCATCGTGCTGCGCGCCCTCTCGTTCGACGAATCGGGTGCGTTCGTCGGTCCCGCCTCGCGTGTCTTCTGGGAGCGGGTGTTCGAGAGCGACCGGATTCCAGACGATCCTCAGCGGGTGCTGCGCGGCATCGACGAGACGCCCCGCATCGATGCGGCGTTCGTGCTGGCCGCCACCAGCGTCGGGCCGGCCGCGTCGGGGTGGGCGCGGTTGCGAACGATGGCCTTCGTACAGCGCGTCTTCGGCCGGGCCTCGCACGGCGATCTGGCCCCCGTGCTGGTTGCGGCCCGCGCCGCCCTGCGCTACCCGATGCTCATGCTGTCGGCCGAGCGCATGGGCATCGGCGATGCGCGCGTGTACGTCGCGCTTGCGCGAGCCGCTGAGCGCCTGGAGCGCATCAGCCAGCCGCTGGTGCTGCGCAACGCGCTGGCGCAATTCCAGGGCGCGGTCGCCCTGGTCGAGCGCGCAAGTTTGGAGGGCACGCTGGCGCCCGAGGTCGCGGGCAGCGTCCTGGAGGCTCTGGCGGCCATGCCCACTACGCGCGGCGGGGGGTACAACGGCGCCATCGGCGGCTGGCTGACCGCCGAGCTGCTGCCCGCGCTGGGTGTGGAGGTGCCGCCGGCGTTCGACTCCGACGCCATGGACCGGCAATTGCTGGCCGCGCTGGCGGGCGACCCGGACCTGAAGCCGCCCGTCCTCGAGTGGGAGGGGCTGACTTACCGGTTCGACCGCCGCAGCGCTCAACTGGAGCGCCTCGTGCAGACCCGCCGGCGCCTGGGAGGCAATCGCCTCGATGCGGTGCTGGCGCTGTGGGCGGCCGCCGAAACGCTGGCGAGCGGAGCCGCCGCCGATCCGACGGCGGTGGTCGCCGGGCTGCAACTGTCGATCGGCGAGCTGCAGACCCCCTCGGTCGGCATCCACGTGCCCGACTTCCGCAACACGACAGTCGACCGGCAGTTGCGGCCGGTCGTGGAGCGACTGCGGGAGAGCGTCGGCCGGGGGCGGCCGGCCCGGCTCGCGGACGCCGCGAGGCGGCTGCTGCCCGTGGTGGACGTGCTGCTCGCGGACCTGCTGCGGACCCTGCCGTACGTCGTGCAGCTCGCCAACAGTGACGACGTGGGGTTGCTGGGCGACGACATCGCCGCGCGCCACGAGTTCGGTGTCCGCGTCCGCGATCCGGCTGACCGCGCGCGCGCACCGTGGCGCGTGCCGCGTGGTGCGGCCGCCCCCCCGCCGCCTTTCCGCCAGCTCGGCGACTTCTGGTACGCCCCGGAGGATGATCGGTTCACGAACGCCTGGCACGTCTACGGCGCGCTGATGTCGCTGGATCTGGCCCTGGCCAGGTTTCGACTGCCACGGACGGCCGGCGCCCTGCCGTCCGCCCCACCCTTCTTCGGACGTGCGCAGGAGGTCCACTTCGCGCGTGGGGTCACGTTGTTCACGCCGTCCCGCGTGACTCGCAAGCAGGTCGGCGCCATCGCCGGGGCCATCCGGCGCGGCCGAGCGCGCGTGCGGCGGGTGCGTCTCGAACCGGAGACGCTTCCGGAGGTGGTGCGCGATGCCGGGTTGAGTCCGGCGCGGGGGGAGGAACTGACCCGGACGGTGCAGCAGCGTCCGGATGCGCTGGACCAGACGTTCTCCCGAACGGAGCTGCTTCGGCTTGGCCTGAACGATGCAGACGAGGGGCAGGCGCAGGCGCTCGCCGGGTGGGGCGCGCCAGCCGTCGGGTTGGACGGTTGCCTGTGCCTGCGCGTTCCGCCGGCGGGCGGCTTTGGATTCGCCGCCGCCGACACGGAGCGGCTCGCGTCCGAATTCGCCGATCTGCCGCTCGCGCTCGCCGAGGCGGTGGACGAGCTGGCGCTCCCGGGAGCGATCGTCGGCGAGCTGCTGCCGGTGGCGATGCGCGAGCTGTTGGACGGCTTCCGCGTGGTCGATCCGTATTCCTACCGCGGACGCCTGGACGGGCTCGTGCGCTACGTCCGGCAGCTCCCGCGGGAGCGCATCGAAGACTACGTCGCGGCGCTGGTCGGGCCGGGGCGCCCGCTGCGGCCTATCGACTTGGAGCCGGGGCCGTGACCGCGCCGCGGTCCCGCCTGTCGTGGATGCCGGCGGCGATGCTGGCGCTCGCCAGCGCGCTCGCCAGCGAGCAACCGCCGCACGCTCGGGCGCAGCCCCCCGGTCCCGAGCTCACCATCGTCGAGCCCGATCCGCACAGCCCGTTGCTCGGCATCGTGGGGATGAGCGCGGACGTGGTTCCGGTAGCAGGTGTCGTGTCGGTGGAGTTCCAGGTCAATGGCGCGCCAGCGTGCACGGCGCTGCCGCCCCCACCGTTCTCGTGCGTTTGGGAGGCCGACGACAGCCCCGAGGCGATCGTCGTGCGTGCGGTGGCTCGCCTTGCCGACGGTGGCCGGGTGGTGCGCAGCGTTCGGGCGCGGGGGCGTCCGCGGACGCTCTTTGCGGCAGGGACCAGCATGGTCCTCGTGCCGGTGGTCGTGCAGGATCGGAGCGGGCGCTTCGTGACTGGGCTGACGGAGGGGGACTTCACACTGTTCGAGGACGGCGTGCTTCAAGCGCCGACTCTCCTTGACGAGGCGTCGGCGCTGCCACGCCTATCGGCGGGTGATCCGCCGCCCGCGCTGGCGCCGGCGTTGCGCGTGCGCCTCGTCGCCGGCGGAGGTTTCGGCGCCGCCGGCGCCGCGGCTGTTCGACAAGACGCCCTACGGCACCAGCGTCTGGTCGCGGGTGCTGTATGAGCGCTACGCGTGCCTGCGCCCGCTGCAGCGGGTCGGCGCGTGGCTGGGCGACCAGGGGCTGCCGGTCTCGTCGGGGACGCTGGCCGACAGCGTGCCCCGCTTCGTGCCGCTGTTCGAGCCGGTTGCCGGGGCGATCCTCGCGCACCAGCACGCGGCGGCGTTGCGCCACGCCGACGAGACCACGTGGCGCGTGCAGGCGCTGCGCGGGGAGGGCCACTCGGGCCGGGCCTGGCTGTGGACCGCGGTCGGCAACGACGCGGTGCGCTTCCACATCGACGCGAGCCGCAGCGCCGAGGCGGCGGCGAAGCTGTTCGGCGACCTGGCGCCCGAGACGGTGATCGTCTGCGACCGCTACAGCGCCTACAAGCGGCTGGCGCGGCTGCTCGGCGGCACGGTCGTGCTCGCTTTTTGCTGGGCGCATTTGCGACGCGACATCATCCAGTGCGCCGCCGCGCAGGTCCGCCTGACCGGCTGGTGCGAGACATGGCTTGCGCGGATCGCCGCGCTCTACCGCCTGAACGAGGCGCGGCTGGACTGCTACGACCCCGACATCGAGCGCCAGAGCGCGGCGTTCGACGCGGCGCAGGGCGCGCTCGCGGCGGCGCTCGACGGCCTGTTCGCGACGGCGGAACGGGAACTGGCCGACCTGCCGGAGCACGCGCGCGAGGGCAAGCCGCTGCGCTCGCTCGTCAACCACCGCGAGGGGCTCAGCGTGTTCGCCGACCGTCCCCGGGTGCCGCTCGACAACAATCTCGCCGAGCGGCTGCTCCGGGGGCCGGCCATCGGACGGCGCCTGTCGTTCGGCTCCGACAGCGGAACCGGCGCGCAGTTCACGGCGCTGATGTACTCGGTGGTCGGCACCCTGGTGCTGAACCGGATCGATGTCCTGCGCTGGCTCGAAGCGTGGCTGGCGGCGTGCGCCGAGCGCGGCGGCCGGCCGCCGGACGACACCGCGGCGTGGCTGCCCTGGTCGATGGACGCGGCGCGCCGGCGCGAACTGACGGCGCCGACATGACCGCTCCGGTCGAGTGCCGCTACTACGGCCGCGACTTCACGACCGCGGAGATGGCGCTGCTGCGCGCGCTGATCGCCGGGCCGCCGACGCTCAACCGCCACGCCCTGTCGAAGGCGTTCTGCCGCCGCATCGGCTGGTACAAGGCCGACGGCGGGTGCAAGGACATGATGGCCCGCGTCGTCATGCTGGCCATGCACCGGGACGGCCGCATCGAACTGCCGCCGCCGAAGTGGCGCCAGAACCGGCCCGGGCCGATCACCTTCGGGCCCGACACCGAACCGCCCCGCTTGCCGCCGCCGACCACGCTCGACGCCGTCCGTCCGCTCGAGATGCGCACCGTCGTGCGCGGCGACCACGGGGGGAAACTGTGGAACGAGTACGTCGCCCGCTACCACTACCTCGGCTACAAGACCCTGGTCGGCGCCCAGATGCGCTACGCCGTGCACGCGAGCGACGGCACGCCGCTCGCCATGCTCGGCTTCTCCACCGCCGCCTGGACGCTCGCCCCGCGCGACCGCTTCATCGGCTGGTCGCGGCGAGACCGCGAGAAGAACCTGCCGCTCGTCGTCGACAACCCGCGCTTCCTGATCCTGCCCTGGATCCGCATCCCCAACCTCGGCTCGCACATCCTCGCCCTCGTCCGCCGCCAGCTGCCCGCGGACTGGACCGCGCGCTACAAGACGACCCCCGTGCTCATCGAGACCTTCGTGCAGACCCCCCGCTACACCGGCGCCGTCTACCGGGCCTCCGGCTGGATCCGCGTCGGCGCCACCCAGGGGCGCGGACGCTACGGCACGAACGACCGGGACAAGCCCACGAAGGACATCTGGCTGCGGCCCCTCCGCAAGAACTGGAAGCGCACCCTCAACCGGTAGAATCAACGCCACGCACCGAGACGACGGTCCACCATACCAGCGTGGCCGAACGCTTACCTCCGCAACGGGCTTCTACGGTCCAGTGGATTCCCGCTCAGAAAGAGGGGCTGAACGAGGGAAGCATGACCTGCATGGCGTCAATAAATGGATTATTATTAGTCACTTACGGAAGTACGGCTGTCATCAGCACCTCAACGACCACTGGGACCTCGACCACCCGTTCGAGCGCCTGCTCGTCGACACCGCCGTCGCCCCCGATCCGCTCGCGGTGAGCTGGGTCAATCCGAACCTGCGGCCGGGCGAGCGGCGGCGGGTGGTGACCGGCATCCCGGGCAAGACCGGCATCGTGTATACGCTCGACCGGGCGACCGGCGAGTTCCTCTGGGCCAACCCGACAACCACCCAGAACGTGGTCAGCAACATCGACGGCGCCACCGGAGCGGTCACAGAGAGCTCGGAGGTCGTATTCAGCGCGGAAGGCCAGGAGGTGCTGACCTGCCCCAGCTATTTCGGGGGCAAGGACTGGGAGTCCGTATACACACCGCCCAAAATCCCAATAGATCCCATATTCATTGGGTCCGGGGCGATCTGAACGGGCCTGAAGTAGCCAGAAAACCGCCAACAAAGGCAGAAATGGCTGGCAGCCCGGCTGGCACACACACACGACAGTCACTCCATCGGCCCGCCGCTCGACGCAAGTACGGTAGTCGTTGCGGCCCTCCCCTGCCGGGCGGACACGCCACCGCCGGCATGAGACAGGCAGGCTGACGCTGCAACCGTATCGGCCAAGCAGTAATGCCGCTCACTCTATCCCTTCGGCCGCCCGTTGGCACCGAAAAGAGCGCCAAGAAACAACCCGACCGCCGTTCCGTAGCCGAAATGTGTGGGGACTACTGGCGAAGTTGATCGACGCATCGCCGCGACAGAACTTCGGCGAAGTCGCACGGAAGCGCGTTGCCGATCATGTTGCAGACATAGTCCATGTACGGTGTATCAAGCCGGTAGTCGCGAGGGAAGGTCTGTAGCAGAGCCGCCTCCCGGACGGAGATCGTCCGGTCGGCTTTCGGATGGCCGAAGCGCCCCTTGCTGAAAGTGGTGCAACCGCCGGTGATCGTCGGTGACGGACGGTCCCACTTCATTCGCCCGTATACATTTGTAAACCCAATATAGCCATCGCGGTGACAGGATGGTCGGAGGTGTTCCGGAATGCGCGTCCATGTCTCCCCTGCTTTCGCCGCCTTGATCCGCTCGATGTTCTTGCGCGACAGTTCCCGGACGACATGCCAGTCGGACCGCTCGACCTGACCCCTAGCCTTGGCTTCGGCCAGAGTAATGGGCTCGGGCATATTCTCGATCGTGTCACGTACCGTCCGCCAGGGTAAAAGGCCGGCGGTCGGCGCATCGGAGTGAGTCGCCCCGGGGAGCGCGATCTCAAAGCCCCGGCCTCCGAGCAAAACGAAGCGTCGTCGAAACTGCGGAACACCATAGTCGGCGACCTGCAGAATCCCCTCCGTTAGCCGGTAGCCGAGGGCTTGGAGTCGCGATCTCAATTGATCGCAAAGGGATCCGCCCTTCTGCGCTAGACCAGGGACATTCTCCATCATAATCGCCCGCGGCCGCGTTTCCTCTGTCAGGCGGGCCATCTCAAGGACGAGTTCGTTACGAGGATCTGCTCTATACTTGTACTTCGCTGTCAGACTGGTAAAACCCTGGCACGGCGGACAACCTGCCAGAAGATCTATCTCGTTCGTCCTCGCGAGCTCCAGCAGGGCAGCGCCGGAGACGGTCCCGATGTCCTGCTTCAGGCACCTGACCTCTGGGTGGTTCGCCTTGTAGGTAGCGAACGAGTGGGACTCGAGTTCCACCGCGGCGACGACACGGAAGCCCGCACGTTTGAGGCCGACCGTCAATCCGCCGGGTCCGGCGAAGACATCGATTGCCGTCAAAGTCATGTTCTTCAGCGGTCCTCGGAAACCGCCGGGCTCGTAGCACGCTGCCGACGCGCCTCGCTCAGGAAGTCTTGGTGCACTTGTTCCGATTTCAGAAGAAACGCTGTCCAATCCATGTGCGTCAATTTCCCTTGGGCGCGATAACCCTCGAAGGCGGCGCGCTGGGAGCCGGTCAACGCGAGTCGGTCACAGACGACGGTGACGTGGAAGTCAGCGAAGTGCTTGCGGAATCCGGTGTGCCCAGTGTCATTCAAAAATGCCTTCATGTTATCGTAGTATGTGACGATCCTGTCCATTTCGGCGTTGGACAGTCTGTGATGCGGCTTCTTGATCTCGATGATCTGCACCGTGCCTTCCTGACTGGACAGGACGAAGTCCGGCCGTTTGCCCGTCTCCTGAAAATCGGACAACGAAATGGAAAGACCGGTCTCGTTTTCGTAGAATTTCTCGAACTCCCGGCGTAAGCTGGAGAAGGTCTGGTTCTCGGTCACCGGCGCCCACTCAGGGTTGATCAGCCATGGAGCATCTGCGATCAGCTGCTGGAGGTCATTCTCGTCGGTGCCATCGGTGCCCTTCAGAATCTGAAGACGGTCAATGACCTTGAGGCGATCCTCCGCGATTCTCCCAAACGAGGACAGCTCTGCCAGTCGCGCGGTGCGCAGAAACGAAGCGAGGACGGAGAGTGGCGTGTCGGCTTGGGCAACCGCTTCCTTCATCATCGAATTGAGCGTGATGTGCGGAGCGAGGGTGATGCTAAGATCGACCAGCTCGTTGACGACGCTCACGTCTTCGACTTCCCCCCTGCTTATTGCACGCCCGAACGATTCGGCAACATCTTTGGCGCGATCACGGATGCCTTGTTGCTCATCGGTGGGATACGCTTTCAGGATACGAGCATGGACTTCGCCGTTTTCGAAGAACAGGTCCAAGGTCGCCTTCCGCATGGGGTCGCGCGACAGTGTGCCGATCCGTTTGACTATTTGCTGGCCCCAAACCTGGAAGGCAGCGGCGAGTTCGTCCGACCAAAGAATGTCTCTTCGATCGGTTTGAATGAGGTCTTCGTCCTCGTCGAGCCAGTCGGCATGGAGCTCACCGACGAGATAGGAGCGAATGTTGTGCTCTCCGGTGAAACCGGCTCGTTGGTTGAAGATGGATGTCTGGGCGGCGATCTTGCCGCGGCAGTAGATTCTGACCCCAGCCATGAGCTCGTCCTTGTAGGGAGCTTTCGAGTAGGCCATCCACCCGGTGACGGGACGAAACGTGCCCTCGTGGCAGAAGCCGGCGGTCAATTCTTTAGCGAGGTCGCCGTCTGGGCGATGTACGGTGCCGTCGTGACGAAATGTTAGCCTTGTGTTCGGCATCGTCTGGATGTCGAAACCGCCCACCGTCACCGGTGACGGGTCGGATTGCGTGTTGTCTACGAGTTGGACCTGCCAATTCTCCGCCTTGATGCCGAAGCGCTGGGCGAGCTGGCGACTGAGAACCGCGATGTCAGGAACCTTCCGGTGGTTAAAATTTCTCAGGATGACTTGCGTTCCTGACACCGGGGAGTACGACTCGTCTTGGTCGCCGACAGTCGGTTTGTAGCGTTCGTCCGGCTCGTCCTTCAGCGCCACGATTCCGTCGTAGTGGAGGATAATGTGGGAAGTGAGATAACCCGTAGGACCGGAGTCGCTACTTCCGTTGGTGTAGGTGCCGCCGGCGCTTATCAGCTCGATGGTCTTGCAGATGCCGAATGGGGCCAACTTTCCGACGCCCTTCCGGCCCATGACCTGGCGTTCGAAGCGGGGGGAGAGTTCGCCTCGGGTGGCGTCGTTGCGTCGCTCGGCTCCGACAACGAGGAAGAAGTCCTGGACCTGCCGGGGCGTCATGCCGATTCCGTCGTCGACAACCTGGATGTCGAAACCCTTGTCGGACAGGGTGCCCCCGGCCCGGGTCGCCAGAAACTGCCCCATCGGCGCTCGAACCGTCACTTTGGCGGCGTCGGCATCGTAAGCATTCGCGATGAGCTCAGCGATGACGGCGGAGACCTTGTCGTAGAGCTTGACGCCCAGCTTGTCGACGGTCAGCCGGGAGATTCTCATCGAGTAGTCAACGGGCATGATCAGGCTCCGGGGACATCTGCCGACAGAACCGCAGCTTGCTCCAGCACAGCCCGGGTCGCCGACTCCTGCTTGTCCGGCGGGTACCCGTGCTTCCGCAGGACCCGCTTCACGAGGCGGCGGAGGTTGGCGCGGATGTTCTCCCGCTGCGTCCAGTCGATGGTCAGGTTACTCCGCACGGTCTCGACCAGTTCACGGGCGATGCCGCGCAGCGTCCCGTCGCCGAGCACCTGCACCGCACTGTCGTTGAGGCCGAGCGCGTCATAGAACGCCAGCTCGTCGTCCGACAACCCAAGCGCCTCGCCACGGGCGCTCGCCGTCCGCATTTCACGGGCGAGGCCGATCAGTTCCTCGATCACCTGCGCAGCCTCCACCGCGCGGCTCTGGTAGCGGCGGACCGTCTGTTCCAGCATCTCGGCGAACGAGCGGGCCTGCACGACATTCTTGCGCCGCCGCGCGGCCAGCTCGCCCTTGAGCAGCTTGCGCAGCAGCTCGACGGCTAAGTTGCGCTGGCGCATGCCGCGCACCTCGGCCAGGAACTCCTCGGACAGGATCGACACGTCCGGCTTCTCCAGTCCGGCGGCGGCGAAGATGTCCAGCACGCCGTCCGGGGCCACGGCCCGTGAGACGATCTGCCGCACGGCGTGGTCCAGCTCCTCGTCGGTCTTCCGCTCGGAGCCGTCACGCTTGGACAGCGCCGCCCGGACCGCCTGGAAGAACGCCACGTCGTCGCGGATGCGGATCGCCTCGGGATGCGGCACGGCCAGTGCGAACGCCTGCGAGAGCGCCCGCACGGCGCTCAGGCAGCGGTCCTTGCCGTTCTCCTGCGCGAGGATGTGCTCCTGCGCGGCCGGCAGCAGGCCGAGCCGTTGTGCCGGCGAGCCGCCGATCCAAGCGGTCCGGTCGAACCCGTGGAACAGGCCGCAGCAGACCTCGTACTTCTCCAGCATCGCCCGGACCGCCTGCTCCTGGTCCAGCGCGGTCTGTCCCGTGCCGCCGCTCTCGGTGTAGGTCGCCAGCGCCCGCTTCAGCTCGTGGGCCAGTCCGAGGTAGTCGACGACGAGTCCGCCCGGCTTGTCCCGGAACACGCGGTTGACCCGCGCGATGGCCTGCATCAGCCCGTGGCCGCGCATCGGCTTGTCCACGTACATCGTGTGCAGGCTCGGGGCGTCGAAGCCGGTCAGCCACATGTCGCGCACGAGCACCATTCGGAGCGGGTCGGCGGGGTCGCGGAACCGCTTCGCCAGCTCCTCGCGGCGAGCCTTGTTGCGGATGTGCGCCTGCCAGTCGGGCGGGTCCGATGCGGCGCCGGTCATCACGATCTTCAGGGCGCCCGAGGTGTCGCTGTCGTCGTGCCAGTCAGGACGCAAGCGCACCAGCTCGCGGTAGAGGTCGATGCAGATGCGCCGGCTCATGCAGACCACCATCGCCTTGCCGTCCATCGCCTCCAGGCGCTTCTCGAAGTGCTCGACGACATCCTGCGCCACAAGCGTGATGCGCTTCTCGGCGCCGACGATGGCTTCGAGCTGCGCCCACTTGGTCTTCAGCTTCTCGCGGCGGTCGACCTCCTCGCCCTCGGTCGCCTCCTCGAAGCCGGGGTCGATGTGCGGCTTCTCCTGCTCGTCGAGCGCCAGCCTCGCAAGGCGGCTCTCGTAGTAGATCGGCACCGTCGCCCCGTCCTCGACCGCCCGCTGGATGTCGTAGACGCTGATGTGGTCGCCGAACACGGCGCGTGTATTGGCGTCGGCCAGCTCGATCGGCGTGCCCGTGAAACCGATGAACGAGGCGTTCGGCAGGGCGTCGCGCATGTGGCGGGCGAACCCGTCAATGAAGTCGTACTGGCTCCGGTGCGCCTCGTCGGCGATGACGACGATGTTGCGGCGTTCGGAGAGCAGCGGATGCCGGTCGCCCTTCTCGTCGGGGAAGAACTTCTGGACCGTCGTGAACACGACGCCGCCCGCCTGCACCGCGAGCCTGACCCGCAGGTCGGCGCGGCTCTCGGCCTGAACCGGGGGCTGGCGCAACAGATCGGCGCAGCGCGAGAACGTGCCGAAGAGCTGGTCGTCGAGGTCGTTGCGGTCCGTCAGCACGACGATGGTGGGGTTCTCCATCGCCGGATCACGGACGAGGCGTCCGGCGTAGAACGCCATCGTCAGGCTCTTGCCCGACCCCTGCGTGTGCCAGACCACACCGATGCGCCGGTCGCCCGGAGCCCCGCCCCTCCGGCCGGAACGGTCGCGTTCGGGCAACTCGCGTCGCGTGTCCACGTCCTGCTGCAACCGGGCCGCGCGCAACGTCTCGGCGACGGCGGTCTCCACGGCGTGAAACTGGTGGTAGCCCGCCATCTTCTTCGCCAGCGCCCCGCTGCCGTCGTCCTCGAACACGGTGAAGTCGCGGACGAGGGCCAGCAGCCGGCCGGGAGCGCAGACCCCCTCGACGAGCACCTGCAACTGCGGCAGCTTCGAGTCGGCCAGCGTTTCGCCCGTGACCGTCCGCCACGGCTTGAACCACTCCCACGGGGCGGTCAGCGTCCCGATGCGCGTCTCCAGGCCGTCCGACACGACGAGCGCCGTGTTGAACGCGAACAGCGAGGGGACCTCCGCCTTGTAGGTCTGAAGCTGCTGGAACGCGGAGCGGACCGTCGCGCTCTCGTCGGTCGGGTTCTTCAGCTCGATGACCGCCAGCGGCAGCCCGTTGACGAACAGCACGATGTCAGGCCGGCGCTCGTGCTTGTTCTCGACGACGGTGAACTGGTCGACCGCGAGCCAGTCGTTCGCTTCCGGCACGTCGAAGTCGACCACGCGGACCTGCCCGCCCCGGACCGCCCCGTCGGCGGCGACGTACTCCACGGTGACGCCATCGACGACCATGCGGTGGAAGGCGCGGTTGCGGGCCTCCAGCGTCGCTCCCGCTGGGCGGACCAGTCTGCGCTGGGCGTCATCGACCGCGGCGTCGGGAAGGTCGGGGTTGAGCCGTGCGAGCGCGACCCGCAAACGCTCCTCCAGGACGACCTCGCCGTAGTCGTCGCGCTCCGCATTCGGCGTCTCGGGAGCGATGTCGGACCCGTGTGCAACGGTCCAGCCGACCCCTTCCAGCCAGGAGAGGGCGGCGTCCTCGACGGTGGATTCCAGCAGCGTGGCGGCGCTCACGAGACCGGCTCTCCAGGTGTCATGCGCTCGCCCCCGCCGTGGCAATCGACCGCTCGTCGGCTGGCTGGGCCTGGTCGCGGACATTCACGCGCAGTTTCCCGGAGACCAGTTTCGGCAACAGTACATCGCGTACCGATGCGAGGACGCCCGATTCTCGCTCATTCTTGACGATTCGGTCGTAGAGCGACTGCGTGAACCGAGCATGGACAACTCTGACCGCCTCGGACGGCACGACCACAGGCAACGGCCGGAAGCTGCGCTTGCTGATCTCGAGAAACGTGGACCCGTTCGCCTTCTCAAGGATTTCGTCCATGTGCGCGGCGGCCCACAGCCATGCATAGACGGCGAATAACCGCCTTCCACATTTCATCGCGATGAAGCCTTGATTGATGGCCACTGGCACATCCGCTATCGCCAGATACCCAATTGGCGCACGTGACGACAACAGGACGGTCCCTCGCGGCAGCAATCCGGAACTGATCCTCTCAAGACCTCGTTCGGTGATCCGTCGCGACGTCGCAACCAGAACGGGCGATGCCAAGGCCGACAAGTCCCTTGGCGTTGCCCAGTTGATAGAGCCATTCCAGAACGACGGCTCCTTCGTACTCGGGGTGGACCCGCCGACCACATCGACTTCCTGGCCGATGGTGGAAACGTCCCATCCGTCCGGGATCTCACCGATCTCGGAGTCAACCAGCCGGTCGGGGAACAGGTCGGCTATCTCCTTCGGCAGCCCGGCGGCGCGGCCCTCCATTTTGGCCCGCACCGGGTCGAAATCGACGAACCAGGACCGGAACAGCGCCCGCGCCATCGCCTCCAGCGTCGCGTTCATCCGACGGTTCAGCTCGATCTTGTCGTCCAGCGTGCCGAGGATCTGGGCGATGGTCCGCTGTTCGGATTGAGATGGGGCCGCTGCCACGAGGCGCTCCAAGTCGCGCTTCGTGACATGGCCCAAGCCCGTCGTTTGCTTGTTCCCGGCGATGGCAACGAAGTTCGGTTTCAGATACCGCAGCAGATAAAATAGGAATGTTGAATCGATGCCCTCGGCTGAAGTCACACGGAATACGTGCTGGTTCAGCCAACCCTCAGGCCCCCGCCACCAGAATGCATCGATTGACGTCTCTGGCTGGCCCGACCAAGAAAAAAGAAGGTCTCCTGAGCGCACTCGCACGGATTCATCGAATACTTGGCGAGTGAATCTGGTCTGATCGGAGATGCCGCCCTTGATCTCAGCGATCTTGATCACCGGCTTGCCGATGTTGCAGAACTCGATGTTCCGAAATGCCAAGCCGTTCACCCATCGGGCCATCGAATACAGCGGCCGCCGCGTCCAGTGAGCAGGGAACGTCGGCCGATACAGCCAACCCTCCGCCCCGAGAGACGACCGCCCGGTGTCGTCCGTGGAGACAAGGGGCACCGTCGCATCATTGTTGCGTCGTGCTCTCGGGCGCGCGTACCACTCAATACCTTGGCGCCGGATATGTTCCCGCAGCGTCCGATTCGCTACGGAGGCGTACAGCAACAGATCGACCGACTGCGCCATCGGAATCTCGCCCAGTGCCGCCGCAAGCCGGGCCTGATCCGTCAGTGTCAGCTGGTCGCCGAACAGGGCGATATCCACGTCCGAGGACATCGTGTTGGTTCCGGTCGCGCGCGACCCGAACAACACCGCCCGTTCCACGCGGTCGTTTGCCGCGATCGTGGCGATGATCGCTTCACGATGCACATCCTTGAGGCCGTCCGTCATGGCGTCCGCTTGGCGTCCAGAGCCCGGTGGAGTCGCACCAGGACCGGGTAGTAGCGTTCCTTGATCAGAGTCTCGGCTTCCCGCGCCACGTCGCTCCAGTACGTGTGGCTCAACAGGTTGCGCTTGTCTAGCGCGTCGAGCAGGGTCTCGCAATCGTCCTCGTCGATGTAGTCGACCTCGAAGCTCTTGCGGATTGCCGCGCGCGGCACCTTCACTTCGTGCCCTTCGTAGAAGAGCAGGTCCTTGAGGACGTTCCACGACAGCTCGAAACAGAACTCGAACGTCTTGATCAGGCCGGCGCGTTCGAGATCGTCGTACCGCTCCCGCTCGCAGGCGCTCGTCAGTTGCGCGAGAGCTGTCCCGAAGTTGTCGAGCCGCTGCTGCCAGCGCCGCTCGTCGGCGTTGCTCACGACCCCTCGTCTCCGAAACCCAACGCCTTCAGGTTCTCAGTGATGGCGGCGTCGAGCCGCGCCCCCTCGGCCTGCTGCGCTCGTAGCTCCGAGACCAGCCGCTGCATCTTCGTATCGAACGGCTCGCCATCGTCGGGCTGCGGCTCCGCACCCACATAGCGGCCCGGCGTCAGCACGTGGCCGTGCCGGCGCACCTCCTCGAGCGGGGCGCTCTTGCAGAAGCCCGGTAGGTCTTCATAGGCGTCCGCGCCGTCTCGCCAAGCGTGGTAGGCGCCGGCGATGCGGGCGATGTCCTCGTCGGTCAGCTCGCGATGGGTGCGGTCCACCATCCGGCCCAGCTTGCGGGCATCGATGAAGAGGATCTCGCCGAGCCGCGGGCGGCGGCGGGCCAGGAACCAGAGGCAGGCCGGAATCTGCGTCGAGTAGAAGAGCTGCCCGGGCAAGGCCACCATGCAGTCCACCAGATCGGCCTCGATCAGGTTCTTCCGGATCTGTCCCTCGCCCGACTGGCTCGACGACATCGACCCGTTCGCCAACACGATGCCGGCCGTCCCGCCGGGTGCCAGATGATGCGCCATGTGCTGCACCCAGGCGAAGTTGGCGTTGCCCTTCGGCGGCACGCCGTACCGCCAGCGCTTGTCGTCCGCCAGCCGTTCGCCGCCCCAGTCCGAGACGTTGAACGGCGGGTTGGCGAGGATGAAGTCGGCCTTCAGGTCCGGGTGCCGGTCGTTGTGGAAGCTGTCGCCGTGGGCGATCTGGCCCTCGATGCCCCGGATGGCGAGGTTCATCTTCGCGAGCCGCCACGTCGTGTAGTTCGACTCCTGGCCGTAGATGCTGATGTCCGCCTTGGCCCTGCCGCCGTTCCCGTTGCCGCTGGCGTGGGCGCGGATGAACGCGACCGACTGCACGAACATGCCCGACGAGCCGCAGCAGGGGTCGTAGACCCGGCCGCGGTACGGCTCGAGCATCTCGACCAGCACCCTGACGACGCAGCGCGGCGTGTAGAACTCGCCGCCCTTCTTACCCTCGGCGCTCGCGAATTGCGAGAGGAAGTACTCGTAGACGCGGCCCAACACGTCGCGGGAGCGGGCGTCCGCGTCGCCGACCTGAATGTTGCTGACGAGGTCGATCAACTGGCCGAGCCGGCGCTTGTCGAGCGCGGGTCGGGCATAGTCGCGCGGCAGGACATCCTTGAGGGCGGGGTTGTCGCGCTCGATGGCTGCCATCGCCCGGTCGACGGTCAGGCCGACGGTCGGCTGCCGCGCCTGCGCCCGAAGCTGCGCCCAGCGGGCCTCCGGCGGCACCCAGAAGATGTTCTCGGCGACGTACTCGTCCCGGTCCTCCGCGGCGTCCTCGCCCCACTCGGTGAGCACGGCGTCGCGGCACTCCTCGAAGGCGTCGGAGATGTACTTCAGGAAGATCAGGCCGAGGACGACATGCTTGTACTCGGCGGCGTCCATCGAGCCTCGCAGGGCGTCGGCCATCGCCCACAGCTCGGCCTCGTGGCCAGTCGTGGCTCCGCTGTTCGCCGGCGCCGCCTGCTCTCGGCGCTTCCTCGGTGTTCCCCGCGCCATGCGCTGCTTCTCCCGGTCTCGTGACACGGCTGACGGAACGCCCGTCCGCAAGCCGATCCACCCTAATGATAGCGGCTTGCGGTTGATTCTCTACAACTGGTGTGCGGCTCCACTGCGCCGGTCTGGCGGATCCGGCGACGGTCCAATTTGCCGCGTCGGCGTGTGATTGCATCCGGGCTGCCGGATCACCACCGAAGTCACACTCTTGACACCCGGTCGCCGGGTCGGATCCGGCCGGCCTGGCAGCCTCAATCGAGCGTTCGGCCTCAGCGAACGGCTGCATGTTGCGCCGCCCATAGTGCCGGGAGCGACCCCACGAAAACCTGCGGTTTTCTGGCCCAATGGGTGTTCCTCCGTCACACCCTTCGGGCGGGGTCGCTCCCGGCTGATTCTTCCTTCCAGGAAGGGGTGAGCGCTCTCGCCTCCGCGTCGCGGGGCGTTGTGCGGCGCGCCATTCGGGCGCGACGGCTCGGCGAGCGAGAGGCCGCCGATCATCGGCTGGGTCCCGTGTCCCGCTGCGGCGCAGCCGCCCGGGCGCGGGCCTGCTCGGCCCGCTCGCCGATGTTGCCGACCCGGACCGGCATCGCCTCGCGTTCGGGCGCCGGCGCCATCGCGTCCTCGCGGCTGGCCGGCTCCGGCGATGGCTGCTCCTGCTCCGCCGACCGCTCCCGCTCGCGGGCCATCAGCCAGTCCGAGATCCGCTGCGCATCGACGGCGGCGGCCCGGATCTCCCGCGGGTCGTTCTGGAGCGCCTTCACCCACGACCCCACGTACGCCGTCCCGTGCCGCGGCTCGTGCCCGACGCCGAGCTTCTCGCCGGTCATCATCGCCGCGATCTCCGCCCGCAGCTCTTCCTTCGCGTACGTCTCCGAGCCGAACCCGCCGTGGTCGACCAGCGTCGGCCGGTTCAGCCGGCTCGGGTGCCCGGTCGCATGCCCCAGCTCGTGCAGCGCCGTGTGCGTGTAGGCGTCCTGCGACGCGAACTGGCTCCGCTCCGGCAGCACCACGCGGTCCTCCGACAGCCGGTAGTATGCCCGGTCGCCCGCCACGTGGTCGATCCGGACGCCGCTGGTGCGCATCAGCGCCTCGGCCCGCTCGTGCCCTTCCCACTCCGGGGCTGCGGTCTGGAGCGACCGCAGGTTGAGCCCCTCGGTCTGCTCGACGTTGAAGACGTAGTGGAGCTTGACGAGCGGCCGGTCGCGCCGGACCGATTCGACGACCGGATGCCCTGCATCGTCGAGCACCGGCTTGCCCCCCTCGTCGCGCGCCGTCGTCCGGCGGTTGAAGTCGACGTAGAGGATCGGCGTGCCCTTCTCGCCCTTCCGGACGTGCCCGCCGGCTTCCTGGATCTGGCGGTAGCCGCCCCATCGCGGGTCGGCGTAACCGCGGTCGAGCGCGTTCATGGCGAGGTAGACGGCGTTGCCGCCGCGGTAGTCGCGCCCGCTGCCGAAGTTGTGGGGCAGGATGCGCTCGCCCGCTTTCCACGGTTTCTGCCACGGCGCGGTCCCCGCCTCCAGGGCCTTGATGATGCGGGCCGCGAACTGCTCGTGGTACTCCTCGGTCTTCTCGTGCCGCGTCGCCATCACAACCCCTCGATCCCGCCTTCGTCGTCTTCGAGGTCGACATCCCACGCCGCCAGCGCCTCGACCGACGGGGCCTCGATCGGCCGGCCGGTCCGCAGCAGCTCCGCTACCGCCTCGTCGAACTGCTCGCGGGTCTCGACGCAGATCGGCTCGCCGGCCGCGTCGTCGCCGCGTTCACTCCTGTTCATGCATTCCTCCCGTCGTGTTCAACGCCTCTGCCTTCGTTTCCGCCGTCTCGATGCAGACCGGGCCGGCGACCGCGCCGGCGTTTCCGGTGCGGTCGCCGGCCAGATCGGGTCCACGATCCAGCGGTTCTCCGCCGCGTCGTAGTCCCGGACGCGGACCATCTGGTCGACCCGGCGCGCCCCGCCCGGCGTCCGCGTCTGGTGAATGACCGCCTCGATGCCGTCGACGATCCCGCGGCAGACGACGGCCCAGGGGAGCGTATCGCTCGCCTGCATGGCGCAGGTCGCCAGGCGCGAGAGCGCCGCCGCGGCGTTGTTCGCGTGCACGGTGGCCAGACTGCCGCCGTGCCCGGTGTTGAGCGCCTGGAGCAGGTCGGCCGCCTCGGCGCCGCGCACCTCGCCGACGACAATGTGGTCGGGCCGGTGGCGCAGGGCGTGGCGCACCAGGTCTCGGATGGTCACGTCGCGGCCGGCGAGCCCGTGCGCCTCCAGCCGCAGGCAGTTGGCGCGGCGCAGCCGCAGCTCCAGCGTGTCCTCGATGGAGACGACGCGGCCCTCGGCCGGCAGCAGCGACACCAGGGCGTTCAGCAGCGTCGTCTTCCCCGAGCCGGTGCCCCCCGAGATCAGCATGTTGCGCCGATTCCGGAGCACGGCCGCCGTCTCGTCGAGCACGGCCGCCGGCAGCGAGCCGCTCGCGGTCAGGTCGTCGACAGTGAACGCCCGTCCGCCGAAGCGGCGAATCGTGATCGCGGCGCTGGGCGCGGCCGGCGGGCCGCAGATGGCGACGCGCGAGCCGTCGGCCAGACGCGCGTCGATGATCGGCTCGGCGAGCGGGTCCTTGCGGAGCGGGCGCGCGATCTGGACGGCCGCCCGCGCCACGGCCTCGGCGGTCAGCGCCGGCGCGTCGAGCGCCGCCATTCGGCCGGCGCGTTCGACGAAGACGGTCCCCGGCTCGTTGATCATCACTTCCGAGACCGCCTCGTCGTCGAGCGCCTCCTCGAGCCCGGGCAGGAACGGCTTGAGGTCGGCGATGGTCAGCTCCATCTGCTACAGGTCTCCCGCCTCGCGGGCGCGCCAGTACGGGCGGTCTCGCGGCAGGAAGTCCGGCTTCAGACAGACTCGCCTCGCGTCCAGCGCACGGGTGCCGTCGTACGGGATCACGATGGCCTGGCAGTTTCCCAGCAGGGTGAAGTCGCGCGGATGGAACAGCGGCTCGCGGCGCTCGCTGAACGCCTTGCTGGCGCCGACGCTGCCTGTCCCGCCGCCGGCCGCCCCGGAGAGCAGCGACGCGCCGGCCCGCGCCGTCTGCTCCGACACCGTGTAGCTGGCCTTCATCTTCGAGACCTGGCCGCACAACGTGCTCGCGATCTGCGCCGACGAGTCGTCGGCCAGCGACAGGAAGATGCGCGTGCGGAGCGTCTGGAGCAGCGCCCGCCACGCCTCGGACTGGCCGAGCACCGCGCGCAGCGACGAGATCGACTGCGTCGCCACGATCGGGATGAGCCGCGACTGGCGCGTCAGCGCGAACATCTTCTCGTCGCCCGCCGGGTCGTCCTCGCCCACGGTGACGAAGCTCTGGTACTCGTCGCAGAGGAACAGGGCGGGCCGCCACTCCCGGGCGGGCCGGCGCGCCATCTCGGCGGGCCGGCGGAGCAGCGTCTGGAGCCACGCCTGCTTGAGCATCACGCCGACCGCGCGGGAGAGGGCCGGGTTCGTGCCGGCCGGCATGTTCAGGCAGAGCACCTTGCCGGCGTCGATCACCTCGTCGAGCGGCGGCAGCGGCCGGGCCACGGCCGCCGCATCCACGCCGGCGGTCGAATCGGCTGGCGCGTCCTTCGGCCGTCGGGGCGGACAGAAGACCGCCGCCACGTCCGGCAGGTCGAAGACCGAGAGGAAGACGCTGAGGCCCTCGATGATGCTCGACCGCAGCTTCGGGTCGAGCGTGAGCCAGTCCTGCGCGTACCATCGCCGCACGGCGTCGAGCCGTTCCCGCCGCGCCGGGTCGCCCGCGGCGGCGGGCTCGACCTCGAACGGGATCGCCAGCTTGGTCAACTGCTTGCGCAGGGCCGCCTCGTTCGCCGTGCGGAGCGCGCCGTCACCGACGGGGGTCCAGGACCAGGCCGCCAACTCCGTCCCGTCGGCGTGCGGCGCGAGATCGGCCATCCGGACCCGCACCGTCCCCGATGGTTCGACCAGCGCCTCGACCTCGGCGATCTGGTGCTCAATCCGCTTCGGGTCGAGCGTGCAGCGGTAGACGTCGCGCAGCGTCACCCAGCGGTCCGGCGTCATCCGGTGCAGCTCGATGATCCAGCGCACGAGGTT
Organism: Vicinamibacterales bacterium; assembly: GCA_965214845.1. Lineage (GTDB taxonomy): Bacteria > Acidobacteriota > Vicinamibacteria > Vicinamibacterales > UBA8438 > JAAXGX01. Next base: position 6,108,870 of record CBDCCO010000007.1, read on the forward strand.
CACGTAGGCCTGTTGCCAGAACGGTTCCTTGCTGCGCCCGAAGAGCTGGTTGATCAGGCTGGCGATGGTGTAGGCGAGCGAGTAGGAGTCGAGCAGGTCGTCACCGAGCGGGTTCCACCGCCAGCGCCCGCCGAGGCCCAGCTCGATGTAGTCGCCGCCGCGTCCGGCGTCCTCCAGGATGCCGCGTACCTGATGGCAGAAGTCGCCCTTGACCTCCAGCACGAGGCCGGCGATGCGCTTCCTGGAGTCGTTGGCCTGCCAGCCGAGGAGCTGGCGGGCGAACGGCCGCATGCAGGCCGAGGTCTTGCCCGAGCCGATGGCGCCGCAGATGAGCATCCCTGTATACAGGCCCCGCTCCGGAATCGTGAGCCAGCCCGGGGAGGCCACTTCGCGGTCGGCGACCGGATGGTGCAGCTCGCCGACCACGACGGCAGGGGCGCGGTCCGCGGGGTCGACCGGCCACGGCGGGAGCGTGCCGACGACCCGTCGCCGGCCGAGGCCGGGGAGCCACACCCGGCCGACCGCCAGGGCGATGGACCACGCCATGACCGCCGCGACGGCCGGCGCCAAGTAGTGCCAGGCCCGTATTGCGGCGTGGAGGCGCGGCGAGTGCAGGGCGATCAGGCCGGCGACCGGATCGGCGACCGGCGCCGGGAACGGCCACCAGACCCACCAGAAGCCGGCGAAGGCGGCGGCCACGAGCAGGCGGGTCATTCCGGCACCCTCGCCGAGCGCCACGTCCGGCCGCTCGTGATCGCGGGCTTCGCCCGGCCCGTCCCGGCCTTGCCGGCCGCCAGGTGGCGCATCCGCGCCAGGGCGCCGTTGACGCCGCCGTGGACCTCCAGCGCTCGGAGATCGCCTGCCGCCAGCGCCGCGCGGATCGCGGCCAGCTCCGCGCGCGCGCCACGCGCGGCCTCATCGAGCCGCGGCTGGGAAGCAGCGGGCGCACGGGTCCAGGCGTCGAGCACCGGTTCGGCCGCCGCCAGACGCACCGGGTCCCGGCCCGCGACGACGACCTCGACCGCGCGCCCGGCGGCGCGCAGCGCCGCCCACAGCCCCGCGTGCGTCTCGCCCCACGCACGGACCGCGCCCACCGTCACGTCTTCCGCCTGTACGAACACGAACGTCGCCCGATCGGCGTCGAGGGCCAGCGGCAGCTTGTGCGCGAAGTACCGGCGGCGGGCATCCCGCCTTCCCCGATACACCCGGTGCGGCAGCACGTCCTCCGGCGCTCCCGCCGCGGTCAGCGCGGCGACCTTCTCGGTCTCGGTCGCCAGCCACGGCTCGGTCCGGTGGTCGAGCACGTAGTCGAGCGACAGCAGGCGGCGCAGCACCACCGCCTCGGACGCCTCGCGCCGATGGCGCACGTGCTCGGCTCCCAGCGCCCGGTACAGCGACCGCGGGGCCACCATGCACAGCCGCATCGAGCCGCGCCACACCCGCTCGACGGGCGCCCGGCGGCCGGCCTGCCGCCCGCACCACTGGCGATACCGCTCGATGAACCGCGTGGCCGGCTCGCCGTGGCCGCGCCCGAGGAAGGCGAGGTACTGCGAGCGGAGGAAGACGCCGCTGTGCAGGCAGACTAGGGCGAGCCACTCGGCGTCGCGGCCGGTCCACCCCAGATCGGAGAGTGCGCGCACACGGCCGGGAAAGTCAGGGGTCATCAGTCTTCCGTGCTCGTGACGATGCGGTCGCCCTGCAGGAACGAGATGACGATCCCCATCGGGTTGCGGACGACCAGCTCGGCGGGGATCTCCGGCAGGAACGAGAAGCGCATCGAGACCGACCAGGACTCGCGCGCCAGCTCCTCGCCGCCGCGCACCCGCACCAAGTCGAACGTCGCCGCCCCGCTGTGGGGCTCCGAAGGCTGCGGCAGGATGCGCACGGCCACATCCTCGACCTGGAGTTCGTCTTCCCGCAGCCCGACCGCTGTCGCCGCCACGTCTTCGGCCTGCGCGGCGTAGGCGGCATTCGCCACCTCCGGCGTCAGGAACCACAGGGACCGCTCCCAGTACTCCTGCACCGTGCCGCGCCGCCGCGAGTAGTGGTCGACGACGAAGCGGTGCAGGAAGAACCCCGTGGTCGGGTCCAGCGGGTCGGCCCGCGCCTCCATCGCCTCGTAGGCCACCGCCTCGGCGCGGCCCACCTCGTCGACGCGCACGACCAGCGGCCTGGGCTGCGGCGCCCATGCCAGCCGGACCAGCGCGATTCCCAGGACCAGGACGACCAGCGCCAGCGCCCCGGTGACGACGCGCAGATGCCGCGCCGCGTGCATCTGCTCTCCCCAGATCTCCGCGAACTCCCGCGCCGCCATCACACCCCTCCCGTCACGGCCACGCGCGCCACGGCCGCCGTCTGCACGGCCCGCGACGAAGCCCCCGAGCCGACGTTGCCCCCGCCCGAAACCAGCATCTGCGTGAATTCCCCGATCTTGAGTGTCGCCAGGCCCGCCGCCACGATGTAAGGGACGGTCACCATCGACCGCCGCAGCGCCGTCCAGATCCCGGTCGGCCCCGCCCACTCGATGTCGGGGTTGCCGATGTCGCCCGTCCAGCCCTGCACGACGAACACCCCCAGCTCGGTGACGATGCGGAAGACCGCCGCCGCCACCGCGCCGTAGAGCGAGTAGGTGAGCACCGTGCGGAGCCAACCCCAGAAGAGGAAGGAGAGCTGCGGCACCAGCACCCAGGGGATGAACACCGGGCCGAGCAGCAGCGCGATCGACAGCGCGATCTGCGCCCACATGACTTGCGCCTGCCCGATGGCGAAGACCACCAGCAGGGCGAGCGCCAAGAGCAGCATCAGCGTCAGTGTCACGACGAGGTCGAACGCCGCGTCCAGCAGACCCGGCAGGTCCGTCAGCGCGTTCCAGCCGAAGGTGAACAGACCGCCATCGACCTGTCCCCGCCCGACCATCTCCTGCCACCCGCGGAAAGCGGTGGCAACTTCCTCGACCATCGTGGTGCCCGCATCGGCCACGATCATGAGTTGGAGCCACTCGCCCATCCCGGTGATCAGGTCCGGCACGCTGCGGCCGGCCCCCGGCAACGGGGCGGTATAGAACTGCAGCATGCCGAGCGGGATCGACAACCCGATGACCATCCGCACGACGGCGGCCATGTTGACGCCGCCACCCGAGAGCGCCATCTGCGCCCCGGTCCAGACGACGACGATCAGGGCCAGCCCCTGCCAGAGCTGCATCCCTGCTCCGGCCACGGCCGGTGCGACCGAGGCCATGAGCTGGTTCACCAGGATGCCGGCTTGCTGAAGCATCAGCACCAGCTCTTGCACGGGTGACATGGCTTGTTCTTCCTCTCTTCTCTGTCCAGGGGTGCCGGGCCGCTGGCAATTACCAGTCGGACGGCGACGGCACGAACCGGTGGCTGTCGATGAGGGCGCCGGCGACCGCCGTCAGCTCGGCGGCGAAGGCGTCCTGCTCGGCCCGCGCCCGCACGGCGTCGGCCTGCCAACGGGCCAGCGCCTCGCGGCGGGCGCGCTCGGCCTCGTAGCGCTCGCGGGCGGCGCGGGCCGTCTCGTACGCCGCAAGCTGGGCCTGCGCCAGCGCCAGCTCCGTCCCGGTCACGGCGGCGGCCAACTGCGCCTGGTCGACCCGCTGCGTCCGCATCAGGTCGTCGCCCCGAAGGTCCGCCAGCGCGGCCGACGCTTCTCCCACCTGCCGGGCAAGCAGCGACGCCGCCTCCGCTTCGGCGTGCGCGTGCACAAGGTCCGCCGCCGCGACGGCCTGCGCCCGTTCATGCGCCGCGACAAGACGCGCCTGCGCGGCCGGGTCGTTGGTCACCGCCCGCACCTCGGCCTCGGTGAGCACCGGCGGGGCCAACGCCTCCAGGTCGTCCCACACGTCGCGGTAGCTGCGGGCGCCGCTGCCCATCGCCTCCAGCGCCGCGAGCACGCCCACGGCTTCGGCCGGCACCGTCCACGTGTCGAACGCGCCGGGCAGCGCCGCCAGAACCTCCGTCGCCGGGCGCGTCGCCAGTAGCGCCGTCTCCGGCGCGGCGAGCACCCGCAGCCAGCCGGCCTCGTCGGTCAGTCCGGGAATCCGCTGCGAGAACGCTCCGACGCCGCCGGCACTCGTGCTCGTGGCGAGCCCGATCCCGTGACGCCCGATCAGCCAGCCGGCGTCGGTCACCTCCCGCAGGCGGCCGATGTTGCCCATCCCGATGTCGTTCGAGGTGATCAGCTCGGTCGTCGTGTCCAGCACGCCGTCGAGCGACGAGAGCTGGTCGACCATCCTGCGGATCTGCGTCACCATGTGGGCGATCTGCGTGATCTGGTTCGCGATGATGATCGCGTCGCACGACCCGAACAGGCATGCCTGCGCACGCCGCGCCGTCCACGTCCCGGCGGCTGCGGCCACCACGAGTGCCGCCACCAGCCAGCGCCATCTCTTCGTCATCGGTACATCCTTTCCGGGTGCGGCTTCGGCCGCGGCACGAGGAGATCCGAGGTCACCCACACCCGCAGCCGGTGGCCGGCGCGGACGGTGACCGTGGGCAGGCGGTTGAGGAACCGCCCGAGGATCTGCGTCGCCGACTGCCCGAACCCCTGCCCGGCGGACGCGCGGAAGCCGGCCCCGCCGCCGGCGTACGGGTTGGATCCCTGAAGGGTCAGGCCCGCGAGGACCCCGACCGCGCCGGCCGCCGCGAACATCGACGCGTAGTGCCGGTCCACCTGGTCGCCCAGCGCGCTCTCGCCGACGGCGTTGAGGCCGTGGAAGGCCAGGTCGACCCAGCGGCCGTCGGGCCAGACGAGGCGATGGAACCCGACCGCGAGCCGGCCCTGGTCCTGGTGCTCGACGGCCTGCGCCGCGCCGAGCAGCCGTGAGCCGCGCGGCACCAGGACCCGCTGGCGGTCGGCCGAGTAGAGCGGGATCGCCACCTGCGCGAGGACCGGGCCGGTGAAGTCGCCGTCGAGCTGCGTGACCAGCACCGCGCTCAGGACCGATCCTTCGTAGACCCGCTCCCAGCCGGCCGGGTCCGCCGGCGTCCTCACGACAACGGGTTCGGCCGTGGCCCCGACGGGCGGCCCCGCCACGCCGGGCACCGTCCGGGCCGGAGGCGCGGCAGCCGCGCCGGCTCCGTCGGCCAGTCCCGCCAGCAGCGCGGCGTTCGCACCCTGCATCCGCTCGGCGATGGCGGCCGGATCGGGTGGCAGGGGAAGACGTGATGGTTCGCTGCCGCGTGTCCCGTCCCTCGCGGCCGGCGTTGTCCGGTCGCGCGGGTCCCCGTCGTCCGGAGCCACACGATCGGCCTCGACCGCGCGAGCCTCGGCGTGCCGGAACGTCTGGACGACGCTCGGCGCGCGCAGCGACCGCGTGCGACGTTCGAGCGCCTCCAGCCGCAGCCGCTCGCGCAGCTCCACCTCGCCAGCCGTCGGGAGCGCCGCCGCGTCGTCCGGTCCCGTCCCGCCGTCGGGAAATCCCGACCCGGCCGGCGGTGGGGCTGAGAGTCCGGCCGCTTGACCGGCGGCTGCCGCAGCCGCGCGCCGCGAGCGGTTGTCTTCGTCGATCCGACGCTGCTCGGCGAGCTGCGACAAGCGCGAGCTGAGCTGCCCGACCATGCTCCGTCCGACAACGCCCGGCTCGCCGCCACTGCCGTCCTCGACCTCCGGATCCCCACCCAACCGGCTCAGCACCAGGCCGGCCAGCAGCATGGCGATGACGCCGACCCCCGCCTTGGTGACCAGATTCCCCGGCAGCGCGCCGGCGGGCGGCTGAAGCAGTCGCTTCCACTTCGCCATCACGGACCCACTTTCCGCGGCGCGACCGACCACCCGAGCCGCCGGCCGCCGACCTCCACCGCGCCCGCCGCGAGCACGCGCGGAACGACGTGCACCACCTCGTCGAGCACGGCCGTCACGGTGACGGGCCGCCACTCGCCGTCGACCCGCTCGTGGAGGACCGGGGAGATCGCCCGCGTCCGCAGGTACGTACGCCGGCCGTCGTGCCACATCGCTTCGACATGCCACGGATAGTCGGCCGGCTCGCCGGACCACCGGTAGTCGAAGCGCAACCGCCGCGGATACGCCTCGCGGCCGGCGTCCAGCTTCTCGGATGCGGCGGTCCGGGCCGTCTCGACCCGCTCGGTTGCCCGCGCCTCGGCTGCGGCGACCGCCTCCCACGCCGCGGCAGCCCGGCCGGCCGTCGCCGCCGCTGCGTCCGCCGCCGCGAGCACCGGCCCGCCGGCTGCGGTCGTGCCGGCCGGCGTCTCCACCCGCACGACCGTGTCGACCTTCGCGTCGGCGCTCTCGACCACGGCCAGTGGCACGACGCCGCCGGCCGCCGTCAGCAGCACGACGTTCGAGCGGGCGCCGGGGGCCAACGGCCGGATGAACACCAGGTGCGCCGCGGCCGACACGTCCCAGTACTCCGGATCACCGGTCACGACATCGACGATCTCGGCCGTCGCCGGCAGCACGACCGTGCTGACGTGACGCACCCGCGCCGTCACGGTGATCGGCGCATCCTCAGGTGCGGCCGGCGCGCGCAGCGCCTGTGCCGCAACCGGCGACGCGGCCAGGGCGAACCCGAGCGTCAGAACCCAGCCCCTCATCGCGCCAGCCCCCGTACGAGTACGGCCGCCACCGCCGCGAACATCCCGCCCACCACCGCGCGGGTCTTCCACGTCCACGTCCGCGCCTCCCGGCCGAGCGTCCAGTCGGATTCGGAATCGCCGATCCGCAGCCGGCCCGGCCCGAGCACGCGGTCGGCGACGTACAGCCCGTCGTCGTCCACGTCGTACGGGACGAGGCTCGGCTCCAGGCCGCGCCGGCCGAAGCGCTTGTGTGCTTCCCGCAGCTCGTAGAGCGCCGGCGTCTCCTGCGCCCGCGAGCGCAGGTACGTGAACCGCCCGTCGTGCCACAACGCCTCGACCTCGAACGGCGGCCCCAGCGCCGCCTCGTCGAGCCGGTACGGAAAGCGCAACCGCCGCGGATACTCGTCGCGCCAGCGCGTCCACGCCGCGTCGTGCTCCGCCCATACCGCCGCCACCTCGGAATCCGCCGCCTCGTCAATCGCTTGAAGCCGGGCGCGCGCCGCCGCTTCCTCGGCCTGGTACCGAGCCAGCTCGCCGCCCGCGACGAATGCCGGCGAGCGCCGGGGCGCGTCCGCTGGCGCGGACCGCTTCGAACCCTCGACGTACACGATCAGGTCCGGGTCCTCGCCGGACGACTCGGCGACGACCAGCGCCCACACCCGCCCGCTCTCCGCGACCAGGGTGACGTTCGACGCGACGCCCGCTTCGAGCGGCTTGACGTACGCGACGTTGGCGGCAGCAGACACGTCCCAGTAGTCGGCGTCGCCGGCCACCACGTCGACGATGGTCTCGCCCTGCGGCAGCACGATGGTCGTCGTGTGCCGCACCTGCGCCGTGACCGTGACCGCGGCTTCCTCCGCCCCGTCCGTCACGGTCCGGATGCCCTGCGCGTCGGCCGGCGCCGCCGCCAGCACGCCGCAGCACCCCAGCACCATCAGCCTCCGTGTCATCGCTCCTCCCTTCCGTCAGCCGAGTACCGCCGCCCGCTTGTGATCGAGTCCCGCCGCGAGGCGCACGATCGCGCCCTCCACCCCGTAGCGCGCCACCATCGCGGCGCGCCGCTGCGCCTCCCCGGCCGACGACGTGTAGAGCCAGTAGCTCTCCGGGTCGACCACGAGACGGAGCACCGCCGCGCTCGTCGGCCGCCGCAGATACAGCTCCCGCTTCGGCTCCAGCTCGCGGATCGTCCGCAGCTCGTCGTCGCCCAACTGGAACGTCGCCTGGCCGGCGGCGGGGAAGTCCGGGTTGGCGAGGAACAGCCGCGTCGGCATCGACTCCAGCAGCGCCGCCGCCCCGGCCGTCTGGGTGATGTCGGTGGCGGACTGCGTCGCCAGGATCAGCGCGGCGTTGCGCTTGCGCCATGTCCGCGCCGCTTCCGTCAGCCGGCCCAGCACCACCGGGTCGCGCAGGTACCGCCACGCCTCGTCGACGACCATCAGCTTCAACCGCGTGGCCTCGGCCGGCGATTCGATCTCGGTCCGCAGCCGCTCCAGCAGGTAGAGCAGCGCCGCCTCGCACCAGTCCTCGTGCTCGACCGCCCCGGCCAGGTCGATCACCTGCCAGTCGGCGAGCGTGAGGTCGGCTCCCTCGGCCGGCGGGTTGTCGAACCACTTGCCCCAGGCGCCCGAGCCGTGCCAGCGGGAGAGCGCCGGCCACATCGGCGCCGGCAGCGACCGAACCAGGTTGCCGAGCGAGCGGCGCGGCGGGGCCAGGGCGTACAGGTCCTCGATCCGCGCCCGCACCTCCGACAGGTCGCCGCTCGACTCCTCCCAGCCGCCGATCCGGAGCAGGCGCAGCACCCAGGCCGAGAGGAACTGGACCGTCCGCTCGGTGGGCTCCAGGCTGAACGGCCGGAGCGGGACCGCGTCCTTCTCGGGCGAGACTTCGAGGTAGCCGCCGCCGAGGAACTGCGTCAGCGCGCGGTAGGAGCCGCCGAGGTCGAGGATCAGGACCCGCGGCTTGTACTGGAGCGCCTGGACCAGCAGGAAGTTGAGCGTGAAGCTCTTGCCGGCCCCGGTCGCCCCGAGCATCAGCGTGTGCCCGACGTCCCGGCCTCCGAACAGGTCGTAGTGGTAGGGCGTCCCGGCCGGCGTCTCGAACACCGTCAGCGCCGGCGCGTCCAGATGCGCGCACCGGCGGTCGCCGCGCGGCGGGCCGAAGAGCGGCGCCAGGCACGCCGAGACGCCCGCGGAGACGAACACCCGCCGGGGCTGCCGCGACGCCGGCTGCCCCGGCAGCCTTCCGAACCAGACCGCAAGCTGCCCGTACGACTCCCGCTCCGCCTTGGCGTCAAGACCGCCGAAAACGCGCTGGATGTCGGCGCCCCACTGCTCCAACTGCTCCGCCGAGCCACGGACCGCGACCGACAGCGCCACATCGCCGTAGGCGACGCCCTCGGTCTCCAGCTCGACCAGCGCGTCGCCGGCCCGCCTCGCCTCGATGCTCGCGGCGGCGTCCTCGAGCGCGGCGGCCGTGCCCTCCTTCTCCTGCATGTGGGCGACCATCGAGTAACGCTTGGAGAAGTAGTGCCGCTGGGCCGAGCGCAGCTTGCGCCGCGACGCCTCCCGCGACCACGGCCGCCACTCGACCACCACCGTCATCGGCGCCGGCAGGGCGTACAGCTCTTCCAGCGCGTTGGCCGTCACGGTCGCGGGCGGCGCCACGCACGACCAGATCCCGTACTGCGTGCCGCCGACGTGCAGCACCTGCCGCTCGGCCGCCACGTCCTCGCCCGCGAGCCGCCAGTTGACCCCGGCGTCGGTCCGCATGCCGGCAGTCCACCGGCCGATGCCGCCGTTGACCAGCCGGTAGAGCACCGCCGCTGCCTTCTCCGCCGTCAGGATCTCGATCGGCGTCAAGTCGACCACGCGGGCTGCGGACGCGGCGACCAGCGCCGCCTCGGTCTTGACGGCCCGCGCGATGTCCGCGGCGAGATAGACGGATTCGTGCGGGGCACGGCGCCGCCGCAGCCACTCGGCCGCGTACGTCCGCCACCAGCTCCGCCCGCGCTCGTGGGTCGACTGCCGCAGCCGCGGGTCGAAGCTCCACACGACGTAGGCGTCGAGGTCCTGCACGCGGTCCGCCAGGAACACCTGCCGCTTGCGCTGGGCGAGACCGGCGATGTCGGCGCCCGGCTCGCGCACGTCGAACGCCGCCGGACGGCGCTCGACGATCCACGACACCCGCATCTCGGGCGCGAGTCCCGACAGCATCCGCTGCCAGCGCCCGCACACCGCGTCGAGGTCGTCCGCCGTCCGGCCGTCCACCGCGACCGGCGACAACGCACCGACCGTCAGCAGTTCGCCGGTACGCGTCAGGCAGGTCCGCTCGTCGACCCAGCCCCAATAGGGCAGCTCGTGCGCCAGCGGTCCCACGTCGCCCGTCACGGCTCACCCCGCTCGATGACGACGTAGGGCGAACGGTCCTCCAGCAGCCCCGCGTCGTACCGGCCGCGATACCGCACCGCCGCCCGGATCACGCCGACCAGGTTCTGGTCGTGCCGCCACGCCAGCCAGCCGGCGCCGTACAGCACGCCGAAGACCAGCCCGCCGGCGGCCAGGCTGTTGACCGCGTTCCAGATCGCCGCGCCCAGCGTCACGGCCAGCAGGAAGAACCGCCGCTCGACCCCGAGCACCGTCAGGGGCTGGCTCAGCATCGCGTAGCCCCGCCACTGCCTTCGGCCGCGCATCAGAACATCCAGGTGATGAAGTTGGCCGCGCCCAGCGCCATGCCGAGACCGAAGATGATCCCCGCCAGCGCCTGCTTGCTGCCGCCTTCCTGAAACGCGAACATCAAGCCGCCGACGACGATCGCCACCAGGGCCAGACCGCGCGCAATCGGCCCCGTGAACGCCGTCTGGAGGTTGTTGACCGCATCCACCCACGGCGAGACGCCCTGCGCGAACACCTGGCCGCCAATTCCTGCAGCCAGCCCCGCCACCATGCCGCTCCACACCCACGCACGCTTCCGCATCGGCTCTCCTCCTCGTTACCCGACTCCGCACATCGCCGTGACGCACCAGGCCACCGTCACGAACACTCCGAGCGCGATCCCGGCCGCCAGACCGACGCCCGCGCCCTCGCGGTCGCGGGGCAGCATCCGCAGCAGGACGCTTGCGACGCCGACCGCGCACAGCCCGGCTGCCCACACCGCCACGCGCCCGCACTCCGCCGCGCCCAGCGCCCCGTTCACGAGTAATCCCCCTCTTCGTCGCGGGCGAGCGCCTCGGCCAGCGCCGGGTCCTCTCCCGCGCCCCGGCGAATCGCCCGCTCCACCACATCCACCTTGCGGCCCACCGAGCCGAGACCGATCACGCGGGCCGCGACATACACCCCGGTCCCGAACGCCGCCAGCGCCAGCCCGCCGTACGCGGCGGCATACAGGCCGTAGTCGACCGCGACGACCCGCCAGAACGGGTGCAGGTACGTCACCTCGACCCACAGCGCCCAGACGGCCAGCGCCCCCGCCGAGGCCGTCAGCCCCACGCTCACCTTCCACGGCCTCACAGCTCGATCACCTCGTGTTCTTCCCGGAGCCGGCCGCCGCCCCGGCGGCCCTCGCTCCCGCCGCCGAGCGCCCGGCGCACCGCCGAGGCGGCACGCCCCGACGAGGCGTACATGGCGAAACCCGCCTTCGCCTTCGCTCGGATCGCTCGCCCGCGGTAGTGCTCCGAGGCCACCTCGACATTGCAGCGCCCGGTGCGGCCGGCTGTGTCCACATACTCGATCTGCGCATCCGGAATGAGCACCTTGCCGTCCTGGAGCGGCAGCCCCAGGGCCTCGGCGGCGCGCCGCCGCTCGGTGTCCGCCGCCGGCTGGCTCTTCGCCTGGCGCGCCCGCTCCGCCCGCGCGGCGACCAGACCCTTCAGCTCCGCGTCGATGCGCACCCGCACGACGCGCCCGCCCGCCGCCTCGATCCGTGCCTGGGCCAGACCGGCCGCGCGGTACACCGCCACGTCGTGTCCCAGCTCCGCCGGCCGCACCGCCCCGGCGAACGCCCGCTGGCCCGTTCGTCCGGCCTTGCGCCACAGCGCCTCGGCCCGCGCCGCACCCGACGGCGTCGCCACCACGACCGTGAACTCGCCGCCCTGCGGGCCGCGCGCCTTCCGCCGCTCGACCCACCCGGCCCGCTCCGCCCGCACGAGGCCCCGGCCCGCCGCGAACGGATGCCCGTCGAACTGCCGCGCGACCAGGTCCTTGAGCGCCACCGCCCGGAACGCCCCGACATCCCGCACCACGCCGGCGATGCGTGACTCGAACGTCCGGCGCGGCTGCCGGCCGTCGTACTCGCGGCGATGCCCGCTACGTTCCCGGCGCTCCGGCCGCGCGTCGCGCCGTTCGTCCCGAGCCGGCTCCCGGTCGGGCATCCGGGCGCTCATCGGGTCCGTCCCTCCATCCGCGCACCGCCGGCCACGGCCGGCTCGATCCCCGCGACACGCTCGGCCGGCCCGACCGGGGCGCGCTCCCGCAGCCGCCAGTCCCGCCCCACCAGCTCGACCACCCGGCACCGGCCCGCGATCCGGCTCGACAGCCGGTCGTCCCCCATGAACGCGCCGATCTCGCCCGGCGTCTTGTTCGACGTCCAGACCGTCCGCCGCCCCGCGTCGTGCCGCGCCTCGTAGAGCATCAGCAGCGTCCGCCGCGTGTAGTCCGTCGCCGTCTCCCGCTCGGCTCCCAGGTCGTCGAGCACCAGCAGCCTCGCCGCCGTCAGCCGGTCGAACGTCGCCGTCCCCTCGACCGCCGCGTGCGGCTGGAGCCGGTAGAGCAGCATCGGCACCCGCTCGAACGCGATCGACCGCTCGCCCGACCGCCACAACTCGTTGAGCGCCGTGCAGGCGAGCCGCGTCTTGCCCGTGCCGACCGCACCGCACAGGAACAGGTCCCGGCCGCCGTCGCCCGCGCGGACGAACCCCCGCGCCGCCTCCAGCGCGGCCCGGTTGCCGGCCGTGGGCCGCCACGTCGACCACCGCGCATCCCGGAACTCCCGCGGCACCGAGGGCGGCGCCGCGTGCGCCGCCGTCCAGCACCCGCACCGTCGCAACCGCGAGACCCCCTCGACCTCGACCGCCTCCCAGCCCGGTGTCTGCCCGCACCGTCCGCACCCCACGCTCATGACTCCGCCCGCTCGATGACCGCGTCATACGCCTCGCGCGGCTCCGTCGACCGAGCCCCGCCGCTCTGGCCGCGCCCCGGCTTCCGGAGCTGCTCGGCCAAGGCCGGGGCCATCGACAGCAGCATCGACACCGTCCGCGTCCGGCCCTCCAGGAACCGGTCCCCCTCGGTCGTCAGGAACCGCTCGGCCAACCGCCCGAGCTCCGCGTCGTCCCACGTCGCGCAGAGCCGCAGCGCGGCGTCCGCGTCCGACGCCTCGACCGCCCGCGTCGGCGCATACGCCACGCCCCGATGCCGCGGATACAGCTCGACCCGGAACCGCTCGACGAACGCCGCGGCACGCGACGCGACCGCGGCCGGCGGCTCCCCCTCCCCCGCACCCCCATCCCTTGAGCCGTTAGCCGTTAGCCATAAGCCGTTAGCCGTTTGGCACGCGCGTGCGTGAGACGGAAAATCTTCAGAACAGGTGCGGGAATCTTCCGGAACCAGTCCCGGACTGTTGCGGGAACTTTTCCGAAATCCTGCCGAACCGTTGCCGGAATCGTCCGGGGCTGCGCTGGGAGTCGCGCCGGACGTTTCCGGAGATTCGTCGGGAGTCGCCGCGCCGGAGAGTCTCGGCGCCGCCGGCACGCGCACGCCGCCCGGATGGACCGACCACAGCCGCCGTGTCTTCACGCTGACCTCCGCCGAGGCCGGCAACGGGTGCATCGTCCTGAGCGGATACCGCACGCGCTGAAAGTCCTGCCAGTCGGTCTGGTACAGGTAGCGCGACCCCTGGTGGACGAACGCCGCCACCAGGCCCACCTTCACCAGGCGCTCGATGCACCGCTTGATCGCTTTCGCCGGTCGGCCGCTCAACCCGTCGTGCGCCGCCTGGAACGCCACCGCTTCGGCGCGCATCACCCCGAAGTCGTCCGCGCCGAGCAGATACGTCGTCCAGACGCGGTACTCCAGGTCCGACAGGCTCGACACCTTCGCCGAGTGCCCGAGCCGAGCGTGCAGCAATCGATCCGCCGGCATCGCTATCTCCCTGCCGGTCCCCGCTCCGGCGATGACCGCACGAACAGCCCAACAAGTGCAGGGCCGCGGCGCTTGACAACTTCCATCTCGCCGAGCCTCAACACATCGGCTCCGGATCGCACATCCCGCACCGCGCCCAGTCCGGCCGTTGGCCCAGCACGCGGACCGTCACGCCGGCGCCGACCTGCCTTGCCAGCTCTGGCCAGCAGCCGGGGCAGATGAACGCCACGTCTCCCAGCTCCGGCTCCAACGCGCGCCACGCGGCGGCGTCTCCCGGCTCCTTCTCTCGCGGCATCGCAAGGCCGGACCGCCGTTCGTTCCCTGCGGCGCCCGTTCCGGCGTCGAATCGGAGGGACAACTGTCCGGCGTCGACTGCCCCCGTGCGGCCGTCATCCATCGCTCCAGCGCTTCGCTCGGTGCTCATCCGGCCCTCCGCTGCCGGCCTCGCAACGAGCGACCGCCGCCACCGGCCGCGAGCCAGCGCAGCACCGCCGTCTTGCTCCAGCGCGGACGCTTGTCGATCCCCGGCAGCGGCGCCACCGGGAACACCCGGGCGCGCAGCCGCCGCTTGATCGTCGTCGGCGAGCAGCGCAGCAGCTCTGCCATGTCGTCCAGGAACAGCACGGCCGGCAGCTCGTCCACCTCGACGTCAGCGTCGTACCGGTCTCCGTCCATTCGGTCGTCCTCCTCGCGCACCGCACTCACGACTCGATCACCGATGCAACTCACTTGGCCAGCACCTCCGCCCGTCGCACGGCCGCGGCGCGATTCGCCGCCTCCACCCGATCCAGCATCGTGAGCGCCTGCTCCTCGAACCCCGGCGGCGCCCGGCGACAACCGTTGAGCCGCGTGTTCAAGGTGGTCTGGCTGATGCCGAGCAGGGCCGCGAACGCACGCTGCGACACCCCGACCTCCAACATCCGGGCGCGAACTCTCTGCATGGGAGTAATCTCAGGTGACTTCTTTCAGGAATCTAGAAACATCATGGGTAACAGTCAAGAATCATTTCTGATTACACTACGAGGATGGACATCATCGGACAACGCCTGCGCGAGGCCCGCTCGCTGCGGGGTCTCAACCAGGGCCAGCTCGCGGCCAGGATCGGCACCTCCCGAGTCGCCGTCTCGATGGTCGAGGGCGGCCACACCGGCTTCTCGGTCGAGAGGGTCGGGGCCGCCGCGCGGGCGCTCGGCGTGTCGACCGACTACCTGCACGGCCTCACCGACGACCCGACCCCCGCCGTCCAACTGCTGCGCGCCCTCGCCGACGCCACCGGCGGCGGGCGGCTCGATGACCGGCGCGCACGCGCCGGGCCCGGCGACGACGGCGACTACATCGGCGTTTCCGAGCTGGCCTCGGCGGCTGGCGGCGGCGCGGAGGTCTACGACGAGCGCGTGACCGGCCGGATCAAGTTCCGCCGGGCCTGGCTCGCCCGGCACGGACTCGTCGCCCGCAACTGCCGCGTCATCAAGGTGCTCGGCGAGTCCATGGAGCCGACCCTGGCCGACGGCTGCTCCATCCTCGTCAACCACGCCGGCCGGCAGCGGCGCATCGGCCACATCTACGTCGTCCGCACCGAGGACGGGCTCATCGTCAAGCGCGCCGGCAAGGACCTGTCGGGCGTCTGGCAGCTCGTCAGCGACAACCCCGACAAGCGGGCGTGGCCGAACCGGCCCTGGCCCGAGGACGCCGAGATCGTCGGCGCGGTCCGGTGGACCGCGCGGACACTTCCATGAGGGTGACTCGATGAGCCGTGACACGGAGAAGACAACCGGGAGGGCGAACGACGCCAAGGGGGACCTGACCGCCGCCCCGGTGGCGGCCCGGCAGCCCCGGCGGAAGCCCGTCTCGAAGGCCGGCAGCGCCAAGGCGACGCCCCGCCGCCGCGTGCGGGTCGCCGAGGGCATCTACAAGGACCGCCACGGACTCGCCGCCACCGTCAAGGTCAACGGTGTCCAGCGCGAGATCCGCTTCCCGCCCGGCACCCCGCTCAAGACCATCCGCGCGCGACGCGACGAGCTGCGCGCCAGCCTGCGCACGCTACCGGCTGGCGGCCGGCACACCCTCAGCCACGACGCCGGGCGGTACCTCGATCAGGTGCAGAGCACGCTGATCAGCTTCGGCGACCGTCGCCGCGAGCTGCTCGCGTGGCTCCCCCGGTTCGGGCATCTGCGAACGCTCGCGCTCCCGGCCCACCTGCCCACGCTCAACGCCCAGCTCCACGAGTGGCGCCAGACGCTCGCCGCCTCGACCTGCAACCACCGCCGGCACGCGCTCACGAATCTCGTCCGCGTGCTCTACGGCCGCCGCGCCTCGTTCGACTTGCTCGACCTCGTCCGCTTCGCCCCGCCGCCGCCCAGGCCCCGCTGGGTCGACCGCCGCCACATCGCCGACGTGCTGGCCGAGATCCCCGCCGGCTCGGTCACCCGCGTCCGGCTGGAGCTGATGCACTGGACCGGGATGCGGCCGTCGCAGATGGGACGGCTGCGGACCGAGGACTTCCGGCTCGACGAGCCGATCCCCTACGTCGCCGTCCCGCGCGGGAAGGGCGGCCGGATCGCCGCGGTCCCGCTCGTCCCGGAGGGCGTCGCCGCCGCCCGCGCCTTCCTCGACGCCGAAGCCTTCGGCCCGTGGCCGCGAAGCAGCGTCAACCGGACGCTCGCCGCCGCCGCGCGCCGGGCCGGACGGCCGGCGTTCACCACCTACCAGATCCGGCACTCGTTCGCCGCCGGCCTCCGCCGCGCCGGGACCGACGTGGCCGACATCCAGGACCTCTATGGACATACCAGGCCCGAGACGACCATGATCTACGCGCCGCCCGAGTTGGCGAAGCACCATGCGGCGCTCGAACGGCTGCGCGAGAACGATGAAACGGGGGCTCCGTCACCGGCTCGCGAACGGGTTTTGGCTGGCGCTATCGGCTGGCAGAGCAAGACGTAATTCTGTAACCTGTTGAATGTAAATAGCTTATGCCGTGTTCTGTCGTCACGCTACCGGACTGGGAGACGGGCGTCTACAGCCCCCTGAACAACGTGATGTACTTCCCGCTGCGCAACACCTGCGCGCGCATGCTGGCCACCACCGAGGCGGCCAGCATTTACGCGCTCGCGACGCGCAACGAGATTGCGCCGGGAACCGACCAGGTGGGCACGGTGCAGGCCATTTCGGTCGAGACCGGCGCCACGCTCTGGAAGTACGAGCAGCGCTCGGCCACCATGTCGCTCGTCGGCACGGCCGGAGGGTTGCTGTTCGGCGGCGACGTCAACGGCCGGTTCCGGGCGTTCGACCAGGATACGGGCGAGGTGTTGTGGGAGATCAACCTCGGCTCGTCGGTCACCGGTTTTCCGATCACCTATGCCGTGGACGGCCGCCAGTACGTGGCCGTCAGCACCGGCTCGGCGAACTCCGCGTCCGCGTTCAGGAGCCTCACGCCGGAGATCCGTCCCACCGCGTCCAACATCCTGTTCGTGTTCGCACTGCCATGAGCAGGGCGAACGCGCAGGAAGGCGTGCCGAGGGCCCTGCAGGAGTCCGCGCCGTTCTACGGCGCGGACTCCTGGTCAACCCGGTGCCGGAGGCAGGCGTCCGTCGGCCCTGCCCGAGCGCGCGCTGGCGGCGAGGTGAGGGGCAGGCGGGGAAAGGCAGGGGAGAGGCACATGCGCGAACGAATGACCAGCAGGTTGTCGGCAGTCGGACTCGTCCTCACGCTCGGCGTGCTGGCCGGCTTCGGGTACGGGCCGGCCGTCCCGGCGGCGGCGGCGCAGGACGGCGTGCCGCAGTTCGAGGTCGACCCGTCGTGGCCCAGCATCCCGAACGACTGGGTGCTCGGTCAGGTGTCGTCGGTGACCGTGGGGCCGGACGATCGGATCTGGGTGCTGCACCGGCCGCGCACGGTGGAGGAGGACCAGGGGACCGCGGCGCCGCCGGTATTGGCGTTCGAGCCGGACGGGACGTTCGTCCGCGCCTGGGGCGGCGACGCCGAGGGCTACGACTGGCCGGCGAACGAGCACGGCATCCACGTCGACCCCGACGGCAACGTCTGGGTGGGCGGCAACAGCGCGCGGCCGG
This sequence comes from Vicinamibacterales bacterium, assembly GCA_965214845.1. Classification (GTDB taxonomy): domain Bacteria; phylum Acidobacteriota; class Vicinamibacteria; order Vicinamibacterales; family UBA8438; genus JAAXGX01. The sequence goes on from CBDCCO010000007.1 coordinate 6,126,618, forward strand.
AATCGGACGACATGCTGCTGAAGTTCACGGCCGCGGGCGAGCTGCTGCTGCAGATCGGCGGGCGGGCCCGGAGCAGCGGCAACGAGGACACCGTCAACCCGATGCGGCCGGCCGAGTCGTTCGTGCGCGCGGCCACCAACGAGGTGTTCGTCGCCGACGGCTACGGCAACCGCCGCGTCATCGTGTTCGACGCCGACACCGGCGCCTACAAGCGGATGTGGGGCGCCTTCGGCAACACGCCCATGGCCCCGTCCGAGGGGGGCGACGAGCCGGCCGGCTCGGAGGGGCCGCCGCAGTTCGGCATCGTGCACGGCATCGAGGTCTCGGGCGACGGGCTCGTCTACGTGGCCGACCGCGGCAACAGCCGCGTGCAGGTGTTCGACGCCGACGGCACCTACCGGACGCAGGGCTTCGTCAACCGCGGTGACGAGAGCTCGTCGACGGTGGCCGGCCTCGCGTTCTCGCGCGACGCGGAGCAGCGGTACATGTACTCGGCCGACCAGGGCAACTCGCACATCCACGTCATCGACCGGGCCACGCTCGAGGTCCTCGACACGTTCGGCGACAACGGGGCCGCGCCCGGCGAGTTCCAGGCGCTCCACCACCTGGCCACCGACAGCGACGGCAACCTCTACACGGCCGAGGCCCAGCGCGGCCGCCGCGTGCAGAAGTTCACGTTGACCGGCATGGCGCCCCGCTGAGCGCGGGGCGCCATGCGCCGTCCGAACGTGCTCGTCGGCGTCACGGGTAGACGTAGGCGCCCTGGAGGCCGAGCGGCAGGCCGAGCAGCCAGTAGAACACCAGGAACAGCGTCCAGGTCACCAGCAGCACCGCCGAGTACGGCAGCATCAGCGACAGCACCGTGCCGATGCCGGTCGACTTCACGTAGCGCTGGCCGAACACCACGACCAGGGGAAAGTACGGCATCAGCGGGGTCACGATGTTGGTCACGCTGTCGCCGACGCGGTAGGCGGCCTGCGTCAGCTCGGGGGCGATCCCCAGATCCATCAGCATCGGCACGAAGATGGCGGAGAGCAGCGCCCACTTGGCCGAGGCCGAGCCGACGAAGATGTTGACCACCGCCGTCAGCAGCACGATGCCGACGATCGTGACCTGCGGAAACAGGTTCAGATCGCGCAGGAAGTTCGCGCCCTTGAGCGCGATGAGCAGGCCGATGTTCGAGCTGTTGAAGGCGGCGATGAACTGGGCCGCGAAGAAGACCATGACCAGGTAGTAGGCCATGGTGCCCATCGCGTCCGTCATGCCGGCGACGATGTCGCGGTGGCCCTTCACCGTGCCGGCCACGTAGCCGTGCACCACGCCGGGGATGATGAAGAGGACGAAGATGAGCGGCACCAGCATGCCCATCAGCGGCGCGCCGACGTTGGTCAGCGATCCGTCGGCCGTGCGCAGGGGCGAATCGCCCGGCAGCGCGGCCAGCAGCAGCAGGAGGAGCCCCGCTGCCAGCGCGCCCGCACCGGCCAGGAAGCCGCGCCGGTCGTCGTCCGTCGCCGGCTCCATCTTGGGCATGGCGTCGGGGTCGCCGTCGATGGCGGTCGCCCGCAGCCGCGGCTCGATGACGCGGTCGGTCAGGTACCAGCCCACCGCGATCACGAGCAGCGACGACGTCGCGGTGAACGCCAGGTTGGAGAGCGGGTTGACCAGCCGTTCGGGGTCGAGGATCTGCGCCGCCGATTGTGTGAAGCCCTGGAGCAGCGGGTCGATCCCCGATGGGATGAAGTTGGCCGAGAAGCCGCCGGACACGCCGGCGAAGGCCGCCGCGATGCCCGCCAGCGGGTGCCGCCCGGCCGCGTAGAAGATGACCCCGCCGAGCGGGATCACCAGCACGTAGCCGGCGTCGGCCGCCGTGTGGCTGACAATGGCCGCCAGCAGCAGCATGGGCGTCAGCAGGCTCTGCGCCGTCACGCCCAGGAGCAGCTTGAGGCCGGTGCTGATGAAGCCGGTCTTCTCCGCCACGCCGACGCCGAGCAGCGCCACCAGCACGACGCCGAGGGGCGGAAACCCGGTGAACGTCGGCACCAGGTTGACCATGAATTGGGTCAGCGCGGTGCCGGTCAACTGGTTCGCGATGCGCAGCGGCTCGCCCGTCCGCGGGTGCGTCTCCGTGAACGCGACCGGCGCCAGCAGCGCCGACGCGACCCACGTCAGCAGCAGCAGGAGGAGGAACAGAATCGCCGGGTCGGGCAGCCGGTTGCCCACGGTCTCGACGCTGCTCAGGAAGCGGTCCATGGCGCTGCCGCGCCCGTCGTTGTCGGGACGCTCGTCCCGGTCAGCCTTTGTCGTGGTCATGCGATTCGACCTCCGTGTTCCGGCCTGACTCCATTCCGATACCGGATTAACCTGGTTTGCGACCGAATATTACAACTTATCCTCACCCAGCCTACCAATATGGGTAGGGCGTGGGGCGCCATCGGACCGTCGTGCCGTTTTTCGGAGAAACCCCGAACTCAAGATTCCCACCGCGTCCCATGCTATTCTTCGATTGCTCAAGAAACCAGCAAACCATGCGCCTGGACCGAGTCGAGCCGACGCGAACCGACCCTTCCGTGACCTCGTCCCAGGAGTTGCTGGACCGGGCGCGCGAAGGCGACGCCGGCGCCCTGAATCGGTTGTTCGAGCGCTATTTCCCCCGTCTCTACCGGTGGGCGCACCGCCGCGTTCCGACCTGGGCCCGCGATGCGGCCGATACCGGCGACCTGGTCCAGGAGACCATGTTCCACACGTTGCGCCGCCTGCATGCCTTCAAGCCGCAACGCGATGGCGCACTCCTGGGATACCTGCGGCGCTCGCTCCTGAACCGGATCCGCGACCAGTTCCGGCGGGCCTCGCGCCGGCCCCCGGTCGACCCGCTGGAGGACGGGCTCGACGAGCACATCGCGAACGACGCGGAGTCACCGCTCGACGTGGTGATTGGCCACGACGACCGGCGACGTTACGAAGCGGCGTTGAAGCGCTTGCGGCCGATCGATCGCCGGGCGATCGTCGCGAGCATAGAGCTCGGTTACAACTACGAGCAGCTCGCCCTCGTACTCAACAAGCCCTCGGGTCCGGCCGCCCGCCTGGCCGTCCGACGCGCGCTGCTCCGCCTCGGCGACGAGATGCGTCGTGCATGAGCCAGCGCGCCCTCCTCGAATCCGTCGCTGACGCCGTCGCGGCCGGCGAGGCCGTGGACTGGGGCGACGTGGAGCAGGCGGCCGCCGACACCGGCGACGCCGACCTGATCTCCCAGCTCAGGATCGTTTCGGCCATCGGGGCGGGTCGTCGTGCCCCTCAGTCACGCGGTTCGGCGCTCTCGGCCGTGTGGAACCGCGTGGTGGAGACCGGCGTGGCAGTCGTGCTCACCATCGCTGTCGCGCAGCTCGCGCTGGCGATGCTGGGCGCTCCCGCGGCACCGGTCCGCGTCGCGTGGCCCTACGTCGCCAACGTCCTCATCTTCGGCGTGGGAGGCGTGGTGTTGTTGGCTGGGGGAGGACGTGACCGTCGGCTCCCACTGTTGGGCGGCTTGTTTGTGACCATCGGCTCGTCTTTTGCGGCGCCGTTGATGCCCTCGTCCGCAGTCGGCCTGGGCGGCACGCTGGCCGGCGTGCTCCGCCCTCTCCCGCTTGATGCCTTCCTCGCACTGATGCTGTGGCGCTTCGTCCGCGAGTTTCCCGTCGATACCCAACGGCCGAGAGCACGAAGGGTGGCCGCAGTTTTCGTGAACGTGTGTTTCGGCGTCGGCGCGGTGCTGTTCGCGATCAACGCCGTCGCATGGTTTGGCGATTCCAGGATGCCGACATGGTTGGTCGCCCTCTTCGAGCTGCTGGACCGCTACCGTCCGGAACGCGCCTACTGGCCGCTGCTCTTTGCCGTTGCGGCCCCCGCCATTCCGTTTCTGCTGTGGAAGACGCGGCTTGACGCGCAGGAAGACCGGCGCCGTGTGATGCTCTTCGTTGGGGCGCTGGCGTTCGGGCTGGCGCCCTTCGTGCTCGCGGTAGTTGCCACGCCGTTCGTGGCGCCGCTTCAGGAGCCGTCGGTGCGGGGGCGGGTGGGCGTCGTCCTCTACGCAACGCTCGCGTCGATCGTGCCGATTACTGCCTATTCGGTTGCTGTGGATCGCGTGATGGAACTGCAGGTTCTCATCCGGATCACGCTGCGGTACGCCCTCGCACGATACGCCGTCTGGTTCGTCAGCCTCGTGCCGCTCGTGTACACGGCGTTCGACATCCACGCCAATCAGGAGTTGACCATCACGGAGTATCTGGCACGCTCCCTTTCCGCCGGTCCTCTCGCGCTCTCCATGGTAGGCCTCGTCGCGCTGGTCTCTCGGCAGCGCCTTCTACGTGCCATCGACCGATTGTTTCTGATCGAATCATCCGACCGGCATCAGACTCTTGCTCGGCTCGAGCAGCGATACCGAACCGCGGGAAGTCTGCGTGGCGTGACCGAGGCCCTCGCAGAGGAGCTTGGCCGGGCGCTGCACGCCAGGTCGTTGGCGGTGCTGCTACTCAACGACGACGCAACCGAGCTGGTGCCGGTCGAGGGAAGGGCCGGGCCGATCGGGTGCGATTCGGCGTTGCTCGAGATCCTTCGCTTCACCCGGGGTGACGTACAGCTCGATTCCCATACGCTGCGGTCGATAGCACGGCTGCTGCCGTCTGAGGATCGCGAGTGGCTGCGGGACGTTGACGTCGATCTCCTGTTGCCCCTTGTCGGTACGACCGGGATACCGCTCGGGTTGGTAGCGATAGGCGAGACTAGAACCGGTCTCCCGTACACGGCCTCCCACATCGCGCTTGCAACAGCGGCAACTGGCCAGGCTGCCATGCAGATAGAGAATCGGCGGCTTCGCGGCCGTGAAGGCGACGGATCTGGCCGTGCGTCCGACCTCAGGCCGCGAGGTCTCGATTGGCAGGACGAGCCGGCCGCGCACTGTCCGGCGTGCTCACTGGTGTGGAGTCCAGAGACCCGCATCTGTTCGTGCGGGACTGCCACAGTCGAGGCCGCGCTACCACTGTTCGTCCAGGGAAAGTTCCGGCTCGAGCGTCTGGTCGGCGCGGGAGGGATGGGCGTCGTGTACCTGGCGGTCGATATGGTCCTCGACCGTCAGGTGGCGATCAAGACTCTGCCTTCACTCCGGTGCGAGTCGGCCGAAAGATTGTGCCGTGAAGCGCGCACGATGGCAACCGTTCTTCACCCGAACCTTGCCCTCGTCTACGGCACCGAGCAGTGGTGGAACACGCCGATGCTGATTGTCGAGTATCTCGACGGAGGCACACTGCGTGACTGGATCCGTCGTGGTCCGGTTTCTTACCGGGCAGCAATCGATCTGGGAGTCGTGCTGGCAGATGTTCTTGACCGCGTCCACAGATCGGGAGTCCTTCACCGCGACGTAAAGCCGAGCAACATCGGCTACACGAGCGACGGCCGGCCGAAGCTGCTCGACTTCGGCTTGGCTCTGCTCCATCGGACCGGGGACTCCCGGGCCACGGCGAAGCCGCTGTCGGGCCGCGCGACGGAAGCACTGTTTCGATCGCGCGATCCGGAGGCGACGGTCACCCTTGAGGAACGACTGGTCGGCACCCCGTTGTACCTGGCGCCGGAGGCGCTCGCAGGCGTCGAGCCTCAGCCCTCGTTCGATCTGTGGGCTCTGGCGCTCGTGCTCTACGAGGCGCTCGCCGGACACCATCCGTTCGCCGCGGCCGACGTCGCAACCGTGCTGGAAGCGGCGGCGCGCGGCGGGGTGCCCGACATCCGCGATCACCGGCCAACCTGTCCCGCCGGGCTGGCGGCGTTCCTGCACGACGCGTTGTCTCCGAAGGTAACGCAGCGGCCCGAGAATGCGGGCGTCATGCGTACCGAACTGCACCGGCTCCGGGCGGATATCCCGGAATACGCTCACTGACCGCAATCGTCAGGTGTACCGGATCGCTGCCATCGGCGTTCTCCCAATAGTGCACAGGGATCTCGCACCGGGAGGTGACCATGGCTCAGGCCGCAGACCTCGACTACATTCTCTGCGACTGTTTCCTCGCGGTCGGTCAGGCCGTCGGTCCCGACAAGAGCGTCGACTTCGACGCGGTCGTGTGGTGGCACCAGCGGTACCGGCGGGCCTTCCACCATGCGATGACACATCGAACTGGTTCAGCTGAGGCTCGTAATGGACGGAGTTGTCGATGTACCTGGAAGTCGTCAAGGTGCCGCCCCTGGCGTCGGTCCAGAACCCGATGCCGGAAGGGAACAGCGGGACATCCAGGCCCGTTTCCACCAACTCGTGGCCGAGCTGCTGTTCTACGAAATCCACCTGGCGGGCGACAAAATAGCGGGAGAATAGACGTTCTCCCGGAACGCTCTGGAACACGAACGAGAAGGCCATGTCGTACGGCAGCGGCACCGAGCCGTTGAGCTTGTACTGCGTTCTGTCGGCCCAGCTCGGCGCGTAGCTGCAGTATCCGGCCCGGTCCTGCATCGGATTGTCGACAACGAAGCATTCGTCGACTGCCACTGCCCCCGTGGCGATGCCGCCGGCGAGCGTTATGCCGTTGGGCAGCCGCCCGTTGAAGGTGAAGTCGACCCCGTTGAAGGTCTCCGTCATGTTCCCGAAGTCACTGGCCGGAACCATCTGGTTGTTGGTGCCCAGGGCCGCCCCTTCCGGGCTGAGGGTGTACAGGCCGCCGAGCACCTGGCCGCTGACGTCTCCGAGCGCCGGATCTTCCGGGGCGATGATGCTGAACTCGCTGAAGTGCTCCGGCCCGATGTTGAGGTTGTCGGCCACGAGGAAGTTGAAGTTGTCCCGGCGGAAGTACGCCACCTCGACCGACAGGCCGTCGGTCAGCTCGTGCTGGATCCCGACCGAGTGCTGCCAGTTGGCCCGCCGGTTGTTCCAGCCGCTGAGCACGCCCGGTGCGAACGAGCGCGTCACGGTGGGCGAGCCGAACTCCGGGTGGGCGACCGCCCCGCACTCGCCGTTCGCCTGGTGGAGGATGGTGAAGTCGCAGTCCGGAATCAGGTCCCCGTTGTGGTCGTCCCAGCGCCGATTCGTGTTGCGTATGATCGACTCCAACGGGTTCCTAGTCTGCGCCAGGATCGTGCCGAGGGCGTTCACGTACCGGCCGGAGCTCCACTTCAGCGCCGTCCGGCCGTTTCCGAAGATGTCGTAGGCGAGGCCCAGCCGCGCGTTGAGGTCTCTGTAGTTGGGAAAGTTGTTCAGGCGGGCGGTCTCGATGATGGGCGTGTACAGGCCGCCGGCCGGGGACATCTGGGCGGGAACCCATCCGTTGAGGTGGTCGTAGCGCACGCCGAGGTTGAGCGTGAGCCGGTCGATGGTCCACTGGTCCTGCGCGAAGATCCCCAGCAGAGCCGCTTCCTGAAAGGAACGCGAGGGGGAGGCGTACTGCCTGACCGAGATTGGAACCCCGGGCTCGCTGAAGATGTAGGACCTGCCGCCCAGAAGGTAGGAATTGTGGTGGTTTTCCCCCACCTGGGTGCGGGTCATGCCCACCTTGAAGTTGTGGGACCCGGTCACGTACGACATCGAGGCCCGCATGGTGAGATTGGGCCAATGGTTTCTCTCTCCATAGTTGACCGGCGTGTTCGCGCCCAGAAACATGAGCGCGTTGATGTTGATGCCCTGCGACGCGATCGAGACACCGATGTCATTGGCGAGGTCCACCTCGGGCTGCGGCCGCGGGACGGCGTTGGGACTCGTGTACGAGACCCCCGCCTCGAACAACAGCCGGTTGCTCGCCGGCATGGTCCAGGTGGCCTGCGTGTTGCTGATGTCGCCGACGTCGTACACGACCGAAGCGTTGTGGTCGACGGCGCCGAATATCGACCAGAACTGGCACAGACATTGGCGCTGGTCGGCATGCGACACGGTGATCTTGTGGCGCTCGCTCGCCTGCCACGTCAGGCGGAGGCTGTTGTCGCGCGTGGTGCTCTCCTGTACCGTCGGCCGGTCGAAGTCGGGATCGTAGAACGCCGCGCCGTACGAACGGACCCGTTCCGGGTTTTCCCAGGCCCCGTTTCGGAAGCTTCCCGACGCGTAGGTCTGCGACCCCCACCAGCGATGCGCCGTGTAGAACCACAGCCGGTCGCGGACGATCGGCCCGCCGATGCCGGCGCCCCAGTCCCAGTTCTTCTTGAGCCCCCGCACCCGGCGTTCGTCGAGTCCGCGCGCCTGGAGCGACTCGTCCCAGTTCAGGTTCTGCATGTTCTCGTTCGCGCCGTTGGCGATCCCGTAGAAGCTGAAGGCGTTGCCGCCTTCCTTGGGGATGTAGTTCATGGCGATGGCGCCGAAGCCCGTCTCGGCGTCCATGGAGCCGGTCGCCATCACGACTTCCTCGACCGCGGCCTGATTGGCGAAGAAGAATTTTCCGGTGCCGCCCCCGGACGTGGCCGAGGCCGTGACCGACATGCCGTCCCACTGGACCTCGCCGTCGTAGGTCGCGCTGCCGTGAATGATGACGGTGCCCCAACTGTCGCCGACGCTGCCGCCGACATCCTGGCCACCGCCCAGGATGTCCGTCTGGGCGCCGACGGTCAGCGCGGCGTAGCCGGAGTAGGTCCGGCCGGTGGGCAGGATGTCCAGGGTCTCGTTGGAGATGTTCTCCTGGTGCACGACGTTCTGCACGTCGATGATCGGGCTCGCCCCGGAGACGGTGACCGTCTCCTCGACCGCGCCGACGGTCAAGGTGGCATCGATATTCGCCGTGAATCCGGTCGTGATCTCGATGCCCTCGCGGACGAACGTGCTGAAGCCGGGCAGGGTGAAGGTCACGGTGTAGGTGCCGGGCCGCAGCGCCTCGAGGCCGTAGCGGCCCGACCCGTCGGAGAAGGCGGTCCGGACGCCTTCGATCAGCGCCGGACTGGTCGCCTCCACGGTCACGCCGGGGAGGACGCCTCCCGTTTCGTCCAGCACCTGTCCCGCGATGCTGCCGGTCTGGGCGGCCGCGCCCGCCGGCAGCAGCAGGAGTATCGACAGAACCAACGAACCCGCCGCCAGAACGACTCTCCGGTGCATGGCCTACCTCCCACGTTGAGGCCGGCTCCGGCGCCGGCCTGTCCGCTGCCTACGCCTACGCCTACGCCTACGCACCAAACGCCGCAACGACGAATCCCGTGTGGCTTCGGCCCGGAATCGACACGCTGAATCGCGTGCCGACGCGCAAGCCCTGCCATCCCGTCAGAGCGCAAGTGTGTGCCCGTTCTGCCGCGTGGTCAAGGCCAAATCAAGAAGGGCGGGGGTTGCCCCCCGCCCTGCGGAAACGCCGATTGGAATGCGGTCCGGCCTACCAGTCGATGGTCGCGCCGAACTTGAACAGGCGCCCGTTCATGATCCCCGCCACGCGCGGGAACTCGCCGGGCTCCGAGTAGGTGTCGATCACCCGGGTGACGTTGCTGGAGTTGAAGATGTTGAAGACGTCGAAGTTGGCCCGGATGAGCCCCCCGCCGAATCTCAGGATCTTGGTGAGTCGCACATCGAACTGGTTGAGCTGAGGCTCGTACTGGACGGAGTTGTCGATGTAGCGGGAGGTCGTCAGGGTGCCGCCCCGGGCGTCGGTCCAGAACCCGATGCCGGAAGGGAACAGCGGGACGGTCATGCCCGTCTCCAACAGGTCGTGACCGAGCTGCTGCTCGACGAAATCGATCTGGCGGGCAACCGCGTAGTCGGAGAACCGGCGCTCGCCCGGAATGCTCTGGAACACGAACGAGAAGGCCATGTCGTACGGCAGCGGCACCGAGCCGTTGAGCTTGTACTGCGTCCTGTCGCTCCAGGCCGGCGCGTAGCTGCAGTATCCGTCCCGCGCCTGCATCGGATTGTCGACGACGAAGCACTCGTTGACTGCCACCGCCCCCGTGGCGACGCCGCCGGCCCCGTTGAAGGTCTCCGACATGTCCCCCCAGTCACTGGCCCGAACCATCTGGTTGTTGGTGCCCAGGGCGGCCCCTTCCGGGCTGAGGCCTGTCCATAGATCGCCGGCGTGTTCGCGCCGAGCCACATGAGCGCGTTGATGTTGATGCCCTGCGACCCGATCCAGACGCCGATGTCATTGTCGAGGTCGACTTCCTGCTGCGGCCCCGGGTCGGCAAAGGGCCGCATGAACGAGACCCCCGCCTCGAACAGCAGCCGGTTGCTCGCCGGCATGGTCCAGGATGCCTGCGTGTTGCTGATGTCGCCGACCAGCGCCACGGCGTGCGTCAAGCCCAAAATCAAGTGCTCGGCTGGATGCGGAAGGTATCACAAGCGGCAAGCCAGCATCGTGGGGGATACGCCGAACGACGAGCCGTCGACGACGTCGGACAGGTAGCGCAGCACCTGGTCGACGCGTTCGGCGTCGTCGTCGAGCGCGCGGAAGTTGCGGATGGTGGCTTCGTCGAGGCGCGACTGCTGGTAGGGGAACAGGTAGAGGCCGATGAGCACGCGTCAGGCGGCGTCCCGATCACGCCGGCCGGCGAGGAACCCTTCGAGAGAGCCTTCCAGCTTGGCCATGCGCTCGCGCTGCTCGGCCAGCTCGCGGCTCACGCCATCGAAGCGCTTCGACATCTCCGCAGCCAGGACATCAATGCGGCCGCTAACGTCCTTGCTCACGCCGTCGATGCGGCCGTTCACGCCGTCGATGCGGCCGTTCACGTCGTCGATGCGGCCGTTCACGTCGTCGATGCGGCCGTTCAGCTCACGGCGCATGTCCCGGATCTCCTGCCGCGTGTCGCGCAGATCGGAACGGAGCCAAGCCGCCAGCGCGACGATCAGCGCTGGCGTGAGCCAAGGGATGAACGCCTCCATCGTCAGTAGCCTACCACCTTGTCACGCGTCGCGCAGATGGCAAAACAGGCGGCTGCAATGTGGGCGGGTCTTCTGGCGGAGCGGGACGTTCACGGCGGCGGAGCGCGGGGCGGTCTCCCGACGCCGGATGCCAGTGCGATGACGGCAGCCCGGCGCACGCAAAAAAAAAACAGGGCGGGGGGTGTCCCCTGGGGTGTCCCCCCCCGCCCTGCGGAATTGCCGACTTGGAATGCGGCCCGGCCTACCAGTCGATGGTCGCGCCGAACTTGAGCAGGCGGCCGTTCATGATCCCGGTCACGCGCGGGTAGTCGCCCGGGGTGGTGTAGCTGTCGATCACGCGGGTGACGGCGCCGGCGTTGAAGATGTTGAAGAGGTCGACGTTGGCCCGGATGAGCCCCCCGCCGAAGCGCAGGATCTTGGTGAGTCGCAGATCGAGCTGGTTCACCTGCGGCTCCCACTGGACGGAGTTGTCGACGTAGCGGGAAGTCGTCAGGGTGCCGCCCCGGGCGTCGCTGTAGAACCCGATGCCGCCGGGGAACAGCGGAACCTGCAAGCTCCTCTCCAGGAACGGGTGACCGAGCTGCTCTTCAACGAAGTCGAGCTGGCGGGAAGCCGTGTAGTTGGAGAACCGGCGCTCTCCCGGAATGCTCTGAAACACGAACGAGAAGGCCATGTCGTACGGCAGCGGCACGGAGCCGTTGAGCTTGTACTGCGTCCTGTCGGACCAGGCCGGCGCGTAGTTGCAGTACCCGTCCCGCGCCTGCATCGGATTGTCGACGACGAAGCACTCGTAGACCTCCGACGCCCCCGTGGCGACGCCGCCGGCGAGCGTGATGCCGTTGGGAAACCGCCCGTCGAAGATGAAGTCGATGCCGTTGAAGGTCTCCCACATGTCCCCGAACTCACTGGCATGAACCATCTGGTTGTTGGTGCCCAGGGCGGCCCCTTCCGGGCTGATGGTGTACAGGCCTTCCATCACTTGGCCGCTGTAGGATCCGAGCGTCGGATCTTCGGGCGCGATGATGGTGAACGGGGTGAAGTGCTCCGGCCCGATGTTGAGGTTGTCGGCCACGAGGAAGTTCATGTTGTTGCGGCGGAAGTACGCCACCTCGACCGACAGGCCCTCCATCAGCTCGTGCTGGATGCCGACCGAGTGCTGCCAGTTGGCCCGCCGGTTGTTCCAGCCGCTGAGCACGCCCGGGGCGAACGAGCGGGTCACGCGGGGCGTGCCGAACTCGGGGTGGATGACCGCCCCGCACTCGCCGTTCGCCTGGTGGAGGATGGTGAAGTCGCAGTCCGGAATCAGGTCCCCGTTCAGGTCGTTCCAGGACCGCTCCGTGTTGCGGATGATCGACTCCAACGGGTTCCTGGCTTGCGCCAGGATTGTGCCGATGGCGTTCACGTAGCGGCCCGAGTTCCACTTCAGCGCTGTCCGGCCGTCTCCGAAGAGATCGTAGGCGGCGCCCAACCGCGCGCCGAGGTCGCGGTAGTTGGGAAAGTTGTCCAGGCGCGGGGTCGAGACGACGGGCGTGTAGAGGCCACGCGGGGAATCCTGGGCGGGAACCCAGCCGTTGAGGTGGTCGTAGCGCACCCCGAGGTTGAGCGTCAGCCGGTCGATGGTCCACTGGTCCTGCGCGTAGATCCCCGTCAGCACCGCTTCCTGATAGGAAGCCGTGGGGGAGGCGTACTGCCGGACCGAGTCCGCAACCCCGGGCGAGGTGAAGATGTAGGCCCGGCCACCCTGGATGTAGGACGCCGGGTGGTTCTCTCCCACGTGGGTGCGCGTCATGCCCACCTTGAAGTTGTGCGACCCGGTCACGTACGACATCGAGGCGCGCGAGGTGAAGTTGGGGAAGTTGTTGTTCTGCCCATAGATCGCCGGCGTGTTCGCGCCGAGCCACATGAGGGCGTTGATGTTGATGCCCTGGCTCGCGATTTGCACCCCGATGTCGTTGGGCATCACCTCGGGCTGCGGTTTCGGGTCACCCGCGGGCCGGGTCATCGAAACCCCCGCCTCGAACAGCAGCCGGTTGCTCGCCGGGAACGTCCAGGAGGCCTGCGTGTTGCGGATGTCCGAGTAGTCGTAGTCCAGCGAGGCGTTGTGGTCGACGGTGCCGTAGACCGCCCAGAACTGGCACAGGCAGTGGCCCTGGTCGGCATGCGAGAAGGTGATCTTGTGGCGCTCGCTCGCCTGCCACGTCAGGCGGACGCTGTTGTCGCGGGTGGTACTCTCCTGCTCGGTCGCCCGGTCGAAGTCGGGTTCGTACAACGCCGCGCCGTACGGCAGGTCGCGCGGCGCCCCGTTGTGGTAGCTCCCGGTCGCGTAGGCCTGCGACCCCCACCAGCGGTGCGCCGTGTAGAACCACAGCCGGTCGCGGACGATCGGTCCGCCGAAGCCGGCGCCCCAGTCCCAGTTCTTCTTGAGCCCCTGCACCTGGCTCTCGTCGAGTCCGCGCGCCCCGAGCGACTCGTTCCAGTTCAGGGCCTGCATGTTCTCGTTCGCGCCGTTGGCGATCCCGAAGAAGCTGAAGGCGTTGCCGCCCTCGCGGGGGATGTAGTTCATGGCGATGGCGCCGAAGCCCGTCTCGGCGTCCATGCCGCCGGTGGCCATCACGACCTCCTCGACCGCCGCCTGGTTGGCGAAGAACATCTTGCCGGTGCCGCCCCCGGACGTGACCGAGGCCGTGACCGACATGCCGTCCCACATGATCTCGCCGTCGTAGGTCGCGCTGCCGTGGATGATGACGGTGCCCCAGGTGTCGCCGACGCTGCCGCCGACGTCCTGGCCGCCGCCCAGGATGTCGGTCTGCGCGCCGACGGTCAGCGCGGCGTAGCCGGAGTAGGTCCGGCCGGTGGGCAGGATGTCCAGGGTCTCGTTGGAGATGTTCTCCTGGTGCACGACGTTCTGCACGTCGATGACCGGGCTGGCGCCCGAGACGGTGACCGTCTCCTCGACCGCGCCGACCGTCATGGTGGCGTCGACGTTGGCCGAGAAGCCGGTGACGATCTCGATGCCCTCGCGGATGAACGTGCTGAAGCCGGGCAGGGTGAACGTGATGGTGTAGGTGCCGGGCCGTAGCGCCTCAAGGGTGTACAGGCCCGACCCGTCGCTGAAAGCGGTCCGGACGCCTTCGATCAGCGCCGGGCTGGTCGCCTCCACGGTGACGCCGGGCAGGACGCCTCCCGTCTCGTCCACCACCTGTCCCGAGATGCTGCCGGTCTGGGCTGCCGCGCCGGCCGGTAGCAGAAGGAATAGCGAAAGAACCAACGAACCCGCCGCCGGAACGACTCTTCGGTGCACAGCTACCTCCCGCGTTAAGGTCTGGTTTCTGCCGCCCGATCCGTCCGCAAAACGCCGACGACGAATACGCATATGGCTTCGGCTCGGAATCGACACGCTGAATCGCGTGCCGACGCGAGAATTCCACTGACGCCCCCTGAGGCGTGCAAAGTGTGTGCCCGTTGTCCGGTGTGCGCCAAGGGCAGGAAAAGCGGTGCTCGGCTGGAAGCGAGCCGGCGCCGATCCGCTCCAATCCGTTGGATTCATCCATTCGGTTGGATCGTGCGGCTGCTCGGAGTGCCGGGGAGGGGAGGGTCGGCAGGTCGCGGACGCGCGCAGGCGAGCGGGCGCCCGAATCGGGCCGCCAGGTACAAGAAACGGGGCGGGGTCAACCCCCGCCCCGTGGATTTCCGACGTGGATTTCAGCCAGTGCCGCCTAGAAATCCATCGTCATGCCGAACTTGATCAGCCGGCCGTTCATGACGGCCGTCGGCCGGGGGTACGTGCCCCCGGTCGAGTAGTCGTCCAGGATGCGGGTGATGGCGTTCTCGTTGAACACGTTGAAGATGTCGAAGTCGAACCGGACACGGCCGCCGCCGATGGGCAGGGACTTCGTCAACCGCAGGTCGAGCTGGTAGAGCTGGGGCTCGAACTGCGTGGAGTTGTCGAGGAACGTGAAGCCCAGGTAGGGCAGCGACGACGACGGCTGGTCCTCGTAGAACCCGATGCCCGACGGGAACAGCGGGATCTCCTCGAAGCCGGTGACCATCGGGTGCCCGATCTGCTCCTCGATCAGCGCCCGCTCGACGGGGTTGGCGCCGGCCCGATAGTTCGAGCGCCGGATCACGCCGGGCAGCGACTGGAACACGAACGAGAAATCGACGTCGTACGGCAGCGGCACCAGCCCGTTGAACTTGACCTGGGTGCCGTCGCCCCAGCTCGGCGCGTAGTTGCAGTAGCCGGGCCGCGCCTGCGTCGGGTCGTCGACCACGTAGCACTCGTTGATCTCGACAGCCCCCGTGGCCATGCCGCCGCCGAGGGTGATGCCGTTCTCCAGCCGTCCCTGGAACGAGATGTCGACCCCGTTGAAGATCTCGGTGGGATTGCCGTACTCGCTGGCCGGGATGATCAGGTTGTTGGTGCCGAGCGCCGCGCCCTCGGGCGTGATGGTGTACAGCCCGCTGAGCGTCTGCCCGCTGACCTCCCCGAGGTTCGGATCGACCGGGGCCGTGATGCTGAACTCGGAGAAGTGCTCCGGCCCGATGTTCAGGTTGTCGATCAACTGGAAGTTGATGTTCGAGCGGCGGAACCACGCCACCTCGACCGAGAGGCCGTCCACCACCTCGTGCTGGATCGCCACCGAGTTCTGCCAGTTGGCCCGACGGTTGTTCCAGCCGGTGATCACGTCCTCGCGCGCCGTCGTGGTCGGGATCGGCTTGCCGAACTCCGGGTTGATGATCGCTCCGCACTCGCCGTTCGCCCCGAAGTTGTCGAGGTTGCAGTCCGGGTGCAGGTCCCCGTTCGCGTCGTCCCACAGCCGGCTCGAGGAGAGGATGATCGACTCCATCGGGTTGTTGACCTGCGCCAGGTTCGTCCCGACGGCGTTCACGTAGCGCCCCATGTTCCACTTGAGCGCCGTGCGGCCGTCGCCGAAGAGGTCGTAGGCCGCGCCCAGCCGCGCGTTGAGGTCGTGGTAGTCGGGCAGGTTGTCGATGCGGTCGATGGAAAAGCTGGGGACGAACCGGCTCGCCGGGTGCGTCTGCGCCGGGACGTAGCCGTTGAGATGGTCGTAGCGTATCCCCAGGTTGAGCGTCAGGCGCTCGATCGTCCACTGGTCCTGGGCGTAGAGTCCCAGGATGTTGGCCCGCTGGAACGAGTTGCGGGGCGTGCCGAACTGGTTGATCTGCAGCGGCAGGTTGGGCGCCGCGAAGTCGTAGCTGAGGGCGTTGTTGATGAACGAGCGCGGGTGGTTCTCCTGCAGGTGGCGGGTGTTCAGGCCCACCTTCAGGTTGTGCGACCCCGTCACGTACGACATCGACGCCTTCGTGCTGAAGTTGGGGAAGTTGTTGTTCGTGCCGTAGAGCGCCGGCGTGCTCGGCGAGAACGCCTGGGCGTTCAGGTTGATGAACGACGGCGTGAAGATGCGGACCCCGATGTCGGTGGGCAGTCCCTCGGGCTGCTGGGCCGGGCTGCCCGACGGGCGGGTGTACGAGGCCCCGGCCTCGAACAGCAGCCGGTTGCTGGCCGGAAAGGTCCACGTGGCCTGCGAGTTGTGGATGTTGTCGTAGTTGTAGTCCATCGACGCGAGGTAGTCGACCACGCCGAAGACCGCCCAGAACTGGCACAGGCAGTGGTCCTGGTTGTCGTGCGACACGGTGAACTTGTGACGCTCGCTCGCCTGCCAGGTCAGGCGCAGGTTGTTGGCCCGCGTGTGGTTGTCCTGCACGTTCGGGTTGTCGAAGTCGGGCTGGTAGTCGGCCGCGCCGTACGACAGCCGCGGCGCCAGGTTTGGGTAGCTGAGACTCGTGTACGGCTGCGTTCCCCACCAGCGATGCGCCGTGTAGAACCAGAGCCTGTCCTCCACGATGGGCCCGCCGACGCCGACGCCGTAGTCCCAGGTCTTCTTCAGCCCCCGAACCTGCCGCTCCTCGAGCCCGCGCGCGGCCAGGTCGTCACCGAAGTTGCTCCACTGCAGGTTCTCGTTGGTGCCGTTGACGGCCGCGTAGTAGCTGAAGGCGTTGCCGCCCTCCTTGGGGATGTAGTTCATGGCGATGGCGCCGAAGCCCGTCTCGGCGTCCATGCCGCCGGTCGACATCACGACTTCCTGCACCGCCGCCTGGTTGGCGAAGAAGAGCTTGCCGGTGCCGCCGCCGGCCGTGACCGAGGCGGTCACGGACATGCCGTCCCAGTTGATCTCGCCGTCGTAGGTCGAGCTGCCGTGGATGATGACCGTGCCCCAGGTGTCGCCGACGCTGCCGCCGACATCCTGGCCGCCGCCGAGGACGTCCGTCTGGGCCCCGACCGTCAGTGCGGCGTAGCCCGAGTAGGTCCGGCCCGTCGGCAGGCTGTCCAGCGTGTCGCGGGAGATGTTCTCCTGGTGCTGGACGTTCTGCACGTCGATGATCGGGCTGGCGCCGGAGACGGTGACCGTCTCCTCGACCGCGCCGACAGTCATGGTCGCGTCGATGTTCGCCGTGAACCCGGTCGTGATCTCGACCCCTTCGCGGACGAACGTGCTGAAGCCCGGCAGGGTGAACGTCACGGTGTAGGTGCCGGGCCGCAACGCCTCGAGGGTGTACAGGCCCGACCCGTCGCTGAAGGAGGTCCGCACGCCCTCGATCAGCGCCGGACTCGTCGCCTCCACGGTCACGCCGGGCAGGACGCCGCCCGTCTCGTCCGCCACCTGCCCTGCGATGCTGCCGGTCTGGGCCGCCGCGCCCGCCGGAAGCAGCAGGAATATCGATAGAAACAATGAACCCGCCGCCAGAACGACTCTCCGCCGCAAGGCTACCTCCCGCGTTTGGGCTGGCACTGCCGCCCGGTTCCTTCGCTCCCCGGCACCATGCCGCAACAGCGAATCCCGTCGCTCGACTCGACATCGACGCGTTCCGGAACGGTCTGCCGATGGCCGAGCACGAGGGCCGCGAAGGTGCAAAGTGTGTGCCTGTTGTTCGGCGTGCGTTCGGCCCCGAAAAATGGCGCTCGGCGGCCAGCGATCGGCAGCGATCGGGTTCAATCGCTTGGATTCATCCATGCCGTTGGATCGTCCGTCCGGACGTGGGCGGTCGCGCGCTACGGCGCGGCCGTTTTCCTCGCCGTCAGATCGAAGCTCCACTCCGAGTAGATGGCGTGCCGCGGCCGCCAGCCCGCGCCCTCCCTGATCGACTCGTACTGGTAGGCGCCCCTGACCGAGTGACCCGCGGCGAAGCGCCAGCGGACGCCCATCCGCGAGCGGGAGCGCACGAAGCCCCGGCGTACGAACGCCACCGACTGGTAGAGCCACGGCGACACCCGGGCGCGGGGGCGCTCGGCCTCGATCTGCTGGCGGTAGCGGTTGAAATCGGGGACGTCCGGCCGGCCGACGTGGCGCTCGTAGAGCGTGGTGCCTGCCAGCCGCACATCCCCCTGCAGCAGCCGGTAGGTCAGCCCGGCGTGCAGGCGGTGGTTCCAGTCGAAGCCGGAACCGGCCGGCACGTGGTGCCGCAGGATGTAGCCGACGGTCGCGGTCAGGCGATCGCTCAACGCGACGTCGACGTCGGTCTGCCCCCGCCGGTCGTACACGCTGGTCAGCGAGTCCCGAATGCGGGCGACGCCCCCGACGGTCCAGGCAATCCGGCCCGCTTCGAGGACCCGGAGCTCGACATCCGTCCACGACTGGATGTCGTCGGCCGCGAGCGGGCGCGCGGCGAGCGGCAGCAGAATGAGAACCGCCGCAATCCCGCGCATCGAACGTCGCTTCCTGACCCGCTGCGCGAACGGCAGTTGCGGTGGACGTCTACGCGGCGTCGCGGTCGCGGCGACCGGCGAGGAAGCCTTCGAGGGAGCCTTCGAACTTGGCCATGCGCTCGCGCTGGTCCGCGAGCTCGCGGTTGACCTCGTCGAACCGCTTGTTCATGTCCCTGGTGAGGCCGTCGAAGCGCTGGTCGACGTCCGGCTTGTCGACCTCGTCGAAGCGTTGGTGGATGTGCTGGCGCAGGTTACGGAGGTCGGCCCGCAGCCAACCGGAGAGTCCGATTAGCAGGGCCGGCGTCAGCCAGGGGACGAGAGCCTCCATCGACTCTACCCTATCACGGAGCCCGCAGGCCGCAATGCGGTCGCGGGACTGGGAGTACACTTGGCGTGCCCGGGCGGTCGGCGCGGGTTGTCGGGGCGCCCCCGGGCGACCCGTGGGGAGACCGGCAGGAGATGAGAGCAACGGTTTTCGGAGTCTGGCTGGTGCTGGCGCTGGGGGTCGCGCCGGCGATGGCGGAGGACTGGCCCGAGTGGCGCGGCAAGGGCCGGCTCGGCGAGTGGCGCGAGACCGGCATCCTCGACGCCTTCCCCGCGGACGGCCTCGAGGTGCGCTGGCGCACGCCGATCCGCGCCGGCTACGCCGGCCCGGCCGTGGCGGGCGGGCGCGTCTTCGTCGTCGACGCGGACCGCTCGGCGCAGAGCATGGCGGTGGTCGAGCGGGCCGTGGCGCTCGACGAGGCGACCGGCGAGATCCTCTGGACCCGGGAGTGGGACGCCGACTACACCGGCCTCATCTTCACGTGGGCGGTCGGCCCGCGCGCCACGCCGACGGTGGACGGCGACCGCGTGTACGTCCTGGGCGCGTCGGGCATCCTGTACTGCCTGGACGTCGCGACGGGCGATGTCCTGTGGCGCCGGGACTACGTGGCGGACTACGACGCGGAGCTGCCGGCGTGGGGCATGAGCGGCGCGCCGCTGGTGGACGGCGACCTGCTCATCGGCCTGGTGGGCGGGCGGCCGGGCGCCAAGGTCGTCGCCTTCGACAAGCGCACGGGCGAGGAGGTGTGGCGCGCGCTGCCGTCGGACACCGAGCCCGGCTACTCGCAGCCGCTCGTCATCGAGGCCGGCGGCGTGCGCCAGCTCATCGTCTGGCACCCGGCCGCCGTGGCGTCGCTCGATCCGGCGTCCGGCGCGGTCTACTGGGAGCAGCCCGTCCGCGCCGACTACGGGATGAGCGTCGCCACGCCGGTGCCGAGCGGCCAGCGGCTGCTCGTCTCGTCGTTCTACAACGGCGCCCTGATGCTGGGGCTCAACCGCGACCGCCCCGCCTCGACCGTGCTCTGGAAGAGCAGCAGCGACAGCGAGCTGCTGACCGAGGCGCTGCACGCGGTCATCAACACGCCGGTGATTGAGGGCGACACCATCTACGGCATCTGCAGCTACGGGCAGCTCCGCGCGCTCGACGCGGCGACGGGCGAGCGCCTGTGGGAGACGCAGGCCGTGACAGTCGAGCGGGCGCGGTGGGCGTCGGCCTTCATCGTGCGCAACGGCGACCGCTACTTCATCAACAACGACCGCGGCGAGTTGATCATCGCGCGGTTCACGCGCGAGGGGTATCAGGAGATCGGCCGCACCCAGCTGATCGCGCCGACCAGCGACCCAGGCAATCGGCGGCAGCTCGGGACGGTCAACTTCTCGCATCCCGCCTACGCCAACCGCCACGTCTGCGCCCGCAACGACGAGGAGATTCTCTGTGCGTCGCTGGCCGCGGAGTAGCGGGGAGGGGAGCGGCGCCCTGCGGGCTCCCGCCCGTCCCGCCCGGTTCGCGGCCTGCGGGCTGCTGGCGGCGGCGCTGTGCGCGGCGGCGGCGCCGGGGCACGCGCAGGAGGACGGCGCCCGCTCCGTCCGGCTGGAGACGCTGGACGTCAGCGACAACCTGTACCTCCTGCGCGGCGGCGGGAAGAACATCCTGGCGCTCGTGGGCGTCGAGGGCGTGGTGCTGATCGACACGCTGGGCCCGGGCTGGGGGCCCGCGACGCGGGCGGCGCTGGACAACCTGACCGCCCTGCCGGTGACCACCATCGTCAACACTCACGCCCACGACGGCGAGGTCCCGGCCAATCATGAGTTCCCGGCCGCCGCCGACATCCTGGCGCACGAGAGCACACGGGCGCGCATGGCGCGGATGGCGGCGTTCGGCGGCGCGAACGCCCGCTTCCTGCCGAACCGGACGTTCACCGACACGCTGGCGATCCTCGACGGCATCGACCGCCTCGAGCTGCACCATTTCGGCCCCGCGCACACCGACGGCGACGCGGTGGTCGTGTTTCCGGAGAAGGGGATCGCGTATCTGGGTGACCTGTTCGCCGCGACCGCCGTGCCGCAGGTCGACCAGGCCGCCGGCGGCAGCGTCCGCGGGTATCCGGACGTCCTGGCCGCCGCGCTCGACCGGATCAGCTACTTTCCGGCGTTCGTGCGCGGCCCGGAGGTGCGCACGTTCGACCGCGTGGTGCCGGGCCGCCAGGAGCCGCCCGACCAGACGCCGCTGCTGGACTGGCTCACGTGGGCGGACCTGGAGCGCTACGCGGCGTTCGTGCGCGACCTCGTCGCCGCGGCCGAGCAGGCCCACGCCGCCGGGCGCGACGCGGACGAGGCGGCCGCGGCGGTGGCCGCGCTGGCCGACGCCTATCCGGGCTACGCGCTGGACGCTGCCCGGGCGACCGTCGAGACGCTCTTCGAGGAGCTCGGCGCCGCCGGGCGGCGCTGACGGCGGGCGGGCGGCGCCCTACTCGTAGTCCGCGGCCGCCAGCGACAGGCGCACGACCTCGGCGTCGTTGCGGGCTATGACGTGGCGGTTGGCGTACGCCGGGTGCGCCCACAGGACCGCGCGGTCGTGGTTCCGCCAGCGGTTGGAGCCGCCGCCGCGGGTGCGCGTGTTGGGCGTCAGCAGGTGCGTCCGGTCGACTTCCTCGTAGCCGGCCGGCGTGAAGCGGGCGATGACCAGGTCGCCGGTCTCCACGGAGATGAACGAGCGGTCGCCGTGCTGCACGAGGTGCGAGCTCGCCCAGCGGTCCTCCGGGACGAGCCGGTCGCTCGACCACAGCCGCTCGCCGGTCGTCGCGTCCACGCCGCGCAGCTCGCCGTAGCTGTTGAGGCCGTAGATCGCGTCGCCCACCACGATCGGCGTCGACGTCATCGACCGCTGCACCGGGCGGTCCGTGCGGTTGGGGTTCGCGCCGGTCCAGACCAGCCGGGCCGCCGGCCGGTCGGGGTTGAGCGCCAGCATCAGGCCGCCGTTCTCCACCTGCGTCACCAGCAGGTAGCGCCCGCTGCGGACGGGCGTGCCGATCGTCAAGCCGCTCGCGAGCGGGAAGTCGTGCTGCCACCAGGTGCGGCCGCTGGCCGGGTCGAGCGAGGTGACCCCAGCCGGATGCCAGACGATGAGCTGCCGCACGCCCCCGGCCGTGGTCACGATCGGCGAGGAGTAGCCCGCCTCCGAGACCGTCTCGATCGCCCGCCACGCCTCGGCGCCCGTCGCCTTGTCGAACGCCACGACCATGGCGTCGGGCTCGCCGCCGAGCAGCGTGATCAGGAGCTCGCCCTCGACGAGCGGCGAGTGCGCCACGCCGTAGACCGGCACGGTGACGCCGTAGTCGGCCACGGTGTCGATCTGCCAGATCAGGTCGCCGCTGGCAGTGTCGAAGCACGACAGCATGCCGGCCGCCCCGAGGATGTAGACGCGGTCGCCGTCGACGGTCGGCGTGGCCCGGGGGCCGGTGGCGAACACCGGGACGATGTTGCGGTAGGTGGCCGGCCAGGTGCGCGTCCAGAGGACCGCGCCGCTCTCCTCGTCGAGCGCCAGGAGCCGCTCGCGGCCGTCCATGGTGCGGCTGCCCGCCGTCTCCTGGTAGTCGAGGACGAAGACGCGTCCGCCCGCGACGGCCGGCCCGGCGAAGCCGGCGCGCACCGGCGTGCGCCACTTGACGATCAGCCCGTCCGCGGCGAAGCGCTCGACGATGCCGGTCTCGCGCCAGACCGCGGCGCGGTCGACCCCGCGCCACTGCGGCCAGTCCTCGGCGTCGACGGCGGCGGTCAGGAGGCAGACGACGGCGCAGGCGAGCGCCGCGGCGACTTGGTACGGCAGACGACGGTCAGACATCAGCGACTCCAGATTGTCCCGGCCGCTGCGCGGCCGACTCGATTCACGCACCCATCGTGCCCGCAGGCGGCATCCGCCGTCAACGCCAAAGACCGCGCCCGTCCCGTCGGCCGTTCGGCGGCGCCCGGCCGGTCGTGGAGGGCGGCACAAGGAAAAGAGTGACGCGATCGGCCTCTTGCGGGATACGATCACGAAGCTGGACGCGCTCCGGATCCGGAGACCGGCACGTACGAGCTGCAGCCGGCATCCGTTAGCAGGGAGGTGGCGAGATGAGTTCGCGAGCACGAATGGCGCTGGCGGTGCTGCCGGTCATCGCCGGCATGCTCTGGTCGGGCGCGGCGCCGGCCGCCGCCCAGGGCCGCACGCCGTGGGGTGACCCCGATCTGCAGGGCATGTGGACGAACACCACGACGACGCCCATGGAGCGGCCGCAGGATCTGGCGGGGCAGGCGACGCTCACCGAGGAGGAGCGCGCGGTGCGCGACCCGGAGGTCCAGGCGGAGGTCAGCTTCGACAGGCCGCCGACCCCCGGCAACGTGGGCGGCTACAACGAGTTCTGGGTGGAGCGGGGCAACCTGATCCGCCAGACGTCGCTCATCGTCGATCCGCCCGACGGCCGGCTGCCCGCCCTCACGCCGGGGGCGGAGCGGCAGCGCAGCGAGTTCCTGGCGCGGTGGGTCGCCCCGCCCGGCACCTGGGAGGACATGAACCTGTACGACCGCTGCATTACGCGCGGCCTGCCCGGCGCCATGATTCCCGGGTTCTACAACCACAACTACCTGATCCTGCAGACGCCCGGCCACGTGGTGATGCAGGTCGAGATGATCCACGATACGCGCATCATTCCGCTGGACACGGGCGAGCGCCCGCGGTCGGGCATTCCGCAGTGGCTCGGCGACTCACGAGGCTACTGGGACGGCGACGCGCTGGTCGTCGAGACCAGGAACTTCGCCGCGAAGGGCGAGCAGCGGACGAACATCGGCCGGTTCTTCCTGACGTTCTCGGGCGGCGAGCACGCGCGTCTCGTCGAGCGCTTCACGCGGATCGGCGAGGATCGGCTGGACTACCGGTTCACGGTCATCGACCCGACCGTCGACACGCGCTCCTGGACCGCGTCCATTCCGATGCAGAAGAGCGAGGACGCGTTGTTCGAGTACGCTTGCCACGAGGGCAACTACGCGCTCGGGAACATCCTTGCCGGCGCGCGGGCCGACGAGCGGGCCGCGGCGGCCGCCGGGCAGCAGTCGCGGTAAAGGGGCCGCGCCGCGGAACGGCGCGGACGGCGGCGCAACGTGCCCGTCCGTGAGAGGGGCAGGAATGACAGCTCGCACAGCAGCGCTCGCGGCGTTGACCGTCATGGCGGCGGCTTCGGGCTACCGCGACCTCGCGGCCGCCCAGAGCGACGACGCGCTCTACGTCCTGGACGGATCGGCCCTCTACCGGGTCGTGCCGGACGGCCAGGACGTCAAGGTCGTCGACGACGTCGGGCCGGGGGTGCCGGCCATCGTGAGCACCGTGGCCCCCGCGTACCCGCCGGACATGGACGAGGCGTGGGTGATCGAGCTGGCGGCGGTCATCGAGGAGGACGGCACCGTCGAGGAGGCCGACGTGGTGCGCTCCCAACCGTTCTCGGGGCCCGCGCCCCGCCAGGCCTCGCCGCCGTGGGTGACGGAGCTCAACGCCGCGGCCGTCGCGGCCCTCGAACAGCGGAGGTATCGCCCGGTGCTGCTGAACGGCCAGGCGATCCGCATGCGCATCTCGGTGGTGGTCGTCTACGTGCCGCCCGGCGCGAGCGAGATCGCGCCCCCCGCCGCGGCCGGCGGCGGCCAGGGCCAGCCGTGAGCGGCGTCCGGCGCGGCGCGGCGTCGCTGCTGGTGCTGTCGCTGCTGGCGGCGCCGACGGTTGCCCGCGCGCAGGAGCCGTCGCTGGTCGACGTGCTCGGCCGGGCGACCCGCTACGTCAGCGAGCTGAGCGCCAGACTCTCGGGCACGGTCGCCGAGGAGCGCTACGAGCAGCGTGCGACGACGCCCGCGGGCAGCGGCATAGGCAGCCCCGCCGGCAACCGCGGCTCCTACTACCGGCGCACGCTGCGCTCGGACTACCTCCTCGTGCGACCCCGGAACGCGGGGTGGTACTACGGGTTCCGCGACGTGTTCGAGGTCGACGGAGAGCCGGTGCGCGACCGCGAGGAGCGGCTGACGAAGCTGTTCCTCGATCCCTCCACGTCGACCGACGCGCAGATTAGCGGCATCGTCCGCGACAGCGCCCGCTACAACATCGGCGACGTGCGCCGCAACTTCAACGTGCCGACCCTCGCGCTGCTCTTCCTGCACCAGGACAACAGGGCCCGCTTCGAGTTCGAGCGTGCGGACGACGACGAGCCGCGGCTCGGGCTCGACCGGCCCGCAGGCGCCGGCGAGGTGTGGGTCGTCGCCTACCGGGAAGACTGGCCGACCACCCTCATCCGCGGGCGGGAGCGCGTCAACATGCCGGCCAGCGGGCGTTTCTGGATCGAGCCCGCCGCCGGCCGCGTGCTGGCCAGCGAGGTCAGCGTGCGGGACGACGAGGTGCGGGCGACCATCGCCGTGCTGTACCGGCTGGACAGCGGGCTGGGCCACCTGGTGCCGGCCGAGATGCGCGAGCGCTACGAGAACCGCCGGCAGCGCTCGCGCGTGGACGGCACGGCCACCTACACTGACTTTCGGCGGTTTCAGGTGCAGGTCAGCGAGTCCGAGCCGTTCCGCGACTGATGCGGCGTCGCGCGTCGGCCGGCCCGCTCAGCGCCCCTGCCGCTCCAGCACCCGCGCGCCGGCGAGGATGCTGGTCATGGCGTAGTTGCCCTCGTGGCAGGCGGCCTCGAAGATCTGGTTCTCCTGGTTGTCGATCCGCCGCAGCGGCAGCTCGATGGTCCAGGGGCGGGTCCAGGCCTGCGGGTCGTCGACCGTCGCCTCGTACATGATCAGGTCGGCCGCGACGGGCGTGAACCGCTCCACCAGGTGCAACTGCTCGCCGGAGCCGTTGAAGCTGGTCAGGCCGCTGAAGTTCGTCGTGTCGACCACCAGCGTGGCGCCCTCCCAGCGCCCGACGGAGTCGCCGAGCCACTGGCGGATGTGGACCGGGACGTGCGGCCGGCCGTCGAGGGCGACGGTGCGGTACCCGCCGCCGATGTGTCCGTCCTCGTGGTACAGCGTGACCGATCCGGGCGTCTGGACGAGCCGGCTGAAGGTGCC
Organism: Vicinamibacterales bacterium; assembly: GCA_965214845.1. Taxonomy (GTDB): domain Bacteria; phylum Acidobacteriota; class Vicinamibacteria; order Vicinamibacterales; family UBA8438; genus JAAXGX01. The sequence continues at coordinate 6,152,525 of CBDCCO010000007.1, forward strand.
GGAGGTGCCGCTGATGAACGGCACGCTGACGCCGCGGCAGCGGTCCAGGTCGCGCCGGTCCTCCGGCCCGTCGGCCAGCTCGCTGCGCATCTTCTCGCGCGCGGCGTCGGCCACCGTCCGCCCGTGCGGGGTGAACGGAATCTTCCCGTCGGGCGGATCGACGATGAGCGACGTGCGGCGGGTCCGGATCACCTCCTTGCCGCGGCCGGTGAACGCCTCGTTGTAGGCGCCCTCGACGTCCTCGACCGACCCCGCCGCGGCGCGCACGTCGCGCCGGCGGACGCTGGCCCGCTCCTCCAGGGCCGCCACGTCCTCGTCCGTGAGAAACTCCTGGCCCGCAAACTCGTCGGGGCGCTCGAGCGGCGTCAGGATGTAGCCCGGGCTCCAGATGCCCTGCAGGTCCGGGTCGCCCCACGGCGTGCGGGCCGGCTCGAAGGCGACCGCGCCTTCCGCCTGCTCCCGGCCCCCCGGTTCCTGGCCCGTTGGCGATGCGGCGAGCAGCGCGACGGCGGCCGCGACCGCCACGCCAGTTGCTGCAACAAGACCTTGCTGACGCATCGGAACCTCCTGTGACTGAGGGGACTCTATCACGCGCGTCGCGGCGTCGCCGCGATGTCTCGGCGTCAAGCCGGCAGATCGAACAACGGGATGCCAAGCGCCCGGGCGGCGTCCGTCATCCGGCGGTCGTACGTGGCAAGCTCCACGTCCTGGGCCTGCCGGCGAAGGTGCTCGATCGACGCCACGTGCAGAGCGTCGAGCGTGCGAAGCGGGACGGGAAAGGCTGCAAGTGCGCGCGAGAGGACGGGCGGCGTCAGCTCCAGCAGGGCGATCCGTCCAAGCATTGCGGTGGCAGCGTCGCCGTGGGACGCCGCGAGGTTGCGCTGGTGGACGCGGGTCCACACTTCGTACTGGATCAGGCGGCTGGCGATGAGCGTTTCGTTCCAGAGCCCGGCCGGGGGACATCGATCCTCGGCGAAGAGATGGGCCAGTGCAACAGAGGTGTCGACGTAGATCACCGGTCGCTTCTGTCCCGGTCCAGCTCCGTGAGGAGCTGCTCGAGCGTCATGATCGGTCCCGGCGCCGGAGGGGGGCCCGAACCCGGTGCTGCCGGGGGCGACAACCAGCCCTTGCGCACCGCGTCGGCGAGCAGCGCGTCGGCCAGCACGGGACTCCGCTCCGCCCGCGGCGGAACGATTTCCGCAACGACGCGGTCACGATCCGTCACGAGCACCGTCTCGCCGGCCGCGGCCAGTCGCACGTACTCGCTGAGCTTGTTGTTGAGCACCTTCAGGCCGACGGAGCGCATGGACCTCAAGGTAGCGTCCGGTGGCCACCTCCGTCAACCCGTCCACCCGTCGACCTTCGCACGCAACGGTCCGCGGCCCGGGTCAGTTGCTGGGCACGTCGAGGTGCACGGCGTGGTGCTGGAACTTCCAGCCGGCGTCCGTCTTGACGAAGACGTCGTCGGCGGTCCCGGTGTTCTTGATGCTCGACGGCGATGCCGCGACATCCAGCTCGATCCAGTAGGCGCGCGCGGTCGCCCCGCCGTCGGCTGTCGGCGAGATGCGGATGTTCGGGACGTGGTGGCGCCGCTTCGAGTCGCCGGTCTGGCCGCCGAAGCTGCGCTGGCGCCACGCCATCAGCGCGTCGTGACCCTCGAGCTGATCCCCCGTGGGGAAGACGAATACCGCGTCTTCCGCGAATGCCGAGAGCCACAGGTCGGCGTCGCGGAAGTCGGATCCCTGGTACATGGTGGCGTACAGTTGCGTGATCTCGGCCCGATCCTCGGCCGTCAGCGTGGCAGCGGCCTCCGGTTGTCCGTGCATCCAGCCAGCGGCGGCGACCAGGGCGAGCAACGCGACGGCGACCAACGATGTGCTTCTGCGCATGATTCCTCCTCCAGGCAGGGTCGGCCCGGGCATCATACAGCGACGGCGCCGGAGCCGTCGTGCGTCCGGCTGCCCGGCGGTGGTTCTGGCTGCTCCCGGGGCGACGCGGGGTTTCGCCGCGGACCGTTGCGCCGGCCTGCTATCATCCCGGCTTTCCCGCTTGCGGAGGACATCTTGCACATCCCACTGCTGACGCTTCGCCGTTCGGCTCGCTCTTCCGTTCTCGTCCTTGGCGCCGCCCTGCTTGCCGCGGCTGCCGCGGGCCTCGGCTGTGGAGGTGCCGACGAGTCAGCCGGGCCGTCCGCGGCCGGCCCCACGGTGACCGTGCTGGCCCAGGGCGGACCGCTGCACGGATCGAACGGCATCATGTTCGGCCCCGACGGCAACCTCTACATCGCCAGCGTCGTCAGCTCGCAGATCCTGGCAATCGATCCCGAGAGCGGCGAGACCGTCGGCAGTTGGGGACCCGAGGAGGGCGTCAACGGGCCCGACGACCTGGCCTTCGGCCCGGACGGTTCCCTGTACTGGACCGACATCGCGGGCGGGGAGGTGGGCAGGCGCGCGCCCGACGGGACGACCAGCATCGTCGGCGCGCCCGGTCCGGGCGCGAACCCCATCACGTTCTCGGACGACGGCCGCCTGTTCGTGTCGCAGTGCTTCCTCGGGACGCACCTGTTCGAGATCGACCCGGACGGGGTCGAGGAGCCGCGCCTGATCAATGACGAGCTGGGACCCGGCTGCGGGCTCAACGGCATGGACTGGGGGCCGGACGACAGACTGTACGGACCGCGCTGGTTCAACGGCGAGGTCGCCCGCGTGGACGTCGACAGCGGGGCCGCGGAGATCGTGGCGACGGACTTCGCGATACCGGCGGCCGTCAAGTTCGACTCCGAGGGCCGCCTGCACGTGCTCGACACGCAGCGCGGCGAGGTGGTGCGCATCGACGTGGCGAGCGGCGACCGGGAGGTGGTCGGCCGGCCCGGGGTCGGCCTCGACAACCTGGCGCTCGACGGCGACGACCGCATCTTCGTCTCCAGCTTCCTGGACGGCTCCATCGTCGAGGTCACCGGCCCCGAGACCAACCGCGTGGTCCTGCCGAGCAGCGTCAACTCGCCGGGCGGCGTGGCCTACACGCCGGCGGGCCGGCTGTTCCTGGCCGACGGCGGCGCGCTGCGCGAGCTCGACCCGTCGACCGGGGCCAACCTCCACACCGCGGGCGCGATGGTCACCGACGTGGGGCAGGTGGCGTCGGTCCATCCGCACGGCGAGCACCTGGTGCTGTCGGGACCCGGCCTGGGCGGACCCGCGATGGTCACCGTCTGGGATCCGGACGCGGACGCGGTCGTCGCGCGGGTCGAGGGCTTCGACGAGGCGGTCGACGCGCTGGCGTACGGCGACGACCTCGTCGTGAGCGAGTACGGCACGGGCAGCGTGGTGCGCCTGCATCCCGACGCGCCGAACGAGCGCACGCCGATCGCGAGCGGGCTGGCCGAGCCGGCCGGCCTGGCGCTGCACGGCGGCGACCTGTACGTCGCGGACCGCAGCGGGAGCGTGCTGCAGCTCCTCGACGACGGCGAGACGGTCGAGCCCGCCCGCACGGTCGCCGGCGGCCTGGCCGGGCCCGAAGGCATCGCCGCGGGCGAGGACGGCGCGTTGTACGTCGTCGAGGTCGAGGCGGGGCGCGTCACGCGGATCGATCCCGCGTCCGGGGAGACGGCCCCGGTCGCGGACGGCCTGGCGCTCAGCGGCCCGGAACGGCGGGCCCTGGGCCCGGCAACGTCCATCGGCGAGCTGGCGGGCATCGCGGTCGGGGATGACGGCGCGCTCTTCGTAGCGGCCTACCGGGACAACCGCGTCTACCGCATCGAGCCGTGAGCGGCAGCGCCGCGTTCCCGGAGACCGGCGCAAAAAAAGAAAAGAGCCGACCCCGCGTGAGCGGGGTCGGCTCCCGGTAGCGCCGGCAGGCGGTTCGGGGCTACTCGGAGCCCTGCGCCGCGGCGGCCTCCTCGGCGCGCGCGCCGGCCAGGATGTTGTAGAGCCCGTAGTTGCCCTCGTGGCAGGCGTACTCGTACAGCGGCTGGTCGTTCCACTGCATCGGGATCTCGTACGTCCACGGCGTCTCCCACACGGTCGGGTTGTCGACCGTCGCCTCGTACATCAGCGTTGACGGCGAGACGCGCGTGAAGCGCTCGGTCAGGTGCAGGTAGCGGTCGGTCTGCCCCGACGAGAAGCTGGTCTCGCGCAGGAAGTTGGTCGTCTCGACGACCAGCGTGTCGCCGTCCCAGTGGCCGCGCGATTCCCCGGTCCACTGCGGCAGTCCGCTGAACGGACGCCCGTCGAGCGGGATGACGCGGAAGTTGTGGTTCATCCCGTTGAGCAACACCATTACGTGATCCACTGGCGTCCAGCCTGGCGCAGAGTTGTCCATAAATGACTGAATAGTGGTAGTTTATTGCTCGTGCGGCCGGACTAAAAGGGTCAGGACATCGCGTGCAATCCGGCGATTTCTCGTATAGAATAGGGGGATGTATATTGTGACACAGGATGCCCTGAAACCCCGACGAACCAAGCCCAAGGGCCGACACCCACACAACCGACTCGCCGCCGCCTTCGTCCGCTCCGCGCCCGTCGGACGGCACGCCGACGGAAACGGTCTCTACCTCTACGTCCAGCGTACCGGTACCCGAAGCTGGATCCAGCGCCTCGTCATCCGCGGCCGGAAACACGAACTCGGACTCGGCAGCGTCCACCTGGTCTCGCTCGCCGAGGCCCGCGAGCAGGCCCGCGCCAACCGCAAGCTCGCCCGCGCCGGAGGCGACCCCCTCGCCGACAAGCGCCGCACCCAGGGCATGCCCACCTTCGCCGAGGCCGCCGTCACCGTGGTCGAACAGAAGCGGGCCGGCTGGCGCAGCCCCAGGCAGGCGGCGGACTGGCTCCACAGCCTGCAACGCTACGCCTTCCCGCGCATCGGTTCGCGGCCCGTCTCCGAGGTCAACAGCGCCGACGTGCTGGCGATCCTGACTCCTATCTGGCACACCCAAGCACCGACCGCCAAGGCGCTCCGGCAGCGGATCGCCGCCGTGCTGGAGTGGAGCATCGCCATGGAGTACAGGATCGACAACCCGTGCAGCCGCATCGGACCGGTCCTCGGCCCGCAACGCAATCTCGTGCGGCACATGCGAGCGCTGCCCCATCGTGACGTGGCCACCGCGATCGAGACGGTGCGCTCGTCGAAGGCGACGCGGGCGGTCAAGCTCGCCTTCGAGTTGCTGGTCTTGACAGCCGTGCGGTCCGGGGAGGTCCGGCTGGCGACGTGGGACGAGATGGACGTGGCCGGCCGCGTGTGGACCATCCCGGCCATGCGCATGAAGATGAAGCGCGAGCACCGGGTTCCGCTCAGCCCGCGGGCGCTGGAGATCCTCGACGCGGCGCGGACGCTCGGCGACGGCAATCCGCTGGTGTTCCCGAACCGCTTGGGCAACCGCATCAAGGACACGTTCCTCTCGGCCTTGCTGAAGGATCTGGACATCGCGGCCGTGCCTCATGGCTTCCGCTCGTCGTTCCGGGACTGGGCGGCCGAGGAAACCGACCACCCGCGGGAGGTCGTCGAGGCGGCGCTGGCCCACGTCGTCCGCAACCCGGTCGAGGCGGCGTATGCGCGGTCGGACCTGTTCGAGCGTCGGCGGCGGCTCATGGACGACTGGGCGGCCTATGTCGCAGGCGGCGACCACCAGCCGGGCGACGTTGCCGCTGACGACACCACGCCGCTCCTCGGGCGGCGGCCCGAGACTGAACCGTCCGGCGTCGGCGCCTGAACCCCGACGACAGCGTGAGCGGAGCGGCACGACTCCGGCGCCGGATATCGGCGCCGGTCCGGCACCGCCGGCGGCGGTTCGTGACCCTTCCGGGACGGAAGAATCTGCCCGGAGCGACCCGGCCCGAAGGTGTGACAGAGGAACACCTGTTGGGCCAGAAAACCGGAGGTTTTCGATGGGTCGCTCCGGGCATCACTCGCGGCGTAATGCAGTCTGGCTACCCTTGCCGCCGACTGCGATCGGTCCGGCAGGGCCGGCGCTCTTCGATGCGGTGGCGTTGGGGCCAGGGTGTGATTCCGGCGGTGATTCGAGTCCTGGAATCCAATCACAACCCGGCGCGGCGCAATTGGGCGGGGCGCTCGGCCTTGTGGATTGAGAGCGTCTTCGTTGCCCGTCCGATGCTCCAGTCTCCCGGCGCGCTCGCTGCATGTACCTTCCGACGGAGGCCAGGCCGCTTCGGTCGGGGTTCACGGTGTTGGGGTGCCCGGCGACATCGTGGTGCGGGGTGTGGGTCGGGGTTCGGCATCGTCGGACAATTGCCCGTTTGTGGAGCGCGCGCGGAGCGGGGTCAAGGCCGAAGCCGCCTCCAGCGGGGCGGCGCGGAGCGACGCCGCCTTGACGCCGGTGAGCACGAGCGGGATGGTGTGCTGTCCGACGATGCCGTCTGGGGTCTGCATCGTGGCGTTGCCGAGGTCACGGGCGACGAGAACCATCCCGCCGCCCGGCGCGCCAAGCCGTTGGCACGGCTCCTTCGCGTGCGCTACGGCCTTCGGTGACGCACCGCTCGCCGGGACGGTCGTGCGCTGGTTATGGGCCGCAAGCGAACTTGCGGCCCGAGACGGACCGCATCGACCACGACACCCGAGCAACCCGTTTCAACCCGCTCGCTCACCGTCCGGGAGGAGTGCGGGAGCTGTACGACGAAGTGGATCGGCGGACAGGGCTGCAAGGAGAAGCGGGCCAGCGAATCACGAGGACGGAGCGGACACGGCGGCAGAATCAGGAAGCGGCAAGGAGAGGTTCGGCATGGAGCAAGTCAGGGCAACGGGACCAGAATCATGACCATGTAGCGGACCATGACGATCAGAGGAGAGGGTCGGAAGAAGGGCAGAACAGCGAGATCGGACACGAGAGGAGCCGTATCCGCGTGTAAGTTGGCTCTGTTCGATGATTACAGCGAATTTACAGCCGCAGTTACACTACATCCTCGAAAAACGCCCGAAAACACTGACAAAATAGAATGCCAACGAACCAGTACCGGAACAGGGAAAGGGTCGGGAAGAAGGAGGGAGCGACCCTCACGAAACTGGCGTTTCGTGGCCCCGGCAGGCGTGCCTTCGTTACACCTGCCGGGCGGGTCGCTCTCTCCTGAAATCTTCCTTCCAGGAAGGGCGGCCGTCGCGCACCGCGCGGCGACCACGACCGCCCACGAGCGTCAGAAGTCGAATCGCGTCGCAATGCCAAACCGCCGCGGCGGATTCGTCAAGTAGCCCACGCGAGCGAGCGTCCCGCGCTCCTGATCGAGGGCGAGAAAGGCCCGTTCGTCAGTCACGTTGTTGATGAAGAAGGCGATATCCCAGACGCCGCTGAGCACACCGATCCGGATGTTCAGGATGTCGTAGGCCGGCAGTTCCGGGTTGAAGGTGAAGGTGCTCTGAGTCAGCGGCCCGCCGATCGTGTTCGGCAGCGCCAGCAGGTTGACCGTGCCGAAACCGGCCGCCTGGTCCCCGATCTGCGTGTAGCGCGCGCCGACGTGCTGGTACGTGCCGCTCAGGTAGCCGACCCAGCGCCCCATCAGCCAGCGCCAAGTCGCCGCCGCCGTGGCCTGGAACAGCGGCGTGGTCGGCAAACGCTTGCCCTTCTCGATGCCCGCGATGATTCCGGTGGAGTTCCCTGCCGCGTCGTACGACTCCAGCGTCGACTGGAGCTTCGCGTCGGCCACGCTGGCCGCGACCGCGAAGTCGAACAGCGGCGTCGGCTGCGCCGCGATCTCGAACTCCATGCCGGTGCTGCGCGACTCCGGCACGTTGAAGATGATCCGCGACGAGCACGAGCCGGCCGTCACCGTCGCTTGCAGGTTGCGGATGTCCATGTAGAACCCCGAGACGTTCAGCGTGCCGCGACCGCCCAGGAAGGTGGACTTCGCACCCGCCTCGTAGTTCCACAACTCCTCGTCGTCCCACTTGTCCCGGTTGCCGAACGTCTCCAGGTCCCGCGGCGTGCACAGCGGCACGTTCAGCGGATCGTTGATGCCGCCGAGCCGGAATCCCTTCGAGACCTGCGCGTTGACCTGCGTGCCGGCCGTCACGTCGTAGCTTGCGATGAACCTCGGCGCGACGCCGGTGGCCGTCGTATCGCCCTCGTTCGTGCCGGCGTCTGCGTAGATGCCGTCGAACGTCTGGACACGCTGCTCGTCGAAGTCGTACCAGCGCAACCCGCCAGTCAGGTGGAACCGGTCAGTGACCGCCACCGACACCTCGCCGAACAGCGCGGTCTGGTCGAAGTCGTAGTTCAGGTCCGAGAAGAACAGCTCGTCCCGCGCCGCGTGCTCGCCCGCGGTCGGGATGCCGGAGGCGGCCTCGAAGCCGGTTATCGGCAGGCTCTGCCCGTAGCGCCGCTCGGCGTTGCTGTAGAACAGCCCGCCGACCCAGTTGACACGCTCGCTCGCCCCCGACAGACGCAACTCCTCGGTCACGGCCTGCGCCGCCGTCCTGTCGATCAGCGGCGCGTCGAGCGCGTACGCCGACTCGGGAAGGCCAATCGTGCCGCCCGCCACGCTGGCGGCCAGCGCCGTAGCATCCCGGGTAACCTCGACGTCCCGGTCCGTGACCGACGTGATCGACGTCAGCACCAGATTGCCGAAGTCGTACTCGACCTTCATGTCGCCCAGCAAGAACTCGTCGCCGTAGGGCTCCTCGAACTGCGTGAACAGCTCGCGCTCGCCCAGGGTGATGGCTGGCCGCGTGGTCGTGAACGGATTGCCCAGGATGTTGTAGGCATCGATCCGGTTCCACCCGTCCATCGACATGTCCTGATAGATGATGCGCGGCGTGATCGAGAAGCGCTCATTCGGCTGCACGAGCACAGCCACCCGTGCGCCGGTGCGCCGGCCGCTGTTCACGTCCGCGTTCGTGCTGCCGTCCGGCTGCACGGCGTCCATGAAGCCGCCCATGGCCGTGTTGTACGCGGTGACCCGCGCCGCCGCCACCTCGCCCATCGGAATGTTGACCGCGAACTTGGTGCTGTTGCCAAACCCGCCAGCACTGAGCGCGTCGAAGCCGAGTTCGCCCGTCCCTTCCAGCACCCCCAACACAGGCTGGTTCGTGATGTAGCGCACCGTACCCGACAGCGAGCCGGAACCGAACAGCGTCCCCTGCGGGCCGCGCAGCACCTCGATGCGCGACATGTCGAACAGATCGATGTCCGGCGTGAACAGCGACAACGAGACGACCGACTCGTCCAGGTAGACCCCAACTTGCTCCTTGACGCCCGGTTGGTCGCGGACGATCTGACCGGCGGAGACGCCGCGGATGGCGATCTGGCTCTGGCCGGGGCCGAGGTTCTGAACCGAGAAGCCGGCGACGTTCGCCGAGACATCCTCGATGCTCTCGGCGCCGCGGTTCCGCAGCACCTGTTGTGTCGGTGCCACCATCGAGAAGGGCACTGACTGGAGGTTCTCCTCGCGCTTCCGCGCTGTCACCCGGACCGTGACCTCCTCGGTGAACTGCGGTGGCTCGTCGCTCTCCTGCTGGTCATCCTGCTGCGCCATCGCTGGCATCGCTACCGCGAGCATGGCGCCGCCGATGAACACCACCACGCGGGTCATCGGTAGTTGAGCCGTCACCCGTGTATCGCCGCCGACAGGGGGGAAATCGCTCATCCCAGCATTCTACGCGCTGGCCTCCTGGATTTCACCTTCGGGCGGGGGCGGTGCTGCGACTCGTCCGCAACGTGGGCCGCGGAACTGCCCGTCCCGGCGGCTCCGGGGTGTCCGGGGCTCCGGGGGTCCGGGGTCCGTGGACACCCGTGGAGTAAGCGTTCGGCCACGCTGGTATGGTGGACCGTCGTCTCGGTGCGTGGCGTTGATTCTACCGGTTGAGGGTGCGCTTCCAGTTCTTGCGGAGGGGCCGCAGCCAGATGTCCTTCGTGGGCTTGTCCCGGTCGTTCGTGCCGTAGCGTCCGCGCCCCTGGGTGGCGCCGACGCGGATCCAGCCGGAGGCCCGGTAGACGGCGCCGGTGTAGCGGGGGGTCTGCACGAAGGTCTCGATGAGCACGGGGGTCGTCTTGTAGCGCGCGGTCCAGTCCGCGGGCAGCTGGCGGCGGACGAGGGCGAGGATGTGCGAGCCGAGGTTGGGGATGCGGATCCAGGGCAGGATCAGGAAGCGCGGGTTGTCGACGACGAGCGGCAGGTTCTTCTCGCGGTCTCGCCGCGACCAGCCGATGAAGCGGTCGCGCGGGGCGAGCGTCCAGGCGGCGGTGGAGAAGCCGAGCATGGCGAGCGGCGTGCCGTCGCTCGCGTGCACGGCGTAGCGCATCTGGGCGCCGACCAGGGTCTTGTAGCCGAGGTAGTGGTAGCGGGCGACGTACTCGTTCCACAGTTTCCCCCCGTGGTCGCCGCGCACGACGGTGCGCATCTCGAGCGGACGGACGGCGTCGAGCGTGGTCGGCGGCGGCAAGCGGGGCGGTTCGGTGTCGGGCCCGAAGGTGATCGGCCCGGGCCGGTTCTGGCGCCACTTCGGCGGCGGCAGTTCGATGCGGCCGTCCCGGTGCATGGCCAGCATGACGACGCGGGCCATCATGTCCTTGCACCCGCCGTCGGCCTTGTACCAGCCGATGCGGCGGCAGAACGCCTTCGACAGGGCGTGGCGGTTGAGCGTCGGCGGCCCGGCGATCAGCGCGCGCAGCAGCGCCATCTCCGCGGTCGTGAAGTCGCGGCCGTAGTAGCGGCACTCGACCGGAGCGGTCATGTCGGCGCCGTCAGTTCGCGCCGGCGCGCCGCGTCCATCGACCAGGGCAGCCACGCCGCGGTGTCGTCCGGCGGCCGGCCGCCGCGCTCGGCGCACGCCGCCAGCCACGCTTCGAGCCAGCGCAGGACATCGATCCGGTTCAGCACCAGGGTGCCGACCACCGAGTACATCAGCGCCGTGAACTGCGCGCCGGTTCCGCTGTCGGAGCCGAACGACAGGCGCCGTCCGATGGCCGGCCCCCGGAGCACCCGCTCGGCGAGATTGTTGTCGAGCGGCACCCGGGGACGGTCGGCGAACACGCTGAGCCCCTCGCGGTGGTTGACGAGCGAGCGCAGCGGCTTGCCCTCGCGCGCGTGCTCCGGCAGGTCGGCCAGTTCCCGTTCCGCCGTCGCGAACAGGCCGTCGAGCGCCGCCGCGAGCGCGCCCTGCGCCGCGTCGAACGCCGCGCTCTGGCGCTCGATGTCGGGGTCGTAGCAGTCCAGCCGCGCCTCGTTCAGGCGGTAGAGCGCGGCGATCCGCGCAAGCCATGTCTCGCACCAGCCGGTCAGGCGGACCTGCGCGGCGGCGCACTGGATGATGTCGCGTCGCAAATGCGCCCAGCAAAAAGCGAGCACGACCGTGCCGCCGAGCAGCCGCGCCAGCCGCTTGTAGGCGCTGTAGCGGTCGCAGACGATCACCGTCTCGGGCGCCAGGTCGCCGAACAGCTTCGCCGCCGCCTCGGCGCTGCGGCTCGCGTCGATGTGGAAGCGCACCGCGTCGTTGCCGACCGCGGTCCACAGCCAGGCCCGGCCCGAGTGGCCCTCCCCGCGCAGCGCCTGCACGCGCCACGTGGTCTCGTCGGCGTGGCGCAACGCCGCCGCGTGCTGGTGCGCGAGGATCGCCCCGGCAACCGGCTCGAACAGCGGCACGAAGCGGGGCACGCTGTCGGCCAGCGTCCCCGACGAGACCGGCAGCCCCTGGTCGCCCAGCCACGCGCCGACCCGCTGCAGCGGGCGCAGGCACGCGTAGCGCTCATACAGCACCCGCGACCAGACGCTGGTGCCGTAGGGCGTCTTGTCGAACAGCCGCGGCGCCGGCGGCGCCGAAACCTCCGCCGGCGACGAGGCGCACGCGCAACGCCGGCGCCAGCGCGGGCGGCGGATCACCCGCCGATAGGCCCGGACCTCGATCTCGACCAGGGCCGACTCCTCCGCGCCGACCGCCGCGTAGGGCTTCCCGCAACCGGAACAGGTGCGCGCAGCGGCCGGCAGACTGCGCTCCTCGATGCGTTCCTCCAGGCCGCAACGCGGCGTGCGGCCGTGGCCGGGAGCGCCACACCGCTGGCCGCGCGGGCGGCCGGTGCCCGGCCTCTTCCGCTTCTCGCTCTTGCGGCCGTGCAACGCCTTCGACAGCACCGCCCGGGTCGCACGCAGCTTCACAAGCTCCGCCTCCTGCGTCCCGACCCGCCGCCGCAACGCCTGCTCCGTCCGACGCAGCCGCGCGTTCTCCTTCCGCACCCGGACGAGCGCGGCCTTCCGGCGACGCGACTTCGCCAGAGCCTTGCGCAGAGCCACGTCCGCCGCCGCCGGCGACTTCGCCCGCGCCGACTCGGTCTGGCGAAGCAGTCGGACCTTCAGGCGGTCGGCCGTCGCCTCGGACCGCTGCAACGCATACCGCAGCCGGCCAACATCGTCCGACAGCGACAGGACCCGGTCCTGCTGGTCGCGCAGCCTGCTCGTCCCGGCGTAGAGCCCGACGGTCTCGTCCAGCAGCCGGCGCAGGGCGGCCTTGTCGACGCGCTCCTTCCACAGAACCTTGTGCAGCCGGCGAATCTCGGCCGCCTGCACCTCCGCCCCCGGCACCGCCTTGCGCAACCGGGCAACCTCCCGGCGCAGGGACATCTCGCCGTACCGGTCCGACGCGACGCCGGCATCCGCAAGCAGCTTGCCTAGACGGGCTACCTCCGACTGCAGCGCCAACGCGTCCTTCGCCGCGCGGCGGGCTTCCTTCGACCGCTCGACCGCCGCCAGCCGCTTGCGCCGCGACGACTCGAACTGCCACTTCCAGAAACCTGCTTCGCAACGGGCGGACACCTCCGCCCGCTTCAGCGCTTCCGACCGCGCTTCCGCCGCCTCGGCACGACCTCGCACCCGCTCATACAGCCGCCGCCAGAACGGCCGTCCGGGCAGCGAAGCCCCTTCGGTAACCGGTCGGGCTACCGGGTCCCGACTCGCCATGGCCGAGACCATAGCGAATATCGACCCGCGTTACCAGTACAAAATACCGGCGTGGCCGAACGCTTACTCCACGGGTGTCCACGGACCCCGGACCCCCGGAGCCCCGGACACCCCGGAGCCGCCGGGACGGGCAGTTCCGCGGCCCACGTTGCGGACGAGTCGCAGCACCGCCCCCGCCCGAAGGTGAAATCCAGGAGGCCAGCGCGTAGAATGCTGGGATGAGCGATTTCCCCCCTGTCGGCGGCGATACACGGGTGACGGCTCAACTACCGATGACCCGCGTGGTGGTGTTCATCGGCGGCGCCATGCTCGCGGTAGCGATGCCAGCGATGGCGCAGCAGGATGACCAGCAGGAGAGCGACGAGCCACCGCAGTTCACCGAGGAGGTCACGGTCCGGGTGACAGCGCGGAAGCGCGAGGAGAACCTCCAGTCAGTGCCCTTCTCGATGGTGGCACCGACACAACAGGTGCTGCGGAACCGCGGCGCCGAGAGCATCGAGGATGTCTCGGCGAACGTCGCCGGCTTCTCGGTTCAGAACCTCGGCCCCGGCCAGAGCCAGATCGCCATCCGCGGCGTCTCCGCCGGTCAGATCGTCCGCGACCAACCGGGCGTCAAGGAGCAAGTTGGGGTCTACCTGGACGAGTCGGTCGTCTCGTTGTCGCTGTTCACGCCGGACATCGATCTGTTCGACATGTCGCGCATCGAGGTGCTGCGCGGCCCGCAGGGGACGCTGTTCGGTTCCGGCTCGCTGTCGGGTACGGTGCGCTACATCACGAACCAGCCTGTGTTGGGGGTGCTGGAAGGGACGGGCGAACTCGGCTTCGACGCGCTCAGTGCTGGCGGGTTTGGCAACAGCACCAAGTTCGCGGTCAACATTCCGATGGGCGAGGTGGCGGCGGCGCGGGTCACCGCGTACAACACGGCCATGGGCGGCTTCATGGACGCCGTGCAGCCGGACGGCAGCACGAACGCGGACGTGAACAGCGGCCGGCGCACCGGCGCACGGGTGGCTGTGCTCGTGCAGCCGAATGAGCGCTTCTCGATCACGCCGCGCATCATCTATCAGGACGTGTCGATGGACGGGTGGAACCGGATCGATGCCTACAACATCCTGGGCAATCCGTTCACGACCACGCGGCCAGCCATCACCCTGGGCGAGCGCGAGCTGTTCACGCAGTTCGAGGAGCCCTACGGCGACGAGTTCTTGCTGGGCGACATGAAGGTCGAGTACGACTTCGGCAATCTGGTGCTGACGTCGATCACGTCGGTCACGGACCGGGACGTCGAGGTTACCCGGGATGCTACGGCGCTGGCCGCCAGCGTGGCGGGCGGCACGATTGGCCTTCCCGAGTCGGCGTACGCGCTCGACGCGCCGCTGATCGACAGGACGGCGGCGCAGGCCGTGACCGAGGAGTTGCGTCTGTCGGGGGCGAGCGAGCGTGTCAACTGGGTCGGCGGGCTGTTCTACAGCAACGCCGAGCGGCGCTACGGGCAGAGCCTGCCGATAACCGGCTTCGAGGCCGCCTCCGGCATCCCGACCGCGGGCGAGCACGCGGCGCGGGACGAGCTGTTCTTCTCGGACCTGAACTACGACTTCGACCAGACCGCGCTGTTCGGCGAGGTGTCGGTGGCGGTCACTGACCGGTTCCACCTGACTGGCGGGTTGCGCTGGTACGACTTCGACGAGCAGCGTGTCCAGACGTTCGACGGCATCTACGCAGACGCCGGCACGAACGAGGGCGATACGACGGCCACCGGCGTCGCGCCGAGGTTCATCGCAAGCTACGACGTGACGGCCGGCACGCAGGTCAACGCGCAGGTCTCGAAGGGATTCCGGCTCGGCGGCATCAACGATCCGCTGAACGTGCCGCTGTGCACGCCGCGGGACCTGGAGACGTTCGGCAACCGGGACAAGTGGGACGACGAGGAGTTGTGGAACTACGAGGCGGGTGCGAAGTCCACCTTCCTGGGCGGTCGCGGCACGCTGAACGTCTCGGGGTTCTACATGGACATCCGCAACCTGCAAGCGACGGTGACGGCCGGCTCGTGCTCGTCGCGGATCATCTTCAACGTGCCGGAGTCGCGCAGCACCGGCATGGAGTTCGAGATCGCGGCGCAGCCGACGCCGCTGTTCGACTTCGCGGTCGCGGCCAGCGTGGCCGACGCGAAGCTCCAGTCGACGCTGGAGTCGTACGACGCGGCAGGGAACTCCACCGGAATCATCGCGGGCATCGAGAAGGGCAAGCGTTTGCCGACCACGCCGCTGTTCCAGGCCGCGGCGGCGGCGACTTGGCGCTGGCTGATGGGGCGCTGGGTCGGCTACCTGAGCGGCACGTACCAGCACGTCGGCGCGCGCTACACGCAGATCGGGGACCAGGCGGCCGGTTTCGGCACGGTCAACCTGCTGGCGCTGCCGAACACGATCGGCGGGCCGCTGACTCAGAGCACCTTCACCTTCAACCCGGAACTGCCGGCCTACGACATCCTGAACATCCGGATCGGTGTGCTCAGCGGCGTCTGGGATATCGCCTTCTTCATCAACAACGTGACTGACGAACGGGCCTTTCTCGCCCTCGATCAGGAGCGCGGGACGCTCGCTCGCGTGGGCTACTTGACGAATCCGCCGCGGCGGTTTGGCATTGCGACGCGATTCGACTTCTGACGCTCGTGGGCGGTCGTGGTCGCCGCGCGGTGCGCGACGGCCGCCCTTCCTGGAAGGAAGATTTCAGGAGAGAGCGACCCGCCCGGCAGGTGTAACGAAGGCACGCCTGCCGGGGCCACGAAACGCCAGTTTCGTGAGGGTCGCTCCCTCCTTCTTCCCGACCCTTTCCCTGTTCCGGTACTGGTTCGTTGGCATTCTATTTTGTCAGTGTTTTCGGGCGTTTTTCGAGGATGTAGTGTAACTGCGGCTGTAAATTCGCTGTAATCATCGAACAGAGCCAACTTACACGCGGATACGGCTCCTCTCGTGTCCGATCTCGCTGTTCTGCCCTTCTTCCGACCCTCTCCTCTGATCGTCATGGTCCGCTACATGGTCATGATTCTGGTCCCGTTGCCCTGACTTGCTCCATGCCGAACCTCTCCTTGCCGCTTCCTGATTCTGCCGCCGTGTCCGCTCCGTCCTCGTGATTCGCTGGCCCGCTTCTCCTTGCAGCCCTGTCCGCCGATCCACTTCGTCGTACAGCTCCCGCACTCCTCCCGGACGGTGAGCGAGCGGGTTGAAACGGGTTGCTCGGGTGTCGTGGTCGATGCGGTCCGTCTCGGGCCGCAAGTTCGCTTGCGGCCCATAACCAGCGCACGACCGTCCCGGCGAGCGGTGCGTCACCGAAGGCCGTAGCGCACGCGAAGGAGCCGTGCCAACGGCTTGGCGCGCCGGGCGGCGGGATGGTTCTCGTCGCCCGTGACCTCGGCAACGCCACGATGCAGACCCCAGACGGCATCGTCGGACAGCACACCATCCCGCTCGTGCTCACCGGCGTCAAGGCGGCGTCGCTCCGCGCCGCCCCGCTGGAGGCGGCTTCGGCCTTGACCCCGCTCCGCGCGCGCTCCACAAACGGGCAATTGTCCGACGATGCCGAACCCCGACCCACACCCCGCACCACGATGTCGCCGGGCACCCCAACACCGTGAACCCCGACCGAAGCGGCCTGGCCTCCGTCGGAAGGTACATGCAGCGAGCGCGCCGGGAGACTGGAGCATCGGACGGGCAACGAAGACGCTCTCAATCCACAAGGCCGAGCGCCCCGCCCAATTGCGCCGCGCCGGGTTGTGATTGGATTCCAGGACTCGAATCACCGCCGGAATCACACCCTGGCCCCAACGCCACCGCATCGAAGAGCGCCGGCCCTGCCGGACCGATCGCAGTCGGCGGCAAGGGTAGCCAGACTGCATTACGCCGCGAGTGATGCCCGGAGCGACCCATCGAAAACCTCCGGTTTTCTGGCCCAACAGGTGTTCCTCTGTCACACCTTCGGGCCGGGTCGCTCCGGGCAGATTCTTCCGTCCCGGAAGGGTCACGAACCGCCGCCGGCGGTGCCGGACCGGCGCCGATATCCGGCGCCGGAGTCGTGCCGCTCCGCTCACGCTGTCGTCGGGGTTCAGGCGCCGACGCCGGACGGTTCAGTCTCGGGCCGCCGCCCGAGGAGCGGCGTGGTGTCGTCAGCGGCAACGTCGCCCGGCTGGTGGTCGCCGCCTGCGACATAGGCCGCCCAGTCGTCCATGAGCCGCCGCCGACGCTCGAACAGGTCCGACCGCGCATACGCCGCCTCGACCGGGTTGCGGACGACGTGGGCCAGCGCCGCCTCGACGACCTCCCGCGGGTGGTCGGTTTCCTCGGCCGCCCAGTCCCGGAACGACGAGCGGAAGCCATGAGGCACGGCCGCGATGTCCAGATCCTTCAGCAAGGCCGAGAGGAACGTGTCCTTGATGCGGTTGCCCAAGCGGTTCGGGAACACCAGCGGATTGCCGTCGCCGAGCGTCCGCGCCGCGTCGAGGATCTCCAGCGCCCGCGGGCTGAGCGGAACCCGGTGCTCGCGCTTCATCTTCATGCGCATGGCCGGGATGGTCCACACGCGGCCGGCCACGTCCATCTCGTCCCACGTCGCCAGCCGGACCTCCCCGGACCGCACGGCTGTCAAGACCAGCAACTCGAAGGCGAGCTTGACCGCCCGCGTCGCCTTCGACGAGCGCACCGTCTCGATCGCGGTGGCCACGTCACGATGGGGCAGCGCTCGCATGTGCCGCACGAGATTGCGTTGCGGGCCGAGGACCGGTCCGATGCGGCTGCACGGGTTGTCGATCCTGTACTCCATGGCGATGCTCCACTCCAGCACGGCGGCGATCCGCTGCCGGAGCGCCTTGGCGGTCGGTGCTTGGGTGTGCCAGATAGGAGTCAGGATCGCCAGCACGTCGGCGCTGTTGACCTCGGAGACGGGCCGCGAACCGATGCGCGGGAAGGCGTAGCGTTGCAGGCTGTGGAGCCAGTCCGCCGCCTGCCTGGGGCTGCGCCAGCCGGCCCGCTTCTGTTCGACCACGGTGACGGCGGCCTCGGCGAAGGTGGGCATGCCCTGGGTGCGGCGCTTGTCGGCGAGGGGGTCGCCTCCGGCGCGGGCGAGCTTGCGGTTGGCGCGGGCCTGCTCGCGGGCCTCGGCGAGCGAGACCAGGTGGACGCTGCCGAGTCCGAGTTCGTGTTTCCGGCCGCGGATGACGAGGCGCTGGATCCAGCTTCGGGTACCGGTACGCTGGACGTAGAGGTAGAGACCGTTTCCGTCGGCGTGCCGTCCGACGGGCGCGGAGCGGACGAAGGCGGCGGCGAGTCGGTTGTGTGGGTGTCGGCCCTTGGGCTTGGTTCGTCGGGGTTTCGGGGCATCCTGTGTCACAATATACATCCCCCTATTCTATACGAGAAATCGCCGGATTGCACGCGATGTCCTGACCCTTTTAGTCCGGCCGCACGAGCAATAAACTACCACTATTCAGTCATTTATGGACAACTCTGCGCCAGGCTGGACGCCAGTGGATCACGTAATGGTGTTGCTCAACGGGAAGCGCCGCCACCGGGGGGCAGTCATCGCCTGGAACGACGCCTACGGCATGCAGGAGGGTGCCCAGGGACCGGACCTGTCGGTGATCCCCGCGATCGCCCTGCGGCAGGTGGAGGTACTGCGGGACGGAGCCTCGGCCCAGTACGGCTCCGACGCCATCGCGGGCGTGCTGAACCTGCTGCTCAAGGACGACCGGTCTGGCGGCAGCGTCGAGTTGCGGACGGGGACCCACGCCGCGGGCGACGGCGGCGGCTACGCCTTCGCCGGCAACGCCGGCCTGCCACTCGGCCGCACCGGCTTCGCCAATCTCAGCATCGAGTACGGCAACACCAACGCCACGAGCCGCAGCGGCCAGCGGCGTGACGCGGCGGCCCTCATCGCAGCCGGCAACCTTGATGTCGACGACCCCGCTCAGATCTGGGGATCGCCGGAGATCAACGACGACCTCAAGCTGTTCGGCCACGCCGGCCACCTGTTCGGCAACGGGGTGCAGCTCTACGGCCACGCGAACTACGCGCGCCGAGAGGTCATCAGTTTCTTCTACTTCCGGAACCCGAACACGCGCGGCGGCGTGTTCAGCAACGATGGCGGCCGGACGCTGCTCGTCGGCGACGTGCTCGCGGCGCGGGGCGGGGGGTCCGCGAACTGTCCTACGGTCGTCATCTCCGACGACGCGCCCGACCCGATGGCGCTCCAACGGGTCATCGACGATCCGCACTGCTTCTCGTTCCGGGAGCTGTTCCCGGGCGGCTTCACGCCGAGGTTCGGCGGCACCGTGCGCGACGCGTCGGCCGGCGCCGGCGTGCGCGGGCAGTTCCCCGACGGCACGCTCTGGGACGCGAGCGTCAGCGCCGGAACCAACACCGCGGAGTTTTTCTTCATCAATACCGTAAACGCCTCGCTTGGCCCCGGCTCGCCCACTCGACACCGGCCCGGCGGCTACGGGCAGCGGGAGATCGGCGTCAACTTCGACGTCCGCCGCGCCCTCACCCGACGCGTCCACGTGGCCGGCGGCGCCGAGTGGCGGCGCGAACGGTTCGCGATCGGTCTCGGCGACCCCGCGTCGTGGCTGGCCGGCCCCTACGCATCGCAGGGCTTCAGCGTCGGCTCGAACGGGCTCAACGGATTCGGCCCGCTCGCCGCCGGCGCGTGGGGCCGCGGCAACGTCGCCGTTTACGGCGACGTGGAGTGGCGGGGCGTGGAGCGGGAGTGGACCGTCGGCGCCGCCACCCGGTTCGAACACTTCGCGGACTTCGGCGCCACCCTCAACGGCAAGCTCTCCGGGCGCTATCCGCTCTCGGACGCGGTGGCCGTGCGCGGCAGCGCGAGCACCGGCTTCCGCGCGCCGACCCCCGGCCAGCAGAACGCGTTCAACGTCACGACGATCTTCGACTTCAACCGCCGGGACCTGTTCAACGTGGGCACCATCCCGTCGACCTCCGAGATCGCACGGCTGCGGGGCGGCCTGCCACTCGCGCCCGAGCGGTCGGTCAACTACAGCGCCGGCGTCGTGGTCGGAACAGGACCGGTCACGCTCACCGCCGACTACTTCCGCATCGACCTGTCCGACCGCCTGATCCTGTCGCGGACGTTCACGCTCGAACCGCGGGAGGTGCACGGCCTACTCGCGGACGGCGTCACCGCGGCCGGCGAGATGTCCGACTTCCGGTTTTTCACCAACGACTTGCAGACCCGGACGCAGGGACTCGACCTGGTCGCCGCGTGGACGCCGCCGACGTTCGACGGCTCGACCGCGCTCAGCCTCGTCTTCAACCACACGGACACCGCCGTCACGGACGTCAACCCCGCCCTCTTGAGCCCCGACTGGGTGACCGATCGGGTCCGCAACCTGGAGGAGGCCCATCCGCGCACCCGCTGGCACGTCGCCGTCGATCAAGCGGTCGGCCGGTGGCGCCTGCTCGGCCGCCTGAGCTACTACGGGGACTGGTTCGACTACCGGGACGCCTTCGTGTACGCCGGCAAGCCGATCGTCGACGTGGAAGCGGCCTGGCCTCTGAGCGACGCGGTCTCGCTCGTGGTCGGCAGCCAGAACGTGCTGAACACCTACCCGGACGAGAACCCCAAGGCCACGGACCCCGCCGTCGGGTTCTGGGGCGGGAACCTCTACCCGCCTTCGGCGCCGTTCGGCTTCAACGGCGGCTATTACTACGCGCGCATCGACGTCCGGTGGGCTGGTGACGGCTGACGGGGCCATGAGCACGGCTCAGTCGTTGGCCTCGAATAGCCGACGAAAGGCCGCCTCCCCCCGGCGCAAGCCCGCCTCGGTCAGCATCACCGACTTGGCCTTGCTCACCGGATCGGAGATCAGGCCCTTTCGGTGCAGACGGTCCATCGCCTCCCAGTCGAACGACTTCCACGTGCGCGCGCCCGTCATCATCGGATGACGCTCGCAGATCCCCAGATAGAGGAGCGCCAGTACGGCCTCATCTATCCGGTCATCCACCGTGACCCGGCTCATCCCGTCTCCCCACGGCCGTCGGGTGCGGGAGGGCAACCCGAAAGGCCGTCCGCGGCCTCATTCTGCCGCGGCGGACCGTGATTCGAACGAGGGACTCGAATCACACCCGGAATCATACCGTGGCCGCAGCGCCCTCGCCTTGGAGATCGCCGTCCTTGCGGGACCGATCACGTTCCCCGGCAAGAGTAGCCAGACCGACATCGCGCCGCGAGTGATGCCGGGAGCGACCCCCAGGGAAAACCTGCGGTTTTCCGGCGCAATGGGCGTTCCTGCGTCACCCCTCGCGCCGGGTCGCTCCCGGCCTGAGTCTTCCATCCTGGAAGGGGGAGAGCCCGCCGTCCGTCCTCCGGTCGGGTCCGGGCGCCCGCGCCGGGGCCGTGGACGCCGCCCGCCCACAGCCATCATCTTCATCAGGATCCGCACGAGCAGATCGGGTGCCAGAGCCGAGCGCCCCGACGAGGTGTCGAGAACGGATCGGTTCGATGACCATGGACAGACCGGGCCAGCCACACGTCGGGGAGCGGGCTTCCGAAGCCGTCCAACCGGCCAGCCCGCGCCGGATCGCCCGGGGCATCAGTCGTCGAGCCGCCGAAGTCGAGGCCGGCCAGTGGTCGCTGGCCGGACGGATACGGACGGCCATAACCAGCCTGGAGCCGGCGCGAGCGGCGTGTCACCCGCCAGGGCCGCAACGCAGTGGAGGAGGCGCGAGAGCGCCTTGACACGCCGCTCGCAGAGGCTAGTGTCCTGTCCCTGCAATGCGCATCGTAAATGGGTGGCACTCGCGCCTATGCCGATGACGAATTGAGACGTGGCGGCCCAGACGAACGGCGTAGATCACGGTGAACGCACCCAGCATGTGTCAGCGCAGAATCATGGTGCGGATTTACGAGACGCCACACTAGCCACGCGCGTCACCGGGAGCCGTCCGACGACCACCTGACGCGGACGGCGGGATAACGGTTCGACGCAGGCTACCCGGACAACGGCGGCGGGACCGGCTGCGCCGGGTCCTGGTTGATCAGCTCCTTCAACTCCTTGCCGGCCTTGAAGTAAGCGATGCGCTTCGACGGCACCTCCACCCGGTCGCCGGTCCTGGGGTTGCGGCCCCGGTGCGGCTCGCGGCGCCGGAGACGGAAACTGCCGAAGCCGCGGAGTTCGACCTTCTCTCCCCGGTGCAGCGTCTCGACGATGCGGCCGAACACGGTGTCAACGATGATCTCGGCGCGCTTCCTCGTCAGGCCGGCGGCGCGGGCCACCTCCTCAATGAGCGCCGCTTTCGTCAGGCTGCCCGTCGGTCATGGGTTCGTCTGTTGTCAGAGGGGCGCCGTCGCGGCCACCACGGCGCGGCAGTTGCCGCCCGGCGGCAACCCGCGGGCGGAATCATAGCCGCCGCAGGATGGTGACCGGGCCGGCCACCGGGAGGAGCGCGCCGCCGAGGCCGGTGGCAACGTGTCCGGCCCGTCCAGCCGCGCGCGACGGGTGCATCGACGGCGGCTCCGAACCGGCGCGGCGTCGCGCCGCATCTCCGTGCGGGGGTCGAGGGGGCGGCGCCCCCCGCCAGCCCAATGTCGGACATTGGGTATGCTGGCTCATGACAATTACCGGTGTCATGAGCCAGCTTACGTTCCTCTGATCGTACTGCCCGCCTCGTTCCCTTCAACGCCCGGATCGCCTTCGTCGCTCTCCGGGATCCTCTCGTGTTCGCCGTCCCGCTCGATGCCGTTCCCCGCTCTCCCGTGCGCCTGATGTCCGTCCGTGCTTCCGTTCCCCCCTGACCCGTCTTGGGCGTCGGTGTGGTCGAACGGGGGAGGCAGGATCGGATCGGGTTCAGCGGGGGTCAAGGTGCTGCGGTTCCGGCGAGTTCGTGTTCCGCTGGTTCCACGATCAGGGGATGCTGAGGGTGTGCGCCGTCGAGGTACTCGGTCCAATCGTCCATGAGCGTCCGCCGCCGCTCGAACAGGTCCGATCTCGCGTAGGCCGCCTCGACCTTGTTGCCGACCACGTGGGCCAGCGCGGCCTCGATGACCTCCCGCGGGTGGTCGGTCTCCTCGGCCGCCCAGTCCCGGAAGCTGGATCGGAAGCCGTGAGGCACGGCGGCGATCTTCTGGTTCTTCAGCAGCCCCGACAGCGCCATGTCGTGCAGCCGCCTGCCGCCGATGCTCGGGAACACGAGCACGTTGCCGCCGCCGTCGAGCGTCCGCGCCGCGCCGAGGATGTCCAGCGCACGCCGGGACAGCGGGATCCGGTGCTCGCGCTTCATCTTCATCCGCGCCGCCGGGATGGTCCACACGTGAGCTTCCGTGTCCATCTCGTCCCACAGCGCCCCGCGCACCTCGCCGGACCGTCCGGCCGTCAAGACCAGGAACTCGAACGCCAGCTTCGTCCCGGTCCACGCCCGCGACGCCCGGACCCGCTCGATCGCCCCCGCGACCTCGCGGTGCGGCAACGCCCGCATGTGTCGCACCAGGTCGCCCTGCGGGCCGAGCGCCGGCCCGATTCGGTCACACGGGTTGTCGTCGCGATGCCCCAGCGCCACGGCCCACTCCATGACCGAGCCGATGCGCTGCCGGACCCGCCGCGCCGTCGACGGCCGAGCGTGCCAGACCGGCCGCAGCGTCTCGACCACGTCGGCGCTGGTGACCTCGCCGACCGGCAGGTGGCCGAGGTGCGGGAAGGCGAAGCGGATCAAGCTCGACAGCCAGTCGCGGGCGTGCCGTTGGTCACGCCAGCCCTGCCGCATCTGGTTCCAGACCCGCTCGGCGGCGTCCGCGAAGGTCGGCATGCTCTTGAGGCGGCGCTTCTCGGCCAACATGTGGAGCGCTGTAACATGTTGCACCATAAAGACTTGTCGCCATGCCAGTGATTGCGTTCCCTCAAGCTGTCCCTCGTTCTGAACGGGATGGCGTAGCGCCGTACCGGCCGGAGCTAGACGAGCGCGGATCGGAACCCGTCCGTCCCGCCGGCCGGTCGTCGCGCCCGGTCCCGCCGGCCGCAGCCCTGTGCACGCGTCGGGTTGGGACAAGTCAAGCCTGGGCCGGCCAGTGGTCGATGGCCGGACGGATACGGACGGCCATAGCCAGCCCTGAGCCGGCGCGAGCGGCGTGTCACCCTGCAAGGGCCGGAGCGCAGCGGAGGAGGCGCGCAGCGTCTTGACACGCCGCTCGCAGAGGCTATCCACGCGCGTTCATTTGAGTAGCGTTACGTAACGGCGCTTGCTCGAGTCTTGACACGCCCCTCGCAGAGGCTGTCCACGCGCGTTGGCGGGCGCCGTGCGACCGGCACCGGCCGCGGACGACGGAGCGACGCTTCGACGCCAGCTACTCGGACAACGGCGGCGGCACCGGCAGGGCCGGGTCCCGGTTGATCAGCTCCTTCAGCTCCTTGCCGGACGTGAAGTAGGCGACGTGCTTCGACGGCACGTCCACCCGGTCGCCGTCCCTGGGGTTGCGGCCCCGGCGCGGCGCGCGCCGCCGGAGACGGAACTGCCGAAGCCGCGGACTTCGACCTTCTCCCCGTGGCGGAGCGCCTCGGCGATGCTGTCGAACAGGGTGTCGACGATGATCTCGGCGCGCTTCTTCGTGAGGCCGGCGGCGTCGGCCACCTCCTCGACGAGCGCCGCCTTCGTCAGGGTGCCTTCGGACACGGGCAGAGCATGGCAGCCGGCCCGTGCAGGCGCTGCAAGCGCCTGTTCCCCCTTCCCGGAGGGACAATTCCAGGGGAGCGACCGCGACCCCGCAGGTGTGACGGAGGAACACCTGCGGGGGCCGGAAACCGGCAGGTTTCCGCGTGGTCGCTCCCCTACTCCCACCCGACCCTTTTGTCTGTACGTGGGGGCGGGTTTGTGATGTGGGAATCTGTTGATATGAAAGGACTTGGCTGGTTATCGAGTGTAAGTTGAGGTGTGACTGGGGGTGTAAGTTCGGCCGCCTATCCTCCTTACACCCTTACTGCGGCACCATCGGTGTAAGTTCGCCTCGGTCCTGGCTGTGATCGGGCGGCGGAGTGGATCACACTCTCGTCCCGTTCCCAGTCTCCATCGTCGTCCCTTCGTGACCTCGATTCTCATCCCGCGCCCGGTCTCCGTCACGTTCGCCGCGTCCGTTCCCGTTGATCTCCGTGACCGCCGTCTCCCAACCGGATCGGTAGCACGAGTCTTGCGCTCGCCGAGGCGGCGCCTCCCATCCGTTTACGCGTTTACCGTTTCCACAGGGGGGGGGTGGAAACGCGTAAACGGTAAACGCATCTCCGCGACTCCGTTCCGCTGCTCTGGCTCGTATCACTGTACCCGAGGGCTCGGAGCTGGCGTGTTCGACCGTGGGTTCGAGGGACGTGGTGGGCTGCCGGCCCGTAGTTGCCCCAACACCACGCCGGCGGCCGGTGTGGTTCGCCTCGCCAGGCGATTTCCTCGATTTCCCCAATGGAAACAGGCCGGAAGCGCACCGGAACTCGACGGGAAGCGCAACTCGATTTCCATTTCCACGATTTCCCCCCTGGGGGGTGGGCGGAAATGGAAATGGAAATCGAACCGCGGCGGTCGTGGCCAACTCGCTGATCGCCATCACGGCCGACCCCGATCGACGTAGGCCGCCCAGTCGTTCATCAGAGTCCGCCGCCGCTCGAACAGGTCCGACCTTGCGTACGCCGCCTCGACCTTGTTGCCGACCGCGTGCGCCAGCGCCGCCTCGATGACCTCGCGCGGATGGTCGGTCTTCTCGGCCGCCCAGTCCCGGAACGAGGACCGAAAGCCGACTTTCGCCATCCAGCGCCGTTCCGCGCCGTGCTGCGAAATACGCACTGAATACCGTAGTAAAAGGCCACTACTCCCGCTCCGTCGTCTTGACCCGTCTCCACACTTTCGCTATATTCCGCGAGAGAATTGGGAATGGGATAGATGACGATGGACCTGCCCAGGAAACCCCGGACCACCAAGCGCAGGGGCCGCCATCCCGACAAGGCCCTCTCCGCCGCCTTCTGCCGTTCGGTCGCCGAGGCGGGCCGCTACGCTGACGGGAATGGCCTCTATCTGCACGTCGACCCGTCCGGGGCGCGCCGCTGGGTGCAGCGGCTGGTCATCCGCGGCCGGTCCCGCGCGCTCGGTCTCGGCAGCTACGCGCTGGTGTCGTTGGCCGAAGCCCGCGAGAAGGCGCTCGCCAACCGCAAGGCCGCACGCGAGGGCGGAGACCCGCTCGCGGACCGGCGCCGCTCCGAGGGGATCCCGACGTTCGAGGAGGCGGTCGAGCAGGTGATCGCCATCCACGGGGAGGCGTGGCGGGCCGGCAAGACCCCGAAGCAGTGGCGGGCGAGCCTGCGCGACCACGTGCTCCCGCACCTCGGCGGCAAGAGCGTCGACCAGGTGACGACGGCCGACGTCATGACGGTCCTGCTGCCCATCTGGACGCGCAAGCACGCGATGGCGCGGTCGGTGCGCCAACGCATCGGGACGGTCATGCGGTGGGCCATCGCGCAGGGCTACCGCAGCGACAATCCAGCCGGCGACGCGGTCACGGCGGCGCTGCCGAAGCGTCCCGTGCTGGTGCAGCACCGGGCGGCGCTGCCGCACGGCGAGGTCGCCGCCGCGGTTGCGGCCGTTCAGCGCTCGGATGCGTGGCTCGGGACGAAGCTGGCCTTCGAGTTTCTCGTGTTGACGGCGGCGAGGTCCGGCGAGGCGCGGGGGGCGACGTGGGACGAGGTCGACCTGGTCGCGCGGGTGTGGACGGTTCCGGCGGCGCGGATGAAGGCGCAACGCGAGCACCGGGTGCCGCTGTGCGGCCGGGCGGCCGGGGTCCTGCGCGAGGCGGAGCCGCTCCGCGGCGTCGCGACCCGGCCCGAGTTCGCCGGGCTGGTCTTTCCGAGCGTCCGCGGTAAGGCGCTCGATGACGCCGCGGTCTCGAAGCTCATCCGGGAGCTGGGCATCACGGCGGTGCCGCATGGCTTCAGGTCCAGCTTCCGGGACTGGGCGGCCGAAGAGACCGACCACCCGCGTGAGGTCGTCGAGGCGGCGCTGGCCCACAAGGTGCGGAATCAGGTCGAGGCGGCCTACGCGCGGTCCGACCTGTTCGCGCGCCGCCGCCGCCTCATGGACGATTGGGGCGCCTATCTCGGTGAGGAGCGGGGGCAGGTCATCCCCCTGCGCCGGTGACGGATTCCGATTCCGTGACGTGGGGTCCGTGGCCCCCGACTCCGCCCAGAGATCGACCCTCAAGCAGTTCGATTTCCATTTCCATTTCCGCCCACCCCCTGGGGGGGAAATCGCGGAAATGGAAATCGAGTTGGATTTCCCGGCGTGTTCCCGAGCGTTTCCGCCCCGTTTCCCTTGGTGGAAATCGCGGAAATCGACTGGTCGCGGAGAGCCTCGGCCCGCTCGCGGCCTCTGGCGGTCAGTGCGTAGCCCCGGTCCCGCTGCTTCGTCGCGCCAGGGCGCTGGGCGTGGTCGACGAGCCCGTCGTCGAGCAGCGCATCGAGCGCCGCACGCAGGTCCTGGTACCGCCGTCCGCTGCAATCGAGCGCCTCGGCCAGGGTGCTCGCATGAGGCCGGGCCAGCGGATCGCACCGGAGCAGGTGCAGCAGCACGCGTTCCGGGAGCGGGCGGGCCGGCGGCTTGCCGTCCGCACGGGCCTGTTCGTCCTCCTCCAGGTCCGGCGCCAGCTCGTAGCCGACGCCCGGCTCGAGGACGACGGTCAGCGGCTCCTCGGGCCAGCGGCCGGACGGCGTGAGGCGCCGCGCCCGCGGCATCTTCGCCCGGCTCAACGACACGATCATGTCCACGGCCGCGCCGATCGCCGTCGAGTCCCGGTACTCGCCCTCCGCGTCGCCGGACTCGGCGCTGGCGCTGGGGTTCTTCCGGTTGTGGTGCGAGACGGCGAACGCCGACCCGGACTCGCGGGCCAGACTGACGACCTCGCCGATCAGCAGCCCCTGCTCGCCGGGGCCGGCCGTGTCCTTCACGCGATGGACCTGGAGGTAGTGCGACCAGGTGTCGATGACGACCCACACCGGCCGCAGCCGCTCGACCAGCCGTCGCAGCGACGCCTCGTGCTCCGGGTCCCGGCTCGGCCGGCCGACGAAGTACACCCGTTCCAGGTCCGCGTCCCACTGGAACAGCCGCGCCTTGACATCCGAGGCCGCCTCCTCGCCGACCCACAGCACGTCGCCCGCAACGGTGGGCATGCCCAGGAACGACCGCCCGCGGGTGACGGCGGCCACCGCGGCGCCGATCAGCGTGCTCTTGCCGGCCTTCTCCCGCGCGTGCAGCAACGTGACCCGCCCCGCGTGGGCGATCAGCCGCGCGACGGCCGGCGGTCCCTCGGCCGCCGTACCCTCGACATCGGCGTCACTCAACCGCACGACCCCGGCCGGCAGGTCGGCGGCCCCGTCGTACGACTCGGCAGCGGCGATCACCTCCGCCAGCTCGCGCTTGTCGTGACCGTCGTCAAGGTACGCGCAGATGTCCTTGGGTCCGTCGGGCAGCGCGGCGATCCGCGCCCGCAGTCCGGCCGCTGCGCACGCTCGCGCAACAGCCTGACCATGTCTCCGGCCCGCGTCGTCGGCATCGGGAACGACGACCACCGACCGCACGCCGGCAACCTTGAGCTGCTCGGCATGCGTGGACCTCCACTGGCCGGCTCCGCCCGCGTTGCAGGTCGCCGGCAGGTCGAGCGACCACAGCCGGTCCACGTCCTTCTCGCCCTCGACCACGACGGCCGCATCGCGGCCGGCCAGGTCGTTCAGGCGATAGAGTCGCGGCGTGATGCCGTCGAGGTTCCACAGGTAGCCGCCTCGCCCGTCCGGCCGCCGCTGCCGGAAGTCCTTCGGCTCGTAGCGCACCACCTCGAACACGCCGTCGTAGTCGTAGACGGCCGCCTCCCGCCGCGCGGGCGGGTGGCGGTGTCCGTTCGAGGGGAAGAGGTCGCGGGCGTCGATGCCGAGCGCGCCGACGACGGCGCCGAACGCGCAGCCGGCGTGGCACTTCAGGAGCCAGCGGCCGTCGTCGCCGCGGCCGACCGCGAGCGACGCCCGGCGGTCGGCATGCGCCGGGCATCGTGCGGTCCAGCCCGCACCCGACTCCCTGACGCCCTCCAGGCGGTCGAGCAGGTCGAGCATGGCCGTTACGGGGTGGGCCGCTCCGAGCCGGCGCGGGGGCGGGTGGCGATGAAGTCGAGCACCTCGTGCTCGACCCACCGGACGGCGCGGCTGCCGACGCGCAGCGGCTTCGGGAACCGGGACTCGCTCATCAGCGCGTAGACGGCCGAGCGGGACAGGGCCGTCAGCTCGGTCACGTCGCGCAGGGTGAGCAGCCTGGGCAGGGAGTTTCCGACGCTCGCACGCCGGCGGGTGAAGTCTCGGTTCGTGGTCATCTTCAGCCCTCCTTGAGATGGCGGGATTGCGCGGCGATATCACGCCCCGCGGTTCGGAGAACAACGTACCACAAACAGCGCAAACCCATGCAATGCAGCCATTTGCACGGATTAGACCCTTCTGGGCGCCTTCCGACCTGCTGAGACTGGACAGGACCGGATGAGCACCTTTCCGCACTCTATGAAGCGACCTGCACGGGCAAAGAAAAATCTCGCCGCCCGCATTTTCCGCATCGGGGGTCCATCCGCGGGCGAGCCGAGTGGGACGACGGGACGGTTCCCGTCCAGGCCGGGCCGCAAGGCCCACAACGGCTGTCTGAGCGGAGGGGCGGACGGTGTGTCACCCGACAGGGTCGAAGCGCAGCGGAGAACGTGCGAAGCGCGTTGACACGCCGGCCGTCCCGTAGCTACCCGCCTCTGGTGGAATCCGCCGACCGGCTCCGCCCGACCTGCACGCGCTGCCGGAGAGCGCCGCAGGCGGGGCAGCGTTCATGGCCCGACGCAGGCGAGCGACGCGAGCCGGCCGGCCGGCGGAGACGGCAGGTTCTCACCCTTCCTGGAGGGACAATTTCAAGGGGAGCGACCGCGACCCCGCAGGTGTGACGGAGGAGCACCGGCGGGGGCCGGAAACCGCCAGGTTTCCGCGGGGTCGCTCCCCTACTCCCACCCGACCCTTTTGTCTGCACGTGGGGGTGGGTCTGTGATGTGGGAATCTGTTGATAGGAAACGACTTGGCTGGTTGCCGGGTGTAAGTTCAGGTGTGACTGGAAGTGTAAGTTCGGCCGCCTGTCCTCCTTACACCCTTACTGCGGCATCATCGGTGTAAGTTCGCCTCGGTCCTTGTTGTGATCAGACGACAGGTTGGATCACACTCTCACCGTCGCCGCCTTGCTGCGCATCGTGTCGTCCGTGCTCTCCGCCTCCGGCCTGTTCTCCGTCCGTGCCCCCATCTGATTGTCCGCGATCCCTCGATCCTCCCATGCTTCTGCCTCTTCCCCGTCCGCCTCCTGGGTGCACGACAAGAAAGTTGAGGGTCTTGCCGTACGGGTATCGAGCGAGCGCTGATCGACCGATACGTCGGGTAGGGAGGACTCCGACCATGCCCGAGGCGCAGATGCCGGAACGGATTGCTGACGCGGCGGAAAAAGGGGGCTCCCGGAAGGAGCTGTTCGCCGCCTTGCGGTCGGCGGTGGAAGCCGACCTCGACGCGTTCCTGAGCCAGAGGAGCGGGACTCCGCAGGACTTCGAGACGTTCGTGCAGACGGTTCGCCGCCGCGCGCTCGCCACGGCGGACCGGGCCTTGGAAGCGGCTCGGGCGCAGCGCTCGTAGCCGCCATCGGGGCCGAAGTCGATGCGCTCATCGGTCCCGGGCCCGTCGACGCGGCGGATTTCGAAGCGCTGGAGCAGGCAGTCCGTCACCGCAGCCTCGACATCGCCGCGCAGTGGATGGCGCAGCGCTGCAACGCGGACGATTCCGACCATTCGGGTTCGACCACCGCGTGCGCCTGCGGCCGGCGGGCGCGCTACGCCGGCCGTCGCCCGAAGACGTTCACCACGCTGTTGGGGCCGGTGACCCTGCAGCGCGCCTACTACCACTGTGACGCCTGCCGCAAGGGGGTGTGCCCGCGCGACCAGGCCCTGGGTCTGCACGGTACCTCGCTATCGCCCGCCGTCACGCGGCGGGTGGGATGGACCGCCGCCGAGGTGAGCTTCGGAGGAAACTCCCAACGCGCCCGTGAGGGCGCGCAAGGTCACTGGGGCGGTGGGTGCTGGGGCTCAGGCGAATGCGCCTACGACGTGCGGCGCACGACGATCTCGGCGAGCAGCCCGAAGAACCCGGTGTTCAGGCCGAACATGGCCATGCCCAGCACGAGGTTGGAGTTCTCGACCGGCCGCGCCGTGTACCCGGCGAACCAGAGCGCCAGCTCCACCACGAAGACGATGCCGGCGGCCGCCAGGAAGAACGCCGCCACCGGCAGGAAGACCTTGAGCGGGCGGACGAGGACCATCAGCATCAGGATCTGCGGCAGCACCTTGAACGGGTACTTGAGCGAGACGAAC
The DNA here is from genome assembly GCA_965214845.1 of Vicinamibacterales bacterium. Classification (GTDB taxonomy): domain Bacteria; phylum Acidobacteriota; class Vicinamibacteria; order Vicinamibacterales; family UBA8438; genus JAAXGX01. The sequence goes on from CBDCCO010000007.1 coordinate 6,183,850, forward strand.
GACTCGCCGGCCTTCCGCCGGTGGAACGCTATCGGCGCCTGGTCGAACCGCATCCCCTTCAGGTAGGCGTCCAGCAGCACCTGCTGGGTGTAGTTGTAGTCGCCGGGGATGAAGCAGACCTGCAGGTAGGCGTCGTTGACGGCGAACATGCCGGGCTGCGAGTCCTTGACGTCCCAGTGGGTCAGCCAGCGCATCAACCCGCGGAAGAGCGAGTTGCCGACGCGCCGCACGAAGGGCATGCGGTAAGTGATGCGCGAGAACCGGTTCCCGTAGACGATGTCGGCGCGGTCCTCGAGGATGGGACGGAGCAGCTCGGGGATGTCCGCCGGGTCGTGCTGGCCGTCGCCGTCCAGCTTGACCGCGATGTCGGCCCCTTGCTGGCGGCCGTGGAGCAGCCCGCTGCGGACGGCGGCGCCGCACCCGAGGTTGCGGCCGTGGACCAGGACGTGATCGGCGCCGGCCGTACGCGCGGCCCCGGCCGTGTCGTCGGTGGAGCCGTCGTCGATGACGCAGACCTGCATCCGGAGTCCCGACTCGGCCAGGCGGCCGGCGCACTCCCGGACCCCGGCCACCACCTCACCGATGGACTCCTCCTCGTTGAATGCCGGGATTATCACCAGCAGCGATTCCGGGCGGCATCCCGCCGGATGTGCTTGCGACATCGTCTCGGGGTCAGCGATCGGTGACGCCGGCCGCCCGTGTCCGGTCGCCGACTCCGGCTGCGGGCTGGCTGCCGGCTCCGCCGGCCCGCCGCCGCTGCCGGGCGCCCTGGAACCGGCGCCAGCCTTCCTGGGCCGCCAGCGCGGCCACCACCACCAGGACCGGGATAAGGGGCCGCGAGTAGCGCTCGATGAAGTGCGTCGCCACCGCGTGGATGCCGAAGCCGTAGACGATGGGCGCCAGCAGCAGGGCCGAGGCGATGTCCCGGCGCCGCCAGGCGAGGACAATCATCACGCCGGCGAGCGGAACGAACAGGAGCACCCACTCCTGGGCAAGCGCGCAGGCCTGACTCACCGGCCACCCGACCGATCTTCCGTAGCGCTCGCCCGCCGGGCCGACGATGGAAGAGCAGCTTCCTACGGACAGGCCGGCGCCGCGTGCGGCGAACGCCGCCGTCAGGATGCCCTGCTTGAGCCAGTCGGCGCGTATCTGGTCGGCCGCCGCCCGCTTCAGGACGGTGTCGCGCGTCACCTGCGTGCCCGAGAGGAGCCCGCCTTCGGGGGTCACTATCCAGACCCGCCGCCACTGCGGGTCGAGCTGATCCGCGCGCGCCGCCACTTCCCCTGTCTGGTTCTTGGTGCGACGACCGCCACGAAAAGCGCGTAAGACACTCACAATTAACGGGTTACTGGTGATAGGTCGGGTTTCATCCCCACGGTGTACCCTACCTTGTGAGCCGGAACAGACCGGACCAACGAAGTCGTCCCCGGACCCCGGATTCCCCGGATTCCCGGACGAGTTCCGGTCGGTTCACCCGTCAACCCGCAGGGCCTTCGGTTCCCGTTCAGAATCGACCGAACCGTGCCGCCGTTGCGGGCGCCCGCTCGACTGGCCGATCCGCCGCCCGTCGAGTCACGCCGCCCAGCCGGCGGACAGCACCTCGGCCTGCTCCAGCACCGTTCGCGTCGCCGACTCCTGCCCGTCCGGCGGATAGCCGTGCTTCCGCAGGACGCGCTTCACGAGAACGCGGAGCTTGGCGCGGACGTTCTCGCGCTGCGTCCAGTCGATGGTCACGTTGTTCCGTACGGTCTCGACCAGCTCGCGGGCGATGCCGCGCAGCGTCTCGTCGCCCAGCACCTGCACCGCGCTGTCGTTGACGCCGAGCGCGTCGTAGAACGCCAGCTCGTCATCCGACAGCCCGAGCGCCTCGCCGCGGGCGCTTGCAGCCCTCAACTCACGGGCGAGGTCGATCAGCTCCTCGATCACCTGCGCGGCCTCGACGGCGCGGCTCTGGTAGCGGCGGATCGTCTGCTCCAGCAGCTCGGCGAACGAACGGGCCTGCACCACGTTCTTCCGCCGCCGCGTGGCCAGCTCGCCCTTCAGCAGCTTCCGCAACAGCTCGACGGCGAGGTTGCGCTGGCGCATGCCCCGCACCTCGGCCAGGAACTCCTCGGACAGGATCGACACGTCCGGCTTGTCCAGTCCGGCGGTAGCGAAGATGTCCAGCACGCCGTCCGGGGCCACGGCCCGCGAGACGATCTGCCGCACGGCGTGGTCCAGCTCCTCGTCGGTCTTCCGCTCGGAGCCGTCACGCTTGGACAGCGCCGCCCGGACCGCCTGGAAGAACGCCACGTCGTCGCGGATGCGAATCGCCTCGGGATGCGGCACGGCCAGTGCGAACGCCTGCGAGAGCGCCCGCACGGCGCTCAGGCAGCGGTCCTTGCCGTTCTCCTGCGCGAGGATGTGCTCCTGCGCGGCCGGCAGCAGGCCGAGCCGCTCTGCCGGCGAGCCGCCGACCCACGCGGCCCGGTCGAATCCGTGGAATAGGCCGCAGCAGACCTCGTACTTCTCCAGCATCGCCCGGACCGCCTGCTCCTGGTCCAGCGCCGTCTGTCCCGTGCCGCCGCTCTCCGTATACGTCGCCAGCGCCCGCTTCAACTCATGGGCGAGTCCGAGGTAGTCGACGACGAGTCCGCCCGGCTTGTCCCGGAACACGCGGTTGACCCGCGCGATGGCCTGCATCAGCCCGTGGCCGCGCATCGGCTTGTCCACGTACATCGTGTGCAGGCTCGGGGCGTCGAAGCCGGTCAGCCACATGTCGCGCACCAGCACCATCCGGAGCGGGTCGGCGGGGTCGCGGAACCGCTTCGCCAACTCCTCGCGGCGAGCCTTGTTGCGGATGTGCGGCTGCCAGTCCGGCGGATCCGACGCGGAGCCGGTCATGACGACCTTCAGGGCGCCCGACGTGTCGCTGTCGTCATGCCAGTCCGGGCGCAGGCGCACCAGCTCTCGGTAGAGGTCGATGCAGATGCGCCGGCTCATGCAGACCACCATCGCCTTGCCGTCCATCGCCTCCAGACGCTTCTCGAAGTGCTCGACGACATCCTGCGCCACGAGCGCGATGCGCTTCTCGGCGCCGACGATGGCCTCGAGCTGCGCCCACTTCGTCTTCAGCTTCTCGCGGCGGTCGACCTCCTCGCCCTCGGTCGCCTCCTCGAAGCCGGGGTCGATGTGCGGCTTCTCCTGCTCGTCGAGCGCCAGCCTCGCAAGGCGGCTCTCGTAGTAGATCGGCACCGTCGCCCCGTCCTCGACCGCGCGCTGGATGTCGTAGACGCTGATGTGGTCGCCGAACACGGCGCGGGTGTTGGCGTCGGCCAGCTCGATCGGCGTGCCCGTGAAACCGATGAACGAGGCGTTCGGCAGGGCGTCGCGCATGTGGCGGGCGAACCCGTCGACGAAGTCGTACTGGCTCCGGTGCGCCTCGTCGGCGATGACGACGATGTTGCGGCGTTCGGAGAGCAGCGGATGCCGGTCGCCCTTCTCGTCGGGGAAGAACTTCTGGACCGTCGTGAACACGACGCCGCCCGCCTGCACCGCGAGCCTGACCCGCAGGTCCGCGCGGCTCTCGGCCTGAACCGGGGGCTGGCGCAGCAGATCGGCGCAGCGCGAGAACGTGCCGAAGAGCTGGTCGTCGAGGTCGTTGCGGTCCGTCAGCACGACGATGGTGGGGTTCTCCATCGCGGGATCGCGGACGAGGCGTCCGGCGTAGAACGCCATCGTCAGGCTCTTGCCCGACCCTTGCGTGTGCCAGACGACACCGATGCGCCGGTCGCCCGGAGCCCCGCCCCTCCGGCCGGAACGGTCGCGTTCGGGCAACTCGCGTCGCGTGTCCACGTCCTGCTGCAACCGGGCCGCGCGCAACGTCTCGGCGACGGCGGTCTCCACGGCGTGAAACTGGTGGTAGCCCGCCATCTTCTTCGCCAGCGCCCCGCTGCCGTCGTCCTCGAACACGGTGAAGTCGCGGACGAGGGCCAGCAGCCGGCCGGGAGCGCAGACCCCCTCGACGAGCACCTGCAACTGCGGCAGCTTCGAGTCGGCCAGCGTTTCGCCCGTGACCGTCCGCCACGGCTTGAACCACTCCCACGGGGCGGTCAGCGTCCCGATGCGCGCCTCCAGGCCGTCCGACACGACGAGCGCCGTGTTGAACGCGAACAGCGAGGGGACCTCCGCCTTGTAGGTCTGAAGCTGCTGGAACGCGGAGCGGATCGTCGCGCTCTCGTCGGTCGGGTTCTTCAGCTCGATGACCGCCAGCGGCAGGCCGTTGACGAACAGCACGATGTCAGGCCGGCGCTCGTGCTTGTTCTCGACGACGGTGAACTGGTCGACCGCGAGCCAGTCGTTCGCTTCCGGCACGTCGAAGTCGACCACGCGGACCTGCCCGCCCCGGACGGCCCCGTCGGCGGCGACGTACTCCACGGTGACGCCATCGACGACCATGCGGTGGAAGGCGCGGTTGCGGGCCTCCAGCGTCGCTCCCGCTGGGCGGACCAGTCTGCGCTGGGCGTCATCGACCGCGGCGTCGGGAAGGTCGGGGTTGAGCCGTGCGAGCGCGACCCGCAACGCTCCTCCAGGACGACCTCGCCGTAGTCGTCGCGCTCCGCATTCGGCGTCTCGGGAGCGATGTCGGACCCGTGTGCAACGGTCCAGCCGACCCCTTCCAGCCAGGAGAGGGCGGCGTCCTCGACGGTGGATTCCAGCAGCGTGGCGGCGCTCACGAGACCGGCTCTCCAGGTGTCATGCGCTCGCCCCCGCCGTGGCAATCGACCGCTCGTCGGCTGGCTGGGCCTGGTCGCGGACATTCACGCGCAGTTTCCCGGAGACCAGTTTCGGCAACAGTACATCGCGTACCGATGCGAGGACGCCCGATTCTCGCTCATTCTTGACGATTCGGTCGTAGAGCGACTGCGTGAACCGAGCATGGACAACTCTGACCGCCTCGGACGGCACGACCACAGGCAACGGCCGGAAGCTGCGCTTGCTGATCTCGAGAAACGTGGACCCGTTCGCCTTCTCAAGGATTTCGTCCATGTGCGCGGCGGCCCACAGCCATGCATAGACGGCGAATAACCGCCTTCCACATTTCATCGCGATGAAGCCTTGATTGATGGCCACTGGCACATCCGCTATCGCCAGATACCCAATTGGCGCACGTGACGACAACAGGACGGTCCCTCGCGGCAGCAATCCGGAACTGATCCTCTCAAGACCTCGTTCGGTGATCCGTCGCGACGTCGCAACCAGAACGGGCGATGCCAAGGCCGACAAGTCCCTTGGCGTTGCCCAGTTGATAGAGCCATTCCAGAACGACGGCTCCTTCGTACTCGGGGTGGACCCGCCGACCACATCGACTTCCTGGCCGATGGTGGAAACGTCCCATCCGTCCGGGATCTCACCGATCTCGGAGTCAACCAGCCGGTCGGGGAACAGGTCGGCGATGTCCTTCGGCAGCCCCGGGTCGCGGCCTTCCATCTTGGCCCGCACCGGGTCGAAATCGACGAACCAGGACCGGAACAGCGCCCGCGCCATCGCCTCCAGCGTCGCGTTCATCCGACGGTTCAGCTCGATCTTGTCGTCCAGCGTGCTGAGGATGTGCGCGATGGTGCGTTGCTGCGCGAGCGGCGGCAGCGTGATGAACATGCGCCTCTGGTCGGTGAGACTCACGTACTCAGCCATGTCCGTCTGGCCGGCAACGCCCGTGAACTGGCCGAAGAACTCGGGACCCCTCATCCAGCAGTGCAGGAAGCGTGGGTCGATGACCTCGCGGTCCAGAGACCGCCAGAAGCACAACTGCGGCGAATAGACGAAACGTTCGGTGTCGTCGTGGACGAACGCGAACCTGCCGACCGTTCCCTTGGACGTGAAGACGACATCTCCTGATCGGCTGGTCTTGTCGCCGACCTTGTGAAGCCCACTCTCGGGAAGCCGATCGGCACCGGAGAATCGAAACCCGTCCGCGACGTTGCCGGCCCTGGCGAACGGCAGGCCGCTATCCGACAGCTCGCTGTTCTTCGCGCGATAGCCGTCACCGACGACGAGAACACCGTCCCTGATCAAGTCCCGCACCTCACGTCGCCCCCAGCGGCCGGCAGTTTCGACGTGGAGCTCGGCCTGCCGCTCCCCGCCGGGGGCGCCCCCCGATGGCGTGGAGGGGGCTGCGATTACCACATGATGCGCGTGAATCTTGCTCCGAAAGCTCTGGGATGTGGTCGCCCAATCCACGATGTCCACTCGAAAGGGCAGATCTGAGTCCGTGAACGCGGCTCGCAATGCTGCTGTGCAGTCGATAGCAAGGGGCTCGTCCGTCATCAGCGCGAGGTCGAGATCGGAGGTCTCGCGGGCGTGCCACGCCACACGCGATCCGAAGGCGCGCACCTCCAGGCCGGGCACGTGCTCGCGCAAAATGCGCCGAACCGTCTCCAGATCCGCGGGGCGGATGTCAATCGGTGTCACGGTTGCGCTTCCGAAGCTCTCGCAGGAGGAGACGCATGTCGCGCAGGAATTCGTCAATCACCGAAACCGTCTCCTCCGCCCGGTCCGCGTCTTAGGTGTGGGAAGTCTTGTTCCGCAGCTCCCGGTAGCGAACGTAGGACAGGGCGTCACGAACGATCCCGGCATCGGCCGCGTCCCGCATCAGATCGGCAAAGTCCATCTTCCGCAAGGCCTCGGGATTGGCGACGATCTGGGCCAGTTGTCTCTGGACCATCGTGACTGCCAATTCGTAGGTGAACTCGAACGCCTGGATGGTAGCCGCCCGGAACTGCTCCCGCAGACCAGAGTCCGCGCTCGCCAGATCACCGTGCAGGTAGTCGAAACTGCGTTGCAGTTGCCCGACTGCGCTCGCCAACGCGGAGGAATCGAGCTTCACCGTGACGACCCCCGGTCGCGGAACCCGAGGGCATCGAGATTCTCGGCGATGGCAGCGTCGAGCCGCGCTCCCTCGGCCTGTTGCGCTTGCAGCTCCGCGACCAGCCGAGCCATCTTCGTCTCGAACGGTTCGCCGTCGTCCGGCTGCGGCTCCGCGCCGACGTAGCGGCCGGGAGTCAGCACGTGGCCGTGGCGACGGACCTCGTCGAGCGAGACGCTCTTGCAGAAGCCAGGAAGGTCCTCGTAGGCGTCCGCGCCGTCGCGCCAAGCGTGGTAGGCGCCCGCGATGCGGGCGATGTCCTCGTCGGTCAGCTCACGGTGGGTGCGGTCCACCATGCGGCCGAGCTTGCGGGCGTCGATGAACAGGACCTCGCCGCGACGCGGCCGGCGACGCGCCAGGAACCACAGGCAGGCCGGGATCTGCGTCGAGTAGAAGAGCTGCCCCGGCAGCGCGACCATGCAGTCCATCAGATCCGCCTCGATCAGGTTCTTCCGGATCTCCCCCTCGCCCGACTGGCTCGACGACATCGACCCGTTGGCGAGCACGAAGCCGGCGACGCCGGCCGGGGCCAGATGGTGGACCATGTGCTGGACCCAGGCGAAGTTGGCGTTGCCCTTCGGCGGCACGCCGTACCGCCAGCGCTTGTCCTCGGCCAGACGCTCTCCGCCCCAGTCCGAGACGTTGAACGGCGGGTTGGCGAGGATGAAGTCGGCCTTCAGGTCCGGGTGGCGGTCGTTGTGGAAGCTGTCGCCGTGGGCGATCTGGCCCTCGATGCCCCGGATGGCGAGGTTCATCTTCGCGAGCCGCCACGTCGTGTAGTTCGACTCCTGGCGGTAGATGCGATGTCGGCCTTGGCCTTGCCGCCGTTCCCGTTGCCGCTGGCGTGAGCGCGGATGAACGCGACCGACTGCACGAACATCCCCGACGAGCCGCAGCACGGGTCGTAGACCCGGCCCCGGTACGGCTCCAGCATCTCGACCAGCACCTTGACGACGCAGCGTGGGGTGTAGAACTCGCCGCCCTTCTTGCCCTCGGCGCTCGCGAACTGCGAGAGGAAGTACTCGTAGACGCGGCCGAGCACGTCGCGGGACCGCGCGTCCTCGTCGCCCACCTGGATGTTGCCGACGAGGTCGATCAACTGGCCGAGCCGGCGCTTGTCGAGCGCCGGCCGCGCGTAGTCTCGCGGCAGTACGTCCTTGAGCGCCGGGTTGTCCCGCTCGATGGCCGCCATCGCCTGATCGACGGTCAGGCCGACGGTCGGCTGTCTCGCCTGCGCCCGCAGATGCGTCCAGCGGGCCTCGGCCGGCACCCAGAAGACGTTTTCGGCGATGTACTCGTCCCGGTCCTCGGCGGCGTCCTCGCCCCACTGGGCCAGCAGCGCCCCGCGGCGCTCCTCGAAGGCGTCGGAGATGTACTTGAGGAAGATCAGTCCGAGGACGACGTGCTTGTACTCGGCGGCGTCCATCGAGCCGCGCAGGGCGTCGGCCATCGCCCACAGCTCGGCCTCGTGGCCGATGGTGGCTCCGTCGTCCGGGGTTGCGCCCGCGTCGCCTGCCTGCTTCCCAGACCGTCGTCGCACCATGCCGTGATCCCCGTCGCACGAATCCAGGACTCGCGAGCCGACACCCGGCCCCGTCACCCAATAGCGTACAACCAGCCGCCGGCCTGCCTCAACGGTCTTGCCCGCGCCCCTGCGGCGGCGGCGAGCAACAAGTGGATGCCGGCAAGTCGGCATGCTCGGCGACGGAATCTCGCCCCGCCGTCAGCGGCGGCCGCCCGAGCGGTGACACCCTTCCTGGAAGGACAATTCAGAGGGGAGCGACCCGGCGCGGCAGGTGTGACGGAGGAACACCTGCCGGGTCCGAAGACCGCAGGGATTCGGCAGGGTCGCTCCCCTCCTTCACCCTGACCCCTTTCCTGACCCCGTGCTTGGATCGTACGTGGTCATTACGGTCAATGGGGTCAAGGGTTTAGAGGATTTCAAGTGTGATCCGGGGTGTGACTGGAGGTGTGACTGGGGGTGTAAGTTGGTCACGCCGGTCCTGTTACACCCTTGCTGCGGCACCTCTCCTGTAACTGCGCGCTCGGTCCTGGTGTGATCAGGCGGCGGATCTGATCACACGCTTGCCCTCGTCCCCCGTCTCCATCGTGCTCCCGTACCGCCCTTCTCACTGTCCCGCGCTCCGATCTCCCGCGTCCGGCTACGTGGATCCCTGTCGAGCCCGTCCGGTCCGCTGCCGTCTTCCCGCGCCTCACTCCGTTCCGTACCGTTCCCGGCGGTCCTGTCTCGCGGGCAGGGTCGTGGGCATGTGCGGCGGGGTCAGGATCGTGGTCGAGGCCGGTCCCGTTCTCGGGACGGACGGCCGCGTCCGTCCAACAACCAGCCTCGTCCGCGACGGCGGCCGGCGCGTCACCCTGCAAGGGCCGGAGCGGAGCGGAGGAGCCCGTGCGTGCGCGGGCTTGACGCGCCGGCCGCCGTCGTGGCACTCGGCTCCCTGACGGTCCCCGTGCTCCGGGGCCTGCTCGGCGCTCCAGCCGCCGCGATCGTACCGGGATGGGGTTCAGGCCGCAACGTCGCCCGACGGGCATCAGCGCCCCGGCGCGTGCGCCGCCCGGCGCTCTCCAGCCAGATAGGCTTCCCAGTCGTTCATGAGCCGCCGCCGCCGTTCGAACAGGTCCGACCGCGCGTAGGCCGCCTCGACCGGGTTCCGCACGACATGCGCCAGCGCCGCCTCGATGACCTCCCGCGGGTGGTCCGTCTCCTCGGCCGCCCAGTCCCGGAACGACGACCTGAAGCCGTGCGGAACGGCGGCGACGCGGTGCCACTGGAGCACCCGCAGCATCCGCTTCTCGTCGAGCTGCTTGCCGCTCCGGCCGGGGAACACCAGCGGGCTACCGCCGTCGCCGAGTCCCCGTGCCGCATCGAGGATCTCCAGCGCACGCCCGCACAGGGGCACCCGGTGGCCGCGCTTCATCTTCATCCGCTCGGCCGGGATCGTCCACACGCGGGCCTCGGTGTCCATCTCGGCCCACAGCGCCCCGCGCACCTCGCCCGACCGCCCGGCGGTCAGGACCAGAAACTCGAACGCCAACTTGACGGCTGGCATCGTCCGCGACGTGTGCATCGTCGCGATGGCCGCCGCGACCTGCCCGTGCGGCAGCGCCTGCCGGTGCTGCACGACCTCGTGCTGCGCGCCGAGGACCGGCAGGATGCGGTCACACGGATTATCGTTGCGCATCTCCATTGCCACGGCCCATTCCAGCACGGCCCGGATGCGCTGGCGCACGGTCCGGGCGGTCTGCATCTTCACGTGCCAGATGGGCGTGAGGACCTGGAGCACGTCGGCGCTGTTGACCTCCGAGACGGGCCGGCTACCGATGCGCGGGAAGACGTAACGCTCGAGACTGCGGAGCCACTCGGTCGCCTGCCTGGGACTGCGCCAGCCGGCCCGCTTCGCCTCGACCACGGTGGCGGCGGCCTCGGCGAAGGTGGGCATGCCCTGGGCGCGGCGCCGCTCGGCGAGCGGGTCGCCGCCCGCGCGGGCGAGCTTGCGGTTGGCGAGGGCCTTCTCGCGGGCCTCGGCGAGCGTGACCAGATGGACGCTGCCGAGCCCGAGTTCGTGTTTCCGGCCATGGATGACGAGGCGCTGGATCCAGCTTCGGGTGCCGGTGGGCTGGACGTAGAGGTACAACCCGTTGCCGTCAGCGTGCCGCCCGACGGGCGCGGTACGGACGAAGGCGGCGGAGAGTGCGTTGTGGGGGTGTCGGCCCTTGGGCTTGGTCTTCCTGGGTTTCGGGGTTGCGGTGGTCACATAATCCATCCCCCAATGATATACGGGAAGTCGGCGGATTGCACGCGACGTTCTGACCCGGACAGTCCGGCGAGACGAATCATAAATGATTACTAATCAGATAGTTACGGTCAGTATCGGACTTCGATGAACGTCAGCGGACCCCAATAGCCCGTTTGTGCGACGGTAGAACCCCTCCGGATTGTTCCGATCGAAGCGGGCGTACCCGAAGTTCTCCGGCTCGAGCCAGCGCATGGCGCGGTCGCGCACCGTGCCGCCGAGCAGCGGAAGGTCGGGCAGGTAGTAGGCGAACGCCCCGCGGGCCTCCGCCCAGGTCATCCGCCCGTACTCGGCGCGGATGGCGAGCACCTCGCCGTAGCGGCCCGAGATGCCGAAGTGTCCCACCTGGACGGCGTTGCGGAGCATCCAGGGCAGCGTCACCGCCCAGGCGGCCACCACCAGGGCCGCGCACGCCGGGGCCAGCGTCCTGCGGCGCGCCGCGTCCCGCCACAGACCGGCGGCCAGGACCAGCGCGACGCCCGCGAGCCAGTACTGGAACACCGCGCGGGTCAGCACCAGCAGCCCGAGGAAGAGGCCGCTGAGCACACCTGTTGCGAGGCGCGGCTGCCGCCAGGTCTGCGCGGCGAGGGTGGCATGGCCCAGCAGCAGCAGGCCGGCGAGGAAGCTCGGGATGTCCCGTGCCAGGATCGGCGGGATCACCAGCAGGCTCACCGTTCCGGCCGCCAGCGCCACCGGCCAGCTTCTTCGCGCCAGCACGAAGGTCAGGAGGAACGTGAACGCCACCGCCGCCGCTCCCAGCACGAACGTCAGGCCCCAGACGCGCCGGCGGAGCGGCGCGGCGGCCTCGCACCCGGCGTCCAGGAGGCATTCCTGGTCGAGCGCCCCAAACCCGGGGAAGGAGGCGTACACCGCGGCCAGGTACAGGGGGTAGCCCGGTTCCCGGCGCGAGTACACGCTGGTGTCTCCCGCGGCCCGGGCCGCCAGACGGCCGCCGATGTGGAACTCGCCGTGGCGGGCGAGGTTGAACGCGACGCTCTCGAGCTGATCGCGGTCCGCGGCGCTCGGCGGCCCCATGTCGCCGGTCGGCCACGACAGCGCGAGCGTGCAGAGGGCGAGCAGCAGGGCCGCGGCGGCCACCCGGAGGCGCTCGCTTCCGCCGGGAAAAAGCGTTCGGGCCGCCGTCATGGCATCAGTGCATCAGTCCGTGTCGCGCATGTGCGCCACAACCCGTTCAAGGATATCCCGGAGCGTCAGGGTCGGACGCCAGCCGGTGAGCTCCCGCAGCTTCGAGATGTCGGGCACGCGCCGCGGCATGTCCTCGAACCCGGCCTCGTAGGCCCGTTCGTAGGGGACGGTCACTATCTCCGACTCGTCGTTGGTCGTTGGAGCGTTGGAGCGTTGGAGACCGTTGGAGCGTTGGAGTCCGGCGACGGTCCGACGGTCCGCACGGTCCAGACGGTCCGAGAGCAGCGAGCCGGTCCGCCGGTCCGCCGGTCCGCCCCGGTCCGCCGGTCCGCCGGTCGTAAGCGTTCGGCCACGCCGGTATTTTGTACTGGTAACGCGGGTCGATATTCGCTATGGTCTCGGCCATGGCGAGTCGGGACCCGGTAGCCCGACCGGTTACCGAAGGGGCTTCGCTGCCCGGACGGCCGTTCTGGCGGCGGCTGTATGAGCGGGTGCGAGGTCGTGCCGAGGCGGCGGAAGCGCGGTCGGAAGCGCTGAAGCGGGCGGAGGTGTCCGCCCGTTGCGAAGCAGGTTTCTGGAAGTGGCAGTTCGAGTCGTCGCGGCGCAAGCGGCTGGCGGCGGTCGAGCGGTCGAAGGAAGCCCGCCGCGCGGCGAAGGACGCGTTGGCGCTGCAGTCGGAGGTAGCCCGTCTAGGCAAGCTGCTTGCGGATGCCGGCGTCGCGTCGGACCGGTACGGCGAGATGTCCCTGCGCCGGGAGGTTGCCCGGTTGCGCAAGGCGGTGCCGGGGGCGGAGGTGCAGGCGGCCGAGATTCGCCGGCTGCACAAGGTTCTGTGGAAGGAGCGCGTCGACAAGGCCGCCCTGCGCCGGCTGCTGGACGAGACCGTCGGGCTCTACGCCGGGACGAGCAGGCTGCGCGACCAGCAGGACCGGGTCCTGTCGCTGTCGGACGATGTTGGCCGGCTGCGGTATGCGTTGCAGCGGTCCGAGGCGACGGCCGACCGCCTGAAGGTCCGACTGCTTCGCCAGACCGAGTCGGCGCGGGCGAAGTCGCCGGCGGCGGCGGACGTGGCTCTGCGCAAGGCTCTGGCGAAGTCGCGTCGCCGGAAGGCCGCGCTCGTCCGGGTGCGGAAGGAGAACGCGCGGCTGCGTCGGACGGAGCAGGCGTTGCGGCGGCGGGTCGGGACGCAGGAGGCGGAGCTTGTGAAGCTGCGTGCGACCCGGGCGGTGCTGTCGAAGGCGTTGCACGGCCGCAAGAGCGAGAAGCGGAAGAGGCCGGGCACCGGCCGCCCGCGCGGCCAGCGGTGTGGCGCTCCCGGCCACGGCCGCACGCCGCGTTGCGGCCTGGAGGAACGCATCGAGGAGCGCAGTCTGCCGGCCGCTGCGCGCACCTGTTCCGGTTGCGGGAAGCCCTACGCGGCGGTCGGCGCGGAGGAGTCGGCCCTGGTCGAGATCGAGGTCCGGGCCTATCGGCGGGTGATCCGCCGCCCGCGCTGGCGCCGGCGTTGCGCGTGCGCCTCGTCGCCGGCGGAGGTTTCGGCGCCGCCGGCGCCGCGGCTGTTCGACAAGACGCCCTACGGCACCAGCGTCTGGTCGCGGGTGCTGTATGAGCGCTACGCGTGCCTGCGCCCGCTGCAGCGGGTCGGCGCGTGGCTGGGCGACCAGGGGCTGCCGGTCTCGTCGGGGACGCTGGCCGACAGCGTGCCCCGCTTCGTGCCGCTGTTCGAGCCGGTTGCCGGGGCGATCCTCGCGCACCAGCACGCGGCGGCGTTGCGCCACGCCGACGAGACCACGTGGCGCGTGCAGGCGCTGCGCGGGGAGGGCCACTCGGGCCGGGCCTGGCTGTGGACCGCGGTCGGCAACGACGCGGTGCGCTTCCACATCGACGCGAGCCGCAGCGCCGAGGCGGCGGCGAAGCTGTTCGGCGACCTGGCGCCCGAGACGGTGATCGTCTGCGACCGCTACAGCGCCTACAAGCGGCTGGCGCGGCTGCTCGGCGGCACGGTCGTGCTCGCTTTTTGCTGGGCGCATTTGCGACGCGACATCATCCAGTGCGCCGCCGCGCAGGTCCGCCTGACCGGCTGGTGCGAGACATGGCTTGCGCGGATCGCCGCGCTCTACCGCCTGAACGAGGCGCGGCTGGACTGCTACGACCCCGACATCGAGCGCCAGAGCGCGGCGTTCGACGCGGCGCAGGGCGCGCTCGCGGCGGCGCTCGACGGCCTGTTCGCGACGGCGGAACGGGAACTGGCCGACCTGCCGGAGCACGCGCGCGAGGGCAAGCCGCTGCGCTCGCTCGTCAACCACCGCGAGGGGCTCAGCGTGTTCGCCGACCGTCCCCGGGTGCCGCTCGACAACAATCTCGCCGAGCGGGTGCTCCGGGGGCCGGCCATCGGACGGCGCCTGTCGTTCGGCTCCGACAGCGGAACCGGCGCGCAGTTCACGGCGCTGATGTACTCGGTGGTCGGCACCCTGGTGCTGAACCGGATCGATGTCCTGCGCTGGCTCGAAGCGTGGCTGGCGGCGTGCGCCGAGCGCGGCGGCCGGCCGCCGGACGACACCGCGGCGTGGCTGCCCTGGTCGATGGACGCGGCGCGCCGGCGCGAACTGACGGCGCCGACATGACCGCTCCGGTCGAGTGCCGCTACTACGGCCGCGACTTCACGACCGCGGAGATGGCGCTGCTGCGCGCGCTGATCGCCGGGCCGCCGACGCTCAACCGCCACGCCCTGTCGAAGGCGTTCTGCCGCCGCATCGGCTGGTACAAGGCCGACGGCGGGTGCAAGGACATGATGGCCCGCGTCGTCATGCTGGCCATGCACCGGGACGGCCGCATCGAACTGCCGCCGCCGAAGTGGCGCCAGAACCGGCCCGGGCCGATCACCTTCGGGCCCGACACCGAACCGCCCCGCTTGCCGCCGCCGACCACGCTCGACGCCGTCCGTCCGCTCGAGATGCGCACCGTCGTGCGCGGCGACCACGGGGGGAAACTGTGGAACGAGTACGTCGCCCGCTACCACTACCTCGGCTACAAGACCCTGGTCGGCGCCCAGATGCGCTACGCCGTGCACGCGAGCGACGGCACGCCGCTCGCCATGCTCGGCTTCTCCACCGCCGCCTGGACGCTCGCCCCGCGCGACCGCTTCATCGGCTGGTCGCGGCGAGACCGCGAGAAGAACCTGCCGCTCGTCGTCGACAACCCGCGCTTCCTGATCCTGCCCTGGATCCGCATCCCCAACCTCGGCTCGCACATCCTCGCCCTCGTCCGCCGCCAGCTGCCCGCGGACTGGACCGCGCGCTACAAGACGACCCCCGTGCTCATCGAGACCTTCGTGCAGACCCCCCGCTACACCGGCGCCGTCTACCGGGCCTCCGGCTGGATCCGCGTCGGCGCCACCCAGGGGCGCGGACGCTACGGCACGAACGACCGGGACAAGCCCACGAAGGACATCTGGCTGCGGCCCCTCCGCAAGAACTGGAAGCGCACCCTCAACCGGTAGAATCAACGCCACGCACCGAGACGACGGTCCACCATACCAGCGTGGCCGAACGCTTACCCCGTGGACGGTTTCGGCTGTCCCGTGGATTCCCGTTCGGAAAGAGGGGTCTAACGAGGGAAGCAAGGTCGTCCTTCTACCAGCAAAGCCATTGCTGAGAATAATTTACAAGTAGTTCTCGGCGCCCCGTTGACCAGCACCAGCGTGTGGTGCGGGGCGAGGCCGCGCAAGTGTGCCGGTCGGACGACGGCAGCGGTGTCGCCGTCCTCCTGCGGGTTCACGTTGAAGGACGGCAGGACCGCCCGCAGCCGGTCGGCGAGGTCTGCGCCGCGCTGCCGCGCGAAATCGGTCGCCGGGATGGCGTCGACCGGTACCGTCGACGCGGTCACCGACCGAGGCTGGGCGCGGCTGCCGACCACCACGACCTCCTCCGAGAACGAAGTCGGCGGCGTGGTAGCGTCCGTTCCCTCCGGCTCGTCGGTCGGGTTGTCCTGCTCGACGGGGTGGTCCGCTTCGGCGGGCCGGTCCTGCCCGGCCGGTCGGCCCCGCTCGCCCGCGGCCGGCTGTCGCGGCTCGTACGTGGCGTTCTGTCGCGCCTCCGGGGGCGCCGGCGCCGCGCGGGCGGTCGCCCTCCCCGCCGAGAGAGACAGACAGATCGTCAGCAGGAGGAGAAACGGCGCGGAGCCGCAGCGTGCGTCCCAGCGGCGACCAGCGGCTGCGCCCGGTAGTGCGGAGCGTTGACGCGGAACTGTCATCAACGGGCGCACGTGACCTCGACCCCTCCAATCCGATGGCATCGTGACGCGACCCAGCGAACCGGGACGATCATCGACGGGCGACACGACCGTAGGCGAAGCACCGACAATACGAGGCGTCCGTTCCATGCAGTCATCTTCCGCTACATCTACGTCAGCACCGCTCCCGCTGTTCCAGTGCCGTCCCGGTCCATCCGTGTCGTCCGGGTACCTGGTGACCCGGAGCAGGCTACTTGGCTCCCAAGGCGACTGTAGTCTGGTGAGCGTCGGCGATAGCACGGAGCGCTGAGCGGCGGTCCCGGCGCGTGCAGGGCCGACGCTGTTGGTCCATCCGAATCCACTTCAGAACGAGGGAAACAACGAGGGGAACGCGCACTAGAGTGCATTCGTAAGACCCTTACAATCAGTTACTTACGCTATATTTCTCATCGGAAGCCCCAGCCGTCGAGCGTGCGGCGCCACGTGAGCCAGTCGCCCGGCGCGGGATCCTGCAGCATCGCGTCCGTGACCGGCGTGAACTCGTCCTGCGGCTGCGCCTGCGCCGGGCCGGCGGCGGCCGCCAGCAGCACGGCGGCCGCGAGGACGAGACATCTCGACAGGTGGGGCTGATTGCGCATCCAGGATTCCTCCGGGCGTCATTCTATGCGAAGCCGGGCTTGCGCAGCCGGCGCGCGGCCGCCGCCGGCCCGGCGTCAGGCGGCGGGACCGCGCTGCGGCCGGGCGGCGGGGTTGTGCGGGTGAGTCGTCCAGTTGGCGTAGCCCTCCACGGTCCGGCCGGTGCGGGTGTCGACCGCGCCGGCTGGGAGCGGCTCCATCGTGATGCAGTCTTCCACCGGACACACCACGACGCACAGGTTGCAGGCCACGCACTCCGCGTCGAGCACCTCGAAGACGCGGCCGTCCCTGATGGCGATGGACTGGTGCGACGTGTCCTCGCAGGCCGCGTAGCAGCGCCCGCACTTGATGCAGAGCTGCTGGTCGATGCGCGCCTTGGCGACGTAGTTGAGGTTGAGGTGCTGCCAGTCCGTGACGTTCCGCACGGCGCGCCCCTGGAAATCGGACAGGCGCTCGAACCCCTTGTCCTCCATCCACAGCGTCAGGCCCGCGATCATCTCCTGGACGATGCGGAACCCGTACGTCATGGCCGCGGTGCATACCTGCACGTTGCCGCAGCCGAGCGCGACGTACTCCGCCGCGTCGCGCCACGTGGCGATGCCGCCGATGCCGGAGAGCGGCAGGCCCGACGTCTCCGGATCGCGGGCGATCTCGGCCACCATGTGCAGCCCGATGGGCTTGATCGCCGGCCCGGCGTAGCCGCCGTGGCTGCCCTTGCCGTCGATCGTGGGCTCCGGGCTGAACGTGTCGAGATTCACCGCGGTGATCGAGTTGAGCGTGTTGATCAGGCTGACGGCGTCGGCGCCGCCTGCGCGCGCCGCGCGCGCGGCGCGGCGGACGTCCGCGACGTTGGGCGTGAGCTTGACGATGACCGGCATCCGCGTGGCCGCCTTCACCCAGCGCGTCACCATCTCGACGTACTCCGGCACCTGGCCCACGGCGGAGCCCATGCCGCGCTCGTTCATGCCGTGGGGGCAGCCGAAGTTCAGCTCCACGCCGTCGGCGCCCGTCTTCTCGACGTGCGGCAGGATGCGCTTCCAGGCCTCCTCCTCGCAGGGCACCATGAGCGAGACGACCACCGCGCGATCGGGGTAGTCCCGCTTGACGGCCTTGATCTCGCGCAGGTTCAGCTCCAGGGGCGGTGATCAGCTCGATGTTGTTGAGGCCCAGCAGGCGCCGGTCCGCGCCCCACACGGCGCCGTAGCGCGGGCCGCTGACGTTGACCAGCGGCGGCCCTTCCTCGCCCAGCGTCTTCCAGACCACGCCGCCCCAGCCCGCCTCGAACCCGCGGCGGACGTTGTACTCCTTGTCGGTCGGCGGGCCCGAGGCCAGCCAGAACGGGTTGGGAGACCTGATGCCCAGAAACTCGGTCGCGAGTGTCGCCATGTCACCGGCTCCTTGCCGTCATTCCGCGAGGCTGGCGTGGATGTCCTCGGCGGCGTCGCGTCCCTGCGCGACGGCCGTCACGACCAGGTCGTCGCCGTCCGCCACGCAATCGCCGCCGGCCCAGACCCCGGGCCGGCTGGTGCGGCCCGCGCCGCTGGTGCGGATCCTGCCGCCGGCGAGCGCCAGCCCGCCGGGCGCGCCGTCGAGCCGCTGCCCGATCGCCTTGAACACCTGGTCGGCCGGCAGCCGGAACGTCTCGCCGGTGTCCTCGAAGCCCTCGGGGCCGTCCGCCGTCCGGACGAACTCCACCTCGCGCACCGCGCCGTCCCCCAGCAGGCGCAGCGGCCGCGCGTTGGTGACGATGCGCACGCCCTGCGAGGCGGCCAGGTCCTGCTCGAACGCCGAGGCGCTCATCCGGCCGCGTCCGCCGCGATAGACCAGCGCCACCTCCTCGGCGCCCAGGAGCCTGGCCTGCACGGCCGCGTCGACCGCCGTCATGCCGCCGCCGATGACGACCACGCGGCGTCCCACCGGCAGCGTCGACAGGTCCCGCGTCTGGCGCAGCTCGGCGATGAAGTCGACCGCGTCGCGGACGTTGCCGGCGGCCTCGCCGGGGGCGCCCAGCGCGTTGACGCCGGCCAGCCCGATCCCCAGGAACACGGCGTCGTGGTCCCGCGCCAGATCGTCGAGCGCGAGGTCGGCGCCCAGGCGCCGGCCCAGCTCGACCGTGATGCCGCCGACCCCGAGCAGCCAGTCGACCTCGCGCGCGGCGAAGTCGTCGACCGTCTTGTAGCTGGCAATCCCGAACTCGTTGAGGCCGCCCGCCCGGGTACGCGCGTCGAAGAGCGTGACCGCGTGCCCCCTGAGGGCCAGCCGGTGGGCGCAGGCCAGGCCGGCCGGTCCCGCCCCGACGACGGCGACGCGCCTGCCCGTGGGCGCGGCGCGCTGGTAGGGGTGCCCGGCCTGCGCCATCAGCGCGTCGGTGGCGAAGCGCTGCAGGCGGCCGATTTCCACCGGCTGGCCCTCGGCCGCTTCCCGCACGCAGGCCTGCTCGCAGAGCGTCTCGGTGGGGCAGGCCCGCGCGCACATGCCGCCCAGGATGTTCCGGTCGAAGATCGTCCGCGCGGCGGCCCGCGCCGTACCGGTGGCGATCTGACGCACGAACAGCGGGATGTCGATGGCGGTCGGGCAGGCCGCGACGCACGGCGCGTCGTGGCAGAAGTAGCAGCGGTCCGCGGCGACGGCCGCCTCGCGGGCCGTGCAGGGCGGGTGCAGGTCGGCGAAGTTCTGCTCGTAGGCCGCGGCCGGCAGGCGGCCGGCCGCGACCCCGGGCGTCGAGGTCGAGTGCGCCAATGTCAGTCTCCGTCGGGCCCCGGGCTTCCGTTGGCCGGATCGACGGCCTGCCCGCGGGCAGCCGCCAGCGGCGCGTGCGCGCCGCCGTAGGGGCCGCGCCGGATGAACCGGCCGTCCCCGGGGCGGCCGACGTACTCGCCGTTGTCGACCACGACCCGGCCCCGCGAGAGCACGGTCTCGGGATAGCCCCGCACGCGGAAGCCCTCGTAGGCGCTGTAGTCGACGTTCATGTGGTGCGTGCGCGGGTCGCTGCTGCTGATGGTGACCTCGCGCTCGGGGTCGAAGACGACGATGTCCGCGTCCGACCCGACCGCGATGGTCCCCTTGCGCGGGAACATGCCGAAGATCCGCGCCGGCGTCGTCGACGTCAGGTCCACGAACCGGTTCAGGTCGATGCGCCCGCCGTTCACGCCGTGATGGAAGATGAGGCTCTGGCGGTTCTCCACGCCCGGTCCGCCGTTCGGAATGCGGCTGAAGTCGCCCTTGCCGAGCTCCTTCTGCTCGCGCAGGCAGAAGGGGCAGTGGTCGGTGGAGATGACGTCGAGCACCTTGCCCCGGAGGCCGCGCCACAGCTCGTCCTGGTTCCACTTCTCGCGGAGCGGGGGCGTCGTGACGTACTTCGCGCCGCCGAACCCGGGCTCGTCGTAGGCCGCGATGTCGAGGAGCAGGTACTGCGGGCACGTCTCGGCGTGCGCCATCACGCCCCGCGCCTGCGCCCGCCGCAGCTCGGTCAGCGCGTCGCGGCAGCTCAGGTGCACGAGGTAGACGGGCGCGCGGGCGACCTCGGCGATGGCCAGCGCGCGGTGCGCGCCCTCCGCCTCGAGGCGCGTGGGCCGCGTCAGCGCGTGGTACTTCGGCTCGACGTGTCCCGCCGCCAGCGCGGCCTTGACCAGCTCGTCGATGACGACGCCGTTCTCCGCGTGCATGCAGACGAGCGTGCCGTCCTCGCCCGCCGCACGCATGGCGCGGAAGATCGTGGCGTCGTCGGCGAGCAGCGCGCCGGGATAGGCCATGAACAGCTTGTAGCTCGTCACGCCCGCGTCTGCCAGCCGGCGCAGCTCCGGCACGCGCCGGTCGGGCAGGTCCGTGACGATCATGTGGAACGCGTAGTCGATGGCCGCCTTGCCGGCGGCCTTGGCGTGCCACGTGTCGAGGGCCGCGAGCGTCGAGGTCCCGCGATTCTGGATCGCGAAGTCGACGATGGTCGTCGTACCGCCGCAGGCGGCGGCGCGAGTGCCCGTCTCGAAGGTATCGGACGACTCGGTGCCCCCGAACGGCATCTCCATGTGGGTGTGGGGATCGACGCCGCCGGGCAGCACGAGGCGCCCCGTGGCGTCGATGATCCGGTCGGCGGGCGGCGTGAGGTCGCGGCCGAGCAGCGCCACGGTCTCGCCCTCGACGAAGACGTCGGCGCGATAGTCGTCGGCCGCGGTCACGATGCGGCCGTTCCTGATCAGTACGCTCATCCAGCCTCCGGATTCCGGCTTCGCGCGGCCCGGCGGTATGGAGACGAGTTTACGGTATCCACACGCGGCGGCGGGATCGTCGGCACGGTTGACGGGCGGCGCAACCGGTAATACCGTATTACCGGCATGCCGACGATCTCCTTCAAGGTGAGCGAGGAGGAAGCCCGCCTGATCCGCACGCGGGCCGGCAGGGAAGGGGTCAGCGTCTCGGAGTATCTCCGCCGCCGTGCCAACATCGCCATGTCGGCACCCAGGTTGCCGCAACTGGTCCGCTGCCCGCGTACCGGGGCCATGATCTTCGGCGCCCTGGACGACCAGACGCCGCTCGACACGGCCACGGTGCGCGAGTTGCTTGCGGACTTTCCGTGAAGTACCTCCTGGACGTCAACGTGCTCGTCGCATGGGGATGGTCCGACCATGTCGACCACGAGCGGACGGTCACGTGGATCGCCGCAACGCGCGGGCAACCTGGTGCTGCCCTGCTGACGTCCGCCATCCCGCAGCTCGGTTTCGTACGGGTGTCGGTTCAACGGACGCGGGGGCGCGTGACGGTGCGGGAGGCGGGCAGAACGCTGGCCGGCATGCTGGGCGCCCTGGGAGCGTGCCACGTCTGCCTGCCGGACGACAGGCCGGCGGCGGGGTTTCCCGAGTGGTGCCACAGTCCTTCCCGAACCACTGACGCCCACCTTGTCGATCTGGCGCAGGCGCACGGGGCGCGGCTCGCCACCCTCGATACGGGCATTCCCGGCGCCTTTCTCGTGCCCGACCCTGCCGCAGCCGGTTGAAGACCCGCGCCCTCCCGGGACGATCGGTCCGCGGCGGGCCGGCGCCGGCCGGCGCGGGAGCCTGGAACCGGCGCGGGGCGTTTAGAATAGGAGCGCACTTCGCATCCACGGAGGAGGTTCCGAATGCCAGGTCGATGTGTCGCCGTCGCCGCCGTCGTCGCCGCCGTGTGTCTGGCGCCGCTGCCTGCCGCCGGGCAGGCCGGTCTGCGGACGCCGTGGGGCGACCCGGATCTGCAGGGCGTCTGGACCGGCTCCACGCTCACGCCCCTCGAGCGCCCCGCGGACCGGGCCGGGCAGGAGTTCCTGACCGAGGAGGAGGCCGCGGAGCTCGAGCAGCGCGCCGATCGCAACCGGTTCGTCGAGCGCGTGCCGCGCGAGGGCGATCCGGGCACCTACAACCAGATCTGGTTCGATCCGGGGACCCGCGTCATCCCGGACCGGCGCACCGCGCTGATCGTCGATCCGCCCGACGGGCGCGTCCCCTACACCGCGGCGATGGCCGAGCGTGAACGGCTGCAGCGCGAGTACCGCGTGCACGGCGCGCGCAACTCGTGGGTGGACGTCGACACCGGGGAGCGCTGCATGACCGACGGCGTGCCGATGTTCTGGCTGGGCTACAACCCGAATCACCAGATCCTGCAGACGCCCGGGTACGTGGTCATCCTCCACGAGATGTTCCGCGATCGGCGGATCATCCCCCTCGACGGGCGGTCGCACGACCTGGCGCAGTGGAACGGCGGCGTCCGGGGCCGCTGGGAGGACGACACGCTGGTCGTCGAGTCGACGCGGTTCGTCGACGGGACGGCCGAGCGCTGGGCCGCCACGTGGCGCATGCCGACGACCACGATGCACCTCGTCGAGCGCTTCACCCGCGTCGACGAGAACACGCTGGAGTACGAGTTCACGCTGACCGATCCGGCGAAGTTCACGCATCCCTGGAGCGTGCGCATGCCGCTGACCACCAACCAGGCGGCGCGCGGGGTGACGGAGGGTCCGCTCTACGAGTACGCCTGCCACGAGGGGAACTACAGCATCGTCAACGTGCTCGCCGGGGCGCGCGCCGAGGAGCAGGCCGAGGGCGCCGGCTCGCGGTAGGAGCCGGCCCGGTGGAACGGCGCAGGCCCGTCCCGCTCTTCAGCGACACGGAGACCCGGCCCACGGCCGGCATGCGCGCGGCCATGGCGGGCGCCGAGGTCGGCGACGAGCAGAAGGGCGAGGATCCGACCGTCACCCGCCTGCAGGCGCGCGTGGCGGAGCTGCTCGGCACGGAGGCGGCGCTCTGGCTGCCCACCGGCACCATGTGCAACCTGGTCGCCGTCAAGGTGCACACCCGGCCGGGGGACGCGCTGATCGCCGACGGGATGGCGCACGTCATCCGCGCCGAGTCGGGCGGCGCGGCGCTCGCCTCCGGCGTGCTGGTCGAGCCGATCCGGACCGCGCGCGGCGTCTTCACGCCGGCCGAGCTGACCGCCGCCATGGACCGGGTGACCGCGGTGCCGGTGCCCTACGGGCAGCCCGTGGGCGTCGTCTGCGTCGAGCAGACCCACAACTTCGGCGGCGGCGCGGTGTGGCCGCTCGATGCGCTGCAGGCGGTCTCGGCGCGCGCGCGCGAGCGCGGCGTGCCGGTCCACCTGGACGGCGCCCGGCTGCTCAATGCCTGCGCCGCGTCCGGCGTCCCCGCCGCGGACTTCGCGGCCGCCGTCGACAGTCTCTGGATCGACTTCACCAAGGGGCTCGGCGCCCCGATCGGCGCCGTCCTCGCGGGAACGCGCGCGTTCGTCGCGGAGGCCCGCCGCTACAAGCAGCTCTTCGGCGGCGCCATGCGCCAGGCGGGGATCGCGGCGGCCGGGTGCCTGTATGCGCTCGACCACCACGTCGAGCGGCTGGCCGAGGACCACGAGCACGCCCGCCTGCTGGCCGCCGGCCTGGCCGCCGCGGACGGCGTTCACGTCCGCACGCCGCAGCCCGAGACGAACATGGTCTTCTTCGACGTCCGGGGCCTGGGCATCGGCAACGCGGAGTTCCTGAGCCGGCTGGCAGCGCGGGGCGTGCGCATGGGCGCCGCCGGCGGCGTCATCCGGGCGGTCACCCACCTGGACGTGTCGCGCGCGGACATCAAGACGGCGATCGAGGCGGTTGGCAGCGTGCGGGCGGGGTCGGCGACCAGCTGATTGGGAGGTCTGCGGCTTGCGCAGCGCGGCATGATCGGTAGCGGAGAGCCCGGCTTCCGGCGCCGGCTGCGTCGCAGCCACTGACGATGGCGATCAGCGTCACCTACCGCGTGCGGATTCCCTATCCGTTCGAGCGGGTGCTGGCCCAGTACTTCGACCTCGAGCATCTCGAGACGGTCCACCCGACCACGCTGGGCGCGGCGCGCGTGCTGGAGGTGGACGGCCGGCGCATCGTCTTCGAGCAGCGCTGGCCGGCCTGGCTGGGCGTGCGGCTGCGGACCGTCGCCGAGCAGGTCTGGCTGCAGCCGGACCGGATTTGCATCCGCTTTCGCCGCGGACTGCTGCGGGGCGTCGGCGTGGACACGCGCCTGCTGGATCGCGGCGACGAGACGGCGATCGAGGAGACCTACCGCGTGCCGCTCGTCCCGGGCTGGTCGTGGCTGCGGCCGCTGGTCCGCCGGGTCGTGGAGCGCGGCGCGAATCACATCTGGGAGGAAGACCTGGCGGTCGAGCTGTGCCACGGCGGCTGGCCGGGCGTGCCGGGGCGGGAATCTCCAGGCGCGGCCAGCTCACCGGCCCCGGCGACGGCCGGCGGCGGCGGGTCCTGGATCCGCGTGGCGGAGCGCGTCGACCTGGATGACGGAACACCGCGGTCGGTCGTCGCCGGCGGCCGCGAAATCGCCGTCTGGCAGCACGAGGGGCGGCTGCACGCGCTCGACAACCGCTGCCCGCACACGGGCGGTCCGCTCGCGCTCGGACGGATCGAGCAGGGCCAGGTCGTCTGCCCCTGGCACGGCGCGCGCTTCGCCCTCGCCGACGGGCGCCCGTGCGGCGGTCCCGCCGACAGGCCGGTCGCGACATACCCCGTCCGCCAGGAAGGGCGCGGCGTCTTCGTCCGCGCGCCCGCCGCGGCCTGAACGCTGGCGGCGCGGTGGGTGCCGGCCGGCCGGTCGTCGGCGCCGCGGCCGCTATCCGCGCGCCGCCAGCCGGGTCTTCCAGGCCGCGAGGATGGCCGGCGTCACCCTTTCACCTGTCTCGTAGTGAATTTTCTGGGCCAGCGTCACGTCCTGCAGTTGGCGGGCCATGATCCGCCGCAGCAGGAGGCGGTCGAGCAGCGCGCCCAGGACGCCGAGGCCCACCTCGTAGCGCATGCGGTTGACCAGCCAGAGGCGGCCGTCGCGTTCGGCCAGGCCGTAGTCGAAGAAGTGCCGCCGGAGCGGCGGCAGCGGGCCGCGGGCGCCGCGGTGCAGGCGCAGGCTGATGCCCTCGGCCTCGCGCCACGCCGTCACCGTCTCGTCGAGCGTGAGCAGCCGGCCCATGCGGACCCGGCGGCTGGCGCCGACGCCCTCGCGCTGCGGGCCGGTGAACGCGGCGGCCGTCAGGCCCGGCACGTACAGGTGCGGCGAGGACAGGTCGCGCAGCCGGCGCCAGGCGTCGTCGCGGTCGATGTCGAGCGGCAGCTCGGCGCACACTGTCGGCATGCGGTGCGCTGCACGATATCATTAGAGGCTTCTGAACTTCGTTGCGCTGACGGCCGCGCGCCGGCCGGGAGGAATGAGATGTACGTTCGCCGCATCGTCACCCTGCTCGCCCTGCTCGCCGCGACCGCCGGAGGCTCGCTCCCGGCCGGTGCGCAGACGCCGTACGAACCGCCCCGCCTGCCGGACGGCAGCCCCGACCTGCAGGGCGTCTGGGACTTCCGGACGCTGACGCCGCTCGAGCGCCCGACGGGGCAGGCCGACAAGGCCGTGCTGACCGCCGAGGAGGCGGCCGCGTACGAGGCGGCGGCGGCGGCGGCCTTCGCGCCCGACGGCACGCTGCCCATCGGCGACGTGGGGGCCTACAACAACTTCTGGGTCGACCAGGGGGCGCGGCTGACGGACGATCAGCGGACGTCGCTCATCGTCGACCCGCCCGACGGCCGGCTGCCGGCGCTGCAGCCGGGGGTCGAGATGCACGTCCTGTCGCTCGAGGAGGACCTGCCGAGCACGCGTCCGGTGCGCGTGCGCGCGGCCGGCATCGGCGCCGACAGCTACGAGGACCGGGGGCTGGGCGAGCGCTGCCTGATCGGGTTCAACTCCGGCCCGCCGATCTCGCCGGGCGGCTACAACCAGAACATCCAGATCTTCCAGACGGCGGACCACGTGGTGATCCTCAACGAGATGGTGCACGACGCGCGCATCGTGCCGCTCGACGACCGGGCGCCTCTGGCGGCCGGGATCACGCAGTGGATGGGCGCCTCGCGCGGCCGCTGGGAGGGCGACACGCTGGTCGTCGAGTCGACCAACTTCAGCGAGAAGATTGCCAGCTTCAACCCGTCGATCGACCGCGCCGTCGGCACCGGCGCGACGCTCCGTCTGACGGAGCGGTTCCGGCGCACGGCCGACGACACGCTGTTGTACGAGTACACGGTCGAGGACGCGGCCACGTTCACGCGGCCCTTCACGGCCGCGTTGCCGATGAAGCGGGGCGACGTGCTGTACGAGTACGCGTGTCACGAGGGCAACTACGGACTGTTCAACATCCTGTCCGGCGCGCGAGCGGCGGAGCAGTAGCAGTCCGCGCCGTAGAACGGCGCAGACTGCTGAAGGATTGGTTGGGCGCCACGGAGCCGCAGGCGACGAGTGGCGGGCTGGGAGTCGGCGCCGTGGAAGCAAAGGGGGGCGGTGTGATGAGACGAGCAGTTGCGGTGGTGCTTCTGGGCGGGCTGCTGGCGGCCCTGGCGGCGCAGCCGGCCGACGCGCGCGTGGCCCGTATCGTCGTGGAGCGGACGGCCCCGTACGCCGGGGGCAAGAGCTTCGGCGAGGCGGGACCCTTCGAGCGTCTCGACGGGACGGTCTACCTCGAGGTCGATCCCGACGACCCGCTCAACGCGGTGATTGTCAACCTCGACCGCGCGCCGCGCAACGCGCGCGGGCTCGTGGAGTTCAGCGCGCCGTTCTTCATCATCAAGCCGGTGGACCTGGCGCGCGGCAACGGCAAGCTGCTCTACGGCGTCAACAACCGGGGCAACGCCATCGAGCTGGGCTTCCAGACGTTCCCGTCGCTGCCGGCGGGGGCGGACCCGGAGTCCGGCGACGGGTTGTTCTTCCGCCTCGGCTACAGCTTCGTCGACGCCGGCTGGGCCGGTGACGTGCTGACGACGGCGACGCGCCTGGGGGCCAACCTGCCGGTCGCCGTGCAGGCCGACGGCAGCCCCATCGTCTCGCACATCCGCATCGAGTATCCGTCGGACCCGCTGCGCGAGCCGCTGGGCCGCGGCAGCAGCGCCTACACGCTGCCGCTCAAGGGCAACGACCGCTTCCTCAGCTACGAGACCGCCGACACCGATACGGCGCACTCCACCCTGACGGTGCGCGATGGCATCGACGGCAAGCCGCGGCCGATTGCGCCCGATCGGTGGGCGTTCGGAACGTGCCCCGCCGGGGAGGCGTCGCTGACGTCCTCGACGGTCGACATCTGCTTCTTCGACGGGTTCGAGTCCGACAAGGTGTACGAGCTGATCTACCCGGCCCGGAACCCGTGGGTCATGGGGCTGGGGTACGCGGTGACGCGCGACGTCGCCTCGTTCCTGCGCTACGAGACGGCCGACGACGCGGGCACGCCCAATCCGCTGGCGCGCAGCGCTGACGCCGTGGGCATCCGCCGCGCCTACGGGCTCGGCATCTCGTCCACCGGGATGTACATGCGCGACTACCTGTACCTCGGGTTCAACGAGGACGAGGCGCACCGCCGCGTGTTCGACGCCGTGCGCATCCACATCCCGGGCTCGCACCGGCTGTTCGCGAACGTGGAGTTCGCCGACCCCAACATCTACTCGCGCCAGGACCGCACGGCCGACTTCACCTCGCAGTCGCACCCGCCCCTGACGTACGCCGTGACGACGGATCCGGTGACGAACATCCGGGACGGCATCCTGAAGCGGCCGGCGACCGACCCGCTCGTGTTCCACGTCGACACGAGCAACGAGTTCTGGCAGATGAAGGCCTCGCTCAACGTCCATGACGGCCACGGCAACGCCGTGCCCGTCCCGGACAACGTGCGCCTGTACCTGCTGGCCAGCCACCCGCACGGCGGCGGGCCGGGGGTCGGGTTCGTGCCGACCGTTCGCGGGGCCTGCGAGTTCGTCACGAACAGCTACCGCAGCGCGGCGCCGCTGATGCGGGCGCTGCTCGTGGCCCTCGACGAGTGGGCCGACCAGGGCCTCGAGCCGCCCGAGAGCAACTACCCGGACGTGCGGCGGGGCACGCTGGCCACCGTGGACGAGGCGGGACGGACGTTTCCCGCCATTCCCGGGGCCACCTTCCCGACCACGGTGAACGGCCTCGACGTGCTCGGCTTCGGTCCCACGTTCGGCTCGCAGGGCGGACGGCAGACCGTGCTGCCGCCGACCCGCGGGGCGTCGTACCAGGTGCTCGTGCCGACCACCGACCGCGACGGGCACGACATCGCCGGGGTCCGCACGGTCGACATCGCGGTGCCCGTCGGGACGAGCACGGGCTGGAACCTGTACGCGGCCGGCCCCCGCGGCCGCGACCTGTGCGGGCTGACCGGGGCCTTCTTCCCGTTCGCCCGCACGCGCGCGGAGCGCCTCGCCAGCGGCGACCCGCGCCTGTCGCTCGAGGAGCGCTACGGCGACCACGCCGGCTTCGTGGCGGCCGTCAAGCGCGCCGCCGACGATTCGGTGGCGCGCCGCCTGCTCCTGCAGGAGGACGCCGACGTCATCGTCGAGATGGCCGAGCACAGCGACATCCTGCGCTAGGCGCGCACGGCGCGCCTCGGCGGGAGCGGCGCGGGGCTGCGGGGTCCCCGCAAAGCGGACGCCGGGGGTTCGGGGCGTAGCCCCGTCTGTTTGAAGCCGGGAGCGGCGCGGGGCAGTGGGGTCCCCGCAAGCGGACGCCGGGGGCTTGGGGCGCAGCCCCATCTGGAGGAGCAATCGATGCGCATCAGGGATCTGGGGCGCGCCGGGCTGCGGCTCGGCGCGGGGCTCGCCGCGGTCGTCGCCTGCGCGGCGGCGACCGTGGCTGCCGAGGACTGGCGCCAGTGGCGCGGCGCCGGCCGGCTGGGCGTGTGGCACGAGACGGGGATCATCGACAGGTTCCCCGCCGCGGGGCTGAAGGTGAAGTGGCAGGTCCCGGTCCGCAACGGATTCGCCGGGCCGGCGGTGGCCGACGGCCGCGTCTTCGTGACCGACTGGCTGGAGGACCCCGAGTCGCGCACGCTGGACGGCACGGAGCGGGTCCTGGCGCTCGACGAGCAGACCGGCGAGGAGCTGTGGAGCTACTCGTGGGGGGCGACGTATCGCGCGCTGATGGCGTCGTACGCCGCCGGACCGATGGCCACGCCCACGGTGGACGGGGACCGCGTCTACGTGCTCGGGGCCACCGGGCTGCTGTGGTGCCTGGACGTCGAGACCGGGCGGGTGGTCTGGCACCGGAACTACCTCGTCGAATACGACGCGAGCATGGCGCCCTGGGGCACGCCGAGCGCGCCCCTCGTCGACGGCGAGCAGCTCATCGCCGTGGTGGGCGGCGAGCCGAACGCGCTGGTGGTTTCGTTCGACAAGCGGACCGGCGCCGAGCGGTGGCGGGCGCTCGAGGTGCGGGGCGGCAGCTCCAGCGCGCCCATCATCTACGAGGCCGGCGGGGTGCGGCAGCTCATCATCTGGCATACGGCGGGGCTCGCGTCGCTCGATCCCGAGACCGGCGAGACGTACTGGGAGGAGCCGTGGGAGACCGGCTCCAGCATGAACGTCATCACGCCGCTCAAGGTCGACAACTACCTGCTGGTGAGCCAGTTCTACAACGGCTCGCTCATGATGCGGCTGAGCACCGACCGGCCGGACGCCGCGCTGATGTGGAAGGGATCGAGCCGCAGCGAGATGCCGACCGATACCGACGGCCTGCACACGGTGATCACCCCGCCGGTGATCATCGGCGACTACGTCTACGGCGTGGGCAGCTACGGCGAGCTGCGCGGCCTCGACGCCCGCACCGGCGAGCGGCTGTGGATGAGCGGCGAGATGACGCCGCAGGCGCGCTGGGGCGGCGCGTTCATCGTGCGCCACCGCGACCGCTACTTCGTCAACAACGACGACGGCGACCTCATCATCGCGCAGTTCACGCCCGAGGGCTACGTCGAGCTCGACCGGACCCGGCTCATCGCGGCCACCACCAGCGCCGGCTACGGGCCGCGCAAGCGGCACGACCGGATGGTGAACTGGGCCCACCCGGCCTACGCCAACCGCCACATCGTCCACCGCAACGCCGAGCAGATCATCCGGGCGTCGCTGGCGGCGGACGACTACTGACGGCGGTGCGCCAGGAGTCGTCGCCGTTCCGCGGCGCAGCCTCCTACAGGCGGGTGTGCTCGTAGAGGTAGAGCAGGCCCACCGCCACGACGTACAGCGCCGCGCTGAAGGCGACGTTGCTGCGCGCGATGCGCCAGTTGTTGGCGCCGTAGCGGGTGGCGAGCACCACGTTGACGCCCGACAGGGGGTTGACGACGCAGCCCAGACCCCAGCCCATGGCGAACGTCGTGGCGAGCAGCGTGGGATCGAGCTCGACCGTTTCCAGCAGCGCCACGGTGACGCCCACCAGCACCGCGGGGTGGATGCAGGCCAGCGACGTCACCACGAACGCCAGGACCAGCAGGCTCGCGTGGAAGGCGTCGAGACGGGCGAAGAGCAGCCAGCCGCCCGCGCCCGCGGCGGCCGCCACCACGCCCGCCGCCAGCACCCCGGCCCCGAGGAAGAGCGCCAGCTCGCCGCCCATCTGCGGGGCGCGGGTCTCGACGTACT
This sequence comes from Vicinamibacterales bacterium, assembly GCA_965214845.1. GTDB lineage: Bacteria > Acidobacteriota > Vicinamibacteria > Vicinamibacterales > UBA8438 > JAAXGX01. The sequence goes on from CBDCCO010000007.1 coordinate 6,214,538, forward strand.
CCGCGAACGCGGGGCGCAGCCCGCGCAGGCCGCCCCGCTTGAGCAGCACGGCCAGGACCACCGCCGGCGTGACCATGGTGATGAGGGCCAGCACCGAGTAGCCCGGCAGCGTCGCGGCGGCAACGAGCACCCCCGCCCCGAGGGTCAGCGGAATCTTCAGGTCCGCGGGCTGCAGCGGATACCCGCGAAAGCTCTCGATGTCCCCGGCCCGGCCGCTGCGCGCGTACCAGTACAGCCAGAGGCAGGCCGCCGCCGCCAGCGGGGCCCCGAACAGCATCATCACCACCGGGCTCGAGCCGGGCGTGTAGGCCAGGGCCAGGGCGACGCCGCCGATGAACGGCGAGTAGAAGGCGACGGTGCTGAACGCCCGGCTGAAGAGCTGCGCCTCGTCGAACCCCAGCGGCCGGACGCGCGCCAGCCGGTCGGACATGATGATGATGGCGGAGATGTTGATGACCGACCCGAACGCATGCACGCCCAGCATGCTCTGCAGATAGGCGCCGAGGCCCCGCGGCAGCGCCGCGTCGCCGGCGCGGGGCGGCCGATTCAGCAGCCGCAGCAGCGTGATGGAGGCCAGCATCGACAGGATCGGCTGGTTCTGGCCCAGCAGGCTGTCGACGCGCGGCGGCGCCCCGCGGCTGACGCCCCACAGGAAGGCGCCCAGGCCGGCGGCGATGAACGCCAGCACCTGCACCTGCTGCCGCCGGCTGACCCCCGCCCACAGCAGGGCCAGCGCGATCCACGCCAGGACGGCGGGCGCCGCCGGCGGCACGGCCGGCCAGACGGCGCCGGCGATGGTGAGCGCCAGCATGCCGGCGATGGCCAGCCCCGCCGCGCGGGGCGCGCTGGCTTCCATCAGACGGGGCTGCGGCCCCGAACCCCCGGCGTCCGCTTGCGGGGACCCCTTCGCCCCGCGCCGCTCCCGCCGAGGCGCGCCGTGCGCGCCTGGCGGAGTCTGCGCCGTGCTGCGGCGCAGACTCCTAGCGGACACCCCGGAAGACGAACTTCTGCAGCCCGCTGTTGTAGATGTTGCCGGCCGAGTCGACGGACAGGTAGTGGTTCGCGGCCCGGTCGGTGGCGATCGACCCGAGCAGCTCCAGGCCGCTCCGCCGGTAGATCCAGATCGTGTCGTTCATGTTGTCGCCGACGTACAGGTAGCGCTGCTCCGCGTCGGTCGAGAAGCCGATGGTCGACGCCGAGCCGAAGTTGACGGCGCCCACGCCCCGGGGAAACCCCAGCTCGGCCGGGGTGTCCGGGGCGACGGCCAGCTCGGTGACGAACGCGCCGTCGCGCCGGAACACCTGCACGCGGTTGCGCTGGCGGTCGCAGACGTAGACGGTGCCGTCGCGCGCCACGCGCACGCAGTGGACGGCGAGGAACTGCGGCTGCGGCGGCGCGCCCGGCGCGTGGAGCTGGGAGTCGTCCGCGTACAGGCCCTCGTCGGTCAGCTCGAAGTCGACCGGGCGGTTGCCGTACGCTCCCCAGTGGCGGCTGTAGTCGCCGGTCGCCGCGTCGAAGACGATGATGCGCCGGTTGTTGTAGCCGTCGGCCACGTACAGCTCGTTGGTCGCCGGGTCGACGGTCAGCTCGCAGGCGTTGCCCAGCAGCGCGGTGTCGTTGCTGCCGTTCGTGCGCCCCAGCTCGCCCACCTGGAGCAGCAGCTCGCCGGCCGGCGAGAACTTCAGCGCGACGTGACCGTTGCCTGTCACCCAGACGTTGTTGTCGTGATCGACGAACATCCCGTGCTCGGCCGGGGTGCCGGCCGGGTAGGGCACGTCCGGGTCGGGCTCCCGCATCCAGACGGCGCTCGTGCCGGGGCCGCCCCAGCTCCGGACGACGTGGCCCGCGGGATCGAGCTCGAAGACCCGCGGCACGCGCGGGCCGCCGGCGTTCTCTGCCTCCAGCTCCTCCGGCGCCGGCAACTGCAGCATCCAGACATGGTCGCGCGGGTCCACGGCCACCGACGTGGCGTTGCGATCCAGGTCGGGCCAGGGGGCGTCGGGGTCCGCCGGCGGGGCCGGCCAGGACGGGTCGAGCTCGAAGACGGGCGCGTCGCCCGGCGCCTGCGCCCCGGCGGCGCCCGCGGCCGCCGGAAGCAGGCAGATCGACAGCAGCGCGGCGCGAACGAAGAACGAGAACCGGGGTCTGTGCATGCGGCTACCGGGCTCCTTGGGATTGGGTGGTATTGTAAGCCCATGACGATGCAACGCGCGGCGCTGCGGCGGCTGCTGCCGGTGGCGGTACTCCTGTCGGGGCTGGCGGTCGCGACCGCCGGGGCGCAGGTGGGCTCCGACCGTCTCGACCGTGCGGTCGAGGAGCCCGGCAACTGGCTGACGTACTCGGGCAACTACTTCAGCGACCGCCACAGCCGGCTCGATCGGATCACGCCGGACAACGTCGGCGACCTGGAGCGGCAGTGGGTCTACCAGTCGACCACCTTCGGGCCGTCCTGGGAGTCGACGCCGCTGGTGGTCGACGGCATCATGTACGTGACGCAGCGGCCCAACGACGTCATCGCGCTCGACGCGCGGACGGGGCGCGTGTTCTGGATCTACCGCTATCCGACGCCGTCGGACCACCGCGCCTGCTGCGGATCGAACAACCGCGGCGTGGCGGTGCTGGGCGACCGGCTCTTCATGGCGACGCTCGACGCGCACGTCGTGGCCATCGATGCGGTGACCGGGGCCGAGCTGTGGGACGTCGAGGTGGCGGACAAGTCGCTGGCGTACTCCTTCACGCTGGCGCCGCTGGTGGTCAAGGACAAGGTCATCGTCGGCACCGCCGGCGGCGACCGCGGCATCCGCGGCTTCGTCGCGGCGCTCGACGCGGCCACCGGCGAGGAGGCCTGGCGCTTCTACACCATTCCGGGGCCGGGCGAGCCGGGACACGAGACGTGGGAGCCCTGTCCGCCGGATCCGGAGACCTACTGCGACCCGGAGGCGTGGATGCACGGCGGGGGCTCGGTCTGGCTGACCGGCTCGTACGACCCGGCGCTGAACCTGACGTACTGGGGAGTGGGCAACCCGGGGCCCGACTGGAACCCGGCGCAGCGGCCCGGCGACAACCTGTACACCAGCTCGGTGGTGGCCCTCGACGCCGACACGGGCGAGCTGCGCTGGCACTTCCAGTTCACGCCCGGCGATCCGTACGACTACGACGCCGTGCAGATTCCCGTGCTGGCCGACATCGAGCGCAACGACACGCTGTTCCGGGTGATGCTGTGGGCGAACCGCAACGGCTTCTACTACGTGCTCGACCGGGCGACCGGCCGCTTCCTGAGCGGGCGCGCGTTCGTCAGGGTCAACTGGGCGGCGGGGCTGGACGACAGCGGCCGCCCGGTAGAGACGCCGCAGCCGCCGGGCGAGCCGACGTTCCCCGCGGTCCAGGGCGCGACGAACTGGTACTCGCCGTCCTACAGCCCGCGGACCGAGCTGTTCTACGTGCCGGCCTGGGAGGAGCGGGCCTCCCTCTTCAACCCCGAGCCGCAGGAGTACGAGCCGGGCGAGAGCTTCCTGGGCGGACTCCCGGGCACCTACGCGCCGGTGCCGGACGCCGCGACGCCGCCGACGCGGCGCGGCCCGATCAACGACTGGACCGCCGAGGCGGGGTACGGCGCGGTGCTCGCGCTCGACGCGCTGACCGGCCGGGAGCGCTGGCGCTTCGATCTGGCGGACGTCATCCGCAGCGGCATCCTGACCACCGCCTCGGACCTCCTGTTCACGGGCGCGCGCTCGGGCTACTTCCAGGCCATGGACGCGCGCACCGGCGACCTGCTGTGGCGGATGAATCTCGGCGGAGAGATTGCCAGTGGGCCGATGACCTACGAGGTCGACGGCAGACAGTACGTGACCATCATCGCCGGGCATTCGCTGTCGGCCTTCGCCCTGCCCTAACAACCAATGGCAGTCCGCCAGCGTACTAGTCCGTCTAGAATAGACCATAAATTACTGACAGATAATCGTTTATGATTCTTATGCACGCACTGTCCGGGTCAGGACGTGTGGCGGAATCCAGCCCAATCCCGTATATAATGGAGGAATGGATGTTGTAGCCAACCCCGCCTCGACTCCCCGCAGAACCAAGCGCCGAGGTCGCCATCCCGACAAGGCCCTCTCGGCCGCCTTCGTCCGTTCCGCCCCGCCAGGAAGGCACGCCGACGGGAACGGCTTGTACCTGTTCGTCCAGCCGACCGGGACCCGAAGCTGGGTCCAGCGGCTCGTCATCCGCGGGCGGCGCCGGGAACTCGGACTCGGCGCCGCTACGCTCGTCCCGCTCGCCAAGGCCCGCGAGCAGGCCCTCGCCAACCGCATGCTGGCCCGGTCGGGCGGCGATCCTCTCGCCGACAGGCGCCGCGTCCAGGGCGTTCCCACCTTCGCCGAAGCCGCCCAACGCGTGCTCGAACAGAAGCGCGGCGGCTGGCGCGGCCGGTGGCACGCGCAGACCTGGTGGCGGAGCATGGAACGGTATGCGTTCCCCCGCATCGGCAGCCGGCCCGTGTCCGAGGTCAACACGGCCGACGTGCTGGAGATCCTCACGCCCATCTGGCACGTGAAGGCGGAGACGGCCCGCGCCGTGCGCCAGCGCATCCGGTCGGTGCTGGAATGGGCCGTGGCCCTGGACATGCGGAACGACAACCCGTGCGATCGGGTGCTGCCGGTGCTCGGTCCGCAGAACGACATCGTGACGCATCGGCAGGCGTTGCCCCACCGAGACGTGGCCGCGGCCATCGAGACGGTGCGGGCGGGGTCCGCGCAGCCTGCCGTCAAGCTGGCGTTCGAGTTCTTGGTGCTGACCGCCACGCGGTCGGGCGAGGTACGTGGCGCACAATGGGCCGAGATCGACACCACGGACCACGTGTGGACCCTGTCGGCGCAGCGGATGAAGGCGAAGCGCGAGCACCGCGTCCCGCTGGGCGGGAGGGCGCTGGAGATCCTCGACGCGGCGCGGAAGCTCGGCGACGGCAATCCGCACGTGTTCCCGATGCGGAGCGGGCGGCCGATATCGGCGTCGACGCTGCTCAAGATGCTCAACGACCTTCGGATCGCGGCTGTTCCTCATGGCTTCCGGTCGTCGTTCCGGGACTGGGCGGCCGAAAAGACCGACCATCCGCGGGAGGTCATCGAGGCGGCGCTCGCCCATGTCGTCCAGAACAAGGTGGAAGCCGCCTACGCGCGGTCGGACCTGTTCGAGCGGCGACGGCTGCTCATGGACGATTGGTCGGAGTACCTCGGCCGCAACGGCCGGTGATGCGCCCGGCCGCGAACGGCGCTTGGCCTCAGCGGCTGGGACCGTGATCCCGCTCCGGTCCGCGCTGCTGCATCAGCTCCACGGCCCGCGCAACGTCTCGGCGAGCGTCGTGTAGTCCGCGTCCAAGCATCTCAGTTGCCCCGAGAGCTGCTCGATTCGCCGCCGCAAGGTCTCGTTCTCCGCGGCCTGCTGCTCGAAGCGCTGCTGCAAGGCTTCGACCTGCCCGGAGTGCCGGCGCTGTTCCGTCTCGAACTGCCCGGACAACTTCTCCAAGGCGGCCGTCAACTGCCGTTCCAGCTCGGTCATACAGCGCCCTCACTCGCTCGACAGCTTCAAGGCAGGCCGCCCGCCCACGGTCCAGGGCGGAGAGTCCAGCGCGGAGGCCGGCAGCACCACGAACCGCTCGCCGTCGATCTCGGTCAGCACCAGCCCCCACGTCGTCTCCTCGATCCGCGCCAGCGTCGCGCGGGCCTCCTCGATGTCCACGCGGAGCACCGCCAGCGCCTCGATCTGCTGCTCGATGGTCGTCCACAGCCAGCGCGTCCCCGCCCAGCTCCCGGCGACAATGCCGAGCGAAAGGCTCAGCCCGGCCACCAGCGGCAGGAGCCACGCGCGCCGCAGCAGGGCGCTCAGCCGTCCGACCGCCCCCGCCGTATCGGCTTCGATGGTACGCAGCGCGCCGTCGACGACGGCGCTCAAGCTCCCGCCGAGCCGCCGCAGTTCGCTCGCGGCCGTCTCCTCGATCTCCCGGTGGTCCGCCTCCAGCCGGCGGCGGAGCCGGGATGTCAACTCGTTCGGGGTTGAAGTCATGCTCGTACAACGCTCCCTTCAGCCGCCAGCGCTTCCCGCTCTCCGGGTCGCGGGCGGTCACGTAGCTCTGGCCCTGGCGCGGCACCGCGAGTCCTGCGTCTTCGAGGGCGGATACCACGTCGGCGCGGCTCTGCACGACGCCGTGCTCGACGCGCTACACCAAGTAGTCCCGGATCAGCTCGCGCGGGTCGGCCTCGTGCTCCAGACCGGCTCGCAGCTTCGCCGCCTCGATGTAGGCGCGGTGGCCGGGTTGCTGCGTCCTCGCCCGCGCCGGGTCGTCCGGCCGGCTCCAGCCGTGCTCGTGGTTGAACGCGTCGCGCAGCGGGTCGAAGGTCTTCTGCCAACCGGGCGGCGCGATGTTGAGACTCTTGCCCGTCTCCAGGTCGCAGCGGGCGGTCAGGACATGCACGTGGACGCCGCCGCCGTGCTCGCGGTGCAGGACCGCCGTCCACGAGTAGCGGTCCGGCTCCAGCCCCGCCCACGCCGTCTTCTCGAACTCGTCGAGGACGGCGTTGATCTGCGGGTCGGCCGGCCGGTCCTCCGGCGCCCACGCGATGACGATCGAGCGGTACTTGTGCTCGAAGTCCAGCGCGTCGGCGACGGCGGCCACCATGTCCGGGTCTCCCCGGAGCACCTCGATGCCTTCACGCTCACGGCCCATCGCGTCGCGTTCGCCGACGAGGTAGCTGGCCGCCTTGCCGGCCGAGCCGGTGCCGCGCCGGAGGCACTTAATGTGCATCGCCGTCTCGGCCGATGCGGGCGAGCTTGCGCAGCTCGCGCTCGAACGCGACGAGGTTGGCGATCACCTCGACGGCCTCGACCGCCGAGGCGTGGCGGTTGGCCCAGCGGGCGAGCTGGTTCAGGTTGCTGCCGATGCGGGCGACCTGCCGGGTGCGCTCGCGCTCGGCGTCGGCCGCCGCGGCGGTCCACGTCCGCGTCCGCGCCATGGCCTGCCGCAGCAGGTCGGACAGCGGCACGCCGGCGGCCGCCGCCTTCGCCCGCCAGTCGGCCAGCTCGGCCGGCGACACGCGGGCGTGCACTCGGACGGTGCGGCGGTCACGCATCGGCGCACCGCCAGGAAGGAGCGTGGGCACGGCCCGCCGCTTTCCCGCGAGTCCCACAGGGCCGCGGGATGCCGGGGGTTCGAAGGGGGCGCGCAGCGCCCCCTCGCCAGCCCCAATGTACGCACATTGGGTCGGCTGGCTCATCAACCCTAAACCACCACCAGGAGCGGTTTCCGTCTGGTGGTCTTCTTCGTCGTCGGCTGCTCATTTCGGATTCGGTTACCGTGACTTGGACCCTCAAGTGCGAATCCGTCTCAGCCCTGAGGTTGCTCCCGTTCGTGTCTGTCGCCGTTGTCCTGGTTCCCTGTGCCACCGCTGTCCTGGGTCCCCGTACCGCGGCTGTCCTGGTCCCGTTCGCCGTCAGGTTCCGGTCTCAACGCTCGTCATGGCGGGCCGTCTGGTTCCGTCGCCCGAGGTTGCACGAGGTTCCCGGACCGAGGGCGTTCCTTGCTCCGGGGGTCGAGGTTTGTCGGTCTCGTGAACAGGTTCACGAGACCGAACCCGTACGCCATGCATCGGGTTGGAATGGGGGCGCGCATCCGCTCCGGGCACCGGAGGAGACCGCCGTCCCCACCGGCTTACGCGGCGGGGCGCTCAGTGCCGCCGCGGGGACGGCCGGCGATGAAGTCGAGGATCTCCTGCTCGACCCACCGGACGGCCCGGCTGCCGACACGGATCGGCCTCGGGAAGCGGGACTCGGCCATCATGGCGTAGACGGCCGAGCGTGACAGGGCGGTCGCCGCCGTCACCTCGCGCAGCGTCAGGAGTCTGGGCATGCCGGGGCCGGGGCCGGCGCTCGGCTGCCCCTCGGCGGTGCGTCGGTTCGTCGTCATCTGATGCGCTCCTTGATGGAGTGGACTGCCGCGATCTGTCCGCGGACAACGTAGAATCGAGCGTATCAGAACTACGTAACTATTTGCAAATAAAGGATTTGTTTCCACTTCAGACCGGTCTCGTCCAGGTTCTGACCAGCGGAGACCAGCAGGGACCCCGACAGGCCCTTTCTGTCCTTGGCGATCCGAGGCGCGACGGCCAATCGGCCGGAACTTTTTCGCACCGACGGGTCGATCCTGTCCGTTGCACGTCCGGCAAGTGGTGATGGGTGCGGTCCATTGCGGGCCGCAAACGTCTCTTGCGGCCCGCAACTGCCCAACTACCACCCCGCGGGCGGCCGGTCACCTGCAAGGCCGCAACGGAGTGGAGGAGCCGCCCGCCGCGGCTTGACGCGCCGGCCGTCGGGGTGGTTCGGCTCCACGAGACATCTCGCCGGGCCGGGCCGTGATACTCTGCCCCTATGGATACTCACGCCGCCGTGAGGATGCTGACCGACGACGAGTGGGAGTTGGGCGCGGCCGTGGGGCATCGGCGTCACCCCCGACGGGAGGATCTACACTGCGAACGGCCCGTCGGACGTCAGCGTCGTGGATACCGAGACGATGGAGGTGATCGCCAGGGTGCCGGCCGGCGAGCACCCGTGGGGACTCGCTATCGCGCCAGCGAAGTAAGGGAGGATCCGACTCTTGACGGACAGCTTCGATCACCTGTTTGCGAAAGCAACACGGTTTCGTCCAGACCAGTACCACGAGTACCAAGCACGGCTCGCATGCGGCGAACGCGCTGCACGTGACGACGATGACTGGCTGCGCGCCGGTAGCGCGTGCGAGTCGATGCTCATCGACATCCCTACAGGGTTCGGGAAGACCGCCGCCGTCGTGTTGGCCTGGCTCTGGAACCGCGTCTCGAAGCGTCGCCGCGACTGGCCGCGCCGACTCGTCTACTGCCTGCCCATGCGCACACTCGTCGAACAGACCTTTCGGAATACGAAACAGTGGATCAAAAACCTCGAACTCTCGGATGAAGTCGGGCTGCACATGATCATGGGGGGCGAAGGCGCCGGCGAATGGGATACCCAGGCGGAGCGGAACGCCGTGCTCATAGGCACGCAGGACATGCTTCTTTCCCGAGCCCTCAACCGGGGTTACGGAATGAGCCGGTATCGCTGGCCGATGCATTTCGGGCTTCTGAACAACGATTGCCTGTGGGTCATGGACGAAGTGCAGTTGATGGGACCGGGGCTCTGGACGTCTGCGCAACTGGACTGGATGAGAAATGATCGGTTCAGGAGCCTGAAACCCTGCGCCACTTGGTGGATGAGCGCGACGATTCGCTCGGGTTTTCTCGAGACGCTCGATCGCAGGAAGGCGGAACTGCGCAAACCGACGTGCGTAGGCTTGGACGGACGCGACCGGACGCACGAGCTTCTTCGGGCCCGTCGTCCGTGCAAGCTGTGGAAGCCAGGCCCGACCCGAAGGACACGCACAAGAGAACCTATCGGCGACAACCGATCGGCATTCGCCCTGGCCCTGGCCGAGGCCGTTGCCGGCGAGCACCAGGAGGCGAGCTTGAGCCTCGTCGTCTGCAACACCGTGCCGGTCGCGCAACAGGTATACGCCGCCGTCCGCGACACTTACGCAGGTCCCTCCGATGTCGTTCTTCTGACGTCGCGTTTCCGCGCCAGGGAGCGCGAAGAGAATCAAGGCAAGTTTCTCGCCTTCGAGGCCGCGCGCAGACGTGCCCTGACGGACGCGTCCGTCTCGGTTCCGGGACTCGTTTGCGTGTCCACGCAAGTCATCGAGGCCGGCGTTGACGTCTCCGCGCGTCGGCTGTGGTCGGAAATCGCCCCTTGGCCATCGCTGATTCAGCGTCTCGGGCGCCTGAATCGGGACGGACGACTGAACGGCGACGCTCGGGCCTGGTTCTGGGAAGGGCCGGAGAAGCCGAAGCGGAGCGAGCGGTTCATCGGTCCCTATGAAGCCGACGCGGTGAAGCTCGGAAACAAGCTCCTGGACACGCTGGTCGCCTCATGCGAGTCCGACGGCGCGCTGTCCGCCAGAGATGTCCTGGCGAGTCTGAGCGCACGGGAAGCAACCAGAGAATTGGTCGAGAAGGCGCTTGCTCCCGTCCCGGAACCGTGTCCGAGGGCGATCGACGTGCACGGACTCTTTTCGACGGAGCCGGATGTCTTCGGCGGCTTCACCGACGTGAGTGCGTTCGTTCGCAGCCAGGACGAGAACGCGGACGTGACCGTCTTCTGGCGCGAGTGGCGTTCGGAGGCCGAGTTGCGGCGTTCCGAAGACTTGGTCGGTCCGGCTTTTGCTCGTGACGAGGGATGCGTCGTGGCCGCCGGCGCCCTGCGAGGGTTCCTGGAGAAGCCAGGGAAGCGGCGTGCGTGGCTGTGGGATGATCAGCGCGGGGCGTGGAGTCCGGTTCGTACTGGAGAAATCCGGCCCGGCATGTTGTTGATGCTGCGGCGCGATGATGGGGGATATTCCCGTGAACTGGGCTGGACGGGGAGCAGGACCGACAAACTGGACGATGCGCCGCCGCCCGGCGAACCGCACGAGAGGTTCGCGGACGACCGGCACAGCGAGGGCGGAGCTTGGGTCACGTTGAGGGATCATCTGAGGGACGCCGAACAAGAGGCGGCTCGCATCGTCCAGGCGCTGAACCTGAACGACGATCTCGGCTCGGCGGCCATTCACGCCGCATCGGAACACGATATCGGCAAGGCGCTGCCGCAGTGGCAAGGCGCACTGCCGAAGCGGCCGCCTCGGGAGGGCAGCGTGTGGGCCAAGGCGCCGTACCAGTTCGCGGTCATCGCAAACGTCTCTACCGTAGCGTCGGCGACCGAAGCCGTTCTTCGCACGAGCGGCGTGCGCCACCGCCGACCCCCGGAACTGCAAGTCGTGACCGGCCGAACCAGGTTCACGTGGCACACGGAGTCCAAGGTGTCTGGTGCGGTTCGCGAACGCATCCGTGCCCTGCCGGGGGTGGTGCGCGCATGGAATGTCCCTTTCCGTCCCGGCCTTCGCCACGAGGCGGCCACCGCGCTGGCGCTGTGGCACAGCTACTATCGCGGGGAGAATCGGGGCTTCGTCGCGCTGTCGATCTATCTCTGCGCCGCGCACCACGGCAAGGTGCGGACGGTTCTCACGTCCCGAAGCGACGACGGCGAGGACGTCTGCGGTGTACCGAAGACCACGGCCGCGCTGCCGTGGGGCGAGATGCCCCTGGACTTCGCGTGCGGCGTCGATGGCGCGTCGGGCCGCTTCTCGGAAGACGGCTCGGAGTTCCTCTTCGAAGCGCCCGGCTGGACCGGGCTGGTTGGCGACCTGCTTGGCGCGTGGGAATCCGATGCGGTTCCTGGCGTCAGCGGCGCCGTACCGGCCGCCGAGCCGCGCAATCTCGGTCCCTTCGCGCTTGCCTATCTCGAGACCCTGGTGCGCTGCGCCGATGAGCGGGCCAGCAAGGCTCCCGGCGCCCGCACGGGAATTGCGTCGTGAAGGGGCTCCCCGTCGTCGCGCTCAACGGACTGAACGCCGATTCGCTCGGCGCCTACTTCGCATCGCTCGGGCTGTTCTCGCTGGTTGTCCGGCAGTGGCCGCGTGTCCGGGCGCTCTGGCGGAACGCCTGTTTCTGCCTCGTTGGCGGCCCAGTTACGCCGGAACAGGTCGTCGAGTTCGTCGGCAAGGTTGGCGAGACGAACACCTGGACCCGATACGACAGGCCGTGGAACGACGCGAAGAAGGCGGATGTGGACAAGAGGACGTCGACCGAAACGGCGCGATGGCGCGCCGTGGCGGCGGAGGAACGATCGCTCCTGGCGTTTGGCGCGCATTTGGCGCTCGATGGCCGGGTAAGGATGAATCCCCTGCTCGGTACCGGAGGCAATGCTGGAAGACGAAACTTCGCGAAGGGCTGGAAGGAGGCTGTCCACGCAATCGAAAAACCGCCGCGAAAGTGGAGCCGAGACAGGCTCAACAACGACCTCGAAGCGTTTCTTTCCGGCGGGACTTGTACGTGTCTCGGTTCATTCCAGGCCGGATCATGGTTCGGCGCCGCCAACGAGATCTACAACCACGGTAACCCGAGCGCACCACCGGATTCGCCGCGCGGCAAGAAGCAACCCTCTCGCAAGGGGCAAGTCTCGCCTTGGGCGATGGCGCTGGCGTGTGAGGGCTTGCCCTATTTCGCGGGCGGTGCCTCCCGGCGACTCGGCAGTCGCCGGCAACCCAAGGGGGCCTTTCCGTTCGTGACGACGGCGATGCCGCCGAAGGCCGAAGGAGAGGCCGGCGGCATCGAGGCGGAAGTCTGGGCGCCGATCTGGGACCGGCCGATGACGGATCCAGAGCTGCGGTCGTTGTTCTTGCGGGGGAGATCCGAGCTTGGGGGGCAGGGGGCCAGTTCCTCTTCGGCGTTCGCCGCTGGAGTGGTGGGCCGCGGCGTCGATGCCGGCGTAGCCGAGTTCAGACGTTTCCTGCTTCTGCACACGACCAGCGCGCAGACGTTCGAATCCCGGTTGGCGACCGTCGTTCCGGTTCCGAAAACGAGTTCGGCCAATGCAACCACGACGGCGCTGCGGAGGATTGTCGAGTTCCGCGACGCGCTGCCCGAGGATCGGAAGGTGGGGAAGCGATGGAGATTCTCCGGCCTACAGGGCCCGCTCGATCAGGCGCTCGTCGACTTCGCGGCCGCGGTGCCAGGTGACGGGCGCGCCGAGCGCGCCTGGGCGCTGGTGGACGAGATGCTCGAGGCGCTCGTCAAGGTCGATCGGAATCGGAGGTTTCGCGGCGACCGCGTTCGATTCCAGTTGCTGCCGGGCGAGTGGGCAGCCAGGTTGTTCCGGGAGGATCCCCCTGATCGAGAGTCTCGCTTGGCGCTGGCGATCTCCTCGCTGGCGGAAACACAGATCTCCCCGCCGCTCATCGCGTACCGCATCGGCGTGGAGCGCGGGATGGCGGGGCCACGCTGGGCGTTCTCCGAGTCCCAGTCCGGTCGCCGGGTGTGGAGCGATGCCGGGCTGACCGAGAATCTGTGCGCGATGGCCGACCGACGCGTCGTGGAGGCACTGGGACACGCCAGTTCGCAGCCGCCGTTCGGGGCCGCGATCCGGGTGCACCTGGACGACGTGCATGCCTGGCTGTTGGGCGCGGTGGACGAGGAGCGGCTGGCCCGGTGGCTGGACCGCCTCTGTATCTTCGACTGGGGAAGCGGGGGGAACCGCGAGTCGGCAACGGAGCTGCAGCACGGCTTTCCCGGCACTCGGCCCGCCGTTGACGGCGCGCTGGTGCTCCATGCGCTGTTCCGCCCTCTCGCGCATCGTCGGCTGTTCCGCCAGGTCCTTCACGTGAACGGCATTCCGGCCGACAGCGGATCGACCTGCGCTCAGCTTGGCCGCGTCGTCGCGATGTTGCGCCACGGCGACGTGAACGCCGCGGCGGAGGCGGCGCTGGCGGCATACCGTTCAGCTGGCGTGGCGCTGGCGGAGTTCGATGCGCTCCCTGACGGACCCGATCCGCAGCGCCTGCTGGCCGCGTTGACCATCCCCGTTCGTGATGACCAAGTTCTCGCCGTCTTCGGGCGCTGGCGCGCACCGACCCAACCCCGGAGACAATAGAGGAGATACCTGTGACCGACCGCCCGCTCGATCCGTCTGCGCTACTCAACGGCCCCGACCTTCGTCTGACGCTCCGCGCGAGCCTCAAGCCGGCCTCGGGACTCGACCGCTTTCAACCCGCCGGTTTCCCGGAGATCGGTCACGTCATCTACGATGCGCCGCGTCCCGGCAACCGCGTGCAGAAGGTCTGCATCGTGGACAGCGCAGCAAGCATGGCGAATCACCTGGAGACCGTTTGTCTGGCGAGCGAACACTCCCTGGAGCTGGCGGATGAACTGGCGGGCATGCCCTACGTCGAATGCCGGACGGATGACGGGCAGCCGAACGTCCCGCAGCGCCTCGTCGTCACGACGCTCTCCGAAGGGCACCGGCTGGCGTCGACCTACTTTCTCGATGGGAGGACCGTGGAGAACGGGACGGCCGGCGACCGGAATTTCGGAGATGTGCTCCGCGGCGACTTCGGGATCGTCGACCTCGGCAAGAAGTCCCATCCGCTGCCCGAACAGTGGTGGGCCGTTTTCGAGACAATCTTCCGTTACGACCCCAGCTCCCTCGTTCACGGTGTGCTCTTTCCCGGCATGGGGATCAAGCTGCCGAGAATGCTGACGGCGCATCTCGAGGCGTTCGGCGCGTCCCGGATTCGCAGCTCCGGCGTCAAGTTCGACAAGCTGGGGAAGACCTCCTCCGGACAGCCGATCTTCTCCGTCGACGAGGAGACAGCCAGCGACATCGTCGCCACGTTCGTCGTCGACCTAGCGTTGCTCCGGTCGTTCGGCCGGGGAGACCGCGGCTTGAGCGGTGCGAAGAAGGAGTTCCTTCTGGCTCTCGCGCTGTGGAAGATAGAGCGCCTCCTGCAAGGGCCGTTCCGGTACAGAACCAACTGCGACCTCGAACTTCGGGAGCTGTGCATGCAGGGTGGCACGGAACCTGTCGCTCCGCCTGCCATCGATATCGCGTCAGCCATCGAGCGGGCGGAATTCAAGCGTCCGCTGGTGACGCAGGTCTATTGGCCTGCGGATGAGCTGTTTCGCGCCGGCGCCGACGAGGCGGAAGACGGCTCCGGTTCCGACGACGACGCTGAAGACTGACGAGGGGCTCCGATGCGCGTGATTCTCCGCCAGACGTTCCCGCTCGGACGGTTCCACGCGAACCCGTGGCGGGCCTTCCCGTTCGAGGATCCCCACGGCGAGTGGCCGCCCAGTCCGTGGCGTTTGCTGCGTGCGATTCTGGCGAGGTCTCATCAGTTCGAGCGGGAGCGTGGCGTCCCCTGTCATGCATGGCGCGAGTCGTTCGTGCAGGCATTCTGCACCGGTGTAGTCGGTTGGTGCCTGCCTCCGTTCAGCTGGCGGGGCCCGGGGCTGCGGCAGTACCAACCGGCGACGTTCGAGTGGGACCCCCCCAACCGGACGAAGAAGGTGAAGGGCCGACCTGTGGAGATCCCCAGCGAGAGGACGTACCGGCCCACGTTGGCGCGCGACAGTTTTCGGGTGGTCGGAAGCCTCTGGACGGACTCCGGCGATAGCGGCGCAGTGTGGTGGGTCATGGACGGCGAAGCATGGTCGGAGGATCAGCTCGACTGGCTCGATGCCAGTCTGGAGCGGATGACCTATTTCGGACGTGCGGAAGCGATCACCGAAATCCGGCGTGTCCCGGAACTCCCGGCAGACGTGCATGTGAACTGCGTCCTGGAGCAAACGCCTTCATCAGGCTCGGTTCCGGTACTCGCGCCGACGGCGGACGCGACTCTGGAGCAGGTGCAGGCGGTTACGGACGACCCGTCGGTTGCGAACTCGACCGTCCCCCCGGGAGCGTGTTGGCTGCATGCCAGGCGTCCGGTCAGGCCGCCGGCAAGGTTGCCGCGTACAGCGCCGCGGATGAGGGAGCCCCCGCGCGTCGTTCAATTCGCCGTCGGCAGCCGGGTTAATCCACCACGGAAGGCCGTGGTCGTTCTTGCGGAGCGCTTCCGGGGACGGGTGATCCGCGAGTTTCTCGCGGACAGTTGGCGGAGCGCCGACCCGGCGCGCCGGGCCGCGGCGCGTCTTCTCACCGGCAAGGAAGCCGACGGGTCACCGCTGCAGGATCCTCGGCACCCACATGCTCGATTCGGTATTCTCTTTGACGGTGAGACAGGCAAGGCAGCACGATTCCTTGTCTGGCGCGACGAGCCATTCTCGGACGATGAGCAACTCGCCATCCTGAAGGCCGCCGAACAGGAGCTTCAGCTCTCTTTCGCCAAGGCGGGCGCACGAGATCCGTGGACCGTGCGGCTCGTGCCTCTGGATGCGCAGGTGCCGTCTCCGGCCGGCTTCGGACACCGCGCGTACTGCCGCTGGAAGACCGTGACGCCGTATGTCCCACCGCGTCACGTGTACGGCCGGAGGGGTCGAGTGAGGGCGGGAGAATCGCCCGAAGAGCAACTTCGCGTCGAACTGGGGCATCAGGGATACGATACGGCTGGCCTGAACATCGAGGTGGACCAGCAAGGCGCCGAGTGGACACGAGTGCATGCACCGCGACGCAATCGAGGTGACGCCAGCGACACCGAGAGGCGCGGTTATCACGTGCGCCTCGCGTTCAGCACTCCTGTTCGTGGTCCCATTGCGCTCGGCCATTCGTCGCACTTCGGCATCGGATTGTTCGTTGGCGTGGACGACGCCCAGAGGACGATGGAGCGCTGCGGATGGTGACGCGCGTCGCTCATTCTTGGGCGTCGGTCTTCCGGTCAGCCAAGTGCGCCCGCCAGCGTCGATCCCGACGGGAAGCCGGAAGAGTTCAGGGGGAACGGCGACACGGAGGATCGCTTCTGCGGACACACGCACGTCTGGCGCGGGTAGCCGCTCTGGGGCGGCAAGTTGTCGCCCGTACGCAACCCCAACACCGACACCCTGATGCCGCACGAGATCCACGACCCCCTGCGACGTCGAGATCGACGACATCAGCTATGCCTCGTTCCTGCCGGTGTCCGATCTCGGTCGGTCACGAACGGACGGTCCCCGGTTGGGCGCTGGCGCACGCGGGACCTTGACGCGACGATCGTTGCTGTGTCGGGTTGGGCTGCGGAGATTCCCGACGACGAGATCCTCCGCGAGTTGCTGACGCTCCATGGCGGCCCGCAACGAGCAGACCAGTGCGGTGCGGTTTGCGGGCAAGCGTTCGGTCGTCCCGGTATGGACATGCGGCCGGGCCAACAGGACGCTGGCGTTGTCGACGGCCAGCACCGGTCGATGTCCCCTGTGCACGGAGGGCGCCCGGACCGGATCGGCTCGCTGTTCGACGCTGCTTGTCCGACTGCCGTAACGCCGGATACCGGCTTGACCGAACGCTTGCGTTTGCGGACGGCTCGGATGGTTCTCTGGATTCCAGCCCGGAAAGTGGGAACGGACGGGGGAATCATGACCGCATGTCATCGACTAAGTGGCGTATTATCAGTTCGTTAGCGGGATTGGATCGCTAGCCCTGCCGGAGTGACGAGGAGAATCATGACGAAACTGTTGCCCGCGTGCCTGCCGCTGCTGGCCTGCGCCGCGCTCGCCTGCGGCGGGCCGGCGCCTGCTCCCGAACCCGAACCGGCGGAGACGCCGCCCCCCGCGAGCGTCGGATCGATCGTGCGCGTCGATCCGGGGCTCGACGCGATCGTGCCGCCGGACGCGCGCATCGAGAAGCTCGCCGAGGGCTTCGCCTTCAGCGAGGGGCCCGTGTGGGACCGGCGCCAGTCGCGGCTGCTGTTCTCCGACGTGCGGGGGAACGAGGTGTACGAGTGGACCGCGGCCGGCGGGGCGCGGACCTACATCGACCCGGTCTACGAGGGCGACCGGACCGGCCTGCGGTCGGTCAGCTCCAACGGCCTGACGCTGGACGCCACGGGCCGGCTCGTCCTGTGCGAGCACGGCAACCGCGTCATCTCCCGCCTGGAGGACGACGGGACGCGCACGACGCTGGCGGGACACTACGAGGGCCGGCGGCTGAACGGTCCGAACGACGCGACCTACGCGTCGAACGGCTGGCTGTACTTCACGGATCCCGGGTCCGGCCTGGAGGGGCGCGACGAGTCGCCCCTGCGCGAGCTCGACTACAACGGCGTCTACCGCCTGGGCCCCGAGGGCGAGCTGGAGCTGCTGGACCGGGACGTGCCGCGCCCCAACGGCATCGCGCTGTCGCCGGACGAGTCGATTCTGTACGTGGCGAACTCGGCGGCCGACGACATCCGCTGGATGGCCTTCGACCTCGGTCCCGACGGCGCGTCGAACCCGCGCGTCTTCTTCGCCATCGACGACCCGCAGGGCGCCGCCGGCGTCGCCGACGGCATGAAGGTGGACCAGGCGGGCAACGTCTTCGCCACCGGGCCGGGCGGCGTCTGGGTGATCTCGCCGGAGGGCGTCCATCTCGGCACGATCATGACCGGCGAGGTGACCGCCAACGTGGCCTGGGGCGATGACGGCCAGACGCTGTACATGACGGCCTCGACCGGGCTGTACCGGGTGCGGCTGACCACCGCGGGGGCGATTCCATGACGGCTCGCAGGCACCTCCTGCCGGCGGCGGCGGCCGCGCTGGCGCTGTCGATGCCGCCGCCCGCGGCGGCGCAGGGCCGCACGCCCTGGGGCGATCCGGACCTGCAGGGGCTGTGGGCCAACGACGTGGTCACGCCGCTCGAGCGGCCCGCCGGGCTCGGGGAGCGGGCAGTGCTCACCGACGAGGAGCTGGCGGCGGCCGCGGCGGCCAACGCGCAGCGGCGGGTCGACAGCGGCGGACCGCGGCCGGGCGATCCGATACTGCTCCAGGGCTACAACCAGTTCTGGATGCCGGAGCGCGACGTCTCCCGCCAGACGTCGCTGATCGTGGACCCGCCGGACGGCCGGGTGCCGCCGCTCACGCCGGCCGGCGAGCGGCGGGAGGCGCTGACGCTCGAGTCGAACCAGGGTGTCTCGGCGCGCGACATCGAGCACCGCCGCCACAGCGACGGCCCCGAGGGGCGCAGCCTGTGGGAGCGCTGCCTCACGCGCGGGCTGCCGCGGCTGCCCGACTTCTACAACAACAACACGCTGATACTGCAGACGCCCGACCACGTGGTCATCCACATGGAGATGATCCACGAGACGCGGGTGATACCGCTGGACGGCCGCCCGCACGTGGCCGCCGGCATCCGCCAGTGGCACGGCGACCCGCGCGGCCGCTGGGAAGGCGAGGCGCTGGTGGTCGAGACGACCAACTTCTCCGGCAAGACCAACTTCAAGGGCTCGCAGGCGGGGTTGCAACTGGTCGAGCGGTTCACGCGAGCCGGCGCCGACACGCTCGTGTACGAGGTGACGGTGACCGATCCCGATACGTGGGCGAGTCCCTGGACCGCGCGCATCCCGATCCGGCAGAGCGCGGGCCCGCTCTTCGAGTACGCCTGCCACGAGGGCAACTACGCCATGTACAACACCCTGGCCGGCGCCAGGGCCGAGGAAGAGGAAGACAGATGACGGCAGTTCCGCAACGACTTCCGAAGCTGTGTCTGCTGGTCGCCCTGCTGGCTGTGGCGGCCGCGACGCTGTCGGGCCAGCAATCGTCGGGCGGCGGATCCTATCCCGCGCGCGATGCCCACGAGCCGCAGTACGGGGTCGCCATCGTCCGCGACGTGATGGTGCCGATGCGCGACGGGGTCAGGCTGGCGACCGATCTGTACCTGCCGGCCCGGGACGGCGTGGCCCTGCCCGGCCCCTGGCCCACGGTCGTCGAGCGCACGCCGTACAGCAAGTACCGCTTCTATCCCAACGCACCCGACGGCAACGACTACGCGCGCAACGGCTACGTGATGGTCGTGCAGGACGTGCGCGGCAAGTTCGACTCGGAGGGTGTTTTCTCCTCCTATCCGCAGGAGGGGCCGGACGGGTTCGACACGGTCGAGTGGATCCGGAAGCAGCCCTGGTCGGACGGGCGGATCATCGCCACGGGCTCGTCCTACTTCGCGTCCACCGCGCAGGCCATCCTGGTGCAGAACCCGCCGGGCCTGGTGGCGGCCGCCATCCGCGTCGGGCCGGGCAACTACCACGAGGACGGCGCCTGGCGCGGAGGCGCCTTCCTGCTGTCGCACAACGTCAACTACGTGCTGCGGCTGGCGGCCGAAGGCCAGGAGGCCGCGGCGAATCCGGCGGTGGAGGCGGCGCTGCAGGAGAACCGCGAGATCGAGAACTCGCTGCGGCTGATGCGCCTGTCGCCCCTGACGAAGGGCTTCTCGCCGCTCGCGCTGACGCCCAGCTACGACGACTGGTACCAGGACTGGCAGAACCACGAGCTGTACGACGAGTACTGGCAGCAGATGGGCAACGGCGTCACGAAGCACTTCGCGAACGCCGCCGACGTGCCCATCCTGCTGATCGGCGAGTGGTACGACGCGTTCCTGGGCGGCACCCTCGATCAGCTCGCGGCGTACGGCGAGGACCGCCAGTCGCCCGTGCATCTCGTCATCAGCGGCGGCGAGCACGGCAACGTGTACTCGCTGCGCACCTATGCCGGCGACGTCGACCTCGGACCGACATCGCCGATACACGTCGGGACCGAGATGATGAGGTGGTTCGACCAGCACGTGCTCGGGAAGGACCGCGGCGTCGAGCCCGGCAACCTGATCCGGGCGTTCCGCATCGAGGGCGGCGACGGCGTCAGGAACGCCGACGGCAGGCTGCAGGCCGGCGGCACGTGGCAGGAGTTCAGCGAGTGGCCGCCCGCGGATTCCAGCCCGGTCAGCTACTACCTCGGCACGGACCGCACGCTGACCACCGCCACGGCCGCGGCCGGCTCCATCACCTATACGCACGATCCCGCGAGCCCCGTGCCGTCCATCGGCGGCCGCGTCAGCTCCGGCCTGCCGGTGCGCGCCGGGCCGCAGGACCAGCGCTGCCGGATCGAGCTGCCGCACTGCGACGACGACCTGCCGCTGCGCCTGCGGCCCGACGTGCTCGTCTTCGAGACGCCGGCGCTGGAGGAGGACGTGGAGGTTTCCGGCCCCGTCGTGGCGCGCCTGTGGGTGTCGTCGAGCGCGGTCGACACCGACTTCGTGGTCAACCTGATCGACCAGTATCCGCCGTCGGCGGATTACCCCGAAGGCTACGCCATGAACGTGGCCGAGGGGATCGTGCGCGCCCGCTTCCGGTCGTTCGAGCAGGACCGCCCGAGCTTCCGCCGCGCGTACGCCATCAAGGAGGAGCCGCTCGTCCCGGGCGAGATGGTCGAGGTCACCGTCGACCTGTGGAGCACCAGCTACCTGTTCCGGGAGGGGCACCGCATCCGCGTCGACGTGTCGAGCAGCAGCTTCCCGCAGTTCGACGTCAACCCGAACACGGGCGAGCCGTTCGCCCGGCGCGTGTCGCCGCCGGTGGTGGCGCAGAACACGATCTACCTGGGCGCCGACCACGCCTCGAGCATCAGCCTGCAGGTGCGGTAGTCGGGAGCGGGGAGGACCCGGCCGCGGGTACTCGGCGTAGTAGCGGCGTCAGCCTTCTGGACTGGCGCCGCTACTGTCAGGCCATGTACCACATGCGATAGCCGAGGTGCTTGTACAGACCCGGTGCCGTCTTCTTGAGATCCTGATCGAATTTCCGCATGCTGTCAGCTTGGCGAAAGGATGCTTCCTGGAGGCGGCCCAGCATCAGCATCTCGAATGCCGCCGACTGCAGCCAGTCAACGTCTTTCGTAAATCCGCTGACGGCCAGCGCACGCGTGCGCGTGAGAAACTTCGTCAGTTCTCGACCGTGTACACCGACGGTACTGCACGTCCCGAGATGAACAACGCGTCCCTTGCAGCCACCTTCCAGCCGCTCGGCGAGGTCTTCAAGTGGAAGCCTGGTGTCACGTCCCTCTCCGATGAGGAGATTGCCCTTTTCGCCGTGGAAACTGAGATAGAGGATGGGGAAATTCTTGAAGGATGCACCACGCCATTTGTTCAAGTAGAAGTCCAGCTCCTCCCCCGTGCCGACGTCGTAGTGGCGGTATGATACTCGATAACCGTCCAGAGTTTCGAGGAGTCGCAAAACGGGCTCGACAGTGGACCTGCCTTTGATACCCCTCCAAGGACCTTCCAGGCAGAAGATACCGTCTTCGGTTAGGGCCGGCGCAAGAATAACTTCCCATTTTGTCACATCGGCTCGATGGTGTAGTTCCATCCAGTGGAGGTGCGTGTGGTGCGCAGGTATTTCAGGATGGTCTCGAAGCTGTCGAGGGGTCGGCCCGCCCAGTTCTTGCTGATCTCGCAGAACAGGCGGTGTTCGATGGGGTTCCACTTCGACGTGGCCGGCGGGTAGTGGGCCACCCTCACGCGCAAGCCGTGCCGGTTGCAGAGACGATGTTGCAGGTTGAACTTCCAGGCGCGGGCCGTGCAGCTGTTGCTGCCGCCACCGTCGGCCAGGATCTGCAGGGTCTTGGCTTCGGGGTAGCGCTTGCGGCCCTCGGTGCGCCACCACTTCTCGATGCAGTCGACGGCGAACGCCGGGGTGTCGGCGGTTTGGCCGACGAAGACGGTGCCGGCATTGGCGCGGGGGTCGTAGATGCCGTAGGGGATGGCGAGGCCGTGGGCGTCGGAGCGGAAGTCGTGGTCGTTGACGAGTTCGGGGCTGCGGTCCCATTTGGCGCCGGGATTGCGGAACCTGCCGACGAGCTCCTTCTTCTTGGTATCGACGCTGATGAGGGGGCTGTTGTCGGCGGCGCAGCGCTCGCGCAACTCGGCGATGTGCCGGAACTGCCGGTCTCGGTTCGGATGCGAGGCGCCGGCGAGCTTCTTGTGGTTGACGCGCAACGAGTAGCCCATGGCCTTGAGCAGTCGGGCGACGGTCTGCGGGCAGACGTGGATGCCGAGCCCGCCAAGTTCGTCGGCGAGCTTGGCGGTGGTGCGGCTTGTCCACTTGAGGCCGCTGACCGGGTCCCCGGCCGTCTCGTGGGTCATCAGGGCTTCGATGCGGGCGAAGACTTCGGGCGTTTTTTTTCCGCCGGTGTTCGTCCGCCGCCGGCGCGCCGCACCCGGTCGACCTCGACATCGCGCTCGACGAGCTGCCGGCGACCGGCGGCGACCGTGGACGGGTCGATGCCGAGCAGTCGGGCGATGCGCCGGTCGCCGCCCCACCCGCACTTGAGCGATTCGAGTCCGGCGAACAGCCGGCGCTGGCGCTCGTCGAGCAGGCTGGCGAACAACACGATGGCGGCGCGCAACTGCTCGGGCATCAGGTCGGCGTCGGGCAGCGGTCGCCCGAGTCCGGGCGTGGCCATCAGCAGCCGTCGGGCGCGGAGTTGACGCGTCTGCTGCGCGTGGTCGGTGGCGCAGTAGAGGAACTGGCCGGCGAGCTTGTGCCGTGTCAGCCGGCCGTCGCCGACGAGCTTGCGCAGGGCGTCCTGGGTGCCGACACCGAGCCGGTTGTCGAGCTCGTCGACGAAGTGTCCGGCCTCCGCGTCGTTGACGAAGGCCTCGGCGGTTGCGACGAGGGTGCCGGCACGGGAGAAGCGAACGCCGGCGAACGCCCACAGGCCGTGCTCGTCGAAGTCGGCGAGCTCGTAGAGCGTGTAGTAGCCGCCGCGATGGGAGTAGCTGGTGCGGGCGTCGAGGTCCTTGAGCTTGCGGAAGGCGGTGCGCCTGCTGACGCGGGGACCGAGGGCGGCCATCACGTCGGGCAGGGCGGCGACGGTTCGCTCTCGGAGCAGGGCGACGACGGTGTCGGCGGAGAACTGGGTCGGTCTCATTGTGGCACCATTACGGACTATAGATTCCGCAATGGTGCCACAATCCGTGGTCGGATCGCTACTCTTCAATCCGAAATCCGCCCTGTCTGTGTGGTGGAGTCGCCGGGCCGAGCGTGCTTGACGCCGCGTTCTAGTGCGACACTACGGCCGTTTGCAGGAAGTTATTTTTGCGCGGACCCTAAGGTGTTCCGGGCCGAGTGTCAATATTTTGACTTGTACAATGTTTCGGATTATGGCATAACGGTGGCGTGACGGCCGCCGACGGGAAATCGCCCCCACATCGGACTGCGGAACTTCCCACCGACCTCGAACGGCTTCGCGGGGAGTTGGCACGGCGGGAGCGCGACACCGAGAACCTGCGGCGCGAGAAGGGCCGGTTGCAGCGCAAGAGCAACCGACTGCAACGCGAGAATGACCGCCTGAAGCAAGAGAACGAGCGCCTGAAACGGCAGTTGGACGAGGCACGCCGGGCAGGTCGCCGCCAAGCCGCGCCGTTCGCCAAGGACCGGCCGCAAGGTCGCGGCAGGCGTCCCGGACGGCGAGCCGGTGCGGCGTATGGCCGCCACGGCTGCCGGCCGCGCCCGGCGCAGGTCGACGAAACCCACGCGGCGCCGATTCCGAGGGAATGTCCGGACTGCGGCGGCGCGGTCGCCCTGACCCGCGAGGCGTCGCAGTATCAGGAAGACCTGCCCGTGGTGCGCCCGGTCGTGCGGCGCTTCGCCATTGAGGTCGGCCACTGCACGCGGTGTCAGCGGCGGGTGCAGGGCCGGCATGAGCTGCAGACCTCCGACGCGCTGGGGGCGGCGGGCGTGCAGCTCGGTCCCGCGGTCGTGTCGCTGGTGGTCGAGCTGCACACCGAGATGGGGGTGCCGCTGGCGAAGGTCGCGCACCTGCTGCGGACCACCTTCGGGCTGCAGGTCACCCCGGGCGGCCTCGCCCACGTGCTGCACCGGGCGGCCCGCGCCGCCGGGCCGGCCTATACGGAACTGCGCGAGCAGGTCCGCAACGCGCCCGTGGTCACGCCGGACGAGACGGGCTGGCGCGTCGGCGGCGAGCGCCACTGGCTGTGGACGTTCGTCACCCTGGAGACGACGGTCTACGCCATCTGCCCCGGCCGTGGGTTCGCCGATGCCGCCACGGTGTTGGGGACCGACTACGTCGGCGTGCTCGTGCGCGACGGATGGGCGCCGTATCGCTGCTTCGACGGCCTGCACCAGACGTGTCTGAACCACCTGCTCCAACGCTGCAAGCAGCTCCGCGAGGATCATCCGGACAGTCCCTGGGCGGGCGACGTGGCGGCGGTCCTGCGGGCCGGCCTCGACCTGCGGGACCGCTGCAACGCCGGAGCGCTGAGCGAGCACGGGATGGCCACGGCCCGCGGCCGACTTGTGGCCCGGCTCCGGCGGCTGGTCGACGCCCCGCCGCCAATCGACGACGCCGAGCGCTTTGCGGCGCACCTGGCCAACGAATTTCCGGCCGTGTTCCTGTTCTTGTGGGACCCTTCGCTCGACGCCACCAACTGGCGCGCCGAACACGCCATCCGGCCCGCCGTGGTCATCCGCAAGGTGTGTGGCGGCAACCGCACCCGCCACGGCGCCGACACCCAGCAGGTCCTGGCCAGCATCGTGCGCACCGCGCGCCAACGCGACCTCGACCTGCCTCCGCTGTTCGCCGCGATGTTGCGCGCGGTCGAGCCCGTTGTCCCCGAGATCCTCGGTCTTCCGCCGCCGCCCGCGTAGGCGGGCAACGTTCGACATACGACCTCGACGTGCGACCGGTCCCCGCGGCGTCCCCGCCGCAGCAAGGAACGACCGCACCGCGCTCGGTCGCCACCGGACCTCACGGAGAAGCTGACGCCGATGCTCCTGCGCGCCGGCGTGGCGTTCGGTGCCCCGCGGCATCGCGACCGACGAGGCAACCCGCGCGAACACTTCGGTTCCAGCAACCTCGTCGAGGCGCTGCAACCTCCCCACGCCAAGTCCACTTTCGGCCCGTGTCTATTGGGAGATCACCCGCTAACCGAAGACAAGATACCTTTCCGCTGGGCTTTTGTCTTCATTTGCGCGTCTCCTCACCTGGAAAATTCATGAGGCGCCCGGCCTGAGTAGAGACACAAAAGCCTCCGTGTGCTAAAACGCTGTTGACGACAGATGTTTTCGGCACGACGGAGGCTCTTGCGTGACGGACCCCACGATAGCACAGTCTGTTCTGTTCCCCGATCTGTTCGACAAGCCGCTCGTGGCCACGTTCGACCGCGAGCAGTCGAGCTCGGATGGCGGCGCCGTGCTGCTCAAGGCCGCCGAGCGCGTCTACGGGTTGGTCAAGGCATTCGGCCGGTGTCTGATTGACCGCCGGGCACCGGAGAAGGTCCGGCACACGCTCGAGGACCTGGTGGGCCAGCGGGTGTTCGGCATCGCCTGCGGCCATCCCGACGGCAACGATTCGGACCAGCTCGCCGATGATCCGATCCACAAGTTGCTGCTCGGGCGCGACCCGGTGGCGGGCGGTCGGCTGGCGTCGCAGCCGACGGTCTCGCGGTTCGAGAACGGTGCGGGCCGCGTCGCGCTCTATCGGCTCGGGCGCGAGTTGGCGGCGTCGGTCATCGAGCGGCATCGCCGCCGGCTGCGCGGGCGGGTGCGACGCATCACGATCGACCTCGACCCGACCGACGACCCGACGCATGGCGCGCAGCAGCTGACCATGTTCAACAGCTACTACGACAGCTGGTGCTACCTGCCATTGCTGGCCTTTGTGAGCTTCGACCGTGAGGCGGAGCAGTATCTGTGCGCGGCCGTGCTGCGGCCCGGCACGGCGCAGGCGTCCGACGGCACGCTGGGCGTGCTGTGTCGGCTGCTCGCGCTGCTGCGGTCCGCGTTTCCCGAGGCGCGCTTTCTCGTCCGGCTCGACGGCGGCTTCGCCACGCCAGAGATCTTCGACTTCCTCGATGCCGAACCGCGGCTCGACTACGTCGTGGCGATGGCCAGGAACGCCGTGCTGTTGCGGGCTGCCGAGCACGTCATGGTGGCGGCCCGCACCGAGAACATGCTGCGCGAGAAGACGGCGCACTTCTACCTCGACACCCGCTATCGCGCGGGCACGTGGGCTCGTGAGCGCCGCGTGGTGATCAAGGCCGAAGTCGTGCAGCTCACCGGCCGGCAGCCGCGGGACAACCCGCGCTTCGTCGTGACCAATCTGCGCCAGACGCCGCGCTTCATCTACGAGAAGGTCTACTGCGGGCGCGGCGACATCGAGAACCGCATCAAGGAACTGCTCGACGGCTTGCAGATCGACCGCACGAGCTGCACCAAGTTCTGGGCAAACCAGCTGCGGGTCCTGCTGACGGCCGCCGCCTACGTGCTCATGCAGGAACTGCGGCTGAGGGCCGCCCGCACCGCCTGCGCCCGCACCCAGGTGACTTGGCTGCGCGACCGGTTGCTCAAGGTCAGCGTCCACGTCGTCCGCTCCGTCCGCCGGCTCGTCCTGCACCTGCCGCGAGCGACCCCATACCGCGACGTCTGGCGGCACCTCGCCCTCGCGCTCGGGGCGCGCGCCGGATAGCGCGCCGTCGCCACGGCAACCTCCGCGCCCCGGATGCTCGCCAGCGCCCCTGCGCCCGACCTGTCGGCGCTTGCCACCTCATGCGTGCCGTCACCTCGCCCCGGCCCTGCACCACGCTGCCACCTACCACGCGCCGCGTCCGAAAACGTCCTTCGCGCGACGATCAGGCCCTGCCTGGGACCGATTCGATAACCTCACGAATTTTCCGGGCTCAGTCGAAGCTGAACTGATCAGCGTGCGCTGGCGCCGCCTTGGGCAGGAGCGCAGCTCCGATGGACATGCCACCTTCTTTCACCATGGCCCGGACATCCTGGTAGCTTGTCCCGGCCTTGATGTCTGTTCCCGGCGAGTCCGGATCGAGGACATGAACCTCGTCGAGACCGATGCCGGCGTCGGCCAGCAGTGCCGCGGAGTGCGTGGTAATCAGTACCTGCCGGCCGGACTTCGTATGCATTCGTGCCATGAAACGGGGCAGGTGACACACCAAGGCGTCGTGCAGAGCGAGTTCCGGTTCTTCCAGCAGCAGCGGGCCGCCTCCTTCCGCCAATGACCAGAGCAACCCGATCAACCGCAGCGTACCGTCCGAGAAGGCGCGTTCATATTGCCTCGCCGCACTGTGTCGCCAATGGCTGAAGCGCGCTTCCAGGTGCCATCGGCCGCCTGCATCCTGCTGGAGGGTCAGGCTGTCGAACTGCGGGATTGCGATCTTCAGGGCGTTGTTGATGTTGCGCAGCCGTGCATCGCGGGTCTTGGCTGGAGTCGAGGCGACTCTCTCGAGGAAATCACCGCCGAATGGGTCGTCGTGCTTGCCAATGGACCGTTCGGGATCGCGCACGAGATGGGGCACGATGTGCAGGTACCGAATGGACTTCAGGAACTCGGCGAGCTCGCGAAAGTCCTGGTTCACGACGATCTGCTCCAGGTACGTCTGCGCCAACCGCTCGGGATCCTTCACGTCCGCTGCATCGGGCCGCTTGAGAATCCGTTCGTCCCGTTTCAGGACCTCTTCCTCCATGACCACCGGCAAGTGCTTTTGTGGGTGGTTGCGGAACCTGAGGTTGTAGGTCCACATGTCGGGTATCTCGTCCGTGCCGACCTGCACCGCAAGCTTGAGGCCGGCTGGCGTTCTTGCCTGCAGGGTGCGAATCTCGCCCATTCCACCGCGCGAACGGACTGCCTCCTTCAAGCCTTGTCCGGCGGTATCCCGCAGGAACCGCAGGGCGTCGAGCACGTTGGACTTTCCGGAGGCGTTCGGTCCGATCAGGAAGGCTCGGCGTCGCAGGCGCATGTCCACGGGCCCCCGGAAGTTGCGCCAATGGCGCATGTGCAGCGACGTGATGAACATCTGTGGCGCACGGGGCGATTTCATGGACTACCTCTTGAGCCACATGTCTTCGTGACACTGTCGGCACGCGGTGCGGACCGGCCTCCGCGCGGTGGCTGATGGTATCATCGTCGCCGCCGGACTGGACTCGGGCCTCCACGATGCAGCAGTCTCCGATGACCACGCAGGCTGAAACCGCGGCGGCGCGAACGGTGCTGCACGTCGGCTGCGGCAGCCCCAATCCCAGGAAGCTGCATCCCACCTTCCGCGGCGGCGCGTGGAAGGAGGTGCGGCTGGACATCGACCCGGCGGTGCGGCCGGACATCGTGTGCGACATGCTCGACATGTCGGTCGTCGCGACGGCGTCGGTCGACGCCGTCTGGTCGTCGCACAACGTCGAGCACCTCTACGCCCATCAGGTGCCCATCGTGCTGGGCGAGTTCCGCCGCGTGCTGAAGCACGGCGGGTTCGCGCTGATCACCCTGCCCGACCTGCAGACGGTGTGCCGCTACATCGCCGAGGACAAGCTGGAGGACGTGCTGTACGAGTCGCCGGCGGGACCGATTCACCCGATCGACGTCGTGTACGGCCACCGGCCTTCCATCGGCCGCGGCAACCGGTTCATGGCGCACAAGACCGGGTTCACCGCGAAGACCCTGCGTGCGAGGCTGGTGCGGGCGGGGTTCGGGAAGGTACGGGTCGAGCGCCGCAACTTCGATCTCTGGGCGGTCGGCTACAAACCTGCGGCCGGCGTGTCCTGAGCGGACGGTCGGGCCGCGTCAGCGGCGCAGCGGGTCGGCTTCGTCCCCGGACTCGGCGAACCCGAAGGCGAACCCGCCGCAGGCGCCGGTCGGCCCCGCGACGCACAGCGTGGCCGGATCGGGGCCGCGGCCTTCCGCGAAGGCGCGCTCCTCGGCGCGCGCGCCCGCAAGCAGGGCGGGCAGGCCGTAGTTGCCCTCGTGGCAGCGGGGCTCCTTGTAGATGCGGTTCGCCCGGTTGTCCTGCAGGCTCAGCTCGAAGGTGACCGTCCAGGGCCGCACCCACGTGGTCGGGTCCTCCATCGTGGCGACGTATTCGATCGTCTCGGCGTCGATCCGCCGCCAGCGCTCGACGAGGTGCAGGTTCTCGCGCGAGCCGTGGAAGTCGGTCTTGGGCGTGAAGTTGGTGACGTCGACCACCAGCGTGTCGCCCTCCCAGCGGCCGCGCGAGTCGCCCCGCCACTGGCGCACGGTGGGCGGCAGATGCGGCCGGTCGGTCACCGGGATGACGCGCTGCCAGCCCTGCCCCTGGCCGGTGTCGTAGAAGATCGACACGGTGTCGGGCGACTGCACCACCTGCAGGAAGAAGCCGGTGATGTTGCCGAAATCCGGCAGGCGGTTGCCCATGCAGCGCTCCGACAGGCTGCGATCCTCCGGATGGTACGAGCGGTTCACCTCGACGGTCAGGTAGTGCGGCGGCGCCTCCTCGCGCCGCGGCGACGGCGGCCCGTACGGCGGGCAGCCGGGCCGGCCCTGCCGGCAGGCTTCCGTGGCCTGCAGGAGGGCCCGGTTGTACTCGTCGATCTCGTCGCGCCGCCGTTGCGCCGCGGGCGTCAGGGCCGGCAGTTGTCCGTCCGGCGGATCGATGATGAGCGACGTCCGGGGGCCGAGGTGCTTGTGGGTCAGGAAGATCGTCGCGTCGTAGGCGCCGCCGACGTCCTGCTCGGTGCCGCGCGCCGCCGGTACTGGCCGAGCAGCCGCGCGCGCTCGCTGTCGATGGCGGCCCGCTCCTCCTCGGTGAAGAACTCCCGGTCGGCGTAGCGCGCCGGCCGCTCGAGCGGCGTGTCGTAGTTCGTCGTCCAGATGCCCTGCAGGTCCGGGTCGCCCCACGTGGTCCGCAGCGCCTCCCGATCCTGGCCGGCGACGGGAACCTGCGCCAGCTCCAGCAGCCCGATCACGCCCGCGAGCACCGCCGCCGCGGCGGCCAGTTGGAGCCAGCCTCTGCTCATCCCGGACCTCTCAATCGACGACCGCGAAGTCGGCGGCCCACTCGTGCGGCCCCCAGTGCACGATCAACCGGCCGCGCCCGGCGCCCGCCGGCGCCAGCGTGATCCCCAGCGGCCGGAACGCGCCGTCCGCGCGCGAGTAGTAAACGTCCGCCGCGGCCACGTCGTAGGCCGCGTCGTGCTGCGTGCCCCAGGAGTCGGGCTCGTCGTTGAAGACGAACTGCCAGCCGTCGCCGGCCCGCCTCAGCCAGAGGCCGTAGGAGCCGGCGAAGCCCGGCGCCAGGTTGCCGGTCGGCAGGTCGGCGCGGCCGACGCGCAGCCCGACCTCGCTCCTCAGGCGCAGGACCGGCGCCCGAATCAGCTCGACGACCGCACCGTCGGCCGTCGCCGCCAGGGTCGGATAGTCCTCGTCCTCGACGTCCACGCTCTTCCAGTAGAGGGCGCTGATGCGCTCGCCCTCCGGAAGCACGAGCGCGGTCTCGTTGCGCTCGTCCAGCAGGTTGCGCCGGAAGATCGGGGTGGTGTCGGTGTCGCGCTCGCGCGCCGTCCCGTCGCTGCCCGCGGTGGGACGGGGCTGCGGCGGCCGCGGCGGTAGCTCGTCGAAGCGGAAGCCCGCGCTCCAGACGTGCGCGCCCCAGCGCAGGACGAGGCGGCCGGCCTCGGCCGCCGTCGCGTGCAGGGACGCGGTGAACGTGGGAGCCGCCGCGTCGGTCGCGCGATGCGTCAGCGGGATGCTGCGCGGGTCGGGCCTGCCGTCCGCGTGGGCCTCGAGCTCCCAGCCCTGGACGGTCCGCGCCAGCCACAGCTCGTGGCTGACGGGCGGCTCCGGCGCCTCGTCCGCGGCGGGCGGCTGCGGCGCCTCGGTGTCCGGCACGATGGAGCCGATGCGCAGGGCAGGGTGGGCCGTGAGGCTGCCGACCCGCGCGCGGGAGCCGACGGCGCCCGCGAGCAGGGCCAGATGGGTACCGCCGGCGGCCGGCAGATCGGGCCGGAACGCCACGCTGATCAGTTGCGCGTCGAGCGTCAGCTCGGCGTGGATCAGGCCGTCGGCCGCGGCGCCCGGCGGCGGAGCCTGCGCAGCCACGACCGCCGTTGCCAAGCCGACTGTCAGCGCGCCGGCGGCGAGCCGGCGCGCTCCCAGGTATCGCATGCGGACGAAGGAGACAGCCGTCAGTTGTCGTTGGTGGCCGTCGCCGCCGGTTCGATCTCGGCGTAGCCGATGAACCCGAGCGACATCTCGTCGTCCGTCCGCGGACCGTGGCCCAGCGCCAGGTCCGGGTCGAAGCCCCTGCGCGCGGCCCGCTCGGACGTGTTGTCGTACCAGAAGTCGACGTCGATGCGCGTGCCCTTCGGCAGCAGCTTCGGCTCCTTGTACTTGTAGGTCACCTGCCAGTTCTGGTCGTAGCGCGGCACGTCGAGCAGCAGCTCCTCGGTGCCGTCGGGGTAGATGGCGGTGTAGCGGGCCGCGGTGGCGCGCATATGGGCGTGCGGCCAGTAGTTCAGCACCAGCATGTCCTTCTCGAGCAGGCGCGACGAGCCGATCCGGTAGTTCGGATGATTCGGCGGAATCTCGAAGCTGCGATTCCCTATCGTGTCGTTCTTGACCTGATAGCGCACCGGCCCGTCGGCCGCGAAGAAGCCGATCTCGGACTGGCTCCAGACGCCCGAGCCGTCCGCCGGCTCCTTGTGGTAGTGCATGTTGAAGGTGATCGTCGAGCCCTTCTCGAGCAGCACCCCGAAGCCCTCGGGCAGCATGCCGCCCTCGCCGCCCTCGGCGATGCAGCTCAGCAACTGGCCGGCCGTGTCGGCGCCCTCGTCGACGACGGTCCCGTCGACCGGCGCCTCGGCGCTCGGCGGCCGCACGGAGACGCACATGTGGTGGACGACGCCGGCGGTGCCGGTCTTGAACTCCCAGCCCCGGACCCACGTGTCCTCGGCCAGCTCTTCCTCGGTCAGCGTCTTGAAGAATCTGATGTTGAGGTCGTAGATGTCGTCCTCGACGAAGTACGGCTCGGACATCTTGAAGGTGAAGTCGGGCGTGCCGGTCGACCAGCCGTCGCTCGCCTCCTCCACCCACTGCCGCGGCGCCGGCGCATCGGCGGCGTCGCCGGCGGGCGCCCCGGCGTCGACCCAGCTCAGGATGGTGTCGATCTCGGCGTCGCTCAGGCCGCGCTCGTTCGAGAAGACGCCGGTGGGCGCCGACGCGAACCAGGGCGGCATCTCGCGCGCCTCGACCTTGTGCGCGATGGAGCGGGCCCAGGGCCGCGTTTCCTCGTAGCTCGTGAACGACATCGGGGCGATGAGGCCGCCGATGTTCTGGCCGACCGGCCGATGGCAGGACTGGCAGTTGGTCTGCATGATCGGCAGGACGTCCCGGTAGTACGTCACTGCCTCTTCGGCTTCGTTCCCGGCATGGGACGGCGCGGCAACGGCCGGCACCAGGCAGAGAGCGAGAACGGCGACGAGCGTGCGCTGGCGTGTCATGGAGGTCTCCTTGCCGCAAGGTTGTACCACGGTCGTCGCGATGCCTGCAAGCGGCGTGTTGCACGTAGAAGACAAATGTATGTTATAGTCCCGCCCATGGGACGGACGCGCCCCGGTGAGACGCGCGGGAAGGTGTTCGCGTTCGTGCGGGAGCGGCTGCTCGCAGGGCAGCCCCCGACGGTGCGCGAGGTGCAGCAGGCGTTCGGCTTCCGGGCGGTCCAGACGGCCCGGCAGCACCTCGAGCAGCTCGTCGCGGAAGGCCGGCTGGTGGCCGGCCGGCACAGGGCGCGCGGGTACGGTTTGCCGGCGCGGGCCGGCGGTGCCCGCACCGTGCTGGCGCCGCTGCTCGGCCGGGTCCCGGCCGGCGCGCTCGACGAAGCCGTCGAGGATCCGGACGGCTACCTGCCGGTCGACGCCCGGGGCGCCGCCGCCGGCGAGCTGTTCGCGCTGCGCGTGCGCGGCGAGAGCATGACCGGAGCGGGCATCCTGCCGGGCGACATCGTGATCGTGCGCCGGCAGCCGACCGCCGCGCCCGGCGACATCGTCGTGGCGCGGGTCGACAGCGACGCCACGGTCAAGACCTTCAGGCCGCGGGGACGCTACGTGGAGCTGCGCCCCGAGAACCCGGCCTTCGAGCCGATCGTGCTCGAGGCCGGCGCGGTGGTCGTCCTCGGGAGGGTGATCGAGGTCCGGCGAATCCTGTGATGCGACAACCATGGCGAACGCAGCGATAAGGCTCGATGCACTCGTCTCCGCGTCCCGGACCTGGGTGAACCGCGCCCTGTCGGCGCCGGCCCCGGCGGCCTGGACCAGCGCCGCGCTCGGGGGCTGCCTGGCGGAGCTGTCGGGCACCGACGCCTCGCCTTCGCTCACGCTGGCGTTCGGTCTGGTGCGCCAGGTTCAGCAGCGGGGCGAGCCGGTGGCGTGGATCGGCCCGCCCGAGAGCACCTTCTTCCCGCCCGATGCGGCAGATGGCGGCGTCGACCTGGCGGCGCTGCCGGTGATGCGGCTGGCCGGCGTGCGCCGGCGGGTGCGGGCCGCCGAGCAGCTGGCCCGCTCCGGCGCCTTCGGGCTGCTGGTCGTCGACCTGGGCGACTGTCTCGATCTGCCGCTCGGCGCGCAGACCCGGCTGGCCGAGCAGGCGCTCGCCCACGGCACGCTCATCCTCTGCCTGACGGCCAAGACCGAGCGCCAGCCATCGCTCGGGTCGCTCGTCTCGGTCCGCGGGCACACGCGGCGCATCCGCCGCGAAGACGGACGTTTCGCGTGCCAGGTGCGCGTGCTCAAGGACAAGCGGCGCGGGCCGGGATGGAGCGCCGAGGAGTGGTGTCGTGGACCGGATGGCGTGCGTTGAGCTGCCGGCCTTCCCGCTCCAGCTCCTCCTGAAGCGCCATCCCGGCTGGGCCGACCGGCCGGTGGCGGTGGTCGATCGCGACCAGCCGCAGGGCGTCGTCCTCTGGGTGAACGAGCCGGCGCGCGCGGCAGGCGTCCGCGGGGGGATGCGCTACGCCGCCGGTCTGTCGCTGGCGCGTACGCTGCACGCCGGCGAGGTGCCGCCCGGGGAGATCGAGCAGGGCGTGACGGGCGTTCTCGCCCGGCTGCGCCGTTTCAGTCCCGGCGTCGAGCCCTGCCGGGACGAGCCGGGGGTCTTCTGGCTGGACGCCTCCGGGCTGTCGCACCTGTATGCATCGCTCCGCCAGTGGGCGGACGAGATCACCGCGGCGCTCCGCACGGGCGGATTGCAGGCAACGGCCGTCGTCGGCTTCACGCGGTTCGGCACCTACGCAATCGCCAGGACCGTCACGGCCGGCGAGCGGGCGGCGGTGGTCCGGGATGCGGCCAGGGAGCGGGTGCTGGCGGGGCAGACGCCGCTGGATCGGCTGGGCATCGACCCGGCGCTCCGCGACAGCCTGGCGAAGCTCGGCGTCCGCACGGTGCGCGCCTTCCTGCAGTTGCCGCCCGCCGGGCTGCGCCGCCGCTTCGGTCCCGAGGCGCAGCGCCTGCACCGGCTGGCCGCCGGCGATCTGCAGGTGCCGCTGCAGCCGCTGCGGGTCACGGATCCGCTTGCCGCGCAGCACTACTTCGACGCGGCCGAGACCGACGTGCAGCGCCTCCTCTTCTGCGTCAAGCGCCTGCTGGACCGCTTGCTGAGCGCCGTTGCCGAGCGTCGCGAGCAGTTGGCCGGGCTGACCCTGCACCTGCGGCTCGACAGCGGCGCTTCGCACGCCGAGCAGGTCCGCCCCGCCGCGCCCACGTCGGATGTCGGCCAATTGCTGAATCTGGTGCGGCTGCGTCTCGAGACACTGGCGCTGAGCGCGGGGGTCACCGAGCTGCGCGTCACCGGCCGCGCCGTCAGGACCGCGGCCGCACAGCAGGGGTTGTTCGTCGAGCGGCCGCGCCGCGACCTGGCGGCGGCCAACCGCGCGCTGGCCCGCCTGCGCGCCGAGTTCGGCGACGACGCGGTGCTGCGGGCGCGTCTCACCGAAGGGCATCTGCCGGAAGCGCAGTTCGCCTGGGAGCCGCTCGCCGCGCTGGCGCGTTCCGCGCCGCGCGAGATTGCCTGCCGGCCGCTGGTGCGGCGCATCCATGCCCGGCCGTTGCCGCTGCCGCCGCGGCCGCGCCACGAGCCGGACGGCTGGCTGGTGCGCGGCGGCGTCTCCGGGCACGTCAGGGATCTCGCCGGGCCCTACCTGGTGTCCGGCGGGTGGTGGCGGTCGGCGGTGCACCGCGAGTACTACTTCGCCCGGATGCGTGACGGCGACGTGCTCTGGATCTACTACGACCGGCCGCACCGGCGCTGGCGCTGGCAGGGACAGGTGCAGTAGCAGCGCGGCCCATGTCGTACGCCGCGCTCTGGTGCAAGAGCAACTTCTCGTTTCTCGAAGGGGCCAGCCATCCCGAGGAGCTGGTCGAGCAGGCGCATGCGCTCGGGCTGCAGGCGCTGGCCCTGACCGACCGCGACGGCGTCCACGGCGTGGTGCGCGCGCACGTGAAGGCCCGCGAGCTCGGCGTGTCGCTGATCGTCGGCGCCGAGGTGACCGTAGCCGACACCGATGCCGGCGCCGAGGCCACCGTCGCCGCCGCCGACGCGGCGCCGGCCTCCACCTGCATGCTGCTCGCGGCGAACCGCACCGGCTACGCCAACCTCTGCCGGCTGCTCACCGCCGGCCGGCTGCGGCGGCCGAAAGGGGAGTCGCGCGTCACCTGGCCGGAGATCTGCGAGCGGGCCGCGGGGCTCATCGCGCTCTGGGGCGGCGGCCGCAGCCTGCTCGTCCGCGATGCCGAGCCGGGCCCGGTCGCCGGACCGCTGCGCGAGGCGTTCGGGGACCGTCTGTATGCGCTGGCGGCCCGGCACCGGCATGCCGGAGAGGTCCGCCAGGAGGCGCGCCTGCGGCGGCGCGCCGAGCGGGCCGGGCTGCCCCTGGTCGCCGCCACCGAGGTGCTGTACCACACGCCGGCGCGGCGCGACCTCCAGGACGTTCTCACCTGCATCCGCCACGGCGTCACGCTGGCCACCGCCGGCCGCCTGATCAGGCCGAACGCCGAGCACGATCTGAAGGCGCCCCACACGCTGGCGCGGCTGTTCGCCGACGAGCCGGCGCTCGTCGAGCGGACGCGCGAGGTGGCGTCGCGCTGCGCCTTCACCCTGTCCGAGATCCGCTACCGCTATCCGGCCGAGCGGCTGCCCGACGGCCGGACGTCGTCGGCCTGGCTGCGCGAGCTCACCCTCCGCGGCGCGCGCGCGCGCTTCGCCGGCGGCGCGCCGCCGGCCATCCGCGAGCAGATCGACAGGGAGCTGGCGCTGATCGACGAGCTCGACTACGGCGGCTACTTCCTGACCATGTGGGAGATCGTCCGCTACTGCCGGGAGCAGGGGATTCTCTGCCAGGGCCGCGGCTCGGCGGCCAACTCGGTGGTCTGCTACTGCCTCGGGATTACGGCGGTCGATCCGACGCGGGTCGAGCTGCTGTTCGAGCGCTTCCTGTCGCGCGAGCGGCACGAGCCGCCCGACATCGATCTCGACATCATGCACGCGCGGCGCGAGGAGGTGATCCAGCACGTCTATCGGAAGTACGGCCGCGACCGCGCCGCGATGGTGGCCAACGTCATCCGCTATCGCGGGCGGTCCGCCGTGCGGGAGGTGGGCAAGGCGCTCGGGATCTCCGCGACGGCGGTCGACCGCCTCGCCAGGCTGCTGTCGCACGGCAGCGCGCTCGACGCGGCGGGGCTGGCGTACGCCGGGCTCGATCCGGCCTCGCCGCTCCACGATCACCTCTTCCGGCTGTGCGAGGAGATCCGCGACGTCCCGCGGCACCTCTCGATCCATCCGGGCGGCTTCCTGCTCGGCCACGAGCCGGTCCACGACCTGGTGCCCATCGAGAACGCGGCGATGCCCGGCCGGACGGTCATCCAGTGGGACAAGCACGACCTGGAGGACCTCGGCCTGTTCAAGGTGGACCTGCTGGGGCTCGGCGCCCTGACGCAGCTCGACCTCGGCTTCCGGCTGCTCGAGCGGCACTACGACCGGCGCCTGTCGCTCGACCGGATTCCGCCCGACGATCCGCAGACCTACGATCGGATCTGCCGCTCGGATACGGTCGGCGTCTTCCAGATCGAGAGCCGCGCGCAGATGGCGATGCTGCCGCGGCTGCGGCCGCGCCACTACTACGACCTGGTCATCGAGGTGAGCATCGTGCGGCCCGGCCCGATCACCGGCGGGATGGTCCATCCCTATCTGCGGCGGCGCAGCGGCGAGGAGCCGGTGGTCTACCCGCACGCCTGCCTCGAGCCGGTGCTGCGCAAGACGCTCGGCGTGCCGCTGTTCCAGGAGCAGGTGATGAAGCTGGCCGTGGTGGCGGCCGACTACACGCCGGGCGAGGCCGACCAGTTGCGCCGCGACATGGCGGCCTGGCATCGGACCGGGCGGATCGAGCGGCACCACGAGCGGCTGGTCACCCGCATGATGGCGAAGGGTATCGACCGGGAGTTCGCCGAGCGGGTGTTCGAGCAGATCCGCGGGTTCGGGGAGTACGGCTTTCCCGAGAGCCACGCGGCCAGCTTCGCGCTGATCGCCTATGCCACGGCCTGGCTCCGCTGCCACTACCCGGACGTGTTCACCTGCTCGCTGCTCAACGCGCAGCCGATGGGCTTCTACACGCCGGCGACGATCGTCGAGGACGCGGTGCGGCACGGCGTGGAGGTGCGCCCGGTCGACGTGACCGCCAGCGACTGGGACTGCACCCTCGAGCCCGTCGAAACGGAGGAAGGGCGGTTTGGTGTGCGCATGGGGTTGCGGTATGTAAAAGGTTTCTCCGAGGACCGGGACTGGACGCGCATCGCGGCGGCCCGCGCGGAGCGGCCGTTCGGCTCGCTGGCGGACTTCACCCGCCGCACGCGGCTCGACGAGCGCATCCTGCGGCGGCTGGCCGAGGCGGGCGCGCTCGCGTCGTTCGAGGGCCGGCGGCGGGCCGCGCTGTGGGCGGCGCACGGGCTCGGGAAGACGCCCGCGACCGCGCTGCCGATCATCCCGTCGGAGCCGCGGCCCGAGTTCGCGCCGCTCGACGACTTCCAGACCATCGACTGGGACTACCGCTTCAGCGGGCACAGCACGCACGGCCATCCGCTGGCCCCGCTGCGCGCGGCCCTGGCGGCGCAGGAGCTGCCGGACGCCCGCACCGTGGCCGGGCTGCCCGACGGCCGCCAGGTGCGCTACGCCGGCCTCGTGATCTGCCGCCAGCGGCCCGGCACCGCGTCGGGCGTGACCTTCATGACGCTCGAGGACGAGACCGCCTTCGTGAACGTCGTCATCTGGAACCGGGTGTTCGACGACCACGCCGTGCTGGCGCGGACCGCGTCCTTCCTGGGCGTGACCGGCAGGCTGCAGGCGCAGTCGGGCGTCGTCCACCTCGTCGCCGACGAGCTCTGGGCCCCCGCGATCCCCAGCCGACCGCCGACGGCCGGCAGCCGGGACTTCCATTGAAGGACCAGAGTAGAGGCCTATAATCCGGTCCGGAGACGCCATGACCACTGTTCCGCTGTCACAGGCCAAGACCCATCTCGCGAAGCTCCTCGCGGATTCTGGTCGTCGCCGTCGGCCACCGGCGCGAGGTCTGCACGCGGTTGAAGAAGATGCTGGAGGCCTCGCACTGAGCGGCCGCCTCGAGCACAAGTCGCCGACGTCAGGGGGCTCCGACCGCCAGCCCCGCGCCGGCGGCGATCTCGCCGATGCGGGCGGCCTGGCCGGGGTTCGCGCCCATGACCTCGCGAATGCGCCGGGCGACCTGCATCCGCTCCGCCTCTGCCGCGTCCCGCACGCCGGCCGCAGCGCCCTCGACGGCAGCGTGGCAGTCGGCTTCGTAGGTGATGGCGCCGCACTGCGCGGTCAGCTCGGCCAGCAGCGCGGCCGTTCCGGAACGCGCCGCCGGCGCGCCGCCGCCCGTGCCGCGGAAGCGCTGCTCCGCCTGCTGGATCTCGGCCTGGGCGCCGCGCAGGATGTTGGCCGTCTCGGTGGCGGCCTGGAAGCAGGTGAACGCCGGCCGGTTCGCCCAGCGCAGCGGCGCGCAGGCGTGGATGCCGGCGTCGACGGCCGCCGAGGCCACCTCGGTGATCAGCGCCTCGTACTCCGGGTCGCCCTCGCCGAAGCCCGAGAAGTTGCCCAGGTCGCCGCTCGCCGCGAACAGCGCCGAGACGCCGGGAATGCGGGCAATCTCGCGGGCGTTCTCCACGCCCTCCAGCGTCTCGATCATCAGGATCAGCACGACGTTGTCGTTCCAGGTCTGGCGGTAGCCGCCGGGCACGCCGGTCCACATCTCGCGCGGTCCCTGGCCGCCCCCGAAGCTGCGCCGCCCGAGCGGGGGAAAGTAGGTCCAGTCGACGGCGGCCTGCGCCTCCTCGACGCTGTCGACGGTCGGCACCACGACGACCAGGGCGCCCATGTCGGTGGCGTGCTGGATCTCGCGCTCGTCGGCGTAGGCGACGCGCGCGCCGGGCGCCGCCGGCCCCGGGCAGGTGCGCCACATGCGCGCCACCTGCTCCCAGGAGATCGCCTCATGCTGCATCTCCACCCAGACGAAGTCGTACCCGGCCCCGGCCATGGCGCAGTACGTCCGCGGATCGACCGCCCGCACCGTGCCGCCGATCATGGGGCCGCCGGCGACGAGCTTGCGCTTGGCCGGGTTCCAGATCTCCGGCGCCTGCCCGTCCGGCAGCTCGAAGCGCGTCCCGTAGTCGAACTCGGCGGCGTCGAAGCGCTGGCCGGACCCGGCCGGCTGGGCGCCGGCGTCCCGGGCGCTGCCTGCCAGCAGCAGGCCGGCCGCGGCGGCAACGGCAGTGACGAACGTAGCGATCTTCATGACACCCTCGCTTGGTTGACAGTTGTGGTTTGCGGCTACCCGCGTTTCCGGAAGGCGATGTTCCAGGCCCGCGAGGTGCTCACCGTGAAGCCGGAGACCGCGCCCGCGTCGTCGCGCCGGAACGTGAAGTACCAGGCCCGGCCGTAGAAGCCGTCGGCGAACGTCGGCGCCAGCGGAATGCGGCCCAGCTTGCGGTTCCGGAGGACGAGCCGGCCGGCCTCCACGCGGAAGGCGTACTCCACGGCGAGGTCGTCGCTGTAGTACGACCCGGCGTAGGCCGCGAGCGCCTCCGCCGCGGGGCGGACGGGCGGCGCGCGGCTGTAGACGGGCCGCGGCGGGCCCCCGACCCGGAGCGTCGGCGCCCGGCCGCCGCCGCCGGGGGTGAACGTCACCTCGGTCGTGCCTCCGAGACGGAACCGGCCGCCGCCCACCGGGCGCAGCGACTGCTCCACGCCTCCCGCCAGCAGGACGAGATCGTCGCCGCGGGCGATGACCCGCAGCGGCACGTCGTTTCCGGGACGCCGGTAGTAGCCGGCCAGTTCGGCCGGAGCGGTGGTCCAGCCGCCCGCCTCGTCGCGCCCGGGGGACGCGCGGGGCCGCCGCGGCACCGGCCGCCGGCCCGCCTCCGGCACCGCGACGGCCACGCTCGGCGGCGGCGGCAGGAAGACGTCGGCGACGTCCCGCGCGAGGCGTCCCGGGCTGGCCGCGGCGGTGTTGCACAGCACCGCCACCGCGAGGTCCTCGTCGGGAAAGCGCAGGAACTCGCTGCGGTAGCCGGCGTCCGTGCCGCCGTGACCGATCGTGCGCCGGCCGCGGTGCGTCCCGTGCGCGAGCCCGAATGCGTACGAGAGGCGCGCGCCGTCGTCGAGCACGCCGTGCGCCTGAAGCTGCCGCAGCACGTCGCGGCCGCCGACCTCCCCGCTGGTGAAGTTGCGGTTCCAGTGGGCGAGGTCCTCGACGGTCGTGAACAGGCTGGTGGCGCCGACGATGGCGAAGTCGGGGATGCTCAGCCGGTAGCGGCCGAAGCCGTCGCGCGCGTAGGCGTACGCGCGGTCCCGGACCAGCATGGTGTGGTCGTCCCGGAACACCGTGCGCGTCATCCCGAGCGGCCGGAACAGCCGCGCGCTCGTGAACGCGCGCAGCGTCTGTCCCGACACGCGCTCGACGACGACCGCGAGCAGCGTGTAGCCCGAGTTGCTGTAGACGTAGTCGGTGCCGGGGGCGAAGTTGAGCGCGGTCTGGCGCGACAGCAGGTCGAGCACGTCGGCCTGGCGAATGACGTCGCCGCCCCAGCGCCAGCCCGCCATCTGCAGCATGGCCCACTGGTCGCGGATGCCGCTCGTGTGGTGGACGAGGTGGCGCAGCGTGATCGGCGCGCCGAAGTCGGGCAGCTCGGGGACGTAGCGCCGGATGTCGTCGTCCCACGAGACCTCGCCGTCCGCCACCAGCAACGCGAGCGCCAGCGCGGTGAACTGCTTCGACACCGAGGCGACGTGAAAGACGGTCGACGGCGTGATCGGGACGTCGTACTCGAGGTTGGCGGCGCCGTACCCCTTGGCGAACAGCAGCTCGCCGCCCCGCACGACCCCCACCGCGCAGCCGGGGGTGCGCGGTCCGGCCCAGCGCGCGAAGAGGGCGTCGACGCGCGGCTCCGGCCCGTCGCGCTGCGCGGTGCTCGGGAGCACCGCGGCCGCGGCCAGCACGCCGATCGCGGCCAGCGCCCCCAGCGCGACGCGAAACCGCCAGAGCAGCGCGGTCATCGCGTGCAGGTTAGTCGACCCGCAGCGCCGCCGCAACAGGCTGCCCGCCGCGATTTGGATACACTGGCCCCACGATGCGCAAGACGCTCTACCTCGCGAATCCCTACGGCTTCTCCGCCCAGCAGCGGCAGGGGCCGCTCGCGGCGCTCGTCGCGGCGCTGGCGGCCGCCGGCGCCGAGGTGTGGGAGCCGTTCGAGCGCAACGATCCGGGCGACCGGACGGGCGGCAACTGGGCCCATCGGATTGCCCGCGCCGACGTGCGCGACGTGCGCGCCGCCGACGGGTTGTTCGCGGTGGTCAACGGCTGCCCGCCGGACGAAGGCGTCATGGTGGAGCTGGGGCTGGCGATTGCCTGGGGCAAGCCCACCTTCCTGTTCCGGGACGACTTCCGCCGCTGCAGCGACAGCGACGTCTACCCGCTGAACCTGATGCTGTTCGCCGGCCTGCCGGCCGCCGGCTGGGAGGCGTACTGGTACGGCTCGGTCGCGGAGATCGCCGATCCCGCCAAGGCGCTCGCCTGCTGGCTCCGCGGGGAGACGCTGCCGGGTTCCTGACCCCGCGGCCCCGGGCGCCCGGCCCGATTCATCTCAGCCCGCGATCGACCGCCAGCTCGCGGCCAGGTGCTCGGCCGTGCGCCAGGCGAGGGCCTGCGCGGTAAGGGTCGGGTTGTGGGCTCCGCTCGTCCCCATGACCGACGCGCCGAGGACGCCGAGGTTCGGCGCCTCGTGGGCGAAGCCCCAGCGGTCCACAACGTTGGTCTCCGGGTTGTCGCCCATGCGGGTGCCGCCGTAGGCGTGGGTGGTCGGACCCATCGTGCCGAGGCCGCCGCGGATCACGTCGATGGCCCCCGCCTCGCGGAACCACGCCTCCATCCGGTCCTGGATGAAGTCGTTGATGCGGTGCTCGTTCTCGCGGTAGTCGGCGGTGATGCGGCAGACGGGGTCGCCCAGCGGGTCGGTGAGCGTCGGGTGCAGGTCCAGGTAGTTGCCCTCGTAGGGCAGCGTCGTCTTCTGGAGGTAGGAGCCGCACGTGCGGTCGGCGTTCTCCATGACGAACGCCTTCCACGCCGAGCCCCAGGACGGCGCGCGGCCGAAGGTGCTCATGCTGGCCGCCTCGATGGGGCGGCGGTCGGAGTAGACCCAGAGGTTGCCGCCGCCGATGAAGTCGACGTCGGCGTGGTCGAAGTTGTCGTCGGCCCAGTCGTCGACCGCCACGCCCTGCGCGGGCAGCCCGTACCAGCGGTTGAGGTCGTGCGGGAAGAGCGCCGTCACGCCGCCGAGCTGCGCGTGGCTCAGGTAGTGCCGGCCGACCTGCCCGCCGTTGTTGGCGAGCCCGCGCGGGTAGCCGGCCGACTTCGAGAGCAGCAGCAGGCGCACGTTCTCGTAGGTGTAGCTGGCCAGGAGGACGACGGCGGCGGGCTGGACGTAGGTCTCGCCGTCCTTGACGTACTCGACGCCGGTCACGCGCCCGTCGCCGCCGACGCGGATCGAACGGACGTGGGCCTCGGTCACCACGTCGAGGCGCCCGGTCGCCTGCGCGCGCGGGATCGTCGTGACCGCGGTCGAGTTCTTGGCGTCGACGTGGCAGCCGCCGCGGTTGCAGAAGCCGTGGTACCGGCAGGCTGCGCGCTCGTCGTAGCGTTCGCTGTTGACGGCGGCCGGACCGGGGAACGGATGCCAGCCGAGTCGCCGTGCGGCGCCCGTCATGAGCTCCGTGAAGCCGGTGCCGCGCAGCGGCGGCATCGGGTAGGGACGGCGCCGCGGGCC
Source organism: Vicinamibacterales bacterium (assembly GCA_965214845.1). Classification (GTDB taxonomy): domain Bacteria; phylum Acidobacteriota; class Vicinamibacteria; order Vicinamibacterales; family UBA8438; genus JAAXGX01. The sequence goes on from CBDCCO010000007.1 coordinate 6,258,048, forward strand.
CTCGAAGACGTTGCCGCGCTCGTCGATCACGCCGCCGACGTTGCCGGCCTGCCCGGACACGCCGATGGCGTGCTCCACATGGTCGTAGTACGGCTCGAGCTCCTCCAGCCCGAACGGCCAGTCCTCCACCGTCGTGCCGGCCGGCAGCCGCGACGGCCCGTAGCGACGGGCGGTCGCGCTCGCGACCCGGAAGTCCCACGGGTTCAGCCGCCAGCTCTGGGCCCAGTAGTGGAGCGTCGTGCCGCCGACGGCGTTCATCATCGGGTGGATCGCCGCCCGCGTCTCCGGCGCCGATGCGTCCCGCCGGTGCACGGGGACCTCGCGGTTCGCCTTCTGCACGGAGTCGGGCCAGCCGCGGTAGTTGTTGAACAGCTCGTCGGGGGCGTGGTCGCGGGCGCTCAGCCAGCGGCCCGCCTCCAGGCCGACCACCTCCAGCCCCGCCTCCGCGAGCGGCAGGACGGCCACGCCGCCGGCCGCGCCGAGGCCGACGACGGCGACGTCGGTCTTCGGGAGCTCAACGGCCACGGGTCCTCCGCGCGCGGGCGGCGGCGAACGCCGGGTAGTCGTAGGCCGAGACCTGCCGCGCCCGCGGCGCGGCGTCCATCCGCTGCAGCGCCGGCGTGACCGCGGTGCGCACGCCCGGGTAGCCGATCAGCTCCCAGCCGACGAAGCCCTCGTTCCCGCCGTACGCGGGGTCCGAGAAGGTGCCCTGGAGGGTGTGCGCGCGGACCATCGCGAAGAACGCCGCCGAGCCGCCGGCGAATCCCGCCGCCGAGCCCTGCTCGACCGCCCGCAGCACGCCGTCCCGGGCAGCGGCCGGGAGGCGGGCGAAGCGGCCCCCCGCGGCGGTCTCCGCGAAGCGATCGAGGGCGGCCAGCCCCGCGCGGTAGGCCGGGAGCGACGCGGCCAGCGCGCCGCCGAGCGCGCGGTCGACGTAGCGGGCCGCGCCGGCCTCCGCGGCACCCGGCCCGTGCTCGTCCGTCGGGATCAGCCGGGCCATGACCGCCTCCAGCGTCTCCCCCTCCGCCGCGGTCAGCGTCTCGAACGACGCGCCGGCGGGCGCCTGCCCGGCGGCCCCGACCGCCCGCGCGGGCGACCCCAACGGAACCGCCGCAGCGGCGCCGGCGACCGCTCGCTTCAGCCATTCGCGCCGGGACAGGGCCTCACTCATGGCACCCTTATAGCACGGCTAGAAATCGAAGCGCGCGGCGATGCCGAAGCGCCGCGGCGGATTGGTCAGATAGCCCACCCGGGCCAGCGTCCCGCGCTCCTGGTCGAGCGCCAGGAAGGCGCGCTCGTCGGTGACGTTGTGGATGAAGAAGGCGATGTCCCAGACGCCGGTGAGCACGCCGACGCGAACGTTGAGGATGTTGTAGGCCGGCAGCTCGGGATTGAAGTGGAACGTGTCGTGCGTCAACGGGCCGCCGATCGTGTGGGGCAGGGCCAGCAGGTCGACCATGCCGAAGCCGGCCGCCTGGTCGCCGATCTGCGTATAGCGCGACCCCACGTGCTGGAACGTGCCGCTCAGGTACCCGACCCGGTTGCCCATCAGCCAGCGCCACGTCGCGGCCGCCGTGGCCTGGAACAGCGGCGTCGTCGGCAGGCGCTGGCCCTCCTCGATGCCCGCGATGATGCCGGTCGGGCTGCCCGCCGCGTCGTACGCTTCCAGGGTCGACTGGAGCCTGCCGTCGGCCACGCTGGCGGCCAGGGCGAAGTCGAACAGGGGCGTGGGCCGGGCGGCGATCTCGAGCTCCATGCCGGCGCTGCGCGACTCCGGCACGTTGAAGATGATCCGCGACGAGCAGGAGCCGGCCGTCACCGTCGCCTGCAGGTTGCGGATGTCCATGTAGAAGCCGGAGACGTTCAACGTGCCGCGGCCGCCCAGGAAGGTGGACTTCGTCCCCGCCTCGTAGTTCCAGAGCTCCTCGTCCTCCCAGGTGTCGCGGTTGCCGAACGTCTCGAGGTCGCGCGGCGTGCAGATCGGCGCGTTCAGCGGATCGTTGATGCCGCCGAGGCGAAAGCCCTTCGACACCTGGGCGTTCACCTGCGTGCCGTCCGTCATGTCGTAGCTGGCGATGAAGCGCGGCGCCACGCCCCGCGCGGCGATGTCGCCGCGGTTGGTCCCCGGGTCGGAGTAGATGCCGTCGAACGTCTGGATGCGCTGCTCGTCGAAGTCGTACCAGCGCAGTCCGCCGGTCAGGTGGAAGCGTTCGGTCACCGCCACCGACACCTCGCCGAACACCGCGAGCTGGTCGAAGTCGTAGCGCAGGTCCGACCAGAACAGCTCGTCGCGCGCGGCGTGCTCGCCCATCGTCGGGATGCCCGAGGCCGCCTCGAAACCTGTAATCGGCAGGTTCTGGCCGTAGCGCCGCTCGGCGTTGCTGTAGAAGAGGCCGCCCACCCAGTCGACGCGCCCGCTCGTGCCCGACAGCCGCAGCTCCTCGGTCACGGCCCTGGCGGCCGTCGTGTCGATGAGCGGCGCGTCGAGCGTGTAGACGTGCTCCGGGAGGCCGATCGTGCCGCCGGCCACGCTGGCGGCCAGCGCCGTGGAGTCGCGGACCACCTCGACGTCGCGGTCGGTGACCGACAGGATCGACGTCAGCAGCACGCCGCCGAAGTCGTACTCGACCTTCAGGTCGCCCAGCACGAACCGGTCGCCGAACGGCTCGTCGAACTGCGTGAACAACTCGCGCTCGCCCAGCCGGACCGGCGGCCGCGTGGTGGTGTAGGGGTTGGCCAGGATGTTGTAGTCGTCGATCCGGTTCCAGCCGTCCGCCGACACTTCCTGGTAGAGGACGCGCGGCGTGATGGAGAGCCGCTCGTGCGGCTGGATGAGAAACGCGAGCCGCGCGCCGGTGCGGCGTCCGCTGTTGACGTCGGCGTCGGTCGTGCCGTCGGGCTGCACCGCGTCCATGAAGCCGCCGAGCACCGTGTTGTAGGCGGTGACGCGGGCCGCGGCCACCTCGCCGATCGGGATGTTGAGGGCGAACCTGGCGTTGTTGCCGAGGCCGCCGTCGTGCAGCGAGCTGAAGCCGAGCTCGCCCGTGCCCTCCAGCACGCCGAGCTCGGGCTGGTTCGTGATGTAGCGCACCGTGCCCGACAGCGAGCCCGATCCGAACAGCGTGCCCTGCGGGCCGCGCAGCACCTCGATGCGCGACATGTCGAACAGGTCGATGTCCGGCGTGAAGAGCGACAGCGAGACGACCGACTCGTCGAGGTACACACCGACCTGCTCCTTGACGCCCGGCTGGTCGCGGACGATCTGGCCGGCCGAGACGCCGCGCATGGCGATCTGGCTCTGGCCGGGGCCGAGGTTCTGCACCGAGAAGCCGGCGACGTTCGCCGAGACGTCCTCGATGCTCTCCGCGCCGCGGTTGCGCAGGGTCTGCTGCGTCGGCGCGACCATGGAGAAGGGCACCGACTGCAGGTTCTCCTCGCGCTTGCGGGCGGTCACCCGCACCGTGACCTCCTCGGCGAACTGCGGCGCCTCGTCGGGCTCCGGCTGCTCGTCCTCCTGCGCCGTCGCCGGCACCGCCGGCGCGAGCACGACCGCGCCGAGCACGGCCGCTCCGAGCACGGACTGCCAGCGGACCGCCGGTTGCCGGCGCGCGTCGCTCCAGGTCATGGCTGGTGCCTCCTCGCGGCCGCACCCGGCGCCCGACGCCGATGGTCAGCCGCGCACGTCGTCGCTCTCGATGCGGCCGTCGACGAGGCGAATCAGGCGCCGCGCGCGCCCCATCACGCGCGGGTCGTGCGTCGAGAACAGGAAGGTGACGCGCCGCTCCCGGTTCAGGCCTTCCATCATGTCGAGCAGCGCCTCGGCCGTGGCGGAGTCGACGTTGGCGGTCGGCTCGTCCGCCAGGACGACAGCCGGCCCGGCCGCGATCGCCCGCGCGATGGCCACGCGCTGCTGCTGGCCGCCCGAGAGCTCGAGGGGGCGCCGGTCCTCGAGACCCGCGAGCCCCACGCGCGCCAGCAGCCGCATGACCCGCTCCCGGCGCTCCGTCTCGGCCACCCCCTGCACCGCCATCACGATCTCCGCGTTCTCGTAGGCGCTGAGGATGGGGATGAGGTTGTAGGCCTGGAACACGAAGCCGATGCGGTCGCGCCGGAGGCGGCTCAGCGCCTGCCGGGACAGCGTCCCGAGGTCCGTCCCCTCCAGGCGGACGGTCCCGGACGTCGGCGTGTCCAGCGCACCGATGAGGTTGAGCGCGGTCGTCTTGCCGGAGCCCGACGGGCCGCAGATGGCCGTGAACTCGCCGCCGCGCACGGCCATCGTGAGCCCGCGCAGCGCCTCCACGCGCTGATCGCCCTGCCGGTAGACTCTGGTGACGTCTTCCAGCTCCACGACCGGATCCGCACCGTCGGCGCCGCTCGCCAAGAATAGCCTCCTGGCCGTCAGACCAGCCGGATGGTCTCCACGGGATCGGCGTGCCCGGCCCGCCAGGCCGGATAGACGCCGGAGAGCAGGATGGCGGCGAGCGCCGACACGCCGATGAGCAGCACGCTCTCGCCGTAGATGCCCACCCGCATCACGGTCGACATGCCGACGCCGGCAATCTCCATCTGGTCGGCCGGGATCAGGCCCGACATGTCGATGCCGGTCGCGGCGAGGTAGAGATACGGTCCGCTGGTGACCAGGGCGGCGCCCGCCAGGCCGACGACCGCCAGCCACGCGCTCTCGAACATGACCAGTCGGAAGAGCTGTCCCGGGCTGAAGCCGACGGCGAGCATGATGCCGAACTCGCGCAGGCGCTCCATCACGCTGACGAAGAGGGTGTTGAAGATGCCGGCCGCCACGAGCAGCGCGAGCACGAACATCATGACCTTCGAGCCGCCCACCTTCATGGCGATGAAGACCGCCAGGTCCGGCTGCAGCTCGTGCCACGGCAGCACCGCGACGCCCGCGGGCGCCGCGCGGCCGAGATCCGCGACGACGCGGTCGGTGACACGCTGATCGGCGACGAACGCCGCGACCTGAATCGCCTCGTCGGGCCCGTAGCCGATCAGCTCCCGCACCGTGTCGATGGGCAGCAGGCAGATGCCGCCGTCGACGCCGGGCGAGCCGGTCTCGATGATGCCGGAGACCCGCGCCAGGCTGCTCACGATCTCGCCTTCCCTGTCGGTCAGCGTGTAGACCACCCGCGACCCGAGCTCGACGTCCAGGTTCGAGGCGAGCTTCGCGCCCAGGATGATGCCGCCGTCCGTCGACGACTCGAAGAACTCGCCCTCGACGACCGCCTCGAGGAGCGAGAGGGTCTCCTCGTCCTCGTCCTCCGGGGAGACGGCGATGAAGCCGGCGCCGATGTTCTCGCGCGCGGTCGCCAGCATGTTGAAGCCGGTGATGCGCTCCACGACGCGGATGACGCGCGGGTCGCCCGCGGCCAGGCGCATCAGCTCGTCCGTCCTTCCGACGGGGCGGGTGAGGGTGGGGCTGTAGAAGTACGCCGGGTGCTGCAAGGTCACGTGGCCCGCGCCGAGCCGGGCCGCGAGGCGGATCATGTCGGCCCAGTTGCGATCCTGCATCGCCATCATGATGACGGAGAGGAAGACGCCGACGACGATTGCCGCGAGCGTGATGGCGGTGCGGCGGCGGTTGCGCCACAGGTTGCGCCACGCCATCGTCGCGAGACTGCCGGCCTTCATGTCCAACCCCCTCACTGCCGCCGCAGCGCCTCGACCGGGCTGATCCGGGCGGCCTTCAGGGCCGGGTACGCCGCCGCCAGGGTCACAAGCAGGACCAGCGTCAACGAGGGCGTGACGAACGTGAACGGCGACACCGCCGCCTGCCACACGGTGGCGAACGTCGTGCCGATGACGCTCACCCCGCCGAGCGCCCCGGTGTCGATGCCGAACTCGGCCAGGTACCAGAGCGTCGGGACCGAGAGCGCCAGGCCGACCGCCAGGGCGAGGCCGGTCTGCAGCGCGCTCTCGGCAAAGATGAGCGACAGCACCTGGCGCGGCTCGACGCCCAGCGCCTTCAGCACGCCGAGCTCGCGGATGCGCTCGAACACCGCCATCAGCATGGCGTTGAGGATGAGAATCGCGACGACGATGTAGATGATGGCCGACACGACGCCCATCATCTGACGGGCCGAGTCGAGGTAGGTCGCCAGCGTCGGCACCAGCGCGCGCCACGACTGCGTGTCGAGGCCGGGGGCCAGGCCCTGCACGGCCTCCAGGGCGGCGGCCAGCTCGAGGTCGTCCGGCTTGCGCACCACGATCTCGTGCGCGCCCTCGGGCATGACGAACAGCTCGCGGAACGCCGCGGCGGTGAGGAAGACGGCGGAGCGGTCGACGCTGTCGCCCACGCTGGCGAGGATGCCCCGCACGGCGTAGAGATCGTTCGCGATGCCGCCGTCGGTCGTCTGGCTCAGGACGACCAGCTCGTCGCCCACGGCCACGTCGAGGGCGCGCGCGAGCCGCCGTCCCACGACAACGCCCGCCGGCTCGGCGTCGTCCAGCCACGCCCCCTCGGCGAGCCGGGTCGCGATGGCGCTCACGCGGGCGTTGGCGCGCACGTCGACGCCGCGCAGCGAGGCGCCGGCGGCCGAGTCGCGGGCCGCGGCGAGCCCCGCGCCGACGAGCCGCGGGCTCGCCCGGAAGCCGGCCGCCTCCAGCCTGGAGACCAGCGCGCCGGCGTCGTCGATGTCCGTGTAGAGCGACGGGTCGTCCAGGTAGGTCGGCGCGTGGATCTGCAGGTCGCCGAGCTCGACCTCGACGACGGTCTCCTCCATGTCGCTCAGCATGCCCTCGAGCATGCCGAACCAGATGACCATGGCGTAGAGGCCGAACGCCATCGCGCCGACCGTGACCACCGTCCGGCGGCGGTTGCGGCCGATGTTCCGCCACGCCATCTTCAGGATGAGCATGGGGTTGCTCGGAACCCGATTCTACCCCACCACCCGCGCCCGCGGCCGCTGCAGCGCCAGGAAGCACGCCGCCGACATCCCCGCGGCGCCGAACAGCATGGCCATGACCATGACCTGGTAGCGCACGGCGATCAAGGGCGGGATGCCCGACAGGATCTGCCCGGTCATCATCCCGGGCAGGGAGACGAGGCCGACCGCGAAGAGCGAGTTGACCTGCGGGATGAGCGCCGAGCGCAGCGCGATGGGGCGCGCGTCGTGGTACGCCGCGCCGCGGGCGAGCTCCGCGTCGAGCCGCTCCGCCGACAGGCTGACCACGTTCATCGACGAGGCGAAGACCATGCCCCCGAGCGGGATCAGCACCGTCGGGTCGTGCCACGGGTCGGCGGCCAGCACGCCCTGCGTGACGAGCACCAGGGTCGACACCCCGCCCGCGCCGATCGCGGCCAGGGCCCGCGGGTAGACGGCCCGCCGGCGCCGCGCGAGCGGCCTGAGCGAGATCCAGCCTGCGGCCGCGAGCATCACCGTCAGCGTCGAGAACACCACGGCCGGATGTCCCGTGCCGAAGATGAACGTCAGCACGTAGCCGACGAGCGCGAGCTGCACGACCATGCGGCCGACGCCGTAGAGCGCGGCGCCGCCGCCGGCCGACCAGCGCCGGAGGATGGCGATGACCACCAGCGCCGGCAGCAACGAGAGACTGAGATTGGCGAGCGGAATGGCGTCGACTGAGCCGGTCATGTCGCCGTGGAGCATACACGGCGTAGTCTCTCGGGCGACGACGGGAGGGAGACGATGCCGCAGATCGACGTCGCCGGCAGGGGCCCCCGCAAGGCTAGCGGACGTGCAGCCGCTCGAGGTACTCCACCGCCGCGCGCATTTCAACGGCGTCCCAGGCCGTCCACTCGTCGCTTTCCGGCAACCCTGCCACGCCGGTGCTGCGGCCCACGGCGACCATCCTCACCGCGAGGCGTTCCGAGCCGTGCTGCTGGCACAAGGCCAGGAACCGCTGTGTCAGGGCGACCGAGGGGAGCTCGTTCATGGGCCGGTCGGAAACAGGGCTGCGCGCCACGTACCGCGACGATGGCGAATACTACACAATCGGCGTGTCGTGAACGTGACTCATGGGCGTCGTGTCGTGTGTTTTTTGTGACCTGCAGAAAGAAGGAATGCCCCTGGGCAGCATCGACGCGCTGCGGCGGGAGAACGAGGCGCTGCGAGATCGCATCTCGCGGCTGAACGAGGCCATTCTGCGCATCAACGGCAGCCTCGACCTGAGCACCGTCCTGCAGCAGGCCGTCGACAGCGCCCGGGCCCTGACGGGCGCCCGCTACGGGGTGATCACGACCATCGACGACGGCGGACAGGTCCTGGACTTCGTCAGCGCGGGCTTTGCGCCGGACGAGCAGAGGCGGCTCACGGACTGGGAGGGCGGGCCGCGGCTCTTCGAGCACCTGCGGGATCTTCCGCAGCCGGTGAGGCTGGGCGACTTTCCCGCCTACCTCCGGTCGCTCGGATGCGGGACCGACGTGATACCGGCCAGGACGATGCAGGCGACGCCGATGCGCCACCGCGGGCAGCACGTCGGCAACTTCTTCCTCGGCGAGAAGGAAGGCGGGCGGCAGTTCACGCGCGAGGACGAAGAGGTCCTCGTCCTGTTCGCGTCGCAGGCGGCGACGGCCATCGTCAACGCGCGCACGCACCAGAACGAGCAGCGAGCCCGCGCCGACCTGGAGACCCTGGTCGAGACCTCCCCGGTGGGCGTCGTCGTGCTCGACGCCAGGACCGGAGCGCTGGCATCGCTCAACCGGGAGACGGGACGGATTATCGACCGCCTGGCGCTGCCCGACCAGTCCCCGGACGCTCTGCTCAAGACGCTGACGTGCCGGTTTGCCGACGGGCGGGAGATCGCGCTCGACCGGTTTCCGCTGGCGCAGCAGCTGAGCGTCGCCGAGACGCTGCGCGGCGAGCAGATCGTGCTGTCGGTCCCCGGCGGCCGCAGCGTCAGGACGCTGGTCAACGCCACGCCGATCCGTTCCGCGGACGGTGTCGTCGAGTCCGTGATTGTCACCCTCCAGGACCTGACGGCCCTGAACGAGCTGGAGCGCCTGCAGGCCGAGTTCCTGGGCATGGTGAGCCACGAGCTGCGGGCCCCGCTGACCTCCATCAAGGGCTCGGCCGCCGCTCTCCTGCACACGTCGCCGGTGCCGGATCCCGCGGAGATGCGCGAGTACCACCGGATCATCGACGACCAGGCCGACCATATGCTCGGTCTGATCAGCGACCTGCTGGATGCGGGACGCATCGAGACGGGCACGCTGTCGGTCGCGCCGGAGCCGGCGGACGTGGCCGGCCTTGTCGACCTGGCGCGCAACACGTTCCTGAGCGGCGGCGGCCGGCACGCCATCCGCATCGACCTGCCGCCGGACCTGCCCCGGGTGATGGCGGACCGGCGGCGCATCGTGCAGGTCCTCAACAATCTGTTCTCCAATGCGGCGAGACATGCTCCCGATGCGTCACCCATCCGCGTCGCTGCGGCCCCGGACGGCGTGCACGTCGCGATCTCGGTGACCGACGAAGGCGGCGGCGTGCCGCCGGAGCAGTTGCCGTACCTGTTCCGGAAGGATGCCGGCGTCGCGGGCGGCAACCGGGGCCGAGGCGCCGCGGGCTACGGCCTGGGCCTGGCCATCTGCAAGGGACTGGTGGAGGCGCACGGGGGTCGCATCTGGGCCGAGAGCGACGGGCCGGGCCGCGGGACGCGGCTCGCGTTCACGATTCCGGTGGCCGAAGGGGCCGCCCCCGCCGCCGCGACCGGCGCGGCCGCGAGCCGCTCCCCCGCGCCGCGGACCGGGCGCAAGCGGCCGTGCATCCTGGTCGTCGACGACGACCCGCTGGCGCTGCGCTACGTGCGGGAAGCGCTCATCCCGGCCGGCTACGCGCCGGTCGTGACCGGCGATCCGCGCCAGCTCTCCGACCTCGTCGAGACGCACGCGCCCGAGCTGGTCCTGCTGGACCTGATGCTGCCCGGGACCGATGGCCTCGAGCTGATGCGCAGCAGCCCCCAACTGGCCGACCTGCCGGTCATCTTCCTTTCCGCCTACGGCCGGGACGAGACGATAGCCAGGGCCCTGGAGGTCGGCGCCGCCGACTACATCGTCAAGCCCTTCTCGCCGACCGAGCTGACGGCGAGGGTGCGGGCGGCCCTGCGCAGGCGGGCCGGGCCGGCACGCTTCCTGCTCGGGGACCTGGCCATCCACTACGAGCAGCGCAAGGTGACCGTGGCCGGCCGGTCCGTGCGGCTGACGTCCAGCGAGTACGAGCTCCTGCGCCTGCTCTCGATCAACCCGGGACGGGTGCTGACCTCCGACACGCTGCTGCGCCAGGTGCGGGGCGGCGGGGACGCGGGCGATTCGACGGTGGTGCGGACCCTGGTGAAGAAGCTCCGCCGCAAGCTGGGCGACGCCGCCGCCAGGCCTGCCTACATCCAGACCGAGCGCGGGGTGGGCTACCGCATGGCCGCGCCGGTCGACCCAGGAGGTTGACGAACATGCAGAGCACCACGCACGCGATCGAGCGACGTTTCATCGCGCTGGTCATCGGTACGATGTGGGTCGCGGCCCAGACGCCCGGATTGGCCGGGCAGGCCGGGGCGCCCGCGGAGCTGCGGTCGCTACAGCCGCGGGACGAGCCGGGCATGGTGCGGGTGACCGTCGAGGTCGAGCTGTCGTGCCCGTCGTGCGCCATGGGGCTCGAGCGTCGCCTCAACCGTCTGGCGCACGTCGCCGGCGTCGACGTGCGGCCCGCCGACGGACAGATCGTCCTCGCCGTCGAGCCCGGCCGCAGCCTGGACCTCGCCGCGGTGCGGGACACGGTGCGCAATGTCGGCTTCGTGCCCCACGGCGTGGCGGTCATCGCGGTTGGCCGCCTCACCGACGTGGACGGCACGCCGGCGCTCGCCCTGTCGCCCGCCTGCGCCCTGCCGCTCGCCGTCGAGATGCCGGCCGCGGCCCTCACGAGCGAGGCGGCCGGCCGGCTGCTGGAGGTGAGCGGGCGCTGGCACGATCCGCCGCACGGCCCCGGCCGGCTGCAGGTCGAGTCGTTCGAGGCCCGCTGACCTGCTAGCCCGCCAATCGTCGCCTGACGGCTCCGCTCGGCGCCCAACCAACCCTGTAGGAGTCCGCGCCGTTCTACGGCGCAGACTCCTAGTCCACGATCGCCTGCATGACGGCGTTCTGGAAGTCGGCCCGGAGCGGCCCGCCGGGCGTCTGCACCATCAGGATGGCGGTCAGCTCCTCCTGCGGATCGACCCAGTAGGTGGTGCCGAAGGCGCCGCTCCAGCCGAAGCTGCCGGTCGATCGATGGTCGCCGCGGGCGGCGACGCCGTCGAGCACGACGTCGACGGTGAGCCCGAAGCCCTTCCCGGGACCCCCGCCGGTGCGTTCCGCCTGCTCGTAGAGATCGCCGACGTGGCTCGAGGCCATCAGGTCGACGGTCCGCGAGCCGAGCAGCCGCGTGCCGTTCAGCTCCCCGCGGTTGACGAGCATCTGGGCGAACTGCAGGTAGTCCTCGGCCGTCGACCAGAGACCGCCGCCGCCCCCGTGCAGCGTCGTCGTGGCCACCCACTCCGGTACGGGGCGGCGCTCGAGCCCTTCGGGGGTGCGCCCGTAGAGGGTCACGACGCGCGCCTTGCGGTCGTCGGGCACGTTGAAGACGGTGTCCCGCATCCCCAGCGGCTCGAAGATGCGCTGCCGCAGGAACTCGTCGAACGTCAGCCCCGAGGCGACCTCGACGATGCGTCCCAGCGTGTCGATGCCCGCGAGACCGCTGTACGCCCAGCGGGTGCCCGGCTGGAAGTCGAGGGGAGCCGCTCCGAGCGCGGCCGTCCAGTCGGCGACGGTGTCGGTCGGCCGGCGAGGCGCGACGCGTCCCGCCGCCGCGCTCCCCGCGCCGCCGCTCACCAGACCCGACGTGTGGGTGATGAGGTCCTGCACGGTGATCTCGCGGTGCGCCGGAACGGTATAGATGTCGTCCTCCCCGCCGGCGGCGTCCGTCCGCGGCATCGCCACCTGCGTGTCGCGGAACTCCGGGATGAAGCGGGACACCGGGTCGGACAGGCGGACCTGCCCCTCTTCGACGAGCATCAGAACGGCGACGCCGGTCACCGGCTTCGTCATCGAGGCGATGGGGAAGATGGCGTCCTTGCGCATCGGGGCGTTCGCCTCGATGTCCATCAGGCCGTGCGCCTCGAAGTGGGCCACCTGACCGCGCCGTGCGACGACGGTGACGGCCCCCGAGATCCGGTCGGCGTCGATGGCGCGCCGGATCATCTCGCCGATGCGCTCGAGCCGCTTCGCGGACAAGCCGACGTCATCCGGCTTTCCGGCGGGCACCTGGGCTTGCGCCGCGGGGGCCGCCAGCAGGACGACGAGGACGAACGCCAGCGACAGGCGGCATACGAGGCGGGCTCCGTCACGGACACTGTTGGCGCGCACCGGCAACTCCTTTGTGCTCGAGAATCGACCGAACCGTACCTTGACGCATCGCCGCCTCGGCGCTCGGCGGGTCCGGCGATTCTTCCAGAGCCTCGCCTATTCGCCGTAAGTCGTTTGGTGTGTTGGATTTGTATTGGTGAGCCGCCAGGGACTCGAACCCCGAACCCGCAGATTAAGAGTCTGCTGCTCTACCAGTTGAGCTAGCGGCCCACCGTCCGATCCAATAGCGTAGCACGCATCGGCCCCTGACCTCACGGGCGGCCCGGTCCTCACGTCGGCCGCCGGATTGATCCCATCGGCATTCATGTGTATGTTTCATGTGTATGCACATGACAGATGCCCAGCGGGTGCTGGTGCGATGGCCAGAGTGCAGCTGCTGATTCCGGACGAGGATCACGCCAGGTTCGCGCATCAGGCGCGGACCGAAGGGATGTCGTTGAGCGCGTGGCTGCGAGCCGCGGCCAGCGAGCGTCTCGATCGCCGGTCGTCGACCGAACGGTTCGCGTCGCGTTCGGACGTCGAGCGCTTCTTCGCGTCGTGCGACGCACGAGAGGGCCCGGATCCGGAACCCGGTTGGCAGCAGCACGTCGCGGTGATCGGGGCGTCGCGCGGCCGCGGCGCGGCGGTGGGATGACCTTCGTCGACACCAACGTCGTCATGTACCCGGTCGGCCGGCCGCATCCGCTGCGCGAGCCGGCCCGCGAGTTCTTCGCGGCTGCGTTGCGTACCCGGCGTTGATGCGGACGCGACGCGAGTGGCGCCACTCCGGCGATCCCGGCTTGGCCGATGCCGTCATCGGAGCCGTCGACCACTACGCGCGGGCCGAGCTGGTCACCCTCGCGCTGCGGGACGCCGCTCCCGTGTTCCTCGATCGGCGCCGCGTCGTGCTGATCGACGAGGGACTCCCCAGCGCGCCCTACCACCACGAGGCCCTGGAGCTGGCCAGCGGGGCGGCGACCGAGCTCGTGAACCAGGTGCGCCGATCGGTGGCGCGCTGCGCGCGCGCGGCGATGTCGACCATGCTGGCGACCTGCGGCGCGCGGGTGCTGATCCTGCCTGCGAGCCCGTATGACGGCCTGCCCGACGCGCTGGAGGAGGTCCTGAGCTCACGTGCCCTGACCGTCGCCGCCGACGGCATGCTGTACCGCGAGTCGCTGGCCGCAGCCGCGGCGGAGCTCGGCATGGACGTCCGGCGGTACCCGCGCAAGGCCGACCCGACGCTGCTGGCGGCCGCGGCCCTGGGTGTCGGCGTCGCGGAGGTCGCGGCGCTGATCGCCCGCTTCGGCCGAGAGGCCGGAACGCCGTGGCGCAAGGACCACAAGCTGGCCGCGGCGGCGGCCCTCAGCGTCCTGGGCGCGGGGAATAGTCGATTGAGCCTGAAACTTGACTCGGTCCAGAACAAGGTGATTGACTTGATTCGGTGAACGAGGACGCCGAGCGGCTGCTGAGGCGGCACGGGTTGCAGGTCACGGCCCAGCGGCTGGCCGTGCTGCGGGCAGTGGCGACCCACCCGCATGCCACCGCCGACGAGCTCGCCGACGACGTGCGGGGGAGCATCGGATCGATTTCCCGGCAGGCGGTGTACGACACGCTGGGAACCCTCGTGGAACGAGGCCTGGCCCGCAGGATCCAGCCCGCGAGGTCGCCCGCGCGCTACGAGGATCGGGTCGGCGACAATCACCATCACCTCGTCTGCCGCACCTGCGGCGTCATGGTCGACATCGACTGCGCTGTCGGTGACGCGCCCTGCCTCACCGCCGCCGCGGATCACGGCTTCGAGATCGAGGAGGCCGAGGTCATCTACTGGGGCTACTGCCCCGGCTGCGGCCGGCAGCGCGCCAACACGAATCGCACGGGCAAGCACAGAAAGGGTTGAAGGACATGCACGACACGGCTGACGACAAGACCGCGAGCGGCGGCAAGTGCCCGGTACTGGGTCACACGGCGGCGGGCGCCGCGGAGAACCTGCGGTGGTGGCCGAACCAGTTGAACCTGAAGGTGCTCCACCAGAACTCCCCGGCGGCCGATCCCATGGGCGGGGCGTTCGACTACGCCGCGGAGTTCAGGATGCTGGACCTGGCCGCCGTGAAGCGGGACATCGAGGCGGTGATGACGACGTCGCAGGACTGGTGGCCGGCCGACTACGGCCACTACGGGCCGCTGTTCATCCGCATGGCGTGGCACAGCGCCGGCACGTACCGCATCCACGACGGCCGCGGCGGCGGCGCCTCCGGCACGCAGCGCTTTGCGCCGCTCAACAGTTGGCCCGACAACGCCAACCTCGACAAGGCGCGCCGGCTGCTGTGGCCGGTCAAGCAGAAGTACGGGCGCAAGCTCTCGTGGGCCGACCTGATGATCCTCGCGGGCAACTGCGCCCTGGAGTCGATGGGACTCGCGACGTTCGGTTTCGCCGGCGGGCGCGAGGACGTCTGGGAGCCCGAGGAGGACATCAACTGGGGGCCCGAGACCGAGTGGCTGGCCGACGAGCGCTACAGCGGTGACCGCGAGCTCGCCAACCCCTTGGGCGCCGTGCAGATGGGCCTGATCTACGTGAATCCCGAGGGGCCCAACGGCGATCCGAATCCGGTGGCGGCCGGGCGCGACATTCGCGAGACGTTCCGCCGGATGGCGATGAACGACGAGGAGACGGTGGCCCTCATCGCCGGCGGGCACACGTTCGGCAAGACCCACGGCGCCGCCCCCGACTCGCACGTCGGCCCCGAGCCCGAGGGCGCGGCCATCGCCGAGCAGGGCCTCGGCTGGACGAGCACGTTCGGCAGCGGCAAGGCCGGCGACGCGATCACGAGCGGGCTGGAGGGCGCCTGGACGCCCACCCCGGTGACCTGGGACAACAGCTTCTTCGAGACCCTGTTCGGCCACGAGTGGGAGCTGTCCAGGAGCCCCGCGGGGGCGCAGCAATGGGTCCCGGCAAACGGCGCCGGCGCCGGCGCCGTGCCGGACGCCCACGATCCGTCGCAGCGGCACACGCCGGTCATGCTGACCACGGACCTCGCGCTGCGGATGGACCCGATCTACGAGCCGATCTCGAGGCGCTTCCATCAGAACCCGGACGAGTTCGCGGACGCCTTCGCCCGGGCGTGGTTCAAGCTGACGCACCGCGACATGGGGCCGCTCGCGCGCTACCTCGGCCCCGAGGTCCCCGCCGAGCAGCTCCTGTGGCAGGACCCGCTGCCCGCCGTCGAGCACGAGCTGATCGATGCGCAGGACGCCGCCGCGCTCAAGGGCCGGATCCTCGAATCGGGGCTGTCCATCTCCCAACTGGTCTCGACCGCCTGGGCGTCCGCCTCGACGTTCCGCGGCAGCGACAAGCGCGGCGGGGCCAACGGGGCGCGCATCCGCCTCGCGCCGCAGAAGGACTGGGAGGTGAACCAGCCGGCCGAGCTGGGAACCGTGCTGGGCGTCCTGGAGGGAATCCGGAACGGCTTCAACGGCGCGCAGTCCGGCGGGAAGCGGGTCTCGCTGGCGGACGTGATCGTCCTGGGCGGTTGCGCGGCCGTCGAGCAGGCCGCGAAGAACGCCGGCCACGACATCGAGGTGCCGTTCTCGCCGGGACGCACCGACGCGGTGCAGGAGCAGACGGACGTCGAGTCGTTCGCCGTGCTGGAGCCGACCGCGGACGGGTTCCGCAACTACGCCGGCAGCGGCAACGGCCGCGCCGCGGAGGAGCTGCTGGTGGACCGGGCCCAACTGCTGACGCTGACCGCCCCCGAGATGACCGTGCTCGTGGGCGGCCTGCGCGTCCTGAACGCGAACGTCGGGCAGTCCGACCACGGCGTGTTCACGAGGCGGCCCGGGACGCTGACCAACGACTTCTTCGTCAACCTGCTCGACATGGACACGGCGTGGCAGCCGTCCGCCGCGTCCGGGCAGGTGTTCGAGGGACGCGACCGCGGGACCGGCGAGCTCAAGTGGACCGGCACCGCCGTCGATCTCGTCTTCGGCTCGAACTCGCAGCTCCGCGCCATCGCGGAAGTCTACGGCTGCGACGACGCGCAGCCGGCGTTCGTGCGCGACTTCGTGGCGGCGTGGGACAAGGTGATGAATCTCGATCGCTTCGACCTGGCGTGATTCCCGCGGCGTGCGGATCCTCCACGTCGCGGACCGACTGAGCGACCGGGGAGGCGCCGACCTGGCCCTCCTCGGCCTGCTCGACGCCCTGTCGGCCCGTCACGAGCAGCACCTGGCCGTGGGCCGCGACGACGGCGTCGTGCGCCCGCCCTGTCCGGTGACCGTCGTCCCGCGGCTCGACGCCAGGACGCGCGCCGACGCCGATCTCGACCCGCTGCGGGCGCGGCTGCGGCCGGAGCGGGTCCACGTGCACAACGTGGTCAATCCCGCGGTGCTGGCCTGGGCGGCCGGCGTGGACGCGGTGGTGACGGTGCAGGACCACCGCTTCTTCTGTCCCGGACGGGGCAAGTGGACCGCGGACGGCCGCGTCTGCGGCGACGCGATGGGCCGCGAGACGTGCGCCGGCTGCTTCGACGACGCCGGCTACTTCCGGAGCATCCTCGAGCTCACCGCGCAGCGGCTGGAGGCGGTGCGGCGCCTGCGGCTCACCGTGCTGTCGTCGTACATGCGGCGCGAGCTGATCCAGGTCGGGGTCGCGGCGGAGCGCGTCTCGGTCGTCCCGCCCGTTGCCTACGGCCTCGACCCTGACGCGCGGGCCGACGGTCCGCCCTGCATCCTGTTCGCGGGCCGCGTGGTCGAGGCCAAGGGCATCCGCGAGGCGCTCGACGCCTGGCGGCGCTCGGGGTCCCGGCTGCCCCTGGTGGTGGCCGGCACCGGCCCGTTGCGCCGCGAGACAGAGACCGGGGGCGTCGAGGTGCTGGGCTGGCTCGACCGCCGCCGTCTCTCCGCCGCCTACCGGCGCGCCGCCGTGCTCGTGATGCCCTCACGCTGGCAGGAGCCGTTCGGCATCGTCGGGCTGGAGGCCCTCACCCTCGGCACGCCGGTGGCCGCCTGGGACAGCGGCGGGGTGCGCGAATGGCATCCCGGCGGCGCGCTGCTGGTTCCCTGGGGCGACGTCGACGGGCTCGCCGGGGCCCTCGGCAACGGGCCGGGGCATCGCGTGGAGCGCCCGCGGGGGTTCGGACCGGAAGACCTCGTCCGGAGGCTGGAAGCCGTGTACGACGGGCGCGCTCCGGATCCGCGGTAGAGCGCGCCGTGCATCGAACCCCGGCCTTCGGTTCCGGAGGCCTCCCCGCCGTCGGCGGTACGCCCGGAGCGTCGACGCGCTCCTTGTGGTTCAAGCGACATGGCCCCGACACGGCGCGCTGAAATGGCGTGTATCTTGCGTGTTCAGTGCATCGGCAGGCGTGGATACGGAGGTCGAGGGAGGGTCCCGGGGAGTCGGTCGATGCGTCGTATCAAGGTGAATCCGGAGGCGCCGGGAAGTCGGCGGGCGTGGGAAGTATCCCGCGGCCGGCGGGGACTGGTCCCATAGGCGCTAACTTGTGTTCCGAGCGAGGCCGGCGTATCCTGACATGCGCATGCATGACATGGAGGCCGGCCCGGTGGACGAGGACTGGGATGTGCTGCGGTCGTTCCTGCCCGGTGACTGGCGGGAGTTGGCGCAGGACACGGGGGCGTTGAAGGGGCTGCGGAAGGACAAGACGGTCGACAACCTGTTGCGGACCCTCCTGCTGCACCTCGGCTGCGGACACTCGTTGCGGGAAACGGTGGTTCGCGCCCGCCAAGCGCGTCTGGCGGATCTGTCCGACGTGGCGCTGTTGAAGCGGTTGAAGAAATCCAAGGGTTGGCTGCACGCGCTGTGTGTGCGCCTGTTCGAGGAGCAGGGTCTGGCGGTCATCCCCGGCGGCGCGTTCCAGGTCCGGGCGGTGGATGCGACGACGGTGAAGGAACCGGGACCGAGCGGGTCGTTGTGGCGGCTGCACTACAGCGTGGGCCTGCCGTCGCTGACGTGCGACTTCTTCAAGTTGACGGGGGTCGAGGGGCCGGGCACGGGAGAATCGTTGGCGCAGTTCCCGATCCGCGCCGGCGACCATGTGCTGGCCGACCGCGGGTATTCGACCGCGCGGGGGATCCGCCACGTGGTCGAGGCGGGCGGGCGGCTGATTGTGCGCGTCAATACGGGGTCGTTGCCGCTGCACACGGCAGCCGGGCGGCCGTTCGACCTGCTGGCCGCGGTCTCGTCGGTCACGCGTCCGGGGGCAGCGCGCGCTTGGGCGACGACGGTCGCGGCCGCGGGTGACGACGGCGGCCCGCCGGGCGAGATTGCGGGCCGGGTCTGCGTGCTCCGCAAGTCGGCGGAGGCGATCCGCTTGGCGCAGCAGAAAATCCGCCGGGACGCCGCCCGCAAGCGGACCCAGGTACAACCGGCCACTCTGCGCTTTGCCGAGTACGTGATCGTTTTCACGACCTTCCCCGAGCCGCCCTTCTCGGCCGCCGACGTGCTCGAGTGGTATCGCCTGCGCTGGCAGGTCGAATTGGTGTTCAAGCGCTTCAAGTCGCTGGCGCAGTTGGGGCACCTGCCGAAGTACGACGACGACAGCGCCAAGGCGTGGCTCTACGGGAAACTGTTCGTGGCACTGCTGGTGGAGAAGCGGCTCCACCACGCCCGCACGATTTCCCCCTGGGGCTACGACGTACCGGCCCCGGCGCCCCCGCAGCGCGTGGCGTGACTTCAAGTTCGTGTTCAACCAGGTCACGCGCGCCATCGAACCGCCGCTCTCGCTGGCTTGCATGCTCAACGACTGGCGATCGATCTCCGGCGCGCTGGCCGAGCCGCCACGGCGCCGGCAGTCGCAGCTCTCCGCGTACTTCGGTTGGACCGAGCAGCCGCCGGAGCAGGTGACGTGAACAAGTTAGCGCCTATGGGGCGAAGCCCCCCCGCAAGCGGACGCCGGAGGTTCGAGGCAAAGCCCCATCCGATGGAAGCGCCGGCGCCGCCGGCGCAAGGCGCGCACGGCGCGCCTCGGCGGGAGCGGCGCGGGGCGAAGGGGTCCCCGCAAGCGGACACCGGGGGTTCGGGGCGCAGCCCCGTCTGATGAAAGCCCGGCGCGGGGCAATGGGGTCCCCGCAAGCGGACGCCGGGGGCTTGGGGCGCAGCCCCATCTGAATCAGGCTCCGCCGGCCTTGTCCGCCGGAGCCTCGGCGCCGGCGCCTCCGCCGGGCTGCGGGAACACGGCGAACATCAGCCACAGCAGCCCGGCGACGATCAGCAGCAGCATCGCCCAGCGCATGGCGCTCGCGAGCAGCGCCAGGTCGAACACGGGCAACGCGAGCTCGAAGGGGAACTGGCGGAGCTGCCCGGCGCGCTCCGTCATCCAGTGCCAACTGGTGTGCGCGACGAGGGCCGACAGCAGGATCGTGCCCACCCTCTCCGCGACGACGAAGCGGAACAGCAGGCTCAGCGCCGGCACGAGCAGCACGAGCACCAGCAGCTGCCCGAGCTCGACGCCGACATTGAACGCGAGCAGCGACGTGAGCAGGTGCGACCCGGCGAACTGCAGCGTCTCGCGCAGCGCGAACGAGAAGCCGAAGCCGTGGATGAGGCCGAAGCCGAACGTGATGAGCCAGCGGCGCTGCAACTGGACGCCCACGATGTTCTCGAACGCCATGTAGACGATCGACATGGCGATCATCGTCTCGACGAACGGCGGGAACCAGAGCGCATCGGGCGCCAGCTCGAACGCCGAGGCGATGAGCGTCACCGAGTGGGCCACGGTGAACGCCGTGACGATGGCCGCCAGCGGCAGCAGGCGCCGGAAGGGGATCACCAGGCAGGCCAGGAACAGCAGGTGGTCGATGCCGTCCAGGATGTGCTCGAAGCCGAGGGCGACGAAGCGCAGGACCGCCTGATGCCAGCGCGGGTCGAGCCGGACCAGGCCGGGGTTGCCGGAGTACTCGAAGGCGCGCACCGTGCCGTCCGGCAGGACGAACCGCAGCACCGTGATGGTGCGAATGCCGAGCCGCCCGAGCGTCGGATCGAGGGAGAACTGCGCCTCGTCCGAGCGGATCGGGTACTCGAACAGCGCGTCGAGCATCGCCTGCTGCCAGAAGATCTCGGTCTCGGGCGGCAGCGGGGGGCCGGTCACGTGCGCCAGCGCCTCCTCGTAGCTGGCGAACGACCGGTCGGACGGCAGCGAGACGCGCACGGCGCGCAGCTGCTGGTCCGTGAGCCGCCGGTCGTCCTCGTACACCTCCAGCTCGTCGCCGACCCAGACCAGCAGCGCGTCGCGCAGCATGCTGCCGGCGGCGGGGATGTCGAGGTAGCCCGGCCCGCGCTGGGGGAAGATGAAGTCCCGCATGGCGCCCAGCGGCACGCGGACGAGGATGCGCAGCCGGTCGCCCTGCGGCGCGACGATGGTCTGCACCGTGACGTCGCCGGGAATGTCGTGCGCCACCGGCCGGGACGGCGCCGCGAGCAGCAGCCCGGCCACGAGCAGCGCCGTTGCGAGCGCCCCGCGAGCGTTCGATCGAAGCATGATCAGGTCGCCTTGATGACAACGAGCGTCCGGTCGTCCTGGCGCGCCACCGATCCGTGGCGCCGCACGTCCCGCATGACCGCGTCGCAGATTTCCTTGGCGCTCGACTCGCGCGACTGCTGCAGCACGGCCACGAAGCGATCCATGCCGTACGGCGCGTCGTCGGCATCGGCCGTCTCGACGATGCCGTCCGTGTAGAGCGCGAGCAGGTCCCCGTCGGCCAGGGTCACGTGCCCCTCCACGTAGCGCGGCGCGTCGAAGAGCCCGAGCGGCACGCCGCCCTCGTCGAGCAGCTCCATGCCGCCGCCGGCGCGCAGCAGGATCGGCGGCAGGTGGCCCGCGTTCGAGTACAGCAGCCGGCGGTCGAGGACATCCGCGAACGCGAAGAAGAGCGTCACGTACTTGCCGTCCTCGACCGAGTTGTGAAAGAAGCGGTTGGCCCGCCGCATGATGGCGCGCACCGCCAGCTCGTAGCCGACCAGGGAGGCGATCGACGCGCGAATGGCGGCCGCCAGCAGCGCCGCCGCGATGCCCTTCCCCACCACGTCGGCGATGACCACGCCCCAGCGGTC
Source organism: Vicinamibacterales bacterium (assembly GCA_965214845.1). Classification (GTDB taxonomy): domain Bacteria; phylum Acidobacteriota; class Vicinamibacteria; order Vicinamibacterales; family UBA8438; genus JAAXGX01. Next base: position 6,279,449 of record CBDCCO010000007.1, read on the forward strand.
GTCGCCGATCGGGATGAACTCGTAGTAGTCGCCGCCGACCACCAGCGCGGTCTCGTGCGCACCGGCGATGTCGAAGCCCGCCAGGTCGGGCGTGGTGCGCGGCAGCAGGCCCACCATGACCTGCCGCGCCAGGGCCAGCTCGCCGTCGAGGCGGCGCTTGGCCACCATGGCCATCTGCAGCCGGGCGCTCTCGATCGTGCCGGCGACCGCGAGCCCGTAGGTGGCGAGCAGCTCCGCCGCCTCGGGGCCGTAGCCGTCGGGATCGTCCGACCAGACGTCCAGCACGCCCAGCACCCGGTTGGTCGCGCTCAGGATGGGCACCAGCAGCCGCGAGCGGGCGCACGGGCGGCCCTCCAGCGCCTCCGGCGCCGTGTCGGCGGTAATCTGGATCGGCTGGCCGCTGGCGAGCACCTTCCCGATGACGCCCTGGCCGTCGAACGGCGCTTCCATCTGTGCGACCGGGAAGTCGCAGCCGCGCACCAGGGTGTAGCGCAGCTTCCGGCCGCGGGCGTCGATGATGTAGACGCCCGCCGCGTCCGGATTGACGAGCGTCGCGAGCCCGTCGAGGATGCCCTCCAGGATGTCCTCGGGCTTGCGCAGCGACGGGAGGCGAAACGTGTCGACCATGACACGGGCCGCCTGCACGGCATCCGTGCCGATCCCGACGGCCTGCTGCGGCGCGCGCGCTGGAGACCCTGTCTCGGTCGGCATTCCAGTTTCTATTTTAGCCCGCCGACCGTCGCCCTGCGGCTCCGCTTGCGCCAACCAGCCCTCCGGGGTCCGCGGGGCGGCGCGGACCCCGCCGCCCCGCCGGGCCGCTGACCGCGTGCTAGACTTGTGGTTTGTCTATTCGACGGTGAGTGTAGCTCAATGGTGGAGCGCCGGACTGTGGCTCCGGAGGTTGGGGGTTCGAGTCCCCTCACTCACCCCATCCGGCCGCTCCTGACGCGCCGCTCCCCATGAAATCGATGCCGAACGAGTCGCGGACGACGCCGCGGCGCGTGCTGCCGCTCGCCGTCGCGCTGCTGCTCGGCGCCTGGCCCGGAGGCACGGCCGGGGCCGGACAGGAGGCGGACGGCTGGCGCCAGCTGGGGGGGCCGCACCACAACTTCCGGGTCGACTCCGCCGCGCCCGCGACCGCGTGGGGCGAGAGCGGGCCGGCCCGTCTCTGGAGCCGGCCGCTCGGCGAGGGATACTCGTCGATCGTCGCCGACGGCGACCTCCTGGTCACGATGTACCGCGAGGACGACGACGAGGTGGTCGTCGCGCTGGACGCGGCCACCGGGGCCACCCGCTGGCGGCACGCCTACCACGCGCCGCTGGCCCACAACGGGTACTTCGATGTCTGGCTGAACTCCGCCGGTCCGGGGCCCTACTCCACCCCGCTGATCGCCGGCGACACCGTCTTCGCGGTCGGCGTCGACGGCCGCCTCCACGCCCTCGACAAGCGGACGGGCGAGCTGCGCTGGGCGCACGACCTCGCCGCGGCGTTCGACGTGGGCGTGTACAACGCGTTCGCGTCGAGCCCGATCGCGTACGGCCGGACCGTCATCGTGCCGCTGGGCGGCAGCGGAGCCGGCGTGGTGGCGCTCGAGCGGGAGACCGGGGCGACGGTCTGGCGCAGCCCGGGCTTCGACCTGGCGCCCGGCTCCCCCGTGCTGATCGACGTCGACGGCCAGGACCAGCTCGCGGTGCTCGGCCAGCAGGAGCTGGTGGGGCTCGATGCGCGCAGCGGACGCCGCCTGTGGAGTCATCCGCACCCCAACGAGCTCGGCCTCAACATCAGCATGCCGGTCTGGGGCGACGACAACGCCCTGTTCCTGTCGTCCGGCTACGGCGGCGGCAGCCGGCTGCTCCGCCTGGCGCGGGTCGACGGCCGGACGACCCCCGACGAGGTCTGGTTCAACAGCCGCATGCGGCTGCACTTCGGCAACGCGCTGCGCATCGGCGGGCTGGTCATCGGGAGCACGGGCGACTTCGGACCGGCGTTCGTGGCCGCGCTCGACGCCGCGACCGGCCGGGAGGTGTGGCGGGAGCGGAGCTTCGCCCGCGCCCAGCTGCTGCAGGCGGGCGGCAGGCTCGTCATCGTCGACGAGGACGGCGAGATCGCCGTGGCGTCGGTCAGCGGCGAGGGGCTCGACGTGCACGCGCGCGCCGCCGTGCTGACGGCGAACGCGTGGACCCCGCCTACGCTGGTCGGCAACGTCCTGTACCTCCGCGACCGGCAGCACATCCTCGCCCTCGATCTGCGGGGCCGGAGCGCCCCGGCCAACCCGGACGAGGAATGACGCCGCGCGCCGCCGCGCCAGCCCGCCAATCGTCGCCTGACGGCTCCGCTCGGCGCCCGACCAAACCCGCAGGAGCCGGCGCCGTTCAACGGCGCCGGCTCCTGGCCGCCGGAATCCTGACGGCGCTGCTCGCGGCCTGCGGCGCGGCGCAGGAGTCGGCGCCGCCCGCGCCGGCCGGGACCGTCCGCGCGGCCGGGGGCTCGGGCGGGGTCAACGACCCTGCCGTCCGCGACCGCCCGTACGTCGTGCTCGTGTCGTTCGACGGCTTCCGGCCCGACTACCTCCGCCGCTTCGACACGCGCCACTTCGCGCGTCTGGCGGCCCGCGGCGCACGCGCGGACGGGCTCGTCACGGTCTTCCCCTCCGTGACCTTTCCGGGCCACTACTCCATCGCGACCGGCCTCTACCCGGAGGCGCACGGCATCGTCGCCAACCGCTTCTACGATCCGCTGCGCGACGACGAGTTCGACTTCCGCGACGACGACGATCCCGGGGACGGCTCGTGGTGGGGCGGCGAGCCCATCTGGGTCACCGCCGAGCGGCAGGGCATGGTGACGGCGGCGTTCTTCTTCCCCGGGACCGAGGCGGACATCGGCGGCGTGCGCCCGAGCCACTGGCGCGCCTACGACGGCGGCGTGCCGAACGCCGAGCGGACGGCGCAGGTGCTCGCGTGGCTCGCGCTGCCGGAAGGCGAGCGCCCGCACCTGGTCACGCTCTACTTCTCGCTGGTCGACAGCGCGGGCCACGACCTCGGCCCCGACGCGCCGGGCATGCGCCGCAGCGTCGAGGCGGCCGACCGGCTGCTGGGCCGCCTGCTGGACGGCGTCGACGCGCTGCCGCACGCCGCCCGCGTCGCGCTGGTCGTCGTCTCCGACCACGGGATGGCCGCGCCCGACCCGGAGCGGCTGACGGTGCTGCCGGACGTTGCCGACCTCGGCGGCGTGCGGCTCGTCGCCGCCGGCCCGGCGATGAGCGTGCACGTCGGCGAGCCGGCGCGGAGCCGGGCGCTGCGCGCCGAGCTGAACGCGGGACTGACGCAGGCCCGCGCCTACCTGCGCGAGGAGATCCCGGCGCGGCTGCACGTCCGCGGCAGCCCGCGCATAGGCGACATCCTGGTCATTCCGGAAGGGCTCGGGCTGGTGGGCTTCCGGCGCGTCGTCGAGCGGGTGCGCCTGCTGCTGCGTCCCGGCATGCACGGCTGGGACCCGCACCTGCCGGAGATGCACGGCATCTTCCTGGCGGCCGGCCCGGGCATCGCGGCGGGCGTCACGCTCCCGCCGGTCGAGGCGGTCGACGTCTATCCGCTCGTCGCCCACCTGCTCGGCCTGACGCCGCATCCCGCGGTCGCCGGCGATCTGGCGTCGTTCGCGGCGGCCCTGACGGAAGCGGAGCAGGAGTCTGCGCCGTAGAACGGCGCGGACTCCTGTAGGCTTGGTTGGGCGCCAACCGGAGCCGCAGGCGACGATTGGCGGGCCAGGCCATGCCCACACGCGTTCACGCCGTGCTCAAGCGGGCCGGGACGGCCGTCTTTCCCGGCGTCTACGACGCGCTGTCGGCGAAGGTCGCGGCACGCGCCGGGTTTGAGCTCGCGTTCGTCTCGGGCTACGCGGTGTCCGCGACGCACATCGGCGAGCCGGACCTGGGGCTGCTGACGCAGACGGAAGTCGTCGAGCGCGCCCGCTGCATCTGCCGCAGCGTCGACATCCCCATCATCGTGGACGCCGACACCGGCTACGGCAATCCCCTGAACGTCGTGCGGACGGTCGACGAGCTGATCGCGGCCGGCGCCGCCGGCTGCTTTCTCGAGGACCAGCAGTGGCCGAAACGGTGCGGGCACATGCGCGGGAAACGGGTGGTCGCGCGCGCCGAGTACCTCGCCAGGATACGCGCCGCCGTCGACGCCAGGGGCGGCCGCGACTTCTTCATCGTGGCCCGCACGGACGCCATCGCGGACGGCGGCCTCGACGAGGCGCTGGCCCGCGCGGAGGCCGCGCGGGGAGCCGGCGCGGACGCCACGTTCGTGGAGGCGCCGCGGTCGCCGGCCGAGCTGGCGGCCGTCGGCCGGCGGGCCCCGCGGCCGACGGTGGCCAACATGGTCGAGCGGGGCCGGACGCCGCTGCGGTCGCGCGACGAGCTGGCGGCGCTCGGCTTCCAGTTGATCCTGTATCCCCTGACAGGCCTGCTCGCCGCCGCCCGCGCGCTGGAGACGGCCTACGGCCGGCTGCGGGCCGAAGGGGGCAGCGCCGGGCAGCAGGACGGGCTGTTCGAGTTCGACCGGTTCAACGACCTGCTCGACGCCGACGCGAAGCAGGACCTGGCCGAGCGCTACGGCGGCGGCTCGTGACGGCGCCCATTCCGGAGTGGCGCGCGTTCCCCGCCGAGCGATATAATTCCGCCTCTCCTGGGAGGTGACGCGTGAAAGTCCCCGTCAGCATCACGGTCAACGGCCGCCGGCACGAGCACGAGGTCGAGCCCCGACTGCTGCTGGTCCACTTCATCCGGACCCTTGCCGAGCAGACCGGCACGAAGGTCGGCTGCGACACGAGCCAGTGCGGCGCCTGCACGGTGCTCATCGACGGCGAGGCGGCCAAGTCCTGCACCACGCTGGCGGTGCAGGCCGACGGCGCCGAGGTCACGACCATCGAAGGCCTGGCCGACGGCGAGCGGCTGCACCCGCTCCAGGAGAGCTTCTGGAACAAGCACGGCCTGCAGTGCGGCTTCTGCACGCCCGGGATGATCCTGGCGGCGCACGAGCTGCTGCGGACGAACGCGTCGCCCAGCGAGGCCGAGATTCGCCACGGGCTCGAGGGCAACCTGTGCCGCTGCACCGGCTACCAGAACATCGTGCGCGCCGTGCAGGACGCGGCGGGCGCGGCGGCGGACGGCAAGTAACGGAGACACAGCGATGAGCAGCAGAATCTTCGGCTCCGGCATCCGCCGCCGCGAGGATCCGCGCCTGATCACGGGCAGCGCCACCTACACCGGCGACATCAGGCTGCCCGGCATGGTGCACGCGGCGATGCTCCGGAGCAGCCACGCGCACGCCCGCATCACCCGCATCGACACCGGCGCGGCCGCCTCGGCGCCGGGCGTGGTCGCCGTCTACACCGGCGCCGACACCGAGGGCGCCCTGCAGCCGGTGCCGTGCGCCTGGCTGCTGCCCGATTCCGGCCTGAAGATCGCGCCCTATCCGTGCATCGCCAAGGACGTGGTCCGCTACACCGGCGACATCGTGGCGGTGGTCGTGGCCGAGCGGCTGCACCAGGCGCACGACGCCCTGGATCTGATCGAGGTCGACTACGAACCGCTCCCCGCCGTCACCGACCCCGAGCAGGCGGCCGGGCCGGACGCGCCGCAGCTCCACGCCAAGGACCTCAACGGCGACGACATCGAGGGCAACCAGGCGTTCCACTGGACGGTGGCCGGCGGCGACGTCGACGCGGCATTCGCCGCCGCCGAGGCCGACGGCATCGTCATCAAGGAGCGCATCCTCCAGCAGCGCCTCATTCCGAACGCGATGGAGACGCGCGGCGCGGTGGCCCAGTACAACCGCGCCACCGGTGAGCTGACGCTCTGGAACACCACCCAGAACCCGCACATCGTCCGCTTCCTGTGCTCCGTCGTCACCGGCGTGCCGGAGGACAAGCTGCGCGTCATCGCCCCCGAGGTGGGCGGCGGCTTCGGGAGCAAGATTGCCGCCTACCCGGCCGACTTCGTCACGGTCTTCTGCTCGAAGATGCTGGGGCGTCCGGTCCGCTGGACCGAGACCCGCAGCGAGAACTACCAGGCCACGACGCACGGCCGCGACCACGTCCAGGACGTCGAGCTGGCGGCCACGAAGGACGGCAGGATCACCGGGCTGCGGGGCACCGTCCGCGCCGGCATGGGCGCCTACCTGTCGACGGCCGCCCCCGGCATCCCGACCATCCTGCACGGGCTGATGCTGTCGGGCTGCTACGACATTCCGGCCCTCAAGGAGGACGTCTACGGCGTCTACACCAACGGCGTCCCGGTGGAGGCGTACCGCGGCGCCGGCCGGCCGGAGGCGACGTTCATGCTCGAGCGGCTCATCGACATGCTCGCCCACCGGCTGGAGATGGATCCGGCCGACGTGCGCCGCAGGAACTTCATCCCGAAGTTCGACAACGGCCACGAGGTGGTCACCACGCTCAACTACGACAGCGGCGACTACCCCGGCGCGCTCGCGAAGCTGCTCGAGCACACCGGCTACCAAGCGCTGCGCGAGAAGCAGAAGGCGGGTCCCGCGAACGGCAGGTACCTCGGCCTCGGCCTCTCGTCCTACGTCGAGATCTGCGGCCTCGGACCGTCGCAGGTCGCCGGCGCCATCGGCTTCCAGGGCGGCCTGTGGGAGAGCGCCATCGTGCGCGTCCACCCGACCGGCAAGGTCCACGTCTTCATCGGCGCCTCGCCGCACGGCCAGGGCGAGGAGACGACCTTCGCCCAGATCGTCGCCAGCGAGATCGGCGTCGACGCGGGCGACGTGAAGATCGTCCACGGCGACACCGACGCGACGCCGATGGGCTGGGGCACCTACGGCAGCCGGACCACCGCGGTCGGCGGGGCGGCGCTCGCTGTGGCGGTGCGCAAGATCCGCGACAAGGCGAAGGTGCTGGCGGCGCACCTGCTCGAAGCGTCCGTCGAGGACATGGAGTACGAGGACGGCAAGTTCTTCGTCAAGGGCTCGCCCGACAAGGCGAAGACGATCCAGGACGTCGCCCTGATGGCGAACGTCGCGTGGGATCTGCCCGAGGGAATGGAGGCCGGCCTCGAGGCGTCGACCTTCTACGATCCGCCGAACTTCGTCTTCCCCTACGGCGCGCACCTCGCGGTGGTCGAGGTCGACGCGGCCACCGGGCACGTCGAGCTGACCGGCTACACGGCGCTCGACGACTGCGGGCCGCAGATCAACCCGGTCATCGTGGAGGGCCAGGTGCACGGCGGCGTCGTGCAGGGCATCGGCCAGGCGCTCTGGGAAGGCGCGGCCTACGACGAGAGCGGACAGCTCGTCACCGGATCGCTGCTCGACTACGCCCTGCCGCGCGCCGACGGGCTGCCCCCGATCGACGTCATCTCGACGGTGACGCCGTCGCCGCACCATCCGCTCGGCGTGAAGGGCATCGGCGAGGCGGGCACCATCGCCTCGACCGCCGCCGTCTACAACGCCGTCATGGACGCGCTCAGGCCGCTGGGCGTGACGCGGGTCGACATGCCGTTCACGCCCGAGCGGGTCTGGCGCGCCATCCAGGAAGCGAAGGGGAGCTGAGTCATGTTTGCTGCCGACTTTGACTACTACCGCGCGGACTCGGTGGCCGCGGCCGGCCGGCTGCTCGCCGAGCATCCGGGCGCGAAGCTGCTCGCCGGCGGGCACAGCCTGATCCCACTGCTCAAGCTCCGACTCGCCGCGCCGGCGGCCGTCATCGACATCGGGCGCATCGCCGAGCTGCGCGGCATCTCCGTCGACGGCGGCACGCTGCGGATCGGGGCGCTGACGACCCATGCCGAGATCGCCGCCTCCGCCGACGTCCGGCAGCACGCCCGGGCGCTGGCCGAGGCGGCCGGCCAGATCGGGGACCCCGCCGTGCGCAACCGCGGCACCATCGGCGGCAACATCGCGCACGCCGACCCGGCATCCGATCTCCCCACGGTGCTGCAGGCGCTCGGCGCGACGCTGGACATCGCCGGCCCGCACGGTGAGCGGCCGGTCGGCATCGACGGCTTCTTCCAGGGCGTGATGACGACGACCCTCGGGGCGGACGACCTGCTGACGGCCATCCGCATCCCGACCGCCGGCACGTCGCAGGGCACGGCCTACGTCAAGTTCCCCCACCCCGCCTCGCGCTACGCGGTCATCGGCGTGGCCGCCTCGCTGACCAGCGGCGCCGGCGGCGGCTGGCGGGCCGTGCTCAAGCCGGGCGCGAGTCGCGAGACCGTCTGCTCGAGCGCGTCCGTCGCCATCGGCGGGCTGGTGCCCGCGCCGGTGCGCTGCGGCGCGGTCGAGCAGGCGCTGGCCGGCAAGCCGCTGTCCGACGAGGCGTTCGCGGCGGCGGCCGCCGCCGTCGGCGGGGACCTCGGCGACGATCTGCTGGGCGATGTCTTCGCGTCGGGCGAGTACCGCAAGGCGGTCGCCCCGGTCTACGTCCGCCGCGCCCTCGCGGCCGCCGCCGAGCGGGCCGGCTAGCAGCACCCGGTGCGGGAGAGCCGCTTCACCGCCAGCGCTCCAGCCCCATGGCCGCTCACAACGAACCCCGCGGCGCCACCCACTCCATCTCCTGCCGCGTGATCGCAGCGATGGTGTCGAAGTCGGCGTCGTAGTGCAGAACCGCCATGCCGGCGACCTCGGCGGCGGCCGCGATGATCAGATCCGGTATCGGCAGGCGGTGCTGCCCCCGGGCGGCGAGCAGCCCCTGCACCTCGATGGCCCGTCCGAAGATCGTGTCGGTCAGCTCGATGTGGCGATAGGCCAGTTGCCGCCGCGCCCGGGTGCTGGCGTGATCATCCCGGTTGCGGGCCGAATACAGGACTTCGAGCTCGACCATCGCGCACGTCGCTGCCTCGCCTGCCGCAATGACGGGGGCAAGCCGCGCCTGGACGCGCGGGTCCTCCATGCGGGCCAGCGCGCTCTTGTCAATCAGGTAGGCCATGCATCACGCGCGGCGGGCGGCTCTCGGTGCTGCGCGGGTCTCCACCACGGCCTGCCGCGTCAGGATCGCCACGCCTTCGCCATCACCTGCTCGTCGGCGAGGTCGAGTCCGTCCATGACAGCGAGCGCCCGAATCTCCCGGCGCCGCGCCTCGGCACGCATGACCTCACGCAACGCGCGGTCAATCGTCTCCTTGATCGACGACGTACCGAGTACGTCCCGCACCTCCTCAAGCAGGCGATCATCGACGTCGACACTTGTCTTGCGCATGGTATCCCTTCCTGCAACCATCCCGTATGATATATCAGCCAGCACGGATTTGATATCATGAGTGCCGGAAGTTCCACCATGATCCCATCGACACCCGCATCCATCGACGAACTCAGGCGCCTGCTCGCCGAGCAGCGGTACATCGCCGACGACGGCCTCGCGACGTCGGTCTACCTGGCGCTGAAGCTCGCGCGCCCGCTGCTGCTGGAGGGCGAGGCGGGGGTCGGCAAGACCGAGGTGGCCAAGGTGCTCTCGGCGGCGCTCGGGGCCGACCTGATTCGCCTGCAGTGCTACGAGGGACTCGACGTCAACCACGCCGTGTACGAATGGAACTACGCGCGGCAGCTCATCGAGATCCGCCTCGCCGAGTCCGAGGGCGCCCCGGCGGGCGATCGGCACGCGCGCGCCGGGGAGCTGTTCGGTCCCGACTTCCTCATCGAGAGGCCGCTGCTGCAGGCCCTGCGCGACGGCCGCCCGCGCCCGCCGGTGCTGCTCATCGACGAGCTCGACCGGGCGGACGAGGAGTTCGAGGGCTACCTGCTGGAGCTGCTCTCCGACTTCCAGATCACGATTCCGGAGCTCGGCACCATCCGCGCGTCGGCGCCGCCGGTCGTCGTGATCACCTCGAACCGGACGCGCGAGCTGCACGACGCCCTCAAGCGGCGCTGCGTCTACGCCTGGATCGACTATCCCGGCTTCGAGAAGGAGCTGCAGATCATCACGACCCGGGTGCCCGACGCGCCCGCGACCCTCGCCGCGCAAGTCACCGGCTTCGTGCAGGAGCTGCGCCGGGCGGAGCTGTACAAGGTGACCGGCGTGTCGGAGACGCTCGACTGGGTGGCGGCGCTCGTCGCCCTCGACAAGCGGGAGCTCGACGCCGCGACGATCGAGCGCACCCTCGGCATCGTCCTCAAGACGCAGGAGGACATGCAGAACATGCGCGGCGACCGCATCCAGGACATGCTCAACCGGGCCAGAACGCCCGGAGCACGCCCGTCCGGACCGGGCCCCGCCGCGCGCGACTGATCACCGCCCCGCGCGTCCGGCACCGTCAACCGTTGCAAGCCGCGCACAGCGCGGCTCGGCGGCAGCGGCGCGGGGCGAAGGGGCCCCCGCAAGCGGACGCCGGGGGCTTGGGGCGCAGCCCCATCTGATAGAAGCCCAGCCCCGTCTGATTGAAGATGTCCTACCTGCTGCACAACCTGGTCCACTTCACGCGGGTGCTGCACCGGCTGGGCCTCGACGTGCAGGCGGGCCGGACGCGGGACGTCGCGGCCGCGCTGGCGCATGTCGACGTGGGACGGCGGTCGGACTTCTACCACACGCTGCGGAGCCTGCTGGTGCACCGCGCCGACGATCTGGCGCTGTTCGACGAGGCCTTCCGCGTCTTCTGGCGGCGGCCGCACGGCGACTGGACGGCGACGGACCTCAGCGCCATGGGCGAGACGCGCCGCTCCGGAGCGCCGGAGTACGAGTCCGAGGCGCCCCCGGGCGCCGACGGGGAGGGCGCCGACGACGGCCGCCAGCCCGGCTACCGCGTGGAGCGGATGGCGGTCCTGAGCTACAGCGACCGCGAGGCGCTCTACGCGAAGGACTTCGAGAACTTCACGGCCGAGGAGGTGACCGCCGCCGAGCAGATGATGGCCGAGCTCGACTGGGAGCTCGGCGAGCGGCAATCGAAGCGCTGGACCGCCGGGCGGGGTCCCGCGCTCGACCTGCGGCGCGCGGTGCGCGCCAACATGCGCTACGGCGGCGAGCTGATCGACCTGCCGGCACGGCGGCGGAAGACGCGGCGGCGGCCGCTGATCCTGCTGTGCGACGTCAGCGGATCGATGGAGCGCTACAGCCGGATGCTGCTCCACTTCGTCCATGCGCTCACGGGCGGCGGACGGCTGGGCCGGGTCGAGTCGTTCGTCTTCGCGACGCGCCTGACCCGCATCACGCACGAGCTCACGGCGCGCGCCGCGGACGCCGTGGTGCCCACCCTGCCGCGCAGGATCGACGACTTCGGCGGAGGCACCCGCATCGGCGCCGCGCTGCGGACCTTCAACGTCGAGTGGGCGCGGCGCGTCCGCGGCCAGGGCCCGATCGTGCTCCTGATCTCCGACGGCTGGGACCGCGGCGAGCCGGCGGTGCTGCGAGCCGAGATGGCGCGCCTGCAGCGCTCGTGCCAGCGGCTCATCTGGCTCAACCCGCTGCTGGGATCGCCCGACTACCTGCCGCTGACGCGCGGCATGCAGGCAGCGCTGCCGACCATCGACGACTTTCTCCCGGTCCACAACCTGGCGAGCCTGGCGGCGCTCGCCCGGCACCTGAACAGCCTGCCCGCGCGCCGGCCCGCGCGGCGCCGCGCGGTCCCGCCGCCGGCGGCGGATGCCGCCGGATGATCCCCGGGAGCACGCGGATCTCTGTATCCTTTCCCCGATGGAAGTCTCTGCGACGTACCACTTCGACGCCCCCCGCCAGCGGGTCTGGGATCTGCTGATCGATCCGGAGGTGATTGCCGGCTGCCTGCCCGGCTGCGAATCGATGGAGCCGACCGGCCCGGACACCTACCGGGCGACGCTGACGATCGGCGTCGCCGCCATCACCGGCCGCTATCAGGGGACCGTGCGCATAGCGGAGAAGCAGGAGCCGGCCAGCTACACCCTCGCGGTCGAGGGCAAGGGCAAGCCCGGCTTCCTCAGCGGGTCGGCGTCGGTCACGCTGACGGAAGCCGACGGCGGCGAGCGGACGCTCGTCGCGGTGGCCGGCAAGGCGAGCGTGGGCGGCACCATCGCCCGGGTCGGCCAGCGGCTGCTCGGCAGCGTCTCCAAGCTGATGATGGACCGCTTCTTCGCGTGCCTCAACGCGAAGGCCCGTGGTAGGGTGGCCGGGTGAAACTGCTCCTCACCCTGCTCGCCGGGGCGCTCGCGGCGGCCGTCTTCGCCGCCGGTCTGCTCGTGGTGTTCGCCGATCTGCGCATCGAGCTGGCGGGCAGCGGGCTGCTGCCCATCGTGTCGTTCGGCGACGTGGACGAGCACTTCGACGCACTCGAGCTGAACCGCTCGCAGCACTATTCGCGGCTGCTGCCGGCCGGCCCGCGGGCCGCGGCGCCAACGGCTGCCGGCGGCGACGACGCGGCGCGCCCGGCCGACGTCTACTGGACCGACTTCCGGGGTCCCCGGCGGGACGGCCGGTACACGCAGACGCCCGTCCTGACGAGCTGGCCGGCGTCCGGGCTCGAGCCGCTCTGGTCACAGCCGATCGGCGGCGGGTACGCCTCGTTCGTCGTCGCCGAGGGGCGCGCGTTCACCATCGAGCAGCGCCGGCAGCGGGAGGTGGTCGCCGCCTACGACGCCGCCACCGGGCGCGAGCTCTGGACCCACGGCTGGGAGGCGCGCTTCATCGAGGCCATGGGCGGCCCCGGACCGCGGGCGACGCCGACCTGGCACGCCGGCCGCGTCTACGCGCTGGGCGCGACCGGCCGCCTGTGGGCGTTCGACGCCGCCACGGGCGACGTGCTCTGGCAGCGGGACATCCTGCGTGACGCCGCGGCCGACAACCTGCCCTGGGCGATGTCCGCCTCCCCGCTCATCGTCGACGACCTCGTGGTCGTGCAGCCCGGCGGCACGCACGGCTGGTCGGTCGCGGCGTACGAGCGGGCCACGGGCAACGTCGCGTGGCACACGCTCGACGACGTCCAGGCCTACACCTCGCCGATGACCGTGACGCTGGCCGGGGTGCGGCAGATCCTGACGGTGACCGGGGAGCGCGCGGTGGGCCTGCGCGTCGACGACGGGACGCTGCTGTGGGACTACGCGTGGGTGCCGTCGACCGTGCCCAACATGTCGCAGCCGATCGTGATCGGCGACGACCGCGTCTTTCTCTCGGCGGGCTACGGCCACGGCGCCGCCGTCATCGAGGTGACGCGCGCCGGCACAGGGTTGGCCGCCCGCGAGATCTGGCGCAACCAGCGCATGAAGAACCGGTTCAGCAGCGCCGTCCTGCACGAGGGCTACATCTACGGGCTCGACGAGTCCATCCTGGCCTGCATCGACGCGGCGACCGGAGAGCTGCAGTGGAAGGGCGGCCGCTACGGCTTCGGCCAGCTCCTGCTGGCCGACGGCCATCTGGTGGTCCTCACCGAGCGGGGCGACCTCGTGCTCGTGCGGGCGACGCCGGCGCGTCACGAGGAGGTGGCGCGCTCGGCCGCCATCGCGGGCAAGACCTGGAACGTGCCGGCGCTCGCGGAAGGGCGGCTGCTGGTGCGCAACGCCCGGCAGATGGCCGCCTTCGACCTGCGCCGACCCTGACGCCGCGCGCCGCGGCGGTCACGCGCGCCGGCTGCGCCGCGGGGCCGCGCGCGCGCCGCGCTTCGCGCCGGCCGTCGCCTTGGCCGGCTTCTTCTTGGCCTTGCCCACCGAGTCGAGGCTCTTCCGCAGTGCCTCCATGAGATCGATCACCTTGGCCGGCGCCTCGTCCTCGGCCACCACGACCTGCTCGCCGGCGACCTTGGCGTCGATGATCCGCCGCAGCTCCGCCTGGTACTCGTCGGTGAACTCGGTGAGGTCGAGACCGCCCTCGAAGTTCGCGATGACCTGCCGCGCGAGCTGCACCTCGGCCGCGGCCGCCTCCTCGGGAATCTGGTCGAGCTCCTCGATGGCCGACATCCGGCGCACCTCCTCCGCGGGCCGCAGGGTGAACATCGCGAGACCGCGGTCACGCGGCTGCACCGCCACGATGTGCTCCCGCCCCGAGAGGGCCAGCTTGCCGATGCCGGCCTTGCCGCGCAGCGCCTCGCGCAACACCCCGAACGCCTCGGCGGCCACCTTGCCGTCGGGCGCCAGGTAGTAGGGCCGCTCGACGTAGATGGGGTCGATCGACTCCATCTCCGCGAAGCGCAGCAGGTTGATGATGCGCGTGGACTCGGGCCGCGCCTTGGCGATGTCGTCGTCCTCCATCACGACGTAGCGCCCCTTCTCGAACTCGTAGCCCTTCACGATCTCGGTCTTGTCGACCTGCCGGTCGCACGCCGGACACCACTTCCGCTGCTGGATGCGCGACTGGCACTCCGCGTGGAGCTGGTTGAAGTGGACCGCCGCCGCGGTGTTGGTGGCCGGGAAGACCCGCACCGGCACCGTGACGAGGCTCACTTTCAGGAAACCCTTCCAGGTGGGGCGTGCCGCCATGACCTGTCTAGTGTATCGGCGCCAGCCGCAACTTCCCCACCCCCGGAAGCCGTGTATTCTGGGACGCGTTGCCTGGACGGCCGCCATCCCGGCGCGCGGCGGCGCGCGCCGCCGCGTGGCGCGAGTCGCCGGCGGACGTGCGTCCGATGCTCGCCGAGCTCGCCGACGCGGCGTCCCACGACCGCATTCTCGCGCGGCCCGACCTGATCTTCGAGCCCAAGTACGACGGCATCCGGGCGCTCGTCCAGGTGGAGCCCGCCGGCCCGGACGGGCCGCTCGTGCGCATCTTCTCGCGCCAGGGCAACGACAAGACCGGCGAGTTCCCGGACGTGGCCGAGCCCCTCGCGCGGTTCGCCCGGCGCCTCGACGGGCCGCTGCTGATCGACGGCGAGATCGTCGCCGTCGACGGCCGCGGCGCGCCGCTCGGCTTCCAGCACCTCCAGGGCCGCCTGCAGCGGCGCGGCGCGACGGCGCGGCGCTCGGCGCAGGCCGTCCCGGTGGCGTTCATCGCCTTCGACCTGCTCCGCGACGGCGCGGACGACCTGCGCGCGTGCGCCTTCACGGAACGGCGGCGGCGGCTCGAGGCGCGCCTGCGGCGCACCGGGTCGCGCACCCTGCGCGTGACCGCCAGCACGAGCGGGGGCGGCAGCCGGCTGCGGCGGCGCGCCGAGCGCAGCGGCTGGGAGGGGCTCGTCGCCAAGGAGCCGCAGTCGCGCTACCTGGCCGGCCGGCGCCACGCCGCGTGGCGCAAGCTCAAGTTCACGCGCACGGCCGAGCTCGTCGTCGGCGGCTGGACCGATCCCGCGGGCGCGCGCTCGGGATTCGGGGCGCTCCTGCTCGGCCGCCGGCCCGCAGCTGACGCGGCGGGCGCCGCCGACCGCGGGTCGGCCGCGACCCCGCCGCCGCCGCTCGTCTTCGCGGGACAGGTAGGCTCCGGCTTCACCCAGGCCGACCTGGAGCGCATCGCCGCCCGGCTGGCCGAGCTCGCCGCGGACCGCTCGCCGTTCGCGGACGCGCCGGCCGCGGGCGGGGGGCAGCACTGGGTGCGGCCCGTGCTGGTCGCGGAGGTCAGGTTCACGGAGTGGACCTTCGACGGCCTGCTGCGCCACCCCGTCTACCTCGGGCTGCGCGACGACGGGCCGGCCGCGGGCGTCCCGCCGCGCCGCGGGCGCGCGCGCAGGGCGCCGGCAGCCGGCGCCGCGCAACGCGGCCAGGCGCCGCCGCCGCCCGACCCCGCGACGGGGAGGCTGCTCGACACGGTCGCGGACCTCGAGCAGCGGCGCGCGCGGGGCACGCTCGTGCTGCCGGACGGCGCGCGCGTGCCGGTCGGCAATCTCGACAAGGTGTTCTGGCCCGACGCGGGCATCACCAAGGGCGAGCTGCTGCGCTTCACGCTGCGCATCGCGCCGTACCTGCTGCCGGTCGTCGCCGACCGGCCGCTCGTCATGAAGCGGTTTCCGAACGGCGTGCGCGGCAAGTCGTTCTACCAGCACCGGGCCCCGGACACGCTGCCCGACGGCGTGCGGGCGGCGAGCGTGCGGGAGCACGCGGACACCGCCGGCTCGGAGGTGCCCTACCTGGTCGGCGGCCAGCTCCAGACCCTGGCCTACATGACCCAGCTCGCCGTCATCTCGCAGGACCCCTGGTTCTCGCGCCTGCCCTCGCTCAGCACCCCGGACCACGTCGCGCTCGACCTCGATCCGCCGCCCGGAACCCCGTTCGCCCGGGTGCTCGACGTCGCCTGCTGGCTGCACGACGAGCTCGAGACGCTGGGCACGCCCAGCTTCCCGAAGACGTCCGGCGCGAGCGGCCTCCACGTCCACATCCCGCTGCCGCCCGCTACGCCCTACGAGGCCGGCCAGATCTTCTGCCAGATCGTGGCCACCGTCGTGGCCGGCCGGCACCCGGACGCCGCCACCGTCGAGCGCACCGTCCGGCGCCGCCGGGCGGGCGCCGTCTACATCGACTATCTCCAGAACATCTACGGCAAGACGCTGGCGGCCGCCTACAGCGCGCGCGCCAGCGCGTTCGCCGGCGTGTCCACTCCGCTCACCTGGCGCGAGGTGCGCGACGGCGCGCGGGGCGGCCTCGACCCGGCCGACTTCACGGTGCGGTCCATCTTCACCCGCCTCGAGCAGGCGGGCGATCTGTGGGCCGCCCTCCGCACCTCGCAGCCGGCGCGGCTCGAGGCGGCGCTCGCCTACGACCGGCGCGCCAGGTGATTCCGCGGGCCGGCCGGCCGCGGGCCCGTTGTACGATGGGTCGAGCCATGAGGAAACCCCGCCGGGCCCGGCTGCCGCGGTTCGACGACGTCGGCCTGTACCACCAGCCTGATGACGAGGAGCAACCACCATGACCTGGACGCGCATTGCACGAACAGCCGCCGCCGGCTGCGCCCTCGGTTTCCTGGCCAGCGGCCCGCTGGCCGGCGGGTCGGGCGCCCAGTCGCGCCAGCCCGGCCTGCACCTGGACGTCGACGAGGTCCGGGCCATCGCCGGCCGGGTGACCGCCGACCGCAGCCTGCAGCCCGCCGCCTGGCCGGACGGCTCCCGCGTCGCGGTCATGATCTCGTTCGACGTCGACAACCACACCACGACCATCGTCCGCAACGCCGAGCCGTCCATCGGCGCCCTGTCGCAGGGCGAGTACGGGGCGCGCGTCGGCCTGCAGCGCGTCGTCGACCTCATGGACCGCCACGAGATCCCGGCGTCGTTCTTCATTCCGGCGATGAGCCTCGTGCTGCACCCGGAGATGGTCGACGTCATCCGCGCCTCGGGCCGGCACGAGTTCGGCGTGCACGGCTGGATCCACGAGCTGAACAGCGCCCTCGACGCGGAGACCGAGCGCGAGTTCGTCCGCCGCGCGACCGACTACCTGGAGGAGGCCACCGGACGCCGGCCCGTCGGCTACCGCGCCCCGTCCTGGGACTTCAGCCCCAACACGCTCGACATCATCCGGGGGCTCGGGTTCCTGTACGACAGCTCGCTGATGGCCGACGACCGGCCCTACGAGCTGCTGCAGCACGGCGAGCCGACCGGCATCGTCGAGCTGCCCGTGGAGTGGATCCTCGACGACGCGCCCCTGCTGAACCCCCGCGGCGCCAGCTACACGCCGCCGCGCGAGCTGCTGCAGGTCTACATCGACGAGTTCGACAAGGCGTACGAGGAGGGCACGATGTTCCTGCTCACGACGCACCCCCACATCATCGGCCACCGCTCGCGCATGGTCATCCTCGAGGAGCTGATCGAGCACATCAGGGCGCGGGGCGACGTCTGGTTCGCGACGCACGAGCAGGTGGCGCGCTACGTCAGGGAGCAGGCCGGGCTGTGAGGGCCCGGCCGCAGACCGCGGTCGCGAGGCCGCCCGCGCCACGGCGCGCGCCCGTTGCGGGAGGCGGAGGGTTCGGCCTAAGATGGGAAACGACGATGCGCGCCCGTAGCTCAGCTGGATAGAGCGCCGGGCTTCGAACCCGTAGGTCGGGGGTTCAAATCCCTCCGGGCGCGCCACCTCTCCGCCGCCGTCACTCCGCCTTGACGGCCGTCCAGCTTCCGCTGGCGTAGCGGCCGAACGCGACCGATCCGCTCATGCTGGAGCCGTCGATCCGGCCGCTGAAGGCCAGCGTGAGCATGCCCACCTGCACGCTGTCGACCTCGTAGGACATGGTGATGCGGTCGCCGTCGACAGTCCCCTCGAGGGGCGACTCGCCGGCATGGCCGGTGAGCGTCCCGCCGTCCTGGTCGAGCGTCAGCGGCACCTCGTTGTCCATCCCCAGCGGATCGGAGATCGTGAGCTCCCAGTGGCCGCCGACATCGGCCTGCGCGAGGGCCAGCAGGCCGGCGAACCCGACTGCGACGACGGCGATCATCGATGAACGAAGCATGCTTCTCCTCCTGGCCGCACGCCGACATGGGTGGACGAATCCGGACACGTAGTGATACGTGGAGGACAGCCGGCGTGTTCCCTGGAATGGTCAGCGGCGAACGCTGCCGGCCGACACGCGGCGGCGCATGCTAGAATCGCTCTTCTCCACCCAGCGCTCGTAGCTCAGCTGGATAGAGCGTCGGCCTCCGGAACCGATCACGAAAAAGCAAAAGCCCCAATAAACCCTGGTTTTATTGGGGAGGTCGTGATCAGAAACCGTCAGAAACCGTCAGAAAACGGCTGGCAGCAGCAGAAACGGCTGGCAGTCCGGCTGGCAGAGACGTTGTTGTCGCAGGAGAGATGGCGCAGCTCGATAACCCTTGGGTGGCTCTGTCCACGACCGAGGCCCATCCGCTCCTGCTCGACTGTGACGCCATGCACGGCTACAGTAGTACGGGTCGCGGGCAGCAGGTTCTCGGTGCGTTGCTGGCTGGCAAGATCCGCCTCGTGTAGCTGCGTTCGACGAACGATGGCTCGCACGACCGTAGCCGAGAGGTGGCTGGGATGGACGTGACGCTCAACTTGACCCCGGAACTCGGACACCGCCTGCAACGCGCAGCTCGAAAGCACGGTGTGTCCGCCGATGAGTACACGCTACGGCTGCTCGATCGGCACGTACCCGGCGACGGCCAGGCTGCGGCTCTTGCGTCTCTTTTTCAGTCCTGGATTGACGAGGAGGATGACGCGGGCGAACAACGAGAGACCGGCGAGTACCTCGTTCGCACGTTGGACGAAGACCGTCTGTCCGGCCGTCAGCTGTTCCCGACAGAGCACAAGGGCGTCACCTGGTGAGTCTGGTGGTCGCACTCGACGCCGGTCCGCTGGGCTTGGTGACGAACCCGAAGCGATCGCCGGAGAGCTTGGCTTGCGCCCGGTGGCTTCAGGCACTCGTCGCAGCCGGTGCGCGTGTCGTTCTGCCGGAGATCGCTGATTACGAAGTACGCCGCGAGCTGGTGCGGGGTCGCCGCCAGCAAGGACTCCGACGGCTCGATGGGCTTGTCGAGCTGGTCGAGTACCTGCCGCTCACGACCGCGGCGATGCGGCAAGCAGCCGCGTTCTGGGCAGACGCTCGTCAACGGGGCCAACCGACTGCCGACGACAGGGCGCTCGATGCCGACGTCATCCTCGCAGCCCAGGTCGCGACCATCGGGTCGACTGACGGAGTCGTCGCCACGACGAACGTCGGTCACCTTTCGCGTTACGTTCAAGCGGCGCTCTGGCGGGACATCCGTAGCGCATGAACCGCTCGAATCAGTGTCCGTACGCGCCATCAACCAGTACCTCTGACAACGCGCCCCTGCCCCACGGCGAACGAGCGTGCGAGATCCCAAGGCACGAAACGACGATCTCGGGCCACCGAGACATCAGTGATCGCGGGGATCGAGACCTGACATCGAGAACAGCGCGAACGTGATCCAGAGGGTGAACGGGAACGAGAGCCGAAACAAGGCGGGGATGGTCTGTCGCGGCAGCAGATCCCGGTAGGAGGAGTCCTGGGTCAAGCGAAGAATGCCGTGACAGCCTGTGACTGGCCCTGGGTCCGGTGTCACAGGGGGTGTCACAGCCCCCGTCACACCTGCCGTGCAAAAAAGCCCCCGTATTCATTGGCCAAACCGCAAACCCCGATCCCCAACCCGATCCATACGGAGGGTCGGGGTAAAGACGGGAGCGACCCACCGGAAACCTGCCGGTTTCCGGACCCGGCACGTGTTCCTCCGTCACACCTGCCGGGTTGCGTCGCTCCCCTCAAGATCTTCCTTCCAGGAAGTGGATCAAAGCGCCCCTGGCGCCGGCGACTCAGCCCTCCCTTTTGCCGAGTGCGTTGCGTCACAACGGCCGGTACGGAATGCGGCTTCACCGGGGGGGTGTGCGCTTCCCCCCGGCTCCACGGCTTGCGCCGCGGCCTGGCGGCCACGCCTGCCCCAACCCAACTGACGGTGTGAGGCTCCAGTCGCTCGCCACCTGCACCTCGCCGAAGCGGTCCAGGCGGGCCGCAAGGCATGAACAGCTTTCGGCATTCTTTCGTCGGTCGACAAGACCCGTCACCGCTGGTTCGTCCCACATGGCCGTCCGTTCCACCTGACCCAAGCCGACGCCCGATGTCCATCGCCAGTCCGCACGTCGACGCCCCCTTCGTCGGCAGTACAGTCCGACCGTGACCCCCTACAGCAGTGACATCGGCCTCGCGATCCCAGCCGTGGCCCCGCCCTCTCAACCCGACCGGCGCCGCCTCACCGCGGCCAGCCCCTCCCCGACGCCCCATAGGCGCTAACTTGTGTTCCGAGCGAGGCCGGCGTATCCTGACATGCGCATGCATGACATGGAGGCCGGCCCGGTGGACGAGGACTGGGATGTGCTGCGGTCGTTCCTGCCCGGTGACTGGCGGGAGTTGGCGCAGGACACGGGGGCGTTGAAGGGGCTGCGGAAGGACAAGACGGTCGACAACCTGTTGCGGACCCTCCTGCTGCACCTCGGCTGCGGACACTCGTTGCGGGAAACGGTGGTTCGCGCCCGCCAAGCGCGTCTGGCGGATCTGTCCGACGTGGCGCTGTTGAAGCGGTTGAAGAAATCCAAGGGTTGGCTGCACGCGCTGTGTGTGCGCCTGTTCGAGGAGCAGGGTCTGGCGGTCATCCCCGGCGGCGCGTTCCAGGTCCGGGCGGTGGATGCGACGACGGTGAAGGAACCGGGACCGAGCGGGTCGTTGTGGCGGCTGCACTACAGCGTGGGCCTGCCGTCGCTGACGTGCGACTTCTTCAAGTTGACGGGGGTCGAGGGGCCGGGCACGGGAGAATCGTTGGCGCAGTTCCCGATCCGCGCCGGCGACCATGTGCTGGCCGACCGCGGGTATTCGACCGCGCGGGGGATCCGCCACGTGGTCGAGGCGGGCGGGCGGCTGATTGTGCGCGTCAATACGGGGTCGTTGCCGCTGCACACGGCAGCCGGGCGGCCGTTCGACCTGCTGGCCGCGGTCTCGTCGGTCACGCGTCCGGGGGCAGCGCGCGCTTGGGCGACGACGGTCGCGGCCGCGGGTGACGACGGCGGCCCGCCGGGCGAGATTGCGGGCCGGGTCTGCGTGCTCCGCAAGTCGGCGGAGGCGATCCGCTTGGCGCAGCAGAAAATCCGCCGGGACGCCGCCCGCAAGCGGACCCAGGTACAACCGGCCACTCTGCGCTTTGCCGAGTACGTGATCGTTTTCACGACCTTCCCCGAGCCGCCCTTCTCGGCCGCCGACGTGCTCGAGTGGTATCGCCTGCGCTGGCAGGTCGAATTGGTGTTCAAGCGCTTCAAGTCGCTGGCGCAGTTGGGGCACCTGCCGAAGTACGACGACGACAGCGCCAAGGCGTGGCTCTACGGGAAACTGTTCGTGGCACTGCTGGTGGAGAAGCTGCTCCACCACGCCCGCACGATTTCCCCCTGGGGCTACGACGTACCGGCCCCGGCGCCCCCGCAGCGCGTGGCGTGACTTCAAGTTCGTGTTCAACCAGGTCACGCGCGCCATCGAACCGCCGCTCTCGCTGGCTTGCATGCTCAACGACTGGCGATCGATCTCCGGCGCGCTGGCCGAGCCGCCACGGCGCCGGCAGTCGCAGCTCTCCGCGTACTTCGGTTGGACCGAGCAGCCGCCGGAGCAGGTGACGTGAACAGGTTAGCGCCTATGCCCCACGCCACGGTCCTCGCGTTCGGCCCCGCGTGCTACTCTAAGGGCGATCGCCGCCCCGGAGCCGCCGAAGATGCCCACGGTGCCCCGACGCGCGGCCCACCGACGACCGATGGCTCCCGGACTACTCGTTCACCGCCCTGCGGCCACCTATACCCCAGAACCTCGTGCCGACGGCCTTCATCCCGTGTTCGCCGCCCGCACGAGGACCGTGCTCTCGTCCTCATCCCGGTTGAGAAAGGAGCGTCAACGGTGCTAGGAGTCTGCGCCGCAGGAGATTTGCGGCACGAAAAGGGTCGTGAGTTCACGACCTGAGTCACGTGCCGGGGCAACGGTGTCGGTCGGCAGGGCGCGGTAGATTTTGCGGCCGTTGACGAACCGAAGGCGAAAATCGGTCATCACGGGCCACATGGCCCGCCAGAGGCCGCGATCCGCGTCGATTTGTCGCCGTTGCGAGCCTCATGCCCCGCCCTCTACGTCGCCTTCAGCACGTGCAGGCGCTTGACGTTGAGCGCCAGGCACACCAGGTCCCACTCGCACCGCGCCTTCGCCAGTCCACGCAGGCTGAAGCGCCGGAAGCCCAGCACGTGCTTGATCCAGCCGTGGGGAGCCTCCGACAACCACTTGCGCTGCGCATACACCGCCCGGCCCGCCTTCGTCTTCAGCTTGTCTATCATCCGACCCGTCGCCGGATGTTCCTCCAGATTGCGGGTAACCGCCTGCTTGCCCTCCCGGCCCGCCGCCACATACCCGTCAACGCCCCGCCGTTCCAGGTCCGTCAAGTCTCGCTCGTTGCAGTACCCCGCGTCGGCCAGCACCGTCGCCGGCTGCGCGTCAAGCGTCTCGTTGACCGTGTCGAGCAACACCGGCAACTCACCCTGGTCGCTCGCGTTCGCCGTCAGACCCGTCGCCACCACCAACTGGTGCTCGGCGTCCACCGCCACCTGCGCGTTGTAGCACTGCTGGAAGCCCTCGTTGCTCGTCATCATGATCGAGCTTTCCGGGTCCGTGAAGTTGCTCTGCGCCTTCTCGTCCGGCTCGCCATACGCCCGCTTGTACGGCCGCCCGCCCTTCGGGTTCCGGTCCTGCCCAGGTTGCCGACCCCGCGCGTCGTCCGCCGCCCGAGCCGCCGCTTCCAACCGCGCCTTCGCCGCCCGGATCGCTGCCAGACGCGCCTCCCGCCGACGCAACTCCGCCGGCAACTCATCGCCCCGAACCTCGGCGCCCAAGTACGCATCCTCGGTCTCGTCGGTCTCGTCCGCCTGGCGCAACAGCGCCGCGACCTCGCCTTCCAGACGCCGTTCCGCCTCCGCCATCCGGTCGTAGCTCATCGCCTTGCGCTTGCTCGCGTTCGCACGCACCTTCGTCCCGTCGACCGACAGCTTGCCGAGGCGAACAAGACCCAACTCCTGCGCCAGACGCACCACCTCCACGAACAGCGCCTGGAAGTCCTCCAAGTGCCGGCGCCGAAATTCGCACAGCGTCCGGTGCTGCGGAAAGTTGCCCGCCGCCAACACCCGGAACGCCACGTCCTCTTCCAGCGCCCGGGCGATCCCACGCGACGAGAACACCCCCGTCGCATACGCGTAGAGCAGCACCTTCACCATCATCCGCGGGTCATACGGGGCGTTGCGACGACCGTCTCCCTCGTACGGGGCGTAGAATGCCGTCAGATCCAAACCGTCCACCAGATCGCTGACGTGGTGCGCCAAGTGGCCTTCCGGCAGCCACTCCCGCACGTCCGGTGGCAGCAGCAGCGACTGGTCCGGCGAGTAGGGGCGAAACGTCGTCGACATCAAGTCCTTCCAGCGTCGAGTTCTCGCCTACGATTGTCGCACCGATTTTCTGCGGCGCAGACTCCTAGCCTGGAAAATTCATGAGGCGCCCGGCCTGAGTAGAGACACAAAAGCCTCCGTGTGCTAAAACGCTGTTGACGACAGATGTTTTCGGCACGACGGAGGCTCTTGCGTGACGGACCCCACGATAGCACAGTCTGTTCTGTTCCCCGATCTGTTCGACAAGCCGCTCGTACCCCTTTTCGGCAGTTGCTGGAACTGGCCGGCGACTCATCTCGTTCGCCTCCGCCCACGTCTCCGCTTCGATGCGGATCGCGATGACCGCTTCGACGTCGATGGCCCCGTTCCAGCGCTCTCCGATCGCGCTGTCGGCGGCGGCCAGACCGGTTCGACGACCCAGCGGTTCTCGCTTGCGTCGTAGTCCCGGACGCGGACCATCTGGTCAACGCGGCGCACCCCTTCGGACGTCCTGGTCTGGTGAATGACAGCCTCGATGCCGTCGACCACCCCGCGGCAGACGACCGTCCACGGCAGGGCGTCGCTGGCCTGCATCGCGCACGTGGCCAAGCGCGACAGCGCGGCCTCGGCGTTGTTCGCGTGCACGGTCGCCAGGCTGCCGCCGTGCCCGGTGTTGAGCGCCTGGAGCAGGTCGGCGGCCTCGGCCCCGCGCACCTCGCCGACGACGATGTGATCCGGCCGGTGCCGCAGCGCGTGCCGCACGAGATCCCGGATCGTGACGCCGCGACCGCCAAGGCCGCGCGCCTCGAACCGCAAGCAGTTGGCGCGGCGCAGCCGCAGCTCCAGCGTGTCCTCGATGGAGATGACGCGCCCCTCGGCCGGCAGGAGCGAGACGAGCGCGTTCAGTAGCGTCGTCTTGCCCGAGCCGGTGCCCCCGGAGATCAGCACGTTGCGCTCGCGGCCAAGCACGGCCGCGGCCGCGTCGACCACGGCGGCCGGGAGCGATCCGCTGGCGGTCAGCTCGTCGACGGTGAAGGCCCGTCCGCCGAAGCGGCGGATAGTGATCGCGGCACTGGGCGCGGCCGGCGGGCCACAGATAGCGACGCGCGAGCCGTCCGCCAGGCGCGCGTCGATGACCGGCTCGGCGAGCGGGTCCTTGCCGAGCGGGCGGGCGATCTGGACGGCTGCGCGGGCCACCGCGTCGGCGGTCAGCGCCGGCACGTCGAGCGCCGCCATGCGGCCCGACCGTTCGACGAAGACCGTCCCCGGCGCGTTGATCATCACCTCGGAGACCGCCTCGTCGTCGAGCGCGGCTTCGAGCCCCGCCAGGAACGGCTTGAGGTCGGCGATGGTCAGCTCCATCTACAGCTCTCCGGCCTCGCGGGCGCGCCAGTAAGGGATGTCCCGCGGCAGGAAGTCCGGCTTCAGGTAGCAACGCCGCGCGTCGTGCGCCCGCTTGCCGTCGTAGGGCAGGACGATGGCCTGGCAGTTGCCGAGCAGCGCGAAGTCGCGCGGATGGAACAACGGCTCGCGGCGCTCGCTGAACGACTTGCTCGCGCTGAGGCTGCCGGCGCCGCCGCCCGGCGACCCGGAGAGCAGCGAGGCCGTCGCGCGGCTGGTCTGCTCCGACACGCTGTAGGACGCCTTCATCTTCGCTACCTGCCCGCACAGGGCGCTGGCGATCTGCACCGACGAGTCGTCGGCCAGCGAGAGGAAGATGCGCGTCCGCAGCGTCTGGAGCAGCGCCCGCCACGCCTCGGACTGGCCCAGGACCGCGCGGAGCGACGAGATCGACTGCGTGGCCACGATCGGGACCAAGCGCGACTGGCGCGTCAGGGCGAACGCCTTCTCGTCGCCGGCCGGGTCGTCCTCGCCAACCGTGGCGAACGTCTGGTACTCGTCGCAGAGAAACACGGCCGGCCGGAAGACGCGCTCCGGCTCGCGCTGCATCGCGGCGGGCCGGCGCAGCAGCGTCTGGAGCCACGCCTGCTTGAGGAGCACGCCCACGGCGCGGGAGAGCGCCGGGTTGGTCCCGGCCGGCATGTTCAGGCACAGGACCTTGCCCGAGTCGATCACCTCGTCGAGCGGCGGCAGCGGCCGGACGACATCGACGGCGGATTCCGCGGGCGCCTCGTCAGGCGCCGGCGGCGCGGCCGGCGGGGCCGGCGGACAGAAGACGCGCGCCACTTCCGGCAGGTCGAAGACCGAGAGGAAGACGCTGAGGCCCTCGATGATGCTGGAGCGCAGCTTCTGGTCGAGCGCCTGCCAGTCCTGCTCGTGCCAGCGCTTCACCGCGGCGAGCCGCTCGCGGCGCTCCGGATCGGCGGCGCCCAGCCGGACGACGTCGAACGCGATCCCGGACGCCTTGAGTTGCTCGCGCAGCTTCGGGTCGTCCTTCGCCCGGACCACCCCGTCGCCTGCCGGCTCCCATGCCCAGCCCTTCGCCGCGCCCATCCGCCCGGACAGCTCCGCGGTCCGCACCCGGATCGCGGCCGGCCCGTCGAGCCCGGCTTCGACCTCGGCGATCCTGCGCTTGACCAGCTCCGCGTCGAGCGTCGCGCGGTACACGTCGCGCAGTGTTACCCAAGGCTTGGGCGACATCCGGTGCAGCTCGATGATCCAGCGCACCAGGTTCACGTACGCCTGCTGCCAGAAGGGCTCCTTGGACCGCCCGAAGAGCTGGTTGATGAGGCTGGCGATGGTGTAGGCCAGCGAGTAGGAGTCGAGCTCGTCGTCGCCCAGCGGGTTCCACTGCCAGCGCCCGCCGATGCCCAGCTCGATGTAGTCCCCTCCGCGGCCGGCGTCTTCCAGGATGCCGCGCACCTGATGGCAGAAGTCGCCCTTGACTTCGAGCACGAGGCCCGCGATGCGCCGCTCCGGGTCCTGCGCCTGCCAGCCGAGGATCTGTCGGGCGAACGGGCGCATGCAGGCCGAGGTCTTGCCCGAGCCGATCGCGCCGCAGATGAGGATGCCGGTATAGAGTCCCAGCTCGGGGACCACGAGCCACTGCGGGTTGGCGACCTCGCGGGCAACGACCGGATGGTGCATCTCGCCGACGACGATGGCGGGGGCCGGGTCTGCCGGATCGACCGGCCACGCCGCGAGCTTGCCTCGGATCCGGCCGCGGGGCCAACCCGCGAACCAGACGCGGCCGGCCGCGACGGCGACGGACCACGCGATGACAGCCGCGGCGGCCGGGCCGAGGTAGTGCCACGCGCTGATCAGGCCGTGCAGGCCGGGCGACCGGATGGCGATCAGGTCGGCGACCGGGTCGGCCCCGAACGGCGGGAACGGCCGCCAGAGCCAGACGCTGGCGAGGACGGTTAGCGCCACCAGGAGCCGGTTCATTCCGGCACCCTCCGGGAGCGCCACGTCCGGCCGGCCGTGATCGCCGGCCCCTGCGGGCGCGACCGTTCCGACGCCTCCTCTAGCGCCGCGCAGCGGGCGATGGCGTCGTTGAGGCCGCCCCAGACTTCCAGGGCGGCCAGATCGAGAGCGGCGACCGCCTTGCGGATCGCGGCGATCTCGGCTGCCGACTCCGGCGCGCCGCCGGCGGCGCGCGGCGCGCGGGTCCAGCCTTCGAGCACCCGTTCTGCCGCCTCCAGGCGCACCGGGTCGCGGCCGGCGACGACGACCTCGACGGCGCGGCCGGCCGCCCTGAGCGCCGCCCACAGCGCGGCGTGCTGCCCGCCCCACGTCGAGAGCCCACTCGGCGTCTCGTCCTCCGCCTGCGCGAAGACGAACGTCGCCCGCTCGGCATCGAGCGCCAGCGGCAGCTTGTGGACGAAGTGCCGGCGCGTCGCCTTGCCCGCCCCCTGATAGAGCCGGCCCGGCAACACGTGCTGCGGGACGCCCGCGGCCGTCAGCGCCGCCACCTTCTCCCGCTCGGTCGGCAGCCACGACTCGTCGAGATGGTCGAGCACGTAGTCGAGCGACAGCAGCCGACGCAGCGTCACCTCCGGCGTCGCCTCGCGCCGGTGCCGGACGTGCTCGGCCCCCAGCGCGAGGTAGAGCGGCCGGGAGGCGATCCGGCACAGCCGCAGGCCCGACCCGTTCCAGGGCTCCTCGACGGCAGCCTTGCCGCACCGCTCGACGAAGCGGCGGGCCAGCTCCCGGTGCGGCTGCCCGAGGAAGGCCAGGTACTGCCTTCGCAGGAAGGCCCCGCTGTGCAGGCACACCAGCGCGAGCCACTCGGCGTCGCGGCCCGTCCACCCGAATTCGGCGAGCGCGTCCACGCGGCCCTGAAGATGCGGGATCATTGGCCTCCGCTCGTGACGATGCGGTCGCCCTGGAGGAACGAGATCACGATCCCCATCGGGTTACGCACGACCAATTCGGCGGGGATCTCCGGCAGGAACGAGAAGCGCATCGAGACCGACCAGGACTCGCGCGCCAGCTCCTCGCCGCTGCGCATCCGCACCAGGTCGAACGTCGCCGCCGCGCTGTGCGGCTCCGAAGGCTGCGGGAGGATCCGTACCGCGACGTCCTCGACGTGCAGCTCCTCGTCGCGCAGCCCGACCGCGGTCACCGCGACATCCTCGGCCTGCTCGGCGTAGGCGGCGTTGGCCACCTCCGGCGTCAGGAACCACAGCGACCGCTCCCAGTACTCGCGGACGGTGCCCTGCCGCCGCGAGTAGTGGTCGACGACGAAACGGTGGAGGAAGAACCCGGTGGTCGGGTCCAGCGGGTCGGCCTGCGCCTCCATCGCCTCGTAGGCGACCGCCTCGGCGCGGCCGACCTCGTCGACGCGCACCACCAGCGGCTTCGGCTGCGGCGCCCACGCGAGGCGCACCAGCGCAACGGCCAGCACCAGGATGACCAGCGACAGCGTGCCGGTGACGACGCGCAGATGCCGCGCCGCGTGCATCTGCTCTCCCCAGATCTCCGCGAACTCCCGCGCCGCCATCACACTCCTCCCGTCACGGCCACGCGCGCCACGGTCGCCGTCTGCACCGCGCGGCCCGACGCCCCTGAGCCGACGTTGCCGGAGCCGGAGAGCAGCATCTGCGTCAGCTCGCCGACCTTGAGCGTGGCCAGACCCGCCGCCACGATGTAGGGGATGGTCACCAGCGACCGCCGCCACGCGGTCATGATCCCGGTCGGCCCGGCCCATTCCACGTCGGCCGCGATGTCGCCCGTCCAGCCCTGCACGACGAACACCCCCAGCTCGGTGATGATCCGGAACACCGCCCCGGCCACCGCGCCGTAGAGCGAGTAGACGAGCACGGTCCTCAGCCAGCCCCAGAAGAGGAACGAGAGCTGCGGGATCACCATCCACGGGATGAACACGGGGCCGAGCAGCAGCGCGATGGACAGGGCCATCTGCGCCCACATCACCTGCGCCTGCCCAAGGGCGAAGACGACGATCAGGCCGATGGCGAGGCCCATCATCAGGGCCACCGTCACCAGCAGGTCGAAGGCTGCGTCGAGCACGCCCGGCAGGTCCGTCACCACGTTCCAGCTGAACGTGGCCATCCCGCCGAAGATCCCCCGGCCGCCGAACTGGTCACGCCAAGCGCCCACGGCGAGGCCGAGCTGTTCCAGCATGGCGCTGCCGGCGTCGGCGACGATCATCGTCTGGAGCCACTCGCCCATCCCCGTGATCAGGTCCGGAACGCTGCGGCCGGCGCCCGGCAGCGGCGCCGTGTAGAACTGGAGCATGCCGAGCGGGATCGACAGCCCGATGACCATGCGCACGACGGCAGCCATGTTGATCCCGTGGCCCGAGAGCGCCATCTGCGCCCCGGTCCACACGACGACGATCAGGGCCAGCCCCTGCCAGAGCTGCATCCCCGCGCCGGCCACGGCGGGCGCGACCGAGGCCATGAGCTGATCGACCAGGATCGATGCCTGCTGGAGCATCAGGATCAGGTCTTGAAGCGACATCTCTTGCTGTCCTCCCTGCCGCGATTGCTGTACTGCCGGCCGCGGACTACCAGTCCGACGGCGACGGGACGCGGCGGTGGCTGTCCGCCAGCGGGCCGGCGACCGCCGTCAGATCGGCGGCGAAGGCGGCCTGCTCCGTTCGCGCCCGCATGGCGTCGGCCTGCCAGCGGGCCAGCGCCTCGCGCCGTGCCCGCTCGACCTCGTAACGCGCCCGGGCCTCGCGCGCCGCCTCGTAGGCGGCGAGCTGGGCGTGGGCCAGCGCGATCTCGGTCCCCGTGACCGCGGCGGCGAGCTGCGCCTGCCCGACTCGCTGCGTGCGCATCAGGTCGTCGTTTCGCAGGTCGGCGAGCGCGGCCGACGCTTCGCCCACCTGCCGGGCCAGCAGCGACGCCGCTTCGGCCTCGGCGTGCGCGTGCACCAGGTCGGCAGACGAGACGGCCTGCGCCCGCTCGTGCGCCGCGACGAGCCGCGTCTGCACGGCCGGGTTGTCGACCGTCGCCCGCAGGTCGGCTTCAGTCAGCACCGCCGGCGCCAGCGCCTCCAGGTCGTCCCAGACGCCCCGGTAGCTGCGCCCGCCGCTGCCCATCGCCTCCAGCGCCGTGAGCACTGCGGTCGCCTCTGTAGGAACAGTCCACGTGTCGAACGCGCCCGGTAGCGCGGCCAGCACCTCCGTTGCCGGCCTCGTCGCCAGCAGCCCCGTCTCCGGTGCAGCGAGCACCTGGAGCCAGCCGGCCTCGTCCGTGAGGCCAGGAACGCGCTGGGAGAAGGCCCCGACCCCGCCTGAACTCGTGCTCGTCGACAAGCCGATCCCGTGGCGGCCGATCAGCCAGCCGGCGTCGGTCACCTCCCGCAGCCGGCCGATGTTGCCCATCCCGATGTCGTTCGACGTCACCAGCTCGGTGGTCGTCGCCAGCACGCCGTCGAGCGAGGAGAGCTGGTCGACCATCTTCCCGATCTGCGTCACCATGTGCGCGATCTGTGTGATCTGGTTGGCGATGATGATCGTGTCGCACGAGCCGAACAGGCACGCCTGCGCGCGGCGGCTCGACCACGTTCCCACGGCCAGGGCCACCACGAGTCCGGCAACCACCCAACGCCATCTGTTCTTCGTCATTGCCGATACATCCTTTTCGGGTGCGGCTCGGGCCGCGGCACGAGAAAGTCCGAGGTCACCCAGACGCGCAGCCGATGGCCGGCGCGGACGGTGACCGTGGGCAGGCGGTTGAGGAACCGCGAGAGGATCTGCGTCGCCGACTGGCCCAGGCCCTGCCCGGCCGCGGCCCGGAAGCCCGCCCCGCCGCCGGCGTACGGGTTGGAACCCTGAAGGGTCAGCCCGGCGAGGACGCCCACGGCGCCGGCCGCCGCGAACATCGACGTGTAGTGCCGGTCCACCTGGTCGGCGAGGGCGCTTTCGCCGATGGCGTTGAGGCCGTGGAAGGCAAGGTCCACCCAACGGCCGTCGGGCCAGACGAGGCGGTGAAACCCCACCGCGAGACGGCCTTGGTCCTGCTGCTCGACGGCCTGCGCCGAGCCGAGCAGCCGTGCGCCGCGCGGCACGAGGATGCGCTGCCGGTCGGCCGAGTAGAACGGGATCGCCACCTGCGCGAGGACCGGGCCGGTGAAGTCACCGTCGAGCTGGGTTACCAGCACCGCGCTCAGCAGCGACCCCTCGTAGACGCGCTCCCAGCCGTCCGGATCGGGCGGCGTTCTCACGACGACCGGATCGGCTGTGGGGTCGATCGGTGGCCCCGTCACGCCAGGCACCGTCCGCGCCGGGGGCGCGGAACCCGCCGCACCATCGCCCGCGAGCCCCGCCAGCAATGCCGCGTTCGCGTCCTCCATGCGGGCGGCGATGGCGGCCGGATCGGGCGGCGCCGGCACGCTCGCGGCCTCGCCGGCAGCCGCCGTTCGCTCGGGGGGCCGAGGGTTGCTGGCAGCGGCCCGCTCGGCAGCCGGCTGGCGAGCCTCGGGGCTGCGGAGGGTCTGCACCACGCTCGGCGCGCGCAGCGACCGGGCGCGGCGCTCGATCGCCTCCAGCCGCAGCCGCTCCCGCAGCTCGACCTCCCCGGCCGTGAGTGGCAGCGGCACATCATCCGGCCCCGAATCCGTAGTCGGAAGCCCCGAGGCAGGCAGCGTGGGCGGGAATCCGCCCGTCGGACCGGCCGCAGTGGTAGCGCGCCGGTTGCGGTCGTCCTCTTCCATCTGACGCTGTTCGGCGAGCTGCGTCAGGCGGGAGCTGATCTGTCCGACCACGCCCCACCCCGAGACGCCCGGCTCACCGTCGATGGCGGCGTCGTCTACCTCCGGATCCCCACCCGACTGGCTCAGCACGAGGCCGACCAGCAGCACGGCAATGACGCCGAAGCCGGCCTTCGTGACGAGATTGCCCGGCAGCGCCCCGGCCGGAGGCTGGAGCAGTTGCTTCCAGCTCGCCATCACGGACCCGCCTTCCGCGGCGCCACCGACCACGGGAGTCGCTCGTCGTCGACCTCCAGGGCGCCGGACCCGAGCACTCGCGGCACGACGTGCAGCACATCGTCGAGCACGGCCGAGACACTCACCCGCTCCAGCCCGCCATCCGCGTGCTCATAGAGGACGGGCGAGATCGCGCGCGTCCGCAGGTACGTCCGCCGGCCGTCGTGCCACATCGCCTCGACCATCCACGGGTAGCCGGCAGCGGTGGCCGGCCAGCGGTAGTCGAAGCGCAAATGGCGGGGATAGGCTTCGCGGCCGGCGTCGAGCCTGTCCCGCGCGGCGGTCCGGGCCGCCTCGACCCACTCGGCCGCCTGCGCCTGTGCCGCCTCGACTGACGCCCATGCCTCGGCCGCCCTCGCGGCTGCGGCCGAGACCGTCTCGGCCGCGGCCAGCACCGGCGCGGCGTCCTCGCCGTCCGTCGCGCCGGCCGCGACCCGCACGACGGCATCGACCGGCGCATCGTCCCGCTCGACCAGCAGCAGCGGCACGATGTCGCCGCCGGCCGTCAGGAGCACCACGTTCGAGCCGACGCCGGGGGCGAGCGGCCGGACGAACGCTAGGTGCGCGGCGGCCGAGATGTCCCACCGCTCGGCGTCGCCCACCACGAAGTCGACGATCTCGGCCGTCTCCGGCAGCACGACCGTCGTGACGTGCCGCACCCGCGCCGTCACCGTGACCGGCGCATCCGACGGCGCAGCCGGGGCGCGCAGCCCCTGCGCCGCAACAGGAGCGGCCGGGACGCACCCGACCGTCAGGACGCCGGCGAGCGTCAGAGCCCGGAACTTCATCGCGCCAGCCCTTGGACGAGCACGGCCGCCACGACGGCGAACATCCCGCCCACCACCGCGCGGGTCTTCCACGTCCACGTCCGCTTCGGCCGGTCGAGCGTCCACCGGGTCTCGGAGTCGCCGATCCGCAGCCGGCCCGGCCCGAGCACGTGGTCGGCGACGTACAGCCCGTCGTCGAACACTTCGTACGACACGAGGCTCGGCTCCAGGCCCTTCCGGCCGAAGCGCCGGTCCGCCTCGCGCAGCTCGTAGAGCGCTGGCGACTCTTCGGCCCGCGACCGCAAGTACGTGAACCGCCCGTCGTGCCACAGCGCCTCGACCTCGAAGGGCGGCCCAAGCGCCGCCTCGTCGAGACGGTAGGGGAAGCGCAGCCGGCGCGGGTACTCGTCGCGCCACCGCGACCACGCGGCGTCGTGCTCCGCCCACACCTTCGCCACTTCCTCGGCAGCCGACTCGTCAATCGCTTGCAGCTCGGCGCGCGCCGCCTCCTCCTCGGCCCGATGCGCGGTCAGCTCGCCACCCGCCACGAAGGCCGGCGCATGCTGCGGCAGATCGGCGGGCGACGGGCGCTCCGATCCGGTGACGTAGACCACCAGGTCCGGCTCCTCGCCGGACGACTCGGCCACCAGCAGAGCCCACACCCGCCCGCTCTCGGCCACGAGCGTCACGTTCGACGCGACGCCCGCTTCGAGCGGCTTGACGTACGCCACGTTCCCCGCTGCCGACACGTCCCAGTAGTCGGCGTCGCCGGCCACGACATCGACGACGGTCTCCTCACGCGGCAGCACGATGGTCGTCGTGTGCCGCACCTGCGCCGTGACCGGGATCGCCGCCTCCCCGGCGTCGCCCGTCACGGTCCGGATCCCCTGCGCGGCGGCCGGCATCGCCGCCAGCACGCCGCAGCACGCCAGCCCTATCAACCTCCGTGTCATGGTTCCTCCTCGCATCAGCCGAGCACTGCCGCCCGCTTGTGATCCAGTCCCGCCGCCAGTCGCACGATCGCGCCCTCCACGCCGTAGCGCGCCACCATCTCGGCGCGCCGCTGCGCCTCCCCGGCTGACGACGTGTAGAGCCAGTAGCTCTCCGGGTCGACCGCCAGCCGGAGCACCGCCGCCGTCGTCGGCCGGCGCAGGTACAGCTCCCGCTTCGGCTCCAGCTCGCGGACTGTGCGCAGCTCGTCGTTGTTCAGTTGGAACGTGGCCTGCCCGGCCTCGGGAAAGTCCGGGTTGGCGAGGAACAGCCGCGTCGGCATCGACTCCAGGAGCGCCGACGCCCCGGCCGTCTCCGTGATGTCGGTGACCGACTGCGTGGCGAGGATCAGCGCGGCGTTGCGCTTGCGCCACGTCCGCGCCGCCTCGGTCAGGCGGCCCAGCACCACCGGATCGCGCAGGTAGCGCCACGCCTCGTCGACCACCATCAGCTTGAGCCGCGTCGCCTCGGCCGGCGATTCGATCTCCGTCCGCAGCCGTTCGAGCAGATAGAGCAGCGCCGCCTCGCACCAGTCCTCGTGCTCGACCGCCCCGGCCAGGTCGATCACCTGCCAGTCGGCCAGGGTGAGGTCGGCGTCCTCGATCGGCGGGTTGTCGAACCACTTGCCCCAGGCGCCCGAGCCGTGCCAGCGCGACAGCGCCGGCCACATCGGGGCGGGGAGCGAGCGGACGAGGTTCCCCAGCGAGCGGCGCGCCGGCGCCAGGGCATACAGGTCCTCGATGCGCGCCCGGACTTCCGACAGGTCGCCGCTCGACTCATCCCAGCCGCCGATCCGCAGCAGGCGCAGCACCCAGGCCGAGAGGAACTGCACGGTCCGCTCGGTCGGCTCCAGGCCGAACGGCCGGAGCGGGATCGCGTCCTTCTCCGGCGAGACTTCGAGGTAGCCCCCGCCGAGGAACTGCGTCAGCGCGCGGTACGAGCCGCCGAGGTCGAGGATCAGGACGCGCGGGTCGTACTGGAGCGCCTGAACGAGAAGGAAGTTGAGCGTGAAGCTCTTGCCGGCGCCGGTTGCCCCGAGCATCAGCGTGTGGCCGACGTCGCGGCCTCCGAACAGGTCGTAGTGGTAGGGCGTCCCGGCCAGCGTCTCGAACATGGTCAGCGCCGGGGCATCGAGGTGCGCGCATCGCCGATCCCCGCGCGGCGGGCCGAACAGCGGCGCCACACAGGCCGCCACCCCCGCCGAGACGAAGACCCGCCGCGGCTGCCGCGACGGCGGCTGGCCCGGCAGCCTTCCGAACCACACCGCGAGCTGCCCGTAAGACTCGCGCCCCGCCTTGGCGTCGAGGCCACCGAAAACGCGCTGGATGTCCGCGCCCCACTGCTCCAGCTGCTCGGCAGAGCCGCGCACGGCGACCGACAGCGCCACGTCGCCGTACGAGACGCCCTCGGTCTCCAGCTCGACCAGCGCGTCGCCGGCGCGCTTCGCCTCGATGCTCGCGGCGGCATCCTCGAGCGCCGCGGCCGTGCCCTCCTTCTCCTGCATGTGGGCGGCCATCGAGTAGCGCTTGGAGAAGTAGTGCCGCTGGGCCGAGCGCAGCTTCCGCCGCGCCGCCTCGCGCGACCACGGACGCCACTCGACAATCGCCGTCATCGGGACCGAGAGCGCATACAGCTCGTCGAGCGCGTTGGCCGTCACGGTTGCCGGCGGCGCCACGCACGACCAGAGGCCAACCTGCTCGCGGCCGACGTGCAGCACGTGCCGCTCGGCCGCCACGTCCTCGCCCGCCAGCCGCCAGTTGACCCCGGCGTCGGTCCGCATCCCCGCCGTCCAGCCGCCGAGGCCGCCGTTGACCAGCCGGTAGAGCACCGCCGCCGCCTTCTCGGCCGTCAGGACCTCGATCGGCGTCACGTCCACAACGCGGGCGGCGGACGCGGCGACCAGCGCCGCCTCGGTCTTGACCGCCCGCGCCAGATCCGCCGCGAGGTAGACCGACTCGTGCGGCGCGCGGCGCCGCCGTAACCATTCGGCGAGATACGTCCGCCACCAGTTGCGTCCCTGGATCCCCGCTGTCCGCCGCAGGCCGGGATCGAAGCTCCAGACCACGTGAACGTCGAGATCCTGCACGCGGCCTTCGAGGAACGCCTGCCGCTTGCGCTGGGCGAGACCGGCGATGTCCGTGCCGGGCGGCCGGAAGTCGAACGCCGCCGGCCGCCGCTCGACGATCCACGAGACCCGCATCTCGGAAGGGAGCCCCGACAGCATCCGCTGCCAGCGTCCCGCCACAGCGTCGAGGTCCTCGGCAGTCCGGCCGTCCGTAACCACCGGCGTCAGCGCGCCGACCGTCACCAGTTCGCCGGCCCGCGTCAGGCACGTCCGCTCGTCGACCCAGCCCCAGTAGGGCAGCTCGTGCGCCAGCGCCCCGGCGTCGCCCGTCACGGCTCACCCCGCTCGATCACGACGTACGGCGAGCGGTCCTCCAGCAGCCCCGCGTCGTACCGGCTGCGGTAGCGGATGGCCGCGCGGACCACGCCGACCAGGTTCTGGTCGTGCCGCCATGCGAGCCATCCCACGGCGTAGAGCACGCCGAAGACCAGGCCTCCGGCCGCGAGGCTGTTCACCGCGTTCCAGATGGCCGCGCCCAGCGTCGCGGCCATCTGGAAGAACCGCCGCTCCACGCCGAGCACCGTCAAGGGCTGGCTGAGGATCGCGTAGCCGCGCCATTGCCTTCGTCCGCGCATTCAGAACATCCAGGCGATGAAGTTGGCCGCGCCGAGCGCCATGCCGAGGCCGAAGATGATCCCGGCCAGCGCCTGCTTGCTGCCGCCTTCCTGAAACGCGAACATCAACCCGCCGACGACGATCGCCACCAGGGCCAGCCCGCGCGCGATCGGCCCCGTGAACGCCGTCTGGAGGTTGTTCACCGCGGTCACCCACGGCGAGACGCCCTGCGCCGCCAACTGCTGTTGCGCCAGCGCGACCAGCGCCGCCAACGCTCCGAACCGAAACCACTGCCGCTTCCGCATCGACTCTCTCCTTGTCAGCAGCCTGCGCACGCGGCCGACACATGCCAGGCCAACGCCGCGAACATCCCCAACGCGATCCCGCTGGCCAGCCCCACGTTGAAGCCTTCCCGGTTGCGGGGAAGCGTCGCCAGCAGGACGCTGCCGAAGGCGACCGCGCACAGCCCGGCCACCCACACCGCGACGCGCCCGCACTCGGCCGCTTCGCTCACTCGTAGTCCCCCGCATCGTGGCGGGCGAGCGCCTCGCCCAGCGCCGGATCCTGTCCCTCGCCGCGCCGGATCGCCTGCTCGGTCACGTCCACCTTGCGGCCCACCGCGCCCAGCCCGACCGCCCGCGCCGCCAGGTAGAAGCCGGCCGCCAGCGTCGCCAGCGCCATCCCCCCGTAGGCCGCGATGTACCAGCCGTAGTCGGTCAGGATCAGCCGCCCGAACGGCTGCAGGTACGTCAGCTCCGCCGCCAGCGCCCACGCGCCCAGCGTGCCCACCGAGACCGTCAGTCCCACGCTTGCCTTCCACGGCTTCACAGCTCGATCACCTCCTGCTCGCGGCGCGGCAGGCCGCCGCCCCGGCCGCCCCTGCTCCCGCCGCCCAGCGCCCGCCGCACCGCCGCGGCGGCCCCCGGTGACGAGGCGTACATCGCGAAGCCCGCCTTCGCCTTCGCCCGGATCGCCCGGCCCCGGTAGTGCCCCGAGGCGACCTCGACGTTGCAGCGCCCGGTGCGGCCCGCCGCGTCGACGTATTCGACCTGCGCATCCGGCACGAGCACCTTGCCGCCTTCGACCGGTAGCCCGAGGGCATCTGCGGCCTGGTGCCGCGCCTCGTCGGCCGCCTCGCGGCTCTCCGCCCGACGCGCCTGCTCGCTCCGGGACGCGAGGAGCCCCTTCAGCTCGGCGTCGATGCGGACACGCACGACGCGCCCGCCCGCCGCCTCAATCCGCGCCTGCGCGGCGCAAGCCGCCCGGTACACCGCCACGTCGTGCGCCAGCTCCGCCGGCCGCACCGCGCCGGACAGCGCCCGCTGCTCCGGCCGGCCCGCCTTGCGCCACAGCGACTCCGCCCGGTCCGCGCCGGCCGGCGTCGCCACCACGACCGTGAACTTCCCGCCCTTCGGCCCGCGCGCCGTCCGCTGCTCGACCCACCCGCGCCGCTCGGCACGCGCCAGTCCCCGGCGCGCCGCGAACGGGTGCCCGTCGAACTGCCGCTCGACCAGGTCCCGCAGCGCCACCGCCCGGAACGCCCCCACGTCGCGCACCAGACCGTCGAGACGCTCGTCGAACGAGCGGCGCGGCTTCTCCGCGTCGTACTCGCGGCGGTGCCCGCTCCGCGCGCGGCCCTCCGCCCGCCGGTCGCGCCCCTCGCCGGGCAGCGCCGGATCCCGGTCGGGCATGCGGGTCATCGGCTGAGCCCCTCCACCTGCGCGCCGGGCCGCGCCGGCCCAATGCCCGCGCGCCGGTCCGGCGCCGGCGCATCCCGCACCGCCAGCCGCCAGTCCCGCCCTTCCAGCCCGACCACCTCCGAGCGGCCCACGATCCGGCTCGACAGCCGGTCGTCGCCCATGAACACCGCGATCTCGCTCGGCCGCTTGTTCGAGGTCCACACCGTCCGCCGCCCCGCGTCGTGCCGCGCCTCGTAGAGCATCAAGAGCGTCCGCCGCGTGTAGTCGGTCGCCGCGTCCCGCTCCGACCCCAGGTCGTCGAGCACCAACAGCGTCGCCGCGGCCAGCCGGTCGAACGTCTCCGAAGTCTCCAAAGCCGCCTGCGGCCGGAGCCGGTAGAGCAGCAGCGGCACCCGCGCGAACGCCATCGACCGCTCGCCCGACCGCCACGACTCGTTGAGCAGCGTGCACGCCAGCCGCGTCTTGCCCGTCCCCACCGGGCCGCACAGCAGCAGGTCCCGGCCGTCCTCGCCGCCGCGCAGGAACGCTCGCGCCGCCTCCAGCGCGTGCCGGTTCTCCGCCGTCCGCCGCCACGTCGCCCACCGCGCCTCCCGGAACTCGCGCGGCACCGACGGCGCCGAAGCGTGCGCCGCCGTCCAGCACGCGCACCGCCGCAGCCGCGTGACGCCCTCCACCTCGACCGGCTCCCAGCCCGGCGTCCCCGCGCACCGCTCGCATGCCGTCGTCATCGCTTCGCCCGCTCGATGACTGCGTCGTACGCCTCGCGCGGCTCCGTCGACCGCGCCGCCCCGTCACGCCGGCCGGCGCTTGGGCCTCGGAGCTGCTCGGCCAGCGCCGGCGCCCGCGACAGCAGCATCGACAGCGTCCGCGTCCGCCCGTCCAGGAACCGGTCCCCCTCGGTCGTCAGGAACCGCTCGACGAGCCGGTCCAGCTCGGCGTCGTCCCACGCCTGGCACAGCCGCTCGGCTGCATCCGCGTCCGACGCCTCGACCGCACGCGTCGGCGCATACGCCACCCCGCGGTGCCGCGGATACAGCGCCGACCGGTACCGCTCGACGAACGCCGCCGCCCGCGATGCCGCCTCCGCCGGCGGATGGCCGGCCGCCCCCTCCCCCGGACCCCCTCCCCCTGTTTCGCGGTTGGTACTGGGTTTAGTACTTCTTGAAGATCTGAGATCCGTACCGCGCGCGCGGGCTTCCGAAGTAGTGCCGAAGTGCTTCCCTGGACCGCCCTGGACATCTCCGGACGCCGGATCGCCCCGGAATTGCTGGTGCGGAACTGCTTCCGAAGTAGTGCGGAAGTGGTGCGGCACTACTTCGAAAGTAGTGCCGAAGTGGTTCCGAAGTGGTGCGGAACTACTTCTGAAGAACTTCTGAAGTGGTGCGGAAGCGCCCCCGGCTCCCCTCGGCAGCGCCGGCAGCCGCACCCCGCCAGGATGCGCCGACCACAAGTGCAACGTCCTTCCGCTCACCGTTGCCTCGGCCGGCAGCGGGTGCGGCGTCCGGCCCGGAAACCGCACCCGCTGGAAGTCCTGCCAGTCCGCCTGGTACAGAAACCGCACTCCCCGGTGCTCGAACGCCGACACCAGACCCACCTCGACCAGCCGCTCGATGCTCGCGGCGACCGCCTCGGCCGCACGCTCGCGCAGCGCGTCGTGCGCCGCCTGGAACGTCACGCCGTCGGCCCGCATCACCCCGAAGTCGTCCGCCCCCAGCACGTAGGTCGTCCAGACCCGGAACGCCAGGTCCGACAGCCTCGACACCTTCGCCGAGTGGCCCAGGCGCGCGTTCAGCACTCGCTGCGCCGGCATGGCTGGCTGTCCGTCCCTGCCGGCGCGCTCGGCGACGCCCATCGACGTTCCCCGCCCCATCCGTGCTCCCTCGCCATCCTGAGACCCGAATCCCGCGCTCGCGCTACCGTCAGCACATCCTGTCCGGGTCGCACACGGCGCACTGCGCCCACTCCGGCCGCGCGCCGAGCAATCGGACCCTCGCGTTCGGCCGCGCCCGCCAGTACTCGCCCGCCTCCGGCCAGCATCCCGGGCAGATGAACAACGCGCCGCCCGTGCCCGGGTCGACCACCTCCCGCCACGCCGTGTCGGCGCGCTTCGCGCCGCCGCACGATGACCGGCGCCGGCGCCGCCCGCCCTCCGCCGACAGTCGCGTCCCTCATGCCGTTCGCCTCCTCCTCCGCTTCGCCAGCCCGCCGCGCAGGCCGCCCACGGCGAGCCAGTGCAGCGTCGCCGCCTTGCTCCAGCGCAGCCGCTTGTCGATACCCGGGACCGGCGCCAGCGGGAAGGTCCCCGCACGCACCCGGCGCTCCAGCGTCGACCGCGAGCAGCGCAGCAGCGCCGCCATGTCATCCAGGAACAGCACCTCCGGCAGCGACTCGACGTCGATCGCCTCGTCGCCCGCCGCGTTGCACTCGGCGCCGCCCATCTCCTCGATTGCCGTCGTCCGCGCCTCGGCCGCGGCCAGCTCGATGCGCTCCAGCCGGCCGAGCGCCGCCGTCGCCCGCGCCTCGAACCCCTCCGGGGCCGGCTGGCGGCCGTTGAGGATGGCGTTCAGCCCGCTCCTCCCCATGCGGAGCGCCGCGGCGAGGTCGTATTGCGTCAGACCGAGTGCGGCCAGGCGGCCACGGATCGCCCGCATCGCCGGAGGCACCATCGCTTCCGAGCTTATGCGTAGATTATATACGTCATCAAGCCGAAAGTGCGGCCCGCCCGCGGCGACGGTTTTCGACCCGCGGGGCCGGGCGGTCACGGCAGCAGTCGCGGCGGGCGGTGCGGCGCCCTTCGCGGGAGCGCAAGCCCCTCGGCGTGGAAGCTGACGGGCCTGTGGACGGCTGACGGGCCGCCCACGGGCCCCTTGGATCCCGCCCGCCGGCGCGGGCTCCACAGCTCCCACACCGGTCACCATCGGCGGCCTTCGAGCAGAACACGTCAGAACCCGTCACGCCGCCGGCGCGGCGCCGGCACCGTTTCGGCCCCGTGAAACGGGCTCGGAAGCGCCTTCAAGTACGCTGTAGAGATAATTTCCCGATACAATAAATTGTTGCTATCATGTCCCCATGACCTTGCTCGCAAAGCGCCTCCGGCAGGTCCGCACCGACCGGGGGCTGTCGCAGGGACAGCTGGCGAACCGCCTCGGCAACTCCTCGCACCTGATCTCCCAGGTCGAGCAGGGCCGCTGCGGCCTCACCAACCCCAGGCTCTCGCTGGCCGCCCAGACGCTCGGCGTCTCGATCGACTACCTGATCGGCCTCACCGACGAGCAGACGCCCTCGCACCAGCTCGCCCGCGACCTGACCGCCGCCACCGCCCGCGTCCGCGACCTCGAAGACCAGCAGGCCCAGGCCGGCATCACCGACGACGGCGACTTCATCGGCGTCTCTCCGATCACACCCGCCGCCGGCAGCGGGGCCGTCGTCGACGACGAACGCATCACCGGCGGCCTCAAGTTCCGGCGCGACTGGCTCCGGAAACACGGCCTCGACCCCCGCCAGTGCCGCGTCCTGCAGGTCATGGGCGAGTCGATGGCGCCCACGCTCGTCGACGGCGCCTCCATCCTCGTCAACCTCGCCCGCCAGCGGCGCCGCGACGGCCGCATCTACGTCGTCCGGACCGAGGACGGCCTGATCGTCAAGCGCGCCGGCAAGGACCGCATCGGCGCGTGGCAGCTCGTCAGCGACAACCCCGACAAGCGGATCTGGCCCACACGGCCCTGGCCGCTTGATGCGCCCATGATCGGAGAGGTCAAGTGGACCGGGCGCACCTTCGTCTAGGAGAACCCCGATGAGCCCGACCCCACGCAACAACGACGAGGCCCCCGCCACCGAGGCGACCGCGGCCCCCGCTCCTCGGCCGAAACGGGCCGGCAGTCAGCCGGCGCGCCGCCGCGTCCGCGTCGCCGAGGGCGTCTACAAGGACCGCCACGGACTCGCCGCCACCGTCAAGGTCAACGGCGTGCAGCGCGAACTCCGCTTCCCGCCCGGAACCCCGCTCAAGACCATCCGGGCGCGGCGGGACGAGTTGCGGGCCAGCCTGCGGACGCTGCCGGCCGGTGAGCGCCATACGCTCGCGCATGACGCCGATCGCTATCTCGATCAGGTCGGCAAGGAACTCGTGAGCATGGCCGATCGCCGGCATCACATCGACCTGTGGGTCCAGCGCTTCGGACATCTCCGCACGCTGGCGCTGTCGCAGCACATTGCCCTGCTCACCGACCAGCTGCACCAGTGGCGCGAGACCCTGTCGGCATCGGCCTGCAACCACCGGCGGAACGCGCTGACGAATCTGGTGAAGGTGCTCTACGGCCGGCGCGCCGCGGCCGAGCTGATCGATCTCGTCCGGTTCGCGCAGCCGCCCCCGAAGCCCCGCTGGCTCGAACGGTCCCACATCGCGGCCGTGCTGGCGCAGTTGACGCCGGGGTCCAAGACCGTAGTACGCTTGCGGCTCATGCACTGGACGGGGATGCGGCCGTCGCAGATGGGCCGCTTGCAGCCGGACGACTTCCGCCTCGACGAGCCGACGCCGTTCGTCGTCGTCCCCCGCGGCAAGGAAGGGCGGCTGGCAGCGATACCGCTCGTCGGCGAAGGGCTGAAGGCGGCCCGCGACTTCACCGCGATTCGCGCGTACGGGAGCTGGTCCTGCCCGAGCGCCAACAAGGCGCTGGAGCGGGCGGCCCACAAGGCCGGGCGGCCGGCGTTCACCGTGTATCAGATCCGCCACTCGTTCGCGACGGGGCTTCGGCGGACCGGATCGGACGTGGCGGACATTCAGGATCTGTACGGGCACACCGACCCCGAGACGACGATGATCTACGCCCCGCCGCAGTTGCAGAAACACGCGGCAGCGGTAGAGCGTTTGGAGCGTGCGGACCGCACGCCAGCACCGGTTTCGCGGGCGATTCGGCTGGCAGGAACGGCTGGCAGTGGTTCGGAGGATTCCGTAAGTCGTTCATTCTAAAGCACGCGCCCGTAGCTCAGCTGGATAGAGCGTCGGCCTCCGGAGCCGAAGGCCACAGGTTCGAATCCTGTCGGGCGCGCCAACCTCTTCCACGATCCCGACTTCAGCCGGATCCTCTCGAGCCCCTACACAAGTTCGATGTCCCGACGTTCGACCTCGAAAACCACACCGCGGTATCTGACGTGGAACCGGTCGTGGGGCCGATCGACAGCGTAGCCGCCACGCTGCTCGAGCGTGCCGGCCTCGAAGCACCGCACCGTGTCCCGGTCCTTGCGAATCGCCGCCAGAAACCTCACCTTCGATCCCGGCGGGGGATCGTTCCTGAGCATCTACCGACCTCCGGCTTCTTCGTCCGTGCCGAACGAACGCGATTCGTGGTGAAGTGCAGAACTCATGTACGTGGCTGGTCGCGGGGCCGGCACTCGCCGCCGGATGTTGCAGCGTTCCGGCGTCTATTGCACCAGCCCCGCGGCCCTCAGGACGGCCCCGCTCACCGCTCGCGACCCGTCACGCCTCTACGCGCCCGCGATGTCCAGACGGCGACCCTGTTTCTCCCTGGGCGCCGGCGCCGGCATCGTGACTTCCAGGACACCATCCTTGAAGCTTGCCGCTGCCCTCTCGGCGTCGACACCCTCGGGCAGTCCGAGACAGCGACGGAACTGGCCGTAGGCGCGCTCCGAGCGGTAGTAGCCTTCGCCCTTGTCCGTCTCGTCGAGCTTGCGCTCGCCCTCAATCGTCAGTGCCTCGTCGGCGATCGTCACCGTGATGTCGTCCTTCGTCATGCCGGGCACGTCCGCGCGGACGACCAGATTCCCTTTCTTCTCGAAAACCTCGATGTCCGGCAACCACGCGCCGTCGAACCCCGAGTCGCGCCAGGGTCGGGGACTCCCGCCTCGCATGCCCTCGAAGAGTCGCTCCATCTCCGCGGAGAGCCGGCGCACGCCCGCCAGCGGACTCGCGAACCAGTCCGCGCCCGTCGGGACGAGTTGAGCCCGCCCCTGCCGCCGTTTCTCATGCCTCTCTTCCATCGCGTGGCCTCCTTGCCCACAAGCAGCAAGCAAGTGTCGTGCCAATCGACGCCACGTCCCGGGTGCGGTCGCCCGTGCGTCCGAACGGGCATTGCCGGCGCGCAGGAACGGCGCGCGCGGACCTTTTTCCCCTATGGCCCCGGAGGATTCCCCGCCCCCTGCCTCCACGGACCGTTGTCCTGCCGCATCGTCAGAACCGGCACCCTGGCCATGCGGCACACACGCTCCGTGACGCTGCCGACGAGCAGCCACGGGGCAGCCGTGCCCCCCGTGCTGCCCATGACGATGAGATCCCGCTGCCTCTCATCGGCCAGGCGAGCGATTTCGACTGCCGGGTGTCCCTCCACCACGACGTACCGGACGCCCGGGGGATCGCCGGCCCAGCTCTCGAGCCGCTCGTGGACGCGAGCGCAGAGGTCGCCGTCCACCTCGAAGCGAGTCCGGACTCCGGCCGCGTAGTACATCGGCGGTAGCGGTTCCATGACGTGCAGCACGTCGATGTCCGCATCGTCGCGCGCCGACAGAGCCCTGGCGCCGTCGAGCGCCCGTCTGGAACCTGCGGAGAAGTCGACGGGCAC
This sequence comes from Vicinamibacterales bacterium, assembly GCA_965214845.1. GTDB lineage: Bacteria > Acidobacteriota > Vicinamibacteria > Vicinamibacterales > UBA8438 > JAAXGX01. Next base: position 6,324,242 of record CBDCCO010000007.1, read on the forward strand.
GAGGAGCGTCCGGAACTCGGCGCCGGCCGGGACGGCCGCGTCGGCGCGCACGGTCAGCACCTGACACGGGGCCTGTCGAAGCACGCGCTCCGCATTGCTTCCCAGCAGCAGCCGGCTCGGGCCCCGGCGGCCGTGCGTGCCCATGACGATGAGGTCGGCGCGCCGTTCCGCGGCGGCTTCCACGATGGCGTCGTGGGCGGAGAATGCCCGTCCCTGGAGCGCGTGCACGAGTGGCGGCTCGCCGGCGGACAGGGAATTCAGCAGGCGGCGTGCGGATGCGACGTACTCGTCGAGGCCGGCGCCCGCGTCGCTCGGGTCGCCCGGGTCCTCGCCGAGCGGCAGCTCGGCGTGCAGAATCAAGAGGTCCGCCCGGCGACCCGCCGCGAACCGGACCGCCACCTCGAGGGCCCTCGCCGCGCCTGTCGAGTAGTCTGTTGGATGCAGGATCCTCCGCAACGTCATTGGCGTCGCTCCCTTCCCGGCAACCATCTACCATCCGAGCCGGCGGACGTCAACGCCCGGGTACGGACGCCCGAGGAGCGCGCCTGGGCGACGTGAGTTTTTTCCCGCCCAGCTCCGGAAATCTCCGCACCCTTCCGCGCACCGCCGCGGCGGTGCGGAGTACGGGACTTGCCGCACCGAGCGGTTTCGCCCGCGCGAACCCGCCTGGCAGTTGCGGATCGGGTTTTGCAGTAACAGCCTGCGGGAGATCTGATGAGGGTTGACGCACTCATGGCCACGGAGGTCGCCGCGGTGTACCCGGAAACGGACGTGCGTACCGCGCTGGGCGAGATGCGCTCGCGCGAATGCGGGTTCCTGCCTGTTCTCGACGAAGGTGGAGGGGTCGTGGGGGTTGTCACCGACAGGGATATCGTCCTGGCCCTCGGCGCCGACGACGCGCGGCCGTCCGAGCGTTGCGTGGCCGACATCATGACGAGGGACCCGCACACGTGCCGCATCGACGAGACGGTCGCCCAGGCGTTGCACCGGATGGGCGCCTGTCGGGTGAGACGGCTCCCGGTAGTGACCGCAACAGGCCGTCTGGCGGGGGCCATCTCGATCGACGATCTGGTGGGCGTGGCGCAGAACGTCCGCGCCGGCGCCGACCGGGTATCGTTCGAGCAGGTGATGGAGGCGATCACGGCACTCGCCGCGCGTTCGTCGGGCCGCGCACGGCTGTAAACACGCACCACAATCCGGCGGGCTCCCTGGCGCACGCCCCGTTCCGGGATCCAACCCGACTGGGAGGCTGACAAATGAAACTCGCGCGCATTCTGTTTCCGACGGACTTCAGCGAAACGGCCGACCACGCTCTCGAATTCGCCCGGGACCTGGCCGCGCAATACGACGCCTGCCTGCATCTGTTGCACGTTGTCGGCGATCCCGGGTCGCACGGGTGGCCGGGTGACGCCGCCGGGGTAATGGACCCGAACCTGCTCGTGAGCTGGCAGGAGCAAGCGGCGCAGCGGTTGCAGGAGCTCCCGCTTGGCGGCACGAGGACCGAGCCGGCGGTGCGCGTCGGCCATCCCTTCCTCGAGATCGTCCAGTACGCCAGGGACAACCGGATCGATCTCATCGTGATGGGGACGCACGGCCGCGGCGCGGTCTCGCACATGCTGCTCGGCAGCGTCGCGGAGAAGGTTGTCCGGAAGGCGCCATGTCCGGTGCTCACGGTCAAGAAGCCCGACCATACGTTCGTGATGCCGGCCACCTAGAGGCACAGCTCGCGGACGTGGTAGCTGATGGCCGGAGGGCCCGCTTCAGGAGAGCGAGATGGGCAGGTGGACATCCCGGCAGACCCGGCCGCGCCCGTCCAGTCACGTCGACCCCAGCGGCGTGTACGAGGCTGCCCAGCACTACGTCGGCGACCTCGTGTACGGCGCGAACGACGGTATCCTGACGACGTTTGCCGTGGTGGCCGGCGTGACCGGAGGCGCGTTGTCGGCGACGGCGGTCATCATCGTCGGCATGGCGAATCTCCTCGCCGACGGCCTGTCGATGGGGGTCGGGAACTACCTCAGCATTCGCGCGCGCGAGAGCGCGCTCGAGCGGCAGGGGCGGCCGGGGGAAGAAGCGCGACCGGCACGGCACGGCATGGCGACGCTGCTTGCCTTCGTCCTGGCGGGCGTGGTGCCGCTCGCGCCGTATCTGGTGCCGGGCGTGAGCGAGAAGTTCCTCGTAGCGGTGATCCTCGCGTTCGGGGCGCTGTTCGGCGTCGGTGCCGCCCGCTCGCTGGTGACCGCCAGCCGCTGGTGGGTCAGCGGCCTGGAGATGCTCGGGCTCGGGGCCCTGGTGGCGGCGGTAGCCTACGCAACCGGCGGCTGGGCCGCCCGGTTCGTCGAGAGCGGCGCCTTCATCCCGTAGGGGCATGCCGAAGGCGACCATTCTCGTCGTCGACGACGAGCAGTTGATCCGCTGGTCCCTCGCCGAGCGTCTCTCGTCGGAGGGATACGGCGTCATCGAGGCCCAGTCCGGAGAGGAAGCTCTCGCCCGGTTCGGCTCCAACGTCGACCTGGTGCTCCTCGACTACCGTCTCGGGGACACCGACGGCCTGCGGCTCCTGAAGAAGCTGCACCAGTCGGATCCCGAGCTCCTGGTCATTCTCCTCACGGCGTACGCCGACGTGGAAACGGCCGTCGCGGTGATGAAGGAGGGAGCGTACCACTACGCGGCGAAGCCGTTCCTTCTCGACGAGATCGTGCTCCTGGTCGAGAAGGGACTCGATACGACGCGGCTGCGCCGGGAAGTGCGCGCGCTCCGGGCAAGCCAGGGGGCTCCCTGCAGTCTCGACCGCATCATCGGCCTCTCTCCCGCGATTGTCGAGGCCAGGGCGCTGCTCGGCAGGATCGCCTCGAGTCCGGCCTCAACGGTGCTGCTGACCGGCGAGAGCGGCACCGGCAAGCACCTCGCCGCCAGGGTGATCCACGACATGAGTGATCGCGCCGGCGGGCCCTTCGTGAACATCACCTGCCCGGCGTTGACCGAGACCTCGCTCGCAAGCGAGCTCTTCGGTCGCGAGCAGCGAGCACTCGCCGCCGCGAGGCGACGGCGGCGCGGGGTGCTCGCAGCGGCCCGCGGCGGCACGGTGTTTCTGGACGAGATCGGGGAAATGCCGCCGGCGCCGCAGGCGAAGCTCCTGCGGTTCCTGGAGGAGAGGTCCCGCGGGCCGGTCAACGGTACCGAGGATGTCGACGTGCGGGTAATCGCGGCGACCAGCCGCGACCTCGAGCGCCGCGTGCGCGACGGCGCGTTCCGGGAGGATCTGTTCCGTCGGCTAAACGTGCTGCGCGTGGCGCTGCCACCGTTGCGCGACCGGGCGGACGACATCCCCGTGCTGACGCGCTTCTTCGTTGACGGCTTCAACCGGGAGTTCGCGAAGCGGATCCGCCGCATCGACCCGGCTGCGATGGCTGCCCTCGGAGGGTACGGGTGGCCCGGCAACGTACGCGAGCTGCGGAGCGCGGTCGAACGCGCCGTCCTGCTCAGCCCGCGGGACTGCGTGACGGCCGGGGACTTCCCCCTGCAGGTGGCGCCCGAGCGAGCGCCGGCAGACCTCACGCTGCCTGCCGCCGGAACGAACCTCGACGACATCGAACGCAGCCTCGTGATCCAGGCGCTTGGACGGACCGGCTGGAACCAGACCCGCGCCGCCGCGCTGCTCGGCCTGAATCGCGACCAGATCCGGCGTCGGATCGAGAAATTCGGCCTGACAAGGTAGCGTGGACACGCTGCCGAACCCGGCCGTCCGAGCTGGCGCACATTTTGCATATATACTTGCCCCTGACGCTCGCGGAGGGCCATGCAGCCAATGTCGCTCACGCGGCAACCGCTCGACACCCGGCCACTCGAGCAGGCGGAGGTGATCGCGTGGCTGTCGACGCCGGGCGCGTACGGCCCGGCGGTCGATGCCGTGGAGCGCATCGACACCCACACGTCGGTCGTGTTCCTTGTCGGCGATCGGGCCTACAAGCTCAAGCGCGCGGTGCGGTTCGACTACCTGGACTACTCGACGTGCGGGCGGCGGCGCCGTTGTTGTCTGGAGGAGCTGCGCCTGAATCGCCGCACGGCGCCGCAACTGTACCGCGGCGTGCGGGCGGTCAGGCAGGCGCCCACGGGAGAGCTGGCGCTGGACGGGCCGGGCCGTGCAGTCGACTACCTGGTCGAGATGCGGCGTTTCGACGCCGACGCGCAGCTCGACCGCCTCGCCGAGCAGGGCGCGCTCGACGAGGCGCTGATGCCGCGGCTCGCCGACGCGATCGCCGACCTTCACGAGGTTGCCGAGTGGAGCGTGGAGTACGGGGGCCGGGACGGCATGGCGGCCGTGCTGCGGGGCGTTCGCGACGGGCTGCGCGAACACGGCCCGGCGGTGCTCGACGGTGAGGCCGCCGAGCGTCTGTCGGCAGCGGGCTTCCGGGCGCTGACGCGGCACGAGAACCGGCTCGACGCGCGGCGGGCGACCGGCCTCGTACGGCACGGCCACGGCGATCTCCATCTGCGCAACATCTGCCTGCTCGACGAGCGGCCCGTCCTGTTCGACTGCATCGAGTTCAACCCGGCCCTCGCGTGCGGAGACGTGCTGTACGACCTGGCCTTCCTGCTCATGGATCTGCTGCATCGGGGTCTCGCGACGCACGCCAACGCGGTGCTCAATCGGTATGTGGAGCGGGTGGGCGGCACCGGCGGCCTGGCGCTGCTGCCGCTCTTCCTGGCGGTGCGCGCCGCCATCCGAGCGATGACCCAGGCGACCGCAGTCCCCCTGCAGCGGGACACGGCCGCGGCGGCCGAGCTGCGCCGCGAGGCGCAGCAGTACCTCGAGCTGGCCGAAGCGCTGATCGCGCCATGCGCCCCCTGGCTGGTCGCCATCGGCGGGCCGTCCGGATCCGGCAAGTCCACGCTGGCGCGGCGCCTCGCCGCGTCGGTCGGACCGGCCCCCGGCGCACTCGTCCTGCGGAGCGACGTGGAGCGCAAGCGGCTGCTGGGAGCGCCGTGCGACAGGCGGTTGGCTCCGAGCGCGTACTCGCCGAGCGTCACCCGGGAGGTGTACGGCGTTCTCGCCGAGCGGGCTGATGCGATCGTGCGCACGGGCCATGGCGTCATCGTGGACGCGGTGTTCGGTGAGCCGGCCCACCGGGCCGCCGTGCAAGCCGCGGCCCGTGCGCAGGGGGCGCGGTTCATCGGTTTCTGGCTCGACGCGCCCCTCGACACCCTCCGGGCCCGGATCAACGCGCGCGTCGGCGATGTCTCCGATGCGACCGCGGACGTGGCGGCGCGCCAGATCGAACGACTGCAGCCTCCCGGGTCGTGGACGGTCCTCGATGCCGGCGGCGACTCCGGCGCCCTGCAGCGCGCGGCGCTCGATGCCCTCGCCGCCGCGCGACCGCCAGCGAGTGGCAGACGACCTGCTGAACGCCGAGCGTCGCGCCTGTCGTCGTCAAGGAGGTCATGACCGATGCGGGCCAGACCACCACGCCCGGTACTCCGCTCGGCGACGCGGCGCGACTCGTGCACGAACCACCGATCGGGCGCCTGCCGGTCGCCGGCAACGGCGCCCTCGTCAGGGTCCTCACCGAAGGCGGCGGCGCCCGGCTCGCCGTTAGTTCCGGCCGCCCGGGCCGAGGACCGGGCCCGGAGCCGGGACCGCCGGACGAAGGTGCTCCGGAACCTGGCCAACGTGAAGCACGCGCTGGACCGGTCCGCCATCGTGGCGACCACGGACGTCGGGGGCGTCATCACCGCCGTCAACGACAAGTTCTGCGAGATCTCGAAGTACTCCCGCGAGGAGCTGCTCGGTCAGGACCATCGCCTCATCAACTCGGGATTGCACGACAAGGCGTTTTTCCGCGACCTGTGGACCACGATCGCCGGCGGCAGGATCTGGCGGGGCGAGATTCGAAATCGCGCCAAGGACGGCTCCCTGTACTGGGTCGATACGACCATCGTCCCGTTTCTCGATGCGGCGGGAAAGCCGTACCAATACATGGCGATCCGCTACGAGGTCACCAAACGCCGGGAGGCGGAGGCAAACCTGCGCCGACAGGAGGCGCTCGCCCGGCTCGGGGAGATGTCGGCGGTTGTCGCCCACGAGGTCAGGAACCCGCTCGCGGGCATCAGCGCGGCGTTGCAGGTCGTCGCGTCGCGGCTTCCAGCCGACCGCCGCGACGGGCCATCTTCGACGACATACAGGACCGTATCGCGTCGCTGAACCGCATGGTGCACGACCTGCTCGCCTTCTCGCACTTCAACACGCCCAAGGCCATCCCGAGGTCGTTGCGAGCCGTCGTCCGTGAAGCTGCGGTCGAGCTCCGTCGCGACCCCGCGATGACCGGCGTCGCGATAGTTGTCAAGGGAGAAGATCCGACGGTTGCAGTCGACCGGCGCCAGATGCACGCCGCCCTCGTGAACGTGCTGCTCAACGCGGCGGACGCGATGGGACGACGCGGGGAGATCGAGGTCGAGATCACCGCCGGCGACGGGCAGAGCGGCGTCACCATCGCGGATCGGGGGCCGGGCATCGATCCGGACGCGCTCGAGAAGATATTCGAGCCGTTCTTCACCACCAAGGCGCGGGGCGTCGGTCTCGGTCTCGTGACGGCCCGCCGCATCGTCGAAGCGCACGGCGGTGCGCTGACGGCCCGCCCGCGGAACGGTGGCGGCGCGATGGTGGCGTTCACCCTGCCGGTGGCGGCGCCCGGGGCCGTCACGACGAACCAGAGGTAGAGCAGCCTGCCGCGCCGGCCAGGATGGTTTCCTGGCACCAGGAACCGGAGAGATCCCCCTTGGGCACGGACTATTCCTCACCACGCCTCCGACAATTCCCCACCGCCGCGCGATTCGGGTCACGATCGCGCCCGAACCGGCGCGCGAATTGCGACCGAGCTCAGGCAGGTACCGTTCTTGCAGCCGCCCGGAGCGGAGACGGAGTGAAGCGGAGGTGGGTGATGCAGATCGGAAGCGTTGTGATGATCGGGTCGTCATTGATGCTCGCCGCGGCGTACGCGGGGGCCTCGGCGGAAAGCGCGGTTCGGGGCCAGCCCGGCGGCTACGAGACGGTGAGGCTCACGCTGCCGCGCGGCGACGCGGACGCCGGGCGGCAGGCGTTCCGTGACCTGGCGTGCGTGGCGTGCCACCGGGTCGTCGGCGAGACCGGATTCGCCGAGCCGATCTCGGCCAATCCCGGCCCCGACCTGGACGCCGCGGTCGCCGCGCAGCCGAGCGGCCTGATAGCCACCTCGATCGTCGCGCCGTCGCACGCGCTGAGCGTCAACACGAGCGACGAGGTCAAGGTCCGCCTGGCGGGTGTCCTCTCGCCCATGGGGGACTACAGCCGGGCGATGACGGTCCGGCAGCTTGTCGACCTGATCGCCTATCTGGCGGCGCTCGGCGAGGACTGACGACTAGCGTCTCCTGCGCTGGCTGTCCCTTCTATTTCTTGACGACGGTCTCGATGCCGCCTTCGCGTCGGGTGATGGCCATCGACACGTCGTCGCCGATGCGGCGGAAGTCGAGGTCGATGGTCCCGGCGCCGACGGCCAGGTTCCTGACGCGCAACTCGGCGATCGACGCCGGCAGGATCGGTCTCAGGCAGGACACGCGCCGGGCATCCGCGGCGCCGACAGGCCGAGGCACGCCTGCAGGAGCAGGAACGGCGAGGCCGAGGCCCAGGCCTGCGGCGCGCAGGCCATCGGGTACAGCGTGGGCTTCTCGGCCGGGCGGCGCGCGAATCCGCAGAACAGCTCCGGCAGGCGGTTGAGGCTCATGAACCGGCTCGCGTCGAACAACCCCTGCAGGACGCGGGCGGTCGCCTCCCGCAGCCCGTAGCGACTCAGCCCCAGGGCGATGAGCGCATTGTCGTGCGGCCAGACCGATCCGTTGTGATACGACATCGGGCTGTAGCGGTGCTCGGTCGTGGCAAGGGTGCGAATGCCCCATCCCGTGAAGAAGTTCTCGCCGAGCAACTGCTCGGCAACTCGTGCGGCGCGATCCGCCGCCACGATCCCGGTATAGAGGCACTGGCCGGCGTTCGACGACCGCACCTGACACTGGCGCTTGGCGCCGTCAAGGGCCATCGCATAGAAGCCGATGGTGTCGCACCAGAACGCCTGCTCGAAATCGGTATCGCAGCTCCGATGCCCGGGCGGTCTGTCGGGCGGCCAGATCGTCGTGGCCCAGGCGCGCCGCCAGGCGCGCCATGCCGCACCGCGCGGCGTACGCGTACCCCTGCACCTCGCACAGCGCGATGGGCCCCGCGGCCGGCTCGCCGTCGGCGTGGAACACGGCGTCGGCCGAGTCCTTCCAGCCCTGATGGCGCAGGCCGCGGTCGTTCGGCGCGTACTCGAGAAACCCGTCGCCGTCCCGGTCGCCGTAGACGTCCATCCACTCCAGCGCGCGTTCGGCCGCAGGCCAGATGCGCCGGACGAAGGCGAGATCACCCGATCGTTCCGCGTACGCCGCAAGCAGCATCAGGAACAACGGCGTGGCGTCGACGCTTCCGTAGTAGCGGCCGAACGGGATCTCGTTCGTCGCCGCCAGCTCCCCGGCTCTCGTCTCGTGGAGGATCTTGCCCGGCTCGGCGTCGGCGTCCTCATCGTGCTCGGTCGCCTGATGGGCGGCCAGGTACGCGAGCACGCCTCTGGCAATTGCCGGATCGATCCACAGGCTCTCGAGCGCGGTGATCAGCCCGTCACGCCCGAACGCGGTGCAGTACCAGGGCACGCCGGCGTACGGAAAAGGCCCGGAGCGCTTGTTCGTGAGGAGCAGGCGCAGGTCGGCGAACGACCGTTCCATCCACGCGTTGAACTGCTCGTTGCTGCTGTCGATTCGAGCGGCGCGTTCCCGCACGCGTCTGGACGCCCGCGCCGCCGCCCCGCGAACGTCATCGAAGTTGCCGACCGCCGGCTGCTCCTCCCCGACCTGGCAGCTCACCGTCAAGTACAGGGTGACCGCCTGCCGGGGAGCGAGATCGACGTCCCAGGTCGCCTCCGAGCCGGTCACCTCGGTCGGGCGGGGCGAGAAGTGGAGCCTCGTCCGCCGCGGGACCCCGTCGAGGCCGACGTAGCCGAGCGTCACGCGCGCGCCCTCGATCACGGGGGCGGCCGTGTCGCCGCGCCGTGCCCGCTCGAACCCGCGCACCTCGAAAATGTCGCGAAAGTCCGCCGCGAACCGGACGCGCACGCTGGCCGTCTCGCGTTCCGTCGTGTGGTTCCGCAACCGCAGCCGTTCATAGCAGACGCCGGCGCGCAGGAACTTCGAGCGCAGCAGATGGATCGACTGACGCGGCACGTCGAGGTGACCACCGCGGTACACGTCGGCATTGGTGAGATCGACGACGAGCAGCTCGTTGTCTTCCCTGACGCCGGAACTCAGCAGCAACGGCGGCAGGCCATCGCACTCTATCTGCAGGCGACTGACGAAACGCGTCCCTTCGTGGTAGAGACCCTGCTCTCCGGCCCGGGTCGCCCCGATCGAGCCCTGCAACCTGGCCGGTCGGCGTGGTCGACCTTTGCCGCCAGAATCAACCTCGTGCCGGCCCGCACCGCGACGTCGATGGCGATATGGGGCCGTTTCTCCGGCGACATCCGTCCGAGGAAGACCAGGTACCCGCCGTCGCCCGGCCCCGGCCGGTAGCGCTCGAGCGGCAAGCCGTGATAGATGTTGGCCGCCCAGAGCGCCGTCGGCGCCGGCGCGCGCTGCGACCGGCTGATCGACACGAGCGGATGATCGCCGTAGTGCGCCAGCAGCTCGGGCATCCCCGAACCATCGAGCCGGCCGTGCATGGTGCTGAGCACCGGCGTCGTGGTGCCGCGGCAGGCCGCGAGCCCGAGCGCGTCGAGGTGCAGGTGCACGATGTCGAACTCGCCGGCCCGCGATTGTGCGAGGCCGGCCTGCAGGCAGTGCCAGGCGACGAGGTCGTAGCTCGCGGTACCGCATCGAACGGGTCGTTCGACGACCGGCACCAGCGCCGCGGCCGTCCGCGACGCGCCGGCCGCGAACAGCGTCACGTCATGGCCGCGATCCACCAGTTCCTCGGCGAGCCACGAGACGACACGCTCGGTGCCGCCGTACGCCCGCGGCGGCACCGATTCGGCGAGCGGGGCGATCTGTGCAATTCGCACCTTCGATGTCCTCTCTCCAGTGGCGGGAACCGTGCGCGGGCGACTCGCTCACGCGTGCGGCCAGCGTCGCGAATAGGCCCCGTCGATGGATCGCCGCAGGAATCCAACATCGACGAAGGTCTCCAGGATGACCTGCAGTTTCCAGTGATCCAGATCCCAGAGGTCCGCGGCCTGGTGCAGCGTCACGCGCAGGCCGGGCGCGTCGCTGAACTCCGACCGAATCAGCCGGAGCCACGCATCGAGACTGCTGGAAGGCGCCGTCGATTCAGTCGTCACCAGCCGAGCTCCCCCTGGCGTGAACCGCGCTCCGCGAAGCCGACCGCTCGCGCGGACGAGCCGGGGACCAGCCCCCATAGGCGCTAACTTGTTCACGTCACCTGCTCCGGCGGCTGCTCGGTCCAACCGAAGTACGCGGAGAGCTGCGACTGCCGGCGCCGTGGCGGCTCGGCCAGCGCGCCGGAGATCGATCGCCAGTCGTTGAGCATGCAAGCCAGCGAGAGCGGCGGTTCGATGGCGCGCGTGACCTGGTTGAACACGAACTTGAAGTCACGCCACGCGCTGCGGGGGCGCCGGGGCCGGTACGTCGTAGCCCCAGGGGGAAATCGTGCGGGCGTGGTGGAGCCGCTTCTCCACCAGCAGTGCCACGAACAGTTTCCCGTAGAGCCACGCCTTGGCGCTGTCGTCGTCGTACTTCGGCAGGTGCCCCAACTGCGCCAGCGACTTGAAGCGCTTGAACACCAATTCGACCTGCCAGCGCAGGCGATACCACTCGAGCACGTCGGCGGCCGAGAAGGGCGGCTCGGGGAAGGTCGTGAAAACGATCACGTACTCGGCAAAGCGCAGAGTGGCCGGTTGTACCTGGGTCCGCTTGCGGGCGGCGTCCCGGCGGATTTTCTGCTGCGCCAAGCGGATCGCCTCCGCCGACTTGCGGAGCACGCAGACCCGGCCCGCAATCTCGCCCGGCGGGCCGCCGTCGTCACCCGCGGCCGCGACCGTCGTCGCCCAAGCGCGCGCTGCCCCCGGACGCGTGACCGACGAGACCGCGGCCAGCAGGTCGAACGGCCGCCCGGCTGCCGTGTGCAGCGGCAACGACCCCGTATTGACGCGCACAATCAGCCGCCCGCCCGCCTCGACCACGTGGCGGATCCCCCGCGCGGTCGAATACCCGCGGTCGGCCAGCACATGGTCGCCGGCGCGGATCGGGAACTGCGCCAACGATTCTCCCGTGCCCGGCCCCTCGACCCCCGTCAACTTGAAGAAGTCGCACGTCAGCGACGGCAGGCCCACGCTGTAGTGCAGCCGCCACAACGACCCGCTCGGTCCCGGTTCCTTCACCGTCGTCGCATCCACCGCCCGGACCTGGAACGCGCCGCCGGGGATGACCGCCAGACCCTGCTCCTCGAACAGGCGCACACACAGCGCGTGCAGCCAACCCTTGGATTTCTTCAACCGCTTCAACAGCGCCACGTCGGACAGATCCGCCAGACGCGCTTGGCGGGCGCGAACCACCGTTTCCCGCAACGAGTGTCCGCAGCCGAGGTGCAGCAGGAGGGTCCGCAACAGGTTGTCGACCGTCTTGTCCTTCCGCAGCCCCTTCAACGCCCCCGTGTCCTGCGCCAACTCCCGCCAGTCACCGGGCAGGAACGACCGCAGCACATCCCAGTCCTCGTCCACCGGGCCGGCCTCCATGTCATGCATGCGCATGTCAGGATACGCCGGCCTCGCTCGGAACACAAGTTAGCGCCTATGGGGCGTCGCCCCGCGCCGCTGTTACTGTCCGGACGCGGTGTCCGGCAGGGCCAGGGCGATCAGCTCGGGCACGCGGCCGCCGCCTACCGTCAGCGCGATGTACTGCCGGCCGCCGGACAGGTAGGTCATCGGCGTGCCGATGGCGCCGCCCGGCAGGTCGACCGACGCGAGCTCCTCGCCGGTGGTCTTGTCGAAGGCGACCAGGCGCGGGCCGCCGCCCGTGCCGCCCGCGGTCAGCGCGTGGATCAGCAGCGTCTTCGTCAGCACGGGGCCGACGCGGCCGCTGTCGCCCCCGAGGGGCGGCAGGTCCAGGTCGCGCAGCAGCGGCAGGTTGCGGATGCGGTCGCCGTTGCCCAGCGGCCGCATCCACGCGTGCTCGCCCGTGTTCATGTCGATGGCGGTCATGCGCGAGTAGGGCGGCTTGAAGAGCGGCAGCCCCTGCGGGAGCTGCGGGCGGTGGGTCAGCGCGCCGCGCGCCTCCAGCAGCGCCAGGCTGGTGTCCTCGCCGGGCTCGGGCGCGCGGAAGTGCTTGACGGTGTAGCGGATGGCGGAGGGCACGTACAGCAGGCCGGTCTCGGGGTCGACGGCCGCGCCGCCCCAGCTGCCGGCGCTGAACCCGGGCCGCACGACGGTGCCCCGCAGGCTGTGCGGCGTGTAGAGCGGGCCGATGCGGTAGGGCGCGACGGCCTCGATTGCCATCTGGCGTATCTCGGGCGTGAAGTCGACGAGATCGTCGATGGCCACGCCCTGGTAGTCGAACGGCGCCGGGCGGGTCGGAAACGGCTGGGTCGGCCACGGCACCTCGCCCGCGATGTCCGTGTCGGTCGGGACCGGCCGCTCCTCGATCGGCCAGACCGGCTCGCCGGTCGCCCGGTCGAAGACGAACGTGAAGCCCTGCTTGGTGATCTGCGCCACCGCCTTGATCGGCCGCCCGTCCACGGTGACGTCGAGCAGGTTCGGGGCGGCCGGCAGGTCGTAGTCCCACAGTCCGTGGTGGACGATCTGGAAGTGCCAGACGCGCTCGCCGGTCGCCAGGTCCAGGGCCACCAGGCTCTCGGCGAACAGGTTCGCGCCGGGCCGGTGCCCGCCGTAGTAGTCGGGCGCCGCGGTGTTGAGCGGCAGGTAGATGTAGCCCAGCTCGGGGTCGATGCTCATCATCGTCCAGACGCCCACCTTGCCGGTCTCGCGCCAGGAATCGCCGCCCCAGGTCTCGTTGCCGAACTCGTCGCCCTGCGGGATGGTGTGGAACGTCCAGCGCGTGCGCCCGCTGCGCGCATCGAACCCGCGCATCCAGCCGGGCGGCATCTCCCGGCGGTTGTTGTAGCTGGAGATCGACATCGGCGTGACGACGGTGTCGCCGAACACGATCGGCGGGGACTGCACCGAGTAGAGCAGCGCGTTCAGCCAGTCGCGCTCGCCGCGCGTGGCGCGCGGGATGCCCTCCATGAGGTCCAGCCGGCCGCCGTCGCCGAAGTCGGCGCACGGCCGCCCGATCTTGGCGTCGACGCAGACGAGATAGCCGTTGCCGGTGCCGAAGAAGATGCGCTCGTCGGTGCGCTCCGGGCCGTCCGACCAGTACGCGACGCCGCGCTGGTTCCAGCGCGCCGTCATGGTGGTCGTGCCCTCCTCGTAGCTCTTCGGGTTGAACACCCACAGCGTCTCGCCCGTGCGGGCGTCGACGGCCGCCGCCGCGGACGTGGGCATGTTGATGAAGATGCGGTCGCCGACCATCAGCGGCGTGGCCTTGAAGTTGGTGATGGTCGGCGGCTGGGCGTCGCGCCAGCGGTCCGGGTCGCGGCGGTTCAGCTCGTCGAAGACCTGCTCCGAGGCGGTGCGCAGCTCGGAGCCGCCGGGCAGCGTCACGCTCAGCACGGCGTCGGCGGAGCGCCAGCGCCAGGCGATCTCGAGGTCGGCGAAGTTTTCCCGATCGATCTGCTCAAGGGGCGAGTACTTGGTGCTGCCGAGGTCGCCGCCGTAGGTCGGCCACTCGCCGTTCGCCGGCGCGCCGTGCTGCGCCGCTGCCGGGCCGGCCGCCGCCAGGGCGGCCACCAGGCCCAGCACGAGCCAGCTGCTTCCGAGGGGGCTGCGCCCCGAGCCCCCGGCAGGCCCCGGCGGGGACTCCTGCGCCCCGCGCCGCACCGGCCGGGCCGCGCCGTGCGCGGCTGGGACGGCCGCGTGATCGACCGCCGTCCTTCCTGACGTTGACGTTCGCGGCATGGGTCTTCCTCCCGCCAGGCGCGCAGCGTGGCGCGTGCAGCGCCCCTGGCGCCGGGGTGTCGGTTAGGATAGCAGCGATGGCCGTCGGCGCGGGCAGGGACACGCGGCGGGCGGTTGTCGATTGACCGGAGGTTGCCATGCGAGGAGGAAGTCCGACCGCGGCGGTCGGCGCGGCGCGCGTCTGGCGCGGCGGCATCGCGCTGGGCGCGGCGGCGCTGGCGGCGGCCGCCGCCGCCACGGTCCACGGCCAGCCGTCCAACGCGTTCCGCGCGTCGCGCGACCACCCGGCCATCGCCTATTCGACGGGCCCGGTGGACAACGCCGTCGTCGATCTGAACCGGCAGGTCCGGGAGGGCGCGGTCGAGCTGGCGTTCGACGGCGAGTCGGGCTACCTGCGCGCGGTGCTCGGGGCGCTGGACATACCCGTCGAGTCGCAGGTCACCGTGTTCTCGCCGACCAGCAACCGCGCGCCGCTGATCAGCTCGGGCAACCCGCGCGCCATCTACTTTCGGGACGACGTGGCCGTTGCCTGGGTGCGCGGCTCGGACGAGCTGGAGCTGGCGGTTCAGGATCGGCGGCAGGGCAGCGTCTTCTACACGCTGGCCCAGACGCCGGCCGCCGCGCCGCAGTTCGAGCGCGACGACCAGTGCCTGGCCTGCCACCTGACCTGGGACTCGCTCGGCGTGCCGGGGCTGCAGGTGCTGAGCACGTTTCCGCTCACGTCCGACCCGAACGCGTACGCCACGGGCTTCACGTCGGATCACCGGGCCCGCATCGAGGACCGCTGGGGCGGCTGGTACGTGACCGGGCGGCACGAGCCGTTCGTCCACATGGGCAACGTCGAGGTCACCGACGTCGACGATCCGCAGGCCACGATCGGCGTGCCCCGCCCGGAGCTGCCATCGCTCGCGGGGCTCTTCGATGCGACCGGCTATCTGACGCCGCACAGCGACATGGCGGCGCTGATGGTCCTCGAGCACCAGGCGCACATGACGAACCTGATCACGCAGGTGGGCTGGGAGGCCCGGCGCATCCTCTACCGCGAGGCGGCCGGCGGCGCGCCCGCCGGCGAGGGCGCCGCGGAGCTGCTGCGCGAGTCGATCGTCTACCTGGTCGACTACCTGCTCTTCGTGGACGAGGCGCCGCTGGCCCGTCCCATCCGGGGCTCGGGGGGCTTCGCCGCGGCGTTCGCGGCGCGCGGGCCGCGCGACAGCCGGGGGCGGTCGCTGCGGGAGCTCGACCTCGACCGGCGCCTGATGCGCTACCCGTGCAGCTACATGATCTACACGCGGGCGTTCGACGCGCTGCCGCCGCCGGCGAAGGCGGGGATCTACCAGCGCCTGTGGGACATTCTCTCGGGCCGCGTGACCGACGCCGTCTACGACCGCCTGGCGCCCGCCGACCGCGCCGCGATCGTCGAGATCCTCATCGACACGAAGCCCGACCTGCCCGACTACTTCCGGCCCCTGAGCCCGTAGAGTTGTCGAGGCCGGCCGCGCGGCGGACGGCAGCGGTCGCTCCCCGGCTTATGATGGAGGGCAGCGGGAGGATGCCCATGCAATTTCTGCGTTCCAGGTCCGACCTGATCTACGCCGCCGCGCGCGCCGTGGCGGGTTTCCTGTTTCTGGCGCACGGCGTGCAGAAGCTGTTCGGCGGCCTCGGGGCCGACGCGAACACGTTCCCGGTATCCGTCGTGTCGTTTCCGCTGGGTATCGCGGGGCTCGTCGAGCTGGTCGGCGGGACGCTGATCATGGTGGGCCTGTACACGCCGCTGGCCGCGTTCGTCAGCAGCGGGCAGATGGCGGCGGCCTACTTCATGGCCCACGCCCCGCAGGGCTTCTGGCCCATCGTCAATCAGGGCGAGCTGGCGGCGCTGTACTGCTTCGTGTTCCTGTACTTCGCGGCGCGCGGCTCGGGTCCGTTCAGCGTCGACCGGCTGCTCGGGCGCGCCTGAGCGCTCAGCGGGCCTCGACGCCCAGCACGTCGCCCGTGCGGGCGTCGACGGTGACGGTGGCTTCCTCGAACGCGAAGAGCGAGCCGCCCGGCCGCCGCCCGCGCAGCGTCACGCGCCAGACGGGCGGCTCCTCGTCGGCCGCCAGCTCCGCCAGCTCGGTTTCGGGCTCGAACAGGACCTGCCGGCGGGCGACGCCGAGGGCCTGATCGCGGCCGACGGCCGGCTCCGCGGCGGCCGTCGGCGCGGCGCCGGTCCCTGCCTCCGCGCCGGCCGGGGCCTCCGCGTCCAGCGGCGGCGCAGCCTCGGGGACCTGCTCCTCGGGCGCCTGCTGCTCGACGGCGGGCGCGGCCTCGCCTGCAGCCTCCTCCGCACCGCCAGGCGGCGCCGGGCCGCCGCCGCACCCTGCCGCCAGAAGGGCCGCCGCTATCGGACAGAGCAGAACCAGCCGTGACATCGGGCTGCCGCCGCGGCCTCGCATCGCCGCGGGCCGCCCGGCGGCCCGAAACGTGCGCTTAACGTTCCTAACGTCCATTTAACGGCGCCTTCATGCCGAATTTACGGTCCATTCATACCTCGGACATACGCCCCGGGTACCGTTGAACCGGCTTCGACGAATCGCGTCCTGAAGCCGACGGCGGCATTATCCCAGATGTCCGGAGGGGAAGGAACACAGATGCGGAGGACGATGTGGAGATGGGCCTTGCCGGTGCTGCTCGTGGCGGCGCCCGCGCAGGGTCAGGAGCTTGGCACCATCGCGGGCCAGGTAATAGACGAGGCAAACGCGATCACGCTGCCCGGCATTCCGGTCGAGCTGACCGGCCCGGTCGACCAGGTCGAGTACACGGATCTGGACGGCAACTACCGTTTCCGGGTCCCGCCCGGTTCGTACGCCCTCAAGGTGGCGTTTCCCGGCTACGCCGAGCAGAGGGTGACGCTCGACGTGGCGGCGGGCGAGCTGACGCGGGTGCAGGTGTCGCTGGCGTCGAACGTCTTCGCCGAGCAGGTCACGGTGACGGCGGCCAACCTCGAGGCGGAATCGTCCACGGCGGCGGCGCAGCTCATGCTGCGGATGCGGGCGCCGGTGGTCCAGGACAACATCGGCGCCATCGAGATGAGCGCCAACGACGACTCGAACGCCGCCGACGCGATGGAGCGCGTCACCGGCGTCTCGGTGGTCGGCGGCGGATCGGTCTTCGTCCGCGGTCTGGGCGAGCGCTACAGCAACACCACGCTGAACGGCGCCATGCTGCCGACGACCGAGCCCGACCGGCGCGTCGTGCCGCTCGATCTCTTTCCGACCGCGCTGATCGACAGCGTCCAGGTGAGCAAGACCTACACGCCGGACAAGCCGTCGCAGTTCGCGGGCGGCCTGGTCGAGATCATCCCGCTCAAGATGCCCGTGGAGACGTCCTGGGAGGTCGGCGCCGGCGGCGGCTGGAACAGCGTCACGACCGGCGCGCGCGGGCTCTCGTACCCGAGCGGCGGGCGCGAGTGGACCGGGTTCGACGACGGCGCGCGGTCGCTGCCGGGCATCATCCCGGACCGCAAGGTCATCCGCGGCGGGCGGTTCACCAACGACGAGGTCGGCTTCCTGCAGAGCGAGATCGAGCAGTTCGGCCGCGCGTTCGACAACGTGTGGGATCCGGTTGACCAGGACCATCCGCTGGACCAGAGCTACTCCGGTCTGTTCGGCGGCCGGTTCGGCAACCTGGGGGTCGTCACGACGCTCCGTCACGCGCAGTCGTCGTCGTTCGTCGACGAGCGGCAGACCTTCTTCAACGTGGAGGAGGGCGGGGCGATCGACGTCTTCAACGGCCCGTACGACTTCGACATCTCCAACTACGAGCGCACGCTGGGCGCGGTGGGCAACGTGGCCTACCAGTTCACGCCGAACCACCGCCTGTCGTTCGACAACTTCTACACGCATCTCGGCACGGACCAGACGCGCCGATTCGAGGGCTACAACAGCGACGCCGACACCGACCTCCGCAACCGCCGGCTTTACTATATCGACGAGCAGATTCGCGCCCACCACGTCGGCGGCGACCACCTGTTCCCCGGCGCGTCGAACAGCCGGCTCGAGTGGAAGGCGGCCTTCTCGTTCGCCGACCGCGCCGAGCCCGACCTGCGCGAGACGCTCTACGAGTTCGACCCGGCGCGCGAGGCCTTCGTGCTCGCCGACGAGTCGCAGAGCGGCCTGCGGCAGTTCAACGACCAGCGCGACGACAGCATCGAGGTGTCGGCCAACTGGAGCACGCTGTTCGAGCAGTGGGGCGGCCTCGGGACCCAGATCAAGTTCGGCGGCGGCTACCTCGAACGCGATCGCGTGTTCGAGTCGCGCCGCCTGCGCTTCACGCCGCGCAACGTCTCCGGCCTCGACCTGTCGGCTCCGGCCGAGGACCTGTTCACGTCGGCCAACATCGGGCGCGCGTGGCAGCTCAAGGAGGAGACGCGGCCGACCGATGCCTACGACGGCACGCAGGAGATCACGTCGTTCTACGGCATGCTCGACCTGCCGCTGACCGCCCGCTGGCGCCTCGTGGGCGGCGCCCGCGTCGAGTCGTACCAGCAGACGGTCGACACCTTCGACCCGTTCAGCCGCAACGTCGGCGGCAGCACCGACGTCGTCAGCTCCGTGCTCGACGCCACCAACGTGTTCCCGGCGGCCAACCTCGTCTATGCCCTCACCTACGACCAGAACCTGCGGTTCAGCTACAGCCAGACGGTGAACCGTCCGGAGTTCCGCGAGGTGGCGCCGTTCGAGTTCACGGACGTCGTCGGCGGCCGGGCCGTGGTCGGCAACCCCAACCTCGACCAGTCGCTCATCCAGAACGTCGACGCCCGCTGGGAGTGGTTCCCGGGCGCGGAGGAGGTCGTCTCCGCCAGCTTCTTCTTCAAGCAGTTCGACACGCCCATCGAGCGCGTCGTCGAGCCGACCGCGCAGTTGCGGACGTCGTTCGCCAACGCCGATTCGGCGCGCAACCTCGGCCTCGAGCTCGAGGGCCGGAAGCTGCTGCACGAGTACTTCCTGGTCGGCTTGAACTACACCCTCGTCGACTCCGAGGTCACCATCGGCCGCCAGGCGGGCCAGGTCCAGACCTCGCTGCTGCGCCCGCTCGCCGGAACGTCCAAGAACCTGTTCAACGCCATGGCCGAGTTCCGGATGCAGAGCTTCGCGGCCCGGCTGCTCTGGAACTACTTCGGGGACCGCATCAGCGACGTCGGCTCGCTCGGGCTGCCCGACATCATCGAGGAGGGCCGCAGCTCCGTGGACGTCGTCCTGTCGCAGCGCTGGGACGCGCTCAGCCTCAAGGTCGCCTTCGAGAACCTGCTGGACGATCCGTTCCTGTTCACCCAGGCCGGACGCGAGCAGCGCCTGTTCAAGCTCGGGCGCGCCGTGTCGTTCGGCATCGACCTGCACCCCTAGTGCAGATTCCGCCAGGCGCGCACGGCGCGCCTCGGCGGGAGCGGCGCGGGGCGCAGGGGTCCCCGCAAGCGGACGCCGGGGGTTCGGGGCGCAGCCCCGTCTGATTGAAGAAAAGGAATGTCAACAATGCACCGGAAGACGAGGATCTACCGACTGGGGCGGCGCGCCGCGGCGCCCGTCCTGCTCGTTCTGGGCGCCGTCGTGTGGGCCGGCGGCCCCGTTTCGTCGCAGGCCACGATCAACTGCCAGACCAAGGCGGGCATCGACAAGGACGTGTGCGTGGTCAGCGGCCGCATCAACAGCGACACCACGTTCGACACGAACAGCTACTGGGTGTTGCGCGGGGCGGTCTTCGTGACGTCGGGCGCAACGTTGACGCTGGACGCCGGGACGGAGGTGTTCGGGGAGTTCGCGACGAACGGGACCCTGATCATCGACAGGGGCGCCCGGATCCACTCGAACGGCACGGCCGCGGCGCCGGTCGTGTTCAGCAGCGATCAGCCGATCGGCGAGCGCGCGCGGGCGGACTGGGGCGGCCTGATCATCAACGGCGACGCGCCGCTCAACGTGCCGGGCGGCACCTCCGTGGGCGAGGGCGACACGGGCACCTACGGGGGCGACGATCCCGACGACGACAGCGGTCACCTGTACTACACGCGCGTCGAGTTCGCCGGCACCGAGTTCAGCCCGGACAACGAGCTGAACGGCATCGCCTTCCAGGGCGTCGGCCGCGGGACCGAGGTGGACCACGTGATGGTCTCGTTCAACAAGGACGACGGCATGGAGTTCTTCGGCGGGACCGTGGAGGTGAAGCACGTCATCTGCTTCGGGATCGCCGACGACAGCTTCGACTGGACGGACGGCTGGACCGGCAAGGGCCAGTTCATGGTGGCCCTGCAGAGCGGCGACGACGCCGACCAGGGCATCGAGGCGGACAACAACGGCGACAACAACACGCTGCTGCCGCGCTCGAACCCGACGCTCTACAACCTCACGCTGCTGGGCGACCCGGACACCGACCAGGGCAGCGAGAGCGACACCGGCATCCTGCTGCGGGAGGGCACGTCGGCCACGATTCGCAACTTCATCGTGCACGGCTTCAAGGAGGCGTCTATCGACGTCGACGGCACCGAGACGTTCACGCAGATCACCGGCACGACGGACACGCCGCTGACGCTGGAGAGCGGCATCGTCTACGGCAACTGCAGCGTCAGCGGCTGCGACGGCGAGTTCCGCCCGGACAGCGACGACGCGACGGCGCCGATCACGACGAAGAACTGGGTGACCGGCAGCACGAACGTCACGACGAGCCTCGACCCGTTGCTCGTCGATCCGTTCAACCTGTCGGATCCGGACATCAGCCCGGCCGCGGGCTCGCCGGCGATCACCGGCACGGTGACGCCCGCGCTGCCGCCGCCGGACGACGACTTCTTCGACGCGGCGCCGTTCATCGGCGCGGTCGGACCCGCGGGATCGGGACAGGACACATGGTGGGAGGGGTGGACCAGCTTCGCGCTGAACTAGAGCCGGACGGGGCTGCGCCCCGCACCCCCGGCGTCCGCTCGCGGGGGGGCACAGCCCCGCGCAGCTCCCCGGACGCGGGAGTCCGCGCCCGCCGGGTGCTGGTCGGCGCGGGCCTGGCGGCCCTCTGCCTGCTGCCGGCCGGCGGCTGCGGCCGGCCGGCGACTCGCGACGCGCTGCCGCCGCTGGGTCATGCCTTCGAATCGCCGGAGGCGGTGGCCGAGGCCGTGCTCGGCGCGCTGGCCGAGGAGGACGGGCCGACGCTGGTGGCGCTCGCGCTCAGCGAGATGGAGTTCCGGACGGTCGTGTGGCCCGAGTTGCCGTCGAGCCGCCCCGAGCGGGGGCTGCCGTTCGAGTACGCCTGGGGCGACCTCCACCAGAAGAGCACCAACGAGCTGCGCCGCCTGCTCGCGCGAGCGGGGGGCAGGCAGTACGAGTTGCTGGAGATGACCTTCGACGGCGAGTCCACGCGGTACGAGACGTTCACCGTGCACCGGGACAGCCGCCTGCGGGTTCGGGATGCCGAGGGAGCCGAGCGGGACGTGCGGCTGTTCGGCTCCGTCCTGCAACGGGGCGGCGAGTACAAGCTTTTCAGCTATGTCGTGGACTAGAGGCCAGCGGCGTGCGACGGCGCGGAATCCGGCGGGGCCGGTTGGACGCCAGGCGGCTCCGCAAGGCGACGATCGGCGGGCCGGGCCGCGGCACGCGCGGCCGGCCGGGGCCCGCGAATCGGCCGCCGCGCCGCGCGTGCTCGTGGTCGAGGAAGGCTTCGCGGTGGTGGGGCTCGTGCGCTACGCTCTCGGGCAGAACGGCGGCGCGGACGTGGAGGTGGTCGGCACGTCGGAAGCCGCGCTCGAGTGGGTGCGCGACGAGTCTCCCGACCTGATCGTCATCGACCTGTCGTTGCCGAACAAGGATGGCCTCGATCTGTGCCGCCGGCTGCGGGCCGGCCCGTACAGCGCGGACGTGCCGATCATCGTGACGTCGCCCCGCCTCACCGAGGCCGACCGCGTGCTGGCCCTCGACCTCGGCGCCGACGACTGCGTCACCCGCCCGTTCGGCGTGCACGAGTTCGCCGCCCGGGCCAGGGCCGTGGCGCGGCGCCGGACGACCCTGGCCGATCAGCCGAACGTCTACGAGAGCGCCAGGCTCGTTGCGGACTTCGCCCGCGTGGCGGTGGCGGTCGACGGGCGGCCCGTCGAGCTGACGCGCCGCGAGTTCCTGCTCCTGCGCGAGCTGATCGCGAACCGGGACCGGGTCCTGTGGCGGGATCGGCTGATCGAGCGCGTCTGGCCCGGCGACCACGACGTCAGGCAGCGCACGGTCGACGTCCACATCGGGCGGCTCCGCGCGAAGCTGGGCCCCGTCGCTCCGCAAATCGAGACGGTCTTCGGGATCGGCTACCGCTTCGTCGAAAATTAGATGGGGCTACGCCCCAAGCCCCCGGCAGGCGCTTGCGGGGGCCCCATAGCCCCGCGCCGCGCCTGCCGAGCCGCGCTGTGCGCGGCTTGGGGGACGACGCAGCGGTGCGTGGTCGTCCCCCTGCAGCGACTCGACCGGTTCGGGTTCGGAATCGAACCGGTTTGAACGGACCCGGACGCCCACCAGAAACGCCCGGGCTCGTTCGCCTGGCCCGCCAATCGTCGCCTGGCGGCTCCGCTTGGCGCCCAACCAATCCTGCAGGAGTCCGCGCCGTTCCAAGGCGCAGACTCCTAGCGGCCGCCGGCTGCTGCGGCCTCCTGGGCGCGTGCGCCGCGCAGCATGTTCGCGATGGCGTAGTTGCCCTCGTGGCAGGCGTACTCGTACAGCTCGCCTCCCAGCGCCGTCATCGGCAGCGAGGCCGTCCACGGCTGGCTGAAGGTGCTGTCGTCGTGCACCGTGAACTGGTAGTCGACGGTGTCCTCGTCGATCCGCGTGAAGCGCTCGACGAGCCGCAGGTCGCTCCCGGTCGCGTAGACCGTCGCGCCCCAGTCCTCGAGGTCGCTCAGGTTCGTGGTCTCGACGACCAGCGTGTCGCCCTCCCAGTGCCCCCGCGAGTCGCCCAGCCACTGACGGATGGGCTCGTCCAGGTGGCCGCGCCCGTCGAGCGGGACGATGCGCGTGTCGTGGATCATCTCGACGCGGATCACCACGTGATCGGGCGTCTGCAGGATGTGGTAGTTGTGGTTGTAGAAGCCCGGCATCATGGAGCCCGGCATGCCGCGCGTGAGGCAGCGGTCGTAGGCGTTCAGGTCCGTCCAGATTCCCGGCGATCCGGGCGGGTTCTCGAGGCGGTACTGCGCCTGCGCCGCCCGCCGCTCTTCCTCTTCCGGCGTGAGCGCCGGCAGCTTGCCGCTTGGCGGGTCGACGATCAGCGACGTGCGCTCGTGCAGTTGTCCCTGCTCCAGCCAGTAGTCGTTGTAGAAGCCCACCGTGTCGAACGGCCGGTCGTCGCTGAGGCCGGAGACGGCGTTGCGCTCGGCCCACTGCTCGCCCGTCAGCACCTCCGTGTCGCCGAGGTCGTCGGGCCGCTCGAGCGGCGTCGTGGTTGTGTTCGTCCAGTGCCCCTGCAGGTCGGGGTCGCCCCAGGCCGTGCGGGGCAGGCCGTCCTGCGCGGCGGACGGGACGGGAAGGAGCAGCGCGAACGCCACCAGCACGAACGACGCAACGAGCACTTTCGGATTCATCGAAGCCTCCTGAGGTCAATCTGCTGCAATACGGAACCGGAGCCGCTCATGGATAAATCTCCGCGCCGGCCGTGAACTCCCCGCGCGTGAGCCGCCCGAGGAATCCGGTCCGCAGCGCGTCGAGCGCGGCCGGGTCGCGGGTGGCCAGGCGGTGGGCCTCCACGGCCGCCGCGGTCGAGAAATAGAACGCCACCGTGAAGCCCTCGGCGTCGGCGATCTCGCGCGCGAAGCGTTCGAGATCGGCGTCGCCGCGGGCGAGAGCCGGGACGAGCACCTGCCCGACCGTGCCGAGCTCGGGCACCTGCTCGCGGGCCTCCACGGTGTAGTCGGGCGCCGGCGCCCGATCGGGGGCGCTGCTCGGCGCCGCGATGCACCAGGCCAGCAGCCCGGTCAGCACGATCAGGCCGGCCAGCGCGCCGTAGCGGACGGATGCCGTCATGCCGTCCCCGCGACCAGTCAGCGCGCCGGCACCGGGAACAGCTTGAAGCCCTGGGCGCCCCGCGCCTCGACGTCCGAGCTGGTGTAGATGCCGCACAGCGCGTTGTGCCGCATGCACGCCTGGCCGACCGTCTCGATGGCCTCCTCCACCTCGGGCGCGCGCGGGTTCGCCGCCGGCGTGCCGACGCCGAGCGACAGGCTGAGGTCCGACGGTCCGATCAGCACGCCGCCGAGCCCGGGCACCTGCAGGATCTCGTCGATGTTCTCGACGGACTCGCGGGTCTCGATCATGACGATCGCCAGCAGCTCGCCGTCCGGGTTGAGCGGCCACACGTCGGCCCGGCGGGCGTACTCGTCGTTGTCCATGTTCCAGACCCGCCGCGCGCCGGTCGGGCCCCAGCCGCGCCGCCCGCGCGGCTCCGGATGCTCGGCGCCGGCCTGCGGGGGATAGCGCATGGCGCGCACGAGCGCGTCGATCTCGGCCGCGGTCCGCACCTGCGGCAGCACGATCCCCATCGCGCCCGCGTCGAGGATCTGCTTGACGACGTGGTGGTAGGCCTGATCCGCCTCGTGCGGGATGCGCACGATCGGCGTCAGCCGCGGTCGCGCGCCGCCCTGGTCCACGAGCTCGCCGAGGAACGCCTCGAGGTCGTCGACCAGGAACGGGTTGTGCTCCAGCGAGACGATTCGCCAGTGCTCGTTGGCGAGCGCTGCCTCGCCCGCCTCGAACTGCTCGATGATGCGGTTCAGCCTGCCGCCGGATTCCTGTGCGGCCGGCGCCGCCGCCAGCCCGGCGCACAGCGCCCCGGCCAGTCCGATCGCCCATGCCGCTCGCCGTATCGACGTTCCTGTCGTGCGTGCCCTGTAGGTCATGCGTCTTCCCTCGTTTCGTGGTCGTCAGGTGGGTGCGGTGCGGCTTTCTACATCGGATGCGCGAGCCCCGTCAAGCCGAGCCCGGCCGGCGGTTGCACGTCCAAACCGTCATGAGCGGCGTCGCGCTCACCCCGACGTCATGAAACGTGACCCGGCTTTGCGTCGGGGCCGGCGGCTCCTGCACGTTGACGCTTGGAGCGTGCCATCCTCAAGGGGCGGAAGCGGGACAGTCGTCGTAGCTTTTTTCGGGGTCAGGGGAACCCCGTCCCCGTATCCAAACTGACGCTGCGCGCCCGGCATCGAGCCCCGAACCGTCCCGGCCTCAGGCCGTGGACGAGCAGCAAATCGAACCCCGCCCGCGAGGCGGGTGTGTTCCTGCACCGGACGTGCCCGCCCGCTTCCGCCTCCAGGGAGGGTACCTGATATGTCCGAGAGGATCGACGCCGACACCTTGCACGTCGACGACATGCACGTGGTCTGGCCCCGAGCGGCTGGCCTCGATGTCCACAAGATGTGCATCACGGCCGCCGTGCGCCTCTGCGAGGCGGGCCGCGGATTGGCGCGAACGGCCGTACGCGAGTTCAGCGCGTTGCCCGACGGGCTGCGGGCAATGACCAACTGGCTTCGGTCGCACGGCGTCACCGCCGCCGCGATGGAAGGCACCGGGGTCTACTGGAAGGCCCCGTTCGAGGCCCTGGAAGACGCCGGCATTCACGCCGAACTGTTTCATGCCCAGCACGTCAAACAGATTCGTGGCAAGAAAACCGATGTCAACGACAGTCTGTGGCTGGGCCGCATCTGTCAGTTCGGCCTCGCCCTGCCGAGCTATGTCCCGCCCCGTCAGTTCCGCCAGTTGCGCCAGTTGACCCGCTACCGCCGGACGCTGGTCGCCGAGCGCAGCCGGAACCGCAACCGGGTCCACAAGACCCTCGACCACGACGGCCTGCGCCTCGGCGGCATCTTGTCGGACATCTTCGGCGTCAACGGGCGGCGCATACTTGACGGGCTCGTCGGCGGGCATCCACCGGACCGCATCCTCGCCGGCCTGACCAACCACGTCGACGCCAAGCTCAAGCCGTTGGCCCAGGCCTTGGCCGCCGCCCTCGACCCGCTCGCGCTGATCAAGCTGAAGATGCAGATCGACGCCCTCGACCGGGCCGACGCCGCCATCGCCGAGCTGGATACCCGCATCCGAACCGAACTGGCCGACTACCAGCGCCCCCTGCGGCTGTTGCAGACGATCCCGGGCATCGATTTCGGCAGCGCCAGCACCATCCTCGTCGAGATCGGCCCGGACCTGGGAGCCTTCCGTCAGGCCCGCCATCTCGGCGCTTGGGCCGGGGTGGCCCCGGGCAACAACACCAGCGCCGGCAAGCGCCGCGCCGGCCGCGCCCGTCAGGGGAACTCGACACTGCGGGCCACTCTCGCTGAATGCGCCCACGGCGCCGTACGCACCAAGCGCTCGCAGTTCTACGACTATCACCGCGCCCTCGCCGGCCGCATCGGCTACAAGCGGGCCATTCTCGCGACCGCCCACAAGCTGTTGCGGGTGACTCACGCCGTCTTGCGCAACGACCGGCCCTACACCGACCCGGGCATCGACTACCAACAAATGGTCGTCGAGCGCAACGCCCCGCGGTGGCTCCGCATGCTCAAACAGTACGGCTTCCTCGAGGAGGCGAGAGCAACCGCGCGTTCCTGACCCGACGCTTCCGGACCCCGCGGCGCCGTGCCGGGCCATAGATCGGGGCTGCCCCGCACCGCCCATCCCATCCGGACTCAAGTCGTACGCCGGGGACCGTCCGATCCCCTTGATCCACGGCCGCACTCGTCGTGCGCCTCCCGCTACGCCGAAGTTTCACAGCAAAAGACGGCTGGCCCTGCCGCTGTGTTGACGCCGAACATGGGCCGGAAGGAGCTCGTCACCGCGCTCAGCTTGGTGCTGAGCGCGGTGACTTCCGCCGAGGCGCGCTGCAGCTTCTTCAGTGTTTCGAGGACCTGCCGATCGAGCTCCGCGTCTGTCATGATCGTTATTCCCACTTCCCGCCCGAGCCTGGAGGGGCGCACCGCCCTCCCTGGTTTCGCCCTGCGGCCGCCCGAGAGTCGCCGCGGGCGTCGGTCGCCACCATCAGCTTGACGACGGCGGGCGCCGGAACATCCCGCCGGCATACGTCGATCAGGGCGTCCACCAGGCGGCGCTCCGGGCTCAGCGCCGTCGCCGGCCCGCGCACCGGCCACCACTCCCGCTCGCAGCCCGGGCAGCGCGACAGGGCGCCCGGCTCCGGGAGCGCCTCCGCGTCCAGGCGGGCCAGCGAGATGCCGGCGCCACAGGACCGGCACTCGATGACCAGCGACGTGATGTCCGCCGCGGTGAAGGTGTGGATCGTTTCCGCCACCATCAGTGCCCTCCCTTTGTGGCATGCTCGCCGTCAAGGCGATCGCTGAGGGCGCCTGCCGGAGTCGAACCGGAATCAGCGGCATTGCCGGTGCCGCGGGCTGCCATCGCCATCAGGCGCGCCATCGTTGGGTGGGCCGGCGCGCTGACTGCGCGGCGGCCCCGTTCGTTTTCACCCAGCCTGTCGGCGCTACTTCGCGCCCCCTTCGGCCCGCTGCAGCTGCCTCGCGCCGAACCACCACAGCGTGCTCGCCGTGGCCAGATACAGGACCGTGTCGATGATCCGCCCGCGCAGCTCGTCGCCGGGATCGGTGGAACAGAAGTAGATCGCCGCGACCAGCGCGACCAGGGCCATCGTGAGCGCCGGGCGCGTCAGGCCCCGCACCACGTCCACGAACACGATCCACCCGCTGTCGCCCGCCGCCGACCAGCGGGTCGCCGCGGCCTTGAGCGAGGCCTCCAGCGCGGCCCCGGCCGCTTCCTCCCGCGACGCCGCGGCCTCGGCGGCCGCCACGCGCTCGGCGACGGCGCCCTCGGCCTTCGCCAGCTCCATGTCGAGCCGCCGCAGCTCGAGCTCCTGGCCGTGGCGCTGCTTCCGCTCGAAGTGGCCCATCACGGCGGTGATGCCCGTGCCGAGCACGCCCGTGAGGCCGCCCGTCGCGGTCGCCGTCAGAATCCCGCCGAGGAAGTCAAACATGGTCACCCTCCCAGACAATCCGGAGCA
Organism: Vicinamibacterales bacterium; assembly: GCA_965214845.1. Taxonomy (GTDB): domain Bacteria; phylum Acidobacteriota; class Vicinamibacteria; order Vicinamibacterales; family UBA8438; genus JAAXGX01. The sequence continues at coordinate 6,352,318 of CBDCCO010000007.1, forward strand.
CGAACGGCCGCTCCGCCGCCCACGCGAGCAGGCGCCGCACGGCCGGCCGCGAGGCGAGCACGGCCCGCTGCCACTGGCCGCCGAGCTTGAGCCGGCCGCGCCGGGTGCCGGGCAACAGGCACCCCCGCGAGTGCGTCTGCCAGCCGGCCTCGGTGTCGCCGGCCACGTTCCCCGAGTGGAACAGGATGTGCGAGCGGCCCTCGACCCCGGTCACCAGCAGGCAGCGGCCAAAGCGGGGCGAGCGGTACGGGACCACCAGATACTCACCCGCCGGGATGCACGAGCGGTTGCGCCGGTTGCCCCGCCAGGGCGGCTCGAGCAGCGGCCAGGCCACGCCGCCGGCCAGCAGCACGCCGGGCGTGCCCTCCGCGGTCGACGCCATCCGCAGCAGCGTGGCGACGCGCCGGGCGGGGGCGGTCGGCGCGGGCGCGGGCGGCCCCGGCGAGGGCGGAGCCGACGCCTTCGGTGCGTCGGCGGCGGCCGGGCGGCGCGGGCGGCGGCGTTGGGCCATCTCCGGACCATACACGTCTGGCCCGGCGCTGATAAGGGGCGCAGCGCGCCCCCTAGTCCGCCGCCTGTCTTCGCGTTATATTCGCTCCATGAACGCGCCGAAGGCGGAGGCGGCTGAGCCGCTCGCGCCCTGGTTCGGGGGCAAGAAATATCTGGCGACCCGCATCATCGCCCGGATCGCGCGGATCCCGCACCGCTGCTACGCCGAGCCGTTCGTCGGCATGGGCGGCGTCTTCCTCCGCAAGCCGCGCGCCCGGGCCGAGGTCGTAGGCGACCGCTCGGGCGCCATCGTCAACCTCTTCCGCATGGTGCGCGAGCACCCCGGCGAGCTCGGCCGCCAGTTCGACGCCGCCATCGCTTCCCGCGCCGACTTCCGGCGGCTCGTCGTCGCGTCGCCCGACTCGCTCACCGAGATCCAGCGGGCGGCGCGCTTCGCCTTCCTCCAGGCGCTCGCCTTCGGCGGCAAGCTCGCAACCGCTGCCGGCGACTTCGGCGGCTCAAGCCACGGCCGGCGGGCCCGCTTCTCCGCCCCCAGGATGCAGCGCCTCATCCGGGCCGCCCACCGCCGGCTCGACGGCGTCGCCATCGAATGCCTGGACTGGGCGGACTTCCTTAAGCGCTACGACCGGCCCGCCACGCTCTTCTACCTCGACCCGCCCTACTGGGGCCATGAGGCCGACTACGGGAAGGGGCTGTTCAGCCGGGCCGACTTCGGGCGGCTCAAGGAGCACTTGAAGAGCCTTCGAGGGCGGTTTCTGATGAGCTTGAACGACACGCCCGAGATGCGGCGGCTGTTCGGCGGGTTCGACCTCGAAGCAATCGAGACGCGCTACTCGGCCAACGCCCGCGCCACGCGGCAGGTCGTCGAGCTGCTGATCGGCAACTGACCGGGGAGGCGAGCCGTGTTTGTAGAGAGGCGTGTCCGCCAGCGTGCGGAGCGCTACCGGGCCGGCGCTGCTCACGGCTCGCCGCCATCCCCTGGTTGCCCGGACCACGCCACCTGGCCGACGATCCGGTCGCCCTTGGTCACCGGCCGCGGCTCGTAAGCCGGGTTGTCGCTCACCAGATGCCAGCGGCGCCGGATGCGGCGCATCCGCTTGACAACCAGCCCCTCGTCGGTCTGCGCCACGAAGACCTGCCCGTCGAGCGGCTCGACCCGAGTCGAATCCACGGCGAGCAGGTCCCGGTCGCGGATGCCCGGGAGCATTGAATCGCCCGTGGCCGTGATGAAGACGATGGCGTCGTGGCGTGCCCAGGGCGCTAGTTGGTTTTCGTCTACCGACACCTCCGCGTCGATGGACTCGTCGAAGACCGTCTCTCCTGCACCGGCGGCGGACCGCACGGCCCGCGCGTAGCCGCCGGTGACTCTTCGCTTCGGCGCGGGCGGCGGGAAGTCGGTGACAACTGCCGGGCGCTCGACTGGCGACGGCTCAGCGAATAACTCACCGGCCAAAGAGTCGCGAAAGAGCACGGGATCGACCACCACCAGGTCCCCGGATTGCTCGGCAGCGTCGGCCGATTCTGGCGCCGGGGGCTCGGCTGAGCTCACAACTCCCCCCTCATGCCCGGACCCCGGCCGCCGTGACGCGCGACGCCGCGCCACAAGGGTCGCCGCGTCCAGCGCTCTCACCACGCCCTGTAGAAGTTCCTGCTTGAATTCCCGCGCCCAACGCGGCGCACCATCCGGTTGGCCGGAGGGAGGGACGCTCCGCGCGATAATCGCCGCGAGCACGTCATCCACCGTCGCGCTTAGCGGTAGGTGCAGCGTCGCCAAGACCTCTACCGGCACCGACGGCTCACCAACGCCAGGATCGGGCTGTCGGCCGATTCTTGTTCGACCAATACGAAACGGAATATCAAACGCCGCGCAGATGTCGGCCGCCCGCGCAAACGACGGCATGTGGCCGTCGAGCACATTCTGAATGCTGCGGATCGGCATCCCGGCCTGGATGGCCGCGGCACGCACTGACAGCCCGCGACGCTCCAATATCTCGCGGATAGCAGCAACAAGAACATCTCGCGCTCTACTCACAAGGCTATTTCTAGCACGCCCTCGCGGTAGGCGGCCACGGGTAGGCCAAGCTTGACACGCATGCGATGCCTGGCTTATTCTGGCCATGTGTGGCACGCACATGTGATTCGGCTTATCGATATCGCCGCTGGGGCAGCGCACCGCAGCCCTCACACGATAGGTCGCCTCGCCTCCGGTAGCGGCGACTTCTACCAGCGGCTGTCGCGCGGGCGCGACCTCACCAGTCGTCGCGCTGCGCGCGTCGTGCAGTGGCTCGCGGATCACTGGCCGGCTGGCGCGACTTGGCCCCCGGACATTCCGCGCCCCGCGCGATCCGGCTCCCCGGAGGCGGCCGCCTGATGCACGCCGCGCGCCTCTCCCGCTCGGTTCGCCTCCGGCGCGTGCTGGCGGTGCTCCGTGACCGGCGCGAGCATTCCACGCTGGATCTGATCCACGCGGCCGGCGCGTGTGCGGTCAGCGCGATCGTGAGCGAGTTGCGCGCGAACGGCCACCGGATCACCTGCCGGCAGATCGTCGCCCCGCACGGCGAGCGTATCTGGCTCTACCGTCTGGAGGCCGCGGCATGACGGAGCGGCTGATGGCAGCGCCGGACCCGGCCGCCGAGACAGCGGCGGTCCTGGCGCGGCTCGGCAAACAGATCGACGTCGTCGTGCCGGACGACGCCGGCGAGTGCTGGGAGCGGGCGACCGAGGAGTTCAACCGGTCGGCCCGAGGGTTGGCGCGGGCCGGCGTGTGTTTGTTGGCGCTCAAGGCCCGGCTGCCGCACGGCGAGTTCCTGGCCGGCTGCGAGGCGCGCCACGTAGCGCCGCGTCGGGCGCAGGAGGCGATGGCGGTGGCCCGTCTGCTGGCCGCGGCCGCCGCGCATCAGGGAGATCAACCGAATGCGCGGATATCCGCGCATTCAGGGGTAGGGGGTTCGGATGCGCGGATATCCGCGCCTTTGCCACGCGCGCTGCTGCAGCTCTCGCCCAGCCGCCTGACGGAGCTCGCCTCGGTCGATCCTGGCGTGCTGCTCGAGGCGTACGAGCAGGGCGAGCTCGACCTGATCGACGGCGTCGACTGCATGCCGGTCCACATGCTTCGCAACGAGGTGCGCCGGCTGCGCCAGCGGCGCGAGGCGGACGCCTCCCGGCTGCGGGCGCAGGACGAGCAGATCTGGCGGCTCGAGGCCGGCCCGGTGGCCGGCGCCGAGCAGCCGGCCTCGGTGACCGCGGCGCGGGCCGAGTCGGCGGCGCTGGCCGACCAGGCGCTGGCCTCGATGGCCGCGCTGCGCCGGCGGGCCGAGCTGCTGCTCGTGGCGCCGGACCTGGGCGCCGGCGAAGCCGAGCGGGCGCGGGCGCTGACGGCGGCGGCGCGGCCCATCGCGCTGCACGCGGCCTCGGTCCTCCAGGAGGCGTCGGCAATCCACACCGAGATCTCGAAGCTGCTGTCCGACTGGCTGCCCGAGACGTGGGACGCCGACCACCAGCCGCCGCCCCTGGCGCTGGCCGAGGCGCGGCTGGTGGCGAGCTGGCGCCAGACGCACATGGCGCGGGCCGCGTCGGAGCAGGCCCTTCGCAAGGAGCTGCAGATCGCGCGCGGCGAGATCCGCCGCGGTCCCGGCCGGCCGCGGGCGACCGAGCGCCGGGCGCGGACGACGGCGCGAAAGAAGGCGCCGTGAGCTGGAGGGGGGGCGGAGCCGATGGAGACGACGCGCCGCCTGAGAACCTGCGACATCCTGGTCGACGCCGGCGCGCAGGTTCGGGCCGCCCCCAACGACGCGGTCGCCAACGACTACGCCGAGCAGCTGGCCGGGGGCGCGACGTTCCCGCCGATCGTGGTGTTCGACGACGGCGCCGAGCTGCACCTGGCCGACGGCTACCACCGCCTGACGGCCCACGAGCTGGCGGGCCGGACCGAGATCGAGGCCCAGGTCCGCACAGGCACGAAGGCCGACGCGCTGTGGTTCGCGCTCGGGGCAAACCGGGCGCACGGGCTGCGGCTGACAAACACCGACAAGCGGCATGCTGTTGCGCTGGCGCTGACGACCTGGCCCGAGAAGACGCAGGTCGAGATCGCCCGGCAGGTCGGCTGCAGCCAGGGGCTCGTGTCGCAATGTATTAGCCGTAATAGACTGCCGCGCCCCGACCGCGTCATCCGCAGGAACAACCGGCCGTATCCCGCCCGCCGCCCGGTTGCCCGCCAGCAGGACGAGCCTTCCGACGCCGCCACCGCCGGCAAGCCGGGCTACGAGGCACGGCTGGGGCGCATCCGCGAGATGGGCTCGGCGGGCTGCTCCGTGGCTCAGATCGCCGGCGCCCTCGGCGTGACGGTGGACACCGTCGAGCGCGTGGCCGACAAGCACGCCGTCCCGATCAAGGCGCGCCGCGCCGTGCCGTCCCGGGGCCAGCGGATCGACTCGGACCGGCTGGTGTCGGCGCTGGCGCGGCAGGTCGGGTCGGTGACGGCCGAGTGGAACCTCATCGACTTCGCGGCGCTCGACCGTGCGCAGCTGCCCGAGTGGATCGCGGAGCTGGCGCGCGGGCGGCGGGAGACGGGCCGGCTCATCCGCCGGCTGCGGGAGGAGGAGGCTTCGACGAGATGACAATGACGCGAACGGCGGAGATTCGGCCGGTCCGGATCTCGGACATGCGCGTGCCACGCGCGGGCGCGGCGCAGCGCCCGTTCAACAAGGCGCACGGCGACCGGCTGGCGGCCGAGCTCGACCTCGAGAAGCTGGGCTATCCGGTCATCAACCTGGCAGGCGGCGCGGCGTGGATCCTCGACGGCCAGCACCGCATCCACGCGCTGCGCCAGCGCGGCTTCGGCGACGAGCTGCTCGACTGCGAGGTCTACGAAGGCCTGACCGAGGCCGAGATGGCCGAGCGCTTCCTGGGGCGCAACAGCGGCCGGGCTGTGTCGGCCTACGAGCGCTTCCAGGTGGCGGTGACGGCGGGGCGGGCGCGCGAGTCGGCGATCGATCGGCTGGTGACCTCATTGGGGCTCAAGGTCAGCAACGCGGGTCAACGCGGCTGCGTGCAGGCCACCGCGGTCCTGTTGCGGGTCGAAGGCCGTTACGGCGCTTCGGTGCTGGCGCAGGCGCTCAGGACCATCCGCGACGCCTACGATGCGGACCCGGGCGCCTTTGGCCGCGGCGTCGTCGAGGGATTGGGGTTGCTCTACGTCCGCTACCAGGACAACGTCGAGGAGCCGCAACTGGTCGCTCGCCTCCGCCGCCGCCCGAACGGGGTCTACGGGCTGCTGCACCGCGCGGCCGACTACCGCCAGCGGTTGGGCCGGCCGCAGCCGCAGTGCGTGGCGGCGGCGGCGACCGAGATCTACAACCAGGGCCAGCGCGGCAAGGCGCGTCTACCGGACTGGTGGCGCGAGACGCCGCCGCGGGAGGCGTCGTGACGTTCATCTGTCCGGCCCCCGGCGGCGATCCGAACGATCCTCTCTTTCGCCTGCTCTGGGCGGCTGCCGCCCTGGCGGCGGCCCTCTGGGCGGCGTGGGCGCTGTCGGCTTCGCTTCAGGCGCCGACGGTCTACCGCGCCTGGCCGTCGGGCGCCTGCCGGGCGGTCGCCGGCCCCAACGGCGCGGGTTCCTGCTCGGTCGTGCCGCCGGTCCACCACACGGTCTGGGTCTCTCCGGATTGGGGGCGGCCGCGATGAGCCGCGCGGCCGAGTCCAGCCAATGGGGGGAGTCCGCGATGGAGCGCACGGCGCTCCTGGCGCGGTGCGAGCGAAGCGTCGACCAGCTCATCGGCTACCCGGGCGCCGGCCCCTTCCTTCGGGCGCACCTCCAGCTCCGAGCGGCGATCCACCACGGCCACCTCGGCGGCATCCGCGAGGCGTGGGCGACAGCGGCGGCCGGCGCGGAGGACGGCAGCCAGGACGCCATCACTCGCGTCGCGGCGAGCCGGCTGGCGCTTTGTGCGCGCAGCTGCGCCGCCGGGATCGAGGCCGCGCTGATTGTCGGCGCCCCGCTCGGACCCGTCCTGGCCGAGCTGCGCGCCGCGGCGGAGCGGGCGGCGGCGGGCGAAGCGGCAGGGAGGCCGGCGTGAGGGGCGACCCCCAGGCGGTCATCGACGCCTGGAACCGGCTGCGGGCGGCGCCGATGCCGCGCTGCCGGCGCCTAACCTCGGCGCGGCGCGCGGCCATCCGCCGGCGTCTCGCCGAGTTCACCTTCGCCGAGGTCGAGGCCGCCATTCGGCGCATCGCGGCCTCGCCGTTCTGCCGCGGCCGCAACGACCGCCGCTGGGTGGCGACGATCGACTTTCTGCTCCGGCCCAACACCGTCGCCAAGGCGCTCGAGGGCGTCTACGACCCGCCCGGCGCGGCGGCCGAGCCGGCGCGGGAGGCCGAGGCGCTCCGGACGCTCTGGCGCGCGGTGGGCCGCGACGGCCGCGTCTGGCTCGCCGGGGCGCGCGTGGCCCTCGACGGCGGCGCCTGCCGGCTGGAGACGCCTGTCGCCGACCAACTCGCGCCCTACGAGGACGCCTTCCTGGCCGCGCTGCACGAGGCCTACGGGCCGCAGGCTACGCTCGAGGTCGTCCAGCGCGGGGAGGCGCCCTAGCCGATGGCGCGGCAGCTCCCCGCCCCCGCCGACCCCGCGCCGGCCCCGGCCGCCCTCGAGCGCGCCGCGGCCTGCGCGCGGATCGCGAAGATGGCGGAAGCGGGCCAGGCGCCGCGGGCGGCCATCGCCGCGCTGCGCGAAACGGATCCCGGGCTGCCCTCGGCGGCAACGCTCTACCGCTGGTGGCGGGCCTGGCGGGAAGGCGGCTCGCCGGCCCTGGTCCCGCGCCGCCGCGGCCGGGTGCGCAAGCCCTACGGCTGGGAGGACCGCGCGGCTAGGCTCTACGGCTCGCCGACCCGGCCGCTCCCGGCGACCGTGGCCCGCTGGCTCGTCGAGGAGGGCTTCGAGGGGGTCACCGCCTCGCGCGTGCGGCGGTATCTGCGCTCGCTTCCCGCGCGCGTCGGCGGCGCCGACAGCCCGGCGCGCGCCGGGCGCCACCACTGGCGCCAGAACCACGGCCCCTACGTCGAGCGCGACGAGACGGTCCTCGACGTGGGCCTCGTCTACGAGGGCGACGGCCACCGCTGCGACGTCTACGTGCGGCATCCCATGACCGGCAACCCCTTCCGTCCGGAGCTGGTCGTCTGGCTCGACGTCCGCTCGCACTACGCGGCCGGCTGGTGGCTGGCCGAGGACGAGTCGGCCGTGAGCACGCTCTACAGCCTCTCGAAGGCGGTGGTCAGCGAGAACCACGTCCCGGCGGCGGTTCACGTCGACCCGGGGAGCGGCTTCATCAACAAGCTGCTCTGCGACGAGTCGGTCGGCTGGCTCCGCCGGCTCGACATCGACGTGATCCCGACCCTGCCGGGCAACGCCAAGGGCAAGGGCCTGATCGAGGGCTGGTTTCATTGGTTCGAGGAGCGCTGCGGCAAGCGCTTCCCCTCCTACATGCAGCGGCGCACGGACCTCGAGCTTCACCGCCTCGAGACGGCGCTGAGGGCCGGCCGGATCGAGCTGCCCACGCTCGGCCAGTATGCCGGCGCCGTGCAGGCCTACGTCGCCAGCTACAACCGGACGCCGCAGCGCCGGCTGGGCGCCACGCCCGCCGAGCTGTGGCAAGGCCTGGCGCGCTCGGAGGTCGCGCTCCCGGCGGCGGCGCTGGTCCGCCCCTGCAAGCTGTGCACGGTGCGGCGCGGACGGGTGCAGCTCTACGGCCGAGTCTACAGTGCGCCGGCCCTGCTCGACCTGGCCGGCCGGCGGGTGGGCGTCGAGTACGACCTGGCCGACGACGGGGCGGTCTGGGTCGACGCGGGCGGGCGGCGGCTGGTCGAGGCCCGGCTGGTCGAGGCCCGGCCGCACCAGCAGCCGAGCCGCATCGCGGACCTGCGCGAGGGGCGGCTGCGCGGCCAGCTGCGGCGCATCGAGCGCAAGCAACAGGAGGTCATCGCGCGGGCGCAGCCGGCCATCGACGTGCTGGCGGCGGGCCATCAGCTGGCGCCGGCCGCGAGGCGGGTGGTCGGGGGCGAGCCGCTCGCGCCCGACGACGGCGACGACGCGCTGGCGCTGGCGGCCGACGAGCGGCTGCGGCGCTGGCGGAACAGCTGGGACGAGGAGGGAATCTGATGCACGTGGTGGAGCCTGCGACCAAAGCAGCCGGCGCCGAGGCCGGCCGGCCCAAGCCGGAAGATCTGGCGGCGCGCGTCCGCGCCGCGCTCGAGGCGGGCGGACTCTCGCAGGCGCGGGCGGCGGCCGAGATCGGGATCTCGGACTCGGCGCTCTCGCAGTGGCTCGCCGGGACCTATCAGGGGAGCCGGCTCGCGATGGACGGCCGCATCAGCCGCTGGCTCGCCGCGCGCGCCGAGCGCGAGGCGCTGGCCTCGCGGCTGCCGGCGCCGCCCGCCTGGGTCGAAACGCCCACGGCGCGGCGCATCGACGCGGCGCTCAGCTACGCGCAGATGGCCGCCGAGGTGGCTGTCGTCTTCGGCGGCGCGGGGGTGGGCAAGACCGTGGTCGCGCGGCGCTACGCCGAGATGCGCCCGAACGTGTGGCTGACGACGCTCTCGCCGGCCGAGCGCAGCATGTCGGCGGCGCTCGAGCTGGCGGCGCGGGCCTGCGGGCTGCGGCCCACCGACCCGCGCGCGGCGCGCCTCAAGGCCGACCTCGTCGCGCGGCTGACCGGCACGCGCGGCCTGCTCGTCGTCGACGAGGCGCAGCACCTCGGCCGCGACGGGCTCGAGGTGCTGCGCGCCATCCACGACCAGGCGGGCGTCGGCCTGGCCCTGGTCGGCTCCGAGCTGGTCTACGCGCGGCTGACCGGCGGGCGGCGCACGGAGGCCTTCGCGCAGCTGTTCTCGCGCATCGGCAAGCGCGTCGCGCTGGCGCGGCCGACGGCGGCCGACATCGACGCGATCGCCGCGGCCTGGGGGCTCGGCGAGGCGGCCGGCGAGACGGTGCGGCGCATCGGCCGCCAGCCGGGGGGCCTCAGGGAGGTCACCAAGGCGGTGCGCCTAGCGACGCTGTTCGCCGACGGCGAGGCGGTCACCAGCCGGCACCTCAGGGCCGCGTGGCGCGAGCTGGGCGGCGAGTCATGACGCCGGCCGAACGCCCGCTGCCGCACCGCCTCGAGGACACGGCGCGCCGGGGGGGGCGTGACCTGCATCGGCTGCGGCCGGTCGACGCCGAGGGCGGTGTGGTGGTGCGGCGCGCAGCGGGCCCTCGCGCACGGCTACTGCCCGTCGTGCCAGCCGCTGCTGCCGGCGCCCGGCCGGGCCGAGCCCGCCGACGGCGCGCCGGACCCCGGCCCGCGGCAAACAGAGTCCGACCAGACAGGTGACCCATGAGCAAGACGACCCGAGACACGGAGAACGTGGCGGCCCAAGCGCCGCCCGCCCGCGACGTGGGCGCCCTGCTGGCCGCGCTCGACGCGCGGCTGGCGGCCGGCGCCGGCGACGACGCGGTCACCCCGCCCGACGGCTTCGTGCCCGACGCCAAGGGGCGGCTCGTGCCCGAACGGCTCGTGCGGGCCGAGGAAAGGCTCGAGAACCAGACCGTGCGGCGCATCCTGGCCTACGGGCTGGACCTGGCGAACCAGATCGCGCGCTTCCGGGCGCACACGGCCGACGACCTGACGGCGCTCGTCGACGTGCTCGGCGAGCAGTACGGCCGCAAGCGCCGCGGGCGCAAGGGCAACTGCACGTTCCTGAGCTACGACGGGCGGCTGAAGGTGACGCTCCAGGTCCAGGACCGGATCGGCTTCGGGGCCGAGCTGCAGGTCGCCCGCCAGCTCGTCGACGAGTGCCTGGCCGAGTGGAGCGACGGCGCGCGCGACGAGCTGCGGCTGCTGGTGCAGCACGCCTTCGAGCCCGACCGGGAGGGGCACATCAACCGCGAGGCGGTCTTCCGGCTGCGGCGGGTCGAGATCGACGACCCCCGCTGGCGCCAGGCGCAGCGGGCCATCAGCGACTCGGTGCGCGTGACCGGCTCGCGGGCCTACCTGCGGCTCTACTTCCGCGAGCACGTCGAGGCCGACTGGCGGGCGGTGCCGATCGACCTGGCGTCGAGATGGACCGACCCGGCGACGCCGGCGCGGCCGCTGCTCGCGGGGCTCGGCCTTGACGTGGGCTCGCTGGGGGGCGAGGCGGCGGCGAAGGAGACGGCCAGGTGACGACCGAGGCGCGAGCCATCTTCGAACGAAACCGCCGCCGGCAGCTGCTGGCGGCGATCCACGCCGAGGCGCGGCGGGCGGGCCTGAGCGAGGAGGCCCGCCGCGACCGGCTCGAGGCGGCGACCGGCAAGCGCTCGTGCCGGGCTATGTCGCTCGCCGAGCTGGCGCGGGCGGCCGGCGCCGTGCGCGCCGCGGGGGCCGGCGGCCGCCCGGTCCGCCCGCGAGAGAGCGGGCCGGCCGACCGGCCGCTCCTGCGCGCGGTCTACGCCCTCTTGGGGAGCAGGCCCGCGGCCTACGCCGAGGCGATCCTGCGCCGGATGCACGGCGCGGCGGCCCCGGCGCGGCTCGCGTGGGCGTCCGACCGGCAACTGCGGCAGGTGGTGGCGGCGCTCTCGATCGACCAGCGGCGGCGCAGGGGACGACCATGACCGGCATCGAATGGACCGACGAGACCTGGAACCCGGTCACGGGCTGCACGAAGGTCAGCCCCGGCTGCGCCCACTGCTACGCCGAGGGCGTGGCGCGGCGGCTGTGGCGGGGGCGGCCGTTCGCCGAGGTCCGGTGCCACGAGGACCGCCTGACGCAGCCGCTCCACTGGCGCCGGCCGCGGCGGGTGTTCGTGGGCTCGATGAGCGACCTGTTCCACGAGGCCGTGCCGGACAAGTTCATCGACCAGGTGTTCGCGGTCATGGCACGCTGCCCGGGCCATGCGTTCCAGGTGCTCACGAAGCGGCCGGAGCGGATGCGGAACTACATCGGGACACCGACGCCGTCCGAGCTCAAGCGTCGCTGGATGCTCGCAGGCGACACCTTCGCCGTGCCGCAACCGCCGCCGCCGAACGTCTGGCTGGGGGTGAGCGTCGAGAACCAGGCGGCTGCGGACGAGCGGGTCCCGCAGCTGCTCGACACGCCGGCCGCGGTGCGGTTCGCAAGCTGCGAGCCGCTGCTGGGGCCTGTCGACCTGACCTGGCTGGACGCTCCCAAGGGCGACGGCTACGCCTGCCACCGGGACGCGCTGGGCGGCCGCGCGGGACGCGACTACCAGTGCGGGTGGGACCAGCCGGACGAGATCGGCCTGCCCTCGCTCGACTGGGTGATCGTCGGCGGCGAGAGCGGCCCCGGGGCGCGGCGCTGCAATGTCCGCTGAATGGCCTCGTTGGTCCGCCAGTGCCGGGAGGCCGGCGTGCCTGTGTTCGTCAAGCAGCTCGGCGCGCAGGTCGCGTCCGACGGGTGCGGGAGTCGGGCGGTCTGCGTCGGCGAGTACGAGGGTCACGGTGGAGAGTGGCCCGCGTGCGGCGCGTGCTGCGGGCACGGCAACGAGGACGGGCGTTGCCGGCCCCTGGGCGGCGGGAAGCGGTCCGACCCGGCTAAGTGGCCGGCCGGTCTGCGGGTGCGAGAGTGGCCGGCGCGAGGAGAGATCGACGGACGGCGGCGCAAAGGGCGATGACACTGATCGAAGCGCTCGAATACGACTGGGACGCGCTGGAACTGCTGGCGCGCCGGCTCGGCGGGCAGCGGATCTACTTGCCGCGGAAGGGCGGTCATCCGCTGGTGGCGCCGCTACTCGGCGAACGCAGCGCCTGGGTGCATGCCGCGTTCGCCGGCGGGCGGGTGGACATCCCCACATACGCGGCCGTGGCGGCCGCCCGCGCGGCCGCGGCCCGACGCGAGCACGCCCGGCGGCTGCTGGCCGCGGGGCAGTCGAACCGCCAGATCGCCGCGGCCACGGGTCTGTCGCGGCGGACCGTGGCCCGGCTGCGCGCCAGCCGTCGGGGGCGGCCGGCGTGACGAAGGCGCGGCTGGCGCCGATCACCGACGACCACTAGGGGGCGCACTGCGCCCCTTATCCTGGCCGGCCCCGCCGTGACACACTGCTTCTCGTCATGAGCGATCTGGATCCGCAGGCGGTCGGCCGCATCGAGGGCAAGCTCGACATGGTGCTCGAGTCCCAGCGGGAGGTCAGAGCGAACCAGCGCCGCCTCGACGACCGCCTCCGCCACGTCGAGAAGCGCGTCGCGCTCAACGCCTCCGTTGTCTCGGGCTTCGTCGCCGCCGGCATGTCGCTGCTCGTCGCCAAGCTGCGCACGATGGTGGGGTAGCGGGTGGCGCGGCCAGCTTCCGAGCGCGCCGCCGTCCGGCGCGGCTACGTCGGCCAGCGCCTGCCCCTGGCCGACGCCGCCAGGCTGGCCGGTGTCCCGGCCGCCACCGCGCGGGCCTGGAAGCGGGCGGCTACGCAGGCGGGCGACGACTGGGACCGCGCGCGCGAGGCCGCGCAGCTCGCCGCCGGCGGGCTGGGCCCGATCACCGAGCGGGTCCTGCGCGACTTCTCGACGCTGTTCACCACCACGATGAGCGCGCTGCAGGCCTCGGCGGGCGACCCGGTCGAGACGGCCGGCGCGATCGCCTCGCTCTCGGACGCCTACGCCAAGACGGTCAAGGCGGCCGGCGCGGCCGACCCGCGGCTCGCCCGGCTGGCCATCGCCCTCGAGACCCTCGAACGGCTGGGGCGCTACGTGCAGGCCCACCGGCCCGATCTCGCCGAGGGACTGCTGGCTGTCCTCGAGCCGTTCGGGGCCGAGCTCAGCGCCGAGTGGCGGTAATGGAGCACATCAACCTCGGGCGGCTGTCGGCCGGCGCGTTCACCCGCGAGCTGGCCGGCTACGTCGCCGCGCTGCGCCGCGAGATCGAGGCCACCGTCGACGGCTGGCCGCTCGATCCAGCCGCCCGGCGCGCGCGCACCGAGCGCGCCCGGCAGGACTTCCGCTACTTCCAGGCCGCCCACCTGCCGCACTACGTGACCGAGGCCCCGTCGCGGACGCACGAGTGGCTGCTGGCCCATCTGCCGCCCGCGATCGACGCCGCCGCCGGCTGCCGGATCGCCGTGGCCGCGCCGCGCGGCGAGGGCAAGTCCACACTGGTCTCGCTCGCCCTGGTGCTCTGGGCCGCGCTCACGGGCCGCAAGCACTTCATCCTCCTGCTGTCGGACACGGCCGACCAGGCGGCGGTGCTCCTCGCGGCCGTCCGCGCCGAGCTCGAGGCCAACCCCCGGCTTTCGGCCGACTTCCCCGAGGCCGTGCGGCCGGGCCCCGTCTGGCGCGCCGACACTCTGGTCACCGCCGCGGGCGTGCGCATCCAGGCGCTCGGCAGCGGCCAGAAGGTGCGCGGGCTGCGCCACGGCCCGCACCGGCCCGACCTAGTCATCGGCGACGACCTCGAGAACGACGCGCACGTCCAGACCGTCGAGCAGCGGCGGGCGCTCTCCCGCTGGTGGCGCCGCGCGGTGCGCTACGCCGGGCCGGCCAACGGGAGCCACGACATCGTCGTCATCGGGACCCTGCTGCACTACGACAGCTTGCTGGCCAACCTGCGGGCCTCGCCGCACTGGGCGGGCGAGACCTTCCGGGCCATCGCCAATTGGCCGGACCGGATGGACCTGTGGGACGAGCTGACGGCCGTCGCCGCCAGCGACGGGCCGGCGGCCGCGCGCGCCTTCCACGCCCACCGCCGCCGGGAGATGGACGCCGGCGCCAAGGTCTCCTGGCCTGCGGCCCGGCCCCTGATCGACCTGATGCTCGCGCGCGCCGAGGACCCGGACGACTTCGCCGCCGAGCAGCAGAACGAGCCCTCCGCAGGGCCGGACGCGCTGTTCGCCGGCATCGTCACGACCTGGTCGGAGCTGCCCGCCGACCTGGTCACGTTCGGGGCCGTCGACCCGTCGCTCGGCCGAGCCGGGCGCGGGCGCGACCCGTCGGCCATCCTCGTCGGCGGCGTCGAGCGGCTGGGGCGCGGGCGGCGGCCGCTCTACATCCTCGAGGCGGCCATTCGGCGCCGGCCGCCCGAGGCGATCATCTCCGACGTCGTCGCGCTCCAGGCGCGCTATCGCTGCCACCTGTGGGCGGTCGAGGCGGTCCAGTTCCAGGAGTATTTCCGGCAGGTGCTCGTCGACGCCAGCAGCGAAGCCGGTGTCCAGGTGCCGGCCCGGCCGGTCACCCCCCACATCGACAAGCGGCTGCGCATCGAGAGCCTGCAGCCGCACGTCGCCAACAAGCTCATCCTGGTGCACGCCAACCACACCACACTGATCGAACAGTTGACGCACTACCCGCACGCCGCGCACGACGACGGGCCCGACGCCCTCGAGATGCTCTGGACGCTCGCCAGCGCGCACGGCCGGCGCAGCGCGGGCGAGCACGGCATCCGCTCGCGTCCGCGGCCCGACCGCGAGCCCATCGCTTGGGAGGCCTACGGCTGATGGCGCGGCGGCGCAGGCGGACGAAGCCGGCGCACCGCGTCGCGGCCGCGGCGCACGCCGCCCTGGCGCCCGCCGGGGCAGGTCCGCCGAGGCGCCGCACCGCGTCGGCGCCGCTGGCGACCTGGCAGACCGACCCGGCGGCCGTCTACGCCAGCGCGCTCCAGCGGCTTCCCAACCCCGACCCGGTGCTGCGCCGGCTCGGCCGCGCGCAGGACGTCTACGAGGCCATCGGCTACGACCCGCACGTCATCGGCGAGCTGCGAGCCATCCGCGCCGGCCTGCTCGGCTTCGAGTGGCGCATCGTGCCCGGGGGCGAGGGCCGCGCGGCCCGCCGCGCCGCCGCGCTCGCCGAGCAGGTCCTCGCCCGGCCGCCGAGCCCGGGCCTCGGCTGGCCCGACGTCGTCTGGCAGACGGCCTCGGCGGTGTTCACCGGCTACGCCGTCCACGAGGTCACGTGGCGCCGCGAGGGCGGCGCGCTCGTCCCGGCCGCGGTCATCGACCGGCCGGCGCGGCGGTTCACCTTCGCCCCGGACCGCTCGCTGCGGCTCCTGACCCGCCGGTCGCCCTTCCACGGCGAGGCCGTGCCGCCGCGGCGCTTCCTCGTCACGCGCCACATGGCCTCCAACGACAACCCCTACGGGATCGCCGTCTTCTCGGCGTGCTTCTGGCCCTACACGTTCAAGCACGGCGGCTTCCGCTACTTCGTGCGCTACTGCGAGAAGCACGGCCTGCCCTGGGTGGTCGGCAAGTACCCCGGCAGCCAGGACGCGCGCGCGGCGGACGAGCTCGTCGAGCAGCTCCAGCGGCTCGTCGTCGACGCCGTCGCCGCGGTCCCCGACGACACCGACCTGGTGCTCGAATCGCCCAAAAGCAGCGGCGTGTCGCTCCCGCAGGAGCGGCTCATCAACCTCTGCAACCGCGAGCTCTCCAAAGCCCTGACATCGCAGACGCTCGCCACCGAGATCCAGGGCCAGGCAAGCCGCTCGGCCTCGGAGACGCACCGCGGCCGCGAGCGGGCCGTCAACCAGGCCGACCGCCAGATCGTCAGCGGGACGCTCGGCACGCTCTTCCGGTGGCTCACCGACCTCAACTTCGGCGAGGACGTCGCGGCGCCGCGCCACGAGTTCTACGAGGAAGACGAGGCGAGGCAAGGGTGGGCGGAGCTGTTCGACACGGCCCGGCGCTACCTCCCCATCAGCCGCGCGCAGGCCTACGAGCGGCTGGGCCTGACGCCGCCCGCCGACGGCGAGGAGCTGCTCGCCGACGGAGCCGGCGGCTCCGAGCCGGCGCTCGCCATGCGCCGGGGCGCGGCCGCCGAGTTCGCGGCGGGCGAGGAAAACGATCCGCTCGAGCAGGCGCTCGACGCCGCGGTCGCCGTCGGCGGGGACCCGGAGCAGGTTGAGCCGGTCGCCGAGGCGCTCGCCCGGCCGCTCGTCGAGGCCGCCGGCGCCGACCCCGAGATGCTGCTGGGCCGGCTCGCCGAACGCTATCCGGACCTGGACGCCGGCGGCCTCGAAGACCTGCTGGCGCGCGTGACCTTCGCCGCCGAGACGTGGGGCCGGCTGGCGGGTGCCGAGAGCGATGCCTGACCCTCGCACGGTCGACCTCGGCTACGCGCTCACGCTGCCGCCCGCCGAGGCGGTCCGCTACTTCGAGGCCAAGGGCTACGCCATCACCTGGAACTGGCAGGACCTCGCCGAGCAGGCGCACACACGCGCGTTCACCGTCTCGAAGATGGCGCGCTTCGACCTATTGACCTCCACGCGGCGCATCGTCAAGCGGGTGCTGGCCGAGGGGCGCACCCTCCGCGAGGGGGCCGCCGAGCTCGAAGCCCGCCTGCGCAAGGCCGGCTGGTGGGGCAGGCAGACCCTGGTCGGCCCGGACGGCGGCGCCGAGCGTGTCCAGCTTGGATCGCCCCATCGTATCCGCACCATCCTGCGGACCAATATCGCCGTCGCCTACGCCGCCGGCCGCCACCAACGGCAGGCCGAGCTCCGCGACGCGAGGCCCTACTGGCAGTATGTGGCCACGCTCGACCCGAGCACCCGCGACCGCCACCGCGAGCTCCACGGCCTCACGCTGCGCGCCGACGATCCAGCCTGGGAGACCATTTATCCGCCCAACGGCTTCAACTGCCGCTGCCGGGTCCGGGCGCTCACCGAGCGGCAGGTGCGCGAGCGGAGGATCCGCGTCGTCGAGCAGACCACCACGACGCCGACCACCCGCGAGATCGTCAACAAGCGGACCGGCGAGATCCAGACGCGGCGCGGCGCCCGCGTCAGCTGGGGGCAGGGCCGCGCGCGGCGGACGTTCGAGCCCGACCCGGGCTGGGCGCACCGCCCGGGGGCGCTGCCAACCCGGCCGGTGCCGCGGGGGACGAAGCCCGTCGCCGGTCAGCCGACCTGGAAGAGCTACGGGCGGCCGGCCGCCCAGGACCTGCCGCGGGCGGCCGCGCTGCCCAGACTGCCGGATGAAGTCGACGGCGCCAAGGTGGCGACGCGTGCGCAGGCCGAAGAGGTCATCCGGCGCGAACTTTGGTTGACATCAGACTTCCCCTGGATCGAGACGCCAGTCGGGCGCGTCTTTCTGGGTTCCGAACGAACGATCGCACACCTCACCGAGAAGCTGGAGAGCGGGGACGCGCGCTACCGTCTCAGCAACCGCATCCTGCCCACGCTCGCGGCCCCGGATGAAATCTGGATGACGGAGTATCCGGGTCAGACCTACCGCCTGCGCTACCTGAAGGCGTTCGCGGCGGACAGATCGACGGGGGCGGGGTCGCTGGTGGTTGTCGAGGAGGCGGCAGACGGCCAGTTGTTCTACAACTTCTTCCCGGCGTCCGCGCGATATCTCGACGCCAACCGGGCGGGGGCGTTGCTCTACCCGAGGGACGGCAACTGAAGGCAGCGCCGCGAGGGGACGCTGCCAACGGGCACGCGGCGGGGTTTGACGGACCCTCGCTCCTGAGCCCGCCCTGGTCCGTCCATGTTACCATCGACCTTTCTCCGCCCAGCCATCTGTCGTCGCCGATCTCCGAGTTCCCGCCGGCGGGAACTCGGCTTTAAAATCCGCCCGGCGGGAATACATCCACGTGAACGCCGCTGTCGGCGCCGATGTCGCCTTGCTTGGCTACTGGGTGCTGATCTGAGGGCGCGAGCTCCCCGGGACTGCCCGCCGCCAGTAAATGATCGACGTTACCTACGACGACCGCGCAGTCCGACAAGCCCTGCGCGACCTCGCTCGGGCCGGCCGCAATCTCCGGCCTGCCATGCGGGAGGTTGCCGGCGCCCTCGAGAGCGCCATCAAGGACGCCTTCAAGAAAGAGCAAACGCCCGGCGGCGATCCCTGGGCGGCGCTGTCCGAGACCACCAAGGCCATCCGCGGCAAGCGCGGCAAGTGGCCGGGCCAGATCCTTGACGAGAGCGGCGGGCGCGGCCTCGTTGGATCGATCTCCAGCAGCCATGACGCCCGGTCGGCGGTCGCCGGAGCCGGCAAGAAGTACGCTCCCACACACCAGTTCGGCGCGAGGAAGGGCGCGTTCGGGCGCACCCGCCGGGGCAGCCCCATCCCCTGGGGCGACATCCCCGCCCGGCCGTTCCTTGGCCGCTCGACCGAGCTCGATGCGGACATCCTCGAAATCGTCCGCGAGCACTTCGCGGACGCCCTCCAGCGTCCGCGATAGCCGCTCAGCCGACCCCGCGCCAAGACCGCTCAGAGCGTTGAGAATCGCTCGAAAACTGATAGGAATCGTTTGAAATCCGCTTGAAAAGCGACCGGAAACGATCACTCTGTCGCATTCTATGTGTAATTTGTTTGATTACTCAAAACCGGGTTAACCTACCGCCCCTCAACGCTTTACCCTGAATTCCGAGTTTCTCATTCTAAACAGCACCCCCCACACTGGCGGCGTTGCTGGTGAAGTCGGGCCGTGGCGTGCGGAGCACCTGACTCGTTGGGGCGATGTCTCGACCGGGGCAGGATCGGATCGGGTTCGGCGCGGATCAAGGCGCAGCTCCGGTTCGGGCAGTGACAGGACCCTCGGAGCTCACAGGAGACCGGCCGGCCGCGCCGAGTTCACCGGGCTGGACGGAGTGTGGGTCAGCGGCGAGGCGTATCGGCGAGGCGGGCGAACAGGTCGGCCGCCGTCTCGCACTCGATGATCCAGTCGCCGACCTGCGCCAGACGATCCGGATCGGTCACCTCCGCCAGCGCCGCGGCCAACTGCTGCCCGGCAGCCGCCCCGAACTTGCGCGCCGCCTGACGACACAGCAGCGCACGCTCGTCGGCGCGGCCCTGCTCGAGCCCTTGTTCGAGCCCTTGCGCGCGGCCCTGCTCGATCCCCTGCTCGACCCACTGCTCGGTCCACTCCCGCACACTCTCCGCCAGCATCGTGCGCACCTCCTCCAGCGTCGGCAGCGGTGCCGAGGCCGTGCCCTGCATTTGCCGCGGCAGCAGCATCTGGGCGACCCAGGCGGTGAACGCGTCCGTCAACTCCTCGTCGCCCTGCGCCCGCAACAGCTCGATCAACGTGTCCAGCAGCGCCGGCAGCCGCGCCGGCTCGCGGTTCGTCTCCAGCTCAATCAGCGCCGACACCAGGTTGCCCGGCGGCAGCGAGCCGCCGTCCACCCGTCCTTCGTCCAGCAGGAAATACTGCTGCGACGGCTGATACCGCGCCAGCGCTGGCCCGCCCGCCGCGATCAGCTCCGACACGTCCGCCGGCGCTGTCCACGGCGACCGCCCGTTGTAGATCACCACCGGCAGTACCGGCGGCAGCGCGCCGCGCTCGCGAAGCACGCCCTCGCCGACCAGCCGCTGATACAGCAGCCCGCTGTAGGTCAGCATCCGCACCGCCATCGCCCGGTCGACCCTGGACTGGAACTCGAGCAGCAGCACCAGATACAGCCACCGCTCGCCGCCAAAACGGATGCGCCACACCAGATCGCCGTGCCGCTGCTGCAGGTCGCGGCTGACGTAGCTGGCCGGAAGCGGCGTCAGCGACGCGAAGTCCAGCGTCCCGCTCCAGTCCCGCGCCGCGAAGCCGTGCAGCAGATCCTGCACCATGCGCGGCCGGGAGAACATGCGTTTGTAGGCCGCGTCGTCCATGCGATGATGACTCATCATACCCTGCGAGTCGCTGCCGTTGACGGCGCTGCGGTCGCTCGCATCGGAACCATTCAGTCGTAACGTCCACTCCGCGTCAGCCGCTGCATTCCCGCTGATCCGCGACTTTACGAAGGGCGAGGGCGAACTGCTGGACCTCGGCCAGCTCGGCTGAACCACTCTCCCAGCGCGCGCCCGGACGGTGCGCTCCTGCGCGGCCATGACCTCGGCCGCCTCCTCGACGATGTCTCCCTCGAGCTGCTGCACGGTGCAGCGCTCGATGCTCACGCCGCGGCTGCAACGAGGGGACGTGTGTCACCTCCATCACAGATCCGGCGCCGATGGGGAGACTTGATCACACCTGTGCGTCGGCCACAGCGCATCGACGGCAACGACAGCGTGGTGCCGGACGACCGGGCCCCGCCACCGACCGATTGGCACTGCTCGCTCCTGGACGAGCCCGCGGTCTGGGAGCACGACGTCGATGCGATTCCGAGGGCGTGCCCGTATCTGCCCCCGCACATGCGGCAGACCCGTGTTGCCCCCGGCGCAACAGTTCCGGGTTGGCATCGTGTGGGCTGGCACCCGACGCAGAAACAGAACCGCCGCCGCTCCCAGCCGCCTGGAGGACTTCGCGCCGCTGTTCGATCTGCCCGGCACGTCGTTCGTCAGCTTTCAGGTGGGGCCGAGTGTTCGGGAACTGCGCGCGGGCTGGCGCGGGCTGGTCCTCGATCCGGGCAACGCGCTGACGACTCTGGAGGCAACGGCGGACGCGCTGATGGAGATGGACCTGGTCATCACCGTCGATACGATGCTGGCCCACTTGGCCGGCGCGCTCGGCCGGCCCGTCTGGACGTTGCTGGCGTTCGCCGCCGACATGCGCTGGATCGCCTGGACGGCGTCTTCAGGAGCGTGAACGGAGACATTCGGAACGCCCTGGAAGAAGGGCGTGCGGTGTTCCAGCTCTGCCCGCGGCGGCAGAACCTGCCAGCTCACCGGAAAGGGTGGGTTGGGATGCAGCTATGGCTGGTGGAGAAGCAGTTGGGCCTGCACGCGCCGCGAGGAGTCGGTCGGGCTCGCGGGCGAGCTCGAGGCCCAGGACCGCCGCCTGGCCCTGCCGGCCGAGGAGCTCGAAGGGGTGCGCGAGCTGGTCGAGCGCGGGCTCGAGCCCCGGCCGCGGCTACTGGAGATGGAGCGAGCCGAGACCGAGCTCGTCGGCGACCGCGTCCGCAACCAGGCGCGCGTCGCGAGCAGCGAGCAGACCATCGACGAGACGCACCTCGTCATCGACGAGTTGGGCAACGTGCGGCTGGCCGAGGTGGTGGCCGAGCTGCGCGAGGTGGGCGAGGAGTGATTGCCATGAGAGTCGGCCGCCCGCCACGCCGCCGAGGCTGGAGGAGGTGCGCGTGCGCTACTGTGTCGTCTGGCCCAGCGACAGGCGAACCCGCGTTGACAGAGGGACCGACGGAGACTACGGTACGGAAACGAACCTCCATGGAGACCGCAGCAATGCTCCCGACAGTCCTGACCGCCATGGGCGTAATCGCAGCCGTGCTGCTGGGCGTGTGGGGAATCGTCGCACGGTACGACAGCCGGATGCGAGACCGGATGGATGGGCAGCTCGGACAGCTCCGGGACCGCATGGACGCCCAGGAGAGGGAGACCAGCGAGCAGCTCGGACAGCTCCGGGACCGCATGGACGCCCAGGGGAGGGAGACCAGCGAGCAGCTCGGACAGCTCCGGGACCGCATGGACGCCCAGGGGAGGGAGACCAGCGAGCAGCTCGGACAGCTCCGGGACCGCATGGACGCCCAGGGGAGGGAGACCAGCGAGCAGCTCGGACAGCTCCGGGAACGCATGGCCAAGCTCGAAGGCCTCCTGGAAGGGCTCCGGGAGGCGATCACCGGAAAGCGAGCCGCATAGGGGGGCATCGTCGAGCAGATCCTGGCGGCCGACGGCGGTCGGGTGGACGCCGGGCAGACGCTCATCAAGCGCGAGACGGCGGCCGACCTGTTCGCCCGCCTCGCCGACACGCCCCGCCGCTGACCCGCACGCCGTCCACGCTCAGCACGGCGACCTGCCGGTAGCGATCCAGCCAAGCCACCGGCGTCGCGTCCCCGCCAGGAAGTTGGCGCGGCCGCGCGCGAGCCGTGCGTCGACAACAGGCCTATAATCGAGGCTCCAACGGGAGAGATCCACGCCGACGTTACGCGTTGAGAACGCAGGCGACCGCGAGTACTTCCGGCGCGGCGACCGCGCCGAGGCCGATATCCGACGGTCGACGGCATCGTCGACACCGGCGCCGTGACGCTCGTGCTCCCGCAGAACGTCGTTGAGCGCCTGGGCCTGCAGACGCAGGGAACCGCCGTCGGCGGAAGACTTCGTGTTCCCGGGCTGATCCGGGCAACGCGCCGGGTGTATCCTTGGTGTATGGCACGCACCAACGTGGACGTGGACGACGAAGCCTGCGCCGCGGTCATGAAGCGGTACCGCTTGGCGACCAAGCGGGACGCCGTCAATTTCGCGCTGCGGTCGCTCGCATCGGAACCATTCAGTCTCGAGGAAGCCCTCCGGATGCGCGGCGCTGGTTGGGACGGCGACCTCGACGAAATGCGGGGACGCCGCAATGGTCCTCGTTGACACGTCCGCTTGGGTCGAGTACCTCCGCGACACGGGATCACCGGCGTGCAACCGAGTCGGCAAACTCCTCGACACCGACCTCGCGACATGTGATGCAGTTCGTATGGAACTGCTCGCCGGAGCACGGGACGAGCAGCATGGGCGCGATCTGCGGCGACTCATCGCGCGTGCCGCGCTGGTTCCGATGCAACCCGGCGACTTCGATCAGGCGGCGGCCCTTTATCGCCATTGCCGCCGTCGCGGCGCGACCGTTCGCGTCCTCATGGACTGTCTGATCGGCGCGCTGGCCATCCGGGTTGACCTGCCCATTCTGCACTGTGATGCCGACTTCGATGCGCTGGCAAGGCACACGCCGTTGCGCGTCGATACGGCGTGACCCCGGATAACGTCCACTCCGCGTCAGCCGGCCAGCTCGGCTGAACACTCTTCCAGCGCGCGCCCGGTAGGTGCGCTCCTGCGCGGCCATGACCTCGGCCGCCTCGCCGCCGTCCACCAGGAACTCCTCGACGATGCCTCCCTCGAGCTGCTGCACGGTGCAGCGCTCGGCGCTCACGCCGCGGCTGCGACGAGGGGACGTGTGTCACCTCCATCACAGATCCGGCGCCGATGGGGAGACTTGATCACACCTGTGCGTCGGCCACAGCGCATGAGCGGGCGTCCGCGAGCCTTCCGCATTTCAAGGAGAGGACGATGGCGATTTTTTCGGGAACGATGATGGACGACATGCTCATGGGCACGATGGAAGACGACGTGCTCTGGGGCGGGATGGGCAACGACGACCTCAGCGGGGGCGCGGGCAACGACCGGCTGATCGGCGGTCCGGGCGCGGACAAGATGAACGGCGGCCCCGGCATGGACATCGCCAGCTACACCGATTCGCCGAGGGGCGTTCACGTCGACATGCGCACCGACTTTGTCGACAGGGACGACGACAGGGAACCGATCCGCGGGGGCGACGCCGAGGGCGACGCGCTGGCCAGTATCGAAATCCTCTGGGGCTCGGACTTCGGGGACGTGCTCTACGGCACGCATGCTCACAACGAGCTCTACGGCAACGGCGGCAGCGACATCCTGTACGGCGAGCGCGGCAACGACCTGCTGCGCGGCGGCGACGACGACGACGAGTTGTTTGGCGGCCGCGGGATGGACACGCTCTACGGCGACATGGGCGTTGACTCCCTGGACGGCGGACCCGACAACGACATGCTCTACGGCGGCATGGATCAGGACATCCTCAGCGGCGGCGCCGGCGACGACATTCTGGAGGGTGGCCCTGACGCCGACGATCTGATGGGCGACGGCCAGATGCTGCTGGGCGATACCGCGGCCTACACGATGTCGCCCGAGGCCGTGATGGTCGATCTGCGGCAACAGACCGACCCCACGAAGCCGGCCCCGATGGGCGGCGACGCCATGGGCGACACGCTCATGGGTATCGAGAACGTGCGCGGGTCCATGCACGACGACGTACTCACCGGTACCGAGAGGGTGCTCGACGAGGCCGAGGCGGTAGTCTACAGCGGCAATAACAGGCTCTTCGGCAACATGGGTGACGACATGCTGAAGGGCCGGAGCGGCAACGACACCCTGCACGGCGGGAAGGGCAACGACACCCTGTACGGCGGCGACGGCAACGACAACCTCAAGGGCGAGATGGGTGACGACGCCCTGAAGGGCGAGAACGGCGTCGACAACCTGGACGGGGGTCCTGGTGCTGACAAGCTGTTCGGTGGGAAATTCGACCCCGAAACGATGACGCCGGGCGACGACGACCAGATGGACGGCTCGATGAACCTCGTCACCGAGAGGATTACCGCCGGCGACACGGCCGACTACAGCAAGTCGGACGCGGGCGTCACGGTCGATCTGGACAAACGGGTCGCGGGCGCAGCGATGGGTGAGGGCGGCCATGCCGAGGGCGACGAGCTCGTGGCCATCGAGAACCTCAGAGGCTCGATGCATGACGACGTGCTGAAGGGGACGGATGCGGGGGCCACCACCGGTGACGGGAATAACGTCCTTTTGGGCATGGACGGCGACGACATGCTGTCCGGCAGGGGCGGCAACGACATCATCACCGGTGGCAAGGGCGACGACGAAATCAGTGGCGGCAGCGGCAACGACACGCTCTGGGGCGGCTCCGGCGACGACATGATCAACGGCGGCATTGGCATGGACTCCATGATGGGCAACGCCGGCGACGACGTGTTCGTCTACCTGGGGCCAACGATTGACGATGCGCCAAGCAGGACGGATGATACCGGCACCGCCGATGTTAACGAGGGGCTCGCGCCCACGGATGATACCAGCACCACCCACATTAACGAGGCCGTGATCCTCCGAGTCGACACAGCCACGGGCGACAGCATGGTCGATGGCGGCGGCGGGATGGACACCGTCGACGCTTCCGGAGCAGCCTTTACCTTTCTTTCTACCGGGGCCGTCAACGCCAACCCTGCCACCGGCGCCGATGGCATCTATATCAATCTCAACGTGCAGGTGTTGACAAACACGCCGGTGGTAGCCCGGAAAATTCGTGAGGGGTCTGTCTCAGGTAGAGACACAAGAGCCTCCGTGTGCTAAAACGCTGTTAACCACAGGCATTTTCGGCACGACGGAGGCTCTTGCGTGACGGACCCCACGATAGCACAGTCTGTTCTGTTCCCCGATCTGTTCGACAAGCCGCTCGTGGCCACGTTCGACCGCGAGCAGTCGAGCTCGGATGGCGGCGCCGTGCTGCTCAAGGCCGCCGAGCGCGTCTACGGGTTGGTCAAGGCATTCGGTCGGTGTCTGATTGACCGCCGGGCACCGGAGAAGGTCCGGCACACGCTCGAGGACCTGGTGGGCCAGCGGGTGTTCGGCATCGCCTGCGGCCATCCCGACGGCAACGATTCGGACCGGCTCGCCGATGATCCGATCCACAAGTTGCTGCTCGGGCGCGACCCGGTGGCGGGCGGTCGGCTGGCGTCGCAGCCGACGGTTTCGCGGTTCGAGAACGGTGCGGGCCGCGTCGCGCTCTATCGGCTCGGGCGCGAGTTGGCGGCGTCGGTCATCGAGCGGCATCGCCGCCGACTGCGCGGGCGGGTGCGACGCATCACGATCGACCTCGACCCGACCGACGACCCGACGCATGGCGCGCAGCAGCTGACCATGTTCAACAGCTACTACGACAGCTGGTGCTACCTGCCATTGCTGGCCTTTGTGAGCTTCGACCGTGAGGCGGAGCAGTATCTGTGCGCGGCCGTGCTGCGGCCCGGCACGGCGCAGGCGTCCGACGGCACGCTGGGCGTGCTGTGTCGGCTGCTCGCGCTGCTGCGGTCCGCGTTTCCCGAGGCGCGCTTTCTCGTCCGGCTCGACGGCGGCTTCGCCACGCCAGAGATCTTCGACTTCCTCGATGCCGAACCGCGGCTCGACTACGTCGTGGCGATGGCCAGGAACGCTGTGCTGTTGCGGGCTGCCGAGCACGTCATGGTGGCGGCCCGCACCGAGAACATGCTGCGCGAGAAGACGGCGCACTTCTACCTCGACACCCGCTATCGCGCGGGCACGTGGGCTCGTGAGCGCCGCGTGGTGATCAAGGCCGAAGTCGTGCAGCTCACCGGCCGGCAGCCGCGGGACAACCCGCGCTTCGTCGTGACCAATCTGCGCCAGACGCCGCGCTTCATCTACGAGAAGGTCTACTGCGGGCGCGGCGACATCGAGAACCGCATCAAGGAACTGCTCGACGGCTTGCAGATCGACCGCACGAGCTGCACCAGGTTCTGGGCAAACCAGCTGCGGGTCCTGCTGACGGCCGCCGCCTACGTGCTCATGCAGGAACTGCGGCTGAGGGCCGCCCGCACCGCCTGCGCCCGCACCCAGGTGACTTGGCTGCGCGACCGGTTGCTCAAGGTCAGCGTCCACGTCGTCCGCTCCGTCCGCCGGCTCGTCCTGCACCTGCCGCGAGCGACCCCATACCGCGACGTCTGGCGGCACCTCGCCCTCGCGCTCGGGGCGCGCGCCGGATAGCGCGCCGTCGCGCCGCCAACCTCAACCCCCGCATTGCACGCCAGCGCCCCGTCGCCGAAGCTGTCGGCGCGTGGTGCCTCGTGCGCGCCGTCACCCCGCCACGACCGCTTCACCACGCTGCCACCTGCCACACGCCAGGTCCGACGACTGCATTCGCCTAACGATTGCGCCCCGACCGTGACCGATTCGACAACCTCAGGAATAATGCGGGCTAAAACGCTGTTGACGACAGATGTTTTCGGCACGACGGAGGCTCTTGCGTGACGGACCCCACGATAGCACAGTCTGTTCTGTTCCCCGATCTGTTCGACAAGCCGCTCGTGGCCACGTTCGACCGCGAGCAGTCGAGCTCGGATGGCGGCGCCGTGCTGCTCAAGGCCGCCGAGCGCGTCTACGGGTTGGTCAAGGCATTCGGCCGGTGTCTGATTGACCGCCGGGCGCCGGAGAAGGTCCGGCACACGCTCGAGGACCTGGTGGGCCAGCGGGTGTTCGGGATCGCCTGCGGCCATCCGGACGGCAACGATTCGGACCGGCTCGCCGACGATCCGATTCACAAGCTGCTGCTCGGGCGCGACCCGGTGGCCGGCGGTCGGCTGGCGTCGCAGCCGACGGTTTCGCGGTTCGAGAACGGCGCGGGCCGCGTCGCGCTCTATCGGCTCGGACGCGAGTTGGCGGCGTCGGTCATCGAGCGGCATCGCCGCCGGCTGCGTGGGCGGGTGCGACGCATCACGATCGACCTCGACCCGACCGACGACCCGACGCATGGTGCGCAGCAGCTGACCATGTTCAACAGCTACTACGACAGCTGGTGCTACCTGCCACTGCTGGCCTTCGTGAGCTTCGACCGCGAGGCGGAGCAGTATCTGTGCGCGGCCGTGCTGCGGCCCGGCACGGCGCAGGCGGCCGACGGCACGCTGGGCGTTTTGTGTCGGCTGCTCGCGCTGCTGCGGGCCGCGTTTCCCAAGGCACGCTTTCTCGTCCGGCTCGACGGCGGCTTCGCCACGCCGGAGGTCTTCGACTTCCTCGACGCCGAGCCGCGGCTCGACTACGTCGTGGCGATGGCCAAGAACGCCGTGCTGTTGCGGGCTGCCGAGCCCGCCATGGTGGCAGCCCGCACCGAGAACATGCTGCGCGAGAAGACGGCGCACTTCTACCGCGACACCCGCTATCGCGCGGGCACGTGGGCTCGTGAGCGCCGCGTGGTGATCAAGGCCGAAGTCGTGCAGCTCACCGGCCGGCAGCCGCGGGACAACCCGCGCTTCGTCGTGACCAATCTGCGCCAGACGCCGCGCTTTCATCTACGAGAAGGTCTACTGCGGGCGCGGCGACATCGAGAACCGCATCAAGGAACTGCTCGACGGCTTGCAGATCGACCGCACGAGCTGCACCAGGTTCTGGGCAAACCAGCTGCGGGTCCTGCTGACGGCCGCCGCCTACGTGCTCATGCAGGAACTGCGGCTGAGGGCCGCCCGCACCGCCTGCGCCCGCACCCAGGTGACCTGGCTGCGCGACCGGTTGCTCAAGGTCAGCGTCCACGTCGTGCGCTCCGTCCGCCGGCTCGTCCTGCACCTGCCGCGAGCGACCCCATACCGTGACGTCTGGCGGCACCTCGCCCTCGCGCTCGGGGCGCGCGCCGGATAGCGCGCCCCCGCGCCGCCAACCTCAAACCCCGCACTGCTCGCCAGCGCCCTGTCGCCGAAGCTGTCGGCGCGTGGTGCCTCGTGCGCGCCGTCACCCCGCCACGACCGCTTCACCACGCTGCCACCTGCCACACGCAATGTCCGACGACTTCATTCGCCCGACGATCACGCCCCGATCGTGACCGATTCGACAACCTCAGGAATAATGCGGGGTAGGGGTGTCTGACGATCCGGGCACGACCGACGATGAGTCAGTAGCTGAAGTGAAAGCCAAGTACGAGCCGGTCTACACGAGCATCGAGAAGGTGATCGGCGGCGACGGCAACGACAAGTTGGTAGGAAACGCGCGGGCCGCGACAACCCTGATGGGTGGTGGGGGCGCCGACACGTTGATCGGCGGCGCCGGTAGTGACATGTTGGCGGGTGGTAGCGGCGACGACATGTTGAGGGGCGGTGGCGGCGCGGACACCTTCGTTTATAGCAGTGGCGTGGACACGATCACGGATTTCCAGATTTCCGTCCGTGGTGGGGCCACTGACAAGATCGACCTCACGGCGCGGGATCTGAGCCCGACGGAGCTCGGCAACATCTTGAGAAGCGCGACACTCGTAGATGGCGACGGCGACGGCACAAGCGACGATACGCGTCTGGATTTCGGGGGCGGCAACACCCTGACGTTGCTCAATATCTCAAACGCAGGCGCCGAGGCACTGGAGGCTGGAGACTTCATGCTCTAGCCCGGAAAATTCGTGAGGTTATCGAATCGGTCCCAGGCAGGGCCTGATCGTCGCGCGAAGGACGTTTTCGGACGCGGCGCGTGGTAGGTGGCAGCGTGGTGCAGTGGCCGTGGCGAGGTGACGGCACGCATGAGGTGGCAAGCGCCGACAGGTCGGGCGCAGGGGCGCTGGCGAGCATCCGGGGCGCGGAGGTTGCCGTGGCGACGGCGCGCTATCCGGCGCGCGCCCCGAGCGCGAGGGCGAGGTGCCGCCAGACGTCGCGGTATGGGGTCGCTCGCGGCAGGTGCAGGACGAGCCGGCGGACGGAGCGGACGACGTGGACGCTGACCTTGAGCAACCGGTCGCGCAGCCAAGTCACCTGGGTGCGGGCGCAGGCGGTGCGGGCGGCCCTCAGCCGCAGTTCCTGCATGAGCACGTAGGCGGCGGCCGTCAGCAGGACCCGCAGCTGGTTTGCCCAGAACTTGGTGCAGCTCGTGCGGTCGATCTGCAAGCCGTCGAGCAGTTCCTTGATGCGGTTCTCGATGTCGCCGCGCCCGCAGTAGACCTTCTCGTAGATGAAGCGCGGCGTCTGGCGCAGATTGGTCACGACGAAGCGCGGGTTGTCCCGCGGCTGCCGGCCGGTGAGCTGCACGACTTCGGCCTTGATCACCACGCGGCGCTCACGAGCCCACGTGCCCGCGCGATAGCGGGTGTCGAGGTAGAAGTGCGCCGTCTTCTCGCGCAGCATGTTCTCGGTGCGGGCCGCCACCATGACGTGCTCGGCAGCCCGCAACAGCACGGCGTTCCTGGCCATCGCCACGACGTAGTCGAGCCGCGGTTCGGCATCGAGGAAGTCGAAGATCTCTGGCGTGGCGAAGCCGCCGTCGAGCCGGACGAGAAAGCGCGCCTCGGGAAACGCGGACCGCAGCAGCGCGAGCAGCCGACACAGCACGCCCAGCGTGCCGTCGGACGCCTGCGCCGTGCCGGGCCGCAGCACGGCCGCGCACAGATACTGCTCCGCCTCACGGTCGAAGCTCACAAAGGCCAGCAATGGCAGGTAGCACCAGCTGTCGTAGTAGCTGTTGAACATGGTCAGCTGCTGCGCGCCATGCGTCGGGTCGTCGGTCGGGTCGAGGTCGATCGTGATGCGTCGCACCCGCCCGCGCAGCCGGCGGCGATGCCGCTCGATGACCGACGCCGCCAACTCGCGCCCGAGCCGATAGAGCGCGACGCGGCCCGCACCGTTCTCGAACCGCGAGACCGTCGGCTGCGACGCCAGCCGACCGCCCGCCACCGGGTCGCGCCCGAGCAGCAACTTGTGGATCGGATCATCGGCGAGCCGGTCCGAATCGTTGCCGGCGGGATGGCCGCAGGCGATGCCGAACACCCGCTGGCCCACCAGGTCCTCGAGCGTGTGCCGGACCTTCTCCGGTGCCCGGCGGTCAATCAGACACCGGCCGAATGCCTTGACCAACCCGTAGACGCGCTCGGCGGCCTTGAGCAGCACGGCGCCGCCATCCGAGCTCGACTGCTCGCGGTCGAACGTGGCCACGAGCGGCTTGTCGAACAGATCGGGGAACAGAACAGACTGTGCTATCGTGGGGTCCGTCACGCAAGAGCCTCCGTCGTGCCGAAAACATCTGTCGTCAACAGCGTTTTAGCACACGGAGGCTTTTGTGTCTCTACTCAGGCCGGGCGCCTCATGAATTTTCCAGGCTAGCAGACCAGACGTACGTACCTCCTTGGCGGATGGCCCTACCTGGAGGCTGATAAACTCCGTGCCCGGCAGCTCAAGTAGCGGCGCGAAGTGATCAACGCGGCAGGACCGTTGGCGGTCGTCTGCTTGAGCCGAATTCCCGGCCCACACGATACCGACTCGGCGCTTTTTGGTCGGCGATAATAGTGGGCGCGACCGCGGACGAACGGGAAGATAGGGAGATGCCGGGATCGAATCAAGATCCACTTCCCAGACACCTGGCACGTCCAGGAGTGAGCAAACCCAGTCGGTGCGAGGGTGGGGGCGGTCACCAGGAATCACCTCGGCGACGTCTGGGAGCCGCTGCAGCAGGCCGGTGAGCGGGACCGGGCAAAAGAGAACGACTTGGGCTCCGCGTTGGGCAACCAGCGGGGCGTATCGCGCGAACTGGATGATGTCGCCCAGTCCCTGCTCCCCGTAGAGCAGGATCGATTGCCCGGCGATGTCCTGTCCCTCCCAACTGCGGCCGGCCACCTTCATACCGGACCATGTTTCCCGGCGGCGGCGCCATCGATAGTCAGGCCACGCAGCGGCGTAGCGACCCGCGAGGAAATTCGCGCGAGCACGTGCGATCCGAGCGTTAACATGATCCGGCGCGATTGCTAGCGCTGCGTTGCAGTACTCCAACCCCGACTCGAGGAGTCCCTGACTGATCAGGTTCTGTGCCAGCGCGGCGAGCACGTCCGGTGAGTTCGGATCCTGTGATGAGGCGACGCGTAGCTCCCGCTCACCCTCCGCGTAGCGCCCCAGCACCTGCAATGCCTTGGCCACGCTCTGCCGGTAGGCAGACATCGTGGGCGCGAGGGATACGGCCCGCCGCCATGCCACGGCCGCGGCATCTGTTTGTCGTAGCTTCGAGAGGGCCGTACCGAGCAGGTGATAGAGCTTCGCGTTGTCGGGATGGCGCTGCAGCCCCGTCCGACAGTGATCAACGGCTTGGTCGAACCGTTCGAGCCGCAAAAGTGCAAGACCGAGGTTGTAGACGAGATCGAACGATTCCGGGCAGATGTCCGCGCCATGCTGCAGCACGCCCAGAGCCTCGTCCTTGCGGCCCAACCTGAACAGAGCGACCCCTAGCCTGGAAAATTCATGAGGCGCCCGGCCTGAGTAGAGACACAAAAGCCTCCGTGTGCTAAAACGCTGTTGACGACAGATGTTTTCGGCACGACGGAGGCTCTTGCGTGACGGACCCCACGATAGCACAGTCTGTTCTGTTCCCCGATCTGTTCGACAAGCCGCTCGTGGCCACGTTCGACCGCGAGCAGTCGAGCTCGGATGGCGGCGCCGTGCTGCTCAAGGCCGCCGAGCGCGTCTACGGGTTGGTCAAGGCATTCGGCCGGTGTCTGATTGACCGCCGGGCACCGGAGAAGGTCCGGCACACGCTCGAGGACCTGGTGGGCCAGCGGGTGTTCGGCATCGCCTGCGGCCATCCCGCCGGCAACGATTCGGACCAGCTCGCCGATGATCCGATCCACAAGTTGCTGCTCGGGCGCGACCCGGTGGCGGGCGGTCGGCTGGCGTCGCAGCCGACGGTCTCGCGGTTCGAGAACGGTGCGGGCCGCGTCGCGCTCTATCGGCTCGGGCGCGAGTTGGCGGCGTCGGTCATCGAGCGGCATCGCCGCCGGCTGCGCGGGCGGGTGCGACGCATCACGATCGACCTCGACCCGACCGACGACCCGACGCATGGCGCGCAGCAGCTGACCATGTTCAACAGCTACTACGACAGCTGGTGCTACCTGCCATTGCTGGCCTTTGTGAGCTTCGACCGTGAGGCGGAGCAGTATCTGTGCGCGGCCGTGCTGCGGCCCGGCACGGCGCAGGCGTCCGACGGCACGCTGGGCGTGCTGTGTCGGCTGCTCGCGCTGCTGCGGTCCGCGTTTCCCGAGGCGCGCTTTCTCGTCCGGCTCGACGGCGGCTTCGCCACGCCAGAGATCTTCGACTTCCTCGATGCCGAACCGCGGCTCGACTACGTCGTGGCGATGGCCAGGAACGCCGTGCTGTTGCGGGCTGCCGAGCACGTCATGGTGGCGGCCCGCACCGAGAACATGCTGCGCGAGAAGACGGCGCACTTCTACCTCGACACCCGCTATCGCGCGGGCACGTGGGCTCGTGAGCGCCGCGTGGTGATCAAGGCCGAAGTCGTGCAGCTCACCGGCCGGCAGCCGCGGGACAACCCGCGCTTCGTCGTGACCAATCTGCGCCAGACGCCGCGCTTCATCTACGAGAAGGTCTACTGCGGGCGCGGCGACATCGAGAACCGCATCAAGGAACTGCTCGACGGCTTGCAGATCGACCGCACGAGCTGCACCAAGTTCTGGGCAAACCAGCTGCGGGTCCTGCTGACGGCCGCCGCCTACGTGCTCATGCAGGAACTGCGGCTGAGGGCCGCCCGCACCGCCTGCGCCCGCACCCAGGTGACTTGGCTGCGCGACCGGTTGCTCAAGGTCAGCGTCCACGTCGTCCGCTCCGTCCGCCGGCTCGTCCTGCACCTGCCGCGAGCGACCCCATACCGCGACGTCTGGCGGCACCTCGCCCTCGCGCTCGGGGCGCGCGCCGGATAGCGCGCCGTCGCCACGGCAACCTCCGCGCCCCGGATGCTCGCCAGCGCCCCTGCGCCCGACCTGTCGGCGCTTGCCACCTCATGCGTGCCGTCACCTCGCCCCGGCCACTGCACCACGCTGCCACCTACCACGCGCCGCGTCCCGAAAACGTCCTTCGCGCGACGATCAGGCCCTGCCTGGGACCGATTCGATAACCTCACGAATTTTCCGGGTTAGCCACAACGGAGGCCCTTGCGTGACGGACCCCACGATAGCACAGTCTGTTCTGTTCCCCGATCTGTTCGACAAGCCGCTGGTCGCCACGTTCGACCGCGAGCAGTCGAGCTCGGATGGCGGCGCCGTGCTGCTCAAGGCCGCCGAGCGCGTCTACGGACTGGTCAAGGCGTTCGGCCGGTGTCTGGTCGACCGCCGGGCACCGGAGAAGGTCCGGCACACGCTCGAGGACCTGGTCGGCCAGCGGGTGTTCGGCATCGCCTGCGGTCATCCCGACGGCAACGATTCGGACCGGCTCGCCGACGACCCGATCCACAAGCTGCTGCTCGGGCGCGACCCGGTGGCGGGCGGTCGGCTGGCGTCGCAGCCGACGGTCTCGCGGTTCGAGAACGGTGCGGGCCGCGTCGCGCTCTATCGGCTGGGGCGCGAGCTGGCGACGTCGGTCATCGAGCGGCATCGTCGCCGGCTGCGCGGGCGGGTGCGACGCATCACGATCGACCTCGACCCGACCGACGACCCGACGCATGGCGCGCAGCAGCTGACCATGTTCAACAGCTACTACGACAGCTGGTGCTACCTGCCATTGCTGGCCTTTGTGAGCTTCGACCGCGAGGTCGAGCAGTATCTGTGCGCGGCGGTGCTGCGACCCGGCAAGGCCCAGGCGCCCGACGGCACGCTGAGCGTGCTGTGTCGATTGCTCCCGCTGCTGCGGTCCGCGTTCCCCAAGGCACGCTTTCTCGTCCGTCTCGACGGGGGCTTCGCCTGCCCGGAGGTCTTCGACTTCCTCGATGCCGAGCCGCGGCTCGACTACGTCGTGGCGATGGCCAAGAACGCCGTCCTGCTGCGGGCTGCCGAGCCCGTCATGGTGGCGGCCCGCACCGAGAACATGCTGCGTGAGAAGACGGCGCACTTCTACCTCGACACCCGCTATCGCGCGGGCACGTGGGCTCGTGAGCGCCGCGTGGTGATCAAGGCCGAAGTCGTGCAGCTCACCGGCCGGCAGCCGCGGGACAACCCGCGCTTCGTCGTGACCAATCTGCGCCAGACGCCGCGCTTCATCTACGAGAAGGTCTACTGCGGGCGCGGCGACATCGAGAACCGCATCAAGGAACTGCTCGACGGCTTGCAGATCGACCGCACGAGCTGCACCAAGTTCTGGGCAAACCAGCTGCGGGTCCTGTTGACGGCCGCCGCCTACGTGCTCATGCAGGAACTGCGGCTGAGAGCCGCCCGCACCGCCTGCGCCCGCACCCAAGTGACCTGGCTGCGCGACCGATTGCTCAAGCTCGGCGCCAACGTCGTCCGCTCCGTCCGGCGCCTCGTTGTGCACCTGCCGCGGGCAACGCCCGACCTCGACGCGTGGCGCCAAATCGCCCTCGCACTCGGGGCGCGCGCCGGGTAGCGCCCCGTCGCAGCTTCCCCCTCAGCTCGCGGAATCCACACAGGCGCCTGGGGCGCCCTGTCGGCGAAGCTGTCCGCGTCTGGCGCCTCGTACGCCCCGTAACCACGCCACGCCGCTCCACCACGCTGCCACCTGCCACGTGCGGCGACCGCAGACCTCTCTCGCTCAACGATCAGGGCTCGGCCAGCGACCGATTCGACGACGTCATGAATTTTCCGGGCTAGATTGGACCAGCAAGTACACGCTCCGGGATTCCGCTCCAGGACTGCCCGGTTGGCGTCGACCGCAGCATCTAGCTTACCTTCTTCAAGGAGCTGTCTCGCACGGCGGATGGTAGCGCGCATTCGGTCCGGATGGGATACGGCCGTGAGCTGGATCGTTTACAAAACGACAGTGGCGATGGAAGTTCAGGTGGCGCGCTCTCCGTTCGCCAAAAAGAAATGGCCGACGAGACGCGTCCGCCCCGTCGGCCATCGGATTCCGCTTCCGTAGGTGAAGCGGTGCGTCAGATGATGAAATCGCCGGCATCCAACTCGGCAAAGCGCTCATCCATCGTGACAGTGATGGCGCCCCCACCGACATCGATTCCGGCAGTAGCGTCGCCCAAGTTGAAGGCATAGGTAAGCACGCCGCCATTTTCCGAGGGAGTGGTATTGCCAAGCAACGTAGAAAGCTGCGTGGCGTTCAAGCCGAACGCCTCCAAGTCGATCATGTCGCCTTCACTCTTCGAGAAGTCCGCGATGCTGTCGTTGCTGTCGTCACTAGCGAATACGAAAACGTCGCTACCACCGTTGCCCCTGAGAGCGTCCTTGCCGGCAGCGCCCTTCAGTTCGTTCGGAGCGTCGTTGCCCACCAACGTATCACCGGCGGAACCACCAGTCAGATTCTCGATACTGACTAGCATGTCCTCGTCGGTATCTCCCACGAAATTGCCCTGAGCATCAAGCGTGATAGCTACGGCGTCGGTGACGCCTGTGTAGTCCGCCGTGTCGCTTCCAGTGCCACCGTCCAGCTTTTCCAGCCCGGCTCCACCACGGAGTGTGTCGTTGCCGGCACCGCCCTCAAGGATTTCGGTGAACGTATCCAGGGTGCGGTCGGTCGACTCGTCGACGGTGGTCGTTTCGGTATCGTCGGACATCGTTGTCCGGGTTCCGCCCTCACCACCATCGAGCCAGTCGTTGCCCGACCCGCCCTTGAGAATGTCGTCGCCTCCTTCACCTTCAAGCCAGTCGTTGCCGGCGCCTCCCTCGAGGGTGTCGTTGCCCGCGCCACCGAAGAGGCCACCGTCCTTCCCCCTGATGGCCATGTCGTCCCAGTCGTCGCCGCCCATGCCCTTCACAGCCCGTGGTAAAAGTCGCGTCTCCGGCCTGGTCCCGGCGTGATCGAATCCCGTACACTTGAGTCCCATGGCAATGGGCAAGAGACCGGCGGCGCGACAAGGGTCGCCGCTGTGGGTGACGACAGCGGATCTGCCGACGAACGCGGGGCATCCTTTCTTCGAGCGTCTGAGCCAGGTCCTGGAGGAGGCGGGTTTCGACGCCTTCGTCGAGGGTCTGTGCGCGGTGTTCTACGCGGCACGGATGGGCCGGCCGAGTCTGCGTCCTGGGCGGTATTTCCGGATGCTGTTGATCGGCTATTTCGAGGGGCTGTCGTCGGAGCGCGGGATTGCGTGGCGGGTGGCCGATTCTCTGAGCTTGCGGTCGTTCCTGGACCTGGATGTGACCGAGAGGTCTCCGGATCACTCGACGTTGTCGCGGACGCGCCGGTTGATCGACGTGGAGACGCACGAGGCAGTTTTCACGTGGGTTCTGGAGCGGCTGTCGGCTGCGGGGCTGGTGGAGGGGAAGACGGTCGGCATCGATGCGACGACGCTGGAAGCGAACGCGGCGATGCGGAGCATCAAGCGTCGGGACACGGGAGAATCCCACGAGGCGTTCATTCGGCGGTTGGCGGAAGCGTCGGGTATTGAGACGCCGACGCGTGCGGACCTGGCTCGGTTCGACCGGTCGCGGAAGAACAAGAAGACGTCGAACAAGGATTGGAAATCGCCGCAGGACCCGGACGCGAAGATCGCGAAGATGAAGGACGGCCGGACGCACTTGGCCCACAAGGCCGAGCACGGGGTCGACATGGACACGGGGGCCATCGTCTCGGTGACGGTGCAGGATGCCTCCGACGGCGATACGGCCACGCTGCCGGAGACGCTGATCATGGCGGCCGAGCAGGTGGAGTTGGTGCAGCCGGACGGTGCAGGGGTCGAAGAGGTGGTCGCCGACAAGGGGTACCACAGCGACGAGATGCTGGTGGGGCTGCGCGAGGTAGGGGTTCGGAGTCAGGTATCGGAGCCGGAGCGCGGCCGACGCCGCTGGCAGGACAAGAAGACGGGCGAGACGCCCCCGGAGAAGCGTGCCGCGCAGAAAGCGTTGTATGCGAACCGCCGGCGTGTGCGCGGGCGGCGGGGTCGTCGCCTGCAACGTCGCCGGGGCGAGATGGTGGAGCGTACATTCGCGCACATGTATGAGACGGGCGGCATGCGTCGCGTGTGGGTGCGCCGTCACGACAACGTCCGCAAGCGTGTGCTGCTCCAGGCGGCCGCCTGCAACATCGGGCTGCTCCTGCGCCACCAGACCGGCATCGGTACGCCCCGGAGCCTGCAGGGGCGGGCTCTTTCGTCGATTTGCCGCCTGATCGAGCGTCTGATCGACCTCTGGGGGCGTCTGACGCGCGCTTGGGGGTTCAAATGGACACCGACGGCGCTCGTCGGCTCAATCGCTCATCGCTAACTGCCTGAACAGCAGGGCTCAGCGAACAGACTTCTTCCACGGGCTGTTCAGGTGGTTGGCTTTCTCATCCCCCTCGAGCATGTCCTTGTGGGAAGAGCCCGTCAGGTATTCGATGGCCACCAGGACGTCACCTTCGGCGTCGCCGCCCATGCCCATGATATTGATTGGGGTGGCGGCGTTGTCGTCGTGGTCGTTGGCAATCAGGCTGACGGTGACGCCCTCACTCGACATCGAGTAGTCCGCCGTGTCCTTCTCGCTGTTGTCTTCGCCCGGCCTCATGTCGGCGGCGATGAACCTCCCGCCGAATAGCTTGTCGGCGCCGGGGCCGCCGACCAGGGTGTCGGCGCCGTCATCGCCTTTGAGGGCGTCGTCGCCCATCTCGCCCATGAGTCTGTCGTTGTCGGCGCCTCCGTACAGGGTGTCGTCGCCCTTCCCGCCGTGGAGGGTGTCGTTGCCGGCCAAGCCCTTGAGCATGTCGTCGCCCATGTTGCCGAAGAGCTTGTTCCCCTTCGAGGCGGGCATCGACTCGTCTTCGTCTTCGGTCTCCGGGTCGTCCATGACAGGCATACCCATATCGTCGCCGATGAGCATGTCGTCGTACATGGACCCGCGTAGGTTCTCGATGCTCGTGAACGTGTCGCCCATGGCGTCGCCGCCCATCGGCGCATTGACCGGCGGGACAGCGGCCGGGTTGACCGGCGGGTACCGGAGGTCGACCGTGACCGCCTCGGAAGACATCGTGTAGGCGGCGGTGTCGCTCCCCTCGCCGCCCATCAGGTCGTCGCCGCCGGGGCCGCCCTCCAACGTGTCGTGCCCGTCGTTGCCGGACAAGGTGTCGTCGTCCTCACCACCGAACAGCATGTCGTTGCCCATGCCGCCCTGG
This sequence comes from Vicinamibacterales bacterium, assembly GCA_965214845.1. Lineage (GTDB taxonomy): Bacteria > Acidobacteriota > Vicinamibacteria > Vicinamibacterales > UBA8438 > JAAXGX01. The sequence goes on from CBDCCO010000007.1 coordinate 6,390,972, forward strand.
AGGTCATCGACGCCCATGTCGCCGTACAGCGTGTCCATCCCATCGCCGCCGAACAACTGATCGTCGTCCATGCCGCCGCGCAGCAGGTCGTTCCCGCGTTCGCCGTAGAGCTTGTCGCTGCCACCGTTGCCGAAGAGCTGGTTGTGGGCGTGCGTCCCGTAGATGATGTCCGCGAAGTTCGAGCCCCAGATGATCTCGATGCTGCTCAGCGCATCGCCCTCGGCGTCGCCGCCGCGGATCGCCTCTTTCTCGTCGTCCGTGTCGACAAAGGAGGTGCGCATGTCGACATGGACGCCCCTCGGCGAGGCCGTGTAGCTGGCAGTGTCCATGCCGGAGCCGCCGCTCATCGTGTCGCCGCCCGGCCCCCCGATCAGCCGGTCGTCGCCGGCGCCGCCCTGGAGGACATCGTCGCCCATCCCGCCCCACAGGATGTCGTCACCGCTGTTGTCCGCTCCGCTGGGGGGGAGCATGTCGTCCATGTAGCTGCCACCAAAAATCGCCATTACCTGCTCCTTACAAAGAGGTTACGCGGTCCCCATCCTTTCGCTTTCCGGGGTCGTCCCGAACCGTCCGCGACAGACCGGCACTAAACGCTATATAATTTGCGTTGTGACGAACACGGCGTCTTGGCACGTCCGGCTACTTTCGCTATAGTCCGAAAATTAATTGGGGATGGGATAGACAATTGCAGTCCCCAAACAAATTGGGTACGCAATGATTGGTCGACGAATAATCGAAGGAAATACGAACCCGCCGCTGCCCAAAAAACGGGCTCTCCTCAATCAGGTGTGGGTCCGGGGTGAGAGTGATCGGCGGGTTCAGCGAGCGGTGGGGTAGCTACGTGACGGACGGCGTGTCAACGCGCTACGCGCGTTCTCCGCTTCGCTGCGACCCTGGCGGGTGACACGCCGTCCGTCCCTACGCTCAGAGTGCAGTTATGGGCCTTGCGGCCCGGCCTGGACGGGGCGTCCGGGCCGTCCAAAGGGGAGATTGGGCTTGGGCTGGTCGGGCCGTGAATCGCGGCCCGCAGCTGACCGGAGCCGGCGGGTGGTCAGCCCTCGGCGAGCCGCTGGAAATCATTGAAAACGCAGGGGCGTCCTGTTCTCATTGGCATGACAAAGGAGAACCAATGAGGAGGAGGACAGCCCCATGCGTGTGACGACCCTACTACGACGATTGCTCGGTGTCACGCAGTTGTACGTCGAGCAGGTGCGTATCGGGAGCAACGGGATGTTCCGCGTATCGGCGCGGCCGTCGTGGCGGCGCTCGCGGTGCGGCGCGTGCGGCGGCCGGGCCCCACGCTACGACCGGCAACCGGCTCGGCTGTGGCGCCATGTGCCGTGGGGTCGGACGACGGTGTGGCTGCGGTATGCCCCGTGGCGGGTATCGTGTGGTCGCTGCGGGGTTCGGGTCGAGCAGGTGTCGTGGGCAGTGCACGGCAGCGCGTTCACGGCGCCGCTCGAGGAGTTGGTGGCCTATCTGGCGCAGGTGACGGACCGGACGACGGTGAGTCGTCTGGTGGGGATTTCGTGGCCGGCGGTGGGCGGCATCGTCGAGCGGGTGGTGGCTCGGCGGCTGGATTCGACGCGGCTGGCCGGGCTGCGGCGGATCGGCATTGACGAGTTCAGCTATCGGAAGCGGCACCACTATCTGACGGTCCTGGTCGACCCTGACCGCCGGCGCGTGGTCTGGGCCGGGAAGGGGCGCAGCGCCGACACGCTGGGCAGGTTCTTCGACCTGTTGGGACCGGCCGGTTGCGCCCGGATCACGCTGGTGACGGCGGACCTGGCGGCGAGCTACGGCAAGGCGGTGCGGGAACGGGTGCCGCAGGCCAGGGTCGTCTACGACCGGTTCCACGTTGAACGGCTGGCGGCCGACGCGGTCGACGCCGTCCGCCGGGCGGAGCAACACCGCCTGGGGGCGACCGCGGCCAAAGCCCTCAAGGGGACGCGCTACGCGCTGCTGAAGCATCCGGCGCGCCTCAAGCCCAGCCAAGCACAACGGCTGGCAACCCTGCGCCGCGAGAACCGCGCCCTCGACCGCGCCTACGAGTTGAACGAGTACCTGGCGACCATCCTCGAGCAGGCCAGACCCGACGAGGCCGAGGAGCTGCTCGAGCAGTGGCTGGACTGGGCGGCGCGGTCACGGCTGGCGCCGTTCGTCAAGCTCGCGCGGACCATCCGGAAGCACGCGGCGGGGATCCTCGCCTACCTCGACACCCGCATGACCAACGGACCCGTCGAGGGCATCAACAACAAGCTCCGCGTCATCGCACGGCGCGCCTACGGCTTCCACTCACACCGTCCGCTCATCTCGATGCTGTACCTCTGCTGCGGAGGCATCAAGCTGGAGCCACCGCTACCCACACGAATTTGAGGAGACTCAAAAAACGGCGCTCGACCAAGCGCCGGGGCCGGCATCCCGACAAGGCCCTCACCACCGCCTTCTGCCGCCACGTCGGCGAGTCCGGCCGCTACGCGGACGGCAACGGGCTGTACCTCCACGTCGACCCGTCCGGGGCGCGGCGCTGGGTGCAGCGGCTCGTGATCCGCGGCAAGTCGTGCGTGCTCGGCCTCGGCAGCTTCACCCTCGTCCCGCTGGCCGAAGCCCGCGAGCGGGCGCTCGCGAACCGCCGGGTCGCCCGCGCGGGCGGCGACCCGCTGCGGGACAAACGCCCGACGGCGGGCGTCCCCACCTTCGCCGAGGCGGCCGAGCAGGTGATCGCGATCCACCGCGGGGCCTGGAAGGACGGCGAGACGACAGCGCAGAAGTGGCGGGCGACGCTGCAGCAGTACGCCCACCCGCACATCGGCGACAAGGGCGTCGACCGGGTGACGACGGCCGACGTGATGGCGACGCTGCAGCCCATCTGGTCGACCAAGAACGAGACGGCGCAGCGGGTGCGCCGGCGCATCGGCGTCGTCATGCGCTGGGCCATCGCGCAGGGCTACCGGAGCGACAACCCGGCCGGCGACGCGGTCACGGCGGCGCTGCCGAAACTGCCGCGGGTGATCCGCCACTTCCCGGCGCTGCCGCACGGCGAGGTCGGCGCGGCGCTGGCGGGCGTGCGCGTCTCGCAGGCGTGGACCGGGACGAAGCTGGCCTTCGAGCTGCTGGTGCTGACGGCGGCGCGCTCGGGGGAGATCCGGATGGCGACGTGGGACGAGTTCGACCTGGCCGCGCTGGTGTGGACGGTCCCCGCCGCGCGGATGAAGGCGAACCGCGAGCACCGCGTGCCGCTGTGCGACCGGGCGGTCGAGGTCCTCCGCGAGGCCGAGCGGCTGCGCGACGTCGTGGCCTCGGTCGAGCGGGCGGGCCTGGTGTTTCCGAGCCGTCGCGGGAAGGTGCTCAGCGACATGGTGTTCTGGAAGCTGGTCAAGCAGCAGCGCCTCGAGTGCGTGCCGCACGGCTTCCGCTCGTCGTTCCGGGACTGGGCGGCGGAGAAGACCGACCATCCGCGGGAGGTGATCGAGGCGGCGCTGGCGCACGTGGTGGGCAACCGGACGGAGGCGGCCTACGCGCGTTCGGACCTGTTCGAGCGCCGGCGGCTGCTGATGGACGAGTGGGCGGCGTATCTGGCGGCCACCCGGCGTGTGAGCTGAACGAGCTGCGGCCGGGCGGTGGAGATCCTCGACGTCGCGCGGGCGCTCGGGAGCGGCGGTCTCGTGTCCCGATGCGGAGCGGGAGGCCGATCGCGTTGTTCGCGGCTCCCGCTGGTCGTGTCGTCAACGGGGCGGGCGGGTGGGTCGAAGAGCTTCCCGCCCGCGGGAGCGGCGCAGGTCCTCGGACGGTCGTTAGACCGTGCCGTTGGCCGTCGGGTCGATCACATGGCGTCGCGTCCGTAGCCGGGTCCGACGATCACGTGTGCGATATCGTGCCGGAGCGTGTCCCGGCTGTCGCTGCAGGTTGCTCGCAGCACGAAGCTGACCGAGCGCTCGACCTGCTACGTCGTCGCTCCGCGTCACCTCGTCATCGGTCGTCCTCCTCGAAACTGCGGACGTAGCGCGAGACGGTCCACGCCGCGATACCGAGGGCCTTGCCGATCTTCTTGAAGCTGAGGCCCGCGGCGCGGAGCTCGACGATGCGCGCGACGATGTCGACCGGGAGCGGCGGGCGCAGAAAGCCGCGCCGGCTGGACACCCGGCCCGGGCGCCTGAGCGTTACCCGGTCGGCCGGCATCGGCGCCCGGCGCGGGTCGTCAACGCCCGGGGCGTACTTGCCGAGGTCCTTCCAGTCGATGCGCGCGCGCTGCGGACCCTCTGGCATGAACTCCTCGAGGTCCTGGTCGAGGGCGCCGTCGCTGCCCTGCCAGACCACCTCGGCCTTGGCCACCGCGCCGGTGGCGGCTTCCCGCACCGGGGTCAGCTCGGGTTCGGGCTTGCCGTAGACGACCGAGACGCCGGTGACGTGCCCGGCGCCGGTCCGCCAGCTGACGTCGGCCAGGGCGGCCTGGACATCGGGTCTGGCGAGGGCCGCGGCGAGCGCCGAGCCCTGCAGCCGCAGCTTCGACGTGACGGTCAACGCCCGCATCGTGCAGCCGGCGTTGTCGATGGAGCGGACGACGATCTTGGCGCCGACCCGCTGAACGGTTCGTTCGGACATGGTTCTCCTCTCTCCGGGGAAAGTGCGGCGGACGGGCTCACCCGCCGGCCGCGCCGAGTGACCGGGCGGTGTTTCTACGGGGGGTCGAGCTGGGTGGTCGGAGTCGACGGGTCGACGGCGACCCGCGCGGGCTGGCGGCGGGGCGCGCCCGCGTTCGCGTGGCCGGGCTGCTTCTCGACGGCGCGGCGCAGCGCCGCCGCGGGACTTGTTGCCGCGGCCGCCCGCCGCTCGGTGAGCCACCCGCGGACGTCGGGGCCGTCGGTCCTCGTGACCAGGGGCGCGCCGATGGGGACCACCGGGGCGGTGTCCCGCGTGCCGCGGAGCGGATTGCCGCACACGCTGCCCGAGGGCCTGACGGTGCCCTCGCTCCGGACTATTCGCTCGCCGCCGTCGTGCTCGTCGGGCTTGGGCCTGGCGTAGATGGGCCGCCCCGGCGCGTCTTCGCCGAACGCTGCCGCGAGCAGCAGCTCCGCTCGGGCCGGGACCTGCTGGGGGTCCAGCCGCACGTTCATCGTTTCGCCTTCCTTCCTGGGGTCGTGGGCCTCTGCCCAGTCGTGTCGTTCGTCGTTGCCGCGCACAGCGCGGCAAACACAAGAGCGCGCATAGCGCGCGGAATTTTTCCCTGTCCGGCCACCTGGGCGAAGGCGGCCGGAAGGGGCGGACCGGGGCGAGGGGCAAGGGTCGCGGTTACATGATGGGTCGATCGTACCGGCCCGCCCGCTCTCCCGCTGTGCTCCCCGACGGGCCGGGTCTCCGGAGGTCGGGAGTGCGCGCCCCGGCGGGTCCGTGGCACGGTCCGCCGCGCTCGGCGGCATCAAGCGCGCGGTCGATGTCGTTCGGGCGAGTTCGTGTCCGCCGCCACGTCGGCGCCTGCTCGTCGAGGGCGGCGATGAACGCCTCGCCTCCCCCGGGGGCGCTCAGCGCCGCTTGAGGCGAGAGACGCGCCTTTCGGTGGCCGCCCGCCGCTGGTGCCGGGCGGCCTCGGCCTGGCGCCGCTCCTCCCGACCGCGCTCGGCCGCCGCGAGGGCGCGGTCGATAGCCGCCGTCGTGAACTGGCCGGTCTTGTCGAACCCCTCGCCGTAGCGGGTCGCGGCGGCCTCGTCCGACAGAACGTCGCGCAAGCGCTCGAGACGGCGCGCGTCCGACTCGGCGGCGCCGAGGGCCGCATCGACGTTCTCGCGCGTCATGAGGTTGCTGTTCACGTGCCACGGCGGATCGAGATCCGCCAGATGCGCGAGCTGCAGCGCCACGCCGCCGGGCAGGCGGCCGAGCGCAGTTTCGCGGGCCTTGCTCTTCTCTTCCGCTTCGCCTCGTCCCGGCAGCCGCGGACTGGCCGGCCGCGCGCGGGCCGGTCTCCACGTTGACGTGGCAGCACATGGCGTCGTGCTGTTCAGCCCCAAAGGCTCTCGTCGCACGACGGTTTCGCACAGCGAAACCGCTAAGTGCGCCCTTCGGGTCTTCTGGCTCTCTAGCCGTCGCTGTGGAGCCCCGGGACCTCGTGGCTGCTCTTGGCGCTCTCGCCCTTTTCGGGGCGGCCTGGATTCAGGGTATCTACCGGAGCCATGCAGCCATCAAGACGCGCGGCCCGGATCGCGACGCTCAAGGAGCGGCGGCAGCAGCTCGCGGCCAGGACGAGGGACACCGACAGGCGCCTCGCGGATCGGCCGCGGCCGGCTCGATGAGCAGATCCAGGCCCTGACGCGGCCCGACGATTGCGCTCCTCGGTCTCGATGCGGAACCGTCCGCCGACGCCGCCGACTCAGACAACTCCGAGCCGGCGGGCGCGCCGATCACCGCGCGGCAGAAGAACCTGCTGGCCAGGTGGGGACGCGGCTGGGCGCTCCGCCTGCACCTTGGCGACGTGGCTGGCGGATTGTGCCCCGCGCGAAGCGCCACGGGGCGTATACTGCGAGAAGGCCGGTTTCGCGGGTGAGGCTCAACGGCTCACAGCCGATTCCGCAGTCGATGAAGCCAAGGTCTCCCAGCGAGACCGGCCGATCAGGTTCCGGCGCGTTTCGTGCATGTCGCGCCCGCACGCCGCCGATCAACACGCCGGCTTCCCGTCAGCGATGTTCATGCGTTCTTCCTTCCACGCCCGTCGCGGCGCAGGAGCGGCGGGGTTCGGCTTGCGCGTCCTTGGCGTGGCGGAGCCCGGCGCGGCCACCGCGTTGTCGATGGCCGACACCTGTACGATCACCGAGATCGCTCGCGCAACCGGCGGCGCATCGTCGTCCGCGACTCCGGCCGGCTGTAAGGAGTTCACGCCATGCTCGACACGCTCTCCGTCGCCCAGGAGCTGACCGCCGGCGGCATCGACCGCGAGCAGGCCGAGGTCATCGCCAACGCCATGCGGAAGCTCGCCCAGCAGGGCGACCACGTCACGGGCGACCAGTTCAAGGCCGGACTCGCCGAGGTCCGCACCGAGATCGCCGCCCTCGACACGCGGCTCTCGACACAGATCGCCGGGGTCCGGACCGAGATCGCCGAGGTCCGGACCGAGATCTCCGCCTTGGAGACCAGGCTCGTCCGCTGGATGGTCGGGACCGTGCTCGCGACGGCGGCGCTGACGTTCGCGATCCTGAGGTTCCTTGCCGAGTAATCGGGGGCTGGGCTGCCGTGGCCGAGCCGCCTACGCGGATCGAGGCGGACTGATCCCGTCGCGGCGGCGACTCTCCGTACATAAATGGATGCGCCAGGATGCGCCGGGACGCTCATCGCCGGGCACGTCGCCGCGCGGTCGCGGCGACCGGCAACGCGCCGCGCCCGCGCCAAGCCGGCCTCGGCCGAAAGCCCGCCAGTGGCAGGCGTGCGGCGCAGCCGGATCTGCGCTACAATGCGCTGAGCCTGCGTCCACCGCCGGGAGGTTTCCGGTCTCGGTCGATGCCAGCGACATGCTGGCTGCACGCGTTGCACTTGTTGCCGGATCGGCATCTTGCGTGCTATATTGCCGTCGCTTGGCGTCCGGGGTGGAGGGCGTGAGGCAGAACGATTGGGGCGCTCCGAGGCGAAAGGGGCGACCGTCCGCGTAACCCCGCAAGAGTCCCCGTAAGCTGCTGATTCTAAGCGGTTTGGCCAGCAGCGCCGGGTCTTCGTTCCCCGTCCCGTGCCCAATTCGCGAGCGGAAGCCTCCGTACTTCTTCGGACCGAAAGCGACGCGCGCGCCCCCTTCGCCCGACCTGCTCGTCCGCCGCTCCGGGCGGCTCAAGCCCCCCTTGGGCGGCACCTGACCGGGCGTCGCCCGCCAGCGCGACCGAGATCAGCGCGTGATGCCACAGCGACATCAGGCCACCCCGAAGGCACGCATGCGCTCACGGCACCGCGCCGGCAGCCGGAACCGCGCATCGCCGCTCACGGCGCAGTCCCCGGCCGGACCGATCCGACAGCAACACCGCGTCGATGCGAGCGTTCAGCGCCCGCAGGTCAGCGCGGATCTCACCGATCTCGCGGTGCAGGTCGGCCCGCAGTCCCGCCGTATCCAAGCCAGCGCCAGCAGCAGCGACACCCCGACGCCGATCACATTCCAGTCCATCGCTCGCCCCTCACCGGCTACGCTTCCATCGCCCGCAGGAACGCCGGGCACATCACCCCGCCGCCGGCCTATGGATCGCACATCGGCCGACGGCACCGAGCCGAGCCAGTCAGGCGGTCCCATCACCAGCCGGCTGCAGAGCGTCCACGGTGGCGCCGTCCGCCCGCTCGCCGACCGCGTGTGATGCGGATCACCCGGCCGAGCCCGTCCGCGTGCGCCTGCCGGTCGGTAGCCCGAACCGTGTCTCCGGCCCAGGCCCGGTCCGCCTCACGTGCGTCCGCTTCGGCTCATTTGCGTTGCACCGCGAGCCGAGCCGCCGCGTGCCGGCCGTGTTGCGCCAGCGCCGCGCGCAACATCAGCCGGTCGCCCTTGTCGTGGTCACGGCCCAGCCGTCGCCGGCTACAAGTAGGATTGCAGCCATGGTCGCGGCCCTCCTACCGGCGGCGCCAGCGCCGCCGCCGGTGTAGTCCGGCCGGCGGCACACCGTCACCCGCCGAAGTCGTTCACGGCAGCGCCGACAGCCGCAACGCCACCTGGAACACCGCCGCCAGCGTGACGATCTGAATCGCGATCACCGTCCCGACCATCCAGCGCAGGATCCGGACCTCGCCGGCCAAGTCGCCGATATCGGCCGCGGCCACCGTCGCCGTCTCATGCGACGCCCCCGCCTCACGGTGCGCCTCGTAGGTCCGTCTCGCCATCGTGTCAGGCATCGCCGCTCCCTTCCCGCTTCCCGCGCCCGGACCGCGTGTAGACGGTCCCCACAGTCCCGGTAGCGATACTGCCTCTCGCCGGCTGGCTCGATGGTCTCGACGCGGCACGCCGGACAGTCCGGCAGAGCTTTTTGCCGCTCAGCACGTCTGGCAGCGCCAGGACAGCGGGCCGAACATCAACACGGCCGGGTCAGCTCACCGATGGTGTCACCGTGTCGCGGCATCGGAAAACAGTCGCTGTAGGCGGCGTCCCACGCGATGATGACTCATCATACCTTGTGCCAGTCGTTGCCGTTGACGCCGTGCCCGCCACGCGTCCCAAGCGAGCATCAGAGGACCCAGGCCGGCCCCCAACGAGTCAGGTGCGGTGGAGGTCACGATCGGATGCCAGAATCGAGCAGGGGAGGGACATCGGGCCGGAGGGCGATGACGAGGACCCGGGCGGCGAGGAGCGAGAGTCGGCCGCACGAATCAGAGGAACGGAAGCTGGCTCATCACATCCGGTTGTATGCGATGAGCCAGCTTACCCGATGTCCGACATCGGGCTGGCGAGGGGGCCGCGTCCCCCTTCGAACCCCCCGCACGGAGATACGGCGTGACGCCGCGCCCGTCGACCCGCCGTCGATGCGTCCGCCGCCGGGCCGCTCGCCCGGGCAGGACGATGAGCGCCGGGCGGTCCCCGGCGTCCGGGAGCGCACGGTCGGTCGCGGCCGTCAACCTGCTGCGCAGGTCCTTCACTTCGTTACGGCCTTTCAGGTGACTGCCGCGACCGACCGTGCGGGATCGCTCTTGCGGTCCAGCCGAAATGGCTGGCCCACCTTCTCAAGGAACCAGGCCGCGCCGCTCCGCTGTCGCGGCCATCGCCGCCCCACACCGACCCGCCGGCGAGCACGCGCCGGCCACAGCGAACGGGAGCATCGGCGGCGGGAGCCAGGTTCGCAGATCATCGGGAAAACGTCACGGACCACGGGTGGCGGGACCGGCAAGACGGATGTGGAGCAGCGGATCGAGAAGCGGAGGCCGCCCGGTGAAGCGGTGGTCGGAACCGGCGGCCGGTCACATCCCGATGCGCCGCTCCCGGAGGTGCGACACCCCTCCGTGCCGCGGGCGATTCGGGCGCCGCGTCGTCGCCGCCCCGGTGGGTCGAAGCCGGGCATCGGATTCGTCGACGGTCAGCTAGCCCATGTTTAACAACGGTACAGCCAAGGTATTTTAGAATCAGCAGCTTACGCCGACCGAACGGCGCAAGTGGCACTACAAATGCGCGTCAACCGGGGGAAGGGGGGCGGTCAGATGATCGTCTTGCGGACGCCGCCCGGCTGCGGGTCGACGCCGAGCGCATCGTAGATGGCCCGCTGTTCGGGTTCGGCTTGCGTGGCCGTGCGCACGTGCAGGGTGCGCCCGTCCGGGCGCCGGAAGGTGGCGGTGACGCGCTGCTGGCCTTCGAGGATGCGGCGCAGGGTGGACCAGCTGGCGTGCTCGCCGTGCGCGCGCAGGCGGGTGCGGATGACCTGCACGAGCTGGTAGGCGATAACAGTGAGCAGCAGGTGGCCGTCGGCCCGCCGCGGCTTGTGGTGGTAGATGGGGCGCAGTCCGAGCTCGGACTTGAGCGAGCGGAAGACGGCTTCGACGTCGGTGAGCGTGGTGTAGGTTCGCCACAAGGCGTCTTCGTCCCAGTCGGTCTCGCTGCTGCGCAGGCAGTAGACGCCGGGATGGGTGGCCATCGAGCCGTCCTGCGGGCGTCGGGTCCAGGTGACGGCGACGGCCTGGTGCCGGTCTCGTCGGCGGTGACGTCGATCTGGTAGTGCTTGGCGGCGCGGGTGTGGCGCGCCTTCAAGCGCCCGATGCGCTGCCAGACCTGGGCGAGGCGCTTGTGGGCGCGGGGGCACGCCAGCCCGTCGTTGAGCTTGGTGAGCGCGGCCTCGAAGCGGGTGGCGACGCGCTCGACGATGGCTCGTTCCTTCTGTGCTCGCTCCTCCGAGTAGCAGTACAAGCGCACCTCGTCGGGGTCGGTGGAGACGACCTTGTGCAGATGCACGGTCTGGTTCGACTGCGTGCGGACCGACACGGCGGCCTCGGCATCGAATTGCCGGTGGCGTTCGCGGCTGACGACCAGATAGCGGTAGCCGTGCTCGCGCAGCCAGGTGATGCAGGCGTCGGTGGCGACGCCGCGGTCCATCACCACCAGGGCGCCGGCCGGCGCCCGCAGCGCCTCGAGCATGCCGGCCAGGGTGCGGTGCTCGCGGACGTTGCCGGCGAACAGTTGCGAGCGGCGGACGAAGCCGCTGGCGTCGAGCATCAGCCCCAGGGTCAACAGCGGGCAGTCGCTGCGTTTCTCCTTCGAGTGCCCGCGCTTGGCCTGGGGCTGCTCGCTCGCCTCGCCCTCGAAATAGGTGTTGGTCAGGTCGTAGAGGGTCACGGTCGGCTGCAGGTCGAACAGCCCGAGGGCGCGGTCGAACAGGTGCGCCTCGATCGCCTCGCGATGCTTCACCAACGCGTCCGAGGCGCGGTAGAGCTGCATCGCGCTGACGGTCTCGAAGTCGACGCCGAGCAGCTCGCCCAGACCGCTGCGCGCTTGCAGCCAGCGGTGCGTCGCGCGCTCCGATGCCGGCTGGGCCAGGCGCCCGACGAGGGCCCCGGCCGCCGCCGCACGCAACGCGCCGTTGACGCCCAACTCGGCCAGCAGGGCCGGCAGCTCCAATTGCTCCAGCGCCCACAGGCCGACCTGCTCCACCCCGACGCTACGGGGACGGGCCAGGCGCAGCGAGTCGACATCGACCCGTTGCACGGCCGCCGGTCCGGCGGCCGTCTCGTCCCTCGGTGCGGCGCGGGCAACCAACTGCGCGGCGATCCGCTGCGCCTCATGCTCGACGGCGGGCGGGAAATCGGCCACCAGCGGCGGTTGGCCGGCCAGGATATCGTCGATGCGGGTGCACAGCAGCGGCCACTGCTCGCGGGGGATGTCGAAGTGGCGCCCGAGATTGAGCAGCGTGCGCTGCCGGACGGTGTTTCCGACGCGCTCGGAGTGGACGAGGCGATGGGAGAAGTAAGGCTGTCGGTCTTCGGTTCGCCGGGTTTGGGTGCGCCGCACGAACATACGGGCCACGATAGCGGGTGGACCCGCCACAGCGCAACCCAAGCCATACGATTATGGCACTACATTGAGCTCAGCCAAACGCCGATCATTTAGAATCAACAACTTACAGAGACGAAACTCTCGAAATGCTGCCCGAATCGGCAAAATGACCGCCGATCTTGTTAAACATGGGCTAGTCAACGAGTGACGGCGAACCGGTGACGGCCGTTGCAGCGCGGGTCGTGCATGCCGCTTGGCTCCGCGCCGCCGCGCGACATGGGCCTCCAGTTCGCGGCGCACTTGGCGCAACACGGCCGGCCCAGTCGTTGGGTGCGGGCTGCCGGTACAGGCGCATCGTCGGATACCAGGGCGTGTCGGCGCGGTCGAGCATCCAGCGCATGTCGGGGGCGAACGCCAGCAGCGTCCAGACGGGCCGGCCGAGCGCGCCGGCCAGGTGGGCCAGCATCGTGTCGACCGTGATGACCAGGTCCACCTCCATCAGCGCGTCGCCCGGGTCGTGAACCCGCCCCCGCCAGCCCGCACGCAGCTCCCGGGCGGGTGGCCCCACTCTGAAAGCTGACGAACTCCGTGCCCGGCAGCTCGAAGAGCGGCGCGAAGTCCTCCAGGCGGCAGGAACAGCGGCGGTTCTGCTTCTGCGTGGGGCTGCCCGCCCAGACGATACCGACCCGGAACTGGCGCGCCGGGAGCAGCACGGGCGTCTGCCGCACACGCGGGGGCAGGTACGGGCACGCCCCCGGAATCGAATCGACGTCCTGCTCCCAGACGGCCGGCACGTCCAGCAGCGAACAGTGCCAGTCGGTCGATGGCGGGGGCTGGTCGTCCGGCACCACCTTGTCGATGCCGCGGATGCGCCGCACAGGCCAACCAGACGCGGTCTGCACGCCACGCCGCCCCGCGGCCCCGCCTTCGACCACCAGCGGCGCGAGCGCGCGTACTGGATCACGTCGCCGAGCCCCTGCCTGCGCCAGTCCCGCACGAAGTTGCTCCTCGTCTTCTTGGTCTGTCACGAAAACAGAAAAGGCCGGCTCCGGTTGCGCCGTGCGGCACACCGAAGCCGGCCAAGGCCATGCGGAACCGTCGGTCCTACATCAGGTCGAACATGTCGTCGATCAGCAAATCCCGAGCGGCTTGGGTGTCTGGCAAGGCAATACCCTCGAAGTACATCGTCTGCCCAGCGTTGTTACCGGCACCAGCGTCGAGCGTGACCTGGAGCTTCCCGTCCTCCGTTCTGCTCAACTCGACGAAGTCATGGGGCCGATCATCACCATTGGCGCTCTGCGGAAGTTCAATGTCCACATCGCCATGGACCTCGAAGTCCGTGATGGTGTCGCCGTCGCCCCAAGTGAAGGTGTCCGACCCGGCGCCGCCGGTGAGAACGTCCATGTCGCCGGCCTTGTTGTCGCCGCCGTTGATCATGTCGTCGCCGTTGCCGCCCACGATCGTGTCCATCCCGCCGCCGCCGTCCAAGGAGTCGTTCCCTTCACCGCCGTCGATCATGTCGTCACCGCCACCGCCCTTCAGCGTGTCGTTGCCGGCGCCGCCGTAGACCTTATCGTTGCGGCCGGTGATTGCGGGAGTCGCGGGATTACTGTCATGGTCAACATCAAGGTCGTTTTTTGTGTCTCCTGTGAACATGTCGTTGCCACCGCGGCCCTCGAACATGCTTCCCATGTAGTCGTCGTCCATAGCCCCGGCTTGGGTGACGACATCGTTGGCTTCCGAGCCGATGAAGTTCTCGAATCCCCCGGTCCCATAGAGATCAAGCTCAGTGACTCCAACCGTCGACCCCTCATTCGCTTTCTCGCCCTCGAAGGAGATCGTGTCCATCCCGTCGCCGCCAGTGAGACCGGTTTTCACGAACACCGTTTTGGCGGTCGACGCGGTGTTCCCCAGGTCAGCGAAGTCGGCGTTGACCACGTCGTTCCCGGCGCCGCCGTGCATCTCGTCCATGCCCTCGCCGCCGGTGAGGGTGTCGGCGTAGCGCATGTCGACGTTGTCGTCCATTATGTTGTCGCCGCCGCCGAACAGCACGTCGTTGCCGGCGCCGCCCATGAGAATATCGCCGCCGTCGCCGCCCACGAGCGTGTCGTTCCCGTCTCCGCCGAACAGGTCGTCGTGGTCGTCCTCACCCATGAGCGAGTCGTTGCCGGCGTCGCCGTAGAGCTGGTCGTTGCCTTCGCCACCGTAGACTGTGTCGTTGCCCCCCCCGGCATTGACGCGCCGAGCCGCCTCGCAGCTCGTCGTCGCCCGAGCCGCCGCTCAGATCGTCGTTGCCGCCGTCGCCGTACAGCACGTCCATGCCGGCGCCGCCATTCAGATCGTCGTGACCCTCACCGCCGCGCAGCAGGTCGTCGCCGTTGCCGCCCATCAGGTCGTCGTTGCCGCCGCGGCCGAACAGGCGGTTCATCCCGCGATCGCCCATCAGATAGTCGGCGAACCGCGAGCCCCACAGATCCTCGATTCCGGTGTGCGAGTCGCCCTCGGCGTCGCCGCCCATCGAGGCCATTCCACCGGACAGGTCGACCTGGACGCCCTGGTAGTGGGCTACTTTGACGGCGGCAGCTCCACGAGCGTCAGATGATCTGGCGCGGAGCTGCTGGTATCATCGGTGCATGAACACATATCGCATCACGTACAGGGGCGGCTCGCGCGGGGCGCCCATGACCATCAAGGCAGACTCTCTCAACGGGTTCACTCAGAACGTAGACAGCTACATCTTCAAGATCGGGGATGATGTTGTTGCGGCCATCCCCAAGTCCCAGATCGTTTCGATTCAGCTGATCGCTGTCCCCACCGGTGAAGAAGGCATCTGACATCCCTACGGCATGAGCCTGTCGAGCGGCCAGAACGTGTCCGCCAGCCCGAGCGCCATCGCGGGCGTCATCCCGTCGAGCGAGCCGTGCGGCCGGCAGAAGTCGTACCACGCGACGTAGAGCGCCACGGCCGCGCGCAGGTTCCTCAGCAGCTTCGAGAAGGCGAGCGTCTTCCGGGTGAACCGCCGGATCTGCTGGCGGATGGTCCCGTTGTTCCGCTCGACGTACGAGGTACCGATCCGCTTGAGAGCCGGCTGCCCGCACCAGATGATCGTCTCGACGTGCCCGTGCTCCTCACCCGGGCCGGCCTTCACCGGCTTGATCACCTGCGCGTAGTCGACCTTGCGGCCGTAGAGCCCGTCGATGGCCGTCAGGTACTCCTGGAACCCGTCCGTGAACAGGCTGGATGCGGTGCGGGACCCGGCGCTGCAGCTGCTCGAGGAAGTCGGTCGTCGTCTCGGCATCGCGCTTCCCGACGACGTGAGCGGCGATCAGCTTCGACAGCGGGTCGAACCCGACGAAGACGTACTGGTCGCCCAGGCCCGGGTCAGCCTGCTCAGCGGCCGACAGACGGCGCTGCTTCTTCCGAACGAACGTCCAGATCTCGTCGGCCTCGATGACCGGGCACGGCAGGTCGCGCAGCTCGGCGTCGAGCACGGCCTGACAGTGCGTGCCGGCGTCGACCAGCAGGCGCATGATGGTCTTCTTGTGGAGTCTCCTCAAATTCGTGTGGGTAGCGGTGGCTCCAGCTTGATGCCTCCGCAGCAGAGGTACAGCATCGAGATGAGCGGACGGTGTGAGTGGAAGCCGTAGGCGCGCCGTGCGATGACGCGGAGCTTGTTGTTGATGCCCTCGACGGGTCCGTTGGTCATGCGGGTGTCGAGGTAGGCGAGGATCCCCGCCGCGTGCTTCCGGATGGTCCGCGCGAGCTTGACGAACGGCGCCAGCCGTGACCGCGCCGCCCAGTCCAGCCACTGCTCGAGCAGCTCCTCGGCCTCGTCGGGTCTGGCCTGCTCGAGGATGGTCGCCAGGTACTCGTTCAACTCGTAGGCGCGGTCGAGGGCGCGGTTCTCGCGGCGCAGGGTTGCCAGCCGTTGTGCTTGGCTGGGCTTGAGGCGCGCCGGATGCTTCAGCAGCGCGTAGCGCGTCCCCTTGAGGGCTTTGGCCGCGGTCGCCCCCAGGCGGTGTTGCTCCGCCCGGCGGACGGCGTCGACCGCGTCGGCCGCCAGCCGTTCAACGTGGAACCGGTCGTAGACGACCCTGGCCTGCGGCACCCGTTCCCGCACCGCCTTGCCGTAGCTCGCCGCCAGGTCCGCCGTCACCAGCGTGATCCGGGCGCAACCGGCCGGTCCCAACAGGTCGAAGAACCTGCCCAGCGTGTCGGCGCTGCGCCCCTTCCCGGCCCAGACCACGCGCCGGCGGTCAGGGTCGACCAGGACCGTCAGATAGTGGTGCCGCTTCCGATAGCTGAACTCGTCAATGCCGATCCGCCGCAGCCCGGCCAGCCGCGTCGAATCCAGCCGCCGAGCCACCACCCGCTCGACGATGCCGCCCACCGCCGGCCACGAAATCCCCACCAGACGACTCACCGTCGTCCGGTCCGTCACCTGCGCCAGATAGGCCACCAACTCCTCGAGCGGCGCCGTGAACGCGCTGCCGTGCACTGCCCACGACACCTGCTCGACCCGAACCCCGCAGCGACCACACGATACCCGCCACGGGGCATACCGCAGCCACACCGTCGTCCGACCCCACGGCACATGGCGCCACAGCCGAGCCGGTTGCCGGTCGTAGCGTGGGGCCCGGCCGCCGCACGCGCCGCACCGCGAGCGCCGCCACGACGGCCGCGCCGATACGCGGAACATCCCGTTGCTCCCGATACGCACCTGCTCGACGTACAACTGCGTGACACCGAGCAATCGTCGTAGTAGGGTCGTCACACGCATGGGGCTGTCCTCCTCCTCATTGGTTCTCCTTTGTCATGCCAATGAGAACAGGACGCCCCTGCGTTTTCAATGATTTCCAGCGGCTCGCCGAGGGCTGACCACCCGCCGGCTCCGGTCAGCTGCGGGCCGCGATTCACGGCCCGACCAGCCCAAGCCCAATCTCCCCTTTGGACGGCCCGGACGCCCCGTCCAGGCCGGGCCGCAAGGCCCATAACTGCACTCTGAGCGTAGGGACGGACGGCGTGTCACCCGCCAGGGTCGCAGCGAAGCGGAGAACGCGCGTAGCGCGTTGACACGCCGTCCGTCACGTAGCTACCCCACCGCTCGCTGAACCCGCCGATCACTCTCACCCCGGACCCACACCTGATTGAGGAGAGCCTTCTTGTGGACCCCGGTCAGGCGCGACGTGGCGCGGATGGAGCAACCTTCGAGGAGGGTGGCGAGTACTGCGCGGCGGCGGTCCGGCTTGAGGACGTTCACGGCGGCCTCCTTGGTCGGAGACCGCGCATGAAGTAGACTCAGGATCGCCTGGGTGACCCGAGAGGGGGTGGTCCAAGGCAGCAATCCTGAAGCCGTTCACGGCGGCCTCCTGGATTGGGCCGTCCGGTCTTTCCCACCGGACGGCCGTTTTCGTGTACGCCGACTTTTCCCGCCTCAATTCTACCAACCCGTGATACCTTCGGTTCCGCCAAACACTCGGTCGTTGCGTCTGACGTCGGGCCGCCTGCTGAATACAACACCCCCGTCCGGGGGGAACAGGCAGGACCCTCATCGCAACGACGGGTGTTTGGCGACAGGCCCGGCGACATGCCATCGCCGGGCGGAACGCCGTTCGTCGGAGTCGTCGCTTCGCGTCGCCTCGATACAATTTCCAGGAGGCCGCCGATGCGTGTTTCGTCGATCGTCGTCGTCGCCGTTCTGTTGACCACCTCGCCCGCTGCGGCGCAGAACCCAAACACCAACGCCCGCGGCCACCTCTACCCCGTCGCCGTCGCCTCAAATCACGAGGACGTCAGCTTCTGCGTTCAGGGGAGCTTGTACGTGCTGGCCGTGCAGGAAAGCGAGAACGGGCTGGTCGTCGCCGGCGTCTATGTGGACCCCGGCAACCTCGACGAAAATGGGCCACCACTGGAGACGCTCGAGTATATCCAGTGGTTCAGTTTCGGCGACGACCGCCCAGACGATGGCTGGGCGTGGGCGGCGTTCCACGTGCGAGAATCGGCGTGCCTGTTGCTCCGTGTTGGGCCCGGCCGGGCCGCGGTCTACCAGCTGCGCGTCGACGTCCGGTGGTGAGCCGTTGTTCCGCGCCCACGGCGGCCGGCGGCGCCGCGTCTGGCACTTCTGCGTCAACTGCCCCTCGTGGCCCGAGGACTACGAGACCTACGAGACCTGCGCTGACCCGCCGTTCGAGCGATGGTGCAAGACCTGCGTGCGGATGTACGAGGCGGACACGGGCTGGCTCGAAGACTCCGCCGAGTGGTTCCCGTCCAGCGTCTTCCTCGCGCTGTCGAACGCCTGGGCGGCGGGGAAGCTGCGGCTCAAGGGTGAACCCCCACTGCGGTAGAATCGGAGGCGATGGTCGTGGAGAACTCGACAACCTTCAACGTCGGCGATCTAACCCACCTGTCGTTGCGTTGCCGGTGCGGCGCGTCGACGCTCATCAACCTCACCGGCCCCGACCCTGGCGAGGGGCGTCGTCTCCGCGACATGGTTCGTCGGCAGGTCACCTGCCCGTGCGGTCTGGTGCTCTGGTCCACCGACGACGAGGATCCCGCCCGCGACTTGGTGTTCGCGATCATCAAGGCGCGCCGCCAGCAGAGCGCCGTCGACGGCGTCGGACTCGTGGTCGCTGGCTCGACCGATTCAAAGTAGCCCACCACCGACGCCCTGCAGCGAATCGACATAGCTGGCAGTGTCATGCCCCATGCCGCCGTCGAGCACATCGGCGCCAGGCCCGCCGATCAGACGGTCGTCACCGGCCCCGCCGGAGAGCATGTCGTCGCCGGACCCTCCCCACACCACATCGTCCATCGCTCCACCCATTAGGTCATCGTCCATGGGCGTGCCAGGAAAATTCGCCATCGTCTCTGCTCCTTCAAAAAGAGGTCTACGCGGAACGCCGAACACGTGGCCGGACCCGCCGCACGTGCGATCTGCGCGAGCGGCGGTCGCAGAGAACGGCCGGAAGTGCTACGCTGGCGTTCATGGCGACTGAGAAGGTGACGGGTGTGCCGCTGGAGCGGCGCGTCCGTTGCGGCGTCTCTACGGACTGCACCTGGAGCGGTACATGGGGCGAGTTGCGGCCGTGGGCAAGGGACCGCCACATCCGCTGCTGTCCCGAATGCCGCAAGCCTGATTGGGAGTGGGCCGATTCCGGCGCAAGTGGCTGACGCCACTTTGCTTACGCCGTCAGCGACAGCACGGGGCCGCAACCCCGGGGCCGGTGACCGCGTGGGCGTGCCACTGAGGCAGATCCGTCGGAACGGCTCCGCAGAATCGCACAGTGGATAGCCTCTGCGAACGGCGTGTCAAAGGCGCTGTCGCGCGTCCTTCGCTTCGCTGCGGCCCTTGCGGGTGACCCGCGCCGGCTCTGGGCTGGTTACAGCCGTCCGTAGACGTCCGGCCATCGACCATGGTCGGGATTCGACCTGACGGCCGACAAGTCCCGCCGGCCGTCATCCGGGCGGCGGGGATCGTCCACACCAGGGCGGCCAGGTCGAACTCCTCCCACGTCGCCAGGCGCACCTCCTCCGAGCGCGCGGCCGTCAGCACCAGCAGATCGAAGGCCAGCTTCGTCCCAGTCCAGGCCTGCGAGACGCGCACGCACGCCAGCGCCGCGCCGACCTCGCCGTGCGGTAGCGCCGGGAAGTGCCGGATCTGCCGCGGGCGTTTGGGCAGCGCCGCCGTGACCGCGTCGCCGGTCGGGTTATCGCTCCGGTAGCCCTGCGCGATGGCCCAGCGCATGACGGCGCCGATGCGCCGGCGCACGCGCTGCGCGGTCTCGTTCTTGGTCGACCAGATGGGCTGCAGCGCCGCCATCACGTCGGCCGTCGTCACCCGGTCGACGCCCTTGTCGACGAGGTGCGGGTGTGCGTGCTGCTGCAGGGTCGCCCGCCACTTCTGCGCCGTCGCCTCGCTGTCCTTCCAGGCCTCGCGGTGGATCGCCGATCACCTGCTCGGCCACCTCGGCGAAGGTGGGCACGCTGGCCGTGCGGCCTCTGGCCTTGAGCGGGTCGCCGCCCGCGCGGGCGAGCCGGCGGTTGGCGAGCGCCCGCTCGCGCGCTTTCGCCAGCGGGACGAGCGCGAAGCTGCCGAGGCCGAGCACGCAGGACTTGCCGCGGAATCACGAGCCGCTGCACCCAGCGTCGCGCCCCGGACGAGTCGACGCGCAGGTACAGGCTGTTGCCATCGGCGTAGCGGCCGGACTCGCCGACGTGGCGGCAGAAGGCGGTGGTGGGGCCTTGTCGGGGTGGCGGCCCCAGCGCTTGGTTGAGCGCCTCTTCTGGGCAGCGATGCCTTTGTTGTTTCTTCGGTTATCTCTCAACTAACCATTCTGTACCCAATTTGTATTGGGACGAAAATTATCTATCCCATCCTCAATTGGATTTCAGGCTATAGCGAAAGTGGCCGGACGCGCTGACCTGCAAGCGCCACCCCGCACGGCCGGTCGGCATAGTCACCGTGAGGGCTTGGTCGCACCACTGGCGATCCTCGCGCGTCATCACGAGCATGGTACGGGTCCGCACTGCTTCCTCCGCCGGTGTTCGGTGCCCAGTACCACCGTCAATGTCAAAGGACCTGCCCGGTCCAACTCTGCCAACTTCCGCGCGTCGCGGCTGTGGATCTCTACCCGGCCGCCCGGCTTGCGCGGGCACCAGCGCCGGCTGCCGGTGCAATGCGTAGCCGCAGGACCGGTATGCAGCGGCCCGGCCATCGTCGTCGGACAGCGACAGGACCCGGTTCTTCTGGTCGCCCTGTGCTGATCGAGACCTTCGTGGAGGCCAAGCCGCCTCGCCTGTGCGATGCAGCCGGGCTGCTGGACAAGATGTCCGGCTCTACGTTGGGACCGCGACCCGGGCGGTGCCATCGAAGGCGTTGCAGGGCCACAAGAGCGAGAAGCGGCAGAGGCCGCGCACTAGGGCAGCGATGCCGCTCCGGCTTGGCGATCTTCTCGGGGACGCTGGCTTCAGCATCAGCGTGCCGACCACAGTAGCACATCAGTCCCGCACCCGCACGACCGAACGGTTACTCCAAACACGACTTTCGGGGTCCTGTAGGTTCTCGTTTTTAATGCGGGGATAAGTGGCAGGTAGAACGGCCCATGTAACATCATAAGTACAACACTATTAGCATCTTACAGATTTTTGGTGGCAGTCAGCGCATGAGCGGGCGTCCGCGAGCCTTTGCATTTCAAGGAGAGGACGATGGCGACTTATCTCGGTGACATGATGGACGACCTGAACGACATGCTGATGGGGGGCATGGACGACGACACCCTGAACGGTCTGAAGGGCCTACACCATGTCGCCCGAAGCGGTCACCATCGACCTGTCCAACGTCGACATGAGCGACGGCAAGATCCGCGATGCGGCCAAGGGTCCGTATGCGAAGGGCGGACACGCGGACGATGACAGCTACATCAGCATCGAGGGTGTCACCGGCTCGGCGCACGACGACATGCTGACCGGCGACAGCGGATCCAACTGGATCCGCGGCGGCGACGGTGCGGACATGATCATGGGTGCGGCTGTAGGCGACGGCACCGACATGGGCGACTTCCTGTTCGGCGGCATGGGCGACGACAACATCTACGGCGGCGCTGGGGATGACCGCATCGGGGGTAACGAGGGCGACGACTCGCTTCAGGGCCAAGGCGGCAACGACACCCTGACGGGCGGCCCCGGCGCCGACAAGTTGTATGGCGGCTCAATCGTCGATCCCGACACCGGTGAGCATCAGGACATGGGGACTGGGGACACCGCGAGCTACCAGTACTCCCCCGCGGCGGTGAAGATCAACCTCAACGCCAAGTCGATCAGCACCGGTCTGACAGTGCCGACCGCCGAGGGCGGCGATGCCGAAGGTGACATGCTGAGGGGCATCGAGAACCTGACCGGGAGCGACCACGCCGACCTGCTGATAGGCGCCGACGGCCAGTCCAACGTCCTCATGGGCGGCAAGGGCGACGACTGGGACAATCCGTTCACGACGCGTGTGAAGGAGGGCGGCCTGTTCGGCATGTCCGGCGACGACACGCTGTCCGGCGGCGCCGGCATGGACTGGCTCGACGGCGGCGAGGGCCTGGACGATCTGTGGGGTGGCTCCGGTAACGACCTGATCAAGGGCGGCGCCGGCAACGACTTCTCGCAAAGGGACGCAACCGCCGCGGAGATAGCTGTCACTGGTGACGCTTCTATCGTCGTCGACAATGACAACATTACTAATGCAACTGGTGTGGCGGGCACAACCGCTGCACCAGCGACCGCAGACGACGTTCGAATCGCCGTGACCTACCCCAACGTCGGGGCTGTGCCGGAAAAAGACGGAGGACCAGTAGCAGCAGCCGACGGAACGACGACGCCCGGGTCCTTCCAGCGCGCCGGCCTCTACGGCGGCGCCGGCAACGACACGCTTATGGGCGGTGCGGGCGCAGACTACATTGATGGCGGCACTGGCATCGATACGGCAAGCTACGCCGAAGACAATATTGGTGTGACCGTCAATCTCGCCAACGACGGTAGCGCCACCGGGACTGGCCCTGCAGCCGCCGCCGACGGGAGTACCCCTGCAAGTGAAGCGCTCGGTGACGTGCTGAAGAGCATCGAAAACCTCACTGGTGGAAAGATGGCCGACGTGCTGATGGGTAACAGTCGGGCCAACATCCTCGAAGGTGGTGGCGGCAGCGATACGCTGACCGGCGGTGCCGGTGCAGATGTCTTCGTGTTCGGGGAGCAGACCGCCGCCACGGACACAATCATGGATTTTTCCAGCAGTCAGGGCGACAAGATCGACATCAGCGCTCTTGGATTGACTGCTGCGGACCTCCATGCGGTCCTCGCGCGGGCAAACGTGGCTCCGGGCGGTGTTGATACCGGTAAGGTTATCTACACGCTGTACTTCGACGGTTCGGTTCTTCTTGAGTCCCGAGTTGCATGCCTTGCAAGCGACAGCATAGTTCAGGAGGTGATAGACCAACAGGTAGTACCCCGTGTTCGCGGGCGGCGGCGGTGTCAGCGGGATGCCTTCCGTGATCAGAGATCGGGGAAATCGATATTTCTTGACGTTCTTCTTGGGCCGGAAGTGCTCGACGTCGAGCTCGTGGCGGCCGAGCTCCCCCGACTCGAACTTCCGTTCGCAGAAGCAGCACTTGTTCCCCTGCAGGCTCATGAAGACCGGCTTGACTTCGCTCCAGATCGACTGCCTTTCACGATATTTCCCCGCTTGGCGGAAGGTGTCGGTTCGAGCGTACGCCCGGTCAATCCATCCCGGCCGGTGCTGCTCGACTCGCGCGCGAAGGTCTTCTGCGTCGATGTCGTAGCGGATCATGACGGCGCGCCCGAGAGCTCGGCCAGCAGGGCGCGGGCCGCGTCGGTGTCGCCTTCACGGACGTCACCGAGCAGCTTTCGTATCCGGCGGGTCTGTGAGCCCGATCGTGTCGAGTCGAGGCCGAAGAGCCCGGTCAGCAGGATCTGGTCGGCGTCCATCTGCGAGACGTTGGCCTCCACCCGCTTCAGCACGCTGCTGCCGTCGGGTCGCTGCTGCGCGACGATGACGTTGCGCCATTCGAGGGACCCCACCAGAAGTGGGCTGTGGGAAGTGACGATGAACTGGATCCGCGGCAACCAGCGTGCCAGTCGCGGAAGGAGCTCCATCTGCCATTTCGGATGGATGTGGAGATCCACCTCGTCGATCATCACGATGCCCTGGTTCTCGTCGAGCTGCTTCCCGCTGGGGCAGGTTTCGCAGACGTGGTACAGCAGATCGCCGATCCAGCCGACGAGTGCGCGGTATCCGTCCGAGAGCGCCGGAAACGGAACGCGCGTCCGCCGGTGCTGAAAGAGATACTCTCCGTCCTGGATCTCACCGGTGAGGCGGTACCTGCCCCGGCCCAGGAGGCGGTTGATCAGCTTCTGCGCCTGACTGAAACGCCCCGGGTTCTGCGCCTGATACCGTGGCAGCCAGTGGCTCAGCGGCAGCAGGGAGTACGCCTCGTCGAAGAGGCTCATGATCCGCCTCGCGCGCGTGAACGACGATGCTCGCCGTCCGCCCTCGTCGACGCGGCCGCTCTTCTCGACGCGGCGATTGGCGCCGTACCCCACGAAGAAGAAGGCGTCTGACCGGCTGCTGAAGATCGGGTGCCAGACCTTCTCCTCCGGGTGAGCCCACTGCAATCGCTCCAGATCGCCGCGGCGGTCGATGCGGATGCGGGATTCGACGTGTTTCACCCGGTCAGGCAGACCGTTCTTGCGGTCTTGCGCATTGGGCGTGAAGACCGCCTCGATGAGTGCGCCGCCCGCGGCGGGCTCGCCGGCTTCTCGCCGGATGAGGTAGTGAGGATAGATGCCGGAGTCCGCGACTGCCGGACCGAGCGCGGCGAGGGCGACGCCCTTGAGGAGCGTCGTCTTTCCGGCGCCGTTTCCTCCGATCACGAGATTGATGTTTGCGATCCCGGGGGACTCGGCGGCCGGGCTCGACTGCGTTTCGGGACGCAGGAATCGGAGTCTCGCATGCCGAAACGTCCGGAACTCCCGTATCGCGATGGAGTCGATGTACATGACGCGCCCGCTCGGCGGCGAATTCCCGCCTCGAGGTCAATGACCAAAATACATGAACGACGTTCCCGAAGCATCGGCCATGTGCGAGAATCGCAGGTGGAGGGAGCCGTGGACATGACTCCCGAAGCGTGGACCGTCATTGCGGTCGGTGTGGCACTCGCCGGGTTGATCGTGACTCTTCACCGCGGGCTCGATGCGCGCCTGAGGAATGTCGAGCATGGCCAGGCCGACCTGCGCGAACGGATGGCCCTGCTGGAGCCTGCGATGAACGGCTTCATGGCCGGCTTTCGCGCACCGGATCCGAATCGCTGAGCGCCACGGTCGATATCGCCATGGTCGATATCGCCATTTTGAAACGGCCGCGGGGTTGATGGTACGCTGACGGGCGCGGGTATCGACGGGGCAAGCCTGCAGGAGAGTGTGACGATGAAGATGGCCTGGAAGAGATCTCGGACTGGCGGCTGGCCGGTCGCCGGATTGTTCGCGGCAGGGTTCGTCGCGACCGGGACCGCGGCGCCCGCGTCCGCGGCGGAGGCGGACGGCGAGGTCACCTTCAGCAGGGACGTCGCGCCCATCCTGCAGCGCTCGTGCGAGAGCTGCCACCGGCCGGGCGGCGGCGCGCCCATGTCGCTCGTCAGCTACGCGGACGTCCGCCCCTGGGCGCGGTCGATCCGCAACCGCACGGCGGCGCGCGAGATGCCGCCCTGGTTCATCGACAGGAACATCGGCATCCAGCACTTCAAGGACGATCCCTCGCTCGGCGACGCGGAGATCGAGACCATCGCCGCGTGGGTCGACGCCGGCGCCCCGCGGGGGAATCCGGCCGACCTGCCGCCGCCGCTCGCCTGGGACGCCTCGGGCTGGAGCATCGGCGAGCCGGACCTGGTCGTCTCGTCGCGGGTCGGCACGGTGGAGGCGGACGCGGCCGACTGGTTCGGGGAATGGGATCCGCCGGCGCCCACGGGTCTCGCCGCGGACCGCTACATCAAGGCCGTCGAGGTCAGGGAAGTGCGCGTGGCCGGCGACACGAGCGTGCGCAAGGACACGGCGGGCCCCAAGGGTGCGGGCCGGGCCGACCTCAACCTGTGGGTGGTGCACCACGCGGTGATCACCGCGGCGACGCCCGAGCAGGCGCTCGAGTCCAACGGCCCGGTGGCGGCCGGCGACGACGCCTTCCGGCTCACGTGGGAGCTGGGGCAGAACGCCCTGACCTATCCCGAGGGGGTGGGCGTCGAGCTGCCGGCCGGCTCGGTCATCACGTTCGACTCGATGCACCTGCACTCCATCGGCGAGGAGGTGCAGGCGCGGGTGGACGTCGCCTTCGACCTGCACCCGGAGGGGTACGAGCCCAGGTACCGGCAGCAGTCGCGCGCGATGGCCGGCGCCTTCGACTTCGCCCTCGACATCCCGTCCAACGACGCGAACGTGTACCGCGACGGGTTCTTCCGGCTCGACCGGCCGGCGCGGCTGATGACGTTCGAGCCGCACCTGCACTCGAGCGGCGTCCGGATGTGCATCGAGGCGCTCTACCCGAACAACGCGCGCGAGATGCTCAACTGCGCCGACTACGATCACAACTGGGTCAAGGTGTACGTCTACGAGGACCAGGCGGCGCCGCTGCTGCCGGCCGACACGGTCATCCACCTGATGGCCTGGTACGACAACTCGAGCTCCAACCGCAACGTGGTCGATCCGCGCAACTGGAAGGGTTGGGGCAACCGCTCGATCGACGACATGTTCTACAACCTGCCGCGGCTCATCTACCTGACCGAGGAGGAGTTCGAGGCGGAGGTCGCCGCGCGCGGCGGCAGCCCGGCCTTCGCGGCGGCGCAGGATCAGCAGTAGCAACGCGGCAGCCCAACAGGAGACATGGCATGAGAAGCGTGAATCTGACGGCCGCGGGCATCCTCTTCGCCGGCCTGCTCGCGGCGCCGGCGCCGGCCGCGGAACAGGAGTCCGAGATCAACTTCAGCAGGCACATCGCGCCGATCCTGCAGCGGTCGTGCGAGAACTGCCACCGCCCGCAGGGCGCCGCGCCGATGCCGCTGGTCAGCTACGAGGACGTCCGCCCCTGGGCGCGCGCCATCCGGAGCCGCACCGAGGCCCGCGAGATGCCGCCGTGGTTCATCGACAGGAACATCGGCATCCAGCGCTACAAGGACGACCCGTCGCTGAGCGACGCGGAGATCGCGACGATCGCCGCCTGGGTGGACAACGGCGCGCCGCGCGGCAACCCGGCCGACCTGCCGCCGCCCCTCGAATGGCCGGCCGACGGCTGGACCTACGGGACGCCGGACGTGGTCGTGCCGTCGCCCGAGGGCCTCGTCGAGGCCGACGCCGCCGACTGGTTCGGCGAGTGGGGCGAGACGGCCACGGGGCTGACGACCAACCGTTACATCAAGGCCGTCGAGGTGAAGGAGGTCCGGCTCGAGGAAGGGCCGCAGACCAAGGTGGACGACACCGGCCGGGCCGACCTGAGCCTGTTCGTGGTGCATCACGCGGTCATCACGTCGGACGCGCCGGAGAACGTCGTCGAGCCGCTCGATTGCGGGAACGAAACTTCCTGCGGAGGTCACGACGGCCAGCTCCGGCTGACATACGAGCTGGGCCAGAACCCCACCATCTTTCCGGACGAGATGGGCGTCAGTCTGCCGGCCGGCTCGGTGCTCACGTTCAACTCCATGCACCTGCACTCCATCGGCCGCGAGGTGCGCGCGCGGGTGGACGTCGGCCTGACGCTGCACCCCGAGGGGTACGAGCCGCGCTACGTGCAGAGCACCAACGGCTTCCGCGGCGCCAACATGTACGACTACGAGTTCGACATCCCGTCGAACGACGACAACGTGATGCGCGACGGGTTCCACCGCATCACCAGGCCGACCAAGATGCTGATGTTCGAGCCGCACCTGCACTCGAGCGGGAAGCGGATGTGCGTCGAGGCCATCTACCCGAACAACGTGCGCGAGATGCTGAGCTGCTCGAACTACGACCACAACTGGGTGAAGGTCTACACCTACGAGGACGACGTCGCGCCGCTGCTGCCGCCCGGCACGCTCATCCACGTCATGGCGT
Organism: Vicinamibacterales bacterium; assembly: GCA_965214845.1. Lineage (GTDB taxonomy): Bacteria > Acidobacteriota > Vicinamibacteria > Vicinamibacterales > UBA8438 > JAAXGX01. Next base: position 6,418,519 of record CBDCCO010000007.1, read on the forward strand.
GGTACGACAACTCGCCGACCAACAGGAACGTGGTCGACCCCCGCAACTGGAAGGGGTGGGGCAACCGGTCGATAGACGACATGTTCGTCAGCATCACGCGCACGATCGAGATGACCGAGGAAGAGTTCCAGGCCGAGGTGGCCGCCCGGGGCGGCCGCCCGCCGTTCGCGGCGTCGCAGGATCAGCAGTAGCAACCAGGAGCGCAAGGGTAATGACGACTTCCAGCACCCGGTGGCGGGCGAGCGCACGGACCGTGATCCTTCTCACGACGGCCGTGCTGCTCTCCACGCTGACCGCAACCAGTGGCCAGACCATCATCTACGAGCGCGGCCAGAACGTCGTGCCGGCGTTCGAGGGGTGGGAGCAGAACCCGGACGGGACGTTCGATCTCATCTTCGGCTACATGAACCGCAACTCGCGGGAGAAGGTCCACATTCCGGTCGGCCCGAACAACCACCTCTCGCCGGGACCCGAGGATCAGGGCCAGCCCACCTTCTTCCAGCCGCGGCGCAACCGCTACATGTTCCGCATCACCGTGCCGCCCGACTTCGGGACGCAGGAGATCGCCTGGACCCTGACCTCGCGCGGCAGGACCGAGCAGGCGTTCGGCAGCCTGAAGCCGGACTACGTCAACGACTCGCCGCTGATGCAGAAGGACGTCGGCGGCCTGCGTGCGGAGCGCGAGTTGAACCAGGCGCCGGTGGTGGACATCGACGGACCCGACAACGTGTCGGTGCCGGTGGGCGAGCCGCTCGTGCTGGCGGCGATCGCGACGGACGACGACATTCCGCCGCGCCGGCCGGCGTCGCTGCGCGTGCCCGTGAACTACAACGCCTGGGGCCTGCGGCTGGCCTGGATCGTGTGGCGCGGGGACGGCAACCAGGTGACGTTCGATCCCGAGCAGTTCGACATCCACCCCAACTACGACGGCAACTCGCCCTGGTCGCCGGGCTGGGAGCCGCCGCCGCTGCCGCCCGGCGATCGCTTCGAGGTGGGGGCGATCTTCCACGAGCCGGGCACGTACGTGCTGCGCGCCTACGCCCATGACGGCGGGCTGGCGTCCGTCCGCGACGTGACCGTGACGGTCGGCGGCGGATAGACGGGCGCCATCGGAGCGCGGGAGCGACGGAGCCAACGATGCAGTCCAACAGGAGACACGGCATGAGAAGCGCGAGTGCGATGGCCGCCGGCATCATCTGCGCCGGCCTGTTCGCGGCGCCGGCCGCGGCCGCGGAGCAGGAAACCGAAGTCACCTTCAACAGGCACATCGCGCCGATCCTGCAGCGGTCGTGCGAGAACTGCCACCGCCCGCAGGGCGCGGCGCCGATGCCGCTGGTCAGCTACGAGGACGTCCGCCCCTGGGCGCGCGCCATCCGGAGCCGCACCGAGGCACGCGAGATGCCGCCCTGGTTCATCGACAAGAACATCGGCATCCAGCGGTTCAAGGACGACCCGTCGCTGAGCGACGCGGAGATCGCGACGATCGCCGCCTGGGTGGACAGCGGCGCGCCGCGCGGCAACCCGGCCGACCTGCCGCCGCCCATCGAATGGCCGGCCGACGGCTGGACCTACGGCACGCCGGACCTGATCGTGCCGTCGCCGGAGGGCATCGTGGAACCCGACGCCGCCGACTGGTTCGGCGAGTGGGGCGAGACGGCCACGGGGCTGACCGCCGACCGTTACATCAAGGCGGTGGAGGTGAAGGAGGTCCGGCTCGAGGAAGGGCCGCAGATCGAGGTCGACGACACCGGGCGGGCCGACCTCAGCCTGTTCGTGGTGCACCACGCGGTCATCACGTCGGACATGCCGCAGAACGTGACCGAGGCGCTCGATTGCGGGAACGAGACCTCCTGCGGGGGCTACGACGACCAGCTCCGGCTGACGTACGAGCTGGGCCAGAACCCCACGATCTTTCCGGACGAGATGGGCGTCAAGCTGCCGGCCGACTCGGTGCTCACGTTCAACTCCATGCACCTGCATTCGATCGGCCGCGAGGTGCGCGCGCGGGTCGATGTCGGCCTGACGCTGCATCCCGAGGACTACGTGCCGCGCTACGTGCAGAGCAACGCCGGGTTCAGCGGCGTCAACATGTTCGACTACGAGTTCGACATCCCGTCGAACGACGACAACGTGATGCGTGACGGGTTCCACCGCATCACGAAGCCGACCAAGATGCTGATGTTCGAGCCGCACCTGCACTCGAGCGGCAAGCGGATGTGCGTGGAGGCCATCTACCCGAACAACGCGCGGGAGATGCTGAGCTGCGCCAACTACGACCACAACTGGGTGAAGGTCTACACCTACGAGGACGACGTGGCGCCGCTGCTGCCGGCGGGCACGCTCATCCACGTGATGGCCTGGTACAACAACTCGCCCACGAACCGGAACGTGGTCGACCCGCGCAACTGGAAGGGCTACGGCAACCGCTCGATCGACGACATGTTCTTCAGCATCACGCGCACGATCGAGCTGACCGAGGAGGAGTTCCAGGCCGAGGCCGCCGCGCGCGGCGGCCGGCCGCTGTTCGCGACGTCGCAGGATCAGTAGGGATCGAAATCCGCGGCCTGCCGCCGGGGGCGCCCGGCGGCAGGCCGCGCGACACGTCGGCTAGCCCGCCAATCGTCGCCTGACGGCTCCGCTCACCGGCCGCCCTCGTTCGCCGCTTCCCAGGCCTCGAGCTGCTCCCGCTTCGCCTCGATCTCGCCCAGGCGCACGTTGCGCTCGCGCGCCGCCTCGTCGAGCGCCCAGGCGCGGTCGACCAGGGCGCCGCGGATGGCGCCGACCATGCCGTAGTTGTGCTCATGGCAGGCGTACTCGAACAGCCGGTCCTGGTTGCCCTCGGTGGTCCACGAGTCGAGCGCGAAGTAGTTGACGGCCGTCCACGGCTGCACGAACACCTGCGGGTCGTCCACCGTGTACTGATACTCGAGCGTCTGGGGATCGATCCGCCTGAAGCGCTCGGTCAGCCGGAAAGTCTGGCCCGTGCCGGGGTAGTAGTGCACGTGGGCGGAGCCGCCGAACGGTCCGCCGTGGCCCGGCACGACGTTGTTGACGGTGTTCTTGAAGTTCATGGTCTCGACGACCAGCGTGTCGCCTTCCCAGCGGCCGCGCGGGTCGCCGTTCCATTGCTTGATGTCGTCGCCGATCGGCCCGGGCTGCCGCACGGGAATGATCCGCACGTAGCCGTACGGCATGACGATGCTGACGTAGCCCGGCGTCTGGACGATTTCCTTGGTGGGCTGCTGGTTGTTGCCCATCATCTCGCCCGGCAGGCCGTTGCGCACGATGCAGCGCTCCGACAGGCCGCGGTCCTCCCAGTCGTCCCCCTGGCTGCGCTCGCTGCGCGCCTCCTCGCGCGCCTGCCAGGTCTCCAGCGCCCCGCGCGTCAGCGGCGGCATCCGGCCGTCTGGCGGATCGATGATCTGGGACGTGCGCAGGGAGATCCGCGGGGCCGTCGGGTCGGCGCTCCAGAAGGCGTTGTACTCGGCGCCGGCGAGCCGGTATCCGGGCTGGCCCTCGTCCGGCCGGTCGGCCCGGGCGTAGCGCGCGATGTCCTGCTCGACGAGGTCCTCGGCGATGGCGTCGTCGTCGTCGGTCACCACCCGGCGGAGTCCGAGGCGCTCGCGCTCGGCCGCCTCCGCCTCCGTCATGAACTCGCGCATGCCGAACTCGGGCGGCCGCTCGACCGGCGTGTACGTCCGCGTATCCCACATGCCCTGCAGGTCCGGGTCGCCCCACGGGGTCCGGGGCGCCTGGTAGGGGGCCGCATCCGCGCCGGGCGCCTGGCCCGCCAGCGAAACGGGCGCCAGCCCGGCCGCGATGGCCAGAACCGCCGCGATTCCTGTTGCCGCCAAAAGCTTGTTTCGCACCGCTGCACCTTCCTTCGCTATTCCTACTGGCCGGCTCCCTCGAGCAGGCCTCCGTAGATGTACTCCTCCGTCAGGTCCACGCACTTGAACTCCAGCAGCCTGACGTTCTCCTCGAGACGGCGATAGAGCGGGAAGCTGATCGTCCACGGCCGCGTGAACACCTGCGGGTCCTCGATCGTGGCTTCGTACTGCAGATGGTACGGGCTGATGGGCGTGTAGCGCTCGACGACGTGGAGCTGCGCGCTGTGGTGATTGCCCGCCCGGTCGAGCCAGGGCAGGTCGTGGAAGCCCGTCACGTCGACGACGAGCGTGTCGCCGTCCCAGGAACCGTTCGACCAGCCCATCCAGAAATCGATCGGGGGCTCCGTGGGCCGCCCGATCGGGATGGTGCGATTCGCGCTGGCGAACTGATAGGCGATGACGATGCGGTCCGTGCTCTGGATGATCTGGAACGGATACGGCATGTACGTCGCGCGCGGCACCCCCGGCATGTAGCACTTGGCCTCGGGGTCGCCGACCGTGTTGAGGGCGTCGACGTCGACGTCCAGGCGCCTGGCGAAGTTCGCCTCGCGCTTGGCGAGCGCCGCGGGCCGGTAGGGGATCTCCCCGCCCCGGACGATGCTCTGGCCCGGGGGCTGCGCGCCCCACGCGCCGAGCAGGGTCGGAAACGGTCCGGCCTCCGCGCCGTGGTCCTCGATGTTCCAGTTCGCCGTGACGAACGCCTGCCAGATGCCGGTCAAGTCCGGATGCGACGTGCCGGGCAGACGGGGCGCCCGATAGACCTGCACCTGGCCCGCGGCCGATGCCGCGGACAGCCACAGGGCGCCGCCCGCGCCCGCGGCGACCAGGAGTACCGCGGCGGCGAAGCCCGCCAGCCGAATTCCGATGTTCATCGTGATGCGACCTCCTCTCCGGGAGCGAGTGCTCCGAGTGTCCGTATAGCCGACCCCTCCCGTTCCGGTCAAGGGGATTCGGGACTCGCGGCGCCTTGCATTGGGCTCGACGCCATGTGACGATAAAGCTTCAGTGATGCCTCTCGCAACGGCTGCAGGACGGTTCCTGCCTGCGTGCCTGGCGGCGGCGGCAGTTTGCGCCGCGCTGGTCGTGCCGCTCCGGGCGCAGCAGCCCGCGGACCCCGCGCACGCGTACCGGGCGGTCGTCGAGCGCTACTGCGTCGCCTGCCACAACGCGCGCCAGTTGACCGCCGGCCTCGACCTCGACGCGCTGGACATGGCCGCCGTGGGCGACCACGCCGAGGTGTGGGAGAAGGTCGTGCGCAAGCTCCGGGGGCGCCTGATGCCCCCGGCCGGCCGGCCGCGCCCGGCGCGGGAGACGTACGACGGCTTCGCCTCCTGGCTCGAGGCGGAGCTCGATCGCGCCGGCGCCGAGGCTCCCAACCCCGGGCGGCCGGTGTTCCATCGTCTCAACCGGGCGCAGTACGGCAATGCGGTCCGGGATCTGCTCGGGGTGGATGCCGGGCTGGCGGCGTCGCTGGTGCCGCCGAACGCGTCGACCCACGGATTCGACAACGTGGCCGCGGTGCTCGGCGTCGATCCGACCCTGATCGAGCGCTACCTGTCGGCCGCACGGAAGATCAGCGCCCTGGCGATCGGCGATCCGCGAGCCCGTCCCGCGCCGGTGACCTACCGCGCCCCGGTCGACCTCACGCAGGACCACCATCTCGACGGGATGCCGTTCGGCACGCGCGGCGGCCTGCGCGTGCGGCATCACTTTCCGGTCGACGGGGAGTACTACATCCGCGCCAAGCTCGGCCGGAACGTCCACGAGCTGATCCGCGGCCTCAACGACCACCACGAGGTCGAGTTCAGCCTGGACGGCGAGCGGCTCGAGGCGTTCCCCATCGGCGGGCTCGGCCCGGGCACCGGGGAGCGCGCCGACTACGACAGCCACCGCCACGGCGGCTACCGGACGGCGGACTTCGAGGTGCGCGTGCCGGTGACGGCCGGCCTGCACGAGGTCATCGTCACGTTTCCCAGGACGAGCGCGGCGCAGCTCGAGGACCGGCCGCCGACGCTCGTCGGCGTGCCGCTGCAGGGGCCGGCGCTGCGGCAGCCGTTCGTCAAGGCCTACGTGCACTACTTCGAGGACGGCCTGCCCTACATCACACGCATGGACATCGAGGGTCCGCACGGCGTGACCGGACCCGGCGACACCGAGAGCCGCCGGCGCATCTTCACCTGCCAACCCGCCCGGGCCGCGGACGAGCCCGCCTGCGCTGCCGAGATTGCGGCCGCGCTGGCCGGGCGCGCGTGGCGCCGGCCGGTCGGCGCGGCGGACGTGGCGGAGCTGCTGCGGTTCTACGAGGCGGAGCGCGGCCGGGGCGGCGGGTTCGAGGCGGGCATCCGCATGGTCGTGCGCGCGCTGCTCGTGAGCCGCGAGTTCCTGTTCCGCGTGGAGGCCGAGCCGGCGGGCCTGGCGCCCGGCACGCCGTACCAGATCGGCGCCCACGAGCTGGCGTCGCGTCTGTCCTTCTTCCTGTGGAGCAGCATCCCCGACGACGAGCTGCTCGCGCGGGCCGCGGACGGCTCGCTGCACGACCCGGCCGAGCTGGAGCGCCAGGTGCGGCGGATGCTCGCCGACGAGCGCTCCCGGGCCCTGGTGGAGAACTTCGCCGGGCAGTGGCTCCACCTGCGGAACCTGCGGTTCGCGCAGCCGCACCCGCTCTCGTTCCCGAACTTCGACGACAACCTGCGGCAGGCGATGCGGCGCGAGACGGAGTTGCTCTTCGAGACCGTCCTGCACGAGGATCGGAGCGTCGCCGAGCTGCTGACCGCGGACTACACGTTTCTCAACGACCGGCTGGCGCGCCACTACGGCATGCCGAACGTGAACGGCAGCCACTTCCGGCGGGTCCGGCTCGGCGATCGGGCGCGGCGGGGGCTGATCACCCACGGCAGCGTCCTCACGGTCACGTCGCATCCCACCCGCACGGCGCCGGTGCTGCGGGGCAAGTGGATTCTCGAGAACATCCTCGGCACGCCGCCGCCGGCGCCGCCGCCGGACGTCCCCGACCTCCAGGAGAAGAACGCCGAGGGGCGGGTCCTGTCGATGCGCGAGCGCATGGAGCAGCACCGCGCGAGTCCGGTCTGCGCGAGCTGTCATGCGCAGATGGACCCGCTGGGGCTGTCGCTCGAGCCGTTCAACGCGGTCGGCGAGGCCCGCACCCGCAGCGAGTCGAACGGCCCGATCGACGCTTCCGGCGTGATGCCGGACGGCACCGCGTTCGACGGTCCGGACGGCCTGCGCAGCCTGCTGGCCGACGATGCCGAACGCTTCGTGCACACGCTGATCGAGAAGCTGCTCACCTATGCCCTCGGCCGGGGCCTGGAGCACTACGACGCGCCCACGGTGCGGGCGATTCTGCGCGAGGCCGCCCGCGACGACCACGCCTTTTCGTCAATCGTGCTGGCCGTCGTTCGCAGCGTGCCGTTCCGGATGCGCATGTCGTCGGAGGCGCCGGAGAGCGCGGTTGCGGCGGCCGTGCGCCAGGAGCCTGCGCCGTAGAACCCGTGCAGACTCCGCAAAGGCGCGCACCGCGCGCCTCGGCGGGAGCGGCGCGGGGCGAAGGGGTCCCCGCAAGCGGACGCCGAAGAAGAGAGTGGATCTCATGTTCATCACCAGGAAGTCGTTGCCGCGGCGGACGCTGTTGCGGGGCATGGGCGCGACGCTGGCCCTGCCGTTGCTCGACGCCATGGTGCCGGCGCTGTCGGCCGTGTCGAAGACGGCCGCGCGGCCGGTGCGCCGGGCGGGCTTCGTCTACATCCCCAACGGGGCGGTCATCGACGAGGCGGCGCACGGCGTCGACGCCTGGTCGCCGATCGGCGCAGGCTCGAGCTTCGAGCTCTCTCCGATCCTCGAGCCCCTGGCGCCGGTGCGCGACCGGCTCGTCGTGCTCTCCGGGCTCGATCACCCGATGGCGCGGTCGATGGGCGACGGGGCCGGCGACCATGCCCGGGGCACGGCGACGTGGCTGACCGGGGTGCATCCCAAGAAGACCGAGGGGATTGACGTGCGGGCCGGCACCACCGCGGACCAGTTCATCGCCGCGGAGTTCGGCCGCGAGACCCGGCTGCCGTCGCTGGAGGTCTCGCTCGAGTCGCCCGAGCGCGTCGGCAACTGCGAGGTGGGCTACAGCTGCCAGTACCTGTACACGATCTCCTGGCGCACGCCGACGACGCCACTCCCGATGGAGAACAACCCGCGGGTGGTCTTCGAGCGTCTGTTCGGCGAGGGCGGCACGGCCGCCGAGCGGCTGGCCGAGGGCGAGCGCGACCGCAGCATCCTCGACTGGGTGACCGGCGACATCGCGGACCTGCGCCGGGAGCTCGGCGCGGCCGACCAGCTGCGCGTCACCGAGTACCTCGACAGCGTGCGGGAGGTCGAGCGCCGCATCCGGATGAGCGAGCGCGAGGGCGACACCCTCGCGCTGGAGCTGCCGCCGCTGCCGATGGGCATTCCCGACACCTTCGAGGACCACATCAAGCTGATGTACGACCTGCTGGTGCTGGCCTGGCAGGCCGACATCACCCGGGTCGGCGCGTTCCAGATCTCCTACGAGACCAGCTCGCGCACCTACCCGCAGATCGGGGTGGCCAACTCGCACCACTCGCTGTCGCACCACGCGCAGAACCCGGAGAACATCGCGAAGCTGGTCAGGATCAACACGTACCACATCGAGATGCTCACGTACTTCCTCGAGAAGCTGCGCGCGACGCCCGACGGCGACGGCAACCTGCTCGACCACGCGCTGGTGCTGTACGGCGGCAGCATGAGCGACGGCAACGACCACAGCCACTACCCGCTGCCGTGCCTGCTCGCGGGCGGGGCGGCGGGCCGGCTCCGGGGCGGCCGGCACCTGCGCTACGCGGATCGCCCGGCGATGACGCGGGCGCTGCTCAACGTGCTGGACCTGATGGGCGTCCCGGCGGACGAATTCAGCGATGCCACGGGAGAGAACGCGCGGCTCGCGGATCTGTAGCCCGGCAGCGGCGCGCGACTCGTTCTCCCGGGACGCAGGACGAACGATCATGAGACGCGGACTCTGCGGCGGACTGTGCGCCGGCGTGCTGCTGCTGGCCGCCGGCCGCGCCCTGGCCGGCAGCGCCGACGTCGCGCTGGTCGACGCCGCGGAGCGGCGCGACGCGCGGGCCGTCGAGGCGCTGCTGGCAGACGGCGTCGACGCGGGCGCCCGCGCGCCCGACGGCACGACGGCGCTGCACTGGGCGGTCCACCACGACGACCTGGCGCTGGTGCGCCTGCTGCTGGGCGCCGGGGCGGATGCCAACGCGGCGAACCGCTACGGCGCGACGCCGCTGCTGCTGGCCGGCACCAACGGGAGCCCGGGCGCGGTGGCGGCCCTGCTCGGCGCCGGCGCCGACCCGGACGTCTTCGCGGCCGGCGAGACAACGCTGATGACCGCGGCGCGCACCGGCAGCGTGGACGTGGTGCGCCTGCTGCTCGAGCACGGCGCGGACCCCCACCTGCGGGAAGCGCTCCGCGGGCAGACGGCCCTGATGTCCGCCGCGGGGGCCCGGAACGCGGCGGTGGTGCAGGCGCTGATCCGGCATGGCGCCGACGTGCACGTGCGCTCGAAGGGCGGCTTCCGCGCCCTGACGTTCGCCGTCCGCGCCGGCGCCGCCGACGCCGTGCGCGTGCTGCTCGCGGCGGGCGCCGACGTGAACGACAGGCTGCGCGACGGCACGAGCGCCCTGATGCTGGCGATCGTCAACGGGCACTACGATCTGGCCGCGTACCTGCTCGACGCCGGCGCCAACCCGAACGCCATCGACGCCGGACGGACCGCGCTGCACATCCTCGTCCAGACCCACAACTGGGACGGCCTCGACAAGGCGCCCGTCATCGAGACCGGCGACATCGGCTACCTGGGGTTGATGCGGAAGCTGCTGGCGGCCGGCGCGGATCCGAACGCCGGCATGACCCGGGACCGGACCGTGCGCTTCCCCGAGGGGATCACCGCGAGCGGCCAGTCGTTCGCGGTGAACGTCATCGGCGCGACGCCGTTCTGGTGGGCGGCCCGCTCGGCGGACCTGCCCGCCATGCGCCTGCTGCTGGCGCACGGCGCCGATCCGCTGCTGGCGACCGTCGAGAACACGACGCCGCTGGCGATGGCCGCGGGCGTCGGCTACCTGGACGGCCAGACGCCGGGTGCCGAGGCGGACGCGCTCGAGGCCGTCCGCATGATTCTGGACCTCGGCGCCGACATCAACGCCGGCAGCGAGTGCGGCGACGACGCCCTGGCGGATGCGTCGCCCTATCGCGGACTCTGCTGCGGCTGGACGCCGCTGCACGGCGCGGCGTCGCGGGGCGCCGATTCCATCATCCGGTTGCTCGTCGAGCAGGGGGCGCGGCTCGACGCGCGGGATGCCCGCGGGCGAACGCCGCTGGATCTCGCCGAAGGGCACGTCCTGTACATCAGCGTCTACATTCGCGAGAGCTCGGCGCGCCTGCTGCGCGAGCTGATGCGGGAACAGCGGGTCGAGAGGTGACGAGGTGACGATGCCGAGACGCAACGTACTGGCAGGCGGCTTGATCGTGTTCGCGCTCGTCGCGGCGTTCCCGGGCGGCGCGGCCAACGGCCAGCAGCCCGAGGAGGTGACCGCCGCGGTCGTGGAACGCTGGATGGACGAGCTGTCGAACTGGGGCCGGTGGGGGGACGACGATCAGCTCGGCGCCCTCAACCTCATCACGCCGGCGAAGCGCCAGGAGGCGCTGGCGCTGGCCACCGAGGGGCTGGTCGTCTCGCTGGCGCGGCAGCCGCAGGTGCTGCCCGCGTCGGCCACGCTGGAGGGCGAGCGGCCGGCCAGCGCGTTCTGGCACCGCGACTTCCTGATCCCGCAGAACGGGATCGCCATCGAGAACATCTCGATTTTCTACCACGGCGAGGTGCACACGCACCTCGACGCGCTCTGCCACTTCGGCTACCGGGGCCAGCTCTACAACGGCGTCCCGTTCGCCGAAGCCGTGAACGCGGAGACCGGGTGCACGCAGATGGGCATCCACAACCTGCAGGAGGCCATCGTCAGCCGCGGCGTCCTGCTCGACATCCCGCGCCTGAAGGGCGTGCCCTACCTCGAGCCGGGGACGGCCGTGACGCCTGAGGACATCCTGGCCTGGGAGGAGCAGGCGGGCGTGCGGGTCGGCCCGGGCGACGTGGTCCTGCTGCACACGGGCCGCTGGCTGCGGCCGCCCGACCAGCAGGTGCCGACGGCTGGCTGGCACCCGGCGGTCGTGCCCTGGTTCAAGGAGCGCGACATCGCCGTCATGGGCAGCGACGGCACGCAGGACGCCGTGGTGTTCGACGACTTCCGGTTCCCCGTGCACGTGCCCGCGCTGGTGGCGCTGGGCGTCCACGTGATCGACGCGGCCGACCTGTCGGCCGCCGCGGAGATGGCCGCGAAGCTGAACCGCTGGGAGTTCCTGTTCGTGGCCGCGCCGATACGCATACCGGGGAACACGGGCTCGCCGTTCAACCCGCTCGCGATTTTCTAGCAGACGGGGCTGGACTTCCATGTAGACGGGGCTGCTCCCCGAGCCCCCGGCGTCCGCTTGCGGGGTCCCCTTCGCCCCGCGCCGCTCCCGCCGAGGCGCGCCGTGCGCGCCTTGGGGCCACCGTGACGATCGTGTCGGTGGCCCCTGCGGTAGTCAGCGTCGCCGTTTCAATCCGGTCGCGGGGCGCCCGTATACTTCAACGATGGCGGGTCGCGCTCTACGCCGACCGGATCGACTGGCGCTACCGTGCGGGAGCGAACGAAGGACGTCGCAGGGGAGGCGGCCGGGGTGGAGCAGGTCGTGCAGGAAGCATGTCCAGGTTGATCGACTACGACGAGTTCCGGCGCGACGTCCAGCGGCGCAAGCGGGAACGCTGGGCGAAGATCCTGGCCACGGAGCCGCCGGGGCGGGCTGCGGGCCGGCGTCCGCGCGACCTGGAGCAGGAGCGGCTGTTGCTGCGGCTCGACCGTCTCCGACTTGCACGGCGAAACTCACGCCGGGCGTAGGCGGGATTCCCTTTCCCCGTGCACGTGCCGGCGCTCGTAGCACTGGGTGTCCACGTCGTGGGCTCGCCGTTCAACCGTTCGCGATCTCCCGATCCGCGGCGTCGGCGGAGGTCAGCCGGCGCCCCGCGGCCAGGAGTCGATCTTTCCAGGCGACCTGCTCGAGCCAGGGCTCCGGAACGCCGCTCAGGCCATGGATGGCGCCGGCGAGCTGCCCGGTCACGGCTGCCACCGTGTCGGCGTCGTCGGCCAGGTTCGCCGCGAGCAGCACGGCGCCGCGGAAGTCCGCGGTGCGGGCGACCGACCAGATGGCGGCCTCGAGGGTGTGGACGACGTAACCGCTCGAGCTGATGGTGTCGCGAGCCCGACCCCGCCAGCTCCCGGCCAGGATCCGGGCGACCGCCGGCGCCCCGTCGAATGTTCTCGGGGCCAGCAGCTCTGCGCGCGGCGACCCGGCGATGGCGTCGGCCAGCAGCTCCGCGAACGCCCGGCAGGTGTCCACCGCCTCTTCCGCCGCGTGAGTCGTCCGCGACTGGTCCGCGGCGGCGGCGATCAGGCGCGGCCGGTCGTGCAGGAAGCGGAGGGCGACGGGGGCGAGCCGCATCAGCGAGCCGTTGCCCGCGGTCTGCGGATCGGTCGAGCCGGCGCGCGGCTCGCCGGTCTCCCGGTAGCGGGCCAGCGCCTCGCGCGTGGTGGTGCCGATGTCGAAGCACCAGCCGATGGGCGAATAGGCGCCCTGCTGCCACCACCTGACGAAGCGGTCCATCAGATCCGGGCAGTCGACCGCGTCGTCCGCCGTGGCCGCCAGGCTCTCGGCCAGCGCCAGCGCCATCGAGGTATCGTCCGTCCAGGTGCCCGGCGGCAGATCGAACGGGCCGCCGCCGACCATGTCCTCGAGGCGGGGCTGCCCGTCGCGGGGGCGGAACTCGAGCGTCGTGCCCACCGCCAGGCCGAGGAAGGCCCCGAGCGCGCGGTCCCGGATGCTGTCTTCCGTCCGGGACGGCACGACCGGTGTGCGCGGCCCGCACGCCGCCACGTGGGCTTCCTGCGCGATGGTCTCGATGGCCTGCGGCGACCGGGCGTCGCGCACCCGGCGGAGGGCGTCGTCCGGGTTCGCACCGAGCTCGACGAGCAGGCGGGCGGCGACCGTGCCCGCGCGGCCCAGGCCGCCCTTGCAGTGGACGAGGACGTCGAATCCCGCACGCAAGCGGTCGCGGAGGGCCTCGCCGGCGAAGGCCCAGTCGTCCTCGAAGTCGGGTCCCGGCGGCTCCCCGTCCTGTATGGGCAGGTGCCACCACTCCATGTGCCGGTTCCGTACAGCCCCAGGCAGGCCGCGCACCGCCAGGTAATCGAGCTCCTGATCGGTGATCAGGCTGACCACCGCGGTAGCTCCCCAGTCCGCGATCACATCCAGGTCGAGATCGAGGTCTCGCGCCCAGGCCCCGGTCAACCCGGCGGGGTCCGTCTTGCCGGGGCACAAGGTGATGCCGATGCGACCACGGTCGTCGCCGGCGGTCACGGCGCCGATCTGGAGCGGGTGGCTGCGGCTGGTCCTCGGGATTGACATGACTGCTACCGCGCGCGGGTTGCGGAGGCAAGCCCCTCGGCGGGTCGATTCCTCCGGTTCATGATCGCAGATGGCGAGACGAAGGTGCCAAGCCTACCCACATTCATGCCGAATCTCGCACAGTATGCACGAAGAACGAGGCAAGAGTGTCGGTCCACGTTGTACACTGTCGTTGTGCTGTTGCGATTTCAGGTTTCGAATCATCGCTCCATCCTCCACCCCGTGGAGCTGTCGATGATCGCCGTTGACAAGGAACGGGCGGCGACGAGGGGGTTTGACCTCCTGCCGGAACGCGTCCTGACCGTCGCGGGCATCTACGGGCCCAACGCGTCGGGTAAGTCCAACGTGCTCGACGCCATCGCTTGGCTTTCGATGGCGGTAGCCAGATCGCTTCGCGGCTGGGACGACGACCTCCCCCGTGATGCGCACCGATTCGGAAAGGGACCCGCGTCTCCCTCGGTGTTCGACTTGGACCTGATGGTCGGCGGCGTCCGCTACGCGTATCAGCTCGAAGTGGAGGACTCGGCTGTCACGTACGAGAGCCTTGATGCCTACCCCGAACGGCGTCGCCGGAATCTCTTCACACGCCACGGGGAGGAGATCGACTTCCGCCGCGGCCTCGACGGAGCCCGTGGGATGCGGGAATTGCTGACGCCGACCACGCTGGTGCTCTCCACAGCCATGCGGCTGGCGAATTCCGACATGAGACACGTCGGCCGAGCGATCGCGGGGATGAAGGTCCTCGGATTACACAGGAGAGAACGTCACTCTTACAGCTTCTCAGACTCCACGATGCGAATTCTATTTAATGAGGTAGAGCGTGTCGAAGCTCGCACGGACGTACCGCTGGCTAACGCTGCCGCCGAGACCATCGAACTCCTTCGCTTCGCTGATCCTGGAATCGACAGCTTCAAGTGGGTTAGACGCGAGTCTCCGACCGGCGAAGGGTCTGAGCGGCGTCTCCGTCTCATTCACCGCGTCGGTGGCGAACCAATCGCATTCGACCTGAAGGACGAATCTGCTGGAACCCAGATGTGGTTTCGTCTCATCGGGCCCGCACGCGCAGCACTCCGGGATGGCCGGACGCTCCTGTTCGATGAGATCGACGCTAGTCTTCATCCTCGACTCTCGGCTCGACTGATCGAGATCTTTCGGGATCCCCAAACCAATCCCTCAGGGGCGCAACTCGTTTTCACCTCGCACGATGCGTCGCTGCTGAACACGCTGAACCGCGACGAAGTCTGGTTCACCGAGAAGGGGGCCGATGGCACCACGCACCTCGTGGCGTTGGCCGAGTTCGGTGGTGAGCGGGTCAGGAAGTCCCTGAACCTGGAGCGCGCGTATCTGCAAGGCCGGTTCGGGGCGATCCCCGAGATTGACCAAGCAGAAGTCCGCGACGCCTTGGGGCTGGTTTCTCGGCGTAGTGATGGTTAGGCAGCGCCGACAGAGGTCTCGCGGGAGCAGGCAACTCCGGCGCAAAGTTGCCGTTCGCGCCCCCAAACGGACGTTTCTGGTGTTCTGTGAGGGAGTCAGGACGGAACCCGAGTACGTCAGGGCCCTGAAACGAGAACCAGCAGTGCACCAAGTGGCTTCGGTCGACATCCGCATAGTGAACGTGAGGGATACTGCACCGTTGACGCTGGTGAACGCGGCCGCCGAGGCCAGAGCGCGTCAACCTGAAGATCGCGACGATGTTGATGAAGTTTGGTGTCTCTTCGACGTTGAGTGGCCCCAGAATCACCCCAACCTCAAACAGGCCGTGGACCGAGCGCGACAGACGGACATTCGCCTTGCCATATCGAATCCGTGCTTTGAATTGTGGCTGGTGTTGCACTTCGAGAAGCGGAGCGCGTGGCTTACCACCGACCAGTCCACGGAGCTACGCCGTGCGCTCGACGGAAGTTCCGGCAAGGGTTTGGATGGGCCACGTTACATGTCGCGTCGAGCCGACGCCAGGCAACGTGCCCGTGCCCTGACAGCCATGCATGACAGAAACGAAACGCCCTTCCCGCGCGACAATCCTTCGTCGAGCATGTTCCAGTTCCTGGATGCGATAGACGCTGGCCTGTGAGACGTTCCTCGCACGTCTCCACGACTCAACTGCAGCGGTGTCCACGTTGGCGCGCACTCCGAGCCGGTAGAACGGATTCGCTGCGGCTCGGACCTCGTCCGCTCCATTGCCTCAAGGCCCGAGCTCGTCGGCCGCGACCTCGCGGTCGGCGCGCTCCTGCACGGATCCCGGAATGCCCAGGCGGGTGTCGGCGCCCAGCTCTCGCAGCAGGCTGGCGGTCTCCGGGTAGGCCTGGAACTGGAACGACTGCTTCGATCCCTCGGCCAGGCGGAACGGGGTGCGCCCGCGGAAGTCCCGGGCGTCGATGTCGGCGCCCTGCTCGACCAGGTACTCGATGACCTCGTTCAACCCGCGGTACGCGGCGCCGTGGAGCGCCGTGAAGTCGGCCTCGTTCACCGCGTCGATGTCGGCGCCGGCCTCGACGAGCGCCCTGACGGCCTCTTCCGCGCCTCGCGAGCGGGCGCCGCGGACGAGCTGCGGCCGGAAGGTGGGACGGCCGAGCCCCGCCGCGGCCATGAGCGGCGTGGTGCCGTCGTCGGTCGTCAGGTGCGGGTCGGCCCCTGCCGCCAGCAGCGTGCGGATGATCGCGGCGCTGCTCTCGGGCGGCCGGATGCCCAGCTCGCTGTCGAGCAGGTAGGCCCCGTCGCTGGCGGCGCCGAAGGCGGCCACCCACAACGGCGTGGCGCCGCGCAGGTCGCCGGTGCCGCAGGCGAACCGCTCGAACGCCCCTTTCGTCGGGTGGCCGATGTAGGTCATCAGCAGCGTGGTGGTCGTGATGCGCCCGTTGGGATCGGCGCCGTGCGCGAGCAGCGCCTTCACCAGCGGCAGGCGGCGCTCGAGCGCGAGGGGCGAGGCTCCGGGAACGCGTGTCTTCACGGAGAAGCCGGGGCTGCCGTGGCGCCGGTTCCAGTGCATCGTCCACGGGTCGACGTCGCCCACCGCCGCGTGCAGCGCGGGCACGCCGTCGAGGGTGCCGTTCGGGTCGGCGCCGCGCTCGAGGAGGAACAGGGCCAGGTCGTCGTGGCCCCTGGCGATGGCCAACGGGAGCGCGTGCGCGCCGTCCGAGCCCGGGGCGTTCACGTCCGCGCCGCCGGCGATGAGCAGCGCGGCGGTCTCGATGTCGCCCGTGTACGCGGCGGTCAGCAGCGGCGTCATCCCCTTGCTCGACGACGCCTCGACGTCGGCGCCGCCGGCCAGCAGCTCGACCACGATGTCCCGGTGGGGGGCTGCCACCGCCCACATCAGCGCCGTGGCCGCCGTCTCGACCGTGGCGGCGTCGACGTCCGCGCCGTGCGCCAGCAGGGCCCGGACGACCTCGACGCTGCCGGTGCGCGCGGCCACCATCAGCGGGGTCAGGCCGCTCGTCTGCGCGGCGCCCGCGTCGGCGCCCGCCGCCAGCAGGGCCTCGACCATGCGAAGGCTCGCGTTCTCGCTGGCGCGCACGAGCGGCACGACGCCGTCGTCGTCGGCCACGTTCGGGTCCGCGCCGGCGGCGAGCAGCAGCCCGGCGGCCTCGTGATCGTCCCAGTGCGCCGCCCACAGCAGCGCCGTCGCGCCGTCCGCGCGGGGCGTGTTCGCATCGGCGCCTGCCGCCAGCAGCGCCCCGACGGCCGCCGTGTCCTGCCGCGCCGCCGCGTCGACCAGCCGCAGGTCGGGCGGCGCCGCGGCGGCCAGCCCGGCGGCTGCCGTGCACAGCACGGCGTGGAGAAACGACCATCTTCCGACGCGCCCGATGCAGGTGGCAGTCATTGCGTCCCCCTCGCGCAGCGGCATTCAGGCCCGCATTATACGCAGCACCCGTCGCGTGCCGGGCCGCGATCCGGTTGTGCCGGGCGTCCGGGTCTTCGATAATGGGCGCACGGCGGAAAGCCACGCGGCGGGAGGGAACGATATGTCACGGTTGCTCGGCTGTGCGGCGTGTCTGCTCGCGTTCGCGTGGAGCGGCAGTGCGCCGGCTGCCGCCGCCCCGGAGCGCGATCTCCTCGACCGCTACTGCGTCGCCTGCCACAACGAGCGCCTGCGGACCGCAGGCCTGCTGCTCGACCGGCTCGACATCGAGCAGGTGGCGGCCAACGCCGAGGTGCTCGAGAAGGTGGTCCGCAAGCTGCGTGGCGGCCAGATGCCGCCGGCGGGGCGGCCGCGTCCGGATGCGGCCGCCGTCGAGACGTTCGTCACGGCGCTCGAGACGGCTCTCGACCGCGCGGGCGCGGCGGCGCCCAATCCCGGCCGGGTCGCCTCCCGGCGTCTGAACCGCGTGGAGTACGTCAACGCGATACGCGACCTGCTGGGGCTGGAGATCGACGGCAGCGAGCTGCTCCCGAGCGACATGGCCGGGTTCGGCTTCGACAACAACGCCGACGTGCTGTCGATGACCCCCGCGCTCATGGCGCGCTACATCGCGGCCGCGACCAGGATCAGCCGCGCCGCCGTGGGCAGCCCCGACAACCGTCCGGCGCGCCAGGTGTACTCGCTGGGCTTCGAGGCGCAGGACGCGCGGATGAGCGAGCAGATGCCGTTCGCCACCCACGGCGGGCTGGCGGTGCGCCACCTGTTTCCGCTGGACGGGAACTACGTCTTCGCCGTGCGCATGAAGCGCAACGCCGCCGTCGACACGATTGACGGCATCGCGGAGGACGAGCACGAGATCCAGCTCCGCGTGGACCACAAGCTGGTCACGCGCTGGCGCATCGGCGGCGAGTTTCCGGGCCCGGATCCCGGGCGGGTGATCGCCCCGCGCGAGGACGACCTCGCCGGCCAGCGCCTGCACGAGTACCGGCTGACCGCCGACGACGTGCTCGAGATGCGGGTGCCCGTCGAGGCCGGCCAGCGGCTCGTGTCGGTCGCGTTCACCGACTCGGCGCCCTCGCCGCTCGGCCTGCGCGGCAAGCCCGGCATCGACCGGCTGTTCGTGTCCGGCCCGTTCGACGGGACGGTGCCGGACGATACGCCGAGCCGCCGGCGGATCTTCACCTGCCGGCCGGCCGGCAGCCACGACGAGGAGGCGTGCGCCCGCGAGATCATCACGGGGCTGGCGCGGCGCGCCTACCGCCGGCCCGTGACGAGCGCCGACGTCGACCCCCTCCTGCGCGTCTATCGCGAGGGGCGCCGGGCCCGCGACTTCGACTTCGGCATCGAGCGGGCCCTCGAGGCGCTGCTCTCGATGCCCGAGTTCCTGCTGCGCGTCGAGCAGCGGCCGGCGGCTGCGGCTCCCGGGGACGTGCATGCCCTGACGGACCTGGAGCTGGCCACGCGCCTGTCGTTCTTCCTCTGGCGCAGCATTCCCGACGACGAGCTCATCGACCTGGCGGCGAGCGGGGAGCTGAGCCAGCCGGACGCGCTCGCGGAGCAGGTGCGGCGCCTGCTCGCCGACCGGCGCGCCACGCGCTTCATGAACGACTTCGTGGGCCAGTGGCTGCAGATCCGCAACATCAACGAGCAGGCGCCCGACGGTGCGTTGTTCGCCCAGTTCAACGACACGCTGCGGCGGGCGATGGTGCGGGAGACGGAGCTGTTCTTCGAGAGCCAGGTGCGCGGCGACCGGCCGCTGTCCGAGCTGCTGACCGCCGACTACACCTTCCTGAACGAGCAGCTCGCCCGGCACTACGGCGTCGAGGACGTCTACGGCAGCCGCTTCCGCCGCGTGGCGTGGGACGACGACCGGCGGCACGGCCTGCTCGGCCACGCCAGCCTGCTGACGATCACCTCGTACGCCAACCGCACCTCGGTGGTGCTGCGCGGCAAGTGGGTGCTCGAGAACCTGCTCGGCGCGCCCCCGCCCCCGCCGCCGCCGAACGTCCCGCCGCTGGAGGAGGACGAGGCCGGCGCCGCGCCCACGTCGCTGCGCGAGAAGATGGAGCAGCACCGGCGCAACCCGGTCTGCGCGAGCTGCCACACGGAGATGGACCAGCTCGGCTTCGCCATGGAGCACTTCGACGCCATCGGCCAGTGGCGCGAGACGGACCGCGGCGCGGCCATCGACGCGACGATCGAGTGGGCGGAGCGGACGATCGGCAGCCCGCGCGCGTTCCGCGAGGCGCTGGCCGGCAAGGGCCAGGAGTTCGTGCGCACGGTGGCCGAGAAGCTGCTCACCTACGCGCTGGGCCGCGGCCTGACCTATCACGACGCCCCCGCCGTGCGGCGGCTCGTGCGGGCGCTGGACGCGAGCGACTACCGCTGGTCGTCGCTCGTGCGGGGCATCGTCGAGAGCGCACCCTTCCGGATGCGCCGCCTGCCCGATACTGGCGACGCCCCCGTGATGGCCGTGGCCGCTCGCTGACTAGAGGTTGTATCGTTGGGTACGGAGTCCGGTGGTGGATAGAACAAGGGAAATAGCTGAACTTCGAAGGCGCATTGGAGCTCTAGAGGTCGAGATAGACGCCTATTTCGCCCCAGCACATCCAAGTCTAGAAGTACTCATACGACCCATTAGAAACTGGCTTGACGATGCCAAGTTGATACTGGACGAAGAATCTGGCAGCGGAGAGCACCATTTGGTGGTCACAATAGTGCCCAAGATGTTGAGTCTAGTGGAGAACCAGTTTGGTGCCCTCAAGGCCCACTTGGATCAGTACGGGGGGATGTCCCGGATGCTGTTGAACTGAAGTGAAGCGGGTGGCGACTCCTCGCCCCTGTCTGTGGTAGGACAGGGGTGGAATCAACAAGAGGAGAGCCACCCATGGCGAAGCATGACAGGCGGAAGCGTTCCAGCCAACCCCCCAGCTCGCGAACGGTCTCGATTCAGGTGCCCCTGCCGGTGCTCGGTGTGCTGAACGGTGTCCGGGAAGCGTTTCATGGCTTGTGCATCACGACCGGGCTGCAGGTCCTTGAGGCGATGATGGAGGGGGATCGAGAAGACCTGTGCGGGCCGAAGGGGCGCCATCAGGTCGAGCGACCCGCATGGCGTGGCGGGAGCGTGGCCAGTCAGGTGACGCTCGGGGGGCGCGAAGTTGCCGTGCCGCGGCTCCGTGTGCGGAGCACGGACGGCGAGCTGCCGCTGCCGAGCTTCCGGTGGGCGGCGGCCACCGACCCGCTGGACGAGCGCACGCTGGCGGCGGTCGCGGCCGGGGTGTCGACGCGGCGGTATGCGGGCACGTTGGATCCGTTGCCGGACGAGGTGACGGAGCGGGGAACGTCGCGTAGCGCGGTGTCTCGGCGGTTCGTGGCGCTGTCGGCCAAGCGCCTGGGGTCGTTTCTCAAGCGGCCGTTGGGCGAGTTGGACCTGCGGGTGGTCTGCATCGACGGCAAGGTCTTCCGGGATCACTGCATGGTGGTCGCGTTGGGGATCGACACGCAGGGCCGCAAGCACGTGCTGGGGCTTCGCGAAGGCGCCACGGAGACGGCGGCCGTCACCACCGGCCTGCTGAGCGACTTGGTGACGCGCGGTCTGCCGACGGACCGGACGTTGCTGTTCGTCATCGATGGGGCGGCGGGGCTGCGCCGGGCCATCAGCGATGTCTTCGGCTCTCGTGGCGTGGTGCAACGCTGTCAAGTACACAAGCTCCGGAACGTCATGGGCCATCTGCCCGAACGGCTGCACGCCTCGGTTGGCAAGGCGTTGCGGGACGCCTGGGAGCTGGACTCGGCGGACCGCGCGGTGCGGGTGCTGGAGCGCTTGGCGGGGTCGCTGGAGCGTGACCACCCCGGCGCGGCGGCGTCCATCCGGGAGGGCCTCGAGGAGACACTGACGGTGCAGCGGCTTGGTCTGACGGGGGCGCTCGAACGTACTCTGCGCTCTACGAACATCATCGAAAACCTGATGGGCAGCGTCGAGGACTACACGCGGCGGGTCAAGCGGTGGCGTGGCGGGCAGATGATTCAACGTTGGGTGGCGAGCGCGCTGGTGGAGGCGGAGCCGCGCTTCCGGCGGGTGCGTGGTTACCGCGACCTACGCCACCTGGTCGCTGCACTGGACGCGCTGGCCCCGCCCGACGGTGCGGTTGCTGACGCGGCGTAGAATAGACGAACTCGGCGCGGAAACAAGGAGTCCGCCACTCGCAAAGTTCAACAACGAACGGGACAATCCCACGCCCCGATCCTGAGCAGTTTGTACACGCGGCAGGATCCGGACCGGAGGTCATTGGCCTCCGCAGAACGAAGCCCGGACGGGGCCATGAAGCTGCACCCGCCCGACCCCGATTGGTGGCAGTACCGAATCCCGCGGCTTCCTCCCCCACCGAAACCCTGGTACGCGCTTGTCCTGGATCGCACGATTCCCTACTTCGCGAATTGGCTGGACGCCAAGGGCAATGTGTTGTTCCCACCGTCACCCGGCACTGATCCCGCACTGATCGCGCAGGCGACACGGCTGAGTCGCCGGCCCGGCTATGAGGCCCTGCTCGACGGCTGGCGGTTGACGACAACAGATGCCGTGAACCTCATGTTCCGCCGCAAGGATCTGCCGCCCGTCTTCGAGGACGCCCTGGACTTTACGGCGTTCGCGCTCGATCAGTTCAAGGAACGCACGGACCGCGACGGCGCCTCGCTGGTCATCCTGTCGACACACAGGATGGGAATGTTCAGACCCGCCTTCGACCGCCTGCGCGCCATGGCCGAATCGCGAGGTATCCCCGTCATCGACCAGTACGACTACATCCTCCGCCACGGCGCCGAACCCGAGGATGCGCAGTGGGCACACGACGCTCACTGGAACGCCGCCGGCCACCGCTGGGCAGCCGAAGCGCTGCTCGAATACCTGAAGCGGAACCGGGATGTGTGTGACGGTCCCATCGGGACCGCAGAGCCCGATCCCGCGACGAAGCGCCCGTCCCGGTGACGAGGAGCACCATGGCCTTTCTGCGCGAGTTCTGGACCTTCCTGCGGGTGCGGAAGAAGTACTGGCTGCTGCCGGTCATCGTCGTCACGCTGGTGCTGGGCGGGTTGCTCGTGCTGGGCCAGACCAGCGCGGTCGCACCGTTCATCTACACGATCTTCTGAGCTTGTGCGCGTTCTCGGCCTCTCGGCGTTCTACCACGACAGCGCCGCCGCCCTCGTCGAGGACGGGCGGGTCGTCGCGGCCGTCCAGGAGGAGCGGTTCACGCGCAAGAAGCACGACGCGTGCTATCCCGCCCACGCCATCGCTTGCTGCCTGGACGAGGCGGGCCTCGCGCCGGACGCGGTCGACCGGGTCGTCTTCTACGACAAGCCGTTCCTCACGTTCGAGCGGCTGATCGAGACCGCCGTCGCGTTCGCCCCGCGCGGCTTCCGCTCGTTCGCCGCGGCGGTCCCGATCTGGCTCCGCGAGAAGCTGTTCCAGAAGGACCTGCTGCGCCGGAAGCTGCACGGACTCGCGCCAGGCGTGGACTGGAACGCCCGGCTGCTGTTCGCCGAGCACCATCAGTCGCACGCGGCGAGCGCCTTCTACCCGTCGCCCTTCCGGGACGCGGTGGTCCTCACGATGGACGGGGTCGGCGAGTGGGCCACCACTTCCGCGGCCATCGGCCACGGCAACGAGCTGGAGGTGACGCGGGAGATCCACTTCCCCCACTCCCTGGGGCTGCTCTACTCGGCGTTCACCTACTACACCGGCTTCAAGGTCAATTCCGGCGAGTACAAGGTGATGGGCCTCGCGCCCTGCGGCGAGCCGAAGTACGTGCAGACCATCCTCGACCACCTGATCGACTTGAAGCCGGACGGCACGTTCCGGCTCGACCTCAACTGCTTCGACTTCTGCACCGGCCTGACGATGACCAACCGGCGGTTCGACGCGCTGTTCGGCGGCCCGCCGCGCCAGCCGGAGGAGCCGCTGGCGCAACGGCACAGGGATCTTGCCGCCTCGGTCCAGGCCGTGGTCGAGGAGGCGGTGCTGCGGCTGACCCGCTCGCTCCGAGAGGAGACCGGCATCCCCCGGCTGTGTCTCGCCGGGGGCGTCGCCCTCAACTGCGTCGCCAACGGCAAGGTGGTGCGGGACGGCCGCTTCGACGACGTCTGGATCCAGCCGGCGGCGGGCGACGCCGGAGGCGCGCTCGGCGCGGCGCTGCTGGCGAGCCACCGCCTGTTCGGTGCTCCGCGCCTTGCGGGCGGCCTGCACGAGGGCGGGGGCGCGGAACGTAGCGGGGCCACCGGTGACGCGATGCGCGGAGCCCTGCTCGGCGCGGCCTTCGACCCGGACGCGATCCGCCGCGCGCTCGACGCAGCCGGCGCGCGCTACCGCGTGCTGCCCGACGCGGACCTGCTCGACGCCGCGGCCTCAGCGCTGGCCGCGGGCAAGGTGGTCGCCTGGTTCCAGGGCCGGATGGAGTTCGGCCCGCGTGCCCTGGGAAACCGGTCGATCCTGGCCGATGCCCGCTCGCCCGCCATGCAGCGGACGCTCAACCTCGTGGTCAAGCGCCGCGAGTCCTTTCGCCCGTTCGCGCCGAGCGTGCTGCGGGAGCACGCCGCGGACTGGTTCGACCTCGACGGCGACAGCCCGTACATGCTGCTGACGGCCGCCGTGCGCCCGTCGCGGCGGACGGCGATCCCGGCCGTGACCCACGTCGACGGCTCGGCCCGCGTGCAAACCGTCCACCGCGAGACCAACCCGCGCTACCACGCCCTGCTGGAAGCCTTCCAAACGAAGACCGGGTGTCCGGTGCTTGTGAACACCAGCTTCAACGTCCGCGGCGAGCCGATCGTCTGCACGCCCGCCGACGCCGCCCGCTGCTTCCTGGGCACGGACATCGACTGCCTCGCCGTCGGCAATTGCTTTCTCCGCAAGGAGGAGCAGGCCCCGTCGCTGAGGCGCGGGCATGCGGGCACGTTCGAGCCGGATTGACGGACGACCTGCTGCAAGACGCCCGGCGCGGCGCCGCTGCCCGCGGCCGGGCGCGCTTCCTGGAGGTGTGGCAGGGTGTGCGTCCCACCCAACGACACGAAGTGGACCGTCGGGACCGGCGTCGCGATCGTCACGGCCATCGTTGGGTCCGCCCGTGGCCGTGATCGCCGGCGTGGGCCGCACTGCTGCTCGGCGATGTTCGCGCGCTCTGCGGAACGTGAACGCCTGCCTGGACGGCTTCGATGCCCGCCGCCGCGGCGTCGAGTCGCGTTCGGCAAGGTCCGACCTTGTCACGTGCTCGGGCACGGTCGGTGACTGTGAGCATCGCGCGCGGCCAGCGGAGAGGTTGTGTTGGTGTCGCTCCTGATCACCGTCTCGTCGACGCTCGATCAACCGAGCCCGCGTGGCCGCAGTCGTCGTCGGCCGTCGGCCACGCGGGCCAACTGGAGGACGGCGATGGCGGCGATGCGGACTGCACGCGGCGGGATTGGCCTTCCTGCAAGGAAGACTTCGAGGGGAGCGACGCGGCCCGGCGGGTGTGACGGAGGAACACCTGCCGGGGCCGAAAACCGGAGGTTTTTGGCGGGGTCGCTCCCTTACTCCTCCCCGTACCTTTTGTCTGTACGTGGGGGTGGGCTTGCGATGTTAGAATCTGTTGATATGAAAGGACTTGGCTGGTTATCGGATGTAAGTTTGGGTGTGACTGGGGGTGTAAGTTCGGCCGCCTGTCCTCCTTACCCCCTTGCTGCGGCATCATCGGTGTAACCCGGAAAATTCGTGAGGTTATCGAATCGGTCCCAGGCAGGGCCTGATCGTCGCGCGAAGGACGTTTTCGGACGCGGCGCGTGGTAGGTGGCAGCGTGGTGCAGTGGCCGGGGCGAGGTGACGGCACGCATGAGGTGGCAAGCGCCGACAGGTCGGGCGCAGGGGCGCTGGCGAGCATCCGGGGCGCGGAGGTTGCCGTGGCGACGGCGCGCTATCCGGCGCGCGCCCCGAGCGCGAGGGCGAGGTGCCGCCAGACGTCGCGGTATGGGGTCGCTCGCGGCAGGTGCAGGACGAGCCGGCGGACGGAGCGGACGACGTGGACGCTGACCTTGAGCAACCGGTCGCGCAGCCAAGTCACCTGGGTGCGGGCGCAGGCGGTGCGGGCGGCCCTCAGCCGCAGTTCCTGCATGAGCACGTAGGCGGCGGCCGTCAGCAGGACCCGCAGCTGGTTTGCCCAGAACTTGGTGCAGCTCGTGCGGTCGATCTGCAAGCCGTCGAGCAGTTCCTTGATGCGGTTCTCGATGTCGCCGCGCCCGCAGTAGACCTTCTCGTAGATGAAGCGCGGCGTCTGGCGCAGATTGGTCACGACGAAGCGCGGGTTGTCCCGCGGCTGCCGGCCGGTGAGCTGCACGACTTCGGCCTTGATCACCACGCGGCGCTCACGAGCCCACGTGCCCGCGCGATAGCGGGTGTCGAGGTAGAAGTGCGCCGTCTTCTCGCGCAGCATGTTCTCGGTGCGGGCCGCCACCATGACGTGCTCGGCAGCCCGCAACAGCACGGCGTTCCTGGCCATCGCCACGACGTAGTCGAGCCGCGGTTCGGCATCGAGGAAGTCGAAGATCTCTGGCGTGGCGAAGCCGCCGTCGAGCCGGACGAGAAAGCGCGCCTCGGGAAACGCGGACCGCAGCAGCGCGAGCAGCCGACACAGCACGCCCAGCGTGCCGTCGGACGCCTGCGCCGTGCCGGGCCGCAGCACGGCCGCGCACAGATACTGCTCCGCCTCACGGTCGAAGCTCACAAAGGCCAGCAATGGCAGGTAGCACCAGCTGTCGTAGTAGCTGTTGAACATGGTCAGCTGCTGCGCGCCATGCGTCGGGTCGTCGGTCGGGTCGAGGTCGATCGTGATGCGTCGCACCCGCCCGCGCAGCCGGCGGCGATGCCGCTCGATGACCGACGCCGCCAACTCGCGCCCGAGCCGATAGAGCGCGACGCGGCCCGCACCGTTCTCGAACCGCGAGACCGTCGGCTGCGACGCCAGCCGACCGCCCGCCACCGGGTCGCGCCCGAGCAGCAACTTGTGGATCGGATCATCGGCGAGCTGGTCCGAATCGTTGCCGTCGGGATGGCCGCAGGCGATGCCGAACACCCGCTGGCCCACCAGGTCCTCGAGCGTGTGCCGGACCTTCTCCGGTGCCCGGCGGTCAATCAGACACCGGCCGAATGCCTTGACCAACCCGTAGACGCGCTCGGCGGCCTTGAGCAGCACGGCGCCGCCATCCGAGCTCGACTGCTCGCGGTCGAACGTGGCCACGAGCGGCTTGTCGAACAGATCGGGGAACAGAACAGACTGTGCTATCGTGGGGTCCGTCACGCAAGAGCCTCCGTCGTGCCGAAAACATCTGTCGTCAACAGCGTTTTAGCACACGGAGGCTTTTGTGTCTCTACTCAGGCCGGGCGCCTCATGAATTTTCCAGGGTAAGTTCGCCCCGGCCTTTGTTGTGATCAGGCGACAGGTTGGATCACACTTTCACCCTCGTCGCCCTGTTCCTCATCGTGCTTCTGTACTCCTCGCCTCCTGGTTCTGTGCGCCGACCTCGTACGCCGGTACTGGTTCCTTGTCGAGCCGGTTTGGTTCGCTGTCATCTTTCCGCGCCGCGTGCCGCCCGGTACCGTACGATGCCGTTCGCTTTCCTGGCGCGTGTGTTGCCCTGTGCGCCCGGCCTGCTGCTGACGGACCCGGTTGCTCCAGACCCTCGACTGGGAGCGGGCAACGCCCGATGACCTGTTCGACAGCTTCGCTCGGGAGACCGCACGGACCTGGGATCGGACGTTCGACACCAGCTACTTCGCCTGCCGAGCGCGCATCAAGGCGATCGCACGCGAGAACCTGGAGTTGCTTGGCGGCGACGCCCAGGTTCACGACGCCGCGACGTTCCCGTTCTTCGCTCTGCAGCCGGACGATGTGGTGCTCCCGTGCGACGACGACGATTGGTATCACCCTGAAGTCATCCAGCGCGTGACCACGGCTGGCCCGCTTCGTGGTGGCCTGCTGATGTGGCCGGACGCGGTGTACGGCTACCACGGCGGACGGTTCCATCTGGAGCGGCCGTGCCTCCGGCAGCTCGACGACCGCGGCGCCGTAAGGACGGTGACGGAAACTACGTTGCCACGTTCGCGGGCGCGAGCCCCGGAATCACCGGCCTGAGGCGTCACGCCAGTTGGCAAAGTTGTATCGATCACGGTCCTAACCTGGAAAATTCATGAGGCGCCCGGCCTGAGTAGAGACACAAAAGCCTCCGTGTGCTAAAACGCTGTTGACGACAGATGTTTTCGGCACGACGGAGGCTCTTGCGTGACGGACCCCACGATAGCACAGTCTGTTCTGTTCCCCGATCTGTTCGACAAGCCGCTCGTGGCCACGTTCGACCGCGAGCAGTCGAGCTCGGATGGCGGCGCCGTGCTGCTCAAGGCCGCCGAGCGCGTCTACGGGTTGGTCAAGGCATTCGGCCGGTGTCTGATTGACCGCCGGGCACCGGAGAAGGTCCGGCACACGCTCGAGGACCTGGTGGGCCAGCGGGTGTTCGGCATCGCCTGCGGCCATCCCGACGGCAACGATTCGGACCAGCTCGCCGATGATCCGATCCACAAGTTGCTGCTCGGGCGCGACCCGGTGGCGGGCGGTCGGCTGGCGTCGCAGCCGACGGTCTCGCGGTTCGAGAACGGTGCGGGCCGCGTCGCGCTCTATCGGCTCGGGCGCGAGTTGGCGGCGTCGGTCATCGAGCGGCATCGCCGCCGGCTGCGCGGGCGGGTGCGACGCATCACGATCGACCTCGACCCGACCGACGACCCGACGCATGGCGCGCAGCAGCTGACCATGTTCAACAGCTACTACGACAGCTGGTGCTACCTGCCATTGCTGGCCTTTGTGAGCTTCGACCGTGAGGCGGAGCAGTATCTGTGCGCGGCCGTGCTGCGGCCCGGCACGGCGCAGGCGTCCGACGGCACGCTGGGCGTGCTGTGTCGGCTGCTCGCGCTGCTGCGGTCCGCGTTTCCCGAGGCGCGCTTTCTCGTCCGGCTCGACGGCGGCTTCGCCACGCCAGAGGTCTTCGACTTCCTCGATGCCGAACCGCGGCTCGACTACGTCGTGGCGATGGCCAGGAACGCCGTGCTGTTGCGGGCTGCCGAGCACGTCATGGTGGCGGCCCGCACCGAGAACATGCTGCGCGAGAAGACGGCGCACTTCTACCTCGACACCCGCTATCGCGCGGGCACGTGGGCTCGTGAGCGCCGCGTGGTGATCAAGGCCGAAGTCGTGCAGCTCACCGGCCGGCAGCCGCGGGACAACCCGCGCTTCGTCGTGACCAATCTGCGCCAGACGCCGCGCTTCATCTACGAGAAGGTCTACTGCGGGCGCGGCGACATCGAGAACCGCATCAAGGAACTGCTCGACGGCTTGCAGATCGACCGCACGAGCTGCACCAAGTTCTGGGCAAACCAGCTGCGGGTCCTGCTGACGGCCGCCGCCTACGTGCTCATGCAGGAACTGCGGCTGAGGGCCGCCCGCACCGCCTGCGCCCGCACCCAGGTGACTTGGCTGCGCGACCGGTTGCTCAAGGTCAGCGTCCACGTCGTCCGCTCCGTCCGCCGGCTCGTCCTGCACCTGCCGCGAGCGACCCCATACCGCGACGTCTGGCGGCACCTCGCCCTCGCGCTCGGGGCGCGCGCCGGATAGCGCGCCGTCGCCACGGCAACCTCCGCGCCCCGGATGCTCGCCAGCGCCCCTGCGCCCGACCTGTCGGCGCTTGCCACCTCATGCGTGCCGTCACCTCGCCCCGGCCACTGCACCACGCTGCCACCTACCACGCGCCGCGTCCGAAAACGTCCTTCGCGCGACGATCAGGCCCTGCCTGGGACCGATTCGATAACCTCACGAATTTTCCGGGCTAGCAACCGCGGTGAAACTCGTTGACCGGGATCGACAGGACGGATCCCGTCCGACCGAGCCTCAGAGACTCGGGTCATGGTCATGCTCCGGTCCGCGGCGCCGGCCGTGGCGGCTCATCATCTCCACGGCCCGCGCAACGTCTCGGCGAGTCTCCTGTAGTCCTCGATCAAGCGCGTCACCTGCCCGGCGAAGTGCTCGACCTGCCGCTGCAAGGCCGCGATCTGCTCGGCGTGCTGCGTCCGCTCCCGCTCGTACTGCGCGGACAACTCCCGACAGACTCTCGTCAACTGCCGTTCTAGCGCGGTCATAGAGCTCACTCACTCGCCCGACAGCTTCAAGGCAGGCCGTCCGCCCACGGTCCACGGCGGGCGCTCCAGCGAGCCAGGCGGCAGGACGACGAACCGCGCGCCGTCGATTACGCGCAACTCCACGCGCCAGGTCATCGACTCCAGCTCCGCCAGGGTCTGGCGGGCCTGGTCGATGTCCACGCGGAGCACCGCCAGCGTCTCGATCCGCCGCTCGATCGTCGTCCACAGCCACCGCGTCCCCGCCCAGCTCCCGCCGCAGATGCCGGCTGAGAGCATCAGGCCGAAGATCAGGGGCCACAGCCATGTCCGCAGCAACATCCCGCGCACCCGCTCGATCCATGCCGCCGTATCGGCTTCGATGGTACCGAGCGCGTTCTGTGCGACGCCGCTCAAGCTCTCGCCAAGCGTCTTCAGCTCGCGCGCGGCCGCCGTCTCGATCTCCGCCCGCTCGTTCTCCAGCCGGCGCTGGAGCCGGGAGGTCAAGTCGCTCCGGGTTGAAGTCATGCTCGTACAACGCTCCCTTCAGCCGCCACCGCTTCCCGGTCTCCGGGTCGCGGGCGGTCAAGTAGTCCTTGCCCTGTCGCGGCACGTCGAGTCCCGCTTCTTCCAGGGCCTCGACGATGTCGGCGCGGCTGTGCACGACGCCGTGCGCGACGCGCTGCAGCAGGTAGTCGCGGATCACCTCGCGCGGGTCGGCCTCGACCTCCAGGCCGGCCCGCAGGTTCGCCGCGTCGATCAAGGCGCGGTGGCCGGGCTGGTCCGCCCTGGCCCGCGCCGGGTCGTCGGGCCGGCTCCAGCCGTGCTCGTGGTTGAAGGCGTCGCGCAGCGGGCCGAACGTCTGCTGCCAGCCGGGCGGTGCGATGTTCAGGCTCTTGCCCGTCTCGAGGTCGCAGCGGGCGGCGAAGATGTGCACGTGCACGCCGCCGCCCCGCTCGCGGTGCTCGACCGCCGACCAGGCGTAGCGGTCCGGCTCGAGCCCGGCCCAGGCCGTCCGCTCGAACTTGTCGAGCACGGCCTCGATCTGCGCGTCGGTCGGCCGGTCCTCGGGCGCCCACGCGATCACGCCGGAGGTGTACTTGTGCTTGAACGCCAGCGAGTCGGCGACGGCGGCGACTACGTCGGGATCGCCGCGGAGGACCTCGACGCCCTCTCGCACATGGCCGGCTGCGTCGCGCTCGCCGAGCAGGTAGTCGGCGGCGGCCTTCGCCGAGCCGGCGCCGCGGGCGATGAACTTAACGTGCATCGGGCGGCTCGCCACCGAAGCCGGCCAGCCGCGCGATCTCCCGCTCGATGGCGACGAGGTGGGCGATGACCTCGAAGGCGTCGGCCTTGTCGGCGTGCGTGTTCGCCCAGCGGGCGATCTGGTTGAGGTTGCTGCCGATGCGGGCGACCTGGCGGGTGCGCTCGCGCTCGACCTCGGCCGCCGCCGCGGTCCAGGTGCGGGTCCGCGCC
The DNA here is from genome assembly GCA_965214845.1 of Vicinamibacterales bacterium. Taxonomy (GTDB): domain Bacteria; phylum Acidobacteriota; class Vicinamibacteria; order Vicinamibacterales; family UBA8438; genus JAAXGX01. Next base: position 6,449,498 of record CBDCCO010000007.1, read on the forward strand.
ATGGCCTGCCGCAGCAGGTTGGACAGCGGCACGCCGGCCGCCGCGGCCTTGGCCTTCCAGGCGGCGAACTCGGCCGCCGACACGCGGACGGAGGCTCTCACGATGCGGCGGTCAGCCATCGGTGCATCTCCGGGAAGGAGCGAGGGCGACGCCCGCCGCCCGGCCGCGAGCCCGGCACGGGCGCGGGAAGCGGGGGGTTCGAAGGGGGAGCGCAGCCCCCCTCGCCAGCCCAATGTCCGACATTGGGTAAGCTGGCTCGTGGTTCTCAATGGACCATGAGCCAGCTCCGACCGCCGCTGCTCTCTCGCTCGTCGACACAGGGGGCCTCAATACTGCCGGTCGCCTGGACCGCGGTGTCATCCTCGGCTGCGCGGCGACCGCTCCGAGCCGGCCCGGGGACGGCTGGCGATGAAGTCGAGCACTTCCCGCTCGACCCAGCGGACGGCCCGGCTGCCGACGCGGATCGGCTTCGGGAAGCGGGACTCGGCCATCAGCGCGTAGACGGCCGAGCGGGACAGGGCGGTGGCCGCCGTCACGTCGCGCAGGGTCAGGAGTCTGGGCATGCCGACGCCGGCGCTCGGGTGCTCGGGGGTGGCCTCTCGGTTCGTCGTCATCTGATGCGCTCCTTGATGCGATGGACTGCCGTGATCTGTCCGCGAACGGGCAGGATTGGAGCGTATCACTTCCGTAACTATCTACAAATGCGGGACTTACAGTCCATTTCCGACCGTCTCCGTCCAGTTCTGACCGGCTGAGGCCGGCCCGGATCCCGAGCGACCGGTTCGGTCCTCGCCGATCCGATGCGGTACGGCCAGGTCGGCAAAATATTTTTTCGTCGCGACAGCTCGGGTCGTCCCTTGCCGCGCTCAGCGCGGCAAAGAAGAGCGCGCATAGCGCGCGCGATTTTTTCCTTCCCCGGCCGCCCGGTGGGTGAGGGCGGCCGGGGAAGGGTGGACGTTCGTGCCCCTCCTGTGCGCCCTAGGGCCGGGTCTCCGGAGGTCGTCGTCGGGAGCTACAAATGGGCCGTAATGGCTACAAAGAGCCATGTATGACCATTTCGGCCTGCGGTGAAGGCGAAGCGCGAGTACCGGGTCCGCTGTTGCCACCCGCTACACTGGGCGCAATGCTCAGGAAGACGCTCTATCTGGCTTGCCGCGCTCGTCGACGCGCTGGCCGCGGCCGGCGCGGAGGTGTGGGAACCGTTCGCCCGCAACAACCAGACCGACAGGACGCGCAGCGGCTGGGCGTACCGCATCGGCCAAGCCGACCTCGGCGATGTGCGCGCGGCCGACGGCCTGTTCGCCGTGGTGAACGGCTGTCCGCCCGACGAAGGCGTGATGGTAGAGCTGGGCCTGGCGATTGCCTGGGGCAAGCCGACCTTTCTGTTCCGCGACGACTTTCGGCGTTGCGCCGATAGCGAGGCGTATCCGCTGAACCTGATGCTGTTCGCCGGCCTGCCGGCGTCGGGCTGGGAGGCGTACTGGTACACCTCGCTCGGCGAGCTCGCCGATCCCGGCAAGGCGCTCGCTCGCTGGCTGAGATCCTGACCCTGCCCGGAGTCATCGGCGCACCAGCCGACTCGTCACCGGACATCCCGGCCGGCGCGTACGCCGACGGTCCCCGTTCCGTGGTGGTAGCCCTGTCCACCATGCAGGGAAATCCGATGCAGTCCAGCACCGTCCGGTATAGTCCGTAAGTGACTGAATAATCATTGATTACTACCAATTCCGGGCCTTGACGAGGGCCGTTCCGGTCCGGTACGATCCGCTAGTATCCGCCATTCACTGAGGGGAATACTGGCAGAGATGGAACTCCCGAATCGACCCCGGACCAGCAAGTCCAACGGCCGGCAGCCCCACCACGCGCTCTCGACCGCCTTCGTCCGCAACGTAGCACAGGCCGGGCGCTACTGCGATGGCGACGGCCTCTACCTCGACGTGCAGCCGACCGGCACCCGCAGTTGGGTACAGCGGCTCGTGATCCGCGGCCGTCGCCGCGAACTCGGACTCGGCGGCTTCCCGCTCGTCCCGCTCAAGGACGCCCGCGCGGCTGCCCTCGCCAACCGCAGGCTCGCCCGCGCCGGTGGCGACCCGCTCGCCGAGAACCAACGGGTGCTGGTCGTCCGCTGATGCCCTCTACCGTGCGCGTAAGTCCATAAATAGCTGATTGGTAATTGTTTATTGCACAGTCCCGGCGCGCTGAACCGGCCGCGCCGTCCCTCGACATCCCGCCACTTCTCGCCTGCAATGGTGGAATGGATGTTGACACCAGCACGCCCGCCACCCCCCGCCGCACCAAGCGCCGAGGACGCCATCCCCGCAACGCCCTCACCGCCCCCTTCATCCGCTCCGCGCCGCCCGGACGACACGCCGACGGACAGGGCCTGTACCTCTTCGTACAGCCCACCGGGGCGCGCAGCTGGACCCAGCGCCTCGTCATCCGCGGCCGGCGCCGCGAACTCGGACTCGGCAGCGTCGACCTCGTCTCGCTAGCCGAGGCCCGCGAGCAGGCCCTCGCCAACCGAAAGCTCGCCCGCTCCGGCGGCGACCCGCTCGCCGACCGCCGCCGCCTCCAGGGCATGCCGACCTTCGCCGAGGCCGCCGAACGCCTCATCGAGCAGAAGCGGCCCGGCTGGCGCAACGCCAGCGAAGACCGGCAGTGGCGCAACAGCCTGGCCCGCTACGCCTTCCCGCACATCGGCGAGCGGCCCGTCGCCGAGGTCAACAGCGCCGACGTGCTGGCCATCCTGACGCCCATCTGGCACACGCGCGCGGCGACCGCCAAGTCGGTCCGCCAGCGGGTCGCCGCCGTGCTGGAGTGGGCCGTGGTGATGGAGTTCCGCAGCGATAACCCGTGCGACCGGGTCGGCCGGGTGCTCGGCGCGCAACACGCGGTCGTGCAGCACATGCGGGCGCTGCCGCACCGGGAGGTCCCCGCGGCCGTGGCGGCCGTCCGCGCCTCGTCGGCGGGGTCGCCTTTCGTGAGGCTGGGGTTCGAGTTCCTCGTGCTCACCGCGGCGCGCTCGGGCGAGGTCTGCGGGGCGCGATGGGACGAGATGGACAGGGCAGGCTGTGTCTGGACTGTCCCGGCCTCCCGGATGAAGATGAAGCGCGACCACCGCGTGCCGTTGTGCGGGCGGGCGCTCGAGATCCTCGACGCCGCGCGGACGTTGGGCGCCGGCCAGTATCCGTTGGTGTTTCCGGGCAAGGGCGGCAAGGTGCTCGCCGACAAGACGCTGCGGAAGCCGCTCCAGCGTCTTCGGATCGCGGCCGTGGTGCACGGACACCGCTCATATTATGTCCGTTGGCGTCCTGTGCCGTCCGGGTATGACCGTAAGATGCTGACTGGTAATCGTTTATGATTCGTATCGGCGGACTGAACCGGGCGGGAAGTCTTGCGGAATCCGCCACCATCCGGCATATAATGCAGGGATGGTTGCAGAGACACCGGCCGCCCCCTCGCCCCGCAGAACCAAGCGCCGAGGACGACATCCCCACAACGCGCTGGCCCCCGCGTTCGTCCGCAGCGCACCGCCCGGACACCACATCGACGGCAACGGACTCTACCTCTACGTCCAGCCCACCGGCGCGAGAAGCTGGATCCAGCGCCTCGTCATCCGCGGCAAGCGCTGCGAGCTCGGACTCGGCTCCGTAGCCCTCGTCCCGCTGGCCGAGGCCCGCGAGAAGGCCGTCGCGAACCGCAAGCTCGCCCGCGAGGGCGGCGACCCGCTGGCGGAGAAGCGCCGCCTCCAGTCCGTGCCCACCTTCGCCGAGGCCGCCGCCGCCGTGGTCGAGCAGAAGCAGGCCGGCTGGAAGAACGCCGAGCAGGTCCGGGCTTGGCAGAACAGCCTCCGACGCTACGCCTTCCCCCGCATCGGCACCCGGCCGGTCTCGGAGGTCGAGAGCGGCGACGTGCTGGCGATCCTCTCGCCCATCTGGCACAGCAAGCCGGTCATCGCCAAGGCCGTCCGGCAGCGCCTCCACGCGGTGCTGGAGTGGGCCATCGCCATGAACCTGCGCAACGATAACCCCGCCGACCGGGTGCGGCCGGTGCTCGGCCCGCAGCGCAACATCGTCGAGCACATGCGGGCGCTGCCGCACCGCGAGGTCGCCGCCGCGCTGGCGGCGGTGCGGGCGTCCCGCAAGCAGCCGGTCGACAAGCTGGCGTTCGAGTTCCTCGTGCTCACGGCCGCGCGCTCGGGCGAGGTGCGCGGGGCGAGATGGGACGAGATGGACGCGGCCGGCCGCGTGTGGACCCTCTCGGCCCGGCGGATGAAGATGAAGCGCGACCACCGGGTGCCGCTGTGCGGCAGGGCGGTGGAAATCCTCGACGCGGCGCGGACGCTTCCAGGCGCCGGTCCGCTGGTGTTCAGCCCCGGGGGCGGCCGGCCCTTGGACGTCATGCGGTTTCGCCGGCTGCTGAAACGTTGCGGCATCGCCTGCGTCCCACATGGCTTCCGCTCGTCGTTCCGGGACTGGGCGGCCGAGGAGACGGACCATCCGCGGGAGGTCATCGAGGCAGCGCTCGCGCATGTCGTCCAGAACCCGGTCGAGGCGGCCTATGCGCGGTCGGACCTGTTCGAGCGGCGGCGGCGGCTCATGGACGACTGGGCCTCGGTGGTGCGTGCTGTATAAGCCTCTTATTATCAGCAACTTACAGTCGTTATTCCGAGCGCTTCCCCTCATCGTGTCCCTCGTTCCCAGCCGGATTACAGCGGCCCGGAAACACCGTGCGAGGACGGATTCAGATCGTGGTCGTGGTGCGCGACGACGCGCACGACGTGGGCGACGACGAGACGGGGGCGCGGTTCGACAACGGCCTACTCGGACACGGGCGGCGGTACGGCCGACTCCCCGTTGATCGACGCCTTCAGTTCCTTGCCAGCCGTGAAGTAGGCGACGTACTTCGACGGCACGTCCACCCTCTCGCCGGACTTGGGGTTGCGGCCCCGGTGCGGAGCACGGCGGCGGAGGCGAAAGCTGCCGAAGCCGCGGAGTTCGACTTTCTCCCCGCGGCGGAGCGACTCGGCGATGCCGCCGAACACGGTCTCGACGATCCTCTCGGCGGCCTTCTTCGTGAGGCCGGCCACCCGGGCCACCTTCTCGACAAGCGCGGCCTTCGTCAACTTGCCTTCGGTCACGGGTCGGTCTCTCGTCAGCAGGGCGCTGTGGTGGCGCCTGGCGCGGGCGTCGGCCACTCGGCGACAACTGCCCCGAGATGATACCCAGTGGCGACCGTGAGCGACGCTGGCCACAGGGATGGCCTGCACAACCGCGCCCGGAAGCAACGTGGCCGATCCGGCCACGAGCGTGCGACACGCGAGGACCGCCGGCCGGCCCTGCCGGCGACGCACGCAGCGGCGACGAGTCATCGCGGCGCGGCTCGCCCATCAGCGCGACGGCGAACAGGTCCAGGGGACCGAGCGATCCGCCAACCGGCACGGCCGGGCGGCGCAACGCCGGGGGTTCGAAGGGGGCGCGCAGCGCCCCCTCGCCAGCCTCAATGTTCAACATTGAGTATGCTGGCTCCTGAGACCTAACGGGTTTCAGGAGCCAGTTCCCCGTGTCCTCTGATCGTGCCGCCCGACAGTCTCTCGTCGTCGGCCGGATCTTCCTCGTCGCGCACCTGGATCTTCTCACGTTCCCGCCGCTTTCGCTCGACGTCCTGCCCGCTCGATTCCGTCCCGCGCCTGGATAGCCTGCCCGTGATCTCGTTCGAGTCTGACCAGTTTGGCGGTTCGGTGTGGTTGGTCGGTGGAGGGCAGGGGGTTCGGGTTCGGGCGTGGTTTACGGCGTTGCGCTTGCGGATCGCGTCCCGCGGTTTACGGCGATGGACGGATGCGGGCAGTGGCGTTTCGGCGAGCTGCGCGGCCCGGTCGTTCATGGTCAGCCGCTACCGCTCGAACAGGGCTGACGCGGTCGGGTCGAGGATGCCGTGGTCGTGCCGGTCCGGGTTCGGGCCGGACGCCTGCGTTCGGCCCATAATCGCAACCGTCCGCCCCGCCGGCCGGCTCGTCACCCGCAGGGCCGGAACGCAGAGCAGGAGCCGCGGAGCGGCTTGACGAGGCGGCCGGCGGGGTGGCATCGCCCCGAGGACGCGGATACGCGCTCACGGCCGCAGGGGGGCGCTCTGTCCGGGCGCTGCGGTCGAGTAGGCCGCCCACTCATCCATGAGCCGCCGCCGGCGCTCGAACAGGTCGGAGCGGGCGTAGGCCGCCTCGACCTTGTCGCGTACCGTGTGCGCCAGTGCGGCCTCGACCACCTCGCGCGGATGGTTCGTCTCCTCGGCCGCCCAGTCCCGGAACGTGGAGCGGAAGCCATGTGGCACGGCGGCGATCTCCAGCTTCTTCAGCAGGCTCGACAAGGCCATGTCGGTCAGCGGCTTGCCCTGCGCCGTCGGGAACACCAGCGGGCCGTCGCCGCCGCCGAGCGTTTGCGCCGCGTCGAGGACCTTCAGCGCGGGCACGCTGAGCGGGACCCGGTGCTCGCGAAGCGCCTTCATGCGGTCGGCCGGAACGGTCCACACCGCGGCGTCCCGGTCCATTTCGGACCAACGCGCCCCGCGCGCCTCGCCCGGCCGCGCGGCCGTTAGCACCATGAACTCGAATACCAGCTTGACCACGGGCCGGACCGTCGCGGCCCGGATCGCAGCCAGCGCCGCCGCCACCTCACCATGCGGCAGCGCCCGCATGTGCCGCACGACCTTCCGCTGCTTGCCGAGCACCGGGCCGAGCCGATCGGACGGATTGTCAATGCGGTACTGCATCGCGATGGCCCACTCCAGCACGGCGTGGATGCGCTGGCGCACCCGCTGCGCCGTGTCCGGCTGGCTGTGCCAGATGCGTTGGAGCGTGTCGAGCACGTCGGCGCTGGTGATCTCGGAGACGGGCCGCGCGCCGAGATACGGGAAGGCGTGGGTCTTGAGGGTGGCCCACCACTGAAGGCCGTGCTTGGGGCTTCGCCAGCCGGGGCGCTTCTGCTCCAGCACCTTCGCGGCGGCCTCCTCGAAGGTCGGCGTGCGCTGGATGCGGCGCTTGTCGGCGAGCGGGTCGCCGCCCTCGCGGGCGAGCTTGCGGTTGGCGATGGCCTTCTCGCGGGCCTCGGCGAGCGGGACCAGGGGGATGCCGCCGAGTCCGAGTTCGTGCCGCCGGCCGCGGATGACAAGGCGCTGCACCCAGCTGCGGGCGCCGGAGGGCTGGACGAGGAGGTAGAGTCCCTGGCCATCGCAGTGTCGTCCTGGCGTGGCGTTTCGGACGAAGGCGGGCGTCAGTCGCCTGTCGGGATGGCGGCCCCGGGGCTTTCGGTGTCGGACGGCGGCGTGCCTCACATCATGCATCACCCCATTATATGGCGGAAGGTGCCGCGCGACACAAGACGTTCCGACCCGTTCAGTCCACGGCGGGAGAGGTATAGATCACTATTATACGGCTACTTATGAACGATTGTAGACGGTGCAGGACGACACGGGACGCCTAATGATGGACGACTGGGCCGCGTATCTGGCCGGAGAGCGCCGAGCGGAAGACTCGACGCCGCGCTGACCGTGCGGGGCCGAGGGCCGGATGCCACGACGGCGTCCGGCGTGTCAACCGCTGGCGCGGTCCTCCGCTTGCGCTGCGGCCGTCCCGGTGACACGCCGGCCACCGTCGCGGACGAGGCTGGTTATGACGGACGCTGGCGTCCGTCCCGTTGACAACGGAACCGGGCATCGACCTCGGTGAGGTCTGGACCCGCCGGCCCCAACGCCGCCCGTACGGCAACCGGGGTCCGTCAGCAGCAGGCCGGGCGCACAGGCGAACAAACGCGCCAGGAAAGCAAACGTCATGGTACGGTACCGGGCGGAACACGACGCGGAAAGATGACAGCGCACCACACTGGCTCGACAGCGAACCAGTACCGGCGCACGAGAGCGGCGCATACGACCAAGAGGCGAGGATTACGGAAGCACGATGAGGACCAGGGGGACGAGGTGACAGTTGTGATCCAACCTGTCGCCTGATCACAACGAAGGCCGCGGCGAACTTACACCGATGATGCCGCAGTAAGGGTGTAAGGAGAACAGGCGGCCGAACTTACACCCCCAGTCACACTTGAACTTACAATCACAAGTCCGCCAAGTCTTTCGATATCAACCAAATCCCGCCACAACACACCACCCCCCACGTACAGAGAAAGGGACGTGGGTGAGGTAGGGGAGCGACCCTGCCTCAGACCTGCGGTCTTCGGCCCCGGCGGGTGTTCCTCCGTCACACCCGCCGGGCCGGGTCGCTCCCCAACGAAGGAGTCCCTCCGGGAAGGGACGCCACGGTCGCGGCCGGCGCTCGCCGCCGACTGGCCGCGCCCGTTCGGTGGTGAACCGGTCCCGCCGCAACGACCAGGAGCGGCGGCGGTATCGGTTGACGGTCGCGTTCGGACTGACGGCCCTCGGGATGTACACTTCCACGCCATGATGGCGGATCAGGCTTCGAGCTTCAACGAGACGCTCGCGGCCCTGCAAGCTGACAGGGACGCGCGGCGGTTCGACGGGACACAGTTCGAGGACGCCGTGCTCCGGCACGCCGCAGGCATCCCGAGTTGGGAGATCGCCGCGTGTTGGCGATATCCGGAGTGGCCGGAGCGGACGACGGTGGGCGTCCCCCTGCCGTCGCACGACGCCGGCATCGACCTCGTGGCCGTCAAGCGTGACGGCTCCCGCGTGGCGATCCAGTGCAAGGCGCGGAGCGGCGACGGATCGGTGACGACGAAGCAGGTGCAGCAGCTTGCCGGCGCTGCGCCGTCGTCGGTGTTCGCCGAGCGCTGGATGGTGGCGGAAGCCCGCCGGAGCGCGGCGACGGAGGAAGCCGCCGCCGTCGCCGACGTGACGTTCATCGACTTCGAGGCGGCGCTGGCCGAGGCGCGGGACAGTGCGCGGGAGCACTCGGCGACCGAACCCGACCCGCGGACGGCCATGCAGGACGAGGCCGTGGCGGCGTGCGTGCGGGCGCTCCGCGCCGGGCTGTCGGAACATCGGGACCGCTGGTGCGGCCACGACCCGCCGGGCTGGACGCCGCGCGACGCGGCGCGGGCGACCCTCGTGCTGCCGTGCGGGACCGGCAAGACCCGCGTATCGATGCGGATCCTGTCGGAGTTGTCCGAGCCGGGCCACCTCGGCGTGGTGCTCGTGCCGAGCATCGCGCTGATAGCCCAGGTGCGGCGCGAGTACCTGTCCCACATCGGCCGGCCGGTTCGGACGCTGGCGGTGTGCAGCGACTCGACGGCGGGTCACGTCGACATCGAGCGGGACCCGAATCTTGCGGCGGACCCCACGCGGGACACGGGGCAGGTCCGTGCGGCCGATATCGGCTGCCGGGTGGCCCAGAACGCCGACGCGGTGGCCAAGTGGCTGCAAGCTGGCCTGGACTCGACTGACCTTCGCATCATCTTCTCGACCTACCAGTCGGCGCACCACACGGCGGACGCGTTGCGGGATGCGCAGCAGTTCGCCCAGGTCCTGATTCTGGACGAGGCGCACCGGACGGCGCAGCTGCGGCCGGCGAAGAGCCAGCGGCAGGGCGAGCGGCTGCGGGTGTTCACGCTGTGCCACGACCAGGAGGCGTTCCCGGCCCGCTACCGGCTGTACCAGACGGCGACGCCCCGCGTCTACGACGCGAGCAACGCGAAGGTCGCCCGCATCGACCGTACCAAGTGGGTCGTCGCCAGCATGTCGGACCAGTCGATCTTCGGCCCGGTGGCCTACCGGCTGGCGTACAAGGATGCGGTCGAGCAGAAGTTCCTGTCCGACTACCGGATCATCGCGATCGGCGTCGATGACCGAGCCTGGGCGGCGGCGAACCGCATCGTGCAGTTGTTCGAGCAGTCGCAGGAGACGCGCGGGCTGACGACCCGCGACGCGCTCTCGTGGCTGGTGTACGGCGTGGCGCTCGCCGGCGGGACGGTCGGAGACGGCGTGCGAGTGAGCCGGTCACTGGCGTTCCTGAACAAGGTCCAGCGTTCCAGCCAGATGGTCAAGTGGCTCAAGAGCGACGAGGGACGCTCGGAGATCGAGCGGTACTTCGCCGATGGCGGCTTCGTGGGGACCGGGCGGCGGTATGCCGTGGAGCATCTCGACGCGGGGCATCCGGTGCGCGAACGGCGGCGGGCGCTGCGTGAGCTTGCGGCAGCGGACGCCGAGAGGCCGCGCGGCATCGCGAACGTCGGGATCTTCGGGGAAGGGACGGACAGTCCGAGCCTCGATGCGGTGGCGCTGCTGGCTCCGCGCCGCAGTCCGACCGACGTCATCCAGATCGTCGGCCGCTGCATGAGGCGGGCTCCGGGGAAGCGTTACGGGTACGTCATCGTGCCGGTCCCGCTGCCGCGGGGCATCGATGCGGAGACGAGCCTGTCGATGGACACGCTCGGCGACGAGTGGAAGGTGCTCGGCGAGGTCTTGCGGGCGTTGCGGGCGCACGACGGCCGGATCGAGGACGAGATCTCGCACCTGTTGCAGATCCACGTTCCGCCGGAGGATGAAGTGCACGTTCCCCAGCCGCTGGTCGTCCGCGACGGCGCGGTGACGCGCATGGGCGTGTGGACCGGACCTCGGGGCCACGCCGAACACGCCGTGGCGCTGGCGGAGGTGCCGGCATGGCGTGACGCCTCGGCCCCCGGCGCGGCCCCGGTCACCGAGTACCTGACGGAGGACAAGGGCTTCGCGTGGCGGCAGCAGCCGACGCGAGCCGGCGAGTCCGAGCGCTTCACCGACGGCCCGTCTGGTGATGACGAACGGATGCTGGAGGAGTCGCCGGCCGTGCTGGTCGTCCAGCGCGGACGCGGCGATGTCCGCTGCACGGTGCAGGCCGCGTCGCGGTCCACGGAGCGGCACGGCGGCGTGGACGTGGCGAAGACCGTAGAACGGGCGCGGGAGCGGGCCGAGTCACGGGACCCGCTGCCGAGACGGCCCCGGCGGCGGCCCGCCCGGCGGGGTCGGTCCGGGAAGGAGCGCCCGGCCGGACCGTCGCCGACGCAGCGGCTCCTGGAGCAGATCCGGGAGGACGGCGTAGGCCGCGACCTGCGCGTCGAAGTCATGGAGAAGTCCGGGCTGCGCGGAAACGAGGTCCGGGACTTCAACCTGCTGATGGAGCCGGTCCGGCGCGCAGCCGAGCACCTGAGCCGCGAAGGGCTGGAGGGGCGGCTGCGTTCCGTGCTCGGCATGGAGCACTTGCAGGAGACGGACACCCATGCGGATGCGTGCACGGTGAGCGTGCTGCTGCTCATGAACGCGGCGCTGCTGCACGCGCGGCTGGAAGGCGCGAAGGGGCAGGCGGCGGACTTGGCCCGTGTCGGGTTGCTGCACGACGCGGCGACCGGGGCCGAACCGGTCGCCGTGCTGCGCGGGGCGTGGACGGCGGTGCTCCGCTACGACTACGAGCCGGTGTTCCGGCCGGCGCTCAACGTCCTGGAGGCGCTGGCGGCGGCGGACGCGCTGGGCGGCGTCAATCAGGCCGTGCGGGCGGTCGCCGCCTGGGCGAAGGAGAACGCCGAGATCTACGTGTCGATGGGCATGGAGTACGCCGGCGAGCTGTTCAGCCGCGTGCTCGGGAACCAGGCGTCCGACGGCGCGTTCTTCACGCGGCAGCCGGCGGCGCGGCTGCTGGCCGAATTGGCTCTTGACGCGACCGGAGAGACCGAGTGGGCGGAGCGCCGGACGTGGAAGCGGCTCAAGATGGCCGACCTGGCCTGCGGAAGCGGCACGCTGCTCAACGCGTACCTGGAGGCGGTCAAGGACCGGCTCCGCAAGGCCGGCGGCGACGAGCGGACGGCGGCCGAGTTCCACAAGTACGCCGTCGAGCGGCTCGTGACCGGCCTGGACATCAACCCCGTGTCCTTGCAGATGGCGGCGGGGCGGATGACACTCGCCAACCCCTCGGTCGACTACCGCAAGATGGCCCTTCGGGCGATGCCCTACGGTTCCGTTGACGGCGAGGCGGTGCGGCTCGGGTCGCTGGAGTTGTTGACCGACGAGGACGTGGTGGGGCCGGCGGCGGCGAGCGCAGCCGACAACGGCGGTAGCGGACAGAGTGGGCTCTTCGACTCGTCGGCCGTGGACCCCGAGGTCGTGCAGGATGTCGAGGATCGCCGGCTCGTCATGATGAACCCCCCGTTCACCGCGAACGACAAGAAGGGCCGGAAGTTCACTCCGGAAGTCACCAAGGCCCTGCAACGGCGGGAGCTTCAGATCCGCGACCGGCTGGCGGCCAGCGACGCCGAGGCGGCGGGCGTCATCGACGCGAACAGCATCCGCACGATGTTCACGCCGCTGGCCGAGAAGGTCCTGGCCGAAGATGGCGGCGTGTTGGCGAAGATCATGCCCGTGACCGCCTGCACCGGCGCATCAGGACTCCGCGAGCGGCGGTTCCTCGCGTCGCGGTTCCACATCGACATGATCGTGTGCAGCCACGACCCGCGGGAGCCGAATCTGTCCACGCACACGTCGATCAACGAGTGCCTGCTGATCGGGTCGCGGAACCGTGGGACTTCCAGGGCTTCCGAAGGGAAACTCTCGTAAAACACTGACAATTATAGCGTTATGGAATGAGCCGCTGTTCGTTCCCCTCGTTGCATCCCACTCTTCGTAACGGACTACAGTGGGTCGAGCACACCGTTCGCGGACGGACCGGGAACCGGATGATGATCGTCTCTCACTCCGCGTTGCCGCCATCTTCCGCGACGGTACCCGTGCAGTTGCCCAGCGCGACGACGGACTCAGAAGGGGATGTCGTCCTCGGAGAGCTGATCCGGGCACGGATCAGCGGTCATCCGTTCTCCGTCCTGAGCCTGTTCGTTCGAAGCTGCCCGCCGTCGGAATCCCCGGAACGCACCGCCTCCGGTCTTGTCACCCGCAAGCGGCACGACCCATCCTTCGGTACCGTTGTTGACCTTCAACGCCACCAGCTCGCGATCCATGTTTGGATCGTCACCCGGTCCGCCGCGCAGGTAGAGCACGCCGCGGGCCGCGTCGAACCACTGCGCCGACCCACCCACGACGCCAGCACCCGGCAACTTTTGAGCCCGGGCCGCGTCCCGCGACGACTTCGTATCGTGGGCTACAACCAGAATCCCGACCCTGTGCGTTAGTGAAAGCCTTGCCAGCGAGCCCATAGCGTAGCGGGCGGCACCACCTTCGCTCAGGTTCAGGCTGCCCGCCGCGGCCGCTATCGGGTCCAAGACCATCAGCGACGGGCGCAGAGCACGTAGCCGTTCAGACAAGGCTCTGAACGCTTCGGTCTCGCGTGTAGCGCTCGCGATCCGGTCCGCCGGTTGCCAAAGCGGTTTCGGATCTACCACGATATGTAGTCGTCTCAGCGCAGCCTCGGGCGTCTCCATTACCCGGAGCCGGGCTGCGATCCGCGCCGGTTGGTCTTCATACGACACCAGCACCACCGGCCCCGGCCTCACCGTCAAGCCACACGCCATCCCCCATGGTGACGGCGAGGTAGCGGCTTCTGCCTCAGTCTTGGTATCCGCGGCGTACTCGGCCAAGTCTTCGATGTCAGCCTCGACCATGGCACTGGCGATTGCATCGGCCTCGCCTGCGAACTCGGCTGGAGCCGCTGGTGCGGGCCGTTGGAAGGCTGCGGCCACGACATCGGATTCGGACTCGGCCGCCACGGCGGCGGCGGCTTCGGTGGCGGCTGCGAACTCGGATGCTTCTTCGGCAATGGACTCGGCAATGGACTCGGCTACGAACTCCGCGTCAGCCTCTGCGTCGGTGAGTGCTTCGGCCGCGGCCTCCGACACAGCCTTGGCCCAGGCGACGGCTTGTTCGGCTTCGACAGCAGCCTTCGCTGCAGCGCAGGCCCACGCGAGCGTGACCCAACTCTTGCCTACGCCGCCCGGTCCGGACAGGATCGCCGGCTCTCCCACGGAGCACACGGCGATGGCCGTCCCGTTGTCTGCGTCGAGGCACAACACCGGCTCCGGGTCCGGTAAGCGCATGGCATCGGCAGCGCTGATGACCTTGAGTCCTGTCTTCGCGCTCTTTGCGTCGCCTCGTGCTCGCCGGCTTACGCCCGGCGAGCGGTCGATGCCTTCCATCTATCAGCCCGTGGAAGAAGTCTGTTTGCTGAGCCCTGCTGTTCAGGCAGCTTTGCGATGACCGATTGAGCCGAAGAGCGCCGTCGGTGTCCATTTGAACCCCCAGGCGCGCGTCAGACGCCCCCAGCGGCCGATCAAGCGCCCGATCAGACGGCAAATCGCCGAAACAGCCCGCCCCTGCAGGCTCCGGGGCGTACCAATGCCGGTCTGGTGGCGCAGAAGCAGCCCGATGTTACAGGCGGCCGCCTGGAGTAGAACGCGCTTGCGGACGTTCTCGTGACCACGCACCCACACCCGACGCATACCCCCCGTCTCATACATGTGCGCGAAAGTCCGCTCCACCACCTCGCCCCGACAGCGTTGCAGACGACGACCCCGCCGCCCGCGGACACGCCGGCGGTTCGCATACAAAGCCTTCTGCGCAGCTCGCTTCTCCGGCGGCGTTTCGCCCGTCTTCTTGTCCTGCCAGCAGCGCCGGCCGCGGGCAGGCTCCGATACGTGACTCCGAACCCCCACCTCGCCGAGTGCCACCAGCGTCGCGTCGCTGTGGTACCCCTTGTCGGCGACCACCTCTTCGACCCCGGGACCGTCCGGCACCACCAATTCCACCTGCTCGGCCGCCATGATCAGCGTCTCCGGCAACGTCGCCGTATCGCCGTCCGATGCATCCTGCACCGTCACCGAGACGATCGCCCCCGTGTCCATGTCGACCCCGTGCTCGACCTTGTGGGCCAAGCGCGTCCGACCGTCCTTCATCTTCGCGACCTTCGCGTCCGGGTCCTGCGGCGATTTCCAATCCTTGTTCGAGGTCTTCTTGTTCTTCCGAGACCGGTCGAATCGAGCCAACTCCGCCTGTGTCGGCGTCTCCACCCCAGACGCTTCCGCCAACCGCCGAATGAACGCCGCGTAGGATTCGCCCGTGTCCCGACGCTCGATGCTCCGCATCGCTGCGTTCGCTTCCAGCGTCGTCGCATCGATCCCGACCGTCTTCCCCTTCACCAGACCCGCCGCCGACACGCGCTCCAGAACCCACGTGAATACCGCCTCGTGCGTCTCCACGTCGATCAGCCGACGCGTCCGTGACAGCGTCGAGTGGTCCGGCGACGCCTCGGTCACGTCCAGGTCCAGGAACGACCGCAGGCTCAGAGAATCAGCCACCCGCCACGCAATCCCGCGCTCCGAAGACAGACCCTCAAAGTAGCCGATGAACAGCATCCGGAAATACCGCCCAGGACGCAGACTCGGCCGCCCCATCCGCGCCGCGTAGAACACCGCGCACAGCCCCTCGACGAAGGCGTCGAAGCCAGCCTCTTCAAGGACCTGGTTCAGACGCTCGAAGAAAGGATGCCCGGCGCTCGTCGGCAAATCCGCCGTCGTCACCCACAGCCGAGACCCCTGTCGCGCTGCCGGTTTCTTGCCCATCGCCATGGGCCATCAGTGTACGGGATTCGATCTCGCCGGGACCAGGCCGGATCCGCGACTTTCACCACGGGCTGCTATGCCTTCAGCGGTCCCTCTGGCTCTGGCATGCACACCTCGACTACTGCGGCTGTGCGAGACGGAAATCCTCGCGCCGAGCGGCCACATCGACGCTGTCCCAAGCCTTCCGAGTCAAGTCCGCGCCCTTGGGGGGAAATGCCCCGTGAATGACCTTGATCCCCTTGGTTTCCAGGAACTCGGTCACCGGCACGAAATCCCGGTCGGACGACACGAGCACCGCAACGTCGTAGTTGCCAGCCCAGGCGAGGCTGATCATGTCCGTTGCCATCCGAACATCGACGCCCTTCTCTTCCGTACCGCGCATGTCAGCGCCGCACGCGGGGCAGGTGACGACCTCCTCACGGCACGCCGGACAACGGGGCGGCGACCGCTTCCTCTGTCGCGGGAGCATCGACACTCTGACGCCGGAAAACGTGCTCACTTTCATCGTCGCCCATCGACGCAGCTTCCGGTCCTTGTCTGACGCAGGATCGTAAGAGCCGTAGAAATTCAACCCCTGGTACTCGCCAGCCGCAGTCGCGTCGATGACGGCGACCGCCGCCACCGACAACGCTGGGCCGAGTTTCGACCAGTCCGTGCGGAAACTCTCGTCCACGTCTCGCATCGAGAGCGAGTAATTCCAGAAGTCGACGAATACCCTCACGCGGTGACGTTGACTACGGGCGGAATCGTCACGAGACATGCCGCAACGTACAAGAATACAGGGACGCTTGAAGCGTCCCTGGGGTGATAATGACCGGACCCCGATCTCCCTTTTCGGGCGGTGATCCGGTGCGTCGCATTGCCAATCATCGTACACCGAGGTTGCCCCGCGGGGCAACCTCGCGGCGGTCATCGCAGGGACCGAGTCCGGGGGGGGCTTCTCGACGTGTCCGTCCCGAACTGCGACGGTGGCGGCCGGTGCCGGAGAGCGGAACAGCGGGGCTCTGAAGGCGTCAAGGTTGACGACCAGCGGTCGCCCCTTCCTGACCAGGAAGACTTGGAGGGGAGCGACCCGACCCGGCAGGTGTGACGGAGGAACACGTGCCGGGTCTGGAAACGGCAGGTTTCCGGGGGGTCGCTCCCCTCTTCTCCCCTGACCCTTTACCCGACCCCGTTGATGGCACGTACTTTTCCGGTTTGGTCAATGGAATCAACGGTTTAGAGCGGAAAAGCTGTGACGGTGGGTGTGACTGGAGGTGTGACGGGGCGTGTAATTTGGTCACGTCATCCCTCTTACACTCTGTCATGACCCCAATCATGTAAGTTCAGCCCCGGCGCCGGTGTGATCAGACGGCACACTGGATCACACTCCCGGTTCCGCGCCTTCCACCTCTCGATCTGCCCGATCCTGTCCGTGTCCCGCCATCGCACCATCGTCAATGGCTCGTCGTGCTCGTCCCGGATCTGCCGGTTTCCGGATCTGTGGTGAGCCCACTCCGCCCGCCGCCATCCGTCCGCGCCTCGTTTGGTCCCGTAGTGTACCGTGCCGATCATCCTGGCGAACCGGTCGCCGGGGCGGGCCGCGGTGCTGGTTCGTGATTGGGGCCGGTCCGTTCAAGGGCCGGAAGCTCCGCTTCCGGCAACAGGTGCCCAGACCACGCCGGGGGGCGGTGCGTCACCCGGAGGGCCGAAACGAACGTGGAGGAGGCGCGCCAGCGCCTTGACGTGCCGGCCCCCGGCGTGGTTCCCCGTCGCTGACGGCCTGCCGCTGCGCTTGCCGACCGGACGCTTCAAGCGGCTCGTGTCAGCCATCCTTCCGGCACTCTTGAAGACCGCCAAGTACGGCCGGTCGTGATCGCCGGCTTCGCGCGAACGGACCCTGCCGCCTCGGCAGTCGCCAGGTCGCGCATCCGCGCGAGGGCGCCGTTCAGGTCGCCGTAGGGTCTCAGGGCGTCGTAGTTCCCGGCTACCAGCGCCGCCCGAATCGATTCCAGCTCCTCTTCGCGGCGAGCCTGTTCGCACAGCCGCGCGGCCGTCTCCTCCCGCTCCGCAGCCGGCGCTACCGGCTCCCGCATCCAGCGGTCGAGCACCCGCTGCGCCGCCGCAAGACGAACCGGGTCACGGCCGACGACGACGATCTCGACCGCGCGGCCGGCCGCCGCCAGCGCCGTCCACAACGCGGCATGCTGCGCGCCCCACGTGCGCAACGCGCTCTCCGTATCGTCCCACACCTGGACGAAGACGAACATCGCCCGTTCGGTGTCGACCGCCACCGGCAGGTCGTGAGGGAAGTACCGGAACCGCCCGCCGATGGCGCCCCGGTAAAGACGACGGGGCAACACCCGCTTGGCGATCCCGGCGGTGTCCAGCGCGTTCACCTTCGCGTCGTCGGTCGGGAGCCACGCGTCCCGCGGGTGTTCGAGCACGTAGTCGAGAGACAGCAGGCGGCGCAGCACAACCTCCATCGCAGCGGGCCGGCGGTGCCGGACGTGCCCCATGCCGAGGACTTCATAGGGTGTCCGCGAGGAGATCCGACAGATGCGGAGCCGCGAGCCGTGCCACGGCTCCTCGACCATGTACTTGCGGCACCGCTGGACGAAGCGGTGGGCGAGGGCCGGATTCGTCCGACCGATGAACGCGAGGTACTGGGAGCGGAGGAACACGCCGCTGTGCAGGCAGACCAGCGCCAGCCACTCGGCTTCGCGACGGGGCCAGCCGAGCCGGGCGATAGCCGCCGCCCGGTCCCGACGATGAGCGACGCGGGACGGCTCTGCGCCGCGGCGTCCCGGCCCGGTCCCGGAGCACTCCGTTTCCATCGTTTACACCAATGGAAACGGGCCGTAAACGAACGGGAAACGCTCGCGGAAACGCGGTGCGTTGCCGTTACCGTTTCCCGCCACCGCTGGGGGAGAGCGGAAACGGTAACGATGATGAGCGGCGAGCCCGACGCCGGGTGCCGTCATGACCGCTCCCCGCTGCCGCCGCGGGCCGCGTCGCCGCGATTCCGGCCGACGTAGGCGGACCAGTCGTCCATCAACTGCCGCCGCCGCGCGAACAGGTCCGAGCGGGCGTAGGCCGCCTCGACCTTGTTCTGGACGACATGGGCCAGCGCCGCCTCGACCACCTCGCGCGGGTGGTTCGTCTCCTCGGCCGCCCAGTCCCGGAAGGTGGAGCGGAAGCCATGCGGCACGGCGGGGACCTCCAGCGTCCTGAGCAGTCCCGACAGGGCCATGTCGTTCATCCGCTTGCCCCGCACGCTCGGGAACACGAGCGGGTTGCCGTCGCCGAGCGACCGCGCCGCATCGAGGATCGCCAGCGCCCGCGCGCTCAGCGGCACCCGGTGCTCGCGCTTCGCCTTGGTGCGCGTGGCCGGGACGGTCCACACGTGGTCGTCCGTGTCGATCTCGGCCCACCGTGCCCCACGTACCTCGCCGGACCTCGCGGCCGTGAGCACGAGGAACTCGAACGCCAGCTTGACGGCGGGAGCGGCGCTCGATGCCCGCACCTTCTCGACCACCGCCGCCACGTCGCGATGAGGCAGCGCCCGCATGTGCTGGACGAGGTCCTGTTGCGACCCGAGGATCGGTCCGATGCGGCTGCACGGGTTGTCGTCGCGGTAGTTCAAGGCCACGGCCCACTCCATGACGGTGCTGATGCGCTGGCGGACCCGCCGCGCCGTCGCCGGCCGCTCGTGCCAGACCTTGCGGAGCGCCTCGACCACGTCGGCGCTTGCCACCTCGGAGACGGGCAGCTTGCCGAGCCGGGGGAAGGCGAAGCGCTCCATGCTCGACAGCCAGTCCTTGCCGTGCTTGGGGTTGCGCCAGCCGGGCCGCATCTGCGCCAGGACCGCCTCGGCGGCGGCGGCGAAGGTGGGCATGCTCTTGAGGCGGCGCTTCTCGGCCAACATGTGGAGAGCTGTAACATGTTGCACCATAAAGACTTGTCGCCATACCAGTGATTGCGTTCCCTCAAGCTGTCCCTCGTTCTGAACGGGATGGCGTAGCGCCGTACCGGCCGGAGCTAGACGAGCGCGGATCGGAACCCGTCCGTCCCGCCGGCCGGTCGTCGCGCCCGGTCCCGCCGGCCGCAGCCCTGTGCACGCGTCGGGTTGGGACAGTCAAGCCTGGGCCGGCCAGTGGTCGATGGCCGGACGGATACGGACGGCCATAGCCAGCCCTGAGCCGGCGCGAGCGGCGTGTCACCCGCAAGGGCCGGAGCGCAGCGGAGGAGGCGCGCAGCGTCTTGACACGCCGCTCGCAGAGGCTATCCACGCGCGTTCATTGAGCAGCGTTACGTAACGGCGTTTGATTGAGTCTTGACACGTCGCTCGAAGAGGCTGTCTACGCGCGTTGGGCGGGCGCCGTGCGGCCGGCGCCGGCCGCGGACGACGGAGCGACGCTTCGACGCCAGCTACTCGGACAACGGCGGCGGCGCCGGCAGGGCCGGGTCCCGGTTGATCAGCTCCGTCAGCTCCTTGCCGGACGTGAAGTAGGCGACATGCTTCGACGGCACGTCCACCCGGTCGCCGGTCCTGGGGTTGCGGCCCCGGCGCGGCGCGCGCCGCCGGAGACGGAAACTGCCGAAGCCGCGGACTTCGACCTTCTCCCCGTGGCGGAGCGCCTCGGCGATGCTGCCGAACAGGGTGTCGACGATGATCTCGGCGCGCTTCTTCGTGAGGCCGGCGGCGTCGGCCACCTCCTCGACGAGCGCCGCCTTCGTCAGGGTGCCTTCGGACACGGGCAGAGCATAGCAGCCGGCCCGTGCAGGCGCTGCAAGAGCCTGTTCCCCCTTCCCGGAGGGACAATTCCAGGGGAGCGACCGCGACCCCGCAGGTGTGACGGAGGAACACCTGCGGGGGCCGGAAACCGGCAGGTTTCCGCGTGGTCGCTCCCCTACTCCCCCCGACCCTTTTGTCTGTACGTGGGGGCGGGTTTGTGATGTGGGAATCTGTTGATATGAAAGGACTTGGCTGGTTATCGAGTGTAAGTTGAGGTGTGACTGGGGGTGTAAGTTCGGCCGCCTATCCTCCTTACACCCTTACTGCGGCACCATCGGTGTAAGTTCGCCTCGGTCCTGGCTGTGATCGGGCGGCGGAGTGGATCACACTCTCGTCCCGTTCCCAGTCTCCATCGTCGTCCCTTCGTGACCTCGATTCTCATCCCGCGCCCGGTCTCCGTCACGTTCGCCGCGTCCGTTCCCGTTGATCTCCGTGACCGTCGTCTCCCAACCGGATCGGTAGCACGAGTCTTGCGCTCGCCGAGGCGGCGCCTCCCATCCGTTTACGCGTTTACCGTTTCCACAGGGGGGGGGTGGAAACGCGTAACCTGGAAAATTCATGAGGCGCCCGGCCTGAGTAGAGACACAAAAGCCTCCGTGTGCTAAAACGCTGTTGACGACAGATGTTTTCGGCACGACGGAGGCTCTTGCGTGACGGACCCCACGATAGCACAGTCTGTTCTGTTCCCCGATCTGTTCGACAAGCCGCTCGTGGCCACGTTCGACCGCGAGCAGTCGAGCTCGGATGGCGGCGCCGTGCTGCTCAAGGCCGCCGAGCGCGTCTACGGGTTGGTCAAGGCATTCGGCCGGTGTCTGATTGACCGCCGGGCACCGGAGAAGGTCCGGCACACGCTCGAGGACCTGGTGGGCCAGCGGGTGTTCGGCATCGCCTGCGGCCATCCCGACGGCAACGATTCGGACCAGCTCGCCGATGATCCGATCCACAAGTTGCTGCTCGGGCGCGACCCGGTGGCGGGCGGTCGGCTGGCGTCGCAGCCGACGGTCTCGCGGTTCGAGAACGGTGCGGGCCGCGTCGCGCTCTATCGGCTCGGGCGCGAGTTGGCGGCGTCGGTCATCGAGCGGCATCGCCGCCGGCTGCGCGGGCGGGTGCGACGCATCACGATCGACCTCGACCCGACCGACGACCCGACGCATGGCGCGCAGCAGCTGACCATGTTCAACAGCTACTACGACAGCTGGTGCTACCTGCCATTGCTGGCCTTTGTGAGCTTCGACCGTGAGGCGGAGCAGTATCTGTGCGCGGCCGTGCTGCGGCCCGGCACGGCGCAGGCGTCCGACGGCACGCTGGGCGTGCTGTGTCGGCTGCTCGCGCTGCTGCGGTCCGCGTTTCCCGAGGCGCGCTTTCTCGTCCGGCTCGACGGCGGCTTCGCCACGCCAGAGATCTTCGACTTCCTCGATGCCGAACCGCGGCTCGACTACGTCGTGGCGATGGCCAGGAACGCCGTGCTGTTGCGGGCTGCCGAGCACGTCATGGTGGCGGCCCGCACCGAGAACATGCTGCGCGAGAAGACGGCGCACTTCTACCTCGACACCCGCTATCGCGCGGGCACGTGGGCTCGTGAGCGCCGCGTGGTGATCAAGGCCGAAGTCGTGCAGCTCACCGGCCGGCAGCCGCGGGACAACCCGCGCTTCGTCGTGACCAATCTGCGCCAGACGCCGCGCTTCATCTACGAGAAGGTCTACTGCGGGCGCGGCGACATCGAGAACCGCATCAAGGAACTGCTCGACGGCTTGCAGATCGACCGCACGAGCTGCACCAAGTTCTGGGCAAACCAGCTGCGGGTCCTGCTGACGGCCGCCGCCTACGTGCTCATGCAGGAACTGCGGCTGAGGGCCGCCCGCACCGCCTGCGCCCGCACCCAGGTGACTTGGCTGCGCGACCGGTTGCTCAAGGTCAGCGTCCACGTCGTCCGCTCCGTCCGCCGGCTCGTCCTGCACCTGCCGCGAGCGACCCCATACCGCGACGTCTGGCGGCACCTCGCCCTCGCGCTCGGGGCGCGCGCCGGATAGCGCGCCGTCGCCACGGCAACCTCCGCGCCCCGGATGCTCGCCAGCGCCCCTGCGCCCGACCTGTCGGCGCTTGCCACCTCATGCGTGCCGTCACCTCGCCCCGGCCACTGCACCACGCTGCCACCTACCACGCGCCGCGTCCGAAAACGTCCTTCGCGCGACGATCAGGCCCTGCCTGGGACCGATTCGATAACCTCACGAATTTTCCGGGGTAAACGGTAAACGCATCTCCGCGACTCCGTTCCGCTGCTCTGGCTCGTATCACTGGACCCGAGGGCTCGGAGCTGGCGTGTTCGACCGTGGGTTCGAGGGACGTGGTGGGCTGCCGGTCCGTCTACGGGCCGGAAGCTGGCTTCCGGCCCGTAGTTGCCCCAACACCACGCCGGCGGCCGGTGTGGTTCGCCTCGCCAGGCGATTTCCTCGATTTCCCCAATGGAAACAGGCCGGAAGCGCACCGGAACTCGACGGGAAGCGCAACTCGATTTCCATTTCCACGATTTCCCCCCTGGGGGGTGGGCGGAAATGGAAATGGAAATCGAACCGCGGCGGTCGTGGCCAACTCGCTGATCGCCATCACGGCCGACCCCGATCGACGTAGGCCGCCCAGTCGTTCATCAGAGTCCGCCGCCGCTCGAACAGGTCCGACCTTGCGTACGCCGCCTCGACCTTGTTGCCGACCGCGTGCGCCAGCGCCGCCTCGATGACCTCGCGCGGATGGTCGGTCTTCTCGGCCGCCCAGTCCCGGAACGAGGACCGAAAGCCGACTTTCGCCATCCAGCGCCGTTCCGCGCCGTGCTGCGAAATACGCCTTGAATACCGTAGTAAAAGGCCACCACTTCCGCTCCGTCGTCTTGACTCGTCCCGACACTTTCGCTATATTCCGCGAGAGAATTGGGGATGGGATAGATGACGATGGACCTGCCCAGGAAACCCCGGACCACCAAGCGCAGGGGCCGCCATCCCGACAAGGCCCTCTCCGCCGCCTTCTGCCGTTCCGTCGCCGAGGCGGGCCGCTACGCTGATGGGAACGGCCTCTATCTGCACGTCGACCCGTCCGGGGCGCGCCGCTGGGTGCAACGGCTGGTCATCCGCGGCCGGTCCCGCGCGCTCGGTCTCGGCAGCTACGCGCTGGTGTCGTTGGCCGAGGCCCGCGAGAAGGCGCTCGCCAACCGCAAGGCCGCACGCGAGGGCGGAGACCCGCTCGCGGACCGGCGCCGCTCCGAGGGGATCCCGACGTTCGAGGAGGCGGTCGAGCAGGTGATCGCCATCCACGGGGAGGCGTGGCGGGCCGGCAAGACCCCGAAGCAGTGGCGGGCGAGCCTGCGCGACCACGTGCTTCCGCACCTCAGCGGCAAGAGCGTCGACCAGGTGACGACGGCCGACGTCATGACGGTCCTGCTGCCCATCTGGACGCGCAAGCACGCGATGGCGCGGTCGGTGCGCCAACGCATCGGGACGGTCATGCGGTGGGCCATCGCGCAGGGCTACCGCAGCGACAATCCAGCCGGCGACGCGGTCACGGCGGCGCTGCCGAAGCGTCCCGTGCTCGTGCAGCACCGGGCGGCGCTGCCGCACGGCGAGGTCGCCGCCGCGGTTGCGGCCGTTCAGCGCTCGGATGCGTGGCTCGGGACGAAGCTGGCCTTCGAGTTTCTCGTGTTGACGGCCGCGAGGTCCGGCGAGGCGCGGGGGGCGACGTGGGACGAGGTCGACCTTGTCGCGCGGGTGTGGACGGTTCCGGCCACGCGGATGAAGGCGCAACGCGAGCACCGGGTGCCGCTGTGCGGCCGGGCGGTCTGGGTCCTGCGGGAGGCGGAGCCGCTCCGCGGCGTCGCGACCCGGCCCGAGTTCGCCGGGCTGGTCTTTCCGAGCGTCCGCGGTAAGGCGCTCGATGACGCCGCGGTCTCGAAGCTCATCCGGGACCTGGGCATCGCGGCGGTGCCGCATGGCTTCAGGTCCAGCTTCCGGGACTGGGCGGCCGAAGAGACCGACCACCCGCGTGAGGTCGTCGAGGCGGCGCTGGCCCACAAGGTGCGGAATCAGGTCGAGGCGGCCTACGCGCGGTCCGACCTGTTCGCGCGCCGCCGACGCCTCATGGACGATTGGGGCGCCTATCTCGGTGAGGAGCGGGGGCAGGTCATCCCCCTGCGCCGGTGACGGATTCCGATTCCGTGACGTGGGGTCCGTGGCCCCCGACTCCGCCCAGAGATCGACCCTCAAGCAGTTCGATTTCCATTTCCATTTCCGCCCACCCCCTGGGGGGGAAATCGCGGAAATGGAAATCGAGTTGGATTTCCCGGCGTGTTCCCGAGCGTTTCCGCCCCGTTTCCCTTGGTGGAAATCGCGGAAATCGACTGGTCGCGGAGAGCCTCGGCCCGCTCGCGGCCTTTGGCGGTCAGTGCGTAGCCCCGGTCCCGCTGCTTCGTCGCGCCAGGGCGCTGGGCGTGGTCGACGAGCCCGTCGTCGAGCAGCGCATCGAGCGCCGCACGCAGGTCCTGGTACCGCCGTCCGCTGCAATCGAGCGCCTCGGCCAGGGTGCTCGCATGAGGCCGGGCCAGCGGATCGCACCGGAGCAGGTGCAGCAGCGCGCGTTCCGGGAGCGGGCGGGCCGGCGGCTTGCCGTCCGCACGGGCCTGTTCGTCCTCCTCCAGGTCCGGCGCCAGCTCGTAGCCGACGCCCGGCTCGAGGACGACGGTCAGCGGCTCCTCGGGCCAGCGGCCGGACGGCGTGAGGCGCCGCGCCCGCGGCATCTTCGCCCGGCTCAACGACACGATCATGTCCACGGCCGCGCCGATCGCCGTCGAGTCCCGGTACTCGCCCTCCGCGTCGCCGGACTCGGCGCTGGCGCTGGGGTTCTTCCGGTTGTGGTGCGAGACGGCGAACGCCGACCCGGACTCGCGGGCCAGACTGACGACCTCGCCGATCAGCAGCCCCTGCTCGCCGGGGCCGGCCGTGTCCTTCACGCGATGGACCTGGAGGTAGTGCGACCAGGTGTCGATGACGACCCACACCGGCCGCAGCCGCTCGACCAGCCGTCGCAGCGACGCCTCGTGCTCCGGGTCCCGGCTCGGCCGGCCGACGAAGTACACCCGTTCCAGGTCCGCGTCCCACTGGAACAGCCGCGCCTTGACATCCGAGGCCGCCTCCTCGCCGACCCACAGCACGTCGCCCGCAACGGTGGGCATGCCCAGGAACGACCGCCCGCGGGTGACGGCGGCCACCGCGGCGC
This sequence comes from Vicinamibacterales bacterium, assembly GCA_965214845.1. GTDB lineage: Bacteria > Acidobacteriota > Vicinamibacteria > Vicinamibacterales > UBA8438 > JAAXGX01. The sequence goes on from CBDCCO010000007.1 coordinate 6,475,025, forward strand.
CGGTCAGCGTGCTCTTGCCGGCCTTCTCCCGCGCGTGCAGCAACGTGACCCGCCCCGCGTGGGCGATCAGCCGCGCGACGGCCGGCGGTCCCTCGGCCGCCGTACCCTCGACATCGGCGTCACTCAACCGCACGACCCCGGCCGGCAGGTCGGCGGCCCCGTCGTACGACTCGGCGGCGGCGATCACCTCCGCCAGCTCGCGCTTGTCGTGACCGTCGTCAAGGTACGCGCAGATGTCCTTGGGTCCGTCGGGCAGCGCGGCGATCCGCGCCCGCAGTCCGGCCGCTGCGCACGCTCGCGCAACAGCCTGACCATGTCTCCGGCCCGCGTCGTCGGCATCGGGAACGACGACCACCGACCGCACGCCGGCAACCTTGAGCTGCTCGGCATGCGTGGACCTCCACTGGCCGGCTCCGCCCGCGTTGCAGGTCGCCGGCAGGTCGAGCGACCACAGCCGGTCCACGTCCTTCTCGCCCTCGACCACGACGGCCGCATCGCGGCCGGCCAGGTCGTTCAGGCGATAGAGTCGCGGCGTGATGCCGTCGAGGTTCCACAGGTAGCCGCCTCGCCCGTCCGGCCGCCGCTGCCGGAAGTCCTTCGGCTCGTAGCGCACCACCTCGAACACGCCGTCGTAGTCGTAGACGGCCGCCTCCCGCCGCGCGGGCGGGTGGCGGTGTCCGTTCGAGGGGAAGAGGTCGCGGGCGTCGATGCCGAGCGCGCCGACGACGGCGCCGAACGCGCAGCCGGCGTGGCACTTCAGGAGCCAGCGGCCGTCGTCGCCGCGGCCGACCGCGAGCGACGCCCGGCGGTCGGCATGCGCCGGGCATCGTGCGGTCCAGCCCGCACCCGACTCCCTGACGCCCTCCAGGCGGTCGAGCAGGTCGAGCATGGCCGTTACGGGGTGGGCCGCTCCGAGCCGGCGCGGGGGCGGGTGGCGATGAAGTCGAGTACCTCGTGCTCGACCCACCGGACGGCGCGGCTGCCGACGCGGAGCGGCTTCGGGAACCGGGACTCGCTCATCAGCGCGTAGACGGCCGAGCGGGACAGGGCCGTCAGCTCGGTCACGTCGCGCAGGGTGAGCAGCCTGGGCAGGGAGTTTCCGACGCTCGCACGCCGGCGGGTGAAGTCTCGGTTCGTGGTCATCTTCAGCCCTCCTTGAGATGGCGGGATTGCGCGGCGATATCACGCCCCGCGGTTCGGAGAACAACGTACCACAAACAGCGCAAACCCATGCAATGCAGCCATTTGCACGGATTAGACCCTTCTGGGCGCCTTCCGACCTGCTGAGACTGGACAGGACCGGATGAGCACCTTTCCGCACTCTATGAAGCGACCTGCACGGGCAAAGAAAAATCTCGCCGCCCGCATTTTCCGCATCGGGGGTCCATCCGCGGGCGAGCCGAGTGGGACGACGGGACGGTTCCCGTCCAGGCCGGGCCGCAAGGCCCACAACGGCTGTCTGAGCGGAGGGGCGGACGGTGTGTCACCGACAGGGTCGAAGCGCAGCGGAGAACGTGCGAAGCGCGTTGACACGCCGGCCGTCCCGTAGCTACCCGCCTCTGGTGGAATCCGCCGACCGGCTCCGCCCGACCTGCACGCGCTGCCGGAGAGCGCCGCAGGCGGGGCAGCGTTCATGGCCCGACGCAGGCGAGCGACGCGAGCCGGCCGGCCGGCGGAGACGGCAGGTTCTCACCCTTCCTGGAGGGACAATTTCAAGGGGAGCGACCGCGACCCCGCAGGTGTGACGGAGGAGCACCGGCGGGGGCCGGAAACCGCCAGGTTTCCGCGGGGTCGCTCCCCTACTCCCACCCGACCCTTTTGTCTGCACGTGGGGGTGGGTCTGTGATGTGGGAATCTGTTGATAGGAAACGACTTGGCTGGTTGCCGGGTGTAAGTTCAGGTGTGACTGGAAGTGTAAGTTCGGCCGCCTGTCCTCCTTACACCCTTACTGCGGCATCATCGGTGTAAGTTCGCCTCGGTCCTTGTTGTGATCAGACGACAGGTTGGATCACACTCTCACCGTCGCCGCCTTGCTGCGCATCGTGTCGTCCGTGCTCTCCGCCTCCGGCCTGTTCTCCGTCCGTGCCCCCATCTGATTGTCCGCGATCCCTCGATGTCCTCCCATGCTTCTGCCTCTTCCCCGTCCGCCTTCTGGTCGGTTTGCTTTCTCCGTCGAGCCTCCCGCACGCAACCCTTGTTCCGATTCAAGGCTCTCCGGCTGCTCCGTTCCCCGCCCCCTCGTGCCGACCTACGCTTGCGCCCGGACCCGCGTGCTCGACTCCGGTTCGTCCCGAGCTGATGCCGTCCGCTGTCCCCTCTTGACGGCGGCCGAGATCCTCGCCGCAGGCAGGCAGGCGGTCGGCCGGTCCGCCGGTCCCCCGGTCCACCGGTCCGCCCGGTCCGCCGGTCCGAGACGGTCCGCCCGGTCCGCCGGTCGCCCGGTCCGAGGGTCCGGGGGGGCCGGAGGGTCCGAGGGTCCTGTAAGCGTTCGGCGGAGCCGGTATGGACACGCGGCTGGCCCAGCCAGACGCGCCGTCGGCGTCCGGAGAAATCCGTGCAGACAGACCAACTCGGCCTGCGGGGGGAGTGCGTTCTTCGCCGCACGGCGGGCTTCCTGGCTCTGCCCGCTTCAGCTCGTCCGCGCTCTTTCTCCGCTCCGCGGGTGCACGCGTCGACCGCCCAGTTGTCGGTCCGCCATACCGGCGGGGCCGAACGCTTACAGGGTCCGAGAGCAGCGTGGTTGCGACGATGGCGACTGGGAATTGCATACGGAACGGGCGACGCTCGCGCACGGAAGACGCCTAAGCAGTTTGAAAACAATGACTTACAAGAACTTGCCGTAGACAGGACCGGAAGCCGTGCGGCACGGCGGCGATCTCGTGGTACTGGAGCATCTTCGGGAACGTCGACGTCGCTATCGACCTCCCGCTCCGCATCGGGAACACGAGCCGGTGGCCGCCGCCGAGCCTCCGCGCCGCGTCGAGGACTTCCAGCGCCCGGCTGCAGAGCGGGACCCGGTGCTCACGCTTCGCCTTCATCCGCGCGGCCGGAACCGTCCACACCGCGCCGGCCGTGTCGATCTCGTCCCACGTCGCCAGCCGGACTTCGCCGGACCTCGCCGCGGTCAGCACCAGCAGCTCGAACGCCAGCTTGACGGCCGGCTGCGCCGACTTCGACGCCCGCACCGTCTCGAGGGCCGCGGCCACGTCCTCGTGGGGCAGCGCCTGCCGGTGCGTCACTATGTCGTTCTGCGGACCGAGCACCGGCACCACCCGGTCGCATGGTCTGTCACTGAGTGAAGTCCGGCAGTGTTCTGTCTTGTCCACGAACGGACGTAAGTGGCTGTATAAACAGCTATTACCGCTCATCCTCGTCCGTCTGCCTGCCCGCGAACGTCCCACGAAATCCAGCCTGTCCCGCGTTATAATGAGGGTATGGACGATGGCACATCACGCACCGCCAGAGCGCGGAAGATCGAGCCCCGCGGACCCCACCCCGACAAGCGCCTCTCGGCCGCGTTCGTCCGCAACGCACCGGTCGGAAGGCACTGCGACGGGAACGGACTCTACCTCGTCGTCAAGCCCACCGGCACCCGCAGCTGGATCCAGCGCATCGCGATCCGCGGCCGGCGCCGCGACATCGGACTCGGCAGCGTCCGGCTCGTCCCGCTCGCCGAGGCCCGCGAGAAGGCCCTCGTCAACCGCAAGCTCGCCCGCGACGGCGGAGACCCGCTCGCCGAGCGCCGCCGCGCCAAGCGCATCCCCCTGTTCGCCGCCCTCGCCGAACGCGTCTGGAACCAGCTGCGCCAGGGCTGGCGCCACCCGCGCCACGCCCGCGACTGGTGGCGGAGCTTCGAGAACTACGTCTTCCCGCGCATCGGCCAACGGCCCGTCTCCGAGGTGACGGCCGACGACGTGCTGGAGATCCTCGAGCCCATCTGGCACAGCAAGCCGAAGACTGCGCGGCGGCTGCGCCAGCGCATCCGCGCCGTGCTCGAGTGCGCCGTCGCGCTGGAACATCGCGCGGATAACCCGTGTGACCGGCTCGGGCCGGTGCTCGGCCCCCACGATCTGGCCGTTCGCCACTTCCAGGCGCTGCCCCACGCCGAGGTGGCGGCGGCGGTCGCGGCGGTGCACGGCTCGCGGGCGCTGCCGGCCCTCAAGCTGGCGTTCGAGTTCCTGGTGCTCACGGCGGGGCGCTCGGGCGAGGTGCGCGGGGCGCTGTGGGCCGAGATGGACACGGCCAACCGCGTGTGGACCGTCCCGGCCTCGCGCATGAAGGCGAAGCGCGAGCACCGGGTCCCGCTCGGCCGGCGTGCGCTGGACATCCTCGACGCGGCGCGGATGCTCGGCGGCGGCGACAGCCCGCTCGTCTTCCCCGGCCCGCGCGGCAAGCCGCTGTCCCACACGCCGCTCTACACCGTCTTCAAGGAGCACGGCATCGCCGCGGTCCCGCACGGCTTCAGGTCCAGCTTCCGGGACTGGGCGGCCGAGAAGACCGACCACCCGCGCGAGGTCATCGAGGCGGCGCTGGCCCATGTCGTGCAGAACCAGGTCGAGGCGGCCTATCAGCCCGTGGAAGAAGTCTGTTCGCTGAGCCCTGCTGTTCAGGCAGTTAGCGATGAGCGATTGAGCCGACGAGCGCCGTCGGTGTCCATTTGAACCCCCAAGCGCGCGTCAGACGCCCCCAGAGGTCGATCAGACGCTCGATCAGGCGGCAAATCGACGAAAGAGCCCGCCCCTGCAGGCTCCGGGGCGTACCGATGCCGGTCTGGTGGCGCAGGAGCAGCCCGATGTTGCAGGCGGCCGCCTGGAGCAGCACACGCTTGCGGACGTTGTCGTGACGGCGCACCCACACGCGACGCATGCCGCCCGTCTCATACATGTGCGCGAATGTACGCTCCACCATCTCGCCCCGGCGACGTTGCAGGCGACGACCCCGCCGCCCGCGCACACGCCGGCGGTTCGCATACAACGCTTTCTGCGCGGCACGCTTCTCCGGGGGCGTCTCGCCCGTCTTCTTGTCCTGCCAGCGGCGTCGGCCGCGCTCCGGCTCCGATACCTGACTCCGAACCCCTACCTCGCGCAGCCCCACCAGCATCTCGTCGCTGTGGTACCCCTTGTCGGCGACCACCTCTTCGACCCCTGCACCGTCCGGCTGCACCAACTCCACCTGCTCGGCCGCCATGATCAGCGTCTCCGGCAGCGTGGCCGTATCGCCGTCGGAGGCATCCTGCACCGTCACCGAGACGATGGCCCCCGTGTCCATGTCGACCCCGTGCTCGGCCTTGTGGGCCAAGTGCGTCCGGCCGTCCTTCATCTTCGCGATCTTCGCGTCCGGGTCCTGCGGCGATTTCCAATCCTTGTTCGACGTCTTCTTGTTCTTCCGCGACCGGTCGAACCGAGCCAGGTCCGCACGCGTCGGCGTCTCAATACCCGACGCTTCCGCCAACCGCCGAATGAACGCCTCGTGGGATTCTCCCGTGTCCCGACGCTTGATGCTCCGCATCGCCGCGTTCGCTTCCAGCGTCGTCGCATCGATGCCGACCGTCTTCCCCTCCACCAGCCCCGCAGCCGACAGCCGCTCCAGAACCCACGTGAAAACTGCCTCGTGCGTCTCCACGTCGATCAACCGGCGCGTCCGCGACAACGTCGAGTGATCCGGAGACCTCTCGGTCACATCCAGGTCCAGGAACGACCGCAAGCTCAGAGAATCGGCCACCCGCCACGCAATCCCGCGCTCCGACGACAGCCCCTCGAAATAGCCGATCAACAGCATCCGGAAATACCGCCCAGGACGCAGACTCGGCCGGCCCATCCGTGCCGCGTAGAACACCGCGCACAGACCCTCGACGAAGGCGTCGAAACCCGCCTCCTCCAGGACCTGGCTCAGACGCTCGAAGAAAGGATGCCCCGCGTTCGTCGGCAGATCCGCTGTCGTCACCCACAGCGGCGACCCTTGTCGCGCCGCCGGTCTCTTGCCCATTGCCATGGGACTCAAGTGTACGGGATTCGATCACGCCGGGACCAGGCCGGAGACGCGACTTTTACCACGGGCTGCTATGCACGCTCGGACCTGTTCGAGCGGCGGCGGACTCTGATGAACGACTGGGAAGCCTACCTCGCCGGCACAAACCGTCCGCACTCCCCGATCGAGGAACCGGCGGAACACGAACGCACCGGAACCGCAGCACCCTGACCCCGCCGAACCCGATCCTGCTTCCCGGTCGAAACACCGCCCGCCAACGAGTCAGGCGCAGAGGAGATTACGGCCGGACATCGAGTACAGTACGGACCGAGCAGACGAGCACGACCGCAGATGGCGGCGGCGACGGTTCCCGGCCGGCGTCGGGCCGTCGAGTCCGACGCCGGCCGGGAAGGCTTCGTGTGGCAACCGGGTGCTAGAAGGCTGGAGGATAGCATGAGTGTCGATTGGGAGTTGATTCCCGTCGTGGTCGCGGTAGGCGGGCTGCTGTGGTGGTTGCCGGAATTACTGGTCGTCCTGTATGCGTTTGCCAGCTTGGTTCTTGGCGTCACTGCCATCTACAACCACGGCGAACTCTACGCGGGGCTTGCGGGAATCTTCGGCTCCAACCTGTGCTTGATTGCGGTTGCCGGGGCGAGAGCCGCGATGATGGGTAGTTATTCCAACGTCCGGCCCGAAGGGCGGCGGCGGGCAAGGGAAGAGGGGGCCTACGTGGCGGGTGTGATCATGGGCTTTGCGGGGCTTGGCAGCATCTGGCACTCAGGGTTTCGCGTGCTCTTTCTCGATTATGAAATCGCTGGCCTTTCGTGGGCGGTGGTCGGATTGCTGTTGGGTTGGACTCTCGGCCCGACCATGGCCCGCACGTCCATGGCCCGTTGAACGGCGGTCCAGCAACATCGTTGCGTGCGGCGAGCTGGATGCGAGCTGAGCGGCGCAACGATGTTGCGTGCCGGGGGGCGTGGGGACCCCTGTTCGGCCGTGCCAGCAGGGTGCTGGATACCGGGGAGGACATCGAGATCGGCGAACACGAGAAACATCCCGGAGAGCGACGAAGGCGATCCGGGCGGTGAAGAGCAGGAGTGAGGGCGGTACGATCAGAGGAAACGAAGGCTGGCTCCTCACAACTTGGTGGTGAGGAGCCAGCCGACCCGATGTACGTACATCGGGGCTGGCGAGGGGCTGCCGCCCCTTCGAACCCTGCTCGGAGATACGGCGCGGCGCCGCTCCGGTTCGGACCCGCCGTCGATGCGGCCGTTGCCGGGCCGCGCGCCGGCAGGGTCATGAGCGCCGCCCCCCCCGGCGTCCGGGAGCACACCATCGGCGCGCGCCAGCCTGTTCGCGGGCCGGCCACCCGCTGTGCGGCCCAGCTCCGGCGGCCCGTGGCACCGGATGGCCGCCCCGGGGAATCCGAACCGCCTGGCGTAGAATCGCTGGCAGCATACGCGGTGTATCGAGCGCAAGGATGATCGCGGCGGCCGGCGGCGTGGGCGCTTGCGCCACGAATGCCGACATGCGCGGCCGGCTCTTCGGCGGCGGTGCCCGAGGCCGCGGGCGGACGTGGATGATAGCGCGCCGCTGGACGCAGAGCGAAGACACAGCCCTTGCGGCTCGACGCGGCGCTCGACTACGGAGACGGTGGCCAGCGTCTCCGCAAGCTTGCTGACCGGCTCGGTCTGACCGAGGCGGCGGTCCGGCAGCCGGCGTCGCGGCTGCGCGTGCTCCAGTTCGAGGTCGACGGCGTGTAGCGACGGGGCGTTGCCGGGTGAGCTCGCCGCGCCTCGTGACCATTTGCCCAGCACCTTTCTGGCGACCATGAACCCATGACCGACGGCCGCCTGACGAAGGCGGCGCTCATCGAGGAGGTGGCCGGCCTCACGAAGCGGCGCGCATCGTCGACGCCGGGGTTCGGCAGCATCGTGGAGACGCTGCACCGGGGAGAGAAGGTCGAAATGCGCGGCTTCGGCAGTTTCCATCTCCGGCGCCGCGACCCGCGCAGGGGCCGCAACCCCAGGACCGGCGACCGCATGGACGTGCCGCCGAAGTGCGTCGCCTGCTTCAAGCCCGGCAAGGATCTGATCAACCGGCAGCCGCCGCAGCCCGTACCGTACCGACCCCATTATCCGAGGTAGGCCGGCGTTGAACCAACCCCGCTCCGGCCCACGCCGCACGTGTGCTGCTACCTCACGCACACCCGCCACAGTCGACTGATCTCGCGAAGAATCGCGGTATGCTGTCGCATCGTTCGCCACCACCCCGACGATTTGCGAAAGGGCTCAACAATGAAGGACGTTATGGCATTCCTGAATACACAACGTGCCGAGTTGCTGGACAGTGTCGCACGAATCGACGCAGCGATCGCCGCGCTCGGCGCGCCAAGCCGGTCCCCGACAGCGGCTACGCAAGGCACCCGGCGGCGGCGCAAGAGGTCCGAACAGGAGAGGCAAGCTGCGTCGGAACGGATGAAGAACTACTGGGCCGAGCGCCGGAAGCAGACGACGGCCGCCGCAGACGGGAACGTGGGGGCTGACGTCGAATAGGTGGTCGCGCGCGGGATAGCCTCTGCGAGCGGCGTGTCAAGACGCTAGCCCGGAAAATTCATGACGTCGTCGAATCGGTCGCTGGCCGAGCCCTGATCGTTGAGCGAGAGAGGTCTGCGGTCGCCGCACGTGGCAGGTGGCAGCGTGGTGGAGCGGCGTGGCGTGGTTACGGGGCGTACGAGGCGCCAGACGCGGACAGCTTCGCCGACAGGGCGCCCCAGGCGCCTGTGTGGATTCCGCGAGCTGAGGGGGAAGCTGCGACGGGGCGCTACCCGGCGCGCGCCCCGAGTGCGAGGGCGATTTGGCGCCACGCGTCGAGGTCGGGCGTTGCCCGCGGCAGGTGCACAACGAGGCGCCGGACGGAGCGGACGACGTTGGCGCCGAGCTTGAGCAATCGGTCGCGCAGCCAGGTCACTTGGGTGCGGGCGCAGGCGGTGCGGGCGGCTCTCAGCCGCAGTTCCTGCATGAGCACGTAGGCGGCGGCCGTCAACAGGACCCGCAGCTGGTTTGCCCAGAACTTGGTGCAGCTCGTGCGGTCGATCTGCAAGCCGTCGAGCAGTTCCTTGATGCGGTTCTCGATGTCGCCGCGCCCGCAGTAGACCTTCTCGTAGATGAAGCGCGGCGTCTGGCGCAGATTGGTCACGACGAAGCGCGGGTTGTCCCGCGGCTGCCGGCCGGTGAGCTGCACGACTTCGGCCTTGATCACCACGCGGCGCTCACGAGCCCACGTGCCCGCGCGATAGCGGGTGTCGAGGTAGAAGTGCGCCGTCTTCTCACGCAGCATGTTCTCGGTGCGGGCCGCCACCATGACGGGCTCGGCAGCCCGCAGCAGGACGGCGTTCCTGGCCATCGCCACGACGTAGTCGAGCCGCGGCTCGGCATCGAGGAAGTCGAAGACCTCCGGGCAGGCGAAGCCCCCGTCGAGACGGACGAGAAAGCGTGCCTTGGGGAACGCGGACCGCAGCAGCGGGAGCAATCGACACAGCACGCTCAGCGTGCCGTCGGGCGCCTGGGCCTTGCCGGGTCGCAGCACCGCCGCGCACAGATACTGCTCGACCTCGCGGTCGAAGCTCACAAAGGCCAGCAATGGCAGGTAGCACCAGCTGTCGTAGTGCCCGTTGAAGAACGTCAGCTGCTGCGCGCCATGCGTCGGGTCGTCGGTCGGGTCGAGGTCGATCGTGATGCGTCGCACCCGCCCGCGCAGCCGGCGGCGATGCCGCTCGATGACCGACGTCGCCAGCTCGCGCCCCAGCCGATAGAGCGCGACGCGGCCCGCACCGTTCTCGAACCGCGAGACCGTCGGCTGCGACGCCAGCCGACCGCCCGCCACCGGGTCGCGCCCGAGCAGCAGCTTGTGGATCGGGTCGTCGGCGAGCCGGTCCGAATCGTTGCCGTCGGGATGACCGCAGGCGATGCCGAACACCCGCTGGCCGACCAGGTCCTCGAGCGTGTGCCGGACCTTCTCCGGTGCCCGGCGGTCGACCAGACACCGGCCGAACGCCTTGACCAGTCCGTAGACGCGCTCGGCGGCCTTGAGCAGCACGGCGCCGCCATCCGAGCTCGACTGCTCGCGGTCGAACGTGGCGACCAGCGGCTTGTCGAACAGATCGGGGAACAGAACAGACTGTGCTATCGTGGGGTCCGTCACGCAAGGGCCTCCGTTGTGGCTAAACGTTTGGTAGCACAACGTTTGTACCACACGGAAGGCCCTTGCGTCTCGTCGCCAACCCCACCTTCACGCATAATCCGGGCTAGCGCGCCTCCTACGCTCCGCTCCGGCCCGCAGGGTGACACGCCGCTCGCGCCGGCTCCGGGCTGATTATGGCCGTCCGTATCCGTCCGGCCATCAACCACTGGCCGGACTCGACTTCGGCGGCCTCGGCGGGCTGATGTCCCGGACGACTTGGCGCGAAGCTGTCCGTGGGGTCCGTGGACGGCTTCGGCAGCCCGGTAGGTTCCAACTCAGGAAGAGGGGTGTAACGAGGGTATTGCGGCTGCCAGTAACGGGGTAACTATATCTATATAAATGACTTGTAGGAATGCACCGAAGATCGCATGGGTTGTCGTTCCGCATGTCGAGGGTCTGCCACAGAATACGCGTAACTGCTTTCACATATACACTTAGCATGCCACACTGTCTCGCGGTCCCCTTCCTGTACCCCACAACGTTACCCGGACTGCACTGCACCGCTCACACCCGCCGTGGACGTAAGCGTTCGGTCGTCGTGCGCCGTGCGAAGGCGCCATTCCTCAGCGGGTGCGAATCCCGCCCGGCAACTGTCGCTCCAGCCGGTAGCAGTCGGAGCGGACGATGGAGGTAACGACATCGGCTGAAGCACTCCGACGACAAGGCCACGTTGGGTGGTCAGCGACCACGCGGGCCGTAGCGCGAGCGAACGCCGAGCAGGCCCCGAAATCGCTGATGCGGAAGCCGACCCGCCGATGATCCGGGGAAGGCTGCCAGCGGTCGGGAAGCGAGCGACGCGAGCACCGACCGCCTCCGCCGGGGTAGTGGCGACGGCACGCGTGGAAGAGGGGGATGGACGCAACACGGGAAGCCCTGCCGGTGGCGTGGCACGCGCCAACCGACGACCCGTGAGGGTAAGGTCGGGCCGGCCAGGGTGGCGGAGAAGCTCGTACGACCGTTGACGCCGGGTAATGCCGGCCGAGGAAAGGAGCTTCAGGTGGAAGGGATGGCGAAAGGGAACAGGCTCCGGGAGTGGCCGCAACGGCCTATCACCCCGATGAATGAGCAGGACTGCCAGACGTCATCACATGCATAAGCGAAGGGGACGACCCGTGTGGTCGCCGCCGTCAGGGCGTCAGCAGGCCTGACGACGCACCGGTCGGGCCAGCGCACGGGTGCGAGCCTGGTGCCACGGCTCGCGGGACCCGCCCGCTGGTTCCGACCGGGAAGCCCGTGTGCGAGCCGCATGATTTCACTGGAGAGCCCGGTGCCGGAAATCGGCACGCCGGGTTCGGAGAGCGGGGGGAGGAAACGTGCCCACGGGATTCGGACTGCGGCCCGGCACGAAAGCGCCGGATGAGCCACCGAGCCCTACCGGTCACGCGCCTCCCCTCGACTCTACCCGGTATGGACATGCGGCCGGGCCAACCGGACGCTGGCGTTGTCGACGGCCAGCACCGGTCGATGTCCCCTGCGCACGGAGGGCGCCCGGACCGGATCGGCTCGCTGTTCGACGATGCTTGTCCGACTACCGAACGCCGGATACCGGCTTGACCGAACGGTTACCCGTGGACCCGTGGACCCGTGGACGTGAGCGTTCGGCCATGCCGGTATGGCGGACCGGCAACTGGGCGGTCGACGCGTGAAGCCGCGGAGCGGAGAAAGAGCGCGGACGAGCTGAAGCGGGCAGAGCCAGGAAGCGCGCCGTGCGGCGAAGAACGCACTCCCCCCGCAGGCCGAGTTGGTCAGTCTGCACGGATTCCTCCGGACGCCGACGGCGCGTCTGGCTGGGCCAGCCGCGTGTCCATACCGGCTCCGCCGAACGGTTACCCCGTGGACCCGTGGACCCGTGGACCCGTGGACCCGTGGACCCGTGGACTCCACGGCCGTGGATGGATCCCACTGCCGGTACCCACGGGTGGGCCTGTCCCTCGTCGCCAGGATCCCGCCGATTGCGCTTCGTGTGGGTTCCGCCCGCTTGCGCATCGGCCGGCGCGCAAGCGGCGGTCCCGGATCCCAGGATCGCTACGGCACTGGCGCTCGGCGCAACTTCGCCGTAGCGCTGTCCAGAAACCGCCGCAAGTTCTCCGACGTCGATCTCAGCAACACGGCCGAAAACCGCGGGTAGTCGTCCGCGTGGGCGGCGGCGGTAGCCAATTGACAGGCGCTCCGCAAGGTGACGATCAGACCAAGCGACCAGCGCACACCCGCATCGTCGATCCGATTCGCTGGTCGATTCAGGACCGCGACCAACGAGTCGTTGGTACCGATGTCTCCTGCGTCTAGCGCTTTGGCGAGCGCCTTCGCCATCCTCAGAAGCCCGTCAGGGGCCGTCTTGTTCGCGTGCGACCACAGCCTACCGACTACCGTCGGATTCTTCGATGCGCTCGGCCGGTAACCGGTTGGATTCTGGATCGTCTCCAACGTCACCGCGATCCGCTCCAACTCGTCGTCGATGAACTTCTCGTCAATGCCGCCACCCGCCGTACGCTCCAGAGCCAAGTCGAAGAAGCTCTGAGTCCGACGCCGATCGCTCTCGCGGACCGCACGCAAACGGGCCAGCAACGCCCCGTCGACCTCGTAGAGGATCCGCCGCAGATCGTCGAGCCCAGACGCCTCGTCCGAGAGTGCTACCGTAGCTGACCACGTGAGATCCTCGATGCGTACGGTCGCCGTCTGTCCGGGCTTGACCGGGAACCACTCCGGCAACACGAGCGGCGACGACGTGTCAGCCAAGCTCAACTCCTTGCGGCTGACAATCACCAGGTCGACTCCCAGCCGCTCCCTTGCGACTTCGCTCAGCGTCCGAATGTCCTCCCCGGCGCGGTCCAGAACATCCGAGACGTCGTTCATCAGGGAATTCGGATCGGCGAAGCCGCCCCTGCGTAGCACGTGGGGAACGAGAGCAAGCATTCCGCGTCGTCGCTTCAACTCCCGCGCGATGTCGTCACGTCCCATGGAGACCCAGACCCAGAACACGTTCAACGGTCGCGGCTCCTGCTGCCGCGACCTCTCGATCTCCTCGATGATCGTGCCCGGTTCCAACATCGCGTCCACCCGGCCGTCACGTCACTCTGGGTCGGACCGCCGCCGCGATGCGCCCGAGCGTCGGAATCCTGACGCGCACCCAGTCGTCATCGTAGGAGAGGAAGTTGGCCTGCGACGCCGAGCGCAGGGTCTCGTTGAAGTCCGGCACTGGCTCTCCCTGCGGAACCGGTATCCGACGCATCAATTCTGGGAAACCCGCCCGTTCGACGCGAAACTCGCTGGACTCGTCGTTCGACAACTCCCGCAACACCCAATACGCGGTGAACAGCCACGGGTTGGCCCAGTATCCCGGTGCCGACATCGCCTCCGCAGCGGCATGCCTGAAGAAATCATAGTCCGGACTCAGCAGAATTCGGTCGGTGTTCAGCTTCTGGTCCGCGAACTCGGCGAAATCCGTGTCCTTCACGCGCAAACCAAGTTGCGGTCGCCGCGTTTCGATCAGCCACTCCACAAATTCGCCGAGGACGTTCGCGGTCAAGTACGGGTGCCCCGCGGTCTCCTCAAACAGAGCATCTAGCCCGGATTATGCGTGAAGGTGGGGTTGGCGACGAGACGCAAGGGCCTTCCGTGTGGTACAAACGTTGTGCTACCAAACGTTTAGCCACAACGGAGGCCCTTGCGTGACGGACCCCACGATAGCACAGTCTGTTCTGTTCCCCGATCTGTTCGACAAGCCGCTCGTGGCCACGTTCGACCGCGAGCAGTCGAGCTCGGATGGCGGCGCCGTGCTGCTCAAGGCCGCCGAGCGCGTCTACGGACTGGTCAAGGCGTTCGGCCGGTGTCTGGTCGACCGCCGGGCACCGGAGAAGGTCCGGCACACGCTCGAGGACCTGGTCGGCCAGCGGGTGTTCGGCATCGCCTGCGGTCATCCCGACGGCAACGATTCGGACCGGCTCGCCGACGACCCGATCCACAAGCTGCTGCTCGGGCGCGACCCGGTGGCGGGCGGTCGGCTGGCGTCGCAGCCGACGGTCTCGCGGTTCGAGAACGGTGCGGGCCGCGTCGCGCTCTATCGGCTGGGGCGCGAGCTGGCGACGTCGGTCATCGAGCGGCATCGTCGCCGGCTGCGCGGGCGGGTGCGACGCATCACGATCGACCTCGACCCGACCGACGACCCGACGCATGGCGCGCAGCAGCTGACCATGTTCAACAGCTACTACGACAGCTGGTGCTACCTGCCATTGCTGGCCTTTGTGAGCTTCGACCGCGAGGTCGAGCAGTATCTGTGCGCGGCGGTGCTGCGACCCGGCAAGGCCCAGGCGCCCGACGGCACGCTGAGCGTGCTGTGTCGATTGCTCCCGCTGCTGCGGTCCGCGTTCCCCAAGGCACGCTTTCTCGTCCGTCTCGACGGGGGCTTCGCCTGCCCGGAGGTCTTCGACTTCCTCGATGCCGAGCCGCGGCTCGACTACGTCGTGGCGATGGCCAAGAACGCCGTCCTGCTGCGGGCTGCCGAGCCCGTCATGGTGGCGGCCCGCACCGAGAACATGCTGCGTGAGAAGACGGTGCACTTCTACCTCGACACCCGCTATCGCGCGGGCACGTGGGCTCGTGAGCGCCGCGTGGTGATCAAGGCCGAAGTCGTGCAGCTCACCGGCCGGCAGCCGCGGGACAACCCGCGCTTCGTCGTGACCAATCTGCGCCAGACGCCGCGCTTCATCTACGAGAAGGTCTACTGCGGGCGCGGCGACATCGAGAACCGCATCAAGGAACTGCTCGACGGCTTGCAGATCGACCGCACGAGCTGCACCAAGTTCTGGGCAAACCAGCTGCGGGTCCTGTTGACGGCCGCCGCCTACGTGCTCATGCAGGAACTGCGGCTGAGAGCCGCCCGCACCGCCTGCGCCCGCACCCAAGTGACCTGGCTGCGCGACCGATTGCTCAAGCTCGGCGCCAACGTCGTCCGCTCCGTCCGGCGCCTCGTTGTGCACCTGCCGCGGGCAACGCCCGACCTCGACGCGTGGCGCCAAATCGCCCTCGCACTCGGGGCGCGCGCCGGGTAGCGCCCCGTCGCAGCTTCCCCCTCAGCTCGCGGAATCCACACAGGCGCCTGGGGCGCCCTGTCGGCGAAGCTGTCCGCGTCTGGCGCCTCGTACGCCCCGTAACCACGCCACGCCGCTCCACCACGCTGCCACCTGCCACGTGCGGCGACCGCAGACCTCTCTCGCTCAACGATCAGGGCTCGGCCAGCGACCGATTCGACGACGTCATGAATTTTCCGGGCTAGGAACCGCGCGCTATACTCGATCCGTTCCGCCAGTATCTTGCGCACCAGCTCTGAGAACTCGCCCGTCGTCGTCTGTGGCGCGTGCTCAAACAACGGGAACGGATCCTGCTGGACGTAGGGAGCGAGTTGGTTCTGATCCATGAGGATGAAGTGCGCATCCGGTGGCTGCCCAAGGAATACCAGCAGGTTGTCGTACGAAAAAGTCATCAGTTGGTTGAGGATCGGCTGCACTACCGTGTGCCGGATGCTCGCCTTCTCATCCACGGCCGTCCTAAGCAGGCCGAAGAGCGCGTCGTACTCGTCGATTACCAGCACCAGTCGCTTGTGTTCGTCGGCTCTGGGGGGCGCGCACGCCGCGACCGCGTCCTGCACGAACGTGCCGGAGATCATCCCGCCGTTCTCCACCGCCACTCTCACGCTCTGGAAGAAACTTGTATCGTCGGGCGAAGGGGCAACGCCACAGGTCTGACTGACGATGGTCGAGTCCCCGCTCGTTGAGTCTAGGTCGAGGCAGGCCGTAGTCTTCCCGCTCCGCCGCACGCTACACCATAGCCCGGAAAATTCGTGAGGGGTCTGTCTCAGGTAGAGACACAAGAGCCTCCGTGTGCTAAAACGCTGTTAACCACAGGCATTTTCGGCACGACGGAGGCTCTTGCGTGACGGACCCCACGATAGCACAGTCTGTTCTGTTTCCCGATCTGTTCGACAAGCCGCTCGTGGCCACGTTCGACCGCGAGCAGTCGAGCTCGGATGGCGGCGCCGTGCTGCTCAAGGCCGCCGAGCGCGTCTACGGGTTGGTCAAGGCATTCGGCCGGTGTCTGATTGACCGCCGGGCGCCGGAGAAGGTCCGGCACACGCTCGAGGACCTGGTGGGCCAGCGGGTGTTCGGGATCGCCTGCGGCCATCCGGACGGCAACGATTCGGACCGGCTCGCCGACGATCCGATTCACAAGCTGCTGCTCGGGCGCGACCCGGTGGCCGGCGGTCGGCTGGCGTCGCAGCCGACGGTTTCGCGGTTCGAGAACGGCGCGGGCCGCGTCGCGCTCTATCGGCTCGGACGCGAGTTGGCGGCGTCGGTCATCGAGCGGCATCGCCGCCGGCTGCGTGGGCGGGTGCGACGCATCACGATCGACCTCGACCCGACCGACGACCCGACGCATGGTGCGCAGCAGCTGACCATGTTCAACAGCTACTACGACAGCTGGTGCTACCTGCCACTGCTGGCCTTCGTGAGCTTCGACCGCGAGGCGGAGCAGTATCTGTGCGCGGCCGTGCTGCGGCCCGGCACGGCGCAGGCGGCCGACGGCACGCTGGGCGTTTTGTGTCGGCTGCTCGCGCTGCTGCGGGCCGCGTTTCCCAAGGCACGCTTTCTCGTCCGGCTCGACGGCGGCTTCGCCACGCCGGAGGTCTTCGACTTCCTCGACGCCGAGCCGCGGCTCGACTACGTCGTGGCGATGGCCAAGAACGCCGTGCTGTTGCGGGCTGCCGAGCCCGCCATGGTGGCAGCCCGCACCGAGAACATGCTGCGCGAGAAGACGGCGCACTTCTACCGCGACACCCGCTATCGCGCGGGCACGTGGGCTCGTGAGCGCCGCGTGGTGATCAAGGCCGAAGTTGTGCAACTCACCGGCCGGCAGCCGCGGGACAACCCGCGCTTCGTCGTGACCAATCTGCGCCAGACGCCGCGCTTCATCTACGAGAAGGTCTACTGCGGGCGCGGCGACATCGAGAACCGCATCAAGGAACTGCTCGACGGCTTGCAGATCGACCGCACGAGCTGCACCAGGTTCTGGGCAAACCAGCTGCGGGTCCTGTTGACGGCCGCCGCCTACGTGCTCATGCAGGAACTGCGGCTGAGGGCCGCCCGAACCGCCTGCGCCCGCACCCAGGTGACCTGGCTGCGCGACCGGTTGCTCAAGGTCAGCGTCCACGTCGTGCGCTCCGTCCGCCGCATCGTCCTGCACCTGCCGCGAGCGACCCCATACCGTGACGTCTGGCGGCACCTCGCCCTCGCGCTCGGGGCGCGCGCCGGATAGCGCGCCTCCGCGCCGCCAACCTCAAACCCCGCACTGCTCGCCAGCGCCCTGTCGCCGAAGCTGTCGGCGCGTGGTGCCTCGTGCGCGCCGTCACCCCGCCACGACCGCTTCACCACGCTGCCACCTGCCACACGCAATGTCCGACGACTTCATTCGCCCGACGATCACGCCCCGATCGTGACCGATTCGACAACCTCAGGAATAATGCGGGATAGCCGCACGCCGTTCCGCCGCTCGAACGTCCGGAGCAGGTCGCGCACGCTCGTGCGGGCTACGTGAAAAACCGTCGCGCGGTTGCGATTCTGATCGTGCAGTGGGAACTCACGCGCGAAGTTGAAGACGAGCGGTGCCGTGCTGCTCCACGTGCTGCGCAACTCGCGGACG
Source organism: Vicinamibacterales bacterium (assembly GCA_965214845.1). Taxonomy (GTDB): domain Bacteria; phylum Acidobacteriota; class Vicinamibacteria; order Vicinamibacterales; family UBA8438; genus JAAXGX01. The sequence continues at coordinate 6,492,926 of CBDCCO010000007.1, forward strand.
GCCGCGTTCCACACCCTGAACGCCTGGTTGGCCGTTTCCTCCCGCGCCTCGCCTGCCGGCACGACGATCTCGGCCAGTCCCATCCGTTCCGACGCCACCTTTCGCACATCCGGCTTCAACGGTGCAATGACTAACGTAACCTGTCGCCGGGCAGCGTCGTCGAGGTCTGCCGTCGAGACGAAACCGTCGTCCAGGAACGCATTGACTTCGATGAGGCGCTGCGAGGCGGCGTTGCGGGGAGGCCGGACGGTGATGTCCAGACGCCGTTGTTGCCACATGTACTGTCCAGCGACCGGCAGGGGACTAAATTCGTCGTCCGGTTGGTCGTGGAACTGCTGCAAGGCGTCCAGCAGGGGCAGGACGGACGTTCTCAGTCCGTCAGCGAGCGGTCCGGCCTCCAAGCGATCGATGACGCCCTCTGCGTGGCGGGGGGTCAGGAACGCCATGTAGTGCAACCATGAACGCTCGAACCTGGGGAGAACGGCGCTTCCTGTTTGCTGTCCGAATGATGCTGACGAGTACCCTTCAAGGATCCCGCTTACCGAAGCCGAAACCAGTAGTCGGAGCGCCGAGACTGTGCCGTGATCGGACGAGGCGGACGATCGAATAGAGTAGAAATCTAGCGGCAGCGCCAGGAATCGCGAAAGGCCGTTCAGCGACTTCCGGACTGCTTCCTTGTGGTCGTGTTTGCCACGAGTGAATCCGTAGCCCTGAGAAAACGCATCGAGAGTGTGGTCGACGAGCGGTTCCGTCAGTGAACGGCCGCTGTCGTGGGCCGGCACGCGACGCACTTCATCGAGAAACCGGCCGAAGTACTCTGAGAGACAATCCCGATAGAACGTGGACCACTGGAAAATGTGCCGTTGGCGGAGTGCATCGAGTGCCCTCCGGAAATCCGCCGCGAACTCCGGATCAGGCGCGGAGGCGGAGGCACGGGCCGGAGCTTGCTGGGTCGGCTTGGTCGACGGTGCGTCACTGTCAGGTACCCGCGCGGAGTCGCCGCCGCCAGCCTTCGACTCGAGGATTCTGGACAGGTTCCTGCGCCGCTTCGGTCGAAACTGCTGAATCGAGTCCTGGATTTCGCGGCGCCATTCGGAGAGATCGGCGCTGCCCATCTGACGAATTAGCTCCTCAAGCGCTCGCTCCGGGCGCTCAGCTTCACCCTTGGCCAACCAGTGCTGGATCTCGGTAATTCGTTGCTCAATCGTCGACATCATGGTCGTCGCTCCGGCGGGTCTGCCGAACCGTCAAGCATAGCCCATGATCGCCGCCGCCGGCGACGAGTGTCAACCGCGGGGCTGAGCGACTGGCCGGTTGTGGGGGCGGAGCCTTCCTGCCAAGGAAGATTTCAGAGGGGAGCGACCCGACCCGGCAGGTGTGACGGAGGAACACCTGCCGGGTCCGAAGACCGCAGGGATTCGGCAGGGTCGCTCCCCTCTTCTCCCCTGACCCTTTACCTGACCCCGTTGATGGCACGTACGTTTCCGGTTTTGCCAATGGAATCAACGGTTTAGAGCAGAAAAGCTGTGACGGGGGGTGTGACTGGAGGTGTGACTGGGCGTGTAATTTGGTCACGTCGTCCCGCTTACACCCTGTCGTGACCCCAATCATGTAAGTTCAGCCCCGGTCCCGGTGTGATCGGACGGCACACTGGATCACACCGCCGGTTCCGCGCCTTCCGCCTCTCGATCTGCCCGATCCTGTCCGTGTCCCGCCATCGCACCATCGTCAATCGCTCGTCGTGCTCGTCCCGGATCTGCCGGTTCCGGATCCGTGGTGAGCCCATTCCGCCCGCCGCCATCCGTCCGCGCCTCGCTTCGTCCCGTAGTGTACCGTGCCGGAGCATCCTGGCGAACCGGTCGCGGGGCGGGCCGGCGGTGCTGGCTCGTGGTTGGGGCCGGTCCGTTCAAGGGCCGGACGCCTGCGTTCGGCCGCAAATGCAAGGACCGCGGTGGCGGCCGGCGTGTCACTCGCAGAGCCGGAACGAAGTGGAGGAGACGTGCGGAGCGCGGCTTGACACGTCGTCTCTAGGTGTCGGCTCTCCTGTGGCGTGCAGAGGCGTCCGATATACTCCACAAAGAGCTGAATAATAGACGTTTATTCGCTGTCTCCGGATCTTGACGGGATCCGCGCCGTCCGCTAGAATCCTGCCACTTCCGCTGAATAATGAGGGGAATATAGGCAGGTATGACGCTACCCACACGACCCCGAAAGCACAAGCCCAAGGGCCGACATCCCGACAAGGCCCTCTCCACCGCCTTCGTCCGAAACGTCGCCCAGGCCGGACGATACTGTGACGGCCAGGGCTTGTACCTCGATGTCCAGCCCACCGGCAGCCGCAGCTGGATCCAGCGCATCGCCATCCGCAGCCGACGACGCGAACTCGGACTCGGCGGCTTCCCGCTCGTCTCGCTCGCCGAGGCCCGCGAGAAGGCGTTCGCCAACCGCAAGCTCGCACGCGAGGGCGGCGATCCGCTCGCCGACAAGCGCCGCGCCAAGGGCATGCCCACCTTCGCCGAGGCCGCCGAGCGGGTCTGGACTGACAAGCGGGCCGGATGGCGCAACGCTGGCCACGCCTGGCACTGGAAGGCGAGCCTCGAGACCTACGCCTTCCCGCGCATCGGCACGATGCCCGTCTCGGAGGTGACCAGCGCCGACGTGCTGGAGGTGCTCACGCCGATCTGGCACGTGAAGGCGACGACGGCGCGGCGCGTGCGCCAGCGCATCAGCGCGGTGATGGAATGGGCCATCGCCATGCAGATGAGGACCGACAATCCCTGCGACCGGCTCGAACCCGTGCTCGGCGTTCAGCAGGTCGTCGTCGAGCACATGCGCGCGTTGCCCCATCGTGAGGTAGCGGCGGCGGTCGCGGCTGTGCGGGCGTCGCGGGCGCGGCCGGCGGTCAAGCTGGCGGTCGAGTTCCTCGTGTTGACGGCCGCGCGCTCCGGCGAGGTGCGCGGGGCGCTGTGGTCCGAGATGGACACACAGGCCCACGTATGGACCATCCCGGCGACGCGCATGAAGACGCTGCGCGAGCACCGCGTCCCGCTGTGCGGCCGGGCCGTCGAGATCCTGCACGCGGCGCGGACGCTCGGCGGCGGGAGCAGCCCGCTCGTGTTCCCGGGCCGGACCGGCAGACCGCTGGACGACACAACGCCGACCCGGCTTCTCAAGAACTGCAACGTCGCCGCCGTGACACATGGCTTCCGCTCGTCGTTCCGGGACTGGGCGGCCGAGGAGACCGATCACCCGCGCGAGGTCATCGAGGCGGCGCTGGCGCACGTGGTCCAGAACAAGGTCGAGGCGGCCTACGCGAGGTCGGATCTGTTCGAGCGGCGGCGGCGGCTGATGGACGATTGGGCGGCCTACCTTGCCGGCGAGCGCCGGCCGGAGGACTCGACGCCGCGCTGATGACCGTGCGGGGCGGAGCGCCGGGTGCCACGACGGCGTCCGGCGTGTCAACCGCTGCCGCGGTCCTTCGCTTGCGCTACGGCCGTTCCGGTGACACGCCGGCCACCGTCGCGGACGAGGCTGGTTGTGACGGACGCTGGCGTCCGTCCCGTTGTCAACGGGACCGGCATCGACCACGATCCGGGCCGCGCCGCCCCCCACCGCCACCCCGTACAGCAACCCGGTCCGTCAGCAGCGGCCGGGGCACAGGGGAACAGACGCGCCAGGAAGGTAAACGGCATGGTACGATAACGGGCGGAACACGGCGCGCAAAGATGGCAGCGAACCAAACTGGCTCGACAGGGAACCAGGACCGGCGTACGAGGTCGGCGCACAGGACCAGGAGGCGAGGAGTACGGAAGCACGACGAGGAACGGGCGACGAGGGCGAAAGTGTGATCCAACCTGTCGCCTGATCACAATAGAGACCGAGGCGAACTTACACCGATGATGCCGCAGTAAGGGTGTAAGGAGAACTAGCGGCTGAACTTACACCCCCAGTCACACTTGAACTTACACCCCCAGGACCGATCAGTCCTTTCATATCAATAGATTACAGCACAACGTACCACCCCCCACGTACAGAGAAAGGTACGGGGGAGAAGTAGGGGAGCGACCCTGCCGAATCCCTGCGGTCTTCGGACCCGGCAGGTGTTCCTCCGTCACACCTGCCGGGCCGGGTCGCTCCCCTCTGAATTGTCCGTCCCGGAAGGGTGTCGCCGCTCGGCCGGCCGCCGCCGACGGCGGGGCGAGATTCCGCCGCCGCGCATGCCGACTTGCCGGCCCACGTCTGCGTCCGCTGCCTACGCTATCCCAACGAACCGCCGCTCGCCACGCCAGCCCGGAGGCTGTGGACGCCGACCACAGCCATCATCATCTTCTGACGAACACGGCAATGGGACGGGCGTCTGAACCGACTCGCGTTCACTCTGACGCAAATCTCGGTGACCGTCGACATCGCTCGAACACGAGTTCGGGCACGACCACCTCCCAGGCATCGCATCCCATGGCGTCGCGGTATTTCGGGTCCGACGCCTCCCGGCTCCAGCTCACAACCGCGAACGTTGCCGCCGACCTGCACCGTGACGCGGACGGCGGCCTGAACGACCCAGCGAGGCGTCCCACGGTTCGGCCGGCCCGGTCCAGCAGCGTCCAACGCCCGTCCTTCCCGACGCGCACGTCCAGGGGATCACCGATCAACAGCGCGGTGATAGCGCCGTGTACGGGATCGCTGGCACGACGGCGTCCCGCGAACCCCAGATCGACATCCTGAAGGGTGGGCCGGACATGGCGATACTCCACCGCCTCCGGGCACGGGGGAAGCTCGGCAGCCTCGCGGCGGATCGTGGCGGGATGGTCAGCCAGTTCGGCAAGGAAGCGCCGGGAGCCGTCGAGCCTCGCCAGCGTCAGCGTCTGCCGTGCCCGCGTCATCGCCACGTAGTACAGCCGGCGCGGCGCGTCGGGGTCCTCGTCGCGGCCCACGCGGTCCCAGCCGCCGCCCAGGACCGCCACATGATCGAACTCCAGCCCCTTGGCGCGATGGGGGTGAGCAGCAGCAGTCCCCGCTGGCGGCGGCGTATGTCCCGGCCCCACTCGGCCAGCCACTCGACGAAGTGGTCCACCGGTGTTTCTCCGCCGCCGGTTTCCAGCGTATGTTCCTCCACCGCCTGCCGCAGCAGATCGTGCCAGGGATCCGAGGGCCCCGCGTCGGCCCACCCGCGTAGGGACGCGCCGTCGACAATTCGCGTCTCACGCCCGCGCAGCCATTCGACGAACGCCCGAGTTGCCCGCAGGCGCCAGAAATTCGGGATGTCCTCGTTCGCCATCTGTACCGGGAGGTCATGCGCCTCGCAGAACGCCCGCACCGGAACCAGATACTCCCACTCGCGCGCGATGACCGCGCACCGCGACCAGTCCCATGCCGGCGCCAGCTCGGAGAGACGCAGCAGCTCCGCCATGACGGCCCGCGCCTGGCCGACCGGGTCGCCTCCGGCCGGCAGAATCTGCACCCGCCCGCGCGACACCGGGTCCAGCGCCGCCCACTCTCCGCCCGGCGGGTCCGTCTCGCGCGCGCGGTCCACACGGATGGGATGCCCCGCCTTCATGCGGTTCCGCGCCGGCTCGATCACCGCATTGGCCGCCGCCACGATATGGGCCGTGGAACGGTAGTTGGCGGTCAGGTAGGTGGGCTTCGGCCCGTAGTCGGCCTCGAAGCGCCGAATGAACTCCACCGAGGCGCCGTTGAAGGCATAGATGTTCTGGTCGTCGTCGCCGACCGCGAACAGGGTGAGCTTGCCCGCGTCGTCTTCCAGCGTCCGGCCGGCCAGCGCCGATATCAGCTCGTACTGCTCCGGACCGACATCCTGGTACTCGTCGACGAGAATCCACCGGAAGCCCGCGAGCAGGCGCTCGCGGCGCTCGTCCGCCTCCTCCGGCGACAGCTCCTCGCCGCGGAGCAGCGCGACGGCACGGCGCATCACGTCCCTGAACGTCCCGTCGTCCGGGCGCTCCGAACGGCCGGTGAAGCTCGCGCCCGCCAGGCGCATGGCAAGCGCGTGGCAGGTGAGCACCGTCACGCCGCGCGCGTCGTCGCCGATCATCTCCGTCAGCCGCCGACGGATATCGACGGCCGCGTGACGGTTGTAGGCGAGCGCGAGGATGCCCCGGGCGTTCTCCCGTCTGACGCGGATCAGCCAGGCGATGCGGTGCACCAGCACGCGTGTCTTGCCCGAGCCGGGCCCTGCGAGGACCAGCACGTTGGTCCGTTCCCGCTCGTCGGCCACGATGCGCTGCTGGACCGGGTTCCCCAGGCGAGGCCTGAGACGGGAGGGTCATCATGGCGCCCGCAAGGGTGCGAATCACCGAGCTGCGACGAAAGAAGCTGGCAGGCGAGAAGATCGTCATGCTGACCGCCTACGACACCCCGACGGCGCGCCTGCTCGACGGCGCCGGCGTCGATGTCGTCCTGGTCGGCGACTCCCTGGGCATGGTCGCGTTGGGCCACGACAGCACCCTGCCGGTGACGCTCGACGCCATGGTGCACCACGCGAGCGCGGTGAGCCGGGGCGTCGAGCGGGCGCTGCTGGTCGCCGACATGCCCTTCCTGAGCTATCAGGTGGAACTGTTCGATGCCATCCGCAACGCCGGCCGGCTGCTGCAGGAGGGCGGCGCCGCGGCGGTGAAGGTGGAGGGCGGCCGGCCGATCGCCGAGGTGGTGCGGCGCCTCGTGGAGATCGGCATTCCGGTCATGGGGCACCTCGGCGTGCGCCCCCAGGCGGTGCACCAACTGGGCGGCTACGCGCGGCGCGGCTCGGAGGCGCGGGAGGCGGACGAGATCGCTGCCGACGCGCTGGCCCTGCAGGAGGCCGGCGCTTTCTCCCTCGTGCTCGAGTCGATTCCGGCAGCCCTCGGCCGCACCATCACCCAGCGGCTCGCGATTCCGACGATCGGCATCGGCGCCGGACCCGATTGCAACGGCCAGGTGCTGGTCACCTCCGACATGCTCGGTCTGCTGGAGCGGGTGCCTCCCTTCGTCAAGCGCTATGCCGAGCTGGGGGACGCCATCCGGACGGCGGCGCGGGCATTCGCTGCGGATGTGCGACAGGGACGCTTTCCCGGCGCCGCGCCGCCCGCCAGCTGACCGCGCGCGATGTCGCCTGATCTGTCCGACACCGTCGCGGCGCTGCGCGCGCGGCTGCGACCGGCGCGTGCAGCGGGCGCAGCCATCGGCTTGGTGCCGACCATGGGGGCGCTGCACGCCGGTCACTTCGCCCTGATCGACCGTGCGCGCCGCGAGTGTAGTTGCATCGTCGTCAGCATCTTCGTCAATCCCCTCCAGTTCGATCGGCAGGACGATCTGCGGCACTACCCGCGCACGCTGCAGGCCGACCTTGATGCCTGCCGCGCACGCGCCGTCAACCTGGTGTTCGCCCCGAGCGTGGGCGAGATGTATCCGGTGCCGCCCACATGCACTGTCGAGGTCGCCCGGCTCGCGGATCACCTCTGCGGGCGCCACAGACCCGGCCACTTCAACGGGGTGGCGACCGTCGTGCTCAAGCTGCTGCAGATCGTCCAGCCGGCTCGCGCCTACTTCGGCGAGAAGGACGCGCAGCAACTGGCGGTGATCCGCCGTCTCGTGGGCGACCTGAACGTGCCGGTCGACATCGTCGAGGTGCCGGTGGTGCGGGAAACCGACGGCTTGGCGGTGAGCTCGCGGAACGCGCACCTGAGCCCCGACGAGCGCCAGGTGGCGGGGGCCGTTGTACCGGGGCGCTGGGCAGCGGACGGCGGCAGATTGCCGCCGGCGAGACCGATGCCGCCGTCGTCCGCGAGCGGGCCGCCGCCTGCATCCCCTCCGATCCGCGGATCCACCTCGAGTACCTGGAACTCGTCGATCCGGAAGAGATGCAACCCGTGCGGACGGTCGCCGGCCCGGTGCGCATCGCGGGCGCCCTGTGGGTGGGCGCCACTCGGCTCATCGACAACGTCCTGTGCGCACCCGCGCGGACGCGCGGCTAGTGTCGAGTCCCCGAAGTTCGATGCACAATTCTTCGGCTTCATCCGGCGAAAAGCGCGCAAAGTTTGCTGCCACTGCGCCGAGCGAATTACGTTACGCATTTCGGAGACGCGACACTAGCGCCCTGGCCCTCAAATGGCCATTGCAATGGGCGGTCTTCAAGCAAGGGAGACTGCCAATGCCACGCGGACGCCCACTGGCACCACTCACGCTCACCGACGAGCAGCGGGATCAACTCAACGGGATTGCCCGGTCGGCCACTCTGCCTCACGCCCTCGTCCAGCGGGCCCGCATGATTCTCGCCAGCGCCGACGGCATGAGCAACTCGGCCGTCGCCCGGCGCTTCGGCGTCACACCGCAGACCGTCGGCAAGTGGCGACGGCGCTTCCGCGCCGCCGGCATCGAGGGTCTGCACGACGAGCTCCGACCCGGTCGGCCCCGGACGTATGACGACGACAAGGTGGCGAGCGTGATCAACCGCGCGCTGCAGGAGGCACCCGACGCCGCCACGCACAGGAGCACGCGCACGGCACGACGACGCTGTTTGCCGCCCTCGACATCGCCACCGGACCACTAGTGTCCCAAGAAAGTCCGGACGGCCACCCGTAAACTACAGAATGTAAAAGAGATACAGCGATTCGAAGCTGTCATCGACTTGAACTCGCCCCCGCTCTGAGACGATGCTCGTACCCGTTTCCGAGGAGATGGGGCATGTACTCAGGCAAGCTGGTCTTCGCGCAGGTGATGGATCACCTGCCGATGCACACCTTCCGTCGCGCCGTGAGCCGATATGGCGGCAACCGCTACGTCAAGTCCTTCCCGTGCCACAGCCAGTTTCTGTGCATGGCGTTCGCCCAACTTACGTATCGGGAGAGTTTGCGGGATATCGAGGTCTGCCTGCGTGCGCAGCGACAGAAGCTCTATTACCTGGGCATTCGCAGCCCGGTGAACGGGCTTAAGAAAACAATTCTGCGTCTGTCGACTAACAAAGCCAGACGGCCGTCAGTCATATGTGTTATATCCCGTATCCTCCCACCTCGTGTCTTGGGACTGATTTCAATCTTCTCGACATACCGTATGAGATCGCCGGAACGGCGAACCCGGAAGACCGAACGACCACGTAGCGAAGCGATCAGAAGATCGTCTCTCCACAATGGGAACTTACGCGCGTCGTTCACAACCATGCCAGAAATCCCTATCGATGGCACCCAAGCGAAAGCAGGCTGTGCGAAGCCGTCGTGCTGGCCTATTTCGCCCTCGAAGCCGTCGTGCCGGCCTATTTCGCCACTGTCATTCACTGCTCCGCTATTATACTCGAGACCGTAGCTGACATGAGGCCAGCCGTAGTTGCGAGTAGTGTCCTGCCGCTGAAAAAAGTGGGGGACGAAACGTTTCACAAACCATTGACGCACACTAGCCGGACGAAGCAGGTTGAGTTCGTCGCCGCCTTGCATTCCATGCTCCGTTGCCCATAAATTGCCGTCTGTGTCTCGAGCAAGTCCTTGCGGAGAACGATGGCCCAGAGTCAGTACTCTCGCTGCGCCAGTTTCGATTTCGATACGAACAAGCTTCCCAAAGTGCGAGTTGGGATCTTGAGGCAGAATCGGGACATGATCCCCTCCGAACCCGTCCTCGCCATGATCTCCAATTATGACCAGCAAGTGATCGGGGCCATCCGTCAGCATCTTTCCGCCCGCCTGCAGCAGCTTTCCGCCCGCCTGGTTTCCAGAGACAAGGGTAGGGATGGTCAGGCATGGCTCCGCGTCGAAGATCGTTTTCCAGGGCGACAGTCTTTTCCCAGTATCAAGTGTCGTGGATGACAACCTGAACCGATAGTCACAGTCCCCCCCCCCCCCCCCCCCCCCCGGCGAAATAGTGGTGGGTGACAAACAGCTCAACCACCCCAGCCGAGTTTTCTTTTAGCAGAATGTCCGCGACTCGAAAGTGACCCTTGACTACCGGATCGAGATCGAGCGTATCCAGCGCGCTGCGATTCATCGGAACCTGTCCGTCAAGATACTCCACGGCTCCGTTCGACGTAATCAGCGCAAGCCTGCCGCTCGGCGTAGCGAGCAGCAAGTCGTCGCCCAGGGATTCAATGGCACCGCCCGTGTTCAGGGCAGCGAACCGCTCGAACTCCACAGTCTCTACTCCCAGAACATAGAAATGGCTTGAAAGGGTCAGCACCCCATCCATATACTGAACCGTCGCCGACTGGTTGTTGCTGAGCGGTGCCGGGTCGTTCCCGCCGGTGCACACGGCCCCGCTCATGCCGCAGGGCCGGCCGCCCGGGAGCGTGACCGTCACCGCCTCGCGAGAAACCGGCTCGACCGAGACCTCCCACAGGTCGTCGCGGCCGTCGATGCGCCGCGCCTCCGTGACCTCGCCTTCGTCTACCGTGAAGGACTCGTCGCGCAACGTCTTGTAGCTGATGGCGATGTCCTCGCTGAAGGCGACCCGGAAACGGAAGGCGCGCTCGCCGTCGTGCCCCGCCGGCACGTTCTCGAAAGCGGCCGTCAGCGACCGCCGTGCACTGCTCGTCGCGGTCCCCGTCGGTTGGGGTGGAGTTTCTCCCGAAGTCGCTTGAGTGCTCCCCTCGTTTACTACATTCGGCTGGTCGACTCCCTCATCATCTACGATCGGCGGCCCCTGCTGCGTACAGGAGACTCCGACAACGCACAACACGGCGCCGAAACGGACGATCGCTGCACGCCCGCATGCTCCGGCCTTGGAAAGCAAAGTGCGCATCAAAATGGTCCCTCAACCAACCGCAGTACGATACCGGCAATGCCGCGCCGGAGTCGGCCAGCCAGCGGGCGCGTGGGTATCAAGCACGAGCCACTTTACCACGGCGCTCGGACGACCCCCGGACGACCCCCCGGACGACCCCCATAGGCGCTAACTTGTGTTCCGAGCGAGGCCGGCGTATCCTGACATGCGCATGCATGACATGGAGGCCGGCCCGGTGGACGAGGACTGGGATGTGCTGCGGTCGTTCCTGCCCGGTGACTGGCGGGAGTTGGCGCAGGATACGGGGGCGTTGAAGGGGCTGCGGAAGGACAAGACGGTCGACAACCTGTTGCGGACCCTCCTGCTGCACCTCGGCTGTGGACACTCGTTGCGGGAAACGGTGGTTCGCGCCCGCCAAGCGCGTCTGGCGGATCTGTCCGACGTGGCGCTGTTGAAGCGGTTGAAGAAATCCAAGGGTTGGCTGCACGCGCTGTGTGTGCGCCTGTTCGAGGAGCAGGGTCTGGCGGTCATCCCCGGCGGCGCGTTCCAGGTCCGGGCGGTGTGGATGCGACGACGGTGAAGGAACCGGGACCGAGCGGGTCGTTGTGGCGGCTGCACTACAGCGTGGGCCTGCCGTCGCTGACGTGCGACTTCTTCAAGTTGACGGGGGTCGAGGGGCCGGGCACGGGAGAATCGTTGGCGCAGTTCCCGATCCGCGCCGGCGACCATGTGCTGGCCGACCGCGGGTATTCGACCGCGCGGGGGATCCGCCACGTGGTCGAGGCGGGCGGGCGGCTGATTGTGCGCGTCAATACGGGGTCGTTGCCGCTGCACACGGCAGCCGGGCGGCCGTTCGACCTGCTGGCCGCGGTCTCGTCGGTCACGCGTCCGGGGGCAGCGCGCGCTTGGGCGACGACGGTCGCGGCCGCGGGTGACGACGGCGGCCCGCCGGGCGAGATTGCGGGCCGGGTCTGCGTGCTCCGCAAGTCGGCGGAGGCGATCCGCTTGGCGCAGCAGAAAATCCGCCGGGACGCCGCCCGCAAGCGGACCCAGGTACAACCGGCCACTCTGCGCTTTGCCGAGTACGTGATCGTTTTCACGACCTTCCCCGAGCCGCCCTTCTCGGCCGCCGACGTGCTCGAGTGGTATCGCCTGCGCTGGCAGGTCGAATTGGTGTTCAAGCGCTTCAAGTCGCTGGCGCAGTTGGGGCACCTGCCGAAGTACGACGACGACAGCGCCAAGGCGTGGCTCTACGGGAAACTGTTCGTGGCACTGCTGGTGGAGAAGCTGCTCCACCACGCCCGCACGATTTCCCCCTGGGGCTACGACGTACCGGCCCCGGCGCCCCCGCAGCGCGTGGCGTGACTTCAAGTTCGTGTTCAACCAGGTCACGCGCGCCATCGAACCGCCGCTCTCGCTGGCTTGCATGCTCAACGACTGGCGATCGATCTCCGGCGCGCTGGCCGAGCCGCCACGGCGCCGGCAGTCGCAGCTCTCCGCGTACTTCGGTTGGACCGAGCAGCCGCCGGAGCAGGTGACGTGAACAAGTTAGCGCCTATGCGGACGACCCCCGCGCCGACGGAGTGCAGTCCTCGTCGACGGTGACCGTAGCCGCAACCGCAGCCGTCAGATGCCGTGCCGCGCAACCGCTGGCCGTTGCGGTCGAGATGCCCGCTGTGCTCTGATGCGGAGTTGCCGCGCTCTGCGGAGGCAAGGAGTGAACATCGTGACAGCCGACGCCACGCCCGACCGCGAATCCCGATCATCGGACGAGATCTTCCGGTTGCTGAGCGTAGAGTTCAGCCGGAACGTCGTGACACGCGCCCTGCAGCATCGCGCCGCAGCCACGGGTGTCCGCAAGCAACTGAACGCCCGTGTCCGCCATCTCCACCTGGACGGATTCCGCGACGCGAGCCGGGCGCCCCACCAGAGACTTCTGCGGCCGATCCTGGACGCCATCGAACGGGGCGACCATCCACTGGCCCGCGCCGTGCTCAACACCTGGATGGACTCGCACGAAGCGCTGCGCAACGCCGCCGCCGCACACCTCGCCGACCGGGGCATACCCGCACCAGAACCGCCTGACGCGCGCTTCGAGTCCTCCTGGACGACTGACGAGTGGCTGCGCGAACGCCACGCCCTGACGGCGGACGGCGGCGCCCTCGACGCCGACGACGCAGGACTCATGCTGTGTCTGGTCTCGCGGCGGTTCCCCGCGCCTCCGCCGTTGGAGTCGCCGTACTTCAGCGGCTGGATCGACGAGCTGTTTCTCCTGCCGCCGGACGCCCCCGAGTGGGCGGAAGTTGACGCCTTCACGAAGTGGGTGCGGGACGTTCGCCGGGCGAAGCGCCGCGAACTGTTCCGCTGGCGCACCGACGCGATCGCGCACATCTGCGACGACATTCGGACGCGGTTCGATGAAGACCTGCGCTATCTCGACGTGGATCCGGATCCTTGGGCGAACGCCGTCAGGGAGCGGCCTCGGCTGGCCGACTCGGCGCATGCGTTGGCGGTAGCGCTGCGAGACGCGCTGGAAGCGTACCAGCCGGTTCGCCCGCAGGCGGCGTCACGGGACGAGGAACTCCAGCGGTCCGAGGCCCGCCGCCTGCGCGAAGACGACATTCTCGGCCTCGTGGCGGAGTGGGAAGAACTCACGGCTCAACCCGGCCCGGCGGAGAACCCGCGCCGGAGGCGGACGCCGAAGGCGACCAGCCAGCCGCCGACCCGGCCGGCACGGCCGACGAAGACCAGCAGGCGGCGTTCGATTCCCTCAAGGCCGAGCACGAGCAGGTTCAACACGAAATGGCATCGCTCCGCGACGAGAGCGACCGCCTTCGGGAAGAGAATCGCGGTCTCCAATCGGAGAAGGCGCAGCGTGACCAGGAAGTCGACAGGCTCAAGGATGAGTTGTCGCGGAGCCGCAGGACGGAAGAGCACTGGAGACGAGCCTATGTGGACGAGAAGCGGCGGTCTCGGGCACCGGCGGACCACGGCACGATCGCGGTGGACAGCGTCCGCGAGGCCATCGTCCTGGCTCAGGAGACGTTCCCGGACCGTCTGTTGGTCAAGCTCAATTCCAAGTCCGACCAGGACACGCCGTTCGAGAGTCCGGGTGAAGTTTTCGATGTTCTGGCCTGGCTTGCCACCGCGTACGGCGAGGCGCCGCCGGACCTCATCGCGGAAGCCTGCCCCGGCTGGTTCTACAAGCCGAACCAGTCCGAGACGACCATGGGAAGGTTCCGGGACTGGTACCGAACCCGCGTCGACGGCACCACCTGGGAACTGTCAAGCCATGTCGGCAAGGGAAGCAGCCGCGACCCGCGCCACACCATTCGCATCGCTTTCGCGCGGGACGAGGCGAACGACCGCGTCATCGTCGGATTCGTCGGTGTGCACCAACGGAATCGCCAGTCGTGAAGTCGCAGACGTTCCGGCCGCCCGGCGCAGAACTCGTCACGCGGGCCAGCGGCAAGAGCCGTCGACGCCGGCCGGGCACGTCCAGTCCGGATCGGTTCTCGACCGGTGGCCGACGTTCTCTGAAATCCGCTTCAGAACGGGGGATGCAACGAGGGGAACCCACGAGAAACTGTCCTGTAAAACACTGCATGTAAACAACTTATGTGGATATCTCCACGGACACGTCGGCGGCCGGCGTGGTCCTCGTCTCCGGTGACCGCGTTCACGCCGCGCAAGACGCGGCGCGGTAGCACGGAGGCATCGTCGGCCAGAACATCATCCGCGCGTGCTCGCCGATGTCAAGACGCTCCGCTGACGCTCCGCCCCCGCTGCGCGGGGCTCGCGGTCTTGACACCGGCTCTGCGCGCGCTCCACATCGGCACTTGTCCGACGATGCCTGACTTCACTCTGCACCAGACGCCGGCACGGCCACCCAGCCACCACAGCAGACGGTCGGCCAGCAGCGAGAATCCCACACGGACACGCGGAAGTCCTCCCCATGATCTGAGCCGGATACGCTCATGGGGCACGGCGATCAGGATCCCACCGCCGAGAACCGCCACCAGTGTCACACCGGCGGCACAGCACGAGGGACTCGACCGACACCACCTTTGGCCCCGGGTCGACCACAACCCCCCACACCCCGCCCCGAACACGAACCAGCCGACGAACGCGAGCATGGACGGTCAGGCACATGGAGATCGAGCGCGAAGGAACACCGAACGAGAGCGCCGGGATACGGAGCAGACCGGGCGGCCAGGGACGGCGGTCTCGGTCGTGAACAGAGGGGCGAACGGGTACCAGATCAGCAACACGAACGAGCGGCCCGGAACAGGATCCAGGGCCGTTGGTGTTGATGAGCCAGCCGACCCAATGTGCGTACATTGGGGCTGGCGAGGGGGCGCTGCGCGCCCCCTTCGAACCCCCGCCGCCCGGGCGTCCCAGGCCGCCGTCGCCCGCGGGCGACCGCCTCGCGATCTCGCCGTCGCCGGCTCGGCGCCAACGCCGCACGTAGCCTCCACGCCGGCCCGCGTCAACGGCTTCGCCGTCCTCCGCTCCGCTCCGGCCCTGCGGACTTCCCACCGTTTTGCAAGCGTTTCGGTGTTCTCTTTGATGAGGCCCTCGCTTCGCTCGGAGCGCGTCTACCGCGCGCACGGTCACCCGCGGCCGTCAACGGCTTCGCCGTCCTCCGCTCCGCTCCGGCCCTTTCAGGGTGACTGCCGCAGCCGACCGTGCAGGAAGCTCTTGCGGGCCAGCCGGAAGGCTGGCCCTCGTTCAACACGAAGGAGCGCAACGCGTGAGCGCCGCTCCGTTGTCGCGGGGATCCGGTTCAGGCAGCCGTGCCCCCGGCGCGGGCCCGGTCGAAACAGGTGCCGTCACGGAGCATTGCGCAAGCGACGTTCAGCAGGCGATCAGCAACCGAGCGGAGGGCGCGGCCGTGACTGTGACCGCGGGCGCGCAACGCCCGGTACTTGCCGTGGCTGACCGGATCGAGCTGCACGGCGACGCGAGACCAATGGAAGACAGCGTCACGGAGTCGGGCGTGCGCCGCCAAGCGACGCTGCACCAGCAAGCTCTTGCCCGAGCGCTTGGTGACCGGAGCCACCCCGCACAGGCAGCGAAGCGCGTGGTAGTCGCGCCGCCGCACCGCGTCGCTGCCCTCGGCAAGCAGCGTGGCCAGCACCCGGGTGCCGACGCCGGGAAGCGACCGCAGGACCGCCGCGTCAGGCACCTCGGGCGACGACTCCGGGTCGTCCTCCGCGGATGTGTCGGGGCCATCCACCGGAGCAGCCTCGGCGAGCTTCTGCACCAGTCGGTCGAGCTGCTGGTCCGCGTGATGAAGCTGGCGGTTGAGCAGGGCGAGGCGTTCAACGAGCAGCCGCACATGCGTGGTGGCGGCCTCGACCGTGCCGGGCGCCAGCTTGACGGCCGGTTCCCGCAGCCGCTCACGCAGCGTCGCGGCGTCGATCCGCTTGATACGATGCTGCTTCAACACCTTCGTCAACGTCACCCCGCGAGCCCGCTGGCCCGCGCGCGGCGTCGGCAGGTGACGCCACAGGTCGAGCGCCCACGGCGCCGCGACGTCATCACCCACCGCGGCGAGGAACTGCGGGTAGTAGCGCCAGAGCTGCTGCCGCATCCGACTCGCCAGGCGCACGCGTTCCCGCGTCAGCTCCTCGCCCACGCGCGACCACTCGCGCAACTCGACGATCGCCGGGTCCGCCGGCTCCAGCCGTCGCAGGCAGTCCCGGTCGGTACGCAGCGCCGAGGCCAGCACCCGCGCGTCCCGCCGGTCGTCCTTCGCGCCCGCTGGCGACATGCGGTCCCGGAAGCGGTCGAGCTGCTTCGGATTAATCGAATACACGGCGATGTCGTGCTCCATCAGGCTCTCGACGACCGGCCCGCGCGGCGTCTCGATCGCCACGCCGACTTCCTCCGCCGTCAACGCGAACGACAGCAACCACTTCGCCATCGCCGTCAAGCCAGCCCCGCCGTGCCGGAAGGACCGCTCCGCGATCACTTTGCCATCGCCGTCGAGAACACACCCTGATGCGTCTGCGAACCCCAGTCGACCCCGACGAACCATGCCAACTCCAAGTCGAACCTCCCTTCTGTCCGGATCCGAACGGGCACGCCATCGATGCCTGCCGGTCCCTGTACTGGCGCTCTTCGGCGCGAACTTCCCACGGGGCATCCATCGATGGCCGACCGCCAGGGCACAAGTCCGCAGGAGGTGCTCGATGCACTGGGTGACACATGGTCGCTCCTGGCGGTCTGCCCGACCTTCACGCGATCATTCGCGCGCGAGGTCATCCAGAACGGTACAGGGTGACGCAGGTCCGGCGCTCCGGCATCCTGGCCGGTACGGCCGGCCGGAGTCCGGCCGGCCTCGGGTCCAGCCGAGACCTTGAGTGACGGGCGCTCCTGGTCCGGCCCGTCCGGCCCGTCCGCCCTGCCCGACGACGTACGTCGCCGAGTCATCAGGAGACAGCGCGGCTCGAACCGGTCGCCCGCGCCGACGCGCCTCCAGCCGCCAGTCGGCACGGACGGCGGCGCCGCAATCCAAGCCGTGCCGCCGAACGCGGCAGTCAGCTCTGGTCGACCCCCTTCCCATCGGTCACGCCGGGCGGCCGCTCCCGCCCGTCGTTCGGCCCGCCGCCGACGACCTGAGCACGTCGTCGGCATCGCGCAATGCGACGGCGCGGCCGTGCTCCGTTCGGGCCAAGCCTTCCCGCCAAGGGACAATTTCCGCCGGGAGCGACCCGCACGATGGGCGTGACGCAGGAACGCCCATTGCGTCGCGAAACCGCAGGTTTTCGGCGGGTCGCTCCCGGCACTACGGGCGGCACAATACCGGGCCGCCCGCGTCTGCCGTGGTAGGCGATCGGTTCAGTAAACGCGGGGCGTTCCGGTCCGGCGGCCCGGCCGGCGCGACGTGATTCGGGCTGTGACAGAGGGTCATTGTCGGAATCACACGCTGGAGCGGCGAATTGAGTGCTCGACAGTCGTCGTCAGTGACGAGCCTCATGGTCCGACCCGTGCTCGCCATCGAGGTAGGCGGCCCACTCATCCATGAGCAGCCGCCGCCGCTCGAACAGGTCCGACCTCGCATAGGCCGCCTCGACCGGGTTGCGGACCGCGTGCGCCAGCGCCGCCTCGACGACCTCGCGCGGGTGGTCGGTCTCCTCGGCGGCCCAGTCCCGGAACGACGACCGGAAGCCGTGTGGGACGGCCGCGATATCCAGGTTCCTGAGCAGCTCCGACAGGAAGGTGCCCTTGACCGGGTTGCCCAAGCGGTTCGGGAACACGAGCGGATTGCCGTCGCCCAGCGATCGCGCTGCGTCGAGGACCTCCACGGCCCGCGGGCTGAGCGGAACCCGGTGCTCACGGTTCATCTTCATGCGTTCGGCCGGAACGGTCCAAACGCGGCCCGCCACGTCCATCTCTTCCCACGTCGCCAGCCGGACCTCGCCCGAACGGGCCGCGGTCACGACCAGGAACTCGAACGCGAGCTTGACCGGCTGCCTCGCCCTCGACGCCCGCACCGTCTTGACCGCCGCCGCCACGTCGCGATGAGGCAGCGCCCGCATGTGGCGTACGACCTTGCGTTGCTTGCCGAGCACCGGCCCAACGCGGGCACACGGGTTGTCGGTCCGGTGCTCCATCGCGATGCTCCACTCCAGCACCGCGCTGATGCGCTGGCGCACGGTCCGGGCGGTCCGCATCTTCACGTGCCAGATCGGTGTGAGGATCGCCAGCACGTCGGCGCTGTCGACCTCGGAGACGGGCCGGCTGCCGATGCGCGGGAAGACGTAGCGCTCCAGAGTCTGGAACCAGTCGGCCGCCTGCCTGGGGCTGCGCCAGCCGGACTGCTTCTGTTCGACCACCGTCGCGGCGGCCTCGGCGAAGGTCGGCATGCCCTGGGTGCGGCGCTTGTCGGCCAGAGGGTCGCCGCCGGACCTGGCCACCTTCCGGTTGGTGAGGGCCAGCTCGCGGGCCTCGGCGAGCGAGACGAGCTGGACGCTGCCGAGTCCGAGTTCGCGTTTCCGGCCCCGGATGACGAGGCGCTGGATCCAGCTTCGGGTCCCGGTACGCTGGACATAGAGGTAGAGTCCGTTCCCGTCTCCGTGCCGTCCGACGGGCGCGGAGCGGACGAAAGCGGCGGCGAGTCGGTTGTGCGGGTGTCGGCCCATCGGCTTGGTTCGCCGGGGCTGGGGCGCATCTGATGTCACACTATCCATTCCACAATCATACACGGGATGCCAGCGGATTTCCCGCGATGCCCTGACCCCACCCAGCCGGGCAAGCCTACCAGTAAACATCTATTAGTCAGCACTTTACGGACAAATACGCACGAGCCTGGACGGCGCCGGATTGTGTAGTAGTGCCGCTCTGCGGGCGGGCGCTGGAGGTCCTCGGCGCGGCGCGGACTCTCGGCGGTGACAGCCCGCTCGTGTTCCCCGGCGCGCGCGGCAAGCCGCTGTCTCACACGCCGCTCTACACCGTCTTCAAGGAGCACGCGATCGCCGCCGTGCCACATGGCTTCCGCTCCAGCTTCCGCGACTGGGCGGCCGAGAAGACCGACCACCCGCGCGAGGTCATCGAGGCGGCGTTGGCCCATGTCGTGCAGAACCAGGTCGAGGCGGCCTATGCACGTTCGGACCTGTTCGAGCGGCGGCGGACTCTGATGGACGACTGGGAAGCCTACCTCGCCGGCACACACCCGCAGCGTCCCCCGACCGTGGAACCAGCGGAGCACGAACTCGCCGAACTCGCCGGAACCGCAGCACCCTGACCCCGCTGAACCCGATCCTGCTTCCCGGTCGAAACACCGCCCGCCAACGAGTCAGGCGCCGAGGAGATCACGGCCGGACATCGAGTACAGTACGGACCGAACGGGGAGGACATCGAGATCGGCGAACACGAGAACGTCCCGGAGAGCGACGAAGGCGATCCGGGCGGTGAAGAGCAAGAGCGAGGGCGGTACGATCAAAGGAAACGAAGGCTGGCTCCTAACGAAACTCGCCCTGTTTCATGCCTGCGCGGGTCTGGTGCCGCCGGGTGGCGAACTCACAACTTGGTGGTGAGGAGCCAGCCGACCCAATGTGCGTACATTGGGGCTGGCGAGGGGGCGCTGCGCGCCCCCTTCGAACCCCCGGCGGCGCCCGCCCCTGTCGTGCCGACGGACGGGTGGCGGCTCAGCCTGGTCGCCCCCTGGTCGGTGCGCGGCGCCACACCGTGGGCGCCGCCGGTCGTGCACTGTCGGCGGCCACCCGGACGGCCAGCCGAGGCGACCGCCATTGCGCGCGGCCGTGTCGCGGACCGGACACATTGCCCCCAGGGCGCAGCAGCGCCTCCTCCCCGTGGTCGGTTGCCCCGATCTCGTGGACAGGTTAACGCTTGCGGGTTCACGTTATGGCCTGTACATCGACATCGTTCCCTGTGGGCGGTGTGGAGCCCGCGCGCAGCGCGGGATCCAACGGACTCGTGGGCGCCCGTAGGCCGCCAACTCTGCGGCCACATCGCGTCGGTCAACTCGATCCCCAGCGACCGCTCGGCCGAGATCGAGCCGCCGTAGGTAGTGGTTCTACACCGAGAGCGCCGACCGCCAGTTCATCGACGCGCCGTCGACCGTGACCAGGATCTCGCTCTTGCCCTCTCTCCCGTGATCGGCATCGATCCCGCGGCGTAGCACGGCCCCCCAAAGAGCCCCGCGGATTCGCTCCGAGCCATTCTCACACGTCGCGGCAACAACCGAGAGCGGGCGCGCATCCTGGGGATCCCACGACGACCCGCAGACGCCGCGGAATGTGCGGGAGGCGCTGGTCCGCCGGATCACGCGCGGTCGTGACACGCAAGCCGTACGGATCAAGCGCTTGGTGGCTTGGTGAGTTGGCGGGGACTACGATGGCTGTAGCCCCCCGGATGCCAAGCCTCTACTAATCTGGTCCAAAAAAGAGGGACCACCTCAAGGATCGAGAACCTGTGCGCGCCGGAGAGCGATCTCCGCTATCTCCTGTTTCATGACGCAGTCGGCGAAGAAGTAGGCCATCCAGTTTACGAACGCCATCCACAGGTCACGGGTGGAGAATTCTCCAGCGAGCGTCTCGAGATACTCCTGGACATCTGCGCGCGTCACCGTGACGTCCCCCGAGGCTTCGAGGATCGGTGCAGCGATCGGTATGGCCGCGAGCAACGTCCGGATCGCGACTCGAAACTCGTTCTCCGCCCCGCCCGGCTGAAGGTTGGCGTGAGCTAGGTCGGCCAGCAGTACCTGGTCGGCAACGCCAAGGTATTCGTTCGGTGGGTGGAAGTACATCCGGTACGCCCGTTCTGGACGGCGACTCTTCGGAAACCAGGGCGCATTGGGATCTGGGGCCGCTGCCGTTGAGGTCACCAGGGAGTCGGCGAGGCGGCGAGCCGCCTCGGCCAGCGCTCGTGTCGCTGGCCGCTCGACTTTGGAGATGGCATCGAGCGTAGCGACCACGGCAGGATCATCGGTGGTCGTTTCCACGAGAACCTCGATGTTCTCCTCCTCATTTCCTCCGCCGAGCCCGGCAAGGGTCACGTTGGACGATCCCGCGAGGCATCGTTCGCCGGCGATGTAGATTTTGGCGTGCAGGCGGTCAACGAGGGAGAGACGGAAATGACCGCGCGCCTCGAGCAGGTCGAAGATCTCGGGATCCGACACGCCCGCGGCGACTTCCCGCGGAAGCCAGCGGGTCACACACCGAAGCGGTACCGTCGGGGGAACAACATCCAGCAAGGATCGCAAAGCATCGACCTTGATGAACGGCGCGATGACGGCGACCCTGTCGGCGGCGCTTTCGAAAAGCACGCGAATACGGTGCCCCTGGGTGTCCTCGTTGCTCACCATGGCCCTTTACACAAGGTCCGTGGGTGCGACGGAACCGTCGTCTTCGTCGAAGAATTCCTCTGCGCATTTTCCCCATTCGACCCGTGCGTCTCTGACGCGGCGCCGATCCCTTTCGTTCTGTTCCTCCTCGTAACGCGCCCATGAATAAACGAGCACCCGGAATGCCGCTGCGGCCTTCCGCAGGCGTTCCCG
This sequence comes from Vicinamibacterales bacterium, assembly GCA_965214845.1. GTDB lineage: Bacteria > Acidobacteriota > Vicinamibacteria > Vicinamibacterales > UBA8438 > JAAXGX01. The sequence continues at coordinate 6,514,647 of CBDCCO010000007.1, forward strand.
GACTTCCTCTTCCGTCATGTCCTCGACGTCGGGGTGCATGACGTCGTAGAGGTGCGAATAAACCGGATGGCTGGTGTTGAGAGCGACCTGAATCACGTTGGGCAACGATTCCACGTCGAAGAACGCAGCGCTCGATTGTGCGGACTGGATCCAGCGCACCCGGCTCCCGGCTCTGATGGTCTCGTCTATTCGCTGCAGGGCATCGGTCTGGTCGAGACGATGCTTGCCCACGAGGGATTCGACGTGGGCCTCCGTGTGTTCGGCCTCCGTGCCGGACTGGCCGACCCGTTCCGATTCTCCCTCGTACCCCTCGCTCATTCGTCGCTTGACGGCCGCCGTCGCCTTGGCGTCAGCTTTCTGGTCCTCGTCTAGCGTGTGGCGTTGGCCGCGACGCAGACGCGCCTCCCGGACACGGGATCGCATGGCCTTGATCGCATTGGCGATCTGTTTGCGAAGATCCAGAAGGTGCGTTCGGTGATCGCCGTCCTCCTCCATCCGACGACGGACATCCCCGGATGACTGTTCTTCGGGAAGCGCTTCGCGCTGCCAGTCATACTGGGCGAGCCGCTGAAACGTCATCGTGCCCTGCTTGTTGTTGGTGACGCCGAACACTTCGTCGAGCGCCGTGGGGAAGTCGACCTCCACCGTCCACCAGCGCTCTCGGGGATCGTCACCGCTGACCCAGGAGTCATCGAGCTGGATTTCGCGGTGCGCCCGCATCAATGAAACGCCCATGTTCTGATCCGCGTGTTTGCCCCACGGAGCATGACCGGCATCGCGGCCGCGATACTGTTCGGGCCAAGCGGCGCCGGGAGCGAGCGAATCGCGCACGTGGGGGCGCGCGTAGCTCGCCCGGATCCGCACCCCGTATTCCCGGCCGCGGTACCGCACGGGAACGCTAAAGGGACTGCCCTCCAGTTCCGTGAACATGGGACCGGGGCCGAAGTCCTCCGGGCAGGACGTTCCGCTCATCAGGTAGAGGGGATCGTTCGGTCTCACCGTTACGACCCTGTCCGTTTGGACTTCAGTCGCTCCGCCGTCGTCGAAAATGGGAATGCACGTGATGTTGCGCCGCGGTCCGATTTCATCTGTTCTCGGATCGCCGGCATCGAGTCGCTCGGACGACTTCGCAAGAAAGCGGCGGTATATCCGTCCAAGCAGCGTCTCCGTGTGCTTGAACGTCGTCGACGCTTGTTTCCATTCGACGCGATCGAGGTCGGTCCACACTACGAGCGTGCCGGTGTCCTCGAATCCGTGACGGGCCGCATCCAGGTACACCTGCGGAATGGAACACAATTCGGGTGGGGGAATCTCGCTTGCGCCAGCCTCCACCTCGTCTATGGACAACGAGGTGTGAAGGGCGTTGGTGACGCCCGCTTGCCACGACCAGACATCGACACGCCTTGCCTGCGACATCGACGAGTTGGGAAGGCCGAGGCCGAAACGGCCGATGCCGCGTCGTTGCCGGCGAGTTCCGTGACCATAGCGGAGGCTTCCCCGAAGCGTGAAGCCGTCCATGCCTTCGCCGTTGTCGAGGACGGCGAGCTCCTTGAGGGTGAACCTCCCGGTGGAGTCGTCCCGTCGACTCACGCCGAATATCTCGATTGCCGTCGCCCCGCTCTCGATCGCGTTGTCGATGAGCTCGGCCAGCGCATGCGTGGTGGACTTGTAGCCGCTGTCGCGCATCGCTTCGACCGTCATCCTGGGATCGACGATCGAAAAGCTCGGCTGGACTTCAGGCTCGTTCACTGCCATGCGTCCTCCCAGTTGAGAAAAGCCGCCGCCACGTCGCCGAATCCCGGCAGGCGCGGATCGACGACGGTCACGACTTCGCAGGTTTCCGTGCCGCCCGCCTTCGGTCCGCGGATCGCGCGGCCGACCATCTGGCTGTACAGCACCAGTGATTTCGTCGGGCGCGCGATGACCGCGGCAGTCGCCTTCGGCGCATCGAAGCCGGTGGTCAAGACGCCGAAGTTGACAAGAACCATCGGCGCTTCGTCATCCGACATGAACGTTCGGATGGCGCGTTCCCGAACGCGTACCGGGGTCGAACCCGTCACAACTTCGCTCCGGACGTTGCGAGCGACGAGGACCGCGGTCAGGACTCGCGCGTGCGGTACCGTAGCGGCGAAAACGAGCACGCGCCGATGTCCAGTGGCGAGCAGTTCATGGATTGCCCGAAGCACGGCGGTGACGTACTGCTCGCTCATCGACAGCCCCGCCACGATCTCACCCGGAATATCCAGCGCGACGGAAATGCGGGCCAGCTCGCGCTCGTTCATGTCGAGCCCCGGCTCGGCCAGAAGCGTGCGGAAACGAGGACGGGCAAGAAAGCCATTGTCGATCAGATATTCGATGGGGTTCTCGCTCGGCACTTCGAGCGCAACCTTGTTGCCCGCGAAGAACGCGGCGAGCTCGCCATCCTTGTCGATGTCCGCCCACGTCCGGCCGGGCGTAGCCGTCAGTCCCAACAATGCGCAGCGGAAATCCAGCGTAAGCTCCTCGGTAATCCGCCGGTACGTCCGAGCGATGCTCTGGTGGGCTTCGTCGAACACGACAAGCCGCACGCGTGGCGCAAGCCGGGCCGCCCAGCCCGGGTCGGTTCGCGAAAGCACCGCCCACCCCTTTGCCAACCCGACGGCCAGAAACCCGTCTGCGAAGCCGTCGAGGTCCGGCATGCGACCCGCCCACATGGTTCCAACCGGCAACCGTCTCGTACCCAGATGGAGCCATGCTTGCGCGAAGGCGAGCGCTGCCTGTTCGAGCAGTTCCCTTCCCGATGCAAGCCAGACCACGACCGACGGGTCGTGCCGGCGTAGCGAGTCCGCCACCACGTGCATTGCCGTTCGGGTCTTCCCGACGCCGGTCGGCAGATGAAGAACAGCTCGGCGTTCATCTCCCAGCAGTAGCGGCTCCAGCCTTTGAACGGCCGATCTCTGATGATCAAACAAACCGTACTCGGGGGCAATCACTGCGGTTGACGGTGTCGCAGGTGGAACGAACCGCTCCTCCGCGAGACCGAAAAAATCACGGAGTGCCTGCACCTCCGTTTCGGTCCAGTCGCCAGTGCGGTCGGGCTGAACGCTCCGACCGACGCGCCCCTCCAACTCCGCCCGCTTCTGCCTCGACATCAGGCTCAAGACGCGCTTACGTCCCTCCTGCGTGCCGAGCAGGACGTCAAAGCTGACAGTCGTCTGAGCCACCCGCCGCAGATCGTCACCGGCGATGGTCCCGCCAAAGATCGCGTCCAGGATCGACCGGACACGCGGATCCAAGAACTGTCGAGCATCCGAGTCCGAAAGTAAGCCCAAGAACCGACCGACAGTCAAACCCGGAGCACCGAGCATCATGGATTCCATCCAAACTAGACGCGGTTGTCGTGTGAGGTAGTTGGGTTCCGCTCGGTGACCGTGCGTTCCATGTAACGAGGAAGCGTGACGTCCGTGGGTTCTTCATTCAGTATTCCCGCCAGCTCCTTTCTCGTTCTTTCCTCCGTTGTCCTGAACGGTGGCCGCGACAGGTCGCCCCCAAGCGCGTGAAACAGCAATTGCCGAGCAACCTTCTGGTTCTCCTTTGTTGTCAGCATGCGCCTGTTGGTAGTGTCCCAGAGCAGGCCAGCCCATGGAAACTCCGCGACATTGGTTGGCGTGCGGCCAACGACATCTATCGCTTCGTCAAAACCCGTACGCCTGCTCGAGCACAGATCAACCACGACACGCCCAATCAACATCATCCCAACGGGCCGAAACAACAGGTTTCCACCGTTCTGGCTTCGATATTTTGCTGCAACCTTGTCTTCAGGTCTGCTGTTGCGGAACTCCCTGAGGGAAACGAACACGCGGCACAGTGAATTCCAGTATTCTTCCGCTGTCCGGTAGAACCGTTCGACATCCGCCTCCTGTGGCCTCCAACGCTTGTAATCATTCCAACCGCGCTGGCGGTCACGAAGCACGACATCCATGACGTCATACAAAGTCACGAGAGTCGTCAAATGTACGTCATCCGCGGCCCTGATGGAGTTCGCTGTTCCCATTTCTACTTTATCCACGAGAAGTGGGTGCTCTTCCAATAATCTTCGCGTAACGATTGCAATCACGTCATCTTCGTCAAGTGCAATTATGTCACGCTTGCGCACAGGCTTTGCGTAGCGGTTCAAAGTCGAGAAAAGGCGCCTCGTGCGCTGGTAACCTTCGGGATCGGACGCTCTCTCGTTTGCGATGACTCCTTTGACGAAGATCGCGCAGACCATTTCCTCTCTGAGTCCTGGTGCTCTGCGGATGGCTTCCTTTATGCCCGCGACGCGATGTTGACCGTCAATGGCAAACAGTTTTTCGTCCCCTCGAAGCTCGAGAAGGCCCATTCGTCCCTCTACATCGTCCAGCGCTTCCGAAATCCCTCGTCCTGTCACGGATATGTCGTGCCATTCGGGGTCGCCGCCATACGTTCCAATCACAATGGCGTTGAATAACCTCTGCTGCTGAGTGACTAGGTATTCCGTGATCTTCATGGCGTTGCTGGTTAGACCCCTCTGCAACCATTCCTTAAGCGATCTGCTCGAGTGAATGTCGTCGACAACACTTACGCGAGACGCAATGCTCTCCATGCTCATGGCCGAAACATAGTATATCCAGTCGCCCATGGTCGCCCGAAGGGCCGGCAAGAGGATCGGTTGGGAACTGGTAGTCATGAAAACGCTCCTTGTGCACGTTGTACGACGCCCGTGAACCGGGAATTGCAGGGAGGAACGAAGGCGTTGATCAATTGCTCTTCGGTCGTCTTGAGGTCCTGGTTGTCGGCCGTCGAGTAGTAGAAGACGATATGGCCGGTGTACATCTCGAGAAGGCGGGCGAGCTTGGGGCGGTTCGTTCGTTCCCTGGTCAAGTAGTCGCCGAAACGCTTGCGGAGATTCGTCGCCCTGCCGACGTACATGAGATACGAGCAACTCAAGTTGCCCGCGATTTCGGGTTCAACCACCAACGAGTAGATTCCTTTGGTGTTGGGAACGTCCGATCTGCATTCATCGTCGAGTGCGACATTGTTCCATTGTAGAGTGAGACGGCACGTGCTCCATTGTTTTGGCCATAGGCAAATGGACCAGACGTGTTTCTTGTATTCGTCCTGTGGTGCGATAAGGTCCGTTGGTGATAACATTGACTTGTTCGGGTGCTGGTTCATTGATCACTCGTAGGACTGTTGCCAGTTGTCTCGACCTTTCCTTCGTCGCCCCGCTACTGTGCGCACACGGTACACGGCGACGTGTCGTCATCCTCGTCGAGTGCCTCGGCGAGTACTTCGATGAGTGGGACGTTCGCACGCGTCTTACCGGCGCGAGACATGGCGGCCGCGTGACGCTGCAGGATCTCCTCACGGCGGGCGAGGAGCGCAGGGAGGGTTTCTCCTGCGGACCAGGTGTACTGGCGACCGCGCATAGCCCGGCCACCGAAGTCGGCGTCGCCATCGACGCCGGCGTCGCGCAGGACTTTGCGTTCGATTGCCACGGCGCGGTCGAACAGTTCCGGATGCCGTTCAGCAAGGCCGATCCATTCGGCCTTGCGCTGGTAGAAGCAGAAGTAGCAGCCGGACCGTGTTCTCCAATCGTAGTAGGCCGGCAGACCAATCCCGGCGTCGCTGAGAATCCGCATCACGCCGTCGCGGTCGACTCCATCCTCGATGAATGGAAACACGGACTGGATGTTGGGCTTGGTGGAAATGTACCCCTTGCGGTTCGACTCATCGGAGCGGATCGCGACGTAGGAGATTGCGGGTGTGTTGCCGATCCAGGCCTCGATCGGCTTGATCTTCAAGTTCTTCGTGCACCAGCGCATCTGCGGCGACGGCAGCGTTCCGCGGAAGACCTCGAACCAGTGGTCGAAGCCGCGACGGGCATTGAGGCGCGAGATGGGCTTCCGGAGGAGCACTTCGAGCCGGGTCAGGTATTCGTAGGTCTCCGGCAGTTCGGCGCCGGTGTCGCAGAAGAAGTACTCCAGCGCGGGCACCTTGTTCCGGAGATAAACGGCGAGCGCACTGGAGTCCTTGCCGCCGGAGATGCCGCAGATGTGGCGCGTGACATCAGCCATTCGTTACGCCTTCTTCCTTGCGATCGGGGAACGTCCGGCGCGTGGCCGTTGGGGGCTCGGCCAGGAGCCGTTCGCCGATGAGGGCCAGCAGAGCGGCGTGTGCCCGTTGCGTCGATCCTACGAGCGGCTCCAACTCCCTGAGCGTCCGGTCGAACACTTCGTCGGCTTGCCGACGTTGGCGGTCGTCCAGCTCAAGTAGGCGGACGTGCTCGCTGCCGTCCTGGCGCGTAAAAGCCACCTGAAGACGCCTTGATGGATCCGTTCCGTTGACCGGACGCGTGGCATGGAAGTCGGCAAGGCGCCGAAAGGCAGCCATCTGTTGGGGAAGCTCTCGTCGAAAGCGCGCGAGGTCGTCGTCGGACCACTCGGGCGGCGCCTTTCGAAGCACGACGGTGGCTACCGCCTGGATCCAGTCCGTGTCGGTATCGACGCCGTCGTTGGCGAGCGTGAGGACGACTGCGCGCGCGTCGGGATTGAGTACGTCGCTCTCGATGGCTGCGGCGCGTTTCGTGATCATCTCGCGACTGTCTTCCCCACTTGCCTCGATGAGCAGCTTGAAGAGCGTGTCGAGGAGCCGGTCGTAACATCCGTTGAGATCGTCCAACGCTGCGCCGACATGGTTCGCGTAGGTGTCGGCTTTCCCGTAGCTAATGATGTGCGCTGGGACCGGACGCAACTCCAAAGCGGCGGGAAGGCTGCGAAAGAGCAGCTCGTCCGGCTCGACGGCACCGAGGAGAGCGTCTCTCGCCCTCAACGTCGAGGGGCCGAGATGGCGGGTTTCCAGAGTGTACTTGTCGAGATGTCGGACATGAGAGACCAGATGACGCACGATGGAAAGGACGTTTGACACCCGGTGCCGGCGCGAACCGGATCGTACGCCCAGGCGGGCGGCAAGCGCTTCGACGACTTGCCGGCGGGCGCCCTTCGTGTTTGCGAAGTGCTTGATCTCGAAGTGGCCGGGATTTCGGACCATGCGTTCCGAGAGCTCGGGAGTGAGGAGGGGCTGAAAAGTGCCGTGTTCGTAGATGGCGACCTCGTCGTTGAACGCAAGCAGCGCGGCGGTCACGAATACCGGCACCACCCCGGCCTTCATCCCGACCGGCGGAGAGAGCAGGGCGGCGTGCAGGTCGGTCAAATTGACGCGGCGGGTCTTGGCGCGCCCGAACTCGCTGGCGACGGCATTCCAGGCGGGTAGCAGGGACGAGTCGGACGGTCGCCGAAAGGTCATGGCACCGTCACGGTCGTCGCATCCGTGAAGTCCGGTTCGCTGCAAGAAGGCGCGATACATGGCCACTTCCGGACCGTAGCCGCCGAAGCCGAGATCCGGTTTGGAGCCATGCTCGATCATGGCTTCGAGCAGGAGACGCCGGGCCTTGGCGCCCTGGGAAGTGAGGTCGGTGCGATTGAGCATCTCGTTTCGAACTGTCGGCGTGGATGGGTACCGGTTGTCGGCCGCTTCCGAGAGTGCTGCACTTCCCCGACCGGCGCGAAGTTCCCGACCGCCGGAGCTATCGAGCAGAGTCCAGCGGCATGTACCGGCACTGAACGCCGCGTTGACGGCGTTTTCCAGCACTGCCTTCGTCTCCGCCAAACGTTCGCCGAGTTCGCGCCGGGCCACCCAATCGGCCTCGACAGCCGGTTCCTGCAAGACCGTCTTGATGGCCGCCAGCTCCCTGGCTGCCCGGTCGAGCGATCGTACGTCGTCCGGGATCGCGACCACGATCGGTTTCGTGGCAGGTGTCGATTGCGTCGCTGTCGGGGTCGAACGGTATGCGCCGACCACGAGCAGCACGTCACCGTCGTACGGCGAGAACGGGTCGAGCGGCTCCACGTTTTCCCCACCGTCGGCATAGCGTCTGGCGAAGACCCGGAGTACGTCGTGTTCCGCGCTGTGCCGCGCCGCCACGACCGGCGCGGGTCGATGCACGTCCGACAGGATCTCGACGAGTGACCGCCGTTGCGTTCGCTGACGCGCGCCGTCGAGCAGACGACGGATGTCGATGTCCGTGCCCTGCCAGATTCGATACTCGTCGGCGAAATCGCGATAGGTGACGATGCCGGCTTTCTCCAGCGCGGCCAGCGCGTTCACGTTGGTCTCTGCAAGGGTGAGTACCCGCGATGACGCCCGGATCGTTCCCGTCGTCGACACCAGATTGAGCAACGCAATGGTCTTGGCCAAGCGGGACTGTTCCGGTGAGAGACCGTGAACGTCACGGAGTCGGGTGGTGACCTCGGTCCATCGGCTCGACCGGCCGTTGGATAGGGTCGGAAGTCCGTCGGAGCTCACGAAGTAGTCGTACGCGGCATCCAGGCCAAGCGAGGGGAGTGCGCCGTCGGTCGGCAACTCGGTGTTGACAAGGAAGGATGCCGCGCTTGCCCGATCCGCCCCGGTCAGGAACGAAAGCAGCGTGCGTTCGTGTTGCCCGTACCGGCTGCAGAGTTCCGGCAGAACCGTCGCGACAAGCGGATGCAGCGGGTAACAGGATGCTACGGTATCCGGGTCCGCGAGATCGGACGCGCCGAGTGCCCGCATCGCCTCGGCGCGGGGTTTGGCCCACAGGGCGATCCGACTCCGGAGCGTCTGATTTTCGACTCGGAACGTCTCGCCGATCAGGGTCCGGGTGGCTACGGCGGACTCGACGTAGGCGATGTCTTCGAATCGGCCGCTCACCTTGATCCATTCACGGCGCCGTGGGCTCTCGGAAACGGAAAGATGGTCTTCAAGGGACAGGTGCTGCAAGGTGAGCATGAAGATCGGAAGTCCAGAGCCCTGCCCCGCTTCGGCAAGCTGCTGGAGCAGATAGGGGTCGGCGTCACTGCGTTTCGTGATCGCTTCGAGATTCTTGCCGAACTCGTCGATGATCAGGAGTAGCGGCGCCTCGGCCGCCAGACAACGGGCAACGTCGACCAGGGCCGGGGGCGAGGGCCCGGTTCGGCGCGGGTCTCGTGCTGCGGCGTCGGCAAGGGCGTTCCTCAACGTTCCGGCCGCCCGGAACCTGCTCGCGGGCGGAATCCTGCCGTGGGTTCGCTGAACGGCGGCGTGAAGTGCCCGGAGTACGGTACGTGTGATTGGTTCACGATTGGCTGTCACCAAGGCGCGATAGAAACCGGTCTCTCCGGTTCCGTGCCGCTCGTGTGCTTTCCGGACCAATTTACCCGCCGCGGGCGACGCATCGTCGATGAGTTGCCAAGCATTGTCGCGCGTTTCCCCCGGCGGGCTGAATGCGGCATCGAGCAGCAGTGCCAGCGACGATTTGCCCGATCCGTAGGGTCCGGTCAGCGACCATGCGCCACCTGACGGCCTCTCCGCGGCGGACCCGGCGATCCGCTCCAGGACGTCGAGCGCACGGGCGGTGACGACGTATCCCGCCAGAGGTTCGGCATGGCCCGCATCACGTTCGAGGTTCGCGGAGCGGGCGAAGCGACCGCTCACGGCGATGCAGTCCGCGAGCACAGGCACTATTGCCCTCCCTCCCGCGCGACCGCCGCAGGCAGCCGCAGACTCCGTTCTTGAAGGTTGCACGTCGCAGAGTCGAAATAGTCGTCGAGAATCTGCCTTGCGATCTCGTCCGGTGTGTCCGACCATGAGAGCTGAATCGACCCGATTGTGGCGGACAGCCGGAGCGATTCCGTTGCGGTCACGGTCGGCTCGATAGCCGTGAGCAATTCGGCTTCGGTGAGCTTGAATGCCTTCCCCGGCGCGCCTGGTTCGTGCGCCAGCCGGCTCAGTGTAGCTTTTTGGCTCCCGGCACGGGTGCGGGCGAGATAATCCAGGGAAGCGCAGGTCAGGATCGCGGACGGCAGATCTGGCTTCGGGCCCAACCTGAACCGGTACCGCTTCGCGGCGGGGCGTCCGACGAGGTTCAGTTCTCGCAAAGGACAGTCAAGGCGATCATCGAAACCGGTACGTCCCGACGACTGCTCAGCTGGCGCATACGTGTGCAAGAGCGCCGTGAGGTCCTTGCCGACCGATGATCGGTGCGGAACGCCCCACCCGTCGGCGGCGTCCAGTTGAGCGGTGACTGCCGCCAAGAGGTCGTCTTCCGCGAACTGCACGGCGTCGAACTCGTTGAACGCCAGCCACCAGACCGGCAACAGGCACGGGGGCGCCATCAGCAGCCAGTGCAGCAGCCAGAGCGTTCCGGGATCCTCCATGTAGCGATCCCACCCGTTGTCGCCGAACAGGCTGCGGCCCATCGACGTTGGAATCAGGTCGGGCGCACGTCTATTGGACGATTGGGGATCCTCCTCGATGAGCTTCGCTGCCAGTCCCCAGAAGCGAATCGCCCGGACCATGTTCTTCCCGACACCAATCCGTACCGGAGCGTCCTTCGCGACGAAGATGCGAGGGTTTTCCGCCGCGACCGCATACGCCTTTCGAAACCACCCATAGCGGGGGTGAAAGGTCTCATGCCGGGCGAAAATCGGCTTGGTCGCATCTACGAGACGCATCGAGCGGTCTCTCCGGTCATGGCTCGAACGTATCCGACGGCGGCGACGGCCTTTTCCACGGCGAAGTCGATGTCCGTGCTTACCGTGAAGCGTCCTAGGCTGAACCGGACGGACTCGAATGCGGCGTCGCGTGGGACTCCCATCGCGAGGAGAATCTCGGACGGCTCGATCGAACCCGAGCTGCAGGCGCTGCCGGTCGACACCGCCACCGGATCCATGTTGGCGACCACGGCCTCCGCGTCCGCACCCTCGAAACGCACGTTGGCCGTATTCGGCAGGCGCCGCGCACCGCTGCCCACATCGTGAACCCCGGGGAGTCGCGTCTTCAATGCTGCCGTCAGCCGGTCGCGGAGCTTCACGACCCGAGCCGACTCCGCTTCTCGCTCATCCTTCGCGATGCGGGCGGCGGCTCCGAAACCAACGATGCCGCCAACGTTGAGCGACCCCGACCGCAGACCTCGTTCATGCCCCCCCCCATGTATCACGGGCCGCAGCCTGCGCAGGCTGTGCCGGGTCCCGATCAGAGCACCGACACCGGTCGGCCCGCAGATCTTGTGGCCGCTCACCGAGACGAGGTCCGCACCGACTCGTTCGAGGTCGAACGCCAACCGACCCGCTGACTGCGTGGCGTCACAGTGGAAAATCGCCCCCGCCGCGCGGGCCATTTCGGCAACCTCGGTTACCGGATTCAGGACTCCGGTCTCGCTGTTCGCCGCCATCACCGACACGAGCGCTACGTCGGTGTCGAGCAACGCGTCCAGCGCCTGGACATCGACGAAGCCGTCGGCAGTGACGGGCGCGATGTCCACGGTGGCCGAACCCTTCGCAGCGAGCAAACTCGCGGTTCGGCTGACGGAGACGTGTTCGACAGCGGAGATCAGGATCCTTGGCCGGTCGGCCGGCGCCCCGTCCACGATGCCTTGCAGCGCCAAGTTGTTGGCTTCGGTCGCGCCGGCCGTGAACACGACCCCCCCCGGACGCCCGCCGACCATGGCTGCAACGTGTTCGCGGGCTTCATCGACAGCGGCGGCCTGCCGTCTCCCGAACCGATGGGTGGCTGACGCATTTCCGGTACCGTCCGCGATGGCGGCCATCATGATCTCGACGACCCGCGGATCGATTGGCGCCGATCCGTTGTAGTCCAGGTACACGGCTCTCACGGAGTGGCAGCCCTCCTGCAGGAGAGTTTACCGCCCACAGAGCGCCGTGCGGTTCAACGGAGTGTCGAAGGCCGGTCGGTGGACGACAACGCGTGTTTGACCCCGGCGGCCGGTTGGCGGCTTCGATCGCGTCACGCGATCTCATGCTCGAACGCCACCACGTTCCGCGACGCGCTGCTGAACTCCACTCCGATCAGGTGAACGGGCGCGCCCAGGGCGCGGTACTTGTCGGCGTAGGCTCTCGCCTTCATCGACGCCAGCGCCGCGCCCGATCTGGCCTGCTCCACGACCTTGCACTCGAACAGGTCCGTGAATCCGTGAACGGCTTCGGCAGCCCGGTACATTCCGGTTCAGAAAGAGGGGTACAACGAGGGTTCCAAGAGCGATGAATAGCGAATAATGCCAGCTATATCAATAACTTACCGGATGTCATCGAAAGACGCAAGGGTTGTCGTTCCGCATGTCGAGCGCGATCGCCCACTCCAGCACCGACCGGATGCGCTGGCGGACGGCGCGGGCGGTCTCCGCCTTGACGTGCCAGATCGGCGTCAGGATCTCCAGCACATCCGCGGTGTTGACCTCGGACACGGGCCGGTTGCCGATGCGGGGGAAGGCGTACCGTTCCATGCTCCGGATCCAGTTCTGTGCGTGCCACCGGCCGCGCCAGCCGTCGCGCTTCTGTTCGAGCACGCGTTGGGCGGCCTCGGCGAATGTAGGCACTCCCTGGTCACGGCGCTTGTCGGAGAGGGGATCGCCGCCCGACCGGGCCAACATGCGGTTGGCGAGAGCCTGCTCGCGGGCCTTGGCGAGCGGGACGAGCGTGGCGGCGCCGAGCCCGAGTTCGCGGCGCCGGCCGCGGATAACGAGCCGCTGGACCCAGCTTCGGGTCCCGGTCGGCTGGACGAACAGGTACAAGCCGTTCCCGTCCGCGTGCCTTCCTGGCGGAGCGGAACGGACGAAGGCGGCCGAGAGCGCCTTGTCGGGATGGCGTCCGCGACGCTTGGTTCTGCGGCGTGTGGGGGCGGGATTGGCTACAACATCCATTCCTCCATTATATACGGGATTTGGCTGGATTCCACCATACGCCCTGACCCGTTCAGGCCGCGCTGTCGAATCATAAATGATTACTAGCCAGTAGTTTATGGGCGATATCGCATGGGAATGAACTTCCGTGGACTACCACTGGTTGTTAAGGCAGGGCGAACACGAACAGATTGTTCCCGATGCTCGGGCGCAGCTCGGGGGTCAGCAGGGCGAACGCCTGCGAGTTGCCGGACGGGCCCGTGCTGATCGCGACGTACTGCCGGCCGTCGACCGCGTAGGTCATCGGGAAGCCGCTGATCGACGACCCGAGGTTGATCTCCCAGAGCACCTCGCCGGTCTCGTGGTCGAGCGCGCGGAAGCGTCCGTTGACGTCGCCGCCGAAAACGAGGCCGCCGCCGGTGGCCGCGAGCGACATCGTGGCGGACCGCTGGCGGTGGGTCCAGCGCGTCGCGCCGGTCTCGGCCGAGATCGCCTGCACCATCCCGAGCTGGTCCTCGCCGGGCGTCAGCTCGTGGCGGACGACGAGCGAGTACAGCTCGACGGCCAGGTCGTCCTCGGCGCCCGTGCTGGCCGCCAGCATCCGCCCGCAGGTGTTGCGCAGCGGCATGTACATCGTGTTGGTCAGCGGGCTGTAGGCGCCGGCCTCCCAGTCCTTGCCCCCCATGGCGGTGGGACAGGTCAGCACCTCCTGCCCGAAGCCGCCGAAGACCAGCTCGGGGTTCTCGGAGACCGCGCCGGTCGCCCCGTCGATGCTGCTGATCACGTTCTGCGCCACGGTGGGGGTCGCCCACAGGAACTCGCCGGTCGCGCGGTCGAGGGTGTACACGACGCCGGTCTTGCCGGGGATGCCGGTCAGCACCCGGCGTTCCTCGCCCGGCCGCAGGCGGGGATTGATCCAGCTCACCGCGGCGGGGTCGGGCCGCACCACGGTGTCGACGAGCAGGCGCTCGAAGGGATGGTCGAGGTCCCAGTGATCGTTCAGGTGCTGGTAGTACCAGACGATCTCGCCGGTGTCGGCGTCGAGGGCGAGGGTCGAGTTGTGGTACAGGTGCCGGTTGCCGGCGCCGCCCACCAGGAACTTGGGCGCGGGCGACGTCACCGACGTGCCGATGTAGAGCAGGTTCAGCGCCGGGTCGTAGCTCGGCGCCATCCACGTCCCGACGTGCCGGCGCTCGTCGTCGGGCACGCCGCCCCACGTCTCGTCGCCGGGCTCGCCGGGGCGCGGGATGGTGCGCCGCCGCCACAGCTCGGCGCCGGTCCGCGCGTCGTGCGCGGTGATGACGCAGGCGTCGGGTCCGGCGGCGGGCATGCAGCTGCGCCCGGAGATGACCTTGCCGTTGGCGATGATCGGCCCGGTGCTCTGGTTCGCGGGATGCGTCCGGTAGTCGAGCACCTGCGTCTCCCAGACCAGCTCGCCGGTCCGCGCGTCGAGGGCGAACACGAACTCGTCGACGCTGGTGTCGATGATCAGATCGTCGTAGATCGCCAGGTTGCGGTTCGTGGTGCACACGCCGGGCAGGATGCGCTCGCAGGCGTCGGCGGGCAGCGGCCGCTGGTACTCCCACAGCAGGTCGCCGGTGGCGGCGTCGATGGCCTGGATGACGTCGCTCGGATTCGGCATGTACAGGACCCCGTCGTAGACCAGCGGCGTGCCCTGCTGCCGCCCGCCGGGGCGCAGGGCGCGCGACCAGACCAGGCGCAGGTCGCCGACGTTGCCGCGGTCGATACTGTCGAGGGGGCTGTAGCCCCAGCCGTCCAGGGTGCGGCGCCACATCGGCCAGTCGCCGGGCGCCGGCGCCTGCAGCAGCGCGTCGGTGACCGGGACGAACGCCGACTCGCCCTGCGCCAGCAGCGCCGGCTGGGCGGCGGTCCATCCGGCAAGGATCACGGCCGCGGCCAGCAGCCGCCGTCTCGCATCGTCAGCCTGCGTCTGCATCCGTTTCCTCCGGTTGTGCGGCGGGCGTGTCCTGCCCGTCCGGCTTGCAGCGACGTGGTTCGCTCCTGCCCAGGATACGCCGATGCGGCGCGCGCGGGAATCGCGCCGCCGCCGCCGCCCGCCCGCGCCAGCGCGGGAGGCTGGTAGAATTCACTCGTCCACGAGCCCACAAGATTCCCATGCGTGACAGCGGGCTGAGCAGCAGCCCCCGATACCGGGCCGCCCCGCTGGCCCTGGCCCTGGCGCTGGCGCTGGCGAGCGCCGCGCCGCCCGCCGTCGCGGCCGGCCAGTCCGTCGCAGCCGGCCAGCCGGCCGTCGCGGCCGGTCAGGCCACGGTCGGCGCCCTGGCCGCCGGCGCGCGGGAGGTCACCGGGGCCGGCTTTCCCTTCGCCCGCGCCCGGCGGATCTCGACGCCGCCGGAGATCGACGGCGACGTCCTGAACGATCCGGCCTGGGCCGAGGCGACGCCCGCCACCGGATTCCGGCAGAACACGCCCGACGAGGGCGCGCCGGCCTCCGAGCGTACCGAGGTCTACGTGGTCTACACGGGCGACACGCTGTACTTCGGCGTGGTCTGCTACGTGCGCGACCCGCGCACCATCATCGTCGCCGACAGCCGCCGCGACTCGTCGCTCGAGGAGACCGACAGCTTCCAGATCATCCTGGACACCTTCCACGACGGCCAGAACGGCTTCGTCTTCGGCACGAACCCGGCCGGCGTCGAGTACGACGGGCAGGTGACGAACGAGGGGCAGGGGAGCGGCCGGTCCGGCGGCTTCGTCATGCGTGCGGGGGGCGGGCAGCAGCGCGGCTCGGGCGGCGGGTTCAACCTCAACTGGGACGGCGTGTGGGAGGTCGACGCGCAGGTCTCCGACATCGGCTGGACGGCGGAGGTGGCCATTCCCTTCCGGACGCTGCGCTACCCCTCGGGCGAGGCGCAGCCGTGGGGGATGAACTTCCAGCGCAACATCCGGAACCGGAACGAGCAGTCGTACTGGGCCCCGCTGCCGCGGCAGTTCGACCTGAACCGGCTGTCGCTGGCGGGCGAGCTGCACGGCCTCGCCGTCCCGCAGCAGCGGAACCTGAAGCTCACCCCGTTCGCGGTCGGTCACTGGCGGGGCGCGGGCGACAACCAGCGCCCCGACTTCGGCGCCGACCTCAAGTACAGCATCACGCCCGGCCTGACGCTCGACGCGACCTACAACACCGACTTCGCCCAGGTGGAGGTGGACGACCAGCAGATCAACCTCGACCGCTTCAACCTGTTCTTCCCGGAGAAGCGGCCGTTCTTCCTGGAGAACGCCGGCCTCTTCTCCGTGGGACGGCCAGGTCAGCTCGAGGTCTTCTTCAGCCGGCGCATCGGCATCGCCGAGGACGGGACGCAGATCCCGATCACCGGCGGCGGGCGGCTCTCGGGGAAGGTGGGCAACAACACCAACATCGGCTTCCTCAACATGCAGACCGAGGCGCTGGACGGCGCGCGGGCCAACAACTTCACGGTCGCCCGCGTGCGGCAGGACTTCGTCAACCGCTCCAACGTCGGCGTGATGTTCGTCAACCGGTCCGGGACCGGGACCGGGCTCGGGACGGGCGCCGGCGGCGGGGGCGACTACAACCGCAGCTACGCGGCCGACGGCCGGCTCGGGCTGGGGCAGGCCGTGACGCTCTCCGGCTTCGCGGCGGCGACGGAGACGCCGGACGTCGCCGAGGAGACCCACGCGTACGCGGGGCAGGCCAGCTACGAGTCGGAGCGCTACCGCATCGGGGCGGGCTTCACGGAGGTCGCGCCGAACTTCAACCCGGAGGTCGGGTTCTACGCCCGGCGCGGCTACCGCCGCATCGACGCGCGCTTCCGGACGGCGTTCCGGCCGCAGAACTCCTGGGGGTTCCACGAGTTCACGCCGCATGCCTCGCACTACACGATCACCGACTACGCGACCGGCCTGCACGAGACCCAGTACACGCACATGGACAGCACGGTCGAGTGGCGCAACGGGACGCAGATGTCGACCGCGTGGAACGTGACGAAGGAGGGCGTGCTGCACCCGTTCGAGATCTATCCCGGCATCGACGTGCCGGTCGACACGTACCGCCATTCCGAGGGCCAGTTCATCTTCAACACGAACCGCGGGGCCCCGGTCAGCTTCGAGTTCCGCGCCGTCAACGGCGGTTTCTTCGGCGGCCGGCGGCTGCGGCTGGCGCCGGGCGTGAACGTCCGCTTCGGCGAGACCTTCAACGCCCAGCTCGCGCTGGACCGCAACGACATCACGCTGCCGAACGGCCCGTTCGTGACCAACCTGGTCCGCACGCGCGTGAACTACTCCTTCTCGACGCGGATGTTCCTGCAGGCGCTCGTCCAGTACAACGACCGCGACCAGCTCTGGTCGTCGAACGTCCGCTTCGGTCTGCTGTCGGCGGCGAACACCGGCCTGTTCATCGTCTACAACGACATCCGCTACTTCGACCACGCCGACCTCTTCGACCGCCACCTGATGCGGCACAGCGGCGCGGGCCGCTCGCTCACGATCAAGTACAGCCAGGTGTTCGACCTGCTGCGGTAAGGCGGCGCCCTACAGCGGCGGCGTGCGCTCGTGCCAGTCCGTCGCCTGCTCGTAGGCGTGCGCGAGGGCGAGCACGTCCACCTCGCCCAGCGCGGGACCGCTGATCTGCAGCCCGATGGGCAGACCCTCCCGGCTGAATCCGCAGGGGACGCTGATCGACGGAATCCCGTAGCTGTTGAAGGGCGAGGTGTTGCGCGCCAGGATCCGGGTCGCCTCGAACGGCGCTTCGCGGGCCTCCTCGATCCCGATCGGCAGCCGCGGCAAGGTCGGCGTCACCAGCAGGTCGACGTCGTCGAACACCGCCGCGATGGCCTTGCGCACCAGCTTCAACTGATACTGGCCCTCGACGTAGTCCGCCGCCGACACCTCGGCCCCGGGCTCGATGCGCGCCAGCGTGCTCGGGTCGTACAGCTCGCGGCGCTCGGCGAGCAGCTCGGCGTGATACGCGTAGGCCTCGGCCCCGGTCGGGCGGGCTTCCGGCAGGGCCGGCAGCTCGACGCCGCGCGTGTTCGCGGTCAGGCCGCTCAGCACGCCGAGCGCCGCGTCGACCGCCTCCGCGATCTGCGGGTCGATGTCCTCGTAGAACGGCCTGCGGGGCACGCCCAGGCGCAGCGACGAGGTGCGGCGCACGAGCGCGCCCGCGTAGTCGGGCAGGTCCGCGGCGATGCTCGCGATGCCGCGCGGGTCGTAGCCGGCCATGGCCTGCAGCATGAGCGCGGCATCGGCCACCGTCCGGCACATCGGACCCACGTGATCGAGCGACACGCTGAGCGGGACGATGCCGCGGATGCTCGCCAGCCCGTAGGTCGCCTTCAGGCCGACGATGCCGCAGTGCGCCGCCGGAATGCGCACCGAGCCCCCGGTATCGGTCCCCAGGGCGCCGGCGCACAGCCGCGCGGCGACCGCCGCGCCGGAGCCGCCGGACGACCCCCCGGGGATGCGGTCCACGTCCCACGGATTGCGCACGGGGCCGGTGTGCGCGAACGCCGACGTCGCGCCGTAGGCGAACTCGTGCATGTTGAGCTTGCCCACGATGATGGCGCCGGCCGCCTCGAGCCGCGTCACCACCTCGGCGTCCTCGTCCGGCACGCGGTCTTCGAACACGGCGCTCCCGGCCGTCGTCAGCACGCCCGCCGTGTCGATGTTGTCCTTCAGCGCGATGGGAATGCCGTGCAGGGGCCCGCGCCACCGCCCGTCGGCGAGCTCCGCCTCGAGCGCCGTCGCGCGCTCCACGGCGCGCTCGCCGGTCACGGTGACGAAGGCGTTGAGGCGCTCGTCGAAACGGCCGATGCGCGCGAGGCCGGCCTCCACCAGCTCGACCGGCGAGAGCGAGCCGGAACGAACGAGCCGTTGCGCGCCGGCGATGCTCAGCGCCGTCGGGTCGGTGGCCTGCGCGAACGCAGGCGCGCTCAACGCGTACGCGGCAGCCGCCGCGCCGGTCGCCAGGAACTCGCGCCGATCGAGGGCTCTGGGCATGTCACTTCCTCTCTTCAACTACGCGTGTCGTCGCACGGAGCGGAGGCCATGACTCTGATATGGAAGGGTGGTCGTCGTCAACGTGGTTCGGTACGATCCGCCTTCGTGCCCATGAGCCCCCGTCGCGACGCCGTCCCCGACAGTTCGCGGATCGAGGCGTTGCCGCTCAGAAGGGCGGCGACGCGCAGGGCATCGCGCGGCTGCGGCCCGGAGAGTTCTTCGCGGCGAGCGACGCCGTGGCGTTTCAACGGGTGCGCAGCCCGATGTGCCTGAGCCACCATCCGCGGAGCCCGCTGACCCGGGAGGAGGTGCTGGAGCTCGCACGCGCGCGGTAGCCTATGGCAACCAATTCGGAACACCCTCGCCGTCCGTCCAGAGCATCCCTTCGGCGCGCGCCAGCAGGCTGCGCAGGCCGGTGCGCTGGAGCGCCGACACCGCGACGCCCCCGTGCCGGCGCGCCAGCGCGTCGCCCTCGCCGGCTCCCAGGCGGTCGATCTGGTTGAAGACGAGGAGCTCCGGCGCCTCCATGCCGATGTCCCGCAGCACGCGGCGGACGGCCTCGATGCGCCGCTCGCAGTCGGCTGCCGCGGCGTCGACGACGTGCAGGAGCAGCGACGCGTCGGCCAGCTCTTCGAGGGTGGCGCGAAAGGCCGTGACGAGGTCCGGGGGCAGGTCGCGGATGAACCCGACCGTGTCGGTGACGATGACCTCGCGCTCGCGCGGGAACCGGAGGCGCCGCGAGGTGGGGTCGAGGGTCGCGAACATCTGGTCGGCGACGTGCACCTCGGTGCGGGTCAGGGCGCGCAGGAGCGTGCTCTTGCCCGCATTCGTGTAGCCGACGATCGACAGCACCGGGACCGCGCGGCGCCCTCGCCGCTGCCGCCGGTTCTCGCGCTGCGCGGCGAGCTTCTTCAACTCGCGCTGGAGCCGGGTCAGGCGATCCCGGGTGCGCCGGCGGTCGACCTCGAGCTTCGTCTCGCCGGGTCCCCGTCCGCCGATGCCGCCGGCGAGCCGCGACAGCAGGTACTTGAGCTGCGCCAGCTCCACCTGCAGCTTGCCGTCGCGCGTGGTCGCGTGCTGCGCGAAGATGTCGAGGATGAGCTGCGTGCGGTCTATCACCCGCAGCTCCATGCGCTCGCCGAGGTTGCGCGCCTGCGTCGGGGTCAGGTTCTGGTCGACGATCACGAGATCGACGTCGCTCTGGAAGGCGCGGATGACGAGTTCGTCCAGCTTGCCGGAGCCGAGCACGGTCCTGGGGTCGACCCGGCGTCGGTTCTGCGTGACGACGTCGACGATGGCGACCCCCGCCGAGTGGGCCAGCTCGCGCAGCTCGGCGATATGCACCTCGAGGTCCTGCGCGCTGCGGCCGGCGGTGACCGAGACCAGGATCGCGTGCTCGCGGTCTCCGATGCGCCGGGTGCCGGTGCGGCGCGCGAGCGCGGTCTCGCGGTCGCGGATCCAGTCCTGGAAGTCGAAGGCGATGCGCGCCGGCGGCTGCGGGTCGAGGCATTCGATGCCGGCGTCGCGGTCGCCCGGGGAGCGGTCGCCGGCAGGCGTGAGGGCTGCGGCATGGGCGAGCGCGGGCAGGCCCTCGTCGTCCATGCCCACCGTCACCATGGCGTCGAGGCGCAGCAGCAGCAGGTCCGTCCGGTCGTCGCGCGTCAGCCCCTCGTCCCCGAGGTGGGTGTGGAGGCAGCGCAGGCCGCGCAGGCGCCCGCGCCCGGCCCGCAGGCGGCCCCAGTCGGGCAGGGCGATCGAGTGCGCATCGCCCACCATCACGTGCTGGACCAGACCGCGGCGATCGAGCAGCACGCCGACCTGGCGCCGAATCTCGTGGCTGATTTCGGTCAGGTGGCGGGCGAGCTCGTGGGTGATCAGCCGCTCGGCCGGCACCCGGCGCCGGAAGAGGCGCTCGAGCTGACGAGTCTGACTGGCCTTGAGGCCGTGAGTGTCACCGAAGACCTCGATCGGAGCTGCCTCCAGCGGTACCGGCCGGGGGCGAAGCGGAATTGCCGGCGCCGGCGAAGTCGCCCTCGAGCTGCAGCGCGCGCAACCGCGACGCGCGCTGCCGAACGGCTCCCTCGGTCCGGCCGAGCCGGTCCGCGAGGTCCTCGAGCCGGCGGCCGCCGTGCTCCCAGTCGAGCGCGGCGGCCAGCCTGACCGCGGTGTCCTCGCTCTCGGTCCAGCGGCGCCCCATCCACTCCTATCATAAAC
This sequence comes from Vicinamibacterales bacterium, assembly GCA_965214845.1. Lineage (GTDB taxonomy): Bacteria > Acidobacteriota > Vicinamibacteria > Vicinamibacterales > UBA8438 > JAAXGX01. The sequence goes on from CBDCCO010000007.1 coordinate 6,535,567, forward strand.
CTCCCGCTGCCGGCCGTCGACGACCTGCTGGCGCGGTCCGTGTAGACAGAAACCAGTGTCCCGCGGCAGACTCGGCAGGAGATGTCGATGAACCGCAGAACCCTGCTGAAGATCGGCGGCGTGGCCCTGGGCGGGGGCGGGCTGAGCGGGTGCGCGGCGCGTTTCCGGTCCCTGGTCCGGCCCCCGCTGCGGCTGGCGCCGGTGCGCGCGGAATGGGACCGGATCATCCGCACCACGGTGGGGTTGCGCCCTCACCGCCCGTCAGGATTCCTGCTGGCCGTCGACCGGCTGGACGACACCACGGTCATCCACAACTACGGCCACGGCGGGGCGGGCATGTCGTTGTCCTGGGGGACGGGCCGCCTGGCCGCCGAGCTGGCCCTCGCCCACGAGAGTCGCCGGGCGGCCGTGATCGGCTGCGGGGCGGCAGGCCTCACTGCCGCGCGTCAACTGCAGCGGCACGGATTCGACGTCACCATCTACGCCAGGGCGGTGCCCCCGAACACGACCTCGAACATGTCGTTCGCGGGGTTCACGCCGACCTCGGGACTCGTTGACGACGACCTCCGTTCCCCCGCGTGGGACGCGCAGTTCCGTGAAGCCGCCGAGCTCTCCTACCGCCAGCTGCAACTGCTGGTGGGCAGGGGCTACGGCGTGTCCTGGCTCGAAAGCTACGCGTTGCGGGCCGGCGAACCGCGCGCACCCGGCCGGGGCGCTGGCGACGAGGCGCCGCTGCTGCCGGCGCACCTGCGCACGGGCACGACGCTGCTGGGACCGGGAGAGCATCCCTTTCCAACCCGCTACGCGAACCGGCGCATCCAGATGCGCATCGAGCCGTCCGTCTATCTCGACGCCCTGGTCCGTGACGTCGTCGAGTTCGGCGGGCGAATCGTCATCCGCACGTTCACCGCACCGCGGCAACTGGTGGAGCTGGACGAATTGCTCGTCGTCAACTGCACCGGGCTCGGCGCGCGCGACCTGTTCGGCGACGACGGGCTGGTCCCGCTCAAGGGACAGCTCACCGTGCTCGTGCCCCAGCCGGAAGTCGACTACGGGACCTTCGGCGGCCTGCCCGGCTCGTCGCGGGGCGGCGGCCCAGGCATCCACATGCAGCCGCGCAGCGACGGCATCGTCCTGGGGGGCACTTCCGAGCGCGGAGCGTGGTCGCTCGAGCCCGACCAGGAGGCGATGAAGCGTATCGTGGACGCCCACAGAGCCGTTTTCTCGGCAATGCGAAGCTGACTGGAGGGGACGTATGAAGCTGCTTCTCGCGGTGCTCATGCTGCTTGCGGGCACGATGCCCGCGGCCGCCCAATGGCTGGATCGTCCCTGGCCGGGCATCCCGCGCACGGCCGACGGGAAGCCGAACCTCGCCGCGCCGGCGCCGCGCGGGCCCGATGGTCGGCCGGACTTGACCGGCGTGTGGAACGCGCCGGCGCCCGTCGCCCGTCCCGATCCCGCCACCCTGCAGCCGTGGGTCACCGACCTCGCCCGCCGGCGTCAGCAGGAGTACTACAAGCAGCGCCCCTTTTTCCGGTGTCTGCCGAGCGGGCCCGAGACCGAGCGATCCGGCGGCTGGAAACGCTTCCTGCAGACGCCGGCCGCCGTCGCGATCCTGAACGACGACCTCACCTATCGCGTGATCCACCTGGACGGCCGCGAGCTGGAAGCCGACCCCCTGTCAAGCTGGATGGGCTACTCGGTGGGCCGCTGGGACGGCGACACGCTGGTCGTCGACAGCGCCGGGTTCAACGACAAGACGTGGGTGAGTCGCTACGGGGTGTCGCACACGGAGGCGCTGCGGATCACGGAGCGCTACCGGCGTCCCGACTTCGGCAATCTGCAGGTGGAGGTCACCTTCACCGATCCCGGCGCGTTCGCGGAGCCGTGGGGATTTGCGGTGGACATGGTGCTGGCGGCCGATACGGACATGCTCGAGGCGGTCTGCGAACGGAGCAGCGAAGACTGGACCGGCAGGCTCTCGGACGCCGCCGGGCGGGCAGTGTCCGTCCCACCCGACGTGCTGGCGCGATACGTCGGCGTCTACAGCGGGATATACCGGGGAATCGAGCGGACGTACGAGGTGTCGCTCTCCGGCGGCCAACTGATCGCCACCGTCGTCGGCGCCTACGACGCGGTGGGCCTCGGCGCCGCGGGCCTCGAACCGGGCGTGCCGCGGACGCTGGTGCCGCAGTCCCGGACGCTGTTCGAAGGCCTGGGACTCGGTTACCGGTTCATCGTCGACGGCCAGGGCGTGGCGACCGACCTCATGGTGATTCACGTCTCCGGCGACTACCGATACTCGCGGCAGAGGTGACCGCGGGTGGCAGCAGCCGACCGGCGTCCGGGGCCGGCGATCTTCCGGCGTCAGGCCGTCGAGCCGGCAGAGCGCCTCGCCGCGGCCGAGCGGGCGCACAGCCCGCCCGCGAGCAGGCCGAACAGGTGCGCCTCCCAGGAAACCCGCTCGTCGCGCGGCACGACGCCGGCGATCATGCCGCCGTACAACGCCACGACCAGGACCGATACAGCGATGGATTGCAGCCGGCGTTCGTAGTATCCGCGGCCGACCAGGAAGCCGAAGTAGCCGAATATCAGGCCGCTGGCGCCGATGTGCGCCGCGTCGCGGCCGAGCGCCCACAGACCCAGGCCGCCGAGCACGACGATCGCGAGCGTCGTCGCGAGGTAGTAGGCGACGCCGCGGAGGACCACGATGCCGCCCAGCACGAGCAGGGGGACGGTGTTCGCCAGCAGGTGGGCGAACGAGCCGTGCACCAGGGGCGCGCCGAGAATGCCGGGCAGGCCGTCGACGCGTCGCGGCACGAGCGCCAGGGCGTAGACGAGGCGCTCATCCACGAACAGGCCGCACAGGGACACCGCCCAGACCAGGGCCACGCCGGCGAACAGCGTGGCGGCGCGCGGGTGCCGGGCGGACGGGGCGCTCACGAATTCCTCTCGCGACGGTCCCGATGTCCGCCCGTGGCGTGATACATCAAGTCGCTCATGGACAGATACTACCGACCTCGATCGGGGCAACCCGCTGCAATCAACTCGCCCGAATCACCTTCCCGAGGGCGGTCTGGATCGACACCCCTTCGTCCATGGCCGCGAGGAGGAAATCGCGTGCGAACTCCGGGTCGCGAAGGTCCTGCGCAAGGCCTTCGTTCCAGTCTCGGCAGCGTCGTGTCATGTCACGTTCCTGCCAGATAGTCTCGCCAATAGTCCGGGTCGGGCTGGCCTGGTAGCGCGTGGCGCGTCCGCTCAGCTCGCGGCCGGATACTAGTCCGGTTCGGCCTGCTTCCTGAGCACCACCGGCTGACCGTGGGGCGTGCGGCGGTAGGCATCCGCCCACGCCGCCTTGCGGTCGCGGAGGGCAGGCGAGTCCGTGAGGCCCTTCGCGGTGACCAGGCGCTCGAGGGCGGCCACCCAGTGGTGGTAGTAGCGGGTGCCGTCGTCGGGTTCCCCCCGCTCGTCGGCAGCCTGCAACTCGTCGGCCAGCGCTCGGGCCCACTCCTTCCAGGTGAAGTGGCCCTCCGCGGAGAGCCTCACCGCGAGCGCGAAGGCCTGCGCCTGCCACGGCGCAGCGAAGACGGGCCCCTCGTCGTCACGGGGCAGGGGCGGGAGGGCCTCCAGCCGGGCGGCATCGATGGCCCTGCCCGGCGCCGGACCGGCATCAGGCGGCCTCAACGTACTCCTCCCACATCTCCACGTAGACCGAGTCGCGCGCGGAGGCGCGCTCGCCCCAGAGCTCACGCGCCGCGAAGCGGACGGTGTAGACGTGCTGGGGCGTCTCGCCGAGGCGCTGGCCCTGCTCGTCGGTGTCCTGCAGCGCGTAGACGCCGTTGTCGCGGATCACCGTGCCCCGCCGCCCGCGCGTGTAGCGGGGCAGGCGGGTGTGCCCGCGGGGATGGAGATTGCGCACCCGGACCTCGTCCCCCGGCGCAAAGCCTGCCGCGACCTCGATGTCGAGCCGACCGGCCCGCGGCGATTCGGCAGCGGGCGCCGGCAGCAGCTCCGGCCGCGGCCGGGACCGGTCGGCGTAGCCGGTGGCGAGCTCGTCCTCCGTGACCAGCCCGCTGCCGAGCAGCCGGTTGACGTACACGGTGAACCAGCGCTCGTAGTACGACATCCGCAGGTAGTCGGCCGGCGGCAGGCTCTCGAGCGCGAAGCGGAAGCTGCCCCAGTTGCGCCCCCGGCCCCAGCGGGCGAGGGCGCGGGTGAGGCCGTAGACGCGCCCCTCCCACGGTTCGTGGAAGACCGGCTCGTTCGCCTCGGGCGTGACCGGGCCCATGCCGTCCATCCCGCCCATGTCGTGGATGCCGTTCATGCGCCGCCTCCGTCGCCGGCCGCCGCGGTGGCCGGCGATGCGACCCTGGCGACGCCGATCATCGAGTCGCGCGTCACGAGCTCCGCCAGCTCGGCCTCGCCGAGCGCTTCGGTGCCGGCCGGCCGCTCAGGCAGCACGAGGTAGCGCACCTCCGCGGTGCTGTCCCAGACGCGGACCTCGATGTCCTCCTCGAGCTCGACCCCGAACTCGCGCAGCACGGCGCGCGGCTCGATCACCGCCCGCGAGCGGTAGGCGGCCGACTTGTACCAGACGGGCGGCAGGCCGAGCGTGGGCCAGGGATAGCAGGAGCAGAGCGTGCAGACGACGAGGTTGTGGACGTCGGGGGTGTTCTCCACCACCACCATGTTCTCGCCCTGCGCGCCGGTTAAGCCGAGCTCGGCGATCGCCGCCGTCCCGTCCGCGAGGAGCCGTGCCCTGTAGTCCGGGTCGCTCCACGCGCGCGCGACGACCTGCGCGCCGTTGCGCGGACCGATCCGGTTCTCGTAGGTGTCGACCACCGCGTCGAGCTGCGCCGGGTCGACCATCTCCTTCTCGACGAGGATCGACTCGAGCGCCCGCACCCGCAGGGCGATGTCGTCGGGCACCACCTGGTGGTCGTGATCGTGATCGTGGTCATGTTGTTGCATGGCACGCCCCGCGGCGCCGGCCGCACCGCCCGCCATGCCGGCTCCGGCGGCTCCGGCGGCAGCCTCCCTGAGGAACTTCCGCCGGCCGACACCCTCCGACTCGGAATGCCCCATAGTCGATTCCTCCCGGCGCTGCCCGCGGACCGACAGTCCCCGTCCGCGGGCCTGCCCAGGAGCGCACTGTATCAGACGCCGCGCGTAGCGCTGATATACTTCGAGACCCCACGAAAGCCTGGAGGTGCGCCATGTTGCGAGTGCTCGTGCTCCTCGCGTCGGTGTTGGGTGTTGTCAGCGGGCACCCTCTCGATGCCCAGACCTGCGATCCAGCCGGAGATGTGAAGTTCGTTTGCGGCACGACCAATCCGGAAGATCTCTACCCGGTTCCGGGCGCCCCCTGGGTAATCGCATCGGGACGATACTCCGCTACGGAAGGTCCGGTCTACGCGGTGAGCCTTCGTGATCACCGTGTACAGGAGATCTTCCCCGCGGGAGCGTTGCCGCCGGAGCACGACCGCGATACCTATCGCGCCTGCCCCGGTCCGAACGACGTGTTCCAGCCGCACGGACTGACCCTGCGGGAGGGCCGCGGCGACGTGCACACGCTCTACGTGGTCGGTCATGGCGCGCGCGAGGCCATCGAGGTCTTTGCGCTGGACGTCGGCGGCGCCGTGCCCACGATGAAGTGGATCGGATGCATCCCGGCGCCGGAGGGCACCACGGAGGGCACCACCCGCATCAACTCCATCACGGCGCTGCCGGACGGCTATCTGGGCGCGACGGACTTCGACCGCGAGGGCGGGGAGCTCTGGGAATGGCATCCCACGACGGGCTGGGTCGAAGTGCCCGGCAGCCGGATGCCCGGTTCCAACGGTCTCGTGTCCTCGGATGACGGGCAGTGGTTCTACATCGGGGGCTGGAGCGATCGGGCGCTGGTGCGGCTGTCATGCGGCCAGAGTCCGGTCCGCGTCGACCGGATTCCGGTTGGCTTCAACGTCGACAACGTGCGCTGGGGAACCGCGGGCAAGGTCATCGTCGCCGGCCACCTGACGCAGTGTGAAGACGTCGAGCCTTGCGAGCCGTCGCCCGCTCGCGTGGCCGAGGTCGATCCGACGACGTTTGAAGTCCGGCAACTGGTTGACTACCAGGGAAACGAGTTCTTCAAGCTCGGCACCGTGGCCATCGAGGCGAATGACGAGATCTGGATTGGCGGGATCAGGGGCAGCTACGGGATCGCCCGCTTCCCGCGCTAGACGTGAAGATAGGGAGGAGATCCGGCGCTTCCTCAACCGCGGCCTCAGGCCCGCCCGTTAGCGTGTATTTCGACACGAATCTGGTCGGTACCCTGACCCGGTCCGCCATTCCGCGGGACGGGTTGATGAAGGCGGACCTCGAGACCGGCCAAGCCACGTTCGTGCCTCTACCCGAAGCAGTGAACGACAGGAGCGACCTGTTCACCGCGGAGGAGCTGGCGGTCTTCGCCGATCGCCTGACGTTCTACGGCTACGGGAGGCCGGGCGCCGTGGCGATTGTATCCCTTTCCGCCCGAGCATGAGGACGGGAACTGCTACGAGACGTCGGTGGACGAAGACGGCATGGTGTGGCTGCCGTTTCGGCATGGGCTACCTTGGGGCCGGGAAAGTGGCGAAGCTGGAGTTCCGGACGCGGGAGGAGCTGCAGCGACTGAAAGCGGAGACGAGACCATGAGCACGGCTCAGTACGTCCTGCGATGCCTCGGGCTGGCCGGCGCCCTCGCCGCGCTTCCGTGCTCGGCGCTGGCGCAGCCGGCCGACGAGGCGGGCCCGCCCCGTACGCCCTGGGGCGTGCCGGATCTCCAGGGGACCTGGTCGCTTCCCACGATGACGCCCCTCGAGCGACCGGCCGAATTCGAGGACAGACTTCGTCTCACAGAAGAAGAAGAGGCGGAGTTTCTTGCCACGCGGCGGAGCCTCATCCGCCAGCGGCTCGGTCGGGCCCTGAGCGCCGACTTCGAGCTGGGCGATGGCGGGGTCGACCAGTCCATCTACGACCATCCGCTGCTGGACGGGCGCACGTCGCTCGTCGTCTCACCCGAGAACGGGCGGATTCCGCGCACCGAGGAAGGCCGCTACCGGGTGGGCATGCCAGGTCGGCGCATGAGCGGCATCCCGGAGGGTCCCGAGGACCGGGCACTGGACGAACGCTGCCTGGTGGGCGGGATGCTGCCGCTCCGAGGGAGTGCGTTCCCGGCCCGGATCTTCCAGACCCCGGATCATGTGGTCATCCACTACGAGTTCATCAACGCCACGATCACGGTCCCGCTGGACGACCGGCCGCAGGTGTCCAGCGCCATCCAGCAGTGGACCGGGACCTCGCGCGGCTCCTGGGACGGCGACACCCTGGTGATCGAATCGACGAACTTCGACCCGCGCTGGACTTTTGCGGGGTCCGGGGCGGGTATGCGTCTGGTGCAGCGTCTGACGCGGGTCGACCAGGCCACGATGCATCAGGAGTACACCGTCTACGACCCGGATTCGTTCACGGAGCCGTGGTCGGCGGAGTACCCTCTGACCAACACCGAGGAGCCGATCTACGAGTTTGCCTGTCACGAAGGCAATCGGAGCATGACGCTGATGTTGAACGGCGCGCGGGCCACCGAGCAGATAGCCCGGTTCGTCGGCGCGTTCGGTCTCTCGTCGTTCCAGCGGGTCGGTGGGGCGGCCGCGGACGGTCCGGCGTTCACCGACGGGATGCTGTCGTATGACGCCAGCGGCCGGGTGTCGGTCCAGCTTTCAGGCCGTGAGAGCTATCTGGCCTACTACGGCCGATATGACGTGAACGTCACTCGGAGAGTCGTCGGGCATGAGGTCGAGGACGGGTCTCGACCGGATGTGCGGGGCAGGACGCTGAGCTACTCGTACGACCTCGCGGACGACGGCGACACGCTGGTGCTGTCGCTGATGGGTGACGACGGAGTTGAGAGCCGCGCCACCTGGCAGCGACATCGCTAGTGTCCTGACCCTCAAATGGCCATTGTATTATAATCGGCAGTCTTCGAGCACGGGAGACTGCCAATGCCACGCGGACGCCCACTGGCACCACTTAGCCCGGAAAATTCGTGAGGTTATCGAATCGGTCCCAGGCAGGGCCTGATCGTCGCGCGAAGGACGTTTTCGGACGCGGCGCGTGGTAGGTGGCAGCGTGGTGCAGTGGCCGGGGCGAGGTGACGGCACGCATGAGGTGGCAAGCGCCGACAGGTCGGGCGCAGGGGCGCTGGCGAGCATCCGGGGCGCGGAGGTTGCCGTGGCGACGGCGCGCTATCCGGCGCGCGCCCCGAGCGCGAGGGCGAGGTGCCGCCAGACGTCGCGGTATGGGGTCGCTCGCGGCAGGTGCAGGACGAGCCGGCGGACGGAGCGGACGACGTGGACGCTGACCTTGAGCAACCGGTCGCGCAGCCAAGTCACCTGGGTGCGGGCGCAGGCGGTGCGGGCGGCCCTCAGCCGCAGTTCCTGCATGAGCACGTAGGCGGCGGCCGTCAGCAGGACCCGCAGCTGGTTTGCCCAGAACCTGGTGCAGCTCGTGCGGTCGATCTGCAAGCCGTCGAGCAGTTCCTTGATGCGGTTCTCGATGTCGCCGCGCCCGCAGTAGACCTTCTCGTAGATGAAGCGCGGCGTCTGGCGCAGATTGGTCACGACGAAGCGCGGGTTGTCCCGCGGCTGCCGGCCGGTGAGCTGCACGACTTCGGCCTTGATCACCACGCGGCGCTCACGAGCCCACGTGCCCGCGCGATAGCGGGTGTCGAGGTAGAAGTGCGCCGTCTTCTCGCGCAGCATGTTCTCGGTGCGGGCCGCCACCATGACGTGCTCGGCAGCCCGCAACAGCACGGCGTTCCTGGCCATCGCCACGACGTAGTCGAGCCGCGGTTCGGCATCGAGGAAGTCGAAGATCTCTGGCGTGGCGAAGCCGCCGTCGAGCCGGACGAGAAAGCGCGCCTCGGGAAACGCGGACCGCAGCAGCGCGAGCAGCCGACACAGCACGCCCAGCGTGCCGTCGGACGCCTGCGCCGTGCCGGGCCGCAGCACGGCCGCGCACAGATACTGCTCCGCCTCACGGTCGAAGCTCACAAAGGCCAGCAATGGCAGGTAGCACCAGCTGTCGTAGTAGCTGTTGAACATGGTCAGCTGCTGCGCGCCATGCGTCGGGTCGTCGGTCGGGTCGAGGTCGATCGTGATGCGTCGCACCCGCCCGCGCAGCCGGCGGCGATGCCGCTCGATGACCGACGCCGCCAACTCGCGCCCGAGCCGATAGAGCGCGACGCGGCCCGCACCGTTCTCGAACCGCGAAACCGTCGGCTGCGACGCCAGCCGACCGCCCGCCACCGGGTCGCGCCCGAGCAGCAACTTGTGGATCGGATCATCGGCGAGCTGGTCCGAATCGTTGCCGTCGGGATGGCCGCAGGCGATGCCGAACACCCGCTGGCCCACCAGGTCCTCGAGCGTGTGCCGGACCTTCTCCGGTGCCCGGCGGTCAATCAGACACCGGCCGAATGCCTTGACCAACCCGTAGACGCGCTCGGCGGCCTTGAGCAGCACGGCGCCGCCATCCGAGCTCGACTGCTCGCGGTCGAACGTGGCCACGAGCGGCTTGTCGAACAGATCGGGGAACAGAACAGACTGTGCTATCGTGGGGGCCGTCACGCAAGAGCCTCCGTCGTGCCGAAAACATCTGTCGTCAACAGCGTTTTAGCACACGGAGGCTTTTGTGTCTCTACTCAGGCCGGGCGCCTCATGAATTTTCCAGGCTAATGAGTTGTCAGCTGGCCGTTCGACCTTCCTGGCCGGGACGGCTTGATGACTCGGCGATTTCTCCCGCGCGACGAAAACACCTTTTCCCCGGTGAAAACTGGGTCTTGCGTCAAGCGGGTGACCCGACGTCAGACGAGTACGAGCAACAGGCAAGCAGCACCCCAGACTGCCTTATCTCGGAAAACCACTTGGTCATGCGGGCCGTGCGCGCGCACCAAAGTGCGGCAAGACTACTGCGTGGGCTTCATGAAAAACAAGCAATAAAAATATCAATGCTAAGCCTAATTCTAGTTTGTGCAGGCGACCGGTCGATGCTCCAGAATGTAGCGGCAACCCCGAGTGCCCTCGCGGACGTCATCTCCAACGTGCCGTGCGGCCGGCAGAAGTTATAGAAAGCGACGTGGGGACTGCCGCGCGCAGTCGCCGGATCTCATGTGGCGCTTCTCCGCGGAGCTGTTCACGCGACGCGGCGACCCAGCGGGGCGGCTGGTCCGCCTCGTGGCTTACCTGTCCGTGCTCCAGGATCAGCGCGGTCGTCGGCTGGGGCTGCCGGGCTGCCTAAGTAAGCCGAGTTGTCGATGAACAACGCGTCGAAGCAGGTCGCAGTCTCTCGCAGTTGTGGCGAGTGACTGATTGGGGCGATGCCGGCACGTTCACCGGTTGGTCCAGAGTGCCCCCTGCGTGTGGAACATCGCGCTTTCTGCGGCGCAGACTCCTGGTCCGCGAATCGTCGCCTGTTCCGGCTCCGTTCGGCGGCCAACCAACATTGCCAGGAATCCGCGCCGTTCTCATTGGTATGGAATGACTTCCTGTCAACCCGCGGTGCCCCGTTTCATCCCGCTGCGCCGCAGGTACGGCAGATCCGTTCAGGGCGGAGAAGACCGCCGCGACGAAGAACGAGCTAGGAGTCTGCGCCGCAGAAAATCGGTGCGACAATCATAGGCGAGCACTCGACGCTGGAAGGACTTGATGTCGACGACGTTTCGCCCCTACTCGCCGGACCAGTCGCTGCTGCTGCCACCGGACGTGCGGGAGTGGCTGCTGGAAGGCCACTTGGCGCACCACGTCAGCGATCTGGTGGACGGTTTGGATCTGACGGCATTCTACGCCCCGTACGAGGGAGACGGTCGTCGCAACGCCCCGTATGACCCATAGGCGCTAACTTGTGTTCCGAGCGAGGCCGGCGTATCCTGACATGCGCATGCATGACATGGAGGCCGGCCCGGTGGACGAGGACTGGGATGTGCTGCGGTCGTTCCTGCCCGGTGACTGGCGGGAGTTGGCGCAGGACACGGGGGCGTTGAAGGGGCTGCGGAAGGACAAGACGGTCGACAACCTGTTGCGGACCCTCCTGCTGCACCTCGGCTGCGGACACTCGTTGCGGGAAACGGTGGTTCGCGCCCGCCAAGCGCGTCTGGCGGATCTGTCCGACGTGGCGCTGTTGAAGCGGTTGAAGAAATCCAAGGGTTGGCTGCACGCGCTGTGTGTGCGCCTGTTCGAGGAGCAGGGTCTGGCGGTCATCCCCGGCGGCGCGTTCCAGGTCCGGGCGGTGGATGCGACGACGGTGAAGGAACCGGGACCGAGCGGGTCGTTGTGGCGGCTGCACTACAGCGTGGGCCTGCCGTCGCTGACGTGCGACTTCTTCAAGTTGACGGGGGTCGAGGGGCCGGGCACGGGAGAATCGTTGGCGCAGTTCCCGATCCGCGCCGGCGACCATGTGCTGGCCGACCGCGGGTATTCGACCGCGCGGGGGATCCGCCACGTGGTCGAGGCGGGCGGGCGGCTGATTGTGCGCGTCAATACGGGGTCGTTGCCGCTGCACACGGCAGCCGGGCGGCCGTTCGACCTGCTGGCCGCGGTCTCGTCGGTCACGCGTCCGGGGGCAGCGCGCGCTTGGGCGACGACGGTCGCGGCCGCGGGTGACGACGGCGGCCCGCCGGGCGAGATTGCGGGCCGGGTCTGCGTGCTCCGCAAGTCGGCGGAGGCGATCCGCTTGGCGCAGCAGAAAATCCGCCGGGACGCCGCCCGCAAGCGGACCCAGGTACAACCGGCCACTCTGCGCTTTGCCGAGTACGTGATCGTTTTCACGACCTTCCCCGAGCCGCCCTTCTCGGCCGCCGACGTGCTCGAGTGGTATCGCCTGCGCTGGCAGGTCGAATTGGTGTTCAAGCGCTTCAAGTCGCTGGCGCAGTTGGGGCACCTGCCGAAGTACGACGACGACAGCGCCAAGGCGTGGCTCTACGGGAAACTGTTCGTGGCACTGCTGGTGGAGAAGCTGCTCCACCACGCCCGCACGATTTCCCCCTGGGGCTACGACGTACCGGCCCCGGCGCCCCCGCAGCGCGTGGCGTGACTTCAAGTTCGTGTTCAACCAGGTCACGCGCGCCATCGAACCGCCGCTCTCGCTGGCTTGCATGCTCAACGACTGGCGATCGATCTCCGGCGCGCTGGCCGAGCCGCCACGGCGCCGGCAGTCGCAGCTCTCCGCGTACTTCGGTTGGACCGAGCAGCCGCCGGAGCAGGTGACGTGAACAAGTTAGCGCCTATGCCCGTATGACCCGCGGATGATGGTGAAGGTGCTGCTCTACGCGTATGCGACGGGGGTGTTCTCGTCGCGTGGGATCGCCCGGGCGCTGGAAGAGGACGTGGCGTTCCGGGTGTTGGCGGCGGGCAACTTTCCGCAGCACCGTACGCTGTGCGAATTTCGGCGCCGGCACTTGGAGGACTTCCAGGCGCTGTTCGTGGAGGTGGTGCGTCTGGCGCAGGAGTTGGGTCTGGCTCGCCTCGGCAAGCTGTCGGTCGACGGGACGAAGGTGCGTGCGAACGCGAGCAAGCGCAAGGCGATGAGCTACGACCGGATGGCGGAGGCGGAACGTCATCTGGAAGGCGAGATCGCGGCTTTGTTGCGCCAGGCGGACGAGACCGACGAGACCGAGGATGCGTGCTTGGGCGCCGAGGTTCGGGGCGATGAGTTGCCGGCGGAGTTGCGTCGGCGGGAGGCGCGTCTGGCAGCGATCCGGGCGGCGAAGGCGCGGTTGGAAGCGGCGGCTCGGGCGGCGGACGACGCGCGGGGTCGGCAACCTGGGCAGGACCGGAACCCGAAGGGCGGGCGGCCGTACAAGCGGGCGTATGGCGAGCCGGACGAGAAGGCGCAGAGCAACTTCACGGACCCGGAAAGCTCGATCATGATGACGAGCAACGAGGGCTTCCAGCAGTGCTACAACGCGCAGGTGGCGGTGGACGCCGAGCACCAGTTGGTGGTGGCAACGGGTCTGACGGCGAACGCGAGCGACCAGGGTGAGTTGCCGGTGTTGCTCGACACGGTCAACGAGACGCTTGACGCGCAGCCGGCGACGGTGCTGGCCGACGCGGGGTACTGCAACGAGCGAGACTTGACGGACCTGGAACGGCGGGGCGTTGACGGGTATGTGGCGGCGGGCCGGGAGGGCAAGCAGGCGGCTACCCGCAATCTGGAGGAACATCCGGCGACGGGTCGGATGTTCGACAAGCTGAAGACGAAGGCGGGCCGGGCGGTGTATGCGCAGCGCAAGTGGTTGTCGGAGGCTCCCAACGGCTGGATCAAGCACGTGCTGGGCTTCCGGCGCTTCAGCCTGCGTGGACTGGCGAAGGCGCGGTGCGAGTGGGACCTGGTGTGCCTGGCGCTCAACGTCAAGCGCCTGCACGTGCTGAAGGCGACGTGGAGGGCGGGGCATGAGGCTCGCAACGGCGACAAATCGACGCGGATCGCGGCCTCTGGCGGGCCATGTGGCCCGTGATGACCGATTTTCGCCTTAGGTTCGTCAACGGCCGCAAAATCTACCGCGCCCTGCCGACCGACACCGTTGCCCCGGCACGTGACTCAGGTCGTGAACTCACGACCCTTTTCGTGCCGCAAATCTCCTGCGGCGCAGACTCCTAGCGCCGCATCGAGCGCATCGTCCGGTGCGTCGGCCAGTCCCGCCTCCGGGATGCGAGCCACGATGAGCCCAAACGTCATCGCTTCGCTCCGCGGATCCGCAGCTACGAGTTGAACTGCGATCGGGCGGGCGGAGCCGGACCGTCGATGTCGGCACGGGCGAGCACATCGGCCCCGGAGTCCGGACACCTTGCCGGCAACGGCAGCCGCACGTCGACAGCGAACGGCGATCGACGACGAGTTGTTCACGCCCGGGGCCAAGGCGGCCCAACGGGGCGTCCGTCGCAGCCGTTCACGATGTTGCCGCGCCGCGCTGGCTCTTGCGGGCCTGTGCAGGTAATTTGCCTACATAGTGCCGACACAGCCCAAATCGCCCATCCCTATAAAACTCTGTAAGTTGTTGATTCTATTGGAGCCGGCGAGCGGACTCGAACCGCTGACCTGCTGATTACGAATCAGCTGCTCTACCAACTGAGCTACGCCGGCAACCCTTTAGAATCAAATAGTTGCGAGGTTGTCGAAGTTCCTGCCAGCCGTGAATGCCAGCCAAACGGCCTGCAACGGCTGGCACAGCGGGCGCTGTGGCGACCGGGCTGAGCATGACCGCGTCCTGATCCTCGTCGTCACGATTCCCCTATTGTAGTCCGTCCCCGACGCCGGGCGCGACCCCGGAACGAGCCTGTTTTCACGCGTCGGCCACGACACGCAGGCGGCGGATTGCGTCGCGCTGCTTGGCGAGCGTCGGGGCGGCGTAGATCCTCGTCGTCGTCGGGTCGGTGTGTCCGTACAGATCCTGGATGTCGGCGAGGTCGGCCCCGGCATGCCGCAGCCACGTCGCGAACGAGTGCCGAATCTGATACACGGTGAACGGTTCGCGATTCGCCTTCTGCGCGGCCGTGCGGATGGCCTTGTTCGCACTCGGCGTGGACCAGGCGCCGAACGCCTCGCTGTCAATGAACGCGTGCGCCGCCGTGACGGCTTCGTCGACGAGCGGCACCGCGGCCAGACGACCGCGCTTCCCACGCGGGACGGAAACGTAGGGGATCGGGTCGTGCAGGTGGAAATCCTCAGGGGAGAGACGTCCCATCTGCGACGGCCGCATGCCCGTCCAGTGCATCAGCTCCAGCCGAACCCGCGTCTTCGATCCGGGCGTCAGTTGCGCGAGGACGGCGTCGATATGCGTGCGCTGGACCCAGCGAGGCTTCGGTGGGGCGGGCGGGAATCGAACCAGATCGACGAGATCGACGGCGGCACGCCGACCGTAGAGGATGCGCACCAGGTGGATCAGCGCGTGGCGGCGGTGGTTGCAGCTCGACGCGGCGAGCGTCCTGCGCCACTCGTGCAGTTGCGCGTTCAGGGCGGCAAGGTGCGTCGGGAGCGTGAGCGTCCGTAGGTGGCCGAACCGTGGAAGCCACTCGCCGAGATCACGTCGGCGGTCGCGTAGGCTCACCCGTAGGGTGGTCTTCACTTGGTCGAGGTAACGCCCTGCGTCATGGGCCAGAGTGTGCCGCTCGCCTTCCGGCAAGGTCCGCAGGCTGGCCCGCAGCTCGTCCCGCCGCGCCCGGATGGTCTTGAGCCGGGTTCCGGCCGGGAAGCGGAGTTCGCGCTGCACGCCGTTGACCTTGACGGTGGCGGCGAGTCCGTGGCGGTCCTTGTAGACGCCCTCGGCGACGCGGACGCGGCGGCGCGCCGGCTGACTGCCGGCCTTGGCCTTCGGTTTCCGTGACGTAACGCTCTGAACCGTGCGCCGTTTCGGCCGCGGGGCGGTGGCCGCGGTCTCCTCGGTGGCGGCGGGCTCGTCGTCGTTGCGTGGGGTCGGGCTCATCGGGGTCTCCTACAGGAAGGTGCGCCCGGTCCACTTGACCTCTCCGATCATGGGCGCATCAAGCGGCCAGGGCCGTGTGGGCCAGATCCGCTTGTCGGGGTTGTCGCTGACGAGCTGCCAAGCGCCGGTGGGGTCCTTGCCGGCGCGCTTGACGATCAGGCCGTCCTCGGTCCGGACGACATAGATGCGGCCGTCGCGGCGCCGCTGGCGGGCGAGGTTGACGAGGATGGAGGCGCCGTCGACGAGCGTGGGCTCCATCGACTCGCCCATGACCTGCAGGACGCGGCACTGGCGGGGGTCGAGGCCGTGTTTCCGGAGCCAGTCGCGCCGGAACTTGAGGCCGCCGGTGATGCGTTCGTCGTCGACGACGGCCCCGCTGCCGGCGGCGGGTGTGATCGGAGAGACGCCGATGAAGTCGCCGTCGTCGGTGATGCCGGCCTGGGCCTGCTGGTCTTCGAGGTCGCGGACGCGGGCGGTGGCGGCGGTCAGGTCGCGGGCGAGCTGGTGCGAGGGCGTCTGCTCGTCGGTGAGGCCGATCAGGTAGTCGATCGAGACGCCGAGCGTCTGGGCGGCCAGCGAGAGCCTGGGGTTGGTGAGGCCGCAGCGGCCCTGCTCGACCTGGGAGATCAGGTGCGAGGAGTTGCCGAGGCGGTTCGCCAGCTGTCCCTGCGACAGCCCCCGGTCGGTGCGGACCTGCCGGAGGCGCTTTGCGAGCAAGGTCATGGGGACATGATAGCAACAATTTATTGTATCGGGAAATTATCTCTACAGCGTACTTGAAGGCGCTTCCGAGCCCGTTTCACGGGGCCGAAACGGTGCCGGCGCCGCGCCGGCGGCGTGACGGGTTCTGACGTGTTCTGCTCGAAGGCCGCCGATGGTGACCGGTGTGGGAGCTGTGGAGCCCGCGCCGGCGGGCGGGATCCAAGGGGCCCGTGGGCGGCCCGTCAGCCGTCCACAGGCCCGTCAGCTTCCACGCCGAGGGGCTTGCGCTCCCGCGAAGGGCGCCGCACCGCCCGCCGCGACTGCTGCCGTGACCGCCCGGCCCCGCGGGTCGAAACCGTCGCCGCGGGCGCGCCGCACTTTCGGCTTGACGACGTATATAATCTACGCATAAGCTCGGAAGCGATGGTGCCTCCGGCGATGCGGGCGATCCGTGGCCGCCTGGCCGCACTCGGTCTGACGCAGTACGACCTCGCCGCGGCGCTCCGCATGGGGAGGAGCGGGCTGAACGCCATCCTCAACGGCCGCCAGCCGGCCCCGGAGGGGTTCGAGGCGCGGGCGACGGCGGCGCTCGGCCGGCTGGAGCGCATCGAGCTGGCCGCGGCCGAGGCGCGGACGACGGCAATCGAGGAGATGGGCGGCGGCGAGTGCAACGCGGCGGGCGACGAGGCCATCGACGTCGAGTCGCTGCCGGAGGTGCTGTTCCTGGATGACATGGCGGCGCTGCTGCGCTGCTCGCGGTCGACGCTGGAGCGCCGGGTGCGTGCGGGGACCTTCCCGCTGGCGCCGGTCCCGGGTATCGACAAGCGGCTGCGCTGGAGCAAGGCGGCGACGCTGCACTGGCTCGCCGTGGGCGGCCTGCGCGGCGGGCTGGCGAAGCGGAGGAGGAGGCGAACGGCATGAGGGACGCGACTGTCGGCGGAGGGCGGGCGGGGCCGGCGCCGGCCATCGTGCGGCGCGCGGCGAAGCGCGCCGACACGGCGTGGCGGGAGGTGGTCGACCCGGGCACGGGCGGCGCGTTGTTCATCTGCCCGGGATGCTGGCCGGAGGCGGGCGAGCACTGGCGGGCGCGGCCGAACGCGAGGGTCCGGTTGCTCGGCGCGCGGCCGGAGTGGGCGCAGTGCGCCGTGTGCGACCCGGACAGGATGTGCTGACGGCGGCGCGAGCGCGGGGGTCCGGGTCTCAGGATGGCGAGCGAGCACGGATGGGGCGGGGAACGTCGATGGACATCGCCGAGCGCGCCGGCAGGGACGGACAGCCAGCCATGCCGGCCCAGCGAGTGCTGAACGCGCGGCTGGGCCACTCGGCGAAGGTGTCGAGGCTGTCGGACCTGGCGTTCCGGGTCTGGACGACCTACGTGCTGGGGGCGGACGACTTCGGGGTGATGCGGGCCGACGGCGTGACGTTCCAGGCGGCGCACGACGCGCTGCGCGAGCGTGCGGCCGAGGAGGTCGCGGCGAGCATCGAGCGGCTGGTCGAGGTGGGTCTGGTGTCGGCGTTCGAGCACCGGGGCGTTCGGTTCCTGTACCAGGCGGACTGGCAGGACTTTCAGCGGGTGCGGTTTCCGGGCCGGACGCCGCATCCGCTGCCGGCCGAGGCGATGGTGAGCGGGAGGACGCTGCACCTGTGGTCGGCGCATCCGGGCGGGGTGCGGCTGCCGGCGCTGCCGAGGGGAGCCGGGAGCGCTTCCGCACCACTTCAGAAGTTCTTCGGAAGTGGTTCCGCACTACTTCGGAACCACTTCGGCACTACTTCGGAAGTAGTTCCGCACCAGCAATTCCGGGGCGATCTGGCGTCCGAGAAGGTCCGGGGCGGTCCGGAGAGGCACTTCGGCACTACTTCGGAAGCCCGCGCGCGCGGTACGGATCTCAGATCTTCAAGAAGTACTAAACCCAGTACCAACCGCGAAACAGGGGGAGGGGGTCTGGGGGAGGGGGAGGCCGGCCATCCGCCGGCGGTCGCGGTGTCGCGTGCGGCGGCGTTCGTCGAGCGGTACCGGTCGGCGTTGTATCCGCGGCACCGGGGGGTGGCGTATGCGCCGACGCGTGCGGTCGAGGCGTCGGACGCGGATGCAGCCGAGCGGCTGTGCGCGACGTACGGCGACGAGGAGCTGGACCGGCTCGCGGAGCGGTTCCTGACGACCGAGGGGGACCGGTTCCTGGACGGGCGGACGCGGACGCTGTCGATGCTGCTGTCGCGGGCGCCGGCGCTGGCCGAGCAGCTCCGAGGCCCAAGCGCCGGCCGGCGTGACGGGGCGGCGCGGTCGACGGAGCCGCGCGAGGCGTACGACGCGGTCATCGAGCGGGCGAAGCGATGACGACGGAATGCGAGCGGTGCGCCGGGACGCCGGGCTGGGAGCCGGTCGAGGTGGAGGGCGTGACGCGGCTGCGGCGTTGCTCCTGCTGGACGGCGGCGCACGCGGCGGCGCCGTCGGTGCCGCGCGAGTTCCGGGAGGCGCGGTGGGCGACGTGGCAACGGACGGCGGAGAACGGCCACGCGCTGGCGGCGGCCCAAGCGTTCCTTGGCGCCGGGGAGGATGGCCGGGACCTGCTGCTGTGCGGCCCGGTGGGGACGGGCAAGACGCGGCTGGCATGCACGCTGCTCAACGAGTCGTGGCGGACGGGCGAGCGGTCGATGGCGTTCGCGCGGGTGCCGCTGCTGCTCTACCGGCTCCGGCCGCAGGCGGCGCTGGAGACCTCGGAGACGTTCGACCGGCTGGCTGCGGCGCGACTACTGGTGCTCGACGACCTGGGGTCGGAGCGGGACGCGGCGACCGACTACACGCGGCGGACGCTGCTGATGCTCTACGAGGCGCGGCACGACGCGGGGCGCCGGACGGTCTGGACGTCGAACAAGCGGCCGAGCGAGATCGCGGCGTTCATGGGAGACGACCGGCTGTCGAGCCGGATCGTGGGCCGCTCGGAGGTGGTCGGGCTGGAAGGGCGGGACTGGCGTCTGGCGGAGCGGGATGCGCCGGCGCCGGACCGGCGGGCGGGCATGGGACCCGGCCTGGCCGGCGCGCACGTGGAGGGGCTCAGCCGATGACCCGCATGCCTGATCGGGATACGGCGCTGCGCGACGAGGGGCGCAACCGGCGGCCGGAGGGCCGCACGCGGAGCGGGCATCGCCGCGAGTACGACGCGGAGAAGCCGCGCCGTTCGTTCGACGAGCGTCTCGACGGTCTGGTGCGCGACGTGGGGGCGTTCCGGGCGGTGGCTCTCAAGGACCTCGTTGAGCGGCAGTTCGACGGGCACCCGTTCGCGGCGCGGCGGGGACTGGCGCGGGCCGAGCGGCGCGGGTGGGTGGAGCAGCGGACGGCGCGCGGGCCGAAGGGCGGGAAGTTCACGGTCGTGGTGGCTACGGAGGCTGGAGCGGCGCGCGCCGAGGCGCTGTGGCGCAAGGCCGGCCGGCCGGAGCAGCGGGCGCTGTCCGGCGCGGTGCGGCCGGCGGAGCTGGCGCACGACGTGGCGGTCTACCGGGCGGCTTGCGCCGCGCAGGCGCGGATCGAGGCGGCGGGCGGGCGCGTCGTGCGCGTCCGGATCGACGCGGATCTGAAGGGACTCCTGGCGTCCCGGAGCGAGCAGGCGCGTCGGGCGGATAGCCGCGAGGCGGCGGACGAGGCGCGGCGGCAGGCCGCGGACGCCCTCGGGCTGCCTGTCGAGGACGGCAAGGTGCTCGTGCCGGACGCGCAGGTCGAGTACGTCGACGCGGCGGGCCGCACGGGGCGCTGCAACGTCGAGGTCGCCTCGGGGCACTACCGGGGGCGGTCGATCCGGGCGAAGGCGAAGGCGGGCTTCGCGATGTACGCGTCGTCGCCTGGGGCCGCCGCGGCGGTGCGGCGGGCGCTGGGCGGCGGGAACAGGGGCGGCCGGGGCGGCGGCCTGCCGCGCCGCGAGCAGGAGGTGATCGAGCTGTGAAGCCGTGGAAGGCGAGCGTGGGACTGACGGTCTCGGCGGGCACGCTGGGCGCGTGGGCGCTGGCGGCGGAGCTGACGTACCTGCAGCCGTTCGGGCGGCTGATCCTCACCGACTACGGCTGGTACGTCGCGGCCTACGGCGGGATGGCGCTGGCGACGCTGGCGGCCGGCTTCTACCTGGCGACGCGCGCGCTCGGGCTGGGCGCGGTGGGCCGCAAAGTGGACGTGACCGAGCAGGCGATCCGGCGCGGCGAGGGACAGGACCCGGCGCTGGGCGAGGCGCTCGCCCGGCACGACGCGGGGGACTACGAGTGAGCGAAGCGGCCGAGTGCGGGCGCGTCGTCGCGGTGTGGGTGGCCGGGCTGTGCGCGGTCGCCTTCGGCAGCGTCCTGCTGGCGACGATTCCCCGCAACCGTGAGGGCTTCAACGTGGGGCTGGCCAGTGGGATCGCGTTGGGGATGTTCGTGGGACTGGCCTGGCACGTCTCGACAGCGTGCCGGGTGTGGTGACGAGGAGGGAGCAATGCGGAAGCGAGCGTGGGTATGGAGCGCGTGGGTATGGAGCGGGCTGGTGGCTGGACTGGTTGGAGCGAGCGGACGGCTGCTGTTGGCGCAGGGCGTCTCGCCGTGGGTCACGGCCGTGAACAACCTCCAGACGGCGTTCACGGGGCCGATCGCGCGCGGTCTCGCCCTGGTGGCGATCGTCGTCGGCGGGTTGATGTTCGCGTTTCAGGAAGGCGGCAGCAAGCAGGCGCTGGCCGGGATCATCTTCGGCCTCGGCATGGCGCTGGGCGCGGCCAACTTCATCGCCTGGCTGTTCTGATATGGACGCACGGGTCAAGCCCGCATCGTCGGGCGGTTTCAGCTCGCTGGTTGGTCTCTCGCGTTCTGGCGACTCCTGGTTGTGTTGGGCCTGGGGACGGCAGTCGAAGTGGCTGAACGCGACGATTGATCATTCTGATATGCGCGGGTTGGGTACCGCATGGTCATGACCCGTCGGGAGCTGCCTCGGACTGAGTACGCGGGTCGAGGCTGCGAATCGCCTCGCCGCAGAGAACATACGAGGATTCTCCTTTTCGCCGCCACTCCGACCGCCGCCCTCACGCCACCGCGGATCCTACGCTGTCGCGCTGGCGGGCACCCGCCGCTCGACCGTCCGGGCGATGTCCCAGATGAAGCCCAGAAGCTCGCGGCCGACCGCGGTGATCACCTGGTTGTTGTTCTTCCCCGCCGCGGCCAGCACTCGATACCGGTGGTGCAAGCGCTTCTGGGCGCGCCAGGCGATCTCGGTGATCGCCGGGTCGAGGCCCTTCTGGCGGGCGCGCAACGGGCCGCGGACGGCCGGGCCGAAGCGATACGCCCACGCGGCCTCAATCACGACGCGTCGCAGGTGGGCGTTGCCCGTCTTCGTGATGCCACCCGTCCGGCGCCGCGATCCGGTCGTGTATTCGCTGGGGACCAGCCCCGAGTATCCCATGAGCTGCCGTGGGTTCGAGAAGCGGGAGAGCTGCCCGACTTCCGCCACGACGGTGACCGCCGAGACGGCCGCGACGCCGCGCAGCGCCTGCAGCGCCTGAATGACCGCGCGCATCTGCGGCGGCGCCGTGCGCACCGCCTCGAGGATGGCGGTGTTCAAGTGGGCGATGCGGGCCGCGACCCGCTCGACCTCGTGGAGGTAGTCCGTCAACACCACCTGGTGCAGCGGCGACTCGAAGCGGATCTTGCGGATCCAGTCGAGGTGACCGGCCGTCCACGCCATCTTCAGGTGTGCGGGGCGGCGCCGACCCTGGCGCAGCAGGAACTTGCCCAGCCGATGGCGCGCCCGGAGCTGGTCCTTCTTCGCAGCTTCTCGCGCCCGGACGACGTCGCGGAGCGCTTCGTGCTCGCCGTCAGGCACCCACACCGGCGTCAGGTCGCCGGCGCGGTAGCACCGAGCGAGCTTGAGGGCATCCCGACGATCGGTCTTCACGCGGTCCCCGGTCTTCACGGGCACGAGCGTCGGGGCGACGACATCGCAGTGCACCCCGAGGCCGAGCAGTTGCCAGTACAGCCCGTAGCCGGTTGGGCCGGCCTCGTAGCAGACACGCAGATCGTCGACGGGTCCCAGCTTGCGAACCAGTCGGCGGACGGCTTCGGGTCGATTGGCGATTGTGCCGAGGGTGCGGACCTCGCCGGCGGACTCGGCAACCGCGACCGCAATGGTGGCGGCGTGGACATCAAGGCCGACGAATCGTACGTTACGCATGGACCGGCTCTCCTTTCGCGTGCGGCTCTGCACTGTGACCTCTCCGGGCACAGGGTAATCCGCGTCCTGCGAAACGGAGGCCGGTCCTTTCCTTTGCAGGG
Organism: Vicinamibacterales bacterium; assembly: GCA_965214845.1. GTDB lineage: Bacteria > Acidobacteriota > Vicinamibacteria > Vicinamibacterales > UBA8438 > JAAXGX01. The sequence continues at coordinate 6,558,041 of CBDCCO010000007.1, forward strand.
GGCCGCACGCAGTCGTTCGGTCCCGTGCGTCCATGGTGACTGATGCGCGGACGAAGGCAGTGGCACGGCTACGCGATCCTCAGCCAGCCCTTGACGGTGCTGGGCGTGGAGCGGCGGTTCTTCCTGCTGGCGGCGACGCTGGGCGCGGCCATCTGGAACGCCGTCAACAGCCTGTCGGCGGGCGGACTGGTCTTCGGCGTGCTGTACATGGCCGGCTGGTTCGCGTGGCGCCGCGACCAGAACCTCGTCGGCGTGGTCCGCGCGGCCATCCGCTACCGGAGCCGCTACGACGCGGGGCTGTTCCTGGACCGCTCGCCGTATGTCGTCATCGAGCGGGGTGAGCCGTGACGGGCGACGCGGGCGCGCTGGCGCACGAACTGCCGTACTGGGGCTGGGTCGACGAGCGGACCTGCCTGACGCGGGCCGGCGAGCTGGTGACGGTGGGCGCGCTGACGCCGGTGGTCACGGACGGCCGGACCGCCGAGGACCTCGACGCGGTGGCGGGACGCTGGCAGCGGATGCTGTCGGGGCTGCCGCCCGAGATGCGGGTCTCGTGGATCGTCGAGCGGCGGCAGTCGGCCTTCGACGTGCGGGAGCCGGGCACCGACATCGCGGGGCTGGCGCAGCGCAAGCGGCAGGCGTTCCTCGCCGGCCGCGTCCAGGACCTCGACGTGCACGTCGTCTGGAGCTTCGATCCGGGCTTGCGGCAAACGGCCGGGACGCGGGGCCGCGGCTGGTGGCGGACGTATCTCGCCGAATGGATGCGGCGGCGCCGGGCGCCGCACGAGTCGGTCTACCTCGCGGCGGACATCGCGCGGGCCGTCAAGACCGAGGCGGCGCTGGTCGCGGCCACGGCGGCGCGGGTGGTCGACGTGACGCCGATCGAAATCCTGACTGCCGAGAGGGCGGCGGCGGTGCTCTACCGGCTGGTCAACGGCGGCCTCGGCGGCTGGACGGCGGGGATGCGGACGGACGTGGGGGTCAACTGGCGGCTCGCGGGCGAGGACGTGGCGGCCGAGCGGCACGTGCTGCACGTGGGCCGCGAGCAGGTCGGCCTCTGGTCGTGCGTGGCGCCGCCGGCGACGGTGACGGCCAACGCGCTCGACGAGCTGTATGCGCTCTCCGTTCCGATGACGGCGATTGTCGAATGGCGGCCGTGGTCGCGGGAGGCCGCGCGGCGGAAGCTGCGCTCGGCCCAGCGGCACTACTTCTCCAAGCGCTACTCGATGGCCGCGCACATGCAGGAGAAGGAGGGGACGACCGCCGCGCTCGAGGACGCCGCCGCGAGCATCGAGGCGCGGCGGGCCGGCGACGCGCTGGTCGAGCTGGAAACCCAGGGCGTCTCGTACGGCGAAGTGGCGCTCTCGGTCGCCGTGCGGGGCTCGGGCGAGCAGCTGGAGCAGTGGGGCGCCGACATCCAGCGGGTCTTCGGGGGCCTGGACGCGAAGGCGGCGCGGGAGTCCTACGGGCAGCTCGCCGTGTGGTTCGGCCGGTTGCCGGGCCAGCCGGCGTCGCGGCAGCCGCGGCGGGTCTTCGTCTCGGCGGGCGTCGCATCGTGCCTGGCGCCGCTCTTCGGGCCGCCGCGAGGGGACCGGCGCTGCGCGCACCTGGACGCGCCGGCGCTGACCGTCTTCGAGACGCCGGCCGGCACGCCGTACCACTTCGACCTGTTCGGGGGGCGCGACGTCGGGCACACGCTGATGCTGGGGGCCACGGGTGCCGGCAAGAGCTTCACGCTCAACTTCCTGCTGGTCCAGGCGCTGCAGTACGACCCCCGCGTCCTGATCCTCGACCTCGGCGGCAGCTACCGCGCCCTGACGCAGTTCCTCGGGGGCGGGTATCTCGAAGTCTCTCCGGAGAAGGACGCGATCCCGTTGCGGCCGTTCAGCCTGGAGCCGACCGAGCGGACGGTCCAGTTCCTCTCGGCCTGGGTGCTGCGCCTGCTGCGGATCGGCGGCTGGGAGGAATCGAGCGGCGACCTGTCGGAGGTGCGGGCGCGCATCGAGGACCTGTACGCCCTGGCGCCGGCGCGCCGCTCGCTCGGCAACCTCGTGCGGTCGCTGCCCGCCCCGATGTGGCCGGCGCTCTCTCGCTGGCACGGCTCGGGGGCGTGGGGCAGGTGGTTCGACAACCCGCCGGCAGAGAACGCCGATCTCACGCTGGCCGACTGGCAGGTGATCGACCTGGCCGGGGCGATCGAGCACGAGGACTGGTGCGAGGCGGCGCTGCTCTATCTGCTCGAACGGCTGCGGACCGAGATCGAGTCCCCCGCGGAAACGACGCGGCTCAAGCTGATGGTGGTCGACGAGGCATGGCGGTACCTGCGGGACCCGGTGGTGCTGGGCCGCCTGACCGAGGCGGCGCGGACGTGGCGCAAGCGCAACGCCGCGCTGATCCTCGCCACGCAGTCGGTCACCGACATCACGGAGACGGCCGGCGCGGCGGCGCTGCTGGAGTCGATGCCGACGCGGCTGTTTCTCGCCAACCCGGACTTTCCCGAGGCCGGGCAGGCCACGTTCCAACTGAACAACGACGAGCTGCGCACAGTCCGCGAGCTGGAGCCGAAGCGGGAGCTGTACCTGCGCCGGCCGACGACGGCGGCCGTGCTCCGGCTGGCGGTCGACCCGGAGAGCTACTGGCTCTACACGTCGTCAGCCGGGGAGGCGCAGCGGCGCGCCGAGATGGTGGCGCGCTACGGCGTGGAGGGCGCGATCGTGCGACTGGCGGCGGGACTGGATCACAAGCGGGCGGCAGTGCTCGGCTGATGCGAGGAGGAACGATGACACGGAGGTTGATAGGGCTGGCGTGCTGCGGCGTGCTGGCGGCGATGCCGGCCGCCGCGCAGGGGATCCGGACCGTGACGGGCGACGCCGGGGAGGCGGCGATCCCGGTCACGGCGCAGGTGCGGCACACGACGACCATCGTGCTGCCGCGTGAGGAGACCGTCGTCGATGTCGTGGCCGGCGACGCCGACTACTGGGACGTGTCGGCGGCCGGCAACGTGGCGTACGTCAAGCCGCTCGAAGCGGGCGTCGCGTCGAACGTGACGCTGGTGGCCGAGAGCGGCCGGGTGTGGGCTCTGCTGGTGGCCGAGTCGTCCGCCGAGGACCCGGACTTGGTGGTCTATATCGAGGGGCCGAAGCGGCCCACGCCCGCCGATCTGCCGCGGCATGCGCCGGCGTTCGTCGCGGGCGGCGAGCTGGCCGCGCACCGGTCCGAGGAGGCGGCGGCGCGGGCCGAGCTTCAGGCGATCGACGAGGCCGCGGCCGAGGAGGTGGCGGCGGTGTGGGCCGAGCACGACGCCGTGTGGTCGCGGTGGCGCGACGAGTACCCGCGCCGGCTGCGCTTCCCCTACCGGCTCGACGAGGCGGCCTTCGAGCCGCCGTTCGAGGTCGAGGCGCTGTGGCACGACGGGCGGTTCACGTACCTCCGCTCGCGGGCCGAGGAGTCGCCGGCGCTCTACGAGCTGCACGAGGCGGACCGGCGCTTCGGCCGCAAGGGCCTGGAGCCGAGCCTCGTGTCGTACGAGGTGTTCGACGACGGGCTGTACGTCGCCGACCACGTGCTCGGGCCGGGCCGGTTGCGGATCGGCGACTCCGAAGCGGAGTGGTCACTCGACCGGCCGAAGCGGACGTGGACGTGGAAGACCCGCGCGGTGGTGGGCGGGATGTTCGCGGCGGTGGCGACCGTGCTGGTGAAGGGGATGGCGCGATGAGGGTCTGGGTCCTGACGTTTGGGTGCGCCCTGCTGGCCGCGCCGGTCGCGGCGCAGGGGCCGCGGCCGACGGCCGCGCCATCGGATGCGCCGCTCACGATGACGGCGCGGCTGCGGCACGTCACGACGGTCGTGCTGCCGGAGACGGCCGAGATCGTCGACCTCGTGGTGGGCGACGCCGCCCAGTGGGACATCTCGTCCGCCGCGCACCTGGCGTTCGTCCGGCCGCTCGCCGAGGGAGCCCGCTCGAACGTGGTGCTCCTGACGGCTACCGGAGACATCGTGCCGCTGTTGCTGGTCGAGCGGGACGATGCGCCGGTCGACGCCGTCGTGCGGGTCGCGGCCGGCGCAACGGACCGCGAGGACGCCGCACCGGTGCTGGCCGCGGCCGAGACCGTCTCGTCGGCAGCCGCGAGGGCGGCAGAGGCGTGGGCGTCAGTCGAGCCGGCACAGGCGCGGGCGGCCGAGCGCGTCGAGGTGGCCCGGACCGCCGCGCGGGACGAACTCGATGCCGGTCGCGAGTCGTATCCCCGACAGTTGCAGTTCGACTACCGCCTGCCGGTTGGGGCTGCCGACTACCCGTGGATGGTCGAAGCGATGTGGCACGACGGCCGCCGGACCTACCTGCGGACGCGGGCGATCTCGCCCGTTCTCTACGAGCACGCGGATGGTGGGCTGGAGCGGGTGGCGGTCACGGCCGTGCTCGACGACGTGCTGCACGTCGTGCCGCGAGTGCTCGGGTCTGGTGCCCTGGAGGTCGGCGGCAGGCGGCTGGCATGGACGGCGAGGCCGAGGAAGGCGGGTCCGTGATGGCGAGCTGGAAGCAACTGCTCCAGCCTCCGGTCGGGGCGCTGCCCGGCAACCTGATCACGAAGGTGGGCGTCGGCGTCATCGCCGTGCTGCTGGTCGGCCTGGTGCTGAGCCAGTCCGGCGGAGACCCGGAGGTAGATGACACAGCCATCGGCGGCGAGCCGGGCGTCTCGGGGCGGGGCGTGGTCGGACAGATCAGCTCCCGCCTGACGCAGCTCACCGAGCAGCGTCAGATCGAGGAGCAGAGTCGCGGCGCGGCGTCTGACGTGCCGGGTCTCCCGGCCGCGCCGCCGACGCTGCCGCCGGACGCCGCCGTGCGGGGCGGCGATACGGGACCGGATGGCGCGCCGCTCCTGCCCACGGCCGGGGAGGTCGAGTTGCGGGAGCGGCTGCGACTGGAGGCGATCGAACGCCGCGCCCGGTCGTTGCGCGCGCCGAGCGTCGTCCAGACGTTCCGGAGTCCCGAGACTCGTGGGGTCAGTGCCGGGCCTCCTCATTCCAACGACAGCGATTCGCCTACCCGGCCACCGGTGGTCGCGGACGTGGCGAGCGACCGTGGCACGGCACGCCTGCCGGCCGCACCCGATCCGGCCGCCATCGCCGACCAGATGCACGGTGCAAACGCGGCGCTACTGGCGGGACTGACGGACGGCGACGCGGCGGGTGCCGCACCCCCGGCGCGGACGGTTCCCGGTGTGACGGGGCCGCCGGTCGGCCCCACGGCCGATCCGGTCGTCGTGAGAACGCCGTCCGATCCGGCCGGCTGGGAGCGGGTCTACGAGGGGTCGGTGCTGAGCGCGGTGCTGGTGACCCAGCTCGACGGCGACTTCACCGGCCCGGTCCTCGCGCAGGTGGCGATCCCGTTCTACTCGGCCGACCGCCAGCGCATCCTCGTGCCGCGCGGGGCGCGGCTGCTCGGGTCGGCGCAGGCCGTCGAGCAACAGGACCAGGGCCGGCTCGCGGTCGGCTTCCATCGGCTCGTCTGGCCCGACGGCCGCTGGGTCGACCTGGCGTTCCACGGCCTGAACGCCATCGGCGAGAGCGCGCTGGCCGACCAGGTGGACCGGCACTACACGTCGATGTTCGCGGCGGCCGGCGCCGTGGGCGTCCTCGCGGGGCTCACCCTTCAGGGGTCGGACCCGTATGCCGGCGGCGGGGCCGGCTTCCGCGCCGGGGCCGGGCAGGGCCTCGGCCAGTCGGCGACTCAGATCCTCTCGCGGTTCCTCAACCGTTTGCCCACGGTCACCGTCCGCGCCGGCCACCGGCTGCGCGTCTGGGTGACCTCGGACTTCCTCCTGCCGCGGCCCGAGCCGCACCCGGAAAGGATGTATCGGCAATGACGAAGAACAGATGGCGCTGGCTGGTTGCCGGACTCGTGGTAGCTGCAGCCGTGGGGACGTGGTCGAGCCGGCGTGCGCAGGCGTGCCTGTTCGGCTCGTGCGACGCGATCATCATCGCCAACCAGATCACGCAGATCGCCCACATGGTGACCCAGATCGGAAGGATGGTCGAGCAGCTCCAGTCGCTCGACGGCGTGCTGGCGACGACCACCGAGCTGGTCACGTCGAACGACATCGGGATGGGCAACATCGGCCGGCTGCGGGAGCTGACCGACGCCGGATGGCTGATCGGCCGCCACGGGATCGGGCTGGCGACGAGCACGAGTTCGGGCGGCGTGGGGGCGTTCTCGCAGCGGGTTCCGGGCCTGACCGACGAAGCGGGCTGGCTCCAGGTGCTCGCTGCACCGGAGACGGGGCTGCTGGCCACGCGCCCAGCAACGGAGGTTCTCGCGGCGCTGCCCGGCGCGTTCGACTCGTGGGCCGTTCCCGCCGAGGCGGCGGACGTGCTCGCGGCGCTGGAGGCGATGGGAAGCGGCGGACGCACCTACCGCAACGTGTGGGACGACCTGGAAGCGCTGGCGCCGGCGGTGCTGACCGAGGCGCAGTTGCGTGCGGCGGTCGACAACCCGGCCGTGCAGACGCGGCTGGTCGAGGCGCACGAGCGGGCGCAGGCTGTCTCGGCGGCGGACCTGGTGCACGCGCACGCCGAGGCCGAGGCGGCTTCCTTCCTGGCGCAGCAAGTTGGCGAAGCGTCGGCCGCGCTCGCCGACCTTCGGAACGACGACCTGATGCGGACGCAGCGCGTCGGCCAGGCGCAGCTCGCCGCCGCGGTCACCGGCACCGAGATCGCGCTGGCGCACGCCCAGCTCGCCGCCTACGAGGCGGCGCGGGAGGCCCGAGCCCGCTACGAGGCCGAACGAGCGCGCCGCGAGGCGCTGGCCCGCTGGCAGGCCGACGCCGTGCGGGCGCGAACGGAGCAGGCCGCCTTCGCCGCCGATCTGACGGCGGTCGCCGGCCCGCTGGCCGACAGCCACCGCCGCGTGCCGTCGCCGTCGGACTGGTAGTCCGCGGCCGGCAATCCAGCACGGTAGGGAGGACAGCAAGAGATGTCGCTTCAAGACCTGATCCTGATGCTCCAGCAGGCCGGGATCCTGGTCGATCAGCTCATGGCCAGCGTCGCTCCCGCCGTCGCCGGGGCGGGGATGCAGCTCTGGCAGGGGCTGGCCCTGATCGTCGTCGTGTGGACCGGGGCGCAGATGGCGCTCTCCGGAGGCGGCGTCAACATGGCCGCCGTCGTGCGGATGGTCATCGGGCTGTCGATCCCGCTCGGCATGCTCCAGTTCTACACCGCTCCGCTGCCGGGGGCGGGCCGCAGCGTCCCTGACCTGATCACCGGCATGGGCGAGTGGCTCCAGACAATGATCGTCGCCGACGCCGGGAGCGCCATGCTGGAGCAGCTCGGCCTCGCGCTCGCCGCGTGGCGGGAGCAGTTCGGCGGCCGGGGGATCTTCGGCGGGATGGCCACGTTCGGCTGGAACGTGGTCACGGACCTGCCGGGCGTGCTCGACGCGGCCTTCGACCTGCTGGTGACAGTGGCCCTGATGATGGGCCTCGCCATCGGCCTGATCGTCGTCTTCGCACTCGGCCAGGCGCAGGTCATGTGGGCGCAGATGGCCCTGTCGATCGCGCTGCTGCTCGGCCCAGTGTTCATCCCGTGGATGGTGATCCCGCAGCTCTCCTTCCTCTTCTGGGGCTGGCTGAGGACGGTGCTCGTCTACTCGCTCTACGGCGCGGTGGCCGGGGCAGTCTTCCGCGTCGTGACCGAGCTGGGGGTGTTCGTCGTCCAGGGCTGGCCGGGCGACATCGCGGCCGACGTGGAGTGGGCCGGTCCGACCGGGATCATGACCGCGTGGCGGCGGTCATTGGTGACGATCCCCTACATCGTGGCGGCGGGTCTGGCCACGCTCAAGGTGGGCGAGCTGACGCAGATGCTGCTCTCGGGTTCCGGCAACGTCGGCTCGGGGGCATCGAGCCGGGCGGTGCAGACGGCGACCGTGGCGCGCGCGGCGGTGACGGGGGGAGTGTAGATGGCGGCGCGTGAGTTCGCGGAGATCTGGGGAGAGCAGATGCACGCGGCGCGGCATCTGCGGGTCGTCACCGGCGCGCTGTCGCTGGTGATCCTGGTGCTGGCGGTCGCGCTGGTCCGCCTCGCGTGGGCGCCTCAGCCCAAGCCGCTGGTGGTGCGCGTCGACGAGGTGGGCCGCGCCGAGGCGGTGGCCTACGAGGCGATGGAGGCGCAGGCCGACCCGCTGGACCCGACCACGGGGTTCTTCCTGCACCGGTTCGTCGTCGACCACTACTCGCGCCGGCAGGGGACGGTGCGGGAGTACTGGGAGCGCTCGCTGTGGTTCCTGACGCCGGAGGTGGCCAACGCCGCCTACGCCGAGCAGGCCGAGGATGTCGCGGTGACCGCGGTCGGGCTGCGCGACGAGGAGCTGCACGTCGAGGACGTCGCGGTACGGATCCTCCCGCAGCCTTCGGAGCCGCACAGCGCGGCGGCGACGTTCGACCTCGTGCGGATGCGCAGCGGCGAGGAGCTTGCGCGCGAGTCCTGGTCGGTGTCGATGCGCTTCTCGTTCCTGCCGGAGATCCCCGCGGAGCTGGTCGTCCGCAACCCGATGGGGATCGTGATCTCGTTCCTCCAGGGCGACCGCATCGTGACGAGCGGAGGCCAATGATCCCGCATCTTCAAGGCCGCGTGGACGCGCTCGCCGAATTCGGGTGGACGGGCCGCGACGCCGAGTGGCTCGCGCTGGTGTGCCTGCACAGCGGGGCCTTCCTGCGAAGGCAGTACCTCGCCTTCGTCGGGCAGCCGCACCGGGAGCTGGCCCGCCGCTTCATCGAGCGGTGCGGTAAGGCGGCGGTCGAGGAGCCCTGGAACGGGTCTGGATTGCGGCTGTGCCGGATCGCCTCCCGGCCGCTCTACGAGGCGCTCAGGGCCGAGCACGTCCGGCACCGGCGCGAGGCGACGCCGGAGGTGACGCTGCGCCGGCTGCTGTCGCTCGACTGCGTGCTCGACCATCTCGACGAGTCGTGGCTGCCGACAGAGCGGGAGAAGGTGGCGGCGCTGACGGCCGCGGGCGTCCCGCAGCACGTGCTGCCGGGCCGGCTGTATCAGGGGGCGGGCAAGGCGACGCGCCGGCACTTCGTCCACAAGCTGCCGCTGGCGCTCGATGCCGAGCGGGCGACGTTCGTCTTCGCGCAGGCGGAGGACGAGACGCCGAGTGGGCTCTCGACGTGGGGCGGGCAGCACGCCGCGCTGTGGGCGGCGCTCAGGGCGGCCGGCCGCGCCGTCGAGGTCGTCGTCGCCGGCCGCGACCCGGTGCGTCTGGAGGCGGCGGAACGGGTGCTTGCCGGCTGGACCCGCGCGCCGCGCGCCGCCGCCGGCGCGCCGGAGTCGGCGGCCGAGATCGCCTCGATCCGCAAGGCGGTCGCCGCTCTCGACCTGGACGCCCTGGAAGCCTGGGGCGGCCTCAACGACGCCATCGCCCGCTGCGCGGCGCTGGAGGAGGCGTCGGAACGGTCGCGCCCGCAGGGGCCGGCGATCACGGCCGGCCGGACGTGGCGCTCGCGGAGGGTGCCGGAATGAACCGGCTTCTGGTGGCCCTGACCGTCCTCGCCAGCGTCTGGCTCTGGCGGCCGTTCCCGCCGTTCGGGGCCGACCCGGTCGCTGACCTGATCGCCATCCGGTCGCCCGGCCTGCACGGCCTGATCAGCGCGTGGCACTACCTCGGCCCCGCCGTCGCCGCCGTCATCGCGTGGTCCGTCGCCGTCGCGGCCGGCCGCGTCTGGTTCGCGGGCTGGCCGCGCGGCCGGATCCGAGGCAAGCTGCCGGCGTGGCCGGTCGACGAGACCGATCCCGCCCCCGCCATCGTCGTCGGCGAGGTGCACCATCCGGTCGCCGTCCGGGAGGTCGCCAGCCCGCAGTGGCTCGTGGTCCCCGAGCTGGGCCTCTACACCGGCACCCTCATCTGCGGCGCGATCGGCTCGGGCAAGACCTCGGCCTGCATGCGCCCGTTCGCCCGCCAGCTCTTCGGCTGGCAGGCGCAGGATCCGGAGCGGCGCATCGCGGGCCTCGTGCTCGAAGTCAAGGGCGACTTCTGCCATCAGGTGCGCGGCATCCTCGAGGACGCGGGGCGCGCCGGGGACTACATCGAGCTGGGCCTGGGCGGGCGCTGGCAGTGGAACCCGCTGGGGGACGACCAGCTCGACTCCTACTCGCTGGCCTATACCATCGCCAGCCTCATCAACCAGCTCTTCGGGCGCTCGAAGGAGCCGTTCTGGCAACAGGCCTACGTGAACCTGGTGCGCTGGATCATCGAGCTGCACCGGATGTCGCCGCGGCCGTGGGTGACGCTGCGCGACGTGTACCGCGCGACGCTCGACCCGGAGCTGGTCAAGCGCAGGATCGCCGGGGTCGAAGCCGGGCTCGACGGGCCGGCCGCGATCCGGGTGCGGACCGCGGAGCTGTCCGGGCGGATGGACGCGGCGAAGGGCTGGGCCTGGGAGCCGGCCGGCGACGGGGTGGTCCGGGCGAAGGACGACCCGAAGCTGCGCGAGCAGCTCAAGGCGTCCGGGATCGCGTTCGACGTCGTCCGGCTGGGCGCCGCCGACCCGGAGCGCCGCGAGCGGCTCGCCGCGGTGAAGCGCTGGCACGAGCAGGACTGGCAGGCGCTCGACCAGAAGCTGCGCTCCAGCATCATCGAGGGCCTCAGCGTCTTCCTCTCGGTCTTCGACCTGCCGGACGTGGCGCGCGTCTTCTGTCCGCCGGCCCCGCCGGCCGCGCCGCCGGCGCCCGACGAGGCGCCCGCCGAGTCCGCCGTCGATGTCGTCCGGCCGCTGCCGCCGCTCGACGAGGTGATCGACTCGGGCAAGGTCCTGTGCCTGAACATGCCGGCGGGGACCAACCCGGCGCTCTCCCGCGCCGTGGGCGTCCTGCTCAAGCAGGCGTGGCTCCAGACGCTGCTGCGCCGGCCCGCCGCGATGCAGCGCGAGCCGGAGCGCGTCTTTCGGCCGGCCGTGTTTCTCTGCGACGAGTACCAGACGTTCGCCACGGTCGGCGAGGACGATCCTGCGGGCGACGAGAAGGCGTTCGCCCTGACGCGGCAGTCGCGGCTGATCCCGATCGTGGCCACGCAGTCGATCTCGTCGCTGCGGGCGGTCCTGGGCCAGTCCGAAGCGTGGCGGGCGCTGCTCCAGACGCTCAGGACCCGCATCTTCCTCTCGCTGGCCGACGACTCGTCGGTGCAGATCGCAAGCGTCCTGTGCGGGCAGGTAGCGAAGATGAAGGCGTCCTACAGCGTCTCGGAGCAGACCAGCCGCGCCACGGCCTCGCTGCTCTCCGGGTCTCCCGGCGGCGGCGCCGGCAGCCTCAGCGCCAGCAAGTCGTTCAGCGAACGCCGCGAGCCGCTGTTCCATCCGCGCGACTTCGCCCTGCTCGGCAACTGCCAGGCCATCGTCCTGCCCTACGACGGCAAGCGGGCGCACGACGCGCGGCGTTGCTACCTCAAGCCGGACTTCCTGCCGCGGGGGCGCCCCTACTGGCGCGCCCGCGAGGCCGGAGAGCTGTAGATGGAGCTGACCATCGCGGACCTCAAGCCGTTCCTGCCGGGGCTCGAAGACGCGCTCGACGACGAGGCGGTCTCCGAGGTGATGATCAATGAGCCGGGGACGGTCTTCATCGAACGCGCCGGCCGGATGGCGGCGCTCGATGCGCCGGCGCTGACCGCCGAGGCGGTGGCCCGCGCGGCCGTCCAGATCGCCCGCCCGCTCGGCAAGGACCCGCTCGCCGAGCCGGTCATCGACGCGCGGCTGGCCGACGGCTCACGCGTCGCCATCTGCGGCCCGTCTGCCGCTCCGACCGCCGCGATCACCATCCGCCGCTTCGGCGGACGGGCCTTCACCGTCAAGGAGTTGACGGATAGCGGTTCGCTCCCGGCCGCGGTGGTCGCCGAGGCGGCGGCCGTGCTTCGGCGTGAGCGGAACGTGCTGATCTCGGGTGGCACCGGTTCGGGCAAGACGACGCTGCTGAACGCGCTCGTCTCGCTTCTGCCGGCCGAGGGGCGCGTCATCTCCATTGAGGACACGCTGGAGCTGCGGCTGCGCCGCGCCAACTGCTTGCGGTTCGAGGCGCGGGGGCTCGGCGACCGCGGCGTCACAATCCGGGACCTCGTGCGGCACGCGCTGCGCCACCGGCCGGACCATATCGTCGTCGGCGAGGTGCGCGGGGCCGAGGCCGCCGACCTGCTCCAGGCGCTCAACACCGGGCACGGCGGCAGTCTGGCGACCGTGCACGCGAACAACGCCGCCGCGGCGCTGTCGCGCCTTGCGACCTGCGCCATGCAGGCGAGCGACGCGCTGCCGTGGACGGTCGTCTGCCGCGGGGTGGTCGACGGTATCGAGGCCGTCATTCATCAGACCAGGACGCCCGAAGGGGTGCGGCGCGTCGAGCAGATGGTCCGCGTCCGGGACTACGACGCCACGGAGAACCGCTGGGCCGTCGAGCCCATCTGGCCGCCGCTGCCCGAAGGGGCGAGAAACGGCCCGTCGACACCGAAACGGGGGACGGGATCCGCACCGAGGCGAAAGCGTCGGGAAAGGCGAAGGCGGTGAGCCGCCAGCTTTGTGGACGCTCCTCGGACCATGGCTGGAGCGGCGCCGGCCGGCGGACTCGTGCTCCTGACGCTGGCGGACCACCGCCGGTTCGAGCTGACCGCGTGTTGCGCGGCGTGCGAGCGCTGCGTAGTGCTGGACCACGCGGCGCTGGCGGCGCAGTTCGGGTGGAATGCGCCGCTCGATGCGCTGCGGCGCGCGGACGGGCAGCGTGTTGATCGGCTGCGCGGGGACAGGAACGGGTAGGAACGCAACCGATGGGCGGTTGCAGGGAGGTGCAGGATGAACGAGCGTGACGAGAGGAGCGAAGAACAGCGGGAGCCGGTTCGGGTCGAGAGCCGCGAGGAGTTCGACGAGGCGGTCGCCGAGCTGTTCCGGACCGGCCGCCCCATCGAGGCGCCGTCGGTGGAGGCGCTTGCCAGCTGGGACGTCGACCTCGAAGATGAAGAGGGCGGCATCGAGGGGGCGCTCTGATGGCCGGCGGGCGCGAGCGGGCCGACGCGTACCACCAGCAGTTCGCCGAGCGGATCATCCAGGCGCTCAAGGAGGGGACTGCACCTTGGCAAAAGCCTTGGAAGCCGGGCGAGCGGATCATGCCTCACAACTTCGGCAGCGGGCGCGACTATCGGGGGGGCAACGCCGTGTACCTCGCCATGCAGGCGCTCGACCGGGGCTATGTAGACCCGCGCTGGGGCGGCTACCGCCAGATCCAGGAGGCCGGCGGGCACGTGCGCAAGGGCGAGAAGGGGACGCCCATCATGTACGTCGACTTCCGGCAGCGGCGCACGGCCCGCGATGAGCAGGGCCAGCCGATCCGCGACGAAGATGGGCGGCCGAAGCTCGAATGGGTCCAGCGGGACCGGCCACTCGTCAAGCTCCACCACGTTTTCAACGTCGAGCAGACCGAGGGTCTGAAGCTCCGGTCCCTTGAAACCGCGGCTCCCGAGTGGGAGGGGCACGAGCGGGCCGAGGCGCTGATCAGGAGCAGCGGCGTCCGACTGGACCATGTCGCCGGCGACCGAGCCTACTACAGCCTGAAGGACGACCGCGTGGTGCTGCCGGACCGGAGCCAGTTCGACTCGCAGTCGTCCTACACGCACACGGCGCTGCACGAGCTGGGGCACGCGACCGGGCACCCGGATCGTCTGAACCGGCCGACCCTGGTCGACCACGGGGGCTTCGGCTCGGAGGCCTACGCGCGCGAGGAGCTGCGGGCGGAGATCGCCGCGATGATGACCGGCGAGCAGCTCGGCGTCGGGCACGAGCCGCGGCACGGCACCGCTTACGTCAGCTCTTGGATCAAGGCCTTGGAGAACGACCCGAAGGAGATCCGCGCCGCGGCCGTCGATGCGCAGCGCATGTCGGACTGGCTGATGGCGCGCGAACGTGAGCGGAGCATGGCCGACGACAAGGGGGAGCGCGAAGAACCGGGGCCGCGGGAACCACTATCACGTCCGGTGCCTGAAACCGGTGAACGGTCTCCTGTGGACCAGGGCTTCGGAGGGCACGCCACCGAGCGGCTCCAGCGGGCGAGCACCGCGGCGGTTGGTGATGTGCATCGGGAGACGGGGCCGAGCCGATGAGCGGTTCATGGGGAAGCCCTTCGTCTGGACGCCGCGAAACAGACGGTGGGCTTGCCGAAGCGCACGGGTCATCACACGAATCCGGAGCAGGGGAACGATAGAATCTTGCCGTCCCATGGCTGCGAATCGACTCACCTTGAAGGACCTGAAGTCTGAACTTTGGAGATGCGCCGAAATTCTGCGCGGCAGCGCCGTCGACCGGACCGACTGGAAGGGCTACATCCTCCCATTGCTGTTCTTCAAGCGGATCAGCGATGTCTGGGACGAGGAAGCGGCCGAGGCCCGTGAGCTCTACGGCGAAATCGACCTTGCCGACTTCCCTGAGCTGCACCGCTTCACGCTGCCGGACGGCTGCCACTGGCGGGAGGTCCGCGAGACGCCAACCAACGTCGGCGCCGTGCTGGCGCGGGCGATGCGAGCGATCGAGCGTGCCAATCCTGAGACCCTGACGCGCGTCTTCGGCGCGGCCGACTGGGGTAACCGGGAGATGCTCGGCGACGAGCTGCTCAGGGACCTCATCGAGGGCCTCTCCGGCGTGCCGTTGGGCAACGAGGCGGTCGAGTCCGACATTCTGGGCGACGCCTACGAGTACCTGATCGGCAAGTTCGCCGACATCACGCGGCGCAAGAAGGCGGGCGAGTTCTACACGCCGCGGAGCGTGGTGCGGACGATGGTCGAGCTACTCGATCCGAAGGAGGGCGAGAGCATCTACGACCCGGCCTGCGGCACCGGCGGAATGCTGCTCGGCGCGATCGAGCATGTCGAGCGAGCCGGCGGCGACCCGCGAACCTTTTTCGGGCGCATCTTCGGCGAGGAGAAGAACCTGACCACGTCGTCCATCGCGCGCATGAACCTCGTGCTGCACGGCGTAGAGGACTTCCGGATCGAGCAGAACGACACGCTTCGCAACCCCGCCTTCACCGACGGGTCCGGTGCCCTGAAGACGTTCAATTGCGTCATCGCCAATCCGCCATTCTCGCTCAAGGAGTGGGGCCGCGAGGTGTGGGAGGCGGATCCGTGGGTCCGTGCCGCCTTCGGCCTGCCGCCGCCCAGCTACGGCGACTACGCCTGGGTCCAGCAGATGGTGGCGTCGATGGCGGAAGACTCGGGCCGGATGGCGGTGGTGCTGCCGCAGGGCGCGCTGTTCCGTATGGGCGCAGAGGGGCGTATCCGGCGGGCACTGCTGGAGCAGGATCTGATCGAGGCGGTGATCGGGCTCGCGCCCAACATCTTCTACGGCACGGGTCTCGCCCCGGCGGTGGTGACCCTCCGCCGCGCGAAGCGACGCGGTCGACGGCGGAAGGTGATCGTGATCGACGCGTCGAGCCTGTTCCGCAAGGGCCGGGCGCAGAACTTCCTCGACCCGGCGCATGCTGAACAGATCGTCAGGTGGGTGCGGCGTTTCCGGGACGTGGAGGACCGGGCCAAGGTCGTCTCGGCAGAGGAGATCGAGCGCGAGGACTGGACGCTCAACATCTCGCGCTATGTGTTGCCGCCCGTTGGCGAGGACGTGCCTCCGCTGCCCGAGGCGCTGGCGGCCTTAAAGACGGCGTTGACGGAAGCCCGCTCCGCCCAGGATCGCCTGCGGCGCGTGCTGGTCGAGGATGGCTGGCTGGAGTGACTCCATCGAGCCGGGCAACGGCCGAACGAGAGCACAGGAACGTGGCTGACGCGCATCCGTCTCGTGGACA
This sequence comes from Vicinamibacterales bacterium, assembly GCA_965214845.1. Lineage (GTDB taxonomy): Bacteria > Acidobacteriota > Vicinamibacteria > Vicinamibacterales > UBA8438 > JAAXGX01. Next base: position 6,573,851 of record CBDCCO010000007.1, read on the forward strand.
CCTGGGCCAGCAGGCGCTGGAGTCGTACCTCTGGGGGGCGGCAAACCTCCTGCGGGGACTGATCGACGCCGGTGACTACAAGCAGTACGTCTTCCCGCTGCTCTTCTTCAAGCGCCTCTCGGACGTGTGGGACGAGGACCACCGGAACGCCTTCGAGGAGACCGGCGACCGCGGGTACGCGGAGGCGACCGCCAACGACCGGTTCACCATCCCGGCCGGGGCGCACTGGTCCGATGTCCGCCGTGCGGCGCGCGACGTGGGCCGGGTGCTGCGCACCGCGTTCCACGCCATCGAGACAGCGAATCCGGAACGTCTCGTCGGCGTCTTCGGGAACGCGCCCTGGACCGACAAGGCGCAGATGCCGGACGCGACGCTCAAGAACCTGATCGAGCACTTCTCAAAGCACACGCTGAGCCTCGCCACGGTACCCGAGGACGAGCTGGGCAATGCCTACGAGTACCTCGTCAAGCAGTTCGCCGACGACAGCGGCCACACGGCGCAGGAGTTCTACACCAACCGGACGCTGGTGCACCTGATGACCCAGATGCTCCGGCCCCGGCCGGGCGAGCGCATCTACGATCCGACGGCCGGCACAGGCGGCATGCTCATTTCCGCCCTGGCGGAGGTCCAGCGCAACGGCGGTGATGCTCGGACGCTCGGCCTCTACGGACAGGAGATCATCGGCACGACGGCGTCCATTGCGCGCATGAACCTCGTGCTGCACGGCGTCGAGGACTTCCGGATCGCGGTCGGCAATGCCCTGAGCGATCCTGTCTTCATTGAGCGAGACCGCCTGATGACGTTCGACGTGGTGCTCGCCAATCCGCCGTATTCGATCAAGACCTGGAACCGGGACGCGTGGCTCGACGACCCGTGGGGCCGCAACATCCTCGGCACGCCGCCGCAGGGACGCGCCGACTACGCCTTCTTCCAGCACATTCTCCAGAGCCTCGACCGGAAGACCGGCCGGTGCGCCATCCTCTTCCCGCACGGCGTCCTGTTCCGCCAGGAGGAGGCAGCGATGCGGCGCGTCCTGATCGAGCGCGACCTCGTCGAGTGCGTGCTCGGCCTGGGGCCGAACCTGTTCTATAACTCGCCGATGGAGGCGTGCGTCGTGGTCTGCCGGACGCGCAAGCCACCCGAGCGCCGCGGCAAGGTGCTGTTCATCGACGCGGCCCGCCAGATAGCGCGGGAGCGAGCGCAGAGCTTCCTGACGCCGGAGCATCAGAAGCGGATTCTCGCGGCGTACGAGGTGTTCGGCGAAGAGCCCGGATTCGCCGCCGTCGCGGCCCAGGATGACGTGCTTGCCAACGACGGCAATCTGTCCATCCTCCGCTACGTCCCGCGGATCGCTAATGCGGACACCGACACCCAGACCGGAGGGGATCTGCAGGAGGCGTGGACCGACTTCGACGCCGGCAGCTCGGCGTTCTGGCGCGAAATGGACGATGTGGTCGCGATGGTCGACCGGATCGCCGCTGAAAGCCAGTCCGATGGGTAGGGGCAGCCTCAAGCCCGGCTGGACGCGGGTCGCCATCGGGGATGTCGTGCGACAGGTCAAGGAACACGTTGACCCGACTACCGCTGGTCTCGAACGCTACGTCGCTGGCGAACACATGGACACGGACGACCTCCGCCTCCGCCGGTGGGGTACCGTGGGCGACGGGTACCTCGGACCGGCGTTCCACGCCCGCTTCCGGCCCGGGCAGGTCCTCTACGGATCCCGCCGGACCTATCTCCGGAAGGTAACCGTTGCCGAATTCGAGGGAGTGACCGCCAATACGACCTTCGTGATCGAGACCAAGGACCCGAACCTGCTACTGCCGGCTCTCCTGCCGTTCGTCATGCAAACCGAGGCTTTTCACGAGCACTCAATCAAGAAATCCAAGGGCTCGGTCAATCCGTACGTCAACTTCTCGGACATCGCCGCCTACGAGTTCGCCCTGCCGCCGCTGGACGAACAGCACCGAATTGCTGCGACTCTTCGAGAGTGTGACCGCGCTACACAGGCTCTCCATGCACTTGTCGAAGCTATGCGAGTAGCGCAGGCCAGCGTGTTCGATACCCTCCTCGCCAACTCCATCACGAGAAATGTGGCTCTCCTCAATCAGGTGTGGGTCCGGGGTGAGAGTGATCGGCAGGTTCAGCGAGCGGTGGGGTAGCTACGTGACGGACGGCGTGTCAACGCGCTACGCGCGTTCTCCGCTTCGCTGCGACCCTGGCGGGTGACACGCCGTCCGTCCCTACGCTCAGAGTGCAGTTATGGGCCTTGCGGCCCGGCCTGGACGGGGCGTCCGGGCCGTCCAAAGGGGAGATTGGGCTTGGGCTGGTCGGGCCGTGAATCGCGGCCCGCAGCTGACCGGAGCCGGCGGGTGGTCAGCCCTCGGCGAGCCGCTGGAAATCATTGAAAACGCAGGGGCGTCCTGTTCTCATTGGCATGGCAAAGGAGAACCCATGAGGAGGAGGACAGCCCCATGCGTGTGACGACCCTACTACGGCGATTGCTCGGTGTCACGCAGTTGTACGTCGAGCAGGTGCGTATCGGGAGCAACGGGATGTTCCGCGTATCGGCGCGGCCGTCGTGGCGGCGCTCGCGGTGCGGCGCGTGCGGCGGCCGGGCCCCACGCTACGACCGGCAACCGGCTCGGCTGTGGCGCCATGTGCCGTGGGGTCGGACGACGGTGTGGCTGCGGTATGCCCCGTGGCGGGTATCGTGTGGTCGCTGCGGGGTTCGGGTCGAGCAGGTGTCGTGGGCAGTGCACGGCAGCGCGTTCACGGCGCCGCTCGAGGAGTTGGTGGCCTATCTGGCGCAGGTGACGGACCGGACGACGGTGAGTCGTCTGGTGGGGATTTCGTGGCCGGCGGTGGGCGGCATCGTCGAGCGGGTGGTGGCTCGGCGGCTGGATTCGACGCGGCTGGCCGGGCTGCGGCGGATCGGCATTGACGAGTTCAGCTATCGGAAGCGGCACCACTATCTGACGGTCCTGGTCGACCCTGACCGCCGGCGCGTGGTCTGGGCCGGGAAGGGGCGCAGCGCCGACACGCTGGGCAGGTTCTTCGACCTGTTGGGACCGGCCGGTTGCGCCCGGATCACGCTGGTGACGGCGGACCTGGCGGCGAGCTACGGCAAGGCGGTGCGGGAACGGGTGCCGCAGGCCAGGGTCGTCTACGACCGGTTCCACGTTGAACGGCTGGCGGCCGACGCGGTCGACGCCGTCCGCCGGGCGGAGCAACACCGCCTGGGGGCGACCGCGGCCAAAGCCCTCAAGGGGACGCGCTACGCGCTGCTGAAGCATCCGGCGCGCCTCAAGCCCAGCCAAGCACAACGGCTGGCAACCCTGCGCCGCGAGAACCGCGCCCTCGACCGCGCCTACGAGTTGAACGAGTACCTGGCGACCATCCTCGAGCAGGCCAGACCCGACGAGGCCGAGGAGCTGCTCGAGCAGTGGCTGGACTGGGCGGCGCGGTCACGGCTGGCGCCGTTCGTCAAGCTCGCGCGGACCATCCGGAAGCACGCGGCGGGGATCCTCGCCTACCTCGACACCCGCATGACCAACGGCCCCGTCGAGGGCCATAGGCGCTAACTTGTGTTCCGAGCGAGGCCGGCGTATCCTGACATGCGCATGCATGACATGGAGGCCGGCCCGGTGGACGAGGACTGGGATGTGCTGCGGTCGTTCCTGCCCGGTGACTGGCGGGAGTTGGCGCAGGACACGGGGGCGTTGAAGGGGCTGCGGAAGGACAAGACGGTCGACAACCTGTTGCGGACCCTCCTGCTGCACCTCGGCTGCGGACACTCGTTGCGGGAAACGGTGGTTCGCGCCCGCCAAGCGCGTCTGGCGGATCTGTCCGACGTGGCGCTGTTGAAGCGGCTGAAGAAATCCAAGGGTTGGCTGCACGCGCTGTGTGTGCGCCTGTTCGAGGAGCAGGGTCTGGCGGTCATCCCCGGCGGCGCGTTCCAGGTCCGGGCGGTGGATGCGACGACGGTGAAGGAACCGGGACCGAGCGGGTCGTTGTGGCGGCTGCACTACAGCGTGGGCCTGCCGTCGCTGACGTGCGACTTCTTCAAGTTGACGGGGGTCGAGGGGCCGGGCACGGGAGAATCGTTGGCGCAGTTCCCGATCCGCGCCGGCGACCATGTGCTGGCCGACCGCGGGTATTCGACCGCGCGGGGGATCCGCCACGTGGTCGAGGCGGGCGGGCGGCTGATTGTGCGCGTCAATACGGGGTCGTTGCCGCTGCACACGGCAGCCGGGCGGCCGTTCGACCTGCTGGCCGCGGTCTCGTCGGTCACGCGTCCGGGGGCAGCGCGCGCTTGGGCGACGACGGTCGCGGCCGCGGGTGACGACGGCGGCCCGCCGGGCGAGATTGCGGGCCGGGTCTGCGTGCTCCGCAAGTCGGCGGAGGCGATCCGCTTGGCGCAGCAGAAAATCCGCCGGGACGCCGCCCGCAAGCGGACCCAGGTACAACCGGCCACTCTGCGCTTTGCCGAGTACGTGATCGTTTTCACGACCTTCCCCGAGCCGCCCTTCTCGGCCGCCGACGTGCTCGAGTGGTATCGCCTGCGCTGGCAGGTCGAATTGGTGTTCAAGCGCTTCAAGTCGCTGGCGCAGTTGGGGCACCTGCCGAAGTACGACGACGACAGCGCCAAGGCGTGGCTCTACGGGAAACTGTTCGTGGCACTGCTGGTGGAGAAGCTGCTCCACCACGCCCGCACGATTTCCCCCTGGGGCTACGACGTACCGGCCCCGGCGCCCCCGCAGCGCGTGGCGTGACTTCAAGTTCGTGTTCAACCAGGTCACGCGCGCCATCGAACCGCCGCTCTCGCTGGCTTGCATGCTCAACGACTGGCGATCGATCTCCGGCGCGCTGGCCGAGCCGCCACGGCGCCGGCAGTCGCAGCTCTCCGCGTACTTCGGTTGGACCGAGCAGCCGCCGGAGCAGGTGACGTGAACAAGTTAGCGCCTATGCCGTCGAGGGCATCAACAACAAGCTCCGCGTCATCGCACGGCGCGCCTACGGCTTCCACTCACACCGTCCGCTCATCTCGATGCTGTACCTCTGCTGCGGAGGCATCAAGCTGGAGCCACCGCTACCCACACGAATTTGAGGAGACTCAGAAATGTCGTACTTGGCAGCTTACTGACCGAAGCGCCTCGAAATGGCTGCTCCGCCGTCGAAGCGTCCACTCCGACCGGGCATTGGGTGCTCGGACTGGATGCGCTCACGAAGTCCGGGTATCGTCCTGGCCGCCTCAAGCCAGTCCAGCGAACCGCCGCCATGCTCAGCTCCGTAGTCGAGGCTGGCGACCTGCTGATTTCTCGATCCAACACTCGTGACCGCGTTGGCTTGCCGGGCATCTTCAACGAGGATCGATGCGACGTGTCGTGGCCGGACACGATGATGAGACTGCGCCTTGATCCGTCCGTGGCTCGCCCTCGCTTCCTGGAACTGTTCCTCCGCTCAGCGTCAGGGCGACGACAGATCGAGCGTTTCGCGGCCGGGACGAGCGCAAGCATGAAGAAGATCAATGCGGATGCCATCCGCCAGTTGTCCATCGTGTTGCCGTCTTCCGACACGCAAGATGCCATGCTCCGGAAGGTCGGCGGCGTGATAGCGGCCTGCGCCTCGGCGGAACGTCGGCTGCGCACGTTGAAGCGACTGCGGTCCACAGTGCTCTCGTCCGCCCTATAGGCGTCCGCTGGTAGCCGTATCCGGAAGTGTGAGCGCTTTCAGTCGCGGCGACGAATCACCGGGCCGGCTGATGGCCCGGGGAGGTCCACGACGGGCGAAGCGCTCTAATCCGCGGGCCTGGGTGCGAGTTCCCCGGCTGTGGGCTGGACGCGTTTCGACTCGTCGGTGAGGTGCGGAACCCGGGGGACATCCGGACGATGCTCCCTCCGCGCTGCCGCTTGACCGATGACGGGTCGTTGCGTACGCTGAGCCGATGGCGCACCTGGATCGGATCACGATCGAGCCCGGAAAACGCAGCGGCAAGCCCTGCATCCGTGGCCTGCGCATGACGGTCTCCGACGTGCTCGACTACCTGGCGTCCGGCATGTCCGAAGACGACCTGCTCCGGGACTTCCCGGACCTGACGCGCGAAGACATCCGGGCCTGCCTCGCGTTCGCCGCTGATCGCGAGCGGCGACTGGTTGCGGTCGGCGGAACGTGAAGCTGCTCCTCGACCAGAATCTCTCGCCGCGGCTGTGCGAACGCCTTCGCGACGTCTGGACCGAGATCGTTCACGTTCGAGCGGTCGGTCTGGCGGCGGCGGACGACTCGGCCGTCTGGGCGTACGCGAGGCAGCAAGGCTTCACCATCGCGTCGAAGGACGGCGACTTCAGCGGCCGTTCCTCCCTGTACGGTGCGCCGCCCAAGGTCATCTGGCTGGCTCTCGGCAACTGTTCGACCAGCGAGATTGAACGGCGGCTCCGTCGCCACCGCGACGAGATCGAAGCGTTCACCACCGAACCGGACGCGACGCTGCTCGTGATCGAGCCCGGCCAGAGCGTCGGCGCAACGTAGGGGTGCGCCAACCAGGTTGCCAGCATGACGTTCACTGAGTCGAACACGGTCGAGGCCCTCGTCCGTGACATTCTCTGCGGCGGCGTTATCCACCATACGGCGGTCGGACCCGGCCTCGCGCGGAGGCACGGCGCGCTCTCCGGCCTCGGTTGGCACTACCTCGCCGCGCAGCAACTGCCGCGGCAGGCGCACGAGATCGTCGTCGAAGACCACGTGCGGGAGGCACTGATCCGCCTCAACCTGGAGATCGCGGCGCAACCGGATCGGGCCGACGAGGTGCTGTACCGGCTGCGGGCCATCCTGATGGGCGTGCGGACGGACGGGCTGGTCAAGGCGAACGAGGAGTTCGCGGCCTGGCTCGCCGGAGAGCGGTCGATGCCGTTCGGCGCGGACGGCGAGCACGTCACCGTGCGGCTCGTCGACCTGGAAGATGTCGAGCGAAACCAGTATGTCGTCAGCACCCAGTACACCGTCCGATCGGGTGCGAACGAGCGGCGCGCGGACCTGGTGCTGTTGGTGAACGGCCTGCCGCTGGTCGTCATCGAGGCGAAGACGCCGGTACGGTCGAGCGAGAGCTGGTTCGACGGGGCGACGCAGATCCACGACGACTACGAGCGCAACGTGCCGGAGCTGTTTGTCCCGAACCTCTGCTCGGTCGCCACCGAAGGGAAGGAGCTGCGATACGGATCGATTGGCCTGCCGGTCGATCTCTGGGGGCCGTGGCGAGCGGAAGACGACGCTGGCACGCCGAAGCTCGAACGGGTCAAGCGGACCGTCTCGTCGATGCTCCGGCCGAACACGGTTCTGGATCTGCTGGGCAGCTACACGGCCTACGCCACGGGCAAGGGGAAGCGGCGAGCCAAGATCGTCGCACGCTATCAGCAGGTCGAGGCGGCGAACCGCATTGTCGAGCGGGTCGTCGCCGGCCACCCCAAGAAGGGCCTGGTCTGGCACTTCCAGGGTTCCGGCAAGTCGCTGCTGATGCTGTTCGCGGCGCGCAAGCTGCGGCTCCATCCGGCGTTGGGGAACCCGACGGTGATCATCGTAGTCGACCGGATCGACCTCGACACGCAGATATCCAGCACTTTCCACGCGGCCGACGCGCCGAACCTGGAGAAGGCCGACAGCCGGGCGGATCTCGAACGGCTGCTCGCGCAGGACGCCCGGAAGATCATCATCACGACGATTTTCAAGTTCGGCGAGGTGGACGGTGTCCTGAACGACCGTCACAACATCATCGTGCTGGTCGACGAGGCCCATCGTTCTCAGGAAGGGGACCTCGGGCGGAAGATGCGCAGGGCGCTCCCGAACGCGTTCCTGTTCGGATTGACCGGGACCCCGATCAACCGCGCCGACCGGAACACGTTCTTCGCCTTCGGCGCTGAGGAGGACGAATACGGCTACCTGAGCCGCTACGGCTTCGAGGAGTCGATCCGAGACGGCGCCACGAAGCCGCTGCACTTCGAGCCGCGGTTGCCCGAGCTGCACATCGACCGGGCCGCCATCGACGCCGAGTACCAGGAGCTGACCGGCGGCCTGAGCGATCTGGATCGGGAGCAACTCTCGAAGACCGCGGCCCGCACGGCGGTGCTGTTGAAGACGCCGGAACGGGTCGAGCGGATCTGCGCCGACATCGCGAAGCACTTCCAGGATATGGTCGCGCCCAACGGCTTTGGCGCGCAGGTGGTCACCTACGACCGCGAGAGCTGCGTACTCTACAAGCGGGCGCTCGACCGGGTGCTGCCGGCGGAGATGTCCGACGTGGTCATGACCGTGAACAGCGGCGAGAACGAGTACGCCGCCTACCGCCGGGACAAGGACGCCGAGGAACGGCTTCTGGACCGCTTCCGTGATCCGAACGACCCGCTGAAGGTCCTGATCGTTACGTCGAAGCTGCTGACCGGCTTCGACGCTCCCATCCTGCAGACGATGTACCTGGACAAGCCGCTACGGGACCACGCCCTGCTGCAGGCCATCTGCCGCACGAACCGGCCGTACGGCGAGACCAAGACACACGGGCTGATCGTCGACTACCTCGGGGTATTCGACGACGTGGCTCAGGCGATCCAGTTCGACGAGGCGGGCATCACCCGCGTCGTCACGAACCTCAATGAGCTGGTCGCCGCGCTTCCTGCGGCGGTGCAGAAATGCTTGGCGTGGTTCTCCGGGGTAGACCGCACGGTCACCGGCTACGAGGGACTGATCGCCGCGCAGGAGTGCCTCCCGGACAACGAAACACGCGACGGATTCGCCGCCGACTACAGCTACCTCGCACGCCTCTGGGACGCGATCTCTCCCGACGCGAGTCTGGAGCCGTATGAAGCTGACCACGCCTGGCTGGGCCAGGTGTACGAGTCGCTGAAGCCCTCGACGGGAACGGGCAAGCTCCTCTGGCACACACTCGGCGCCAAGACCATCGACCTCATCCACCGGCACGTTCACGTTGAGGCGGTCCGCGACGAACTGGAGACGCTGGTGCTCGACGCCGACGTGCTGGACGCCGTGCTTGGCACGGCGGACCCGGAGAAGAAGTCGAAGGAGATCGAGATCAGGGTCATCGAGCGTCTCCGTAGACACCTGAACGACCCACGCTTTCGTGCCCTTGGTGAGCGGCTGGAAGAGCTGCGCCGGAAGCACGAGCAGGGACTGCTGGTCAGCATCGAGTTCCTGAAGTCCCTGCTCGAGCTGGCTCGCGACGTGGTCGAGGCAGAGCGGACTGTCGAGCCTGCAACGCCCGAGGAACGCGGCAAGGCCGCGCTGACCGAGCTGTTCGAGGAGGCCCGCAACGACCGCACCCCCATCATGGTCGAGCGGATCGTCAACGACATCGACGAGATCGTCCGGCACGTCCGCTTCGAGGGCTGGCAGACGACCCACGCGGGCGAGCGGGAAGTGAAGAAGGCGCTCCGGAAGACGTTGTTCAAATACCGCCTGCACCAGGACAAGGAGCTGTTCGACCGGGCCTACGGCTACATCCGGCAGTACTATTAGCGGTCGCTCTCCATGGCATCCCCCGGCCCGGGGGCCGAGTCGTCAGCAAGATCGCCGATCTCCATCTCCTGTAGTCGACGAAACGCGTTGGCCCCCCCTCGGTAGAAGCGGTCGAACTACAGCGGCCGGTCGAACCGACCGAAAGGACCGGTAGCGGAGGTCTCCGGCCCGTGCCAGTCAGAAACGGTGAGCAGTCGCCGCAGGGTCCGCGCGGGGCTGGTCCCGACCCGCGGCCTCTCGTGCCAGCCCGCATGGTCAACGAGTACGTCTATTGTCCTCGTCTGGCCTACCTGGAGTGGGTCCAAGGCGAATGGGCCGACTCCTCGGACACCGTCGAGGGTACCCACGGGCATCGGCGAGTGAACCGGAAGGGCGGGGCGTTGCCGCCACCCGACGACATCGGCGAAACCCCACGTCTGCACGCTCGCTCCGTAACGCTCTCTTCAGAGCGGCTCGGCCTGATCGCGCGGATGGATCTCGTCGAATCGGTCGACGGCCGCGTGGCGCCGGTCGACTACAAGCACGGGAAGCGGCCCCACGTCGAGCGCGGAGCGTACGAGCCCGAGCGCGTTCAGCTCTGCGTGCAGGGCCTCCTCCTTCGGGAACACGGCTACGACTGCACCGAGGGCGTCCTCTACTTCGTCGGCAGCCGCGAGCGCGTCCGTGTCGAGTTCGATGACGCGCTTGTCGAGACGACCCGGAAAGCAGTCGAGGGGCTTCGCCGTGTGGCGTTACGCGGCGTCATGCCGCCGCCCCTCGAAGACAGTCCGAAGTGTCCGCGCTGTTCACTGGTCACCATCTGCCTGCCCGACGAGGTCAACCATCTCGTGCGGACAGAAGCTGCACCGCGGCCAATCGCGGTGCCGGTCACGGAGGCCCTGCCGCTGTACGTCCAGGCGCGCAACGCGAAGTTGGCCAAGTCCGGTGAGACGCTGGTTGTGACGGTCGACGACGTTCGGGTGGCCACGGCCCGTCTGGCAGAGACCTCTCAGGTCGTAGTGCAGGGGAACGTCTACATCACCACGCCATGCCTGCACGAGCTGATGTGGCGGGGTATTCCCGTCACTTGGTACAGCTTCGGTGGATGGTTCTACGGCCACACTGCGGGGAACGGCCACAAGAACGTCGAACTGCGTACGGCGCAGTACCGGGCGAGCTTCGATCCTGCGACCTGTCTGCGATTCGCCAAGGGGCTCGTGGCCGCCAAGATCCAGAACTGCCGGACCCTTCTGCGACGCAACTGGAAGCGCCCCGAGAACAGTCAACCCGTGCTCGTCGACCTGAGGAGCGACGCCCGTCAGGCTCTTCGCGTCCAGTCCCTGCCGGAACTCCTGGGCACGGAAGGCGCAGCCGCAGCCCGGTACTTCCGGGCGTTCAGCGCCATGCTCGCCAGTAACGGCACGGCCAGCGACCACGGATTCGACTTCGAAACGCGCAACCGGCGCCCGCCGACCGACCCCGTCAACGCGCTGCTGTCGTTCGCGTATTCCCTGCTGGTCCGAACATGGACGGTGACGTTGGCCGCGGTCGGGTTCGATGCGTTCCGGGGGCTATATCACCAACCCCGCTACGGTCGCCCGGCGCTGGCCCTTGACCTGATGGAGCCGTTCCGTCCGCTCGTCGCCGACTCCGTGGTAGTCCAAGCCGTCAACAACGGGGAAGTCAGATCTGCGGACTTCGTGTCTGCTGCGGGAGCGGTCAATCTGACAACAGCCGGGAGACGCCGGTTCATCGCGACGTACGAAAGGCGGCTCGGTCACGAGATCGTCCATCCGCTGTTCGGCTACCGGGTCAGCTATCGCCGACTCATGGAGATGCAGGCCCGGCTGTTCGGACGGTTCTTGCTCGGTGAGTTGCCGGAGTACCCGAACTTCACGACTCGGTGATGACGGTGGAACATCTCTACATCGTCGTCTACGACATCAGCAATCCGAAGCGGTGGCGGCGAGTGTTCAAGCTGATGCAGGGCTACGGCGAGTGGGTGCAGCTCTCGGTCTTCCAGTGCCGGCTGAGCCGGCGGCGGCACGCTGAGCTGGTTGCACGCCTCGACGAGATGATCGATCATGACCAGGATCACGTCGTGCTCGTCGACATCGGCGTGGCCGAAGGAGTTGAGCCGCGCGTGGTCAGCTTGGGCAAGACGTTCCAAGCCGTCCGTCGTGAACCTCTGATCGTTTAGGCCGTCACGCGCCGATACGCTGCGAGCGCTCGGCTGGTGTCGTGATACTGGGGCGGTGCTCGAAGCTCGGCAACTCCTTGACGACTCGATAGTTGTTGAGACATGGGGAGGACGCAAGGGTGGTCGCAGGGTTTCTCGCGCACGCCCCCATCACAGCACTCGCATTGCCCTACGTATGTTCTTGGCTTACGGTGGGTTGCAGGCGGTGGCGATCCGCGGCCGGCCGGCCGCGGCCTCATTGAAGCGCGCCGACTACCCGCATGCCCACAACCCTGTAGTCACCGATCCGCGGCCGGCCGGCCGCGGCCTCATTGAAGCGGCGCGACTACCCGCTACGCCTACGCCCGCCCAACGCAGCGATCCGCGGCCGGCCGGCCGCGGCCTCATTGAAGCCGGTGCCCACGATCTGGTGCTGCGCCCACGACCTGGTCGATCCGCGGCCGGCCGGCCGCGGCCTCATTGAAGCCTCCGCTCCATCTCTTCAGACGGGCGGGTCGTTGTTCCCCGGCGATCCGCGGCCGGCCGGCCGCGGCCTCATTGAAGCTCGACCTCCGGGGAGGGTGAGACAGACGAAGACCGACGATCCGCGGCCGGCCGGCCGCGGCCTCATTGAAGCCCGGTGGTAGCGCATCCGCCGTGCGCGCGCTGGTCGACGATCCGCGGCCGGCCGGCCGCGGCCTCATTGAAGCATCAAGAACCCGGTGGACTCGGGTGTCCATCTGTTCCGATCCGCGGCCGGCCGGCCGCGGCCTCATTGAAGCCAGCCGCGCCTCAACCCTCGAGAGCTCCCGTTTCACCGATCCGCGGCCGGCCGGCCGCGGCCTCATTGAAGCCAGCCGCGCCTCAACCCTCGAGAGCTCCCGTTTCACCGATCCGCGGCCGGCCGGCCGCGGCCTCATTGAAGCGTACTCGCCAGCCCAGTGGCGTACTTCTGCAAGTCCCGATCCGCGGCCGGCCGGCCGCGGCCTCATTGAAGCTGGTGATTCCCGCCGCCTGTGGGGCGCTGGTCCATGGGCCTGCACAACCCATAGCCGCGAAAGCGTCCCGCGCCGACCAGAACTGGTCCGGCAACAGCCTCGTTGAAAAGGATCACCGCGTGGGCGTGGCTCTGCCGCCCGTGATCTCGCTTCCGCTTCAGGCGGGGGAATTCCCGGGCGTGCGGGACGCCTTCGACTGGAGAAACCGGATGCAGAAGCACCTCGTCGGGGCGCGGGAGGCCGATGTGTTGGCATGCATCCTTCACGCTGTCGGCTGCACGGTCCCAGCGATCATCACCATCGAAGTGCCGGTTCAGGACAACCGGGGTCACGCTCGCCCATGTGCGTGAAGGCACCGTCCAAGTACGAGGATCGAGGTTGGCCGGCCCACGTTCGCGAGTGTCGAGCACCACGGCGCACTGTAGCCATTGGCCATCGAACAGGCGGTGCTCGTAAGGCAGGCCCGTGCCGGCGTTGTGCAGGATCGAGTCGAGGACACGTCCTGCGTCGCGTGGCGGCACAGCGCGCGGCAGGACCAGAGCCAGCCCCATGATCCGGCCGTCCGCATGCGGCGCGCCGGCAAACGGCAGCGGCGCCAGCGCTAGGTGAGGTGCGGCAGTCGGCAGGCCGTCGGCGGCGTGGCCGCTGAACCACTCGGGGGGCGGCTGCGACGGGCATTTGCTCATCAGCAGGCCGCGCAGGGCCGCCGTCAGCTTCAGAGTGGCCGGCAAGGAAACGCGCCGGCCACCGATGTCAAGGACGACGATGCGCGGATCGAAGATCGAATGTGGCGTGGAGCCGGCCGGCGCCTCTTGCGAACGCGCGTAGCTCTGCCACCTACCTGGAGTCGGCGCCATCGGCCTTCGCGGTTGGCCATCTGGGAACCGCTCCGCAAGCTGCCCCTTCAGGTTGTCGATGTGTCGTCGCTGCTCGCGAGGACCTCGCGCGTGACTGCGGCCACCTCCTTGGCGGATTGCCGCAGCAAGTCGATCTCGGATCGTGTCAACATCCGGAGAGCGGGCGAGGTACCGAGCCTCCGATTGAGTAAGGCAATCGAGGGCGTGGCCGAACCGTCCCCGCCACCACTTCTCGAAGTCCGCACCGTGCTTGTGTCTGAGCTCATGGAGCTGCTCCTTCGTCGGATTCAGCTTGGCGGAGTACGCCTTGCCCGTCAAGGCGACCGCGCCGATGACCTTGCCCTTCTTCTTCTCGATCCACCCTCGCAGGTTCGCCAGCGTCCCACCCTGCCCGACGAAGTCATCCACCATCACGTAATCACGACCCGATACCACTTCGCCCTCGAAAGAGGCCTGCCGAGCGAGGCGGCCATAGCCGTCAGCTCCGGTATGCCAGACCACGTTGGTTTGCACGATCCGGGTGTCGAAGCGCGCTCCAAGGCGCTCGCTCAGCAGGGCCGACAGCGCCGCGGGAATCGCATTGACGCCGTCCCGCTCATAGGCGTGAGCGCTGACCAGCACCGATTGGGCTCCTCCTCCCTGGCCGAGCAAGACTCGCACCCTGTCCAGACCCGCGGCGTCAACCAGCGTATCGACTAGCCGGGCAGCGGCCTTGGCATCACCTGCCTTCGCATCTGCGTATTCTGGGTGCTGTCTGGTCTCTCGCTCGGGTGCCAGCAGGACGGCGTCCGGAAAGTGTCGCCAAGCCACCCTTGGCGGTTGCTTCATCGTCTTGCGCTCGGCCTCTGCCCGCTGGATCTCCCCGCGCAGATCGTGGTACGCAACCCAAGAGTCGCGGTTGCACGACGTGGCGAGTCGCGCAAGGCGGCCGGTGGTGGGCACCCGGAGGCGACGAATGGCGACGCCTTGCGTTGGCGCCCAAGTCGCGGCGATGTCGTGACCCTCCTCTAGCCAAGCTTGCACGAAGGATGCGGAGTGGCCGATGTGCGTGACCTTCGCGGCCAAGCTCGTCAAGGCCTTCCCGTGTCCGTCCAACGCCTCCGACCAGATAAGATGCACGGTGGGATCATGCGGAACGGCGACGGGAAAGCCTCTGGGTTGCCGCAGGCGATGTTCCGGCAGCACCGCCAAGCCTTGGTTCCTGAGCTTGTCAATCGCCTTCTTGGCGTTCTGCTTCTTGCCGCCCCCATCGTCGTTGACAGGTACGTAGCTCGTGAAGGCCGTGCGCACTTCCGCCTCCGACGCCGTGATGGCGGGCGGCGGCAACCCTTCCAGCCAGCGCAGGGCCGCGCCTTCCTCGGCGTCCTCGCCGGTCTCGAACCACGCCGCCGCCAACGCCATAAACACGCGGTCCGGGTGCGGTGGCCATTCCGCCTGCTCCTTCCGCGCTCCATCGGAAGCGGCCATCGACCAACCGTTCAGGTAACGGAACCCGAGGGCGAACATCAATCCTGCTCCGAGCCGCCCTTGCTGCGCAGCTCCTGGCTGCGCAGCACGAGTTCCGTCAGTTGCGTGGAGGGTGAGAGCTTGATGACGCCTTTCCAAGGCAGACCAACCTCCTTGGCTGCCTTGATGGCGTCATTCAGCAAACCGAGAGCCATGTTTGGATCGACGACAAACTCCGCCGGCGCCTTTCCGGGACGGTCGAGAAGCTGCCACGCGGATGCGCCTTCGGCGAACAAGTGGCAGCGAGAACGAAGGTCCATGTCGTTCCGGGCCAGAGTCCCGGCCGCGAGCCCCAACGCGGCAAGTGTCGTGCGCGCGGCGAGGTCGACCTTCCCCTTCGAGTTCCCCGCGCCGTCGAGCGGGAATCGCAGGCGCCGCAAGACGTTCAGCGACAGAGTGGTCGTCTGTTGCGCTTGTGATATGGTGAATCCGCCGCGAATTCGGGGCCGGACCCTTACTTCCTGACCACGTTCGTCCATTGTGGTCTCGTATTCGATTTGATTGCGGTTGTTCCGCACGTAATCGTAGTCCGGCGTGACGTTTCCGTGGTTGAGTACGGACGGACGACCTTGATCCGGGACATCCTTCTTGGACGCGGGGTCGTACACGACGTCCTGACCCTTGCTGTTGGGCTTGTACAACACAGGGTTGCCGTGCGCACCTTTCTTTGCGTCGTCCGGTGAGAGGGTCCAATCCCCGCCCTCCGTCCTGTACACTGGTCCCGCACGCCTTTCAATCGCTGCCGGGTCGATGCGACTGGACGTCTTCACCCCAGCTACGGCGTCGTATCCCACGATCTCAGATACTAGAGCCCGCTGAAATTTGGCGCCTAGGCCGCCACGGGGGCCGGTGGAGTCCCACAGACCGAACACCAAGGCCGTGGGACACAAGCCGAACAGCCCGGCGGCGTTTCGAACATCGGCCGTATCCAGCACGTGGCCGGTATCGGACTCTCGGAACTTAACGCCGTCCAGCAGACTGTCGCGAAACAGGGCATCCGCGACGCGGTGAGGCGCCTCCAGGCTGCTCACTGCGAACTTCCTGGGCAGCTCTTCCTGATCGAAGCGAGCAACGAGAAGCGGGAGCGCCACCCGGTTCTCACGGTGCGCTTCCAGGAGGGCTAGCTCCATCCGGTTGGCCTGCGACTGCACGGAGTCGAGCAGGACGCAATGGCGCATCTCTCCCGTTTTCGGGTCGACCCGGTTTTCCGTGGCGTACTTCCCCCCTTCATAGGTCGGGGGAAACACCTTGTCGCCACGGCCGCCGACCGGCTGATAATCGGTTACACACCGAAACGCGGCCGCAGTCCCGGCCAGCGCGTCCCGCAAGCTGCTTAGGTCGAGATCCATTACATCCTCCGTGGTCGGTCCGTCACCCCGCTGTCCTCAGCCAACGGGCTTCCCCGGCGCGAAGTTGCTGTAGTACTGGTTCGGGCGAATCACGGCCGCGCCGTAGACTTCTTGGATGCCTCGCGCTTCAAGAACGCTACGCCGCAGGGGGGTCTTGTGCAGTTCGCCGAAAGATAGCAAGGAGCGCGCGGTGTCCGCGTTCACGCACGGCGTCCAGATGGGCCAGACGAATGCCCTCTGGTGCTCGACTTCGCCGAATCCGGTGGTATGCGCCTTGGTCCCGACTGCCATGCAGGGCAGGCACCGAAGCGCCTCGAACGCCAAGCAGTTGGCGCCGCGCATGGTGCCGGGACCATCCGCCGGCGTCGACTTGCTTGGGTCTCGCCAGCGCAAAGCGTACGGCTGGTTCTCTATCGGATCCCAACGCAAGCCGTAATCCGCGTCCCCGTAGTCCCAATCCTCGAACAGGGTTCGCTCCAGAGCGGGTCGATCGACGGTTTGACGAAGAACCTTCGCGTAGTGCAGCATGCCCTGGCCTTTCGAGTCGCCGCTACGGACCATCTTAAAGCTCGTGCACTGAAACTCGTCCTTCTTCGGATCCGGGTAGAGTTCAGTGCCGAAACCGGCCAGGAAGTCCGCATCACGGCGTTCTGGCCCTCGGTTGGCCCATTCGTCGACCAGTATTGCGAAGCGACCAGCATCGAACGGAAACTTGTTGGATTCCTTGTTTCCGGCACGCATTCTTCCGATATCAAGGATCTCATCGGAGGCTTCCTTCAACGACCAAAGCAGCGCGTCACAGAGACTGGCCTTGCGTTCTCCGCATCCGGTCAGCACGGGTCGCCACCCCTCCGGCGTGTCCTTCCATCCTAATCTCGCCACGTCGGCCGCACCATCACATCGGTCGCTGAAGATCAGCAATGCGCCCAAGGCAGCCAGGAAGCCGAGCGGATTGCCGCCATCCAGACCGTTCAGCACCAGGCCTTGATGGTCACTCCGTGCCGTCATGGGCCTCCTCCCACTCGCTGCGCCGCCAGTCGGCCAAACGCAGTAGGGCTTCGAGCCACGCCAAGCCCCACCAGCCGTACCGCCGCGTCAGCCGCCAGTAGCGGTGCGCGATGCCGGAGTCCAGACGCTCAAGGCCGGTCCGGCCGGCCCAAGCCACACGGTAGGACGTTCCATTGTGGTCGAGTTCGAACGCAACCTGGGGCACTTCGTCGTCGAGCACGACCGGCGCCAAGGGGCGGCAGTACCCGTGGTGACTGGCGACGAGATGCAGCACGAGGTCGCGGAGGTCGTCGTCCTGCGGCAGGAGGGCCGGCGCCGACTCGGCCAGACGTAGCGACAGCAGCTCGTGCCTGCCGCCCTCGGGGTAGCCGGCGGCTTGACGGGCGCGATGGCGTGCGGCGCGGGTCTTGGGCATCTGCGCGGACTTGGCCAACGGCGTCCCAGTCAACCAGGGCGACCCGCCGCGCAGCATGGACTGGAAACGCGGATCTGCCTTGCCGAGATCGTGCAGCAATCCGGCGCGGGCAACGGCCTCTGCCAACTCGTGGAGTAGCCCGCAACCGACAGCATGTCGCCGTGCGAACGCCTCGACTCCCGGCAAGTGGTTGCGCAGCGGCACGGGTCCACCGTCGCGATGCGAAGTGCCGGATGCCGAGGCATCGTCCTCGTCGCCAAAGGCGTCGGCTTCGCCGGCGAGCTTCTTGATGCGGCGGCGCCCTGCGAGCACCAGACACCCTCCGCCGCCGATGACTTGGTACTCGCGTTGTAGTCTGCCAGCGGTGGAGAACTCGCGGGCGAGTTCTCCAGCCGCTTCCGTCAACCAGTCCCATTCGGGGGGCACGTCGGATACTGCGAGCGCGTCAAGGAGATCTCGCAGGGCATCGGCGACCCCGTCCGAATCTTCTTCGTGCCGAGCCGCGAGGTTCTCCAGCAGCGCGGACGCGGCGACCTTGGCCGGTAGAGCGTCCGGCCAAGTGGATACGAGGGACTTGTGCAATCGCAGGATCGGCTTGGCGCGGGCGAGGCGGTGCGAGCGATCACCCACATCCAGGCGATTGGGGTCCGCGTTCTCATCAAGCCGCAGATCGCCGAGCTGATTCCAAGGGCCAGGGTGGTCCGTCGGAATCACGATCACGTCGCCGGGGCGAATGTCGCTCGGTGTCGAGGTAATGTCCTTGTCGTCGGTCTGTCTCCCGCGCCAGCGGATGACACGGTGATGCGCAACCGGCCCGGCATCGCGTTCGACCGTGGCTGCCGCCACTTTCCCGCCCGCCTTGCCATTCACGTCGGCATGCGGCACGTCGGCGCTACGGTCCTCCACGTCTCCGCCGACGGCAAGCCACCCCTTGAACGCGCCGATCGGGACGGGCAGCGTCTCGCCGCTGCTCGGGGGACAGAGGGCCAAGGAGTTGAGCGCGGCGTCTTTGCCCTCTTCGCTGGAGAGATCGAGGTCGGCTCGCCAGCAGACCTGCACGTCAGGTGCACCCTTCTGCGGACCGCGCAGGAACGGCGCTACGTCCGGCGAAGGACGGGGCTCCGGGGCCGTCTGCGCCCAGCAGTCGACATGGGCAGGAAGCATCACTGGTGCCGATGTCGCGGGCGCGTTGAGGTCGGCAAGGCGGTCCTCCTGCTTCTCCAGCCGTATCTCCATCGCCGCGATGCCGAAATTGACCTGGCCGTTCGCGTCCTTCTGGTCGCTGAGCCAGCGCCAAGTGCTGGCCAGCGCCCTGCCGTAGACCGGATCGTCCTCATCGCCCTGCTTCGGCTCGGCTTGATCGGCGCGAATGACTATCCTCGCTCGGCTTTCGATACTGCGCCCCATCCGATTCAGCCGTCCGAACCGCTGCCGCAGGGCATCTAGGCTCGCGCACTCGGTCACCAAGCCGTCGAAGTCAAGATCCGCGCCGACTTCCAGGGTCTGGGTGGCGACGACGATGATCGGATGCTCCAACGTCCGATTCGCCGATCCATCCGAATGGAGGGCCGACTGTCTCAGGCGCTCCACGACGGCATCCCGGTCCACCGGACGCATGCGGCCCGTGAGCAGGATCGTCTCTGCGACTGGCGCGAGCAGGCGCTTCGTTTCTCGGGCGGTCGCTACTCGATTGGTGAACACGACGATGGCCCTTCGTTCTTCGTTAACGAGACCGCGGGCGGCATCGGTTAGAGCCTTCGGGAGAGCCTTGCTCGCGTTCGTCGCGGCGATCGGGGTGATCTTCTCCAACGAAGCGGGCTTGCTGGCCAACTGGCGACGGCCGAGCGGATGATGCGGATCGCGGCCCTGCCCGGAGTCGTCCCTGAACACGTCCTCGGCGCCCGGCGGCGGCGTAGCGGACATCACGACCGCGTGGAAGCAGCGGCCAAGCGGCGCTTCCGCCCAGGTGCGGTACTTCCTGACCGCGTGCAACGTCTGGAGAAACGGTCGTGCGCAATGCGCTTCGTCCAGGAAGATCAGGCTGTCGTTGGCAATGAGTGCTGCGTATACGGGCCAGGTTCCGGTGCCTCGTCCGTAGGCGCGAAACAGCAGGCGCGAGCCAATCTGATCGACGGTGGATGCGACGATGGTCGGTTGCAGCGGATTCCGCGCCCAGGCTTCCGAGCGGTACATCCCGCCACGCAGCGAATACACGGAGAGCGGGCGTTCGCTACTGCCATCTGTCGTTCCGCCCCCGGCGAGGCGCCGCAAATGGTCCGCCACCGTCTTCAGGATGCCGCCCTTGGCGCTGTCGAGCCTCTCGGCCAGACGTCGTGCGCGCTCGTGGGCTTCGTCCACGATGATCCGCCGATCCACCACGAAGAAGATCCGGCGCGGCACCGTAACCCCAAGGCTGGCACCGGAGGTGTCGGCGTGGGCCTGGGCGGCGAGGGCGAACACGGCGATGTCCATGCAGGCCGTCTTGCCAGCGCCCGTCGGCAGGGCGATGGCATCCGGCCAAGGCCGAGGACCGTCATCGCCCCGTGACGCGTATCTGACCGCAGCCCGGTCTCCGCGAAGCGACGCGTCCAGCACCCTCTCCGCCAAAGCCGATTGCCACGCGAACGGGGCTGCATCCGCTCCCCAGAGTTCGGCGAAGAATCCAGCGAAGTCCGTATGGTCCAGCCTTGTCATTCTGGCGAAAGGGCACCCATTCCGATGACACGGAAGGAAGGCTGCTGGATGGGGCTCTCGTCGCGAGCCGGCGGCAAGCGATTAGGGTCTCCCCACGCCACAGGATACACCATGGCCGAGCTGATCAACCAGAAGCCCGAGTTGGCGGCATTTCGTGGCGGGGCATCCGCCCCGGCACTGATGTCCGATGGCGGGGCAACGCCGTCGTCGTACCCCGCAGGCAGGCCGGCGGGCGGCGCACGCCGACCGCACGGAGTTCTAGATTCCCTTCCTGGAAGGAAGATCTCGACGGGAGCGACCCTGCCGGCAGGTGTGACGGATGAACACCTGCAGGGCCGAAGACCGGGGGTCTTCGGCCGGGTCGCTCCCGTCACTTCCCTGACCCTCATTATGGATCCGGCGATGGATCGGGGTGTGCGGTTTGGTCAATGAAAACGGGGGTTTTCTGACGCATCTGATGTGACGGGTGCTGTGACACCCCCTGTGACAGGGGACCCAGGACCAGTCACAGGCTGTCACGGCATTCGGGCTTGATCTCCGGGGTCGTTCAGAGGTCGGATGATCTGTTCCGTGACCCCGTGCGTGAAGCCCTTCCGTTTCACCTCCGAATCCTGGCTCCCCGATCTCTCTGAACGCATCTCCGAATCCGTTCCCGTGATTCCATGAGATCACGTCAGGGGCGGCTTCAAGCGGTCGCGGTCGTGGGGATGTCCTTCCACAGGGCCGCTCGAACGTAGCGCGCCAAGTGGCCGACGTTCGTTGTGGCGACGATCCCGTCCGCGGACTCAATGGTCGCGATCTGGGCAGCGAGAATGACGTCGCCATCGAGTGCTTTGTCGTCGGCAGTCGGTTGACCGCGCTGACGAGCATCTGCCCAGAACGCCGCCGCTTGGCGCATCGCCGCAGTCGTGAGCGGCAGGTATTCGACGCGGGAGACAAGCTCGTCGAGCCTTCGGAGTCCCTGTAGGCGGTGGCCGCGCAACAGCTCGCGTCGTACTTCGTAATCGGCGGTCTCAGGCACGATTACGCGCGATCCTGCCACGACAAGTGCCTGAAGCCACCGAGCGCATGCCAAGCTCTCCGGCGACCGTTTCGGGTTCGTCACCAAGCCCACCGGACCGGCATCCAGCGCGATCACCAGACTCACCAGGTGACGCCCTTGTGATCCGTCGGGAACAGCGGACGGCCGGACAGACGGTCTTCGTCCAGCGCGCGAACGAGGTGGTCGCCCGTCTCGCGCTGCTCTTCCACGTCGTCCTCCGTGTCCATCCAGGATTGCAGAAGGGACACAAGCGCCGCGGCTTGGCCATCGCACGGTAGGTGCCGATCGAGCACTTGCATGGTGTACGCATCGGCGGATACGCCGTCGCGTTGAGCTGCGCGTTGCAGGCGGTTGCCGAGTTCCCGGGGCAGATTGAGCGTCACGTCCATTTCAGGAACCTCTCGCGACAGGGCTGCGTGGCCCGCACCTTCGTCCACCGTGTCTGCGGAGCCGACCCGATCGGGGCCGACAGCGGGCCGAGAACCTGCTATCCGCTACACGGTACTACTGTTGTGGAGCAGGACCAAACTGGCACCGGGCGAGACAGGCCAGCCGAGGCGCGTCGCCATGGAGATCCGGATTCAGGGCAACTCGATGTCCCTGCCAGCCGTACTGCCAGCCGTTTCTGCTGCTGTGAGCCGTTTTCTGACGGTTTCTGACGTGATCCGTCCTCTCCGTGAGGCAAACGCAGAGTCGCAAAATCGCTCAGAAACACGCTATTCTGTTGGCTTTATGGGAGTTATGGGTTAGCGCGTCCGGCAGGGTTCTAGGCCGCGACCGGGGGATTACGAATCAGCTGCTCTACCAACTGAGCTACGCCGGCTGGGGCGAAAACGACGATCGTAGCACAGCGCCGCCCGGCTAGCGTCCCACGGCGTCCCGCTGCTCCGGCGTCGGGGGGCGGCCGGCGACGCCGATGCTGACGAACATGCGCACGCCCTGCGCGTAGCGCTGCTCGAGGTCGGCGGTGCCGTTGATGCCGGCCGGCAGCCCGAATTCCTGCGCGGCGGCGATGACGCGGTCGAGGCCGGCCGCGACGGCCGCCTGGTCGCCGGCGTAGGCGACCCGCATGTCGCCCGAGCCGGCCCAGAGGATGGCGCCGATGCTGCGCTCGGCGAGCGCGCGGGCGATGTCGCGGGCGTTCTCGACGCCCGTGCGGTTCTCGATGATGAAGATCGGGATCAGGCTGCCCTGCGGGTCGAGCCGCCAGATGTCGGCCCGCTGCAGGTACTCGCCCGTCGTCAGGCCCCAGTAGCGGGCGGCAATGGCCGGGCTCGAGCCGCGGATGCCGGCCGGCTCGGCGTCGGCGGCGCCGGGCGCCTGCGGGTAGCGCATGGCGCGGATGGCGTGCAGCGCCTGCTCGGCCGTCTCCGTATGGGGGAAGACGAGGCCGTGCACGCCGGTGTCGAGGACGTTCTTGGTCACCCACTCGTTCATCTCGCGGGCATTGACCGGCATTCGCACGAACACCGTCTTCGTCGCCGTGAGGCCGGCCTCGGCGATGGCGCGCCGGTCGAGCAGCCACTGCAGGTACCCGGTCAGGCGCGGGACGTCGAACGGCGTGTGCTCGAGGTCGTAGACCACGAAGTCGAAGTCGCGGTTGGCGGCGTGGCCGACGGCCGATTCGCGGTCGCTGCCGACCCCGAGGTAGTTGACGAACTGCCCGAAGATGGGCAGGTCCGCCGCGAGCAGCGGCAGGACGTTGTTCACCGGGGCGGGCGGCGCCTGCGCCGCGGCCGCCGCGGTCCCGGACGCGTCGGCGCGCGGCAGCAGCAGCGCGGCGCCCGCAATGACCAGCGCGCCGGCCGCGAGCACGGCGGCCCGGCGCCCCCCGGCCGCGCGTCCCGGCAGGCTGGCGTTGCCTCGGGCGTCACGCATCGGGCGCCTCCTCGAACAGGGGCGTCCTGGCCTTGGCGTAGGTCGACTTGCGGACGAGCACGTCGCCCTCGAAGTACAGCAGGTCGAGGCCGCGCCAGGAAGTCGGCTGGCCCTTCATCTCGAGCGTGCAGCGCCAGCTCGCCATGACCTTGCCGGCGTCCGGGTCGACGAACAGGTCGTCGTCGACGAAGTGCATCGCGCCGTAGCGGCCGCTGAACTGCGGGAGGAGGGCCGCGCGGATGGCGGCCTTGCCGCGGTTGCGCTTGCCGTTGAACTCGTCGTAGACGCCGTCGTCGGCGAAGCAGGACATGACGGCGTCGAGGTCGTTGTCGTTGAAGGCGGTCACGAAGCGCCGGGTCAGCTCGGCCAGGCGCTGGCGGTCTGTCGACATCGTGCGTGCTCCTCCCGGGCCGGCGATTCCTCTCCCGCCGCCGTTCGCCGCCCGCGTCAAGCGTAGCGCAAAGGGGCGGCGCGGGCCGCCCGCCCGGTTGAACCGGGCCGGGCATGCCGATAGAATCGTCTGCTACCGTTCGGACGGGAATCGTCCGCAGGGAGCCCGCGGGTTCCCAGGGCCCGCGCATGCCAGAGCCGACTCCGGCGGAGCAGCAGCACATCGTCATTCGCGGCGCCCGCACGCACAACCTCAAGAATATCGACCTGACGCTGCCGCAGCGCCAGCTCATCGTCGTCACCGGGGTCAGCGGCTCCGGCAAGTCGTCGCTGGCGTTCGACACGATCTACGCGGAGGGGCAGCGGCGCTACGTCGAGTCGCTGTCGGCGTACGCGCGGCAGTTCCTCGACCGGATGGAGAAGCCGGACGTCGACGAGATCGACGGCATCTGCCCGGCCATCGCCATCCGCCAGAAGAACAGCCTGCGCAACCCGCGCTCGACGGTCGGCACGACGACGGAGATCCACGACTACCTGCGGCTGCTGTACGCGCGCATCGGCCGCACGATCTGCCGGCAGTGCGGCAGCGAGGTGCTGCGCGACAGCGCGGAGGTCGCCGCCCGCGCGCTGGCGGCGCTGCCGGACGGCACGCGCCTGCTGCTCGGCTACCAGCTCCCGGTGGTGGCCGGGCTGACCGGCGCCGCGGCGCCGGACGAGGAGGATGGGGCGGCGGACCTCGGCGCTCCGCCGGAGGCGGCCGCGGCCGGCAACGGCCACGGCGACTCGCCCGTGGCGGCGGCGCTCGACGCGCTGCGGCGGAAGGGGTTCCGCCGCGTGGTCGTGGACGGACGGGCCGTCGGGCTCGACGACCTCGAGGCCGGGGCGCTCGACGGCGAGACGGTGCTGCGGGTGGTCGTCGACCGCGTGCGGGTCGGCGCCGAGGCGCTGAGCCGCCTGACGGACTCGGTGGAGACGGCCTACGCGGAGGGCGGCGGCGCCGCCTTCGCCATCGAGGCGGACGGCGACCGCACCCACCAGTTCAGCGAGCTGTTCGAGTGCCGCGCGTGCGGCATCCCGTACGAGGTGCCGCAGCCGCGGCTCTTCTCCTTCAACAACCCGTTCGGCGCTTGCCAGACCTGCCACGGCTTCGGCAACGTCATCGAGCTGGACATGGACCTGGTCGTGCCGGATCCGTCGAAGTCGATCCAGCAGGATGCCATCGAGCCGTGGAGCAAGGCCCACTACCGGGCCCGGCTGGCCGACCTCAAGCGGGCGGCGCGGGCCAACGGCATCCGGACCGGCGTGCCGTGGGCGGACCTCACGGAGGCGGAGCGGACGTTTGTCGTCGACGGGGACGGCGGACGCTACACCGGCATCCGGGGCTTCTTCCGCTGGCTGGAGAGCAAGAAGTACAAGGTCCACGTGCGCGTCTTCCTCAGCCGCTACCGCGGCTACCTGGTCTGCCCGGAGTGCCGCGGCACGCGGCTGCGGCAGGAGGCGCGCGCCGTGCGCGTGGGCGGGCGCCCGATCGACGCGCTGTGCGGCTTCACGGTGGCCCGCGCGCGGCGGTTCTTCGACGAGTTGACGCTCACGGAGAAGGAGGCGGCCGTTGCCGAGCGGATCGTCCGCGAGATCCGCCGCCGGCTGTCGTTCCTGAGCGACGTGGGGCTCGACTACCTGACCCTCGACCGCCTGTCGTCGACCCTGTCGGGCGGCGAGGCGCAGCGCATCAACCTGGCCACCGCGCTCGGGTCGGCGCTGGTCGGCACGCTGTACGTGCTCGACGAGCCGTCGATCGGGCTGCACCCGCGGGACAACGAGCGCCTGCTGCGCATCCTGCAGCAGTTGCGCGACCAGGGGAACACGGTCGTGGTCGTCGAGCACGACACCGAGATGATCCGCAGCGGCGACTATCTCGTCGACCTCGGGCTGGGCGCCGGCACGCGCGGCGGCAAGGTGGTGTACGCCGGCCCGTCGGCCGGCATCGCCGACGAGCCGACGTCGCTGACCGGCAAGTACCTGCGCGGCGAGCTGGCCATTCCGGTGCCGGCCGCGCGGCGCAGGCGGCTGCCGCAGAGCCACGCCATCCACCTGCACGGCGCGGCCGAGCACAATCTCAAGCGCATCGACGTCGAGATTCCGTCGAACATGCTGACCTGCGTCACCGGCGTGAGCGGGTCGGGGAAGTCCACGCTCGTGCACGACGTGCTGTACGCCGCGATCAAGCGCGCCAAGGGCGAGTGGGACAAGCGGGTCGGCACGCACGAGGCCATCGAGGGGCTCGAGCTGGTCAGCAAGGCCGTGCTGGTCGATCAGGCGCCCATCGGCCGGACGCCGCGCTCGAACCCGGTCACCTACCTCAAGGCGTTCGATCCCATCCGGGAGCTGTTCGCCTCGACGAAGGACGCCCGGGCGCAGGCGCTGACCGCCAGCCACTTCTCGTTCAACGTGCCGGGCGGCCGCTGCGACGCGTGCGAGGGCGAGGGCGAGGTGCGGGTCGAGATGCAGTTCCTGGCCGACGTCTTCGTGCCGTGCGAGCACTGCGACGGCAGGCGGTTCAAGCCGCAGGTGCTCGACGTGCAGTATCGCGGCCGCAACATCGACGACGTGCTGCGGCTCACCGTGCGCGAGGCGCTGTCGTTCTTCAGCACGGCGCCGAAGGTGTGCCGGCGGCTGCAGGTGCTCGACGAGATCGGCCTGGGCTATCTGCGGCTCGGGCAGCCGGCGACGACGCTGTCGGGCGGCGAGGCCCAGCGCATCAAGATCGCGGCGCACCTCGTCTCGCGCGGCGGGGACCGCACGCTCTACATCCTCGACGAGCCGACGACCGGGTTGCACCTCGACGACATCGCCCGGTTGCTGGCGGGCTTCCGGAAGCTGCTCGACGCGGGCCATACGCTGCTCGTCATCGAGCACAATCTCGACGTCATCAAGACCGCCGACTGGGTGATCGATCTGGGGCCGGAGGGCGGCGACGACGGCGGCTACGTGGTGGCCGCGGGCGCTCCCGAGGAGATTGCGGCGCACGACGGCTCGCACACGGGCCGCTACCTGCGGCACGCCCTGGAGACCGGTCGGACGCATGCGTACGCCGAGCCGTAGGAGTCCGTGAGCGCCGTCCTGCCGCGCGCGTTCTACGCGCGACCCACGCTGGAGGTGGCGCGCGACCTGATCGGCAAGCGGCTGGTGCACGTCACGCCGAACGGCACGGCGGCCGGCACCATCGTCGAGGTGGAGGCCTACGTCGGGGAGGACGATCCGGCCTGCCACGCGGCGGCCGGCCTCACGCGGCGCAACGCCCCGCTCTACGGGCCGCCGGGCCGTGCCTACGTCTACGTCAACTACGGGCTCCACCACCTGGTCAATGCCGTGACCGAGGCGGAGGGCGCGCCGGCCGCCGTGCTCATCCGGGCCCTCGAGCCCGCCGCCGGCACGCCGCTGATGCGGCGGCGGCGGGCGCGGGACGCCGCCCGCCGGGCCGCGCCGCTCACCGACCTGGACCTGTGCCGCGGTCCCGGGAACCTGACCAGCGCGCTCGGCATCACGCTTCGCCGGAACCGCTGCGATCTGTCCGCCGGCCGGCTGTTCATCGAGGACTGCGGCCCGTTCGAGGGGGCGCTGGCCTGGAGCCCGCGGATCGGCATCAGCGCCGGCGCCGCGCGCCCCTGGCGCTGCTACGCCGCGGAGAGTCCGTACGTGTCGGCCCGCGGCCGCGCGAGCGCGTCGGGCGCGGGCCGGGAGGCTGGGAGGCCGCGGTGAAACCCCGCGTCGAATGCAGCAGGGCCTTTTCCCGCGGCCTCCTACTGCTGCTGGCGCAAGCGGGCGACCTCGACCTCGAAGGTCAGGCGCTCGCCGGCGCGAATGACGTCGAGGGTGACCGTGCTGCCGATCTCCGCATCCGACAGCAGGCGGGCGTAGTCGGCGCCGTCCTCGAGGGGCACGCCGTCGAACGCCACGATGACGTCGCCCGGCTCGATGCCGGCGCGCGCGGCGGCCGACGCCTGGTGGATGCGCCACACCACCACCCCGCGGGTGTCGGGAATCCCGAGCTCGCGCGCCAGTTGCGGCGTCAGGCGGCGGACGTCCACGTAGCCGAACGAGCCGCGGCGCACCTCGCCGTGCTCGATCAGCTCGTCCATCACGCGCCGGGCCAGGTTGCTCGGCACGGCGAACCCGACGCCCTGGCTGCCGCCGCTGTCGCTGAAGATGGCGGTGTTGATGCCGA
This sequence comes from Vicinamibacterales bacterium, assembly GCA_965214845.1. Classification (GTDB taxonomy): domain Bacteria; phylum Acidobacteriota; class Vicinamibacteria; order Vicinamibacterales; family UBA8438; genus JAAXGX01. Next base: position 6,601,890 of record CBDCCO010000007.1, read on the forward strand.
CCAGCTCGCCCTGCGCGTTGACGAGCGCCCCGCCGGAGTTGCCCGGGTTGATGGCGGCGTCGGTCTGGATGAAGTCCTCGTAGCGCGCCACGCCGAGGTTGTCGCGGCCGACCGCGCTGACGATGCCCAGCGTGACGGTCTGGTTGAGCTGGAACGGGTTGCCCACGGCCAGCACCCACTCGGCGATGCGCAGGCTCGACGAGTCGCCCCACGGCAGCGTCGGGAGGCCGTCGGCGTCGATGTGCAGCAACGCGATGTCCGTCGATTCGTCGCGCCCGACGAGCGTGGCCTCGTGCTCCTCGTTGCTCGGCAGCGTGACCGTGATGCCCGCGGTCTGCCGTCCCACCACGTGCGCGTTCGTCACGATGTAGCCGTCCGGCCGCACGATGACGCCCGAGCCGAGACTGGGCCGCTCGCGGTAGCCGGAGAACCCGCGCGAGTCGCCGAAGAAGTAGCGGAAGAAGGGATCGTTCCCGAATACCGACCGCCGCCGCACGACCTGCCGCGACGAGATGTTGGCCACGGCCCGGATGCTCGCTTCGGCCACGTCGGCGAAGCTGGGCAGCCCCGCAGTCCCCGGCTGTGCGGCCAGGGCGCGCGGCGGGAGCCGGGTGAACGGCGCCGGGCCGCCGCCCGGACGCGACGCCTCCGCCGGTTGCCCGAGGACGACCGGCGCGGCCTCGCTCTCGTCCCGGGTGTCGAGGCGGCCGGTCAGCACGCTGCCGGCGGTCAGGCCGGCGAGAAAGAGGAGTGAGCCGAAGAGAATCGTACCGGCGCGCATCGAAGTACTCCCTGCTTGCCGCTCAAGTCCATTGTAGCGCCTCGGCGGCGCCACACCGGGGTGCCATTTCAGTTCCGGTACGATAGAGTCTGCGCCGTGCAACGGTGCAGACCGGAAGGCGCGCACGGCGCGCCTCGGCGGCAGCGGCGCGGGGCGCAGGGGGCCCCGCAAGCGGACGCCGGGGGTCCGGGGCGCAGCCCCGTCTGATTAAAGCCGAAGTGACTTCGATCCAGGCGACTCGGCTGCGCAAGGGGATGCTGATCCGGCACGCGGGCAACCTGTGCCGCGTGCTCGACCTGCAGCATCTGACGCCCGGCAACAAGCGCGGCTTCGTCCAGTGCCGCCTCCGCAACCTGCGCAGCGGCACGTTGACCGACCACAAGTTCCGTTCCGAGGACGACGTGGAGCGCGCCGCGCTGGACTCGCGGCGGATGCAGTTCCTGTACGCGGACGGCGACGGCTACCACTTCATGGACACGGAGAGCTTCGAGCAGGTGCAGTTGACCGGCGAGACGCTCGGCGAATCGGTCAGCTACCTGCTGCCCGAGGCGGTCATCGTCGTGGAGCTGTTCGACGGCGAGCCCGTGGGCATCCAGTTGCCGCTGACGGTCGACCTGCAGGTGACGGAGACGACACCGGCCATCAAGGGCGCGACGGCCAGCGCCCAGCTCAAGCCCGCGCAGCTCGAGACCGGTCTCGTGGTGCAGGTGCCGCCGTTCATCGCCAACGGCGACCGGGTGCGCGTGAACACGGAGACCGGCGAGTACCAGTCGCGAGTCTGACGCGCGCCGCGCGGTCAGGAGAACAGCGCGCCGAGCAGCCCGACGAGTCCCGGTCCGGCGGCCGTCGGGTCGCCGAGCCACCCCGGGGGCGTCACCCACACGAACGCCAGGATGGCGAGCACCATCAGGTCGTACTGCCAGGTCGCGCGCTCGAACGTCCAGAACAGCGCGTGCCAGACGGCGATGGCGGGCAGGGCGAGCGCGCGCTTGAACGTCATGCGCACGCGCCGCGGGACATGGTCCTGGTCGGCCGTCCGGAGCTCGTGCCACGTGTAGTAGATCCGGTCGACCACCGTCACGACCGACAGCACCAGGATCACCCACATCACGGCGCCCATGCGGTTCGTGAACGCGCCGATCATGAACAGCACGATGCGCTCGGGGCGCTCCATGAAGCCGACCTTGCACTTGTCGATCAGCGACTCGGCGCGCGCACGGGTGTAGCTGGTCATCACGGAGAACATGAGCGCCAGCGCCGTGATCAGCACGTAGTCCGTCCGGTCGCGGGCGGCGTACAGGTAGATGAGGCCGATGAACAGGAGGATGTCCGAGAACCGGTCCATCACCGAGTCCCAGAATCCGCCGAAGCGCGACGACAGCGCGGTGCGCTCGGCGACCTTGCCGTCGATGAAGTCGAAGATGTTCGCGATGACCATGACCAGGCCGGCCGTCCGGAAGTGACCGGTTCCCAGCGCCCACCCCGCGCCGGCGTTGATGATGACGCCGGTCAGGGTCAGCAGGTTGGGATGCACGCCCAGACGGACGCACAGCTCGATGATGGCGCGCAGGGGGTACAGGCAGAGCGCGCCGATGGTGCCGGTGAAGGTCATCGTGGATGAGGATCCGGGAGCGGAAGGCCCGACGATATAATTTTCCGTCGGCGATTGGCAACGCGCGCCGCGGGCGGCCGCCGGCGCGGCGGCGGTGCAGGACATGCCCATTCGGGACCTCAAGGACCAGATCGGCCGTCTGCCCGAGCAGCCCGGCGTCTACCTGTACTCGGACCGTGCGGGCGCGACCATCTACGTGGGTCGCGCCACGGCGCTGCGCGACCGCGTGCGAAGCTACCTGGGCGCCTACGGGTCGAGCCCCAAGACCGACGCCCTGCTCGACGAGGTGGCGGGGCTCGAGGTCATCGTGACCGACTCGCTGGTCGAGGCGCTGGCCCTCGAGAACAACCTCATCAAGCAGCGCGCGCCGCGCTACAACATCCTGCTGCGCGACGACAAGAACTACCCCTACCTGCAGGTGACCACCAGCGAGCGCTTCCCGCGCGTGCTGGTCGCACGCCGCGTGGCCCGCGACGGCAACTTCTACGCCGGGCCGTTCCTGCCCGCCACGTTTGCCCGCAAGACCATGTCGCTCACGCACCGGCTGTTCGGGATGCGCTCGTGCAACGAGGTCATCAACGGCAAGCGCGGCCGCCCGTGCCTCGAGTACGACATCAAGCGTTGCATCGCGCCCTGCGTGGAGGAGCTGTGCGGCGAGACCGAGTACGCGACCGCCGTCGCCCACACGCAGATGTTCCTCGACGGGCGCAACGACGAGCTGCTCGCCGAGCTGAGGACGCAGATGCAGGCCGCCGCCGACGGGTTGCACTACGAGCAGGCGGCCCAGATCCGGGACGCGGTGCGCACGATCGAGACGCTCAGGGACCGCCAGCAGAAGATGGCCACCGCGCGGCTGGGCGACCGCGACGCGTTCGGCGTCAAGGTGGGGCCGGCCGGCGCGGTGGTGCTGGTGTTCCAGATGCGCGGCGGGCGGGTCGTGGAGCGGATCGAGCTGGTGACCGACGCCGTCGACGCGCCGCACCGGTCCGAGCGCGACGTGGTGGAGGCGGCCCTGCAGCAGTTCTACGAGGTGCGCGACGTGCCGCCCGAGGTGCACGTGCCGGTCGCGCTCGACGACGATGCGGCGCTGGCCGGCTGGCTGTCGGCGCGCGCGGGCCGGCGGGTGCGGCTGCACGTGCCGCGGCGCGGCGACAAGCGCGGGCTGCTGGAGCTGGCCGGCCGCAACGCCGCCCTGGGCTACGACTCGCGCTACGGCGAGCACGCGCGGGCGCAGGGCGCGGCGCTCGACGAGCTGCGCGCCGTGCTGGGTCTGCCGCGGCTGCCGCGGCGCGTCGAGTGCTTCGACATCTCGACGATTCAGGGCGCGGAGAGCGTCGCCTCGATGGTGGTGTGCGAGGACGGCGCCATGCGCCGCAGCGAGTACCGCAAGTACCGCATCCGCAACAGCCGGGCGGCGCATCCCGACGACTTCGCCGCCATGGAGGAGGTCGTGCTGCGGCGCTACCGGCGTCTGCTCGAGCAGGGCGGGCCGTTTCCCGACCTGGTGATCGTCGACGGCGGGAAGGGGCAGCTCTCCGCGGCGTACAAGGCCCTCGAGCGGCTCGGCCTCGCGAACCTGGTGGCGATCGGCATCGCCAAGCGCGAGGAGCTGCTCGTGACGCGCGACCGGCAGGAGCCGCTTGCGCTCGACCGGCACAGCGGCGCGCTCAGGCTCGTGCAGCGCATCCGCGACGAGGCCCACCGGTTCGCCGTGACGTTCCACCGCCGCGCGCGCAGGATGCGCGACCTGCGCTCGGACCTCGACGCGGTGCCGGGCATCGGGCCGCAGCGCCGCAAGCTGCTGCTGGAGCGGTTCGGCAGCGCCGCCAACGTGCGCCGCGCCAGCCGCGACGAGCTGCAGCGCGTCGTGGGCCCGCGGCTGGCCGACGCGCTCGTCGCGCACTTCGGCTGACCGGGCCGGACTTGCGGCCCGGACTTGCCGAATCGCGCGGCGGGCCGTATCCTGCTGTAACTTCCTGCAGGCGTCCGCGCCGTGGAACGGCGCGGACGCCTGCAGGGTTGGTTGGGCGCCGAGCGGAGCCGTCAGGCGACGATTGGCGGGCTTGCTCGTGGCATCCGAAACAAGGCAGCGGCGCGTCGTCTCCGGCATGCGGCCGACCGGCAAGCTGCACCTCGGGCACCTGGTCGGGGCGCTCGGGAACTGGGCCGAGCTGCAGTCCGGCTACGACTGCATGTACTTCGTCGCGGACTGGCACGCGCTGACCAGCGAGTACGCCAGAACGGACGAGCTGACGGGCCACGCGTACGACAACGTCACCGACTGGATCGCCGCGGGCATCGATCCCGAGCGCAGCACGCTCTTCGTGCAGTCGCTGGTGCCGGAGCACGCCGAGCTGTACCTGCTGCTGTCGATGGTGGTGCCCATCCCCTGGCTGGAGCGGGTGCCGACCTACAAGGAGCAGATCGAGCAGCTCGCCGACCGCGACCTCTCGACCCTGGGCTTTCTCGGCTACCCGCTGCTGCAGGGCGCGGACGTGCTCATGTACGGCGCCGAGTACGTGCCCGTGGGCGACGACCAGGTGCCCCACCTGGAGCTGACGCGCGAGGTGGTCCGCCGCTTTCAGGGCTTCTTCGGGGAGCTCTTTCCCGAGCCCCAGCCGCTGCTGACGCGCGTGCCCCGCCTGCCGGGGATCGACAACCGCAAGATGAGCAAGAGCTACGGGAACACCATCGACCTGTCCGACGACGCCGGGACGGTGCGCAAGAAGGTGATGCGCATGTACACCGACCCCAAGCGGATCCGCGCGGACATCCCGGGCACGGTCGAGGGCAACCCCGTCTTCGTCTACCACGACGCCTTCAATCCCGACGTGGCCGAGGTGGACGAGTTCAAGCGCCGCTACCGCGCGGGCACGGTGGGCGACGTGGAGGTGAAGGACAGTCTGGCGCGCGCCATCAACGCCCGGCTCGATCCGGTGCGCGAGCGGCGGGCCGAGCTGCTGGCCCAGCCGGGGCGCGTGCGGGAGATCGTGCGCGACGGATCGCGCCGCGCGAGCGCCATCGCGCGCGCGACGATGGAGCGCGTGCGGGACGCCGTGGGCCTGGTCTACGACTGAGGCGGGGTTGCCAGCGATGAACGTGCCGCAGGGCTTCGAGTCGATCCTCCCGGACTACCCGGTCAAGCTCGACAACTTCGAGGGGCCGCTCGACCTGCTCCTGCACCTGATCCGGAAGCACGAGATCGACATCTACGACATTCCGATAGCGCTGGTCACCGAGCAGTACCTGGCCTACCTCGACCTGATGCAGGAGCTCGACCTCGACGTGGCGGGCGAGTTCCTGGTGATGGCGGCCACGCTGATCCACATCAAGTCGCGCCTGCTCGTGCCCCGGCTCGAGACGGAGGAGGAGGCCGAAGAGGCGGAGGATCCCCGCGACGCGCTGGTGCGGCGCCTGCTCGAGCATCAGAAGTTCAAGGCCGCCGCCGAGCTGCTGCACGAGCGGGAGACGGTGCGCAGCGCGCAGTGGACCCGGCCGGACGGGCGCGTCGCCGACCTCGCCGACGAGCCGATCGAGCGCGAGCTCGAGGTCGACCTGTTCAGTCTGCTGCAGGCCTTCCAGTCGGTGCTGACGCGGGCGCGCGAGCGCCCGAAGTTCGCCGTGCCGACGGCCGTCATGTCGATCGAGACGCGCATCGGGCAACTGCTCGAGCGCCTGTCCGAGACGCGGGCCTGCGGGTTCGAGGAGCTGTTCTCGGACGCCGAGACCCGGCCGGCGTTCATCACCACGTTTCTGGCGCTGCTCGAGATGATCCGCCTGAAGCTGGTCCGTGTGTTCCAGGGCGGGCCGTTCGGTCCCATCCGGGTGTACGCGCGGGCGCGGCCGGACGATGCCCCGCGGCCCGGCGGAGTGGCTGGCGATGACTGACGACCTGCGCGAGCTGCAGGCGATTGTCGAGGCGCTCATCTTCGCGTCGCCAGAGCCGCTGACCCTGAAGACGCTGGTGAAGCTGCTCGACGGCGAGCCGCCGGAGCACGTCGAGGAGGCGCTCGGGGCCGTCCGCAGCGACTGGGAGCAGCGCGCGGGCGGCCTGCGGCTGGTCGAGGTCGCGGGCGGCTACCAGATCGTCACGCGTCCGGAGCTGTCGGAATGGGTCAGGCGGCTGTTTCACGAGCACTCCACGCAGCGGCTGTCCGTCCAGGCGCTCGAGACGCTGGCCGTCGTGGCGTATCGCCAGCCGATCACCGGCCCGGAGATCGCCGAGATTCGCGGTGTCAACACGTCCGGCGTGCTCGGCACGCTGGTCGAGCGGCGGCTGATCAAGGTGACGGGGCGCAAGGCGGTGGTCGGCCGCCCCTTCCTGTACGCCACGACGCGCGAGTTCCTGGACCGCTTCGGCCTCAAGGACCTGTCGGATCTGCCCCGGGTCGAGGACATGGCCGAGGCGCTGGGCATGGACATCCCGGCCAGCCTCGGCGACACCGATCCGTTCAACGAGACGCTGCCGTTCGAATCCGGGCCGGACGAGCCGGATCCGCCGAAGCAGCAGGTGCACTGAGAGTCCGTGGTTGACGCACCGTCCGCCGCGGGGCGCACGCCCGGTGTGCGGCTGCAGAAGATCCTGTCGGCGGCCGGGGTCGCCTCGCGCCGCGCCGCCGAGCGGTTGATGCAGGAGGGGCGCGTCACCGTCAACGGCCGCGTCGTCACCACCCTCGGCACGCGCGCCGACCCGGCCCGCGACGCCGTGCGCGTGGACGGCCGGCGCGTCGGCCAGGCCCGGCGGCTGCGCTACATCCTGCTCAACAAGCCGCGCGGCGTGGTCACGACCCGCAACGACCCGCAGCGGCGCAGGACGGTGCTCGACCTGCTGCCGCGCGTGCGCGAGTACGTGTACCCCGTCGGCCGCCTCGACTACGACTCCGAGGGACTGCTGCTGGTGACGAACGACGGCAACCTCGCCGCCGGCCTGATGCATCCGCGCCACGGTCTCGAGCGCGTGTACGAGGCGCTGGTCGAGGGGGTCCCGAGCGCGGCCAGCCTGCGGCGTCTGCGCGCCGGCGTGCCGCTCGACGGACGGCGCACCGCGCCGGTCGAGGTGCGCCTGCTGGGCGGACACCGGACGCGGAACGAGGACCAGGCGCGTCTCGAGATCACCCTGCGCGAGGGCCGCAACCGGCAGGTGCGGCGCATGCTCGCGGTCGTCGGTCACACGGTGCGCCGCCTGCGGCGCGTCCAGTTCGGCCCGATCCGGGACCGCCGCCTGCAGGCGGGCGGCCACCGCGAGCTGTCGCGGCGCGAGTTGGCGGCGCTGCGCACGGCGGTGGCCGGCGGCGGCGCGCAGGCACCGGCGGCGCGGGAGGCCGCGCCGTGACCGCCGTCGTCGCCATCGACGGCCCCTCGGGCGCCGGCAAGGGGACCGTCGCCCGGGCGGTGGCGCGCTCGCTGCGCTGGCGCTACGTCGACACCGGCGCGATGTACCGGGCCGTGGCCTGGAAGGCGCAGCACGAGGGCCGCTCGCTCGACGACGAGGAGGCCGTGGCGGCCGTGTCGGCCGCCGCCGTCCTGGAGCTCGGCGACGGGCGGGTCGCGATCGACGGCCACGACGTGACCGACGCGATCCGCACCCCCGCCATCGACGCCGCGGCGGCGCGGGTGGCCCGCATGCCGCGCGTCCGCGAGCTGCTCGTCGCGCAGCAGCGCGAGTACGCGCAGCGCGGTCCGCTCGTGATGGAGGGGCGCGACATCGGCACCGTCGTCTTTCCGGACGCGACCGCCAAGATCTACCTGGACGCGTCGCCGGCGGAGCGCGCTGCGCGCCGGGCCCGGGACCCGGCCCACCACCCGTCGCGCGCCGCCGAGATCGGCGCGGTCGCCCACGCGCTGGAGCAGCGGGATCGCCTCGACCGCACGCGCCGGGTGTCGCCGCTCATGCAGGCGCCCGACGCCGCCGTCGTCGATACGACCGGCGTGCCGATCGACAGGGTGGTCAGCCGCGTGCTGGCGATCGTCCGCGAGCGCCTGCAAGGCGCCTGAGGCCGCCGTCGCGCCGGCGCGCCGGCGCCCGTTTCCGGACCCTGCTTGCGGTTGACCGTCTGCCGCTAAGCATCGTATAGTCTGGTGCTTATCTCGATTCAGAGGTATGCGGCCGGGCGAGCCTGCCACGGAGTGGAGGCCCGCCGCGTGTCGAGGACTGAGGAGAATTCCGAGAGCATGACCAACCCACACGATGTCGCGGACGCCGGCATGATCGACGTCGATGCCGACGGCGAAGCGGCCGACTCGGCCGAGTACGCCCGCCTCCTGGAACTGTACAACAGCAGCTTTCGAAACATCACCGAGGGTGAAGTCATCGAAGGGACTGTCCTCAAGGTCTCGTCCTCCGAGGTCATCGTCGACGTCGGCTACAAGTCGGAAGGCATCATCTCCATCAACGAGTTCCTCGACGAGAACGGCGAGGTCACGGTTCAGCCGGGCGACGCGGTCGACGTCCTGCTCGAGCGGACCGAGGACCGCGAAGGCCACATCGTGCTGTCGCGCGAGAAGGCCGAGAAGATGAAGATCTGGGACGACGTGGAGAAGGCCTACACGGACCGCCGCGTCGTGATCGGCCGCGTCATCGAGCGGATCAAGGGCGGCGTCGCGGTGGACATCGGCGTCCGCGCCTTCCTGCCGGGGTCGCAGATCGACGTGCGGCCCGTCCGGAACCTCGATGCCCTGAAGGGGCAGGAGCTCCGGATGCGGGTGATCAAGGTCAACAAGAAGCGGGGCAACATCGTCCTGTCCCGCAAGGTCCTGCTCGAAGAGGAGAACGCCGAGAAGAAGAAGGAGACGCTGGCCAACATGGCCGAGGGCAACGTGATGCAGGGGGTCGTCAAGAACCTCACCGACTACGGCGCCTTCATCGACCTCGGCGGCATCGACGGCCTGCTCCACGTGACCGACATGTCGTGGGGGCGCGCGCAGCACCCGTCGGAGATCTTCAAGGTCAACGACGAGGTCGAGATCATCGTGCTGAAGTTCGACCCGTCCACCGAGCGCGTGTCGCTGGGATACAAGCAGCTCCACGCCGATCCGTGGGCGTCGGTGAACGAGCGCTATCCGGTCGGCCAGCGCCTCTCGGGCAAGGTCGTCAGCCTGACCGACTACGGCGCGTTCGTCGAGCTCCAGCCGGGCGTGGAAGGCCTGATCCACGTCTCGGAGATGTCGTGGAGCAAGCGGGTGAAGCATCCGTCGAAGCTCCTCACCGTCGGCGACACCATCGAGTCGATGGTGCTGGGCGTCGATCCCGAGGCGCGGCGGATCTCGCTGGGCCTCAAGCAGATCGAGGCCAACCCCTGGCACGAGCTCGCGCAGCGCTATCCGGTGGGCTCCAGAATCAACGGCACGGTGCGCAACCTGACCGAGTTCGGCGCGTTCGTCGAGGTCGAGGACGGCATCGACGGCCTGATCCACATCTCGGACATGTCGTGGAGCAAGCGGCTCGCCCATCCGTCCGACGTGCTGAAGAAGGGCGACGTGGTGGAGGCGATGGTCCTCAACGTCGACCCGGACAGCCAGCGCCTGTCGCTCGGGCTCAAGCAGCTGGCCACGGATATCTGGGACAACTTCTTCGGGAACAATCGCGTGGGGGACGTCGTCGAAGGGAAGGTGGTGCGGGTGACCAACTTCGGCGCGTTCGTGGAGCTTGCCGAGGGTATCGAAGGGTTGATCCACGTCTCGGAGTTCGACGCCAATCAGGGCGGGCAGGAGGAGATCAAGGTCGACGAGACGATCAAGATGCGGATCATCAAGCTGAGCCCCGACGAGCACAAGATCGGGTTGAGCATCCGCGCCCTGAAGTCCGACGACTACGAGACGAACTGGCAGAACTACGCCAACAGCGAGTCACCCGAGGTGACGTTGGGCGACCATTTCCGGCACAGCGGGAGGTCGTACGAGTAGGCGTCCGCGCCGTGAGACGGCGTGGACGGCTGGCGGGTCGGTTGGGCGCCAGGCGGAGCCGTCAGGCGACGATTGGCGGGCGAGCAGCCCGCGGTGAAATCCGGATTGGCGGGCTGGCGCGTCGGATGGGAGGAGTTCGTGGCCGGCGGGAGCATGACGAAGGCGGCACTGGTGGAGGAGGTCGCTCGTGTCGCTGACCTCACGAAGAAGCACTCCGAGGTAATCGTCGAGACGGTATTCCGAAGCATCACCGACGCGCTGCGCCGCGGTGAGAAGATCGAGCTGCGCGGGTTCGGCAGCTTCCGCCTCCGGCGCCGCGAGCCGCGCAAGGGCCGCAACCCCAAGACGGGCGACCGGGTCGACGTGCCGTCCAAGCGCGTGCCCTACTTCAAGCCCGGCAAGGAGCTCAAGGACCTCATCAATCGGGACAGGGAGCCGGACCGGCCCGTGCCCCCGTCCTCGGGGACGCCGCTGCACGATCGCGAGATGGCGCCGTACTGACGCGGATCCCCGGCCGTGGAGCGCCTCTGGGCCCCTTGGAGATTGGCGTACGTAACCAGCGCGAGCGCGGGCGGCCCCGGCGCGTGCATCTTCTGCGGGGCGCTCGCCGCGAGTCCGCCGCCCGTGCTGCTCCTGCATCGCGGAGCGCGCTGCTTCGTCATTCTGAACAAGTTTCCGTACAACAACGGCCACCTGATGGTCGTGCCGAACCGGCACGTGGCGACGCTGGGTGAGATGGACCCGGCCGAGCTGGGCGAGCTGGCGTCGTTGACGCGCACGGCCGAGATGGCGCTGACCGAGGCGTACTCGCCGCACGGCCTCAACGTCGGGATCAACCTGGGCCGCGCCGCGGGCGCCGGGGCGCTGGGCCATCTGCACGTGCACCTGGTGCCCCGCTGGGAGGGGGACACCAACTTCATGACCGTGGTGGCCGACACCCGCGTGGTGCCGGAGACGCCCGACGCGACCGCCGGTCGCCTGCGCCCGATCTTCGAGCGGCTCCTGGCATCGCCTTGATCAGACGGGGCTGCGCCCCGGACCCCCGGGGTTCGCTTGCGGGGACCCCTTCGCCCCGCGCCGCTCCCGCCGAGGCGCGCTGTGCGCGCCTAGTTGCGGTCGTCGGGGTGGAGGAGCTGCCTTGCGATCGTCTGGAGCTGCATGTTGGAGGTGCCTTCGTAGACCTGCCCGATGACGGCGTCGCGGTACAGCTTCTCGACCGGGTAGTCCTTCGTGTAGCCCACGCCCCCGAACAGCCGCACGGCCAGCGAGGCGACGCGCTCGGCGACCTGCGACGAGTACAGCTTGGTCATCGCGCCGGCGGTGGTGTAGCGCTGTCCGGCGTCGCGCAGCCGGGCCGCGTTGTAGACCGTCAGCCGCGCCGCCTCGAGCTCGGTGGCGGCCTGCGCGAGCTGGAACTGCACGCCCTGGAACTCGCCGATCGGCTGGCCGAACTGCTGCCGCTGCTGCACGAACGCGAGCGTGTGGTCCAGGGCGCCCTGGGCCAGGCCGACCATCTGGCCGCCGATGGCGATGCGGCCCTCGTTGAGCGTCTCGATCGCCACGCGGTAGCCGCGGCCGAGCTCGCCGAGGATGTTGGCGCGCGGCACGCGGCAGTCGTCCAGCAGCAGCTCGCAGGTGCTGCTGGCCCGGATGCCGAGCTTGTCCTCCTTCTTGCCCACCCGGAAGCCGGGCATGCCGCGCTCGACGAGGAACGCGGTGATGCCGCGGTGACCGGCCTCGGGCGCGGCGTTCGCGAAGACGATGAACACGTCGGCTTCCTGCGCGTTGGAAATCCAGAGCTTGCGGCCGTTGAGGACGAAGTCGGCGCCGTCCGCGACGGCGCGGGTCGCCAGCGCGAACGCGTCGCTGCCCGAGTTGGCCTCCGACAGCGCGTAGGCGCCGACGGTGCCGCCGGCGAGCCGCGGGAGGAAGCGGGCCTTGACGTCGTCGTTGCCCCAGCGGAGCAGCGCGTTGATGACGAGCGTGTTCTGCACGTCGACGAGCAGCGCGACCGACGGATCGACCTTCGACAGCTCTTCCACCACGAGGACGGAGAGGAAGAAGTGGCCGCCGGCGCCGCCCAGCGCCTCGGGAATCTCGATCCCCATCACGCCGAGATCGAAGAGCTTGTCGATCAGCGCGCGGGGAATCTCCGCCTGCTCGTCCATCTGCCGCACGAGCGGCGCGACCTCCGTTGCGGCGAACTCGCGCACGCTGGCGCGCAGCAACTGCTCGTCGTCGGAGAGGACTGTCAGCGGCAGACGATCGGCGACCTCTGGCATGTGCTTTTGCGACTGGCGTCTTCCAGATGGGGCTGCGCCCCAAGCCCCCGGCGTCCGCTTGCGGGGACCCCAATGCCCCGCGCCGCTCCCGCCGAGGCGCGCTGTGCGCGCCTTGCGGAGCCTGCGCCGGGCTGCGAGCAGACTCCGCGCTCGACCGGCGGCGTCCCGCGCCCGGCGCGCGAGCGTGCGTCAATGCCGATGTTATCATTTCAGTGTGGCGTTCCACTGGCCGTGTCCTTCTCAGGTGCGGGGTGCCCATGCGTAATCCCAGACTGCTTTCGCTGCTGCTCGGCACGTTCATCCTGGCGCTGGCCGCCGGCGCGCACACCCAGCAGCAGGCCCCGGCGCCGGCCGCGCCGCCCGCCGCCGGGGCGGCGGGCGGCGACGCGCAGGATCAGCCGCCCATCTTCCGGACGGGCATCAACTTCATCCGGGTCGACGTGATCGTCACGGATGACGACGGCAACCACGTGCGGGACCTCGAGGCCGCCGACTTCCAGGTCTTCGAGGACGGTGAGCCGCAGACGATCGAGTCGTTCCAGCTGGTGGAGATTACCGGCGTCCCCGCGCTGGACGCGGAGCCGGCGCGCGAGATCATCAACACCTACGACGAGGAGCGCGAGGCGCAGCGCACCGATACCCGGATCTTCGTCGTCTTCTTCGACGACTACCACGTGCGCTGGGAGAACGGCGTGCGCGCCGGGCGGGCGCTGGCCGATTTCCTGCGCACCAACCTGAATCCGACCGACATGGTCGGCATCATGCATCCCCTGACGCCGCTGTCCGAGGTGCGGGTGACCCGCAACCACGAGGCGGTCATCGAGGCGGCCGAGAACTTCTACGGGCGCAAGTTCGACTACGAGCCGGCGAACATGTTCGAGCAGCGCTACGCGCACTACCCGACCGAGATCGTCGAGCGCATGCGCAACGAGGTGTCGCTGTCGGCGCTCAAGGGGCTGATGATCCGGCTGGGCTCGCTGCGCGAAGGGCGCAAGAACGTGCTGCTCGTCAGCGAGGGCTACTCGAACTACGTGCCGCCCCAGCATCGCAGCGACAACGCCGAGATGTTCGCCACGCCGCCGGTTCAGGTGGACCCGCGGATGCAGCACTACGAGGAGACGTACCAGTTCTTCTCGGACCAGGGCCTCACCTTCGACCTGCGGGACGTGTACACGGCCGCCAACCGCTTCAACACGACCATCTACGCGCTCGACCCGCGCGGACTGGCGGTCAGCGAGTACGACGTCAGCCAGCGGATCGTGGACCGCCGGACCGACGACCGGATGCTGCGCTCGACGCGGGGCACGCTCTACGTCCTGGCGAGCGAGACCGACGGGCGCACCATCGTGAACACCAACAATCTGCAGCCGGGCCTGCGGCAGATGGTGCGCGACTCGAGCTCCTACTACCTGCTGGGCTACAACTCGTCGCGCTCGCCGACCGACGGCAAGTACCACGAGATCGAGGTGCGCGTCGCGCGCGACGACATCGACGTGCGGCACCGGCAGGGCTACTGGGCGCTGACCGAGCGCGATGCCGAGCGCGCGCTGACGACCGCGGTCTTCGAGCCGCCCAAGGCGGTCGACACCGCGCTGGCCTCGCTGGCCCAGCCGCTGCGCGGCGGCCGCCCGGTGCGCACGTGGATCGGTACGGCCAGGGGCGACAACGGGCGGACCCGGGTGACGTTCCTGTGGGAGCCGGCGGCGCAGGCCCGCAGAGGCGGGGAAGCCCCGGCGCGGGTGCTCCTGACCGCGCTGAGCGACGCCGGCGGGCCGTCGTATCGCGGCCGCGTGCCCGAGGGCGAGAGCCGGGCCGGGCGCGGCACGAGCCGGCGCCGCGCGGCGAGCGACGCGCCGTCTGCCGAGGCCCGGGTCGAGTTCGAGGCGGAGCCGGGCACGCTGCAGTTGAGCCTGGCGGTGGAGGACGAGGCAGGGGAGGTGATCGACCGCGACCGCCGGGAGATCGAGATACCGGACTTCACCGGCACCGAACTCGTCCTGAGCACCCCGTCGTTCGTGCGCGCGCGGAACCACCAGGAGTGGCAGGCGCTCGTCGACGACTGGGACGTCGCCCCGACCGCGTCGCGCGAGTTCCGCCGCACCGAGCGCCTCCTCATCCGGTTCGAGGCGTACGCGCCGGGCACGGAGCGGCCCGACGTCAGGGCCCGCCTGCTCAACCGCGGCGGTGAGCTGATCCATCCGCTCGACGTGGAGCAGGCCGACGAGGCGCGGCCGTATCAGGTCGACCTGCGGCCCATCCACCTGCCGCCGGGCGACTACGTGGTCGAGCTCGCGGCCACCTCGCCGACCGGCGACGTGACCCAGCTCATCGCCTTCCGACTGCGGTCATGACGTCGCCGACGGCCACGGGGCAGGCCGGCAAGCAGCTCTATACGGCGGCGGACGCCCCCGGCGCGATGCCGGAGACGCTGGGCGCCCCCGGCGAGTTTCCCTACGCGCGCGGCATCCACGCGTCGGGCTACGGCGGCAAGCTGTGGACGATGCGCCAGTTCTCGGGGTTCGGCACCCCGGCGGAGACGAACCGGCGCTACCGCGAGCTGCTGGGCGCGGGCGGGACCGGTCTGAGCGTGGCGTTCGACCTGCCCACGCTCATGGGGCGCGACCCGGATCACCCGCTGTCGCTCGGCGAGGTGGGCAAGTGCGGCGTCAGCATCGCGTCGCTTGCCGACATGGAGACGCTGTTCGACGGCATCCGCCTCGACGGCATCACCACGTCGATGACGATCAACTCGCCGGCAGCGATGATCTTCGCCATGTATCTCGTCGTGGCGGAGCGGCAGGGCGCCGCCTGGGGCGCGCTCTCCGGCACGATTCAGAACGACATCCTGAAGGAGTACATCGCGCAGAAGGAGTACATCTATCCGCCGCGCCCGTCGATGCGGCTGGTGACCGACGTGTTCGCCTTCTGCGCCGACGAGGTGCCGCGCTGGAACACCATCTCGGTGAGCGGGTACCACATTCGGGAGGCGGGCGCGACGGCGCTGCAGGAGCTGGCGTTCACGCTGCGCGACGGCATCGAGTACGTGCAGCACGGCGTCGACGCCGGCCTGCCCGTCGATCGGTTCGTGCCGCGGATATCCTTCTTCTTCAACGCGCACTGCGACTTCTTCGAGGAGATCGCCAAGTACCGCGCCGCGCGCGCGCTGTGGGCGAGCGCCATGCGCGAGCGCTTCGGGGCCCGCGACGAGCGCTCGTGGAAGCTGCGCTTCCACGCCCAGACCGCCGGCGTGAGCCTGACGGCGCAGCAGCCCTACAACAACGTCGTGCGCACCGCGCTGCAGGCGCTGGCCGCGGTGCTCGGCGGCGCCAACTCCCTGCACACGAACTCGCTGGACGAGGCGCTCGCGCTGCCGACCTCGGAGGCGGCGCTGCTGGCGCTGCGGACCCAGCAGGTCATCGCGCACGAGAGCGGGGTGGTCGATGTCGTCGACCCGCTCGGCGGGTCGTACTATCTGGAGCGGCTGACGGAGGACCTCCAGGCCGGCGCGCGCGACTACTTCGCTGCCATCGATCGCTACGGCGGCATGGTCGAGGCCATCGAGGACGGCTATCCGCAGCGCGAGGTGGCCGAGAGCGCGTACCGCCTTCAGCAGACCGTCGAATCGGGGGCGCAGACGATCGTCGGCGTGAACCGGCACGTCGAGCCGGGCGGCGCGGAGCCGCCGATCCTGCAGATCGAGGAGCGCGTCGAGCGCGAGCAGATCGCCGGTCTGGAGCAGCTTCGCGCCCGGCGCGACGCCGCCGCGGTCGAGCGCGCGCTCGACGAGGTGCGTTACGCGGCCGCCGGGACCGCGAACCTCATGCCGCCGCTGCTGGCCGCCGTGCGCGCCTACGCGACGGTCGGCGAGATGTGCGACGCGCTGCGCGACGTGTGGGGCGAGTACGAAGAGACCCCGGCGATATAGGCAGCAGAGGCGCAGCCTCCGCAAGGCGCGCACAGCGCGCCCCGGCGGGAGCGGCGCGGGGCGAGGGGCGGGGGCGCTACGCGACGTGTGGGGCGAGCACGAAGAAACCCCCGCCGTCCAGCAAGCAGAGGCGCAGCCTCTGCAAGGCGCGCACAGCGCGCCTCGGCGGGAGTGGCGCGGGGCGCAGGGGTCCCCGCAAACGGACGCCGGGGGCTTGGGGCGTAGCCCCATCTAGAGGATGCGTAAAATACGAGTCGTCATCGCCAAGCCGGGGCTCGACGGGCACGACCGGGGCGCCAAGGTCATCGCTCGCGCGCTGCGCGACGCGGGGATGGAGGTCATCTATACCGGCCTGCGGCAGACGCCCGAGCAGATCGTCGACGCCGCGCTGCAGGAGGACGCCGACGTCATCGGCCTGTCGATCCTGTCCGGCGCCCACAACCACATCTGTCCCCGCCTGATGGAGCTGCTCGCGGCCAAGGGGCTCGACGACGTGCTCGTGGTCGTCGGGGGGATCATTCCGGATGCCGACGTGACCCGCCTGAACGCGGCCGGCATCGAGGGGGTGTTCCAGCCGGGCACGCCGATGCAGGCCATCTCCGAGTTCATCGAGAGCCACGTGCGGCGGGACGAGACCCGCGCCTGACTTGCCGCGTATGCCCGAGCTGACGAAGGTCTTCGAGCACACGAAGATCGACCCCAAGTGGTACGCGTACTGGGAGCAGGTCGGTGCGTTCCGGGCCGACCCGGCGTCCGGCCGGCCGCCCTTCAGCATGGTGCTGCCGCCGCCGAACGTCACCGGCTGGCTCCACATCGGACACGCCCTGAACCAGACCCTGCCCGACATCGTGGCCCGCTGGAAGCGCATGCAGGGCTACGACGTGCTGTGGCTGCCCGGCACCGACCACGCCGGCATCGCGACCCAGAACGTCGTTGAGAAGCAGCTCGCCGCGGAGGGGCGCACCCGCCACGAGCTGGGCCGGGAGGCGTTCGAGGCGCGCGTCTGGGCGTGGGTCGAGCAGAGCCACGGCACCATCACCAGCCAGATGCGGAAGCTCGGCTCGTCGGTCGACTGGTCCCGCGAGCGCTTCACGCTCGACGAGAGCCTGTCGCGGGCGGTCCGGCGGGTGTTCGTCTCGCTGCACGACGAGGGACTCGTCTACCGCGGCACCTATCTCGTGAGCTGGTGCCCGCGCTGCCGGACCGCGCTCTCCGACCTGGAGGTGGACCACCGCGACACGGCGGGCAAGCTCTACCAGCTCCGCTACCCGCTGCGCGACGGCGAGGGGGCGGTCATCGTCGCGACCACGCGCCCGGAGACGATGCTGGGCGACACCGCCGTCGCCGTGCACCCGGACGACGACCGCTACCGGGAGCTGGTCGGCAAGCGGGTGGTGCTGCCCGTCATCGGGCGCGAGCTGCCCGTGATAGCCGACGCGTTCGTCGACCCCGCGTTCGGGACCGGCGCCGTGAAGGTCACGCCGGCGCACGACCCGAACGACTTCGAGATCGGCCAGCGCCACGAGCTGCCGCAGGTATCGGTCATCGACGAGGACGGCCGCATGACCGCCGAGGCGGGGCCCTACGCCGGCCGCGACCGCTTCGCGGCGCGCGACGGCCTCGTGGCCGAGCTCGAAGCGGACGGGCGGCTGGCGGGCGTCGCCGAGCACGTGCACGCCGTGGGTCACTGCCAGCGCTGCGGGACGGTCATCGAGCCGCTGCTGTCGACGCAGTGGTTCGTGCGGATCGGGCCGCTGGCCGAACGCGCGCTCGAGGCCGTCCACCAGGGCCGCACGACGTTCGTGCCGGAGAGCTGGACGCGGACGTACGAGGAGTGGATGACCAACATCCACGACTGGTGCATCTCGCGGCAACTGTGGTGGGGACACCGGATTCCGGCCTGGTACTGCGACGCCTGCGGCAAGGTGCTGGTCGCGGAGGAGGCGCCGGCCGCGTGCGCGTGCGGGGGCGGCCTGCGGCAGGATACGGACGTCCTGGACACCTGGTTCAGCTCGGGCCTGTGGCCGTTCAGCACGATGGGGTGGCCGGACGCGACGGCCGACCTGGCGCGCTACTACCCGACGAGCCTGCTGATCACGGCCCACGACATCATCTTCTTCTGGGTCGCGCGGATGATGATGCTGGGCGTGAAGTTCGCCGGCAACGTGCCGTTCGAGACCGTCTACATCACGTCGCTCGTGCGGGACGCCCACGGCCAGAAGATGAGCAAGTCGAAGGGCAACGTGGTCGATCCGCTCGAGCTCATCGGCGAGATCGGCGCGGACGCGTTCCGCTTCACGCTGGCCGCCCTGGCGTCGCCGGGGATGGACATCTCGCTGTCGGAAGGCCGGCTGCGCGGCTACCGCCAGTTCGTCAACAAGATCTGGAACGCTTCCCGGTTCGTGCTGCTGAACCTGCCCCCCGCGGCGCAGACCCGGCCGGACCTGCCGCCGGCCGGCGATCTCGATCTCATTCACCGCTGGATCCTGCATCGCACCGGGGAGCTGAGCGGCGAGCTGCAGGCGGCCCTCGAGGGGTTTCGCTTCGACGTCGCCGCGGATCGCCTCTACCACTTCTTCTGGCACGAGTACGCCGACTGGTACATCGAGCTGGTCAAGCCGCGGCTGCAGGGCGAGGCGGCGGAGCGTGACGCGGCGGTCGCCGTGCTGCTCGAGGTCCACGACCGGATACTGCGCATGCTGCACCCGTTCATGCCGTTCGTCACCGAGGAGATCTGGCAGGCGCTGCCCCAGCGCGCCGGGGACGGACGCGCCCCGAACGGCACGGATCGCACCATAACCCTGGCGCCGTTTCCGGCCCCCGTCGCCGCCTGGCGCGACGACCGCGCGGTGGCGGCGATGACGCTGCTGCAGGAGGTCGTCACGACCATACGGACGGTGCGGTCCGAGTGGGGCGTGCCCCCGTCGCGCCCGATCACGGCGCTCGTGGAAGGCGCCGCCGCCGACGTGCGCGAGCTGCTGGCGCTCCACGGCGGCCACGTGCGGCACCTGGCCGGCCTGTCGGCGCTCGAGCTCGCCGACGAGGTCGCGCGCAGCCCCGACACCGTCCGCCGCGTCGTGCGCGACTTTCAGCTGCACATCCCGCTGGCCGGCATCGTGGATCGGCAGCAGGAGACGGAGCGCGTGCGGCGGAGCCTGGCCAAGCTCACCCGGCAGCGCGGGGTGCTCCAGGCGCGGCTGGGGAAGCCCGCCTTCGTCGAGCGGGCCGCTCCCGAGGTGGTGCGCGAGGCCCGGGAGCAGGAGCAGGTCCTCGCCCAGCGCCAGGCGAAGCTGGAGCAGATCCTGCAGGAGCTCGGTGGGTGAGCTCCGGTTCACTCAGCGCGCTCGACCCATCCAGCTATCGCGAAATCGTGCGCCGCGCGCTGGCCGAGGATGCCTGCCGCGGCGACGTCACGACCGGGGCGACGATCCCGGCGGCGCAGCGGGCGACCGGCGACCTCATCGCGAACGCCGCCTGCGTGCTGGCCGGCGTCGACGTGGCGGTCGAGGCTTTCGTGCAGCTCGATCCGGGCGCCGAGGTCGATCGCCGGCGCCGGGACGGGGACCGCTGCGCGGCCGGCGAGTTGATCCTCCGCATTACCGGCCGCGCCGCGGCGCTGCTGAGCGCCGAGCGCACGGCGCTCAACTTCCTGCAGCGCATGTCGGGCACGGCGACCCTGACGCGGCGCTTCGTGGACGCGGCGGCGGGACGGGCCGCCATCTTCGACACGCGCAAGACGACGCCGACGCTGCGCGTGCTGGAGAAGCACGCCGTCCGCGCCGGCGGCGGCGTCAGTCACCGCGCGGCGCTCGATGACGGCATCCTGATCAAGGACAATCACGTGCGGATCGCCGGCTCGCTGACCGAGGCGGTGCGGCGCGGCCGGACCGCCGGACGCGGACTGCCCGTGGAGGTGGAGGCGCAGAGCCTGGGCGAAGTCGACGAGGCGGTCGCCGCGGGGGCCGACATCATCCTGCTCGACAACCTCTCGCTGGCCGCCGTTCGCACCGCCGTCGATCGCATCGCCGGGCGGGCGAGGGTCGAGGTGTCGGGCGGCGTGACGCTCGAGCGCGTCGCGGAGCTGGCGGCGACCGGCGCCGACCGCATCTCGGTGGGTGCGCTCACGCACTCGGCGCCGGCGATCGATTGCAGCTTCGATCTGCGTCCGGCCGCCCCGGCCGGGGCCGCAGCGCCCGCGGTTCCGCGCGACGCATGACGGAGCCGCTGCCCGCGGACATCGCGCGCGCGCTGGCGGCCGCGGCGGATCGGATCGGCACCTGCGCGGGCCGGATCAGCTACGTCGCCACGGCGTCCTCCACGAACGACGTGGCCCTGCGCCTGGCCGCGGCGGGGGCCGGCGACGGGACGACGGTGCTGGCCGGCGGGCAGACGGCCGGGCGCGGCCGGCAGGGCCGGCGCTGGTTCTCGCCGCCGGGCGCCGGCCTGTACTTCTCGCTGGTCCTGCGGGGCGGCGGGGCGGCGCTGGTGACGCTGATGGCCGGCGTGGCCGTGGCGGAAGGCGTGCGCGCCGCGACCGGGTTGCCGGCCGAGATCGAATGGCCCAATGATGTAGTGGTACGGTCCCCGCCAGCGCCCCGCGCCGGCGCGGGCGCGCGCAAGCTGGCCGGCGTTCTCGCGGAGGCGTCGCGGCTCCGCGGCGTGGCCGACGCCGTGGTGGTCGGGATCGGGATCAACGTCGAGCGCGTCGGGTATCCCGCCGAGGTCGCCCGGCGGGCCAGCTCCCTGGCGGCGGAGGTGGATGGACCGGTCGATCGCGCGGCGGTGCTGGTCGAGGTGCTCGCGGCGCTGGCTCGCTGGCGGCGGGTGCTGGCCGAGGGCGGTTCGCCCCGGATGCTGGCCCGCTGGGAGGAGCTGGCGCCCGCCAGCCGCGGCGCGGTCGTCGCCTGGAGCGGCGCGGGCGGGCGGCGGAGCGGCGTGACGGCCGGGATTGACGGCGACGGCGCCCTGCTGGTCCGCAGCGGGGACGCTCTGGAGCGCCTCGTCGCCGGGGAGATCCAGTGGCTGGCGACGCCCGGGCGCGGAGCCGACACCGAGGAAGACTGATGCTGCTGGCGGTCGACATCGGCAACACGAACATCGTCTTCGGCGTCTTCGCGGGCCAGCGGCTGGCGATGAGCTGGCGCGTGACCACCTGGCCCGAGCGCACGGCGGACGAGCTGTGGGTGGTCGTCAAGCAGCTGCTCGCCGAGCGGAGCGTGCGGTTGGACCAGATCGACGGCATCGTGCTGTCGTCGGTCGTGCCGCCGCTCACGCAGCCCGTCACCGAGATGGTGGGACGCGGCCTGGGCCGCGAGGTGCTGCTCGTCGACGCGCGCAACGCGGGCCTCTCGATTCGCTACGACAACCCGCAGGAAGTGGGCGCGGACCGGCTCGTCAACGGGGTCGCGGCGTGCGCGCTGTACGGCGCCGGCGCCCGGCCGGCGATCGTCGTCGACTTCGGCACCGCGACCACGTTCGACGCCGTGTCGGCGCGCGGCGAGTATCTCGGCGGCCTGATCTGCCCGGGCGTCGAGATCTCGGCCGACGCGCTCTTCCAGCGGGCGGCGCGCCTGCCGCGCGTCGAGGTGTGCAGGCCGGCCGAGCTGATCGGCCGGACGACGGTGGCGTCCATGCAGGCCGGTCTGTTCTTCGGCTACGTCGCCATGGTCGAGGGGCTCGTGCAGCGGCTGCGCGGCGCGCTGGCCGACGAAGGGGATCCGGTCTGCATCGCCACCGGCGGTCTGGCGCGCGCGATCGCCGCGGAGACCGACGTCATCGATCAGGTCGACCTCGACCTCACCCTGACCGGCCTGCGGCTGGTGTGGGAGCGCAACGCCTGATGGAGCCGGGCGCCTACTGCCGCCAGGTCGAGGCGTACCTGTGCCGGCGCAACGCCGGCCACCTCATCCGGATCGTGGGGCCGGCGTTCGACCTCGTCCGCGGCTGGGAGGCCCGGCAGATTCCCCCGAGCGTCGTGTTCCGGGCGATCGATCGGACGGTCGAGCGGCGCGAGGCGACCGGCGCCCGCCGCCGGCCCGTGCGGATCGAGTTCTGCGAGGCGGACGTCGAGGCGCTCTTCGACGACTGGCGGCGGGCCGTGGGCGTCGGCGGCGGCGACCGCGCCGCTGCCGAGGCGCCGGGCGGCTCTCGGCGGACGCTCGTCGCGCACCTCGAGCACGCCATCCTGGCGCTGACGGCGGTGCGCGGCAGCGCGCGGCACGCGCCCGCGCTGGGGGAGCTGGCGGGACAGGTCGTCGGCGAGCTCGACGGGCTCCGCGCGGCGGCGAGGACCGCCCGCGGCCACGCGCGCCGCCGGCTGCTTGAGCGGTTGGCCGACATCGAGAGCGCGCTGATGACCGTCGCGCGCGATACGGCGGACGCCTCGCTGCGGGAGACGATACGGCGCGAGACGGAGAGCGACCTCGCTCCGTTCAGGGCGCGGATGCCGGCGGGCGCCTTCCGGAAATCGCTGCAGGCGGGCACCGACCGGCTGCTCCGGGAGCGCCTCGAGCTGCCGCGAATCGCGTTCGAGTAGGCGCTACATGCGGGGCGGGACCTCGCACCCCATCAGGTTCAGGGCGCGCGTCAGTTGCCGCCGCAGGTAGACGACCACGCCCGCGCGCCACAGGCGCACGTCGCGGCGGTCCTCGCCGAGCACGGGATAGCGGTGATAGAAGGTGTTGAAGGCCTGCGCCAGGCCGAAGGCGTACTTGGCCAGCACCGACAGCTCCAGCGAGCGCACCGCCTGCTCGACGATTTCGTCGAGGCGGGCGGCGTCCAGCGCGAGCGCCCACAGGTCCGTGCCGTCGGGTTCGGCGAGCGCCGCGGGCGACAGCGCCGGCAGGGCCGCCGCCACGGCCTGCTCGTCGGCGCCGTCGCGGGCCCGCAGCTTCTCGAGGATGTTCGTCGCACGGACGGCCGCGTACTGCAGGTACGGACCGCTCTCGCCCTCGAAGCTGAGGGCCTCCTCGATGTCGAACGCGATGACCTTGCCGCGCGAGTACTTGATCATGAAGTAGCGTACGGCCGCCGTGCCGATGACGGCCGCGATGCGATCCGTTTCGGCGGCCGTCAGCCCCGGGTTGCGGGCGCTCACTTCCTTGCGCGCCGCCGCGATCACGCGATCGAGGAGGTCGTCGGCCTTCACCCCGAGCCCCTTGCGTCCCGACACCTCGACGAACGGCCGGCCGGCGCTCGCGTCCGCGCCGTAGCCGAGGGCGCGCGCGGTCGCCGGCGACAGGGCGACCATCTCGTACGAGAAGTGGATCGACCGTTCCGCTTCGCGCGCGTGGCCGACGGCCGCCAGCGCCTGCGCGAGCAGTTGCTGGAGATACGACTGACGGGTGTCGATGACGTTGTAGACCGCGGCCGCGCGTCCGAACGGCGGCGGGACGTCGGCGGCGGGGTCCGCCGCCGCGGCGCCGGTCGTCCACAGCTCGCGGCCGGAACGCTGCCGGTCGTAGCGGCGAATGGGGAAGTCCTTGCCCAGCACGCCGAACTTCCAGAACTGATAGGCGATGTCCTTGCCGACGTACGTGACCGTGCCGTCCGAGCGCACGATGACCTTCGTGCGCGGCCGCGCCGCGGCGGGGTCGCCGTCCGCGGGCGCCTCCTCCGCGTCGTCCTCCGCCGGGCCGTCCTCCGCCGCGCCGTCGATCGGCATCACCCAGCAGCCGGCCTGCGGGCCCTGCGTCGCAAGCGAGACCGCGCCGGCCGCCTTCAGGATGTCGAACGCGGTCGTCCAGAAGTCGAGGCGCAGGATATCGCTCTCCCAGCTCAGGAGGTCGTACTCGACGTTGAGCCGGTCCATGGTCGCCAGGTGCAGGCGGACGATGCGCCCGGCAACCAGGCGCGCCATCTCGGCCGTCTCGTTCCGGCCGTGCTCGAGGTCGCGCAGGGCGCGGGCCCTGGCGGCGAGCCGTTGCGGGCCGCCCTCGTACCACTCCGTCACGCGCGCGTACAGGTCCCAGCAGTAGTAGTCGAAGCGGGTCGTGTCGGCCAGCCGGCGGACATCGTCGAGCGTCCGGTTCTCCAGTTGCCGGAACCCCACGACCACGTCCGCCACCTGCACGCCGGTGTCGTCGATGTAGTTCTGGGTCTCGACCGGGTGCCCCTGGAAGCGCAGCAGCCGGACGAGCGTGTCGCCGAGCGCGGAGTTGCGCAAGTGGCCGACGTGGGCCGCCTTGTTGGGATTGATGGCGGTGTGCTCGACGATGGTCTTCGCGCGACCCGGCGGCGGCGCCGCCGCCCCCTGCGCCGCGAGGGCGCGCAGCAGCCAGGCCGGGCGGTCGAGGTACAGGTTGACGTAGCCGTTCGGCGCGGCGTCGGCTCGCGCGATGCCGTCGAGCGGGCCCAGCCCCGCGACGATCTCGCTCGCGATGATGCGCGGCGCCTTGCGGAGCGTGCGGGCCAGCTCGAACGCGACGGTGATCGCGAGGTCGCCGAGCGCGCGGTTCGGGGGGAACTCGACGGCGATGGCGGGCAACGCGTCGGCGTCGAGGCCGTAGAGCTCGGTCAGCACGTCCCGGAGGCGTGCGCGCAGCGTGGCGTGTAGCGCTAGCATCATGGTTGTCGACGGGCGGCCGGAGGCGGTCCCTGCTCGTGGTCGGCTGGCGTATCCCTGGCGTATCCGACGTTGACGAACGGCGTTCCGCCCGGATCGTACAACACCCGCCGGCAGGGGCGCGGGCGGCATGCCACGTTGACAGCCCGCCGGTGCTTCGCTACCTTGGAGTCGAGCAGCGCCGCAGGCCTGCCATCGCGCCCATGCCATCGCAATCTGTTCGCCTTCGCGTTCGACGTGCCGTCGGCTGGCTGGCGGCATCGGCGCTGTGCTCGTTCGTCACCGCGGGCCAGGAGCCCGAGCGGACGAGCGGGCGGCCGCAGGTGTACGTGGCGGAGGTGGATGCGCTGATCCACCCCGTGTCGGCCGAGTTCATCGACCAGACGATCGCGCAGGCCGACGCGGCGGACGCCGACCTCGTCGTCTTCATGCTGCAGACGCCGGGCGGGCTCGTCGACGCGACCCGCGCCATCAACACGAGCATCATCGAGGCGGAGACGCCGGTCGTCGTCTTCGTGGCGCCCAGCGGCACCCGGGCGGCCTCGGCGGGCTTCCTGATCACGATTGCCGCCGACGTGGCGGCCATGGCGCCGGGCACGCACATCGGCGCCGCCCATCCCGTCGCGGGCACCGGGCAGCCCATGGACGAGACGATGGCGGAGAAGGCGGCCTCGGACGTTGCCGCCTACGCGCGCTCGCTGGCGAGCCAGCGCAAGCGCAACGTCGAGCTGGCCGAGAAGGCCGTGACCGAGAGCCAGTCGTTCACGGAGCAGGAGGCGCTCGAGGCCAGCCCGCCGCTGATCGACCTCGTGGCATCCGACCTCGACGCGCTGCTCGAGCAGCTCGATGGCCGCGAGGTGACCCGCTGGGGCGGCGACACGGTCGTGCTCCGCACGGCCGACGCTGATGTCGAGCGGGTCGAGATGAACTGGCGCCAGCGGCTGCTCAGCGCGGTCGCGCATCCGCAGGTGGCGGTCATCCTGCTCAGCCTCGGCACGCTGGGGCTGACGATCGAGCTCTGGAATCCGGGCGGGATCGTCCCGGGCGTGGCGGGGGTGCTGTGTCTCCTGCTCGCGTTCTTCGCGTTTCAGATACTGCCGATCAACTACGTGGGGCTGCTGCTCATCGTGTTCGGGCTGGCGCTGCTGGTGGCCGAGGTGCTCACGGCCACCTACGGCCTGCTGGGGGCGGGAGGCATCATCAGCATGGTGCTGGGGGCGCTCATGCTGATCGATTCGCCGGCGCCCGAGATGCAGTTGGGGTGGCCGTTCGTCCTGTCGTCGATGCTGGCGCTCGGCCTCATCGTCTCGCTGCTGGCCAGGCTGGGCGTCCGGTCGCAGCTGCGCCCGTCGGTGACGGGCGCCAGCGGCATGATCGCGCAGCTCGGACGGGCCACCGAGCCAATCGTTGCCGGCGGCGCGGGCAGGGTGTCCACGCACGGCGAGCTGTGGGCCGCCACGGCGGCCGAAGATATCGAGGCGGGCGCGCAGGTGCGCGTCGTCGCCGTCGACGGCATGCGGCTGACCGTCAAGCGAGAGCCGCTCCCGGCGTCCGGAGGAGCAAAGCAATGACCGTGAGTCCGCTACTGATGTTCGGCCTGATCGTGGTCCTGTACCTCGCCAGCTCCATCAAGATCCTGAACGAGTACGAGCGCGGCGTCATCTTTCGACTCGGCAAGCTGTATCCGAGGCCGAAGGGTCCGGGCGTCATCCTGGTGTTCGCGCCGATCGATCGCATGGTGCGCGTGAGCCTGCGGACGATCGTCATGGACGTCCCGCCGCAGGACGTCATCACCAAGGACAACGTGTCGGTCAAGGTCAACGCCGTCGTCTATTTCCGCGTGATGGATCCGCAGCGCGCCATCGTCGAGGTGGAGAACTTCCACTACGCGACGTCGCAGCTGGCCCAGACGACGCTGCGCAGCGTGCTGGGCCAGGTCGAGCTCGACGGTCTCCTGTCGGAGCGCGAATCGCTGAACAAGGAGCTGCAGCAGATTCTCGACACGCAGACCGATCCGTGGGGGGTCAAGGTGTCGGCGGTCGAGGTCAAGCACGTGGATCTGCCGCCCGACATGCAGCGGGCGATGGCCCGGCAGGCGGAGGCGGAGCGCGAGAAGCGTGCTAAGATCATCCACGCGGAAGGCGAGTACATGGCGTCGGAGAAGCTGGCGCAGGCGGCCGGCGTGATAGCGCAGGAGCCGCTGGCGGTCACGCTCCGCTACCTGCAGACCGCCACGGAAGTGGCCGGCGAGAAGAACTCGACGCTTGTCTTCCCGTTGCCGATGGATCTGATCAGCGCGCTGATGCCGAAGCAGGACGCTTCGTCCTGATCCGCACGGACGCGGCCGGGTCGGCAGATCACCTGCGAGGGCTTCCTTGGCGTCGACAACCAGCTCACGCCCTACCAAGCAGGTCGTCTTCTACGTCATGGCGGCGACCGTCACCGGCGCCGTGCTGTTCCTGAGCGGGGTGCGGGTCGGCCAGGGCGCGGTGCGCCGGCAGCCCTGCACGGGCGATCCGTCCGTGGTTGCGGCCGCCGGGGCGGCCGTCACGCAGCCGCCGGAGGAGCCGCGCCCGGCGGTTCTCAGCCTCGTGAGCGGCGAGCCCTCGGCAGCCGCCGGCGCGGCCGACGATCTGACCTATCACGGGCGGCTGGAGGGGGATGACGCGGTCCCGGAGGCGCTCCCCGATTTCGAGGAGCGGGAGCCGGAGCCGGAGTTCGAGCTCGCACCTGTCGCCGCGGAGCCGCCGCCCGCGCCGGTGGCGCGCCCGCCGGCCCCACCGTCGGCCGGCTCCGCCTACACCGTGCAGGTGGCGGCCCTGCAGGCCCCCGACGCGGCCGAGCAGGTGGTCGGCCGGCTGATCGCCAAGGGGTTCCCCGCCTACGTCCGTGCGCCGCGGCCGGACGAGGCGGTCGCGCTGTACCGCGTCCGCGTGGGCCGCTACACCGTCTACGGTCAGGCCGAGCAGATCCGCCTGCGGCTGGAGCGAGAAGAGCACTTCAAGCCCTGGATCACCCGCTAGTGCTGCCCAGGCACCTCGGCTGGGCACTGGCGGCGATTTCCGGCGCCCTGCTCGCGCTCAGCTTCCCCCGTTGGGGCCATCCCGCGCTCGCCTGGATTGCGCTGGTGCCGCTGCTGGTGCCGGCCGCGCTGGCCGGCTCGGCGGCGCGCGCCTTCGGATACGGCCTGCTGACCGGGCTCGTGCACTTCGCGGGCGTCCTGTACTGGATCCCGCGCGTCATGACCGAGTACGGCGGGCTGGCGGACGCGGCCGCCTGGATCGCCCACGTGCTGCTCGTGGCCTACCTGGCCCTGTTCCCGGCCCTGTTCGCGGCCGGGACCGCGTTGCTCTGCCGCCGTTTCGGGGCGGTCGCCGTCGCCTGCGCCCCCGCGCTGTGGGTCACGACCGAGCTGGGGCGGATACACCTGTTCACCGGCTTCCCCTGGGAGCTCCTCGGCTACAGCCAGACGGCGGTGCTGCCCGTTGCGCAGCTCGCGAGCCTGGTGGGCGTGCTCGGGCTGTCGGCCCTGGTGGCGGCGGTCAACGCCAGCCTCGCGTTCGCCGTGATCGTGCGCGACGCGCGCTGCGTGAGGCCGCTGGCCGGCATGGCGGCGGTCGTGCTCGCCGCGGTCGGCTTCGGCGGCTGGCGCCTCGAGGCGAGCACGCTCCTCGAGCGGGGACAGCCGTTGCGGGTGGCCGCCCTGCAGGGCAACGTGGCGCAGCACGACAAGTGGAACCCGGTCCTGCGCGACCGCATCCTGGACAGCTATCTCGATCTGACGCGGGCCGCCGCGGCCGCCGGCGCGCGGCTGGTGGTGTGGCCGGAAGCCGCGACGCCGTTCGCCTTCGAGGGTGACCCGGCGCGGACCGCGGCCATCCGCTCCGTGGCGCGCGAGACCGGCGCGCACCTGCTGCTCGGGACCACCGAGATCGTGCGGGACGGCGCGCCGCGCTACTTCAACGCCGCGGTGCTCGTGGAGCCGACGGGCCGCACGGCCGGCTTCTACCGCAAGCACCATCTGGTTCCGTTCGGCGAGTACGTGCCGCTGCGGCGCCTGCTGTTCTTCGTCTCGCCGCTCGTCGAGGCGGTCGGCGATTTCACGGCGGGTCCCGGACCCCGGACGCTGGTCATGGACGGCCAGCCGCTGGGCACGGCAATCTGCTACGAGATCATCTATCCTGGATTGGTACGCGGGTTCGTGACGCGCGGCAGCCGGTTGCTGGCGACCGTCACCAACGACGCCTGGTACGGACGGTCGGCGGCGCCCTATCAGCACTTCCAGCAGGCCGCCATGCGCGCCATCGAGCAGGGCCGGTTTCTCGTGCGCGCGGCCAACACCGGCATCAGCGGCGTCGTCGATCCCTACGGCCGGATCGTGGCGCGCACGCCGCTGTTCGTGCAGCGCACCATCGCGGCCGAGGTGCGGCTGCTCGACGAGCGCACCGTCTACAGCCGGACCGGCGACATCCTGGCGTACGCCTGCGCCTGCGTGACGGCGCTCGCCCTGTGGGCCGCGGCCCGCCGCAGCCGCAGCCCCATCTAGGAGGAAGCCGCGCACAGCGCGGCTCGGCGGGAGCGGCGCGGGGCTGTGGGGTCCCCGCAAGCGGACGCCGGGGGTTCGGGGCGCAGCCCCGTCTGAATGAAGCCCGGCTCGGCGGGAGCGGCGCGGGGCTGTGGGGTCCCCGCAAGCGGACGCCGGGGGTTCGGGGCGCAGCCCCATTTGATTTCGGAAGCTGGAGGAAGACGCGTGGACATCGCATACGAGGAGCACATTCGCCGGTATCAGGATCTCGTCAAGCGGGCGGCCGATCTGCGGAGTTATCTTTGACGCGGCCAGCCCCGCCGAGGAGATAGCCCGCCTCGAGCAGCGCGCGGCGGCGCCGGACTTCTGGAACGACGCCGAGGACGCGCAGCGGGTGCTGCGCCGCCGCCGGCGCCTGCAGGAGGACCACGAGCTCTCGTGCTCGCTGAAGCGGCGCAGCGAGGATCTCGACGTGCTGCTCGAGTGGGCGGATCAGGGCGAGAACGTCATCGGCGACCTGATCAGCGGACTCGACGATCTGGCCGCGGAGGTCGAGGCGGCCGAGGTCAAGAAGATGCTCGGCGGCGAGCACGACGCGTGCGACGCCATCCTCTCCGTGCATCCCGGCGCCGGCGGAACCGAGTCGCAGGACTGGGCCGAGATGCTGCTGCGCACCTATCTCCGGTGGGCGGAGCGGCGCGGGTTCAGCCGCGACATCATCGACTACCAGCCCGGCGACGAGGCCGGGATCAAGGGCGCCACCATCACCGTCGCGGGCGACTACGCGTACGGCCTGCTGCTGGCCGAGGCGGGGGTGCACCGCCTGGTGCGCATTTCGCCGTTCGACCAGGCGTCGCGCCGCCACACGTCGTTCGCGTCGGTCTTCGTGTGGCCGGAGCTGCCCGACGACGTGGACGTGGAGGTGGAGGACAAGGATCTGCGGATCGACACCTACCGCTCCAGCGGGGCCGGCGGCCAGCACGTCAACGTCACCGACTCGGCGGTGCGCATCACGCACCTGCCGACCGGCATCGTCGTCTCGTGCCAGAACGAGCGCTCCCAGCATCGCAACCGCGACGCGGCCATGAAGGTTCTGCGCGCGCGCCTGTTCGACCTGAAGCGCCGGGAGCAGCAGGAGCAGCTCGAGAAGATCGGCGGAGAGAAGAAGGACATCGCGTTCGGCAGCCAGATTCGGAGCTACGTCCTGCACCCGTACCAGATGGTGAAGGACCACCGGACGAAGGTCGAGGTCGGCAACGTCGAGCGCGTGCTCGACGGCGACATCGACCTCTTCATCAAGAGCTACCTGATGCGCAAGCCGGCAGACGCTTGATTCAGCGGCGAAACGCGGTGCCGGGGGCCGTCCCCGCGATGAACGCCTCCACGATGGCGCCGGGCGTCGAGGGCCCGGTGATCTCCCCGGTGCCGGCATCGACCGCGGCGAAGACGATGTTCGGGGGCGGCAGGAAGCGCGCCTCCGTCCCGGTGTCGAGCCCGTCGATGTAGGCCTGCATGAAGTCGCGCCAGATCGGCAGCGCAACCCGGGCGCCCTCCTCGCCGCGACCCAGCGTGACCTTCTCGTCGTAGCCGACCCATACGCCGACCGTGATCTCCGGATCGAAGCCGACGAACCAGGCGTCGGTGTAGTCGTCCATCGTGCCCGTCTTGCCGCCCACGGGCCAGCCGAGCCGCAGCGCGCCCCGGCCGGTGCCGCGCTGGACGACGCCCTGCATGAGCGACACCATGATGTACGCGGTATCCGCGCGGATGGCATCCTGGGGCACGGGCCCGCCCTCTTCGAGCAGATCGCCCTGGCGGTCGAGGATCCGGTCGATCAGGTACGGCGTCATCCGGATCCCGCCGTTCGGAAAGACGGAGTAGGCGCTCGTGATCTCCTGCAGCGTCGTCTCCGCCGACCCGAGCGCCACGGAGAGGAACGGCGGTATCGGCGCGGTGATGCCCAGCCGCCGCGCGAAGTCCGCGACGACCTCGGGCCCGACGGCGTCCATGAACCGCACGGCCGGCACGTTGCGCGACTTCTCGAGCGCGTGCCGCAGCGTGATCGGGCCCTCGTACTTGTGGTCGTAGTTGGTCGGCCGGTAGAGCGGCTGGCCGGGGCCGACCTCGTAGCTGACCGGCTCGTCGTCCACCAGCGACGTGGCGGTGTAGCCCTGGTCGATGGCGGCCGCGTAGAGCACGCCCTTGAACAGCGAGCCGAGCTGCCGGTAGGCCTGCGTCGCCCGGTTGAACTTGCTGCGGTCGAAGCTGTAGCCGCCGACCATGGCGAGGATGCGGCCGGTGCGGTTCTCGAGCGCGATGAGCGCCGCCTCGACCTCGGGGTCCTGGTCCAGGGTGACCTCGGCCGTGCCGGCGTCGGGATCGATGGCGGCAATGCGGACCGTCACGAGATCGCCCACCTCGAGGAGCGCCGCCGGCGAGCGGCGGATCCACTCGAAGCCGTCGCTGCCAATCACCGCGTCGTAGCGGCCGAAGCGCACGCCGATGCGGCTGTCGCTCACGGCGGTGACGACGGCGGGCACGATGTCGCCCGCGGCCATCACGAGCTGCCAGCGGCCGTGCCGGTAGTCCTGCAGCGTGCCGCCCTCGGCGAGGACGTTGCGGGCGACGGGGCGGAAGCCGTGGCGCTTGTCGAGCCGCCGCAGGCCGTCCGAGACGGCGCGGTTGGCGGCGGCCTGCAGCCGGCCGTCGAGCGTCGTGTGGACCACCAGCCCGTCCTCGTACAGCCGCTGCGCCCCGTACTCGGCCTCGAGGTGCTGGCGCACCTCCTCGATGAAGTAGGGCGCGATCGAGTTGGTCCGCTCGACCCGCTGCGCCAGCTCGACCGGCCGCGCCTTGGCCGCGTCGGCCTCGGCCTGGGTGACGTAGCCCTCGTCGGCCATGCGCTGGAGCGCGTAGTTGCGCCGACCGCGGGCGCGCTCGATGTTCACGAGCGGGCTCAGCCGCGAGGGCGACGGCAGGATGCCGGCGATGAGCGCCGCCTCCTCGAGCGCGAGGTCCCCGACGGACTTGCCGAAGTAGAGCTGGGATGCGGCCTCGACGCCGTGCGCGGCGTGCTGCGCGGTCCCGAGCCATATCTGGTTGCAGTAGAGGGTGAAGATCTCGCGCTTCGTGTAGCGCTTCTCGAGGTGGAACGTGTAGTACGCCTCGCGGAGCTTCCGCTGCCAGGTCTTCTCGAGGCCGAGCCGCTCGCCGCCCAGCGTGATGTTGCGGGCCAGCTGCATCGTCAGCGTGCTGGCGCCGGCGCCGGTCAGGTTGCCCGACACGATGTTCTCGGCGAGCGTGACGGCGATGCGGGGGATGTTGATCCCGATGTGGCTGAAGAAGTCCCCGTCCTCGGCGGCGATGATCGCGTGGCGCAGCACCTCCGGGATGTCCTCGTACTCGAGGATGACCCGGCGCTCGGTCGTGAACTCGCCGACCAGCTCGCCGCCCCGCGCGTGAACGCGCGTGATCGTGCCGGGCGTGTAGTCGTCCAGCTCGACGATGATCGGCAGGTCGGGAGAGTAGGCGAAGAGGGCCCCGCTGGCGGCGCCGAGCAGCGCGGCCGCCGCGAAGATCCCGACGATGGACGCGCGATGCGTGGAACGCTTGGTCTTCGTCGTCTTCTTCTTCTTCTTGGTCACAGGCTGTTTCCTGACAGGCTGTTCTTGAACGGATTGTACACGGTCGATTTCGAAGCCGTTGAGGCTTCCACGACATTCTTGTCGGCGAATCGGCCGCTGGCGTGCAGGGGAGGCGCCGGGGCGCCACCGCCCGGCAATCGCATCCGTGATTTTACATTTGATAACTCATATTTTATACTTCATAGCGCATTAGGTTGACGTTCGGCCGCACACGCTGCGCGGCCGCCAGACTGGACCCGGCCGGCCGGCCGGGCCGCGGGGACAGAATCGCATGAGCAAGATCATCGGCATCGATTTGGGAACGACGAATTCGGTCGTGGCCGTCATGGAGGGCAGCGAGCCGACCGTTGTCACCAACCCGGAAGGGAGCCGGCTGACGCCGTCGGTGGTGGCGTTCACCAAGGCCGGCGAGCGCCTCGTCGGTCAGGTGGCCAAGCGCCAGGCAGTCACCAATCCCAAGAACACCATCTTCTCCATCAAGCGGTTCATGGGCCGGCGCTACGAGGAGGTCAGCGAGGAGATGAAGATGGTGCCGTACGTCGTCGGCAAGGCGGCGAACGGCGCCGCCCGGGTCGATGCGGTCGGCAAGCACCACTCGCCGCCCCAGGTCTCCGCGATGGTGCTGCAGAAGCTCAAGCAGGCGGCCGAGGAGTATCTCGGACAGAAGGTCGAGAAGGCCGTCATCACGGTGCCGGCCTACTTCAACGACGCGCAGCGGCAGGCGACGAAGGATGCCGGGCAGATCGCCGGGCTCGAGGTGATGCGCATCGTCAACGAGCCGACCGCCGCCGCGCTCGCCTACGGGCTCGACAAGAAGAAGGACGAGACCATCGCCGTCTTCGACTTCGGCGGCGGCACGTTCGACATCTCGATTCTCGAGGTCGGCGAGGGCGTGGTCGAGGTCAAGTCCACCAACGGCGACACGCACCTGGGCGGGGACAACCTCGATCAGCGGCTCATCGACTGGATAGTCGGCGAGTTCAAGGCCGATGAAGGCATCGATCTGAGCAGGGACCGCATGGCGCTCCAGCGGCTGAAGGAAGCGGCCGAGAAGGCCAAGATGGAGCTGTCGACGGTCGTGGAGACCGAGATCAACCTGCCGTTCATCACGGCGGACCAGTCGGGTCCGAAGCATCTCCAGAAGAAGCTGACGCGCGCGAAGTTCGAGCAGCTCGTCGACGATCTCCTGCAGCGGACGGTGCCCCCGGTGCGGCAGGCGCTGTCGGACGCCGGCATCGATGCCGGCGGCATCGACGAGGTGGTGCTCGTCGGCGGGTCGACGCGCGTGCCGAAGGTGCAGCAGATCGTCCAGGAGCTCTTCGGGCGCGAGCCGCACCGGGGAGTGAACCCCGACGAGGTCGTGGCGATCGGCGCCGGGGTGCAGGCGGGCGTGCTCTCGGGCGAGGTCAAGGACCTGCTCCTGCTCGACGTGACGCCGCTCTCGCTCGGCATCGAGACGCTGGGCAGCGTCATGACGGCGCTCATCGCGCGCAACACGACCATTCCGACCAAGAAGAGCGAGGTGTTCTCGACGGCCGCCGACGGCCAGACGAGCGTCGAGGTGCACGTGCTGCAGGGCGAGCGGCCGATGGCGCGCGACAACCGGACGCTCGGCAAGTTCCATCTCGTGGGCATTCCGCCCGCGCCGCGCGGCGTGCCGCAGATCGAGGTGACGTTCGATATCGACGCCAACGGCATCGTGAACGTGTCGGCCAAGGACCTCGGCACGGGCAAGGAGCAGAAGATCACCATCACCGCGTCGAGCGGTCTGAGCAAGGAAGACGTCGACCGCATGATGCAGGAGGCGGAGGCCAATGCCGAGCAGGACAAGCAGTTGAAGACGGAGGTCGAGACGCGCAACCGCGCGGATCAGACGGTCTACGCGGCGGAGCAGTTGCTCAAGGATTCGGGGGACAAGCTCGGCGCCGACGACAAGCAGGCCGTCCAGGATGCCATCGACGCGGTCAAGGAAGCGGTCAAGGGCGAGGACGTCGAGACCATCACCAACGCGCTCGACCGGCTGAACGCGGCGCAGCAGAAGGCGGCGCAGGAGCTGTACAAGAGCGCCCCGGGCGCGGGCGACACGCCGCCCGGCGGGCCGGTCCCCGGCGCCGCCGGCCCGGGCGCGGGCGCGCCCGGCGCGGCCTCCGACGGCGACGTCATCGATGCGGAGGTGGTGGAGGACGACAAGAAGTAGGCGATGGACTTCTACCTCATCCTGGGCGTCGAACGCGGCGCGTCGTCCATGGAGGTCGAGCGCGCCTACACGCGCCTGGCGCGGCGGTATCATCCGGACCTCAATCCGGGAGACAGCGAGGCGGAAGCGTTCTACCGGCGTGCGACGGAGGCGTACGAAACGCTGCGCGACCCGGCGCGCCGCCGGGAGTACGACGCGGAGGGCGAGCCGCAGGTCGCCGCCCGGGAGGCCGCGGTCGAGTTCCGCGGCTTCGACTTCTCGACGCCGGTGGCGGGCGCCTCGGTCACCTTCGGCGAGCTGTTCTCGGAGGTGCTCGAGCGGCCGGGCGGCGACGCCGCGAGCAGCGAGGAGAGGGGCGGAGATCTCCACGGCGAGGTCGCGCTGGGCTTCGAGGAGGCGCTGCGCGGCGCGGTCCGGCGGCTGACCGTCACGCGGCTCGACGGCTGCGCCGCCTGTCGCGGCAGCGGTCTGCGGCGGGCCGCGGAGAGTCGTTGCGCGGACTGCCACGGACGGGGCTCCACGCAGTGGCGGCGCGGCCACATGGTGTTCTCCAAGCCGTGCGGCAGTTGCGGCGGCTCCGGGCGGCAGAGCCACCGCGCCTGCGCGGCCTGCCGGGGCGCCGGCACGGCGGCCGTGACGGAGGAGATCGCCATCCAGGTGCCGGCCGGCGTGACGGACGGGGCCCGCATGCGCGTGGCGGGGAAGGGCAACGCCGGCCGCGGCGGCACGCCGGCAGGCGACCTGTACATCACGGCGAAGGTGGGCGGCCATCGCCTGTTCGGGCGGACCGGCGGCGATCTGACGCTGACCGTGCCGGTCGGCGTGCACGAGGCGGCGCTGGGCGCCACGATCACGATTCCGACGCTCGACGGCAGGGCCGCGCTGCGGGTACCCGCCGGCACGCAGTCCGGCGCGCGCCTTCGGCTGCGCGGGCTCGGCGTGCCGTCGCCCGCCGGGGGGCGCGGCGACCTGCTCGTCGAGGTCCGCATCGTCGTGCCGCGCATTGCGGACGAGCGGTCGCGGCAACTGCTGCAGGAGTTCGGACGGATCAACGCGGCCGACGTCCGCCGGGATCTGTTCACCGAGTGACGATCATGCCTACCAGGGAACCCGGGAAAGCGTTGTTCATGATCAGCACGGTGGCGCGGCGCTACAACATTCACCCCCAGACGCTGCGCCTCTACGAACGGGAAGGGCTGCTCAAGCCGTCCCGCACCGACGGCAACACGCGGCTGTACGCGCAGGAGGACCTCGAGCAGCTCGAGACCATCCTGACGCTCACCCGCGACCTGGGGGTCAACCTGGCCGGGGTCGAGATCATCCTGAACATGCGCCAGAAGATGGACCGCATGCAGAACGAGGTCAACGAGTTCATGGCCTACGTCAAGCGCGAGCTGGCGCGCGGGCTGGGCGACTGGGAGCAGCGGCTGGGCACCGCGCTGGTCAAGTCGCCGCCCTCGACGCTGGTCCGGGCCGCTCCCGCCGCCGCGGACGGGTCCCGGTCCGACCCCGACCGCGTGACGCGCGCCGGGCGCCGACCGGCCGCCGACTAGAATCCGCCGCCGGGCGGGGTATCCTGATAGGCGTCCGCCGACAGGAGCGCCATGGAGTGTGCAGACTGCAACGATACCGGTTGGCGCGCCCTGCAGGCTGACGGCGTCCGGCGCGTGGAGCGCTGCGACTGCTGGCGCCGGCAGGTGGCGCGCACGCTGCTCGAGGAAGCCCGCATCCCGCGCCGCTACCAGAAGTGCGACTTCTCGAGCTTCGTCACCTACGAGAACGAGCAGTTGCTGCGGGCGCTCGGCAGCGCCCGCGGCTTCGCCGAGCAGTTTCCGGTCGTCGACAAGGGGCTGCTGCTGATCGGCCCGCCCGGCATCGGCAAGACCCACATTGCCGTCGCGGCGCTGCGCGAGGTCGTGCTGACCAGGGCGGCCCGCGGCCTGTACTTCGACACGCGCACGCTGCTCAGCACGATTCGCAGCACGTTCAATCCGGTCACGCGCAGCGCGGAGGGCGACGTGCTGCGCCGCGTGATGGACGCCGAGCTGCTCGTGCTCGACGACCTGGGCGCCGAGCGGCCCACCGACTGGGTGGAGGAGACGATGAATCTCATCGTCAACACGCGCTACAACGACCGCCGCCCGACGATCTTCACCTCCAACTACGAGGACGTGCCGGATGCCGATGACCTCGACTCGCTGCTCGTGCGCGTCGGCTTTCGCATGCACTCGCGGCTGCGGGAGATGTGCGAGTTTCTCGAGTACGGCGGATCGGACTACCGCGAGTTCGAGTATCCCCCCACCGGCAAGGACCTCTTCCAGCGCTGGAAGGCCCAGCCGCGGCGGCGGTTGCCGCGCCGGACCACGACGCGTGCGCGCGCGCAACTGAAGCACGACCGGCTCGACCTGGGGTGGTCGGGCGGCAAGGCCGGCAGCTAGGCGCCGGGAGTCTGCGCCGCAGAACCCGTCTGATGGAAGCCCTCGGCATCTACCTCCATATCCCGTTCTGCGCGTCGATCTGCAACTATTGCAACTTCAACCGCGGCCTGCTCGATCCGGCGTTGAAGACGCGCTACGTCGAGGCGCTGGACACGGAGATTCGCCGCGCCGGGGATGGCGCGCGGGCCGATACCATCTACTTCGGCGGCGGCACGCCGTCGCTGCTGGAGCCGGAGGAGGTCGCGCACCTGATCGCGGCCTGCCGCGCCGGGTTCGCGGTCGCACCCGACGCCGAGGTCACGCTCGAGACCAACCCGGAGACCGTCACCGCGCCGGCGTTGCGCGGCTGGACCGGCGCGGGCGTGACGCGTATCAGCCTCGGGGTGCAGTCGGTCCTCGACGCGGAGCTCGAGCGTCTGGGACGCCGGCATACCGCGGCGCGGGCGATCGAGGCAATCCGGTTGTCGCAGGCGGCCGGCTGCGACGTGAGCGCGGATCTGATGCTCTGGCTGCCGCAGCAGACGCGCGGCGACTGCGCCGCCTCCGTCGACGCCCTGCTCGCGTTGCGGCCCGGGCACGTATCGCTCTACCTGCTCGAGCTGTATCCGAATGCCCCGCTGCGCGAGGAGATGGCGCGGGGCGGCTGGTCGCTGGCGCCCGACGACGACGCGGCGGCCATGTACCTCGACGCGCTCGGCCGCGCGGACAGGGCGGGCTACGAGCAGTACGAGATATCGAACGTCGCGCGTCCGGGCAAGCGCTGCCGGCACAACCTGAAGTACTGGCGCGACGGCGCCTGGCTCGGGTTCGGCTGCGGCGCGCACTCGACGCGGTCCGGGGCGCGGTGGAGAAACGTCTCGGAGACGGAGCGCTACGTCGACGCGGTCCGCCGCGGCGTGTCGACGGTCGCGGAGCGCCGGGAGCTGACGTCGGACGAGCGGCTCGGCGACGCGCTGTTCACCGGGCTGCGCCTGGTGGAAGGGCTCGACGTCGAGGGGCTCGCGGAGCGCTTCGGCGTCGACGTCATGGAACGCTACGGGGCGGAGCTGGGCCCGTTTCTCGAGGCCGGTCTGCTCGTGCACGGCGCCGGCCGGCTGCGCCTGACCCGCGCCGGGATGCTGCTCGCGAACGAGGTGATGGAGGCTTTCGTCTAGCCGGTTCCGTACGGTAAAGTAGCGGCTCGTTTCACACAGGAAGGAGGCTGCACAGATGCGCTGGTTCGAGACACTGACGTCGGCACGCCGGCATGTGGTCGTGGGTTGTGCGCTGATCGGAATGCTCGCCATCGGAGTGGCGCTCGGCATGGGACTGACCGCGTCCAGGGCCGAGGCGCAGGTGCGGGCGTTGAGCGGGGACGGGGCCCTCATGTTCCACTTCGTGAAGCCCGCGCAGGCGGCTGCATTCGAAGGGGTCATGGCGGAGCTCGATAGGGCGCTGGACGTGAACCGCGGCAATCAGGCGCGCGGCTGGAAGGTCTTCCGGGCCGACAACGACATCACCGGCCAGGGGAACGTCATGTACGTCTGGGTCATCGACCCGGTCGTCGGCGGGGCCGACTACGCGGTATCGACCATCCTCGCCGAGGCGCTTCCCGAGCAGGTGCAGGATCTGTACCAGACCTACAACGGGTCGTACACGGATGCGCAACTGAAGCAGCTGATCCTCAATCTCGACCTGGTTCGCAACTTCGGGGGCTGACCGGCGCACCCCCCGCGTTGCCGGCCCGCTCTGCCTTGAACGAACCGTTTCCGCGGCGAGCGGCGTCGTGCACGCCGCCCGTCTCGGGGTCGTGCGAGGCTTCCAGGTGCCCGGAGGTAGCCGATGAGCTCGGCGGGAATGGGGCAGGGGTCCGGCTGGCGCCGCCTGCGCGAGGGCGGCGGGCTGGCCGTCGCGGCCGCCGCCGGCGTGGCTGTCGGGATGGCGCTGGCGCACCGCACCGAGGCCGCCCAGCCGGCGCGGACGTTGGAGGCTCCGGCCGGACTGATTCTCAACTACATCCGGGCTGATCGGACCGCCGCCTTCGAGTCGGTGGCGGGACGGCTCGTCGGCGCGCTGGCCGGCAGCGAGAGCGCCGAGCGCAGGGCGCAGGCGGCGGGCTGGAAGATGTACCGGGCGCTGGAGCCGGGGCCCAACGGCAACGTGCTCTACGTCTGGCTCATCGACCCGGCGGTCGCCGGCGCGGACTACTCGGCCGCAGCCCTGCTGCGCGAAGCGTTTCCCACCGAAGTGCAGAGCCTCTACGAGACGTTCAACGGCGCGTTCGGCGTCGGCCAGGCCCTGATCAACATGGACCCCGTCGACACGTTCTAGTTTCAAAAGGCGAGGTTGGCGCCGATGTAGAAGCGCTGCACGGTGGTGTAGAGGGGGCTGCCCCGCAGCGTGAAGACGCGATAGTCCAGGCGCACCCCGATCGGTCCGGCCAGCGGCACCTTCAGGCCCCCGCCCGCGTTCGTCCCGAGGTTGGTCTTCTTCCGTTCGGCAAGCTGCTCCTGGTAGAGCCCGCCGCCGGCCGTGGCGTAGGCCTGCACGCCGGCGAAGCGGGGCGTCTGCGCCTGGATGTTGAACATGGCCGAGCGCAGCGACGGCGCCCCGGCCGCGGCATCCGCGCCGGTGTCGGAGAACTCGAACTCGAACCCCACGAACAGCAGCGACACGCTCACCGCCACGCCCCGCGCGGGGCGGTTGGCGGGCGTGAGCGTGGAGCCGACGAAGGCGGTCAGATCGGCCGCCGCGTCGCGGGCGACCAGGATGAACAGAAGCGCGAGTGACAGGGGCAGGGCGCGTCGCATGGCCACCGCGCACTGTACCCCGAAGCGGAGCCGGGTCCAAGGCGCCGTGATGCGGTGTGATAGAGTCCGGCACGTCATGAGCGCGGGGGCGACGGAGCCGTGGATCTGGCGGATCGGGTGCTAGCCGGTGAGCAGCGAGCGCTCGCGCGCGCCATCTCCCTGGTCGAGAACGATCCGGCCGCGGCCCCCGCGCTCATGCGGCGGCTGTTCGGCCGGACCGGCCAGGCGCGCGTGATCGGCGTGACCGGCGCCCCGGGCGTCGGCAAGAGCACGCTGGTCGACGGGTTGGCCGCGGAGTACCGGCGGCTGGACCGCACCGTCGGGATCCTGGCCGTCGATCCCAGCAGCCCGTTCAGCGGCGGCGCCATTCTCGGCGACCGGATCCGGATGCAGCGCCACACGCTCGACGACGGGGTGTACGTGCGGAGCCTGGCGACCCACGGACATCTGGGCGGCGTCTCGCACGCCACGAGCGACGCCGCCCTCATCCTGGATGCCGCGGGGCGGGACGTCGTGCTGATCGAGACGGTCGGCGTCGGTCAGGGAGAGGTCGACATCGCCAGGACCGCCGACGTGTCCATCGTGGTCACGATTCCTGATGCCGGCGACGACGTGCAGGCGATGAAGGCCGGCATCATGGAGATCGCCGACGTCTTCGTCGTCAACAAGGCCGACCGGCCGGGTGCGGACCGCACCGCCGGCGAGATCGAGGCGATGCTCGCCCTGCGGGAGTTCGACGCCGGCGCCTGGCGTCCGCCCGTCCTCAAGACCCGGGCCGCCACCGGCGGCGGCGTCGCGGCGGTGATTGACGCGGTCCAGCAGTTTGCGGCGGCGCACGGCGGGTCGCGCGGGCGCCGCCGCGCGCGCGCCCGGTTCCGGCTGACCGGGCTGCTGCAGCGGTCGTTCATCGACCGGCTGGAGCGGCGGGAGGACACCCGGGCGCTGCTCGCGGACGCCGTCGACCGCATTGCCGCCGGCGCGCTCGATCCGTACGCGGCGGCCGACGACATCATGGAGCGCGTCTCATGAAAGCAGTGCTCGACCACATCGGTATCGCCGTGGAGAGCGCCGAGGGGGCTCTCGCCTTCTATCGCGACGCCCTGGGACTGGACGTGGAGCTCAGCGAGGAGGTGGCGTCGCAGCACGTGCGCGCGCACTTCGTCGGGGTCGGCGGCGCCGCGCTGGAGCTGCTCGAGGCCACGTCGGACGCCTCGCCGATCGCGCGCTTCATTGCCCGCCGCGGCCCCGGCCTGCACCACGTCACCCTGCGCGTCGACGACTTGGCCGCGGCGCTGGCGCGGCTGAAGGCCCGGGGCGTGCGGCTCATCGACGAGACGCCGCGGCCCGGAGCCGAGGGGGCGCTCGTGGCGTTCATCCACCCGGCGAGCGCGCACGGGGTGCTCGTCGAGCTGAAGCAGGCGGCGGACGATGCCTGAGCGGCCGGTTCGCATCGGTGTCATCGGGGGCAGCGGCCTGTACGACATGGCGGGGCTCACCGCGCGCGAGGAGGTGGCGGTGTCGACGCCGTTCGGCGACCCCTCGGCGCCGCTCGTGGTCGGATCGCTGGCCGGGCAGCGCGTGGCGTTTCTCGCCCGTCACGGCGCGGGCCACCGCCTCCTGCCCTCGGAGCTGAACTTCCGGGCGAACCTGTTCGCCATGAAGACGCTGGGCGTCGAGTGGATCCTGTCGGCGAGCGCGGTCGGCAGCCTGCAGGAGCAGTACCGGCCCCTCGACATCGTGATCCCCGACCAGTTCCTCGACCGCACGCGCGGCCGGGTGAGCACGTTCTTCGGACGCGGGCTCGTGGCCCACATCACGTTCGCGCACCCCGTCTGCCGCACGCTGACCGGGATCGTCTCCGAGTCGGCGCGGACGACCGCCGCGCGGGTCCACGACGGCGGCACCTACGTCTGCATGGAAGGACCGCAGTTCTCGACGCTGGCCGAGTCCCGGCTGTATCGCTCGTGGGGGATGGACATCATCGGGATGACGAACCTGCAGGAGGCGAAGCTCGCGCGCGAGGCCGAGATCTGCTACGCGACGCTCGCGCTCGTGACCGACTACGACTGCTGGCATCCGGACCACGACCAGGTCACGGTCGAGATGATCGTGGGCAACCTGATTCGCAACGCCGAGACCGCGCAGGCCGTCGTCGCGGCCGTCGTCGAGCGGCTGCCGGTGGACCGGACCTGCGAGTGCGCCACCGCGCTGGCTTCCGCCATCATCACGCGCCCGGAGGCCATCCCCCCCGCGACGAGGGAGCAGCTCGGGCCGCTCGTGTCCAAGTACCTGGACTGACCGATGCGCCCCGTCCTCACCGTGGGCTCCGTCGCGTTCGACTCGCTCGAGACGCCGTTCGGCGCGGCGTCGCGCATCGTCGGCGGCGCGGCCACCTACTTCAGCCTCGCCGCCTCGTACTTCACCGGCGTGCGGCTGGTGGCGGTCGTCGGCGACGATTTCGGGTCCGAGCACCTGCGGGTCTTCGACGGCCGGCGCATCGACCTGGCCGGGCTGCAGCGCGTGCCGGGCGAGACGTTTCGCTGGAAGGGCGCGTACAGCGCCGATCTCGCCACGCGCCGGAGCATCTACACCCACCTGAACGTTTTCAGCGGCTTCCGCCCGCAGATCCCCGACCCGTTTCGCGACAGCGCGTTCGTGTTCCTGGCGAACATCCACCCCGCGCTGCAGTCCGAGGTGCTCGGGCAGGTCGCGGAGCCGGACTTTGTCGCGCTCGACACGATGAACTACTGGATCGAGGAGACGCCCGACGAGCTGCGGCGCGTGCTGCGGCGCGTGCACGTGCTCGTCATCAACGACGAGGAGGCGCGGCAACTGAGCGGGGAGCACAATCTCGTCCGGGCGGCGCGCGCCATCCGGCGGCTCGGGCCGGAGCGGGTGGTGATCAAGCGCGGCGAGCACGGCGTGCTGATGACGCGGGGCGACGGCTTCTTCGCCGCGCCGGCCATGCCGCTCGAGACGGTGCGCGATCCCACCGGCGCCGGCGACACGTTCGCGGGCGGGTTCGTGGGCTACCTGGCCGCCGCCGGGGAATTCTCGGACGCGGTCGTGACGCAGGCGGTCATCGCCGGCAGCACGCTGGCGTCGTTCACCGTCGAGGACTTCGGCGTCGAGCGCCTGCTGCGGCTCGGCGACGGCGAGGTGCGGAGCCGGTTCACGGCGTTCAGCCGGCTCACGCACTTCGACGCGTTATAGTCTCCCCAAGGGACCATGGCGCGGCCGCAGACCGGACCACACGCCTCCGCCGCGAGCCCCCTGCTCGTCTGTGCGGCGGCCTGGGCGCTGCCCGGCGCCGGACACCTGCTGCTGGGACGCCGCCGCACCGGATGGATCCTGCTCGCCGCGCTGCCGCTGATGTTCGCCATCGGGCTGGGGCTGCACGGCCGGCTGTTCCCGTTCGACACTGGGCAGCCGCTCGTGACGCTGCAGGCCCTGGCCGAGCTGGGGATGGGCGTGCCGTACCTGTGCGCGCGCCTCCTGGGGTGGGCGGAGGGCCGCGTGGTGGCCGCGACGTACGAGCACGGCAACACGTTCCTCGTCGTGGCCGGCCTGCTGAACGTCCTGGTGGTGCTCGATGCCTACGACATCGCCCGGGGACGCAAGTGAGCGGGCGCCGCTGACATGGCCAGTCACTTCCTGCTGATGGTGCTGTTCGCGGGCTTCGTCTCGCTCGTGTTCGCGCTGCTGATGCGCGACGACCCCCGCGAGCAGGCCAGGTTCGGCGCCCTGCTGTGGGCGGCGTTCGCCGGCATCGGCGTGCTGCTGGGCTGGCTGATGTATCCGCTCCCGCTCTGACGCCCCGCCGCGAGCTGCCGGCGGCTGCGCGCGGGCGTGCAGTATAGTGCTTTCGATATGGAGAACGTCACCGTCACGGACGCCCCGTCAGCGGGCGTCGCCCTCGTCACCGTCACACGCCCGCAGGTCCTGAACGCGCTGAACGCGGCCACCATCACCGAGCTGCTCGAGGCGTTCGAGCGGATCCGGGACGATGCCGCGGTCCGCGCGGTCGTCCTGACCGGTGCGGGCGAGCGCGCGTTCGTGGCGGGCGCGGACATCGCCGAGCTGGCCCGGCTGGGGCCTGCCGAGGCCCGCGAGGTGGCGCGCCGCGGCCAGGCCCTGTGCGCGCTCATCGCCGGTTGCGGCAAGCCGGTCATCGCGGCCGTCAACGGCTTTGCGCTCGGTGGCGGCTGCGAGCTCGCCATGGCCTGCACCCTGCGCGTGGCCGCCGACACGGCGCGCCTCGGCCAGCCCGAGATCAATCTCGGGATCATCCCGGGCTACGGCGGCACGCAGCGGCTGCCGCGGCTGATCGGGACAGGGCCC
Organism: Vicinamibacterales bacterium; assembly: GCA_965214845.1. Classification (GTDB taxonomy): domain Bacteria; phylum Acidobacteriota; class Vicinamibacteria; order Vicinamibacterales; family UBA8438; genus JAAXGX01. The sequence goes on from CBDCCO010000007.1 coordinate 6,646,889, forward strand.
GCGCTCGAGATCCTGCTGACCGGCAACCCGGTCGCGGCGGAGGAGGCGCGCCGCCTCGGCCTGGTGAACCGGGTCGTGCCCGCGGCCCGGCTGCTGGACGAGGCCCGCGAGCTGGCCGCCGACCTGGCCGCCAAGCCGCCCGTCGCCGTCAAGTACATCCTGGACGCCGTGCGGTGCGGGACGCAGATGTCGCTCGACGAGGGCTGCGACCACGAGGCGGCGCTCTTCGGCGTGGTGGCCGCGACGGAGGACAAGCAGGAGGGAACGCAGGCGTTTCTCGAGAAGCGCCGGCCGGCGTTCAAGGGGCGGTGAAGGACCTGCCGGCGCGCTCGGCCCGCGGCGCCGCGGACACCAGCCGCCTGCGCGTGGCGCTGGTCGTGTCCGGGTATCACGACGTCGTGACGGGACCGCTCCGGGACGGCGCGGTCGCGGCGCTGACCCGGGCCGGCGTGCCCCGCGACCGGGTCGTCGTGCTCGCCGTCCCGGGGGCGTTCGAGATCCCGTTCGTCGCCCGCGAGGCGGCGGCGACCGGCGAGTTCGATGCGGTCGTCTGTCTCGGCTGCGTCATTCGCGGCGAGACGCCGCACTTCGACTACATCGCCTCGGCCGTGGCCCACGGCATCACGGCCGCGTCGCAGGCTACGCGCGTGCCGATGACCTTCGGGGTGCTCACGACGAATTCCCGGGACGAGGCGCTGGCGCGGGCGGGTCCGGACGAGACCAACAAGGGGTGGGAAGCGGCGATGGCCGCCGTGCAGCTGGCGGCGGTCAGGCAACGGCTGGGCCGGCTGCGCGGCACCGGGTCCGACCAGTGACGGCCGCACGGATCGGGCCGGAACGGCACCGGGGCCGCGAGGCGGCGCTGCAGCTCCTGTATCAGTGGGAGGTAGGCTGGGCCGGCTCGCACGGGCCCGGGGAGGCGGCGCGCGCCTTCTGGGCGTGTCATCCCGCCCCGCCGCCGCGCCGCGGCTTCGCCACCGCGCTGGTCGAAGGGACGACGACGCATCTCGACACCATCGACTCGCTCCTGGCATCGAATGCGCGCAACTGGCGGCTGGCCCGCATGGCCGTGGTGGATCGGCTGATCATGCGCATGGCGATCTACGAGCTCGTGTACACGGACACGCCGACCGCCGTCGTCATCGACGAGGCGCTCGAGCTGGCCAAGACGTTCAGCGCCGGCGAGGCGGTGGCGTTCATCAACGGCATTCTCGACGGGGTCTCCCGCCAGATCGCGCGGGACCTGCCGGCCCGGTGACGACCGCATGAGCCACGAACGGGAGACGGATCAGCGCCGGCAGCGGCGCGAGAACCTGGACGCGTTGCGGGCGCTGGGGGTGGAGCCGTATCCGCATCGGTTCGCCGCGACCGACACGGTATCGGCCCTGGTCGAGTCCTGCGGCGATGCCGACGGGGCGACGCTCGAGGCGCGCCGCGTGCAGACGGCGGCGGCGGGCCGGGTGCTGGCCGTCCGCCGCTTCGGCAAGGCCAACTTCCTCGTCATCTCGGACGGCAGGCGGCGCATCCAGGTGTACGTGCGCAAGGATTCCGTCACCGAGCGCGACTTCCGCCTCTTCGCCCTGCTCGACCTCGGCGACCTCGTCGGGGCGGCCGGCCGCGTCTTTCGCACCCGGACGAACGAGCTCACGATCTGGGCCGAGCGGCTCGAGTTCCTCGCCAAGTGCTTCGTGCCGTTGCCCGAGAAGTGGCACGGGCTCACCGACGTCGAGATCCGCTACCGGCAGCGCTACCTCGACCTGATCGTCAACCCGGACGCCCGCCGCGTGTTCGAGACGCGCGCCCGGACGCTGGCCGCCATCCGCCGCTTTCTCGACGCGCGCGGCTACCTCGAGGTCGAGACGCCGATGATGCAGCCGCTGGCCGGCGGCGCGCTCGCGAGGCCGTTCGCCACGCATCACAACGCGCTCGACCTGCCGCTCTACCTGCGCATCGCGCCGGAGCTGTACCTCAAGCGGCTGGTCGTCGGCGGCATGGAGCGGGTCTACGAGATCAACCGCAACTTCCGGAACGAGGGCATCTCGACCCGGCACAACCCCGAGTTCACGATGCTGGAGTTCTACGAGGCGTACAGCGACTACCGCGCGCTGATGACGCTGACCGAGGAGCTGCTCGGGGCCGTCGCGGGCGAGGTGCTGCAGGGGGAGGCGTGCAGCTACGGCGGCGCGACGATCTCCTGGAGCGCGCCCTTCGCCAGGCGGCCGCTGCGCACCGCCGTGCGGGATGCGATCGCCGAGCGGCTGGGCCGCGAGGTGCCCGAGGCGGACCTGCGCGAGCGGGAGGCGGCCGCCGGGCTGGCCCGCGAGCTGGGGGTCGAGGTCACGGCCGGCGCGGGAGCGGGCCGCATCGCCTTCGAGCTGTTCGAGGCGCTGTGCGAGGCGGCGCTCGTGCAGCCGACCTTCGTCCACGACTTTCCGACCGAGGTCTCGCCGTTGTCGAAGCAGCGGGCCGACGACCCGGAGACGGTGGAGCGCTTCGAGCTGTACGTCGCGGGCATGGAGATCGCCAACGCCTTCAGCGAGCTGAACGACCCGCGGGAGCAGCGCCGGCGCTTCGAGGCGCAGCTCGCGGCGCGCGCCGGCGGCGACGACGAGGCGCACGTCCTCGATGAGGACTACGTCCGGGCGCTCGAGCACGGCCTGCCGCCCACGGCCGGCGAGGGCATCGGGATCGACCGGCTGGTCATGCTGCTGACCGACAGCCCGTCGATTCGCGACGTGATCCTGTTTCCGCTCATGCGGCCGACCAGAGCCGAGTAGCCGATGACAGCGCCGTTCGAGCTGTACGTGGCCACGCGCTACCTGGTGGCGCGCCGCAAGCAGGCGTTCATCTCCCTGATCTCCCTGATCTCGACGCTGGGCGTGACGCTCGGCGTGATGGCGCTGGTGGTGGCCCTGGCGCTGATGACCGGCATGCAGCGGGAGCTCCGCGACCGCATCACCGGCTCGGAAGCCCACGTCTACGTGTGGAACGTGGCCGAGGGGGGGTTCGACGACTACCGGGCCGAGGCCCGACGGCTCGGCGAGCTGCCCCGCGTGCAGGCCGCGGCGCCGTCGGTGCTCGGCAAGGCGCTGGCCACGACCCGCAGCGGCGAGGCGTTCATCACGGTCAAGGGGATCGATCCCGACCTCGAGCGGCACGTGACCGAGGTGGCCGACGCGGTCGAGCGCGGCAGCCTGTTCGATCTCGAACGGGTCGCAGCCGACGATCCGGTGCTGGGCGGGCTGGTGCTCGGCGAGGGGGTCGCCGCGCAGCTGGGCGCCTTCGTCGGCGACGAGGTGACGCTGATCACCGAGCACGGCACGTTGTCGCCCCTGGGCATGATGCCGCGCCCGCGGCGCATGCGGGTGGTCGGGATCTTCCGTCTCGGCCTGTACACCTACGACAACGCGTACGGCTTCGTCACCCTGGACGTGGCCCAGCGGCTGCTGAACAAGGACCGCATCGAGCTGATGGAGCTGCGCATCGACGACATCTACGAATCGCACGCCGTCGCCGCGCAGGTGGCCGACGCGCTCGGGCCGGGCTACGTCACCGAGGACTGGTCGCAACTGAATCAGTCGCTCTTCTCGGCCCTGTGGCTCGAGAAGATGGCCATCTCGATCACCATCGGGCTCATCGTCATGGTCGCGGCCCTGAACATCGTGGCCTCGCTGGTGCTGCTCGTGATGGAGAAGGGCCGCGACATCGCCATCTTGAAGACGATGGGCGCCGCGCCGGGCAGGATCATGCGGATATTCATGCTGCAGGGCAGCATCATCGGCGCCGTCGGGACCGCCGTCGGCGCGGGCGCGGGATACGCCCTGGCGACGCTGCTGGATCGCTATCGGGTGATTCGCCTCGACGCCGAGGTGTACGACCTCTCGTACGTGCCCTTCACCGTCGACACGTTCGACTTCGTGCTGGTGATCGTGTCGGCGCTGGCCATCTGCTTCGGCGCCACGATCTATCCCGCCCGCCAGGCGTCGCGGCTGGACCCCGCCGAGGCGCTGAGGTACCAGTGACAGCCGGCACCCGCGGCTTCCTGGAGGTCGCCGGTCTCGCCAAGTCGTATACGGCGGCCGGGAGGCGGCTCGAGGTGCTGCGTGAGCTCGAGCTGTCGGTCGCCGCCGGCGAGATGGTCGCGATCGTGGGGACGTCCGGCGTGGGGAAGAGCACCCTGATGCACGTCGTGGGCGGCCTCGACCGCGTCGACGGCGGGTGCGTGCGGGTGGGCGGGACCGAGGTCACGGGACTGCCGGACGCCGAGCTGGTGCGGTTTCGGAACCGCCACATCGGGTTCGTGTTCCAGTTCCACCACCTGCTGCCGGAGTTCAGCGCGCTCGAGAATGCCGCGATGCCGCTGCGCATCGCCAGCGTGCCGCCGGTCGAGGCCGGCGCGCGGGCGCGGTCCCTGCTCGAGCAGGTCGGTCTGGCCGACCGCCTGAGCCATCGTCCGGGCATGCTCTCGGGCGGCGAGCAGCAGCGCGTGGCGGTGGCCCGGGCGCTCGTCATGCAGCCGTCGCTGCTGCTGGCCGACGAGCCGACCGGCGATCTGGACGAGGAAACGGGGGAGGCGCTGCAGCGGCTCCTGCGGGACATGCACCGCCGCCACGCGCTGACGTCGCTGATCGCGACGCACAATCCGCGCCTGGCGAACGGGTGCGATCGGGTGCTGCGCCTCGAGGCGGGACGGCTCCGGCCGGCCTGACGGCCTGTCCGGCAAACGCGCGGTGATTACTCTATAATGCGTTGCTCAGGAGCTCGTGGTGAAATCCCGCGTCGCACCGGGACCGGCGAGGCGCCCGGCTGGCGAGGCGCGACGAGGGAGCAGGCCGGGCCTGTCCCGCCGCGCTGCGCAACGCTCCGGCGCCGGCTGCCCGCGGGCTGCCGCGCCGGCCGGCGGCAGCGTCGCACCTGCCACGGGCGGTCAGGTCCTTCCGGGTGCTTCGCGGGCAGGCGTCGATGGTTGAGCGGTACACCGAGCGGGCACGACGCGTCCTGTTCTTCGCCCGCTACGAGGCAAGCCAGCTCGGGAGCATCTCCATCGAGACCGAGCACCTGCTGCTCGGGCTGATTCGCGAGGGAAAGGGGCTCACGAGCCGCCTCTTCGCGCGCTCCCACCTGTCGCTCGAGAACATACGCAAGGAGATCGAGGGCCGCACGGTCTTCCGCGAGAAGGTTTCGACGTCCGTCGAGATCCCCTTCAGCACGGAGACCAAGCGCGTGCTCCAGCACGCGGCGGAGGAGGCGGACCGGCTGCTCCACAACTACATCGGGACGGAGCACCTGCTGCTCGGCATCCTGCGCGAGGAGCGCTCCGTGGCCGCGTCGATTCTCTTCGAGAAGGGCATGCGGCTCACCGGCGTGCGCGAGGACATCGTCCAGCTGCTCAACGAGAAGACGACCCTCACGCGGGTCAAGGAAACGCCGCTGCTGGCCGAGTTCAGCCGCGACCTGACCGAGTCCGCCATGAAGAACCGGCTCGATCCGCTGGTCGGGCGGCGGGTCGAGCTCGAGCGCGTGCAGCAGGTCCTCTGCCGCCGCACGAAGAACAACGCCGTGCTGATCGGGGAGCCCGGGGTCGGCAAGACCGCGATCGTCGAAGGGCTGGCGCAGCGCATCGCCTGCGGCGACGTGCCGTACTTCCTCGGCGACAAGCGGATGCTGGCGCTCGACATCTCGTTGATCGTCGCCGGCACGAAGTACCGCGGCCAGTTCGAGGAGCGCCTCAAGGCGATCATGAAGGAGCTGACCGAGAACCCGAACATCATCGTGTTCATCGACGAGCTGCACACGCTGGTGGGCGCCGGGTCGGCGGAGGGCTCGCTCGACGCCGCGAACATCCTCAAGCCGGCGCTCTCGCGCGGCGAGATCCGGTGCATCGGCGCCACGACCCCGGCGGAGTACCGCAAGTACATCGAGAAGGATCGCTCGCTGGAGCGCCGCTTCCAGGCGATACGGGTCGATCCGCCGTCCGAGGCCGAGGCGCTCGAGATCCTGCTGGGGGTCAAGGACCGCTACGAGACGTTCCACCACGTGGCGTACACGCGCGAGGCCATCGAGGCCGCCGTCAGCCAGTCGAGCCGCTACATCAGCGACCGGTTCCTGCCGGACAAGGCCATCGATCTGGTCGACGAGGCCGGCGCGTGCGCCAAGCTGCGCGACGCCGGCTACAGCGAGGAGTTCAGCGAGATCAACAAGAACATCCGCGTGGCGGTCGAGCAGATGGAGAACGCGACCGCCCAGAAGGACTACGAGCGGGCGCAGTTCTTCCGCGAGCAGGAGGTGCTGGCGCGCGAGAATCTGCAGTTCGTGCGGGAGAAGTTCGACGTCAGGTCGGGCGGGCACCAGATCGAGGTCGGCAAGGCCGAGATCGACGAGGTCGTGTCGCAGTGGACCGGGGTGCCGATCACCTCCATCAACCAGGACGAAGGCGCGAAGCTGCTGCAGATGGAGGAGCACCTGCACCGGCGGGTCATCAGTCAGGAGGCAGCCATCTCGGCCCTGGCCAGAGCCATCCGCCGCTCGCGCGCGGGGCTGAAGTCGCCCAGCCGGCCGGTGGGCAGCTTCGTCTTCCTGGGGCCGACCGGGGTCGGCAAGACCGAGCTCGCCCGCGCCCTGGCGAACTTCCTCTTCGGCAGCGACACGGCCCTGATCCGGTTCGACATGTCGGAGTACATGGAGAAGCACTCCGTGTCGAAGCTGATCGGGTCGCCGCCCGGCTACGTCGGACACGAGGAGGGGGGGCAGCTGACCGAGAAGGTCAAGCGCCATCCGTACTCGGTGGTGCTGCTGGACGAGATCGAGAAGGCGCACCCGGACCTCTTCAACATCCTGCTGCAGGTGTTCGAGGACGGGCACCTGACGGACGGTCTCGGGAACCGCGTCGACTTCAAGAACGCCATCATCATCATGACCTCCAACATCGGCGCCCGCTACATCCAGAAGCAGACGGCGATGGGGTTCCAGTCGCCCGACGCGCAGGACGTGCAGCGCAGCGTGTCGGACATGGTGCTGGGCGAGGTGAAGCGGACGTTCAATCCCGAGTTCATCAATCGCGTCGACGAGATCATCGTCTTCGAGGCGCTCCGGGACGACGACCTCCGCAAGATCACGCAGATGCTCGTCGCGCGGCTGAACGACAACCTCGTGGACCGCGCGCTGCAGGTCTCGCTGACGGCGGAGGTGGTCGACTGGATCATCGAGCAGACCTGCCGGGACCGCTCCTACGGCGCGCGGCCCCTGCGGCGCGCCATCCAGCGCTACGTGGAGGATCCGCTGTCCGAGGAGCTGATTCGGGGGCAGCTCGAGGCAGGCGACATCGAGGTCTATCTCGACGCCGGCGCGCTCGCCTATCGCCGCGTCGGACAATCTCTCGAAGGCCGGCGGCTAGCGTCCGGCGTCTAAGATTGCGTACACTGACTGAACGCACCCGAATGTCATCGCCCACGAGGCCCGGGTGGCGAGCAATGGCAACCCTGCTGAGAATCCTGTCGTGCGCCTGCCTGCTGGCGGCGGTCTCCGCGTGGCCCGCGGCCGCGGAGGCGCCGCGCGGGCCGGCCGCGGTCGAGGCGGCCGCCGGGCAGTTCCAGCCGGCGCCGCTGCCCCCGGCCGACTCGCCCGAGCTGCTGCGCACGGTGGAGCTGGCGTTCCCGACGCAGGGCAACGTCTCGAGCGTCGACGCCCAGACCTATCTCTACTACATGGAGATTCCGAACCACCGCAGCCTGCCGTCCCAGAACAGGTGGGTGCCGTACACTCAGGATACGGAGCAGATCATCCGCGAGGATTTCCGCCGCCTGTGGGATACCGGCTTCCTCGACGATCTCTGGATCGAGGTCATCGACGAGCCGTGGCAGAACGGCGTGGTCGGCAAGCGCGTGATCTTCAACTTCGAAGAGCGGGAGCGCGTGAAGTTCGTCACGTTCGAGGGCTCGGAGGAGGTCGACCGCAGCGACATCGACACGGCGATGCAGGAGAACGGCTTGGCCATTCGCGTCGACTCCTTCCTCGACCTGGGCATGATCAAGCGCGTGAAGGGGCTCGTGCAGTTCATGTTCGCGGACAAGGGGTACCAGTTCGCGGAGATCGAGCACGAGGTCGTGCCGCTGCCCGGCGGCCCCAAGACGGTGCAGTTGACGTTCCACATGACGGAGGGGCCGAAGGTCTTCGTCGAGGACATCTCGTTCGTCGGCAACGAGGCGATGAGCGACCGCAGGCTGCGCGGTCAGATGAAGAACACCAAGGAGCGCTGGTTCCTCTCCTGGATCACGGGGCGCGGCACCTACAAGGAGGCCCAGTTCGAGGAGGACGCCGATCGGATCATCGCCTTCTACCGCGACGAGGGCTACATCGACGCGCAGGTCGGGCAGCCCGACCTCGAGTACCTCGAGGAGTCCGTGGACGGCAAGAGCCGCGGCCTGCGCCTGCGCATTCCGGTCGAGGAAGGGGAGCGCTACCGCGTCGGGGAGATCGGCTTCGACGGCAACGAGGTCATCAACGAGCTCGGGCTGTCGGAGATCTTCAAGGAGCTCGAGCCGGGCGAGTACTACAGCGAGGGCTACATCCGGGACGCGTTCGAGTCGGCGCGGGAGCTGTACGGCGCGCTCGGCTACTACGAGATGACGCTCTTTCCCGACCTGCAGCCGCGCGCCGGCCCGAACGCGGTCGGCGGCGAGGACGCGGAGAACGGGGGCAACGGCAACGGTAATGGCAACGGCAACGGGGACGGCAGCCATGCCTTCGACGAGAGGCCGTCGCACATCGAGGGCAGCCCCGTGGTCGACGTGACGATTCGCATCCAGGAAGGCGACCAGTACTTCGTCAACCGCATCACGATCGTGGGCAATCAGACCACCCACGATTCGGTCATTCGGCGCGAGCTGCAACTGGTCGAGCGCGGCGTGTTCAACACGGCCGGGCTCAGGCACAGCGTGCGCCGGCTGAACCAGCTGGGCTTCTTCGAGCCGCTCGACGAGGAGACGGCGGTCAGCATCGACAAGCTCGAGGAGGCGGAGAACGAGGTCGATCTGACCATCAACCTCACCGAGACGAACCTGAACCAGCTGACGTTCGGGGCCGGCGTCTCGCAGTACGACGGGTTCTTCGGGCAGGTGGCGTTCCAGACCAGCAACTTCATGGGCCGGGGCGAGACGCTGGGCGTCGGGGTCCAGGCCGGCTCGCGTGTGCGCGACATCAACCTGACGTTCACCGAGCCCTACCTGTTCGATCGCAACATGTCCGGCAGCGTCGGCCTGTTCTCCCGGAAGATCGAGTGGATCGGGGCCTATACGGAGGACAGCGTCGGCGGGACGGCGACCGTCGGCTTCCCGCTGGCGCTCTACACGCGGCTGTTCTTCAGCTACAGCTACGAGGAGACCAGCGTCAGGGACATCAACCCGTACTTCACGTACAATCCCGATTTCCTGTCGTACAACCCGTTCTTCCAGGACGCGCTGCTGCTGGGCAGCGGGGGGCGCCGCTCGGTGAGCAAGGTCACCCCGATGATCAGCATGAACACCATCGACCACCCGATCTTCCCGCGCCGGGGCACGCGCTACCAGGCGGGCATCGATCTGGCGGGTCTGGGCGGCAACTCCCGGTTCTGGAAGCCGATTCTCGAGAGCATCTGGTACCTGCCGCATACCGAGCGGACGACGATCGGCCTGCGCATCCAGTACCAGCACCTGGCCGCCGCCGACCCGGGGCAGATACCGATCTTCGAGCGGCTGTGGCTGGGCGGCGAGTACTCGGTGCGCGGCTACGACATCCGCCGCATCGGCCCGACGCTGAGCGACCTCGATCCCAACATTCCGTCCGACAGCTACCAGGGACGCTCCCTGATGGGCGGCAACAAGAGCATCCTGTTCAACGCCGAGTACCAGTTCAGCATCGCCGATCCCGTGCGCATCGTGGCGTTCTACGATGCAGGCCAGGTCGGGGACTTCGGGCAGAGCTTCGCGATGGACCAGTTCAAGACCTCCACCGGCATCGAGCTGCGCTTCTTCATTCCGATGCTCAACGTGCCTTTCCGGCTGATCTATGCCTGGAACCCGCAGCGCGACGGGGTCTACAATGATCGCCTGCAGCCGCAGGAGGAGACGGTTTTCCGCTTCGCCGTGGGCACGACGTTCTGAGCGCTGTCGCGACCGTCCGATACGACAGGGGTACACGACCGATGAGATTTGCAATTGCAGTGATGGTGGCCGCGTGCGTGCTGGCCGCCGGCGTCTCGCGCGCCGAGGCCCAGGGCGGGTTCGGGTTCATCGACCTCCAGCGCATCGTCGCCGAGTCGGACGCGGGCAAGGCGGCGAACGCCCGGGTGCAGGAGCTCAGCGAGCTGAAGCTGGCCGAGATCGAGGCGCGAAACAGCGAGCTGCAGGCGCGGGTCACGGCGGTCAACGAGCAGCTCCAGGAGCTGCAGGTCAAGGCGGAGCAGGGAGCGACCGTCATGAGCGCCGCGGCGCGGCTCAACCTGCAGCGCGAGATCACCGCCAAGCGGGCCGAGGTGGAGCGCGCGCAGCAGGACGCCCAGACGGAAGCCCAGCGCGTCGCGCAGGACGCCGATACCGAGGTGCAGGCGCTGCAGCAGGAGCTGCAGATCGACTTCCAGCAGAAGCTGGGGCCGGTCATCGATCAGGTGGCGACCGACAGGGGGCTCTCGTTCATCTTCAATGCCGCCGAAGGCGGCCTCATCTGGGCCGATCAGGGGCTCGATCTGACGCAGGAGCTGATCGAGCTGCTGAACGCCCAGACGGGGGCGCCGTAGGATTCGCCGCTTCCCGGCCGCCTGGCACGGGCGCGATGGACGCGGGGATCCGCACCCGGTAACTGTTGGGCCCTGATCGGCGGCAGCCCGAGCACCGCGTGTTACTCGACATTCCAGGCGTTCTCGACAGCCTCTGCTACCGCTATCCCTCGCTGCTCGTCGACGCGGTCGTCGAGCACGAACCCGGCCGCCGGCTCGTTGCCGTCAAGAACGTGACGGTCAACGAGGAGTACTTTGAGGGCCACTTTCCCGGCATGCCGCTGATGCCGGGGGTCATGATGATCGAGGCGTTGCTGCAGGTGGCGACGCTCCTGCTGCTGCACCACGACGGCGACCCGGCCGGCGCGCGCGCCGGCCTGCGGGGCGTGAACAACGCCAAGTTTCGGCGGCAGGTGGTGCCCGGCGACCGGCTCCGGCTCGAGGTGGTGCTGCAACGCCGCCGGACGCGCCTCGCGCTCGTGCGGGGGGTGGCGACGGTGGGCGCGCACACCGTCGCCGAGGCCGGCCTGCTGATCGGCCTCGACCGCGGCTCGGCGCGGGTCGACCCGACCGCACGGGTGCATCCGGACGCCGTGCTCGGGGCCGACACCGTCGTCGGGCCGCATGCCGTCATCGGCTCCAGCGTGCGCATCGGCGCGAGCTGCCAGGTGGGGGCGTCGGCCGTCATCGACGGCGATACCGAAATCGGCGACGCGTGCCGCATCTACCCGTTCGCCTCGATCGGCCTGATTCCGCAGGATCTCAAGTTCAGCGGCGAGCACACGCGGCTGGTCATCGGCAACCGCAACGTCTTCCGCGAGTGCGTGACCGTGCATCGCGGGACGCGCGGCGGGGGGGGCCTGACGCTGATCGGGGACGACAACGTGTTCATGGCGTACGCGCACGTCGCCCACGACTGCATCGTCGGCGACCGGACGCTCTTCGGCAACGGCGCCACGGCGGGCGGACACGTCGTGGTCGAGGACGAAGCCACGATCAGCGCCTACTCGGGCGTCCATCAGTTCTGCCGCGTCGGCCGCCAGGCGTTCATCGGGGGCTACTCGGTCGTGACGAAGGACGCGCTGCCGTACGGCAAGACCGTCGGCAACCGCGGGCGCATCTACGGCCTCAACACGATAGGCCTCGTGCGGCGCGGCTTCTCGCCCGCCACCATCGCCAAGCTGAAGCGCGCCTACCGCTATCTGCTGCAGTCGAAGCTGAACACGACCCGCGCCATGCGCCGCATCGTCGAGGACGAGACCGTCGCCTGCCCCGAGGTGCGGTATCTCCTGGAGTTCATCCGGACGTCGAAGCGCGGCGTCAACCTGCGGCGTCCGCCCAGGCGGATGGAGCCCGTGGGAGTCGACGAGTAGCGCCCGGAGTCTCCCGACGAGCGAACCTGCGATGCGTATCGGCCTGATCGCCGGCAACGGCCGGTTCCCGTTGCTGGCTCTCGATGCCGCCCGGAATCTGGGACACGACGTCACGGTCGTCGCCATCCGCGAGGAGGCCGACGCCGCCATCTCGCAGGCCGTGGACGACGGCCTGGCGACGGATTTGCACTGGGTATCGCTGGGGCAGTTGGGGCGCTGCATCGCGCTGTTGAAGGATGCGGGGATCTCGCGCGCGCTGATGGCCGGACAGGTCAAGCACACGAAGCTGTTCGCCGGCGTGGTGCCGGATCTGACGCTGCTGTCCGTGCTGCGCCGCCTCGGGGCGCGGAACACGGACGCCCTGATCTCCGCCGTCGCCGACGTGCTCGCCGAGCACGGCATCGAGCTGATCGACTCGACGAGCTTCCTGCGGCCGCTCCTGGCCCGGCCCGGCACGTTGACGCGCCGGGAGCCGACCAGCGAGGAACGGGCCGATCTGCAGTTCGGCTACCGCATGGCCGACGCCGTTGCCGCGCTGGACGTCGGCCAGACGATCGTCGTCAAGGACCGCGCCGTCGTGGCGGTCGAAGCGATGGAGGGCACCGACGAGGTCATCGAGCGGGCCGCCCGCCTGGCGGGCCCGGGCGTCCGCGTCGTGAAGGTGGCGAAGCCGAGCCAGGACATGCGATTCGACGTGCCCGTCATCGGGATGCGCACCCTCCACGCGCTGCGCGCTGCGCGGGCGACCGCGCTGTCGATCGATGCCGGGCGGACGCTCGTGCTCGACGGCGACGAGGTGTTCCACGCGGCGGACGACAGCGGGCTGGCCGTGGTCGGCCGGGCAGTGGCCGAGAAGCGGTGATGCCGGTCAGCGTGCTGCGGATGGGCGTCGTGGGCGTCGGCCATCTCGGCCGGCATCACGCGCGGATTCTCGCGGGCATGGCGGGCGTGGAGCTGACGGCGGTCGTCGATGCCGACGCGGCGCGGGCGCAGGCGGTCGCGGCCGCGACAGGATCCCGCGCGGAGACGGATCCGGCCGCGCTGCTCGGCGGGGTCGACGCGGTGGCCGTCGCGGTACCGACGGCGGCGCATCGGCACATCGCCCTGCCCTTCCTGGCGCGGGGCATTCCGGTGCTGGTCGAGAAGCCGATCGCCGCCTCCGTGGCCGAGGCGGACGAGATGATCGACGCGGCGGCCGCGGGCCGGACCACGCTGGCCGTCGGGCATACCGAGCGGTACAACCCGGCCGTCGCCGCCGCGCGCCCGCTCATCGCTGCGCCGCGGTTCGTGGAGGTGCATCGCCTGGCGCGTTTCACGGGCCGGAGCCTCGACGTGGACGTCGTCTTCGACGTGATGATCCACGATCTCGACGTGCTGCTGGATCTCGTCCGCGCCGCTCCCGCCTCCATCGAGGCGGTGGGGGTGCCCGTGCTCAGCGAGCGGGTCGACATCGCGAACGCGCGCATCCGCTTCGACAACGGCTGCATCGCGAACCTCACCGCGAGCCGCGTCAGCCGCGAGCGTGTGCGCAAGCTCCGGTTCTTCCAGCAGGACGCCCTGATCTCGATCGATTGCGCGGCGCGCCAGGTGGAGGCGTGGCGGGTCAGGCGGGCGCCGGGCAGCGAGCCGGCCATCGAGGGCGGCGGGGTGGACGTGCCGCCCGGCGAGCCGCTGGAACGTGAGCTGGCGGACTTCGTGGGCGCCGTGCACATGGGGGGGCGTCCCGGCGTTGACGGGCGGGACGGCCGGCGGGCGCTGGCGCTGGCGCAGCAGGTGGCGGACGCCCTGGAAGGGGAGGGCGGCAGGCAGACATGACGACCCTGCAGGAGATTGGCACGCGGCTCGCAAGCGGAGAATCGTTGCAACCGGCCGACGTCGAGGTGCTGATCGGCGCCGACGACCTGCTCGGCCTCGGCGCCGCTGCCGACGAGCTCCGGCGCCGCCGCCACGGCGACCGCGCGACGTTCGCCCGCGTGCAGGAGATTCCGATCGCGGCGGTCGGGTCGTCCGGCGTCGAGATCGCGCGGGCGGCAGGCGAGGTGCGCCTCGCCGGTCGCCCGGAGGGGGCGCGGCAGGCGGTCGACGCCGTGCGTGGGGTCGCCTCGGCGGCCGGCTCGATTCCGGTCACGGGCTTCGCGGTCGACGTGCTGGCCGAGCTCGCCGCGGGCGATTTGCAGACCCTGCGCGGCCTGGTGGCCGAGCTGAAGGCAGCCGGGCTGGCGCTGGTGGCCGAGGCGCGAGCCGAGCGCCTGGCCGGGCCGGAATGGCTGGAGGCGGTGGGACAGGGCGGCCTGCGGATCGGGCGGCTGACCGTCGGCGAGGTGGACGAGGACGGCGGCCCGGCGCTGATTCGGCGGCTGGCGGGCTGGGGCGGGGCAGTGGCCCACGCGCACGCCCTGGCCCCGCTGCCCAGAGTGCTGCGGACCCAGCCGACCACCGGCTATCGCGACCTCCGGCAGGTTGCGCTGGCGCGCCTGCTGGTTGACAATATCGACTCGATTCAGGTCGATTGGAGCCTGTACGGGCCCAAGCTGGCCCAGGTCGCGCTCCTGTTCGGTGCGGACGACGTCGATTCCGTGTCGCCCGCCGACGAGCAGAGCCGTGGACCGCGACGGACGCCGCTTGAGGAGATCACCAGGAACATTCGCGCCTCGGCGCTGGTGCCGGTCGAGCGAAACGGTTGCTTCGAGGGCTTGGAACGATGAGCGCAATCCGTGTCAGCGCCGTTGAGTATCTCAACGCTCGGCCGTTGGTCCATGGCCTGGATGCTCAGTCGGATCTGTTTACGCTGCAGTTCGACGTGCCGGCGAAGTGCGCGACGCTGCTGCACGAGGGCGGGGCGGACCTGGGACTGATTCCCTCGATCGAGTACCTGCAGCGACCCGACTACCGGGTCGTGCCCGGCATTGCGGTGGCGTCGAGCGGCCCGGTCGCGTCGGTGGCGCTGCTCAGCCAGCGTCCGGCGACCGCGATTCGGTCCATCGCGGTGGACTCGAGCTCGCGCACCGCGGTGGCGCTGCTCCGGATCCTGTGCGTGCAGTGGTTCGACATAGAGCCGACGTTCGTGAAGATGCGTCCGGACCTGATGCCGATGCTGAAGCGCTGCGATGCGGCGCTCCTCATCGGCGACCGCGTGCTGTTCACCGACCACGAGACCGCCGGCCTCGAAAAGATCGATCTGGGCGAAGAGTGGACGGCCATGACGAGCCTGCCGTTCGTCTGGGCGTTCTGGGTCGGACGCGGCGGGGTGGTCACCGGGCCGCACCTGGACGCGCTGCAGGCCGCCCGGCAGGGCGGGCTCGGGGCGCTGGACGACATCGCCAGGCGGTTCGCGCCCCCTGGCGAAGACGACGAGAACGTGCAGATCGCGCGCGACTACCTGCACGAGAACGTGCAGTACACCCTGGACGAGCGGGGTCTGGCCGGGCTGAAGAAGTTCTACGACACGGCCCGCGACCTCGGCGTCGTGCCGGCCACCGGCAAGGTGAACTTCTATTGAGCGAGCGGTCTTCGATGACGCGAGCGGACGTGGAGGCCGGCGCCTGTAAGGTGCTCCGCGGCGAGCGGCTGGCGCGGGACGAGGCCGTCGCGCTCTATCGCCATGCCTCCACGCACCGGCTGGGTCGTCTCGCCGACGCGGTCCGCGCGCGCAAGCATCCCGACGGCGTCGTGACCTACATCGTCGACCGCAACGTGAACTACACGAACGTGTGCGTCGCGCGGTGCAACTTCTGCGCGTTCTATCGCGAGGTGGGCGCCGCCGACGGATACGTCCTCGGCTTCGACGAGATCTTCGCCAAGATCGACGAGACGATAGCGCTCGGCGGCGTGCAACTGCTCCTGCAGGGCGGTCACAACCCCGACCTGCCGCTCACCTGGTACGAAGACCTCTTCCGCGCCGTGAAGACCCGCTATCCGGGCTTCAAGCTGCACGCGCTGTCGCCGCCGGAGGTCGTGCACCTGTCGCGCCTCTCCCAGCTTCCGGTGCGGGCGGTGATCGAGCGGCTGATCGCGGCCGGGCTGGACAGCATCCCCGGCGGCGGAGCCGAGATCCTGGTGGACCGCGTCCGGCGGTTGCTGAACTGCTACTCGAAGGCGACGGCCGCCGAGTGGCTGGACGTCATGCGCGCGGCCCACGAGCAGGGCCTGCGCACCACGGCGACGATGATGTACGGCACCGTGGAGCATCCGGAGGAGCGCGTGGACCACCTGCTGCGCCTGCGCGAGCTGCAGGACGAGACCGGCGGGTTCACCGCGTTCATCACCTGGAGCTACCAGCCGCCCAACACTGCGCTCGGCGGCGCGGAGGCAACCGGGGTCGACTATCTCCGCACGCTGGCGGTCGCGCGTCTCGTGCTCGACAACTTCGACAACCTGCAGGCGTCGTGGGTGACGCAGGGCGGCAAGGTCGGGCAGCTCAGCCTCGCGTTCGGCGCCAACGACATGGGCAGCGTGATGATCGAGGAGAACGTCGTCCGGGCCGCCGGGGCCGCCTACTGCATGGACGAGGTCGAGATCGCCCGCAACGTGGAGGACGCCGGGTTCGTGCCCAAGCGCCGCAACATGCACTACGAGATCCTCGGCGACCCGTTCTTCCGCCAGCAGGAGGTGCCCCGCTTCCTGGAGCTCGACGTGGCGCGCGAGGCGGGCGACGCCCGCGTGCCGCCGGAGCTCGAGCGCTACCCCGCCCGCAGTCGGTCGGGCAAGCTCGAGCGGGCAGCCGAGTGAACCCCCGCCCGCACCGGCGTGATCCGCCCCAAGGCGCGCACGGCGCGCCTCGGCGGGAGCGGCGCGGGGCTGTGGGGTCCCCGCCAGCGGACGCCGGGGGCTTGGGGCGCAGCCCCATCTGATTGAGGACGCTGTGCCCCGCTATCGCGCCGCCTGGGTCCTGCCGATCGCGGCGCCGCCGATCCGCGACGGGTGGGTCGACGTCGATCGCGGCCTCATCACCGCGGTCGGCGCGGCAGCCGGCAGCGCCCGCGAGCCCGGCCGCAGGGAAGTGGACCTGGGGTCGCGCATCGTCCTGCCCAGTCTCGTGAACGCCCATACCCACCTCGAGCTGTCGGTATTCCGCGGCCAGTTGCAGGCGGCGTCGAGCATGCCCCGGTGGGCTGGCGAGTTGCTGGCCCGGACAGCGCGCGTCGCGCTGGACGAGACCGCCATCCGCGCCGCCGCGACCGAGGCGCGGCGGACCGGCACGGGGCTCGTGGGCGACATCGGCAACACGCCGGCCTCCGTCGCGCCGCTGCGCGATGCCGGCCTGGCGGGCGTCGTCTTCCGGGAGCTGCTGGGGTTCGACGAGCACGATCCGACCGGGCTCGTCGCGCGGACCTGCGCGCAGATGGGCCAGCGGGGCGTGGAGAATCCGAGACTGCGGCTCGCAGCCCACGCGCCCTACTCGGTGTCGCCGGCGCTGTTCGCGGCGCTGCGGGCGGCAGCCGACCGGGAACGCCTCTGGCCCCTGTCCGTGCACGTGGCCGAGTCGCGCGAGGAGCTCGAGTTCCTCCGTTCCGGAACCGGTGCGTGGCGCGAGATTCTGGAGGCGCGCGGCCGCTGGGATCCGTCCTGGGCATCGGGGACGGCGAGTCCGATCGAGTATCTCGCCGGCCTGGGCTGGCTCGGGGCGCGCACGCTGCTGGTGCACGGCGTGCAGTTGACCGATGCCGAGCTGGCCCGTATCGCGCGCGCGGGCGCGACGCTCGTGACCTGTCCCCGCAGCAATCGCCATACCGGCGCGGGCGACCCGCCCATCGCGCGCTTCCACGCCGCCGGCGTGCGGCTGGCGGTGGGCACGGACAGCCTGGCCAGCGTCGCGGACCTCAACCTGTTCAGCGAGCTGCACGCCATGCGCCGGCTTGCGCCGGCGGTGCCCGCCGCCGCCCTCCTTCGCAGCGCCACGCAGGCGGGGGCCGCGGCGCTGGGCTACGGGGACACGCTGGGCGTCATCGCGCGAGGCCGCCGCGCGTCGCTGATTGCGGTGGCGTGCGCCGCGCCGGTCGACGATGTGGAAGAATACCTGGTGAGCGGCATCCGCCCCGACCAGGTCACCTGGCTCGCCCCGGCCGGCGAGTCGTGAGGGCGCGCACAGCGCGCCCCGGCGGGAGCGGCGCGGGGCGAAGGGGCCCCCGCAAGCGGACGCCGGGGGTTTGGGGCGCAGCCCCATCCAGAGGAGGCCGACGCCGGGGGTTCGGGGCGCAGCCCCGTCCAATTGAAGCTGGAAGCTTGAGAATGCTCGCGCGGGTTCGCACCTACGCGTCGTTGATTCGTTTCAGCCACACCGTCTTCGCGCTGCCGTTCGCGCTGACCGGCATGCTGCTGGCGGCCCGCATGTCGCCGCTGACGGCGAGCCGCGTGCTGTGGATCGTCCTGGCGATGGTGACGGCGCGCACCGCGGCGATGGGCTTCAACCGGCTGGTCGACGCGCGCTACGATGCTGCCAATCCGCGGACGGCGGGCCGGGAGCTGCCCCGCGGCAGCGTGTCCAGCCGCGAGGTCGCGGCGCTGGTGGTGGTCTCGTCGCTGGCGTTCGTCGGCGTCACGTCCCGGCTCGGAACGCTCTGCTTCGCGCTGTCGCCGGTCGCGCTGGCCATCGTGTTCTGGTATTCGCTGGCCAAGCGGTTCACCAGCTACACGCAGCTGTATCTCGGACTCGCGCTGGCGGTGGCGCCCGTGGGGGGCTGGCTGGCGGCGGGCGGCCGCGCGGGCTGGGCCCCGTGGCTGCTCGCGCTCGGCACCGCGCTGTGGGTCGCCGGATTCGACATTCTGTACGCCTGCGAGGACATCGAGCACGACCGGCGGCAGGGCCTGCGCTCGATCCCGACGCGCTTCGGCGTCGAGCGGTCGCTGTGGATCTCAAGGGGGTTCCATCTGCTGGCCGTGACGAGCCTCGCCGCGGTGGCGTTCGTCGTGCCGCTGGGTCCGCTGTACGTCGCCGGCGTCGCCGGCGTCGCGCTGCTGCTCGTCTACGAGCAGTCGCTCGTGCGGGCGGACGATCTGTCCCGCGTCAAGCAGGCCTTCGATCTGAACGGCTACGTGGGGTTGCTGTATCTGGCCACTACGGCTGCGGCGCTGTATGTCTGAGCGGTCGCGGGTCGTGTCCGTCGGCATCACCGGCGCGTCCGGGGCGGTCTACGCCGTCCGCACCGTGTCGGCCCTGCTCGCCCGGGGCTGCCGCGTCGAGCTGGTCGTGTCCGACTTCGGCCGCCGACTGCTGCGCGACGAGCTCGGACCCGACGCGGCGATCGAGCGTCTGGGCGACTACGTCGCGGCGCGCTACGGGGAGTCGGTCCGCCACGGCGCGCTGGCGATCCACAGCAACCGGGACGCGGGCGCGGTCATTGCCAGCGGCAGCTACGCCTGCGACGGCATGGTCATCGTCCCGTGCTCGATGAAGACGCTCGCGGGGGTTGCGCACGGCGCGTCGCGGAACCTGATCGAGCGCGCCGCCGACGTCATGCTGAAGGAGCGCCGGCGCCTCGTCGTCGTGCCGCGCGAGACGCCGCTGAGCCTGCCGCAACTGAAGAACCTCGTCCTGTGCGCGGAGGCCGGCGCCATCGTGCTGCCGGCGATGCCGGCGTTCTATCAGCGCCCCGCTTCGCTCGACGATCTCGCCGACTTCATGGCCGGCAAGATCCTCTCGGCGCTGGGCTTCGAGCACGAGCTGTATCCCGCGTGGACCGGGTAGCCGACATGCTCGATCCAGGCGGGAAGCGACGCGGGGCGGCGGGCGGGCGGGACGGCGCGCCGGGAGATCGCGGCGAGGCGGCGAACGCCGCCGGCCCGCTACCTCTGGACCGCCCGCCGGGCGAGATCGCCGGCATGTTCGACGCGATCGCCCGCCGCTACGACCTGCTGAACCGCCTGTTGAGCGCGGGGCGCGATCGCGCCTGGCGCGCCCGGGCGGTGGACGCGCTCGGGTTGCAGGGGGGCGAGCGGGTGCTCGACCTGTGCACCGGCACGGCGGATCTGGCGCTGGCCCTGGCGTCGCCGCGCGGCGGTGCCGGCTCGGTCGTGGGCATCGACTTCTCGGCCGAGATGCTGCGTCTGGGCCGCGTCAAGACCGCGCGTCGGCGGCCGGCCGGCGCGGTGCGCCTGCTGCGGGCCGACGCCGAACGCATACCGCTGTGCGCTGCGGCGGTCGACGGCGCGACGATCGGTTTCGGCATCCGCAACGTACGCGACCGGATCGGGGCGCTGGCGGAGGTGCGGCGCGTGCTGCGCCCGGGAGGCAGGCTGGCCATCCTCGAGTTCGGCGAGCCCGGGCCGGCGCCGGTGCGAGTCGCGTACCGCTGGTACTTCCGGCACGTGCTGCCGCTCGTCGGGAGGCTCGGTTCCCGCCATCGGAGCGCCTACGCCTACCTGCCGGCGTCCGTCGGCGCGTTCCCCGCTCCGCCGGCCTTCTGCGAGTTGCTGGGGCGGGCGGGCTTCACGGACGTGCGCGTCGACCCGCTGACGTTCGGCATCGTCTACCTCTACAGCGCGCGCGCGGCGTGAACACCGGATGCCCGGTCGCGTTCCGCCGGCCGGTTGCTATAATCAGGCTGGCTCCTGATGTACTTCAACTTCGAGGATCGGAGCTTCGAGACACCGACCATCGAGTCGGCGATGTCCTGGCGCGAGCAGGTCCTGCTCTCGCTCTTTTTCCATCTCGCCGCCGCGGCGCTGCTGCTGATCGTGCCGCGCCTGTCGTTCGTCCAGGAGCTGGCCGAGCGGCGCGCGGAACGCCTGCAGGAGATGGCGGCGGCCGCGGAGCTCCAGGCGCAGTTGCAGCAACCGCAGGTGCGGCCGGACGACGGCCGGACGTTCGTCTTCATCCAGCCGCGCGTCGAGCTCGATCCGCCGGAGGCGCCGCCGCCCGACGCGGTGCTGTCGGATCGGGACCGTGTCGCGCAGTCGCCCGTGCGCACGTTCGACCCGGAGAACCGGCTGCCGGTGGCGGAGGGCAACTCGCCGGAGTTCATCGTCGCTCCCGAGGCTGACGAGGACGAGGGACTCGATGCCGCCGATGTCGCGGGCCTCGAGGACGGCGCCGACGATGCCGACGACGCCGACGACGCGGAGGTCGACGAGGGCGCCGCCGAAGCCGACGAGCCGCGGCTCGCCGACGCCTCGGCGGGGCAGGGCGAGGAGCTCGAGACGGAGAGCGAGGTCGCCGACGATCCCGGCTCCGTGCCCGAGCCGGACGATGCCGACGGGCCGGCGCTCCCCGATTCCCTGCTCGCGGAAACGGGCGCCGGTCCGGGCGACCCGGATGCCGCGGACGAGCGCCAGATCGACCTGACGCCCGACGGCCTGTTCGGGCGCCAGGTGGAGAACCTCCGGCAACGCGTCCGGCGCGAGACGTTTCGCAACTACAGCGGCGACACGGGCCGCTACGGGCCCGAGATTCAGTTCGATTCCAAGGGTGTGGAGTTCGGTCCCTGGCTGCGCCGCTTCGTGGCGCAGATTCGGCGCAACTGGTTCGTGCCGTACGCGATCTGGTCGATGCACGGGCACGTGGTGCTGACCTTCAACGTCCAGGAGGACGGCGCCCTGACCGACCTGACCATCTTCAAGCCTTCGCACGTGGAGGCGTTCAACAACTCGGCGTACAACGCGCTGCGGTCGTCCAATCCGACGCAGCCCCTGCCGCCCGAGTATCCGGACGACCACGCCTTCTTCACGGTGATCTTCTACTTCAACGAGGCGCCGCCGGCGTGACGGTGCATCCGACCCCGATGCAACGGGTGGGCTGGTTCGTGCTGCTGACCGCCGTGTCGGCCCTCGCGTGGCTCCGCGTCGCCGCCGGCTCCTGGTAGGAGTCCGCGCCACGGAACGGCGTGGACGCCGGCAGCGTTGGTGGGGCGCGGGGGCGTGCCGGGCGGCCCCGGCTGCTGGCCGTCGTCGGTCCGACGGCGGCGGGCAAGAGCGCGCTCGGCATCGCCGTTGCCGAGCGGCTCGGCGGCGAGATCGTGAGCTGCGACTCGACCGCCGTCTACCGCGGCTTCGACATCGGCACCGACAAGGTGCCGCCCGCGCTCCGGCGCGGCGTTCCGCACCACCTCGTCGATATCGTCGAGCCCGGCGAATCGTACACCGCGGCCCGCTACGCGCGCGATGCCGCCGCCGCGGTGCGCCGGATCACGGCGGCTGGCAACCTGCCGATCGTCGTCGGCGGGTCGGGTCTGTACTACCGGGCGCTCACGCGCGGGCTGTTCGACGGGCCGGGCCGGGACGAGGCGTTGCGGGGCCGCCTGACGCGCATCGCCAGGTGGCGGGGCGTCGAGCAACTGCACCGCATGCTCGCGCGGGTCGACGCCCCCTCGGCCGACCGCATCCATCCCCGGGACGAGAAGCGTCTCGTCCGTGCGCTGGAGGTATACCGGTTGACGCGCCGCCCCCTGAGCGCGCACTTCCTCGCGACGCGGTCGCTGCTCGAGGGCTACGACGTGACGGCGTTCGCCATCCGGCTGGAGGCCCCGGTCACCGCGGCGCGGGTCGCGCGGCGCGTCGAGCGGCAGTTCGAGGCCGGTCTGCTCGCGGAGGTGCGGGGCCTGCTCGCGGCCGGCGTGCCGGCGTCCGCGCATCCGTTCAGCGGGCTGGTCTACCGCCAGGTGCTCGAGCACCTGAACGGCGTGCGCGACCAGGCGGCCACGCGCGAGCTGATCGTCAGGGCCAACCGGCAGTACGCCCGGCGGCAGTTGATCTGGTTCCGCAAAGAGCCTAACCTACATTGGATTGACCTCCCCGGTGAACACGCCGACGCCGCAAGGCGGGTGCTATGCCGAATGACGTAGCGGCGTCGTCGTCGCCGCGTGACATCCAGTCCGTGTTCCTCAACGGCGCCCGGCGCGAGCGCCTCGAGGTGACGATCCACCTCACGAACGGCACGCGGCTGGACGGCCGCATCAAGAGCTTCGACCGTTTCTCCGTCGTCGTGGACCGCGACGGGTCCGACGAGCTGATCTTCAAGCACGCCATCGCGCTGATCCGGCCCGCCAGGGCGGATCGCCCGCCCTCTTCCGCGCCGTGAGCGCCGGCGTGGAGGCTGCCGACGTGATCCGCGCCGATCTCGAGGAGCGCGAGCGGCAGGCCCTGTCGGCCTGGGCCGCGAAGAGCGCGGACAGCCGGGGCCGGCTGCGCCCGGAGCCGCCCGATCCAATCCGTCCGGCGTTCCAGCGCGACCGGGACCGGATCGTGCATTCGAAGGCGTTTCGCCGGCTCAAGCACAAGACCCAGGTGTTCCTGGCGCCGACCGGCGACCACTACCGCACGCGCCTCACCCACACGCTCGAGGTCTCCCAGATCGCCCGGACCATCGCGAAGGTGCTGCGGCTCAACGAGGAGCTGACGGAGGCCATCGCGCTGGGCCACGACCTGGGGCATACCCCTTTCGGCCACGCCGGCGAGCGCGTGCTCCGGGAGCTGCTGCCCGGCGGCTTCAACCACTACGAGCAGAGCCTGCGGGTCGTCGACATCCTGGAGCAGGACGGGCAGGGACTCAATCTGAGCTGGGAAGTCCGCGACGGCATCGCGAAGCACTCGAAGGGGAAGGACGGGGCGCCGATCGGGGCCGATCCGGCGCGCCGCGCCGCGACGCTGGAGGGCCAGATCGCGCGGGTCGCGGACATCATCGCGTACGTCAATCACGACATCGACGACGCCGTCCGCGCGGGCGTCCTCCATGCGGAGGCCTTGCCCCGTCCCGCCGTCGCGGTGCTCGGGAGCACCTCGTCCGAACGTATCGGACGCATGGTGGCCGACGTCGTGAACCGGACGCTGGCCGCGAGCAGGCCGGAGATCCGGATGAGCGACAAGGTGCTGCGCGCGACGCTCGATCTGCGCGCGTTCCTCCACGAGGCCGTGTACGAGAACGATGCCGCCACCGCCGAGCTCAAGAAGGCCGGGGGGATCCTCCGCGGCTTGTGGGAGAAGGTGCGGGAGCGCCCCGGCGCGTTTCTCGATCGCCGCACGGTGGAGCGCGACGGCGTCGACGTCGCGGCCCGCGACTTCCTGGCCGGCATGACCGACCGCTACGCGATACGCCTCTTCGAGGAGCTCTTCATCCCCCGCCCCTGGGGGCCGGCAGTCTGAGGTGCTATACTTCCCAGATCGATTCGACCAGCGAGACGAGCATGTTGCCGCTGCTGCTGGATTTGCGCGAGATGCGTGGGTCGGAGGAGCGGGTCGACCGCAGCTATCCGGCGGCGACGTTCCGCCCCGACCCGCACGATGACTATTCGGTCGCGGAGCGCGTGTCGCTGGCGCTGCAGGTGCGCAAGGATGGCGACAAGTGCCATGTGTCGGGGCGCGTGTGCGCCACGCTGAACCTCTCCTGCAGCCGGTGCCTGGAGCAGTTCGGGATACCTTGCGACCTGGCGGTCGACCTGCTCTATCTGCCGCACGGCGCGAATCGCGGGGACGGCGAAACCGAGATCGCGGAGGACGATCTGTCGACGGCCTTCTACCGCGACGGTCAGATCGACCTCATGCAGATGGTTCGCGAGCAGTTTCAGCTCGCGCTGCCGATGAAGCCGTTGTGTCGCGGCGACTGTCGCGGGTTGTGCCCGGCCTGCGGGGCGAACCTGAACGAGCGGCGCTGCCGGTGCGACACGCGGTGGCGCGATCCACGCCTGGCGGCGCTCGAGACCCTGCTGGCGGATCGCCAGCGGCGCTAGGAGTCTGCGCCGTAGAACGGCGCCGACTTCCAGAGGACGAGACGAGATGGCGAACCCCAAGCGACGTCATTCCAAGGCCCGCACGGCCAAGCGGCGGGCGCACGATGCATTTGCGCCGACGCATCTCGGCGAGTGCCCCCAGTGCCACGAGCCGACGCTGCCGCACCACGTCTGCCCGCACTGCGGCTACTACCGCGGGCGCCAGGTCAAGGCAGTCGAGGACGAATAGCGCCGCCCGGCTCCGGGGCGGGTCCCCTGGCAGGATGCACATCGCCATAGATGCGGCGGGCGGGGATTTTGCGCCGCGCAACATCATCGACGGCGCGCTGGTGGCCGCCCGCCACGGCGGCTTCGGGTTGACCCTGGTCGGCCACCGGCCGGCGATCGAGGCCGAGCTGGCGCGCCACGGCGACGCGGGGCCGGTCGATGTGCGGTTCGTCGACGCCGCCGACGTCGTGGGCGTGGCCGAGCCCCCGGCCGCGGCGATCCGCCGCAAGCCGAAGTCGTCGGTCCGGCAGGCTGCCGAGGTGGTGGCCCGGGGCGACGCCGCCGCCTTCTTCAGCGCCGGCAACACGGGTGCGGTGCTGCTGGCGGCGCATGCCGCGTTCGGGTTGCTGTCCGGCGTCGAGCGTCCCGCGCTGGCGACCGCCATTCCCACGCGCCGCGGCAGCGCGGTGCTGCTGGACGCCGGCGCCAACGTCGAGTGCCGACCCAGGCACCTTGTACAATTCGCCGCGATGGGGTGCGTGTATGCGCGCCTGTCGCTGGGCGTATCCCGGCCCAGGGTAGGGTTGCTCTCGATCGGGGAAGAGGCGACGAAGGGCAACGAGCTCACGCGGGACGCGCACCGCCGCTTGCGGGACAGCGGGCTGGATTTCATCGGCAACATCGAGGCGCGGGACATCTTCACCGGCCAGGCCGACGTCATCGTGTGCGACGGGTTCACCGGCAACGTCGCCCTGAAGGTCAGCGAGGGACTCGTGGAGATGGTCGAGGCGCTGTTGCGGGACGAGCTGAGCCGGACCTTCACGACGCGGTTCGGCTTCCTGCTCTCCAGCCGGGCGTTTCGCAGGTTCAGTCGGCGCGTCGACTACTCCGAGGTCGGCGGGGCGCCGTTGCTGGGTGTGGCCGGGCTGTGCGTCGTCGGCCACGGGTGCTCGTCCGTCAAGGCCGTGCGCAACGCCGTCGTGCTCGCGTATCGCTTCGCCAACCAGGGCTTCGTCGAGCGCGTGGCCGTGGAGATCGCCGCGCTGTCCGGGGCGGCGGGACCGGGGAGCGTGAAAGGGTCCGGCGGTTGATTGCGTATGTGTTTCCCGGGCAGGGATCGCAGTACGTCGGCATGGGCAAGGCCCTGGCCGAGACTTTCCCGATCTGCCGGGACACGTTCGACCAGGCCGACGAGGCGCTCGGGGAACCGTTGAGCCGGCTGTGCTTCGAAGGACCGTCGGCCGAGCTGACCCTGACGGCGAACACGCAGCCGGCCGTGCTGGCCGTGAGCGTTGCGGCCCATCGGCTGCTCGCCTCGCGCGGGCTGCGGGCAGGGCTGATGGCGGGCCACAGCCTGGGCGAGTACTCCGCCCACGTCGCCGCCGGCACGCTGTCCTTCGCGGACGCGCTGCGCACGGTGCGCCACCGCGGGCGCTACATGCAGGAGGCCGTGCCGGTGGGCGCCGGCGCCATGGCTGCCGTGCTCGGCCTCGACGCGGCGCTCGTGACGCAGGCGTGCGAGGAGGCGGCCCGGGGCGAGGTGGTGAGCCCGGCCAACCTGAACGCGCCGGGGCAGGTGGTCATCGCCGGCGCGCACGACGCGGTGGCGAGGGCCGGCGCCCGCGCCAGGGAGCTGGGCGCCCGCCGCGTGCTGCCGCTGCCGGTGAGCGCACCGTTCCATTGCCGCCTGATGCGACCCGCCCAGGAACGCCTCGAGCCGGAGCTGCGCGCCCTGGTGGTGTCGAATCCCGCGGTGCCGGTGATTGCGAACGTGGATGCCGAGCCGAAATGCGACGCAGCGGCGGCCATCGATGCCCTGGTCGAGCAGGTGAGCGCGCCCGTGCAGTGGGAGGCGGTCGTCAGACGGCTGGCGTCCAGCGGCGCGCGTGCGTATGTCGAGGTCGGTCCGGGTACGGTGCTGGCCGGGTTGATCAGGAAGATCGAGCGGGGCACCTCGGTGGTCGGCATCGACGGTCCCGACGGCGTTGCCGCGGTCGAGGCCCTGGTGGCCCATGGCTGATCTGAGCGGCCGCGTCGCGTTCGTGACCGGGGCTTCGCGAGGCATCGGCAGGGCAATCGCCCTGCGGCTTGCGGCAGAGGGCGCGGCAGTGGCGGCCTGCGCCCGCGCGGATCACGCACGGCCGGTGGCGGACGAGATCGTCGCGGCGGGCGGCGCCGCGCAGGCGTGGGGCGTCGACGTGACCGATGCCGGCTCGCTGCAGGAGACCGTGCGCGCGGCGCTCGAGCGCTTCGAGCGCATCGACATCCTGGTCAACAACGCCGGGATCGTTCGCGATCAGTTGCTGATGCGCATGAAGCCCGAGGAGTGGGATGCCGTCATTGCGACCAACCTGACGGCCGCGTTCACGTGCACGCAGGCCGTCCTCCGGCCCATGCTGAAGCAGCGCCGGGGACGCGTCATCAGCGTCGGCTCGGTGGTCGGCCAGTCCGGCAACCCCGGTCAGGCCAACTACGCCGCTTCCAAGGCGGGCCTGATCGGGTTCAGCAAGGCGCTCGCGCGCGAGGTGGCGGCGCGCGGCATCACCGTCAACGTGGTCGCACCGGGCTTCATTGAGACCGACATGACCGCGCGACTCGACGCCGCCGCCCGCGACACGCTGGCCGGGCAGATTCCGGCGGGCCGCCTCGGCCGGCCGGAGGATGTCGCCGCCGCGGTCGCCTTTCTCGCGTCCGACGAAGCATCGTATATTACTGGCCAGATTGTGGGTGTGAACGGTGGGATGTACATGTAGGAGGCTTGCGAATGGCCGTACCGGATAACGTCAAGAGCATCATCGTGGAGCAGCTCGGCGTGGATGAGGAGGAGGTCACTCCGGACGCCTCGTTCGTCGACGATCTGGGCGCCGATTCCCTCGATACGGTGGAACTGCTCATGTTGTTCGAGGAGGAGTTCGGGCTCGAGATTCCCGACGAGGACGCGGAGAAGATTACGAGGGTCAAGGAAGCCATCGACTATATCGAGGCCCACGCCAAAAGCAAGAAGTAGGCCGCCGGGTACACCAGGCGAGGGCGATGTCGCGCAGACGGGTTGTTGTCACTGGTGTCGGTTTCGTGTCGCCGCTGGGGGTCGGCACCCGGGCGACATGGGAGGGCCTGTGCGCGGGACGGAGCGGAATCGGCGCGATCACGCGTTTCGACGCGAGCGCCTTCGCCGCCCGCATCGCGGGCGAGGTGAGGGACTTCGACCCGCTCGAGTTCATCGGCAGGAAAGACGTCAAGAAGATGGACGTCTTCATCCAGTACGCCATCGCCGCCTCCGAGTTCGCGCTGTGCGACGCGGGGCTGCAGACGGACCAGCCGCTCGGACCCCGGGCGGGGGTCTTCATCGCGTCCGGAATCGGCGGATTCAGCACGATCGAGCGCGAGCATCGCGCGCTCCTCGCGGGCGGGCCCCGCAAGATCTCGCCGTTCTTCATTCCGTCGGCGATCATCAACCTGGCGGCCGGTCAGGTGTCCATCCGGTTCGGGGCGCGGGGCCCGAACTCGGCGACGTGCACGGCCTGCTCCGCCTCGGCCCACGCGGTCGGCGACGCGTTCGAGATCGTGCGCCGCGGCGCCGCCGACGTGATGATTGCCGGCGGCTCGGAGGCAGCCATCACGCCCATGGGAGTCGGCGGTTTCGCCGCGATGCGCGCGCTGTCGACGCGGAACGACGAGCCGGAACGGGCCAGCCGCCCGTTCGACCGGGAGCGCGACGGGTTCATCATCGGCGAGGGCGCCGGCGTCATCGTCCTCGAGGAGCGGGACCGCGCCCGGCGCCGCGGCGTGCCCATCTACGCGGAAGTCGCGGGCTACGGCATGTCGGCCGATGCCTATCACGTGACGGCGCCGGCGGAGGATGCGGACGGCGCCGTCCGCGTCATGCAGGCGGCGCTCGACGATGCGGGCGTCGAGCCGTCGGCCGTCGACTACATCAACGCCCACGGGACGTCGACACGGTACAATGACAAGCTGGAAACGCTGGCGATCAGGAAGTGCTTCGGAAGTCACGCGCGATCGCTGGCGATCTCGTCGACCAAGTCGATGACGGGCCATCTGCTGGGAGCCGCCGGCGGGCTGGAAGCCGGAATCGCCGCGCTGGCGGTCCGTGATCAGGTGCTCCCGCCGACCATCAATCTGGAGTATCCGGATCCGGACTGCGACCTCGACTACGTGCCGAACCGGAAGCGGAACGCCGCGCTGACGTATGCCCTGTCCAACTCGTTCGGCTTCGGCGGCACGAACGCGAGCCTGCTCTTCAAGCGCCACGAGGACTAGGAGCCTGCGCCGTGGAACCGGTGCAAAGGCGCGCACGGCGCGCCTCGGCGGGAGCGGCGCGGGGCTGCGGGGTCTGATTGAATTCCAGCCATGCTGAAGATCGCCGTTTGCGTCAAGCAGGTAGTCACCCGCGACTGGCCGCTCCGTGTCGACGACGCGGGCACGTGGGTTCGTGACGGGGACGCGAGCTTCGAGCTGAACGAGCCGGATGCGTACGCCCTCGAGGAGGCGCTGCGGTTGAAGGAGAGCCACGGGGGCGAGGTGATCATCTGCGCCGCGGGCCCGGCCCGCGTGAGCCAGGTGATCCGGGAAGGACTGGCGCGGGGCGCCGATCGCGCCATCCACGTCGAGTCCGACGAGCTGGCGGTCGCCGAGGCGTACACGGTGGCCGGCGCGCTCGCGGAGGCGCTGCGGCCCGAGTCGTGCGATCTGGTGCTGACCGGACTGCAGTCGGACGACCAGGGCTTCGGCCAGACGGGGGTCGTCCTGGCCGAGCGGCTGGGCGTGCCGCACGCGACCATCATCATGGAGGTGGCCGTGGCCGACGGGCGGCTGCGCGTGAAGCGGGAGCTCGAGGGCGGCTGGTTCCAGTGGGTGTCGATGCCGCTGCCGGCGCTCCTGACGATTCAGAGCGGCATCAATCAGCTGCGCTACGCGACGCTGCGG
Source organism: Vicinamibacterales bacterium (assembly GCA_965214845.1). GTDB lineage: Bacteria > Acidobacteriota > Vicinamibacteria > Vicinamibacterales > UBA8438 > JAAXGX01. The sequence continues at coordinate 6,676,816 of CBDCCO010000007.1, forward strand.
GGCATCATGGCGGCGAAGAGGAAGGAGGTGCGCAAGGTGGCGCCCGGTCCGGATGCGGCGCCGCGGCAGCGGATAGCGCGCCTGTACGTTCCCGAGAAGGACAAGCGCACGCAGCTCATCGAAGGGTCGCCGGCAGAGGCGGCCGCCGAGCTGGTGCGCGTGCTGCGCGAGGACGCGCGCGTATTCTGAACGAGGAGTCCGCGTCGCATGAACCTGGTCATAGCGGAGCAGCGCAACGGCGTCCTCAACCCGGCGACCTGGGAGGTGATTGCGGCCGCGCAGCAGATCGGCGGCCCGCTGACCGTCGGCGTGGCCGGCGCCGCGGTCGGGGAGGTCGCCGCCGAGCTGTCGCACGCCGACGTCGGGGCGGTGCTCGTCGTGGAGGATCCCGCGCTCGAGCCGTACACGCCGGACGGCTTCGTGCAGGCCTGGGCCCAGGTCGTCGAGGCGGAGCATCCGGACGCCGTGCTGCTGCCGCACACGTATCAGGCTCGCGACTTCGCGCCGCAGCTCGCGGCGCGGCTCGGTTGCGGGCTCATCACGGACTGCATTGCCGCGAAGCCGCACGCAGGCGCCGTGGCCTTCGTCAGACCCATGTTCCAGGGCAAGTTCGTGGCCGACGTGGTGCCCGAGGGGCCGGGACCGCACTTCGCCAGCTTCCAGATCGGCGCCTACCGGGCGGATGCGGCCCGCCGCGGCGAGAGTCCGGCCCCGACCCGGGCAGCCGCGGTGACGATCGACGCCGCCGCGATCCGCCAGCGGCCGGAGCCGCCGTTCCAGGAGTCGAAGCAGGCCATCGATCTCGGACAGGCGGAGCGGATCGTGTCGGTGGGGCGGGGCATCAAGGGCCAGGAGCACCTGCCGCTCGCGCAGGAGCTGGCGCGGGCCCTCGGCGCCGAGCTGGCTGCCTCGCGGCCGATCTGCGATGCCGGCTGGCTGCCGATGGATCGGCAGATCGGCAGCTCGGGACAGACCGTGGCGCCCCGCCTGTACCTGGCGCTCGGCATCTCCGGCGCCATCCAGCACCTGGTCGGCATGAAGGGCGCGCGCACCATCGTCGCCATCAACAAGGACGCCGACGCCCCCATCTTCGAAGTCGCCGACTACGGGATCGTCGGCGACCTCTTCGAGGTCGTGCCGGCGCTCATCGCGGCGTTGGGAGAGTGAGCTGGAACGCGAGACGCTCGATGTCGACGTCCTGATCGTGGGCGGCGGCCCCGCGGGGCTGTCGGCCGCCTACCGGCTGGCCACGCTGCAGCGGGAACGGGGCGGCGGCCCGCTCTCGGTCGCGGTGCTGGAGAAGGCGCGCGCGAGCGGGGCCCACATGCTCTCGGGCGCCGTGCTGGACCCGGCGGCCCTCGACGAGCTGGTGCCGGACTGGCGGGCGCGCAAGGCCCCGCTCGAGACCCCGGTGCGCGACGATCGCGTCTACTTCCTCACGCGAAAGCGGGCGCTGCAGTTCCCCGTGACGCCGCCGCCCCTGCGCAACCACGGGCACTACGTCATCTCGCTGAACCGCTTCGTGAAGTGGCTGGCCGGGCTCGTGGAAGAGGCCGGCGTCGACGTCTTCACGGGCTTCTCCGGGTCGGAGGTGCTGCTCGAGGGTGACCGCGTGGTGGGCGTGCGCACCGGCGACCGGGGCGTCGATCGGCACGGCGCCCGCAAGCCGACCTTCGAGCCGGGCGTCGACATCCGGGCCGCGGTCACGATCTTCGCGGACGGCGTGCGCGGCAATCTGACCAAGACGCTGATCAGCCGCTTCGCCCTCGACGAGGGCCGCCTGCCGCAGGCCTACGCGCTCGGCATCAAGGAGCTGTGGGAGGTGCCGGCCGGCCGGATGCAGCCCGGCGCGGTCATCCACACCCTGGGCTATCCGCTGCGCTTCGAGGAGTTCGGAGGCGGCTTCGTCTACGCGCTGCCGGACGGACGCGTCGCGGTCGGGTTCGTGGCCGGCCTCGACTACCGGGATCCGTTCTTCGACCCGCACGTGGCGTTCCAGCGCTTCAAGCGGCACCGGCTGGTGGCTGGTCTGCTCGCCGGCGGCCAGATGGTGCGCTACGGCGCCAAGGCCCTGCCCGAGGGCGGCTGGCACGCGGTCCCGCGCTGCCATCTGCCCGGCGGGCTGCTGGCCGGAGATGCGGCCGGCTTTCTCAACTCCATGCGGCTCAAGGGCATTCATCTCGCCATGCGCAGCGGCATGTGCGCCGCCGAGGCGGCCTTCGAGGCAGTGCGCGCGGGCGATCCCTCGGCTGCCCGGCTGGCGCGCTACGGGGAGCTGATCGAGCAGGGCCGTATCCGCGCGGAGCTGTACCCCGTGCGCAACGTGCACCAGAGCTTCGGCCGCGGGCTGCTCGCGGGGCTCGCGTACTCTGCCCTGGCGCTGGTGTCCGGCGGCTGGTGGCTGCGCGATCCGATGCCGGCCGAGCCCGGCCACCGGCGGCTGGCGCGGGTCGCGCCGGCAGGGGCCGGGACGACCCCGCCGGCCGCCGATCCGGGGGTCCCGATCGACCGCACGCTGACGTTCGACAAGCTGACCAACGTGCACTTCTCCGGCACCCGCCACGACGAGGACCAGCCGCCGCACCTGCTGGTGCACGACACGGACCTGTGCCGCACGCGCTGCCTGGAGGAGTACCGCAACCCCTGCACGCGGTTCTGTCCCGCCAACGTCTACGAGATCATCGACGCGACCGACGGCTCGGCCGGCAAGCAGTTGCAGATCAACGCATCGAACTGCGTTCACTGCAAGACGTGTGACATCATGGACCCCTATCAGATCATCGACTGGGTGCCGCCGGAAGGGGGCGGAGGTCCGCAGTACGAAGGGATGTGACGGCGGGCAGCCTGTCGCGGGTCGATCGCGTCCGGGCTGCGGCCATCGCCGCGCTGGCGTACCCGCTGATCGCCCTGCTGGGGCGAACCTGGCGCTGGCAGGTCGACGGCCGCGAGCACTACGAGGCGCTGCGGTCCGCGGGACGGGAGCCCATATTCGCCTTCTGGCACGGCCGTATCCTGGCCGCGACGTACTTCTGGCGGGGGCGCGGCATCGTCGTCATGACGAGCGAGAACTTCGACGGCGAGTGGATTGCCCGCATCATCCGGCGCTTCGGCTACGGTACGGCCCGGGGATCGACGTCGCGCGGGGGAGCCCGCGCGCTGGCCCGGTTGCGGCGCGAGGTGCGCAACGGCCGGCCGGCGGCGTTCACCGTGGACGGCCCGCGCGGCCCGCTGCGCTCGGTGCAGCCGGGGGCCGTGTGGCTGGCCAGCCTGACCGGCAGCCCCGTCCTGCCGTTTCACATGGAGGCGCAGCGCTACTGGTCGGCGCGGAGCTGGGACCGGACGCAGGTACCGCGCCCCTTCAGCCGTGTCGCCGTGGCGATCGGCCGTCCCATCGACGTGCCGCCGCGGGCATCCGAGGCGACGCTGGAGGCGTCCCGGGCGCAGCTCGAGCAGGCGCTCCGGGGCCTTGCCGCCCGGACCCTGACCATGCAGGCGCCGCCCGGCGTAGGATAGGAGTCTGCGCCTTGGAGCGGCAAGGCGCGCACAGCGCGCCTCGGCGGGAGCGGCGCGGGGCTATGGGGCCCCCGCAAGCGGACGCCGGGGGTTTGGGGCGCAGCCCCATCTGGAGGAAGCTGCGCACAGCGCGCCTCGGCGGGAGCGGCGCGGGGCCATCGGTCCCCGCAAGCGGACGCCGGGGGTTTTGGGGCGCAGCCCCGTCTGACTAATGACGCAGCCTGATCGCGACCGTGAGCCGCGCGACGTGCTGGTGCTGTCGTCGGCGCGGTTCGCCGACCATGCGACGCCGACCGGCCACCCGGAGCGTCCCGGGCGGGCCGCCGTGATGGCCGCGGTCGCGCAACGGTGGGCCGCCGGGGGCGGCGCGCTGGCCGAGCCGCGGCCGGCGACGACCGCCGCCCTGCTCGGGGTGCACGATCGACAGCACCTCGACACGGTCGGCGCCACCGCGGGCCGCCGCGTGCGGCTCGACCCGGACACCTACGCGTCGGCCGACTCGGAGGCCGTCGCGCGCCTCGCCGCGGGCGCGACCATCGACGCCGCCGACCACGCCCTGGCCGGCGGCCGGGCGGTCGCGCTCGTGCGCCCGCCGGGGCATCACGCCGAACGGGACCGCGCGATGGGTTTCTGTCTCTACAACAACGTCGCCGTGGCCGCGGCCCATGCCCTCGGCCGCGGGCTCGACAGGGTAGCCGTCGTCGATTACGACGTGCATCACGGCAACGGCACGCAGTGGATGTTCTACGACGAGCCGCGCGTGCTCTACGTGTCGCTGCACCAGTACCCGTTCTATCCGGGCACGGGCGCCGCCGGGGACGTCGGCAGCGGGCGGGGCGCCGGCCTGACCGTGAACGTGCCGCTGGCGGCCGGCGCCGGCGACGCCGACTACGGTCTGGCCTTCGAGCAGGCGGTGGTGCCGATCCTGGAGCAGTTCGATCCCGAGCTGCTGCTGCTCTCGGCGGGGTACGACGCCCACGATCGCGATCCGCTGGGAGGCATGCACGTGTCGACCGCCGGGTACGCCTGGATGACGCGTGCGCTGCGCGCCGTGGCCGAGCGCTGCTGCGGCGGACGCATGGCACTGGTCACCGAGGGCGGCTACGACCTCGAGGCGCTTGAGGCGTGCCTGGTCTCGACGCTGGCGGTCATGCAGGAGGACGGCCCGCCCGGACCGCGTCCGGGCGACGGCTCGACGGAGCGGGCCGACGCCGCGCTGAGCCTGGTCCGCCGCGCGCAGGCGCCGTTCTGGCGTGGGCTATAATCGCGGCTCCGCAGTGGATTCGTCGGTGCGCGATTACGATCCCCAGGCTATCGAGAGGAAGTGGCAGGAGCGTTGGCGGGCCACCCGTGCGTTCGAGGTGGTCGAGGAGCCCGACCGCCCCAAGTTCTACTGCCTCGTGATGTTCGCCTACCCGTCCGGCCACGCGCACGTCGGCCACGTTCGCAACTACATGATCGGCGACGTGGTCGCCCGCACCCGGCGGATGCAGGGGTACAACGTGCTGCATCCGTTCGGCTGGGACGCGTTCGGCCTGCCGGCCGAGAACGCGGCCATCAAGCACGGCACCCACCCCGAACGCTGGACGCTCGACAACATCGCCCACATGAAGGGCCAGCTCCAGCGGCTCGGGATCAGCTACGCCTGGGAGCGCGAGCTCGCCACGTGCGAGCGCGACTACTACCGCTGGAACCAGTGGCTGTTCCTCCGCATGTTCGAGCGCGATCTCGCCTACCGCCAGCGGTCGACCGTCAACTGGTGCTCGTCCTGCGAGACGGTGCTAGCCAACGAGCAGGTGGTGGACGGCGCGTGCTGGCGCTGTGCGACCGAGGTGGGCACCCGCGATCTGAACCAGTGGTTCTTCCGGATCACCCGCTACGCGGACGCCCTGCTGGCGGGCGCGGACCAGCTCGCTCAGTGGCCGGAGCAGGTGCTGACGATGCAGCGCAACTGGATCGGCCGCTCCACCGGCGCGCTGGTGCGGTTTCCGCTCGTCGACGGAGAACTCGATCGCGGCGGCGAGGCGGACGCCATCGAGGTGTTCACCACGCGCATCGACACGATCTACGGCGCCACCGCCGTGCTGCTGGCGCCCGAGCACCCGCTCGCCGATCGCCTCGCGGCGGCGAGCGCCGACCCGGCGGCGTTCGCGGCGCGGCTGGAAGGCTTCCGGGGACTGGATCGCACGGCGCGCACCACCGGCCAGATCGAGAAGGAGGGCTTCGACACGGGACACCGCGCCCGCAATCCGTTCACGGGCGAGCCGGTCCCGATCTGGATCGCGAACTTCGTGCTGGCCGACTACGGCACCGGCGCCATCATGGCCGTGCCCGCGCACGATCAGCGGGACTTCGAGTTCTGCCGCAAGTACGACCTGCCCGTCCGCGTGGTCGTGCAGCCGTCCGGCGAGCCGGCGTTGTCCGGCGCGGAGCTCGAGGCGGCCGCGGTGGCGTACGGCGTGCTGGTCGACTCGGGCCCCTTCAGCGGGCTGCCGAGCGCGGAGGCGATCCGCAAGATGACGGAGGCGGCCGAGCGGGACGGCACCGGCCGCGGGGCCGTGCAGTTCCGGCTGAAGGACTGGGGCATCTCGCGGCAGCGCTACTGGGGGACGCCGATCCCGATCATCTACTGCGACGCGTGCGGCACCCGGCCGGTGCCCGACGCGGATCTGCCGGTGGAGCTGCCGCGGGTGGAGCGGTTCAGCGGGCGCGGCGATTCTCCGCTCGCCGAGGTGGCCGAGTTCGTGGAGACGACCTGTCCCGCGTGCGGCGGTCCGGCCCGGCGCGAAACCGACACGATGGACACGTTCGTCGACTCGTCGTGGTACTACTACCGCTACTGCGACCCGCGCAACGAGGAGCGGCCGTTCGATCCGCGCAAGGTCGCCTACTGGGGGCCGGTCGACTTCTACAGCGGCGGGATCGAGCATGCGATCCTGCACCTCATCTACTCGCGGTTCTTCTGCCGCGTGCTGAACGACATCGGGCTCGTCGAGCACGACGAGCCGTTCACGCGGCTGCTCACGCAGGGCATGGTGCTGCGCAACGGCGCGGTCATGTCGAAGTCCAGGGGCAACGTCGTCGACCCGGACGACATGCTGGCCACGTACGGCGCCGACACGCTGCGGCTCTACGAGATGTTCGTCGCGCCCCCCGAGCGGGAGATCGAGTGGACGGACGCGGGGCTGGAGGGCAGCTACCGTTTCCTGGGCCGGGTCTGGCGGCTGGTCCTCGCCTTCTGCGACGCGGCGCCGGCGGCGCCCCCGATCGACGCGGTGGAGCTCGAGGCCGCGGACCGCGCCCTGCGGCGGCGGACGCACGACACCATCCGGCGCGTCTCCACCGACATCAATGTCCGCATCCACCTGAACACGGCGGTCTCGGCCCTGATGGAGCTGGTCAACGAGCTGTACGGGTTCTGCGCCCGGGAACGGATCGGCGCCGGCGCGGCGGCGGACACCGGCGGTGGGCCGCCGCGTCCCGCCGCCGCGGCCGCGGCCCGCGAAGCCATCGAGGCGCTCGTGCTGATGCTCTCGCCGTTCGTGCCGCATCTGTCCGAGGAGTTGTGGGAGGCGCTGGGGCACGCGGACGGCGTCGTGGCCGCCGGCTGGCCGGTGTGCGACGAGGCGGCGGTCCGCGCGGAGGAGGTGGTGGTCCCGGTGCAGGTGAACGGCCGCCTGCGCGCGCGGCTCACCGTGGCGGTCGATACGCCGCAGGAGGCGCTCGAGGCGCTGGCCCTCGAGCACCCGCACGTGGGCGCCCACACCGCCGGCAAGCAGATCATGAAGGTGATAGTCGTGCCCCGCAAGCTCGTGAACGTCGTCGCCCGGTGACCCGCGGCAGACCGGGAACCGCCGGAATCGGCTGGAATCGCGGCTGGAATCGCTGGAATCGATTGATGACCCGGACCTGCGCCGCGCTCGCGGTGATGCTCGCCTGCGCAGCGCAAGCCGCGTGCGGGTACACGCTCGCCGGTCGCGGGTCGTTTCTGCCGGACTACATCGAGACGATCGGGATCCCGCTGTTCGACAACGACACGTCGGCGTTCGAGGTCGAGCAGATCGTGACGCAGGAGGTGCGGCAGGAGTTCATCGGCCGCGGCCGGTACCGGGTGCTGCCGGACACCACCGGCGTCGATGCCGTGCTCGAAGGGGCCATTCGCAACATCCGGATCGCGCCGGCCAGCTTCACCGACGACCAGCAGGCCTCCCGCTACGTGTTCACGCTGACCGCCCGCATCGCGTTCACGGACCTGACGACCAACGAGGTGCTCTGGCAGAATCCCAGCCTGCAGTTCAGCGACGAGTACGAGGTGGCCTCGGGCGGCGGCGACGTGCAGAGCGTGTCGGCCTTCTTCGGGCAGCGGTCGAACGCCGTCGAGCGCATCGCGCAGGACTTCGCGGAAACCGTGGTCAGCTCGATTCTGGAAGCCTTCTAGGAACCCGGCCGATGGGCGCCTCCACGCCGGACGCGGTGCGCAGCCGGATCGCGGCCGGGCAGCTCGACGCCATCTATCTCGTGCTCGGCGACGACGAGCAGGAGAAGAGCGACATCGCGGACGCGTTCGAGCAGGCCGTGGACGAGGGGCTGCGCGCCTTCAACGTCGACCGCTTCCACGGCGGGGAGGCCCCGCTGGGCGCCATGCTCGACGCCGCGCGCACGCTGCCGATGATGGCGCCGCGGCGTATCGTCATCGTGCGCCACGCCGAGCGGGCGCTGCAGCCCAGGCGGGAGCAGGCCGGCGCCGCGCGCGACGCGCAGGCGCTCGACGCGTTCCTCAAGCAGCCGCCCGACCATGCCTCCCTCGTGCTCGTCAGCGGCCCGCTCGACGAGCGCCGCGCAACGACCCGCCGGCTACTGGCCCGCGCGACCGTGGTGCGCTGCGGCGGCCTCGAATCGGTCGCCGACGCCGGGCGCTGGATCCGGGCCAAGGTGACCGCCGCGGGCAAGCGCATGGAGTCCGCCGCCATCCGGCTCCTGGCCGAGCGCATCGGTCCCGACGCGAACCGGTTGCGCGACGAGGTCGACCGGCTGCTGCTGTACGCCGGCGACGCGGCGGCAATCACGGCCGCCGACGTGCGGAGCGTGGCCGGACCCGCGGCGGCGTACGACGACTGGGCCGTGACGCGGGCGATCGAGCGGGGGCAGACGGCCGTCGCGCTGCGCGAGCTCGGCCGTGCGCTCGAGCACGGCGCCGTGCCCTACGTGGTGCTGGGCCAGTTGGCCTGGGTTGCGCGGAGCCGCCTGCCCGCGGCCGGCGTGCCGCAGGGCATCGATGCGCTCTTCAGGACCGATATCGCCTTGAAGCGGTCGGCCGGCACGCCGCGGCTGCTGCTCGAGCGCCTGGTGGTGCGGCTGTGCGAGGCGGCCGGGAGCGGGGCGGGCCGGCCGTCAGGCCGCGGCGGAGGCGCTCGCCGCGCGCCGTGACAGTCTGGACTTGTAGCGCGCCGCCGCGTTCGCGTGGATGATGCCCTTGCCGGCCAGCTTGTCGATCAGCGACACGGTGCCGCGCAGCTTCTCGGCGATCGCGGCGTCGCTGCCGTCGATGGCGATGCGCGCCGCCTTGAGCGCCCGCCGCAGTCGGCGGCGAAGCTCGCGGTTGTGCGCGCGCGTCTTCACGTTCCGGCGATGCGCCTTGAGCGCGGACTTGTGGTTCGCCACTTGCTCGGTATCCTTCCCTGTTGCAGCCACCCATTATAGGTCGTCCCGCGCGCTGCGTCTAACCCGGTCATCGGGCAGGAACCCGGGTGTCTGGGGTGTCCTCTGCGGCGAGCGCCCGCACGACTGATTCCGGGTCGTGGTCGATCACGGTCAGCAGCACGCGGGCGGCCCGGTCCGGAACCCGGCGGCCCTGTTCCCACTCCTGCACGGCCCGCACGTCGAGGCCGAAGCGCTCTGCGAACTTCTGCCGGCTGAGCTTCAACCGCTTGCGAAGGGCGGAGATCCGTCCGGCCGCCGGGTCATCCACGATTCGGCAGGGCAGTTCCGCCTCACCGCGCACATGGGCGACGACCTCTCCCAACGCAACTTGCGGACGCCGCCTGTGCCACGGACGACCGGCGCTGCATCAGGCGCGGCGACGATTGCCGCCTCCATTTCTCTGCGGGCGTCCTCCGGGAGCAGTTTGCGAATGGCTCGCTCCTAGGGATGGGTGAAGCAGAGGTGCATCTGGTCCTGCCGGCACAATCATGCGGCATTGCCGCACAGCGGGCAACCGACAGGGACAAGGGATCTTCTGCAGGCCTACCGAAGAGACTATCGGCTTCAGGGTGCTGCGGGAACTCGACGAGGACTCTCGGACCTTACGGTGGAATCCTGCCTCGACGCGCTCACCACGGCTTCCCGTGCCGCCGCCGCTGCCGGCGGTCCGGTGCGCCCTGCCGGCTGCCGGGAGACGGTCCGGCCAGGCGCAGCAGCTCGCGCAGCTCGACCTCTTCCGGCGTCGGCGGGGGCGTGACGTCCTCGTAGAGCGCCCGCGCTTCCGGCTTCGCCACGTGGCGCGGGGCGACCGCCCTGACGACCAGCTCCCGCCGCCGCCCACTCGCGGTCGTGACCTCGATGCGGTCGCCCGCGCCGATCTCGCGGTGCGGCTTCGCGCGCGTTCCGTTCACGGCGATCTTCCCGCCGAGGCAGGCCTGTCGGGCGGCCGAGCGCGTCTTGCAGACGCAGGCGACGTCGAGCCACACGTCCAGACGGATCCGCTGCGGGGCGCCGGCGTCCGTCGCGGCCAACTCGCGGGGCACGGTCTATCCTGTGCCGGCCGGGCTCCCGGTGAGCAGGCTGGCCACCAGCGTGCGGCACTCCGTGAAGAGCGCGCCCACCTTGTCGGGCTGCCGCCCGCCGGCCTGGGCGAAATCCGGCCGGCCGCCGCCGCGCCCGCCGATGATGGGCGCCAGCGTCCTGATCACGTTGCCCGCGTGGACGCGATCGGTCAGGTCGCGGGTGACGGAGACGACCAGGGCGGCCTTGCCGTCGTTGTCCGCGGCCAGGACGACGATGCCGCTGCCCAGGCGCTCGCGCAGCGAGTCGGCCAGCGTGCGCAACGCGTGCGGCTCGAGTGATTTCACGTGGCGGGTCAGCAGCTTCGCGCCGGCGATCTCGACGGCGTCGTCCGCTGCCGGATGCGACGCCCCGCCCATGGCGGCCTCGACCTTCAGCCGCTCGACCTCGCGCGCCAGGCGCCTGGCGTCGGCCTGCAGCTTCCTGACCGCCGACCCGGCCTGCCCGGCGCTCGTGCCGAGCAGATGCAGGAGGTCGCCGAGCGTGTCGCCCCGCTCCTGGAGCAGGCGCACCGCCGCCGCCCCGGTGACAGCCTCGATGCGCCGGACCCCGGCCGCCACGCCGCCCTCGTGGGTGATGACGAACGGTCCGACGTCCCCGGTCGCCCGGCAATGGGTGCCGCCGCACAGCTCGACGGAGAAATCCGGTGCGTCCGCGGCCAGTCCGGGCACGGTGACGACGCGCACCCGGTCGCCGTACTTCTCGCCGAACAGCGCCATGGCGCCGGCGGCAATCGCCTCCTCGGTCGACCGCTCCTCGGTTCCGACCGCCACGTTGCCGAAGACATGGCTGCTGACGAGACGCTCGATCTCGCGCAGCTGGTCGGGCGCGACCGGCTCGTGGTGCGTGATGTCGAAGCGCAGGCGATCGGGCGCGACGAGCGACCCGGCCTGCCGCACGTGGTGTCCGACGACGGCGCGCAGGGCGGCGTGCAGCAGGTGCGTCGCCGTGTGGTTGCGGCGGATGTCGTCGCGGCGCGCGGCATCCACCTCGGCCGTGACCTCGTCGCCCGCGCGCAACCCGCCCTCGCGCACCGCGATCACGTGCATCCGCGGCCAGTCCGGCTGCAGCCGGACGACGTCGTCGACCGCGGCGTCGACACCGTCCGCCAGCAGCCGCCCGGTGTCGGAAACCTGGCCGCCGGCCTCGAGGTAGAAGGGCGTCTGCTCGAGAACCACGTACCCCGCCTCGCCGGCCTCGAGCGCCTCGACCCCCGTGAGAGCCTGCCCCCCGCCGTCGCGCCGGAACAGATGCGTGACGCCGCTGCGCGTCGACGTGCCGTCGTAGCCGGTGAACGCCCGCGGGCCGAACCGCGGCTCGCCGGCCGCGGTCAGCACGTAGGGACCCGCGTCGATCGTGACCTGCGCCTGCTCTCCGCCGCCGAACGCGGCGCCGGCGCGGGCGCGGGCGCGCTGCGCCTCCAGCTCGCGCTCGAATCCGTCGCGGTCGACCTGCAACCGCCTGGACGCGGCCAGGTCCTCGATGAAGTCGAGGGGCACGCCGAACGTGTCGTACAGTCGGAACGCGGTCTCGCCGTCGACGGTGCGCGACCCGGCTTCCGCCGCGGCGAGCGCCGTCTCGAGCCGCGGCAGGCCGTCGCGCAGCACCCGGTCGAACTGCTCCTCCTCGCGGCGCACGACCGACGCGACGACGTCGCGATTCGTTTCCAGCTCCGGGTACGCCGATTCCATCTCCGCAATCACCACGCCGGTGAGATCGTGCAGGAACGGCTCGGTCAGGCCGAGTTTCTTGCCGTGGCGCATGGCCCGCCGCATGATCTTGCGCAGGACGTATCCCCGCCACTCGTTCGAGGGGACCACGCCGTCGGCGATCAGGAACGTGATCGCGCGCAGGTGGTCGGCGATGACGCGCAGCGACACGTCGCCGGCGCCGTCGTCCGGCCGCCCGGCGAGCGGACCGTACGCCGTGCCTGCGCGCTCGCCGATGGCCGACAGCAGCGGCGTGAAGAGGTCCGTGTCGTAGTTCGACAGCTTGTCCTGGAGCACCGCCACGATGCGCTCGAGCCCCATGCCCGTGTCGATCGACGGGGCCGGCAGCGGGGCCAGCGAGCCGTCGTCGCGGCGCTCGAATTCCATGAAGACGTTGTTCCAGATCTCGACGTACCGATCGCAGTCGCAGTCGATGCCGCGGCACGTCGGCGCGCCGCAGGGCAGGTGGTCGCCGCGGTGGTAGTGGACCTCCGAGCAGCGGCCGCACGGCCCCGTGTCGCCCATCGCCCAGAAGTTCTCGGCCGCGCCCAGCTCGGCGATGCGCTCCGCCGGGACGAGCCGGCGCCAGATGGCATGCGCCTCGTCGTCGCGCGGGATGCCGTTCTCACCCTTGAAGACGGTGGCGTAGAGACGCTCGGGCGGCAGCTTCCAGGCCCCGGTCAGCAGCTCCCAGGCGAACGGGATGGCCTCGGCCTTGAAGTAGTCGCCGAACGAGAAGTTGCCGAGCATCTCGAAGAACGTGTGGTGGCGCAGCGAGGGGCCGACGTTCTCCAGGTCGTTGTGCTTGCCGCTGACGCGCATGCACTTCTGGGAGGTGGCGGCCCGCCGGTAGCCGCGCGTCTCCTGGCCGAGGAACAGCTGCTTGAACTGGTTCATGCCGGCGTTCGTGAACAGCAGCGTCGGATCGTCGGCCGGCACGAGCGGGGAGCTGGGCACCGCGCGGTGCCCGCGCTGCTCGAAGAACGTCAGGAAGCTCTGGCGGATCTCCCCCGAGGTCATCGTCGTCCTATTCTTTCACAGCCCCTTCAGTCGGCGCCGTCGCCCGCCGCCCGGGGCGCGGTGTGCGGCTCGAGCGCCGCCCTGGCCGCCGCACCGTCGAAGCCCTGACGGATGAGATAGTGGTACAGGCGGCGCAGCGCCGCCGGCGTCTCGATGGGTCCGCGCAGGCGCCGCGCAAGGGCGCGCGCGATGAGCTCGCCCTCGTCGACCTCGCGATAGGCGGCGTCGACGGCATGCAGCGCCAGGCCGCGGTCGATGCCCCGCCCCTCCAGCTCCCGCACCGCCCGCAGGCGGCCGTGCATCCGGACTTGCGAGCGGTGCGCCAGCGCCTGCGCCGTGCGCGCATCGTCGAGCGCGCGCACCTCGCGCAGCCGCCCGAGGGCGTCCTCGACCGCGTCCGGGTCGAACCCCTTGCGCGCGAGGCGCTCCCTGACCTGCGCCGTGGACAGCTCCCGGCGCGACAGCATCGCGAGTCCGGCCTGGTACGGGTCGGGCATCGGCCGCGCGGCCGCCGCTCGGCGCTGGAGCCTACGGCGTGCCCGCGGCCGCCTCGGCGGCGGCGGGCCGCTCGGCCTCGGGGTAGACGTACGTCAGCCAGCCGTGGGTGTCCGGCGCGCGGCCGTTGATGATGTCGAAGAAGCGCCGCTGAACCGCCTCGGTGACCGGCCCGCGCCGGCCGCTGCCGATGGCGATCTTGTCCACGGAGCGGATCGGCGTGATCTCGGCGGCGGTCCCCGTGAAGAACACCTCGTCGGCGATGTACAGCGCCTCGCGCGGCAGCAGCTCCTCGCGTACCGTGAACCCGAGGTCGCGCGCGATGGTGATGACGACGTCGCGCGTGATCCCGGCCAGCGTCGAGGTGCCGATGGGCGGGGTCGCGATCACGCCGTCGCGCACCAGGAAGAGGTTCTGGCCGCTGCCTTCGCTGAGGAAGCCCATCGGGTCGAGGGCGATCCCCTCGGCGTAGCCGTGGAGCACCGACTCCATCTTGATCAGTTGCGAGTTCGCGTAGTTCGCGGTGGCCTTCGAGAGCGAGGGGAAGCGATTCGGCGCCCCGCGCCCCCACGAGCTCACCTGCACGTCGACCCCGTCCTCCAGGGCGTCCTCGCCGAGGTACGCGCCCCACTCCCAGACGAGGATCGCCACGTCGATCGGGCAGGAGAAGGGATTGACGCCGAGCGTGTGATAGCCGCGGTACATGAGCGGCCGTATGTAGCACGCCTGGTAGCGGTTGTGCCGGATCGTGTCGAGCACCGCCGCGTGGAGCGCGGCCGGGCCGACGTCGCATTCCATGCGGTAGATCTTCGCCGAGTCGTAGAGGCGCCGGATGTGGGCGTCGAGGCGGAAGCACGCGGCGCCCTTCGGCGTGTCGTAGCAGCGTGCCCCTTCGAACACGCCGCTGCCGTAGTGGACGACATGCGCGGCGACGTGGATCTTGGCGTCGGCCCAGTCGACGAACGTGCCGTTCATCCAGATCCTGCCGGAACCGAAGCTCATCGTTGTCCTGCCAAAGTGTTGTCTGGTGAATACGTTACGACGATGTTCAGTGTAGCATCACTGGTTTTCCCCGCAAAACGGACAGCGGGCGGCGCGTGCGTGCAGCGGCTTGCGGCACTGCCAGCAGAACGTCGCGCCCGCCGTGTCCGGCGGCCGGCGACCGCGCGGGCCGGGCCGCGGCGGCGGCGCGGTGTCCCGGCTCGCCGCCGGCGCCTGGCCTGCGGCCCGCCGATCGCGGCGCGCGCGGACCGTCTCGAGCGCGTCGAGCAGCTCCTCCGCGCTGCGGTACCGCTGCGACAGGCCGGGTGCCATCGCCTTCATCACGAGGTCGTCGACCGAGGCCGGAATCGACGGCGCGTGGACGCGCGGCGGCCGCACGAGGTCGCCGCGCAGCAGCCGGTCCAGGTTGGTCGGCGACGGCGTCTCGTAGGGCATCACGCCGGTGAGCATCTGGTACATCGTGACCCCCAGCGAGTAGATGTCCGACGCGAAGACGGCCTTGCCCTCGAACTGCTCCGGCGCCATGTAGGCGGGGCTGCCGATGACGGTCGTGCCGCGGGCGGCAATCTCCATGAAGCGCGACGTGCCGAAGTCGGCCACCTTGAGCACGCCCGCCCGGGACACCAGCATGTTCGCGGGCCGCAGGTCGCGATGGATGACTCCCTGCCCGTGCGCGTGCCTGACGGCCTCGCAGGCCTGCCGGGCGAAATCGAGCGCCTTGCGCATGTCCATCGCCCCACCGCCGATGAGCTCCTCGAGCGTGTCTCCCTGCACGTACTCCATGACGATGAAGAAGACGTTCTCCTGCTTCTCGGCGGTCGTGATCGAGACGATGTTGGGATGATCGAGCGTTGCCAGCAGGCGCGGCTCGCGCAGCAGCTCGGCGAAGTTGATGTTCTGTCGATGCGGTACCTTGATCGCCACGTCCTTGTCGATCCAGGTATCCCGGGCGAGGTACACGACGGCGAACCCGCCGCTGCCGAGGGGGGCGACAATCTTGTACTTGCCGAGCGTCTGACCTCGGTACAGCATGCGGAATCGCGCCAGTATAGAGCAATGCGCGGGCCGGCCGGCGCGTCGCCTCCCGGCTAGAGATCGCCCCACACGTACTGCAGGATCGCCAGCGCGGCGGCGGGCGCCGCGTCGGCCCGCAGCGTGCGCGAGCCCAGTGTGAGCAGCCTGAAGCCCGCCCCGGCGGCCGCCTCGACCTCGCTGTCCGTCCAGCCTCCCTCGGGCCCGACCGCGATCGTCGCCCGGGCCGGGGGCGGCTGGTCGGCCACGGTCCGGATGCTGGCATGCGGGGCGGCGATGGCCGGTTCGACCAGCAGGATGCCCAGGCCGCGGGGTCCGCGCGCGACGAGCTCCGCGAAGGGGAGCGGCGCTCCGACCGCGGGCACCACGGCGCGGCGGCACTGCTTGGCGGACGCGATGGCGATGGCCTGCCAGCGGCCGACCGCCCGGTCGAGACCGGCCGCCGCCGGGCCGGCGGGGCCGCGGGCGGTGATGATCGGCTGGATGGTCCGTGCGCCCAGCATCGTGGCGTCGCGCACCACCGCGCCGGTCGTGCGGCCCTTCAGGACCGCCAGCGCCAGCGCCAGGTCCACGGCCGGCTCGCGCGCCGGCTCCACGGCCTCCACGGTGCGGATCGAGACGCCGCCGCGATCGATCGCCTGGACGCGCGCCACGAACTCGCGGCCGCGGCCGTCGAAGGCCTGCACCGTCGCGTCGCGGCCGAGCCGCAGCACGTGCCGGAGCTGGTGGGCCTCGCCGGGCGGCAGCGCCACCGTCTGGCCGATCCGGGATGCCTGCGGCGCGTAGAAGCGGTGTGCCGCCATCAGCTCCCGGCGCGCCGCGGGGCGCCGCCGCGAACGGCCAGGGTGAGGGCCACCCATTCTTCCTCGGCGTGCCTCGCGACGAGCGTCGCGGAGCGTCCGAGCGCACGGCGGACCACGGCCTCCTCCGGCGCCGTGATCCCGCCCAGCACGAGCAGGCCGTCGGTCACGAGCCCCACCAGCGACGCGGCATGGCGCGCCGCCAGCGTCGCGTTGAGGTTGGCCACGACGATCGCGGCCGGCTGCAGGGCGGCCCGGCGAAAGTCGCCGCACCGCACCTGCACACGGCCGGACACCCCGTTCAGCTCGACGTTGTCCAGCGCCGTCGCCACCGCGTCGCGGTCGGTGTCGAGCGCGACGACGGACGTGGCGCCGCGCCTGGCCGCTGCAATCGCCAGCACGCCGGACCCGGTCCCGAGATCGAGGACGTCGCGGTTCGCCAGCGGCACGGCCTGCAGCGCGCGCAGGCACAGGCGCGTCGAGGCGTGGTGTCCGGTGCCGAAGCCCATCGACGGCCGAATGACGACCAGCGTGCCGTCGCCCGGCTCGGCGGGAACGTCCCACGGCGGGGCGACCACGATGTCACCGACGCGAATGGCGGTCAGGCGCGCCTGGCTGCGAGCCGCCCAGTCGTCGTCTGGCACCTCGACGGCCGCCGCCGTCACCCCGGCGGCGCCGAAATGCCGTTGGAGCGCCCGCGACGCGTCGTCCCGATCGACGGGCGAAAAGAAGTGGATGCGCCGGCTCACCGCGTCGAGCTGCTCGACGGCGAACGGCTGGAAGTCGTCGAGCAGCGCGTCGAGGAGCGGGATCAGGTCCGGTCGCCGGGCGGGGGTCCGCACGTCGAGCGCCGGTCGCGCATCACCCAAACATGTCCCTCACGCGGTCGAAGAACGGACGCTCGTCGCGGTCGTCCCTGCCCGGCCGCGCGCTCGGCTCGCCGAAGCGCTGAGGCATCGTCACGTGCAGCCGCTCGACCAGCTCCCGTTGCTCCGTCGAGAGGTCCGTCGGCACCTCGACCTTCACGTTGACGTAGAGATCCCCCCGGCCGCGTCCCGAGACGTGCGGCATGCCCTTCCCGCGCAGGCGGAAGCGGCTGTCCGGCTGGGTGCCCTCCGGGATCACGAGCGTATCGTCGCCGTTCAGCGTCGGCACCGTGATCTTGCCGCCCAGCACCAGCGTCGGATAGGTGACCGGCACGGCGCACCACAGATCGTCGTCCTCGCGGTGATAGAACGCGTGCTCCGCGACGTGCACGACGACGAAGAGATCGCCGGGCGGCCCGCCGGCCTGGCCGTGCTCGCCCTCCCCGTGCAGGCGCAGGCGCTGGCCGGTCGCGATGCCGGCCGGGATCTTCACGGTCAGCTTGCGTTCGTGCTCGATCCGCCCCTGCCCGTGGCATTCCCGGCACGGGTCCGTGATGACCTGGCCCTGGCCGCCGCAGTGTCCGCAGGTCCGGGCGACCGTCAGGAACCCCTGCTGGTAGCGCACCTGGCCTCTGCCCCGGCACTGCGGGCAGACCTGGGGGGCGCCGCCTCGGGAACCCGAGCCGTCGCAGCGGGCGCACGCCTCGAGGCGCGGTATCTTGAGCACGGTCTCGGTGCCGGCGGCGGCGTCGGCAAACTCGATCTGCAGGTCGTAGCGGAGGTCGGCTCCCCGGCCGGGGCCACCGGGCCGGCGGCCCTGGCCGAAGCCGCCGAATCCGAAGATGTCGCCCAGGTTGCCCAGGATGTCGCCGAAGTCGGCGAAGATCGTGGGGTCGAAGCCCTGCGGCCCGCCCGCACGGTCGACGCCGGCATGGCCGAACTGGTCGTAGCGGCTGCGCTTCCCGGCGTCGGCCAGCACCGCGTAGGCCTCGGCCGCCTCCTTGAAGCGTTCCTCGGCCCGGGCGTCGCCCGGGTTCCGGTCGGGGTGATACTTGAGCGCCAGCTTCCGGTAGGCGCTCTTGATCTGCTGCTCGTCCGCGGAGCGCGGGACGCCCAGAACCTCGTAGTAGTCTCGCTTGCTCACGCCTTCGCCACCCTCACCATGGCCGGCCGCAGCAGGCGCCCGGCCAGCAGGTAGCCGCGCCGGAGCTCGCCGATGATCTGTCCCTCGGCGTGCTCGGCGCTCGCCTCATGGGCCACGGCCTGATGGAAGTGCGGGTCGAAGTCCTGGCCCGCCGTGTCGATCGGCACCACCCGCCGCTTGGCGAGCAGGTCGAGCAACTGCTTGTGAATCAACTCCACCCCCGTGCGATAGGCGGCTGCCGCGGCAGTGTCCGCACCGGTCTCGAGCGCGCGCTCCAGGTCGTCGAGAATGGGCAGGAGCTCGCCGATGAGGTCGGCCGCCGCCGCCTCGTCGGCCGCCGCGCGCTCCCGCTCGACCCGCTTGCGGTAGTTGTCGAGCTCGGCGGTCTTGCGCAGCAGCAGGTCGCGGTACTCGTCGCGCTCGCGGGCCGTCTCGTCGGCCGCCGCAGCCGGCGGCGCGGGCTCGTCGGCGGCGGGCGGCGGCGTCTCGACGTCCGCTGGCGCGGCTGCTGAATCAGGCGTTTCCGGCCTCGTGTCGTCTGTCATTGGCGGGCGGCGGCGTCCCCTGCGCGAAGAGCACCCGGCTGACGGCGCGGGACACGCTGTCGACGGCCGAGATCGCCCGCGAGTAACGCATCCGGCGCGGACCGATCACGCCGACGCTGCCGGTCCGCTGGCCGTCGGAGTAGGGCGACAGCACCATGCTGAAGCCCCGCATCTCCGGCGAGACGTGCTCGGTCCCGATCACCACCGTCAGGCCGGAGCCGTCGAGGTACTCGTTCAGCAGCCGGACGAGCTGGTCCTTCTTCTCGATCATCGAGAGCAGGGCCTGCAGCATCGCGAAGGGGACGCGGGCCTCGTCCTCGGAATCGGAAACCTGCTCCACCAGGAAGCCGGCGCCCTCCAGGAACAGCGTGTTCTGCGGCACCACGTCCTCCAGCGTCGAGCTGGCGAGACGGAGCGCGCGCGACAGGAGCTGGTCGTACAGCATGCGCTCCTGGCGCAGTTGCTCCGCCACGGCGGCGCGCACGTCCCAGAGGAGCATGCCGGCGAACTCGCGGTTCAGGTAGGTCGCGCCCTGGCGCAGCTCGCCGGCCGGTATGCGCTCGCCGAGATCGACGACCTTGTGCACCACCTCGTTGCCGTCGGCGCTCACCACGACGAGAATGCGCGAGCCGTCCAGGGGCACGAACTCGATGTGCCGGAAGGCGCCGCCCGACGTCGGCAGCAGCGCGAAGCCGAGCTGGTGGGAGGCGAGCGACAGCTCGTGCGACACGTTCGACAGCACGTCGCTCACCGTACCCGCCTGCCGCAGACGCGCCTCGACGTCCGGCCTGGGTTTCGGCGCCGGCCGCGACTCGAGCAGCAGGTCCACGTAGGCGCGGTAGCCGCGGTCCGTGGGCACGCGCCCGGACGAGGCGTGCGGCTGGTGCACGTAGCCCAGCGCCTCCAGGGTCGCGAGCACGCTGCGGACGGTCGCGGACGACCAGCCGAAGCCGCCGTGCCGCGTCAGCCACAGCGAGGAGACCGGGTCGCCCTCGTCGATGTACTGCCTGACCAGGCCCGCGAGAATGCTCCGCGACCGACCGGACAACTCGCCGCCGCACGGAGTTTCGCGAACTGGATGAGGAGCCATGGCGCGGATGGAGCTGCAGGCATTATATCAGCCCGACCCGGATGCCAGGCGGGCGGGGCGCGCCGTCACTCCCCGGCCAGGACCGTTTCCGGCCGGCGCCCGGACGGGCTCCAGCGCAGCGCCTCGACGTTGTCGGGGCCGTTCGTCCCGGCCGCGAGCTTGCCGTACTTGACGGCGATCAGCTCGGCCAGAATGCTGACGGCGATCTCTTGCGGCGTCACGGCGCCGATGGCCAGTCCGACCGGCGCGTGCACGTGCGCCAGGCGCTCGGGGGCGACACCTTCCGCGTGCAGCGCGTCATAGAGCCGCGCCACCTTGGCCCGGCTGCCGATCAGGCCCAGGTAGCGGAGCTGGTGGGGGACCAGCGCGCGCAGGGCGTCGAGGTCGTAGCGGTGGCCGCGGGTGAGGATGACGACGTAGGCGTTCGCCGTGAAGCTCGCCCGCGCGAGCCAGTCCGGAATGGCGTCCACCGCAATCTCGACCGCAGCGGGGAAGCGCTCGCGGTTGGCGAACTTCTCCCGGTCGTCGAGCACGTGCACGTGGAAGCCGACGTCGCCGGCGGCTCGTGCCAGATGGTACGCGACGTGCCCCGCGCCCACGAGATACAGGTGCGGAGCGGCCTCGAGCGGCTCGATGTAGACCTCCATCTGGCCGCCGCAGATCAGCCCGGATTCCTCCGCGATGTCGTCCGACAACTCGTAGCGCACCACCTCGGACTTGCGCGTCTCGAGGGCCTGACGCGCCTTCCAGAACGCGTCGTTCTCGTAGCACCCGCCGCCGATGGTGCCGACGGTCCTGCCGTCGGCGAACACCACCATCTTCGCCCCGACACGCTGGGGCGTGGAGCCCTCGGTGCGGATGATGGTCACGAGCGACGCGGGCTCGCCCCGCCGCAACGCCTCGCCAACGGCGTGAAAGACCTCTTCGTTCATTTCGAATTATACCGTGAGCAGCCAGTGCTGGCCGACTCCGAGCGGCAGGTTGTCGAGCAGGTGGTCGACGACCTGCGGTCCGAAGCGGTTGAGGAAGTACACGAAGGAGACCGCGCGCTCCTGGGGCGTGCCGCCCGGAAACGCCTGGGCGCGCGCCCGGTGGAACTGCCGGCGCAGCGTGGTGTCCCGCCGCTTCGCCGCCTGGACGATCTTGCCGCGCAGGTTGCCCAGGTCGCGTTCCAGGCGCTGGCGGGTGGTGCGCACGGCGCCGACCAGCGTCGGGTCGATGGCCGGCACGCCGTCCGCAATCGCTGCCAGCTCGGCGCCGATGCTGCGCTCGGCGGCGGCGACCGCCGCCTCGACCGCGGGCGGCAGTTGCGCGCCGACGAGCCGGTTCAGCGCGGCGTCGTCCCTGGCCTGCAGGGTGTCGAGGTCGATGTCGTAGCGGGTGAGAAACCGCACGGCGCCGCGGTCCAGTATCGTCGCGCTGAGGCGCGGATACACCAGCGGCATCGCTATCTCGAACAGCCGGTACACGTCCCGGAGCTGCCCGAGGTAGGCCAGTTCGTGCGGTCCGGTCACGTAGGCGATCGTGGGAAACAGGGTGTCCTGCACGATCGGCCGCAGCAGCACGTTGGGGCTGAACGTGGCCGGCTGCTCGCGCACGAGATCGCGCAACGCGTCCGGCGCCAGCAGGGCGTCGCCCAGGGCGAAGGCGTCGTCGCGCAGGCGAATGGGCCGGCGCACCCCGTCCAGGTGGAACAGCGCGACCGCGTCGGCGGCCGGCTGCACCTGCGCGTGATAGCCGCGCGCCGACAGTTGCGCCCCGGCCGCCGCTGCCAGCCGCGACGCCTCGCCGCGCAGTTGCAGCTCCCGGTCGAAGACCGGCCGGGCGAGCGGCTTGGCCGCGGGATCGGACGCATCGAACACGACCAGGCCGCGTTCGCCGAGCACGCAGTCGAGCCACCGGCTGAACGCCTCGACCAGCCCGGTCCCGGGTGCGTACGACGCGGCGAGGCGCTCGAGAACCGCCGCGGAAAACTCCGTCGACGGCAGGGTTTCCCGAAGCTGCTCAAGCAGCGCGCCGACAGTCTCCGGCAGGCGCACGGCCGAGCTCGGCCGCCCGGTTTCCGAGGCGAGGTCCAGCGCGATGCGGTGCAGCTCGAGGTCGTCGTCGAGGACCTGGCAGGCGCGGACCTCGTCGAGGTCGTGGTCCTCGGCGTCCACCCAGAAGACCGGCACCGCAGCCACCCCGTGCTCGGATTCCACGCGCCGCGCGAGGGCGACGGCGGTGAGCGCCTTGAGCAGCGTGTAGAGCGGCCCGCCGAACAGTCCGGCCTGCTGGCCGGTGAGGATCGCGACCGTGCCCGTCGCCCCGAGACGCTCGGCGGCGGCCAGCGCGGCCGGGGGCGCTCCGCGTCCCCGCAACTGGGTGGTCAGGACGTCGGCGATATCCGTCGCGCGGCCGCCTGCCGCCAGCCGCGCCGCGATGGCTTCGCGCCAGCTCCCGGGCGCGCCGGGCGGGCCCGGATAGAATTGCACGAGGCGGTCGAAGGCGTGGCAGTAGTCGCGCGTGAACGGTGTAGCCCACGACAACTGCCGAAGGTCGATGGCGGAATTGAAGGGCGTCGCCGGGGGAGGCGGCGGGTCGGCAGGCACGTCCCGCGTACTCTTTCAGACGGGTTCGGGGCTGTCAAGACGCCGGGCCTGGGGCTTTGAGCGCCCGCGGTTCCATGGTAGCATCCTATGGCCTGCGGTCCGCGGCGAGACCGCCCGCTGCACTCGACCGGTGATGCATCCCGCACGATCACGGACCGCTAGCCCGCAGGAGTTCCGCCGCTGACAACCGACGACACGGACGCACGAAGCACTCCCGGTGCATTCGGCCCCTTCCGTGTGATGCACCAGATCGGGGCCGGCGTCCTGGGACCGGTGTTTCGGGCCTACAATCCGCCTCACGATCGCCCGTTCGCCGTCAAGGCGTTCCACATCGACATCACGCCCGAGCAGGCCGAGACGTTGACCGAACGCTTCGGTGCGCTGGTCGCCGCGGGCTCGTTCCACCCGGCGGCGGTGTCCGCGACCGCCGTCGGCGTCGACGACGGCGTGCTGTATCTCGCGCAGGAGTACGTCACCGGCGAGTCGCTCGATGCCGTCATGCGCGACTACGAGCCGGCCGCGCTGGAGAGGGCGCTGTCCCTTATCGACCGGCTCGCCGGTGCGATCGACGCCGCGCACGCGTGCGGCGTGCGGCACGGCGGGCTGCATCTTCGGGACATTTTCGTCACGCCCAGCGGCGGCCGCGTGACCGGCTTCGGTGTGCTGGCGGCGCTCGAGGAGGTCGGCGTCAGCGGGCCCATCCGCCGCCCCTATGCCGCACCCGAAATGGTCGCGCGCCGCCCCTGGGGCCCGGCTGCCGATCGATTTGCGCTCGCCGCTGTCGCCTACGAGCTGCTGACGGGCAAGCGGGCCGCCGGCACGGGGGCGCAGGTGGCCGCGCGGCTCGCCGCGCTCGACGACGTCGAGGACGTCGAGTCGCTGCAGGCCGTGTTCGAGACGGCCCTGGCCGACGGTCCGGACGGCCGCTACGCGAGCGCGGCGCGCTTCGCGGCGGATCTGCACGCCGCCGTGGGCGTGCCCTTCGAAGAGGAGGCCTTCGAGCTGGCGCCGCCGCTGCCGGAGGGGGGAGCCGACCCGGCGCCTGCCGGCCCGGCCGAGCGGCCGGAGGAGCGCGAAGCGGTCGGGGAGGCCGCCCCGGCCGCGGAGATCCTCGTCGACCCGTTGCCCGGCGAGACGGAGCGGGCCGTCGAGGACGACGGGCCGGCCCTCGACGCAGAGCCTGCCGCGGGTCTCGCGGGCGCGGAGCCCGAGGCGGCGACGTGGGAGGCCGAGCCGGATTCGGCCTCCGAGCCGCAGCCCGACCTGGGACTCGAGCCGGCGCTGGCGCTGGAGCCCGAACCGGAGCCCGACGTCGCACCGGAACCCCGGAGCCCGGCGCCCTCGCTGCTGGCCGCGGGCGCACTCGAGCGGGAGATCGCGCCCGAGCCCGAACCGGAGCCCGCTCCCGAGCTCGATGATCTCGAGGCGGTGCGCGAAGGGGTCGCGGCGCCGGCGCCGCCCGCGGCGGACCTCCTCGACGAGCGCGACCTGCTCGACCGTCTGGATGATCCGGACGCGGCGAACGATCGGGATTGGGCGGGCGAAGCCGCGCCGGCCGCCGGCGACGATGTGCCGTACCGGCCCTGGGCCTCCGGATCGGTGCTGGCCATCGGCGCGGTGCTGACCGTCGGCGCGGTCGCCGCGTACCTGGTCGGTTTGCAGTTGGCCGGCGACCAGGGGCTGGAGGACCGTCGCGCCGCCGGCCCCGCGCCAGTGACGCCGGAAACCGGCGCCGCCGGCGGTCCGGAACGCGACGCGGCGAACGTCGCGCCGCCGCCGCGCGCGGCCGGCGCGACCGGTTCGGCGCCGGCGGCGCGGGCGCTCGCGCCCGAGCCGGCCCGGACGCCGCCGCCGCCCCTGGCCGAGACGCCGGCGCCCGCGCCGCTGGCCGCCGCGTCCGAGCCGCCGCCGCTCGTGGCCGCCGGTCCGCCGCCCGCCGCCGCGGAGGCCGCGCCGCCCGCCGCGCTCGTGCCCCCCGCTGCGTCCGCGGCGGGGTGGCTGCTGGTCCGCAGCGAGCCGCCCGGGGCGACGGTGACCGTCGACGGCGTCGACCGCGGCCGGACGCCGCTGGCGCTCAGCGACATGCCGTTCGATACCTACCGCGTCGAGGTGAGTCGCGAGGGGTTCCGGTCCGAGGCGACGCAGCTCGCGCTGACTCCGGCGGCAGCCGTCGCGTCGATCCAGATCGAGCTGCAGCGCGGGGCCGATCCGCCGCCGGCTCCGGTGGTGGGCGCCCTCCTGGTCGAGTCGCGCCCGCCCGGCGCCAGGGTCGTCATCGACGGGCGCGAGGTCGGGATCACCCCGACCGTCGTCTCCGGCGTGGCCGCCGGCACCCGCGGCGTGCGCATCGAGCTGGACGGCTATCAGCCGTGGGAGACTTCCGTCGACGTCCCGGCGTCGGCCCAGGTACGGGTCGGCGCATCCCTGGATCTTCTTTCCCGACGATGAACGCGATTCTGGCGCTCGAGAACGGTACCTGGTACCGCGGCACGGCGGCCGGGGCCGAAGGCTCCAGCCGCGGCGAGGTGGTGTTCAACACCAACATGACCGGGTATCAGGAGGTGCTGACCGACCCGTCGTACTCGGGCCAGATCGTGACGATGACCTGCCCGCAGATCGGCAACTACGGGGTGGCCGCGGCCGACACGGAGTCCGATCGGCCGCAGGTCGCCGGATTCGTCGTGCGCGAGGCGTCGCCCGTCGCGAGCAACTGGCGTGCCGAGACGACCCTGCAGAGCTACCTCGCCGAGCACGGCATCGTCGCGATCACCGGCGTCGATACGCGCGCGCTGACGCGGCTGCTGCGCACCGCCGGCGTCATGCGCGGCGTCATCGCCACCGGCGCGGTCGACCCGGAGGCGCTGGTGGCCGAGGCGCGCAGCGCGCCGACGATCGAGGGCGCCGATCTCGTCCGCCGCGTGACATGCGCCGAGCCGGTCGACTGGGCGCCGCCGCCGGACGAGTCGCCCGCCGAGTTCCGCCTGGCGCCGGCCCGCGGCGGCGGCCGCCCGTTCCGGATCGCGGCCTACGACCTGGGGATGAAGCGGAACATCCTGCGGCGCTTCGCGGCCTACGGCTGCCGCGTGACGGTGTTCCCGGCGCACACCCCGGCCGAGACGCTGCTGGCGTCCGACCCCGACGGGGTCTTCCTGAGCAACGGGCCGGGCGATCCCGCGCCGCTCGACTACGCCATCCGGAACGCGCGGACGCTGATCGACGCCGACCTCCCGGTGTTCGGCATCTGCCTGGGGCACCAGGTGCTCGGCCTGGCGCTCGGCGCGCGGACCTACAAGCTGAAGTTCGGCCACCGGGGAGGCAACCACCCGGTCAAGAACCTGGCCACGAGCCGGGTCGAGATCACCTCGCAGAACCACGGCTTCGCGGTGGACGGCGAGTCGGTGCCCGACGACGTGGAGGTGACCCACGTCAACCTCTACGACCGGACGATCGAGGGGTTGCGCCACCGGCGCCTGCCGGTCTTCTGCGTGCAGTACCACCCGGAGGCTTCGCCGGGCCCCCATGACGCCGACTATCTCTTCTCGGAGTTCATGGAGGCCATGGAACGCCGGAGCGCCCGCTAGCGATCATCATGCCTCGAACCGACATCAAGCGGGTGCTCGTCATCGGGTCCGGCCCGATCGTCATCGGGCAGGCCTGCGAATTCGACTACTCGGGCTCGCAGGCCTGCAAGGCGCTGCGGAGCGAAGGGCTCGAGGTCGTCTTGATCAACAGCAACCCCGCCACGATCATGACCGACCCCGAGGTGGCGGACAGGACCTACGTCGAGCCGCTGACCTGGGAGATGGCGCGCGCCGTCATCGAGCGCGAGCGCCCCGACGCGCTGCTGCCGACGGTGGGGGGGCAGACCGCGCTCAACCTCGCCGTCGAGCTCGCGGAGCGCGGCACGCTCGACGAGTTCGGCGTGCGGCTCATCGGGGCCTCGATCGATGCCATCAAGGTCGCCGAGGACCGGCTGCAGTTTCGACAGGCGATGACGTCGATCGGCATCGAGATCCCCGCCAGCGAGTACGCGCGCTCGATCGACGAGGCGCTGGCCTGCGGCGAGCGGTTCGGCTTTCCGGTGATCATCCGGCCCTCGTTCACGCTGGGCGGCGTGGGAGGCGGCATCGCCTACAACATCGAGGAGTTCCGCGAGCTGGCGGGCCGCGGCATCGAGCTGAGTCCGGTCCACGAGATTCTCGTCGAGGAGTCCGTGATCGGCTGGAAGGAGTTCGAGCTCGAGGTGATGCGCGACGCCGCGGACAACTTCGTGGTCGTCTGCTCGATCGAGAACATCGACCCGATGGGCGTCCATACCGGCGACAGCGTCACCGTCGCGCCGGCGCTGACGCTGACCGACAAGGAATACCAGCGCATGCGGGACGCGGCGCGCCGGATCATCCAGCGTGTCGGCGTCGAGACCGGCGGGTCGAACATCCAGTTCGCCGTCAATCCCGACGACGGCCGGATGGTCGCCATCGAGATGAATCCCCGCGTGTCGCGGTCGTCGGCGCTGGCGTCGAAGGCCACCGGCTTTCCCATCGCCAAGATCGCCGCGAAGCTGGCCCTCGGCTACCGCCTCGAGGAGATTCCGAACGACATCACGCGCCTGACGCCGGCCTCGTTCGAGCCGACGATCGACTACGTGGTCGTGAAGATCCCGCGCTGGGCGTTCGAGAAGTTCCCGCAGGCGGACCGCACGCTGACGACGCAGATGAAGTCGGTGGGCGAGGCCATGGCGATCGGACGCACGTTCAAGGAGGCCTTCCTCAAGGGCATCCGTTCGCTCGAGCTGGGACGCGCGGGGCTGGTGTTCGGCCGCGGCCGCGCCGCCGCGGAGGACGACGACGCCCGGCGCCTCCAGCAGCAGCTCGTGTCGCCGACCGACCGGCGCATGTGGGCCATATTCGAGGCCCTCGAGCGCGGCTGGACCATCGAGCGGCTGCACGCGGCGACCCGCATCGACCGCTGGTTCCTGACCCAGTTCGCGGAGCTGGTGGAGCTGCGCCGTTCGGCCGGCGTGGTCGACTGGCGGGAGATGTCCGTCGACCTGCTGCAGGCGCTGAAGCGCAGCGGCGTCGGCGACGAGGAGCTGGGGCGCATGGCCGGGGTCGAGCCCCAGGCGGTCGCGGCGCGCCGGGACGAGGAGGACCTGCGGGCCGTCTACAAGCGAATCGACACCTGCGCCGCCGAGTTCGAGTCGTTCACGCCGTACCTGTACGGCACGTACGAAGCCGAGTGCGAGGCCGAGCCGAACGCGCGGCCGAAGGTCGTCATCCTGGGGAGCGGGCCCAACCGCATCGGGCAGGGCATCGAGTTCGACTACTGCTGCTGCCACGCGGCGTTCGCGCTGCGCGACGAGGGCTACGAGACCGTCATGGTCAACTGCAACCCCGAGACGGTCTCGACCGACTACGACACGGTCGACCGGCTGTACTTCGAGCCGCTGACGCTCGAGGACGTCTCGGCGGTGATCGCCCGCGAGCGCTCCGCCGGCGGCAGCGTCGCGTGCATCGTGCAGTTCGGCGGACAGACGCCGCTCAAGCTCGCGCTGGGACTGCAGGCCGCGGGCGTCGACATCATCGGCACCTCGCCGGACTCGATCGATCTGGCGGAGGACCGCAAGCGTTTCGCCCGGCTGTTGTGGGAGCTGGGGATTCCCCAGGCGCGCAGCGGCATCGCCACGTCCCGCGCCGAGGCGCGCGAGGTGGCCGAGTCCATCGGGTATCCGCTGGTCGTGAGGCCGTCCTACGTGCTGGGCGGGCGGGCGATGGCGATCGTCTACGACCCCGCCGCGCTCGACCGCTACATGACCGAGGCGGTGGACGCGTCGCCGGAGCACCCGATTCTGGTCGACAAGTTCCTCGAGGACGCGTTCGAGCTCGATGTCGATGCGGTGGCCGATGCCACCGGCGCGGTCGTCATCGGCGGCATCATGGAGCACATCGAGGAGGCCGGCATCCATTCGGGCGACAGCTCCTGCGTCGTGCCCCCGTATCTCGTGCCCGAGCGGTACCTGTCCGTGATCCGCGACTACACGCGGCGGGTGGCGCGGGCGCTGAAGGTGGTCGGGCTGCTCAACATCCAGTTCGCGATCAAGGACGACACCGTCTACATCCTGGAGGTCAACCCGCGCGCCTCGCGGACCGTCCCGTACCTGTCGAAGGCCACCGGCGTGCCGCTCGCCAAGGTGGCGGCGCGCGTCATGGTGGGCAAGAGCCTGGCCGATCTCGATCTGGTGTGCGACCTCGACGTCGCCGGGGTCTTCGTCAAGACCCCCGTCTTCCCGTTCGTGCGATTCCCCGGGGTCGACTCCATTCTCGGTCCCGAGATGAAATCGACCGGCGAGGTGATGGGCGGCGCGGCGAGCTTCGGCGCCGCGTTCGCCAAGGCCCAGCTCGCCGCCGGCCAGCGCCTGCCGGATGCCGGGCGGGCGTTCATCAGCGTGAACGACGAGGACAAGCCGAACGTGATTCCGATTGCCCGCGGTCTCGCGGAGCTGGGTTTCGAGCTGCTGGCCACGCGCGGCACCGCCGCCTATCTCCGCGCCCACGACCTCGACGCGGAGGTCGTCTTCAAGATCAACGAGGGCCGGCCGCACGTCGGGGACCGCCTGCTCAACCGGGAGGTCGATCTCGTGATCAACACGCCGCTCGGGCGCGAGTCGTTCTTCGACGACCTGGCCATGCGGCGGATTGCGATGATGCTCGGCGTACCGTGCATCACGACGCTGACCGGCGCGACCGCCACCGTGAGCGCCATCCGCGCCCTGCGGTCCGAAGAGCTGAGCGTCCTGCCACTGCAGGAGCACCACAAGCGCACGGCCGCCCCCGGTTAGGAGTTTCCGCGGCGCGCTGTCTGCGCGGTCTGCGATGTCTGATCGGGCGGGGGGTGGCGGATTCTGCGCGGCCGCTGGCGGCGGGGCGCCGTTTCCCGCGGGGCGGCGCGGGGCGGCGCGGGCGGCGGCGGGGTTGCATCGGACGGGGCATGCGCTGTCCGGCGCTGGTCCCGGCGCTCGCCTTTCTGTCAGGCGCCGCCGTCGGCGGGCGGTTCCCGGCGCTCGCCGCCGGGCTCGCGCTGGCGGCCAGCGTGCTCGTCTGGCTGGGCGCGCTCGCGGCGCTGGTGCTCGACGCGCGGCGCGTGTTCCTGCCCGCGGCCGCGCTCGGCTTCGCCCTCGCCGGCCTGCTGCTCGGGGCGCGGGCGGCGGCGGACGCCGCCGCGCCGACGCTCCGGAGCTGGTACGCGGCCTGGCGCGAGGGGGGGAGTCACCACGCCGACGTCGTCGTCGTGCAGGGGCGCCTCGTGCGCGACGCGCCGCCGACCGACTTCGGCGCCCGCCTGCTGATCGGCGTGGAGCGCGTCCGCTACGGCGGGCGGGAGCGCCCGGTGTCCGGCGGGGCGCGGGTGACAGTCGGCGGCAGCTACGTCGACGGGCGCGTGGAGCAGTGGGTTGCCGGCCGGCGGGTCCGCATGCCGGTCGCGTTCCGGCGGGCGCCGCGCTTCCTGAACCCCGGCGTGGCCGACCAGGAGCGTGTCCTCATGCGGCGCGGCGTGGCGCTGCTGGGCTCGGTCAAGAGCGCGCTGCTCGTGGAGGTCGTCGAGGCCGGGCCGCCCTGGCAGGAGGCGTCCGCGGCGGCGCGGGCGTTCGTGCGCCGCGCCATCGACGCGGCGGTGGGGCGGCACGACCGGCGGTCCGCCGGCATCGTGACGGCGATCCTGATCGGCGACCGGGCCGGCCTCGACAACGAGACGCGGCAGCGGCTGCAGGCGGCCGGCACGTTCCACGTCATCGCCATCTCGGGCGGCAACATCGCCATTCTGACCAGCGTGCTCCTCGGCGTGCTGCGCCTGGCCGGCGTCCCGCCGCGGGCGGCGGCCGTCGGGGCGCTGGCGTGCCTGCTGGCGTACTGGCAGATCGTCGGCGCGGAGGCGTCCGTCGCCCGCGCGACGTTCGTGGCGTCCATGTTCCTCGCGGCGCGCGCCGCCGATCAGCGCACGTCGTCGCTCAACACCCTGGCGCTGTCGGCCATGTGCCTGGTGGCGGCGGCGCCGCTGGCGCTGACCGAGACGGGGTTCCTCCTCACGTTCGGCGCCACGCTGGGCATCCTCGTCGGCGTGCCGCGCGCGCTCGGCCTCCTGCGGCTCCCGCGCGAGGGATGGGCGCGGCGCGCGCTGCTGGCGCCCGCGGGGCTGCTGGCGGCCAGCGTCTGCGCGGAGCTCGCGCTGCTGCCGGTCGCCGCCTCGGCGTTCTCGCGCGTCACCGCGGCCGGGCTGCTCCTCAACTTCGTCGCCATTCCGTTGATGACGGTCACGCAGATGGCCGGCCTGCTGGCGGTCGCGGCGTCCGGGGTGTCCGCCGCCGCGGCGTCCATATGCGGCCAGATCGCGCATCTGGCCACGAGCGGCATCGTCGCGTCGGCGCACCTGGTGGACCTGCTCCCGCAGCTCGCGCGGCGGGTGCCGCCGCCGGGACCGCTACTGACGATCGGCTACTACGGCGGCTGGGCGCTCGCGCTGGCGGCCGGTCGCTGGCCGGCGCTGCGCGCGGCGGGCGCGGGGCTTGCCGCGGCCACCGGCGTGGCGCTGGCCGTCGGGGTCGTCTCGGGCGCCGGCGGGCGCGCCTGCCCGGGCGAGTCGTGGGTCCGCGCGCTGTTCCTCGACGTCGACCAGGCCGACTCGACGCTCGTGCAGTTCACGACCGGCGAGTCGTTGCTGGTGGACGCCGCGGGCGTGCCGTGGGGCGCCTCCGCGGTGGGCGAGCGCGTCATCGCGCCGGCGTTGTGGCGGGCGGGCGTGCGCAGGCTCGACTACCTGGCGTTGACGCACGGGGACCCCGACCACGTGGGCGGCGCCGAGGCCGTGCTGCGCGACTTCCGGCCGCGGGAGGTCTGGGAAGGCGTGCCGGTGCCGGCATCCGGGCGGCTGCGCCGGCTGCAGGCGCTCGCGCTCGACGGCGGCGCGGCCTGGCGCACGCTGCAGGCCGGCGAGACGCTGCGGATCGGCGACGCGCAGCTCACCGTCTGGCACCCGCCGGCCCCGGACTGGGAGCGGCAGCGCGTGCGCAACGACGACTCGCTCGTGATCGAGATCCGGCATGGCGACGTCTCGTTCGTATTGCCCGGCGACATCGGCGCCGAGGTCGAGTCGGGGCTGGCCGGGGTCCTGCCGCCGGCCGCGCGACGCGTGCTGAAGGCGCCCCACCACGGGAGCCGCACCTCAAGCTCGGCGGCGTTCCTCGCCGCGCTCGACCCGACGCTGGCCATCGTCAGCGCCGGCCGGGAGAACCGCTTCGGCCATCCCGCGCCCGACGTCGTGCGGCGCTACGAGGAGGCGGGCGCTGTCATCCGCCGGACGGGGCGGGCCGGGGCCATCGAGGTCTGCTCCGACGGCGAGGACATCCGCGTCCGGGCCGCGGGCGGCCCGGCGGGCTGAGGAGCGGCTCGGCCGACGGCCGGCGCGATCGTCAGGGCTCCGCGTGCTTTATGGCGGTCCAGGTCCGATCCATTTCGTCGGCCGGGACGTCCCGCAGGGCCCGGCCGCGGGCCTGGAAGCTCTGCTCGAGCGCGGCGAACCGGTCCGAGAACTTGCGGGTCGCCCGGCTCAGCGCGCCTTCGGGCTCGATGCCCAGGTGGCGCGCGAGGTTGGCGACGGCGAACAGCAGATCGCCGATCTCGTCCTCGACGGCGTCCGGGGCACCCTGCCCGACGGCGGCCTCCACCTCGG
This sequence comes from Vicinamibacterales bacterium, assembly GCA_965214845.1. GTDB lineage: Bacteria > Acidobacteriota > Vicinamibacteria > Vicinamibacterales > UBA8438 > JAAXGX01. Next base: position 6,709,126 of record CBDCCO010000007.1, read on the forward strand.
ACAGCTCCTCGCGCACCTTGCGGAGCACGTCGTCCGGCCGCGTCCAGTCGAAGCCGACCGTAGCCGCACGCTTGCCGATGCGATAGGCGCGCAGCAGCGCCGGCAGGGTGGGCGGGACGCTGCCGAGGAGGCTGGGCGCCTGCCCGGCGGCCTCGCGCTCGCCGGCCTTGATCTCCTCCCAGCGGCGCTTCACGTCGGCCGCGGTCAGCCCGTCCGCGCCCGCGCCCGCCGTGTCGCCGTCGCCGTCGCCGAACACGTGGGGATGCCGGCGGACGAGCTTCGCCGCGGCCGCGTCGAGCGCGTCGGCGATGGTGAACTTGCCCTCCTCGGCGCATAGCTGCGCCAGGAAGATCGCCTCGAAGATCAGGTCGCCCAGCTCGTCGCACAACGCCGCGGCATCCGCCCGGTCTATCGCGTCGAGCACCTCGTAGGCTTCCTCGAGCACGAACGGACGCAGCGACGCCAGGGTCTGCTCCCGGTCCCAGGGGCAGCCGCCCGGAGCCCGCAGCGTGCGCATGATGTCGACCAGCCGCTCGAACTTCGCGCCGCTGGGCGGGCCGGCCGGCTCGGGCATGGTGGCTGGTATGCTAGCATGCGGCTTGGCCGTGTCTGCCCCGGTGTCGTTCAACGCGCTCGTGGTGTCGCTCGCCACGACCGCCGCCGTGCATTTCGGCGACATCGCGGATCCGCGGTCCGGCGCCAAGCCGCCTCCGAATCTCGATGCGGCCGGCCGCGCCATCGAGTTGCTCGCGCTGCTCAGGGACAAGACCCGCGGGAACCTGACCGCGGAAGAGGAGCGGTTCATCCGCCAAGTGCTCCACGAGCTGCAGCAGCGCTACCTCGACGCCAGCAAGGGCGCTGAATCCTGACTCGTGCGCGTGACATTCCTGGGGACCGGGACATCGACCGGCGTTCCGGTCATCGGGTGTGACTGCGATACGTGCACGTCGGTCGACGCGCGCGACCGGCGGTGGCGGCCGTCGGTGCACCTGCGGCTCGACGACGGGTTGTCCGTCCTGGTCGACGCGTCGCCCGATCTGCGGGCGCAGGCCCTGCGCTTCGGTATCGACCGGGTCGACATGATCCTGTTGACCCACAGCCACGCGGACCACGTGCTCGGCCTCGACGACGTGCGCATCTACAACTTCCGGCAGGGCGGCGCGATTCCATGCTTCGGGGATGCCCGCACGCTGGCCGACGTGCGCAGGATGTTCGCGTACGTCTTCGACCCGGCCACGCCGCGCGGCGGCGGGCTGCCCCAGCTCGCCCTGTGGGAGCTGGCGGGGCCGTTCTCCGCCGCCGGCCGGACGTTCGTGCCGATCCCGCTGCGGCACGGGCGGCGCCCCGTGCTCGGCTACCGCGTCGGGACGTTTGCCTACCTGACCGACTGCAGCGAGATTCCGGCCGTCTCGTGGCCCCTGCTGCGCGGCCTCGACGTGCTGGTCCTCGACGCCCTGCGCCGCCGGCCGCACAAGACCCACTTCAACGTGGAGGGGGCGGTCGAGGCGGCGCGGCGCATCGGGGCGCGCCGCACCTGGTTCACGCACATGGCGCACGACCTCGGGCACGCCGCCACGTGCGAGCGCCTGCCGGCGGGGATGCGCCTCGCTCACGACGGCCTCGTGCTGGACGCGGACGAGCGCACGAGCGAGGCAACCTGCCGCGCCGCCGCCGCCAGCCTCGGGTCGATCGGACTATGATTCCCAGGTCGATCGTGGACATCATTCACTATCCTGGCGACGCCCTCCCGCCGCAGTGGACGCAGACCGTGCTGGCCCTGGGCAACTTCGACGGGCTGCACCGGGGGCATGCGAAGATCGTCGAGCGGGTGCGGCGGCGCGCCCAGGAGCTGGCGGCGACGGCGGCGGTCCTGACCTTCGATCCGCATCCGCCCCGGGTCGTGCGGCCGGAGCGGGCGCCCGCGCTGCTGATGACGCTCGGCCAGAAGCTCGACTGTCTCGCGCAGGCGGGGATGGACGGGGCCGCGATCGTGCGGTTCACGTCCGAGCTGTCGCGCTGGGAGCCCGAGACGTTCGTGCGCAACGTGCTGGTGGACTGGCTGCGCGTCGCCGAGGTGTGGGTGGGCGACAACTTCCTGTTCGGCCACGACCGGAGCGGGAACTTCTCGCTGCTGCGATCGTTCGGGGCGCGCTTCGGTTTTCGCGTCGAGAAGGTCGCCCCCGTGCGCTACAAGGAGTTCGTGGTCAGCAGCACGCGCATCCGGCGCCTGGTCGACGAAGGGGACGTCGACGAGGCCGGGGCGCTGCTCGGCCACCACTACTTCATCGACGGCGAGGTGGTGCCGGGGGCCGGGCGCGGGCGCGGGCAGGGGTTTCCCACGGCCAACCTCCGGACCGAGAACGAGATCCTGCCGCCGGACGGCGTGTACGCGGCGGCCGTCACCGTCGAGCGGGTGATCCATCCGGCGGTGACCAACGTCGGGCTCCGGCCCACCTTCGAAATGAACGGGGAGCGCATCGTGGAAGCGCACCTGTTCGACTACGATGAGGACCTGTACGGCCGCCGGGTGCGCCTCGCGTTCGTTCGCCGCCTGCGGGGGGAACGGGCGTTTCCCGATGCGCGTGCCCTGCAGCGTCAGATCGTCGCGGACTGCGAGGAGGCGCGGGCCCTCTTCGGCCGCATGTCGCTCTGAATCATGGTTGACGGTCAGCCGGCAGGCGTCGGACCGCTGCGACTCGAGTTGACGGTTCCCTGCGACCGGCGGTTTCGACCCCTGCTGGAGGTCATGTGCGAGCGCATGGCCAGCTACGTCGGCTACCCGCGCGTCGAGGCGAGAACGCTGGCCGAGACGGTCGCCGAGGCCGCGGCCGGTGCATTCGGCGAGAGCGGGCCGCCGGCGCACGCGGGCCTGAGCCTGAGCTTCGCGACCAGCGAGCGGGATCTGGAGATCCGCGTTCGCTACCTCTGCAGCGATCAGGCTCCCCGGGCCGGGCAGTCCGGCGCCGAGTGCTGCACGTTGACCAGGCCCCTGCCGGACCGCTCCCGCTAGAGGCGCCAGAGACCGTGCTGCTCTACAACACGCTGACCCGGAGTCAGGACACGTTCGCGCCCGCCCGCGGCGGCACCGTGCGCATGTACGCCTGCGGGCTGACCGTCTACGCGCGGGGCCATATCGGCAACTTCCGCACCTTCGTCGCCCTCGACGTGCTGCGGCGGACGTTGCGGCATGTCGCCGGCTACGACGTCCGCCAGGTGGTGAACTTCACCGACGTCGACGACAAGACCATCCGCGCCTCGCGGGCGGCGGGGGTCTCGCTGCGCGAGTACACCGACCGCTACATCGCGGCGTTCCGCGAGGACGCGGGCGCCCTGGGCATCGAGCCGGTCGAGGAGTACCCGCGGGCGACCGACGAAGACAATCTCCGCGCCATGGTCGCCATGGTCAAGGCGCTCGAAGCCCGCGGACATGCCTACCGCAGCGACGGCTCGGTCTACTTCGCCATCGCGACGCTGCCCGGGTACGGCCGCCTGGCACGCCTGGACCACGACGGGATCAAGCCCGGCGTCCGGATCGACGCCGATCAGTACGCCAAGCAGGACGCCCGCGACTTCGTGCTGTGGAAGGCGACCGGGCCCGACGAGCCGACCTGGGACTTCGGCATCGGGCCGGGGCGGCCGGGGTGGCACATCGAGTGCTCGGCCATGGCGTTGCGGCTGCTCGGCGAGCCGCCCATCGACATCCACGCCGGCGGGGTCGATCTGATCTTCCCGCACCACGAGAACGAGGTGGCGCAGTCGGAGGGGGCGTCGGGCAAGCAGTTCGCGCGCTTCTGGGTGCACGTCGAGCATCTCCTGATCGATCAGGGCGGCAAGATGTCGAAGTCCGAGGGCAACGTCCTCACGGTCCGCGACATCCTGCAGCGCGGGCATCGCGCGTCGGCGCTGCGCTACGTCCTGCTGTCGACGCACTACCGCAAGCAGTTGCGGTTCACCTGGGGCAGCCTGGCGCAAGCCGAGGAAGCGCTGACGCGGTTGACGGACTGCCTGGCGCGCCTCGACACGGTGACGGAGGACGGCGCGCATCCGGCGCTCGAGGCGCGCGCCGCGGCCGCCCGGACCGCGTTCGCCGACATGCTGCGCGCCGATCTCAACACGCCGGGCGCGCTGGGGGTGGTGTTCGAGCTCGTGCGCGACGTGAACGCCGCCATCGACGCCCGCGAGATTGGAAAGGATGACGTGCGCCTGCTGCGCGAGGCGTTCGATTACTGCGATCGGGCGCTCGGCGTCATCAGCCTGCGGCGCGCCGAGGAGGCTGCGCCGCCGGTGCCCGTGGAGGAGATCGAGCGGCTGGTCGCCGAACGGCAGGCCGCCCGGCGCCGCAGGGACTTCGCGGTCGCCGACCGCATCCGGGCCGACCTCGAGGCGCGCGGCGTCGTGCTGGAGGACGGCCCCGCGGGCACCCGCTGGAAGCGCGGGTAGCCCCGGGCGGGCCTCGTTCTTGCATTTCCCTGCCGGGTGCCGACCCAGCACCAGTCGGAGCTCGGGGCGCAGGGCGAGGAGCTGGCCTGCCGCGAGTTGCTCCGCCGGGGGTACGCCATCCTCGCCCGCGGCTACCGCACGCGCCACGGCGAAATCGACATCGTCGCGATGGACGCCGGCGTGCTCGTGTTCGTCGAGGTCAAGGCCCGCTCGCACCAGCGCTTCGGCGGGCCGCTGGCGGCGGTCACGCGCCTGAAGCAGCGCAAGTTGACGCGCATGGCCCTCGACTATCTGGCCCGCAGCCGGACCGCGGGCGTTCCCTGCCGCTTCGATGTCGTGGCGGTCGACGTGGGGGAGCGGCGCCCGCGCGTCGAGGTCGTCACCAACGCCTTCCCCGCGACCGACGGTTGACGCCCCAAGGCGCGCACGGCGCGCCTCGGCGGGAGCGGCGCGGGGCGCAGGGGCCCCCGCAAGCGGACGCCGGGGGCTTGGGGCGCAGCCCCATCCGGAGGAGGCCGCGCACGGCGCGCCTCGGCGAGAGCGGCGCGGGGCAGTGGGGCCCCCGCAAGCGGACGCCGGGGGCTTGGGGCGCAGCCCCATCTGTGGAGGACCCGCCCGGCTTGATGCGATGCCGGCCGCATGGTACGCTGTCAGTCGGCGGGCAGTGCGCGCCCCGGCTTGGGCGCGGGCTGCGGAACGAGCGGGAATAACTCAGTGGTAGAGTGCGACCTTGCCAAGGTCGAAGTCGCGGGTTCGAATCCCGTTTCCCGCTCCATTCTTTCTTCCCGCCGCGGACTTTCTCCCAACGGCGCCGTCGCCAAGTGGTAAGGCAGAGGTCTGCAAAACCTCCATCCCCGGTTCAAATCCGGGCGGCGCCTCCAATTCCGCCGGTTCTGCCGGCCGCCGTCCGGATTGACGCCTGCGGCCGCGGCGGCTCGCCGGCTGCAAACGCCCCGTTCGGACGTATACTGACGCAGTTTTCCGTGTTCCAGCCCGGGAGAGGGGGACGCATGTCTGCCAGCAGGTGGCTCGTCGTGGTCGCGTTGTCGCTGCACTTCCCGGCGCCCGCCGTTGCGCAGTCCGGCGACGACTTCGTCCCGGTCACGGACGCGATGCTGGAGGAGCCGGCCCCGGGCGACTGGCTGAGCTGGCGCCGGACGACCAACGGCTGGGGCTACAGCCCCCTCGATCAGGTGAACCGCGAGAACGTGTCGGACCTGCGGCTGGTGTGGTCCCGCGCCCTGACGCAGGGCAGCCAGGAGGGAACGCCCCTGGTCTACGACGGCGTCATGTACATGCCGAACCCGCGCGACGTCATCCAGGCCATCGACGCCGCCAGCGGCGATCTGCTGTGGGAGCATCGCCGCCCGCAGCCGGACGACCTCGCGGAGTACGTCACGATCGGCACGACGACGAACCGCAACATCGCCATCTACGACCGGCTGATCATCAACACGAGCACGGACGACTACATCTTCGCGCTGGACGCCGTCAGCGGACGCCGGGTCTGGGAGACGCAGATCCTCGACTACCAGGTGAACCCGGCCCACCAGACGTCGGGTCCGATCATCGCGGGCGGCCGGGTGGTCTCCGGCCGCGGCTGCATGCCGGCCGGCGGCCCGGAGGCCTGCGTCATCACGGCGCACGATCCGCTGACCGGACACGAGCTGTGGCGCACCCAACTGATTCCGCGTCCCGGCGAGCCCGGCTACGAGACCTGGGGCGACGTGCCGTACGAGCAGCGCGGCCATGTCGGCTCGTGGATCGCGCCCGCCTACGATCCCGAGCTCGACCTCGTCTACGTCGGCACCTCGGTGACCTCGCCCGCGCCGAAGTTCATGCTCGGCGGGACCGACCTGACCCACCTGTACCACAACTCGACGCTCGCGCTGGACGGGGACACCGGCGAGATCGTCTGGCACTACCAGCACCTTAACGGACGGCCGGGGTCCGAGGCGGTCCGTCATCGTGCGGAGAATCCCATAAATAGCTGACCGGTAATCGTTTATGATTCGTTTAGCCTGCCTAAGCGGGTCAGGAGGTCTCGCGAGATCCGCTAGAATCCCGTGTATGATATGGGGAATGGAAAGCGGATATACCCCGGCGGACAGACCCCGCAGAACCAAGCCCCGAGGCCGGCACCCCGACAAGGCGCTGTCGGCCGCCTTCATCCGTTCCGCCCCGCCCGGCCGCCACTGCGATGGACAGGGGCTCTACCTCGTCGTCCAGCCCACCGGCACCCGCAGCTGGGTCCAGCGGCTCGTCATCCGAGGCCGGAAACGCGAACTCGGACTCGGCAGCACCGCCCTGGTATCACTGGCCGAGGCGCGGGAGCGGGCACTGTCGAACCGCAAGCTCGCCCGCGAGGGCGGCGATCCGCTCGCCGAGAAGCGTCGCGCCGACGGCATGCCGACCTTCGCCGACGCCGCGGCCGGTGTCGTCGAGCAGAAGCGGGCCGGCTGGCGCAGCCCCGTCCACGCCCGGACCTGGCTGAACAGCCTCGAACTCCACGCCTTCCCGCGCATCGGCAGCCGGCCCGTCTCCGAGGTGACGAGCGCCGACGTGCTGGACATCCTCACGCCGATCTGGCACGTGAAGGTCCAGACCGCCCGGAACGTGCGCCAGCGCATCGGCGCGGTGATGGAGTGGGCCATCGCGATGAACCTCCGATCGGACAACCCGTGCGCCCGCGTGCTGCCGGTGCTCGGCAAGCAGAACGAGGTCGTGCGACACATGCGGGCGCTGCCGCACCGGGACGTGGCGGCGGCGGTCGCGGCGGTCCGGGCGTCGGACGCGGCCGAGGCGGTCAGGCTGGCGTTCGAGTTCCTGGTGTTGACGGCCGCTCGATGGGGCGAGGTCCGTTGGGCGCGGTGGACCGAGATGGACACGACGGCGCACGTGTGGACCATCCCGGCGGCGCGGATGAAGGCGAACCGCGAACACCGCGTCCCGCTGTGCCGCCGCGCCGCGGAGGTCGTCGATGCGGCGCGGGCGCTCGGCGACGGCGGCGGGCCGCTCGTGTTCACCGGCAACCACGGCGAGCCGCTGGAAGAGAAGGTGCTACGGCGGCTGCTGGAGCGTCAGCGGATCCCGGCCGTTCCGCATGGCTTCCGGTCGTCCTTCCGGGACTGGGCGGCGGAGGAGACGGAGCACCGTCGCGAGGTCATCGAGGCGGCGCTGGCCCACGTCGTCGGCAACAAGGTCGAAGCGGCCTACGCGCGGTCGGACCTGTTCGAGCGTCGGCGGCGGTTGATGGACGACTGGGCCGTGTATCTGGACGGCCGCGCCGACGAGGGACGCGGCACTGAGACGACGGAGGTCGGACGTCGGAGCCCAGCCCGGCGCCGGTCATCGCCAGCGAGTCGAGCGGACACAGCCTCGGCTACTTCCTGATGAAGCCGATGTAGACGTAGAGCGCGACCAGAGCGGCAATCGCCACGAGCCCGACGTTGCCGTAGACGGGACTGACCTGGAGTCCCAGGAACATTACGAATGAGAATGCGAGATACAGACCGATGATGGCAGCGGCGTGAACCAGGATCTTCAACGGCTTGGCCACGTGCCTTCCTCCTCCAGATCATGGATCCTACCGCAGCACCCTGCCCCCCGCTGACCCGATCCGATCCGATCCTCCCTCCCCGACCGTCCACGCCGACGCCCGAGACGGGTCGGGCGGGAACGGGAGCACGGACATCAGGCGCCCGGAGAGAGGGGGAATGGCATCGAGCAGGACAGCGAGCGCGAGGAGATCCCGGAGAGCGACGACGAGGGGAGACGGCGGAGGCGAGGAGACGGGCGGCACGATCAGAGCGGAACAAAGGCTGGCTCATGACACCGATAGTTGTCATGAGCCAGCATACCCAATGTCCGACATTGGGCTGGCGGGGGGCGCCGCCCCCTCGACCCCCGGACGGACAGACGGCGCGTCCGCCGCGCCGGTTCAGACCGCCATCGGATGCGGCCCTCGCCGGGCGGCTCGGTCGGCGGGCTGATGAGCGCCGGGCGGTCCCCGGCGTCCGGCAGCGCACGGTCGGCCGCGGCCGTCAACCTGCTCCGCAGGTCCTGCGCTTCGCTCCGGCCCTTCCGGGTGACTGCCGCGACCGACCGTGCGGATTCGCTCTTGCGGGCCAGCCGGAAGGCTGCCCCGCCTTCTCGACACGAACGAGCTGCGCCGCTCCGCTGTCGCGGCGAACCGGACCCGCGTCGTCACCGTCGGTGTGTGGCAGGGTCGAGGTCTGGCATCGTCGGACAATTGCCCGTTGCGGAGCGCGCGCGGAGCCGGCGTCCAGGCCGAAGCCCCCGCGCCGCGGGGGGCGGAGCGGCAGCGACGCAGCCTTGACGAAGGCGAAGACGCGCGGAGGATGCGTTGGCCGACGATGCCGTCGATGATCGCCGCGCCGCGCGTTCGCGCGGCGTGAACGCGGGACGTGTTGTCGGAGCGGCGAAGCCGACAGGAGGCCGCCGACGGCGGGCTCTTCCCCCCTTCCGGGACGGAGGAATCCAGCCGGGAGCGACCCGCGCGGTGGGTGTGACGGAGGAACACCCATTGCGCCAGAAAACCGCAGGTTTTCGTAGGGTCGCTCCGGGCACAACTCGCGGCGCATTATGGTCTCGCGGCTCTTGCTGGGAGCGCGATCGGTCCAACGGGGCCGGCGCTTCGATGCGGCGGCGGGGCGGGCCATGGTGTGACTGGGGTTGTGATTCGAGTCGCTGGGTCGGATCACGTTCCGGCGCGGCGCAATGGGGGCGTCCAGCGCTCGGAGCACCGACCGGAGAATCGTCCTCGTAGAGGGAAGTGGAGTGCGGCATCGTCGGACAATTGCCCGTTGTGGAGCACGCGCGGAACCGGGGTCAAGGCCGAAGCCCCGCGCAGCGGGGGCGAGCGTAGCGAGCGCCTTGACGGCGGTGAGCACGTGCGGAACGCTGAGTTGTCCGACGATGCCGTCGGTGGCCGCCAGCGTGGTGGCTGGCGTCGAGCACCACCCCCGACGGCTGGATGCATGAGGTCGGCAGGGACCACTGAGGGGAAACATCCAAGCTTGACAAACCGTGGGGAGTCCCCCACGGAACTGGCGTTTCGTGGCCCCGGCAGGTATGCCTTCGTTACACCTGCCGGGGCGAGTCGCTCCCTCCCGCATTTATCCTCTCCGAGGAAGGGAGACGGTCGCGTGTCGGCGCCGCTGACGACACGCCCGGCCGCGCCGCGCATCCTCACGCCCTGACCGGCGGGCGCCCAGCCGCTACGAACCTCCGCACCGTGCTCTGCGAGCTGCGCGACGAGCCGAAGTCCGCCGTTGCGGATCCGACCGGGCGAGGCGCAGTGCGTCGAGCGATCCGCCGGGTCCGACACCGCTGCCGTTCGGCGCTATGATCGACCGTCAGACGCTCGGCACATCGCGAGCAGGCCAAGCCCTGACTCTCGGACTGGTCGACCGGGTGGAGGCGAGGAATGAAGGAAATCCGCGGTCAGGCGAAGAACATCCGCGGCCTGCTGCAGAACACGAGGTTCGGCATCGACTACTTCCAGCGGGAGTATCGGTGGGGAGAGAAGCAGGTTGCCGAGGCGCTGGACGACCTCACGGGCACCTTTCGGACGAGTCAGGAGCGCCATGGCAAGTCGCGAGACGTGGCCGATCATGACCGGTACTTTCTGGGATCCATCGTGGTCAGCGAGTCTGCGGGAAGGCGGTTCATCGCGGACGGCCAGCAGCGTCTCACGACGGTCACGCTGTTTCTGATCGCCCTGTACCGGCGGTTGCACGACGGCCCCCAGCGTACGGCCCTCTCGCAGCTCATCTACTCGTACCACGCGGGGAGGACGTCCTTGAACCTCGATGTAGAAGATCGGACAGAGTGCATGGAGGCGCTGTTCAAGGAAGGGAGCTTCGACGACGGCGGGAAGTCGGATTCGACGGTGACTCGTATCGTCAAGAACTACGAATTGATCGACGAGAAGCTGAACGAGGTGCTCAATGAATCGACGCCGCGCGCCGATGGAAGTGTTTCCGTGTCGTTGGAGTCGTTCATCGACTGGTTGATCGAGAACGTCTACTTCATCGAAGTCACGGCACCGTCCGACGCGGATGCGTACGCGATTTTCGAGACCCTGAACGATCGTGGTCTGCTGTTGACGCCGGTAGAGTTGCTGAAGAGCTACCTGCTGTCGAACATCGAGCCCGGATCGATCCGCCATGCGATGAACGAGCGATGGAAGAAGCAGGTCGCCCGGCTGCGGTCGGAACTCGGATACGAGCAAGCGGACGCCGATGCCGTCAAGACTTGGCTGCGCAGCCAGTACATGGAGTTGCCGAACGAGCACACGGCCAGGGACGAATCAGACCGAGATCGGATAGGTTCGGACTTCCATCGTTGGGTCGGGAACAACGCCGCCGGACGCCTGAAGCTGCGCACCAGCGACGACTTCTGTCGATTCATCGAGCGCGACTTCGAGTTCTACACGAGTGAGTACGCGGAGCTGCAGCGGGCGGCGTGGACGTGGACCGAGGGTCTCGAGTCCGTGTACCGCAACGAACGGAGTCGCCTGCGAGACAGGAACGATCTGTATCTCGCCAGCCTAGCCCGGAAAATTCGTGAGGGGTCTGTCTCAGGTAGAGACACAAGAGCCTCCGTGTGCTAAAACGCTGTTAACCACAGGCATTTTCGGCACGACGGAGGCTCTTGCGTGACGGACCCCACGATAGCACAGTCTGTTCTGTTTCCCGATCTGTTCGACAAGCCGCTCGTGGCCACGTTCGACCGCGAGCAGTCGAGCTCGGATGGCGGCGCCGTGCTGCTCAAGGCCGCCGAGCGCGTCTACGGGTTGGTCAAGGCATTCGGCCGGTGTCTGATTGACCGCCGGGCGCCGGAGAAGGTCCGGCACACGCTCGAGGACCTGGTGGGCCAGCGGGTGTTCGGGATCGCCTGCGGCCATCCGGACGGCAACGATTCGGACCGGCTCGCCGACGATCCGATTCACAAGCTGCTGCTCGGGCGCGACCCGGTGGCCGGCGGTCGGCTGGCGTCGCAGCCGACGGTTTCGCGGTTCGAGAACGGCGCGGGCCGCGTCGCGCTCTATCGGCTCGGACGCGAGTTGGCGGCGTCGGTCATCGAGCGGCATCGCCGCCGGCTGCGTGGGCGGGTGCGACGCATCACGATCGACCTCGACCCGACCGACGACCCGACGCATGGTGCGCAGCAGCTGACCATGTTCAACAGCTACTACGACAGCTGGTGCTACCTGCCACTGCTGGCCTTCGTGAGCTTCGACCGCGAGGCGGAGCAGTATCTGTGCGCGGCCGTGCTGCGGCCCGGCACGGCGCAGGCGGCCGACGGCACGCTGGGCGTTTTGTGTCGGCTGCTCGCGCTGCTGCGGGCCGCGTTTCCCAAGGCACGCTTTCTCGTCCGGCTCGACGGCGGCTTCGCCACGCCGGAGGTCTTCGACTTCCTCGACGCCGAGCCGCGGCTCGACTACGTCGTGGCGATGGCCAAGAACGCCGTGCTGTTGCGGGCTGCCGAGCACGTCATGGTGGCGGCCCGCACCGAGAACATGCTGCGCGAGAAGACGGCGCACTTCTACCGCGACACCCGCTATCGCGCGGGCACGTGGGCTCGTGAGCGCCGCGTGGTGATCAAGGCCGAAGTTGTGCAACTCACCGGCCGGGAGCCGCGGGACAACCCGCGCTTCGTCGTGACCAATCTGCGCCAGACGCCGCGCTTCATCTACGAGAAGGTCTACTGCGGGCGCGGCGACATCGAGAACCGCATCAAGGAACTGCTCGACGGCTTGCAGATCGACCGCACGAGCTGCACCAGGTTCTGGGCAAACCAGCTGCGGGTCCTGCTGACGGCCGCCGCCTACGTGCTCATGCAGGAACTGCGGCTGAGGGCCGCCCGAACCGCCTGCGCCCGCACCCAGGTGACCTGGCTGCGCGACCGGTTGCTCAAGGTCAGCGTCCACGTCGTGCGCTCCGTCCGCCGCATCGTCCTGCACCTGCCGCGAGCGACCCCATACCGTGACGTCTGGCGGCACCTCGCCCTCGCGCTCGGGGCGCGCGCCGGATAGCGCGCCCCCGCGCCGCCAACCTCAAACCCCGCACTGCTCGCCAGCGCCCTGTCGCCGAAGCTGTCGGCGCGTGGTGCCTCGTGCGCGCCGTCACCCCGCCACGACCGCTTCACCACGCTGCCACCTGCCACACGCAATGTCCGACGACTTCATTCGCCCGACGATCACGCCCCGATCGTGACCGATTCGACAACCTCAGGAATAATGCGGGCTAGTGCCGGACGATGGTCACGACACCACGCGGCGCAAGACGCGAACCGTGGCCGCGTTCGTCGAGGTCGTGGCCGCGCGGCTGTGCTGGAGGGGTTGGCTTGTCAACTACAGCGCCATGTACAACGCGATGCAGAACATGATCGTGAAGATCCGCCGCAAGTCGGTCGACGAGATGATCGGGATCTTCGAGAACGCCGAGAACGAGGAATGGTGGTTCAGAGATCCCTTCGGGGAACCGCCAGGAGCCAGTGGCTGGTCAGGAGTCCGCCGTCCTACGCATCGGCTGCTCGCTCGCATGACCGAGTACGTCGAAGTGAAGTCCGGCCTTCCGTCCCGGTACGAGACACTGGTGCAGCCCGGCGGGGCAGGCTACGACCTGGAGCACATTTGGGCGAATCACTACGAGCGGTTCAGGGACGAGTTTCCGCAGGAGAAGGAATTCGACCGCAACAGGAACCGGATGGGAGCGTTGATCCTACTGCCGAGCACGGTCAACAGATGGTTGAGCGACAGGTCGTTCATCGAAAAGCGCGCCGCATACGCCGAGAAAACGTCATGTCCCTACGAGGAGTCTCCGAGGAACCTGCTGGCGCGGAGCTTGGTGACGCAGCCGGCCGACATTCCCGGTTTCCGGGAGTTCGCCCGGGAGTCCGGTCTCCCGTTCAAGCCCTCCGACGACTTCAAGATGGCGAACATCGAGGCCCGCGAGGAGCTTTACCAGGAACTCGGGCGGCGGATCTGGAGCATGGACGCGATACGCGAGGCCGGAAACGGATAGTGGTCCACGCCGTCCACGCGTCCACGCCGTCCACGCATCCACGCGTAAGCGTTCGGTGAAACCGGTATGGACATGGGGCCGGGCCCACCGGACGCTGGCGTGGTCGACGGCCAGCACCGGTCGATGTCCCTGCGCAGGGAGGGCGCCCGGACCGGATCGGCTCGCTGTTCGACGATGCTTGCCCGACCGCCGTGAACGCCCGGATACCGGGATGGCCGAACGCTTACAATCCACGCAATCCACGCACGGTCTCGGCAGTCCATTGGATTCCGGCTTCAAAAGAGGGATGGAACAAGGGAATCGTGATCGACGGATGCCGATTAAGTAGCGTATTATGAATAAGTTACAGGTACTGGGAGAGCAACAGCACCTGAACGACCACTGGGACCTCGACCATCCCTTCGAGCGCCTGCTCGTCGACACGGCGGTTGCGCCGGACCCCGCGGCGGTGAGCTGGATCAACCCGCGGCTCGAGCCCGGCGAGGTGCGGCAGGTGCTGACCGGCATCCCCGGCAAGACGGGCGTCGTCTACACGCTGGACCGCGCGACCGGCGAGTTCCTGTGGGCGCGGCCCACCGTGACGCAGAACGTGATCAGCGACATCGACGGCGCGACGGGCGCGGTGACGGAGAACCCCGAGCTCATCTTCAGCGCGGAGGGCCAGGAGATGCTGACCTGCCCGACCTGGCTCGGCGGCAAGGACTGGGAGTCCGTATACGGATCCGCCGAAATCCAAATGGATCCCGTACTCATTGGGTGAACCGGTGAGCAGAACACGGCAGAAACCGTCAGAAACGGGCTCTCTCCACCAGAAACGGCTGGCAGTCCGGCTGGCAGTCCAGACCGGATCCGCGGCGGGGCGGCCATCGCCCTCGTAGCGGCCCGCAAGCCGGGCAGGAACGCAGGCCCGCCGCGGTCAGCGTCCACCATCCCTCCACGCTCCTCAGCTCGCCGGGGATTGTGCCGATGTCCCGACTCACCGACTCCGACACCCGGCGCAGCAGGCCGGTCGCCGTCCACGTCAACAGGTTGAAGTGCTCCGCGGCGAGCAGAACGCCGTCGCCGCCGATGACGAGCTGGACCCGCGTGTCGACCGCGCAGGCGTCCGCGTCCAGAACCGGACGGACGAGCGCCGACACGTCAAGAGTCACACTGTCGACCACGACCGGCGGCCGGAGGACGACGGCGTTGAACCCATGCCGGCGCTGGGCGCTCTCGGCCTCCGCCGTGAGGACTTCCGCGCCGAACGCGCATCCATCGTCGTCCGGGCGGGCGAGGATGTTGCCCGTCACTTGGACGACATCGGCCTGCGCCGCGACCTCGAATCCGGGAAGTAGTCCTGCCCGGCGACCGAACCGGACGCGAGGAGCATCCAGGCGAACACGGCGGTCACAGCCGCAGCCAACCGCCGGCCCGCCCCGTTACCCATTGGCCCCCCAACGCCGCCGCTGGCGGCGGCGACCGCGGCCGCCCGAGCCAGCCATTCGCCGCCGTCTGCGCTCGAACACCGTGGCCGGATGGTAGCATGGCGTCGGAGCGGCACGCGGCGCGGTGCGAGGCTGTCGGCGCAGGTGAAACCATCCCGGCGGGTGGCGCGTCAAGCCGCGCAAGCGCGTCTCCTTCACTGCGTTCCGGCCCTTCGGGTGACCCGCCACCCGCCGGGATGGGATGGGCAGTTGTCGCCGGAAGCACAGCTTCCGGCCGTCACGACGACCGGAACGAGCCGCTGAGAACCGGACCAGCACGGCCACCGCCACGACGGGTCACACGTAGGAGAGACTGACACTCGCCAGCCGGAACCGGGCCAGCGCACCAGGACGAGAGATCGAAGGGCCACGGCGCTCAACGGAGTAACCGAGGCGACGAACAGCGAGGCGAACGAACGGGAGAGCAAGGAGGTCGGCAAGGTGGACACGGACGGGCAGATCGAGAGGGAGAACGGCGGCCGGAGGTGTGATCAGACCCGGCGCCTGATCACACCAGGAGCACCAGTCCGATCACACCTGAGCCGAAGACGATGGGGTCGCTTTCCGGTGTAACAGCATCAAGCGTGACGGATCACAGGGGGCGTCACACCTGGTGTCACACCCCCAGTCACACCTTTTCCTCTCCAAACCATTGATTCTATTGACAAAACCGAACACGTACGATCCATACACGGGGTCGGGTACGGGGGTCAGGAGAAAAACGGGAGCGACCCCTGCCTTTCGGCAGGCCCATCGACCCCGGAGGGCCTGTTCGGTCACAGGCCCTCCGGGGCCGCCGGTGCGGTCGCTCCCGTCGGAATCTTCCTTGGCAGGAAGGCCAGTCTCCAGTCATCGCCGATGCCCGTGGAGACCAGGATCACGAGAGGCGCGAAGAGCGACTGGAATGCGGGCGACACTGACATGGCTGGACCTGACGGCGAGCGACCGCGACAAGATGCGGCGCGTGCTGGATCTGTTCAAGGAGCAGGGCACGCTCGACGAGATGGGGCTCGGCAGCCTGCGGGACGTGATCTCGGACGCGCTGTTTCCCGGCACGTCATACATTCAGACACGGCTGCGATACGTCCTCTTCATCCCCTGGCTCTACCAGCGGCTGGAGGGGCGCCGGGTCCGGAGCAGCGACGTCGAGCGCGTTGCTCGCGCCGCGGAAGTCGATCTGATCGGGCGGCTCAAGCAAAACGAGGATGCGATGGGCGTCATCGGCGCGGTCGCACGCCAGTCCCTTGTACGCCTGCCGAGCTCCCTGTACTGGACCGCGCTCACCCGCTGGGGCATCTTCCAGCCCCAGCAGAGCCAGGGCTGGTACCACTCGCACTTCGACGCGCTCGTCGACGGCCGGGGCGTTCTGGGGCGCGCGGACGATCCGGGCGTCATCTGGAGTCAGCAGGCGCACTGGCATCCACGGCTGCCGCCGGCCCCGAAGGGATTCCCCTGGGAAGCGTCGTTCGCCTTGGCACGCGACGAAGCCGACTTCCTGCGCGGGCGCATCGAGGAACGGTGCGCGGGCACCCTGCTGGCATGGCTGGTTCGGAACGGATCGGATTCGCCGGCGGACGATGTCTGGGAGGATGCCGCTGCGCTGCGCGCCCCGGAGCGCGTTCGGGAGACGCTGGAGCTGGCGCGGCGGTTCTCGCTTCATGTCGAGGGTATACCGCTCCTCTACAACCTGATCGTAGCCGAACGCCGGCATGAACTTCCGGACTGGGACGAGACGGAGTCGATCGATGAGTTCCGGGCGTCACTTGCCGAGTGGGCCGCGCGGGAAGCCGACGAGACACGCTTGTTCGAACCCGATTGGCTCTGGGAGCTGGCGGCCCGGCGGGGCAGGCGTACTCCGTCCCCGCAGCGCGTCTTCATCGAGAGCTGGTCGCGACGGATCGCCGAACTGGTTCCGGACAGGGTCGCCGACGACGATCGGCTGCGGGCGTTGGTCACCGAACGCGAGTTCCGCCTCAAGGGTGCCCGGGCACGGCTTGCGAACCGGAACCGCCTGGTGGACTGGTCTCCCGGGGTCGGCGTCGGACGGATGGACTTCCGCTGGGTCCGGGTCCGGCAATTCCTGATCGATCTGCACCGCGAGACCGCCTCCTGATGCTTCTGCCGGATTCGCGCACCACCGCCTTCGACCTGATCCGCCCGCCGAGCGGCTACCGCCTCGACTTCGCGGTGCTGACCACCTACACCCTCGATCTGGAAGCGCTGCTCGTGCTGCCCCTGTCCGTGCTCGCCCATCCCGACGGAGGCCTGGAGGAGCTGCTCGCCGATCCGCTGCGACTGCACCAGGCGATCCGGGACGCTGGCGACCGCGTGCATGCCTTCGTCGACGAGAAGGGCATCGCGATTCCGCGCGGCGCCCGGTCGCTGTACTCGATGCTCGAATCGAGCGTGCATCCCGTGCGCGCCCCGAACCGCGGCGCCTTCCATCCCAAGGTGTGGGTGGCCCGCTTCACGGCAGCGGACGGAGCGGCGGAAGACCTGTTGCGGGTCGCGGTCCTGTCTCGCAACCTGACCTTCGACCGCTCCTGGGACGTCGCTCTGGCGAGCGAGGCACTGCTTCGAAGCCGGCGGCGCGTAGCGGCGAGTCGGCCGCTGCACGACCTGCTGCTGGCGCTGCCCCGTCTTGCCACCGGTCGCATCCCGCCGGGGATCGTGGAGCGTGTCGAGGCGCTCGCCGATCAGGTCACGCGAACCGCGCTTCCCGCCCCCGACGGCTTCGAATCGCCGATCGAGTTCCATGCGATCGGATTGGCGCCTCGGCGTCGAACCTGGAACCCGCCATCGAGTGGACATCGCACGCTTGCCGCGGCCCCGTTCATCAACCGGACCGGGCTCGATGCGGTCGGCAGGCTCAGCGGCGGCGACCGGATACTGGTGAGCCGACAGGAGGAGCTCGACAGGCTGCCCCAAGACGCGCTCGCCGCATGGGAGGAGATCTTCGTCCTGTCGGATACCGCCCAGGGAGAAATCGAGGATGCTCCGGCGGACACGGACGAGGACAGGCAGGCTGACGAGGATGTACTACCGGCTGGCACGGCCGGCGCTCGCCCCTCGGGGCTGCACGCCAAGATGATCGCCGTGGAGCACGGCTGGAACGTCACGTGGACCGTCGGCTCGGCGAACCTGACGGCGGCGGCGTTCACCGGCAGCAACGTCGAGATGATGGCCTCCGTCACCGGCAAGCGGGGAAGCAAGGGGGGCGCCAGCGGCTGCGGCATCGATCGCTTTCTCGACGGATTCCAGAAGCTGTGCGTGCCGTACCGCAGAGTCGAACCCGAGCAGGAGGATCCCCGCGTGACCGACGCACGGGCACGCCTCGAAGCGGTTCGCGATGCCCTCGTGGACACGGGGCTGCGCGTGGTTTGCGCTTCCGCGGACGATCTCTGGACGTTGTCGCTCGACGGCGGCGTCGCCCTGCCGGACGGCGATGTCGAGATCCGTGCCTGGCCCGTTTCCGTCGCCGAGGATCAGGCTCGGCGGTTGGACGCGCCGCCGAGCTGGACGCTGCCGGCGGCCCGCCTGACGGCGTTCATCGCCTTCCGCCTGAGCGTCCCCGTGCGAGGCGTGGATGACATCCGCATGACGCTGCGACTGCCGGCCGCTGGCATGCCGGAGGATCGGATGCACCAGGTGCTCCGGACCCTGCTGGACAGCCCCGAGAAGTTCCTGCGGTTCCTGCGGGCGCTGCTCGGCGGGCTCGACGCCATGCTCGGCTGGGCAAGCGACGAGGGAAACGGCGACGGCGCCGCCCCCTGGGGGTTTGGGGAGAATGGCGAGACCCTGCTCGAAGACTTGGTCCGCACCGCGTCCCGGGACCCGGATCGTCTCGCGCCGGTTCGCCGCCTGATCGACGACCTGCGCAAGACCGATGAAGGACGGCGCATCGTGCCGGACGAGCTGTTCGCTGTCTGGACGGCCGTCGAGGAAGCGCTCGCATCGGAGCCCCGGTCATGAAGCGACCATCCGTCGACGCGAGTCTGAAGCCCCTCAAGCCGTTTCAACGCCGTACGGTGGAGCACGCCTTTCATCGGCTGTTCAAGGCGAACGACAGCACAGGGCGCTTCCTGGTGGCCGACGAAGTGGGTCTCGGCAAGACGCTGGTCGCCCGAGGCATCATCGCAC
This sequence comes from Vicinamibacterales bacterium, assembly GCA_965214845.1. Taxonomy (GTDB): domain Bacteria; phylum Acidobacteriota; class Vicinamibacteria; order Vicinamibacterales; family UBA8438; genus JAAXGX01. The sequence goes on from CBDCCO010000007.1 coordinate 6,728,225, forward strand.
GCGCGATCGACCACCTCTGGAACCGGGTCGAGCGGATAGACATCGTCTACATCTGCAGCAACGGGAGCATCGCGCGCGCGAATCTCCCCAAGCTGCGGGTGGGCGGCGCCGAGGAACGGTCGTTCGCGTTGGCGACCCGGCTCACCATGCTGGCCACGGAGCTGGCGCACCGGGAAGGCGAGCCCGGGCTCGCCGGCAGCAAGCTGAACTTCGTCAGCTTCACGCCCGGCACGTCGTTCAACCTGGGGCGGTCGACCGGCCAGGGCAGGGAACGAGAAGTGCTGTTCCGGCTCCTCGATCCGTTGACGGGGCCGCGGACGGCGCTCATGAACTTCTTGCAGGGAGGGATCACCAAGAGGGACGACTGGCGCTGGAGGCTGGAGCACTCTCCCCGGCCTATCGACGGGACGATACGGCGACGCTTCAAGGCGGCCTTCGACGAGCTGGCAGAGCTGCAGGGCAGGCTCCGCGAGCTCCTCGACACCACGTTCCGTCGCTATCACGCCTGGCCAGCCGAAGCCCGGTACCGGCGAGACCAGATCATCTCCGAGCTGCGCCGCGTGCTGGCGGGTGCCTGCGTCCATGCTCTCGAGCCCGATCTGGTCATCCTGGACGAGTTCCAACGCTTCAAGTCACTGCTCGGCACGCAGGGGTCGGAACGGGATGCCGCGGCGGGTCTGGCGCAGGAGCTGTTCCAGGCCAAGGCGCACGACGACAAGCGCGTGCGCACGCTCCTGCTCTCGGCCACGCCGTACAAGCTCTACACCGCGGACGCGGAGATCGAGCACGAAGAGCATTACCAGGACTTCCTGGACACCACCCGGTTCCTGCTCGGGGACGACGGCGCCCGCGTCCAGGAGCTCCGCCATCAGCTCTCGTGCTTCGGAGCGGCGCTGCGGCGAGCGGCCGCCGGAGATCCGGAACAGATGAAACGCGTCGAGCGGGCGAAGCGGGAGGTCGAGGGTTCCCTGCAGGACGTCATGGCGCGCACGGAGCGCGTCGCGGCCACCGCCGACCGGGCCGCCATGGTGCATGAGGACCGGCGCACGACCACCGTCACCGCTGGCGACATCCGACAGTACCTGGCCGCGGACGCGCTGTTTCGCGCCGTCGGTGACCAGGACCCGATGCCGTTCTGGAAGTCGGCGCCGTACCTCGCGCACTTCATGCACGGCTACAGGTTCGACGAGCGCCTCAACGAGGCAATCCACACGCCCGACAAGATGGTCGACGCGCTCCAACGCCATGACGCGGCCTTCCTGAAGGCGGCGACCCTGCGGTCGTGGGGCACCATCGACCCCGGGCACGCCAAGCTGCGCGAGCTGGTGCGCGAGCTGATCGGCCAGGGGCTGTGGCGCCTGCTATGGATGCCGCCCACGCTGCCGTATTGGCCGCTGGAGGGTCCGTTCGAGGGCAAGGAACAGGCGACGAAGCGACTGCTGTTCTCTGCCTGGAACGTGGTGCCGGACGTGGTCAGTGCTGTCCTGAGCTACGAAGCCGAACGGCTGATGACGGGAGGCCGACTCGGCTCCTACGAGAAGCCCGACGAGCAGCAGCGGCCCCTGCTGAGACTGGCGCAGTCGGCGTCCGGCGTCCGGTCCCGACATCGTCTCCTCTTGCTGCTGCTGCCCTGCCTGCCGCTGGCGGATCGCGCGCATCCGCTGGAAGCACGGGCGGGAGGGGACCGTCGGACCTGGGTGCGCGCCAGAGTAGATGAGGTTCTGGCAGACTCAGGGTTGCCGGACCCGCCGGACGGGCCCGTCGACGACCGGTGGGAATGGGCAGCGCCGCTCCTGCTGGATCCGGAGTTGCGGGCCTTCCTGCGAGCGTGGCGTGACGGTGAACTTCCCGGCTCGTCGGACTACGAGCCTCTGCCGCAACCCAATCCGGAGGTCTTCGGAGCCTACGTCCACGACTTGCTCGCCATCGATCCGCGATCCCTTGGCCGGCGTCCTCCGGAACTCGCGGAGTTGCTCACCGACCTCGCCGTCGGCTCGCCGGCGATTCTCGCGGCACGCAGCCTGGGGAGCGGAACGACCGTCGGCGACAACGAACGCCGCCGGCTGGGAGCGATGATCGCAGACGCGTTCTGGCGCCTCTTCAATCGACCGGCAGTGATCGCGCTGTTGCGCCAACTGGCCCCGGCTACCGCCGCGCGCGACGAGTCGGCCTATTGGCGTCTCGTCCTCCGCTACTGCCGGCAGGGCAACCTGCAGGCCGTGCTGGACGAGCAGTGGCACATGCTGTGGGACCAGGAGTCGTGGACCGAAGACGCCGGCGCCGACGAGACCGCCGCGAAGTGCGCCCGCAAGCTCGTCCAGATGGTGCACCCGGCACCTGCTCGCATCCACGGGCGGTTCTTTCGGACCGAGCGAGGGGCGTCCGGAGCAACCGTCGACCGCGAGGAACTGCGTGTCCGCACCGTGTTCGCCCTGCGGTTCGGCCACAGCCGCGCGGACGATGGCGCCTACGTCAGCCAGGACATCGTCCGCGCCGCGTTCAACGGCCCGTTCCGGCCGTTCGTGCTCGCCAGCACGTCAATCGGCCAGGAGGGACTCGATTTCCATCCCTGGTGCCACCGGCTGATCCACTGGAACCTCCCCGGTAATCCGGTGGACCTCGAGCAGCGCGAAGGGCGGATTCACCGGTACAAGGGTCATGCCGTCCGCCGCAACGTTGCGGCCGCACATGCGGACGACGGTTCGCCTCCTGGAGCGCGGGCGACGACATCTGGACCTTGATGTTCAAGCTCGCCGACAAGGCCGCGCGGGCCGCCGCCGACAGCGACCTGGTCCCGCACTGGATCGCGCCAGGGGAGCATCGGGTGCAGCGCCATGTGCCGCAATTGCCATACACCGCGGAGATCGCCGCGTTCGACCGCCTGAAGCGCCAGCTCGCCGCCTACCGGGTCGTCTTCGGGCAACCCAGGCAAGAGGAGCTGGTCACGCTGCTGGATCGATCCGGTGTCGACGTCGAGAAGCTCAGAAACTGGGCAGTGGATCTGTCGCCGCCAGCGCCTCCGGGCTCGTCGGCGTGACCGCCCCAGGCGGACCCTCATTACTGGGTTCGTGATTCGTCGTAGATCAGCTCGACGAAGGACCGCAGTAAGGGCCCGGCGGCCGAATAGTCGCTCAGGTCCGCCGGCGGCTCGCAGGCGTCGGCCACTTCCTCGGCGGGCCTCCCGGCCTCCATGCCGGCGAGCGCGTAGTCTGTCAGATGCCGGTGGAACTCGGCATACCGGACGAGATCGTGAAGGGATAGGCGTCGAAGTGTCCGGAGATCACGGTGTCGATGTCGAGCTCGGCCGTAGCGTTGGCGAGCGTGTCACCGAATCCCAGCGCGCTGCCCCCCGTTCGCGGTGTCGACGAACGGCGGTTCGTCCGCTGCCCATCGGCTTCGCACGGCTCGCTTCCTAGTCTTCGGAGGAGGGCGTCGGAAGGTGAAGCCGTTCCAGGGTCTCAAGACGCTGGTCGATCTTGCCGAAGCCGACCTCTACGGCGCGCAGGCGTTCATCGAAGCGTTCGAAGCCCTCGTTGAGACGGGTCTCTATGCGGTCGATTCGGGCGCCGAGATCGTCGATGCGAGCGCCGATCATCGTGGTGACGAGTACGCCAAGCGCAAGGGCGCACCCGACGACAGTTCCGATGATCGCCTTCGTGTCGCTGCTCATGAGCCCTACCATAGCACGCGCGACATGACTCACGGAGCCTCTGCGTCGGCTCATTCGGGCACCCTCCAAGACCGCCACGTCCGGCCGGTGGTGATCATCGGCTTCACCCGGCGGCGCGCCGGCGCGGCCGTTTCCAGCGCGGCGCAGCGGGCCACGGCTCCGTTCAAGCCTCCGTAGGCCGCCAGGGTGGCGTCATCAAGCGTCGCGATGGCCGTCCGGATGGACGCGATCTCTTCGTCGCCGCGCGTCCGCTCGGCGAGTTCTGCCGCCACGGCCTCGCAGTGCGCGTCGCACGTCGCGGGCGTGGACACCCAGCCGTCCAGCACCCGTCCCGCCGCCGCCAGCCGCTCGGCATTCCGGTCCACGACGACGACTTCGACGGCGCGGCCCGCCGCCAGCAGGGCCGCCCACAGCCCGGCGTGCCGCGCGCCCCAGGTCCGCAGGGCGCTCTGCGTCTCCTCCTCCGGCTGGATTAATCCCGGATGCCGCGTAAGTCATTCACAAACAATCGCTTGCTGTCTACTACCGGTTAGCCATTCCCTCGTTACTTCCCACATTGCCAGCCGGATTCCACGGAACGACCCAAGCCGGTCACAGCGTAAGCGTTCGGCCACGCTGGTATGGTGGACCGTCGTCTCGGTGCGTGGCGTTGATTCTACCGGTTGAGGGTGCGCTTCCAGTTCTTGCGGAGGGGCCGCAGCCAGATGTCCTTCGTGGGCTTGTCCCGGTCGTTCGTGCCGTAGCGTCCGCGCCCCTGGGTGGCGCCGACGCGGATCCAGCCGGAGGCCCGGTAGACGGCGCCGGTGTAGCGGGGGGTCTGCACGAAGGTCTCGATGAGCACGGGGGTCGTCTTGTAGCGCGCGGTCCAGTCCGCGGGCAGCTGGCGGCGGACGAGGGCGAGGATGTGCGAGCCGAGGTTGGGGATGCGGATCCAGGGCAGGATCAGGAAGCGCGGGTTGTCGACGACGAGCGGCAGGTTCTTCTCGCGGTCTCGCCGCGACCAGCCGATGAAGCGGTCGCGCGGGGCGAGCGTCCAGGCGGCGGTGGAGAAGCCGAGCATGGCGAGCGGCGTGCCGTCGCTCGCGTGCACGGCGTAGCGCATCTGGGCGCCGACCAGGGTCTTGTAGCCGAGGTAGTGGTAGCGGGCGACGTACTCGTTCCACAGTTTCCCCCCGTGGTCGCCGCGCACGACGGTGCGCATCTCGAGCGGACGGACGGCGTCGAGCGTGGTCGGCGGCGGCAAGCGGGGCGGTTCGGTGTCGGGCCCGAAGGTGATCGGCCCGGGCCGGTTCTGGCGCCACTTCGGCGGCGGCAGTTCGATGCGGCCGTCCCGGTGCATGGCCAGCATGACGACGCGGGCCATCATGTCCTTGCACCCGCCGTCGGCCTTGTACCAGCCGATGCGGCGGCAGAACGCCTTCGACAGGGCGTGGCGGTTGAGCGTCGGCGGCCCGGCGATCAGCGCGCGCAGCAGCGCCATCTCCGCGGTCGTGAAGTCGCGGCCGTAGTAGCGGCACTCGACCGGAGCGGTCATGTCGGCGCCGTCAGTTCGCGCCGGCGCGCCGCGTCCATCGACCAGGGCAGCCACGCCGCGGTGTCGTCCGGCGGCCGGCCGCCGCGCTCGGCGCACGCCGCCAGCCACGCTTCGAGCCAGCGCAGGACATCGATCCGGTTCAGCACCAGGGTGCCGACCACCGAGTACATCAGCGCCGTGAACTGCGCGCCGGTTCCGCTGTCGGAGCCGAACGACAGGCGCCGTCCGATGGCCGGCCCCCGGAGCACCCGCTCGGCGAGATTGTTGTCGAGCGGCACCCGGGGACGGTCGGCGAACACGCTGAGCCCCTCGCGGTGGTTGACGAGCGAGCGCAGCGGCTTGCCCTCGCGCGCGTGCTCCGGCAGGTCGGCCAGTTCCCGTTCCGCCGTCGCGAACAGGCCGTCGAGCGCCGCCGCGAGCGCGCCCTGCGCCGCGTCGAACGCCGCGCTCTGGCGCTCGATGTCGGGGTCGTAGCAGTCCAGCCGCGCCTCGTTCAGGCGGTAGAGCGCGGCGATCCGCGCAAGCCATGTCTCGCACCAGCCGGTCAGGCGGACCTGCGCGGCGGCGCACTGGATGATGTCGCGTCGCAAATGCGCCCAGCAAAAAGCGAGCACGACCGTGCCGCCGAGCAGCCGCGCCAGCCGCTTGTAGGCGCTGTAGCGGTCGCAGACGATCACCGTCTCGGGCGCCAGGTCGCCGAACAGCTTCGCCGCCGCCTCGGCGCTGCGGCTCGCGTCGATGTGGAAGCGCACCGCGTCGTTGCCGACCGCGGTCCACAGCCAGGCCCGGCCCGAGTGGCCCTCCCCGCGCAGCGCCTGCACGCGCCACGTGGTCTCGTCGGCGTGGCGCAACGCCGCCGCGTGCTGGTGCGCGAGGATCGCCCCGGCAACCGGCTCGAACAGCGGCACGAAGCGGGGCACGCTGTCGGCCAGCGTCCCCGACGAGACCGGCAGCCCCTGGTCGCCCAGCCACGCGCCGACCCGCTGCAGCGGGCGCAGGCACGCGTAGCGCTCATACAGCACCCGCGACCAGACGCTGGTGCCGTAGGGCGTCTTGTCGAACAGCCGCGGCGCCGGCGGCGCCGAAACCTCCGCCGGCGACGAGGCGCACGCGCAACGCCGGCGCCAGCGCGGGCGGCGGATCACCCGCCGATAGGCCCGGACCTCGATCTCGACCAGGGCCGACTCCTCCGCGCCGACCGCCGCGTAGGGCTTCCCGCAACCGGAACAGGTGCGCGCAGCGGCCGGCAGACTGCGCTCCTCGATGCGTTCCTCCAGGCCGCAACGCGGCGTGCGGCCGTGGCCGGGAGCGCCACACCGCTGGCCGCGCGGGCGGCCGGTGCCCGGCCTCTTCCGCTTCTCGCTCTTGCGGCCGTGCAACGCCTTCGACAGCACCGCCCGGGTCGCACGCAGCTTCACAAGCTCCGCCTCCTGCGTCCCGACCCGCCGCCGCAACGCCTGCTCCGTCCGACGCAGCCGCGCGTTCTCCTTCCGCACCCGGACGAGCGCGGCCTTCCGGCGACGCGACTTCGCCAGAGCCTTGCGCAGAGCCACGTCCGCCGCCGCCGGCGACTTCGCCCGCGCCGACTCGGTCTGGCGAAGCAGTCGGACCTTCAGGCGGTCGGCCGTCGCCTCGGACCGCTGCAACGCATACCGCAGCCGGCCAACATCGTCCGACAGCGACAGGACCCGGTCCTGCTGGTCGCGCAGCCTGCTCGTCCCGGCGTAGAGCCCGACGGTCTCGTCCAGCAGCCGGCGCAGGGCGGCCTTGTCGACGCGCTCCTTCCACAGAACCTTGTGCAGCCGGCGAATCTCGGCCGCCTGCACCTCCGCCCCCGGCACCGCCTTGCGCAACCGGGCAACCTCCCGGCGCAGGGACATCTCGCCGTACCGGTCCGACGCGACGCCGGCATCCGCAAGCAGCTTGCCTAGACGGGCTACCTCCGACTGCAGCGCCAACGCGTCCTTCGCCGCGCGGCGGGCTTCCTTCGACCGCTCGACCGCCGCCAGCCGCTTGCGCCGCGACGACTCGAACTGCCACTTCCAGAAACCTGCTTCGCAACGGGCGGACACCTCCGCCCGCTTCAGCGCTTCCGACCGCGCTTCCGCCGCCTCGGCACGACCTCGCACCCGCTCATACAGCCGCCGCCAGAACGGCCGTCCGGGCAGCGAAGCCCCTTCGGTAACCGGTCGGGCTACCGGGTCCCGACTCGCCATGGCCGAGACCATAGCGAATATCGACCCGCGTTACCAGTACAAAATACCGGCGTGGCCGAACGCTTACGTCACAGCGTAAGCGTTCGGTCAAGCCGGTATCCGGCGTTACGGCAGTCGGACAAGCAGCGTCGAACAGCGAGCCGATCCGGTCCGGGTGCCCTCCGTGCATAGGGGACATCGACCGGTGCTGGCCGTCGACAACGCCAGCGTCCGGTTGGCCCGGCCGCATGTCCATACCGGGACGACCGAACGGTTACGTCACAGCCGTAAGGTCACAGATGTAACCGTTCGGTCGTGCCGGTGCGGGACTGATGTGCTCTGTGGCCGGCACCCTATGCTGAAGCCAGCGTCCCCGAGGAAATCGCCAGCCCCTGCACGCACCGCATCGGTAAGTCGGGCCAGAGCGGCGTCGCTGCCCTGGTGCGCGGCCTCTCCCGCTTCTCGCTCTTGCGGCCCCGCAACGCCTTCAACAGCACCGCCCGGGTCGCGCAGTTCCCCGCGTCGAGCCGGACATCTCGTCCAGCAGCCCGGCTGCATCGCACGGCCGACGCGGCACGGCCTCCACCAGGGTCTCGATCAGCACAGGTCGACCAGAAGAACCGGGGCCTGTCGCCGTCCGACGACGATGGCCGGGCCGCTGCATACCGGGACGACCGAACGCTTACTCACAGATCTCCTCGGCCGACGGCCTTGCGCCAACCACGTCGCGACAACTCGGGACGCTGACGTTCTCCACGACAAGCCGCAGCAGCAACCTCCGGTCAATCGCGTGACCCAAGTATCTGGTCCGTAATGACGCCAAGGTCACTGCCACCGGCTGCACCTCCTATGTTAAGTGCGGTCAATTCCCCAGGCTCGTGTCCAGCAAGCACCCGCACAACCGTCGGCAGGGCATCCGAGCGCGACCGCAAGGTGCTACCAGAGACTCGCCTAGACTCCAAGAACCGCCTAACGTCTCGCAATTCCGGCAAGAAGTCGCGCTCCTCGTACGCACGGGCCAGTCTCTCGACGAGGCCCCTCACCTCGGCTCGTGGGTTGGCATCCCGTACCATCTCTTCGATGCTCTTCCGGCGCCCTCGTCGTGCCCCTTTCTTGGTCCTCTTCCTCTCGTAGCCCTTGACCTCTCCTTCGACGACAGCAAGATCCACGTCCTCGATCGTCGACAGGGCCTTGGTAACTCGCGCCTTTCCGTGACGAGCTACTAGCAGCCGGAGTTCAAGGTCCAAGAGGGTGCTGTCTCGGGTCACGGCGTCTTTCCCTTCAACCCAAGTCTGTCGAAAACCTCGTCCTTGAGTTTCCGAAAACCCTGGATGACATGGTACCGAGCATAGCTGGTGCGGCTCAGCGGCGCACCCTCCCTAGCGGACTTGGGGTAGGATGCGGAGTACTCGACTCCGTTCTTGAAAACATGCCAGCTTTGTTTCTTGGCCTCCTTTTTAACCTCCTTGATCGAACGGAGCCCCTCCGGTCCCGTCGAATACGATGAAGAACTGTTGAACACGAGGCCAGCTATTTCTATATCGTGGTCCTGGTTCTCGGCCTGAAACTCCTGAATGGACCGCGCAAGTAGCGGCAAGCCAATCGTTGCCATAAACTCTGGCTTTACGGGAACGATTACATAGCGACTAGCGAAATAGGCAGCGTCGGTAAGTATGGATTCCGTTGGCGCACAGTCGATGAGGATCAGATCATAGCGCGCACTAACGCGTGCCAGCGCCTTCGCAAGGCGCCGCTCCTTTCCTGTTGGGTTCTTTAGGGTTCGACTCAGTTCTAGTCGGGAAACTATCAGGTCGAGGTTGCTATTCCGCCAGTACCCAGCATTCTTCACGATCACGTCATCGAGATCGATAGGTCGCGGGGAGCCATGCACACCCCCGGCTGGGATGTACTCGTCGAGAATCTGGGCGACCGTAGGACGGCCATCCTGTAGGTGCTTTACGTAGGCCCGTGCGCCCATGATGGAGTGGCTAAGGTTCGATTGAGGGTCTAGATCCACCGCCAGGGTTCTGAGGTTGTCGTTCGCGGCTGCGTGGGCCAACTGAACCGCGAGCGTCGTCTTGCCAACGCCACCCTTCATGTTGATCAGACTGACGGTGGTTGCCATGTGATGGCGCTCCTTGACGCAGGTTGCATGAGCGACAGGTCAGGAATCTGAGCGCTAGTACTCAACTTTCTCTAGCCGTCTCTGTGCGAGGTCTCGATAGAAAGTGTCCGTGTTCCCGGACTCCCGGATGATTACGTTCAACCACTCACGAGTCTGATCCCAGTCGCGGTTGCTCCAATAGGCTTGGGCAATCTGGAAGCGGAATGCCTGGAGCGTGGATGCCTCGGGGTAGCTCTCCTCGAACGCCGAGAAAGTCTGGAGTAGTAACGGCATATACTCGTCGAATGATGCTTCTACGCCATACTTGCTGCCGTAACGCCCCGGATCCTCCCAGCCGAACAGCGTGCGTAGTTTTTCCTCATAGGCTCGGCGTGCTGCCTCGGTCCCCGGGAATTCTACGATGACCTTGTCATACCACTTGACTGCGGCGTCTACATTCGGGATCCAGCTGGAATCGATCGTAAACCGGTCTGGCTTCCGTCGTGACCAGAAGTCGGCATGGCGGAGATATGTGTTGGCGACGGCGTTCTCGATCGAGCCCTCCGCAGATTCTTCGACAATCTGAGCGAGGACATCGAGATCATCCGTTACAAGCGTCGCCGGTTGTGATTCGGGGTACTGCTCAGCGAGGGCGCGCCAGGATTCCGCAGCGACATCCACCCGGCCTTCCCCGAAGGCGATGGTTCCGAGAAGATAGTGGGCTTGCGCCTTGCTCGCGTCGTCGGTGGCGTTGAAAAGGACTTGGATCAACTCTGCCTTGGCGTCGCGCGCCAGCCCGTGGCGGTATAGCAGGCGAGCCTTCTCAACGGATGCCTCACTCGAGGCGACGCCCTGCGCGGAGGGGCGGGAGGCGACAAACAGGCCGCCGAAAAAAAGTGCGGTGATCGCAATCGACAGCAAGAGTCTTGTCCTCACGGTATTCTCCTCGGGTCGATGTCTCGGACATCAGAGCGGGTGGTCAACTCGCGACCGTGGTCGGCGACGGCGTTCTGAGCGACATCGACCACGGCGACGGCAAGCGCTTCATCGGCACCGTCGCCGGACAGCATCGTCACGGCCGCGTGGGTGTCCATCAAGAACAGCGTATCACGACCCCGACGAGAGTCCGCGGAGTGGAACCACCCCGTCGGGCGGCGCGTCAAGCCTTGCGGCTCCTCCACTTCGTTCCGGCCTTTCAGGTGACCCGCCGCCCGCCGGGGTGGTGGTGGGCAGCTATGGGCCGCAAGCGACGCTTGCGGCCCACAATGGCCGCACTCGTCAGTCCGCCGTCAGACGCGGCAGTTCAGTCCCGACGAGGTGACCGACGGCCGTTCAGGACCTCGTTCCGGGCCGCCTGCGGCGCCTCTGAACGAGCAGAAACGAGCAGAAACCAGCAAGTCGAGCGGTTTCTTCACTTTTTTTCGCGAGCAGAAAGCGGCTCAGCACGTCAGAACACGTCAGAAAACGTCACTCGACCTCACATCCCCTTCCCATTCGGTGCTACTGGTTCCCAGGACGTCCATACGCAATAAATTATTGCTACACAATAACTTACGAACTCCTGTGCTACGCTCGGCCGTAGTGATGCACGGCGAACCAACCGCGTCGGTTCCGCCCGTCGGCGGGCCGCAACCACAGGAGGAAGACATGACGACGAGACTGCTCACGCTCCGCGACGTGATGGCCATGACGCGCTGTCACGCTCGGCCGTCTACGCACTGATGGCCGAGTCGCGGTTCCCCAAGCCGATCCGGGTCGGCAGCCGCGCCGTCCGCTGGGTCGAGCAGGAAGTGGCCGACTTCATCGCCAGCCGGCCCCGCGCCGGCTCCGAGCGCCCGGCCGCCTAGCCGAGACGACCTGCCCGACCGTCTGGCCATGGTCAGGCGGTCGGGCTTGGGCTGGGTGACATTCGCCTCCATCGTCCAGACCCCAATGTCGTGGAAGTCGGGAACCTGCCACGAATCGAACCCGGCCTCGAAAACGGAATCCCCTCGGTCCATGAACCCGTACCACCTCGGACCACCGCACCCGACACCCACGACCGCGGAACCAGGACAACGACGGACCACCGTGCCAGGACCACCGCGACGCCCGAGACGAGAACCAGCACGGCGAACGGGACCACGACAACGCCGGGTCCGGGAGCGAGAACAACGGTGGCTGACGGGAACCGGGCAACCTCATCAAGTCAGAGAAACCCGGCCGCACTTGAGGATCCGGAGTCACACGGCAGATCCGAAATGAGCAGCCGACGAAGAAGAGAACCACCACCGGGAAACAGATCATGGTGGTGGTCTAAGGCTGATGAGCCAGCCGACCCAATGTGCGTACATTGGGGCTGGCGAGGGGTCGCTGCGCGCCCCCTTCGAACCCCCGGCATCCCGCGTCCCTGCCCGGCTCGCGGGAGAGCGGCGGGCCGTGCCCGCGCTCCTTCCTGGCGGTGCGCCGATGCGTGACCGCCGCACCGTCAGGGTGCACGCCCGCGTGTCGCCGGCCGAGCTGGCCGACTGGCGGGCGAAGGCGGCGGCCGCCGGCGTGCCGCTGTCCGACCTGCTGCGGCAGGCGATGGCGCGGACGCGCACGTGGACCGCCGCGGCGGCCGAGGCCGAGCGCGAGCGCACCCGGCAGGTCGCGCGCATCGGCAACAACCTGAACCAGCTCGCCCGCTGGGCCAACCGCCACGCCTCGGCGGTCGAGGCCGTCGAGGTGATCGCCAACCTCGTGGCGTTCGAGCGGGAGTTGCGCAAGCTCGCCCGCCTCGGCGGAGACGGCGATGCACATTAAGTGCCTCCGGCGCGGCACCGGCTCGGCCGGCAAGGCGGCCGGCTACCTCGTCGGCGAGCGCGACGCGATGGGCCGCGAGCGCGAGGGCGTCGAGGTCCTCCGCGGCGACCCCGACCTGGTGGCCGCCGTCGCCGACTCGCTGGCGTTCGAGCACAAGTACCGCTCGATCGTGATCGCGTGGGCGCCGGACGACCGGCCGACCGACGCGCAGATCAACGCCGTCCTCGACGAGTTCGAGAAGACGGCGTGGGCGGGGCTGGAGCCGGACCGCTACGCGTGGACGGCGGTCCTGCACCGCGAGCACGGCGGCGGCGTCCACGTGCACATCCTCACGGCACGGTGCGACCTGGAGACGGGCAAGAGCCTGAACATCGCGCCGCCGGGCTGGCAGAAGACCTTCGACCCGCTGCGCGACGCCTTCAACCACGAGCACGGCTGGAGCCGGCCCGACGACCCGGCGCGGGCCAGGACGCAGCAGCCCGGCCACCGCGCCTACATCGAGGCGGCGACCCTGCGGGCCGGCCTGGAGGTCGAAGCCGACCCGCGCGAGCTGATCCGGGACTACCTGGTGCAGCGCGTCGAGCACGGCGTCGTGCAGAGCCGCGCCGATGTCGTCGCCACCCTCGAAGGAGCCGGGCTCGAAGTGCCGCGCCAGGGCAAGGACTACGTGACCGCCTGCGACCCGAAGAGCGGGAAGCGCTGGCGGCTGAAGGGAGCGCTGTACGAGCATGACTTCAACCCCGAACGCGTTGATATCCCGGCTCCGCCGGCGGCTGGAGACGGACCACCGGGAGATCGAGGAGACGGCGGCGAGCGAGCTGCGGCGGCTCGGCGGGAACTTGAGCGCCGTCGTCGACGGCGCGCTGCGTACCATCGAAGCCGATACGGCGGCGGCGGTCGGCCGGCTGAGCGCCCTGCTGCGGCGCGCGTGGCTCCGCCCGCTGGTGGTCGGGCTGAGCCTTTCGCTCGGCATTGTCGGCGGGAGCTGGGCGGGGACGCGCTGGCTGTGGACGACCATCAAGCAGCAGATCGAGGCGCTGGCGGTGCTCCGCGTGGACATCGAGGAGGCCCGCGCGACGCTGGCGCGGATCGAGGAGACGACGTGGGGGCTGGAGCTGACCGAGATCGACGGCGAGCGGTTCGTGGTGCTGCCGGCCTCCGCGCTGGACTCTCGGCCCTGGACCGTGGGCGGGCGGCCTGCCTTGAAGCTGTCGAGCGAGTGAGGGCGCTGTATGACCGAGCTGGAACGGCAGTTGACGGCGGCCTTGGAGACGTTGTCCGGGCAGTACGAGACGGAACAGCGGCGGCACTCCGGGCAGGTCGAAGCCTTGCAGCAGCGTTTCGAGCGGCAGGCCGCGGAGAACGAGACCTTGCGGCGGCGAATCGAGCAGCTCTCGGGGCAACTGAGATGCTTGGACGCGGACTACAGGACGCTCGCCGAGACGTTGCGCGGACCCTGGAGCTGATGCAGCGGCACGGCCGGCAGCGCGGACCGGAGCGGGATCACGGTCCGAGCCGCTGAGGCCAGCGGTTCAGGCGGCGCTATTCGCGCCGGCGCAGGTGGTACTTTAGCCCGGAAAATTCGTGAGGTTATCGAATCGGTCCCAGGCAGGGCCTGATCGTCGCGCGAAGGACGTTTTCGGACGCGGCGCGTGGTAGGTGGCAGCGTGGTGCAGTGGCCGGGGCGAGGTGACGGCACGCATGAGGTGGCAAGCGCCGACAGGTCGGGCGCAGGGGCGCTGGCGAGCATCCGGGGCGCGGAGGTTGCCGTGGCGACGGCGCGCTATCCGGCGCGCGCCCCGAGCGCGAGGGCGAGGTGCCGCCAGACGTCGCGGTATGGGGTCGCTCGCGGCAGGTGCAGGACGAGCCGGCGGACGGAGCGGACGACGTGGACGCTGACCTTGAGCAACCGGTCGCGCAGCCAAGTCACCTGGGTGCGGGCGCAGGCGGTGCGGGCGGCCCTCAGCCGCAGTTCCTGCATGAGCACGTAGGCGGCGGCCGTCAGCAGGACCCGCAGCTGGTTTGCCCAGAACTTGGTGCAGCTCGTGCGGTCGATCTGCAAGCCGTCGAGCAGTTCCTTGATGCGGTTCTCGATGTCGCCGCGCCCGCAGTAGACCTTCTCGTAGATGAAGCGCGGCGTCTGGCGCAGATTGGTCACGACGAAGCGCGGGTTGTCCCGCGGCTGCCGGCCGGTGAGCTGCACGACTTCGGCCTTGATCACCACGCGGCGCTCACGAGCCCACGTGCCCGCGCGATAGCGGGTGTCGAGGTAGAAGTGCGCCGTCTTCTCGCGCAGCATGTTCTCGGTGCGGGCCGCCACCATGACGTGCTCGGCAGCCCGCAACAGCACGGCGTTCCTGGCCATCGCCACGACGTAGTCGAGCCGCGGTTCGGCATCGAGGAAGTCGAAGACCTCTGGCGTGGCGAAGCCGCCGTCGAGCCGGACGAGAAAGCGCGCCTCGGGAAACGCGGACCGCAGCAGCGCGAGCAGCCGACACAGCACGCCCAGCGTGCCGTCGGACGCCTGCGCCGTGCCGGGCCGCAGCACGGCCGCGCACAGATACTGCTCCGCCTCACGGTCGAAGCTCACAAAGGCCAGCAATGGCAGGTAGCACCAGCTGTCGTAGTAGCTGTTGAACATGGTCAGCTGCTGCGCGCCATGCGTCGGGTCGTCGGTCGGGTCGAGGTCGATCGTGATGCGTCGCACCCGCCCGCGCAGCCGGCGGCGATGCCGCTCGATGACCGACGCCGCCAACTCGCGCCCGAGCCGATAGAGCGCGACGCGGCCCGCACCGTTCTCGAACCGCGAGACCGTCGGCTGCGACGCCAGCCGACCGCCCGCCACCGGGTCGCGCCCGAGCAGCAACTTGTGGATCGGATCATCGGCGAGCTGGTCCGAATCGTTGCCGGCGGGATGGCCGCAGGCGATGCCGAACACCCGCTGGCCCACCAGGTCCTCGAGCGTGTGCCGGACCTTCTCCGGTGCCCGGCGGTCAATCAGACACCGGCCGAATGCCTTGACCAACCCGTAGACGCGCTCGGCGGCCTTGAGCAGCACGGCGCCGCCATCCGAGCTCGACTGCTCGCGGTCGAACGTGGCCACGAGCGGCTTGTCGAACAGATCGGGGAACAGAACAGACTGTGCTATCGTGGGGTCCGTCACGCAAGAGCCTCCGTCGTGCCGAAAACATCTGTCGTCAACAGCGTTTTAGCACACGGAGGCTTTTGTGTCTCTACTCAGGCCGGGCGCCTCATGAATTTTCCAGGTTAGTAGCATGGCCACCTCGGTCACGCCCGTGCCCGGCAGCGTCGACCACGCGGATACGGGCTCGCTGCCATCCAGACGCAGGTTGGGGACGTGACTGCGGAGAGTCTCGCCGACGTACGGCCCGACTTCCACCGACGGATACTGGAGGCGTCTGGCGCGAACGCCCACGCTCAAGCGATCGTTGACCGCGAAATCGACACCTCCGACGTAGACGAACACGTGCACGTTCTTCCTGAACAGGGCCGATCCCCGGCTCACCGTGCCGGCGAGACTCCTGCGAATCTCGTCGAAGTTCGGCTGGTCCCGCCCCGTCGTGATGGCGAGCGGGTCCGCGCTGCGCCGCCAGTTCCAGCCGAAGTCCGCGCGCAAGGCCGCATAGCCGAGACCGACTCCGCCGTAGGGCCGAATCAGGCCGCTCCTGATCGGATACAGATGGACAACGCCGTGCACGCCGTGCGTCCGCAAGGCGCCGAGACGCTCCTGGCCGACCTCCAGCTCGTTCGACAGCTTCTCGAAGTCCACGCCCTGCGCATTGGTCGATGCGACGGTCTGATCGAAGACCGCCTCGACGCGGCTGTAGTCGATGGCGAAACTCCATGGTCCGCCGATATCGAATTCGACGCCGGCCCCCGCCAGCAGGCCGCGGCCATCCGAAAAGGGAGCCGACCACCCGTCGCCGACGCCTCTGTCCGGTGTGGTGCACCCCGGCACGCCGAGCGCGTTCGGATTGATGTACTCGTCGCAGACGCTCGACCGATCGTTGCTGCGACTGACGACAACGTAGTCGCCGATGCTGCCTTGCCCCACGTCCACGACGATCGATTGCGCACCGGCGGGGAGAGCGCCGGCAGCCGCAACGGCCGTCAGGAACGAGCGCAGGGGAGTGGACGCCTTCACGTCCTCTCACGATACAGCAGCCGACCGGCACCGGCATCACGCGTCGAGCAACCGGGTTGTGTCGTTGCGGGGCGCAGGACCATGGTGGACGGTTCGGAGGTACTCCGACCAATCCTCCATGAGCAGCCGCCGCCGCTCGAACAGGTCCGAGCGGGCGTAAGCGGCCTCGACCTTGTTCTGGACGACGTGAGCCAGCGCCGCCTCGATGACCTCCCGCGGATGGTCCGTCTTTTCGGCCGCCCAGTCCCGGAACGACGACCGGAAGCCATGTGGAACAGCCGCGATCCGAAGGTCGTTGAGCATCTTGAGCAGCGTCGACGCCGATATCGGCCTTCCGCTCCGCATCGGGAACACGTGCGGATTGCCGGCGTCGAGCTTCCGCGCCGCATCGAGGATCTCCATCGCCCGCCCGCACAGCGGGACGCGATGCTCGCGCTTCGCCTTCATCCGCAGCGCCGACAGGGTCCACACGCGGCCCGTCGTGTCGATCTCGGCCCATTGTGCGCCACGCACCTCGCCCGACCGCGTCGCCGTGAGCACCAGAAACTCGAACGCCACCAGCTTGACGGCGGGCTGCGCGGACCCCGCCCGCACGGTCGCGATGGCCGCGGCCACGTCCCCGTGCGGCAGCGCCTGCCGGTGCGTCACGATGTCGTTCTGCGGACCGAGCACCGGCAGCACCCGATCGCAAGGATTATCGTTCCGCATGTCCAACGCAATGGCCCACTCCAGCACCGAGCGGATGCGCTGGCGTACGGCGCGGGCCGTCTCCGCCTTGGCGTGCCAGATCGGCGTGAGGATCTCCAGCACGTCCGCGGTGTTGACCTCGGACACGGGCCGGCCGCCGATGCGGGAGAAGGCGTACCGTTCCATGCTCCGGATCCAGTTCTGAGCGTGCCACCGGCCGCGCCAGCCGGCGCGCTTCTGTTCGAGCACGCGTTGGGCGGCTTCGGCGAAGGTGGGAACGCCCTGGACACGGCGCTTGTCGGCGAGAGGATCGCCGCCCGACCGCGCCAGCATGCGGTTGGCGAGGGCCTGCTCGCGGGCCTTGGCGAGCGGGACGAGCGTGGCGGCGCCGAGTCCGAGTTCGCGCCGCCGGCCGCGGATCACGAGCCGCTGGACCCAGCTTCGGGTCCCGGTCGGCTGGACGAACAGGTACAAGCCGTTGCCGTCCGCGTGCCTTCCGGGCGGGGCGGAACGGACGAAGGCGGCCGAGAGGGCCTTGTCGGGATGGCGTCCTCGGCGCTTGGTTCTGCGGGGAGTCGGGGCGGGATTGGCTACAACATCCATTCCACCATCATATACGGGATTGGGCTGGATACCGCCACACGTCCTGACCCGGACGGTCCGTGTCGCAGAATCATAAACGATTACTCGTCAGCAGTTTGTGGGCTATTCTGGACGAACTAGGACGCTGGCGGACTGCCATTGGTTGTTAAGGCTGGACGAACACGAACGTCGCCCGCTCGGCGTCGAACGCCAGCGGCAGCCGATGGACGAAGTGCCGGCGGCGGGATCCGTCCGTGCCGGCGTACACCCGGCCCGGCCACAAGTCCTTCGGCACCCCCACGGCCGTGAACGCTGCCACCTTCTCGCCGTCGGTTGGCAGCCACGGCGCGTCGAGGTGGTCGATCACGTGGTCGAGCGACAGCAGCCGTCGCAACGCGACCGGCGGAGTGGCGTCGCGCCGGGGCCGGAGGCGGTCCACACCCAGCTCGCGGTAGAGTTCGCGGTCCACGATCCGGCACAGCTTCAGGCCGGACGCGTTCCAGCGCTCCTCGACCGCTGCCTTGCCGCAGCGGCGCACGAAGCGGCGGGCCAGTTCCGGATGCCACTGCCCGAGGAAGGCGAGGTACTGCTGCCGGAGGAACACGCCACCGTGCAGGCACACCAGCGCGAGCCACTCGGCGTCGCGCCCGGTCCAGCCCGGCGCCCCGAGCGAGCGCAACCGGTCCTTGAGATTGGAGATCCCTTCCGCGGCTCCGTCCGGCGGCCCCTCCCCACGGTCCGCCACACTGTCGCTCGGCGAACGGTCGCGTTGTGCGGCTCCGCCGCTCGCATCCTGCCGACCTTCCAGCGCGGCGGGTTCCCGCGCTGTCCGGCCAACTCGGGGGCCGTTGACAGTAGCGTCGGCGCAGTCCGCGTCCGGCTCTCCCAGGCGGTCAGCAACCGTCCCGCTGGCGCGTCCGGCATCTTGACGGCCCCCGTCGGCGCATGCGCCACCTGCCGACACCGCGGATCCAGCTTCGACCGATCCCGCTCGACCACCGTCGCCGGGCGGAGGCTCTCCCTCCCCCGCCTCCCCAGTCTCTGACTGGCCGTCGGCCGTCAGCCACGAGCGGTCAGCCGTTTGGCGGCCGCGCGCGTGAGACGGACAAGCTCCCGAACCAGCCCTGGAATCTTCCGACACCAGCCCCGGACCGTTCCGGGAATCCTCCGGGATCGCTGCCGGGCCGCTTCCGGAATCGTGCGGAATCTCTGCCGAAGTCCTGCGGAACACCTTCCGGAGCAGCACCGAGGTCGCGCCGCGCAACGTCGACGGCGCGAGCTGGCCCCCGCCGTCGTCCCGCCGAGCCGCCGCCTCTACGGGAACATCCTCGATCTCAGTCATCGCCCGGCTCCTCCGAATCGCGCGCCCGGCCAGACGCACGCCGGCCGTCTCCGCCGGCAGTGCAGACTCGACAGCATGAGTCAGTTTACCTGACGATCAATGGCCGTTCAACGGTCATATCCCCGTGTGTTGCCCAGCCTTGGGGGTCGCGTCGATGGTGCGCTGTTCAGTAACATCCACTACCGTATGTCCGGGTGTATGGCCGTCTAGTCTGGTCCCAGAGTGTGCACTCTTGGCTGACTTTGCAATAATTTATTATTATTCGCGTGCAGATGGACATCATCGGCGAGCGCCTCCGCGAGACCCGCAAGCTGCGCGGTCTCACCCAGTTGCAGCTCGCGCACCGCACCGGCATCGCACGGCACCTGATCTCGATGGTCGAGCACAACAAGTCCGGCCTGTCGCCAGCCAACCTGTTGGCCGCCGCCCAGGCCCTGCGCATCTCCGTGGACTACCTGTTCGGGCTCACCGACGACCCCACGCCCGCGGCGCAGCTCGCCTCGCGGGTCCGGGCGCTCGAAGACGACAGCGCCCGCGCCGGGGCGCTCGACGAGGGCGACTTCGTCGGCGTCTGGGAGGTCGCGACCGCCGCGGGCGGCGGGGCCGAGGTCGACCGCGAGCGGGTGATCGGCCGCATCAAGTTCCGGCGGGCGTGGCTGACGAGCCACGTCCTTTCCGCGAGCGAGTGCCGCATCATCCAGGTGCTCGGCGAGTCGATGGAGCCGACCTTGGTGGACGGCTGCTCGATCCTCGTCAACCACGCCAGCAGGCGGCGGCGCGAAGGCGGCATCTATGTCGTCCGCACCGGGGACGGCCTGATCGTCAAGCGCGCCGGCCGGGAAGCGGACGGGAGCTGGCTGCTCGTCAGCGATCACCCCGACAAGCGGGCGTGGCCGACGCTGCCCTGGCCCCCCGACGCCGCCGTGCTCGGCGAGGTCCGCTGGACCGCGCGGACGTTTCTGTAAGGGGGAGAGTCCATGGAACCGATCGTCAGTGAGATCGAAGGCGTCCGGCCCGAAGCTGCGGAGAGGGCGATGGCTCCGCCTGTGGCGAAGCCGCCGCGAGCCGGGGAGCGGGGCGCATCGAAGGCCGGCGCCGGCAAGCCGGCCGCGCGCCGGCGCGTGCGGGTCGCCGAGGGCATCTACCGGGACCGGCACGGGCTGGCCGCCACCGTCAAGGTGAACGGCGTACAGCGCGAGGTCTGCTTCCCGCCCGGCACCCCGCTCAAGACCATCCGGGCGAAGCGTGACGAGCTGCGGGCCAGCCTGCGGACGCTCCCGGCCGCTGGCCGGCACACCCTGAACCATGACGCCGGGCGGTACCTCGATCAGGTGGAGAGCACCCTGATCAGCTTCGGCGACCGCCGCCGCGAGCTGCTGGCGTGGCTGCCCCGGTTCGGGCACCTGCGGACGCTGGCGCTCCCGGCGCACCTGCCGATGCTCAACGCGCAGCTCCACGAGTGGCGCCGGTCGCTGGCCGCCTCGACCTGCAACCACCGCCGCCACGCCCTGACGAACCTCGTCCGCGTGCTCTACGGCCGCCGCGCCTCGTTCGACCTGCTCGACCTCGTCCGCTTCGCGCCGCCGCCGCCCAAACCACGCTGGGTCGACCGCCGCCACATCGCCGCCGTGCTGGCGGAGATCCCGGCCGGCTCGGTCACCCGCGTGCGGCTGGAGCTGATGCACTGGACCGGGATGCGGCCGTCGCAGATGGGGCGGCTGCGGGCCGAGGACTTCCGGCTCGACGAGCCGATCCCCTACGTGGCGGTCCCGCGCGGCAAGGGCGGCCGGATCGCGGCCGTTCCGCTGGTGCCCGAGGGCGTCGCCGCCGCGCGCGCCTTCCTCGACGCGGAAGCCTTCGGGCCGTGGCCCCGCAGCAGCGTCAACCGGACGCTCGCCAGAGCCGCCCGCAAGGCCGGCCGGCCCGTGTTCACCACCTACCAGATCCGGCACTCGTTCGCGGCGGGGCTGCGCCGGGCCGGGACGGACGTGGCGGACATCCAGGATCTCTATGGACATACGCGGCCCGAGACGACCATGATCTATGCGCCGCCGGAGCTGGCGAAGCATCTGGCGGCGCTCGAACGGCTGCGCCGGGACGACGCGGCGGGCGGGCCGGAACCGGCTGGCCAGCCCGTTCTGGCTGGTACGTTCGGCTGGCAGGGAAACGCGAGGCATCGTTAAGTGCCTGTTAATGAAATGGTTGCACCGTGTCTCTTTGGGGCGATACCGGACTGGGAGGCCGGCGCCTACAGCCCGCGCACCAACATGATGTACATGCCGCTGCGCAACGCCTGCGCCCGGATGGCGGCGCTCGACGACGGCAACCGGTCGCTCTACAGCCTCAGCATGCGCAACGAGCTGGCCCCGGGCACCGACCGGCTCGGCGCCGTCTGGGCGATCTCGGCCGAGACCGGCGCGACGGCCTGGACCTACGAGCAGCGCGCGGCCACGATGTCGCTCGCCGCCACCGCCGGCGGCCTCGTCTTCGTGGGGGACATCAACGGCCGCTTCCGCGCCCTCGACGACGAGACGGGCGCCTCGCTCTGGGAGGTCAACCTCGGATCGCCGGTGAGCGGCTTCCCCATCACCTACGCGGTCGACGGCCGGCAGTACGTGGTCGCCAGCACCGGCACGGGCGGCAACGCGTCGCGCTGGAGCGCGCTGACGCCCGAGCTGCGCCCGAGCAGCGGCAACAACATCTTCGTCTTCGCGCTGCCTTGACACCCAATAGCAGTCCATTGGCGTCCGTGGTCGTGCAATACAGGCCATAAACTACTGATTGGTAATCGTTTACGATTCGTTGTCGCGGACTGGGCGGGTCAGGGCGTGTGGCGGAATCCAGCCCAATCCCGTATATAATGGGGGAATGGATGTTGTAGCGAAATCCGCCCCCTCGCCCCGCAGAACCAAGCGCCGAGGCCGCCACCCCGACAAGGCCCTCTCGGCCGCCTTCGTCCGTTCCGCTCCGCCCGGACACCACGCGGACGGCAACGGACTGTACCTGTTCGTCCAGCCGACCGGGACCCGAAGCTGGGTCCAGCGGCTTGTCATCCGTGGCCGCCGCCGCGAACTCGGGCTCGGCGCCGCCACGCTCGTTCCGCTCGCCAAGGCCCGCGAGCAGGCCCTCGCCAACCGCATGCTGGCCCGCTCGGGCGGCGACCCCCTCTCGGAGAAACGCCGCGTCCAGGGCGTTCCGACCTTCGCCGAAGCCGCCCAACGCGTGCTCGAACAGAAGCGCGGCGGCTGGCGCGGCCGGTGGCACGCTCAGAACTGGTGGCGGAGCATGCAGCGGTACGTCTTCCCGCGCATCGGCGGTCGGCCGGTGTCCGAGGTCAACACGGCCGACGTGCTGGAGATCCTCTCGCCGATCTGGCACGTCAAGGCGGCGACGGCCAGGGAGGTCCGCCAGCGCATCCGCGCCGTGCTGGAGTGGGCCATCGCCCTGGACATGCGCAGCGACAATCCCTGCGACCGGGTGGTTCCGGTGCTCGGTCCGCAGAACGACATCGTGACGCACCGGCAGGCGCTGCACCACAAGGACGTGGCCGCGGCCATCAAGGCGGTGCGGGCGTCGTCGTCGCCGCAGCCCGCCGTCAAGCTGGCGTTTGAGTTTCTCGTGCTGACGGCACCGCCAAGAGATAAGAACAACAAGTTATTATTCAATAGTTTCAGATGCACATCCTGATCATGTTCCCCATGTAGTACCCCACAATATGAACGGGACTGCATGGCACGTCGAACACCGGCTACGGATCGATCCGGACCGGGCGTGGCGACGGGAGCCCACCGGCTCTCGCAGACCGCACGACCGATCCGACTGCGTATCCCGTGTTCGACACCACCGGAGCCGCGTCTTTTCGGAGGCTGCCGCCCCGTCTCCAGGACAACGCTCCGGTCGCCAGAATCTGTGGGCAGCCAGCGACTACCGCTGTGGGGCGGCGACACCTCCATCGGTTCGATCTGGCTGAGCCCGTCTTGTCGTCGAGGGACGCCGGTCTCGCCGTCGTCGGCGCAGTCGTCGATGGCGGTGATCATCGTCGCACGCGAGCCGTCCCGCAGGCTTCCAGTTCGAGTATGCTACGATTCTTGGCGAGCAGACCGCCGCGTGGACGGTCAGCAGCTTGCAGAGGTCGGGGTGGCCTCGAACCCAGAACCGGCGTAGCCCTACCGATAACGCACAGCATGCGCGGTGGGGGCCGCTCGTCGACGGAGGGACGTGACGGTTCGCGGCAAGAGGCGGGCGCGTGATGGAGATCGACGAGACCACGTACCCCGGTGGTTCCGACCGCGGCTTCGGGATCGTCTTCGCTGTCGTCTTCACGGGGGTTGGCGGGTGGCCGTTGCTCGGCGGCGAGCCGCCCCGCTGGTGGGCGCTGGCGGTGGCTGGCGTGGTCCTGGTGACGGCGCTCGTCAGGGCCGATTGGCTGGCGCCGTTCAACCGGGTCTGGACCAGGGTCGGCTTGGTGCTGGCGCATCTCGTCAACCCGGTCGTCTTGGCGGTGATTTATGTCGCCGTGGTGACGCCGACCGGCCTCGTCATGCGCGCCCTGGGCAAGGACCCGTTGCGTCTGCGCCGCGACCCGCGGGCCGCAAGCTACTGGATCCACCGCGATCCGCCCGGCCCGGAGCCGGAGTCGATGGCGAACCAGTTCTGAGCCCCTGCGCGAGCGATGACGTCGAAGACGCCGGCCGGGAACGAGCACGAGCGCCGCGCTGCCACGGACGCGACGAACAGGGCCGTCTCGGGCGCCGGGACGCACACCGTGAATCTGCCCCCCCCCCCCCCCCCCCGGAAATCCGCCCGCGTTTTACGCCTGATCGGCTGGAACACCGGGGTGCTCGCCGCGGGGCTGATCCTGACCGGAGCCGCGGCGGAAACTTGGTTTCGACTGACGACACCGTTCCTGGCCACGAGCTCGCCCAAGCGCTTCCTCCCCAAGGTGGGCCTCATTTTTCAACCCAACGCGGAGGGGCGCTGGACGAACAGGCTTGATTTCTGGACCGTCCAGCGATCCAACAGCCTGGGCTTTCTCGACCGCGAGCCCATCAGCCCCCAACGCGCCATCGCGAGTTGCCACGTCGCCATGATCGGCGATTCCTTCGTCGAGGCGATTCAGATCCCCATCGCCGACAAGTTTCATGTCCGCCTCGAAGCCCTCGCCGCCCGGCAACTGCCCGATCTGGACATCACCACCGCGGCGTTCGGACTCGGCAACACCGGCCAGATCAACCAACTGCCGTTCTACGACGAGTTCGCCCGGCGCCTGCGCCCCAAGCTGCTCGTGCTCGTCTTCCTCCCTAACGACTTCATGAACAACGCCCCGGCGGACCGGCAAATGCGCGCGTAGTACGCGGTAGAGTGTGACGAACGTAAGTTGCCTGGCTATTCTGGGCGGGACACTCACTGCCGTTGTGTGTTGACAATCGCTTGGAGCCTCCGAAGGTCGTCTTCGGTAGCTGGGTGGCTGTCTATATGCTGCGCATTCCACAATCCACTGTCGCGAATGGCTTGTGAGTAGGCGTACTGTCCCAGCCACTGGCGGCCCGCAACGCACTCAGGACATCGTGCTACGGTGGCGATCAGGGTTCTTTCAAAGTAATTTCGCTCATGGCGTTCGTCGATGCGAAGGCACCGAAAGGAAACGCGATCGTGTAGGTATTTTGTTACTTCATTCTCGACAAGCGCGCAAATTGAGCACTCCTTCATGCCTTGATGTTCCCAGTGGCCTTGACCAGGTGCTGGAGCGAGGCAGGGAGAATTGGGTTCGCGTCGACGGATTAGAGCGCCCCCGAGGTACTTCCGGAACACGCTCCCATTCTTTGCATTCGGGGCCGTTCGGAAGTGGTCAGCTAGGCGTCTTCCGAGTCGATCCGGAGCGCGCGGATGGTTGCCGATTCGGACAATTCGCCCGTTTCTGCCGTGGGGGCTCGTTTCTCCCTCTTCAAAAAAGAAGTAAAGTCCATTGAGGAACGGTATCTGCGACGGATGTACCCACGACGGCAATCCGCGGATGGTCGAGTGCACCCGACGGCAGGCTTCGGATACGTCAGGCATGGGTGGGGCAGTGCGTGGGGCAGTGCGTAGGCGTCTCTTAGCCTGGAAAATTCATGAGGCGCCCGGCCTGAGTAGAGACACAAAAGCCTCCGTGTGCTAAAACGCTGTTGACGACAGATGTTTTCGGCACGACGGAGGCTCTTGCGTGACGGACCCCACGATAGCACAGTCTGTTCTGTTCCCCGATCTGTTCGACAAGCCGCTCGTGGCCACGTTCGACCGCGAGCAGTCGAGCTCGGATGGCGGCGCCGTGCTGCTCAAGGCCGCCGAGCGCGTCTACGGGTTGGTCAAGGCATTCGGCCGGTGTCTGATTGACCGCCGGGCACCGGAGAAGGTCCGGCACACGCTCGAGGACCTGGTGGGCCAGCGGGTGTTCGGCATCGCCTGCGGCCATCCCGCCGGCAACGATTCGGACCAGCTCGCCGATGATCCGATCCACAAGTTGCTGCTCGGGCGCGACCCGGTGGCGGGCGGTCGGCTGGCGTCGCAGCCGACGGTCTCGCGGTTCGAGAACGGTGCGGGCCGCGTCGCGCTCTATCGGCTCGGGCGCGAGTTGGCGGCGTCGGTCATCGAGCGGCATCGCCGCCGGCTGCGCGGGCGGGTGCGACGCATCACGATCGACCTCGACCCGACCGACGACCCGACGCATGGCGCGCAGCAGCTGACCATGTTCAACAGCTACTACGACAGCTGGTGCTACCTGCCATTGCTGGCCTTTGTGAGCTTCGACCGTGAGGCGGAGCAGTATCTGTGCGCGGCCGTGCTGCGGCCCGGCACGGCGCAGGCGTCCGACGGCACGCTGGGCGTGCTGTGTCGGCTGCTCGCGCTGCTGCGGTCCGCGTTTCCCGAGGCGCGCTTTCTCGTCCGGCTCGACGGCGGCTTCGCCACGCCAGAGATCTTCGACTTCCTCGATGCCGAACCGCGGCTCGACTACGTCGTGGCGATGGCCAGGAACGCTGTGCTGTTGCGGGCTGCCGAGCACGTCATGGTGGCGGCCCGCACCGAGAACATGCTGCGCGAGAAGACGGCGCACTTCTACCTCGACACCCGCTATCGCGCGGGCACGTGGGCTCGTGAGCGCCGCGTGGTGATCAAGGCCGAAGTCGTGCAGCTCACCGGCCGGCAGCCGCGGGACAACCCGCGCTTCGTCGTGACCAATCTGCGCCAGACGCCGCGCTTCATCTACGAGAAGGTCTACTGCGGGCGCGGCGACATCGAGAACCGCATCAAGGAACTGCTCGACGGCTTGCAGATCGACCGCACGAGCTGCACCAGGTTCTGGGCAAACCAGCTGCGGGTCCTGCTGACGGCCGCCGCCTACGTGCTCATGCAGGAACTGCGGCTGAGGGCCGCCCGCACCGCCTGCGCCCGCACCCAGGTGACTTGGCTGCGCGACCGGTTGCTCAAGGTCAGCGTCCACGTCGTCCGCTCCGTCCGCCGGCTCGTCCTGCACCTGCCGCGAGCGACCCCATACCGCGACGTCTGGCGGCACCTCGCCCTCGCGCTCGGGGGATTGTCCCGTTCGTTGTTGAACTTTGCGAGTGGCGGACTCCTTGTTTCCGCGCCGAGTTCGTCTATTCTACGCCGCGTCAGCAACCGCACCGTCGGGCGGGGCCAGCGCGTCCAGTGCAGCGACCAGGTGGCGTAGGTCGCGGTAACCACGCACCCGCCGGAAGCGCGGCTCCGCCTCCACCAGCGCGCTCGCCACCCAACGTTGAATCATCTGCCCGCCACGCCACCGCTTGACCCGCCGCGTGTAGTCCTCGACGCTGCCCATCAGGTTTTCGATGATGTTCGTAGAGCGCAGAGTACGTTCGAGCGCCCCCGTCAGACCAAGCCGCTGCACCGTCAGTGTCTCCTCGAGGCCCTCCCGGATGGACGCCGCCGCGCCGGGGTGGTCACGCTCCAGCGACCCCGCCAAGCGCTCCAGCACCCGCACCGCGCGGTCCGCCGAGTCCAGCTCCCAGGCGTCCCGCAACGCCTTGCCAACCGAGGCGTGCAGCCGTTCGGGCAGATGGCCCATGACGTTCCGGAGCTTGTGTACTTGACAGCGTTGCACCACGCCACGAGAGCCGAAGACATCGCTGATGGCCCGGCGCAGCCCCGCCGCCCCATCGATGACGAACAGCAACGTCCGGTCCGTCGGCAGACCGCGCGTCACCAAGTCGCTCAGCAGGCCGGTGGTGACGGCCGCCGTCTCCGTGGCGCCTTCGCGAAGCCCCAGCACGTGCTTGCGGCCCTGCGTGTCGATCCCCAACGCGACCACCATGCAGTGATCCCGGAAGACCTTGCCGTCGATGCAGACCACCCGCAGGTCCAACTCGCCCAACGGCCGCTTGAGAAACGACCCCAGGCGCTTGGCCGACAGCGCCACGAACCGCCGAGACACCGCGCTACGCGACGTTCCCCGCTCCGTCACCTCGTCCGGCAACGGATCCAACGTGCCCGCATACCGCCGCGTCGACACCCCGGCCGCGACCGCCGCCAGCGTGCGCTCGTCCAGCGGGTCGGTGGCCGCCGCCCACCGGAAGCTCGGCAGCGGCAGCTCGCCGTCCGTGCTCCGCACACGGAGCCGCGGCACGGCAACTTCGCGCCCCCCGAGCGTCACCTGACTGGCCACGCTCCCGCCACGCCATGCGGGTCGCTCGACCTGATGGCGCCCCTTCGGCCCGCACAGGTCTTCTCGATCCCCCTCCATCATCGCCTCAAGGACCTGCAGCCCGGTCGTGATGCACAAGCCATGAAACGCTTCCCGGACACCGTTCAGCACACCGAGCACCGGCAGGGGCACCTGAATCGAGACCGTTCGCGAGCTGGGGGGTTGGCTGGAACGCTTCCGCCTGTCATGCTTCGCCATGGGTGGCTCTCCTCTTGTTGATTCCACCCCTGTCCTACCACAGACAGGGGCGAGGAGTCGCCACCCGCTTCACTTCAGTTCAACAGCATCCGGGACATCCCCGCGCTCGGGGCGCGCGCCGGATAGCGCGCCGTCGCCACGGCAACCTCCGCGCCCCGGATGCTCGCCAGCGCCCCTGCGCCCGACCTGTCGGCGCTTGCCACCTCAGGTGGCAAATGCGGTGTGGGTGCTTGGCGAAATTGGGCGTGAGTCGGTCGATCACGGAAAAGCGCGCTAACGGGAACTGATCGAACTTCGTGTGCAGACATCTCCTCCCTCGCCCTGACGGGTCCGGTCGCCGCGATCGGTGAAGAAGCCGGAACAGCGACATGTCTGTCACGGCATCGTCAGCAGCGGCGCCTGACCCGGCGGCAACTGCTGGTCGAAGGCGATCAGCAGCGTCGCGTCGGCCACGTGATCGGCCATCAGGTCGACGAGGTCGACGAGGTTGGTCTTCCCGAACAGGTCGACCGCCTGCTCGTAGGTCTCCGGGCTCACCGTGTGCGGGCCGAAGATCTCGCGCCCGAACGTGATGAGCGCCGCCTCCCGCTCGGGCAGCCCGGCCACCGGGCGATCGTTCCGGACGACGTCGATGACGGCCGGGTCGAGGCCGTTCTCGCGCGCGGCAAGCTCGGTGAGCGTCCAGGCGTACTGCACGTCGTAGGCGCGCGCCGTCACCAGCGCCGCCAGGTCCAGCAGCGGGCGCGGCACGTTCGCCTCCAGGGCGTCGCGCCCGGCCGCGTGGCGCCGGATATGCCCGGGCCCGGTCCCTTCGGGCGACAGCGTCCGGCCGTAGAGGCTGGCGCGGGCCTGCACGCGCTGGGCCGGACCGCTGCGCGGGGGCAGGCGGCTCCGTGACCGCGGATCGATGTCGTCCGGGGGGGTGAACGGCAGCGGCAGGAACTGCGGCCAGCCGGGCGGCATCTGCTGGTTGAACGCCGTCAGCCGCGCCGCGGTGGCGGCATAGCGCGCCATCAGCCCGACGAGGTCGACGGCGTCGCGTTCACCGACGAAGCTCACCAGGCGCCGGTAGGTGCCCGCGCTCAGGTGGTGCTCGCCGAAGATCTCGCGCCCGGTCTCGATGATGACCGCCTCGTGCTCGTCGAGCCCGGTCACCGGCTGCCGGTGCCGCACGACGTCGATGATCGCCGGGTCGAGACCGACCGCCACGGCCTCCATCTCGTGCAGCGACCACTCGAAGGGCTGGTCGTGCTCGCGCGCCGTGATGAGGATGGCCAGCTCGAGCAGGGGCCGGCCGAGCGGGATGTCCCAGCGCAGGTTCGGGCTGCCCGACCCGACACGCCGTATCGCGGCCGCAGCCGCCGCCGGACCGCCGGACGCGTCGGCCACGGCCGCCGCCAGCCGGTTGCGGGAGTCGGCCTGGACGTCGGCCGGGAGCGCGCCGGACAGCCCCTTGAACGTCAGCTTCTGCAGGCCCATGCCCGTCGCCGCCAGGTAGAGGTTGCCCTGCGAGTCGGTCGCGATGTGGTGGCCGGTGCCCAGGATGCCCTCCGGGCGGAGCGTGCCGAGGATCTCGAGCGTCGCGCGCTCGACGACCACGATGCCGTCGTCGCCGCCGACGTACAGGAACTGCTGCGCCGGGTCCGCCGACAGGGCCAGATTGCGCGCGAAGGGTGCGTCGGGCGTGATCACCTGACCCACGAACGTGCCGTCCAGGTCGAACACCTGCACGCGGCGGTGCTCGCGGTCGGCCGCATACACCAGGCCGTCGTGCGACACCCGGATGGCGTGGAGGACGTTGAAGTGCGCCGGACCCGGATCCGGGAAGCTGTCCGGGCGCTGCACCTGACACTGGTTGTCTTCCAGCGGCGCGTCGCCGAACGCGCCCCACATGCGCTTGAAGTCGCCGGTCTCGGCGTCGAACACGGCCACGCGGCGGTTGCCGTAGCCGTCGGCCACGAACAGCTCGCGGGTCGGCGCATGGACCTGCTGGTCCGCGGGCCGGTTGAGGTTCATCGTGTCGGCGTTGCCCCGGCTCTGGTTGCTGCGGCCGATCTGCAGGACGAGCGCGCCGTCCTGCGTGAACTTCAGCAACTGATCGTCGTTGACCGGCTCGACCCGGGCCAGGCCGTTGGTGGCGCAGTTGTTGCCGCCCAGCCAGACGAAACCCTCGTGATCGATGTGCAGGCCGTGCTCCCGTTGCGGCCACTCGTAGCCGTCGCCCGGTCCGCCCCAGGCCTTGATGAAGTTGCCGGCCGCATCGAAGACGACGACCGGCGCCGCCGCCATGGCGTCATCCTCGGGCGGCAGCGTCAGCGGGCGGTGCAGGACCCAGACGTTGTCCTCCGCGTCGACGGCGATGCTGGACGGCGCGCCGAGCTTCATCCCGGCCGGCACCGTGGGCCACGTTGAGTCGACCTCGAAGACCGGCAGGCTGCGCCCCTGGGCGGTCGCCGTCGCGCCGAACGGCGCCGACCCGGACAGCCAGGCGGCGGCCGGGATCAATGCCACGAGAGCCGCACGACGTAAGCGCTTGCGCTGCATGGTCGCCTCCCCTGCGCCCGACGAAGCGGGCAGTTCCGCGGATCGTCCGCCGTTCGCACCGGAGACCGCGGACGCGGGTCTCGCAACGCGACCGGGGAACGATACCACGGTGCCCGCACCGGCAGGCGACGGGTTGACACGGCCGGGCGCATCCGTAACCATCGCGCCTTGCGGGGAGCGAGGAGAGGCCAAATGCCAGAGATCGGACGCAAGCGACTCATCGTGTGCCTGGTCGGGATCTGTCTCGTCGCCGGCAGCGTCGCCGCGGCGCAGCCGGCGGACGAGTGGGAGCCGGTCACCGCGGAACGGTTGCGCAACCCGGAGGACGGCGACTGGATGAGCTATCGCCGGACCTACGACGTGAAGGGCTTCAGCCCGCTCGACCAGATCGACCGCTCGAACGTCGGCGACCTGCAGCTCGTCTGGGCCTATTCGATGCGCGACGTCACGGGCTGGGTCCCGACGCCGGTCGTCGCCAACGGGCTGATGTACGTGTCCGAGGGCAGCGGGCGGGTCACGGCGTTCGACGTCGTATCGGGCGACGTTGTCTGGCAGCACACGCGCAACTACCCCGAGGACATCGAGCAGTCGCAGGCCTTCATGCGCCACCGCGGCGTGTCGATCTACGGCGACGCGATCTACTGGGGCACGGCGGACGCCGCGCTGGTAGCCCTCGACGCCCGCACCGGCGAGCAGCGCTGGGAGGTGAGCACGGGCGACTACACGACCGGGCTCGGACACCCGCATCCCGCCCTGATCGCCGACGGCAAGGTGATTCTGGGCTTCGCCGGCGGCGACCGCAACGCGCGCGGCGCCGTGGTGGCGCACGACGCCGAGACCGGCGAGCGCCTCTGGATCACCTACACGGTGCCGGCGCCGGGCGAGCCCGGCTACGAGACCTGGGCCGAGAACGAGCTCGAGCCGCTCGGCGGGCTCACGTGGAACACGATCAGCTACGACCCCGAGCTGGGCCTGATGTACATCGGCACCGGGCAGCCCACGCCCTGGTCATCGACGCTGCGGGGCCCGGGCGACGCGCTCTACACCAACTCGATCCTGGCCCTCGACGTCGACACCGGCGAGCTGGAGTGGCACTTCCAGGTGGTGCCGGCGGACAACTGGGACCTCGACTCGACGCACGAGAGCATGCTGGTCGATCTGGTCGTCGGCGGCGTCGAGCGCAAGGTGCTCATCGAGACCAGCAAGATCGGCTGGGGCATCGTGCTCGACCGCGCCACCGGCCAGTTCCTGGGCTCGTTCCGGACCGGCTACGACAACCTCATCACCGGCTGGACCGACATCGGGATCCCGATCTACAACCCCGCGCTCATCCCGACCATGGACGACGTCGACTCGGGCCGGGTGTTCGAGGTGTGCCCGTTCTACGTCGGCACGCGCAACCTGAACTCGCCCAGCTACAGCCCGGAGACGGGTCTCTACTACGTGGGCATCAACAACAGTTGCATGGACGTCACGTTCGTCTCCGAGGAGTACCGGCCGGGTCGGCTCTACAGCGGGATCGCGGCGCGCGTGAAGACCGTGCCGGACTACGACTACGTCGGCGAGTTCGTGGCGTTCAACCCGCTCACCGGCCAGCGGGCGTGGGAGCGCCGCTTTCCCGGCGGGGCGCCGATGAGCGCCGCGGCGCTGTCGACGGCCGGCGGCATCGTGTTCGGAGGCACGTCCGACCGGCGCTTCTTCGCGCTCGACGCCGAGAGCGGCGCCCTGCTGTGGGAGCGGCGACTGAACGGCGACATCTCGGGCGCGCCGATCACCTTCGAGGTCGACGGGCGGCAGTACCTCGCGGTAGGCGCGGGCGGCCGCATCGCCAACACCCGCTTCTACGCGCGGCTGACCGACACGCGGATCTCCGACGGCAGCGGCGTCATGTGGGTGTTCGCGCTGCCGTAGGGGAGACTGCCATGGCGCTTGCCGCCAAGGTTCGCACCTGTCTCTGGTTCGACGACCGGGCGCTCCCCGCGGCGGAGTTCTACTGCACGCTGCTGCCCGACAGCCGGATCGATCACGTCGGATACGCTGCGGAGGCCCAGGAGGCGAGCGAGCCCGGCACGGTGCTGACGGTGGACTTCACCCTCGCCGGAACGCCCTTTCAGGCGCTCAACGGGGGTCCCCACTTCACGCTCGACGAGGCGGTGTCGATCTCCGTCCTCACCGAGGATCAGGCGGAGACCGATCGGCTGTGGGATGCCCTGACAGCCGACGGCGGGGCCGCGAGCCAGTGCGGCTGGCTGAAGGATCGCTTCGGGCTGTCGTGGCAGATTGTGCCGCAGCGGGCGAACGAACTGCTGAACGGGCCGGCCGCCGCGAAGGTCTGGCCGGCTCTGATGCAGATGAAGAAGATCGACATCGCCGCGCTCGAAGCGGCCGCCGAGGGTCAATGACAGGCCGGCCCGCAGGCACGCCGTCGCTCAGTCGTCGTACGCGACGCGGCGCAGGGAGCGCTCGTACCAGCCGTTGCCCACCCCATCGAACGTGTTCATCTCCAGCAGCTCGCCGCCGAAGACGTGCAGGGTGAGGCACGGCCGGTCGGTCAGGTCGTTCGTCAGCGCGTGGTACTCGAAGGGCGGGATCAGGAAGTTGGCGTCGCCGGCGACCACGCGGCGGGACTCCACCGGGGCGAAGCGGCAGCGGTGGGCCTCCTCCTTGATCGGCGCGTACTGCGTCACCTCCAGCTCGCCCTCGAGCACGCCCTCGACGCTCCAGAGGTTGGGGTGGTCGTGGATCGGCGTCCCCTGGCCGGGCGCCCAGGCGAGCACCAGCACGGTGTACCGCCGCGCGGGGTCGCGGTGCAGGAGGCGCCGCGCGTGGTGGTCCGGCCGGGTGCGGCGGAATCGCTCGTCGAGCCGGAGCCGCCCCGGCACGAGCGCGTTCTCGATCTCACGCTGCACCTGCCGCGTTATGGTGTCGACATCCGCCGCACTGACCGCGGCGTCGAGCCGCCGCACCAGCTCGTCCACTCCGATGACGCTCATGTACCAACCCCCAGCCTCTTCGCAGTCTACCCGACCGGGCGTTGCATGCCGAAGACGAGGAAGTTCTGGCGGGGCAGAAAGTCCGGTCGGGACAGCAGCTCGAAGCCGGCGCGGCGCAGCTCTGCGCCGATCTCCTCCGGGGTGAAGCGGAACTCGTCCGGCGGACCGCCGCCGGGCGCGCCCTTGCGGGGGTCGATGATGGCGATGCGCCCGCCCGGCGCCAGGTGGTTCCGCAGCGCCGTGAAGTAGGCGACCCGCTCCGGAATGTGATGGTACGTGTTGACGATCAGCACCAGGTCGACCGGCGCCGGCAGATTGGGGGAGTCCGGGCCGGCAACCACGCCGACGACGTTCCGGAGTCCGGCCTCGTCGGCGCGCCGCCGCACGTAATCGACCATCGCGGGCTCGATGTCGACCGCGTACACGGTCCGCGCGGCCGTGTCCCGGGCGAGGCGCACGCTGAAGTAGCCGGTGCCGGCCCCGATGTCGGCAACCGCCGCACCGGGCGTGATTTCCAGGGCCGCGATGACCTGCTCCGGCATCTGCCACGCGTCCCGCTCCGGCGCGTCGAATGCCTCTGCGTAGCGTTCCGGGTCGTCGAAGCGATGCGCCATGTGGCGCCCGCTGTCGTGCCCGTGCGCGCCATGCTGCTCGTGCTGCGGCTGCGCGGCGGCCACGCACGGGCCGCCGAGCAGGCCGGCGCCGACGAGGAAGGCTGTGACTACGGAACGGGTGCACCGTGACGTCCTGCGCATGTGTTCTCGCTCCTGTCTTGCGGCCGTCGAGCGGCTCGTCCGGCTCGTCGCGCTTCCTCCGCCAGCCTCTGGAGCGCGATCAGATTCTCCACCCGCTCGGTCACCGAGCGCCGGAGGTTCTGCCGCAGCAAGGTCCGGTCCACGCCCTGCTTGTATGCCTCGATCACCGGGTCCGCCTTCAACTCGGCGGCTCGGCGTGAATCTCCGACGTCGGCCGCGTATCGATCTCGCATCGGTTGTCTGCCGCTCCTCATAGTAGTCTGATGCCATGAGCAACGCACCGACCGAGATCGCCAACCTCCTCTACACCTACGCGCGCCTGGTCGACAGCGGAGACTACGCCGGCATCGGCAGGCTCTTCGCCCATGCGCGGCTCACCGCCGAGCACAGCGACATGGACGTGCGGGGCGAGGAGGCCATCGCGGCGCACTACGGGCGGACGACGCGGCTGTACCCCGACACGCGCACGCCGAAGACCAAGCACGTGATGACCAACACCATCATCGACGTGGACGAAGAGGCCGGCACGGCCACCTGCGATGCCTGCTACACGGTGTTCCAGGCCACCGAGGCGCTGCCGCTGCAGCCGATCATCACGGGCCGCTACGAGGACCGGTTCGAGCGCGTGGACGGCCGCTGGCGCTACACGGAGAAGAAGTTCTTCGTCGACCAGGTCGGGGATCTGAGCCAGCACCTGCTGCCGGGTACCGCCCTGCGCGACGGGTAGTTGGCGGCCGGTAGCCGCGAGGTCACTGCCCGGTCGGCCCTGGCCATGCTGCGTACTGTCGAGACGCGCGCCGGCAGTCGCCTCACGGCGCCGGCGCGAGGACGGCCAGGACCAGCAGCCGCCCGCTCCCGGTGTTGCGGATGCCGTGCGGCACGCCCTCCGGGGCCACCAGCAGGACGCCCGCCTCCATCGGGACAGTCTCGCCGTCGAGCAGGAAGAGGCCCTCGCCCTCGACGACGTGGTAGACCTTGTCCATGCCGTCGTGCGTGTGCAGGGCATGCTCCTGGCCGGGCTCGAAGGCGTTCAGGCCGACCAGCACGCGCTCGGAACGGAAGAGCGTGGCCTTGCCCATCCGGTCCGGCGCGTAGACGGCGTGGTCGCGGGGGCGGATCGCGGTGGGGTGCTCCATCGTCTCGGGCCTCCCGGGTTTCAGGCCTGCGGCAGGGCGAACGCGACCAGCGCCGCGTCGGGCCCGGCGCCGGTGGCGATGACGATGAACTGCCGGCCCGACCGCGCCCGGTAGGTCATGGGATTGCCGCTCGTCCGGAACGTCGTCGCCCCGCGCCAGAGCTCCTCTCCGGTCTCGCTGTCGAAGGCGTACAGGTACGGATCGCGCCGCCGAGGAAGACCAGCCCGCCGCCGGTCGCCAGCGGCCCGTTGCTCGCGGGGGTTCCCAGCCGGGCGGGCAGGTCGACGCCGCGCAGCAGCGGGTGATTGCGGATGATGCGGCTGCCTTCGCCGAACGGCACCCGCCAGGCGATCTCGCCCGCGTTCAGATCGATCGCCGCCAGGTAGGCGTACGGCGGCTTGTGGAGCGGAATGGGACCCAGCCGGCTGGGCGGGTCCTGGGCCGCCGCGCGGCCCCCCTCGCAACTGCCGCCCGCGCCGCCCAGCAGCGAGATGTAGTCGGCGTCCACGCGCGGGTCGGACCCGTCGTTGCGGCAGATTCGCACCAGCGAGAGGCGCTCCGACGTGCGGACGTAGAGCAGGCCGGTCTCGGGGTCGAACGCGGCGCCGCCCCAGTTGGCCCCGCCGCCGATGCTGGGCCGCACCAGCGTGCCGCGCAGGCTGGGCGGCGTGAACAGCGGGCCGAGCCGGTAGCGGCTCATCTCCTCGCGCGCGATGGCGTTGATCTCCGGCGTCAGGTCGTTGGCGTCGTCGAGCGAGATGCCCTGTTCGCTGAAGGGGGGCGGCTTCGTCGGGAACGGCTGCGTGGGGTACGGCCGTTCGCCCGGCACGTCGGTGGCGGTGTCGACCGGCCGCTCCTCGATCGGCCACACCGGCTCGCCCGTCACGCGGTCGAAGACGTAGACGAAGCCCTGCTTGGAGACCTCGGCCACGGCGTCGATCTCGCGGTCGTCGACGGTGATGGTGACGAGGTTGGGCGGCGACGTGAAGTCGTAGTCCCACAGCCCGTGGTGCACCGCCTGGAAGTGCCACTCGCGCTCCCCGGTCCGCGCGTCGAGGACGACCAGCGACTCGGCGAACAGGTTGGCGCCCAGCCGCCGGCCGCCCCAGAAGTCGCCGCTGGACGTGCTCGTCGGCACGTACAGGAGGCCCCGCTCGACGTCGAGCGACATCAGCCCCCAGACGTTCGCGTGGCCGGTGTAGCGCCACGACTGGTCCTCCCAGGTGTCGGCGCCGAACGCGTCGTTCGACTGGGGCACCGTGTAGAACACCCAGCGCCGCGCTCCGGTCCGGGCGTCGAAGGCCTGCACCATGCCCGGCGGATCGAACCGGCGCTGCACCCGGTCCGGCACGCGGCTCCCGACGATGACGAGGTCCTCGAAGACCACCGGCGGGGAGGTCTGATCGAACGCCTCGCGCGTCATCTCCCGCTCCAGGCCGCCGGTCAGCAGCACGCGCCCGCCGTCGCCGAAGCTCGTCACGAGCCGTCCGGTCCGGGCGTCGATGGCGTACAGGGTGTCGCGGCTGTTCAGGAAGAGGCGCCGCCCGCCGCCGTCCGACCACCACGCCAGGCCCCGGTGCTTGAACCCGCCGGGCGGCGAGCCCTCCGGGCCGTGCCGGTAGGCCTGCGGGTCGAAGGCCCACAGCTCGCGGCCGGTCTCCGCGTCGAGCGCCACCGCGCGCGCGTACATGGTCGGCAGATACAGGACGTTGTCGAGCATGAGGGCGGTCGCCTCGAAGGCGCCCGGCCGCGTCCCGTGCTCCGGCAGCGGCCGCTCGGCCGGATCCCACTCCCAGGCGATCTCGAGCTGGTCGACGTTCGCCCGGGTCACGTCGGACAGGGCCGAGTACTTGGAATGCGATTGCTCGCTGCCCACGTAGCGCCACTCGACCATCTCCCCGGCCGGCGCCTGCGCCCCGAGCGCCGCGGTCGAGGCGACGACGGCTACGGCTACGGCGCACCACAGTCGCTGCATGCGATCCCTCCTGGCCCTTGCCATGCGCGTTCGGTCATGATAATTCACGCAGGGGAGACGCGGCGGTCAGACGGGAGGGATCCATGCGAGAGCGGCGAGCCACGACCAGACGGCAACTGCTGAAGGGCGGCGGGGCCGCGCTGGCCGGCCTGGCGGCGGGCGCGCGGCCGGCGGCCGCCCAGGGCCTGCGCTCCACGCCCGAGGGGCTCGCGCGCGAGTTGATGGCGTACGGGCGGCGCTCCCGGTTCGTCGGGACGTCGCGCATCACCCTCGACAACAAGGTCAACATGCAGATGCACGGCGACCCGAACGGGTTCGACGCCCTGACCCCGCTCGGCGAGCAGATGGGCATCATCACCCCGGCGCCGCTGCACTTCATCTCGTCCCACGGCGACCCGCCTCCCGACATCGACCCGGCGCGGCACCGGCTGCTGATTCACGGCATGGTCGAGCGCCCGCTCGTCTTCACCCTGGCGGAGCTCAAGCGCCTGCCGTCGGTGTCGCGGGTCCACTACATCGAGTGCCTCGCCAACCGGCCGCGGCCCGGCGCGGAGCAGACGCTCGAGACAAGCCACGGGATGGTCGGCTGCAGCGAGTGGACCGGCGTGCCGCTCTCGCTCCTGCTCGCGGAGGCCGGCGTGCAGGCAGGGGCGCGCTGGGTCGTCGGCGAGAGCCTGGGGCGGACGCAGCAGGCGCGCAGCTTTCCGCTCGGGAAGGCCCTGCTCGGCGACACGCTGGTAGTCTACGGCCAGAACAGCGAGCCCATCCAGCCGCACAACGGCTATCCGCTGCGGCTGGTGATTCCCGGCTTCGAGGGCAAGTTCCAGTTGAAGTGGCTGCGCGGGATCAAGGTGACGGATCGGCCCTACGTGACGTACTGGGAGCACGGCTCGTTCACGCGCCGGGAACGGACGCCGCTCGGATCGTACTGGGAGCAGGGGCCGAAGTCCGTGATCACGTATCCCGCCGGCGGCCAGCGCCTCCCCGGCCGCGGCCACCACACCATCGTCGGCTTCGCCTGGTCGGGCAACGGCGCCGTGCGCCGCGTCGAGGTCTCGACCGACGGCGGACGGACCTGGGCGGACGCCGAGCTCGAAGGGCCGGCCCTGCCGATGGCCATGACCCGCTTCCGGCAGCCCTGGATGTGGGCCGGCGGCGAGGCCGTGCTGCAGTCGCGCTGCATCGACGAGCGCGGCGAGGTGCAGCCGACGGCCGCGGAGTTCGGCGATTTCTGGGGCGAGTACGCGGCGCCTCACGGCAACCAGATTCAGCCCTGGAGGATCACCGACGTCGGGCAGGTGCTCAATGCGCTGTAGAAGCCTGGCGCAGCCGCAAGGCGACGTCCGGCGGGCGGGCCGGCTCGCGGCGGCCATCCCCCTGGCGGTCGTGCTCCTGACCGGCGGCGCCGCGGCCTTCGCGCAGGGACCGACCTACGAGCTGGGCCGGCCGCCCACCGCGGAGGAGCTGCGGCCGCCGGGCGCGGCCATCGGGCCCGACGGGCGGGGGCTGCCCCCGGGCAGCGGGACCGCCGCCGAGGGCGCGCTGCTGTACGTCGCCCGCGGCTGCAGCGCGTGCCACGGCCCGACCGGCCTCGAGGGCCCCGGCCCGCACCTGGTCGGGCCGCGGGGCGCGGGCAACACGCACTACGACGCGGCCTACGAGGGCGGCAACTGGCAGGGGCGGGGCATCGCCAACTTCATGTTCGCGCCCCAGATCTGGAGCTGGATCAATCAGGGCATGCCGCTCAACCAGCAGGGCTTCCTGACGGCCGACGAGGTCTACAGCCTGACCGCGTTCCTGCTCTACCGCAACGGCATCATCGAGGAGGGCGACATCCTCGACGCCGACAGCCTGCCGCGGGTCCGGATGCCGGCCCGCGGCACGTTCGCGTACACGCCGGATCACCCCGCGTTCGCGGAGTGGACGCCGGGCATGCCGCGGAGGCGGGCCCGATGAGCGCCGTCCGCCGGCGGCTGACGCTGCTCCTGCTGCTGGCGACCGCCGCCGGCAGCCCCGCCGCCGGCGCGGCGCAGGCGCCGCCCCGGACGCCCGGCGTCAGCGGCATGCCGCACGGCGTGCCCCTGCTGTGCCGCGAGCCGACGGTCACGAGCCTGGCGGGCGGCGCCTGGTCCGACCCGCGGACGTGGTCGATCGGCGCCGTGCCCGGGGCGGACGACCGGGTCGCCATCGCGGCCGGCCACGACGTGGCCTACGACGTCGTCAGCGACGCGACGCTGGCGTGCGTCGAGGTGCAGGGTCGCCTGGCTTTCGCCGGCGGCCGGGACACGCGCCTGAAGGTCGTCACCGTCATCGTGCTCAAGGGCGGCCGGCTGGCGATCGGCAGCCCCGCCGCGCCGGTCGCCGCCGGGGTGACGGCCGAGGTCGTCATCGCCGACCGGCCGTTCGACCCGGCGGTCGACCCCGATCAGGTCGGCAACGGGCTGGTCGCCCTGGGCGCGGTGACCATGCACGGCGCGGTGAAGGCGCCGACGTTCGCCCGCCTCGGCCGCGCGCCGCGCGCCGGCGACATGGTCATCGAACTGGCCGGCCCGGTCTCGGGCTGGGAGGCCGGCGATCGCGTCGTCGTTCCCGACACCCGGCAGTTGCGTCCCGACGGCGGCCGCCGCGGCAGGTCGCAGACCGAGACGGTGCGGATCGCCGCGGTGGCCGGCGCGGAGGTCACGCTGGCGGCGCCGCTGGCGTACGACCACGGGGGCGCGCGCGACGCGGCCGGCGCGCTCGGCTTCCTGCCCCACGCGGGAAACCTGAGCCGCAACGTGATCGTGCGCTCCGAGAATCCGCGCGGGACGCGCGGGCACACCATGTTCGTCTCGCGCGCGGACGTGGATTTGCGCTACGCGGCGTTCGTGGGGCTCGGGCGCACCCGCAACGGGGGCGTCGACAGCACGCGGCTCGATACCCGCGGCCGGGCGCGCCGGGTCGGCACCAACCAGCTCGGCCGCTACGCCATCCACTTCCACCACGCGTTCGGCCCGCGGACGCCGCAGGCGAACGGCCACCAGTTCACCCTCGTCGGCAACGTCGTCGACGAGGCGCCGAAATGGGGCATCACGATCCATCGCAGCCACCACGGGCTCATCCGCGACAACGTGGTCTTCAACACCCAGGGCGCGGGCATCGCCACCGAGGACGGCAGCGAGAGCTTCAACGTCTTCGACCACAACTTCTCGGTGCGCTCCGCCGGCCGCAGCGCCTCCGCGCTCGGCGCGGGCTACGGCGGCTTGTTGCCGGGCATCGGCGTCGAGGGCGCCGGCTTCTGGTTCCGGGGGCCGAACAACTACATTCGCAACAACGTCGCCGCCGATGCCTACACGTACGGCTTCGGCCTGCCGGCGGCGCTGGGCAGCGTGCGGGTGCCCGCCTTCCAGGGAGCCGACACGAGCGTCCCCGGCGAGGGCGTGCTGACCGACATGACGAACGCCGCGGTGCTCGAGTTCGCGAACAACGAGGCGTACGGCGCGCTCGAGACCGGGCTGGAGACCATCTGGAACGGCACCGTCTCCGATCTGACGGTGTGGCATCCGTCGCGGCACGGGTTCGCCGGCATCCCGCCCGAGCGGCTGGTCCTCGACGGCGTGACCGTGCGCGGCGACCTCGCGGCGCTCGGGGAGACGGCGGATGCCCCCGTCGGCGTCTCGATCGCGAACTACCTCTCGCGGCACGTCACCGTCGCGAACGCCGACGTGCAGGGCATGCGCGTGGGGGTCCAGAGCCCGTTCTTCTACAATCAGACGCCGGAGCCCGGCCGCGGCCCGGGCACGCTGGTGGTCGAGGACGGCTACTTCCGCAACCACGTGGACGTGAGCATCGCGACGTCGTACGCGACGGACGCGCCGGGCGCACCGCTCAAGCGGGCCGAGGTGCGCGGCTCGGTGTTCGAGCCGCTCGCCGTGCGGCCGGCCGCCGCATGGCCGCGCGAGTCGATCTCGGCGAACTACGAGATGCGCCCGGGCGACGGGCAGCCGCGCGATCCCATTTTCGTCTACGACT
Source organism: Vicinamibacterales bacterium (assembly GCA_965214845.1). GTDB lineage: Bacteria > Acidobacteriota > Vicinamibacteria > Vicinamibacterales > UBA8438 > JAAXGX01. The sequence continues at coordinate 6,769,616 of CBDCCO010000007.1, forward strand.
ACAACGATCAGGCGGGCAACGACTTCGAGGTGTACTACTCGCACGAGGCGCCGGAGGCCGCGGCCCCGTGTCAGGAGGTGCGGCAGGGAATCGGCGGCTGGGTCTGCCGTCAGGAGTCCGCACCGTAGCGGTAGCATGATGCCGAACCGGGGGTGAGAGATGCGTTTCCGAGGCTGGATGGTCACGGTCGTGCCGGGAATCGGGTTGCTCGGGCTGCTCGGGCAGCCGGGCGGCGGGTTGGCGGCGGGCGGGCAGGGCGCGGGCGAGTCGATGGCGCACGCGCGCATCGTGAGCCTCGACGTCACGAGCCGCGAGCCGGCGTTCGGCGGGCGGTCGTTCGGTGACGTCGGCGAGTACGAGCTCCTGCTCGGCACCGCCACGGCTGTCGCGGATCCGACGGCCGCGCTCGACGCCGGCATCGTCGACCTCGACAAGGCGCCGCGCAACGCGGACGGGCTGGTCGAGTACACCTTCGAGTTCGACATCCTCAAGCCGGTGGACATCACGAAGGGCAACGGCACGCTGGTCTACGAGGTCAACAACCGCGGGCGCAACATCGTCTTCGGCTACTTCCACGAGGCCGGCCGCGGCTACGGGGCCGAGCACGCCGGCAACGGCTTCCTCATGAACCAGGGCTACACCTACGTGTCGAGCGGCTGGCTGCACGGCGCGCCGGGCAGCGGCAGCCCGCGGCCCGTGCTGGCCGACCTGCCGCCGGCGACGGACGGCGGGCAGACCATCACCGGCCGCTCGATGGAGGAGTGGCAGAACCCGGACAGCGCCACGTTCGGGCGGCTGACGTATCCGGCGGCGACGCTCGACGAGTCGCAGGCCACGCTGACGCACCGCCAGCTCCAGAACGATCCGCGCCAGCCGGTGCCGGCCGACCAGTGGCGCTACGTGGACGACACGACCGTTGCGTTCACGCCGCCGGCCGGAGCCGACGCCGGGACCATCTACGAGTTCGTGTACGAGGCGCGGGACCCGATCGTGATGGGCCTCGGGTTCGCCGCCGTCCGCGACTTCGTCTCGTTCGTGCGGCACAGCCCGGCGGACGGCCGGGGCACGCCGAACCCGCTCTTCGTGGACGGCGCCCCGGTGCTCGAGCACGTGGTGGCCGTGGGCTCGTCGCAGAGCGGCAGGATGATCCGCGACTTCATCTACCAGGGCTTCAACGCGGACGCCGCCGGCCGGCGCGTCTGGGACGGGGCGACCCCCTACGTCGGCGGCGCGCGCCGGACGTTCGTCAACGCGCGCTTCGCCCAGACCGGCCGCTACACGCGCCAGCACGAGGACCACAACTACCCGATGGACGAGTTCCCGTTCACCTGGGGCACGACGACCGATCCGCTGACCGGCCGGACCGACGGCCTGCTGGCCGCGTGCACGGCCACCGACACCTGCCCGAACGTCATCCAGGTCGACGCCGACTCCGAGTACTACGGCGCCCACGCGTCGCTCATCCTGACGCGCACGACCGGCGAGCCGGTCGCGCTGCCGCCCAACGTGCGCTACTGGATGCTGGCCCTGGCGCATCTGCAGGGCGACGCCGGCTGCCGCGACCCGGGCAACCCGGTATCGCCCTGGCCGTACTACCGGGCGGCCTTCGACGCGACGGTCGAGTGGGTGCGCGGCGGCGCGGCCCCGCCCGCGACCGCCGCGCCGTCGGTGGCCGACGGCACGGCCGTCACCGTCGCCGAGCAGGGCAGTCAGTATCCGACCATTCCCGACCGCCCCTACAACGCCGCCATCAGCGAGCTGGGCGTGCGCGACTTCTCCGTCTGGCCGCCGCGCGAGAGCGTCAAGAAGTACCCGCTCTTCGTGCCCGCCCTGAACGGGGACGGCAACGTCGTGGCCGGCGTCATGACGCCGGAGGTGGCGGCGCCGCTCGCCACAATGGGCAAGGCCGTGCGGGCCGCGGGCTTCGCCGAGGGCGACCTGTGCGGCGTGAACGGCTCGACGATTCCGTTCCCGAAGACGAAGGCCGAGCGGCTGGCGAAGGGCGACTCGCGCCTCTCGCTCGAGGAACGCTACCCGGGCGGCCAGGCCGAGTACTCCGCGCGGTACAGCGCAGCCGTCGACGCGCTGGTGGCCGAGCGCTACCTGCTGCCCGCGGACGGTGAAAAGCTGAAGGCGTCGGCGGTCTCGGCGCTGACAGCGGCAGCCGCGACCACCGGCGGCCAATAGCCCGAAGCCGCGCACAGCGCGGCTCGGCGGGAGCGGCGCGGGGCAGCGGGGTCCCCGCAAGCGGACGCCGGGGGCTTGGGGCGCAGCCCCATCTGAATGACGCCCGGCTCGGCGGGAGCGGCGCGGGGCAGCGGGGTCCCCGCAAGCGGACGCCGGGGGCTTGGGGCGCAGCCCCATCTGAATGACGCCCGGCTCGGCGGGAGCGGCGCGGGGCAGCGGGGTCCCCGCAAGCGGACGCCGGGGGTTTGGGGCGCAGCCCCATCTGAATGAAGCTCAGGGCAGGCTGAGCGCCACCAGCTCGGCCGTCTCGCCGCCGCCGGTCGCCACGACGACGTACTGCCTGCCTTCGTGCAGGTACGTCATCGGCGCCGCCGCCGAGCGCCCGTCCAGCAGGAACGTTCGCAGGGGCGCGCCGTCGGCCTTGTCGAAGGCGAACAGGAGCTGGCGGTCGGCCTCGGGGTCGCCCCACTGATCCGGGGTGCGGCCCTTGGTCATCGTGCCGAATACCAGCGACTTCGTGACCAGGACGCTGGTGGTCATCGCCTGATTGCCCAGCGGCGGCAGGTCGAGTCCCTGCAGCAGCGGGTGGTTGCGGGGGCCGTTGCCCAGCGGCGACGTCCAGAGGAGCTCCCCCCGGCTCATGTCGATGGCGGTCATGCGGGAGTACGGGGGCTTGAACAGCGGCAGCCCGTCCAGCGTCATCGACTCGCGGATGCCGCGGCCGCGGTCCTGCACGTAGCCCAGGTTGGTCTGGTTCGGGTTGCCGGGCAGCAGCCGGTACATCGTGGCCTCCGTGCGCGAAGGCACGTAGAGCACGGAGGTCTCCGGGTCGAAGCCTGCCCCGCCCCAGTTGGCGCCGCCGAGCAGCCCCGGCAGGAAGATGGTGCCCTTCTCCGACGGCGGCGTGAAAAGCGGGCCGTACTCGAACTGCTGCAGTTGGGCCAGCGCCCGCTGCCGCAGCTCGGGCGTGAAGTCGAGCAGGTTGTCCTCCGTGGTGCCCTGCAGGTCGAACGCCGGCGGCCGGGTGGGGAACGGCTGCGTTGGCGCCGTCCGCTCGCCCGGTACGGTCGACTGCGGCACGGGCCGCTCGTCGATGGGCCAGACGGGCTCGCCCGTCGCGCGGTCGAAGACGTACGTGAACGCCTGCTTGCTCACCTGGATGACGGCCTTGATCGGCCGGCCGCCCACCGTGATGTCGGCCAGGATGGGCCGCGTGGGGAAGTCGTAGTCCCAGACGCCGTGGTGCACCGCCTGGAAGTGCCAGATGCGCTCGCCGGTCTTCGCGTCGACGCAGACCAGGCTCTCGGCGTACAGGTTGTCGCCGGGCCGGTTGCCGCCGTACTCGTTGTGGGTCGGGGTGGACGTGGGCAGGTAGACGTAGTCGAGCTCGGGATCGTACGCCATCCCGTTCCACACGTTGGCGTTGCCGCTGTACGCGGCCGACCCGTCGAGCCAGGTCTCGTAGCCCGCCTCGTACTCCCGGGGGATGGTGTGGAACGTCCACAGCTTCCTGCCCGTCCTGACGTCGTACGCCTGCACGTCGCCCGGCGGCATCTCCTTCGTGCGGAACCCGTCGGCAATCGCCGTGCCGACGACGACGACGTCGCCGGCGATCAGCGAGCGCCGGGCGGCGAAATTCGTCCCGCGCACCGCGTCGCGAATGCCGACCATGATGTCGACCTTGCCGTCGACGCCGAAATCAGGGTCGGGCTCGCCGGTGCGCGCGTCGATCGACAGCAGCCGCGCGTCGTTCGTCCCCAGCAGCAGGCGCTCCTCCGTGCCGTCGGTCCAGTAGGAAAGGCCGCGGTGGAGGAACCCGACGTTGGCCGGCCGGCCGGCGCCGTAGGCGCGCGGGTCGTGGACCCACAGGGTCTCGCCCGAGCCGGGGTCCAGCGCCGCGATCAGGCCCAGCGGCGTCACCGTGTACAGCATGCCGTTGATCATGAGCGGCGTGTCCTCGTAGCGGCCGCCGCGCCAGGCGGGGTTGGACGCCTGCAGCTCGCGGTCGGCGGTCGGCCAGCGCCACGCCACCTCGACCTCGTCGATGTTGTCCTTCGAGATCTGCTCGAGCGGGGAGTACTTCATGCCCTCGCGGTTGCCCGCGAAATCCGGCCACGCCCCGTCCTGCGTGCCACGCTGCGCCTGTACCGGCGCACCCATCAACACGGCCGCGCCGAGGGCGACGGCCAACCTTCCGAGATACGCGCCCGCTCGCTGTCTTCGCAACGTTCCTCCTCTTGAACCTGCCCAATATCTCACAGCCGGCCCGGTTCCTGCGGCTTCATTTTAGACGGGGCTACGCCCCGAACCCCCGGCGTCCGCTTGCGGGGACCCCTTCGCCCCGCGCCGCTCCCGCCGAGGCGCGCTGTGCGCGCCTTGCGCCGGCTGCGCCGGCGCTGCAATCAGACGGGGGCTTTGCCGCGAACCGCCGGCTGATAGGCGCGGTCGTCGCCCGGCTCGCTCGCTTGCCCGCAGGCGTTCGCGAAGCCCTGCGCGCACGCGCGCCGGTAGATCTCCGGCGGGGGCAGGCCGGGGGGCAGCGGCCGGCGGCCCTCGCGGACCACGACCTCGTAGTCGGCCAGGCCGGGCTGCTCGCGGACCGTCTTGCCGCCCGGGCCGCGGTCGAGGTTGGCGCAGCCGGCGGCGGAGCCGAGGTCGCAGGCCCGCCGGAACGCGTCGCCCGCCAGCTCGGGGCGCAGCTCGGGCTGCAGCAGCAGGCCGTACTCGTTGCAGGCCCAGCCGGAGCCGTTGTTGCAGAAGGCCGAGACCAGCACGCCGAAGTGCGGGCAGCCGTTCGGCAGGTCCTCGGCGCAGGCCTGCCGCCAGAACATCACGTGCGTGCCGCGGTGCGTGTCGCCCACGCCCTGCGCCGCGCTCAGCGCGACGAAGACGACCGTCCACGCGCCGACCCACGCCGCGTTGCGCCGGGTGCCCGTCAGGCCGCGCCACAGCGCGGCGGGATCGAGCCGCCGCAGCGCCGTCCGGCTCAGCCGGTCGATGACCTGGATCAGGAGGTTCAGCACCGGCACGGCGAGCAGCTTGTCGTAGAACCGCGGGTGGCCGAGCGCGCCGAGCGCGCCGTAGAGGGCGATCACGCTCAGGCCGTAGGCCACGCCGAACAGGATGCGCCCGAGCTCGGTGCGCGGCGCGGTCGACGGATCCGTGAAGAGCAGGTGCATCCCGAGAAAGACCGCGATCGGAATGTAGGCGTCGATGAAGTAGTACGTGCCGGCGCTCGCGAAGTAGAGCAGCCCGAACCCGTACGTCGTCGCCACCGCGGCAATCGTCATCGTCGCCACGCCGAACAGCACCTGGACCGGCAGGCTGACCAGGAAGATCACCAGGTAGATTTGCGGCGCGCGGTTGAGGGTGGTGGCGATCTCCTGGCCCCACGTCAGGCCGGTGGTGCCGGTGAGGATCAGCCCCAGCGAGAACAGTCCGAGGGGGAACGACGAGGGGTTGAAGACGTGCACGTGGCGCCCGTCCTTGTGCCAGCGGACGAACTCCTTGGCGGCGAAGCCCACGGCGATCAGGAGGAACTGGAAGTAGAACCAGTCGGGCCGGAACCAGAGGAACAGGTTGATGCTGAAGATCACCGGCACGGGCGCGAAGCCGACGGTGTACGACCCGCGCCGCGACCACGCGAGCAGCATGTCGAAGGCGTACGCGAAGAGGAGCTGCGCCAGGAGCAGGTGGGCGGCGTCGTACACCTCGCGCCAGTACCAGCCCCAGTAGAGCAGGATGGCGCCCTGCGCGCAGGCCTGCACGTAGTGCTGCCGGCGCAGCGCCACGCCCGCGGCCACGCCGGGCCGGCGCCAGGCCAGCAGCGCGTGCCAGACGCCCAGCGCGGCGGCGGCCGACAGGATGGTGGCCCAGAGCGCGGCGTTGCCCCGGACCGCCGGCAGCAGGCTCAGCGCGGCGAGCGCTGCCGTGAACGCCAGGGGCAGCAACCGGGCTCGGGGCATCCTGGACCCGCGGTCAGTCGGCGGCGATGCAGTACAGGTGCTCGCGGCCGCGCAGGTACAGCTCGCCGCCCGCGGCGGCCGGCGAGGCGTCGAACCCGTCGTCGAGCAGGTTCGCCGCCAGCACCTCGAACGTCGGCCCGGCCGCGACCACGACGGTGGTGCCGTCGCGGCTCGGGACGTAGATGCGGCCGCCGGCGGCCACGGGCGAGGCGTACAGGCTGCGGATGCCGGGCAGCCGCTCGGGTCCGTAGTGCAGCCGGCCGGTCCCTGCGTCGTAGGCCGAGAGGATGCCGTTGTTCCCCTTGGTGAAGTAGAGGATGCCGTCGTGCAGCAGCGGCGAGGGCACGTACGGCGTGTCGCGCTCGAGCGACCAGGCGATGGCGTCGCTGCCGGTGATGTCGCCGGCGGCCGCCCCGAGCCGGACGGCGTCCAGCCGGTTGCCGCGGTAGCCGCTCGTGAGGTAGACGAGGCCATCGGCGGCCACCGGCGTCGGAATGGCGTTGGTCGTCGCTCCCTCGCCGTCCCACAGCAGCTCGCCGGTCTCGAAGTCGTAGCTGCGCACCCGGTTGGTGGCGTTGGTGACGACCTGCGTCCGCCCGTCGTGCTCGACGACCAGCGGCGTGGCCCACGACGTCATCTCGTCGCGCTCGGTCCGCCAGCGCTCGCGCCCGGTGCGCTTGTCGAGCGCGGCGATGAACGACTGGCCCTGGTGATCCCAGTTGACGACGAGGCTGTCGCCGTGGAGCGCCGGCGAGGCGCCCTCGCCGAACCCCATCCGGATCCGCATGTCGCCCAGGTCGCGGTCCCACAGCGGCCGGCCCTGCAGGTCCAGGCAGTAGACACCGGCCGAGCCGAAGAAGGCGCACAACACCTCGCCGTCGGTGACCGCCGAGGGCGCGGCCCAGCTCCCGGTCTGGTGCTTGCCTTCATGCGGCGCCGCCTCCTGCACCACGCGCTCCCAGGCGACCGCGCCGCTGCGCCGGTCGACGGCCAGCACGGTGTAGCGCAGCGTCCGCGACGGGGACTCGGTGCCCACGAAGCGCCGCGTGAGGCGCCGGAAGAAGCCGTCGCGCGCGCCGCTGTCGCCGGCCGGCACCGCCGTCGACACGAAGACGTGGTCGCCCCAGACGATCGGCGTCGCCGACCCGCTGCCGGGGATCGGGATCTTCCAGCGCACGTTGCGGTCCTCGCTCCACTCCACGGGCGGGTCGGCCTCGGGCGCGGCGCCCGTCGCGAGCGGACCCCGCCACTGCGGCCAGCCTTCGTCCTCCGCGGCCGCTGCGCTCGCGCCGGGCGCGGCAACCGGAACCAGCGCCGCCAGCAGCGCCGCGGCGGCGGTCACCCGCCATCCCTGCTTGCACGTCATCGGCCACCTTCTTCCTGCGTCTATCCCCAACAGGCTACACGCCGCGGCGCCCGCGGGGAAACCTCCCGCGCCACACCGGCGCGTTGACCGTCCAACCGAATTCTGACAAAGTTTGACCGGTGCATCTCTCGGGAGGAGGAAGCGCGATGACGAAGCGCAGTTTCCGTATCGGCATGGTGCTCGCCGCGGCGCTGGCCGCTGCCGCACCGGCCCTGGCCGCCGCGCAGGCGGAGGCCGGCGCGGCCGAGGTGACGTTCACGAAGGACATCGTGCCGATCTTCCAGCGCTCCTGCCAGGTCTGCCACCGCCAGGGCGAGATGGCGCCGATGTCGCTGGTCACCTACCAGGAGGTGCGTCCCTGGGCCCGGTCGATCAGGAACCGGGTGGTGAACCGCGAGATGCCGCCCTGGCACATCGACAAGAACATCGGCATCCAGTCGTTCAAGGACGATCCGTCGCTGAGCGACGAGGAGATCGCGATCGTGGCCGCGTGGGTCGACAACGGCGCGCCGCGGGGCAACCCCGAGGACCTGCCGCCGCCGGTCGACTTCCCGGACGCCTCGGAGTGGCAGATCGGGGAGCCGGACCTCGTGGTGCGGTACCCCACGTACGCGATGCCGGCGGAGGGGCCCGACCTGTTCGGCGCGCTGTACACCGATCTCGACCTCGAAGAGGACCGCTACATCCGGGCCATCCAGACCCGCCCGGCCGACGATCCGTCGCGGCGCGTCGTCCACCACGCGCTCTCGTTCGCCGTGCACCCGGACGAGGAGCAGATGCGCGTAGCGGGCGACGACGACATCCCGGCGGCGCAATTCCTCGTGGAGTACGCGTCCGGGAAGAACGGGGAAATCTACCCCGAGGATTCCGGGCTGCTGCTGGAGGCGGGGCGCAAGATGCGTCTCGACTATCACCTCCACTCCGTCGGCGAAGAGGTCGACGCGGTGGTCGAGCTCGGTCTCGTGTTCCATCCGCGGGGCCACGTGCCGGAGCACGTCCGCTGGTCCAAGCAGCTCGGCATCAACAACCGCCTGCTGGACATCCCGCCCGGCAAGGTCGTGCGCACCGACAGCTACGCCGTGCTGGCGAAGGCTGCCAAGATCACCGCGTTCCAGCCGCACATGCACATGCTGGGTACCTACCAGTGCCTGGAGCTCATCTATCCCTGGCCCGGCTGGACGGCGCAGACCGAGACGGTGAGCTGCGCCGACTTCGACTACAACTGGCACCTCGTCTACAACTACGCCGATGAAGTTGCGCCGATCGTGCCGGCCGGCACCGTCCTGCACATCATCAGCTGGCACGACAACACGGAAGGCAACCGGGGCAATCCCGATCCGCGGAACTGGACCGGCGACGGCGGCCGCACGATCGACGAGATGGGCTTCGCGTGGATCGGCTGGTACGACCTGACCGACGAGGAGTACGAGGCGGAGATCGCCGCCCGCCGGGCGCGTCGGGAAGCCGCCGCCACGAATCAGCAGCAGTAGCCTCCATACGTTTCAAGCGGAACGTCCCACGGCGGCTGCCTGGGCTGTCGTTGTGGAAGTTGTCAGGTCCTGCAGGGGATCGGTTCCGGCTACGTTCGCGGCGTCACCCCCAGGAGCTCGAAGCAGCGCTGCTGCAGCGGGGTCGGCTGGGTCTGCAGCGTGAAGGTAGCGCCGCCGCCCGCGACCTGCATGGTGTTGGCGCTCAGCGTCCCGAGGTCGGTAAGCAGCGTCCGAAAGCTGTGCACGGGCACGTCGTCGGCGCTCCGTTTACGGCCGGGCTTGGTGCGTGCCGCTAGCGCGCGGCGCGCGGTGGCGGCCACCGAGGGGCGTTGTTGCTCGGCGGCGGCCGGGTCGTGATCGTCGAAGAGCAGCGGGGCGAGGGCTCGCCGCATGTGCCATTCGACGTAGTAGGCCAGCAGGCAGAGCAGGACGTGCGCTCGCAGCCGGTCGGCCCGCCGGTGGTGGAGCGGGCGGACCTTCAGGTCCACCGACTCGAGGCTGCGAAACGCCCGCTCGACGTTCGACAGGTCCTGGTAGGCCCGCACGGTTCGTGCCGCGTCGAACTGCGCCGCATCGACGTTCGAGCGCACGATGCAGAGTCCGTCGATCCGCTCGGCGGCGAGCAGCGGATTGCGGCAGACGATCAGCCGTTCGCCGGGAAACGCATCGCTGGTGACCTCCGCCAGGTCCCGCTCGTCGAATAGCGACGGCTTCACCGCGCCGGCCGCCACGAGCTTGCGAATCGCCGGCGCCCGCAGCGTGGTGATCCAGCGCAGCCCGTCCTCGCTGCTGCGCGCCGCGGTCAGCATGCCCCGGTCGCCCACCAGCACCACCCGCTCGAGACCGAACCGCTCGCGCAACCTGGCCACCTGACTGGCCACCGTCTCCGGGTCGGTTGTCGAGCCCTCGAAGACCTCGACCGCCACCGGACAGCCCGCGGCCGTGCGCAACAGGCCGATGACGATCTGCAACGTGCCCTGCTTGCCGTGGCGGTTGTGACCGCGCCGAGCCAACTCGCAGTGGGTGCCTTCCACGTAGCTGGAGGTCAGGTCGCAGAGCACCAGCGTGTGCTCCTGCAGGTGCCGCCTGGCGAGGCGCTGCTCGATGCCGGCCTGCCGCTCGACGAGCCAGTCCATCGCCCCGTAGAGCTCATGCTGGTCGACGTCGCCGAGCCCGAGCACCTCGCCCAGCGTGGACACCGCGCTCTCCGGTGCCAGGGCGCGGGCGGTCGCCAGCTTCGAGTGCGCGTCGATGACGCGAGCGACGACCAGGGCCACGACCAGGTCGCGCACGCGGCCGGCCTGCCGGGCGATCAGCGTGGGCAGGCCGAGCTGCTTGACGGTGCCGAGCACGGCGGCGACGTGGCCGTGGGGCAGGCTGCGGACGCAGTCGAACGCGCTGTCGGGGTTGACGAGTGTCTCGCCCTTGAGCGCGCGCCGAATCAGCTCGATGATCGGCTCTGGCAGGTGGGAGATGTTGCCGAGGGTTTGGTGCTTGACCTTGCCGCCTTCGCGGAAGGTGCGTCGGAGCAGATGGGTGTGGTAGGTCTTGTCTCGGTAGCGCCGCGTCGTGGTGGCCACGTGAACGGCACCTGACCTCCTTGGCATGCACGCATTATAGGCATCATGTCGCCATACTGCAACACTATTAGTGGCTACATGTAACATGCTGGCGCCGGCTCTTCGTCCCGCTAAACTCCTGCTATTGAGTCACTTCTACCCGATTGGGAGCCCGAGAGGCGCCGAGACTTCCGTATAATTGGCGTGCGGCCTCGTACGACCTGCGTGATCCCATGTAGCACGCGTCGGCGAGACGACCCGTCGCAACGTGCCGGGTTGTTCCCGGAAGCCGGAGGAGACGATGAGAATCGCAGTTGTTCTGGCGTGCCTGCTGGCCGTCCCGCTCGCCGCCGCCGCGCAGGACGGGCGGATTGCCGGCACGGTCAGCGACCAGACCGGCGGCGTGCTGCCGGGCGTGACCGTCGCCGCGGCGGCGCCCGCACTGGCCGACGGGCCCCGCGTGGCCGTGACCGATGCAGATGGGCGCTATGTGTTCGAGGCGCTGCCCCCGGGCGCGTACACGCTCACATTCACGCTGCCGGGCTTCGAGGAGCTGACGCGGTCCGTCGAGCTGGCCGCGGCGGGCGCGCCCATGGTGGACGTCCGCCTGCGGCTCGGCGGCCTGTTCGAGGAGGTGACCGTGGCGGTGACCGGCACCGCCATCGATGCGCCCGCCATCAACATGCCCCACGCGGTGACGGTGGTCAGCCGCGAGACCATCGAGCAGCAGGGGTCCACGCAGCTCGTCGACCTCTTCAGGAACCTCAGCGTGAGCCACGGCGCCATCGGCGAGCGGAACAGCTGGTACAACTCCAACCAGCCGTCGACGCTCACCGAGAACGTGGCCAACGTCAACCTGCGCGGCCTCGGCGCCTCGCGGACGCTCGTGCTGCTCAACGGCCGCCGTCACGTGCCGGTCCCGGCGCGGCTCATCGGCGGGCGCTTCGTCGACGTGAACACCATTCCCGCCATCGCCATCGGCAGGCTCGAGGTGCTCAAGGAGGGCTCCGCGGCCATCTACGGCTCGGACGCGGTCGGCGGCGTCGCCAACTTCGTGACGCGCAGCGACTTCCGGGGCCTCGAGCTGAACGTCACGCACGACTACTTCAACAGCGCGGGCGATACGACGGTGGCCGGCATCTGGGGCGGCCGGATCGGCAGCTCCAGCCTGGTGTTCGCCGCGGAACGCGTGGGCCGCCAGGAGCTGCAGATGGCGGACCGGCCCTGGACGCTCGATAGGTTGAGCACGCACGTCCCGGGGAACCGCGCGGGCTGGTCGAGCCTGGGGAACCCCGGCACGTTCGCCGTGGGGGCCCCCGTGCCGTGGACGGCCGACGTCTTCGATCCCCGCTGCACGGAGTTCGGCGGCCAGGACGAGGGCTGGACCTGCCGCTTCCGCTACGCGCCGTACGACAACCTGATCGACGAGCAGCACCAGAACCGCGCCTTCTTCGAGGCGAACGGGCCCGTGAACGCGCGGACCAACTACCACGTCGAGGCGCTCTGGGCCGACGCGGTGATTCCGGAGTGGTACACGACGCCGTCGTACCCGCCCTTTCCGCTGACCAGCACCACCATCATGGAGGTGGGGCCCGACCACCCGGGCCGGCAGGCGTTCTGCGGCGGCTACGCGGGCGACGGGAAGGCGGACCCCGGCGGCGCCTGCGCCGGCAGCGACGCCTGGTACTTCAACGGCCGCCCGTTCGGGAACTCCGGCCCCGGCCGCAGGCTGCGGCGCGAGTCGCGCACGCAGCGCATCGCCGGTTCGGTCGACGGCGACTTCCTGCTCGCAGGACGCGACGCCCACTGGGACGTCGGCCTGTCTACTCCCGCGCCAGGGGCAATCTGAACCTGCCGGCCGTGTACACCGATCGGATTTACCGCGCCTTCCGCGGCTACGGCGGGCCGGACTGCGGCGTCGGCGTGATGGCGGATCGGACATCGCCGGCCGGCATGGCCCTGGGGCCGCTGGGCGGCGCCGTCGCGGGCCAGGGGCCCTGCATGTACTACAACCCGTTCAGCAACGCCATCCAGCATGCCGATCAGCCGGGGGCGGCGTTCGGGACCATGGCGAACCCGGACTACGTCCCCGGGCTGGCGAACCAGGACGAGCTCCGGCTGTGGCTCAACGAGGAGGTGGACCTGGTCAGCACCACCGACCTGCTCGTCGCGGACGCGACGGTCAGCGGCAACCTCGTCGAGAACGTGGCGGACTTCGCCCTGGGCTACCAGTTCCGCGCGATGCGCGCCGACGGCAACCCGAACGACCCCGGCGACGTCACGGTCAACCCCTGCCCGGTGGCGGGCGATACAGGCTGCTCCGCGGGCGACCGGTTCGGCCCCTACCTGTTCACCAACGTCCACCGGCCCTATGCCGCGGACCAGCAGGTGCAGCGCGTCTTCGGCGAGCTCGCGCTGGGCATCGGCCCCCGGGTCGAGACGCAGGTGGCCGCCAACTACGAGTTCTACAACGTGGCCGGCCGCCACGTCAGCAGCTTCGACCCGAAGTTCGGCGGGCGCCTGCAGATCGCCGAGAGCCTGGACTACTCGCTGGCGCTGCGCGGCTCGGTGCAGACCACCTTCCGCACGCCGTCGCTCGACGATCTGAACCCCAGCCCGCTGACCACCCTGGAGTGGATCCCGGAGACGGGGGCGTACCAGGCGGTCGACCGTTTCGGCCGTCCCGATCTCCTCCCCGAGCAGGCGTTCACCTACAACGTCGGCACCGTGCTCTTCCTGCAGGGGGGCGTCGAGGCGACGGTCGACTACTGGAGCTACGACTTCGAGAACGTCATCGGATCGATGCCCTACGATGCCGTGACCAACCTCTACAACAGCGGCGGTCCGGCGGCGCAGGAGGCCCTGTCGCCGTTCATCATCTGCCCCGGAGGCCGCGCCTCGGACCTGGCGCCCGAGAACCGCTGCCCGGCCGTGAACCTCGAGCGCGTGCAGATCGACCTCGTGAACTGGCCGGGGCTGACGACGTCCGGGATCGACACGCACCTGGCCACCCGCTTCGACGCCGGACCGGGCCAGTTCTCGGCGAGCTGGGACGCCACCTACACGGTGGAGTACGACACGAAGGCACTCTTCCTCGGGGATACCGATCTCACGCTCTACTCCCAGCGGAGCGCGGCCGGCTACCTGAACTTCGCACACCCCATCGCGGTGCCGCTGCCGCGCTGGAAGAGCCGCTGGTCCGCGACGTACGCCTGGGACACGTACACGTTCGCCAACTACGTGAGCTACATCTCCGCCTACGAGGATCGAGGCGACAGCACGACCGCGCCGATCATCGACCCGTTCTTCATGTGGGACGCCAGCTTCCTGTGGCGCTTCCCGGGCAGCGGCATCGACGTCACGGTCTACGGGCTGAACCTGACCGGCACCATACCGCCGTGGGCCAACATCGAGCAGGCGTACGACGGCTTCACGCACAACGCGAAGGGTCGCCGCCTCCAGGTGGCGTTGACCTATCGGTTCGGCGGCTGAGGACCACGCGTCCCACGGGCATTCTGTTGGTGCAACTTGCCCGGCGCGGCGCTACACTGGCAGCGATGACCGCCGTGCGCCGCGCCGCCGCCGCCGTACTCCTGGCGCTGCTGCCGGCCTCGGCGGCCAGCGCCGAGGTCGTCCACCTCGCGATCACCTCGCGCGAGCCCTTCGCCGCGGACGTGCCGGGGAAGGTCGGACCGTACGAGCGTTTGCGCGGCCGGGTCGTCCATGCGCTCGACCCGGCGCTCGACGCGAACCGCCGCATCGTCGACCTGGCCTCCGCCACGCCGAACGAGGAGGGCCGTGTCGAGTTCTACGCCGACCTGGAAATCCTGGTCCCGGTCGATCGCGGGCTGGCGCAGCCGACGGTGCTGTACGTCGTCAACAACCGGGGGCGGCTGACGTGGGGCCCCGATCCGTTCCTGCTCGCCCGCGGCTACGTCACCGTCTCGAGCGGGTGGATCGCCGAGGTGCCGCCGGCGCCGGGGCGGCTCCGGCTCGAGGCGCCCATCGCCAGCGACGAGGACAACGTGAACGTCGTCGGCACCGTGCGGGCCGAGTTCGTGACCGACCGGCGGGCGGACCGCCTGCCGGTCTCGAACCAGCTCAGCTACGAGCCGCTGGCCAGCCGGCTGCCAATGGCGACGCTGACCCGGCGGCTGCGCGAGAAGGATTCCCGGCAGCCGATTGCGCGCGACCGGTGGCGCCTGCTGGTCAGGCAGGGTCCGCGCGAGGAGGGCAGCGGTCTCGTCGAGCTCGAGGTCGCGCTCGACGACGGCTTCGAGCCGGGCTTCATCTACGAGCTGATCTACGACGCGCGCGGCGCGGTGGTGCAGGGCGCCGGGTTCGCCGCCATCCGCGACCTGGTCGCGCTGCTCAAGCACGACGAGTCGACGCTGAACCCGCTGCGCGGCGCGGACGGGCGGCCGCTCGCGGCGCGCGTCATTGCCCACGGCCGGTCGCAGAGCGGACGAGCGATCCGCATGTTCCTGCGCGACGGCTTCAACGCCGACGAGCAGGGGCGGCAGGTCTTCGACGGGGTGCTGCCGACGATTGCCGGCGGCGGGCAGGGGTTCTTCAACCATCGCTTCGCGTCGCCGACGCGCACGAACACGCAGCACAGCGGGCACCTGTATCCCGCGGACGTCTTCCCGTTCACCTACGGCGAGGAGACCGACCCGTTCAGCGGCCGGCGCGACAGCATCCTGCGACTGGCGCGCGCGACCGGCACCGTGCCGAAGGTGATGCACCTCGACACCGCGTCCGAGTACTGGCACCGCAGCGGCTCGCTGGTCGTGACCGACCCGCTCGGGGAGCGTGACAGCGCGCTGCCTTCCGACGTGCGCGTGTACGTGTTCGGCGGGACGCAGCACAGCCCGGCCGCCGGGCCGTCCGACCGCGGCCAGCTCCAGCCCAGCACCATTCCGTACCAGCCGTTCCAGCAGGCGCTCTTCCTGGCGCTGGATCGCTGGATCACCGACGGCACGCCGCCCCCGCCCAGCGTGCACCCGCGGCTTGCCGACGGCACGCTGGTGGGCTGGCAGGCGGGCGAGGCGGGCTGGCGGCCGTTGCCCGGCGTCGCGTATCCCACCGTCATCCAGCAGCCGGAGCATCTCGACTACGGTCCGGCGTTCGCCGACCGGCGGCGGATCGACCGCCATCCGCCGCGCCGCACGGGGCAGGCGTACCGCGTGCGGGTGCCCGCGCTCGATGCCGACAACAACGAGCGGGGCGTGCTGCGATTGCCGCCGGTCGCCGTGCCGGTGGCGACCTACACCGGCTGGAACCTGCGCGCCCCGGCCAGCGGCGCGCCGACCGAGCTGCTCCGGCTCACCGGCGGCGCCATCCCGTTCCCGCGCACGGCCGCAGACCGCGTGCGGACCGGCGATCCGCGGCGCGCGGTCACGGAGCGGTACGCCGGCTTCGACGACTATCTCGCGCGCTACCTGGCGGCCGCGGACGCGCTGGTGGCGGACGGCTACCTGCTGCCGGAGCACCGCGCCGGGCTGGAGCAGATGGCCCGCGCCCACGCGCCGCTGTTCGAGGACTAGACCCCGAGTAGACACCGAGGAGAAACGCCATGCGAATCCTGACCACTGCCGCCCTCGTGGCCGCCGTCGCGGCGGCCGCCATCCCGCTCGCCGCCCAGGAGCTGCCCCGCACGCCGTGGGGCCACCCCGACCTGCAGGGTATCTGGTCGAACACCACGACGACGCCGCTGCAGCGGCCCGAGGAGCTGGCCGGGCGCGCCACGCTGACCGCCGAGGAGCGGGCCGAGCGCGACGCCGAGCGCGAACGCAACGCCGACCGGCCGCCGCCCCCCGGACAGACGGGCGCCTACAACAGCTTCTGGTTCGAGCGGGGCGTGACGGGCGAGCAGACGTCGCTCGTCGTCGACCCGCCCACGGGGCTGCTGCCCGACCTGACGCCGGCCGCGGCGACGCGGGCGGCCGCCATCCACGCGGTGCGCTACAGCGACCGGCGCGACTGGACCACCGACTTCCACCTCTACGACCGCTGCCTGACGCGCGGGCTGCCGGGCGGCATGATGCCGGGGTTCTACAACCACAACTACAACATCATGCAGACGCCCGACTACGTCGTCATCCAGGTGGAGATGATCCACGACTCGCGGATCATCCCGCTCGACGGGCGGCCGCACCTCGACCCGTCCATCCAGCAGTGGCTCGGCAGCTCCCGCGGCCGCTGGGAGGGGGATACGCTGGTGGTCGAGACCACCAACCTGAGCGCGAAGGCGAACGAGCAGCGGGTCGACATGGCCAACGTCGTCTTCGGCATCGGCGAGCACGCGCGCATCGTCGAGCGTTTCACCCGTGTCGGTGACGATTCGCTGGACTACCGGGTGACGGTGATCGATCCGACCACCTACCAGACCGAGTGGACGGCGGCGATCCCGATGGTGGCCATCGAGGGCCCGCTCTTCGAGTACGCCTGCCACGAGGGCAACTACGCGCTGCGCAACATGCTCAGCGGCGCCCGCGCGGACGAGGCGGCGGCTGCCGCGGCGGCGGAAGGGAAGTGACGCGCGCCGCGATGCTCGAGGCGTTGCGCGCCGGGGCGTTCGCCGGGGCGGTGTGCCTGGCGGCCGCTCCGGCCGCCCGGGCTCAGCCGCCCGCGGCGGCCGAGCCGCTGCCGTTCGTCCCGCACACGATCGCCACCGAGCTGGCGGGCGCGTACCAGGCCGTCGCGGCCGACCTGAACGCCGACGGCCGACCGGACGTCATCGCGCTCTCCACCCGGCTGCCGGAGCTGGTCTGGTACGAGAGCCCCGGCTGGGAGCGGCACGTGATCGCCGACGGGCTGACCCGGATGATCAACGTGGCGGCCCACGACATCGACGGCGACGGCATCCCGGAGCTGGCGCTCGCGCACGATTTCTCGAGCACGTACGCGGACAGCGTGGGCATCGTCTCGCTGCTCACCCACCGGGGCGACCCGCGGGAGACGTGGTCGATGCGCGAGATCGACCGCGTGCCCACCACCCATCGGCTGCGATGGGCCGACGCCGACGGCAGCGGCGCGAAGGTGCTCGTCAGCGCACCGCTGATCGGGGACGAGTCGCTGCGGCCCGAGTTCCACGACACCCTGTCGCTGCTATGGTACCGGCCGGACGACTGGGAGCGGCGGACGATGACGGACGCCGAGCGGGGCGTCGTGCACGGCATCGGCGTGGGTCCCTGGGACGATCCGGGCCGGGATGCGGTGCTGAGCGCGAGCTTCCTGGGTGTCCACGTCCACGAGTTCGCGGACGGCGGCTGGACCCGGACGCACGTGACCGCGGGCGATCCGAGCGACTGGCCCGCGAGCGGCGCCAGCGAGGCGCAGGCCGGCCGGCTCGGGGCGGAGCGCTTCGTGGCGACGATCGAGCCGTGGCACGGCCACCAGGTGGTCGTCTATCGACAGGCGTCGGGCTCCGGGGCGTGGTCGCGGCACGTGCTCGACCCGTCGATCGAGGACGGCCATACCGTGGTGGTGGGCGACCTCGACGGCGACGGGCGCGACGAGATCGTCGCCGGCGAGCGGCGCGGCCGGCAGAGCCTCTACCTCTATCGGATGGGCGGCGGCGACGCAGGCTGGTCGCGGCAGGTGCTCGACGACGGCGACATGGGCGCGGGCGGCTGCGCGATCGCCGATCTGAACCTCGACGGCCGGCCGGACGTCGTCTGCGCCGGCAGCCGCACGGCCAACCTGAAGTGGTACGAGAACGCCGGCCGCCAGGAGTCTGTGCCCTAGAACGGTGCAGGCTCCTGGCGCTGGCGGCCGTCCTGGCCGGGGCGGGCGCGGCCGCGACGGCGCATGCGCAGCCGCCTCCGGGCGCCACCCTGCAACCTGCCCCCCTGGTGGGCGGGCGGACCATCCAGGGGCCGCCGCCCCCGGTCGCCCCCGCGGTCATCCGGCGCGACGCGGCCGGCCGGGCGACCGTTCGCGCCGTTGAGCTCACCCGGCCGCTCACGGTCGATGGACGGCTCGACGAGGCGGTCTACGCCGAGGTCGCACCGTTCAGCGGCTTCATCCAGCAACTGCCCGTCGAGGGCGCGCCGGCGAGCGAGCGGACCGAGGCCTGGGTTCTCTACGACGGCGAGCACGTCTACGTCGCTGCCCGGTTGTGGGAGTCGGTGCCCGAGTCGCAGTGGATCGCCAACACGCTGCAACGCGACTCGAGCCAGATCCTCGACAACGACCGCTTCCAGGTGGCGTTCGACACGTTCTACGACCGCCGCAACGGGGTGGCGTTCCAGGTGACCCCGATCGGCGGCTTCTTCGACTACGAGATCAGCGACGAGGGGAGTCCGAACCGGGACTGGAACGCGGTATGGGACGTCCAGGTCGGCCGCTTCGACGGGGGCTGGACGGCCGAGATGCGCATCCCGTTCAAGTCCCTGCGCTACCGCCCCGGCGGCGTGCAGATCTGGGGCCTGCAGATGGGCCGGCGCATCCGGCGGCTCAACGAGGCCTCGCACCTGACGGCGGTGCCGATCTCCGTCGGCCCCGGCATGTTCCGGCTGTCGCAGGCTGCCACGCTGGTGGGCATCGAGGTGCCGCCGAGCGTCACGCGTCTCGACCTCAAGCCGTACGGCATCGGCACGTCGGCGACGGACCGCACCGCCGACCCCGTCTACGCGAACCGCCTCGGGGGCGACTGGGGCGTGGACGCCAAGTGGGGGGTGACGCAGAACCTGGTGGCCGACCTGACCTACAACACCGACTTCGCCCAGGTCGAGGTGGACGAGCAGCAGGTGAACCTGACGCGGTTCAACCTGTTCTTCCCCGAGAAGCGGGAGTTCTTCCTGGAGGGGCGGGGGATCTTCGACTTCGCGAGCGGGCCGCGCGTGCTGGGCGGAAACAACCAGGGCGGAGGACGCGTCTCGGGTCCCGGGAGCCAGCAGCAGGCCGACGTGCCGACGCTCTTCTTCAGCCGGCGCATCGGCCTCGAGGGCGGCCAGACCGTGCCGATCCGCGGCGGCGGCCGGCTGACCGGCAAGGTCGGCGCGTTCACCGTCGGCGCGCTGAACATGCAGGCGGGCGACGAGGCGCGCATCGGAGCGCCGGCCACCAACTTCACCGTCGTCCGCGTGAAGCGCGACCTCCTGCGCCGCAGCCGGGTCGGCGGGATGTACACGCGGCGGTCCGTGTCGCGCGCCGGCGACGGCGCGAACGAGGCCTACGGCCTCGACGCGGCGTTCTCGTTCCACGACAACGTCACCTTCAACGGCTACTACGCGCGCACCCGCACGCCGGGGCTCGCCGGCGACGACACGAGCTACCAGGCCGCGTTCACCTATGACGGCGACCTGTACGCGGTGCAGGTCGATCACCTGCTGGTCGGCGACAACTTCAATCCGGAGGTGGGCTTCATGCGCCGCGACGACTTCCGGCGCACCTTCGCGGCCGCCCAGTACAGCCCGCGGCCGGCCATCGAGGCCGTGCGGCAGTTCACCTGGGGCGGCAGCCTCGACTACATCGAGAACGGCGCCGGGCAGCTCGAGACCCGCGCGGCGCAGCTCCGCTTCACGACCGAGTTCGAGAGCAGCGACGAGATCAACGTCGACTTCCTGCGCAGCTACGAACTGCTCGTCGCGCCGTTCGACATCACCCCGGACGTGACCATTCCGGCCGGCGGCTACGGCTTCCGGGACATCTTCGTCTCGTACCTGATGGGGCAGCAGCGCCGGCTGTCCGGGACCGTCTTCGTCCAGCGCGGCGGCTTCTACGACGGCGAGATCACCGCGTTCGGGTACCGCCAGGCGCGCCTGGAGGTGACGCGGAAGCTGACGGTCGAGCCCGCCGTCCAGATCAACCGGGTCGAGCTGCCGAACGGCCCCTTCACCGCGACGCTGGCGTCGACGCGCGTGACCCATACGTTCACGCCGCGGATGTTCTTCTCGGGGCTGATGCAGTACAACTCCACTGCGGCGTCCCTGGGCACGAACCTGCGCTTCCGCTGGGAGTACCAACCCGGCAGCGAGCTGTTCGTCGTCTACAACGACCAGCGCGACACGGCGCTGCGGCCCACGCCGTGGCTCCAGACCCGCGCGTTCATCGTCAAGATCACGCGGCTCTTCCGGTTCTGATGTTCGATCGGGCGCAAGACGCGGCGGTTCGGAACGCGGCCTTCGACTGGCTGCGAACCCGGGTCGATCAGCATGGCGACGTGCTGCCGCGGACGCTGCTGGCGGCCGGGTTCACCTTCGACCGGGTCCGCGTGCCCCTGGTTGGCCCTCAGGGGATCTTCAAGCCGAAGGTGCTGTCCGCGGCGCCGCTCTCCATCACGACCGCTCCCGAAGGACCGTACGACGACGCCTTCGGTCCCAACGACCTCCTGCGCTATCGCTACCGCGGCACGGATCCCGAGCACCCGGACAACCGGCGCGTCCGTATCGCCATGCGGGAGCGCGTGCCGCTGATCTACTTTCACGGGATCGTGCCGGGGAAGTACCTCGCGGCCTGGCCGGTGTTCGTCGTCGGCGACGACCGCACCGGGCTGACCTTCACCATCGCCGTCGACGACGCACGGCACATCTGGTCCGCCACCCGGGAGGAGGGCGTCGCGGTTCGCGACGATATCGAGAGCGGCCGCCGGCAGTACGTGACGTCCGCGGTTCGGCAGCGGCTCCATCAGCGCGCGTTCCGGGAGCGCGTCCTCGACGCGTACCGGCACCAGTGCGCGTTCTGCCGCTTCCGGCACACGGAGCTGCTCGACGCCGCGCACATCGTGCCGGACGCCGATCGGGGCGAGCCGACCGTGCGGAACGGGCTGGCGCTCTGCAAGCTCCACCACGCCGCGTTCGACCGCTACTTCGTGGGCGTGCGACCCGACTACGTCGTGGAGGTCCGCCCGGACCTGCTGCGCGAGGAGGATGGCCCCACCCTTGTGCACGGCATC
Source organism: Vicinamibacterales bacterium (assembly GCA_965214845.1). GTDB lineage: Bacteria > Acidobacteriota > Vicinamibacteria > Vicinamibacterales > UBA8438 > JAAXGX01. Next base: position 6,791,083 of record CBDCCO010000007.1, read on the forward strand.
CAGGCACTGCACGGCGCCCGTATCACCGTGCCGCGGACACCCCGCCTGCGACCGGATCGGCACTTTCTGGAGCGCCGCTACGATACCTTCCGGCAGGCCTGACTGGCGGCCGGAAGCGGCACGGTGGCGACGTGGGTGTCGAGCGTCATAGCAGATCCTCGTCCGAGTTGCCTTCGAACCACTCTGCCGGCATGGGCGAGACGACGTCGCCCTTTGAATTCTGAAGCCTTCATGACGCCCTCGAGGGTGCAGAGCTGCCATGGTCATGACCATGGACACCGCGCGCCCTGGTCCTGCTACGAGCGTGCCATCGCCTCCAGGAGCCGCCAGCCGAGCAGGTCCACCGGGACGCTGCTGTCGCTCAGCACCACACGCCGGGCGGCCACCCGTCCGAGCCGGGCGGCTGGCGCCGGCTACGTGAGGCAAGCTGCGGTCAGGGTCAGGGGATCTCGCCCTCGCGCCACGGCGTGCGGCAGGGCTGGCCGGCTTCGTACAGCTCGAGGTTGGCGGCCATGCGCTCCTGCAGCTCCGGCGGGGCGGCGGCAATCGCCTCGCGCTGCACGCCGGCGGCCTCATCGAAGCGCCCGACCTCGGCGAGCGCCATCGCCAGGGTCTCGCCGAGGTCCATGCGCTGCTGCTCGTCCGGGAGGCGCCGCATCACCTCCAGGGCGCGGCGGCCGTCGCGCGCGCGGCGGTCGGGGGCGGCCGCCAGCACGCGGGCGAGGGCGAGCGGAAAGGCCGGCGTGTCCGGAAACCGCTCCATGGCCGCGGCGAGCCGCTCGCGCGCCTGCGTCCAGCGCCCCTCGGTGACCAGGACCATCGCGTAGCCGAAGGGGCCCTCGAACTGGGTCGGGTCGAGCTCGATGATCCGTTGGTACTGCGCCCGCGCGTCGTCAGGGCGTCCGGCGCGCCGGAGCAGCCCGGCCAGTTGCAGCCGCGCCTCGACGTAGTCCGGGTCGTAGCGCACGGCGGACGTGTAGCGGGCCAGGGCCCTGGCGAAGTCGCCGCCCTGCTCCAGGAGGATGCCGAGGCTGTAGTGGGCCCTGGCGTACTCCGGCGACCGGCGCAGGAGCTCCTCGAGCTGGTCGCGGCTGGCCTGCGTGTTGCCGGCCAGGGCGAGCGCCACGCCGAGCTTGTGGCGCAGCGACGCGCTGCCGGGCTGCCGCTCGAGTCCCGCGCGGAAATGGGCGATGGCCCGCGAGAGGTTGCCCTGGCCGAGCGCCCGCCCGCCGCGCCGCTCGTAGGCTGCGGCCGTCCGCACCAGGCCCTCCAGGTCTTCCAGCAGCGGGTCCGGCGGCCGGATGGTGGGGTCGGCATCGACGTGCGCGAGAGTGCGCTCGGCCAGGCGCTGGCGCTGGAGGTTCGCCGCGGCGCGACCCACCTCTCCGAGGCTGCCGTAGGTTTCCGCGAGCGCCGCGAGCACGGGGGGCGCCGCGGGGTTGAGCGCCAGGGCCTCCTCCAGGTACTGGACGGCGCGGAAGTAGTCCTCGCGGGCGACCGCCGCCCGGCCGAGGCCGAAGATCACCGCGAGCGAGTCGGGCTCCAGCGCCTGGGCGTACTCGAGCAGGGGGCGCGCCGCGCCCGGATCGCCCGTCGCCAGGTGCATCTCGGCCAGCCACACCAGCGTGGGCACGTCGTCGGGCCGCAGCTCGCGGGCCTGCTCGAAGTGCTCCGCGGCGCGCTCCGGTGCGCCGCGCATGCGTTCGAGGTGGCCGAGGTAGTAGGGCCAGCGCCGGTCGCGCGGCAGGAGCGCCCGGGCGTTGCGCAATGACGCCTCGGCCTCGGGCGCGTGCTCCGTGGCCATGAACAGCATGCCCATCTCGCCGTAGGCCCGGCCGCGCTCGAGGGGACCGGCATCCGGGTCGCCGAGGGTCTTCGTCAACGCGGCGTACTGCTCGCGGAGCTGCTCGACCACGGTCCCGGACCCGGCCTCCCCGTCGAGCTCGGGGAGGGCGACCGGCTCCAGCACGGCCGGCTCGGCTTCCGCCGGCGGCGACGGCGGAACGGACTCGGCGGGGGGCGCCGCCGGCGGGTCGCCCGACGTGCCGCAGCCGGCCGCCAGCGCGGCGCAGGCGCCCGCCAGCGCGGCACGCGCGAGGAACCCGAGGCTTCGGCTTGTGCCTGTGGTCACTGGTTGCTCCCGCTTGATCGCCCTATGATAGCTGCATGGCGAGTCTGCGGCGCGGACTGCTGAACGTGGGACTATAATGGCGGTCTCGCTTCCGCTGAGGAGGATTCCGATGGGCTATCCGCGACTTTCCCCCGGGCTCGCCGGCGGTGCTCTCGTCGTCGCGCTCGTGCTGGCCGGCGCGGCGCCGGCCGCGGGTCAGGGGCCGGCCGCTGGCGCGGCGGCTGCCGCCGCGAACGACTGGTCGGTGCCGCGGACCCCGTGGGGCCACCCCGACCTGCAGGGAGTGTGGACGACCGACGACGAGATCTCGGTCCCGGTCGAGCGGCCGGCGACGCTGGGCGGGCGGGGCGAGCTGACCGCGGAGGAGACCGCGTCCCGGACGGCGCAGCGGGAGGCCGGCCTCGAGCGCGGCTCCGGGCAGACCGGCGACGGTCCCCCGCACTGGTACGAAACGGCGACGCAGGCGTCCACCCGCGCGTCGTTCATCGTCGCCCCCCCGGACGGACGCATTCCGTACACCGAGGCGGGCCGGCGGGAGTGGGACAACCGCAACCTGGGCAGCTTCAAGGAGGGGCCGTTCGCCGGTCCGGAGGACCTGGACCTGCGCGACCGGTGCATCACCCGCGGCCTGCCGAACACCTACTTCCCGAGCGCCTACAACAACGGCTTCCAGATCATCCAGCACGCCGACCACGTGGCGATCCTGTACGAGCGGCTGCACGAGCACCGGCTGATCCCGCTCGACGGCCGGCCGCATCTCGACGCCTCGGTGCGCCAGTGGTTCGGCGACTCGCGCGGCCGCTGGGAGGGCGACACGCTGGTGGTCGAGACCACCAACTACACCGACCGGGTGAACTTCCGGGGCTCGCGCGACGGCCTCCGGCTCGTCGAGCGCTTCACGCGCAGCGGTCCGGACAGCATTCAGGTGGAGTTCACGGCGAGCGATCCGCAGGCGTGGAGCCGCGACTGGACGGTGGCGGTCAACGCGCGCACCGACGCGAGCTACTGGCAGATCTTCGAGTACGCCTGCCACGAGGCGAACTACGGGATGTTCAACATCCTGAGCGGCTCGCGTGCGCAGGAGGCGCAGGCGGCCGCGGAAGCCGGGTCGCGCTAGGCGCGCTGCAGGGCTGCTGCCTTATCGAGCCGTGGTGGTCACGTTGCGCGCCGGGGTGGCCGGTCTGGGCATTGCCGGTCTGAGCATCGCCGGTCTGAGCATCGCCGGTCTGATCTGGGCGGCTGCGCTGCTGCACGCCGCCGCGCAGCAACCGGTCATCCACAGCCAGTTGCGCCACGCCCGGGGCCAGGCGGTGGTTCCGGTTTACGAGGGCTGGTTCGCGGACGGCGACGGCGTGGTGCACGCCAGCTACGGCTACGTCAACCTGAACCTCGACGAGGCGCTCGACATTCCGATCGGCGAGAGCAACGCCATCGAGCCGGGACCGGCGGACCGGGGACAGCCGACGCACTTTCTCGCGGGGCACCAGAAGGGCGTCTTCAGCGTGCCGCTGCCGGCGGGCACGGCGTCCGGGGAGATAGCCTGGACGCTGAGCGTGCGCGGGCAGACCACGTCCATCCCGTCGAACCTCGGCCCGCTCTACCAGATCGAGGGGCTGGTGACGAACGGCGGCCCGTTTCCGGGGAACACGCCGCCGGTGCTGCGGTTCCGGGCGGACGGCGCGCACGGCCAGGGGCCGGCGGGCCTGACGAGGGAGACGGCCATCGAGACGACCGCCGTATCCGACACCCCGCTCGATCTCTGGATTGCCGATGACGGCCTGCCGGGCGATCTCGATCCGCTCGTCATCCGCTCGCTGCAGAGCGGGCAGCGCCTGCGTAGAGGACGGCGGCTGTCGGTCGAGTGGACCAAGTACCGCGGTCCCGGGGAGGTGCGGTTCGCGGACCCGTCGCCTGCGATCGAGGACGGCGCGGCGCATACCACGGCCCGCTTCACCGCGCCCGGCGCCTACGTGCTGCGGGTGCTGGCCTCGGACGGGTCCGGCCTCAACGGCTGCTGCTGGACCAACGGCTACGTGCATGCCAACGTGGAGTAGACGATGACGCGCATTGCGGAATGGCGGCCTGGCCGCCGTGCGTCGGCCCTTGCGGCGGGCGCGGCAACCGTGTTCCTCGGCCTGGCGCCCGCCGCGGTCGGGCAGCCGGCCGCCGGCGCCGCGCCGCGCGTGACGTTCGCCGCGGACATCGCGCCGATCTTCCAGCGCTCGTGCCAGGAGTGCCACCGGCCCGACAGCATGGCGCCGATGTCGCTCCTGACCTACGCGGAGGCCCGGCCCTGGGCGCGGGCGATCAAGGCGCGCGTGGCCGCCCGCGAGATGCCGCCCTGGTTCCTCGACAAGACCATCGGCATCCAGCAGTTCATCAACGACATCTCGCTGAGCGACGCGGAGATCGACGCCATCGCGCGCTGGGTCGACGCCGGGGCGCCGCCCGGCGACCTGTCCCGCATGCCGCCGCCCCTGGAGTGGCCGTCCGGGGACAACTTCCGCCTGGAGGTCGAGGCCGGCCTCGGCCCGCCGGATACGGTCGTGCGCTTCCCGCCGTTCACGATGCCGCCGGTGGCGCAGGACACGTTCTTCCGGCCGTTCGCGGACATCGACATCGACGCGCCGCGCTGGGTGCGGGCGGCCGAGACCAAGCCGTCCGGGCAGCAGGGCCGCCGCATCGCCCACCATGCCTCGGCGTACGTCCACCAGCCCGAGACCACGGACTTCCTGGAGGTCGAGCGCGAGCTGTTCGCCGGCCAGGCGGCGGCCGACGCGGTGCTGCAGGCGGTGCGCGCCCGCAGCTCCGGCGACCCGGTCGACACGCGCGAGATGTTCACCGAGTGGGCGCAGGGCAAGAGCGGCGAGATCTACCCCGCGGACACCGGCAAGCTGGTCAAGCCGGGCGCCCGCATGGAGGTGCAGATCCACTACCACGCCGTGGGCGAGGAGATCACCGACCAGCTCGAGATCGGCCTCTGGCTCTACCCCGCGGGCGTCACGCCGAAGTACAGCGTGACCTACGTCTCGGTGGGCACGCAGAACAACAAGCCCCTGCACATTCCGCCGCACTCGGTCACGATGCACCAGGGGTCGTACACGCTCCCGGCGCCGGCGATTCTGCACAACTTCCAGCCGCACATGCACTATCGCGGCAGCGCCTTCTCGATGGAGGCCATCTATCCGGACGGGCGCCGCGAGCTGCTCAACCACGCCGACCGCTTCAGCAACGACTGGCACGTGAGCTACATCTACCATCCGGATTACGCGCCCCTGCTGCCGCGCGGCACGGTGCTGCAGATCACGGCCTGGCACGACAACACGGCGGCCAACCGCAACAACCCCGACCCGCGCCAGTGGGTGGCCTACGGGCCGCGGACGGTCGACGAGATGGCGCACTCGAACAGCCAGATCATCTTCGTCACCGAGGCCGACTACGAGCGCATGTCCGCCGAGCGGCAGGCGCGGCGGAGCCAGAACCAGAACTGATGCAACACGTCCGCGCCGGGCCAGGAGTCTGCACCGCAAAACGTGCAGACTCCGCAAGGCGCGCACAGCGCGCCGCGGCGGGAGCGGCGCGGGGCACAGGGGTCCCCGCAAGCGGACGCCGGGGGTGCGGGGCGCAGCCCCGTCTGATTGAAGCCTCTCAGCGCACGCTGCGGAAGAAGGTGCGAACGTCCTCCAGGAGCAGCCCGGGCTCCTCGAGCGCCGCGAAGTGGCCGCCGCGCGGCATGATCGTGTGCTGCGTCAGGTTGTACTGCGCCTCGAGCCAGCGGCGCGGCGTGAACGAGATTTCCTTCGGGAACGCGGCGCAGGCGAGCGGCACGCCGCCGGCGCCGCTGAGCAGCACGCCGGCCGGCTCCCGCCGCACCTCGTAGTAGATGCGCGCCGCCGAGGTGGCGGTCCGGGTCAGCCAGTAGACCATGACGTTGGTGAGCATCTCGTCCTTCGTGAACTTGCTCTCCACGTCGCCGTTCACGTCGCTCAGAGCGCGGAACTTCTCCACGATCCAGGCGGCCTGACCCACCGGCGAGTCGTTGAGCACGTAGCCGATGGTCTGCGGCTTGGTGCCCTGAATGGCGCTGTAGCCGCGCTCCTCGTCCGTCCAGAACGCCTGGCGGTCGCGCATCAGCGCCAGCTCCTCCGGCGGTACGCCGGCGGTCGGGTCCTCGACGCCCGGCGGCGGTCCGCTGCTGCACAGGTTCAGGTGGATGCCGGCGACGTGCTGCGGGTCGAGGCCGCCCATGACACGGCTGATCAGCGAGCCGTAGTCGCCCCCCTGCAGGCCGTAGCGCGTGTAGCCCAGCCGGGCCATCAGCTTCACGAAGACCTCCGCCATCCGGGCCGGGCCGTAGCCCGCCTCGCCGGGCCGGTCCGAGAAGCCGAACCCCGGCAGCGACGGGACGACCAGGTGGAAGGCGTCGGCCGGGTCGCCCCCGTGGGCGGCCGGGTCGTTCAACGGCTCGATGATCTTGTGGAACTCGACGAACGAGCCGGGCCAGCCGTGGACGACCATCAGCGGCAGCGCGTCCGGGTTGGCGGCGCGCTGGTGGATGAAGTGGATGTCGAGGCCGTCGATGCGGGTCTTGAAGTGATCGAAGCGGTTGAGCTGCCGCTCCTGCTCCCGCCAGTCGTACTCGTCGCGCCAGTAGGTCACCAGCTCGCGCATGTAGCCGAGGTCGGCGCCGTAGGTCCACCCGGCGCCGTCCAGCTCGTCCGGGAAGCGGGCGTCCGCCAGCCGCGCCTGCAGATCGTCGAGAACGGCGTCCGGCACGTCGATCGTGAACGGCACGATGGCGTCGTCGGCCGGCTGCGCCGCGGCCGGCGCGCCGCCGGCTGCCCACAGCGCCGCGCCGGCGAGCACCAGCGGGAGGAAGCGGGGCGTGCGCATCTGCATCGTCAATTCTCCCTCTGCCGCAGGACGATCACGTCGCCGTCGTCCTGGGAATGCGAGCCCCGGCGGATCGTCCCGTCGAGAACCAGCACGGCCGCGTCGGCGACGGCGACGTCACGCGCGGAGTTTCGGGTTCCGTACGTGCCGACCACCCGGGGCGCCGACGGCATCGACAGATCGACGACCGAGAGTCCGGCCGGACCGTCGGCCACGTAGGCCAGCGTGCCCTCGATCTCGGCCCGCTGCGCATCGCCGGGGGTCGTGAACGTCGTCAGGAGCAGCGGCGCCGCGGGATCCGCGACGTCGTAGAGCTGCAGGGTGCCGCGCGGGTCGTCCGGCGCGGCGTCCCGCAGCGAGCGAAGCGGGTCGTACGGCACGCCGCCCACCAGGACGGCGATGCCGGGCGTGGCCGCGACCACCTCGACATGCCGCGGCGCGGAGGCCGACTGCAGCGACCCGACGGGCTCGAGCGGGTCCGCCCGCGTCATGTCGAGCACGTAGAAGCCGGCCGGGTGGTCCACGCCGTACGCCCGCGAGCCGAACATCGCGACGTCCCGCGCGTAGCCGTCGGTGTAGACCGAGCCTACCGCGACCGGCGCGTCGATGTCGGAGATGTCGATGATGTCGATTCCCGACATGTGGTCGGCCACCACCGCCCGCGCGCCCGATACCGCCACGTTCTTGGCCTGCCCCGGCGTCTTGAGCGCCCCGCGCAGCACGGGCGCGTCCGGATCCGACACGTCCAGGATCCAGAACCCCGAGTGGCCCGCGGCGACGTACGCCAGCGAGCCCGTCACGGTGAAGCCCCACACCTTCTCGGGGAACGCGTGCGACCCGCGCCGCGCCGGCGCCGCCGGATTCGCGAGATCGAATACCGTCAGCGTCTCGCCGCGGGTCACGTAGGCGAACGCGCCGCTGGCCCGGACCAGGTTGAGCGGCCCGGAGATGGAGCTGACCGGCATGAACTCCAGCGTCTGCGCGGAGGCGGACGCGGAACCTGCCGCCAGCGCCAGCCCCAGCGCGAAGGGCAGCAGTGCGCGGCGCCGCGGCGTACCGCCGGCTGTCACCGGCCACCCCGCCGGGAGAGGCAGTACAGCTTCGACTGCGTCCTGATCAGCAGCTTGCCGCCGGCCACGGCGGGCGTCGCCAGGGTCATCTCGTCGAGGGGGTTCGTCGCCACGATCTCGAACTCGGGACCGGCCTTGATGACGTACGTGTCGCCGTCCTCGCTCAGCACGAAGACGTTGCCGTTGTAGGCCCAGGGCGAGGCCGTGAAGCCGCTGCCCGGCCGCAGGCGCCTGCGGCCGTAGATCTCGCGCCCCGTGCGCGCGTCGTGCGCCAGCATCAGCCCGCGGTCCAGGAGCGTGTAGTAGGTGCCCTGATAGACGAGCGCCGACGTGACGTAGGTTCCCAGCAGCGGCTGGAACCAGGCGATGTACGGGTGGTCGGTCGGGTTGTCCGGATCGAGCGAGATGTCGCCCGCGCCGCCCGGCCGGACCGCGTACACCGGCCGCACCGACGAGCCCGGATAGCCCGAGCTGAGATACACCAGGCCGTCCCTGGCGAACGGCGTGGGCGCGACGTTGCCGGTCATGCCCCGCAGCTCCCACAGCACGTTGCCGTCGAGGTCGTAGGAACGGACCCGCCGGCGCGCCGTGATAACGAGTTCCGTGCGCAGGTCGTTCTCCCAGACGAGCGGCGTGGACCAGTTCTCCGTCTCGTCCCGCACGACGCGCCAGAGCTGCTCGCCGGTTGCCGCGTCGAAGGCGATGAGAAACGACTGGGTCGTGTTGTCGTTGACGATGTACAGCCGGCCGTCGTGCAGCACCGGCGAGGCGGCCGGCGCGAACTCCTGGTGGCCGTTGAAGGCGCCGACGTCGCGGGTCCAGACCACCTCGCCCGTCATGTCCAGGGCCGCGACCAGGCCGATGCTGCCGAAGTACACGTAGACGCGCTCGCCGTCGGTGACCGGCGTCTCGGAGGCGAAGCTGGCCTTGAGGTGCCGCTTGATGATCGGCACGGCCGCGCGCAGCTCCGTTGCCCAGCGGACCTCCCCGGTCTCGAGGTCGAGGTCGTACACCAGCCAGCGGTGGCTCGCCACGGCATCCCGCTTGCCGTGCTCGTCGCCGGGGTCGTACAGTCCCTTGACCGGCTGCGGCTCGTCGCCCTCGCTGACGGCCGTCGTGACGAAGACGTGGTCGCCCCAGACGATGGGCGAGCTCCAGCCCAGCCCGGGGATGTCGGCCTTCCAGACGACGTTCTCGGTCTGGCTCCAGCGGTCCGGCAGATCGGGGTGATCGGCCGCGACGCCGGCCTCGGTCCCCCGGAACTGGGGCCACTCGTCGTTGGCCGCTGCCGCCGGCAGCGCCAGCAGCAGGAGCGCGACGGTGATGGGCACGATCCTGTTCATCGCTATCCTCGCCTTCCGGGCGGCAGCCTCGTAGAGGGGCATTATAGACCCGATGAACGTCGGCTTCGTCGCCGGCAACCGTGGCGTGCAGCAGGCGCTCTCGGGATGCGCAGAAAACTTGTCAAGGAATCCAATACCTGCTACCAATGCTTCCATGAAGGCCACCGGCGACGCTCCCGGGAAGACCGTCAAGGTTGACCATGACCGGCGCCAACGCATGCTGGATCTCGTGCATCACGCGGGCACGTGCACCGAGCTGATGACCGCGGACGAGTTGCAGGCGCAGCGCCGGCGGGGATGACCTCCGCCAATCCCGACCCCATCCGGTATCACCGCGAGCGTCTGGAGGAGCGCCGCGCCGACAAGGCGCGGCTCGAGCGCGCCGACCTGCGGTTGAGCCGGGCGCGTCTGGCCACGGCGCTGGCGCTGGTCGCCCTGGTGCTGGCGTCCCTGTCGCAGGGCTGGCTCTCCGCGTGGTGGCTGGCCGCCCCGGCCGCGGCGTTCGCCGTCCTGGTCGTCGTGCACAACAGGGTGGTCCGCCTGCTCCAGGCCGCGGCGCGGCGCGTCCACTGGCACGAGCTCGGGTTGGCGCGCCTCGAGGACGGCTGGGTCGGCCGCGGCGAGACAGGTGAGCGGTTCCAGGCTGCCGACCATCCGTATGCGCTCGACCTCGACATCTTCGGCAACGGCTCGCTGTTCCAGTTGCTCGCCACAGGGCAGACCGCTGCCGGGGAAGAAACGCTGGCGCGCTGGCTCCTGGCCGGGGCGGATGCCGGAACCCTGCGGCCGCGCCAGGCGGCTGTGCGCGACCTCGCCTCGCGCCCGCTGTTCCGGGAGGAGCTGTACACGCTCGGCGCCGACGTGCGGGCGGGCGTCGATTCGAGGCGTCTGGCCGAGTGGGCGGCCGGGCCGGCAGAGCTGGAGACCGGCTGGCTGCGGCTGGCGGCGGCCGCGCTGTCGGCGGCGGCGGCCGCGGCGCTGGCCGCGTGGCTGGCCGGGCTCGCGCCGGGCGCGCTGCCGGCCGGCCTGGTGCTCGTCAACGTCCTGACGGGCGGGTTCTTCCGCGGGGCCGTCAGCCGCGTGCTGCACGGCGCCGCCGAGCCGGCGCGCGAGCTCGCGGTCCTGGGGGCCATCGTCGGCCGCGTGCGGGGGGAGTCGTTCGCGGCGGAGCGGCTCCGGGAGCTCGCCGCCGAGCTCGGCGAGACGGGCGACCCGGTGCGCACGGTCCGGCAGCTCGGCAGGCTGATCGAGATGCACGATTGGCAGCACAACATCCTCTTCGCGCCGATCGCGGCCTGCGTCCTGTGGGGTCTGCACTGCGCGACGGCAGTGGAGGCTTGGCGCGAGCGCCACGGGCAGGCGGTGACGGCGTGGCTGCGGATTGCCGGCGAGATGGAGGCGCTCGCGTCGCTCGCGACCTACCACTTCGGGCGGCCGGACCAGCCGTTTCCGGAGCTGGCCGCCGGCGAGACTCCGGTCTACGAGGGCGAGCGGCTGGCGCATCCGCTCCTGCCGGCGGGGGCCGTGGCCAACGACGTGGCGCTCGGCGCCCAGCCGCAGCTTCTCGTCGTGAGCGGCTCGAACATGGCCGGCAAGACGACGCTGCTGCGCACGATCGGGGTCAACGCCGTGCTGGCCCTGGCCGGTGCGCCCGTGCGGGCGAGGCGCCTGCGGCTCACGCCGCTGGCGATCGGCGGCACGCTGCGGGTGCAGGACTCGCTGCTGGACGGCCGGTCGCGGTTCTACGCCGAGATTACCCGCCTGCGCCGGCTCGTCGACATGGCCCGGGGGGCGACGCCCCTGCTGTTCCTGCTCGACGAGCTGTTCCACGGCACGAACTCGAGCGACCGGCTGGACGGCGCCCACGGCGTGCTGCGGTATCTGCTGGCGCTGCGCGCCGTGGGCCTGATCACGACGCACGACCTGGCCCTGGCCGGCCTGGCCGACCGCCTCGCGCCGGCGGCGGCCAACGTGCACTTCGAGGATCAGCTCGCCGGGGACCAGATGACGTTCGACTACCGGCTGCGCCCAGGCCGCTCGACTGGCACCAACGCGCTGGCCCTGATGGCCGCCGTCGGCCTCGATGTCTCTCGCTGATGCAGACGCATGTGCTACGATGTGCGTCACCATGCCCGCGATGGGAGCGGCGGCTACGTCCCGGGTCGGTATTCGCGCGCTGCGACAGAACCTGAGCGTCTACCTGCGCCGCATCTACCGAGGCGAGCGGTTCGAGGTCACCGATCGCGGCAGGCCGGTCGCCCTGCTCATCCCGCTCACCGGCAACGAGTCGCCTCTGGCGAGGCTCATCGCCCAGGGGCGGGCGAGCTCGCCGAAGGGCGACCTGCTGGATCTCGACCCGCCTGGGGGCCAGCCGTCCACGGACGCGACCGAGGTGCTGGCGGCTGACCGCGGCGACCGACTCTGAGCGCGGCGTGGTCTATCTGGATTCCTCGGCCATCGTCAAGCTCGTCGTCCCGGAACCTGAGTCGCAAGCGCTGCGCCGGTACCTGACGACCCGCGCCGAACGCGTTGCCAGCGCACTCGCTCGCGTGGAAGTGCTGCGGGCGCTGCGTCGCGCGCGCGGCGACGAGCGCACGTTGCATCGGGCGGAGCAGGTCCTGGAGCGAATTGCGCTGCTGGCCGTCGACGAGCCTGTCCTGCGTAGCGCCGCGAACCTGGAGCCGGGGCGCCTGCGAAGCCTCGACGCTGTGCACCTCGCGACCGCTTTCTCGTTGGAGGGGCTCGAGGCCCTGGTCACCTACGACCTGCGGCTCCTCGACGCCGCGGCGGAGGCGGGTCTGGCGGTCGCGATGCCACCTCACCGGCAGCACGGGCAATGACTGCCAGTGGGGCGCCGGCAACGTCGGAGTCGATGCCCGGCCCCGCGTCCGCTGTTCCGGAGGCGATGACGTTCAACTACCGGCTCAGGCCAGGCCGCTCGACCGGCACGCGGCGCCTGGATGACGCTGCGTTCGCACCAGAGCCATGTGCATTACCATCAGGGCGTTGCGGATACCAAGATGCCAAGTTGTGTGAGGGCCGCCCGTGTGTCCGCCTCGAGTTGAATGAAAGCGGCGAGATCTCGCAACGGTGACCAATCGGTGACTAGGTCAGCCAAACGATGCGCTGCACGTCCCGGGTTGAATCTTCTCGCACGCCTACCTCTTGCGCCGTTCGCGGTACGCAGTGCCTGGTACAGGACTTCCTTGGGATCTGGCAACCGCTCCCATCGGCGCGGCGGCGGCAGAGAAAGAACTTCGGTGCCCGAAGGACGGCCGGCCGCCTCGCGGAGGGCTGCCTCGTCATGGAGGAGCCACGCCTCTTGCATCCGTACAGGCACGACGCAAACGTGACCGCAGCCAGTTTGGTTTGCAACCTGAATCTCCCCATACCGAACGCGCGGGTCTTGCGCTTCTGCATCTCGGTGCACAAAAAGGAGGTTGCACGGGTATGTAGCAATTGCAATGCTCAGTCGCTGGGACAAACCTCGAGGGGGCTCGCTAACCCGGATTATGCGTGAAGGTGGGGTTGGCGACGAGACGCAAGGGCCTTCCGTGTGGTACAAACGTTGTGCTACCAAACGTTTAGCCTGGAAAATTCATGAGGCGCCCGGCCTGAGTAGAGACACAAAAGCCTCCGTGTGCTAAAACGCTGTTGACGACAGATGTTTTCGGCACGACGGAGGCTCTTGCGTGACGGACCCCACGATAGCACAGTCTGTTCTGTTCCCCGATCTGTTCGACAAGCCGCTCGTGGCCACGTTCGACCGCGAGCAGTCGAGCTCGGATGGCGGCGCCGTGCTGCTCAAGGCCGCCGAGCGCGTCTACGGGTTGGTCAAGGCATTCGGCCGGTGTCTGATTGACCGCCGGGCACCGGAGAAGGTCCGGCACACGCTCGAGGACCTGGTGGGCCAGCGGGTGTTCGGCATCGCCTGCGGCCATCCCGACGGCAACGATTCGGACCAGCTCGCCGATGATCCGATCCACAAGTTGCTGCTCGGGCGCGACCCGGTGGCGGGCGGTCGGCTGGCGTCGCAGCCGACGGTCTCGCGGTTCGAGAACGGTGCGGGCCGCGTCGCGCTCTATCGGCTCGGGCGCGAGTTGGCGGCGTCGGTCATCGAGCGGCATCGCCGCCGGCTGCGCGGGCGGGTGCGACGCATCACGATCGACCTCGACCCGACCGACGACCCGACGCATGGCGCGCAGCAGCTGACCATGTTCAACAGCTACTACGACAGCTGGTGCTACCTGCCATTGCTGGCCTTTGTGAGCTTCGACCGTGAGGCGGAGCAGTATCTGTGCGCGGCCGTGCTGCGGCCCGGCACGGCGCAGGCGTCCGACGGCACGCTGGGCGTGCTGTGTCGGCTGCTCGCGCTGCTGCGGTCCGCGTTTCCCGAGGCGCGCTTTCTCGTCCGGCTCGACGGCGGCTTCGCCACGCCAGAGATCTTCGACTTCCTCGATGCCGAACCGCGGCTCGACTACGTCGTGGCGATGGCCAGGAACGCCGTGCTGTTGCGGGCTGCCGAGCACGTCATGGTGGCGGCCCGCACCGAGAACATGCTGCGCGAGAAGACGGCGCACTTCTACCTCGACACCCGCTATCGCGCGGGCACGTGGGCTCGTGAGCGCCGCGTGGTGATCAAGGCCGAAGTCGTGCAGCTCACCGGCCGGCAGCCGCGGGACAACCCGCGCTTCGTCGTGACCAATCTGCGCCAGACGCCGCGCTTCATCTACGAGAAGGTCTACTGCGGGCGCGGCGACATCGAGAACCGCATCAAGGAACTGCTCGACGGCTTGCAGATCGACCGCACGAGCTGCACCAGGTTCTGGGCAAACCAGCTGCGGGTCCTGCTGACGGCCGCCGCCTACGTGCTCATGCAGGAACTGCGGCTGAGGGCCGCCCGCACCGCCTGCGCCCGCACCCAGGTGACTTGGCTGCGCGACCGGTTGCTCAAGGTCAGCGTCCACGTCGTCCGCTCCGTCCGCCGGCTCGTCCTGCACCTGCCGCGAGCGACCCCATACCGCGACGTCTGGCGGCACCTCGCCCTCGCGCTCGGGGCGCGCGCCGGATAGCGCGCCGTCGCCACGGCAACCTCCGCGCCCCGGATGCTCGCCAGCGCCCCTGCGCCCGACCTGTCGGCGCTTGCCACCTCATGCGTGCCGTCACCTCGCCCCGGCCACTGCACCACGCTGCCACCTACCACGCGCCGCGTCCCGAAAACGTCCTTCGCGCGACGATCAGGCCCTGCCTGGGACCGATTCGATAACCTCACGAATTTTCCGGGTTAGCCACAACGGAGGCCCTTGCGTGACGGACCCCACGATAGCACAGTCTGTTCTGTTCCCCGATCTGTTCGACAAGCCGCTGGTCGCCACGTTCGACCGCGAGCAGTCGAGCTCGGATGGCGGCGCCGTGCTGCTCAAGGCCGCCGAGCGCGTCTACGGACTGGTCAAGGCGTTCGGCCGGTGTCTGGTCGACCGCCGGGCACCGGAGAAGGTCCGGCACACGCTCGAGGACCTGGTCGGCCAGCGGGTGTTCGGCATCGCCTGCGGTCATCCCGACGGCAACGATTCGGACCGGCTCGCCGACGACCCGATCCACAAGCTGCTGCTCGGGCGCGACCCGGTGGCGGGCGGTCGGCTGGCGTCGCAGCCGACGGTCTCGCGGTTCGAGAACGGTGCGGGCCGCGTCGCGCTCTATCGGCTGGGGCGCGAGCTGGCGACGTCGGTCATCGAGCGGCATCGTCGCCGGCTGCGCGGGCGGGTGCGACGCATCACGATCGACCTCGACCCGACCGACGACCCGACGCATGGCGAGCAGCAGTTGACGTTCTTCAACGGGCACTACGACAGCTGGTGCTACCTGCCATTGCTGGCCTTTGTGAGCTTCGACCGCGAGGTCGAGCAGTATCTGTGCGCGGCGGTGCTGCGACCCGGCAAGGCCCAGGCGCCCGACGGCACGCTGAGCGTGCTGTGTCGATTGCTCCCGCTGCTGCGGTCCGCGTTCCCCAAGGCACGCTTTCTCGTCCGTCTCGACGGGGGCTTCGCCTGCCCGGAGGTCTTCGACTTCCTCGATGCCGAGCCGCGGCTCGACTACGTCGTGGCGATGGCCAAGAACGCCGTCCTGCTGCGGGCTGCCGAGCCCGTCATGGTGGCGGCCCGCACCGAGAACATGCTGCGTGAGAAGACGGCGCACTTCTACCTCGACACCCGCTATCGCGCGGGCACGTGGGCTCGTGAGCGCCGCGTGGTGATCAAGGCCGAAGTCGTGCAGCTCACCGGCCGGCAGCCGCGGGACAACCCGCGCTTCGTCGTGACCAATCTGCGCCAGACGCCGCGCTTCATCTACGAGAAGGTCTACTGCGGGCGCGGCGACATCGAGAACCGCATCAAGGAACTGCTCGACGGCTTGCAGATCGACCGCACGAGCTGCACCAAGTTCTGGGCAAACCAGCTGCGGGTCCTGTTGACGGCCGCCGCCTACGTGCTCATGCAGGAACTGCGGCTGAGAGCCGCCCGCACCGCCTGCGCCCGCACCCAAGTGACCTGGCTGCGCGACCGATTGCTCAAGCTCGGCGCCAACGTCGTCCGCTCCGTCCGGCGCCTCGTTGTGCACCTGCCGCGGGCAACGCCCGACCTCGACGCGTGGCGCCAAATCGCCCTCGCACTCGGGGCGCGCGCCGGGTAGCGCCCCGTCGCAGCTTCCCCCTCAGCTCGCGGAATCCACACAGGCGCCTGGGGCGCCCTGTCGGCGAAGCTGTCCGCGTCTGGCGCCTCGTACGCCCCGTAACCACGCCACGCCGCTCCACCACGCTGCCACCTGCCACGTGCGGCGACCGCAGACCTCTCTCGCTCAACGATCAGGGCTCGGCCAGCGACCGATTCGACGACGTCATGAATTTTCCGGGCTAAGTCCCCTGAGGTCGGCCCACCTGATCTCAAAGTCTTCCGGCGTTATCTGCCCTATCAGCCACTGAAGAATAGGGACGAGTACTACGTCAAAACTTCCATCGGTCACCAATGTCACCCGCAAATTCATTCTACGCGCTCAGCCCGCCGACTGCAGCGGTAGGTTGGGTTGCCGCATGTCCTTCCGATGCATCACTCTCGTCTTTCCAGCAGGCGGTTTGTCATGACCGTGACTGATAGTCTCCACCGGATTCAGGTAGGCCAGTAGATCTCCCATAGGCGCTAACTTGTTCACGTCACCTGCTCCGGCGGCTGCTCGGTCCAACCGAAGTACGCGGAGAGCTGCGACTGCCGGCGCCGTGGCGGCTCGGCCAGCGCGCCGGAGATCGATCGCCAGTCGTTGAGCATGCAAGCCAGCGAGAGCGGCGGTTCGATGGCGCGCGTGACCTGGTTGAACACGAACTTGAAGTCACGCCACGCGCTGCGGGGGCGCCGGGGCCGGTACGTCGTAGCCCCAGGGGGAAATCGTGCGGGCGTGGTGGAGCCGCTTCTCCACCAGCAGTGCCACGAACAGTTTCCCGTAGAGCCACGCCTTGGCGCTGTCGTCGTCGTACTTCGGCAGGTGCCCCAACTGCGCCAGCGACTTGAAGCGCTTGAACACCAATTCGACCTGCCAGCGCAGGCGATACCACTCGAGCACGTCGGCGGCCGAGAAGGGCGGCTCGGGGAAGGTCGTGAAAACGATCACGTACTCGGCAAAGCGCAGAGTGGCCGGTTGTACCTGGGTCCGCTTGCGGGCGGCGTCCCGGCGGATTTTCTGCTGCGCCAAGCGGATCGCCTCCGCCGACTTGCGGAGCACGCAGACCCGGCCCGCAATCTCGCCCGGCGGGCCGCCGTCGTCACCCGCGGCCGCGACCGTCGTCGCCCAAGCGCGCGCTGCCCCCGGACGCGTGACCGACGAGACCGCGGCCAGCAGGTCGAACGGCCGCCCGGCTGCCGTGTGCAGCGGCAACGACCCCGTATTGACGCGCACAATCAGCCGCCCGCCCGCCTCGACCACGTGGCGGATCCCCCGCGCGGTCGAATACCCGCGGTCGGCCAGCACATGGTCGCCGGCGCGGATCGGGAACTGCGCCAACGATTCTCCCGTGCCCGGCCCCTCGACCCCCGTCAACTTGAAGAAGTCGCACGTCAGCGACGGCAGGCCCACGCTGTAGTGCAGCCGCCACAACGACCCGCTCGGTCCCGGTTCCTTCACCGTCGTCGCATCCACCGCCCGGACCTGGAACGCGCCGCCGGGGATGACCGCCAGACCCTGCTCCTCGAACAGGCGCACACACAGCGCGTGCAGCCAACCCTTGGATTTCTTCAACCGCTTCAACAGCGCCACGTCGGACAGATCCGCCAGACGCGCTTGGCGGGCGCGAACCACCGTTTCCCGCAACGAGTGTCCGCAGCCGAGGTGCAGCAGGAGGGTCCGCAACAGGTTGTCGACCGTCTTGTCCTTCCGCAGCCCCTTCAACGCCCCCGTGTCCTGCGCCAACTCCCGCCAGTCACCGGGCAGGAACGACCGCAGCACATCCCAGTCCTCGTCCACCGGGCCGGCCTCCATGTCATGCATGCGCATGTCAGGATACGCCGGCCTCGCTCGGAACACAAGTTAGCGCCTATGAGTAGATCTCCCCGCGTGACGGTTGGAGTATTGCCGTTGTCCTCATCACGCCATGTATCCGGCAAATGACGTATCGACAGTTGTGCCACCTGCGAGGCGCTACCCCGTCCAGCGTGCGCCACAAGTAGCGCGTCGTCGGGGACGCACGCGACGACAGATGGCGAGTGCGTGTTGATGATCACTTGGCGAAGTGGATTGTCTCCATCTATAGGCTCATTCACATCGACCGCAAGTTCGGCCAGAAGCTCTACCATCGCGGAGATCCGAAGCGGATGCATGCCGTTCTCTGGTTCTTCCAAACAGAGTAGCCGTCTGCTCTTCGGATCGGATTCCATGACGGTGAGGGCAAGAAATCGCAGTGTGCCATCGGACAATGCGCTTGCGACGTGCTCGGTGTCTTGCAGATCCTTCATGACGATACTCAACAGTTGTCGCTTCTCATCGACATCTACCGCGACTCCCCGGACGTTCTCCACAAGTTCGGACAGTTTATTCGCAACGCGGGCATAGACATCGCGATCTGCACCCAGACGTTCTCTCTCGGCGGCCTGCGCGAGATCGTACAACGTTGCCGGGAGGTGGGCGCCGTTGGGTCCTATACTGCGAGGAGCGGTGAAACTGTCCGGCGAGCGGAGCGCCGAGGGTTCCAACTGAAGTTGAGTCCAGCCGGCCATTTCTTGCCGCGCGAGAACCAGAGTCCGATGCTCAGCAGCGTTGTTGACGGACGACAGCATGGTACGCGGCAGATTGGCTGCGGGAACGCGGCGTGGTCGGCCACCACCCAAGCCGGCGACGCTATCCGCGTGCAGCGACACGACTGGTCCTCCATCTCCTTCGATTTCGGTCGAAATATAGGGGCTTGTACGGCGGCCTTTAGCGACGGAGTCTCGCCAGGATTTCTTGTGGTCAAAACCGAGCCTGCTCTTCGCCTCGGAGCGGTTGATGTGGACCATTTTTTCGCGTACGATCTCCAGTGTCCCCATTGTTTTTATGGTGGAGTCCTGCCGATACCGCAGCTCTAATTCGTATTGGAGGAACGTCATGGACGCCCTAGCAGTCTGGCCAAGTTCATCTTCGCCTTCCTCCGGAATCAAGAACTCCGTTGCGAAGGTCATTCTGTCTGCGACATCGTCGCCGACACGCCGGAACAGGTTTCGGACGTCGCCGCGTCGCGAATCGCCTCCTCGGACGGCGAGCGCGGCTTCGACCAAGGGTTTGTCGGCCAGCACGGCGAGGAACGCGATGGCGTCGAATAGATTAGACTTGCCGACACCGTTTGGTCCGGCCACGCACGTGAAGGGGCCCAACCGGACATTGACCCGATCCAGATTCTTGAAACCCGCTACTTTGGGGGATGTCCCGGATGCTGTTGAACTGAAGTGAAGCGGGTGGCGACTCCTCGCCCCTGTCTGTGGTAGGACAGGGGTGGAATCAACAAGAGGAGAGCCACCCATGGCGAAGCATGACAGGCGGAAGCGTTCCAGCCAACCCCCCAGCTCGCGAACGGTCTCGATTCAGGTGCCCCTGCCGGTGCTCGGTGTGCTGAACGGTGTCCGGGAAGCGTTTCATGGCTTGTGCATCACGACCGGGCTGCAGGTCCTTGAGGCGATGATGGAGGGGGATCGAGAAGACCTGTGCGGGCCGAAGGGGCGCCATCAGGTCGAGCGACCCGCATGGCGTGGCGGGAGCGTGGCCAGTCAGGTGACGCTCGGGGGGCGCGAAGTTGCCGTGCCGCGGCTCCGTGTGCGGAGCACGGACGGCGAGCTGCCGCTGCCGAGCTTCCGGTGGGCGGCGGCCACCGACCCGCTGGACGAGCGCACGCTGGCGGCGGTCGCGGCCGGGGTGTCGACGCGGCGGTATGCGGGCACGTTGGATCCGTTGCCGGACGAGGTGACGGAGCGGGGAACGTCGCGTAGCGCGGTGTCTCGGCGGTTCGTGGCGCTGTCGGCCAAGCGCCTGGGGTCGTTTCTCAAGCGGCCGTTGGGCGAGTTGGACCTGCGGGTGGTCTGCATCGACGGCAAGGTCTTCCGGGATCACTGCATGGTGGTCGCGTTGGGGATCGACACGCAGGGCCGCAAGCACGTGCTGGGGCTTCGCGAAGGCGCCACGGAGACGGCGGCCGTCACCACCGGCCTGCTGAGCGACTTGGTGACGCGCGGTCTGCCGACGGACCGGACGTTGCTGTTCGTCATCGATGGGGCGGCGGGGCTGCGCCGGGCCATCAGCGATGTCTTCGGCTCTCGTGGCGTGGTGCAACGCTGTCAAGTACACAAGCTCCGGAACGTCATGGGCCATCTGCCCGAACGGCTGCACGCCTCGGTTGGCAAGGCGTTGCGGGACGCCTGGGAGCTGGACTCGGCGGACCGCGCGGTGCGGGTGCTGGAGCGCTTGGCGGGGTCGCTGGAGCGTGACCACCCCGGCGCGGCGGCGTCCATCCGGGAGGGCCTCGAGGAGACACTGACGGTGCAGCGGCTTGGTCTGACGGGGGCGCTCGAACGTACTCTGCGCTCTACGAACATCATCGAAAACCTGATGGGCAGCGTCGAGGACTACACGCGGCGGGTCAAGCGGTGGCGTGGCGGGCAGATGATTCAACGTTGGGTGGCGAGCGCGCTGGTGGAGGCGGAGCCGCGCTTCCGGCGGGTGCGTGGTTACCGCGACCTACGCCACCTGGTCGCTGCACTGGACGCGCTGGCCCCGCCCGACGGTGCGGTTGCTGACGCGGCGTAGAATAGACGAACTCGGCGCGGAAACAAGGAGTCCGCCACTCGCAAAGTTCAACAACGAACGGGACAATCCCCTACTTTGAGGCGTGTGAGCACGGTGTTGGTACCTTATACGGCAGCGGCGCGTTTTCCAAGGTCTGAATGGCCGGGGCAGGAGAATTGGGGGCCGTGAGCTCCCAGCGCGCGCGTGTCCGTGCGTCGCGCCCGGCGCATCGAGTGGGCGTTGCGGCGTAACGCAGCGGCTGTGGGCCGGACGTTGGGATTTGAGGACGTGTTGTCGGAGTTGCCGGCGGGCGCTGTGAAGATGAACGCGCGTCGGTAGAATGGTGCTCGGGGCGGTCTTGACCCGTGTAGGAGAAGGCGATGCGAGCCGGGCAAACTCACGGCGGTGCGGGCAGCAAGCGCTTTTGCTGGGGATGGGATGGGGCGGTGCTTTGCATTCATCGACAAAATGGCTGGCGTGACGAGTTCTCGGTAGCAGAGCTTGCCGAGATCCTGAAGAGTTTGGAGGAGCAGTTCCGTTCGGGATGGTTTCCTCTGGCGAACAACGTGGAGAAGATGTGGAACGGCAGGGAAAAACCGGGTCTTGGCATGACGATCCTGAGCACTCGACCCAACGACCGCCGGCACGCGCAGGCTAGCAGTTACCTGGGCGTGGTGCTTGAGCACCTTGAACTCGCGACATGGAACGGGAGAAGCAAGGGAATCGAGTGGCGTCTCAACGGGAAGGCATCTACCGTTGAAGAACTGGCTGCGCGCCTCCAGGAAGGAGCCTCTCGCTGACGGCGCCCCTACTCGTGGAAATCGCCATCCGTTCGGGGAGGCGGAAGGCGGACTTCCGGTTCGAGGTGTCGGTGAGAGTTGGTTGAGCGTCGCGTGAATCACTGAGCGCGCAGCACGGCTAGCGCTAAAGAGCGTAACGTTCGTCGGAACTTCTCCTTGCGACGCGGCCAAACGCCGCAAGGCGCGCACGGCGCGCCTTGCGGAAGCTGCGCGGGGCTGTGGGGCCCCGCAAGCGGACGCCGGGGGTTCGGGGCGCAGCCCCGTCTGGTTGAAGCCTCAACGCGCCGGCTGCAACGCCTCGGCCGACTGCCCCTCGCCGGCCGGCTCGGGCCGGCGCAGCAGGCGCCGCACCAGCCACTTGACATCCTCCAGGATCATGTAGGACGTCGGCACCAGCACCAGCGTGATGAAGGTGGCGAACACGATGCCGAAGGCCAGCGAGATGGCCATCGGCTTGAGGAAGTCGGCCTGGGTGCTCTGCTCGAACAGCAGGGGCGCCAGCCCGGCGAACGTGGTGAGCGAGGTCAGCAGGATGGGGCGGAAGCGCGCCGCGCCCGCTTCCTGCACGGCCTTCAGCATGCCGCCGCCGCGCCGCAGGTGGCGGTTGATGAAGTCGACCATCACCAGGCTGTCGTTGACGACGACCCCCGACAGCGCCACGATGCCCATCGTCGACATCAGCGAGATGTTCTCGCCCATGATGACGTGGCCCCACACGGCGCCCACGAAGCCGAACGGGATGGCGCTCATGATGATCAGGGGCTGGATGTACGACTTCAGCGGGATGGCCAGCAGGGCGAAGATGCCGAACATCGCCAGCGTGAACCCGATCTGCAGCCCGCCGATGGCGTCCTGCTGCTCGGCCTGCACGCCTTCGAACTCGTAGCGCACGCCGGGGAACTCGGCCAGGACGTCGGGGAGCACGGCGGATGCGAGGTACCCGTTCACGGTGCCGGTGGACGTCACGGTCTCGTCGACGGACGCTACCACGTTGATGGCCCGGTTGCGGTCCACGCGCTTGATCGACGCGAAGCCGCGGCCCGGCTCGACGACGGCCACCTGGCTGAACGGCACCTCGGCCCCGTCCGGCGTGCGGATGCGCATGTCCTCCAGATCGCCCAGCGACCGGCGCTGGTCCGCCGGGTAGCGGACCATGACGCGGATGTCGTCGCGGCCGCGCTGGATGCGCTGCGTCTCCTCGCCGTAGAACGCCTGCCGCACCTGCCGCCCGAGGTCCTGCAGCGTGAGGCCGAGCGTCTCCGCGGCGGGCGTGATGCCCAGCTTCATCTCCTCCTTGCCGGCCCGGAACGAGTCGGTGATGTCGTAGACGCCCGTGTAGCCGCGCAGGTGCTGCTTGAGCCGCTCGGCGGCCGCCTGCATCTGCTCCACGTCGGGGCCGACCAGCATCACGTCGACGTCGCTGCCGGCCGCCGCCTCCGAAGCGTCGTAGCTGAGCTCGGTCGCCTGGGGAATCGGCCCGGTCAGCTCCCGCCAGCGGTTGCTCAGCTCCTCGGCCCGCAGGGGGCGGCTGTCCGGCGGCGCCAGCTCGATCATGACCTGCCCGAGATGTCCCGACGACGGCCCGCCCAGCGCCCGCATCGGCCCGGGGCCGTCACCTCCCATCGGCTGGTCGCCCACGGCCGCGTAGACGTGGCGGATCACGTCGATCCCGGTCTCCGCCAGCACCTCCTGCCGGAGCCGTTGCGCGCCGTCCTCGAGCTGCTGGATCCCGTCCGAGGTGGCGGCCGCCGGCGTGCCCTGCGGCATGGTCAGCGACGCGCTGATGACGGTGGCCTCGGGAGACGGGAAGAAGTGGAACGCGATCCAGCCGGCGGCCACCATGCCGCCGGTCACGATCAGCGTCGACACCCCGACGGCCAGCGAGAGGTAGCGCCAGCGCAGGCCGAACGCCAGCGCCGGACGGTAGACGCGGTCGATGAAGCGCTCGAGCCCGTTTGCGAAGTGGCTCTGGAAGCCGTTCCACAGGCGCCACAAGCCCCGCCCGCCCTGCTTGCGGTGCGCGAGATGGGCGGGCAGGATGTTGAGGCACTCGACCAGCGAGAACAGCAGGCAGGGGATGACGACCAGCGGCACGAAGATCATCATCTTGCCCATCATGCCGGGCACGAACAGCAGCGGCGAGAAGGCCGCGACGGTGGTGAGGACCGCGAAGGTGACCGGCGTCGCGATCTCCTGCGCGCCGCTGATGGCGGCCCGCAATCGATCCGGGTCGCGCTGCTGGTGGCGGTGGATGTTCTCGCCGACGATGATGGCGTCGTCCACGACGATGCCGAGCACCATGATGAAGGCGAACGTCGAGACGACGTTGGCCGTGACGTCCATGCCCGGCAGCAGCATGATCGCCCCGAGGAACGAGATCGGGATGCCCAGGCTCACCCAGAACGCGAGGCGCAGCTCCAGGAACAGCGCCAGCATGAGGAAGACGAGCCCGAAGCCCGCCAGGCCGTTGCGCAGCATGAGCGAGAGGCGGTCGATCAGGACGTCCGCCTGGTTCATCCAGACCGTCAGGTTGATTCCTTCGGGCAGGGTGGCCTGGGCGCGGGCCATGTAGTCGTCCACGGCGCGGGCGATCTCCATGTCGCTCTGCTCGCCGGTGCGGAAGATCGAGACGAGCATGGTCGGCTCGCCGTCGAAGCGCCCGAACTGATCGGTCTCGGCGAAGCCGTCGACCACCGTCGCCACGTCGCCCAGCCGCAGCCGCGTGCCGTCGGGGCGCGCCAGCAGCACCAGCCGCTCGAACTCGGCGCCGCGGTACGCCTGACCGATCGTCCGCAGCAGGATCTCGCCGCTGGCGGCGCGGACCGAGCCGCCGGGCAGGTCGAGCGACGACCGGCGCACGGCCGTGGCGATGTCGTCGAACGTCAGCCCGTGGCGCCGGAGCGCGTCCTCGGATACCTCGATGGAGATCTCGTAGGGCCGCGCGCTGGCGAACTCCACCAGCGAGATGCCCGGCTGGGCCGCCAGGTCGTCGCGCACGCGCTCGGCGATGGCCTTCAGCGTGAACTCGTCGGTCTGGCCCGAGACGGCGATGTCCACCACACGGAACCGCGCCAGCATCTCCGTGATGATCGGCTTCTCCGTCTCCTCGGGGAACGTCTCGATGGCATCGACGTTGGCCTTGATGTCGTCGAGCACCCGGCGCGTGTCGGCGCCGAGCCCGACCTCGACGAGCACCGTGCCCGAGCCCTCGTCCGCGGTGGACGTGATCTGCTCGATGCCGTCGATGCCCTGGATCGCCTCCTCGATCCGGATGCAGACGCCCTCCTCGACCTCCTCCGGCGCGGCGCCCAGGTACGGCACCTGGATGCTCACCATGTCGAGCTCTATCTCGGGGAAGGTCTCGCCCCGGACGTTGAACATGCCGATCAGGCCGCTGACGATGATGAACACCATCAGCAGGTTGGCGGCCACCGGGTTGCGCGCGAACCAGTCGATCATCCCGTTCATGATGCGCCTGCTTTCACGTTGTGCCGGTCATGGACCCGGATTTCAGGGCTGGCCGGCCGCGCTGCCGATGCGGTACAGATGGGTGGCCGTGCGCAGGAAGAACGATCCGTCGGAGACCGCCATCGAGGCGAGCGTCAGCCCGTCGAGCTGGTTGGTCGCCAGCTCGGTGTACGTCGTCCCGGGCGCGAGCACCGTCGTCCGGCCTTCCTCGCTCTGGATGTAGATGCGTCCGTCCGCGAACACGGGCGAGGCGGCGTAGTTGCCGCGGATCCGCTCCTGCCAGTGGACCTCCCCGCTCTCGGCGTCCAGGCAGGTCATCACGCCCAGGTCGCTCACCATGTACAGCTCCCGGCCGACGAGCAGCGGCGAGGGCGTGTGCGGCGCGCCGCGCCGGTGCCGCCACGCGACGTGCGTGCCGGTGACGTCGCCCGACCCGTCGGCGCGCACCGCCAGCATGGTCGGCGACTGGAAGCCGGTGGCGATGTAGACGAGGCCGTGGCCGTAGACCGGCCGCGGCACGTTCGAGAAGCCGCGGCCATAGCGCACGCGCCAGATCTCGTCCCCGGTGTCCGGGTCGTACGCCGACGTGCGGAAGGCGCCGACGCTGACGATCTGATCCGCGCCGCCGACCCGGATGGCGAGCGGCGTCGAGTAGGCCTGCGACACGGGTTGATCGCGCTCGGCCTGCCAGCGCACCGCGCCGGTCCCGGTGTCGAGCGCAACGGTGTAGGCCACGTCGTAGCCGTCGCAGCTCAGGATGAGCAGGTCCTCGTGGACGATCGGCGAGCCGCCGTTGCCGTGCTGCGTCACGCAGGTGAAGCGCGCCGTCCAGAGCAGCTCGCCGGCGGTCGTGAGCGCGGCGGTGCCGTAGGTGCCGAAGTGGGCGTACACGCGGTCGCCGTCCACGATCGCCGACGGCGAAGCCAGGCTGTTCTTGGGGTTGGGGGCGGCGACATCCTCGGTCCGGAACACCTCGACGTCCAGCGCCGGCTCTCCCGACCCGGCGTCGAAGGCGAGCAGGCGCAGCGAGCCGCTGTCCGCGTCCGTCGCGGTCGTGATCCAGACCCGCCCGCCGGCCACCACCGGCGTCGACCAGCCCCGTCCCGGGACGGGCGCCTTCCACAGGACGTTGTGCGACTCGCTCCACTCGACCGGCAGGCCCTGCTCGCGCGAGTGGCCCTGTCCGGACGGGCCGCGAAACTCCGGCCAGTCGCCCGCGCCGGCCGCTGGGCCGGCCGTCAGCAGCAACGCCGCCGCCATCCATCCGAGCCGCCGTCCGATCCTGCGCGCCAGCATCCCCGCATTGTAACGCTGCGACGCGCCTGCGGCCGGTATAATCGGCGCCTGGCCGGCCGCCGGCGGGCGCACCGGCGAGGGGAGGCGAGCCGATGTCCACACTGCTGACGCGGTGCACGCGCGGTCTTGCGATGCTGGTCCTGCTGGCGGGGGCGGTGCCCGCCGGCGCGCAGCCGCTCAACGACCTGCCGAATCCGTACCTCACCATCGAGAACCATTTCAAGCTGCCCCCCGGCCGCTCCTGGGGCGCGACGAGCGCGGTCGACATCGACCCGGACGGCGCGTCCATCTGGGTGGCGGAGCGCTGCGGCGCCAACAACTGCGCCGGATCCGACCTGCCCGTCGTGCTCAAGTTCGACGCCGACGGGAACCTGCTGCGCAGCTTCGGGGCCGGCCTCTTCATCTTTCCCCACGGCTTCCACGTCGACGCCGACGGGAACGTGTGGGTGACCGACGCGCAGGGGCCGGACGGGGAGGACCCGAACCGCGACGGCAAGGGGCATCAGGTGCTCAAGTTCAGCCCCGAAGGCGAGATCCTGCTGACGCTCGGCACGCCCGGGGTGGCGGGCGACGGGAGCGGCCCGCTGCTGTTCACGCCGTGCGACGTGGTCACGGCGCCCAACGGCGACATCTTCGTCTCGGAAGGGCATACGGGCCAGGCCCCGGACGCGCCGCCCGACACGGTGGCGCGCATCGTCAAGTTCGACAGCGACGGCAACTTCATCAAGGCCTGGGGCCGGCTGGGCTCCGGCCCGGGCGAGTTCAGGACCCCGCACGGCCTGGCGCTCGACTCGCAGGGGCGGCTGTTCGTGGCCGACCGCGGCAACAACCGGATCCAGATCTTCGACCAGGACGGCAACTTTCTGGAGGAGTGGACGCAGTTCAGCCGGCTGAGCGGGATCTACATCGACGCGGACGACATGCTGTACGGCGCCGATTCCGAATCGAGCGCGACGCGCAACCCCGGCTGGCAGCGCGGGCTGCGGGTCGGCAGCGCGCGCACCGGCGAGGTCCTGTACTTCATCCCGGACCCGGCCGGCGAGCAGGCCCGGGGCACGAGCGCGGCGGAGGGAGTGGCGGTCGATGCGGCCGGGAACATCTACGGCGCGGAGGTCGGCCCGCGCGCGCTGAAGAAGTACGTCCGGCAGTAGGCGGTCCGGACCGATGCGGCCGAGCAGTCGATGCGGAATCGCGGGCCTGCTCGCGGGCCTGCTGCTCGCGGCGGGCGCGCCGCCGGCGCGCGCCGGCGAGCTTCCGGCCGAGCGGCGGGTAGTCATCCTGACGCCCTCGCTCGAGGACCCGCGCCTGGCGGCCGCCCGGGAGGCGCTGGCGTTCTGGAACCGGACGCTGGCCGAGCTCGGCCTCGGCGCGCGGCTCACCGAGGCCGCGCTCATCACGGAATCGCCGTTGACCCGGCCGCTCGAGAACTACGCCCAGCGCCTGTGGCGGCAGGCGGGACGGATCTCGGCCGGGGAGAACGGACCCCGCCCCCCCGACGAGCTGCGCGGCATGGCGGGCGACATCGTCCTCCTGCTCTCGCGGCAGCACCTGATGTCGTTCGCCTGGCCGGTGGACCGCACGGAGCGTTACTTCGTCGCCATCGGGACGCGCTCCAACGATCCGGTCAAGAGTCCGGTGGCGGTGCACAACGTCGTGGCCCACGAGCTGGGACACGCGCTCGGGCTGGTCCACAACAACTTCCCGGCCGCACTGATGTGCAGCCCGTGCCGCTCCTCGCTGATCGCCTCGTACCAGGAGCGGTTCCTGCCGCTGACGGCGAACGATCGCGCCCGACTGCGGGCGCTGCATTCCGCCCGCTGACAACTCCCCCATGAAGTCGCGGCTGACGGCTTCGATCGGCAGGCACCCGGTGCGCTGGGCCTGGCTGCTGGGCTCCCTGTTCTGCACCGCGATCGGGGCGATACTGAGCCTGGCGATGGCAGGGGCCTTCGACCGCGAGTATTTCGTGGCCAGCTACAGCATCGGGCTCTCGGTGCTGGCCTGCACCGAGCTTGGCCTGGCATACGGGCCTGCGCGGCTGCCCGGCGCGGTGATCAGGTTCGTGATGGCCGTCTGCGGGCTGGCCATCGGCCTGGCTGCCGGCGGCGTGCTGCTGGCGGGCAGCCCGCTGCTCCTGCTCGGGGACCCCGTGCGCGTCGTCATCGGGGCGCTGGTCTGCGCGCTCGCGGGGATCGGATTCGAAGCGTTGAGGCAGGTCTGGAACGCGCGGGCCGGGCTCGACCAGGCGGAGCGGGACAGACTGACGCGCGACAAGACGCTGGCGGAAGCCGAGCTCTGCGCGCTTCAGGCGCAGGTGGAGCCGCACTTCCTGTTCAACTCGCTCGCGAATGCCAGCTCGCTGATCCGCCGGCATCCCGATCGTGCCGCGCGGCTGCTGGAACGGCTGACGTCGCTGTTGCGCGTCTCGCTGTCGCGGACCCGCCGCGCCGCCGGGACGCTGGGGGACGAGTTCGCCGTCGTCCGTGCCTATCTCGAGATTCAGGCGCTGCGCATGGCCGGCCGCATGACGTATGACGTGCAGGTGGATCCCGGTCTCGAGTCGGTATGGATGCCGCCGCTGCTCGTGCAGCCGCTGGTGGAGAATGCCGTGCGGCACGGTATCGAGCCGTCGGCGGCTGGCGGTCGGATCGTGGTTCGCGCGGAGGGCGCGGGCGACAGCCTGCGGATTCGCGTGACGGACAACGGAGTCGGTTTCCAGGCCGAGACCGCCGGGCGCGCCGTCGGTCTGGCGGCCGTCCGCGAGCGGTTGCACGCCATATTCGGCGAGCGCGGCCGCCTGGTCCTCACGGAGATGCCGGGGGGAGGCCGCCGCGTGGACCTCCGGATTCCCTGGATGCTCAAGACGGACGCGGTGGAGGGATGATCACGAGCCCCGCACTGCCCGCCTCGGACGCCGGGCCCTGACGGCGATCGTCCGGGGCGCTCGCGCGCCGAACAACTTGCCGCAGTGCCCGCCCCGCAGCCGGAACGCGCGGAACCCAGTGTCCGTTCGTTCCCCTGCACGCAAGTTTCGTTCCGCAGAGAGCGGCTCTTGTCGTTTCGGCTACGCGGTCCTGGAACAATCCTGGGAAAATCCTGGGTTGGCAGTGCGCTGGACGAGCGCTGCAGCGGGATGGTGCAGTTCACGCCTCCCGGTACACCGCCGAAACCGGGTTGCCTTCGGTGGCGGGTTCAAGGTCTATTGGAAGCGTGGCGACGGTGCGTACCTATCTCGACGTCCAGGCGTTACGCATGGCAGGACGCATGACGTACCAGGTGTCCGCCGAGCCCGGAGCGGTGGCGGGATGAGCAACGTCAACGGGGCCACGGCGCTGATCGCCGACGACGAGCCCGCGCTGCGGACCGAGCTCGAGTGGCTGCTCGGCGATGCGTGGCCGGAGCTCGTCGTCACGGCGTCGGTCGGGGACGGGGCGTCGGCGCTGGAAGCCATCGACCGCCTGCAGCCGGACGTCGCCTTCCTGGACATTCGCATGCCGCCCCCGTCGGGTCTCGAGGTGGCGAAGCGCGTCGGCGCCGGCACCGCCGTCGTCTTCGTCACGGCGTACGACAACCATGCCGTCGAGGCGTTCGAATACGCGGCCATCGACTATCTGCTCAAGCCGGTGCTCTGGCCGCGCCTGAAGGAGACCGTGCGCCGGCTCAAGCGGTGGCTCGTGGGCGGCGGCCGGAGCCTGCTCGACCCGCAGACTCTCGAGTCCCTGATCCGGCGCCTGGCGGACGCACCGGCCTACCTGCACTGGTTGCGGGTGGGACAGGGGGAGCGGATCGAGATCGTCGCCGTCGACGACGTCTCCTTCTTCCGGTCCGAGCGCAAGTACACGGCGGCCGTGACGGGCGAGGCGGAGCATCTCATCCGCACCCCCATCGCGGAGCTCGCGGCGCAGCTCGATCCCGAGCGGTTCTGGCGCATCCACCGCGGCACCATCGTCAATGTCAGGGCGATCAGGGAGGCGCGCCGCGACCTGCGCGGCCGCTATCGGCTGGCATTGAAGAGCCGGCCGGAGGTGCTGCGCGTGAGCGCGACCTACGGACACCTGTTCCGGCGCATGTAGCCGCCGGCCGGGGTAGAATCGCCCGCAACGCCGGTTCCGCGGCATCCAGAAAGGTGGCAGCGATGAAGCTCTCACGACGCAAGGCGCTCTCGATGTCGGGGCTCACCCTGGCCGGCGTGTCCCTCGGCGCCGTGCGGCCGGGGCGCGCGGCAGCCGCGGCCCAGGAGCAGGAGGACTGGCCCGACCGGCTGGTCGAGCGGCCGCTGCGGGAGGGATTCCCCGCGCCGCTGCCGCTCGAGGCCGACGGCTCGGCGCCCGAGCATCCGGAGAGCGCGGCCGGCCCCATCACCGATCCCGTGCTGTGGCGCACGCCGGGCCGCGAGACGCCGCAGATCGAGTTCGACTACCGGCGGATGGCGATCAGGGTCGACACGCGCGGCCTGGCGCGGCTGGCCGGCACGCTGCGGTTCGAGGCTCTCGAGCAGCTGCCGCAGGTGTCGCACACGTTCCTGCTGCAGTGCGGCGCGCCGAATCCGCGCGGGATCGTCAAGTGGACCGGCGTCCGCTTCAGCGACTTCGCCGACCTGCTGGGGCTCGTCCCCGGGGCGCACTACTGCCGCTTCGTCGGGTCCGACCGCTTCTACGCCGACGAGCCGCTGACCACGCTGCGGCGGCCGCAGGTGATGCTCGCCTGGCTGATGAACGACGAGCCGATCGCACCCCGGCACGGCGCGCCGCTGCGGCTGATCGTGCCCTTCCGCTACGGCAACCGGAGCGTCAAGGCCATCACCGGGATGACCTTCAGCACGCCGGGCCCGCGCATGCCGCCGTTGCCGGCCTGAGCAGCCGCGCGCCGGCCTGATCGTCCCTCGTCGAGGGTTGGACCGTCATGTTCGACACCAGCATCCGGGACAGGGCCGGCCGGGCGCGGCGGCAAAGGCTGGCGGCGGAGCAGGCCGAGCTGCTGCACCGTGTCCGGCGCACCTTGACGGCCGTGCGGGAGCCCCTCGGCATCCGGGCAGCCTACGTCGTGGGGTCGTTGCGGTCGCCCGACTTCTGGCGGGAGTCGTCCGACGTGGACGTGGCGGTGGCAGGCTGCTCGCACGTCCTGCTGGACGTCATGAAGGTGTTGGAGGACGCTACCGGCAGGGCCGTGGACGTCATCGACCTCGACCGGCATCCGTCACCGCACTCCTGCGTCGGGTCCGGAGTCCGAGTGTATGGATGAAGGAGCCTTCGTACTGCTGGAGGCGACGCTGCGGGCCTGCTGCCGGGACATCGACCGTCTCGGCGATCGCATCGAGGAGCGTCTGCGGACGCTGCCCGGCGCGGGCGAGGCGATAGACAGCATGGGGTACCAGCTTCACAATCTGTACGGCGCGTTCGAGCAACTGTTCGAGGAGGTGGCGCGCTTCTTCGAGAACCGCATCGACGACGCGGCCTATCACGCGGATCTCATCCGCCGCATGCAACTCGACATCCGGGGCGTCCGCCCGGCCCTGCTGTCCGTGGAGACCGCTTCCCGGCTGGATGAGCTGCGGCGGTTCCGCCACCTGTTCCGCCACGCGTACGCGACGGACCTGGATGCGGCCAGGGTGGGGGATCTGGCGGCTGGAGTTGCCGGCATCCGCAGCGCGTTCACACGCGACTTCGAGCGCTTCCTGTCGGTGCTGCGGCCGGGATAGGCGCGCTCGAGCCGAGGCCGTCGAGACCCGTCGCTCAAAGAACCCGATTCCGTCCCATCAGCGGCTCCCGAGGATGCCCCGGTGCGCGATCTCGGCGAGCGGCTTGCGGTCGTCCCGCGGCCGCTCGCGCTCCCGCAGTTCGGGCGGCAGCGCCGCGCGCGGGCCGATGCGGCCGGCGGCGAACGCGCACATCGCCGCGTAATGCTCGGTGTCGACGCCCAGCTTCGCGTGCGCGGCGTCGACGTCGATGCCGGCCATCGCGTGCGTGCGGATGCCCAGGGCGTGCGCCTGCAGCGCCAGAGACATCCAGGCCGCCCCGGCGTCGAACTGCGCGGTGCGCGGCTCGCGCCCGTCCTCGGTCCGGATCCTGGCGAAGAGGAAGGCCAGCAGCGGCGCCTGCGCGGCCCAGACGCGGTTGCCCGGCTTGAGGATCGAGTCGAACACCGGCCGGTCCGGACCGTCGGTCTCGTACAGGAAGAGCCACGGCTGCAGGTTGGAGGAGGACGGCGCCCAGCGCGCCGCCTCGAACAGCGAGGCGATCTCGGTGGCCGTCAGCGGCTCCGGGGCGAACGACCGCGGCGACCAGCGGTCGATGAACTGCGCGTCGACGCGGGCCGTGGCCACGCGCGGATTCGTTGTCTCGGTCATGGGTTTGTCGTCTGCAGCGGCGGGCCCGCCTGCCTGCAGGCCAGGTCGAACACCGCGTTGGTCATCCACTGCTTGAAGCCCTCGTTGTCCATGAACTGCCTGAACAGCTCGGTGTCGTCCTTCATCAGGCTCGTCATCACCCGCAGCAGCGCCTTGTCGTGCTCGATGCGGGTGTTGGCGGCGTCCGAGTTGAGCATGGCGTTCCGGAAGGCGGCGTCGGCGGCCACGCGGGCGGGGATGGTCTCGGTGAGGAGCTGCCGCACGCGGTCGGCGTCGTCCCAGTCGATGTCGCCGAACAGGCCGTTGAACGCTTCGAGGATGTTGGACAGCCTGTCCATCTCGGATTCGGGCTTCGAGCCGCCACCGGTGGTCGGCACGGGATCGACCTCGGCGTCCTCGTCGGGCAGGACGATCTTCTGCATGGCCCGCTTCTCGACCCGATAGCTGTCCATGTCGATGGCGTCCAGGATGCCCTGCGCCAGGTCGTCGTCATCGGGCGCCGGGAGCCTGGGGATCAGGAAGTTCAGGAAGACCGAGCGCTTCTCCCATCCGGCGTTGTTGTAGGGGAGCACCGACGCCAGGAAGGCGTAGGTCCGCACGAAACCCTTGGCGTTGCCCTTGAACGCGACCTGTCCGTCCTCGTCCAGATCGCTCTTGTAGGCCGCAACGCAGGCGTCGAGGAGCGGATCGAGCTGCTCGCGGTCGGTCCCGCCCAGGTAGCGCTCGACGAACTCGTCGACCTGCCCGGGCGTGTAGACCTGGGCCGCGTCCAGGTCGGCCTGCAGGTCGTGCAGCTTGTCGGGGTCGGTCTCGTCGGCCAGGATCGTCGCCCGGTAGAAGTCGGCGAACGAGTCGCGGATGGTGTCGGCATCGTTCAGGAAGTCGAGCACGAACACGTCGTGCTTCTTCGGATGCGCGCGGTTGAGACGCGACAGCGTCTGCACCGCCTTGATGCCGGAGAGGGTCTTGTCCACGTACATCGTGTGCAGCAGCGGCTCGTCGTAGCCCGTCTGGAACTTGTCCGCGCAGACGAGGAAGCGGTACGGGTGCTCGCGGAACTTCGCGGCGATCTGCCCGGACGGAAAGCCGTTCAGCGACGCCTCGGTGACCTTCGCGCCGCCGTACTCCGGCTCGCCCGAGAAGGCCGCGATGGCCCGGTAGGGGCTCTTTCTCTCCTTCAAGTAGTCGCGGATGGCGTCGAAGTACTGGATCGCGCGCTGCACGCCGTTGGTGACCACCATCGCCCGCGCCTCGCCGCCGATCCGGCCCTGGGCGAGCACCTGCTCGTGGAAGTGGTCGACCATGATCTGAGCCTTGATCCCGATGGCGTGCTCGTGGCCCTCGACGAAGCGGCGCAGCTTCTTCCGCGCCTTCCTGACGTCGAACTCCGGGTCGTCCTCCACTGTCTTGGCGAGCTTGTAGTAGCTGCCCACCGGCGTGTAGTGCGCCAGCACGTCCAGGATGAACCCCTCCTGGATCGCCTGCTTCATCGTGTAGCTGTGGAAGGCGTGGTGCCGGACCGTGCCGTCGGGCTGCGGGTCCGGCGCGCCGAAAATCTCCAGCGTCTTGTTCTTGGGCGTGGCGGTGAACGCGAAGTAGCTGGCGTTGGGGAGTAGCTTGCGCGCCTCCATCACGCGGTTGATCTGGTCCTCGTACGTCTCCTCCTCGTCCTCCTTGCCGGCCGTTCCCAGCGCGACCGAGATGGATGACGACGTGCGCCCGCCCTGGCTGGAGTGCGCCTCGTCGATGATGACGGCGAACCGCCGCCCGCGCTGCTCGTTGCCGATCTCGTCGAGGATGAACGGGAACTTCTGGACCGTCGAGATGATGATCTTCTTGCCGGCCTCGATGAACTTCCGCAGGTCGCCGGAACGATCGGCGTGCGCCACCGTGGCGCCGACCTGGGCGTACTGCCGGATCGTGTCGTGGATCTGCCGGTCGAGGATGACCCGGTCGGTGACCACGATGATCGAGTCGAAGACCGGTGCGTCGTCCTTCGACAGGCCGATCAACTGGTGGGCCAGCCAGGCGATGGAGTTGCTCTTGCCGCTGCCGGCCGAGTGCTGGATCAGGTAGCGCCGGCCGGCCCCCTGCGCCGCGGCGTCGGCCAGCAGGCCGCGCACGACGTCGAGCTGGTGGTAGCGGGGCCAGATCTGCGTCCGCTTCTTCCTGCCCGTCTTCTCGTCCTTCGCCGCCAGCACCTGGGCGTAGTTCTCCAGGATGTTGGTCAGACTCTCGCGCGCCAGCACGCTGCGCCACAGGTAGTCCGTCTTGATGCCGCCGGGATTCGGCGGGTTGCCGGCGCCGTCGTTCCAGCCGCGATTGAACGGCAGGAACCACGACGCCTTCCCCTTGAGATGCGTGCAGAAGCGCACCTCGCTCTCGTCCGCCGCGAAGTGCGCCACGCAGCGCCCGAACTCGAACAGCTTCTCGCGCGGGTTGCGGTCCTTCCTGTACTGCCAGACCGCGTCGGCCACCGTCTGCTTGGTGAGGCTGTTCTTCAGCTCGAAGGTGAAGACGGGCAGGCCGTTGATGAACAGGCCGATGTCGAGCGCCCGCTGCGTCTCGGCGAGGCTGTAGCGCAGTTGCCGCGTGACGGTGAACCGGTTCTGCTCGAATCGGTCCCGCGCCTGCTCGTTGCCCGCCGACGGCGTGCCGTAGAACAGCTCCAGATCGTGCGCGCCGTGCCTGATGCCGTGACGCAGCACGTCGATGGTGCCGCGCTTCGTGATCTCGCCCTGCAGCCGCGCCAGGAACTTGCGCCGAGTCGGACCGTCCTCATCCAGCGCCAGCGAGTCGGCTGCCTCCGGCTGGGTCGCGTGCAGAAAGGCGGCAAGCTGGACGGGGTCGACGCAGTGCTCGCGGTCGTAGTCGTGGGGACTGCCGCAGCTCCACCCCACGCCGCCGTAGCCGGCCCGCGGCTCGGACACCTGCCCCGGCTGCGGCGGATCACAGGCCTGCCCGGCCAGCGCCGTGCAGATCAGCCGTTCGAGGCCCCGCTCGGAGGTGTCGGTGGCTATGCCGGCCTCCCTCGACTGACCACGTATATCAAGATGTTGGTGTCAACGAACCGCATCCCGGTCGTGCAACGCTTCCCGACTGACGTTGTCCGCCGCCCTGAATCCGCCGCGCGTCGTGCAGACGTCTTCGAAGACCTCGTTCAACAGCCGCTGACGCCGTTCGCGCTCGGTCTCCGCGGGCGGCCCGTGCCCGCCGGTTCTCCCGGCCCGAACCAGACGATCGAGGAAGCCACGCACCAGCGCGGAGACCGACGTGTCCAGCTCCGCCGCGCGTATCCGGGACCGCCGCAGCCTCACAGTTTCAGGGTATCACGGCGCATCCCGCCCCCCGGACGATGTGCGAATCGCAGGCAGGCACGAATATCGTCAGCTTCCAGTTCCGGGTACTCGCGCAGGATTGTCTCTGCTGTATCTCCTGCGGCCAGCATCGCAAGGACGTGCTCCACGGCGATCCGCATGTCGCGGATGATCGGCTTGCCGTCGAAGACATCCGCCCGCACAGTGATGCGATCGAGCAGTTCAGCCTTGCCGCTCATGCTTCTCTCCGTCGACAGGTATGCCGATCTCGGGTTGCGTCCGATCACGCGCGGGCAGCCCGCGCAGTCCGTCGCCATCGCGCGATAGTGCAACGCGCGCGAATTCGGTTCAGGTATTTCTCAAGGACCGGCCCAATCGAAACGGACCTCGAGCTCGCGCAGCATCGAGAACGTATCCCTCGTAGGTACGTCGAACTGGTGACAGACGTTGCCCAACGGCACGCGCCGCTTCACGTCCGGAATGTACTGTTCGTGCGTGATCAGCACGGCGCCGTGCACCCTCGCGTAGGCCGCCAACCACCCGTCGGCGGCCGCCGCGAACCCGGCCTTGGCTTCCGGCCGAAACTGCGTGTTCCGTGCAACCCACCCCATCATTTCCCTGAACGCAGCCACCACGTCTGGCTCGGCGGAGGAGACGAACAGAGCTTGGGGCGCCTTTTTCACCCACTTCGACAGGGCATCGTCACCCTGTAGCAGCTCGCCACGTACTCTGTCGATGCTCGATAGCCGTTGGCGCCCACCATGGTGACCGAGACAATCCCAGAAGCCCGGGCAGAGATCCAGCCCGTAGTAGCGCCTGTGCGCTTCGATGAAGACGTTCGCGTCGAGCGCGAACACGGTGGCAGTCACTTCGCCGGATCCAGAGAGCGCATGAAGGTGTCGAACGTGTCGCCACGTAATCCGGTGAGGGTATACGCCTCGCGATACGACAGCCGGCCTTCCTTCACGGCGCGGGTCACCGCGGCACCGAAACGGCGGCCAATGCGAACGTTCTGACTGTTCCAGAAGTTGCCACCGGTGGTCTCGTCCGGTGTGCGAGCTGCCTGCTGCCGGTAGCTCTCGTAGAACTCCCGAAACTCTTTCCGGTTGATCAGACGCAGGTGCAGCGTTCGGCGTGCGGCGACCAGTACGCTGACCTTGAACCGCCTGGCGATAGCCTGCAGGGAATCTGCAAGTGTGTCGACCCGCCTCCAGTGCGCTGTCAGCTCCTCCTCGGATACGAGAAACTCGGCTGCGGTACTGTTGCAGAAGCGCTCCGTGTCGTTGTGCGGCGACTCCCCGACGTCGAGGTGGGAAACACCCGCCGCGCCGACGAAAACGTGTGCGAGCTCGTGCGCCAGCGTGAACATCTGGGCCGCCTTGAAGTCCGCGCCGTTGACGAAGATCAGCGGTGCGTACCGGTCAACCAGGGCGAAACCCTGGAACTCTCCTCTATCGAGCTTTCGGTAAGTGTTGTTACCCACGATGCCATTGAACACTACCAGGACGCCGCGTTCTTCGACGCGGTTCCGCAAGTGGCGGAGCGCATCAGTCCACGAACGCTGTCGCGAGCCCCAGTCGGTCGGCATTTCCAGATGCTTCCGCATCGCGCCAGCCGCTTCCGCGGGCGTTGAATCCACACCGCAGCAGCGGACGAAGGGCAACGGGTCTGCGCCGTCCTCAATCAGTTCATCGCGCATCCAGGCCTGCCGTCGCGCCATGAGATGCACGGTTTCGAGGAGATCCGGGCTCGGTCGCGCCGGTCCCACGTCACCTGGCGCGCGAAAATCGGGTATTGGCAGGTCGTCTTCCGGCGGTTGCGGCAGGTAGAGAAAACCGACCGGCGTGCGCGTGTGGCGAGCCAGTCGGTCCGCCTGGGAGATGCTGATGTTGCCCGACCGCTCCCACTCGAGAACGCGGTCCGGTCTCACCCCTACCTTCGAGGCGAGCCTCTCCGGACCGTATCCCGCCCGCTCGCGCGCCCATCGAAGCACTACCGGTTCCAACGTCTGCACCGTGCGCCGCCCGCTCACGGTTTCGCCTCCGGAAACTCGGTGTCGCCCGCACCGCGCGCCAGGGTCCGGAACTCGTTGCGCTCCGCCGCAACCGCTTCCCTCCGGGAATCCCTCGCGTCGTCCGCGTGTTCCCCACCTTGCAGTGTCTCATCCGCAGCCAATGGATCGATCTCCGGCAGTGCGGCCGCCGCGTCGCGCACGTCAAGCTTACCGGTGACGACATCAGCGATCAGTCGGGTTCGGAACTCTAGAAAGTGACTAACCAACTTACGGGTCCCATTCTTCTTCGCCTCAACCGTCTCCAGTTTCTCGCGAAGGTGCTCGACGATTCTCTCTTGTTCGTCTTTTGGCG
Organism: Vicinamibacterales bacterium; assembly: GCA_965214845.1. GTDB lineage: Bacteria > Acidobacteriota > Vicinamibacteria > Vicinamibacterales > UBA8438 > JAAXGX01. Next base: position 6,829,402 of record CBDCCO010000007.1, read on the forward strand.
GTAGCGTGACGGTTACGGCGCGTAATCTTTCAGTAGGAAGGCGACGCGTACCGTGGCCTGCCTCGTCGACTTGCTGCATGAAGGCATCTTGTGCCGAACGAAGCAGCCTGGCCAGAAACTCGGTAACAACCGCTGTGCGAGGTACTAGGGCCTTCATGTCCTGATTGATGGTAACGAAGTCCGTCGTCCACGCAATCGGCACCTTCCGCGCGAGGATCATCCCGCGTACAACGATTAACACGGCGAGTGGTTCGATTCGGCACAGCGACGTTTCGTGAACGGCCATCTGGGACACCTTCACACTAGAATCGCTGATAACATCCTGCTTCATGTCCTTTGGTGTAATCCAAGGAATTGAACCATGCCAGAATCTCGGATTCTCCATGCTCGGTGTCATGCCGCCGGCGATCGTGCCACACTGACCCAACTTCTCTACGCCCCAATGGTTGGGCACGTTGCCGAGCCACTCTGCGCCGGACGACTTGTAGGCCGGATACCGCCGACCGGTTCGAACGTCTACCTCGCCAGTGACGGCCTCGCGGATGACGGCTTGCTTTCGCTCCTCCAGCAGCGCGATCAGCTTCTCCTTGGCGCGGATGTAACGCTGTATGCGCCGCTCGGCGTGGTCGAGGAAGCGGACGATGGCGGCCTGTTCCGCGGACGGTGGAACCGGCAACCACGTGGACTTGATTCCGTTGTGCGTGAGGCCGTACCTCGTCACTCCATTCGCCCGCACGTGAAACTGGTACGCAACCGCCGAACTCTGTACTGCTCGGAACAAGAAACCGCCGCTGACGCAGTCCGATAGCGGCCGAAGCAGCGCCAGATGGTAGCCACAAACCGTGTCATCAGTGGCTCCCTCGACCAGGGCTGGCACACCTATATCGTCCCACGCCTCCGAGTCCTTCGTGATGAGCACGTCACCGGGGCGCAGCCGGAATCTCTCGATCTCTTCCGACGCTGCCGTGGCAGCCATGAGCGGCATTCCCGTCCGAATGCGGTCGGCCTTGTAGACATCCACGTAGTTGCAGAGCCGTACCGGCTGTTCACCGGTTCGTGAGTGCTTGTCGACGTTGCTGACTCGCATCTCAGCGATCGTGCGGAGCCGCCGCACCTTCCAGTGCGCCGGCACCTCGCCGAGCCACTCCACCCCGGAGTCCTTGTAACCCGGATACGGTTTGAGTTCGGCGGCCATCAAATCAACCGAAGTGGGTGTTGCGTACTGCCTGCCTGGGCACCAAGGAACGCCGCCACCTGTGCGATGATCGCGTCGCGGGGCAGCTTCATACCGCGATGGCCTCCTCCCGGACGAGGTGCAGCCGGATCACCCGCGGCGCCCCGCCCTCGGCTTGCGCTCGCCGGCTTCGCGTTCCCCCGTCCGCAACCCGTCGGCGAGGCGCTGGAGCGCCGGGTCGGAGTAGCGGAAGGAGCGCAGCCATCGCACCAGCTCCCGGTGGTCCATGGTTGCGATGTTCGCGCTGATGCGGTCGCGTTCCTGACGCATGTATTCGGCACAATCGAAACGCTTCTCGGCCGGCTCAGGCTGCATCATTCACCTCCTTCGGGGTCCGGATGTCGACGGCCGGGCAGCCCAGGCGTCGATTGACGGCGTTGTAGGCGCGAATGCGCCGCAAGCTCACCATGTGCCTGAAGTTCCAGCTCGCGAGGACGTCGACGCGGGCGAGACTGGCAAGGGCGATGTGGAGCGCATCGGCCCCTTGTGACGGTTCGAGCGCTCCGGAATCCACGTAGGCGGCGGCAAGTCGCTGGGCTTCGTCGTTCACTTCCAGCATTTCGGTGTGGCTCTCTGGTACTGCATCGATCACCGCTCGGACTGCGGCCGGAGCGTCCGCGAGCTCTCGCAGCGTGAGCTCCGACAGAACCAGGATCGTTTGTCCATTTCGGAATCCCTCGAACAGTCGCCGGGAGTCCACGCGGTATTCCTCATCCTCCCAGCCTCCGATCGCGGAGGTGTCAGCGTACACTCGAAGTCTCGCAGTCGGCATGCCGGGCTCAAACGCAAAGATCTCGCCAGACAGCCCCTCCGTCTCATGCTCCAGTGCCAGGATGTCCGTGCGGATCTCGGCCAGCGTCCGCATCGGCTTCGGCTTGTAGAAGTACCGCGTGAAGCTGATCTCGTAGCCGACTTTCACGCTGTCCGGCCGGTACCACGCATCGGCGGCGTACGGCAGCACCTCGCGCCGCAGGAACGCGTCGATGCCGCCGTCCTCCTGGAGCGGGATCTGCTCGGTGTCGCGCAGGTCGGCGTCCGGCTCGTACTCGACCACGGCGGCGCGGCCATCGACGGTGGCCGCGAAGAGGCCGCGCAGCGGGTCGGCCTCGGTGCCCCGCTTGTGGATCTTCCGGAGGATCGCCGGCGCGTCCTCGCTCCGCTTGCCGGTTTCCTTGAGCTCCCTGATCTCGGCCGCCTTGTAGACACGGTTCGGGTCGGCGCCCTCGATGCGCAGGGGGCGCTCGACGGTCACCTTCCAGTAGCCGAAGGCGGCGTTGTCGAAGATCCGGCTCTGCTCGGTTTCCTCGAAGGCGAGGAACGCGTTGCAGATGCGGGCGATGTCGTCGTCGCCGAGCTCGCAGTTCTTCTTGCCCAGGTTCTTCCGCAGAGGCTGGAACCACTTCGTGGCGTCGATCAACTGCACCTTGCCCCTGCGGTGCTCTGGCTTGCGGTTCGTGAGGACCCAGACGTACGTGGCGATGCCGGTGTTGTAGAACATGTTGAGCGGGAGGGCGACGATGGCCTCCAGCCAGTCGTTCTCGATGATCCAGCGGCGGATGTTGCTCTCGCCCTGGCCCGCGTCGCCGGTGAACAGCGAGCTGCCGTTGTGCACCTCGGCGATGCGGCTGCCGAGCGCGGTGCCCTGCTTCATCTTGGAGAGCTTGTTGGCGAGGAAGAGCATCTGGCCGTCGCTGGAGCGGGTGACCAGCGAGTACTCCGGATCGCCCGCGTGGTCGATGACGAAGCGCGGGTCGCGCATGTCCTTCTTGCCGCCCATGCGCTCGAGGTCGGTCTTCCAGCTCTTGCCGTAGGGAGGGTTCGAGAGCATGAAGTCGAACTCGCGCGACGGGAAGGCGTCGTTGGCGAGCGTGGAGTGTTCCGGGCCGCCCACGATGTTGTCGGCCGCCTCGCCCTCGCCCTTCAGCAGCAGGTCGGCCTTGCAGATGGCGTAGGTCTCGGCGTTGATCTCCTGGCCGTAGAGGTGCGTGGAGACGTGCTTGCCGTGCTCTTCCGCGAGCTGTCGCAGCGTCTCCTCGGCCACGGTGAGCATGCCGCCGGTGCCGCAGGCGCCGTCGTAGAGCAGGTAGGTGCCGGACCTGATTTCCTCCGCGACGGGCAGGAAGACGAGCCTGGCCATCAGGCGCACCGCGTCGCGCGGCGTCCAGTGCTCGCCGGCCTCCTCGTTGTTCTCCTCGTTGAAGCGGCGCACCAGCTCCTCGAAGATCGAGCCCATGCCGTGATTGTCGAGGCCGGGGTGCCGGACGGTGTCGTCGGCGTTCTTCACCGGGTCGGGGCTGAGGTTGACGTCGGGCGAGGTGAGCTTCTCGATCAGCGTGCCGAGGGCGTCGGCCTTCGAGAGTCGCGGGATCTGGTTGCGGAACTCGAAGTTGTCGAGGATGTCCTGCACGCCGGGCGAGAAGCCGTCGAGGTACGCCTCGAAGTCGGCCTTGAGCTGCTGGCGGTTGGCCCGGGCGCGCAGGTCGCGCAGCGTGAACCGTGACGTGTTGTAGAAGGCCTGTTCCGCCGCGGCCCGCAGCGCCGCCTTCTGCTCGACGATGCCGGCCTCGTCGAGCATGGCCTTCGCGTCGAGCACCTTCTGCTTGGTCGGTTCGAGCACGGCATCCAGCCGGCGCAGGACGGTCATCGGCAGGATGACGTCGCGGTACTTGCCGCGGACGTACAGGTCGCGCAGGACGTCGTCGGCGATGCCCCAGATGTAGTTGGCAATCCAGTTCAGGTCGGCGTTGCTCGTCGTCTCGCTCATGGTGCGGTTGGCGAAGTGGAGAACCTGCGGCATCATATTATCTGCGGAGAGGATGCCGGGCGGCGGCATCCTCATCGAGCGGCGCCGGTGGGTCGTGCGTCTCACGGGGGAGGGATCATGGCGAAGACAGTCACCCGTCGGGATCTGCTGGCTGGCGCGGCCGGCACCATCGGGGCGGCCGCGCTCGCGCCGGTCGGCGGCCGGGTCCTCGCGCAGGGGGGCGACACGACGAAGCTGCCCGGCGCGCCGGCGAGCGCGCTCGGCGCGCGCTCGCCCCACGAGCCGCTCGTGCGGGGGGCTGTGCGGGGGGCCGCGTCGCGCACCCCGCTCCAGGACCTGCACGGCATCATCACGCCCTCGGACGTCCACTTCGAGCGGCACCACGGGGGCATTCCGGCGGTCGACCCCGCGGACTACCGGCTCCTGATCCACGGGCTGGTCGAGCGGCCGACCGTGCTCACGCTCGCCGACCTCAAGCGCTTCCCGGCCACGTCGCGCATCTGCTTCCTGGAATGCTCGGGCAACTATCCGCAGGAGGCCGGGCCGGAGACGAAGCCGGAGAACGTGTGCGGCATGACCTCCACGACCGAGTGGACGGGCGTCTCGCTCGCGACGTTGTTCCGGGAGGTCGGCGCCCGGCCGGACGCCACGTGGTTCCTGGCCGAGGGACAGGACGCGGCGGTGATGACGCGCAGCGTCCCGATGGAGAAGGCCTGGGACGACGCGCTGATCGCCTACGCGCAGAACGGCGAGGCGCTGCGGCCGGGGCAGGGCTACCCGGCGCGGCTGCTGCTGCCGGGCTGGGAGGGCAACTCGAACGTCAAGTGGCTGCGGCGCCTGGAGCTGGGCGACCGCCCGTTCATGACGCGCGAGGAGACGTCCAAGTACACCGATCCGCTGGCCGACGGGACGGCCCGCCAGTTCAGCTTCGTCTTCGACGCGCGCTCGATCATCACGTCGCCCGCGTATCCCGACGTGGTCGAGCCGGGCTGGATCGAGATCCGCGGCATCGCGTGGTCGGGCCGCGGCACGATTGCGCAGGTCGACGTCAGCACGGACGGCGGCCGGAGCTGGCAGGCGGCGCGCCTCCAGGAGCCCGTGCTGCGGCAGGCGCACACGCGCTTCCGGCACCTGTGGCGCTGGGACGGCGGGACAGCGGAGATCATGAGCCGGGCGACCGACGACAGCGGCTACGTGCAGCCGACGCGGGCGGCGCTGCGCGCCGCGCGCGGGCGGCGGGCGCGGCGCTACCACCTCAACCCGATCACGGCCTGGCGGATCGAGCCGGGCGGGCGCGTCTTCTACCGGGAGGAGCCGCCATGGGACGCCTGACCGTCTGGCGGACGTTCGCCGCGGCGTTGCCCCTCGCGGTGCTGCTCGCGGGCGCCGCCGGCCCGGACGGCCCCGGCGGCGCCGCGGCGCAGGCGCCGGGGGCCGGCCAGGCGCACGCGGGCCCCGAGCGGTTCGGCTTCGGCCGGGCGGCGACCGACGCCGAGATAGCCGCCTGGGACATCGACGTCAGGCCCGACGGCGCGGGCCTGCCGGCGGGCGAGGGCACCGCGGCGAGCGGCGCGCCGATCTATGCGCGCGAATGCGCCTCGTGCCACGGTGCGGCCGGCGAGGGCGGCGTCGCGGACCCGCTCGTGGGTTACGAGCCGGAGAGCGCGCCGCCGTTCGGCCCGCGCTACGAGGCGTGGCGCGGCGATGGCGACGACGTGCGGTTCACCGTCGGCAACTACTGGCCGTACGCCACGACGCTCTACGACTACATCCTGCGGGCGATGCCGTCGGACGCGCCCGGCACGCTGCAGCCGGACGAGGTCTACGGCCTGGTGGCCTGGATTCTCGCCGAGAACGGCATCATCGCCGGCGACGCGGTGCTGGACGCCGCGACGCTGCCCGCGGTCGAGATGCCGGCCCGCGACATCTTCGTGCCGCAGGAGCGGTGACGCGGTTCGGCGGCCGCGCCGCCCGCCAGACCGCCGCTTGCGGCGCCGAGCAGAGCCACCGGGCCACGATTAGCGGGCGGAGTCTGCGCCGTAGAATCATGCAGACTCCGCAAGGCGCGCACAGCGCGCCTCGGCGGGAGCGGCGCGGGGCAGTGGGGTCCCCGCAAGCGGACGCCGGGGGTTCGGGGCGCAGCCCCGTCTGATTGAAGCTAGCGCCGGCGCTTGCCGCCGCCGCCCTGGCCGGCGGGCGTCCGGTCCACAGCCTCGACGGCCGCCGAGGCGCGCGCGATGCCGTAGATCGCGGTGGCGAGCAGCGCCGCGCCGGCCGGGACGAGCAGGATGCCCAGCCCGGGATCGCCACCGTAGAAGGCGACCCCGCCCAGGAAGAAGCCGCCCGGCAGCAGGAAGCTGGCCCCGACGAGACACGCGGACGTCGCCGGCAGCCGGCGCGACGCCAGCTCCGGCGCGACGCGCAGGCAGAGGCCGAAGGCGACGTGGATCAGGCCCAGCAGGCCGCCGTGGGCGTGGGCGAGCCTCCACATCAGCCGCCGCGTCTCGTTCGACGCGTCCAGGTACAGCCCCACCTTGAACCCGTGCAGCAGCTCGAGGACGAAGCCGAGGGTCAGGAAGACGAGGAGCGACCACCAGCCGAAGCGGAGGTGCCGGCGGGCATAGCCGAGCGGGTTGCGGCCGTCGGCTGGCACTACTCCCTCAGGAACAGCGGCCGGTTGTCGCGCTGGTGGAGGATGCGCCGGAACTCGTCGATCCGCATGCGGCCGTCGGCGTCGACCAGCAGCTCGGGCTCGCGCCGGCGCCGGGACAGCGTGCTGTTCTGCCAGGCGCGCAGGATGGGCAGCGCCGCGGCGACCCGCTCCTCCCGGCTGGCGACGTAGTCGTAGTCGACGCCGGCGTAGCCGGGCAGCGTGCGCAGCGAGCGGTAGGCGATGTAGCGCACCGCCTCGTAGGGGTCGTTGAGCAGCTCGGCGAGGTGCGGCACCATCCAGCTCGTGCCCGACGCCGCCTGGGCCGGGGCCCACCCGAGCGCCCAGGCGGTCAGCGCCCGCTCGCCGGCGTCGCCCCGCATGGCCCACAGCAGCCCGGCCGCCACCGTCCGCTCATCCTCCGTCAGCGGCGGAGCGGGCAGGTCGTACCAGTCCTCGAGCGCCGCGCCCGTCCAGGCCAGCGTCCGGTCCAGGTGGCAGAGGTTGCACGCGTTCGGCCGGCCGGCCGCGACGGTCTCGGCGACCGACGGGCTGCTGATGGTGTGGCTGCGGATGGCCTTGAGCAGGCCGTACGACGTGTACGGCATGTGGCAGTTGTAGCAGGTGCTGCCGGCCGATTCGGGCGCATGGCGCGTGTGCGCCGCCGCGTCGTCGGCCACGGCGGCGTGGCACTGCGCGCAGGCGGCGTTGCCGGCCATGCCCCGCGTCACCTGGTGCGTGTCGGCCCACTCGGCCACCGGCCGCGGGTCGTCCGGCGGCTTGTGCATCGTGTGGCACGCGAAGCACGACAGCGTGCGCTCGGGGTCGTCCGCGTTCTTGAAGCAGGGCGAGTCGATCAGGCCGTTGTACTCGCGTCCCGACACGCGGATCATCCCGTCCGGCCAGAACGAGCCGGTGACGAAAGCCGGGTCGCGGGCGACGAACGCCGCCAGCTCGGGCGCATGCCGCTGCGCGGTGGGCTGCGGCAGGAAGCGCGTGTCGCGCAGCTCGTCGCCCGGCCGGTACGGAAAGCCCCGGGCACTGGCCTGCCGCTCACCGGCTGCGTCGCGGAACTCCCACACGCTGTGGCACTGGCCGCAGACCTGCGACGACCGCTGCGGGTCGAGGCGGGTGGGCAGCACGATGGTCGGATCGGGCCGCTCGCCGAGGTGGCTCCCGTAGCGGCTCAGCGGGTTCCGATGCCTGCGGACGTGCTCGTCCCCCGGGCCGTGGCAGGCCTCGCAGGCGATGCCGAACTCGGCGGTCGTCGTGTCGACCGACTGCTCGCCGATCGCCTCGGAGAGGAAGGGCGTGTCGAAGCGGGTCCGCGGGAACGTCGTGTGGCAGGCCAGGCAGACCGCGTTCCAGTGGCCGTCGACGGTCGACACCGACTGGTTCGGCGGGTGCAGGACCACGGCGCTGCGCGGAGCCCAGCGGTCGTCGGCAATCAGGTAGACGCCCGGCAGCACGTTGAGGGCGCGGTCGTGCCCGGTGGCGTACCAGTAGATCTGCTGGTGGTGCGAGCCGGTGATCATCACAACCCGGCGCGTGATGCGCGGGCGCTCGCTCTCCGGTCCTTCCGCGCCCGGGTCGTTGAACTCGGCCCAGAACTCGTTGCCGCGCCGCTCCAGCCGCATCGGCTCGCCGTGGACGTCGTCGACCTGCACGCCGTCGAAGTCGGCGAGCACGGTGTCCGGCGCGGCCACCTGGGTCATCGTGCGGTGGTACGAGCCGTACCAGGTGTCGTACTGCGAGGGGTGGCAGGCCTTGCACGCGGCCGACGAGACGAACCCGTCGGTCGACACCTGGATCGGCCGGTTGGCGACCTGATCCTCGGGCGTGACCGGCTCGCGCGTGAGCACGGCGGCCGCCCCCAGTGCGACCGCCGCGGCCACGATGGCGCCGATCGGCAGCAGTTGCCGCACGGCCGCGCGCCCCGCTACAGTGCGGGCGCCCCGTCCAGAAGCTGGCGCTCGACCCATTCGCGAACCACCCGCTGGCGGCGCGTGCTGAAGAAGATGCGCAGCTCCATGCGGAAGTTGTACAGCTTCGGGAGCCACACGTCGGGCTCGACGCGCTCGAAATCGAGGCTGCCCACGGCCTGGTTGAGCGTCGCCAGCCCCAGGAGGTAGCGCACCGGCTCGTCCATCCGGAACTCGACCCGCGCCACCCCGTAGTCGCTCTGGGCCACGTACATCGTGCCGCTCGAGCGGTTCAGCGCCCTGTCGATGCGGGTCTTCTCCGGCAGCCTGCCGGCACGCGGCGCGAAGGCGATGGCCCAGCACGGCTCGCCGCCGACCGTCTCGACGCCGACAATCGAGGCCTCGTAACGCCCGAGGAGCTCCGGACCGAGGCGGACCTGGCGCTCGTCGTTCGTCTCGGCCCGGCCGCCCCCCTCGCGCGCCCGCTCCCGGGCCTCGCGGATGAACTCGTCGCGCTTCTCGCGCTCGTCGCGCCGCTGCCCGGCGTCGAGCGGCCGCCCGTCGCGGAGGACCAGCTCCTCGTAGAGCTCGCCCTCGAGCGGGTAGCGCCGGTACTCGCGCGTCTCGGTCTCCGTGATCTCGCCCGCTTCGTCGAGCCGGTCGCTCGTCGTGACGATGCGCGACTCGTAGCGCAGCTCGGACTTGTTCTCGTCCTGCCGTTCCGCGCGCTCGAGCATGCGCGCGATGATCTCCTCCAGGGGCGGCGCATCGGCGCCGGCGGCGTCGAGCGTTGCCGCCGCGGGCCGCGGCGGCTCCTGTGCCGGAAACGCCGCGGCGGTCGCCAGGATGACGCCGGCCGCCACAATCGCAAGGTGTCGCATCGAATTGATGGTAGCACCGACGGCGCCGGCCGGGGCCCGACCGGCTATACTGCCGACCGATCCCGATGCCCGCCGCCAGCCGGCTCTCCGTGCTCGTCGTGAGCTGCTCGCTCAACGCCGCGAGCCGCTCCCACCGTCTGGCGTGCGCCGCCCGGACCGCGCTGCGGGGGCTGGACGTCGACGCCGAGCTGATCGATCTGCGGGAATGGGAGCTGCCGTTCTGCAACGGCGGCGGCAGCTACGAGCACCCATCGGTCGCGCCGCTCGCGGGCCGCATCGAGCGGGCCGCGGCGGTGCTCGTGGCGTCGCCGGTCTACAACTACGATCTGAACGCCGCCGCCAAGAATCTCGTGGAGCTGACCGGCGCGGCCTGGCGCGAGAAGCCGGTCGGCTTCCTGTGCACGGCCGGCGCCCGCAGCAGCTACATGTCGCCGATGGGCCTGGCGAACAGCCTGATGCTCGACTTCCGTAGCCTGATCATCCCGCGCTTCGTCTACGCCGTGAAGGACGACTTCGGGGCGGACGGCGAGCTGGCCGAGCCGTTGCGGGCGCGCGTCGAGCAGCTCGCGCACACGGCGGTCGGCCTGGCGCGCGCCCTGGCCTGGCTGCAGGCCTCGAACGGCGCCGAACCCGAGACTCGGTCCTGATCGATCGGCTTGATCCGCATCCGGCGGCAGCGCCGGACGCTCCTCCCGAGGTGCTTCCATGATTCCAGTCCGCCCACGATCCGCCGCCCGCCGCATCGGTCGCCGCGACCTCCTGCGGGTGTCGCCAGCGGCGCTCGCCGCCGGCTTGTGGCCGCCGCCGGCCGCCGCCGGGCAGCGCGCTCCGGCGGCGGCGCCGAGCGACATCCTGGAGTGCGCGGCGACGCTCGCGGACCTGGAGTTCACCGCCGGCCAGCGCAACCTGATGCGCTCGGACGTCGCGCGCAACCGGCGGCGATACGCCGCGTTGCGGGCGGTGGACGTCGCCCGCGACACCGCGCCGGCGTTCGCCTTCCGGCCCTCCCCGGCGGGCAGTCACCCCGCGGGCCGGGCCACGCCGCACGCCCCGCTCCCGGTGGCGCGTCCGGCGCGCGTGGCTCGCCCCGCCAGCCTCGACGCGCTTGCCTTCGAGCCGGTCACGACCCTGTCGCGGCTGATCGAGGACCGGCTGGTGACCTCGGTCGAGCTGACCCGGATGTACCTCGACCGCCTCCGGCGCTACGGCGGCCGGCTCAACGCGGTGGTCACGCTCCTGGCGGACGCGGCGCTGCGGCAGGCGGCCGCGGCGGACCGCGAGATCGCCGGCGGTCGCTACCGCGGGCCGCTGCACGGGATTCCGTGGGGCGCCAAGGACCTGTTCGCGACGCGCGGCGCCCGCACGACGTGGGGCGCCCGGCCCTACGAGCAGCAGGTGATCGACGCGGACGCGACCGTCGTCGAGCGCCTGGCCGAGGCCGGCGCGGTGCTCGCGGCCAAGCTGTCGATGGGCGCGCTGGCCCGCGGCAGCGTGTGGTTCGGGGGCATGACGCGCAACCCGTGGGCGCCCGGCCGCGGCTCGAGCGGATCGTCCGCGGGATCCGGCGCCGCCACCGCCGCCGGGCTGGTGGGGTTCGCGCTCGGCACGGAGACCCTGGGCTCCATCATCTCGCCCTCGGCGGCGTGCGGCGTCACCGGCCTGCGGCCGACGTTCGGGCGGGTCAGCCGGCACGGGGCGATGGCGCTCACGTGGACCATGGACAAGATCGGGCCGATGTGCCGCAGCGTGGACGACTGCGCGCTGGTGTTCAACGCCATCTACGGACCCGACGGCCGCGACGACGCGGTGGTCGACGCGCCGTTCGCGTGGGATCCCGGTTTCGACCCCGCGCGCCTGCGCGTTGGCTACGTGGCGGACGAGTTCGAGCGCCCGCCGCTGGGCGCGCTGTTCCGCAACGCGCGGGCCGCCGAGGCCCGCCAGGCCGTGCTGCGGACCGCGCTCGACGACCTGCGCCGCGCGGGCATGACGCTCGAGCCGATCGCGCTGCCCGAGTTCCCGGCCGACGCGCTGCGCCTGATCCTCGAGGCGGAGGCGGCGGCGGCGTTCGACGACCTGACCCGCAGCGGCGGTCTCGACCAGCTCGGCGAGCAGGGCCCCGACGCCTGGCCGAACGTCTTCCGCGCCTCGCGGCTGATCCCGGCCGTCGAGTACCTCCGCGCGCAGCGCGCCCGCACGCTGCTGATGCGCGAGATGAACGCGCTGCTCGAGCGGGTCGATCTGTTCGTCAGCCCGACGCTCAGCGCCAGCCTGACGATGACCAACCTGACCGGGCACCCGGCCCTGGCGCTGAAGGCCGGCTTCAGCGGCGGCCTTCCGGTGGCCCTGATGCTGACCGGCCGCCTGCACGACGAGGCGACCCTGCTGCAGGCCGCGCGCGCCTACGAGCAGGCCACCCGCTGGCACACGCTGCACCCCGCGCTCGACGCGTTGTGAGGGGCGCAATCGGGCGTCAGTCCGCGCCGATCGCCCGCCGGGCCTCGAGGATGTCGGCGACGAGGCGCTCGACGTGCTGCTCGTCGATGAAGGGCGAGAGCATGAAGCTCTTGAGGCCGACCGTCGGCTCGCCGTAGTCCGTGTGGCGGTAGCAGTCGGTCATGGAGATGTGCACGCCCTCGCCGCGCATCGCCCGGTCGTAGAGATAGCGGAACAGCCGCCGGTTGTAGTCGTTGTGGCGCAGCAGGTCCGCGCGCGCCGCGGGATCGGTGCGCTCGCGGTCCTTGATGGTCCAGGTGTCGACGCCGTCGGGGTAGACCCGGAACACCGTCACCGGCCCCACGCCGTCGTCGTTGAGCACGGTCGTCGAGTCGTGCCCCTCGAGATGCTCGCGCAGCAGCTCGGCCATCTCCACGAGGTGGCCGAGGAGGACGCGCAGGCCGACCCGGCCGAACAGGTGCAGGTTGGCGTAGGCCGCGAGCACGCCGCCGCCGCCGCGCGAGGTCTCGAGCGTGTAGACGCCGGGATGGCGCTCGCCGCTCTGGAAGAGGTAGGGCATCTGGTCGCGGCCGCGGACCAGGAGCTGCAGGTCGTCGCGGTCGCGGGCCAGGAAGAGGCTCGAGACGTAGGGCGTGAAGCCGGTCTTGTGGAAGTCGATGCCGATCGAGTCCGCGCGCCCCAGCTTCGAGATGCGGCGGGCGGCGGCGGCCAGCGCGCGCACCGTGCGGGGGCGGAACCCGAGCGGATTGCCTTCGAAGTCGTAGTCGTTGAAGACGGACCAGGCCCAGCCGATGACCGCGTCGGCATGGACGTGCGGCGTGTAGTCGAGGCCGTAGTCCTCCACCAGCCGGTCGCGCAGGTCGACGATGGCGTCGAGGTCGTCGACGCCGAAGGCGTCGGTGGTGCCCATCGTGGCCACCAGGGTGACGATGCGCCGCCCGTCGTCGAGCGCCGCGCGGGCCGCGGCCTCGAGCCGGTCCAGGCGGATGTCGTTCCGCAGGTGCGTGGGCACCTCGATGACCTGCTTCTCGCCGAGGCCGAGCCAGCCGGCGACGTTCAGGCGGCAGTAGTGGCTCTGCTCCGACGCCAGGATGACGCCATCGCCGCGGATGCCGTTGTCCATGGCGTCGGGAAACGCCTTCTCGATGCCGAGGCGGGCGCCGTAGAGCGTGGTGCCCGTGCCGCCGAAGGTGAAGATGCCGGCGGAGCGGGCCGGGTCGTAGCCGACGAGGCTGGAGGTCATGGCGGCGACGGCCGTCTCGGTCACGGCGAGGCCGTACGACGTGTCGTCCGACACCAGGTTCGGGTTGTAGATGGCGGGCAGCAGCGCCCCGATCACGCTCGGGATGGACGGCGGCGGCACGACGTTGATCTGCGTCCGCGGATGGCCCCAGATCGGCATGCCCTCGAGCCTGCCGACGAGCTGCTGCGCCACCGCCTCGACGCTGCTGCCCTCCTCGCCCAGCGTCATCCGCTCCGCCGCGGCGTAGTCGAGCTGCTGCGGCTGGCCGAGCAGCGGCACCTCGGACTTCATGTCGTCGATCCGGTCGAGCGCCTGCATGATCGAGAAGACGAAGTAGGCGTCGCGCATGCGGTCCGAGACCGGCGCCGGGAAGGTGTCCCGTATGGCGGCCAGCCGTTCGCGGTAGCGGGGCTCGCTCACTCGTATCGGACGGAGTCGATCAGCGCCGTGAAGGCCGGCTCCCAGCGGGTCACCGTGCCTGCCGGGCCGGTCAGCTTGAAGAAGAAGGGACCGCCGGGCGTCTCGACCGCGGCCGCCTTCAGCCGGAACCCGCGCTTGTAGTACCGCATCCGCGAGCCGGGCAGGACCTCGGCCGCGAAGATGCCCGGCACGTCCAGCAGCGTGACCTGCATGCCCCCCATCTCGAAGCGGCTGGTCGTCGCCACGTCGGCGGACGGACGATCGTCGGGCTGCAGCATCTGGTTGGTCCAGCGCTCGAGCTGCGGCTCCACGGCGCCGCCCTCGTCGCCGAAGTGGAAGATGGCGCACTCGGCGTCCTCGCCGTCCTCGGCGGCGCGCGGCAGCACGAAGTGGGCGACCCCGGCGGGCGGGTCCGGCTCGACCGCAATCCAGCCGTCCGGGGCGTCGAAGCGGAACGTGGCCTGCGCGCCGGCCGGGCTCGCAAGCAGCAGCAGGAGGAACAGGGGAAGCCCGGTGGCCAGCAGGCGCCGGGACATCTTCAGAAGCACCTTCCTCAATGCTAGCACCGCGCGGAGGCGGCGTCATGCCGGGTCGGATTCTCCGCGCGGCGGACTGCTACAATGGCCTGCCCGCCGGCGGCTGACGCGCCCGCTTGCGCGCCATACGCGATCCGATGGTGACGACGGTCCGACGCCGGATTCAGACGGCCGGTCAGGGTGACGTGCACGACGTGACCGCGGAGGTGGCGACGGCGGTCTCCGGTTCGGGCCTGACGGCCGGCGTCGCGACGGTGGCCGTGGTCGGCTCCACGGCCGGGATCACCACGATCGAGTTCGAGCCGGGCGCCGTGGCGGACTTCAACCGCCTGTTCGAGCAGCTCGCGCCGCGTGACGCGCCCTACGCCCACCACGAGCGGTGGGGCGACGACAACGGGTCGAGCCATGTCCGGGCGGCGCTGCTCGGTCCGTCCGTCGCGATTCCCTTCAGCGACGCGGAGCTGGCGCTCGGCACCTGGCAGCAGCTCGTGCTGCGCGCACGCGCGAGCTGGTCATCCAGCTGGTCGGCGAGTGACTGCCGTGCAGATCGACTACGAGAAGGAAACGCTCGACAACGGGCTCGACGTGATCGTGCACGAGGATCACGGCTGCCCCCTCGTCGCGGTCAACCTGTGGTACCACGTCGGGTCCAAGGACGAGCAGCCCGGCCGCACGGGGTTCGCGCACCTGTTCGAGCACCTGATGTTCGAGGGGTCGGCGCACCACGACAGCAGCTACTTCTCCCCGCTGCAGGAGATCGGCGGCACGCTGAACGGGTCGACGAACACCGATCGCACCAACTACTGGGAGGTCGTACCGTCCCCGGCGTTCGAACGGGCGCTGTGGATGGAGTCGGACCGGATGGGCTTTCTCCTGCCGGCCCTCACCACCGAGAAGTTCGAGACGCAGCGCGAGGTGGTGCTCAACGAGCGGCGCCAGAACTACGAGAACCGGCCCTACGGCCTGGTGCCGGTCGCGCTCATGGCGGCGCTGTACCCGCCGCGCCATCCGTACCACTGGCTGACGATCGGCGACCCCGACGATGTGCGCGCCGCCGGGCTGGCTGACGTCAAGGCGTTCTTCGCCGCCTACTACCACCCGGCCAACGCGTCGCTGGCGATTGCCGGCGACGTCCGCACCGGCGCCGCGTTCGAGGCGGCCCGGCGGCACTTCGGGGACATCCCGGCCGGCCCCCGGCCCGCGCCCCCGCCGCTGCCGGCCGCACCCGCGCCGGCCGGCGAGCGGCGCCTGCTCCTCGTCGATCGCGTCGAGCTGCCGCGGCTGTACCTCGCCTGGCGCACGCCGCCGCTGTACGCGCCGGGCGACGCGGAGTGCGACCTGCTGGCCGAGATTCTCGGCGGCGGCAAGTCGTCCCGGCTGTACCGCGCCCTCGTCCACGACCGGCGGATTGCGACGGACGTCAGCGCCGGCCAGAGCTCGCACGAGCTGTCGAGCAGCTTCGGCATCGTCGCCACGGCGGCCCGCGGGCACGACCTGGCGGCGCTCGAGGCGGTCATCACCGACGAGCTGGAGGCCCTGCGGAGCGCCGGCCCCACCGCCGACGAGGTGGAGCGGAACCGCGCGAGCGTCGAGGCCGACTTCGTCTACCAGGTGCAGACCGTGGGCGGGTTCGGCGGCCGCTCCGATCAGCTCAACGCCTACAACGTGCTCACCGGCGATCCGGGCTACGGCCCGACCGACCGCGCGCGCTACGCGGGCGTGACGCCGGACGCGGTCGGACGGACGGTCGACACCTTCCTGAACGCCGCCGGCCGCGTCGCGCTGAGCGTCGTGCCGGAAGGCGGGACGGACGCCGCCCTGCCCGATTCCGAGCGGGTGCATCCGCGGTAGGCGCCTGCCGATTGAAGCCCATGCCCGGAGTCGATCGCACGCGTCTGCCCGCCGTCGGCGCCGATCCGGCGTTCCGCCTGCCCGCGTTCGAGCGCACGACGCTGAGCGACGGCGTGCAGTTGCTGGCGGCTGGCCACCACCGGGCGCCGGTGCTGACGCTCTTCCTCCTGCTGCCGGCCGGCGCGGCGGCGGACCCGCCCGACCGGCCGGGCCTCGCGGCCCTGACGGCCGATCTGCTCGACGAAGGCAGCGCCGCGCTGTCCGACGTCGAGCTGCACCGGGCGCTGATGCGCATCGGGGGGCGGCTGAGCACCGAGGTGTGGAGCGACGCGACGGTCGTCGGGCTCACGACGCTGTCGCGGCACGCGCGCGAAGGGCTGCGGCTGCTGTTCGAGATTGCCGCGCGCCCGCGCTTCGATCCGGCGGACGTCGCGCGCGTGCGCGACCTGCGGATCAACCGCATCCGGCAGTTGCGGCGCTCGGCGGCGGCGGCGGCCGAGCGTGTGTTCGCGGAGGCCCTGTACGGGTCCCATCCGTACGGGCACCCGGCCATCGGGACCGAGGCCGCGTTGCGCGCGCTCGGAGCGGCCGAGGTGGCCGACTTCCACCGGCGCCGGTACCTGCGCCCGCCCTGGACGGTCGTGGCCGTCGGCGACCTGGCTCCCGAGGCGCTGCAGGCCGAGGTCGCGCGGGCCTGGGACGGGGGCGCCCTCGCCGCCGGGGGCGCGCCGCCGGACGGGCCGCCGGAGCCGCCGCCCGTGGCGCGGCGCATGGTGTTCTCCGCCCGCGAGGGAGCCGTGCAGTCCGAGATTCGCCTCGGCCACCCCGGCCCGCCGCGCACGTCGCCCGACTTCTACGCCCTGGGCGTGCTGAACATGGTGCTCGGCGGACAGTTCGTCAGCCGCGTCAACCTGAACCTGCGCGAGGACAAGGGCTACACCTACGGGGCCCGGACGTCGTTCGACTGGCGCGTCGGGCGCGGGCCGTTCTGCCTGCAGGTCGGCGTGCAGACGACGGCCACCCTGGACGCGCTGCGCGAGGCGGTACGCGAGATCGCGGAGGTGCGGGGCCCGCGCCCGCCGTCGCCGCGCGAGCTCGAGACGGCCCGGGCGGCGTTGACGCGCGGCTTCCCGCGCAGCTTCGAGACCGCCTTCCAGGTCGCGCGCGCCGGCCTCCGCATCGCGCTGCACCGGCTCCCCGACGACGACTACGCGCAGTTCGTGCCGCGCATCATGGCGGTCGGCGCCGACGACGTCCTGCGCGCGGCGCAGCGACACCTGCGGCCCGCCGAGCTGCTCGCCGTGGTGGTCGGCTCCCGGCCGGACGTGCTGGGGGAGCTGGCCGGGCTGGGCTTCGGCGATCCGGTCGAGTGGCCCGCCGGCTGACCGCGGGCCGCGCCCCTTCGGCCTCCTACAGCGTCCGCGCCAGGAAACGCACCAGGACGCAGCCGTCCAGCCAGTTGAACGGGGCGATGCCCGTGGTGTAGTGGCCGCACGGCAGCACGAACGCCTGGTGCGGCACCCCGCAGCGCCGGAAGCGGACCACAAGCCGGCGTGACAGGCCCGCCGGAAACGAGAGATCGTAGCGCGCGTAGACCAGCAGGACCTGCGTGTCCCGCAGGCGGGGGACGTAGGGCTGGGGGCTGATCGGCAGCCACAGCCGGCGCAGGCGGTCGAGATCGATATGGCCGTCGAGCCCGGCGCGGACGTGGGCGGTCGAGAGCCCTCTCCACACCACGTCCGCGAAGTACGGCGAGATGTGGTTGAGCGCGGCGGCCCGGATGCGGGGCTCGTGCGCGGCCGTCAGCATGGCCAGGCAGGAGCCCAGGCTGGTCCCGAGGATCCCGATCCGCTCGTAGCCGCGCCCGCTCAGCCAGTGCACGGCGCGCCGCGCGTCGAGCACCGCCTGGCGGCACACCTGGAGCGTGCGCCCCACGTTGGCGCTGACGATGTAGTCGGCGCGATGCAGCTCCGGGGGCATGCGCCGGTCGTGATACGGCAGGCTGAGCCGCAGGCTGCTGATGCCGGCCCGCGCAATCAGCCGGCTCAGCGCGACGTGCGAGCCGGCGTCGGCGTTCCATTGCGGGAGCACCACGACCGCGCGGCGCCCGGCGGCGCGGCCGGCGGCGGGAAAGTACAGCGCGTGGACCGTGTTGTTCTCGGGGTGCGGCGTGCGGAAGGCGCTGGGGAAGCTGAGGACGTTCCCGCGCAGTTCGTAGCCGTCGGTGGCGGGGGCGTGAAAGAACCGCTCCGAGTCGGCCACCATCCGGGCCGACCAGTCGCGCAGCTCGTCGTGCGGCGACGCCGCGGGGCCGCGCCGGTCGTCGAGCCAGTCGGCTCCCCACTCGAAGCGGCGCACGACGCGGTCCGTGGTGCGGGCGGCGAGCCGGCGTTCCCAGGCGTGGAAGAGGCGTGCGAGCATGGGCAGGTTCCGGGCGGGAGCGTCAGCGCGGAATGCTACTATGGAGGCCGCCGCCGGGGGGAACGATGGGTCTCAGGGACGTGGACGTGAAGACCGCATTCGAGCTGCAGTCGCGCGAGGGCTACACGTACGTCGACGTGCGCTCGATTCCGGAGTACGAGAACGGGCATGCGCAGGGCGCGCACAACGTGCCCCTCCTGCACCGCGACCCGGCCACGGGCCAGATGCTGCCCAACCCGGAGTTCCTGGCGGTGATGCAGGCCAACTACCCGCCGGACACCAGGCTCCTCGTCGGCTGCCAGATGGGCGGCCGTTCGGCGCGGGCCGCGCAGGTGCTGGCAGCGGCCGGCTACGAGGACGTCGCGAACGTGCAGGGCGGCTACGGCGGCGCCCGCGACCCGCGCAGCGGGCAGGTGCTGGCCGCAGGCTGGGTCGAGGCCGGGCTGCCGGTCGAGCAGTCGGCGCCGGCGGGCGGCGCCTACGAGGATCTGCGCGGCAAGCTCCCCTGATCGACCGCAGCCGGCTGCCTACCCCCTCTCAGCCCCTGACCGCGTCCTCGCAGCGCGCCGCCAGCGCGAGCAGCCGCCCGGTCGCGCCCCGGCGGCCGACGAGCTGCGCGGCGCAGGGCAGCCCGTCCGGGGTCGTTCCGCAGGGGATCGAGACGGCCGGGTGGCCGGTCAGGTTGAACAACTGGGTCAGGCGCAGCGTGATGCTCCGCACGTCGGCCGTCCGCTCGCCGACGGTCACTTCCTCGGCGCCCAGCCGCGGCGCGGGAATCGCGAGCGTCGGCAGCAGGAGCGCGTGGCGGCCGGCCAGCGCCGCGTCCACCTCGTCCCGCAGCGTCTCCCTGATCTCCTGCGCCCGCGCGTAGTCGGCAGCACTCACGGACCGACCCAGCTCGAGCCGCCGGCGCACGGCCGGCGAGTAGTCGCCGCCCCGCGCCGCCAGCGTCGCGGCGTGGGCGGCGTAGGCTTCGCGCAACTGGGTGTGCCGGTAGGTCCGGGGGATCTCCGGCGCGTGCGGGATGTCGGCCGTGGCCAGCTCCGCACTGCCGGCCCGCAAGCGGTCGACGGCCGCCTCGAACGCGGCGCGCACGGTCGGGTCGAGCAGGTCGAGAAAGTAGCGGCGGGGCAGGCCGATCCGGATCGCCGCGGGCAGCCCGCCGTCGTCGCCGCCGCCCCCCGCCGCTGCCGGCGCGGCGTCGCCCGCCAGGGCGCGATAGACGACCGCCACGTCGCCGACGGTCAGCCCCAGCGGCGCCACGTGGTCGAGGGTCGGCGCCAGGGGCACCACGCCGTCGCACGCCAGCTCGCCGAAGGTCGGCTTGAGACCGACCACGCCGCAGGCGGCGGCCGGGATGCGGATGGAGCCGCCCGTATCGGTGCCCACGGACGCCAGCGCCATCCCCGCGGCGACCGATACGGCCGACCCGCCGCTCGAGCCGCCGGCGACGTGCGCCGGCGCATGCGGGTTGCGCGTCGGCCCGAAGGCCGAGTCCGCGCCGGTGGTGCCGAACGCGAACTCGTGCAGGTTGCACTTGCCGACGAAGATCGCGCCGGCCCGGCGCAGGGCGGCCAGCACCGGGGCGTCGGCCGCCGCCCGGTGTCCGGCCCGCGCGCGGGAGGCGGCCGTGGTGGGCAGGCCGCGCAAGTCGAGCAGGTCCTTGACCGAGACCGGAATGCCGTGCAGCGGCCCGAGCGGCAGGCCGGCCGACCGCTCGCGGTCGGCCTGGGCGGCCGCGGCGCGGGCGTCGTCGGCCGTGACCGTGATGAACGCGTTCAGCTCGCCGTCCCGGCGCGCGATGGCGTCCAGGCACCGCTCGAGCAGCTCGGCCGCCGTCGTCCGGCCGTCCCGCAGGCGCGCGGCGGCTTCGGCGATGGTCGGCGGTCGTCCCGAGAGCCGGTGGTCATCCACGGCATGTCCGCTTCCAGCCGCACCTCGGCCAGGTCAGCGAGGCACGGGGATGATTGTCATGCGCGCGCCGCCGCGGCGCCTGTTCGACCGTCTCCGGCGATCGCAGACCCCGCCGCGGCTCCGAGAAGTTCGCTTATCGCGTGCTCGATCGGTCGTTGGGAGGAAAAGAGGTCCTTGCTGTAGAGCCAGCCGCGCCGCCTGAGGCCTATGTCGACCAGCCCGGTATGGGTTGATTTCGGCTGGGTGTTGACGGCGATTGTACCGTCAGGTCCGACCTTCAAGTCGTCTCTGCGAACGGCGCGTTTGATCTGCGGTGCCGGTTTCCGAACGTCGTCGAGGATGAAGTACAGACGTTCGCGGGTTGCAACCAGCCAAGTGTGCTGTCTGGAGGTTTCGAAAATCAGGAGACCATTTGCGTCATCCGACGATTCGCTTGACGAATCATAGCTTCTCGACTTCTTAATGGTCTCACGGATCTCGATCTCACTCGAGAAGCTCCGATATCCGAGCAGGCTCTCGATCAGGTTCATCGCATCTCCTCCTCGTCGTCCTGCTCTACTTCCGGTGTGTCTCCCGAAGCCATCGAAAGGAGCCGCGGAAGCACAGTCGGCCAACCGATTCCGACTATGACCCGTGCATTGATGCTTTCGATATCGAACAGTTGCACGAGGCCTCCCAGATAGGCGCCCAGCACAGCTCCGACACCCCACAGGAGGATCGATTGGAAGGTGCGCCAACCGCCGAACCCGACTCCCAGAAGACTCGAGCGGCCCAGCAGCAGCGTTCCCACCCAGTCCAGCAGGCAAATGGCCAACGCGATGAAGCCGCAGGCGAGCGCAAAGGACAACACCGCAGGGTCGTAGACGCTCTTCAGCGCGTCTTGGAAGACTTTCCCAATCGCCATCTCTCATGCATATGGTAGACCATCGACGGTGTCGGGCGGTCAGTACAAGAGAAACCGCGACCGGACGGCGGCGAACGCCGCGACGTCCGCGTCCCACGCCGCCGCAATCTCGGTGGCCTCGACGTCCGCGTCGATCTGCAGGCGCAGCGCGGCCGACCCGGCGAGGATGTCGATGGGCTGCTTCGTCCGCTCGTACTCGTAGGGCGGCTCGCGCCAGGCGAAGCGCGCCGGGTCCGCCCGCCGGATCGCCTGCAGGACGGCGACCGCTGTCAGCACGGGCCGGAAGGCGGCGCGGTCGGTCACGTGCATCTGGCAGCCGCCGCAGGGCCGGCCGGCATGCTTCTGGAAGGTCGGCTCGAAGTGCGCGGCCCGGGCCGCCACCCCCGGCAGCGCGGCGTCCGTGATGCGTTCGGCCAGGGCCTCGCCGTCGATCCACGGCGCGCCGAGCAGCTCGAACGGCCGCGTGGTGCCCCGGCCCTCCGACAGGTTGGTGCCCTCGAACAGCACCGCGCCCGGGTAGACCACGGCGCTGTCCAGGGTCGGCAGGTTGGGCGAGGGCATGACCCACGGCAGCCCCGTGGCGTCGTGGTACGCCGTCCGCTCCCAGCCGTCCAGACGCGCCACCTGCAGCTCGGCGCCGAGGCCGAAATGGTCGTTGAACAGGCGCGCCAGCTCGCCGATCGTCAGGCCGTGGCGCAGCGGGATCGGGAACTGCCCGACGAACGACTCGTGGCCCGGCTCGAGCAGGGGGCCCTCGACCTGCGCGCCGCCGATGGGGTTGGGCCGGTCGCACACCACCACGGGCAGGTTGTGGCGGGCGGCCGCGCGCAGGCAGTTGGCCATCGTGTAGACGTAGGTGTAGACGCGCGTGCCGACGTCCTGCAGGTCGACGACGAGGACGTCGAGGCCGTCGAGCATGGCCGCGGTCGGCTCGCGGTGGTCGCTGTACAGGGAATGGACGGGGATGTCGTAGGTCGGATGCCGCGCGTGCGGCGTCTCGACCATGTTGTCCTGGACGTCCGAGCGGAAGCCGTGCTGGGGGCCGAACAGGGCGGCCAGCGTGAGGTCGGGCGCCCGCCGCAGCCGCTGTGCGGTGTGCCGGTACGCCGCGTCGATCGAGGCCGGGTTGCAGACGAGCCCGACGCGGCGACCCGCGAGGTCCCCGGAGGCGAGCAGCCGGTCGATCCCCGGCGACGTCTCGGGCGTCCGGCGCATGCGTTAGCCTGGAAAATTCATGAGGCGCCCGGCCTGAGTAGAGACACAAAAGCCTCCGTGTGCTAAAACGCTGTTGACGACAGATGTTTTCGGCACGACGGAGGCTCTTGCGTGACGGACCCCACGATAGCACAGTCTGTTCTGTTCCCCGATCTGTTCGACAAGCCGCTCGTGGCCACGTTCGACCGCGAGCAGTCGAGCTCGGATGGCGGCGCCGTGCTGCTCAAGGCCGCCGAGCGCGTCTACGGGTTGGTCAAGGCATTCGGCCGGTGTCTGATTGACCGCCGGGCACCGGAGAAGGTCCGGCACACGCTCGAGGACCTGGTGGGCCAGCGGGTGTTCGGCATCGCCTGCGGCCATCCCGCCGGCAACGATTCGGACCAGCTCGCCGATGATCCGATCCACAAGTTGCTGCTCGGGCGCGACCCGGTGGCGGGCGGTCGGCTGGCGTCGCAGCCGACGGTCTCGCGGTTCGAGAACGGTGCGGGCCGCGTCGCGCTCTATCGGCTCGGGCGCGAGTTGGCGGCGTCGGTCATCGAGCGGCATCGCCGCCGGCTGCGCGGGCGGGTGCGACGCATCACGATCGACCTCGACCCGACCGACGACCCGACGCATGGCGCGCAGCAGCTGACCATGTTCAACAGCTACTACGACAGCTGGTGCTACCTGCCATTGCTGGCCTTTGTGAGCTTCGACCGTGAGGCGGAGCAGTATCTGTGCGCGGCCGTGCTGCGGCCCGGCACGGCGCAGGCGTCCGACGGCACGCTGGGCGTGCTGTGTCGGCTGCTCGCGCTGCTGCGGTCCGCGTTTCCCGAGGCGCGCTTTCTCGTCCGGCTCGACGGCGGCTTCGCCACGCCAGAGATCTTCGACTTCCTCGATGCCGAACCGCGGCTCGACTACGTCGTGGCGATGGCCAGGAACGCCGTGCTGTTGCGGGCTGCCGAGCACGTCATGGTGGCGGCCCGCACCGAGAACATGCTGCGCGAGAAGACGGCGCACTTCTACCTCGACACCCGCTATCGCGCGGGCACGTGGGCTCGTGAGCGCCGCGTGGTGATCAAGGCCGAAGTCGTGCAGCTCACCGGCCGGCAGCCGCGGGACAACCCGCGCTTCGTCGTGACCAATCTGCGCCAGACGCCGCGCTTCATCTACGAGAAGGTCTACTGCGGGCGCGGCGACATCGAGAACCGCATCAAGGAACTGCTCGACGGCTTGCAGATCGACCGCACGAGCTGCACCAGGTTCTGGGCAAACCAGCTGCGGGTCCTGCTGACGGCCGCCGCCTACGTGCTCATGCAGGAACTGCGGCTGAGGGCCGCCCGCACCGCCTGCGCCCGCACCCAGGTGACTTGGCTGCGCGACCGGTTGCTCAAGGTCAGCGTCCACGTCGTCCGCTCCGTCCGCCGGCTCGTCCTGCACCTGCCGCGAGCGACCCCATACCGCGACGTCTGGCGGCACCTCGCCCTCGCGCTCGGGGCGCGCGCCGGATAGCGCGCCGTCGCGCCGCCAACCTCCGCGCCCCGGATGCTCGCCAGCGCCCCTGCGCCCGACCTGTCGGCGCTTGCCACCTCATGCGTGCCGTCACCTCGCCCCGGCCACTGCACCACGCTGCCACCTACCACGCGCCGCGTCCGAAAACGTTCTTCGCGCGACGATCAGGCCCTGCCTGGGACCGATTCGATAACCTCACGAATTTTCCGGGTTAGAGTGTACCGGCTCGGCCAGGGAGGCGTCCGATGGGGACCAAGGCAGGCTGGAGCGGCCGCGTCTACGAGGACTTCGAGGTGGGTGACGTCTACCGCCACCCGCTCGGACGGACGGTGATTGCGGCCGACAACATCTGGTTCACGCTGCTCACGCAGAACAGCAACGCGATTCACTTCGATCGGGCGTACGCCGCGAACACCGAGTTCGGCAAGCCGCTCGTCGACTCCACCTTCACGCTGGCGCTCGTGACCGGCCAGTCGACCATCGACCTGTCGTGGAACGTCATGGCCAACCTCGGCTGGGACGAGGTTCGCCTGCCGCATCCCGTCTTCGAGGGCGACACGATCTACTCGCAGAGCGAGGTGCTCTCGAAGCGCGAGTCGAAGTCGCGGCCGAACGTCGGCATCGTGACGGTGAAGACGGTGGGATTCAACCAGGACGGCACGGTCGTGATCGAGTACAAGCGCACCTTCATGGTGTACCGGCGCGGGCACGTGCCGCCGGCCGGCCGGGTGGCGCCGAAGCTGCCGGAGAAAGGACAGTCGTGACCAGCATGCGATGGGGTGCGTGGCCGGTCGCAGCCCTGCTGGCGATGGCCGCCTGCGGCGGCGGCGGGCCGGAGACCGTGGTCGAGGGCGATACGGCGTTCGTCAACGTCAACGTGCTGCCGATGGACGCCGAGCGGGTGCTCGAGGGCCAGACCGTGGTGATCGCCGACGGACGCATCGCCGCGGTCGGCGCTGCCGCCGAGGTCGGGCCGGCCGAGGGCGTCGAGGTCATCGACGCCGCTGGCGGCTACCTGCTGCCGGGGCTGGCCGAGATGCACGGCCACCTGCCGACCCCGCGCATGGCCGACCGCGACGCGCAGAACCTGTTGTTCCTGTACATCGCCAACGGTGTGACGACCGTACGCGGCATGCAGGGGCACCCTTCGCAGTTCGGGTTGCGGGGCCGGGTCGAGAGCGGCGCGGTCGTCGGGCCGCGGCTGCTGCTCGGCAGCGTGTCGATCAACGGCCGCGACGTGTCGACGCCGGAGGAGGCGGAGCAGCGGGTGCGCGAGTACCAGGTGGCGGGCTACGACCTGATCAAGATGCTGGAGGGGGTGAGCGTCGAGGCGTACGACGCCGCGGCGCGGACGGCGGCGGAGCTGGGCATCCCCCTCGCCGGCCACGTGCCGGACAGCGTCGGGCTGCGGCACGCCCTCGCGTCCGGCCAGGCGTCGATCGACCACCTGGACAACTACATCGAGGCGCTCGTCCCGGACGACGCGCTGCCCGCGGAATGGCCCGCCATCGTCGGCCTCGGCGGCCTGCTGGCGCGCGTGGACGAGTCGCGCCTGCCCGACGTCGTGAACGCGACCGTGGCGGCCGGCGCCTGGGTCGTGCCGACGATGGTGCTGTGGGAGACGGGCATCTTCGCCGCGCGCCCCGCCGCGGAGGTCGAGGCGGAGCGGCCCGAGGTGCGCTACATGCCGCCGGAGACCGTCGAGCGCTGGCGGCAGGCCGTCGCGGGCAGCCTCGCGCGGAGCGACGTCGAGACCAACCGGCAGATCGCCGAGCTGCGCCGCGCCATCCTGCTGGCGCTGTACGAGGCCGGCGCCAACATCGCGCTGGGCACCGATTCGCCCCAGACGTTCAGCGTGCCGGGCTTCTCGGCCCACCGCGAGCTGCGCTACTACGTCGAGCTGGGGATGACGCCCTACGACGCCCTCGCGATCGGCACCCGCAAGCCGGCCGAGTACTTCGGCGCGGACGAGCAGTTCGGCACCGTGGCGGTCGGCCGCAGCGCGGATCTGATCCTGCTGACCGCCGACCCGCTCGCCGACATCGCCAACACCGAGCGCCGGGCCGGCGTGATGGTCCGCGGGCGCTGGTTCCCGGCGGACGAGATCCAGCGGCGGCTCGAGGAGATCGCGGTCTTCTATGGCAACTGAGCCGGGCGGCGAGCGGATACGCCGCAGCCTGCTGTTCGTGCCCGCGGTCCGCCCGGACCGCTATCCCAAGGCGCTCGCCACCGGCGCCGACGCCGTCTGCCTCGATCTCGAGGACGGCGTGGCGTTCGCGGCCAAGGAGACGGCGCGCGAGCAGGCATTCGCGCTGCTGGCCGGCCGCGAGCCCACGGCGGCCGAGGTCAGCCTCCGCATCAACGACGTCAAGACCGAGCTGGGGCGCAGCGACCTGGCGGCGCTGGCCGCGGCGGGCGTCCGTCCGGATGCGCTGATGCTGCCCAAGGTGGCCGGCGGCGACGAGGTCCGGGAAGTGGCGGCGGCCCTCGCCCGGTCGGGCGCCGCGCTGCCGCTCATCGTGCAGCTCGAGACCGCGGCCGGCGTGCTGGCCGCGGCGGAGATCGCGTCGTCCTCGCCCAGCGTGTCGGCGGTGTTCTTCGGCGCCATCGACCTGGCGGCCGACCTCGGCTGCGCGGTGGAGTGGGAGGCGCTGCTCTACGCGCGGTCGCGCGTGGTGCTGGCCGCCGGCGCGGCCGGCGTCAGCGCGCTGGACTCGCCCTTCATGGACGTGCCGGCCGTCGCGGCGCTGGCCGACGAGAGCCGCCGCGTGCGCCGTCTCGGCTTCGCCGGCAAGGCCGCCATCCACCCGACGCAGGTGCCGGTGATCCAGCGCGCGTTCTCGCCCTCGGACGCGGAGCTGGCGTGGGCGCGGAAGATCGTGGCGGCCTACGAGAGCCAGCAGGGGGGCGTGCTGCTGGTCGACGGCCAGCTCATCGAGCGCCCGGTCGTCCGGGCCGCGCAGCGCAACCTGCGCATCGGCGCGCGGCTCGCGGGCGACGACCATCCAGGCCGCTGAGGCCGGGCGACGGGCGCCGGCCGGCGCCCGGGCGCGTCCGCACGTGCTTCAAGCGCGGCGGGCCGGCCGCGAGGCGTGGGCGGAGGCTGCAGCCCGCAGCCCCCGCCCGCCGGGTCCTACCAGTCGAACTGGCCGCCGATCTTGAACAGGCGGCCGTTCATGATCTGCGTGATGCGCGGGAAGTTGTCCGCGTAGTTGTCGTCCACGAACGAGACGTAGTTCGCGTTGAAGACGTTGAAGATGTCGAACCAGGCGCGCACGCGGGCCCCCCCGAAGTTCAGGATCTTCGTGAACCGCAGGTCGAGCTGATTCAGGCGCGGCTCGTGCTGCGTGGAGATGGTGTTGAACGTCTGCGACGCCACCGCGGCGCTGGTCGTCGGGTACGACGTGAAGAACCCGGTGCCGGCCGGCAGCAGTTGCACGTTCTCCTCGCCGACCGCCACCGGCCGCCTGAGCATGGTCTCCGCGAAGGCCCGCTCCGCCGGATCCGCGAGCGCGTCGTACTCCGCCTCGTGCAGGATGCCGGCGATGTTCTGGTAGACGAACGAGACCTCCGTGTCGAGCGGCAGCGGGTAGCTGCCGTTGATCTTGAACTGCGTTCCCGCCAGCCACGGCTCCGAGACCTGGCAGTAGCCCGGCCGGTTCTGGGTCGGGTTGTCGACCACGAAGCACTCGCTCCAGGTCTGCGAGCCGGTGGTCAGGCCGCCGGCCAGCGTGGCCCCGTTGGGCAGCCGGCCGCTGAAGTTGAAGTCGACCCCGTTGAAGTCCATCCACTTGTCGCCGAAGTCCGAGGCGGGCACCGTCAGGAGGTCCTCGCCGCGGTCCAGGCCCGCCTGCGTGATCGTGTACAGGCCGCAGAGCTGCTGCCCGCTGACGCTGCCGATGCCCGGATCGGTCGGGGCCGTGATGCAGTACTCCCCGTAGTCGTCCGGGCTGGCGTTCAGGTTGTCGATGACCGTGAAGCCGTCGAACTTCGTGCGGTAGTAGCCGACCTCGATCGTCCAGCCTGCGGCCAGCTCGTGCTGGACGGCGAACGACGTCTGCCACTGGCCCTGCCGCGTGCCCCAGCCGCGCAGCAGGTCGTCGCGGTAGCGGTTCACGATGACGGGGGTGCCGAAGTTCGGGTCCCGGATCGCGCCGCACTCGCCGTTCGCCTCGAAGTTGTCGAAGTCGCAGTCGGGGTTCAGGTCCCCGTTGCCGGGGGGCAGCCCCAGGAACGGGAACAGGTTGTCGTTCCAGGGGCGGGACGCCTGGACCGAGAACGACTCCATCGGGTTGACGTCCTGCGCGATGTTCGTGCCGATGCCCAGGACGTAGCGGCCGAACGCCCCCTTGATGGCGGTCCGGCCGTCTCCGAACAGGTCGTACGCCGCACCAACCCGCGGGGCGATGTCGTGGTAGTTCGGGGCGCCGTCGATCGCGTCGATGGTGAACGAGTCCGTGAACCGGCCCTGGGGGTGGGTCTGCTGCGGGATGTAGCCGTTCAGGTGGTCCCAGCGCACGCCCAGGTTGAGCGTCAGGCGGTCGATCGTCCACTGGTCCTGCGCGAACACCGCGAACTCGTGCGCCCGCTGGTCCGACAGGCGCGGCGTGGCGTACTGGTTGACCCCGAACGAGACGCCCGGCGCGACGAAGTCGTACGACAGGTCGTTGTGGATGAACACGTTGAGGTGCGCCTCGCGCAGCCAGAGATGCGAGTAGCCGACCTTCAGGTTGTGCGAGCCCGTGACGTACGACACCGACGCCCGGCTGCTGAAGTTGGGGTGGGTCTCCTCGCCGTACAGGCACGGCGTCGCGTCGCAGACCACCTGCGTGTTGTGGACGAAGAAGAAGGGAGTGAAGGTGCGCACTCCCACGTCGTCCGGCCGCACCGTGGGCTGCAGCTTGGGGGAGGCGCGGGTCTTCAGCATCGACGCGCCGGCCTGGAACAGCAGCCGGTTGGTGACCGGCATCGTCCAGGACGCCTGCGTCAGGTTCACCGGGTCGAAGGTGTAGAGCGCCGACGCGTCCTTGTCGACGAAGCCGTACTGCGACCAGAAGTTGCAGAAGCAGCTGCTCTGGTCGCTGCGCGAAAAGTTGAACTTGTGCCGCTCGCTCGCCTGCCAGGTCAGCCGCAGGCTGTTGTCCCGCTGGTGGATGTCGAAGTCCACCGGCTGGTCATAGTCGGGCGTGTAGATCGAGCTGTGCGGCGTCAGGTTGACGAAGCTGCTGGGCTGATACGACTGCGAGCCCCACCAGCGGTGCGCGGTGTAGAACCACAGGCGATCGCGCACGATCGGCCCGCCCACGCCGATGCCGTAGTCCCAGATCTTGCGGATCCCGTTGACCTGGCGCTCCAGCATGCCCCGGCGCCCGAGCTCCTCGTCCCAGTTGAGGTTCTGCATGTGCTCGTTCGTGCCGCTCATGTTCACGTAGTAGCTGAACTGGTTGCCGCCCTCCTTCGGGATGGAGTTGACCCCGACGCCGCCGGTCCGCGACTCGGCGTCCATGGCGGCGATCGTCATCACGGTCTCCTGGATGGCCGCCTGGTTCGGGAAGTACAGCCGCGAGGTGCCCGTCCCGGTGCCGATGCCGTTCGTGAAGTAGAAGCCGTCCCACTTGATGTCGCCGTCGGTGTCGTCGCTGCCGTGGATCTTGATGTGGCCCCAGGTGTCGCCGACGCTGCCGCCGACGTCGTGCCCGCCGCCCAGGATCTCGGAGGTCGCGCCCGGGGTCAGCGCCGCGTAGCCCCAGTAGGTCTTGCCGGTCGGGAGCTCGTCGAAGCGCTCGCGCGTGAAGGTGTCCTGGGTCGTCACGTTCTGGACGTCGATGATCGGGCTCGCACCCGACACGGTGACGGTCTCCTCGATCGAGCCGACGGTCATCTGCGCGTCCACGTTCGCCGCGAAGCCCGAGCTCAGCTCGATGCCTTCGCGCACGAAGGTCGAGAAGCCGGGCAGGGTGAAGGTGACGGAGTAGAGTCCGGGCCGCAGGGCCTCGATGGTGTAGAGCCCGGCGCCGTCGCTGATGCTCGTCCGCACCCCCTCGATGAGCGCGGGGCTCCGGGCCTCCACCGTCACGCCGGGGAGGACGCCGCCGGTCTCGTCTGTCACGGAACCGGCGATGCTGCCGGTCTGGGCCGCGGACGCGGCCGGGAGCAGGAAGGTAGTCGCGAACGCCAGACACGCCGCCCGAACGCCTCTTCGTCTCAGCACGATCTCCCCCTTCCGGAAAGAACGCCGACTGACGAGTGAGCCGCCGACTGCGCCGTCCTATCGCACGCTTGCTGTTGCGGCGATTATCCCTCCGCGCCCCGGATTTCTCAACAACCGTTCGCCGTCCGCCCGGCGCCCTCCCGGATCGGCGCCGGCCGGCGTTGGCGGGGCGCGTCCGCTATGATCCGCGCAGCCGGGCGCCGGGCCGGCCTGGCACCGCACGATCCATGACCGACGACACGCGGCGCGCGGCCGCCCTCCGCACCGCGGGGCTGCTGTTCATCCTGGCGGCGGCGGCCACCATCGCCGCGGTCGTCGGGCGCGTGTCCGCGGGCGCCGACCAGGCGTCGCTCGCCGCGTCGCTCGCGGCCATCGCGGAGAGCCGGTGGCTCTACGGGATCGGCGGCGCCGCGCGGTTCCTGTCCGGGATCGCCTTGAGCGCCGGGACATGGTGCCTCCGCGGGGCCCCGCAGGAGCAGCGTCCGGGCTCGCCGGCCGTGGTCTTCCTGCTCGCGGCGTCGGGGCTGCTGACGGCCTGTTCCGGGGCTGCCGCGGTCGGGCTCGCGGCCGGCGCGCCGGAAGGTTTCGATGCCGCCGGCCCGGAGATGCTGGCGCGGCAGCTGGAGACGACGGCGTCGCTGCGCCGAGTGGCTGGCGCGGCCGGCTTCGCGCTGGCCGGTCTGGCAATCGTGGCCGCCGCCCGCCGCCAGTGGCGCGGCGGGGGCGCGCTGCGGCGGGTCGCGCCCGCCGCGGCGCTGCTGGGCCTCGCGATGCAGCTCGTGTGGCTGGACGCGGCGACCTGGGCACACCCGCTCACCGGCACCGCCTTCGTCATCTGGCTCGCCGCCGCCGGCAGTTGCCTGCTGAAGGGTCGGAGCTGGTGGGGATGACCGCGTCGGCGCAGCCGGCGCAAGCCGCGCACAGTGCGGCTCGGCGGCTGCGGCGCGGGGCGCAGGGGTCCCCGGCAGCGGACGCCGGGGGCCCGGGGCGCAGCCCCGTCTGATGGAAGCTGCGCAGCCCCACGTAGAGGCTACCCCGTTGTCAGGGAATACGCTGATCTATATCCTGCAGCATGACAGCCGGGAAGGACCCGGCCACGGAAGGAGATCGTGCGATGAGTGAGCAACCCCCGCAGGGCACCCCTGCGGGCCATTGGGTCTCGTACCGCCCCGACATCAAGGTGCTCGACTGCACCATCCGCGACGGCGGTCTGATGAACGACCACCAGTTCGGCGACGAGATCGTGCGGGCCGTGTACCGGGCCTGCGTCGACAGCGGCATCGACTACATGGAGATCGGGTACGTCAATTCGCGCCGGCAGTTCCCTCCGGGCCAGTTCGGACCGTGGAAGCACTGCGTGGAGAGCGACATCCGCCGCATCGTGGGCGACAACGACACCACGCTGAAGCTGTCGGCGATGGCCGACGCCGAGAAGAGCGACTACCAGGAAGACATCCTGCCGAAGTCGGAGAGCGTCGTGGACCTGATCCGGGTGGCCACCTACATCCACCAGATCCCGCTGGCGTTGGACATGGTCAAGGACGCCCACGACAAGGGCTACGAGACGAGCCTCAACCTGATGGCCCTGTCCACGGTGCCCGATGGCGAGCTGCACGAGGCGCTGGCGCTGGCGGCCGAGTCCGAGGCGGACGTGGTCTGCATCGTCGACAGCTTCGGCGCGCTGTACGGCGAGCAGATCGACGGCTACGTCAAGACCTTCCAGAGCTATGTCGCGGGGAACGGCAAGGAAGTGGGCATGCACGCCCACAACAACCGCCAGCTGGCGTTCGCCAACACCGTGCAGGCCACGATCAAGGGCGCCAACCGGCTGGACGCCAGCATGGCCGGCCTCGGCCGGGGCGCGGGCAACTGCCCGCTGGAGCTGCTGCTCAGCTTCCTGCACAACCCCAAGTTCCGGCTGCGGCCCGTGCTGCACTGCATCCAGCATCACATCGAGCCGATGCGCGAGGCCCTCAAGTGGGGCTTCGACTATCCGTACATGTTGACCGGGGTGCTCAACCAGCACCCGCGGGCCGGGATGGCGTTCAACGAGTCGTCGGACCGCGGCGACATCATCAAGTTCTACGACTCGCTCGACGATCCGGATTGACGCCCGCGAGCCGCGGACGTTGTGAACGGAGGGTGCCGATGCATCGACGACGAGGCGACGGTCGTTCGGACGGCCTGCGTTGCGGAACCATCGCCGCCGCGGTCGCGCTGGCCCTGGCGCCGTCCGCCGCCGCGGCGCAGCTCGCTTCCGCGGCGTACACCGCGGCCGAGGCAGAGGCGGGCCGCGCGGTGTACGACCAGGCCTGCGCGTCGTGCCACATGCCCAACCTGAGCGGGCAGTTCGAGGCGCCCGAGCTGGCCGGGCCGAGCTTCCGCGGGACGTGGGGCGAGCGGCCGGTCGCCGAGCTGCTCGAGCTCGTGCGCGCGACGATGCCGACCGGGGCGCCCGGCTCGCTCGCGCCGGACGCCTACGGCAGCGTCGTCGCCTACATCCTGCAGGCGAACGGCGTGGCGGCCGGGAGCGTGGCGCTGGGCGCCGCCCCGGCGCCCGCGCCGGCCGGCTCGCCGCCGGCCGCGGACGCGCGGGCAGGCACGCGGGTGTTCCGGCCGATCGCCGACCGCGCGCCCGTCACCGACGCGATGCTGCTGGACCCCGACCCGGCCGACTGGCTCATCTACCGCCGGACCTACGACGGCTGGGGCCACAGTCCGCTGGACCAGATCACGCGCGAGAACGTCGGCGGGCTGCAGCTCGCCTGGGTCTGGGCGATGGGCGACGGGCGCAACCAGCCGACGCCGCTGGTCTACGACGGCGTGATGTACCTCACCAGCCCCGGCAACGTGGTGCAGGCGCTCGACGCCGCCACCGGCACGCTGCTCTGGGAGTACCGCCGGCCGCTGCCGGAGGCGCTGCGGGGCGCCAACAGCCGCAACCTGGCCATCTACGACGACAAGCTCTTCATGGGGACGCGCGACGCGTTCGTCGCGGCGCTCGACAGCCGCACGGGCGAGCTGGTCTGGGAGACCCGGATGGCCGACTACAACGACGGCTACTCCAACACCAGCGGACCGCTCGTCGCCGGCGGGCGCGTCGTCAACGGCATCAACGGCTGCTCGCGCTTCATGCCCGACAGCTGCTTCATCACGGCGCACGACGCGGCGACCGGCGAGGAGCTGTGGCGCCGGCTCACCATCGCCGCGCCGGGCGAGCCGGGGGGCGACTCCTGGGGCGATCTGCCGCTGGCGCTGCGCGGGGGCGGCGACTCGTGGATACCCGGCAGCTACGATCCCGAGCTGGACCTGCTGTTCTGGCCGGTCGCGCAGGCCAAGCCCTGGGTGCCGGCCAGCCGCGGGCTGACGGTCCACGACCCGGCGCTGTACACGAACTCGACGCTCGCGCTCGATCCCCGCGACGGCGCCATCCGCTGGTACCGGCAGCACGTCCCCGGCGAGGCGCTCGACCTCGACGAGGGGTTCGAGCAGGTGCTCATCGACAGCGGCGGGCGCAAGGCCCTGTTCACGATCGGCAAGCACGGCGTCCTCTGGAAGCTCGACCGCGAGACGGGCGCGTTCCTCGGGCACGTCGAGACCGTCTTCCAGAACGTGTTCGAGCGCATCGATCCGGACACGGGCATCGTGACGTACCGCCAGGACATCGCGGACGCGGGCGTCGGCGACTGGGTCTCCGTCTGCCCGAGCACCGCCGGCGGCCACAACTGGCACGCGACGGGCTACAGCCCCGAGACGCGCCTGCTGATCATCCCGTTGAGCCAGAGCTGCCTCGAGATCGCGGGCCGCGAGGTGGCGCTGGAGCTCGGCTCGGGCGGCACGCAGGCCGACCGGACGTGGTTCGAGATGCCCGGCACGAACGGCAACCTGGGCAAGCTGGCCGCGTACGACGTCGATACGCTGGAGGAGCGCTGGAGCATCGAGCAGCGCGCGGCGTTCGCGACGGCCGTGCTGACGACCGCCGGCGGGCTGGCGTTCGCCGGCGACGTCGACCGCTACTTCCGGGCGCTCGACGCCGCCACCGGCGACGTGCTGTGGGAGACGCGGCTGGGCACGTCCGTGCAGGGGTTCCCCGTCTCGTACGCCGTCGGCGGCACGCAGTACGTCGCCGTGTCGGCCGGGCTGGGCGGCGGCAGCCCGCGGCGGGTGCCGATGCTGCTGAGTCCGGACATCGTGCATCCGGACACCGGCAACGCCCTGTACGTCTTCGCGCTGCGAGAGCAGGGGGCTGCGCGGTAGCCGGCGCGGACTCCCGTCAAAGAACGCTTGGCGAACGGCGCGGACTGGTTCAAACTAGGGAGTTGCCGGCCGCCCGAGCCGCGGCCGGCGCTCTCGTTCGTCACACGGGCAGATCTGGAGGCCTGAAAGATGTCACGCACAACAGGGTTCGGTCTCGTCGCCACGCTGGCAATCGCACTCGGCGTCCTGGCCGCCGGGCCGGCCGCGGCGCAGGAAGCTGCGGCGCAGCCCACGTTCACGAAGGACGTTGCCCCGATTCTGCAGCGCTCGTGCCAGCACTGTCACCGGCCCGGCTCGATCGCCCCCATGTCGCTGCTGACGTACGAGGAGACGCGGCCCTGGGCGCGGTCCGTCAAGGACAAGGTCGTCACCCGCGCGATGCCGCCGTGGTACATCGACAAGAACATCGGCATCCAGGAGTTCAAGTACGACTACTCGCTCACCGACGAGGAGATCGCGACGGTCGCCGCGTGGGTCGACGGCGGCGCGCCGCGCGGCAATCCGGCGGACATGCCCCCGCCGCGCGAGTTCCGCGACATCGCCGAGTGGCAGATCGGCGAGCCCGACTGGGTGGTGGAGATCCCCGAGCCGTTCGTGGTGCCCGCCGAGGCGCCGAACTGGTGGGGCAACCTCGAGTCCGACTCCGGGCTGACCGAGGACCGCTGGGTCAAGGCGGTCGAGACCAAGCCGTCCATCGAGGGCTTCCCGGTGGTGCATCACGCCGTGACCGGCGTGGTGGCCCCGGATGCCGAGGACGTCGACGGCATCGGCGAGTTCCTCAACGAGTACGCGCTCGGCAAGAACGGCGACATCTACCCCGAGGGCACGGGCCGCCTGATCCCGGCGGGGTCGAAGATCCGCTTCAACATGCACTACGCCGCGATCGGCGTCGAGACGACCGACCGGACGCGCGTGGGCCTGCAGTTCTATCCGCGCGGCGTCGTGCCGGAGCGCAAGATCATCGCGTCGCACGTGGGCGACGAGGAGGACCTCGACATCCCGGCCGGGGCCTCGAACGTGCGCCACGACGGGTACTACCGGCTCAAGGAGAACTCGCACATCACCGGCTTCCAGGCGCACCTGCACAACCTCGGCAAGCGGCAGTGCCTCGAGGCGATCTACCCGGACAACCGCGTGGAGACCCTGAGCTGCGCCGATTGGGACTTCGGGTGGCACATCGTCTACAACTACGAGGATCACGTGGCGCCGCTGCTGCCGAAGGGCACCATCCTGCACGTGATCAGCTGGCACGACAACTCGGAGGCCAACCGCTGGAACGACGACCCGACCAACTGGACCGGCTTCGGCCAGCGGTCGAGCGACGACATGAGCTTCGCCTGGGTGAGCTGGTACGAGCTCGACGACGAGGCGTTCGAGAAGGAGCTCGAGGAGCGGCGGGCGCTGACCGCCAACAACGACGACTGACGCTGCGTCGTCGCGGGAAGAGCATCATGAAGGGGCATAGTCGCATCGTCGGCGCGGCCGGTCTGGCCGCCTGGCTGGTCGTGTCCCTGGCAACGCCGGGGACTGCGCAGGAGCGCTGGAACCGGGGCCAGAACATCCAGCCCGTCTTCGAGGGCTGGGAGCGGAACGACGACGGGTCGTTCACCATGGTCTTCGGCTACCTGAACCGGAACTACCTCGAGCAGCCGGTCGTCCCGGTCGGACCGAACAACCGCTTCGAGCCGGGCCCGGCCGACCGGGGCCAGCCGACGCACTTCTACAACCGGCGCCAGCAGTTCGTCTTCGAGGTGCGCGTGCCGGCCGACTGGGGGCGGGAGCAGGACCTCGTCTGGACGGTGACCCACAACGGGCGCGCCGACCGGGCGGTCGGCCACCTCTGGCCGGTGTGGGAGATCGACAACGTCGTCCGGCGCCAGAACCGCGGCACGGGGTTCGCCCAGGGCTACGCCGACAACCAGCGGCCGAGCATTCGCCTGGCGGGCGCCGACCAGCTCGAGGTCACGTTGCCGGACACGCTCGAGATTGCCGTGCTCGCCGGCGACGACGGCATCCCGCCGCCGAACCCCGACATCCTGAAGCGGACGCTGCGGCCGGGTCCGAAGATGCAGGCCATGGTCAGCCCGCGGGACGCGGCCACAACGGGTCTGGCGGTGACCTGGCTCCACTGGCGCGGGGCCGGCGAGGTGTCGTTCGAGCCGCGGGTCCCGACGCTCGACGAGCAGGGGCAGGCCGTCACGCGCGTCAGCTTCAGCGCCCCGGGCACGTACGTGCTGCAGGCCGTGGCGGACGATACGGTCTTCACGACCCCCGTCAACGTGACGGTGACCGTGAATCCGGCGGTCGCGGCGCCGTAGCCGCAGGCGGGGGCGGGGCGAGATGCGGCGGGGCCCGGGCGTCGCGGTCGTGGTCGCGCTGGCGGCCGCGGCGGGGTGCTCGGGCCGGGCGTCCGGGGCTGCGCCGGCCGCCGGTCCGCCGACCGTCGCGGACACGCCGACGCACGCCCGGGCGGCGGACGGCTCGTACCTCTCCTGGCGCGAGCACATCATCGACGACCTCGCCGTCGGCGGGGTCGCCATCGCGGGCAGCGACGGGCTGGCCATGGCCGACCTCGATCGGGACGGCCACCTCGACGTCGTGTCCGTGCACGAATCCGATACCACCTACGACGGCGTCCCGGACGGCCACGTGCGGATCGCGTACGGCGCGGCCGATCCGGACACCTGGGAGCGCTACACCCTGGCCGCCGGTCCGGAGGCGGGCGCCGCGGAGGACGTCGCCGTCGCCGACATGAACGGCGACGGCTATCCGGACGTCGTCGCGGCGTGCGAGCTCGCCCACCTGATCTACCTCGAGAACCCCGGCGCGGCCGGGCGGGCCGCGCCCTGGCGGCGCGTGATTCCGACCGCGGCGCGCGGGCGCGGGTCGTACATCCGCGTCTTCCTCGCGGACTTCGACGGCGACGGGCGGCCGGAGGTCGTCGCCGCCAACAAGGGCGCCCAGAACCCGGCGCGAGACACCACGGAGACGCACCCGATCTCCTGGTTCGCGCTGCCCGCCGATCCGCTGGACGGCGACGCCTGGGTCGAGCACGAGCTGGCGCGCGTCGTCGTGCCGATCAACGCGCAGCCGGTCGACCTGGACGGCGACGGCGACCTCGATGTCGTCGGCGGCTCGCGCGGGGAGCAGCGCATCTTCTGGTTCGAGAACGTGAGCGCGGCCGACATCGCGTTCGTGGAGCATCGGATCGAGATCCGGCCGGAAGCCGCCGTCACGGGCTTCAACCTGGACTTCGCCGATCTCGACGGCGACGGCCGCCTCGACATCGCGCTCCGGGACGAGGGCCGCGGGCTCGTCTGGCTGGCGCAGCCGGCCGCGCCGGACGGCGCGTGGCAGCTTCATACGATCGGTGATCTCGTGCCCGACCGGCTGGTCGGCTTCGTGCTTGCCGACATCGACGGCGACGGCCGCCGCGATGCGTTCGCGGGCGCCTACAGTCAGGGACCGCGCGACGCCGATGCCGCCGAGCCGTCCGTCTCGCACCGGGCCGGCCGCCTGACCTGGTTCCGGCAGCCGGGCGATGCGGCCGGAGCCTGGACCCGCCACGACGTGTCCAGGCGCATCCGGGGCATGTTCGACAAGTTCGTGGCGCGCGACATGGACGGCGACGGCGACGTCGACCTGGTCGGCACACGCGGCAACTCCGTGCCCTACGACGGGGTCTTCTGGCTCGAGCAGGTGCGCAGCGCCGAACCGCTGCCCGCCTTCGACCAGGCGCGCGAGCGCGAGAGCCGCCAGCTGCCGTTGCCGCAATAGCCCCCCAACCGTCGCCTGCGGCTCCGCTTGGCGCCCAACCCAATCCTTCCGGCATCCACGCCGTCGCACGGCGCGAACGCCGGCCCCAACCGTCGCCTGCGGCTTTCAGATCAGCGCGTCGTCGTGGAACGGCTCGCCGCGGGCGAAGCGTCCGGGGTCGAAGGCGCTGATGTCGAGGCGCGCCGAGGCGCCGGTCGCGAGCAGCTCGGCCAGCGCCGCGCCGGTCGCGGGCGCCAGCATCAGCCCGTGGCCGCTGAAGCCGTTGGCCAGGTAGAAGCCGGCCAGCTCGGGGTGCTCGCCCAGGAGCGGGTTGTGGTCCGGCGTCATCTCGTACAGGCCCGCCCAGCCCTCGACGAGCTCGGCCGCCGCGAAGTCCGGCAGCCGCGCGACGAGCGGCGGCCGGAAGTCGGTCGTCCAGCGCGCGCGGTCGCACGCGAAGTTCTCGCCGGGCGGCTCGTCGTGTCGCGTGCGGGCCACGATGATCCGATCGGGGTCGCCGGGGTCGAGCGGATCGTCGTGGCGCCAGTGGACGCCGCCCGGATCGATCACCACCGGGAAGCGGTGGGGCCAGCGGCGCGGCAGCGCGCAGCGGAAGAGGTGCTGCCGGACCGGCGTCACGGGCAGCTCGAGGTCGGCGAGCGCCGCGAGCCGCGCGGCGAACGGGCCGGCGGCGTTGACCACCGCGCGGGCGTCGAGCGATGCGCCGTCGTCGAGCGTCACGCCCCGGACGCGGCCGCCCGCCGTCCGCAGGCGGGTGACCTCGCCGGTGACGTACGTCGCGCCGGCCGCCGCCGCCGCGTGCCGGAAGCCCGCCAGCACCTCGCGCGGGTCGGCGTAGCCGTCGTCGGGCCCGAAGAGGCCGAAGCGGATGTCCTCGAGGGCGAGGTCGGGCACCAGGGCACGGACGGCGGCGACGTCCAGGCGTTCGACGCGCGCCCCGAGGGCCCGCTGGCGCGCGTAGCGCCGCTCGAACCGCTCCGCGTTCGCGTCGTCCGCCAGGAACAGGTAGCCGCGCTGCCGGAACCACGCCCGCGGCCGGTGGCCCGGCACCTGCATGGCGGCGTCGAAGCGCTGATAGAACCGCACGCTGTGCCGGGCGAGCCGGATGTTCGCGGCGGAGCTGAACTGCTGCCGGATGCCGCCCATGGCCAGAAACGAGGAGGCGCGCCGGTAGGTCGGGTCGCGCTCGACGACCGTCACCTCGGCGCGGCAGCCGCCCGTCCGCAGGTGCCAGGCGACGCTCGATCCCACGACCCCGCCGCCGACGATGACGATGCGCTCGGGGACCATGTGTGGAACCCGGGCTGCTACCGCACGTGGGCGAGCACGGCGTGGCGCCAGTTGAACTCCACGTCGGTCGGCTCGGCGGGCAGCGGGATCTCCACGTCGACTGTCTCCGCGTCGACCAGGACGCGGTGGACCTCGGGCGCCCGCCCGGCGAACTGCACCCGGATGGGGACCGGCATGCGGAACGTGTCCGGCACGTCCTCCTGGCGGATGGTGCCGTGCAGCACGTACGGGGACGGCCGGTCGAGCAGGCGGGTCGTGCGCAGGTCGGGGCGGTAGGTCGGCACGTCCACGCCGTAGACCCACTGGTCGAAAAACCAGTCCATCGGCGCGCCGAACGCCCGCGTGACGGCCGTCTCGAACGTGCGGGTGCTGGCCGGCCGCTGGCGGTGGTCGCGGACGAAGCGGCGCATCAGGTCCCGGAAGCGCGGGTCGTCGCCGGCCTCGAGGTCGGCCAGCATCATCCGCAGCATGTGCAGGATGAACGCGCCCTTCTCGTACGCCAGCAACTGGTAGTCGACCGGGGTCTCGCTCGAGTTCAGGCGGTAGCCCGCCACGACCGGACCGGACTCGTGCCCGTCGCTGCGCCGGATGACCTCCGGCCGCACGCCGAAGTGCACGAGCCCGGTGCCCTGGCCCACGTTCACCTCGCCGAGCACGTCGAGCCGCCAGGCGTCGAGGATGTCCTGGAACTGGTCCGCGTCATCCAGGGCGGTGAGCACGTACAGCGCGGCGGCGTAATGCGAGAACCCCTCGGAGATCCACTGGTCGCGGTAGTCCTCCCAGTGGACCGCGGCGCCCCACCACTGGTGCGCGACCTCGTGGGCCCGGAAATGCTCGGCGACCCCGGTGTTGATGCGGCCGAACGCCTGGAACGAGAGCAGGACGAGCCCCGGGAACGCCTGGCCGGTATACGTGACGATCTCCGTGGCGTTGAGGGCGCGGTACGGATACGGGCCGAAGTAGTCCGTGTAGAAGCGGATCGAGCCCTCCAGGTCCTCGATCGTCTTCTCCAGGTTGCCGGGCGCGAAACCGGTCTCGTTGCGGTTCTCGTAGACCGTGATCGGCAGGCGGCCGGCCTCGTCGACGGTGGTGACGTCGAAGCGGCCGAGGCTGAACGCCATGCCCCGGATCGGCTCGTCCGACACCCACTCCGCGATGCGCGTGCCGTCGACGACGCGCTCGTCCACGCGCGTCATGCCGCTGGCGATCTGGAGGCCCTCCGGGATGCGGTAGGTCAGGTGCAGCAGGCTGCGCCGGTTGTCGAGATGCATCGGGATCCAGTGCACGGTGTCCTTGAGCAGGTAGCCGCGCGCGGTGCGGAGGCGCTCGACGAGCTCGCCCTCGTAGGCGATCTCGAGGACGAAGCGCTCGCCCGGGACCACGGGGCGCGGGAGGGCGACCGTCACCCACGGCTCGTAGAAGTCGTCGCCGAGCAGCCGGCCGTGGGTTTCCTGGACGTAGTGCAGCCGCTCGCCGGTGAGGGAGGCCGGCTCCGACGGCTCGGGCGGCTCCGCGGGCGGCTCGGCGACCTCACCGTCCGGCGGCGCGGCGCCCAGCAGGCGGCCCTCGCGGACGTTCCCGGCGTCCGCCGGCGGGGTGGTCCGCCAGCGCACGTCCGTCACCTCGAGGACCCGCGAGATGCGGATGCGGAACGCCGTCAGCGTCTCGAGCGGCTCGATCAGCAGCGCGGCGCTGGCCGTCGCGTCGCCGTCGCCCTCGAGGGCCAGGTCGACGTCGATGCGCGGCACCGCAACCCGCTGCGTCCACCCTTCGCGGTCGGGCACGAGCGTGCGCGGCAGCAGGCCGAGGTCGCGGGCGTCCCAGTCGTCGTCGTCATCGTCCTCGTTACCGAGGCCGCCCTCGACCTCCGGGTCGCGCGGAAAGCCGCGCAGCGCCTGCGCGGCGACGTCCGCGCCGAACTCGGCCAGGGCGTGAAACCCCATCCACGTGTTCCGGTAGTTGCGCCGGTCGCGCCGGCGCAGGCGAGAGACCGAGACCTCCTCCCGCGCGCGCGGCTCGATCTCGATCGAGAACCAGTCCTCGTCGTCCCCGTCGACCTGGGCGTAGAAGTACGCGGGCCGCCGGGGAGCGGGACTCGTCGAGGCCGGGGCGAGGATGTCGAGCAGCAGCCGGCTGTCGGGATTCTCGTGCCGCCGCTCCAGCAGCGCCTCGCGCCGATCCTCGAGCAGGTCGTTCGCGCGGCCGGCCTGCCGCCCCGGCGGGCCGGCCGCCAGCGCCCGCAGCTCCCGGCCGGCCGGACCGGCCAGCCAGAACACGAAGCGGTCGAACTCCTCTTCCAGGAAGTCCTCGTCGAGGAACTTCTCGACCTGCTGGTGCTCCACGCCGTCCGGCGGGTAGCAGCGCACGACGCCATCGCCGAGGTACACGGCGACCGTGACCCGCTCGTCGTCGCGCGGCAGCAGGTACAGGTCGCCGCCGGTCAGCTCGAACTCGAAGCGGTCGATGCGCAACGAGCCGCCGTCGATGCGGCCGGCGGGCTCGAGCCGCGTCTCGACGAGCGCCTCGTAGGCGGGCGGCGGACCGAGGGCTTCCCCGTCGTCGCCGCGCGCGCCGGCCGCCAGCGCCAGGGCCGGGAGGGCGGCGAGGGCGGCGGCCAGCCGGAGCGCGCGGCGGGCGTCGCGCCGTGCCGCCGGGTCGTGGGGTGCCGCCATGCGTCGCCGAATGGTAGCAGCTTCCGGCATCCTCCAGATGGGGCTGCGCCCCAAGCCCCCGGCGTCGGCTTCAATTGGACGGGGCTGCGCCCCGAACCCCCGGCGTCGGCTTCAATTGGATGGGGCTGCGCCCCAAGCCCCCGGCGTCCGCTTGCGGGGGCCCCATTGCCCCGCGCCGCTCCCGCCGAGGCGCGCCGTGCGCGGCCTCCTCCAGATGGGGCTGCGCCCCAAGCCCCCGGCGTTCGCTTGCGGGGGCCCCATTGCCCCGCGCCGCTCCCGCCGAGGCGCGCCGTGCGCGCCTTGCGGCGTCTGCGGCGGGGTTCGGCGCGGACGTCTGGGTCTGGGCCCGGTGACCGGGTGCGGTACAATCACCGCACTTTGCGTGTGGGGGGGCTGCGATGAGACGAACCGGTTTGCTGGTGGTGCTGCTCGCGGCGGGCGGGCTTGCGATGGCGGCCGCCGGCCAGGACGACGAGGGGCCGCCCGTCCCGGCGATCGAGCAGGTGCGGGACAACCTGTACGTGATCATGGGCGGCGACCCGACCGACCGCGCGACCTTCAGCGGCGGCAACGTGGCGGTGTACGTGATGGAGCAGGGGGTCGCCGTCGTCGATTCGAAGCTGCCGGGCTACGGCCGGCAGATCATCGAGCAGATCAGGACGGTCACCGACAAGCCGCTGCTGGCCATGTTCCACACCCACACGCACTACGATCACGCCGGCAGCACCCCCGAGTTCCCCGCGACGATCGAGGTCATCACGCACGAGAACATCGAGGCCAGCCTGACCCGCGAGACCTGCCTGCCGGTCACCAACTGCCAGACGTTCCAGGGGGAGGGCGCGCGGTACCTGCCGCGGACGACGTTCTCGGAGCGGATGTCGGTCCGGTTCGGGCCGGATCGCGTCGACCTCTACCACTTCGGGCCGGCGCACACGAACGGCGACACGCTCGTCGTGTTCCCCGCCGTGCGCGCCATGCACTCGGGCGACATGTTCTCGCTCAAGCGCCCGCCGTTCGTCGACACCAGCAACGGCGGCAGCGCGCTGCGCTACCCGGAGACGCTGGCCGCGGCGGCGGCCGGCATCGAAGGCGTCGACACCATCATTCCCGGACACACCGCCGGGCTGTTCACGTGGGCCGAGCTGGAGGAGTACGCGGACTTCCATCGCGACTTCGTGGCCCAGGCGCGAGCCGCGCGCGAGGCGGGCAAGACGGCCGCGGAGGCGGCGGCGGACTACGTCATCCCCGACCGGTTCACCGGCTACAACCGGGCCGATCCGGGACGCATCGAGGCCAACATCCAGACGATCTACGACGAGCTGGGCCAGTAGGAGTCGGCGCCGTGGAACGGCACGGATTCCTGCAGGGTCGGTGGGGCGCCGGACGGAGCCGTCAGGCGACGACTGGCGGGCTGGCGCCCGGCAGCCGCCTGGCGTGGTGGATGCCGCTGGTGCCGGTGATCCTGCTCGTCGCCCTCCCGGCCGGTGCGGCGGCCCAGGCGCCCCCCGCGGCCGAGCGTATCGTTCCCCAGCCGGACGAGCGGGTGGCGGTGCTGCCGTTCGTCAACATCTCCGGGTTGCCGGCCGACGACTGGATTGGCGCCGGTTTCGCCGAGACGGTGGCGGTCGACCTGGAGCGGGTCGCCGGCCTGGCGGCGGTCGACGGCGGCGACGCGCGCGGCCTGCTGCCCCGCGAGGTGGGACGCCTGCTCGGCACGCCGTGGGTCGTCTCGGGCGCCTACCAGCGGGTCGGCGAGCGGGTGCGGATCACCGCGCGGCTGGTGCACGTGGAGACCGGCACGGTGTTGCGGACGGCGAACGTCACCGGCCGGCTCCGCGAGCTCTTCACGCTGCAGGACCGGATCGCCGCCGCCATGGCCGAGGATGGCCCGGCTACTGTTGCCGATCAGGCCGCCGCCCCGCCCGCCCCCGCAACGCCGCCGGGGCCGCCAGGGATTGTCCTGCCGGGGCGCGACCGCCCCGCGCCGCCCGTCGCCGCCGCACCGGGGGCCGCGGGCTTCGCGCCGGCCGTCGTCGCCGGCGTGATCGACGGGCCGCCGCCGCCCGTGCCGCCGGAGGTCCTCAACCGGGGCGCGGACGGCCGGGCGACGCTGCTCGCGCACCGTCTCACCGCCGAGCTGGACCTGGACGGCTCGCTCCGCGAGGCGGTCTACGACGAGATACGCCCGGCCGGCGGATTCTTCCAGCAGTTTCCCATCGAGGGCGCGCCGGCGACCGAGGAGACCGAGGTCTGGGTGTTCTACGACGACGACAACGTCTACGTAGGCGTGCGG
The DNA here is from genome assembly GCA_965214845.1 of Vicinamibacterales bacterium. Classification (GTDB taxonomy): domain Bacteria; phylum Acidobacteriota; class Vicinamibacteria; order Vicinamibacterales; family UBA8438; genus JAAXGX01. Next base: position 6,873,802 of record CBDCCO010000007.1, read on the forward strand.
TGCTGGGACTCGGCGCCCGAGGACCAGTGGATCGCCGACGAGATGCAGCGCGACTCGTTCCAGCTCATCCAGAACGATCGCATCGTCGTGGCGTTCGACACGTTCTACGACCGCCGCAACGGCATGGCGTTCATGGTGAACCCCATCGGGGGCTTCTTCGACTTCGAGATCAGCGACGAGAGCAACCCCAACTCCGACTGGAACCCGGTCTGGGACGTGCGCACGGGCCGCTTCGAGGGCGGCTGGTCGGTCGAGATGGAGATTCCCTTCAAGTCGCTGCGCTTCCAGCAGGGGCGCTCGCAGCTCTGGGGCATCCAGTTCGAGCGCCAGGTGCGGCGCAAAAACGAGGTGTCGCACCTGACGCCGGTCCCGATTGCGGTGGGTCCCGGCATCATGCGCCTGTCGGTCGCGGCCACGCTGGCCGGGCTGGAGGTGGCGTCGGAGAACCGGCGGCTGGAGGTCAAGCCCTACGCCATCGGCTCGTCGGCCACGGACCTGACGGCCAGCCCGCCGTTCACGAACCGCGGCGCGGGCGACGCGGGGGTCGACGCCAAGTGGGGGGTGACCCAGAACCTGACGGCCGACTTCACCTACAACACGGACTTCGCGCAGGTGGAGGTGGACGAGCAGCAGGTGAACCTGACGCGCTTCAGCCTGTTCTTCCCGGAGAAACGCGAGTTCTTCCTCGAGGCGCGCGGCATCTTCGACTTCGGGGCCGGAACCAACGCGCTCGGGACCGGCTTCGGCGCCAACAACGGCGGCCGGCTGCAGGGTCCGCCCGGCACGCGCGCGGGCAACGAGGCGCCGCTGGTCTTCTTCAGCCGGCGCATCGGCCTGCAGGAGGGTCGCACGGTGCCCATCGTCGGCGGCGGCCGGTTGACGGGCAAGGTCGGCAACTTCAGCATCGGCGCGCTCAACATGCAGACCGACGCTGCGCCCGACGCGAACGCGCTGGCCACGAACTTCACGGTGGTGCGCGTGAAGCAGGACATCCTGCGCCGCAGCCGGGTCGGGGCCATCTTCACGCGCCGCTCGGTGTCGCTGGACCGCAACGGCGACAACGCCGTCTACGGCGCCGACGCTTCGTTCTCGTTCTACGACAACGTGACGCTCAACGGCTACTACGCCCGCACGCGCACGTACGGCCGCGTGGGCGACGACGCGAGCTACCAGGGGCAGTTCACGTACGACGCCGACCTGTTCGGCCTGCAGGTGGACCACCTGCTCGTCGGCAGGAACTTCAACCCGGAGATAGGGTTCCTGCGGCGGCTGGACTTCCGGCGCACGTTCGTGGCGGGCCACTACCGGCCGCGGCCGCGCGGGATCGAGGCCATCCGGCAGTTCACGTTCGGCGGCAGCGTCGACTACATCGAGAACGGCCGGCGCGACCTCGAGACCCGCGGCGTCAGGGCGAAGTTCGTCACCGAGCTCGAGAACAGCGACCGCTTCACCGTCGACCTCCTGCGCAGCTACGAGCTGCTCGTCGAGCCCTTCCGGATTGCCAGGGACGTGGCGATTCCCATCGGCGGGTACGACTTCCAGGACGCGTTCCTGTCGTACTACATGGGCCAGCAGCGGAGCGTCTCCGGCACCGCGTTCGTGCAGCAGGGGACGTTCTTCGGCGGCGACATCACGGCGTTCGGCTACCGCCAGGGGCGCATCGGGCTGACGCCGCAGATGTCGCTCGAGCCGACGATCCAGATCAACCGCATCAGTCTGCCGCAGGGGCATTTCACGGCAACGGTGGCGACGACCCGCGCGACCTACACGTTCACGGCGCGGATGTTCCTGTCGGCGTTGGTGCAGTACAACTCCGCCGTCGACCAGATGGGGACCAACGTCCGGTTTCGCTGGGAGTACAGCCCGGGCAGCGAGCTGTTCGTGGTCTACAACGACCAGCGCGACACCACGTTGCGCCCCGGCCGGCTGCCGCTGCTCCAGAACCGCGCGTTCATCGTCAAGCTCACGCGGCTCCTCAGATTCTGAGCCGCTCTACGGCGCAGGCTCCGAGCGCAGGATGAGGACCCCCGCCAGCTCCGACGGATCGTCGCCGGCGCCCACGGCCACGAAGACCAGCTCGCCCGAGACCGAGACGTCGCGCGGCGGTCCGTACGGCTCGTGGACGGCCGCGAGCGCCGGCTGCGCCGGGTCCGAGACGTCGACGACCTGCACCAGGAAGGGCGGAAAGATGTCGGCGATGTAGGCGAGCGATCCGGCGAACCGCACGCGCGGGGCCGCGATGTTGCGGCCCACGGCCGGCCGCTCCGGGTGGCGGTAGGCGCCGACCGCGACGGGGGCCGACGGGTCGGTCACGTCGAACATCTCCAGCAGCGAATCGGTCGTCACGATGGCGGCCAGCGTCGCGCCGGGCGCGCCCGGATCGCGGCTCACCGCGGCCGTGGTCGCCGGCCGCTCGGTGGAGCCGTGCGTGCCCGCGGCCGCCATGTCGTCGCTCGCCTGCGCGAGGTCGAGGACCGACAGCCCGCCGGGCCGGTCGACGACGTAGGCGAACGAGCCGACGGCGTTGACGTCGATGGCGTAGCCCTCGGTGAAGTAGGCCCCGCTGGAGACGGGCGCCGCCGGATCGGACACGTCGATGAGCTCGACCCCCGACAGGCGGTTGGCCACGGCGGCGGTCGTGCCGGTGATGTCCAGGCTGAGCGCCTGGCCGGCGGTCTGGAACGAGCCGAGCAGCGCGGGCGCCGCCGGGTCCGACACGTCCAGGATGCCGAGGCCGTAGAAGTCGACCGCCGCGTAGGCGATCGAGTCGGCGACCCGCACGCAGTAGATGTTCTGCGGGAAGGTGTACGAGCCGCGCTCGGCCGGCGCCGCCGGGTCCGACACGTCGACGAGGCGCAGGGTCGGGCCGTCCGAGACGTAGGCGATCGACTCGTGGACGTGGACCGTCGTCGCCGGTCCCGGAATGAAGCCCACCGCGTCGAGCGTCCGCGTCTGGGCGGCGGCGGGCGCGGCGAGGACGGCGCCGCTCCACGCCAGCACGAGTGCGCGCGCGAGCCGGGTCCGCATCGGCTACTGCTCCGCGATGCGGTAGAGGTGGGACGCCGTCCGGATGATCAGGCTCCCGTCGGCGACGGCCGGCGTCGCCATGGCCATCTCGTCGAGGTCGTTGCTGCCGAGCAGCTCGTACTCCGGGCCGGCCCGGATGACGAACGTCTCGCCCTCCTCGCTCAGCGCGAACACCTTGCCGTTGTAGGCCCACAGCGAGGCGGTGAAGGCCGTGGCGCGGCGCGCGATGCGCTTGCGCGAGTACACCTCGCGGCCGGTGCGCGCGTCGGTGCAGATCAGGAAGCCGCGGTCGAGCAGCGTGTAGTGGAAGTCGCCGTAGACCAGCGCCGAGGTGCTGTAGGTGCCGAGCTTCGGGTTCGACCAGGCGATGTACTCGTTGCGCGTGCGCCCCTCCGGCAGGGTGATGTCGCCGATGGCGCCCGGGAGGATGGCGTAGACCGGCCGCACGGCGTCGGCCAGGAAGCCGGAGCTGACGTACAGCAGCCCGTGGGCCGCGAACGGCGTCGGCGCGGTGATCCACGTCATGCCGGTGAGCTCCCACAGCAGCTCGCCGTCGAGGCCGTAGGAGCGCACCTTGTCGGTGCCGGCGGTCACGATCTCGGTGCGGAGGTCGTTCTCCCACACGAAGGGCGTCGACCAGTTGCTGCCCTCGTCGCGGTCCACCCGCCACAGCTCCTCGCCGGTGTGCTTGTCGAAGGCGGCGATGTACGACTGGCCCTCGTTGTCGTTGACGACGTAGAGGCGATCCCCGTGCAGCACGGGCGACGCGCCGCTGCCCCAGCCGTGGCGGTAGTCGAGCACCTCCATCTCGTGCGACCAGACCGGCGTGCCGTCGAGATCGAAGGCGAACAGGCCGATGCCGCCGAAGTAGGCGTAGACGCGCTCGCCGTCGGTGACCGGCGTCTCGGACGCGTAGGTGTTCTTGCCGTGCCGGGCGATGGGCGGGGCGGAGCTGCGGACGTCGCGCGCCCAGCGAACGCTTCCGTCGTGCAGATCGATGCCGTAGACCATCCAGCGGTGAACCGCGGTCGGGACGGCGCTCGACGAGTGGCCGTCGTAGAGCCCGAGCTGGGGCCCCGGCCCCGGCTCGTCGCTGACGGCCGAGGTGACGACGACCAGGTCGTCCCACACGATCGGCGAGCTCCAGCCCTGTCCGGGCACCTCGATCTTCCAGACGACGTTCTCGGTCCGGCTCCAGGTGTCCGGCAAGGTTGGGCTATCCTCAGCCACACCGGCGCGGAGCCCGCGGAACCTGGGCCAGTTGTCCTCGGCCGCCGCTGCCGACGCATTCAGCAGACCGGATACTGTGAGAACCGCCACGGCCAGATACGCCGCACCCGCGGTGGTCATCGACTGAGACTGCATGTCGCCTCCTGCCCGCACGAGTCGTTTGCGGATCTTCTCGCAAGGCCCCCGAAAGTGCAAGGTCGAGTGCCGAGCCTGAGGCGGATCGCCGGCGTCGGCGCCTGCCTGCTCGGCTCGCTCGGCGCCTGGAGTCCCGGGGCCCGGGCGCAGGCCCAGCAGCCGGTTCATGCCCTCCAGGCCCGGGGACAGGCTCCGGTCCTCGAGGCCACGCGGCTGGCCCCGTCGGAACGGGTCGCGCTCGACGGCCGCCTCGACGAGGTGTTCTGGCGGCGCGCGCCGGCCGCGGACGGTTTCCTGCAGCAGGAGCCGGTCGAGGGCCAGCCGCCGACCGAGCGGACCGAGGTGCGCGTGGCCTACGATGCGGACAACCTCTACATCGGCGCGCTGCTGCACGACAGCGACCCGGACGGGATACTCGGCTACCAGCGGCAGCGCGATCAGGATCTGGACTCCGACGACCGCTTCATGCTCGTTCTCGACACGTTCCTGGACGGCCGCACCGCGTACTACTTCGAGACCAACCCGGCCGGCCTGATGGGCGACGGCCTGGTGCGCAACACGGGCTACGCGCGGGTCAACAAGGCCTGGGACGGCGTCTGGGAGGCGCGCACCGCGCGCGGGCCGTTCGGCTGGTCCGCGGAGATCCGCATCCCGTTCCGCACGCTCAACTTCGACGAATCGTCCGATACGTGGGGCATCAACTTCCAGCGCACGGTGCGCCGCAAGAACGAGGAGCTGGTCTGGTCCGGCCACCGCCGCAACCAGGGGCTGCTGCGGCCGATCCACGCCGGCCGGCTCACCGGCCTGCGCGACCTGACGCAGGGGCTGGGGCTCGAGGTGGTGCCGTACGGCGCGGCGACCTGGCGCAGCGGGGCCGGGATTCCCACCGCCATCCCGCTCGACGCCGGCGTCGACATGAACTACAGCGTCACGTCCAACCTGCGCGCGGCGGTGACCGTCAACACCGACTTCGCCGAGGCCGAGGTGGACCGGCGCCGCGTCAACCTGACCCGCTTTCCGCTGTTCTACCCGGAGCAGCGCGACTTCTTCCTGGAGAACGCGAGCATCTTCGAGTTCGCGCCGCTCAACGCCGTGAACCCCTATTTCAGCCGCCGCATCGGTCTGGACGAGGGACAGGTGATTCCCATCGAGTACGGCACGCGGCTGGCGGGCCAGGCCGGCGCCAACGACCTCGGCTTCCTGCAGATCCGCACCGGGCCGCAGGGCGGCCGGCCGGCCGAGGACTTCACGGTCGCGCGCGTCAAGCGCAATTTCTTCGCGCAGTCGAGCATCGGCGTCCTCTACACGCGCCGCGCCGCGGGCGCCGGCGACCAGGGTCCGGCGGCGCCCGATCGCCATACCGTCGGCGTCGACCTCGACCTGTTCACGTCCACGTTCCTCGGGGACAAGAACCTGCAGTTCCAGACGTTCTACGTCGTGCACACGGACCCGGAGCGGGGCGGGATAGCCGGCGGCGCCGCCGATCGAGCCTCGCGCGGGTTCCGGATCAACTATCCGAACGACGTGTGGGAGGCGCACCTCTCGTTCCGCGAGTTCGGCGAGCAGTGGGACCCGGCCGTGGGGTTCGTGCAGCGGCGCGGGTTCCGCCGCTCCAATCCGGTGGTGACGTTCGCGCCCCGGCCCGACTGGTTCGACAGCGTGCGCCACCTCGAGTTCCGCTTCTACTACGAGCACCTGACGGACCTGGACAACCGGCTGCTGACCCAGCAGACGGGACTGACGCTGCTCGGCATCGTCTGGGAGAGCGGCGACCGCTTCGATCTGCGGCGGAACTTCCGCTTCGAGCTGCTCGAGGCCCCGTTCGAGATACATCCGGGAGTCGTGCTGCCAATCGGCACGTATGCGTTCGACGACTGGGAGCTCAACGTCGAGACGGCCAGCCACCGGCGCCTGTCCGGCAGCGTGTCGGTGGCGGCCGGCGAGCTGTGGTCGGGCGACCGCGCGACCGTGCAGCTCGGGCTGACGGTGCGGCCGTACGCGGGCGTGACCGCGACCGCGGAATGGGAGCACGAGGACGTCGATCTGCGCCAGGGGCGGTTCAGGACCAACCTCGTCCGGATGCTCGGGAGCTGGCACGCGAGCCCCTGGATCGCGTTCGACGGGAACCTGCAGTACGACACGGTGACGGCCGTCGCCGGCCTCTACACGCGGCTGCGCTGGATTCTGCGGCCCGGCAGCGACTTCTACTTCGTCTACACCGAGAACTGGCGCTCGACGCGCGACCGGTTCCACACGCTCTCGCGCGGCGCCACCACGAAGATCAACTACACGCACCGCTTCTGAGGGACCCGCACGGCGGGGCAGGATCTATAATCGGACCGTCAAGCACGCTTTTCTCGAGAGGACAAGACCATGAATCGACTGGTGCCCGCACGACGCCTTTCCGTCTGCGCGCTGCTCTGCCTGTTCGGGCTGGCCGGCCCGAGCGACGCGCAGGATCACGCCGAGTACTCGCCCACCGACATCGAGTACGGCATCTCGGTGTACCGCGCGCAGTGCGCCGTGTGCCACGGCGAGAGCGGGGACGAGATTGCCGGCGTCGACTTCCGCAGCGGCCAGTTGCGCCGGGCCTCGTCCGACCGCGAGCTGCGGCAGCTCATCCAGGACGGCATTCCGGGCACCGGCATGCTGGCCTTCGACCTCGACACGGCCGAGATGACCGGCGTGGTGGCCTATCTCCGCAACTGGAACTACGAGGTCGACGCCATCTCGCTGGGCGACGAGGCCCGCGGCCAGGCGCTCTTCGAGGGCAAGGCCGACTGCCTGAGCTGCCATCGCGTGAAGGGTCGCGGGCCGCGGGTGGCGCCGGACCTGACGGCCATCGGCACCGCGCGGCCGCCGAGCTCGCTGCGCCGCACGCTGCTCGACCCGACCGGCACGATGCGGCCCATCAACCGCCCGGTGGAGCTGGTGCTGGCCGACGGCACGCGCGTCACGGGCCGCCGCCTCAACGAGGACACCTACACCGTGCAGCTCATCGACGACGACGAGCGCCTGCGGTCGTTCGACAAGGATCAGCTCCAGGAGTTCACGGTGCTGACCGAATCGCCCATGCCCGCCTACGGCGACCTGCTCGACGAGCAGGAGCTGGCCGACCTGCTGGCGTATCTCGTTTCCCTGAAAGGCTGACGCGACGATGCAGGCAAGTGCAGCGGCGCAACGGATCGTGCTGGCCGTGGTCGTGAGCGTCATGGTCGCCGCCGGCCTCTCGGCGCAGGTGCCGTTCGACCGCCTGCGCGACGCGGCGGCCGAGCCGCACAACTGGCTCACCTACTCGGGCACCTACTTCAGCCAGCGCTACAGCGAGCTCGACCAGGTCACGCCGGAGAACGTCGACGATCTCCAGTTGCAGTGGGTGTATCAGACCGCGGTCGCCGGCCCCTGGCAGTCGACGCCGCTGGTGGTCGACGGCGTCATGTACGTGACGCAGCGGCCCAACGACATCATCGCGCTCGACGCGCGGACGGGCCGCGTCTTCTGGATCTACCGCTACAACCCCTCGCCCAACCACCGCGCCTGCTGCGGGTCGAACAACCGCGGCGTGGCGGTGCTGGGCGACCGGCTCTTCATGGGGACGCTGGACGCCCACGTCGTGGCCATCGACGCCACGACGGGCGTGGAGCTCTGGGACACCACGCTCGCGGACATGGACCTGGCGTACTCCTTCACGCTGGCGCCGCTGGCCATCGAGGACAAGGTCATCGTCGGCACCGCCGGCGGCGACCGGGGCGTCCGCGGCTTCATCGCGGCCCTCGACGCCGAGACCGGCGAGGAGGTGTGGCGCTTCCACACCATCCCGGGACCCGGCGAGCCGGGGCACGAGACGTGGGAGCCGTGCCCGCCCGACCCGCAGACCTACTGCGATCCGCAGGCCTGGATGCACGGCGGGGCGGCCGCCTGGCTGACCGGGTCGTACGACCCGGAGCTGAACTTGCTGTACTGGGGCACGGGCAACCCCGGGCCGGACTTCTACCGCGAGCAGCGCCCGGGCGACAACCTGTACTCGGACTCGGTGGTGGCGCTCGACGCCGACACGGGCGAGCTGCGCTGGTACTTCCAGTTCACGCCGGCCGACCCGTACGACTACGACGCGGTGCAGATCCCGGTGCTGGCCGACATCGAGCGCAACGACACCGAGTTCAAGGTGATGTTGTGGGCGAACCGCAACGGGTTCTACTACGTCCTGGACCGGGCCACCGGGCGCTTCCTGACCGGGCTGCCGTTCATCGACGTCAACTGGGCGGAGGGGCTCGACGACAGCGGGCGGCCGGTGGAGACGCCGCAGCCGCCCGGCGAGCCGACGTTTCCCGGCGTGCAGGGCGGCACGAACTGGTACTCGCCCGCCTTCAGCCCGCGGACCGAGCTGTTCTACATCCCCGCCTGGGAGGACTACGGCTCGGTCTTCGTCGGGGAGGCGCAGGAGTACCGGCCGGGCGAGTCGTTCATCGGCGGCCGGCCGACGACCTACGAGCCGGTGCCGGACGCGCCCACGCCGCCGGGGCTGACGCGCGGGCCGATCAACGACTGGACGGAGGCCGCGGGGCACGGCGCGGTGATAGCGCTCGACGCGCTGAGCGGCGCGCAGCGCTGGAAGTTCGAGATGACCGACGTCATCAGCAGCGGCATCCTGACGACCGCCTCGAACGTGCTGTTCACGGGCGCCCGGTCCGGCTACTTCCAGGCGCTGCACGCCGCGACCGGCGAGCTGCTGTGGAAGGCCAGCCTCGGCGGCCAGGTCGTCAACGGCCCGATGACGTACGAGGTGGACGGCCGGCAGTACGTGGCCGTCATCGCGGGACACTCGCTGTCGGCGTTCGCCCTGCGCTAGGCGCGCACAGCGCGCCTCGGCGTGAGCGGCGCGGGGCGAAGGGGTCCCCGCAAGCGGACGCCGGGGGTTCGGGGCATAGCCCCGTCTGATTGAAGCTACGGCAGGCCGCCCTCGGCGAGGCGGCCTGCCGGTGCGTGCTGGTCAGGGCAGGGCGAACACGTAGACCGCGTTCCCGCCCTGCGGCCGCCGCTTGTCGGGCAGCAGGTTCGCCGGGATCATCCCGCCCCAACTGCCGCCCCCCGTGCCGGTCGGCGCCGCCAGGTACTGCCGCCCGCCGGCCTCGTAGGTGATCGGAAAGCCCTGCAGCGACTGCGGCAGGCGCGTCTGCCACAGGATGCCGCCGTCCTCGGCGTCGAACACGTACAGGTTGCGATCCCAGTCGCCCGCGACGACGATGTCGCCGGCGGTCGTCAGCGCCGCGGTGTTGATGGGCGTCCGCGTGCGGAAGCGCCACCGCACCTCGCCCGTGCGCATGCTCATCGCGAGCAGCTCGCCGAGCTGCTCGGGGCTGTCGGGGTGCACGTGGTTCGTCCGCCGCACCGGCCCGGTCCCGCCCCCGCCCGGGACCAGATCGACCGGCCCGAACACGGCCGTCTCGCAGTTGAGGTTGATCGGGATGTAGAAGGTCTCGCGGGCAGGGTGGTACGACATGGCGCGCCAGCTCTTGAACCCCGCGGTGCTCGGGCACCAGAAGACCGGCTCGCCCAGCACCGGGTCCATCCCCTCGCGGTAGGTGACCTGACCGCTCGCCGGGTCGACGTCGGCGAACGTCTGGTAGCCGAGATCCCTCGCGCTCCGGAACTCGCCGGTCTCGAGCGCGAGCTCCCACAGCACCGCCATCTTGCCCATGGTGAAGACCGACCGCCGGCCGTCGTAATCGACCAGGATGCGCTCGAAGACCTCGTCCATGTCGAGCGTCTCGCCCGGCAGGTGCTGGTAGTACCACTTCATCTCGCCGGTGTCAGGGTCGAGCGCGAGGGTGGAGTTCGTGTACAGCACGTCGCCGTCGGTCCCGCGGGCCGCCCGCGCCCAGGGCTTGGCCTGCGAGGTGCCGTGGAACAGCGTCCGCGTGACCGGGTCGTAGCTGCCCGGAATCCACGAATCGCTGCCCGCCCGGAACATGAGCGGCAGGTCGCCCCACGAGTCGCCGCCGCGCTCGCCGGGGCGGGCGATAGTGGACGTCCGCCACAGCTCGCGGCCGGTGGCCGCGTCGAGGCCGACGATGTAGCACGTGTCGTCGCGGTAGCGGCCGCAGCCGGTGAGGCCGGACACGACGCGGCCGTCGGCGACGATGGCGCCGCTCGAGAACTGGAAGCCGACGCCCTGCCCCACGTCGGTGTCCCAGACCACGTCGCCGCTGCGGGCGTCGAGCGCGATGACGTGCGCGTCGGCCGTGTTCAGGTAGACCATGTGCTGGTAGATGGCGATGTTGCGGTGCGCGCGGCCCGGGGGCGGCCCGCCGTAGCTGTCGCCGGGCGGGGGCGCGTCGCGGCGGTACTCCCACAGCAGTTCGCCGCTGGCCGCGTCCAGCGCGTGCACGATCTCGCCCGGGTTCGCCAGGTACATCACGCCGTCGTGGACGAGCGGCGTCGTCTGCTGCGAGCCGTTGGCCATGGCCCAGCTCCAGGCCAGACGCAGGCCCGCCGCGTTGCCGGTCGTGATCTCGTCGAGCGGGCTGTGGGCCTGGGCGTCGAGCGTGCGGCGCCAGTTCAGCCAGTCGGCCGGCGCGGGGTTCTGCAGCATCGCGTCGGTCACGGGCGTGAAGTCGTCGACCTGGGCCAGGCCCGGGCCGCCGGCGAGCAGCAGGATGACGGTCAGGGAGGCCAACAGCCGGCAGGTCATGCGCATCTCCTTTTGGGTAGGGTCGCTGGCCGCACGGTACGTGACGGTTCACAGCGAGTCAACCCGTGCGCCGCAATCTCCCTCAGGGTGTCGCACAATACCGAAACTGCCGGCGCACCTCGCCCGTTCCGACGAATTGCGACAGCAGCCGGTAGTTCCGCCGTTCGTCCCGCACCCGTCCGGCGACGATTGCCGGGTGCACGTGCAGCGCCTGCGCCAGTTCCAGCACGGCCATCGGCGTCGGGTGTTCCCGAACCGCGCTTGTTTCCCAGGTCGTCCGCGGGAGAAGCGCCTCCTCCGCCCATTCGTCGGCCTGCGTCTCTCTCGGATCCTGTCGTCCCTCGTCGAGGCGGCGCAGCGTCAGGTCGTCGATGAAGGCGTGGCCGTGGTTGTTGTCCATGTGGCGACCGACGTGCGCCAGCTCATGCAGCAGGCAGAACCAGAAGTTGTCGAGTCGGTCGTGGCGCAACGTGAGCGCGATCACCGGTCGACCGTCGCCGAGGCGGAGCGCGGCGCCGTCCAGATAGGTCCGCGGAAGGTGCTCGACAATGACGAGAGGGATACCGTTGCTGCCAAGGAATTCCTGCGCCTGCCTCGGTCCGTGCTGCGACCAGCTCAGCCGCGCGACTTCCTTGAGGAAGCCCAAGGTCGCAGTGCCCGCTTCATAGTCGCCGTGAGGCAGGTCGCGGTTCGCGGTCGCCAACACCTGCCAGCACCAGGCCTTCAGCGCGTAGGGGTCCATCTTGGCGTTCGCTCGCAGCGTGTCGGCCTTGCGGTAGAGAGCCGCTGAGGCAACAGCACCGCCGCCGGCTCCCTCGATCAGCGTCCCGATCAGTTCCTCGGCCCGCGACGCGATGTCGGGCACATCAGGGATCCACCCGCGCTTCGCCATGGCCCTGAGCGGAAACCGGCGCCAGTCGAGTTCGGCCAGCGGCTGGTCTCGGGTATGGTCTCGCGAGCGCAGCAGCACGTCGCCGGGGATCCCGAGGTGCTCGTGGAGCGCCCGCGCCATCGGCATCGTGATCGCCCGCTTGCCGGACAGGATCTCGGAAACCTTCGCGCGGCTGCCGATGAACGGGATCAGATCGCGTGGACTCAGGCCCGCTTGCTCCATGCGGAACTCTATTGCGGTGACCGGATCGGGGTATCCCATCGGTTCGTGCCTGCTCTCGTACAGCTCGACGAGGTCGACCAGCACGTCGAGTTCACGACCTTCGGAGCTGCCGGGCTCAGCGTCCATGAGCTCCTCGATCCGCGCCAGCGCGGTCTCGTAGTCCGCCTCGGTCCGAATCGGATCGATGTCGGCCATCCTCACACCTCTTTGGCATCCACGGCGTCGTACTCCGCGTGCGTGCCGACGAATCGTACGTAGACGACGCGGTACGCGTACTTGATCCGCACGACCAGACGATAGGCGTTGCCCTTCACGTTGAAGACCACGCGGTCGTGGCCGAGAATGCTGGCGTTGCGGTACTTTGCCTTCACGGCGGCTGGTGTTCCCCAGTCCTCCCGTTCGACTTCCCGAAACCAGGCGAGAAGCGGTTCTTTGGCTGCTGGATGCCGCTCCCAGAATTCACGGAGCCGCTTCTTCGCGATGACCCGCACCAAAAAACTATATCAGATCCCAGGTTATCGTCAAGTAGAACGATCCCAATTCGAGTGCGTCCGTCATCGCGCGCCCGGCACGCGTCGCGGGGGAAGTCCGCTCCGGTGTGCGCCGGGCGGGAGCATGGAACGGCGATGGTTACGCTGCGCCGCTTGCCATGGCTGCACCCTGATTTCCGAAACATCCTGCGAGGTGCGCAACGACTACCTCGATCGGGCGCTGGTGGTGCCGGTGCTCGGATTGGAGGGAGCGGCGTTCTTTCCGAGAGTGACGCGAGGGTGGCGTAGGCTGGGCGCCAAACGGGTCAGCGAGGCGCTGGTGGGCGGCTGGAGGTAGACTGCCCGCAACGCATGCCGTCCCTGCAGGATCGCGTCCTCGCGTCGATCCGCGGCGAGCGGCTGGTGGCGCCGGGAGGACGGGTCGTCGCCGCGCTCTCCGGCGGAGCGGACTCCGTTGCGCTGACGCTCCTGTTGCGCGAGATCGCGCCGGCGGGGGGGTTCGTCCTGGCCGGGATGGTGCACCTCAACCATCGGCTGCGCGCGGCGGCCGCCGCGGACGAGCACTTCTGCCGCGAGCTCGCGGCGCGGCTCTCGCTGCCGATCGAGGTCGGGCACGCCGACGTGCGCGGCGCGGCCGCGCGGGAGGGGGTTTCCATCGAGGCGGCGGGGCACCGGGCGCGGTACGCGCTGTTCGAGCGCGTCGCGGGCGCGGGGCGGGACGGCCGCGTGGCGACCGCCCACACGCGGGACGACCAGGCCGAGACGTACCTGATGCGGTTGATCCGCGGCGCCGGGCCGGCGGGCCTGGCCGGCATCCGGCCCCGCTGCGGGCGGGTCGTGCGTCCGTTGCTGCAGGTTTCGCGGCGCGAGCTGCGCGCCTACCTGGCCGCGCGCGGGCAGACGTTCCGGGAAGACGAGACCAACCGCGATCCGGCGGTCACCCGCAACCGCGTGCGGCACGAGCTCATCCCGCTGCTCGAGGCGCGGTTCTCGCCGTCGATCGCCAATGCGCTGGCCCGCGGCGCGGCGATTGCCCGTGCCGATGCGGCGTGGATCGAGGCGGCGGTCGACGCGGCGGCGGGCACGGTCGTCACCGCGGGCGCGGAGGAAGCCACGGTCGACGCGCCGGCCCTGCGACGGCAGCCGCCCGCCCTCGCCCGCCGCCTGGCGCGGCGGGCGCTCGAGCACGCGGGACGCCGGCGGGTCGGGTTCGACCACGTCGAGCGGTTCCTGGCCCTGGCGGTGGGGAGCGGCGGCGGGGGAGCCGATTTTCCGGGCTGCCGCGTCGAGCGGCGGGGCCCGCTCCTGGTCGTGCGTCCGGCCCGGCGGCGGGGAGCGCCGCGCGGCGCGGTGGAGCCGTTCCGCTACGAGCTGCGGGTGCCGGGCCGCGTGCGGGTGCCCGAGGCGGGCCTGGAGATCGCGGCGGAGGAGGCCGCCTCCGGCGCCCTGTCCGGGCGGCTGGCCGCGCGGGGTGATACGGTGGCCGTGGCGGCGCGCGACCTGTCCCCGCCGCTGGTCGTGCGCAGCTGGCGGCCGGGCGACGCGCTGCGGCCGCTCGGGCTGGGGGGGCGCAAGAAGCTCCAGGATCTGTTCGTGGACCGCAAGGTCGAGCGCGCGACCCGCCGCCGCGTGCCGCTCGTGGCCGATCGCGGCGGGGGCATCGTCTGGGTCGTCGGTCACACGGTGGCCGACGATTTTCGGATCACGCCGACGACCGAAGGCATGCTAATCTTGAAGGCTAGGAAGCTGAGGGAAACTGGGTGAATTCGACCCTGCGCAGTCTCGTTTTCTGGATGGTCCTCGTGGTCCTCGTGGTCCTGATCTGGAATTTCTCCACGAGGTTCCAGGCCGGCGACAACGCGGTGAGCTTCAGCGAGTTCGTGCGCTGGGTCGACGCGGGCCAGGTCGAGACCGTGACGCTGACCGGCAACGAGATCACCGGCACGCTCTCGGCGGGCGACCGTTTCCGCACCTACGCGCCGCCGCAGTACGAGGGGCTGGTCAACAGGCTCGTTGAGCGCGACGTGGCGGTCACCGCCAAGGAGGCCGCCGCCAGCCCGTGGACGACGCTGCTGTACTCGTGGGCGCCGTTCCTGCTGATCATCGGGTTCTGGATCTTCTTCATGCGCCAGATGAAGAACGGCGGCAACAAGGCGCTGTCGTTCGGGAAGAGCCGGGCCAAGCTCTCGTCCAACTCCCAGAAGAAGGTGACGTTCAAGGATGTTGCCGGGGTGGAGGAGCCGAAGGAGGAGCTGCAGGAGATCATCGAGTTCCTCAAGGAGCCGCAGAAGTTCCAGAAGCTCGGCGGCCGCATTCCCAAGGGCGTGCTGCTGATGGGGCCGCCGGGGACCGGGAAGACGCTGCTGGCGCGCGCGGTGGCCGGCGAGGCGAACGTGCCGTTCTTCTCGATCAGCGGGTCCGACTTCGTCGAGATGTTCGTCGGGGTGGGCGCGTCGCGCGTGCGCGACCTGTTCGAGCAGGGCAAGAAGAACGCGCCCTGCATCGTCTTCATCGACGAGATCGACGCCGTCGGCCGGCACCGCGGCGCCGGTCTCGGCGGCGGACACGACGAGCGCGAGCAGACGCTGAATCAGTTGCTCGTCGAGATGGACGGCTTCGAGTCGAACGAGGGCGTCATCCTGGTGGCCGCCACGAATCGCCCGGACGTGCTCGATCCGGCCCTGCTGAGGCCCGGCCGCTTCGACCGCCGCATCGTCGTGAACCGGCCCGACGTCAAGGGGCGCGAGGGGATTCTGGGCGTCCACACCCGCAAGATTCCGTTGTCCGACGACGTGGACGCGCACGTGCTCGCGCGCGGGACGTCGGGCTTCTCCGGCGCCGATCTGGCGAACCTGGTGAACGAGGCGGCGCTCAACGCGGCGCGCTACAACCAGAAGGTCGTGCGGATGTACGACTTCGAGTTCGCGAAGGACAAGGTCCTGATGGGCTCCGAGCGGCGCTCGATGATCATCAGCGACGAGGAGAAGCACGTGACCGCGGTGCACGAGGCGGGGCACGCCCTGCTGACGGTGCTGCTGCCGCACGCCGATCCCATCCACAAGGTGACGATCATCCCGCGCGGCATGGCGCTGGGGGTCACGCAGCAGCTCCCCGTCGACGACCGGCACAACTACTCCCGCGACTATCTCAACGACCAGATTGCGATTCTCCTGGGCGGGCGGATTGCGGAGGAGCTCACGAACGGCAACATCACGACCGGCGCGGGCAACGATCTCGAGCGCGCGACCGAGATGGCGCGCCGCATGGTCTGCGAGTGGGGCATGAGCGACGCGATGGGGCCGCTCACGTTCGGCAAGAAGGAGGAGCAGATCTTCCTGGGCCGCGACATTTCGCAGAACCAGGATTACAGCGAGGACAGCGCCATCCGGATCGACCAGGAAGTCAAGCGGATCGTCACCGGCAACTACGACCGCGCGCGCAGCGCGCTGACCGACTACAAGAAGGAGCTCACTCAGATTGCCGAGGAGTTGCTGATTCGCGAGGTGCTCGACGCCGATCAGGTCAGGCGCATCGCCAAGGGCCTGCCGCTCGAGGCTCCGGCGCCGGCCGATTCGCCCGAGACCCCTTCCGACGGTGAAGTGGATCGTTCCGAGAGCCAGCCCACCCCGATAGTCCCGCCCGTGCCGTCGCTCGACAAGGCGATTCCGCAGGAGTAGCCGACCGCTGCCGGCGGGCCGTTGCCGCGTGCCGGCGCGCCGCCAGGAGGATACGTGTGATGTTCCCGCGCGCGCGCTACACCCTGCGCCTGCCCGGCGGCCGGACGCTGGCGCTGGGCGAGCGGACGCTCGTGATGGGGATCATCAACGCGACCCCGGATTCGTTCGCCGACGGCGGCGCGTATCCGGACCCCGACCACGCGGTGGCGGCGGCGCTGCAGCTCGAGGCGGACGGTGCGGACATCATCGACGTGGGCGGCGAGTCGACCCGGCCCGGCGCCGCGCAGGTGCCGGCCGACGAGGAGTTCCGCCGCGTCGTGCCGGTGCTCCGCCGCCTCGTGCCGCGGCTGCGGGTGCCGGTCTCGATCGACACGTGCAAGGCCGAGGTCGCCCGGCGGGCGCTCGAGCACGGGGCCGCCCTCATCAACGACGTCTCCGGGCTGAGCTATGATCCGGACTTGGCGGCCGTCGGCGCCGCAGCGGGTGTTCCGCTCGTGCTCATGCACATGCGCGGCCGGTCCGCCGACATGTACCGCCACGCCGCATACGACGACGTCGTCCGGGAGGTCGTCGCCGAGCTGGGTGCGGCAATCGGCCGCGCGACCGCGGCCGGGGTCGCGCGCGAACAGGTGGTGATCGATCCCGGGCTCGGCTTCGCCAAGCGCGCGGCCCAGACGTTCGCCGTGCTCGCGCGGCTCGGGGCCCTGGCGGAGCTCGACAGGCCGATTCTCGTCGGTCCTTCGCGCAAGTCGTTCCTCCAGGAGGCGTTGGGCGCGTGCCCGCCCGGCACGCGCGAGTGGGGGACCGCCGCCGCGGTGGCCGGTGCGGTCCTGCTGGGCGCGCACATCGTGCGGGTGCACGGCGTGGGCGAGATGACGCACGTCGTACGGGTGGCCGACCGCATGCGAGCCGAGCACGAGCAGCAAACGCCAGGGGTTCGGGGCGCCGCCCCGTCTGATTTCTGATTGATGATCGACCAACTCCTGGACCTCTGGCCGCAGGGCCGACTCGGCTGGCGGTCGCTCATCGACATCGCGGTCGTCGCCTGCCTGGTCTACGGCTTCCTGCGGTTCATCCGCCGCACCCGGGCCGTGCAGATGGTGTTCGGCGCGGTGCTCGTGGTGGCGTTGTACTACGCGTCGGAGCTGATCCCCCTGCCCACCGTCCACTGGCTCGTCAGCGACCTGCTGGGATACGTCGTCTTCGCGGCCATCGTCCTGTTCCAGGCGGACATCCGGCGCGCCCTGTCCAGCCTGGGCGGGGCGCCGTTCTTCCGCTACCTGACACGGCCGACCGCGACCGACGAGACGATCGAGGAGGTCGTCGTGGCGGCCACGCGGCTCGCGCGCCGGCGCGTCGGCGCGATCATCGCGATCGAGCGCGAGACGGGCCTGCGCAACTACATCGAGAGCGGCATCCCGATCGACGCGACCGTGACGTACGATCTGCTGGTCAGCGTGTTCCAGCCGGAGTCGCCGTTGCACGACGGTGCGGTGATCATCCGCGAGGACCGGATTGCGGCGGCCGCCTGCTTCCTGCCGCTGACGGTGAATCCGCGTATCGACACCCGCTTCGGCGCGCGCCATCGGGCGGCGATCGGCCTCACCGAGGAATCGGACGCCGTCGCCGTGATCGTGTCCGAGGAGACCGGCAAGCTGTCGCTGGCGCTCGACGGGCAGGTCGAGAGCGACGTCCGGCCGGACCAGCTCCGGTTCCGCCTCGACAACCTGCTGCTCGAGTCCGAGCGAACCGCCGCGCGGCCGGCGGACCGGCGGACGCTGGCACCGTGATGGCGTACTCTCTCTTCCGCAACTTCAGCCTCAAGGTGCTGGCGCTCGGCATCGCCGTGCTGCTGTGGATGAACGTGGCCGGGGACCGCGTCGTCGAGCGCGGGCTCGAGGTGCCCGTCGAGTTCGAGAACGTGCCCGCCGGACTGGAGATTGCCGGCGACCCACCGGATACGGTGCGCGTCCGCGTGCGCGGCTCCGGCGTCATCATCGGCGGCCTCGCGGCCGGCGACGTCGCGGCGGTGCTCGATCTGAGCGCCGCCCAGGCGGGCCGGCGCGAGATGGAGATGGCTCCCGACCGGGTCCGCACGCCATCCGGCGTCGAGGTGACGAGCGTCGTGCCGGCCGCGATCACCGTGACCCTGGAAGCGGAGGCCGGCGATGCCCGCGCTGTTCGGCACTGACGGTGTCCGCGGCGAGCCGGGCCGCCCCCCGCTCGACGCCAGGACGCTGGCCCGCCTGGGTGCGGCGGTGGCGCGTGCGCTGGGCAACGGCCGCGCGGCGCTCCTGGCTGCCCGCGACACGCGGCGGTCGGGGTCGTGGATCGAGCAGGAGCTCGCTCGCGGCGTCGCTCATCAGCGCGGGACGCTGGTGAGCGCGGGCGTGCTGCCGACGCCGGCGGCCGCCCTGCTGGTGCCGGCGGGCGGCTTCGACGGGGCCCTGGTCGTGTCCGCGTCGCACAACCCGTGTCCGGACAACGGGATCAAGGTGCTGACCGCCCGCGGAGAGAAGGCCTCGCCGGCCACGGAGGCCGAGATCGAGGCGCGGGTCGCCGACGAATCGTGGACCGTGGCCGCCGCGGCCCGCCCGCAGGTCGAGGTGCGGGACCTGTCGGACGCCTATCGCGCGCACGCGGCGGGCGTGCTGGCAGACTCCGCGCCAGTTCCTCCGTTCCGCATCGCCATCGACTGCGCCAACGGTGCGATGTCCCGCGTCGCTCCCCGTGTGCTGCGCGAGCTGGGCTTCGACGTCGTCGCGTTGAACGCCGAACCGGACGGCGCCAACATCAATCGGCGCTGCGGCTCCACGCACCCGGAGGGCCTGCAGCGCGCCGTGCAGGCGCAGGGGTGCCGCGTCGGGCTCGCCCTCGACGGCGACGGCGACCGCGTCATCATGGTCGATCACCGCGGCGGGATCGTCGACGGCGACGGCATGCTGTTCGTCTGCGCCCGCTTCCTGCGGGAGCAGGGCCGGCTTCCGGGCAACGCCGTGGTGGCCACCGTCATGAGCAACGTCGGCCTCGAGATCGCCCTGCGCGGGGCCGGGGTGACGCTGCACCGCTGCGCCGTGGGCGACCGCCAGGTGCGCGAGGCCATGGTCGAGCGCGGCGTGGCGCTCGGCGGCGAGCAGTCGGGGCACCTGATCTTCTCCGACCTGCTGCCGACCGGCGACGGGCTGCTGACCGCCCTGTCGGTCATCGAGGTCATCGCCGCAACGGGGCTGGAGCTGGCCGAGCTGCGGCGCGGCCTCGAGGTCTGCCCGCAGGTGCTCGTCAACGTGCCGGTGCGCTCGAAGCCCGATCTGGCGTCCGAGCCGCGGCTGACGGCGGCCGTGGAGGAGGCGCGCCGGGTGCTGGGGCGCGACGGCCGCGTGCTCGTCCGCTACTCCGGCACGGAGCCGCTCCTGCGGGTGATGATCGAGGGCCGCGACGCGGCGCTCGTGCAGCGGCTGGCGGACGGCCTCGCCGGCCGGGCCCGGGAGGTTCTGGGCTGACGTTCGACCGACGTTCGAGGTGGGCATGCGTCTGGGAGTCAACATCGATCACGTCGCCACCGTCCGGCAGGCCCGCATGGCGCCCGAGCCCGAGCCGGTCACGGCCGCGCTGCTCGCGGAGCTGGCCGGGGCGCACGGCATCACCGTGCACCTGCGCGGCGACCGCCGGCACATCCAGGAGCGCGATCTGGAGCTACTGCGGCAGGTGGTCGCCACGAAGCTGAACGTCGAGATGGCCGCCACGGCCGAGATGATCGACGTTGCCGCGCGCGTCAAGCCGGACCAGGTGACGCTCGTCCCGGAGCAGCCGCAGGAGCTGACCACCACCGGCGGCCTCGACGTCTTGCGGCATGCCGACGGGCTCGCGGGCGCCATCGGGAGCCTGCGCGGCGCCGGCATCCGGACGAGCCTGTTCATCGACACGGACGTCTCCCAGATCGAACGGGCGGCCCAGATCGGCGCCCAGGCCGTCGAGATCAACACCGGCCCCTACGCCGACGCGCCGGAAGAGGGGCGCGGGGCGCAATGCGAGCGGGTGGCCCGGGCGGCCGCCGCCGCGGGCGAGCAGGGCCTGGAGGTGCTGGCGGGGCACGGCCTGACCTACCGCAACGTCGGACCCATCGCCGCCATCGCCGGCATCGAGGAGCTGAACATCGGTCACAGCATCGTCGCCCGCGCCGTCCTGGTCGGCATGGAGCGCGCCGTGCGCGAGATGCTGGCGTTGCTGACTGCGTAGTCGCCACCACGGCCGGCAGTCGGCAGGCGGAGCGAGCTGGCTCCGCCGCGGCCGTCAAGTCGAAGATCGGCCGCGTGCAGGCGCACGCGGGCCGTCACCGGCCGGTGCCCGCGCGCCCGAACGTCCGCCGGTCATAGAGCCTTGCGTGCACGGCGCTCAGTCGAATCGACCCCGCGTCGAGACGGGCCGGGTTGGCGAGAACGATATTCTCGAGCCCGCCGGGCACAGCAGCGCTCGGGACCACGAGCAGGGATGCGCGCCGCTGCCTCAGCCAGTCCGAGCCCATCCGCTGCGTGGACGGCGGCCAGGGAAACCGGTTCCGGCCGGACGGCAGGTCGGCTGTGCGCCAACGCTCCGTGGTCAGGTTCCCGGTGACATCGTAGACGCCCAGGCGATAGGTTGAAGGCACCAGGCGGGGCGACGGCAGGTAGTTCGCCATCTCCAGCATCGCGACGCTCGCCGCCTCGGCGAAGTAGAGTACGGGAATACCGGGCTCGTTCCACCGTCCGCCTTCCCGGTAGCTCGCCCCAAGTCCCTGATAGTTCTCAAGATGGTCGGCACGACTGATGCGGTACAGACGCATCAGGGAAACTCGCCGTGCTCGATCCGGCGGATAGCGTCCTGTACCAGGCGCCACCCTTCGAACGTGTCGCAGAGATCGATCGGCCGTTGGCCCCCGAGCCGCCGTCACCGACCCTCCAGGGCTCGGGCCGTGTCTGGCGCGCCACAACGGCTTCGATCTCCATGCCGCGCTGTGCGTGCCGGCCGGCCAGCGGGACCGCCTCGAGCGGGTGTGTCGCTACGCGTTGCGCCCCCCCATTGCGCAGGACCGTCTCGAGCTGACCGCGGAGGGACAGGTACAGCTCCAACTGAGGCGCCCATGGTCGGACGGCACTGCGCATCTGCTGCTTGACCCCGTGGAACTGCTCGAGCGCCGCGCCGCGCTGACACCGCGGCCGCGCATCGACCTGATTCTCTACTATGGCGTGCTGGCCCCGCGCGCGGCGTGGCGGGCCGACGTGGTCCGATTCGGGAAACCCGTCGAAGACCCCGCCGTGATCGAGCGCATCCTGCGCCATCTGGAGCTGCCGACCGACATCCCCGAGGCCCGGCCCGCGCGGCCGCCCCCGATGCCGTTCCTTCTCGACGGCCTCGCCACCGCTGGGGGCGACGACCAGATCCTCGTCGACACCCGCTCTTGAACGGACGGCCCGCCCGGCCCGCCTGTCCGACGTGCGCCCTGCCGCACCGCTGTCGGTTGTGGCGCGGCGCATTCTCTGCGGCGCATTTTCTCTTGACACCCGCCCATAGTTGTGGGTAGATTGGCTGTTCTGTGGCGCGCCCAGGCCTGTGAAGGGGGCCGGCACTAGGGGGGTTTGCTTGTGCCTATATTCTTCGGAGCGAAACACTTGCTGGTCGCAGCAGCTACGGTCGCCGTACTCCTTTTCATGGAAGCTGGTGCCGTTGGACAAGAAGTTGGTGCCATTGACCACAGTGTGTCGGCGCTGCCAGAGACTGAGCAGGCGCCGGGATATAACCCGACGACCCCGGCAAAAGTCGAGCTGGGCAGGCTGCTGTTCTGGGACCCGCTTTTGTCGGGACCCCAAGACGTGGCCTGCGCGACGTGCCATCATCCCGAATTCGCCTATACAGATGACCGTGACCTGTCGACCGGCGTGACGGGCATCGGCCTGGGCCGCTTCCGGCGTGACGGGCATCTCGTCAAACGCAATAGTCCGACGGTTCTGAACGTTGCTTTCAACGGCATCGATGAATCGGGCGGCTACGACCCGGCGACTGCGCCGACGTTCTGGGACAATCGCATCAGGAGCCTCGAATCGCAGGCGCTCGAACCGCTCAAGTCGTTTGAGGAAATGCGAGGGGACACCTACCCGGAGGATGAGGCTGTCGCGAGAGTGGTGGCGAAGCTCCAGGCCAACGCCGAGTACCAGAGCCTGTTCGCCGAGGCCTTCGGCAGTGAACAGCCGGTCAACGCGGAAAACCTGGGCAGGGCGATAGCGGCGTTCATGCGGTCGCTGCTGGCCAACAACGCGCCGTTCGACCGCTACATGCGCGGCGACCGCAGTGCCATGACGGAGGAACAGGTCAGCGGAATGCAGCGCTTCGACGAGATCGGGTGCATCAGGTGCCACAACGGGCCCATGTTCTCCGATTACAAACTGCATGTCATGGGCGTGCCCGACAACCCCGC
Organism: Vicinamibacterales bacterium; assembly: GCA_965214845.1. GTDB lineage: Bacteria > Acidobacteriota > Vicinamibacteria > Vicinamibacterales > UBA8438 > JAAXGX01. The sequence goes on from CBDCCO010000007.1 coordinate 6,896,615, forward strand.
TCTTGCATCAGGTCTCACAACGCCCGCCTCCGACGGAGGCGCGCAGAACCCTCCTTGCCCGGCAGCTCCTCCGGAGCCGCGTACTGCAGCGTCCCGAGCAGCGTGCGACAGCTATGCGTTTCGCACGCCGTCGCTGCGAAACCTCGAGTTTACCTTCCCATACGGGCACAATGGCATGTTCCGGACGCTGCGCGCGGTCGTGGGGTTCTATGAATCCACCATCGCCGGGGAATCCCGGAACCCGAACGTCCCCTACGAGGAGCTCGATCCGCGGCTTCGCGCGTTGCAGAACGTGGACGAAGAAGACACGGATCTGATCGAGTTTTTAATCGCTCTGAGCGATGACTCGTTCGACCGGACGATTCCCGAGCGCGTACCGAGCGGCCTGCCCGTCGGCGGAAGCATTCAATAGACAGAGTACGCGCCATCGTGGTATTCTGCTGGCTTTCGGACACCCAGGTTTTGAGGCATCGCGATTGGAGGACTCACATGAAACCGATCTCTCTGTTTGTACTCTGCGTAATGGCGGTTGCGATGAGCGCGCCGGCGCAAGCGCAGATCTATGAGGAGCGCCGGCACGAGGTGGTGACAGACCCCATCGAAAAGCCGTTGCTCGCCGCTCCGAACGCGGCCATGGCCAGGGACGCCACGGTCATCAAGATAATTCGGAATCCGGATGCGGGCGAAAAGGTCACGGCTGCCGACTTTACGTATGAAGTTTTGAGGAGAGGCCCCGGGCGTATGATCTGCTACGACCTGACCGGCTTTCCCGGAGAGCGGCCGTGGTCGGTGGAGTGCACCAGCAGCGATGCCAACCTGCCGCGCATCATGCAGAATCGAGCGTTCGCGGAGATGGGGGCCAAGGCCACGCCGTTGCTTGGGGAAGACGACCCCAGGCGCGCCGGTTTGCCTGTCTTGTCGAGCAGCGGCACCGGAGGGATTAGGGATCTGGTTGTGGCCGCCGGGAAAGACGGAACGCGTGAGCTGTCCGAAGTCGGGTCCATCTGGTATAACCTCCGGGGCACCAGCCAGCACACCGCCATCTGGCACACGTTTATCGGCATGCCGAACCTGACGGCGGAGCAAGTCGGACTGCCGAATGTTCGCGACGAGGGCGGCGCCTGGCTGATGTTCGAGGGCACGCCGGAAGCCCACATCATGATTGGCGGCCGATAACCGGCAGAGAGTTTCTCTGCCTCGGGGTTTTCGACCACGAATCAGGGGGGGGTGTGACACCTCCCCCCGATTTCCCGCAGGTTGCGAATGACTTCGCTTTGCGTGAGCTTTATGAAGTATCTACTGATAGGTCTTCTTGCCTCCGCTCTTCTTGCCTCCACCGCGATGTTTGCAACCCAGAGCAGACAGACGTTCTCAGGCACGATCACCGATGAGGAGTGCCCCATAGCCGATCATTCCGGAATGCGGATGGGGTCGACCGACGCTGCCTGCACCATCGCTTGCGTCGATGACCACAGCGTCCCGTTCATTTTGTTTGACGGCAGAGAAATCTATCGGTTGAGCGACCAGGACAAATCAAGAGAGTTTGCCGGAAAGAAAGTAGCAGTCGTCGGCACGCTGGACTCCGAGACCAGGACGATCCAGGTTACTTCAATGGCCGCGGCCAAGTGACCCATCGATCTTGAACGCCATGCTCGATGCGCCGTTCGTCGTCGAGCGGCCGCAGCAACGCCGGCTTCGATCGGACCGCTCCGACCGCGGCCGGGCACGGACCGCCGACAACTCCAACCGAAGTTGAACACCCGATCCAGTGATCGTGAACGCTTGTCGGTAGCCCTGCCCGGCTGTACCCCCGCGCCACCGCGCTGCGCAACCGCGTCCGGCCTGACTACGCGTACATTCACCGCGAACTCAAGCGCGACGGCGTCACGCTGCAGCTGCTCTGGGAAGAGTACGCCGAGGTTCAACCGGACGGCTACGGCCGCACCCGGTTCTTCGCGCTCTACCGGCAGTGGGCGCGGCGGCTGCGGCCGTCGATGCGGCAGGGGCATCGCGCCGGCGAGAAGACGTTCGTCGACTTTTCCGGCAAGCGGCCGACGCTGGTCGACCGACGCACGGGCGAGTTGCGTTCGGTCGAAGCATTCTACAGGAGCATGTTACGTCTCACGCCGCCTGGGATTCCAGATCAATCGACCGCCCACTCGTCCGGCGGCGCGTCGCGGTGCTGGGCTTCTTGCGGTCGGCGGCGGCGTGTGAGAACTGCGCGCCGGAAACTGGCGCGCCGGGCCACGAGCCGCCCGGTGTCGCTTTGTGGGCGGTCCGCCAGGGGCTATCATTCGTGCGATGACTGGACGCGAGTTGCTGGTGCTCGGCGTCGCGGCTGTCTGCTCCCTCTCGGTGATGGGGTGGATCATCTGGAGCGAGCGGCCGGTCCCGGCCCCGCCGCCGCCCGAGCCGGCCGCCGCGGCCGACGCGGCGCCGGAACCGGAGGCGCTCGAGGTGGACGCGGAGCGCGTCGCCGGGCTCGAGGCGGCGGCCCGGGCGGCGCCGGACGATGCGGCGGTGCGGGCGTCGCTCGGGGACGTGTACTTCGACGCGCGGCAGTTCGAGACGGCGATCTCCTGGTACGAGCAGGCGGTCGCGGTGGACCCCGCCTACGTCGACGCCAGCACGAGCCTCGCCATGAGCTGGTTCCATGCCGGCGATGCACAGCGGGCAATCGAGACGTTCGAGCGCTCGCTCGAGATCGATCCGGCCCATCCGCGCACGCTGCTGAATCTCGGCGTCGTGCGGGCGCTGGGCTTCCGGGACCTCGAAGGGGCGCTGGCCGCCTGGGAGCAGGTGATTGCCGCCGCGCCCGACAGCCGCGAGGCGCTGGACGCCCGCGAGCTCCTGGACCGCGTGGGCGCGGCGCACGAGTCGGCGCCTGCCGCCGGCCTCCCGTGAGGTGAGGACCCACCGCCATGCTGGGGGGGTGGCTCGTCAGGCTGCTGATCGCGGCCCTCATCATTCGCCTGATCTGGGGCTTGGCGGCCAGCATCCTCTCCGCCGCGTCGGGCCCGAGGCAGGTGCGGCGTCCCCGTAGCATGCAGCTCGTGCGCGATCCCGTCTGCGGCACGTACATCCAGCAGTCCCGTGCGCTGAAGGAAGAGGACTCTACCAGCGGCAAGACGCACTACTTCTGCTCGGAAGGCTGCCGGCAGAAATTCGGCCGGCGGGCCTGAGCCTGTCGTGAAGAGGGCGCCATGAATCGCGAGGAGCAGTTGCGGGCCGACATCGTCGAGATCGGCCGGCGGCTGCACGCGCGGGCCTACGTGGCGTCCAACGACGGGAACATCAGCGTGCGGCTCGACGACGAGCGCCTGCTGACGACGCCCAGGAGCGTCTCGAAGGGCTTCATGACGCCCGACATGCTGGTGATCACCGACCTGGACGGACACAAGCTGGCCGGCGGCCGGGACCCGTCGTCGGAGCTGCTGATGCATCTGGCCGTCTACCGCAACCGCCCGCAGGTCGCGGCGGTGGTGCATGCCCATCCGCCCACCGCCACGGGCTTCGCCGTGGCCGGGATCGCGCTCGACCGGGCGGTGCTCGCGGAGGTGGTGACGACCCTGGGCAGCATCCCGATTGCCGACTACGGGACGCCGTCCACGCAGGAGCTGGCCGACGCCGTGCAGGAGCACATCAAGGTGCACGACGGCCTGCTGCTGGCGAACCACGGCGCCCTGACGGTGGCCGGCGAGCTGTTCGCCGCCTACTACAAGATGGAGACCGTCGAGCACTTCGCCCGCATCAGCCTGGTCGCCAGGCAGCTCGGGCGGGAGCGGCTGCTGTCCCGCGAGGAGGTGCTGCGGCTGCAGGCGCTGCGCGGCACCTACGGCATCGCGGCGCCGGCGCCGATCTGCCCGGAACCGGGCGACGGGCCGGCGGACGGCGAGGACTGCCAGGTGCTGCAGGCGCCGTCCGCGCCGGGCCAGCGGCTGGTCACCGGCAACGCGGATGCCGGCGCCGCGCCGGCACCGGGTGGGGACGACGAAATTCGATTAACATACGGCGAACTCACGGCCCTGATCGAGGATGCCGTGAAGCAGTTGCGCTGAGGCGGGGGCGGTCCGCAGGCCGGCCCGGCCGCGCCGCGCCGGCGGCGGGGGACGCGTGGAGGAAGCCATGGGTGAGGCGTTGGGAATGGTGGAAACCAAGGGCCTGGTCGCGATGATCGAAGCGGCCGACGCCATGGTCAAGGCTGCCAAGGTGACACTCGTCGGGTGGGAGAAGATCGGAGCCGGCTACGTCACCGCCATCGTGCGCGGCGACGTGGCAGCCGTCAAGGCCGCGACCGACGCGGGGGCGGCGGCGGCCCGGCGCGTCGGCGAGCTGGTGGCCGTGCACGTCATTCCCAGGCCGCACGCCAACCTGGAAGACGCCCTGCCGATCGGCAAGGCGGGGGCGTAAGCGCCAGGACGCCCGCGCACGCGCGCATGATTCTGGCCAGGATCGTCGGCACGGTCGTCGCGACGCAGAAGGACGCGCGGCTGGTCAGCAGCAAGCTGCTGGTGGCGCAGCCCATCGACGCCCGCGGGAACGAGCAGGGGCACCATCTGGTGGCCGTCGACACGGTGGACGCCGGGTTCGGCGAGACGGTGCTCATCGTCGGCGGCAGCTCGGCGCGGATGGCGGCCGCGCTCCAGGACACGCCGGTCGACGCCGCGGTGGTCGGCATCGTCGACACGATTGAGCTGCAGGAGAGTTGACGCGTGCAGCTCGCCCGCATCGTGGGCACGGTCGTCGCCACGCGCAAGGACGACAACCTGCGGGGCCTCAAGCTGCTGCTGATGCAGCCGCTGGCGCCCGACGGCCGCCCGTCCGGGCGGAGCCTGGTCGGCGTCGACGCGGTCGGCGCCGGCGTGGGCGAGACGGTCTTCTTCGTCCGTGGCCGGGAAGCCTCGTTCCCGTTCCTGCCGCGGCAGGTGCCGACCGACGCCGCCGTCGTCGGCAGCGTGGATCACTGGTCGGCCGGCGCCAGCGGCGGTGACGCGCCGGGCGGGAAGCAGGCCTGATGCGGCTCGGGCGGGTCGTGGGCACCGTCGTCGCGACGCGCAAGAACACCCGGCTGGACGGCGCCAAGCTGCTGCTCGTCGAGCCCCTGACGGCCCGCGGCGTCGCGTCGGGCCCCGTGACCCTGGCGGTCGATGCCGCGCAGGCCGGGGTGGGCGACACCGTGCTGCTGCTGCTGGAGGGACGGGCGGCGGGCGCGGCGCTCGGCCGCCGCGCGGCGCCGGTGGACGCGGCCGTCGTCGGCATCGTCGACGCCATCGAGACAGGCTCCTGACGTGAAACCGGCGGTGCTCGTCACCCAGCGCCTGCCCGCGTCGGCCATGGCGCAGCTCGCGTCGGGCTGCACGGTCGATCTGCACGCCGGCCGCGACCCGCTGCCGGCGGCGGAGCTGCGCGGCCGCCTGCCGGGCAAGGCGGGCCTCGTCTGCCTGTTCCAGGACACGATCGATCGCCGCCTCCTCGAGGCGGCGCCCGACCTGCGCGTCGTCGCCAACGTGGGCGTGGGCTACGACCACATCGACGTGGCCAGCGCGCCGGCGCGCGGCATCGTCGTCACGAACACGCCCGACGTGCTGACGGCCGCGGTCGCGGAGCTCACCTGGGGGCTGATTCTGGCGCTCAGCCGCCGCATCGCCGAGGGCGACCGCCTGATTCGCGCCGGGCGCTGGCAGGGCTGGACGCTCGACTTCATGCTGGGCACGGAGCTGCACGGCAAGCAGCTCGGCATCGTCGGGCCGGGCCGCATCGGGCGGGCGGTGGCCGAGCGCGCCGCCGCCTTCGGGATGCGCGTGGTGGCGGCGGGCCGCGAGCAGCCGGCCGGCGTGCCGGACCGGGCCGAGACGGCCGGCGGCGGCTGGCGCCGCGTCCTGCTGGACGAGCTGCTGGTCACCTCCGACGTCGTCTCGCTGCACGTGCCGCTCAGCGCGGGCACGCGGCACCTCGTCGACCGGCGCGCCCTGACCCGCATGAAGCGGACGGCGCTGCTGGTCAACACGGCCCGCGGCGCCGTGGTGGACGAGCACGCCCTCGTCTGGGCGCTGCAGGAGCGCCTCGTCGCGGGCGCGGCGCTCGACGTCTACGAGCAGGAGCCGGCGGTCGCGCAGGGCCTGCTGGCGCTGGAGAACGTCGTGCTCGCGCCCCATCTGGGCAGCGGGACCCGCGAGACGCGCACGGCCATGGCGGCGCTGGCGGTGGCCAACGCCCTCGCGGTCCTGGGCGGCCGGCCCCCGCTCACGCCGGTCGCGGCGCGGGAGGCGTGAGCGCATGGCCCGCTCAGCCTCCGCCGCGCCGCCGGGCGGCGCCTCCGTCGACGGCGTCATGCGCCGCCTGCGCCGCGCGATCGCGCGCATGGAGGACCCGGCCGTGGAGAAGATCGCGGAGGAGCAGAAGGGCGATCCCTTCCAGGTCCTGATCGCCACGATGCTGTCCGCGCAGACCAAGGACGCGGTGACGTTCGCGGCGTCGCAGCGCCTCTTCGTGCGGGCCGCCACCCCGGCGGCGATGCTGCGCCTGGCGGCGCGCGAGATCGAGGAGCTGATCTACCCGGCCAGCTTCTACCGCAACAAGGCGCGGCACGTTCTCGACACCTGCCGCCAGCTCATCGAGCGCTTCGGCGGCCGGGTGCCCACCACCATGGCGGAGCTGCTGTCGCTGCCGGGCGTCGGCCGCAAGACGGCCAACCTGGTGCTCATCGTCGCGCACAGCAGCGCCGACAACATCTGCGTCGATACCCACGTGCACCGCATCGCGAACCGCCTCGGCTGGGTGCGGACGCGGACGCCCGAGCAGACCGAGGCGGCGCTGTATGCCGCCGCGCCCCGCAAGTGGTGGGCGTCGGTCAACCTGTACCTGGTGAGCTGGGGCCAGAACGTCTGCCGGCCCGTCTATCCGCTGTGCGACGCGTGCGAGGTGCGCCGGTTGTGCCCGCGCATCGGGGTGACGCGCGTCGGCCGCGCGACGGTGACTCAGAACAAGTCGGTCAAGTCGTCTTCCTCGCCGACATCGTCATCCTCTGCTTCCGTCAAGTTCCCCGCTGGCGATTGATCCGCACTCCGCTGGATCGTCATCTGTCTCCGGCGTTCCAGTTCGTGGAACCGTTCGAAGAACACAGCCTTGTCACCGTCGGTGGTACTGATGTACATCCAACGGATCGCACGCGTGATGCTCACGAAGAGCCAGCGTTCGAGCCGGTTCGGATCGGCCTTCGCGAAGAACCTCCGATTCAACCGAGGCATCAGCACCGTGTCGAAGGTAAGACCCTTCGAACTCGGGTACGGCATGAGCTTGGGCAAGGGAGTACCAAAGTCGATTATGGGCAGGTCGTCGCCCTTCCAGCGCGCCGACTCGCTGATCTCGACCTCGAGCCCGGCCGCGGTCAGCTTGTTGGCGTAGCTGCGGGTGCGCCGCTTGTCCGGAAACAGAATTGCGATCCGCTCGTTCCTGTCGATACGAGTGCGGATCACCTCAATCAGGTGCGCGCGTTCGGCACCCTCGCCGCTCGCCAGATACAGCAGCGGCAACTGGCGCTCTCCTCGTTCGACAGGGGGGTTCTGCTCGATGAACTGCTGGCGTTCCGTTTCGTCGCGGATGAACGATGCAGCAACCTGCACGATGTACGGCGAGCAACGATACGCGTCGAGCAGCGCGAGATTGCGCCTACGCAATCCCAGCGCCCTCGCCACGCCGGCCTCGTCGGCGTCACCCTCGTACAGCTTCTGCTTCGGATCCATGAAGACTGTCACGTGCAGCGAGACGGCCCTCAGTGTTTCGAAGTCGCGCCGGTTCAGATCCTGGCCTTCATCAACCATCACGAAGTCGAAGAGTCGATCTGACCCCTTCAGCCGGCGTGTCTTCTCCCACACCGCCTGTCGGATGGCCTCCCAGTCTCGCTTGCGGCCACTGCCCGGCAGGCGTCTGTTGATCTGATCCCGGTAGTACTCGCTACACCACGCATCGAATGTCATCACGCAGTCGTCGGGGAGTGCGAGGTCGCGCAGCGCGGTGCGGATGTAGGCCTTCAGTGCCTTCGTATAGACGAGCAAGCGGCAACGGTCGGGCGGGATGCCGTACTCGTCCATGAGGTACCGAGCCCGGTGCAGCAGAACGATGGTCTTTCCAGAGCCTGGCGAACCCAGGACTAGGCGATGCTGACCGCGGCTCGATTCGACCGCTCGACTCTGTGCAGGGGTCAGCTCACTGCGGGGAACGAGCCAACTCACCGGGGTCTCCTCGCGATCTCGTTCCTCGTCTCCGGCAGCAGCCCCTCAGTTGTGGGCTCCCGGGTCTCCCATAGGCGCTAACTTGTGTTCCGAGCGAGGCCGGCGTATCCTGACATGCGCATGCATGACATGGAGGCCGGCCCGGTGGACGAGGACTGGGATGTGCTGCGGTCGTTCCTGCCCGGTGACTGGCGGGAGTTGGCGCAGGACACGGGGGCGTTGAAGGGGCTGCGGAAGGACAAGACGGTCGACAACCTGTTGCGGACCCTCCTGCTGCACCTCGGCTGCGGACACTCGTTGCGGGAAACGGTGGTTCGCGCCCGCCAAGCGCGTCTGGCGGATCTGTCCGACGTGGCGCTGTTGAAGCGGTTGAAGAAATCCAAGGGTTGGCTGCACGCGCTGTGTGTGCGCCTGTTCGAGGAGCAGGGTCTGGCGGTCATCCCCGGCGGCGCGTTCCAGGTCCGGGCGGTGGATGCGACGACGGTGAAGGAACCGGGACCGAGCGGGTCGTTGTGGCGGCTGCACTACAGCGTGGGCCTGCCGTCGCTGACGTGCGACTTCTTCAAGTTGACGGGGGTCGAGGGGCCGGGCACGGGAGAATCGTTGGCGCAGTTCCCGATCCGCGCCGGCGACCATGTGCTGGCCGACCGCGGGTATTCGACCGCGCGGGGGATCCGCCACGTGGTCGAGGCGGGCGGGCGGCTGATTGTGCGCGTCAATACGGGGTCGTTGCCGCTGCACACGGCAGCCGGGCGGCCGTTCGACCTGCTGGCCGCGGTCTCGTCGGTCACGCGTCCGGGGGCAGCGCGCGCTTGGGCGACGACGGTCGCGGCCGCGGGTGACGACGGCGGCCCGCCGGGCGAGATTGCGGGCCGGGTCTGCGTGCTCCGCAAGTCGGCGGAGGCGATCCGCTTGGCGCAGCAGAAAATCCGCCGGGACGCCGCCCGCAAGCGGACCCAGGTACAACCGGCCACTCTGCGCTTTGCCGAGTACGTGATCGTTTTCACGACCTTCCCCGAGCCGCCCTTCTCGGCCGCCGACGTGCTCGAGTGGTATCGCCTGCGCTGGCAGGTCGAATTGGTGTTCAAGCGCTTCAAGTCGCTGGCGCAGTTGGGGCACCTGCCGAAGTACGACGACGACAGCGCCAAGGCGTGGCTCTACGGGAAACTGTTCGTGGCACTGCTGGTGGAGAAGCGGCTCCACCACGCCCGCACGATTTCCCCCTGGGGCTACGACGTACCGGCCCCGGCGCCCCCGCAGCGCGTGGCGTGACTTCAAGTTCGTGTTCAACCAGGTCACGCGCGCCATCGAACCGCCGCTCTCGCTGGCTTGCATGCTCAACGACTGGCGATCGATCTCCGGCGCGCTGGCCGAGCCGCCACGGCGCCGGCAGTCGCAGCTCTCCGCGTACTTCGGTTGGACCGAGCAGCCGCCGGAGCAGGTGACGTGAACAAGTTAGCGCCTATGCTCGTCGTGCCCCAGCTCGCTCTCCAGTTCGGCGATCCTCTTGACCGTCTTCCGTTGTTCCGCCTGCGATGGCGTGCCTGTGCGCATTCGTTCTTCCAGAGCGAGGATCTCGTCGCGCTTGGCGTTCGGGTTCACCACGCTGGTCAATGGATTCTCCACCGTGAGTTCGAATTCCTCGGCGGCGCTGTCCTCAGCTCCGGGGGCAAGGCGCAGATGCAGTACCTGGTTGATGTCCATTCGATAGCGCAGCCGGAGCGGATCGCCCTTGGCGACCATCGGTCCAATCGTCCAGATGCCGCACATAAGCACCCGTTCATCGCCACGGCACAGCTCCACCCGTAGCTTGACGTCATCCACGAGACTGGTCTCGGGAACCACTAGCCGATCGCTCTGCGCCCAATCTCCACTTGACGGATACGGAAGTTCGGTACCGTCACCTATCAATTCCACCGGCCCGCTCGCCGTCTGGATGTGAGTCTCCTCAAATTCGTGTGGGTAGCGGTGGCTCCAGCTTGATGCCTCCGCAGCAGAGGTACAGCATCGAGATGAGCGGACGGTGTGAGTGGAAGCCGTAGGCGCGCCGTGCGATGACGCGGAGCTTGTTGTTGATGCCCTCGACGGGTCCGTTGGTCATGCGGGTGTCGAGGTAGGCGAGGATCCCCGCCGCGTGCTTCCGGATGGTCCGCGCGAGCTTGACGAACGGCGCCAGCCGTGACCGCGCCGCCCAGTCCAGCCACTGCTCGAGCAGCTCCTCGGCCTCGTCGGGTCTGGCCTGCTCGAGGATGGTCGCCAGGTACTCGTTCAACTCGTAGGCGCGGTCGAGGGCGCGGTTCTCGCGGCGCAGGGTTGCCAGCCGTTGTGCTTGGCTGGGCTTGAGGCGCGCCGGATGCTTCAGCAGCGCGTAGCGCGTCCCCTTGAGGGCTTTGGCCGCGGTCGCCCCCAGGCGGTGTTGCTCCGCCCGGCGGACGGCGTCGACCGCGTCGGCCGCCAGCCGTTCAACGTGGAACCGGTCGTAGACGACCCTGGCCTGCGGCACCCGTTCCCGCACCGCCTTGCCGTAGCTCGCCGCCAGGTCCGCCGTCACCAGCGTGATCCGGGCGCAACCGGCCGGTCCCAACAGGTCGAAGAACCTGCCCAGCGTGTCGGCGCTGCGCCCCTTCCCGGCCCAGACCACGCGCCGGCGGTCAGGGTCGACCAGGACCGTCAGATAGTGGTGCCGCTTCCGATAGCTGAACTCGTCAATGCCGATCCGCCGCAGCCCGGCCAGCCGCGTCGAATCCAGCCGCCGAGCCACCACCCGCTCGACGATGCCGCCCACCGCCGGCCACGAAATCCCCACCAGACGACTCACCGTCGTCCGGTCCGTCACCTGCGCCAGATAGGCCACCAACTCCTCGAGCGGCGCCGTGAACGCGCTGCCGTGCACTGCCCACGACACCTGCTCGACCCGAACCCCGCAGCGACCACACGATACCCGCCACGGGGCATACCGCAGCCACACCGTCGTCCGACCCCACGGCACATGGCGCCACAGCCGAGCCGGTTGCCGGTCGTAGCGTGGGGCCCGGCCGCCGCACGCGCCGCACCGCGAGCGCCGCCACGACGGCCGCGCCGATACGCGGAACATCCCGTTGCTCCCGATACGCACCTGCTCGACGTACAACTGCGTGACACCGAGCAATCGTCGTAGTAGGGTCGTCACACGCATGGGGCTGTCCTCCTCCTCATTGGTTCTCCTTTGTCATGCCAATGAGAACAGGACGCCCCTGCGTTTTCAATGATTTCCAGCGGCTCGCCGAGGGCTGACCACCCGCCGGCTCCGGTCAGCTGCGGGCCGCGATTCACGGCCCGACCAGCCCAAGCCCAATCTCCCCTTTGCTGTGAAACTTCGGCGTAGCGGGAGGCGCACGACGAGTGCGGCCGTGGATCAAGGGGATCGGACGGTCCCCGGCGTACGACTTGAGTCCGGATGGGATGGGCGGTGCGGGGCAGCCCCGATCTATGGCCCGGCACGGCGCCGCGGGGTCCGGAAGCGTCGGGTCAGGAACGCGCGGTTGCTCTCGCCTCCTCGAGGAAGCCGTACTGTTTGAGCATGCGGAGCCACCGCGGGGCGTTGCGCTCGACGACCATTTGTTGGTAGTCGATGCCCGGGTCGGTGTAGGGCCGGTCGTTGCGCAAGACGGCGTGAGTCACCCGCAACAGCTTGTGGGCGGTCGCGAGAATGGCCCGCTTGTAGCCGATGCGGCCGGCGAGGGCGCGGTGATAGTCGTAGAACTGCGAGCGCTTGGTGCGTACGGCGCCGTGGGCGCATTCAGCGAGAGTGGCCCGCAGTGTCGAGTTCCCCTGACGGGCGCGGCCGGCGCGGCGCTTGCCGGCGCTGGTGTTGTTGCCCGGGGCCACCCCGGCCCAAGCGCCGAGATGGCGGGCCTGACGGAAGGCTCCCAGGTCTGGGCCGATCTCGACGAGGATGGTGCTGGCGCTGCCGAAATCGATGCCCGGGATCGTCTGCAACAGCCGCAGGGGGCGCTGGTAGTCGGCCAGTTCGGTTCGGATGCGGGTATCCAGCTCGGCGATGGCGGCGTCGGCCCGGTCGAGGGCGTCGATCTGCATCTTCAGCTTGATCAGCGCGAGCGGGTCGAGGGCGGCGGCCAAGGCCTGGGCCAACGGCTTGAGCTTGGCGTCGACGTGGTTGGTCAGGCCGGCGAGGATGCGGTCCGGTGGATGCCCGCCGACGAGCCCGTCAAGTATGCGCCGCCCGTTGACGCCGAAGATGTCCGACAAGATGCCGCCGAGGCGCAGGCCGTCGTGGTCGAGGGTCTTGTGGACCCGGTTGCGGTTCCGGCTGCGCTCGGCGACCAGCGTCCGGCGGTAGCGGGTCAACTGGCGCAACTGGCGGAACTGACGGGGCGGGACATAGCTCGGCAGGGCGAGGCCGAACTGACAGATGCGGCCCAGCCACAGACTGTCGTTGACATCGGTTTTCTTGCCACGAATCTGTTTGACGTGCTGGGCATGAAACAGTTCGGCGTGAATGCCGGCGTCTTCCAGGGCCTCGAACGGGGCCTTCCAGTAGACCCCGGTGCCTTCCATCGCGGCGGCGGTGACGCCGTGCGACCGAAGCCAGTTGGTCATTGCCCGCAGCCCGTCGGGCAACGCGCTGAACTCGCGTACGGCCGTTCGCGCCAATCCGCGGCCCGCCTCGCAGAGGCGCACGGCGGCCGTGATGCACATCTTGTGGACATCGAGGCCAGCCGCTCGGGGCCAGACCACGTGCATGTCGTCGACGTGCAAGGTGTCGGCGTCGATCCTCTCGGACATATCAGGTACCCTCCCTGGAGGCGGAAGCGGGCGGGCACGTCCGGTGCAGGAACACACCCGCCTCGCGGGCGGGGTTCGATTTGCTGCTCGTCCACGGCCTGAGGCCGGGACGGTTCGGGGCTCGATGCCGGGCGCGCAGCGTCAGTTTGGATACGGGGACGGGGTTCCCCTGACCCCGAAAAAAGCTACGACGACTGTCCCGCTTCCGCCCCTTGAGGATGGCACGCTCCAAGCGTCAACGTGCAGGAGCCGCCGGCCCCGACGCAAAGCCGGGTCACGTTTCATGACGTCGGGGTGAGCGCGACGCCGCTCATGACGGTTTGGACGGCCCGGACGCCCCGTCCAGGCCGGGCCGCAAGGCCCATAACTGCACTCTGAGCGTAGGGACGGACGGCGTGTCACCCGCCAGGGTCGCAGCGAAGCGGAGAACGCGCGTAGCGCGTTGACACGCCGTCCGTCACGTAGCTACCCCACCGCTCGCTGAACCCGCCGATCACTCTCACCCCGGACCCACACCTGATTGAGGAGAGCCTGAAGATTTCCCAGGGCCGTCGAACCTGAAAGACGACCTCGAAGATGTCTGCAAGGTCGTAAGGCTCCGCCTGTTCCCACAGTTCGTCGAACCACACCCGCGCCCGCTCGACAATCGGCGGGTCATACCGGCCGAGGTTGAGTTCCAGGTTGTCGCTCAGACCGGCTGCCGTCAGGTTCGAAGAGCCGGCGATAACACCATCGGAAACATCGCGTGCATCGTCCACCGATGTCAGGATGTATGCCTTGGCGTGCAGGAACGCCCGCTCGTATCGTCGCACCTCCATGTTGCCCCCGCGAAGCGCGGAGATGAGCGTGCGGAGGGCCGTCGCGCTCGTCCGAGTATAGGGCAGACGGTCCCGCTCTCGGTGCAGGCCGTCGTCCATTCGGCGCAACCGGGTGCGGAGCCGCCGGTCTTTGAATGCCGCCACGGATTCGCCGAGCGCTCGGCGCGACGCGCCCTCATCCACCGAGTGGTCCGCACCGAGCAGCAACCGTACCACGGGGACGCGAGCCAGGGCCCCGGCAATCTGGGCGAAACCGGTAGGTGTGAAGAATGCGGTGGCTATCCGAACCGAATCCGGCGAAGCTGTCCTCTCCCGCACCTGCTCCGTCCGCGACGCGCCGAACACGGCGCTCAGCGCCCGTGCGAGCGTGTTCCCGTCCTGGTTGTCGATGAAGGCGGGCTGGTCGGTCACCGCGTCGCTCCGAGAGGGCGGCGCGACCGCTGCGGCGCCGACAGGCCTTGCAGCGGTACCGGATCGCCTGTATGGACGAGTGCGCGGGTGACGACGCTGGCGACGCCACGCGCGGTGCGCACCTGCTCAGCCGCGCGGCGGCGCATCTGTATCAACCGGTCGAGTGACTGCAGCATCGTGGTCCGCCCCACACTCCTGCGGGTCCGACGAAGCGTCAAAGACAAGTGCATCGAGACCCACCCCAATGCCGCCTGTGGCTTCCCGAACAGCCGCGGATTCCTCCCAACCTGGGTCATTGGCGACTCCGCCACTCCCGAAAGTGATGTAGCACCCCGTCGAGACGCTCCTGGCAGTCCCAACCCTCATGGAAAGTGTCGAAGATATGCACGAGCTGCGCCTCGGTCAGGCTGTAGAGGTGCGCGATGATCGCATCGAGCTCGTGGATCATGTCCTCCTTCTCGTCGGGGAGCGACCGCCCCGTAACCGACACCAACGGCGCCAGCCCACTCGCGAAAGCGCTCGTCCGGACAGGCGAGCCGTCCGGCGAGCGTCACGACGCGCTTCCATCGCCCGTCGTCCCGTGAGGGACGTGGGATTGGGAATGGATTGATGACGAAATAGTTCACATGCGTCTCGACGAACCGTCGTGCGTACCAGTCGAGCGGAATGGACGAAAGCACACCGAGCAGGAACGCCTGATCTTTCTCGTCTCCACGGGGCCACAAGAGGTAGGGTGCCTGATTGCCGATGAACACGTTGGGCGGCACCAGCGCCACCCGTACGGTACGCGAGTCTGTAGCCCTGGACACATCTCGGAATGCAACGCGCGGTCGATAACAGGGTAAGTTCAACGGATTCTGAAGATGGCGTAGGCTAAACTCCCTATGGGGACTGTCGCTCTTGCGTTTTCCCGCCCGCAGGCGCTTAGCCTGAATCCATTGCAAGGCGGACGCAGGCTTCGCCCATGCGTAGTACGTGCCGCTATCCGGGTTCCACAGGTCGAAGGACTTCCCCTTGTACACGGGCCAGAACCCGTCGGGGCACTGTTCACTCTTCAGATCCATGAGGTGTTTTTGGAGCGAGGCGTCAAGTTCGCGATCTGGCCGTGCCCGCCATTTTCCAACCACGTTCAGATCGAGTCGAGGAGCCTTCCGGAGCTGCGCGAACACCTCGACCGAGTTATGGTGCGGCAACAGCGGCAGGGACGCGCTGTCGTTCCACTTACGCACGTCGGAGCCGAAAAAGGCCACCGGGTCGCGAACGACATTCGCCTGGAAGCGTCTCAGGTCAGAGTAGGGGCCGCGCAATCGGAGGCGCGACTCCCTGTCGTCCCCAGCGCGATGGATTACCGAAGCGAGACCAATCGTGTACCGGTGCTCCGCGTCGTCGAATACCCACCCGGCGCGATTCAAGAGCATTGTCAGATCCAGATCGGCCAGACCGCCGAACATCGCCAGTCGAAAACCGGTGGACCCCTTTGCGGCGAAAGCGCTACGCGGCAACACTACTCCGATTCGCCCTCCGTTCTCGGCGGCCAGGCGCCAGAACCGCCAGCAGAAAGCCTTGTAGAAGTCGGGATCACCCGTTCCCATTCCCGGGTAAGAGCCACTGACAAGGGCACGGCGAATCCGCTTGGCCTCCGACAGTTCCGCCTCGTACAGCGAGACCAGGTCCGGGCGCTCCCGGCGGAGTCGTGCCTTCTCCATCTCCTGGGTACGTTGCAATTGTGACCGCAGGCCGGGGAAATGCCGCGCCCAGAACGCGTGTTCCTCGACGGTGGCCTCCTGCCACGGCGGATTCCCCAGGATGACATCGAATCCCGGCCGGTCCGTCAGGAAGACCTCGGGAAACGCGACCGGAAAATGGAGTGCGCGCAGTCCGTCGAGCGTTCGCCTCGCACTGTGCAAGGCCGGGCCAAAGCCTCCATCATCCAGACCGGGATCCCACTTCCCGAGATCCTCTTGCGTGATCGGACTCGCTTCGTCGGCAATCGGCTGCGCGGTGATCAGGTCGCACAACGTCGAGGTCGAGCGAATAGCATGGCTCGCCTCCCGCCGAGCGATCCGGGCCGCCCTGATGTCCCCGAGCGTGGCATCGTTGATGTTGGCGAGCCGACGCAGCGGTGCAGCCGCACGACCGAGCAGACTGTCCGCATCGAGCGGGAACAGCGGCAGAGCGTCCAGCTCTTCGAGCTTCTTCCGGATCTCGTCGATCGTGCCGACCCCGACCAGCGAGTTGCCGTGGGCCAGGTTGTGGTCGAGGAACGACAGCGGCAATCCGGGCACGAACGTATGAATCCAGACCGCCAGCCGGGCGAGCTGCACCGAAAGACCGTTCAGGTCGACGCCGTAGATGCAGCGGCGGGCGATCATACGGCGCAGCAGCGGTCCATCCTCAATTGTCGTGCTCGCCGCGAGCTCTCCCAGCGCAGTCCGGGCGGCGCCGCGGAGCGCGTTCAACTCCCGGCGTACGCCTGGCAGGCGCCGTGCGGCGAGGGCGTCGGCCATGCGTTTCTCGATACGGTCGATGGCGGCGATCAGGAAGTGGGCCGATCCCATGGCGATGTCCGCCACGCGGAAGTCGAAGAACGAATCCGCCGCGTCGGCTTCGTCCATCGAACGCAGGCGCTCGAAATGGTCGTCGAGCGCGGGCTCCAGTGCGCCGTCGAGCAGGTGCTCTACGGCGAACGACTTCGTGTAGTAGCTGCCCGAGGACTTTCGTGCGCCGGAGCGGTTGTGGAGATACGTCTCCCCGGCTGCGACCGCGACGGCGTCCCGGCGGCGAGCAGGACGGTAGAGTCCCGTCTTGTCGAGCGCCAGATCCGTCTCCGCGACACCGAGCTCCGACTCGAGCAGACCTTCGTAGATGGTGCCGAACTCGCGCACGCCGAGGGACCGGAAGTCGACGGGCCCGGGCACGCCCTCCGCGGTGTCGATGACCAGGAGGTGTCGCAAGGCCGCCTCGAAAGATTCGTTCGGCAGCGTGATGGCAGCGATGGCTGCCCCGCCCGGGGACACGTCGGGGTCGCCAGTGAAGAGCCCGCCGTCGTACGCTGGAACTCCCCATTCGGCGTTGCCTGCGGCGACCGCCGTGCAAAGAAGCTCGAATTCTCGCCAATGGGAATCACCTGTGGCGATCGGCGTCTCGTTCGCAACGCATGTGGCGAGTTCCTGCGCCTTCTGCTTCAGGGACCTGCGGCGATAGGCGTCGTTGTGTCGGTACGGCAGCAGGTCGCGGTCCTCGGCGTAGGCAATGAAGAGCAGCCGGAACAGGACGATGAGCGCCATCTCGTACGTCTGAGCCAGACTGTCACGACGAGCGTCTTCGCGCCGGCCTGCATCAGAGATCCCGTGCGCCAGGGCCGGAACTACTTGTTCGTAGATGCGTTCCCTGAGACGTTTGGCCAGGTCGCCCGAGAAGCGCCGCGACTGGTCGAGGATCTCTTGGAGGCTGCCAGCCGGAGCGAGAGCATCTGCCGAGAAGAGCAGCCAAAGATACGGCAGGTGGTCGTCCGACAAGAGCGCGGGCTGGCACTCGACGTAGGTCTCGGTCCGACCCCGGCGACCCACCCCGGTCTCCACACCGCTTGCGTACAGGCGCAGGCGGTCGCCTTGCACGAGAACGACCCAGGGCAGGTTCTCGTCGTCGGCCTTCTTGAGGCCGTAGCTGATCGGCGACAGGTCATTGAACCGGTCGATTCCGGCTTCCGGTGATTCGGTGTCGCGCAGCATGACGGCGAGGGCCGTCCGACGGTCGCCGCTGCGCAGCAGGCTCGTCAGATTGTCGAGGTGCTCGATTCTGAACCCGAGCGCGCGCAGGAGTTCCCGGTGGCGTGCACCCAGGGCTTGCTGCGCTCTGCGCTTCGCTTCCTGCCAGTCGCGGCGGGCCGGCGCGCCATGCTGCAGCTCGTGCAGTGCCAGCAGCCCCTCATTGTTCAGGCCGGGAAGTGCGGCTTCCAGCGACGGCAGCGCTTGCGAGAGAAAACGCAATGCCGCATGCCGATCCGGCTGTGCAAGCGTTTCGCGACAGAGACGCTCGACCTGCCCAACGTCCATCTCCGGATGGACTGGCGGCGTCTCGCCGGCCGGTCCGCAGAGGGCAGCGCCGCCGGGATGCAGCACCACGAGAAGCACGGGAGCCGCCCGCCCGCCCTTGCGGTTCTTCCAGCACCCCAGCACGGTCGACCGCGTTGGGGCGTTCGCAGCTCGAGCCACGGCAACTTCCAAGCCGTGCGCCCCTTGTCCGAGGAACAGGCCGGCCGGATTGAGCCCGTATTGGGCTGCTGGCGACCACGGTCGCGATCCGAGGTCGGGGAGAAACTGGGTTTCGTCCGCCATTTCCGTGCGGCCGAGAATACCCCAAACGGCTCTTTCGGGAGCGCACCGCTGGCCTCTCGCGACAGTTGTACGCCATAGGATCCGGGATGGGCTCAGCGGCTCAGCCCGCTGCCTCCCGGATCGCATCGTCTAGAATGACTCGATCCGCCGCACCCGGGCCCGATGCTGACGGTCAACGAGATCTTTCATTCGATTCAGGGCGAGTCGAGCCACGCGGGCCGGCCCTGCGTGTTCGTGCGCCTGACCGGCTGCAACCTGCGCTGCGCGTGGTGCGACACGGCCTACGCCTTCGACGAGGGACGCGCGATCTCGGTCGACGACGTGGTGGGCGCCGTGGCGGCCTACGACTGTCCGCTGGTGGAGATCACGGGCGGCGAGCCGCTGCTGCAGCCCGATGTCTATCCGCTGATGGACCGGCTGCTCGGGGCGGGCAAGACGGTGCTGCTCGAGACGGGCGGCCAGATCGACATCTCGGACGTGCCCGCCGCGGTCGTCAAGGTGGTGGACGTCAAGTGTCCCGGCAGCGGCGAGGCGGCGCGCAACGCGTGGAGCAACCTGGAGCGCCTCGCGGGGCACGACGAGGTGAAGTTCGTGATCCGCGACCGGGCCGATTACGAGTTCGCGCGCGACGTCCTGCGCCGGCACGGGCTGGAGCGCCGCTGCGCCGCCGTGCTGCTGTCGCCCGTGCACCGGGTCATGGAGCCGCGGGAGCTGGCCGCCTGGTCGCTCGCGGACCGGCTCCCGGTGCGGGTCCAGGTGCAGCTCCACAAGTACGTGTGGGGCGACGACGCCCGGGGCGTGTGAACGGGAAGCCGGGTCCTCCATGACCGGTGTCCGCAAGGCCGTCGTGCTGCTCAGCGGCGGCCTGGATTCGTACACCACCGCCGCGATTGCGGCCAGCGAGGGCTTTCGGCTGCACGCCCTGACCGTGCGCTACGGTCAGGTGCATGACGACGAGCTGGCCGCCGCCCGGCGCGTCGCGCGCGCGCTCGGCATCCGCGAGCACCTCGAGCTGGGCGTCGACCTGGCGTCCATCGGCGGGTCCGCGCTCACCGGGAGCCTGCCGGTGCCGCTCGACCGGCCGCCCGACGCCGCGGGGATTCCCGTCACGTACGTGCCGGCGCGCAACACGGTGCTGCTGGCGCTGGCGCTCGGCTGGGCCGAGGTGCTCGACGCCCGCGATCTGTTCGTCGGCGTGAACGCGGTGGACTACTCCGGCTACCCGGACTGCCGGCCGGAGTACATCGCGGCGTTCGAGCGGCTGGCCGCGCTGGCGACCCGGGCCGGCGTCGAGGGGGCGTCGTTCCGGGTGCACGCGCCGTTGATCGCACTGGGCAAGGCCGACATCATCCGCCGCGGCGTCGCGCTGGGGCTCGACTACGGGCTGACCCACAGTTGCTACAGCCCGGCTGCCGGCGGACGCCCGTGCGGGCGCTGCGACAGTTGCCGGCTCCGCGCCCTCGGATTCGACGAGGCGGGGCTGCCGGACCCGTTGCGCCCCGCCGGCGGGCAGCCTCCTTAGCCGGAAGTTTCGGGACCGGCGTCCTGCAGCGCCTCGAGGGCGTCGAGCGCGGCGTCGAAGGCCTGGCTGTCGATCTGGCCGGCGCCGGCCTCGTCGCCGCGCACGGCGTACGTGTCCTCCCCGGACCGCCAGACGGTCACCTGCTCCTCGGCGCCGTCCTCGCCGAACCGCGCCCGGATGGTCGCCGCGACCTGCTCCGGCCCCAGCCCGGCGTCGGTGCGGGAGGCCACGAACGACTCGGCCCGCAGCACCGACACCTGCGACAGCAGACTGTCCATGTCGGCGCGGGGCACCTCGCCGGAGCCCGGCTCGGTGCGGTGCCAGGCATCCTCCTCCTCATCCGTTTCCGCCGCGACCTTCTCGAAGACGACGGTGCCTTCCGGGCGCTCGACCTCCAGCCGGGTCGCGTTGAACGAGCGGAAGGCGAACAGCCCCTTGCGGCGGTACTCGGCCGCCTCCCGCTCGAGACTGGTCACGAGCGAGGCATCGAGCGTGAAGACGAGCGGCCGCGACGCGTCCCGGGCATACCGCGCGCCGTCCGGCGTCTCGTCGCCCACGTGCAGCGTCGCGCTGGCGCTGCCCGCGTTCAGCGCCACGGAGATGGCCGGCTCGGCCAGGCCGAACGACTCGAGCGCGTCGGCGGTCTCGTTCTCCACCGAGCGCATGCGGCCGTTGCTCAGCGAGCCGATCAGCCCTTCGACCGTGCTGAAGTCGGCGCCCGCCGCGAGCGGCTCGACGATCCGCCAGTCGTCCCCGTCCTGGGCGAAGCGGATGACGCGGTCGCCGGCCGTGATCTCGACGCCGTCCAGATCGCCGCGCTCGAAGTCGAGCACGGTCTTGTCCCGCAGGTCGAACGTCGACTTGTCGAACGTGCTGTTCAGATAGCCGGCGACGAGGAACACGCGGTCGCTGTCGCCGAGCTTCGCGTAGCGGTCGCCGCCGGTCGGCGTCTGCTCGCCGATCAGGAGGCGTCGCGACGCCTCGGCGTCGGCCAGCGTGAAGCCGATGTCGAGCGCCGGCTCGGCGAGGCCGAACGGCTCCAGGTCGACCGGGCCCTCCTCCACGACCCGCTGCACTTCCAGCGACGCCAGCGTGGACGCTATCGACGACGTGGCGCTGTCGTCGGCGGCCGCCTCGATCGGCGCGACCACCTGCCACGCGCCGTCCGTGCGCCGCAGCTCGGTGACCGCGTCCTCGCCGGCGTCCACGCGCAGCTCGGCGACGTCGTCGGCTTCGAAGTCGAAGAGCTGCTCGTTCGGCTCCGGCGCGGAGGCGGGGGCACGGTGGCGCTCGAAGAAGAAGATGTACCCCCCCAGGCCGAGGGCCACCACCAGCAGCACGAGCGTCGATCGCAGGCCGCGCATGCGCTATCGCCTCCGCCACCAGGTGTACACGCCGGTGCCGAAAATCAGGCCCGGAATCAGGAACAGCGAGGCCACCTGGATGCGGAACTGCTGGTCCGCCGTCAGCGTGATGCGGCGATCCTCCGGCTCGCGCGGGCGGATCGAGATCAGGTTCTCCTGCTCCGTGAGCCAGTTCACCGCGTTGAGCACCAGGTCGCGGTTGCCCTGAATGCCGAGCGAGCCGTTGGCGGCGAAGTCCGAGTCGCCGAAGACCGCGACGCGCGCCTCGGCCGGACCCTCGTCCGCTGCCGCCGCATCGTCGTCCGCGCCGCTCTCGCCGTCACCCGCCGCCTCGCCGCCGCCGGGGTCGGCCTCGGCCGCCTCGTCCCCGCCAGCGTCCGGCGGGGCCTCGACCTCGACGGCGACAGCCGCCGCAATCGAGATCGGTCCGGGCACGTCGCCCGTCTCCGCCTCCATCGTCACCTCGCCGGTCGTCAGGTCGAGGTTGCTCTCGGCCCAGCTCCGCGGCGACGTCTCCACGAACGACGTCGCCACGCGGTCGCCGGCCCCGCCGGCCGCCGGCCTGACCGAGCGGGCGAGCGGGAACGCCGTCAGCAGGGCGAACCGATCGGTGATGGGGTGCTGGGGGTACGACGCGGCGACCGGCACGGTGGCGTCAGTCCCCAGCAGTTGCCCGACCCCGCTGACGTCGACCACCATGTCGCGGCCGACCTCGATGCCCCACTCCGCGATCAGGCCGAGCAGGTTGTCGCGGGCGGGCGCGTCCGGCGCGTCCGGCGGATCGATCAGGAAGAGCATCTTCCCGCCGCCTTCGAGATACGTGCGCAGCAGCGCCACCTCGGCGGGCAGCAGATCCGTGGCCGGACCCGCGACCACCACGACGGCGGCGTCGGCCGGGACCTCGCCGGCCTGGGACAGGATGACGGTCTCGACCGAGAGGTTGTCGAGCCGCAGCGCGTCGGCCAGCGCGCTGTAGCCGTCGCGCTCGGTGCTAGTCGGCAGCCGCTCGCCGTGCCCCTGCAGGAAGTAGGCCCGGCGCTCCTCGCCCTCCACCGCCTTGATCAGCGCGTTGGTCAGCTCCTGCTCCTGGTCGGAGACCACCCGCTCGACGCGGCCGTCGTAGTCGAAGACCACGGTGCCGTACGACTGGACCTCGTACTGCCGGGCCAGCCCCGGGTTGCGGTCGACGTCGACGAACTCGAGCGACACCTGGCTCGACGTGTACTCGTACTCGGCCAGCCGATCGCGGTAGCGCGGGAAGTCGAACTCCTGGGCGAACACCATCACGCGGATCGGCGACTCGAGCGACTCCAGGATGCGCACCGTCTGGTCCGAGAGCGAGTACTGCCGCGCGGCGGTCAGGTCCCAGCGCTTGTTCTGGCGCGCGAGCACGTAGTTGGCGCCCACCAGGATGGCGACGCCGAGCAGGATGCCGGACGTGGCCAGGGTGCCGTAGCGCGCCTGCCGCCGCTCGAACAGCTCGGCGACGCTGCGCCACTGCCCCAGGCCGTAGACGACGATGAGCACCACGCCGACCACCAGCGCCCACCACCACAGCTCCTGACGTTCCGGCACGACGAACCGGGCCACCATGCCGGCGACCACGACCGCGACGCCGACCCACCCGAGCGCTCCCAGGATCTTCTGCACCATGAGTCCGCTACCCCCGCCACCGCTCGCTGTCCACCGACTTGACGGTGAGGAAGAGTCCGAATGTGATGAAGCTGATGTAGTACGCGAGATGCTTGGTGTCGATCACGCCCTTCGAGAAGTCCTCGAAGTGGTCGAGGATCGACAGGTAGGCCAGCACGCTGGATGTCAGGGAGCCGCTCTCGGGCTCGCCCATCCAGCTGATGACCCAGAACATCAGCAGGACGCCGAACGTCACCACGCCCGCGACCATCTGGTTCCTGGACGCGCTCGAGATCAGCAGCCCCACCGAGATGAACGAGGCGCCCATCAGCCACAGCCCCAGGTAGCCGCTCAGGATCGGGCCGAGCTCCGGCTCGCCGTAGATGAAGAGCACGGCGACGTGGATGAGCGTGACGCCCAGCATGGCGGTGAACAGCGCCAGCGCGCCGAGAAACTTGCCCAGGATGATCTGCAGCTCCGTCAACGGCGACGACAGCAGCAGCTCGATCGTGCCCGAGCGCTTCTCCTCCGCGTAGCTGCGGCTCGTCAGCATCGGGAGGACGAGCAGCATGACCACGGCCGTGTTGCCGAGCAGGGGCCGCATCATGTACTCGTTGATGTTGACCGCCTGCGGGCCGCCCATGCCCATGCCGGCCTGCATGCTCACGCGCACGATGAAGTTCAGGCTGACGATGAAGAACCACCCGTAGATGATCGCGAACAGGCCGATCAGGGCGTACGCCATCGGCGAGACGAAGTACTGCCGCAGCTCCTTCTGGGCAATCGCGAGGATGTTGCTCATGTCCGGTCCTCCGTCGTGTCCGCGGGCTCCGTCTCCGCTTCCGGCTCGGGCGCCGGGTCGGCGCCTGCCTCCTTCGACTCCTCCGACGTCGTCAGCTGCAGGAACACGTCCTCGAGGCTCACCCGCAGCGGGCTGAGCTCGAGCAGGCCCCAGCCGCTCGAGACGACGGTCCGCGCGAGCTCGCGCCGCACGTCGGTGCCGCGCTCGCTCTGCACGTCCAGCACGCACGAGCCGTTGGCGGTCTCGGCAACGGTCACGCCGGTCACCCCGGGCACCGCCGCCAGGGCCGGCTCGGGATCCGCTCCCAGCGGATCGACCTCCAGGCGGATCGTCTCCGCCCCGCCCAGGCGTTCGGTCAGATTGGCCGGCGTGTCGACGGCGACGACCTGGCCCTTGTTGATGATGATCACGCTCTGGCAGGTCTGCGCGACCTCCGGCAGGATGTGGGTGCTCAGGATGATGGTGTGGTCGCCCGCCAGATCCTTGATGAGCTCGCGCGTCTCGATGATCTGCTTGGGATCGAGGCCGGCGGTCGGCTCGTCGAGGATGAGGACGTCCGGGTTGTGCAGAATCGCCTGCGCCAGCCCCACGCGCTGGCGGTAGCCCTTGGAGAGCTTGCCGCAATGGCGGTCGGCCATGTCCCCGACGCTGGTGCGCGCCATGGCGCCGGCGACCCGCTCGCGCCGCTCCGCGGACCCGATGCCGTTGATCCGCGCCGCGAACGTCAGGTACTCGCGCACGGTCATGTCGGGATACAGCGGCGGCGTCTCGGGCAGGTACCCCGTCCGGCGCTTGGCTTCGACCGGCTGCTCGAAGACGTCGTAGCCCGCGACGAGCGCCGTGCCTTCGGTGGCGGGGATGCAGCCGGTCAGAATCCGCATCGTGGTGGTCTTGCCCGCGCCGTTGGGGCCGAGAAATCCGAGGATCTGTCCGGAATCGACGCGGAAGCTGACGTCGTTGACGGCAGTCACCGGCCCGTAACGTTTCGTGACATGCTGCACCTCGATCACGAAGCTGCTCCTTGCAAGGTAGATGCCGAGGCCCGCGGCGCGGCCCGCCAGGGAGGCTCCCCGGAGATCTTAGACGCGAAAATACGGAATCGGTCGGCCCACGAGCCTCGATCGCAACACAAGCCGTAAAATCGTAATACAGAACGGTCGCGACCGGCGTCAACCGGCCGCCGTTCCGCCGGGAAGGGGCTCGCGCAGGTCGACGAACTCGTCGATGGCCGCCTGATCGGCCGTGTCGACGTCCTCGAACTGCAGGCCGAGCGCCGACTGCCGGTCGCTCCACACCACGCGCGCCGCCACCTCGATGTCCCGCTGGGGGCGCGGGAGCCGGAAGCGGACGGTCACCCGGGCGCCGGCCGTCAGCGCGGTCATGGCGCGTACGGCCATGCCGCCGCTGCCGATGTTGAGCGTGAAGACAGGGACTATCGTGTCGCCGCACCTGAGCGCCGCCGGGATGCCGAGCGTCCGCCGCCGGCTCGTGCGCCGGTCGAAGCTGTTGGGAGACAGCAGGGGCGCGAGCGCCGGCAGGATGCGCTCGGCGGCGACGTGCTCGTCGACGTAGCGCTCGACGCCGAGCCCGGCCAGCTCGCGCACGTCGCGCGCGCCGCGGAGCGAGCGGCTGAAGGCGATGATCGGGATGCCGGGCGCCACCTGCCTGAGGCGCTCGACGATGCGCGGCGGGTCGGTCTCGAGCCCGACGTCGAGGACGATCAGGTCGATGCTCGCGGCGGGCGACTCGACGGCGCGGAGCAGTTCCCGGGCGCGGCCCGCGCCGACGACGCGATGCCCGGCGCCGCCGAGCGCCGCGGAGAAGCGGTCCACGACGTCCGGCGCGTCAATCGCAACCACCACGGTCTTCGGCGTCAAGGCCAACCGATCATATAATCCTGCACTTCCGGTGCTGTCATGGCGACCTGCGCGGCCTGCGAGGCGGAGATGGACGTCGACGAGTTCGATGTCGACCGGGGCGACCTGCTCAGTTGCCCCCAGTGCGGCGCCAACCTCGAGGTGATCCGGATCGGCCCGGTCGAGCTCGAGGTCGCCGCCGGCGAGGAGGGCGATGTGCTCGATGCGCCCCGCAGCGCAGAGCCGGACGACGGCGATCACGGGTTCAATTGACAGATCGGTGTAAACTACGGCGTCGGATCTGACGGTCTTCGAATCTGTTATCAGGAGAGGATTATGAAATCCCCATGGCGACTGCTGCTGGCTGTGAGCATCTGTGCCACTGTCGGGCTTGGCGCTGCCTCCTGCGCAAGCAACCCGCCACCTGAGCCGCCTCCGCCTCCACCGGCCCCGGAGCCCCCGCCTCCGCCGCCTCCTCCACCGCCGCCTCCGCCGCCTCCGCCGCCTCCGCCGCCGACCGAGGAGGAGCTGTTCGCGGCCATGTCGCTGGAGGAGCTCAACGCCCAGATGCCGCTCGGCGCGGTCTTCTTCAACTACGACCAGTCCGAGATCCGGGCGGACGCCCGCACGGCGCTGCAGCAGAACGCCGAGTGGATGAACCGCTGGACGTCAACGCGGATCCGCGTGGCGGGTCACTGCGACGAGCGGGGTACCAACGAGTACAACCTGTCGCTGGGCGAGGAGCGCGCGGCTGCGGTGCGCGACTACCTCATCGGCCTCGGCATCGACGCGAGCCGCATCGCGACGGTCAGCCGCGGCGAGGAGTCGCCGTTCTGCAGCGAGGCGACCGAGGGCTGCTGGCAGGAGAACCGTCGCGGTCACTTCACCGTGACGGCGAAGTAGCCCGCGACACGGCTGCGGCCAGCTCGTGCACCGTCGTTCGATGGCGGGCGATGACTCGCCCGCCATCGAACAGCACCGGGATCTCCGTGCCCCAGCGGCGTTCGAGCTCCGGGTCCGTGGAGATGTCGACCTCGGTCAGCGACAGGCGGTGAGACCGCTGTACCTGGCGGACGACCTCCTTCATCTCGTCGCAGAGCCGGCAGCCGCCACGGGTCAGCAGGGTGAGGCGGATCATCGCCGCCCGACCTCCCGGCCCGCCCGGCCCGCGTCCGGCGCGGGCAGGTCGATGGCGCCGACGATGTCGCTCACCGCGCTGTGGCCGTGCCGTGCGAGGTAGGCGGTCAATCCCTCCAGGAGCCTGGGCCACACGAACGGATCGACGAAGTTGGCGGTGCCCACCTGCACCGCGGCGGCCCCCGCGATGAGGAACTCCACGACGTCGTCGGCCGTCATGACGCCGCCCATGCCCATGATGGGAATACCGATCGCCTGGCGGCACTCGTACACCATGCGCACCGCGATCGGACGAATCGCGGGTCCGCTGAGCCCGCCCAGGACGTTCGACAGGCGGGGGCGCCGCGTCTCGATGTCGATCGCCATGGCCAGGAAGGTGTTGACGAGCGAGACGGCGTCGGCGCCGGCCTCCTCGGCGGCCCGCGCGAACGAGGCGACATCGGTGACGTTGGGCGTCAGCTTCGGGATGACCGGCAGCGGCGTCGACCGGCGCACGGCGGACACGACGTCGGTCAGGCCGCGCAGGCTGCACCCGAAGGTGATGCCGCCGGCCTTGATGTTGGGGCACGAGATGTTGAGCTCGAGGGCGGCGACGCCCGGGGCGTCCGACAGAATCCGGGCCAGCTCCGCGTACTCGTCGACCGTGGTGCCGCAGATGTTGACGATGGTGACGGCCTCGCGCGCGCGCAGTTGCGGCAGCACCTCGTCGACGAACCGGCGCACGCCGATGCCCTGCAGGCCGATCGCGTTCAGCATGCCGCTGGGCGTTTCCACGATCCGCGGCGGCGCGTGTCCCTGGCGCTCCTCGAGGAACAGTCCCTTCACGGCGACCGCGCCGAGGGCGGACAGGTCCACGACGTCGGCGTACTCCACGCCGTAGCCGAAGCAGCCGCTGGCCGCGACGAGCGGGTTCTTCAGCCGGAGGGGTCCGCACGCAACCGCCAGATCGACTGCGGACATGGTGCGCGAGGCTTCAGGCCGCCCCCGCGAGGGCGTCCCACTCGACGCGGTCGCCGGGGAACACGGGGCCGTGCACGCACGATCGCACGAAGCGCCCGCCGGCGGGCAGCCGCTCGTCGCGGACGCGCACGACGCAGCTGTAGCAGCCGCCGAGGCCGCAGCCCATGACGGGCTCCAGGGACACCTCGGCCGGGCACCGGTGCCTGCCCGCGAGCGTCGCCACGGCGCGCATCATCGGGGTCGGCCCGCACGCGTAGATCCGCGCCGGCGGCCCCGCCGCCAGCAGTTGCTCGAGCGCGCCGGTGACGAGCCCGGGCTGGCCCCGGCTGCCGTCCTCCGTGGTCAGCCGGACGTGGACCCCGCGCCGCCGGAACCACTCGACGTACACGAGGTCTCCCGCCGAGCGGCCGCCGTAGAACAGCGTGGCCGGGACCTGCGCCGCGCGCAGCGCCTCGGCGAGCGTGGCGAACGGGGCCAGCCCGACCCCGCCTGCAACCATCCACGCCTCGCCCGGGGGGGAGCCCAGCGAGAAGGCGCGGCCGAGCGGGCCGAGGCACCGCAGCCGCGCGCCGGGCTCCAGCGCGTACAGGGCTTCGGTCACGATGCCGACGCGCTGGTTCAGGAGCGACAGGCCGAGGATGTCGCCGCGCTCGTCGCGCAACACCTCGAAGACCGAGAACGGGCGTCGCAGCAGGGGCGCGGCGGCGAGATCCTGCTTGACCATCACGAACTGGCCGGGGCGCGCCGCCGCAGCGACCCCCGGCGCCGCCAGCTTGAGGACGTTGCAGGTCGCGGACAGCCGATCGTTCGACATGACGAGCGCGTCGACGTCGATCGGCACGCCCGGAGTATACCCGACCGGATCGCGCCGGCCGCGCGTTGACAGCCGCATCCCGCGCCGGTACGATCGAGCCATCTCTTTAACGGCGACCCGGTGAGGT
Source organism: Vicinamibacterales bacterium (assembly GCA_965214845.1). Lineage (GTDB taxonomy): Bacteria > Acidobacteriota > Vicinamibacteria > Vicinamibacterales > UBA8438 > JAAXGX01. Next base: position 6,925,411 of record CBDCCO010000007.1, read on the forward strand.
CGCCAAGAGTGACCGTGCCGACCTCGCCACCGACGGGCACTTCGCTCCCGCCCGGGCCGCCCCCGGCGCCATCGCCGCCCGTCGGGGCCGCCCGCCACCGATGCCCATGGCTGTCGTGATGGAAGCGGCCCTCATCGACCGCGCGCTCATGCGCATCTCTCACGAGATCCTCGAGCGCAACCGCGGCCTCGAGGAGTTGGCGCTCGTCGGGATCCGGACCCGCGGCGTGCCGATCGCGCAACGCATCGCCGGCAACCTGTTCGAGATCGTACGGCACCGGGTGCCGAGCGGCACGCTCGACATCACGCTGTACCGGGACGATCTGATGCGGCACACGGTCGGTCCCCAACCGGTGCTGCGGCGCACCGAGATTCCGTTCTCGATCGACGAGCGCCGGATTCTGCTCGTCGACGACGTGCTCTTCACGGGCCGGACGATCCGCGCCGCCCTCGACGCGCTGGTCGATTTCGGGCGGCCGCTGGCCATCCAACTGGTGGTCCTGGTCGATCGCGGTCACCGGGAGCTGCCGATCAAGGCCGACTACGTGGGGAAGAACCTGCCGACCTCGATCCGCCAGAGCGTCCGGGTGCGGCTGGCGGAGGTCGACGGGTTCGACGAGGTGTCGATTCGGGAGCCGGCCGCCGAGGAACGGTCATGACCCTGCCGCCCACGGCCGACCGGGCAGCGACCGGCGTCCCGGCGCAGCCCGTGCAACGCCTGCGATCGAGGCACCTGCTGAGCATCGCCGATCTGACGCCCGCCGAGGTGCTGCTGATCCTGGATACCGCCGAGGCCATGCGCGAGGTGGGCGCGCGGACGATCAAGAAGGTGCCCGCGCTGCGAGGCAAGACGGTCGTCAACCTGTTCTTCGAGCCCAGCACGCGCACGCGCACCTCGTTCGAGATCGCCGAGAAGCGCCTGAGCGCCGACACGCTCAGCGTCGCCGCGTCGTCGTCGAGCGTGGCGAAGGGCGAAACGCTGGCGGACACGGCCCGCAACATCGAGGCGATGGCGCCCGACATGATCGTGCTCCGCCACCAGTCGTCGGGCGCGTGCGAGCTGCTGGCCGGCGTCTGCAGCTCGCGCATCATCAATGCCGGCGACGGCATGCACGAGCACCCCACGCAGGCCCTGCTCGACGTCCTGACGATTCGCGAGCACAAGCCGGCGCTGGCGTCGCTCAAGGTCGCCATCGTCGGCGATCTGCTGCACAGTCGGGTGCTGCGTTCCAACGTGGCGCTGCTCGGCATGCTCGGGGCCGATGTCTGGGTCTGCGGGCCGACGACGATGATCCCGCCCGGCATCAGCCGCTTCGGGGTCACGGCGACGTCGTCGGTCGACGCGGCCGTCGAGGGCGCCGACGTCGTCATGCTGCTGCGCATTCAGCTCGAGCGCATGCGCGGCCATTTCTTTCCGTCGCGGCGCGAGTACTTCAGGCTGTTCGGGATGTCGGCCGAACGACTCGCCCGCGCGAAGCCGGATGTCATCGTCATGCATCCCGGCCCGCTGAATCGCGGCGTCGAGATCGCGTCGGACGTGGCGGACGGCCCGTACTCGGTCATTCTCGAGCAGGTGTCGAACGGCGTCGCCGTGCGGATGGCGGTGCTCTACCTGCTCGCCGGCCTCGAGGAAGGGGGCGCATGACGACGACACCGCCGCGCGACGAGCAACCGCTGCTGCTGAAGGGCGGCCGACTGGTCGATCCGGCGCAACGAATCGACGGCGCGTGCGACCTGCTCGTGCGTCGCGGCGTCGTCGAGCGCGTGGGCCGCGATCTGCCGGCCGGGGGAGCCGCCGTCATCGAGGTGCCTGCCGACCTCGTGGTGTGTCCCGGATTCGTCGACATGCACGTCCACCTGCGCGAGCCCGGCCAGGAGCACAAGGAGACGATCGCCAGCGGGGCGGCGGCCGCGGTGGCCGGCGGGTTCACCGCCGTGGCCTGCATGCCGAATACCGATCCGGTGAACGATCACGTGGGCGTCACCGAGGAGATCCTGCGCAAGGCGGCCGCCGCCGGGCTGGCCCGGGTCCATCCGATCGGTGCGGTCACGCTCGGCTCCCGGGGCGAGCGGATGACCGAGATCGGCGACCTGCGCGCGGCGGGCTGCGTGGCGGTCTCCGACGACGGACATCCGGTGGCCGACGCGCTCATGATGCGGCGCGCGCTCGAGTACGCCTCGATGTTCGAGATGCCGGTCGTCGATCACTGCGAGGATCCGTCGCTCAAGGGCGACGGGTCGGCCCACGAGGGCTACTACGCTTCCGCCCTGGGCATTCGCGGCATCCCGGGGGCGGCCGAGGAGATCATGGTCGCGCGCGACGTGACGCTGAGCGAGCTCACGGGCGGCGCGGTGCACATCGCGCACATGAGCGCGCGCGGATCGTTGCGGGCGGTGCGGCAGGGCAGGGAGCGGGGCGTGCGCGTCACGTGCGAGGTCACGCCCCATCATTTCATCCTGACCGACGAGCAGCTGAGCTACGACACCAACTACAAGATGAACCCGCCGCTGCGCGAGGCGGCCGACCGGGACGCGATGATTGCCGGGCTCGTGGACGGCACGATCGACGTCATCGCCACCGATCACGCGCCGCATCACGCCGACGAGAAGGCGGTGGAGTTCGACGCGGCGCCGTTCGGCATCATCGGCCTCGAGACGGCTGTGCCGCTCGTGCTCGATCGCCTGCTGCACGCCGGGCTGGTCCCGATCGGGCGGCTCGTCGAGCTGCTGGCGACCAATCCCGCCCGCATCCTCGGCCTGCCGGGCGGCAGCCTCGCGCCCGGCTCGCCGGCCGACGTCACGGTGCTCGCTCCGGACGCGACCGCGACCGTGGCGGCCGGGGAGTTCCGGTCGCTGGCGCGCAACACGCCGTTCGACGGGTGGCGGCTGCGGGGCGGCGTCGCGGCCGTCCTGATCGCGGGCCGGACGGTGCATGTGAACGCGCAGGTCGCCGGCGCCGGGGTGTTCGCCGCCGCGGCGGACGAGCCGGCCGGCTGAAGGCGGCCCTGCGACGCGGGGCCGTCAGGCGCCGGACGCCGTGCGGGCGCCATCGAGATCCGCGTACACCGCCAGCGTCTCGTCGACCATCCGCCCGGCGTCGAAGGTGGTCCGTGCGCGGGCGAGGCCGGCCCGCCCGCAGCGCGCCCTGAACGTCGGGTCGCGCAGCAGGCGGACGATGGCGTCCGCCTGCGCCGCGGCGTCGGCGACCGGGACGAGCAGGCCGGTTTCGCCGTCGTCGACGACCTCGGCCAGTCCCCCGGCGCGCGTCGCGACCACGGCCCGCCCGCACGCCATGGCGTCGAGGGCCGAGGTGCCGAGTCCCTCCGTCGTCGAGCTCATGACGAACAGGTCGAAGCCCTTGTGGAGCGCGAGCACATCGGAGCGGAAGCCGGTCAGGACCACGTGCCGGTCGAGGTGCAGGCGCTCGATCTGCCGCCGCAGCGCCGCCGCGAGCTCACCCTCGCCGGCGATGAGGAAGCGCGCGTCCGGGATCGCGCGCACGACCCGCGCCGCCGCGTCGATCAGGTGGCGCTGGCCCTTGTGCGGCACGAGCGCCGCCACGTTGCCCACGACGGGCGCCTGCGGCGGCAGCCGGAACTCCCGGCGGACGTCGAGCGCCCGCGCCGCGGCGATGCGCTCCACGTCGACCCCCTCGTAGACGACGGTCGTCCGCGACGGCGGGATGCCGCCGGCCGCCAGGATCGAGCGAATGCAGGCCGACGCGCAGACGAAGCGCTCCACCTGGCGGTACTTCCAGCGCGACAGGACGTTCCCGCCGACGCGGAAATCGACCCGGCGCGAGGCCACCAGGCGGGCCCGCAGGGACTTGCCCCCGAGCGCGAAGGCCAGCGCGGCCAGCGCGACCGCGTGCGCATCGTGAGCGTGGACGACCGCCGGGTTCAGCCGCCGGAGCAGGCGTTGCAGCCGCCAGGCGGCCCCCAGGTCCAGCTCGCTGCGCGGCGCCAGCGGAAAGACGTCGGCCGCGCCGGCCATCCGCTTGCGCAACTCGCCGTGCGGATGCGCGACCAGGCCGGCGCGGTGGCCCCTGGCGCGCAGGCCGAGCACGGTGAGGAGCACCTGATTCTGTCCGCCGCGCCACGTGCGCGCGGTGTCGACGTGAACGGAGAACATGGTGCGGCCGCTACGGGGTTGCAGAGCGCCGGTGGTGCTCCCACAGCTTCGCGAACTTGAGAAACACGTAGTACGAGTTCATCAGCGAGACGATCAGGCCGGGTACGCCGTCGCGGAAGCCCCCGCGCAGGACGTAGTTGCGCAGGAACACGAGCGGCGGGTGGGCGATCAGGTCCAGCGGCCCGGCCCGCCGCCCGTCGTCGAGCATCTGGCGGGCGGCCAGCGTGGTGTAGTGGTTGATGATCGACAGGTGGTCGGACAGCCCGTCGTAGGCGTAGTGCAGCACCTCCGAGCGGAGCCTGCCGACCCGGCCGTCGACGGTGACGGACTCGTGCACGTAGCGCGCGTTCCACTCCGCGACGCGGCGGTCGTAGAGCCGCAACTGGTGGTCGGGATACCAGTCGGTCGACCGAATCCAGCGCCCCAGGTAGCGGGTGGTGCGCGGGATGCGGTAGCCCTGCACCGGCGGGGAGCGCCGCAGCACGCCGTCGATCTCGGCGGCGAGCGCCGGCGATACGCGCTCGTCCGCGTCGAGCGACAGCACCCAGTCGTGGGCCGCCAGACCCGTCGCGTAGTTCTTCTGCGCGCCGTAGCCTTCCCACTTGCGGGTGAACACGCGAGCGGTATGGCGGCGCGCGATGGCGACCGTGTCGTCCGTGCTGCCCGAGTCCACGACGACGATGTCGTCGATCCACGACACCGACTCGATGGCGCCGGCGATGTTGGCGGCCTCGTTCTTGGTGATGATCACCACCGACAGGTCCACGGCCACGCAGCGAGTCTAGCAGCCCGTCCGGGAGGGCGCCGCGCGCCGGTATACTCCGGCCGGGAGTTCCGGCGCGGCCGCCGGGTTCCGCATGCGGACCTTCAAGCTCACCCTGGCGTACGACGGCACCGGCTACGCCGGATGGCAGCGGCAGCAGGGCGCGGCGACGATTCAGGCGGCGGTCGAGGCGGCGCTGCGGCCGCTGGAGGGACGGCCGGTCACCGTGCACGGCGCCGGCCGCACCGACGCGGGCGTGCACGCGTTGGGTCAGGTTGCCAGCGTGCGCCTGGCCCACCCGCTGCCGCCGCCGGCGCTGGTCAGGGCGCTCAACGCGCGGCTGCCGCCCGCCGTCCGGGCGCTGCACGCCGAACAGGTCGCGGATCGGTTCCACGCCCGCTTCGACGCGCGCGGGAAGGTGTACCGCTACCGGCTGGCCGCCGGGCCGGTGGCCAACCCCCTCGACCGGCGCTACGTCTGGCACCTGCCGCAGCCGGTCGATCGCGCCGCGATGCAGGCGGCCGGCGCGCTGCTCCGCGGCCGGCACGACTTCGCCGCGTTCCAGACGGCGGCCGGCGAGCGCGGCCCGGGCTCGACCGTGCGCACGATCGCCGCTGTGCGTGTCGTGACGGAGCCCGGCCCGGCCTGGTCGGCGGCTGCGGGTCAACGCGGCGGCGGCATCATCGGCGTCGAGGTGGAGGGCGACGGGTTCCTGCGGCACATGGTCCGAGCCATCGTCGGGACCCTCGTCGAGGTGGGCCGGGCGCGGCGCTCGGTCGCGGACGTCGCGGCGGTGCTGGCCTCCGGCCGGCGCGCGCGCGCCGGCCCCACGGCGCCGGCGCGCGGCTTGTTTCTCGTGCGGGTCGACTATTCTTGAACGCATCGCGAACACTCCGTATCATCGAAAGTCGACTACTGGCGCCACGCTCGCCGGCCCGACAGGGACGGCGCCGCCGACTGCCTGATGAGCCTCGAGAAGATCCTGGCCTGGGTTCCGGACGGATCCGCCGCCGCGGCGCTCGCCCGCCAGGTCGACTTCCTGCGCCTCCCCGGTCACGTCGCCGTCATCATGGACGGCAACGGGCGCTGGGCCGCGCAGCGTCGCCTGCCGCGAATCGAGGGCCACCGGGCCGGCATCGACGCCGTGCGCGACGCGGTCGAGGTGTGCGCCCGGCTGGGCGTCGAGGTGCTCACGCTCTATGCGTTCTCGGTCGAGAACTGGAAGCGGCCGCCGTCCGAGGTCCGGCTGCTGATGGAGCTCCTCAAGCGCTATCTGCGACTCGAGCTCGACACGCTGCTGCGCAACGACATTCGCCTGCACGTGATCGGCCGGGACGGCGAGCTGGCCCCGGACGTGCGCGATGAGCTCGCGGCCGGTTGCGCGCGGACGGCCGGCAACGGCGGCATGCGGTTCAACATCGCCCTCAACTACAGCGGACGCGCGGAGATAGTGGAAGCCGCGCGCCGGGCGCTGGCGGCCGGGATGGCGCCGCGGGACCTCGACGAAGCGCGCTTCAGCGGCCTGTTGTATACCGCGGGGCAGCCGGATCCGGACCTGCTGATCCGCACCAGTGGAGAGATGCGCGTGAGCAATTTTCTGCTCTGGCAGATTGCCTACGCGGAAATCTGGGTCACCGATACCCTCTGGCCCGACTTTCGAGCCCGCCACCTCCTGGAGGCCATCGTCGCCTACCAGAAGCGCGACCGCCGCTACGGAGGCCTCAAGCCCGCGCCGGCGGCCGTGGGGCAGTGACGGCCGTTTCGCGCGAGACGCATGCTGCGTGTCCTGAGCGCCCTGGTGCTCCTGCCGCTCGTCGCCGGGGTCGTCCGCTTCCTGCCCCCGCTCGCGACGCTGGTGCTGGTCGAGGCGGTCCTCCTCGCGGCGCTGCGGGAGTACGCCAATCTGGCGGCGCGCGCCGGGGCGCCGGTGCCGGCGGCCCCGACCGCGGCGGCGGCGCTGGGCACCTGCGCCGTCGTGGCTCTGGCGCCTGCGCTGCTGCCCGTCACGCTGATGGCCGTCACGGTAGGACTGGCCGTGGCGCAGCTTCCGCGATGGTCTCGGGAGCGCGCTCCGGTGCCGGCCTCGACCGCGACCTTCGCCGTCCTGTACCTGGCGCTGCCGCTCGGCGCGCTGGCCGGGTTGCGCTACGCGCACGGGCCGGAGGTGCTGCTGCTCCTGCTGGCCGCGGTCGTCGCCAGCGACACGGCGCAGTACTACGGTGGACGCGGGCTGGGCCGGCGCGCGCTCGCGCCCTCGATCAGTCCCGGCAAGACGGTCGAAGGGGCCCTGTTCGGCCTCGCCGCGGGGGCGCTCGTCGTGTGGGCCCTCGGCGGCTGGTGGCTCGCCGGGCTGGCGCCCGGCTGGCGGCTGCTGCTCGGGTTGTCGCTGGCGGGCCTCGGCATCGCCGGCGACCTGTTCGAATCGATGCTCAAGCGGAGCGCGGGGCTCAAGGATGCTTCGCGCGCGATTCCCGGACACGGGGGCGTGCTCGACCGGCTCGACGGATTCCTGTTCGCCGCACCCGTCTACTACACTGTCCTGCACTTCACGAGCGGCACTTGAAGCGAATCGCCATTCTCGGCTCGACCGGCTCGATAGGCCGCAGCGCGCTGTCCGTGATCGAGGCCCAGGCCGGCCGGCTGGAAGTCGTGGGGCTGGCCGCGGGACGGAACGCGGGTCTGCTCGCCGAGCAGGCGGGTCGCCATCGCCCGCCGATCGTGGCGGCGTCCACCCCGGACGCGCTCGATCGGGCGCGGGCGGCGCTGCGCGGCGCGGGCGTGGCGGTCGAGCGCGCCTGCGCCGGCCGCGACGGGCTGCTGGCCGTGGCGACGCATCCCGACGCCGACCTCGTGCTGTGCGCGACCGCCGGCACGGCGGGTCTGGACGCCACCCTCGCGGCCATCGACGCGGGCAAGACCATCGCCCTCGCCAACAAGGAAGTGCTGGTCATGGCCGGGGGGCTGATGATGCGCGCCGCCCGGCGGCGCGGGGTCGCCATCCTGCCGGTGGACAGCGAGCACAACGCCATCCACCAGTGCGTGCACGGACGGGACCCCGACGAGGTGCGGCGCCTCATCCTGACGGCCTCCGGCGGCCCGTTCCGCGAACGCCCGGCGGCGCAGCTCGAGGCCGTGACGCCGGACGAGGCGCTCGACCACCCCACGTGGCGGATGGGGCCGAAGATCACGGTCGACTCGGCGACGCTCATGAACAAGGGGCTCGAGGTGATCGAGGCGCGCTGGCTCTTCGACGCGCCGCCGGAGCGGATCGACGTGGTGGTCCATCCGCAGTCGATCGTCCACTCGCTCGTCGAGCTGCGCGACGGCTCGCTGCTCGCCCAGCTCGGCGTCACGGACATGCGCCTGCCGATTCAGTACGCCTTCTCCTACCCGGAACGGTGGGACGCGCCGCTGCCGGCGCTCGATCTCGCGCGCTGCGGCCGCCTGGACTTCGGCCGCCCCGACCTGGAGCGCTTCCCGTGCCTGGCGCTGGCTTACCGCGCCCTGCAGGGACCGACCGCGATGCCGGTCATCCTGAACGCCGCCAACGAGCGGGCCGTCGACGCGTTTCTCGGGCGCCGGCTGGGATTCACGGCCATCCCGGCGGTCATCGAGCGGGCGCTCGACGCGGGGGAGCGCCGGCAGGCCGGCGACGTGCAGACGCTCGCGGCGGTCCGCGAGGTCGACGCCTGGGCGCGCCGGTTTACAGACGAGCTGATCCGCGGGTTAGAATCAGGACAGTAGCCCACGCCGTAGCCCGGCGGCGGCCGCGGAGGGATTCGTTGACCAGCCTGCTTGCATTCATCTTCGTCATCGGCGTGCTGGTGTTCGTCCACGAGCTCGGGCACTACCTGGCCGCGCGGCGCGTCGGCGTGCGCGTGCTCACCTTCTCGCTCGGCTTCGGCCCCAAGCTGCTCAGGACGCAGCGCGGCGACACCGAGTTCTGCGTGAGCGCCGTTCCGCTGGGCGGCTACGTGCGGATGGCCGGCGAGAACCCGGACGATCGCCGCACCGGCCGCGACGACGAGTTCCTCTCCAAGACGAAGTGGGAACGCTTTCAGATCCTCATCGCGGGACCGGCGATGAACGTGGTGCTCGCGATCGTCGTGATGACCGGGGTCCTGTATCAGGGGGCGGAGGTCCCCGCCTACGAGACCGAGCTGCCGGTGGTGGGCACGGTCGCCGCAGGCTCGGCCGCCGAGCGCGTCGGCATCCGGGCGGGCGACCGGGTGCTCAGCGTGGCGGGCCGCGTCGTCGAGACGTGGGAGGAGCTGTTTCGCGCCGTGCTGCCGCGCGCGGCGCGCGAGATCGAGGTGGTCGTCCGCAACGCGGCAGGCGAGCGGGTATTGCGGGTCACGCCCGACAGCCAGACCGAGTTCGAGATGGGCGACCTGGGCATCGGCCCGGTGCTGCAGCCCCAGATCCGCAGCGTGGCGCCCGGGGAGCCGGCCGCGGCGGCGGGCATCGAGGCCGGCGACGTGATCGAGGCGGTGGAGGGGGACGCGGTATCGAGCGACGAGCTGGTGTCGCGGATCAACGCGCACGCGGAGGAGCCGCTGCGCCTGTCGGTGCGCCGCGGCGAGTCGCGCCGCGACATCGTCGTCACGCCGGCCCTCAGGGGCGACGTCGGCCTGATCGGCGTCTCGATCAGCCCGTTCGAGGTGCGCACCTTCGAGCCGGGCTTGCTCGAGGCGTTCCAGCTCAGCCTCGCCCGCAACTACGAATGGTCCGGCCTCATCTTCCAGACGCTCGTCGGCCTGTTCACCGCCGAGACCTCGCCGCGGCAACTGGTCGGGCCGCTCGGCATCGCCCAACTGTCGGGCGGCGCCGCCGAGATCGGCCTGATCGCGCTCCTGAGCCTCATGTCGATGATCTCCCTGAACCTGGGGATCCTGAACCTGCTTCCGATTCCGGTGCTCGACGGGGGCCACATCGCCATCATGGCCATCGAGGGCGTGTCGCGGCGCGACTTCAGCCTGCGCGTCAAGGAGCGCATGCTGCTGGTCGGCTTCGTCGCGCTGATGATGCTGATGGTCACGGTCATCTACAACGACCTGACGCGCATCGCCTGGATCGAGCGCTTCATGCCCTGGCGCTAGCCGCCCAACGCCCGCCCTGCCCGCCGCCGGCGATCCCTCAAGGCGCGCCTCGGCGGGAGCGGCGCGGGGCGCAGGGGCCCCCGCAAGCGGACGCCGGGGGCTTGGGGCGCAGCCCCATCTGAATGACGCTTGCATGCCGCCTCTCGCCCTGCTCCGCAAGGAGCTGCGTCCCGTCGCCGCGCTCGCGGCCCCCGTCGTCGTCGCCGAGGTGGGCTGGGTGTCGATGCAGCTCGTCGACATCGGCATGGTGGGACGCCTCGGCCCCGAGGCCATCGGCGCGGTCGGCGTCGGCAGCGCGCTGTTCCTGGCGTTCGGCGTGTTCGGCATGGGCCTGCTGCTCGGTCTCGACACGCTCGTCTCGCAGGCCCACGGCGCCGGCGCCCGCAGCGAGTGCCGCCGCTGGCTGCGCCACGGCATCTGGCTCGCGCTGGGACTCGCGATTCCGGTCGGCCTGATCGCCCGGGCCGTGGGCGCCACCCTGGACGCCTGGGGCTTCGACCCCCGCGTGCTGCCGCTGGTCCGCGACTACTTCGACATCGTCACGCTGAGCCTGCCGCCGCTGCTGCTGTACGCGGCTTTCCGGCGCTACCTGCAGGCCGTGACGCGGGTCGCCCCGGTCATGGTCACGCTCGTCACGGCCAACGCGGTGAACGCCGCGGCGAACTGGGTGCTGGTGTTCGGCAACCTGGGCGCGCCGGCGCTCGGCGTGGAGGGGGCGGCCTGGGCCACGTGCATCTCGCGTACGTACATGGCGGGCGTGCTGGCGATCGTCGCCGCGCGCCAGGGGGGCGTGCTGCGCCCGCTGGCCGGGGTGCGGCCGTCCGGCTTCCGCCGGCTCCTGGCCCTCGGCTGGCCGGCCGCGACGCAGCACACGCTGGAGTACGGCGCGTTCGCGGCGGTGACGCTCCTGGCGGGGCGTCTCGACCCGACGACCCTCGCGGCGCACCAGATCGTCACCAACGTGTCGGGCCTCACGTTCATGGTGCCGCTCGGGATCTCCGCGGCGGGGGCGGTTCGCGTCGGTCACGCGGTCGGGCGGGGCGACGCGCCCGGGGCGTCCGCCGCGGGCTGGAGCGCGATCGCGCTGGGCGCCGGCGTCATGACGGCGTCGGCCGTCGTGCTTCTCACCGCACCGCGTCTGATTCTGCGCGTCTTCACGCCGGACGCCCAGGTGGTCGGCATCGGCCTGACGCTCATCTTCGTCGCCGCGCTGTTCCAGATCTTCGACGGCCTGCAGGTGGCGGCCACCGGCGCGCTGCGCGGTCTCGGCGACACGCTTACGCCCATGCGGCTGAACCTTGCCGGGCACTGGATGTGCGGGTTGCCGATCGGCTACGCGCTCTGCTTCGTGAGCGGCTGGGGAGTCATCGGCCTGTGGATCGGCATCCTGATCGGCCTCGCGCTGGTCGGGGCCGTGCTGCTGGCGATCTGGCGCTGGCGGGAGCGCGACCTGCCGCGGATGCTGGCGTCCGTCCCGGCGGGTCGCCGGCGAGCGCCTGCTCGATCGCGTCCGCCAGACCGCACTCGTCGTGCGGCGCCGTCAGCGGCCAGCCGCGCGCCCTGAGCGGCTCGACGGCGTTGCCCATCACCACCGGCGCCCCGGCGAACTCCAGCATCTCGCGATCGTTCAGGTTGTCGCCGACGGCCATGACGTCCTGCCGGTCGATGCCCAGCCGCCGCGCCCGGAGCGCCAGCGCCGCGCCCTTCGACGAGCCGGCCGCGGTGAGGTCGAGCAGCGAGAAGTCGCGGTCGGGGTACTCGGTCAGGGTGACGGCCAGCTCGCCCGCCGCCGGCAGGCGGCGCACGTCGACCGCCAGCGCGCGTATGCCGCTCACGCTGCCGGTGTACGAGACCTGCACCGGGTCGTCCGTCAGCGCAGCCTCGATCGGCTCCGCGCGCGTCATGAACGCGCGGTTCCGCTCGTAGTACCACGCGCGCTGGGGATGACGCCAGTCGATGCCGTCGTACGTGTACTGCCGCGCGTCCGGCCGATCGAAGATCACGGCGACGCCCTGGTGTCGGGGGCGCAGGGCGGCCAGCACGGCGCGCGCGGTCGCGCGCGGCAGCAGCCTGCTCGCCAGCGTGTGGCCGCCGACCGTCTTGGTCAGCGCCCCGTTGCTGACGATGAGCACGATGTCGTCGGCGAGCTCGGAGGCCGTCGGCGCGGCGTGGTGAAAGGCGCGCCCGGTCGCCAGCACCACGTGGACGCCGGCGTCGATCGCCCGCCGCACGGCCCGCCGGTTGCGTGCGGGCAGGTTGCCGCGGCTGTCGAGCAGGGTGCCGTCGATGTCGATGGCAAGCAGGCGGATCGACACGGACTTCCAGGTTTCGGTGGCCTACGAAGGGGTGGGCTTCCGCGCGTACTTGCGTTCGACGTACTCGTCGACGAGCGCGCGGAAGGCCGTCGCGAGCTCGTCGTACGAGCCGCGCAGCGTGTGCTCGTGACGTCCGTCGATGTACACCGGGCAGGTCGGGGCCTCGCCCGTGCCGGGCAGGCTGATGCCGATGTTGGCCGCCTTCGACTCGCCCGGGCCGTTCACGACGCAGCCCATGACGGCGACGGTCATCTCCTCGACGCCGTCGTACGCCTGCTTCCAGTGCGGCATCATGCCGCGCACGTAGTCCTGGATCCGCTCGGCCAGCTCCTGGAACGTGCTGCTCGTCGTCCGGCCGCAGCCCGGACAGGCGGTGACGCTCGGCGCGAACGAGCGCAGGCCCAGGGCCTGCAGCAGCTCGCAGGCGGCGGTGACCTCCTCGCGCCGATCGCCGCCGGGCCGGGGCGTCAGGGAGACGCGGATCGTGTCGCCGATGCCCTCGCTGAGCAGCACGCCCATGGCGGATGCCGACCACACCATGCCCTTGATGCCCATCCCGGCCTCGGTCAGCCCGAGGTGCAGCGGCTGCGCGGTCTGGCGGGCCAGCGCCCGGTAGACGGCGATCAGGTCGCGCGGGCGCGACACCTTGCACGAGATGACGATCTGGCTCTCCCGCAGGCCGCAGTCGAGCGCGAGGGCCGTCGAATCGAGCGCCGAGACGATCATGCACTCGTTGATGATCTCCTCCGACGTCCTGCCGCGGTCGGCGTCGGTGTTCTCCTGCATCCTGGCCATGACGAGCTCCTGGTTCAGGGAGCCGCCGTTGACCCCGATGCGCACCGGCTTGCCGTGCTCGCGCGCCACGGCGCAGATGGTCTGGAACTGCTCGTCGCGCCGTCGGCCGGTGCCGACGTTGCCCGGGTTGATGCGGTACTTGTCGAGTGCGGCCGCGCAGTCGGGGTGACGCGTGAGCAACAGGTGGCCGTTGTAGTGGAAGTCGCCGATCAGCGGCGCCGCGCAGCCGGCGTCGAGCATCCGCCGCTTGATCTCCGGCACCGCGCGGGCCGCCTCGTCGCGGTCGACCGTGACGCGCACGAGCTCGGACCCGGCGTTGGCCAGATCCACGCACTGCGCCGCGGTCCCGGCGGCGTCGGCAGTGTCGGTCAGCGTCATCGACTGCACCGCCACCGCGGCCCCGCCGCCGATCTGCAGGCCGCCCACGGGCACGCCCGTCGTGCGATGGAGGCGGACGGTCGTCGTGCCCGGGCTGTCAGGCATCGCCGGCCGCGACTTCCTCCAGGGACCGGCGCGCCGCGCGGACGGTCACGTCGACGTCGCGCTCGGAGTGCGCGGCCGACAGGAACCAGCCCTCGAACTGGGAGGGCGGGGGATAGATGCCGCGCCGCAGCATCCCGCGGAAGAACGTCGCGTACGCGGCGGTGTCGGACGCGGTCGCGGACGCGTAGTCGACGACGGGACCGGCGCTGAAGAACGGCGTGAGGACCGAGCCGGCCACGTTGACCGTGAGCGGGACCCCGACCTCGCGCGCGGCGCTGCGGAACCCGTCCGCCAGGCGCTCGCCGAGCGCCGCCAGACGGCGGTAGAGCGCCGCGGTCAGGTTGGACAGCGCCCAGATGCCGGCGGTCATCGCCAGCGGATTGCCCGCCAGCGTGCCCGCCTGGTAGACCGGTCCGGCCGGCGCGACCTGCGCCATCAGATCGGCCCGGCCGCCGTAGGCGCCGACCGGCAGCCCGCCGCCGATGATCTTGCCCAGGCAGGTCAGGTCCGGCCGCACGCCGTAGACTGCCTGCGCGCCGCCCCGGGCGGCACGGAAGCCCGAGATGACCTCGTCGAAGACGAGCAGGGCGCCGTGCCGGTCGCACAGCTCCCGCAGGCCCTCGAGAAAGCCGGCTGCCGGCGGCACGACGCCCATGTTGCCGGCGATCGGCTCGGCGATGACCGCCGCGACCTTGCCGCGCTGGGCGCGGCACAGGCGCTCCACCGAGGCGAGGTCGTTGTAGTTGGCAAGCAGCGTGTCGGCCGCCGTCCCCCGCGCCACGCCGGGGCTGGTCGGCACGCCGAGCGTCGTCGCGCCGGAGCCGGCCTGGACGAGGAACGCGTCGCCGTGGCCGTGGTAGCAGCCGGCGAACTTGATGATCCGGTCGCGGCCCGTGGCGGCGCGGGCGACGCGTATCGCGCTCATCGTCGCCTCGGTGCCGGAGTTGACGAACCGGACGCGCTCGATCGACACCACGAGGCGCACCACCAGCCGCGCCAGCTCCACCTCCTGCGCGGTGGGCGCCCCGAAGCTGGTGCCGCGGCCCGCCGCGGCGCGCAGCGCGCGGATCAGGCCGGCCGGGGCATGCCCGTGAATGAGCGGTCCCCAGGACATGACGTAGTCGACGTAGGTCCGCCCGTCGACGTCCCGGATCCGCGCGCCCCGCGCCCGCTCGATGAACGGCGGCTCGCCGCCGACGGCGCCGAACGCGCGCACCGGGCTGTCGACGCCGCCCGGGAGAACGGCCTTGGCGCGCGTGAACAGCTTGCCCGATTCCGACCGTCTGGCGCGAGGCATTCGCGGAACGATATCACGGCGGATGCGGCGTCCGGGGCGGGCCGGCCGGACCGTCAGCCGGCCAGCCGGCGCGCGGCCTCGCGGGCGTAGTAGGTGATGACGATGTCGGCGCCGGCGCGGTGGATGGCCGTCAGGCACTCCAGCATCGCGCGCTCCTCGTCGATCCAGCCGTTGCGCGCGGCGGCCTTGAGCATCGCGTACTCCCCGCTGACGTGGTACGCGGCGGTGGGGTAGCCCAGCTCCTGCTTCACGCGCGCAATCACGTCGAGATAGTGCAGCGCCGGCTTCACCATGACGATGTCGGCGCCTTCCTCGATGTCGAGCTCCGTCTCCCGCACCGCCTCGTCCACGTTGGCCGGGTCCATCTGGTGCGTGCGCCGGTCGCCGAACGCCGGCGCGGAGTCGGCCGCGTCCCGGAACGGCCCGTAGTAGGCCGAGCAGTACTTGGCGGCGTACGACATGATGGCGATGTCCTCGAAGCCCCCGGCGTCGAGCGCCGCGCGGATGGCCGCCACGCGGCCGTCCATCATGTCGGACGGGGCGACGATGTCGGCGCCGGCCTCGGCGTGCGAGACCGCGGCGCGCGCCAGCAGCCCGACGGTGGCGTCGTTCACGATCTCGTCGCCTGCGACGAGGCCGCAGTGGCCGTGCGAGGTGTACTCGCACAGGCAGACGTCGGTCACGACGAGCAGGTCCGGGACGCCGCGCTTGATGGCCCGGATCGCACTCTGCACGGGAGCGGCCGGGTCGCTGGCGGCCGACCCGCGCTCGTCCTTCGCCTCCGGGAGCCCGAACAGCAGGACGGCGTTGATGCCGTCGCCGGCGGCCGCTTCCGCTTCCCGCACCGCCTCGTCGACCGACAGTTGCGCGACGCCGGGCATCGACGGAACCTCGCGGCGGACCTGGCGTCCCGGGCAGACGAAGAGGGGATAGACCAGCATGTCCTTCGTCAGCCGCGTTTCGCGGATCAGGTTGCGCATGGCCGGCGAGCGCCG
Source organism: Vicinamibacterales bacterium (assembly GCA_965214845.1). GTDB lineage: Bacteria > Acidobacteriota > Vicinamibacteria > Vicinamibacterales > UBA8438 > JAAXGX01. The sequence goes on from CBDCCO010000007.1 coordinate 6,941,288, forward strand.
CAGCCGCCGCAGCCGCCGGGTCAGGGTGGGGCCGCCCGCGGACTCGTCCGCGCGCGGCCGCTGAAGCGTGTCTGTAGGCACTGTCATGATCGGGTCCCCGCGAAGTGATCGGCGATGGCGTCCACCAGGGCCGGAATTGTATAGGTTGCCGGCATGATCCGGGTCTCGATGCCGAGCTCCGTCGCCGCGGCGGCCGTGACCGGGCCGATCGAGGCCACGCAGGTGGTGCCGAGCAGATCGGCAGCCGGTCCCGGGCCGAGGATCCTGACGAAGTTGCGCACGGTCGACGCGCTCGTGAACGTCACGACGTCGAGCTGCTGATCGAGCAGCAGCTTGTACGGGTCCGGCTCTCCGCCCGGATCGCTGTCGGCCAGGACGGTTCTGTACGCGGTGGCTTCGGTGACGTCCGCCCCCGCCTCGCGCAGCGCGCGCGCGAGCGCCTCGCGGGCCAGATCCGCACGCGGGAGCAGCACGCGCCTGCCGGCCAGGTCGTCGGCCTCGCGCAGGACGTCGAAGACGGCCTCCGCGCGGTGCTCGTCCGGCATCAGATCGACCTTGAGGCCGTAGCGCTGCAGCCGCGCGGCAGTCGCCGGCCCGATGGCGCAGAGCCGGACGCCGCTCAGGCTGCGGACGTCGCGCGGTCCCGCGAGCAGCCGGCGCATGAACGAGTCGACGCCGTTCACCGACGTCAGCACGATCCAGTCGAACGAATCGACCGCGGCGCACGCCGCGTCGAGCGGACCGTGGTCGTCGGGCGGCACGATGCGGATGGTGGGCGCCTCGATCGGCTCCGCGCCGAGCTCGGCCAGGCGATCCACGAGCTCCGCCGCCTGCTCCCGGGCGCGGGTCACCAGCACCCGCCGGCCGAACAGGGGGCGGTTCTCGAACCACTGCAGGCGCTCGCGGAGCTTCACGACGGAGCCGACGACGAGCACGCCCGAGCCGCGGCGCTGCGCGTCGCGGACGACGTGCTGCAGCTCGCCCAGCGAGCCCCGGATGGTCCGCTGGCGCGGCGCGGTGCCGTGGATGATGAGCGCCGCCGGTTCCGACGCCGCGCGTCCGTGCGCCAGGAGCTTGTCGATGATCGTCTCGAGCTGGAGGCCGCCGGCGTAGCTGACGACGGTTCCGCCCAGGGGCGCGACGTGCGCCCAGTCCACGTCGGGCGTGCTCGCGGTCTGGCCCTCGTGCCCGCGTATGAACACCAGCACGTCGCCCGCGCCGGGGTAGGTGAGCGGGATCCCCGCGCAGCAGGCGCCGCCCACGGCGTGCGGAATGCCCGGCACGACCTCGAACGGCACCCCCTGGCCCCGCAGGAACGCCGCCTCCTGGCCGCCGCTGTCGAAGAGGAACGGATCGCCCCACTTCAGCCGGACCACGGTCTTCCCCTCGCGCGCCTGCTCCATGAGCAGGTAGCCGATCGCGTCGTGCTCGAGCGGCTGCGGCGCCGCCGTCCCCACGTCGATGCGCTCCGCGTCCGGGCGGACCGCCCGCAGCAGCCGGTGGTGCACGCGATGGTCGTGCACGACGACGTCGGCCGCGCTCAGGCAGCGCTGGCCGCGGACGCTGATGAGCGTCGGATCGCCCGGACCGGCCCCGATCAGGTAGACGCACCCGGTCTTCATCGACGATGTCGGTCCAGAATCGCGCCCGCGCCGTCCGCCAGCAACTGGCCGGCGACCCTTGCTCCCAGCGCCGCCGCCGCCGCGGCCGGTCCCCGGTCGCGCCGCCGCAGCAGCTCCGTGCCGTCGAGCGAGGCGACAACCGCCTCGAGGGTCAGGCTGCCGGCATCCGCGGTGGCGATGGCCCCGAGGGGCACGCCGCAGTCTCCCTCCAGCGCGCGGACCAGCGCACGCTCGGCCGTCAGGGCCGCCCGGGTGGCCTGGTCTCCGACCGCCGTCAGAATGGCGGCGGTCTCGCGATCGTCCTCGCGCGCCTCCACGGCGACGATGCCTTGGCCCGGCGCCGGCACGCACTCGGCCGCCTCGAGCCGGGCGGAGATGCGCCCCGCCAGACCGAGTCGGACCAGCCCGGCGGCAGCCAGCACCAGCACGTCGTAGTCGCCGGCGTCGAGCTTGCGCAGGCGGGTGTCGACGTTGCCGCGAATCGATTCGAACGAGGCGGCCGGGAACGCCCGCGACAACTGCGCGATGCGGCGCACGCTGCCCGTGCCGACACGCGGCGTCGTCCCGCGCGCCGCCAGCAGCGCCGCGGCCCCCGCCGCGGGCGACGCGGGATGCCGCGCCGCCGCCACGAGGGCATCCCGCGGGTCTTCGCGCGGCAGGGTCGCCGCGATCACCAGGCCCGGCGGCAGCTCGGCCGGCAGGTCCTTCGCGCTGTGCACGGCCAGGTCCGCCGCCCCGCTCAGCAGGGCGTCCTCGATCTCCCTGACGAACAGCCGCTTGCCGCCGATGGCCGCCAGGGCGTGCGTGGCCAGACGGTCGCCGGTGGTCCTGATGACGACCGGCTCGCAGGGCGGCCCGCCCGCCTGCTCGATGGCGCGTCCGACGGCCTGCGCCTGCCACAGCGCCAGCGGGCTGCCGCGCGTCCCGATCCGCAGCGACCTCAACGCTCGCGGCCCCGCGTCGACGCAAGCATGCGGCCGGAGACGCGGCTGCGTGCGGCCGCGTCGGTGTCGCCCTCGTCGCCCGCGAGCTTGAACAGATGGTTCAACGCCTCGGTGTAGGCGCCGACGGTCTCCTCGTCGGTCAGCGCCTTCAGGCGCTGGGTCGGCGCGGACAGCAGCTTCTCGACCAGCAGCCGGGTCACCTCGTCGACGCGCGCCCGCGCGGCGGGCGGCAGTCCGGCGAGCTTCGGCTCGAGACGCGCCAGCTCCGACCGGCGCACGGTCTCGAAGCGCTCGCGCAGGGCGACGACCGTCGGGGTGGCCGCGCGCGAGCGCAGCCAGGCCATGAACTTGTCCACCTCGGCATCGACCATCAGCTCGGCGAGATCGACCTGGGACTGGCGCCGCGCCAGGTTCTCCTGCACGATCGTGCGCAGGTCGTCGATGTTGTACAGGAACACCTGCTCGATCCGGCCCGCCGCCGGATCGACGTCGCGCGGCACGCCCAGGTCGATGACGAACAGCGGGCGGTCGCGCCGCGGCCTCATGGCGCTCTCGACGTCGGCGCGGGTGATGATCGGCTGCACCGAGCCCGTGGCCGTCACCACGATGTCGTAGGCCGTCAGCTCCCGCCTGATCTGGCCCCACGGGACGGCCTCGCCCGCGACCCGCGCCGCCAGCGCGGCGGCATGGGATGCGGTGCGATTCGCCACGCCGATACGGTGCACCTGCTGTGAACGGAGATGGGTCGCCGTCAGCTCGGCCATCTCGCCGGCCCCCACGAGCAGCGCCCGCAGGTTGCCGAGCTTGCCGAAGATCTTGCGCGCGAGCGAGATCGACGCGTAGCTGACCGATACGGCGCCCTCGCCGAGCCCGGTCTCGGAGCGCACGCGCTTGCCGGCGCCGAAGGACCAGTGGAACAGCCGGTTCAGGAAGACGCCGGTGTGCTGCTGCTCCGAGGCGACCGTGAACGCGTCCTTGACCTGGCCGAGTATCTGCGGCTCGCCCACGACGAGCGAGTCGAGGCCGGCCGCCACGCGGAACAGATGGCGGGCGACGTCGGCGTCCGTGCGGGCGTACAGGTGGGGCGCGATCTCGGACTCCGGCACGTCGTGGAACCCGCTCGTGAAGGCGGTGAGGGCCGGGTGCGTGCTCCGCGGATCGTCACAGACGACGTAGATCTCCGACCGGTTGCACGTCGACAGGATGACGACCTCGCTCAGTCCGGGCAACTGGGCCAGCTCGGCCAGCGCATGCGCGACACCGCGCCGCGTGAAGTCGATCCGCTCGCGCAAATCGATCGGCGTGCTGTGGTGGCTTGCGCCGAGCAGGAACAGGTTCATGGCCTGGGGCGGACTGCGGTTCGGGACGACGCTGGCGGCGAGCCGTCAGTAGAAGTTGTGGCTGCGCGTCACGAAGTAGCCTATCGGCACGAAATTGAGCAGCATTACGGTGAAGCCGACCGCCGACAGCACGGCGGTCCGCCGCCCGCTCCAGCCGATGGAGCGCCGGGCGTACAGGGCGAACGAGTAGACCACCCACATCAGGATCACGATGAAGATCTTCGGGTCGAGCAGCGACATCGCCTGCACGCGCGGATCCACGGCGCCCGCCTGCACCTGCAGCAGCCAGATCGCGCCGACCGCCAGGCCGACTGTCAGAAACAGCCACCCGACCGTGATCGCCCGCCCGTTCATGACGTCGAGCACGCGCAGCGAGGGCAGGCGCGAGTAGAAGAAGCCCAGGTGCTTGGCCTTCAGCTCCTTGAACAGCAGCACGTAGGTGATGCCGATCACGCAGGCGAGGGCGAAGCTGGCGTAGGCGAAGAGCAGCGACAGCACGTGGACGGCGAACCACGGGCTGTCGAGCACCGGCGGCCGCGCCGCCACGGTGTTCGTCAGCGCCGGAATCGCCAGCAGCAGCGCCATCGGCGGCACGATGAACACGCCCATCGCCCGCTCGTTGGTCATGGTCTCCGTGTACAGGTACGCCAGCGCCAGCAGGCAGACGAACGCCGAGATGGCCCCGGTCGTGCCGACGACCGGGAGGTGTCCGACCTGCATCGTCTGCATGCCGATGACGAAGGTGTGCGCCAGCGCGCCGCAGACGAGCACCAGCGTGGCGAAGCGCCCCGCCGTATCGCTGCGCCGCGCGAAGTAGGTCCCGTAGGCGGCGGAGGCGGCCACGTACAGCGCCAGGGGCACCGAGGTCACGTGGATTCTTCCTAGCCGGTCGGTGCGTAGTAGCCCTGCTTGGTGCGGGCCGTGGTTCGTTCCCGGTCCACGCGCACGACGGTCCGGCGCCACTGGCCGTTGCGCAACGGATTCGCGGAGACGTACCCGAGGCTGTACTGGCTCGACAACTCGTCGGAGATCTGCTCGTAGATCGCCGGCAGGTCGTGCACGTCGTCGGGGAAGAACGAGCGTCCGCCGGTCTCGTAGGCCAGCTGCCGCAGCACGAAGTCGGCTTCCCGGAATCCCGATCGCCGATCGTCGTCGTCCTGCAGCCCGATGGTGTAGATGGCCGTCTCCGAGCGCTTGGCCAGCTCGAGCACCTCCTCGAACGTGAGCAGGCTGGAGGTGTCCTCGCCGTCCGAGAGCACGATGATCGCCTGGCGCCGCACCTCGGCCATGCGCAACGGCGCCTTGCTCAGGCCCTTGAGCGAGATGTAGAGGGCGTTGTACAGCGAGGTCGAGCCGCCGGCGGACGTGCGGCGGATGGCGCGCCCGAGGTGATCGAGGTCGTCGGTGAACGCCTGCAGGATCTCGACCCGGCTGTCGAAGTCGATGATCTCCGCCAGATCGTCCGGCTTCAGCCGTTGCGCGAAGCCGATCGCGGCTTCCTGCGCGGTCCGCATCCGCTCGTCCATGCTCGCGCTGGTGTCCATCAGGAGCGACAGGGCGATCGGCAGTTGCGAGCGGTTGAAGAAGGTGATCTCCTGTTGCACGCCGTCCTCGTAGACGGCGAAGTCGTCGCGGTCGAGGTCGGTGATGAACCGGTTGTCGGCGTCCGTCACCGTGACGTTGAGCGAGACCACGTCCACGCCGGCGCGGAACGACGGCAGCAGCGTGGGGTCGTCCTGTTGCGGCAGCCCGCCGCTCGGGACGGCCGCGCCGGCAGTCGTCACCAACATCAACGCGACGAGGCCGCCTGTGCAGGGTCGCATCGGCTAGCGGGCCTCCGGCACGGGGGTCTCCCGGACGTCCACCCCGTCGCGGGCGACGCGCACCTCGACCTCCCGCGGCGGGATGAGCGTGGCGGGCCGGGAGTAGACGACCAGGTACTGATTCAGCAGCTCGGCGGCGACCGCCTCCAGCGTCGCTTCCGCCGCCATGCTCGCGAGCATGTCCCGGCGGCGGCCGCCGCCGGCGGGCGGGGCGCGGTTGAGCGCCAGGTCGCGGTCGAGCCGCCAGCGCTCGAAGCCGCCGTCCCGCGGGGCGCCGAAGCCGGGCGTGCCGAAGCCGGGGGCGCCGAAGCCGGGCGGCCCGACGCCGCGCCGGCCCGACCGTATCGGCCCGAACGAGAGTCGCGACGAGGTGCGCGAGCTGCGCTCGGTGAGCACGGCCGCGTGCACGGTCACCCCCGCTTCCTCGATGTCGCGGATCACCGTCGTCGAATCGACATGGCTGTGGTCGAGTCCCTCGGTGGCGAGCACGACCATGACGGGCCGCGCCGCGCCGCGCCTGACGAAGCCCCGGGTCGTTTCCGACATGGCGTCCAGCAGGTAGGCCGCGGTCCGCGAGTAGGCGAAGACGCCCGCGACGCCCTCCCGGAGGCGGCCGAGCTCGCGCGTGGACGGCACGAGGATCCGCGGCCGCCCGCCGAAGCTGATGATCGCGATCTCGCTCTCGCGATGGAGCGCGTCGACGAAGGCATCGAGGCCGTTGCGGAAGTTGGCGACGGCGCCGAGCGCCGCCTCGCTGGTGTCGACCAGCAGCGCGATCTGCCGCGGCCGCGTGTCGCGCGCCGCCCGCAGCACCTCGCGTGCCACGCCGTCCTCGCGAACCTCGAAATCCCGCGCCTGCAGGCCCGGCAGGGGCGCGCCGTCGCCGTCCACCGCGCTGACCAGCAGGCTGCGCTCGGCGCGCTGCGCGTTGCTCGTGCCGGTGGCGGCGAGCAGAACCGCGAGGGCCGCACAGACGACCGCCGCTGCACGCGTATCCAGCATAGTCTTACCTCCCGGAGTATAGGCCCGGGCCGCGAACCCGGTCAAGGCTGAAACCCGTTGCAAATATTGAAGTTGCGAGCACCGTTCACGGCCGCGGCCGGCCGGCGGCTGCCTTGACACCCCCTTGGGCGCATGCTATAAACAGCGCGGTTTTCGGTCCGCATTTCACGCCATCCGTCATGTCAGCCTGCATGGCGCGGGCTGGGTTTCTCCGGCGAGCCAGGCGAGGCCACGGCGAGGAAGGTTGCGATCGATGTCCCTTCGGGCGGGAGCGACCGGGCGGGGCCTGTCGATCCCACAGTAGCCATGCTGGACGCATATATCCCGGTTTTTCTGTTCATCCTGGTCGCGCTCGGCTTCGCGATCTTCACGTTGATGGTGGCCGGTCTGGTGCATCCGCGCCGTTACAACCGGGTGAAGCTGCAGCCGTACGAGTGCGGCATCGAGCCGCTCACCGACGCCCGCGACCGCTACAGCGTGCGCTACTACCTCGTGGCCATGCTGTTCGTCATCTTCGACGTCGAGACCGTGTTCATGTTCCCGTGGGCGGTGATCATGGACGAGCTGGCGCTCTTCGGCCTCATCGAGATGCTGGTCTTCCTGTTCATCCTGGTGGTGGGCTACGTGTACGCCTGGCGCAAGGGCGCCCTGGATTGGACGTGATGGCGGACGAGACGAAACGCAACGCTGACCCGCCGGGCCTCACGTCGGACAAGTCCGACGCACCGGCCACGCCGCCGCCGGCGCCGAAGAAGGCTGCGGCGCCGAAGCCTGCGGCCCCCGCGAAGGCCGCCGCCCGGCCGCGGCCGAAGCCCGCGCCGAAGGCGCCGCCGGAGCCGCCCAGGGGACCGGCCGATCCCGAGCCCCCCGCCGATCTCGAAGTTCCCGGCGCGGTGCAGGCCCTGCAGGCCGGCGTGCCCGGGGCGGTCACGCAGGTGACGTACTGGGTCGGCGACTGGTCGGTCATCGTGCCGGCCGACCGGCTGCTGGACGTCGCGCGCTTCCTGCGCACCGACGCGGCGACCGACTTCGACTACTGCTCCGACGTCACCGCGACCGACTGGCCGCCCCGGCAGCAGCGGTTCGACGTCATCTACTGCTTCTACTCGACCCGCCTGCGGCACCGGCTGCGCGTCAAGGTGCGCGCGGCCGAGGGCGAGCCGGTGCCGTCCGTCACCGGGCTCTGGCCCGGGGCGAACTGGCTCGAGCGCGAGGTGTACGACCAGTTCGGCGTGAACATCGTCGACCATCCGGACCTGCGCCGCATCCTGATGCCGGACGAGTGGCAGGGCCACCCCCAGCGCAAGGACTACCCGCTGGAGGGCCCGGGCGAGTTCCTGATGGAGAACCCGCAGGATTGGCTGCGCCTGTGGAACCTGCCGGACGAGGCGGAGATCGAGTAGCGTGTGGGGCGACGATGACCATTGAGGCGCCACGGCGTGTCGGCCAGGCGTTCGACACCGACGAGCTCGTCCTGAACATGGGGCCGCAGCACCCCAGCACGCACGGCGTGCTGCGGGTGGTGCTGCGTCTCGACGGCGAGCGCGTCGTCGACGCCGACTGCGTGATCGGCTACATCCACCGCGGGGTGGAGAAGCTCTGCGAGAACCGGGACTGGACGCAGATCATTCTGCTGACCGACCGCATGGACTACGTGGCGGCGGCGACCAGCAATCTCGGCTACGTCGAGACGGTCGAGAAGCTGATGCAGGTCGAGGTCCCGCGCCGCGCGCGCTACATCCGCACGATCCTGGCCGAGCTGCAGCGCATCGCCAGCCACTGCCTGTGGCTGGGGACGCACGCGATGGACATCGGCGCGATGACGGTGCTCCTCTATTCGTTCCGCGAGCGCGAGCACGTGCTGGACCTGTTCGAGGAGTACTGCGGCGCGCGCCTGACCTACAACTCGATGCGGATCGGCGGCCTGCCGCTGGACATTCCGACGGGCTGGGACAGGAAGGTCAGCGCGTTCTGCGACCTGATGGAGCCCAAGCTCGACGAGTACGAGGAGCTGCTGACCAACAACCGGATCTGGGTCGGCCGCACCCGCGACATCGGCGTCATCTCGGGCGCGGAGGCGACGGCGCTGGGGCTGTGCGGCCCGCCGCTGCGCGGCTCCGGCGTGTCGCGCGACGTGCGCAAGGACGAGCCGAACGCGGCGTACGAGGAGTTCGACTTCGACATCCCGCTCGGGACGCGCGGCGACACGTACGACCGCTACCTGATCCGGCTGGAGGAGTTCAAGCAGTCGATCCGCATCATCCGGCAGGCCCTCGAGGGGCTGCCGGAGGGGCCGGTCATGGGCAAGGTCCCGCGGCTGATCAAGCCGCCGGCCGGCGAGACCTACCATGCCATCGAGTCGCCGAAGGGCGAGATCGGCTACTTCATCGTCAGCGACGGCCGCTCGACGAACCCGTATCGCTTCCGGGTGCGGCCGCCGTCGTTCTGCAACCTGCAGGGCTTGCGCAGGCTGGTGAAAGGGCATCTGGTGGCCGACGTGGTGGCGTTGATCGGGACGATCGACATCGTGCTCGGCGAGGTGGACCGATAGCTCATGCTGGAAACGTTCGTCATTCCGCTGCTGCAGATCGCCGTGCTGCTGAACGCGGTGCTCGTGGCGGTCACCTTCATGATCCTGATGGAGCGCAAGGTGATGGCCTGGGCGCAGGCGCGGCTCGGTCCGATGCGGGTCGGCCCGCACGGCATCCTGCAGGCGATCGTCGACCCGATCAAGCTCATCCTGAAGGAAGACATCACGCCCGTCGCCGCGGACAAGTGGGTCTTCACGATCGCGCCCATCATGAGCCTCGTGCCGGCGCTGGTCGTGTTCTCGGTCGTGCCGTTCGGTCCCGACCCGCTCTACTACGTGGCCGACATCAACGTCGGGCTGCTGTTCATCGTCGCGGTCACGTCGATCGGGGTCTACGGCATCATCCTCGGCGGCTGGTCCTCGAACAGCAAGTACCCGCTGCTGGCCAGCCTGCGCGCCTCGGCCCAGCTCATCAGCTACGAGATTGCCGTCACGATGACGCTGGTGAGCGTCATCCTCACGTCGGGCACGTTGAGCCTCATCGGCATCGTCGAGGCCCAGCGCGAAGCGGGCGTCTGGTTCGGGTTCATCCAGCCCGTGGCGTTCGTGCTGATGTTCATCGGCGGCCTCGCGGAGACCAACCGGGTGCCCTTCGACCTGCCGGAGGCCGAGACGGAGCTGACCGGCGGCTTTCACACCGAGTACAGCGGGATGCGGTTCGCGCTGTTCTTCCTGGCGGAGTACGCCAACATCATCGTGATCTCGGCCATCGTCTCCATCATGTTCCTGGGCGGATGGATGCGTCCGTTCCCCAACGTGGAGGCGCTGGCGTTCCTCGATCTGATTCCCCCCTGGGTCTGGCTCGTCGGCAAGATCTTCCTGTTCCTGTACGTGTTCATCTGGATCCGGGCCACGTTGCCGCGCTACCGCTACGACCAGCTCATGCGGCTGGGATGGAAGGTCCTGATCCCGATTGCCATCGGGAACCTGGTCATCACCGGGATCGTGAAGGTCCTGGTGTAACGCGGAGGACGTCATCAGCCGATGCTTGAAGCGGCCGTGTTCTACACGCTGGCGGTTCTGATCCTGGGGTTGGGGATTCTCGTCATCTCCGCCCGCAGCGCCGTGCACAGCGTGTTGTTCCTCGTGGTCAACTTTCTGCTGGTCGCCATCCTCTACGTGACGCTCAGCGCCCAGTTCGTGGCGGTCATTCAGGTGCTGGTGTACGCCGGGGGGATAGTCGTCCTGTACCTGTTCGTCGTGATGCTGGTGAGCCTCAAGCGGGCGCCGGAGCAGCACGCCGACACGCGGCGGCTGAGCGTGACGGGCGCCGTGCTGGCGGGCGCGGTGCTGCTCGAGGTGATCGGCATCGTGGTCGCCGGCGGCGCGGGCGGGGACGCGCCCGTCGGCGGGCAGGCCGCCGGGGTGCCCGAGCGCTTCAGCGACCCGCTGTACAACACCGAGCAGGTGGGCTGGGTGCTCTACACCGAGTACCTCATCCCGTTCGAGGTGGCGTCGATGCTGCTGCTGGTCGCGATGATCGGCGCCATCGTGCTCGCGAAGAAGAACCTGTAGGTATCCGAAGGTGCTCGAAATCACACCGCTGCACTACACCGCCCTGTCGGCCGCGCTCTTCGTCATCGGCGTGATCGGCGTGCTCGTGCGACGCAACATCATCATCATCTTCATGTCGATCGAGCTGATCCTCAACGCGGTCAACATCAATCTGGTCGCGCTCTCGAATCAGCTCCAGAACCTGGTGGGGCAGGTGTTCGTCGTCTTCGTGATCGCGGTCGCGGCCGCCGAGGCCGCGGTGGGGCTCGGCATCATCATCGCCTTCTACCGCAACAAGGAGACCGTGAACATCGACGAGATGAGCTTGATGCGATGGTGACCGCGAACGGCTGAACGCAATGGACTTGATCTGGCTCATTCCGGTACTGCCCGGCCTCGGGGCCGCCCTCAACGGGCTGCTCGGCATCAAGTACTTCGACAAGCGCACGGCCGCCTACGTGGCCTGCGGCACGATGGCGGCGTCGCTGCTGCTGTCGGTGGCGGCGTTCGCGCAGCTCCTCGGCCTGCCGGGCGACGAGCGCTTCCACCAGGTGACCGTGGCCGACTGGATTCCGCCCATTCCGCTCGAGACGGCCGGCGGCATCGGCTCGTTCGAGGTGCCCTGGGCGTTCACGCTCGATCCGCTGTCCGGGATGATGATCCTGGTCGTCACCGGCATCGGGCTCCTCATCCACGTGTACTCGGTGGCCTACATGGACCACGAGCCGCGCCCGGCCTACGCGCGGTTCTTCTGCTATCTCAACCTGTTCTGCTTCTTCATGCTGCTGCTCGTGCTCGGCAGCACCTTCCTGGTCATGTTCGTCGGCTGGGAGGGCGTCGGCCTCTGCTCGTACCTGCTGATCGGGTTCTGGTACCACAAGCAGAGCGCGTCGGACGCCGGCAAGAAGGCGTTCATCGTCAACCGCATCGGCGACTGGGGCTTCATTCTCGGCATCTTCCTGGTCTTCTTCACCTTCGGCACGCTCGACTTCCATGCGGTGGCGGAGATGGCCGCCGAGATGCCCGTCGAGGCGGCCGCCATGGGGGTGCTGTCGCTGATCTGCCTGCTGCTCTTCGTGGGCGCCGTCGGCAAGAGCGCGCAGATCCCGCTCTACGTCTGGCTGCCCGACGCCATGGAGGGCCCCACGCCGGTGTCCGCGCTGATTCACGCGGCCACCATGGTCACGGCCGGCGTCTACATGGTCGGGCGCAACGCCGTCCTGTTCTCGCACGCGCCGCTGGTGATGGAGATCGTCGCCGTCGTCGGCCTGGCCACGGCGATCATGGCCGCGACGATCGGGCTGGTGCAGACCGACATCAAGCGGGTGCTCGCCTACTCCACCGTGTCGCAGCTCGGCTACATGTTCCTGGCGACCGGCGTCGGCGCCTTCGCCGCCGGCGCGTTCCACCTGATGACCCACGCCTTCTTCAAGGCGCTGCTCTTCCTCGGCAGCGGATCGGTCATCCACGCCATGAACGAGGAGCAGGACATGCGGCGGATGGGCGGGCTCAGGCAGTACATGCCCGTCACGTACGCCACCATGGGCATCGGCGCGCTGGCGATCGCGGGGGTCCCGCTGCTGTCCGGCTTCTTCAGCAAGGACGAGATCCTGTACCGCACGTTCCTGCACAACCGGCTGTTCTGGATGCTGGCCGTCGTGGCGGCCGGCATGACCGCCTTCTACATGTTCCGCCTGATCTTCATGACGTTCTTCCAGGACTACCGCGGGCCGGCCTGGGACGACGGCCACGGCGAGCACCACGAAGACGACGGCGGCCATCACGCCTGGCACGGCCCGCACGAGTCGCCGCGGCTGATGACCGTGCCGCTCATCGTCCTGGCGGTCGGCGCCGTGCTGGCCGGCTACGTCGGCGTGCCCGCGGCGCTGGGCGGCAGCAACGCCATCGAGCACTTCCTCGAGCCGAGCTTCGTGGCCCATGCCGGCGCGGGCGCGCACGGCGGGGAAGGGGCGCACGGCGAGGCCGCCCACCTCTCGCACGCGGCCGAGCTCGGCCTGATGGCCATCTCGGTGCTGATTGCCGGCCTCGGCATCTTCCTCGCGTACCGCAACTACATCCAGCGGCCGGAGACCGCCGGCGAGTGGGCGGAGCGCTACGCCGGTCCGCACCGCGTGCTGACCAACAAGTACTACGTCGACGAGCTGTACGACGCCACGGTCGTGCGCAGCACGATGTCCGGCGCGCGCGGTCTGTGGGGGTTCGACGCCCGGGTGGTCGACGGCGCGGTGAACGGCACGGGCTGGACCACCGTCGCCTCGTCGCGGATCTCCCACGTGCTCGACAAGCACGTGGTCGACGGGCTCGTCAACCTGGTCGGCTGGGTCTGCCAGGAGGGCAGCTACGGCTTCCGCCGGGTCCAGACCGGCCTCATCCAGAACTATGCGTTCGCCACGCTGGTTGGCGTGTTCGCGTTCGTGACCTGGTTCCTCATCGGGCGCTGACCCGCATTCAAGACCATGAGCAACGCCGCCGGATTCCCCTTGCTGTCACTGATTCTCTTCACCCCGCTCGTCGGCGTGGTGCTCCTGCTGCTGACGGACCGGCGGCAGGAGGACCGGATCCGCTGGATCGCCAACGCCACCGTCGGGGCCGGCTTCCTCGTCTCGCTGCCGCTGTGGTTCTGGTACGACACGCAGGATGCCGGCTGGCAGTTCGTCGAGCGCCTCGCCTGGATTCCCTCGATCGGGGCCGAGTACTTCCTGGGCGTGGACGGCTTCAGCGCGCTGCTGATCCTGCTGACGACGCTGATGGGCGTCATCGCGGTGCTGTCGTCGTGGACGGCCGTCACCGTCCGGGTGAAGGAGTACTACGTCTTCCTGCTGGCGCTGCAGACAGGGATGCTCGGGGCGTTCATGGCGCTCGACTTCCTGCTGTTCTTCCTGTTCTGGGAAGTGATGCTGGTGCCGATGTACTTCCTGATCGGCATCTGGGGCAGCGACAACCGCCTCTATTCGGCCATCAAGTTCTTCCTGTTCACGCTCGTGGGCAGCGTCGTGATGCTGCTGGGGATTCTGGCGGTCTACTTCTACAGCTACAGCGTGACCGGGGTGTACACCTTCGACATCACGCAGTTCCACCAGCTCAACGTCCCGTTCGACCTGCAGTGGTGGATCTTCCTCGCCTTCTTCCTCGGGTTCGCGGTCAAGGTCCCGATGTTCCCGTTCCACACCTGGCTGCCGGACGCCCACACGGACGCGCCCACGGCGGGTTCGGTCATTCTGGCGGCCGTGCTGCTGAAGATGGGCACGTACGGGTTCATCCGCTTCAGCCTGCCGATCCTGCCGGAGGCCACCGCGGCGTTCGTGCCGCTGGTGGTCGGCCTGTCGATCATCGGCATCATCTACGGCGCGCTGGTCGCGATGGCGCAGACGGACTGGAAGCGGCTCGTGGCCTACTCGAGCGTCAGCCACATGGGCATGGTGATGCTCGGCATGTTCGCCCTGACGCCGGTCGGGATCACCGGCAGCATCGTGCAGCAGCTCAACCACGGCATCTCCACCGGCGCCCTCTTCCTGATCGTGGGCATCGTCTACGAGCGCCGCCATACGCGCGAGATCGCGGAGTACGGGGGGCTGTCGAAGGTGATGCCGGTCTACGCGGCGATCTTCCTGGTGATGACGATGTCATCGATCGGGCTGCCGACGCTGAACGGCTTCATCGGCGAGGTCCTGATCCTGCAGGGCATCTTCGTGGTCAGCAAGTTCTGGGCGTTCGTGGCCGCGAGCGGCATCGTGCTCGGCGCGGCCTACATGCTCTGGCTGTACCAGCGGACGATGTTCGGCAACGTGACCAATCCGAAGAACGAGGGGCTGCCCGATCTCAGCATGCGCGAGATCTGGACGTTCGTGCCGCTGCTCATCCTGGCCGTCTGGATCGGGCTGTACCCCAAGCCGTTCCTCGATCGCCTGGAAACGTCGGTGGACAACGTGATGACGCGCGTCAGCAGCGACTACACGCCGCGGCTGGCGGCGGCCGGCGCGCAAGCCGGCGAGCGCGAGGCGCCGTCGGGCGCCGCCGGCGCGCAGGCGCCGGTTCGTGGAGGCACCAGGTAGATGGCGGCACTCGGTTTCTCGCCCAGCGACTTCTACTACCTCCTGCCCGAGCTGATCCTCACGGCCGGGGCGCTGCTGCTGCTGCTCGTCAGCGTCATCGTGCCCCGGCGGGACGACCTGCTGTTCGGTCTCTCGCTGGGCACCCTGGCCGTCAGCGCCCTGGTGCTGCTGTCGTTTGCCGGGGTCGATGTGGTCGTGTCCCGGGGGCTGCTGGCGATCGACGGCTTCGCCCTGCTCTTCAAGCTGCTCTTCCTCGTGTCGGCCGCCCTGACGCTCATGATGTCGGCGCCGTACCTGCGCGTGGAAGGGATGCGGGCCGGCGAGTACTGCTTCCTCATCCTGTGCGCGACGCTCGGGATGATGTTCATGGCGAGCGGCATCGACCTCATCACGCTGTTCATCGGCCTGGAGACGATGGCCGTCGCGTTCTACATCCTGGTCGGCTACCTGAAGCCGAGCCACCGGTCGAACGAGGCGGCCGTCAAGTACTTCCTGCTCGGCGCGTTCTCGCTGGGCATCCTGCTGTACGGGATGTCGATCGTCTACGGCGTGGCCGGATCGACCCGGCTGGACGAGATCGCCGTGGCGCTGGCAGCGCAGGACCACGGCCTCGTGCTGAGCCTGGGGATGATTCTCCTGGCGGCCGGCATGGGGTTCAAGATCGCGGCCGTGCCGTTCCACATGTGGGCGCCGGACGTGTACGAAGGTGCGCCGACGCCGGTGACCGCGTTCCTGTCGGTCGGCTCGAAGGCGGCCTCGTTCGCGATGCTGCTGCGCATCTTCATCGAGGGGCTGGGGCCGCTGACCCCCGACTGGCAGGTGGTGTTCGCCTTCCTCGCCGTCGTGACGATGACGGTCGGCAACATCGCCGCGATCACGCAGAGCAACATGAAGCGGATGCTCGCCTACTCGTCGATTGCGCACGCCGGCTACGTGCTGATCGGCGTGGTGGCGGCCACCGAGCGCGGCGTCGTCGCGGCGCTGGTCTACCTCTGGGTCTACCTGTTCATGCAACTGGGCGCGTTCGCGGTCATCACGATGCTGCGGCGTCGCGACGTGGTCGGCGACGAGCTCAAGGACATGAGCGGCCTGTTCGCGCGCAGCCCGATCGCGGCCGTCGCGATGCTGCTGTTCATGTTGTCGCTGGGGGGCATCCCGCCAACCGCCGGCTTCATGGGCAAGGTGTGGATCTTCGGCGCCGCGGTCGACCAGGGATTCATCTGGCTCGCCGTGGTCGGCGTGGTGAACAGCGCCATCTCGCTCTACTACTATCTCCGCGTGGTGGTGTTCATGTTCTTCCGGGAGGAGACGACCGGCTCCGAGATCACCCTCGGTCCGGCCCTGGCGACCGCTCTGGCCGTCGGTGTGGCCGGCACGATCCTCTTCGGCATCTATCCCCAGTGGCTGTTCGACCAGGCCCAGAACGCGGCCGCGTTGTTCGGGTCGGGCGCCGCGTCGGCGATGCTCGGCTTCAACTAAAACTAGACGGGGCTGCGCCCCGAACCCCCGGCGTCCGCTTGCGGGGCCCCATAGCCCCGCGCCGCTCCCGGCTTCAATCAGACGGGGCTGCGCCCCGAACCCCCGGCGTCCACTCGCGGGGCCCCATAGCCCCGCGCCGCTCCCGCCGAGGCGCGCTGTGCGCGCCTTGCGGCGCGGGCGCGACGTCCCGCTGTCGCCGGGGCGCCTCGCGCCGGCCGCTCTGCAGCGGGGCGCATCAACCCTGGGCGGGTGGCTGGATCTGCTTCAGCGCGTCGTCGATGAGCGCCTGGTTGTCGGCCGGGGAGAGATTGCGGCGGATCAGCTTCGAGGCGATCATGATTGACACGTCGACCGCCTCGCGGCGGATCTGGGCCAGCGCGCGGTCGCGTTCCTGCTGGATCTGACGCTCGGCATTCTCGACGATCGACTGCGCCTCCTGCTGCGCCTGCCGGCGCAGATCCTCACGGAGCTTCGCCGAGTCCGAGCGCGCCTCCGAGACGATGGCGTCGGCCTCGCCGCGCGCCTTGCCGATGATCGCTTCCGACTCCCGCTGGACCTGCTCGAGCTCCTTCCGTGCCCGGTCCGCGTCGTCGAGCGACTTGCGGATGCCGGCCTGCCGCTCGTCGAGGGCCGCCAGCAGCGGCCCCCAGGCGTACCGCCTCAGCAGATACAGCAGGACCAGGAAGACGAGGATGGTCCAGACGAACAGCCCGGGGTCGGGTTGGACGAGCGCGTTGTCCATGGTGCTTCGTTCCTACACGAGGATCAGGATGAGGAAGATGAAGACCTCGGCCAGGATTGCCACGCCTTCGAGCAGAAACAGCGGCAGGTTGATGGCGCCCGTGATCTGGGCGGCCGCGTTCGGCTGGCGGGCGATGCCCTCGGCGGCAGCCGCGGCGAACCGGCCGATGCCCAGTCCCGCGCCGATGACGACCAGTCCGAGCCCAATGGCGGCGCCGAAGTAGTGCAGATTTTCCATGCAGATAACCTCCGTCTTGCGGGTTGGTCTAGTGGTGCACGTTGATGGCCATGCCGATGAACACGGCCGACAGGAGCGTGAAGACGTACGCCTGAACGAGGACGACGATGATCTCGAGACCGTTGATGCCGACGGCCAGCGGGACGGAGACGAACAATCCGACGCCGATGCCGGCCAGGTTGCTGCCGAACGCCTGGGCGAACAGGAACACGAACGAGAGAATGGCGAGAATCGCGATGTGGCCGCCGGTCATGTTGGCCGCCAGCCGCATCGTCAGGGCGAACGGCTTGACGAACATGCCCATGATCTCGATCGGGATCAGCAGGATGTAGACCGGCCAGGCCAGGCCGTGGGGCACCAGGTTCTTCCAGTGCTGGATGAAGCCGTGGGCCAGCGTGCCGGCGATGATGATCGCGAAGAACGTGATCGTGGCGAGCGCGGCCGTGACGTTGAAGTTGGCCGTGGCGGTCGTCCCGCCGTGAATGATGTTCTTGACGAGCGAGTGCTCGCCCGTGTGCAGCACCGTGTGGTCGATCAGACCGAGCACCTCGAAGATCGGAATCAGGCCGATCACGTTCGCGCTCAGGATGAAGAAGAAGAAGGTCAGGACCAGCGGCGCCCACGTCCTGACGTACTTCGCGCCCACGTTGGGGAGGACGATCGAGTCCCGGATGAACTCGACGACGAACTCCAGGGCGTTCATGAAGCCGTCGGGAACCAGCCGCTCCTGCTGCAGATAGCGCCGGACCGTCGTCGTGATCAGCAGGAAGACCGCCGTGGCGACCAGCAGCAGCATGAAGACGTGCTTCGATATCGAGAAGTCGATGCCGAAGACCGCCGGCAGGTGCAGGATCGGGTGGTCGGGCGAGCTGTTCGTGACGTGGTCGATGATCACCTGGCCGGCGTCGAATCCACCTTCGCCGTGCTCGGCCGCGTAATCGACGGCGTGGTCCGTTGCGTGCTCGGTCGGTTCGGCCTGGTGCGGTTGCGGCATGGCTTCGAAGCAGGTTGAATGCAGCGTGTGTGGAGTCCGTCGATTCGGATGGCGCGCGACTTCAGCCCGTGAACAACCGTTGCAGGTGCAGCGCCTCGGCGAGATGCAGCACCACGAACGCGGCGGTGAAGCTCCCCGCGAACCAGATCGCATCGAGCGCGAGCAGGCCCACGGCCGCGGCCATGTACAGGCCGAACACCACCAGCTTACCCAGGAACGCGCGCACCATCAGGCGTGTCAGCCGTTCCGGATTCCGCTTGTACGTGCGGTCCATCAACACCAGCGAGCCGACGCCGACGACGATCGGGCCGGCCATGCCCAGCAGCACCTCGAGCGCCGCGCCGGGCGCCAGCGCCGCGGCGACCGCGCCGCCGCCGGAGACGAGTGCGACCGCAACCCACAGGCCCCGCATCGGTCACGACTTCAGGACCGCCTTCGCCAGCTCGTAGAAGCCGACGAGCAGCCCGAGCAGCAGCCCGCCGAGCAGCCCCCACGGCTCCGTCTGCTGCCAGCGGTCGAGCAGATGCCCCGCGCCGCCGAGCAGGAGAATCGCACCGATCAGCGAGTAGCTGGCCGTCGCTGCCGGTCCCGCCCTGCGGATGTTGTCTTGCAACTGCTGCAGGGAGCGCGCCAGCAACGGGTCTCGCTCGTCGGGCATGTGAGACTCAGGCCCGGAGCAGGTCGCTCATGGCCGCTCCGGCGCCACAATCCAAAGCGCCTGGACACGGCAGCGTCTCCCGAGGCGGAACAAAACGACCCATGATAGCAAACGCGCCCGCAGGCCGGCAACCGGCGGCACCGGGCCCCTGTTTCCGTCGGGGGTTTGCCGGGGCGGTCGAGGCGGGGGGCGAGGCGTATACTCCGCCAATGATCATCACGCAGGTCGACGCGTTCGCGGCCACGCTGTTCAGCGGCAACCCGGCCGCGGTCTGCCTGCTGGAGGAGCCGCGGGACGCCGTCTGGATGCAGTCCGTGGCGGGCGAGATGAACCTGTCGGAGACGGCGTTCCTCCGGCGGCGGCCGGACGGGGCGTTCGATCTCCGCTGGTTCACGCCGGCCGTGGAGGTGGACCTGTGCGGGCATGCGACGCTGGCGGCCGCGCACGTGCTATGGGAGCAGGGGCTGGCAGGCCCCCCGGGCGAGCTCCGGTTCCACACGCGGTCCGGATTGCTGACGGCGCGCCGTTGCGACGACTGGATCCAGCTCGATTTCCCGGCCGACCCGGCCCGTCCGGCGGCGCCGCCCCGCGGGCTGCTCGCGGCGCTCGACGTGGAGCCCCGCTATCTGGGGCGCGGCCGGTTCGACTACCTGGTCGAGCTCGAGTCCGAGGCCGCGGTGCGCGGACTGCGCCCCAACCTGCACCGCCTGCGGGCGGTCGACACGCGCGGCGTGATCGTCACGGCGCGGGCCTCCACGCCCGGCTTCGATTTCGTCTCGCGCTTCTTTGCGCCGGCGTCGGGCGTGGACGAGGATCCGGTCACCGGCTCGGCGCACTGCTGCCTGGGCCCGTACTGGTCGCGGCAGACGGGCCGCGACGATCTCACCGCCTATCAGGCCTCGCCGCGTGGCGGCGTGGTGCGCGTGCGGGTCGGCGGCGACCGGGTGCTGCTGCTGGGGCAGGCGGTGACGGTGTTCAGGGCGGAGTTCGCCGGCGGGAGCGGCGCGGGGCTATGGGGTCCCCGCAAGTGGACGCCGGGGGTTTCGGGGCGCAGCCCCGTCTGAAGGAAGCTACCGCACCATGAACTCGTAGCAGCCGGGGGTGACGAGCAGGCGGCTGCGGCCGGCGAACGCGAGGCTGGTCGGCTCCACGACGCCCGCGGCGCGGAGCCTGAGGGTGCGCACCTTCTCGCCGTCGGCATCGTAGACGTAGACGTACGGGACGGTCAGCGCGATCCACAGGTGGCCGTCCGGATCGACGGCCGCCGTGCGGACGGTCGGCGGGACGATGGGCACGGTCCGGCCGCGGCCGAGCGGCCGGCGCGCCCAGGTGGTGGGCAGGGCAGCCAGCAGGCCGTCGAGCTCGCGGCCCTCGATGTGGCGCTCGAATACGAGCTGGCCGTTCGCGTCGTACTTGCGAAAGACCGGCACGCCGGCCTGGAAGACGAAGTAGTAGCCGCCCTGCGGGTTCACGAGCGGCAGGCCGCTGTTGAGCGCGAGGTGCACATCCCGGTCGGTCTCGTGACCGGTGCGCCGGAAGACGCCGAACGTGCGAAACGGGTGTCCGGCGAGGCTGAACTCGGTCATGAGGCCGCCCAGCTCCGGCTGGCTCATGACGATGGCGCGCCCCGTGAACTGCAGCGAGGCGATGCCGGTCAGCACGAGGTCGCCCAGCGTGATGCGGGGCGCTGCCCGGCCCGGCAGGCGGAAGCCGCCGATGCGGGTCCCGTCGGACTCGAAGATCTGCACGCGCTCCCGGCCCTCCGGCGCGTCGGCCACCACGAATCGACCGTCCGGCGCCATGTGGAAGGCGCTCGCCCCCAGCAGGCGGCCGTCCTCGGGTCCGATCCGGACGATCTGCGTCGCCGCGCCGGAAGCGTCGATCCGGGACACGCTGTGCGAGCGGCGGTCGAAGACGTAGTAGTCGCCGTTCGAGGCCTGCCGGAATCCGGCCGGGGCGCGGAACTGCCCGACCACGTGCGGCGCCAGGCCGCCGGCCGAGCGGAGCTCCTCGACCGGCCGCGACCATTGCGCCTCCGCCGCGCCCGCGGCCAGCACGAGCGCCAGGACCAGGCCGCACATCGACGCACCACGCCCCGTAATCGGCCCCCAAGGCGCGCACAGCGCGCCTCGGCGGGAGCGGCGCGGGGCGCAGGGGTCCCCGCAAGCGGACGCCGGGGGTTTGGGGCGCAGCCCCATCTAATCCTCAGAAGCGGGCGGTCTCGCGAATCGCCCGCAGGATGTCCGACGCCTGCGGCAGGATTTCCTCTTCGAGAACCGGATGGTAGGCGACCGGGCAGTCGAGGGCGCCGACCCGCTTGACCGGCGCGTCGAGGTGCTCGAACAGCTCGCCCCCGATGCGCGCCGCCAGCTCGGCCCCGAAGCCGCACGTCAGTTGATCCTCGTGGGCGATCACGACGCGATTGGTCGCGCGCACCGCCCGGGCGACGCCCTCCCAGTCGCAGGGGGCGATGGTGCGCAGATCGAGCACGCGGACATCGATGCCCTCCTGCCGGACCTGCTCGGCTGCCAGCAGGGTGCGCTGCACGAGGGCCCCCCAGGTGACGACCGTGACGTCGGCGCCCTCGCGCCGGACGACGGAGCGGCCGAACGGCAGCACGTAGTCCGGACCCGGGTAGGGCTCCTTGTTGTACGTCTGCCGGTACAGATGCTTGTGCTCGAGGAACAGCACCGGGTCGTCGCAGCGGATGGCGGTGCGCAGCAGGCCGGCGGCGTCGGCGGCGGTCGACGGAAAGACGACCCGCAACCCCGGGCAGTGCGCGAAGATGCTCTCGCCGGACTGCGAGTGGTACAGGGCGCCGCCGCGCAGGTAGCCGCCGATCGGGGCGCGGATCACCAGGGGACAGGCGAACGCGTTGTTCGAACGGTACCGCAGCATGGTCAGCTCGTCGCGAATCTGCATCATGGCGGGCCAGATGTAGTCGAAGAACTGGATCTCGACCACCGGCTTCAGCCCGCGGATGGCCATGCCGATCGCGCGTCCGACGATGTTCGCCTCGGCGAGCGGCGAGTTGAAGACCCGCAGGTCGCCGAACGCGCGCTGCAGCCCGAGCGTGGCCTTGAACACGCCCCCCTTGCCCGCCAGCTCGGCCAGGAGCTCGGAACGGCTGACGTCCGCCACGTCCTCGCCGAACACCACGATGCGCCGGTCCCGCTCCATCTCGTCCCGCAGCGTGCGGTTGATGGCCGCGACCATCGTGTCCGGCGCGCCGGCCGGCCGGGGTGCGGCCTCGAAGTCCGCCGACGCCGGATCGACCGTAGGCGAATACAGGTAGCGGGTCGCGGTGCCCGGGTCGGGCGCGGCCGCCGCGAGCGCCCGGTCGGCGGCCTCCTGCAGCTCCCGGTCGACGTCGGCGGCCATCGCCGCGAGCTCCTCGCGGGTGGCCAGCGACTGCTCCCGGAGGTACGCGGCGCACAGCTTCAGCGGATCGCGCGCGGCCTCGTCCTCACGTTCCGCCTGGCTCTTGTAGGCCCGCTCGTCGTCCGACATCGAGTGCGAGTACGGACGTGTGACGCTCGCCCGGACGAGCGCCGGGCCCGAGCGCGCGCGCGCGTACCCGACGGCGTCCCGCATCGCCCCGAGGCTCGCCGCCGCGTCGGTGCCGTCGACGCGAATCACCTTCAGGCCCGGAAACGACTCGACCAGATGCGAGACGTCGCCGCCCGGCGTCTGGGCCTCCACCGGCACCGAGATCGCGTAGCCGTTGTCCTCGACCAGATACACGACGGGCAGCCCCCGCGTGCACGCGGTGTTGAGCGATTCCCAGAACTCTCCCTCGCTGGTCGACCCGTCCCCCAGCGCGACGAAGATGACCTCGTCGCCGTGTCCGGCGACGGTCTCGGCCAGCCCCGGCACGTGCCGCGCGATCTCGCCGGCTTCCGCGGCGCCCACCGCATGGAGGCACTGGGTCGCACAGGCGCTCGAAGGCGACACGATGTGGAGTCGCGGGGAGCACCAGTGCGTCGGCATCTGGCGGCCGCCCGAGAAGGGATCGTCGCTCGCGCCCACGGCGCTCATGAGCATCTCGAACGGCGCCACGCCGAGCGCCAGACAGAGCGCCCGGTCGCGGTAGTAGGGGAAGAACCAGTCGTGGCCGGCCCGCAGCGCCGTGCCCGCGGCGACCTGAATGGCTTCGTGTCCCGCGGCGCTGATCTGAAAGTAGGTCCGGCTCTGGTTCTTGAGCTGAATTTCCTTGTCGTCGAGCCGGCGCGACAGCAGCATCGTCCGGTAGAAGCCGTGCCACTGCTCGCGCGAGAGAGCGTCGCGGCCGGCGGCCGGCGACGGCGCGACCGACGGCGCGTTCGTGACCAACGAACCCTTCATGGTGCAGAATCCTTGCAGACGTCAAGAGACGGCGCCACGGCGGCCCTTCGGAACGAGCGCACGACCTGCAATTATATCAGCCCGATCGCGTTCGGATTGCAAGGCGCAAAGCGGGAGCGGAGAAGCTGGACAACGCCATGACGCCGCACGCGGCCCTCCACCGCTGGAGCGATCTGCGACTCGAGAAGGTGACCGCCATGGTCTCCTGCAAGGTGATCGCCGGCGAGCGGCAGACCATGATTCAGGCCTATCTCAAGCGGGGCGCGCAGATCCCGGTGCACGCGCACGCGGCCGACCAGCTCGTCTACATCCTGCGGGGCGCGCTGCGGTGCGTCGTGGGCACGCGGGAGATCACGGTGCGGGAAGGCGAGGTCCTGCACGTGCCCGCCGGGCTGCGGCATCAGGCCGAGGCGATCGAGGACACGTTCGAGCTGGTCGTGTTCGCCCCCGGCCAGTCGAACTAGTGAATCCGGTCGCGCCAGTCGCGGTCCTGTCCGCCCGGGTGCACGTCGAATCGTCGGCGCAGGCGGTTCATCCGCCAGCGCAGGTAGCGGTAGCGGAGGTCGGCCAGCACGCCGAGGCGGCCCAGGGACATGCCGCGCAGGCGACGCAGGTACAGATAGCCCGCCACCAGCCCGCCGAGATGCGTGATGTGCGCCACGCCGCCGCCGCGCGGGGCGGACACGAAGGCCACCGCGCCCAGAATCATCACGAAGTACTTCGCGGGCACCGGAAAAAGCAGGAACATCAGGATCGGGGTGTCCGGGTAGTACAGCGCGAAGGCCATCAACAGGCCGTAGATCGCTCCCGAGGCGCCGATCGTGATGGTCGCGTACGTCGCGGCGCTGAACGAGAAGGGCAGCAGCGCCACGATTATCGTGACGACGGCCGCCCCGACGCCTGCCACGAAGTAGTACCGCAGGAAGAAGCGGGTGCCCCACACGCGTTCCAGCTGCACGCCGAACATCCACAGGATCAGCATGTTGATCAGGATGTGGCCGACGCCGCCGTGCATGAACAGGTACGTGAACGGCTGCCAGACGTGGAGCTCGGTCAACGTCAGCGCGGGGGTCAGGCCCAGCAGCTCGCTGAGCCGGAACCGCACGCCGCCGGGAGCGAGCGAGGTGAGCAGGAACACGGCGACGTTGGCCCAGATCAGCCACTTGACCGCCGGCGTCATGAGGCCGGGGCCGAACGAGTAGCCGCCAGTTCCCTGGTAGTAGATGCGCCGCATGCCGGGAGCGCCCGCCGATCGGCGCATCGTACCACACGCCGCCGCGGGGTTTCGGAACCGGGACCGGTCGCAGCGGTCGGAATCAGCCGCGCGCGGGCCCGTCCCCGCGCGCGGTGGACGAAGCGAGCCGGGCGACGACGTACCGCAGCGCGTCGTCCCACTCCCGGATGCGAAGCAGGCGCGCGCCACCGGCCAGGACGAGCAGTCCGCCGCCGATGCTCGCGGCCACCCGCAGCAGCCGTGCGGCCAGGCCGGCGCCGGGCCAGCTCTCGAGCAGCGCGGCGTGGATGCCCGCCACGGCGGCACCCATGAGCGCCGCGGCGACCGCCATCTTCGCGAACGCGACCAGCAGCCGGCGCGTATCGAGCCCGCCGAGGCGGCGGCGCAGGAAGCCGCACAGGAGCCCGGCGTTGACGAGCGCGGCGATCGAGGTCCCGAGGGCCAGCCCCCGGTAGCCGATGCGTTCGACCAGGATCACGTTGAGGATGACATTGAGAGCGACCGACGCCACGCTGATCAGGGTGGGCGTCAGGCTGCTGCCGAGCGCATAGAAGCACGGCACGGTGATGCGGACGGCGGAGTACCCCAGCAGCCCCGGGGCGTAGAAGGCAAGCGCGGCCGCCGTCGCGCGCGTGTCGTCCGCCGCGAAGCTGCCGCGCTCGAAGACGAGCTCGACGATGGGCCCGGCGAGCACGATCAGCCCGACCAGCGCCGGTACGCCCAGCATGAGCATCATGCGCAGGGCGCTCGAGACCGTCCGGCGGACGCCGTCCGGCTCGTTCAGCGCGGCCGAGCGGGAGACCGCCGGCAGCGTCGCGGTCGCGATCGAGACGCCGAACAGGCCGATCGGGAGGTACATGAGCCGGAACGCGTAGTTGAGCCACGACACCGCGCCCGTGCCTTCCCCGGTGGCGAGGATCGTGTTGACCAGCACGTTGATCTGGACGGCCGCACCGGCCAGGGTGCCGGGACCGATCAGCGCGAGGATGTCGCGCAGACCGCGGTCCCGCGGGTCGAGCTCGAGCCGGTAGCGATACCCCTCCCGCAGGAGGGCCGGCACCTGCAGCGCAATCTGCCCGGCGCCCCCGAGCAGCATGCCGGCGGCAATGCCGACGATCGGATTCCAGCCCAGGTGCGCGGCGGCCGGGACGAGGCAGACCGCGCCGAAGATGATGCCGACGTTGAACATGGCGGGGGAGACGGCCGGCGTGAAGAAGCGGTTGAGCGAGTTCAACATCCCCGTGAGCACGGCGGCGAGGGCCACCAGCGTGAGGAACGGGAGCACGATGCGGCTCAACGTCACCGTCAGCTCCAGCTTGCCCGGCACCGCAGCGTAGTCCCCGGCCAGCAGCTCGGTCAGCGGACGCGCGAAGACCATCCCGGCCAGCACGAGCAGGCCGGTGACGACGATCAGCGCGTTGATGAGCTGGTTGCCGACCTGCCAGGCCGCCGCCCGGCCGCGCCGGGCCAGCCGCCGCGTGAACGTGGGCACGAACGCGGCGCTCATCGCTCCCTCGGCAAAGAGATCGCGCATCAGGTTCGGGACGCGGTACGCGACGTTGAACGCGTCCATCGCGTTGCCGGCGCCGAACAGGTAGGCCAGGATCTGCTCGCGCACCAGACCGAGCACGCGGCTGGTCAGCGTGGCGGCGCCGGCGACGCCGGCGGACCTGGCGAGCCGGGCGGCGGAAGGCGGGGCGACGTCGGGAGGCTCCGGTGAAGCCACCGCTGGCGCGGTGGGTTCGGAAGGGGCTGTCACTGGCGGCGGGGCCGGGCCGCCGGCCGCCGCGGCCGCGGCGCGGGAGCGGCGGGCTGCATGATCACGCCCGGCTGCGGCGCGATCTGCTGGCCGCGACCGGTCCGGGCCCCCGGGGCGGGCAGCGGGAAGAAGGTCGGCCGCATGTCGTCGCCCGGCGCGGCGGCCGACTCGTAGCGTCGCCGGAGCGACTCGAGCAGATCGAGGTCGTCGAGATCGTCCTCTTCCTCCTCGTCGTCCGCATCGCCTCCGGCGCCCGGCGCGGCGGCCGTTGCGCCGGGCATCACGAGCGGAGCCGCGGACCGCGGCGCGCGAGCGGGGAACCCGCCCGCCGCCGCCCGGCGCCGACCGCCGGTCATCACCAGCACGCGCTCGAACGCCGAAACGCCGGGTTGCGACGCCGACCTGGACTCCGCGATGTAGCCGCCGGCCGCTCGCAGCAGCACCCGCAACGCCTCGCGTTCCGGAACGTCCACCAGACGGACGGAAACCGCCCGCGCCGGCAGGCCGGCGCCGGCAACGAAGCGCGTGTCCCCCAGCCGCGTCCACTCGTCGAGGATGGCGACCAGGGGCACATCGGCCGCCACCACCGTCACGCGGCCGGCGCTGAACGAGAGCGTCAGATCATCGGCCGCGGCGGGGCCGGCAAGCGCCGCCACCACCACCACCGCCGCCGCGAGCCTGCGCCCCCCCATGCGGCCCAGTATATCGACCAGTCACCTTGCGAACCGGAAATTGAGGATGTCGCCGTCCCGCACGACGTACTGCTTGCCCTCGAGACGCGTTTCCCCATGTTCGCGGCAGGCTGCGAGGGACCCGCGGCGCACCAGGTCCTCGTGGGCGGTCACCTCCGCGCGGATGAAGCCGCGCTGCATGTCGGTGTGCACCGCGCCGGCGGCGTTCATGGCGATGGTGCCTCCGGGAATCGACCACGCCCGGCACTCGTCCTCGCCGACGGTGAAGAAGGAGATGTAGCCGAGCAGCTCGTACGCCGCGCGCACCACTCGCTTCAACCCGGTCTCCCGCAACCCGAGATCGGCGAGGAAGGCACGCGCATCGTCCGCGTCGAGCTGGGCAATCTCGAGCTCGATCTTCGCGCAGACCGGCACGGCCCGCGTGGCGGGATGCGCCAGCATGCCGCCGAGATCCGCCCGTTCGAGCGCTCGCTCCGCATCCGCGATGTCGGCCTCGTCGAGATTGACCACCAGCAGCAGCGGCTTGGACGACAGGAACTGGAAGCCGCGCAGCGCCCTGTCCGCGTCCGGGTCGAGACCCAGTGCGCGAATGGGCGTTCCGTTCTCGAGCGCCCGGCGGCACCGGTCGAGGCTGCGCACCTCGTGCTCGAGCCCCTTGCCGGCGCCCTTCTTCCGGTCGCGCTCGATGCGCTCGAGGCGGCGCTCGGCCACCGCGAGATCCGCCAGGATCAGCTCGTCCTCCATCGCCCTGGCGTCGCGGGCGGCGTCGACCGCGCCGGTGGCATGCGGCACGTCGGCCGCGCGAAAGGCGCGCACCACGTGCAGCAGCGTGTGGGCTTCGCGGTACGCGGCGACATCGACGAGGCTGCGCGGGCCGGCGCTGCCCGCGATGTCCGCGAACACGACGCTGGCGGCAACCCGCTTGCGCGGCTCGAACAGCGCCGTGAGATGGTCGAGGCGTGCGTCGGGCACCTCCGCGGCGCCCATGTTCGCCTCGCCGCGGCCGGCTCGCGCGGATGAGCCTGCCCCGGCCGCGCGAGTCAGCAGGTTGAAGAGGGTGGTCCTGCCGGTGGAGGGAAATCCGATGAGGCCTGCGCGCAGCATCCGAAGGGTGTCGGAACGACGTGTAAACGCGGATCGTAGCACGCCGCGGCGGGCTTTTTGTTGACAGCCTCGCCCCGCTCCCCTAACATCGACGTGGATTTCTGTGGTTCATAGTGGAGTGAAGTGGTGCTCCGGGGAAACTTTTCCGCCAAGATCGACGACAAGGGGAGGCTCAAGGTCCCGGCAGCCTTTCGGGCGCCGATTGCGGAGAAGTACGGCCACTCGCTCTTCGTGACCAGCGTAACGGGCGAATCGGTGCACATCTACCCGATGCCGGTCTGGATCGAGATCGAGGAGCGGGCCGCCGGCATTCCGCCGTCGCACCCGTCCCGCAACCGGTTCTTCGACCGCGTCAACTTCTTCGGACAGCCGGCCGAGCTCGACAGGCAGGGACGCGTCTCGGTGCACACCCGGTTGCGCGAGTCCGCGGGCATGGCGGGCGAGGTCGACGTCTTCGGCAAGTACAACTTCCTCGAGGTCTGGAACCACGATCGCTTCCTGACCCGACTCGAGCAGAACCCGTTCACCGACGAGGACGCCCGCGCGCTCGCGGAGCTTGGTATCTGACGATGGGCCCGGACCCTGGCCAGCCTGCGCACCGACCGGTGATGCCGACCGAGGTGGTCGCGCTGCTCGAGCCGCGTCGCGGCGGCCGGTTCCTGGACTGCACCGTCGGGACGGGGGGGCACGCGCGCGTGCTGCTCGCGGCCGGCGCCGGCGGGGTGCTGGGGTGCGATCGGGATGGGGAGGTGCTGCCGCTCGCGGCCGCCACCCTGGCGCCGTGGGCGGAGCGCGTCGAGCTGGTGCACGCGGACTACCGGGAGCTCGACAGCGTGCTCGAGCGCCGCGGTCTGGCGTTCGTCGACGGCGCGCTCGCCGATCTCGGCGTTTCATCGGTGCAGCTCGAGGGGGCGGGGCGCGGCTTCAGCTTTCGGCGTGACGAGCCCCTCGACATGCGCATGGACCGGTCCACGGGTGCGACGGCCGCGGACGTGCTTCGAGATGCGTCCGAGCGGACGCTGGCGGACGGCATCTTCGAGTACGGCGAGGAACGGCATGCGCGGCGCATCGCGCGGGCCATCGTGGCGGCCCGCCGGCGCGAGCCCCTGACGTCGACGGGCCAGCTGGCGGCGCTCGTGCGGCGCGCGGCGCCCCGCCGCCGCGGCCAGCGGATCGATCCCGCCACGCGCACCTTCCAGGCGCTCCGCATCTGGGTCAACCGGGAGCTCGAGGGGCTGGGCGAGTTCCTGCGGGCCGTCTGCCGGCGGCTGCGCGCAGGCGCGCGCCTGGCGGTCATCACCTTCCACTCCCTGGAGGACCGCATCGTGAAGCGGGCGCTGCGGGAGTTGGCGCAGGGCCCGGACGGGGCGGTCCGCGTGCTCACGAAGCGGCCCCTGCGGCCCGGTCGCGAGGAGATCAGGCTCAATCCGAGGGCGCGCAGCGCGAAGCTGCGCGCCGCCGAGAGGCTGGCATGAGCAGGCAGCGCTTCGAGCACGTCATCAGGCAGGACATTCACAACAACCCGATCGTCCGGGAGGTCGACCGGACGCGGCAGCGCGAGTTCCGGCGCTGGGGCCTGATCGGTGTGCTGCTCGTGACGGTGCTGCTCTTCTCCGCCTGGCTGCACTTCGAGTTCCTCCAGCACGGCTACCGACTGGAGCAGATGCAGCAGGAGCTCGTCCGCGAGCTCGAGATCAACCGGCACCTCAAGCTCGAGATCGAGACCCTGCGCGCGCCGGCAAGGATCGAGCGGATCGCGACCGAGCGGCTCCGCTTCGTTGCGCCGGGCAACGACGACGCCATGGTAATCGAGCGCGTCATGCCCGCCGCGGAGCCCGATCGGTCGCTCGTGGCGACACGCCGGGGAGAGGCCACCTATGCAGGACGACCATAGCCGCGGCGGTCAGGACGGGTCGCTGCTCGGGCGGCTGCGCGCCCGGGGACGCCGCGGGCGGGCGCAGCCGGCCGCGCGGCTGGACGACTGGCAGCTCGTCCTGCGCGGCAGGCTGCTGGTCGGACTGGCGGCCTTCGGAGTGTGGTTCCTCGCGATCGAGTCCAGGCTCTTCTATCTGCAGGTGGTGCGCCACGAGCAGCTGGTCGAGCGCGCGGAGCGCCAGCAGAGCCGGAGCATCACGGCGCATCCGCAGCGGGGTGAGATTCGCGACCGCGAGGGCCGCGTGCTGGCCTACAGCGTCGACGCGGACACGATCTACGCGGTGCCGAACGACATCGAGGATCCGGCGGGGACCGCCACGGCGCTGTGCAACGCGCTCGACGCCTGCAGCGCAGCGCGGCGGCAGGTCATCGAGCGCCGGCTGGGGCAGGAGCGCGCATTCGCGTACGTCGGGCGCAAGGTGTCGCCGGAAGCCGCGCGACGCGTCGCCGCGCTCGACCTCGACGGCGTCGGATTCCTGAAGGAGGATCGCCGCTTCTACCCCAACCGGGAGCTGGCCAGCCATCTGCTCGGCTACGTGGGCATCGACAACCAGGGACTCGGCGGCGTCGAGTCGACGTACGACGACGAGATCAGCGGCCGTCCGGGGCGGATGCTGATCCAGACCGACGCGCGGAGGCAGGCGTTCAGCCGCGTCGAGCGGCCGCCGACGACGGGCGCCACGATCGAGCTGACGATCGACAAGTATCTCCAGCACATCGCCGAGCGCGAGCTGCGCGCGGCCGTTCGAGAGCACGACGCCGACGGCGGCACGGTCGTGATGCTCGATCCCCACAGCGGCGAGCTGCTGGCCGTCGCGAACGAGCCGAGCTTCAATCCGAACGCGTTCGGCATGGCGCCGGCTGCCGCGCTGCGGAACCGCGCGGTCCAGGACGTCTACGAGCCGGGGTCGGCGTTCAAGCTCGTGACGACGTCGGCCGCGCTCCAGGAAGGGCTCGCCCGGCGCGACGAGCTGTTCGACGTCAGCGCGGGCGTCATTCGGGTGGGCGGCAGCAACGTCCACGACATGTTCACCTACGGCGTGCTCTCGCTCGAGGACGTCATCGTGAAGTCGAGCAACGTCGGCACGATCGAGATCGGTCTGCGGGTGGGTCCGGAGCGCCTCAGCGACTACGTGCGCCGGTTCGGATTCGGGCGGACGCTGTCGCCCGACCTGCCCGGCGAGAGCGCGGGCATCGTGCACCGCCCCGAGAACCTGACCGATCAGGCCGTGGCGTCCATATCCATGGGTTACCAGGTGGCGGTCACACCGCTGCAACTGGCGGCGGCGGTAGGGGCGGTCGCCAACGGCGGCGAGCTGCTCGAGCCCCGCGCCGTCCGCGCGGTCATCCGCGACGGCCGGCGCAGCGAGCGGCCGCGGCGGGTGATCCAGCGGGCGATCGCCCCGGAGACCGCCGCGGAGCTGACCGGCATCATGGAGGCGGTCGTCGAGCGGGGCACGGCGCGGTCGGCCCGCATTCCCGGCTACACGATCGCCGGCAAGACGGGGACCGCCGAGAAGCTGATCGACGGCCGCTATTCGAACGTCGATCACAACGCGACCTTCGTCGGCTTCGCGCCCTCGCGCGCGCCCCTGTTCACCATGGCGGTGATGATCGACACGCCGCGCGGCGCGCGCTACACCGGCGGCGCGGTTGCGGCGCCCGTGTTCAAGCGCGTCGCGGAGGCTGCGTTGCGGTACCTGGCCGTCCCCGCGACGGGCGGTCCCGAGCGCGCGGTCCTGGTCCGGCGCGTGGCGACCGGGCCAGCCGGTCCCGCCGCCGCGCGGCCTGCCGCGCTGCCGGTCCGCGACGCGCCGGCCGATGCATCGACCGTGCAGCGCGTCATGCCCGACCTGCGGGGTTTGAGCGCGAGGCGGGCGCTCGAGGCGCTCGGCCCGCTCCAGCTCGGCGTGCGTCTGGAGGGCGACGGCTTCGTGACGAGTCACCAGCCGGGCCCGGGCCAGCCGGTGGGCCGCGGCACCGTCGCCGCGCTCAATCTCGAGAGGCGCCCGGGGCAGGCGCCGGGCAATGCCCAGTAGTGTCGTCATGACGGTCTGCGACCTCCTGCAACGTGCCGGCCTGGAGACGGCGTCGGGCGTGCGCGACAGCACGCTGCTGGACAGGCCGGTGACCGGGGTCGGCTGCAATTCCCGCTCGCTGGCGGCCGGCGAGCTGTTCGTGGCGATCAGGGGGCTCCGCCACGACGGCGCCGAGTTCGCGGACGAGGCCCGGAGCCGCGGAGCCGTGGCGGTCGTCGCCGAGGCCGCCCGGCCGTCCGGCTTCGATCTGCCCTGGATCCGGGTGCCGGACGCCCGCGCGGCGCTGGCCGCCC
The DNA here is from genome assembly GCA_965214845.1 of Vicinamibacterales bacterium. Lineage (GTDB taxonomy): Bacteria > Acidobacteriota > Vicinamibacteria > Vicinamibacterales > UBA8438 > JAAXGX01. The sequence goes on from CBDCCO010000007.1 coordinate 6,973,686, forward strand.
TGGGGGCCGGCATCAACGGCCATCCGAGTCGAGAGCTGGTCGTGATCGGGACTACCGGCACGAACGGCAAGACGACGACCACGTACCTGCTGGAGGCCATGCTCGAGAGCGCGGGCCTGCGCTGCGGGCGCATCAGCTCGGTGTCCCACCGGATCGGTCCCGACGAGCAGCACGCGACGCGCACCACGCCGGAGGCGCCCGAGCTGCAGTCCCTGTTGCGGCGCATGGTCGACCGGCAGTGTCGAGCGTGCGCCCTGGAGGTCTCGTCGCATGCCCTGGCGCTGCGGCGGGTGGATCAGGTCAGCTTCGATGCCGTCGTGTTCACCAATCTGACTCGCGACCATCTCGATTTCCACGGTGACATGGCCAGCTACTTCCGCGCCAAGCGGCGGCTGTTCGAGATGGCCGGCGAGACGTCGCCGGCCGTGGTCAACATCGACGATCCGTACGGACGGACACTGGCCGCCGAAATGAGGCGGCCGGTGACCTACGGGCTCGATGCCGCGGCCGACGTGATGCCGGATCGGATGGACCTGTCGACCGGCGGGATCGATCTCGACCTGCGGACCGCGCGCGGTCCCCTGCACCTGCAGTCGTCGCTCCTCGGCCGCAGCAACACCTACAACATCGTGGCCGCGGCGGCGACCGGTACGGCGCTCGACCTGCCGCCCCCGGCGATCGAGCAGGGGATCGCGTCGGTGACACGGGTTCCGGGCCGCATGCAGGTGGTGTCGGGGGCGGGCGACCCGGTGACCGTCATCGTGGACTTCGCGCACACCGACAACGCGCTGCGCGGCGTGCTCGAGACGGCGCGGGGATTCGCGCGCGGGCGGCTCGTCACGGTGTTCGGGTGCGGCGGCGACCGGGACGCGAAGAAGCGGCCGCTGATGGGCGCCGTGGCGTCGCGCTGCTCCGATCTCGTGATCGTGACGTCCGACAACCCGCGCTCGGAAGATCCGCACCGGATCGCGGAGGACATAGAGCTCGGTCTGGCCAGCGGCCGGACACCCTGGCTGACCGTCCTCGACCGGTCCGAGGCCATTGAACGCAGCGTGCGGGAAGCCCGTCCGGGGGACGTGGTCGTGATCGCGGGCAAGGGGCACGAACAGCGGCAGGTGTTCGCCAGGCAGTCCGTGCCGTTCGACGATACGGTCGTCGCGCGCGAGGCGCTGGCCGCGCGCAGGGGCCGCTCAAGGGCGGGATGAGGGACATCCATGCCGAACCCCGGGCCGCTGGTGCTCCACGCGGGCGAGCTGGCAGCCGCCGCCGGCGGACGGCTCGCGGCCGGTTGCTCCGGCGCGCGGGTGGACGGATTCGTCATCGACAGCCGGCGTGTCCGTGCGGGCGACCTGTTCGTGGCCATCCGCGGGACACGGCTGGACGGCCATCGGTTCGTTGCGGAGGCGGTTCGCAGGGGGGCGGCCGGCGTGGTGGTCAGCGACGCAGCGTCCGCGGAGCCCGGCGGGGCGGCGCCGGCGGCGCCGTTCGTGATCGTCGTGCCGGATACGACGCGGGCGCTGCAGCGTCTGGCGACGTTCGTGCGCCGGCGGTCGACCGCGCGCGTCGTGGCCATTACCGGGAGCGTCGGCAAGACGACGACCAAGGAGCTCGTGGCGGCCTTGCTGGCGGGTAGCTACCGGGTGTTGCGGAACGAGGGCAACCTGAACAACCACATCGGCCTGCCGCTGTCGCTGCTGGAGCTGCGCCATGACCCGGAGGTCGCGGTCGTCGAGCTGGGCATGAATCACGCAGGCGAGATCAGCACGCTGGTGGCGATCGCCGAGCCGGACATACGGGTGTGGACGAACGTGGCCGAGGTGCACTCGGCGTTCTTCGACTCGATCGAGGGCATCGCCGACGCCAAGGCGGAGATCATGGACGGGGCGACATCCGCGTCGCAACTGGTCGCCAATGCCGGCGACCCGCGCGTCATGGCCCGCGTCGCGGCGTTCCCCGGGCGGGTCACGACGTTCGGCGTCGAGACCGACGCCGACGTGCAGGCGACGGCGGTCCGGGCCCGGGGACTGTGCGGGATGGCGGCCACCATCCGGACGCCGGTCGGATCCGTCCCGGTGCGGACGCCGCTGCTCGGCTACGGCCAGATGGCCAACGTGACCGCAGCCGTCGCGGTGGCCCAGCTGTTTCCCGTGCCGCTCGACGAGCTGGCGGAGCGGGTCGCCGCCTGCCCGCCCCAGCCCCGGCGCGGGCAGGTGATCGAGCTGGGTGACGTGACGATCGTCGACGACACCTACAACTCGAGTCCGACGGCGTTGCGAGCGGCGCTCGACGCGCTCGGCCGCGAGACCGGGCACGCCCGGCGCGTGGCCATCCTGGGCGAGATGCTGGAGCTCGGCGAGCGCTCGACCGCCCTGCACGAGGCGTGCGGCCGGGTGGCGGCCGACGCCGGCTTCGATGTCGTCGTCGCCGTCGGGGGCGAGGCCGCGCAGGCGCTGGCGGACGGCGCGCGCGCGGGCGGCCTGCCGGCGACCGCCGTCTCGACTGTCCCCACCGGCGACGAGACGGCCGAGCGCGCGCCGGCGATCGTCCGCGCCGGCGACCTGCTGCTCGTGAAGGGATCGCGCGGGATCGGCCTGGATCGCGTCGTGGACCGGCTGAGAGGGCAGCGCTAGTGCTGTATCACCTGTTGTACCCGCTGCACACCGAGCTGTCCGTGCTGAACGTCGTGCAGTACATCACGTTCCGCACGGCCGCCGCCAGCCTGACCGCGTTCGTCTTCATGCTGATGGCCGGGCCGCCGGCGATCCGCTTCCTGCGCCGGCTGCAGATCGGGCAGGTGGTGCGCGTCGAGGGCCCCAAGACGCACCAGGCGAAGGAGGGCACGCCCACGATGGGCGGCCTGCTGATCCTCGGGGCCGCGCTTGCCCCGACCCTGCTCTGGGTCGACCTGCGCAGCCCGTTCGTGTGGGTCGCGGTTTCGTCCACGGTCGCGTTCGGCACTATCGGCTTCGTCGACGACTACCTGAAGGTGGCCGGCGCCTCGCACCACGGGCTGCGTCCCCGCTACAAGCTGGCGCTGCAGTGCCTGGTCGCGGTCGGCGTGGGCCTCGCGCTGCTGGCCCTGAGTCGGGAGAACCTCTACGACACGCGGATGGTCTTTCCGTTCTTCGAGGCGTTCACGCCCGATCTGGGCTGGCTCTACGTGCCCTTCGCGATTCTGGTGCTCGTCAGCGCGTCCAACGCGGTGAACCTGGCGGACGGCCTCGACGGGCTGGCGATCGGCCTGTTCACTGTGGCGGCCACCGCGTTCACGGCGCTGGCCTACGTGACCGGGCATGCCGTGCTCGCGGAGTACCTGCTGCTGGTCAATTTCCCGCCGGCCGCCGAGCTCACGGTGTTCTGCGGCGCGCTCATCGGCGCCGGGCTGGGGTTCCTCTGGTACAACTCCTATCCCGCCGACATCTTCATGGGCGACGTGGGCTCGATGGCGCTGGGCGGCGCCCTGGGCACCGTGGCGCTGCTGATCAAGCAGGAGCTGCTGCTGCCGATCGTCGGTGCCGTGTTCGTCATCGAGACGCTGTCGGTGATCATCCAGGTCGGGTCGTTCAAGATGACCGGCCAGCGCGTGTTCAAGATGGCTCCGCTGCACCACCACTGCGAGCTGATCGGGTGGAGCGAGCCCAAGGTGATCAGCCGCTTCCTGATCATGGCCGTCGTGTTCGCGCTCTTGAGCCTGACCACGTTGAAGCTCAGATGACGATGACACGCGCAACGCCCGAGTTCTCGGTTGCCGGCGCCCGCGTCGTCGTGGTCGGCGCCGCGCGCAGCGGCGTCGCCGCCGCGGAGCTGCTGGCCCGCCGCGGCGCGCGCGTGACCCTGAGCGAGGCGCGCGGCGCCGTCGCCGGGCTGGCCCGGCTGCGCGCCGCCGGCGTGGAGGTGGAGCTGGGGGGACACCAGGCCGCGACGCTCGCGGCCGCCGAGCTGGTCGTGCTCAGCCCCGGGGTGTCGCCGCGCCTGCCGGTGGTCGACGCCGCGCGGCGGCGCGGCACGCCGGTCATCAGCGAGGTGGAGCTCGCCGCGCGCTGGCTGCGCGGACCGATCGTGGCCATCACGGGCACCAAGGGCAAGTCGACGACGACCGTGCTCACCGGCCGGATGCTCGCGGCCGGCGGTCGCGAGGCGCTCGTGGGCGGCAACGTCGGGACGGCGCTGAGCAGCCAGGTGGAGGCCTCGGCGCCCGACGTGATTCACGTCGTGGAGGTGAGCAGCTTCCAGCTCGAGCTGACCCAGACGTTTCGTCCGTGGATCGCGGTCTTCCTCAACCTGTCGCCCGACCACATGGACCGTCACGCCAGCTTCGAGGACTACGCCGCGGCCAAGGCGCGCATCTTCGCCAACCAGACGACCAGCGACGCCATGGTGATCAACGCCGACGACCCGTTCGTCCTGCAGCTCGCGCGCGGCGGGCGCGCGCGCCCGGTCCGCTTCGCGCTCGCCTCGGCGCTCGCCGAGGGGCTCGTCGTCGCGGGAGACTCGGTCGCCTATCGGTCGGCCCGCGGCGTGCGGCCGCTCGTGCCGCTCTCCGCCGTGAAGCTGCCGGGCCGGCATCTGCTCAGCGACGTGCTCGCCGCGTCGGCCGCCGGCTACGTCGCCGGCGTTTCACCCGCGGCGATGGAGCGCGCGGTGCGGGCGTTCGACGGGCTCGCGCACACCCTCGAGGCGGTCGCCGAGATCGGCGGCGTCCGGTTCGTCAACGACTCGAAGGCCACGAACGTCGCGGCGGCCCGGGCGTCGATCGAGTGTTTCGAACGTGACGTCGTCGTCATCATGGGGGGGCGGTTCAAGGGCGGCAACCTGGCCGAGCTGCGTCCGGTCCTCGCCGCGCGCGCCCGCGCGGTCGTCGCCATCGGCGAGGCGCGCCCGCACCTGCGCGCCGCCCTCGGCGGCACGCTCGACGTGCAGGAGGCCCTGACGCTGGGCGCGGCGGTCCGGGCGGCGTTCGCGCTGGCGCCGCGCGGCGGCACCGTGCTGCTGGCGCCGGCCTGCGCCAGCCTGGACATGTTCGACGACTACGCGGACCGCGGCCGCGCGTTCAGGGAGGAGGTGACGCGACTCGGACGCGAGGCGGCGGAGAGGTAAGCCGCGAGCAGTCATCAGCCGGCACATGGCGGTGGGGAGCCGGCTGCTGGGAGCGCAGGCCGCCCTGACCTGCGAAGCTGGTGTCCTCACCCGAGGACCGGCTGATGACTGCTGACGGCTTACCCGTCGGCCCACAGTGGAAGTTTCGGCTGCGGGGCCCGAGAGCTTTAGGGGCCGCGGCGAAATTCCCGGCCGGCCGGCGAGCGAGAGCAGGGAGTATGGCGCGAAAACTCAAATCGGACAAGCTCCTGTTCCTGGCCACCCTGCTGCTGGTCCTGTCCGGCTGGGTGATGGTCTACAGCGCCTCGGCCGTGCTGGCCATGGACGAGCACGGGCAGCCCTACTACTTCCTCTTCAGGCAGATCGTCTGGGTCGTGCTCGGCGGCTGCCTGCTGCTGGTCGCAACCCGGGTCGACTACCGCAGGCTCGAGCGCCCCGTGGTCATCTGGACGCTGCTGGCGGTCGTGACGGCGGCGCTGATTGCCGTCCTCTTCGCTCCGCCCATCAACGGCACGCGCCGCTGGTTCGCGGTGGGCGGTATCGGCGTGCAACCCGCCGAGGCCGCCAAGCTCGCCGTGATCGTCTTCACGGCGGCCTTTCTCGCCCGCCGCGCGGATCGCATCAACGAGCTGTCGTCCGCCCTGCTGCCGGTTGCAACCGTCGTCGGCGTGGTGAGCGGCCTGATCCTGCTGGAGCCGGACTTCGGCACGGCGCTCGCGCTGCTGCTCATCGCCGGCGCCATGCTCTTCGCCGCGGGCCTGAGCTACCGCTACGTGATCGGCGTCGCGTTGACGGCGGCGCCGCTGCTCTACATGGTGCTCGCGAGCGCCGAGTACCGGCGGCGGCGCCTGCTGGCCTTTCTCGATCCGTGGAGCGATCCCCTCGGCGACGGCTTCCAGTTGATTCAGGCGCAAATCGCCGTCGGCACGGGGGGGGTGGTCGGCCAGGGGCTGATGGCCGGGATACAGAAGCTGTTCTACCTGCCGTACCCCCACACCGACTTCATCTACGCCGTCATCGCGGAAGAGACGGGGCTGATCGGTGCGACCGCGATTGCCTTGTGCTTCTGCGTGATCACCTGGCGCGGATTTCGCATCGCGACGCAGGCGCCGGACCGCTTCGGGGCGCTGCTGGCGGTCGGGTTGACGACGATGATTGCGTTGCAGGCATTCATCAACATCAGCGTGGTGCTCGGCCTGGTGCCCACGAAAGGCATCCCCCTGCCGTTCGTCAGCGCCGGCGGGTCGTCGCTGCTGGTCAACATGGCGGGGATGGGGGTGCTGCTGAACGTGTCGCAGCATGCGTCGATGCGGACATGAAGCACTGCGTACTCTTTGCCGGCGGCGGGACGGGCGGGCACCTGTTTCCCGGCATCGCCGTCGCCGGCGAGCTGCGGCGGCGGCATCCGGAGATCGAGGTGGTCTTCGCGGGCGCCGGCAGGGCCGTGGAGGGGCGCGCGGTTGCGCGCGCCGGGTTCGGATTGGAGCGCATCCGCACGCGCGGGCTGGTGGGGCAGTCGGCGGGGAGTCTGCTGCGGGGACTGGCGCTGCTCCCGGTGAGCATGCTGGACGCCGCCGCGCTCCTCCGCCGGCGCGCGCCGGGTCTGGTCGTCGGCCTCGGCGGTTACAGCTCGGGGCCGGTCGTCCTCTGGGCGGCGCTGTGCGGTCTGCCGACCCTGCTGCTGGAGCAGAACACCGTCCCCGGCGTGACGAACCGCATCCTGGCGAGATTCGTGCGCGGTGCAGCCGTGTCGTCCGCAGCGGCGCTGCCCTGGTTTCCCGGCGCGGGATTCGTCAGCGGCAACCCGGTTCGCGCCGGGTTCTTCGACGCGCCGGCACCCGAGCGCAGCCCCGGGCGCGTGCACGTGCTGGTGGTCGGCGGCTCGCAGGGCGCCCACGCGATCAACGCGGCGATGGTGGCGGCGGCGGGGGTCATGGCGGCGGCGCCCCGGCCCCTGCGCGTCACGCACCAGGCCGGCGCGCGCGACGTCGCGCTCGTCCGCGAAGGCTATCGCGCAGCCGGCCTGCCGGCGCGGGTGGAGCCGTTCATCGAGGACATGGACCGGGAGATGGCGGCGGCCGACCTGGTGGTCTGCCGGGCGGGAGCGACGACGCTGGCGGAGCTGGCCGCCGCGGGGCGCCCGGCTGTCCTCGTGCCGTTTCCGCACGCAACGCATGACCACCAGCGCCACAACGCCGCCGCCGTCGCGGCGGCCGGCGGCGCCGAGGTGATCGACGAGCGCGAGCTCTGCGGTCGGACGCTCGGGGACCGCGTCGTCGCGCTGGCGGCGGACGACGCGCGGCGGGCGGCGCTCGCGGCGGCGAGCCGGCGGCTGGCACGGCCCGCCGCGGCGCAGGTCATCGTCGATCGCATGGAACGCCTGCTCGCCCCGGACGCCGTGTCGACAAGGCCCGCCCGGGGTGGGCGGTCGGGATGAACCGTGTCGTGGTGAAGCGTGCTCGAGCCGGGGACACACATCCACCTCGTCGGGATCGGGGGCAGCGGCATGAGCGGCCTGGCCGAGGTGCTGGCCGGGCTGGGCCACGTCGTGAGCGGCTCCGATCTGCGGCTGTCGCGCATCACGGATCGGTTGCGGCGCCTGGGGATCCGTTGCCGTGCAGGACATGACGCCCGCTACGTGGCCGGCGCGGATCTGGTCGTGGTCTCGGCCGCGGTGCCGCCCGACAACCCGGAGCGCGGGGCTGCGTTGCGCAGCGGCATCCCGGTGGTGGGACGCGGCGCCATGCTGGCGGGGCTCGCCGCCTCGAAGCGCGCCGTCGCCGTGGCCGGCTCGCACGGCAAGACGACCACGACGGCGATGGTCGCGGTCGTGCTCGAAGCTGCCGGCCTCGACCCGACGGCGATCGTGGGAGGGACGGTGAGTGCGTTCGGCGGCAACGCGCGCCTGGGGCGCGGGCAGCTCATGGTGGTCGAGGCCGATGAGAGCGACCGCTCGTTTCTGCGGCTGTCGCCGGAGGTCGCCGTGCTGACGAACCTCGACGAGGAGCACCTCGATGCCTACGGGGAAGTCGGCGAGCTCGAGCGGGCGTTCGTGGACTTCGCGGCGCGGGTGCCGCCGGCGGGGTGCGTCGTGGCGTGCCTCGACGACGAGCGGTTGCGGCGCCTGCTGCCCGGCATCCCGGGTCCTGTCGTGACGTACGGTCTCGACGACCCGGCGGCGAACCTGTTCGCCGTCGAGACGGCCTGCGGCGCCGCGGGTTCCCGCGCCCGGGTCCGGTTCGCGGCCGGCGGCGCGACGGAGGTCGAGCTGGCGCTCGGCGTTCCGGGTCGCCACAACGTGCGGAACGCCATGGCGGCGCTGGCCGTCGCGACGCGGCTCGGCGTCGCGCCCGCGACGGCCGCCGCCGCGCTGGCGGGGTTCCGCGGCGCCGAGCGGCGCCTGCAGGTGTGCGGGGAGGCCGCCGGCGTCGTCGTGATCGATGACTATGCGCACCATCCGACCGAGATCGAAGCGGTGCTCGAGACCGTCCGGCTGCGCGCGCCGAATCGTGTTCGCGTCGTGTTCCAGCCCCACCGCTACAGTCGCACGATCGGCCTGCTCGACCGGTTCGGCACGGCGCTCGCCGCGGCCGACGACGTCGTGCTGACCGCGGTGTACGCGGCGGGGGAGCCGCCCCTGCCGGGCGCGACGGCCGAGGCCGTCGCCGCGGCCGTCAGGCGCCGGGCGGACCGGCCCGTGAAGGTGATCGCGGAGCTGGACGACGTGCCGGGGCACGTCGCGGCCACGTCGCGGGCCGGCGACGTCGTGCTCACGCTGGGCGCGGGATCGATCGCCGCGGTCCCGCAGCGGATCCTCGATGCGCTGCGCCGCGGCGCGGAGCCCGACGCACGATGACGACGGTCCAGTTGCCGACGGACACGCGTTTCAGGCGCGCCAGGGTGCGGCCGCCGCGGCGCCGGCGTGCCGTGGTGGTCATCCGGCGGGTCGTCCACGGACTGCTGCTCGGCGCCGTGGTCACGATCGGGATCCGCTGGGGTCCGACCATCCTGAACCGGTTGGAGCACCTGCGTATCGACACCGTCGCGGTGCAGGGGAACCGCTACCTCTCGAGCGGCGAGGTGGCGGCGCTGCTCGGCCCGCTGCAGGGCGTGAGCATCCTGCTGGCCGACCTCGAGGTCCATCGCGAGCGGCTGTTGACGTCGGGCTGGGTGAAGGCGGCCACGCTGCGGCGCCTGCTCCCGTCGACGATCGAGGTGACGGTCGAGGAGCGCGAGCCGGTGGGGCTGGCCAGGGTGGCCGCCCACCTCTATCTGATCGACGAGTCGGGCACGGTCATCGACGAGTACGGACCGGCGCTCACCGGCTTCAGGCTGCCGATAATCGACGGCCTGGCGCCCCGCCGGGCGCGGGGCCGGGAGATCGATCGCGAACGGGCGCGGCTCGTGGCGCGTCTGACCACCGCGCTCGGCGCGCGTCCCGACCTGTCGGAGCGCGTGTCGCAGATCGACGTGGCCGACGCGAACGACGCGGTGGTGCTGCTCAACGATGACCCGACGCTGCTCCATCTGGGCAGGGAGCACTTCGTCGAGCGGCTCGACAGGTATCTCGAGCTGGCGCCGACCCTCCAGGAGCAGATGCGGGAGCTCGACTACGTCGATCTCCGCTTCGAGCGGCGCGTATACGTGCGTCCCGCGGGGGACGCGGGCTGATTGTGACCGCGCAGCCGGCGCCGCCCCGCGGCGCCGGCTGCGCGGGGTTGGTCGGGCGCCGGCCGGAGCCGCAAGGCGACGATCGGCGGGCCTGGCAACGGAGGATGCGTGGCACGCAGGGAACGTTATCTCGTCGGCCTCGACGCCGGGACCTCGACCATCGTCGCGGTCGTCGGTGAAGCGCTCGACGACGGGGGGCTCGACATCATCGGGATCGGCCTCGCCGATGCCCGGGGCATCCGCAGGGGGCTCGTGGTCAATCTCGAGGAGGCGGTCGAGTCGATCAAGAAGGCGATCGACGAGGCCGAGCTCACCGCCGGCGTCGAGATCGATTCCGTGCACCTCGGGCTGTCCGGCGCCCACGTCAAGGCGTTCAACAGCCGCGGCGTGGTGGCCGTGGCGGGCAAGAACCGGGAGATCACGCGCGAGGACGTCAGTCGGGCCATCGACGCGGCCAAGGCCGTCGCGTTGCCGAGCGGCCGCGAGATCGTCCACGTGCTGCCCCAGGACTTCGTCGTCGACGAGCAGGACGGGGTCGGCTCGCCGGTCGGCATGACCGGCGCGCGACTCGAGGTCAACGTGCACGTCGTGACGGGCAGCACGGCCTCGACGCAGAACATCGTCGCCTGCGTGAACCGGGCCGGCATCAGGGTCATCGACACCATGCTGGAGCAACTGGCCGCGGCCGAGTCGGTGCTCACGGCCGACGAGAAGGAGCTGGGGGTGGCGCTGGTCGACATCGGCGGCGGGACGACGGACTTCGCCATCTACGAACGCGGGAGCCTGTGGCACACCGGCGTCCTGGAGCTGGGCGGCAACCACCTGACGAACGACATCGCCGTCGGCTTGCGGACGCCCATTCCCGAGGCGGAGAAGGTGAAGCGCCGCCACGGCTGCGCGCTGGCCGGACTCGTCGAGGAAGAGGAGACCGTCGAGGTGGCGAGCGTGGGCGGGCGCCAGCCCCGGGTGATTCCGCGGCGGATCCTGTCGGAAGCCATTCAGCCGCGCGCCGAGAACATCTTTCGGCAGCTGTGGGACGAGATCCGCAACGCCGGCTACGAGCACTCGCTGCACTCGGGCATCGTGCTCACCGGCGGCGGCGGCATCCTCGACGGAATGCCCGAGATCGCGGATCAGATCTTCGACCTGCCGATTCGGCGCGGCTGCCCCGTTGGCGTGGGCGGCCTCATCGATCATGTGAACAACCCCGCGTTCGCCACGGCGGTGGGCCTGGTCATGTGCGCGCACCGGAACCAGCTCGCGGAGCCGGCGCGCGCGGCCGGCTCGGACGCGCTCAGCCGCGTCGTGGTCGGTCTGCGCAGGGTCTTCAAGGAGTTCTTCTAGGAGGACACGTCATGGTGGAGTTCAATGGTCAGGCTGCTCCCGACCCGGCAGACGACGAGAACCTGCGGCTGACGCTGGATGCGAGCTCGCAGCCCGGGGCCCGGATCAAGGTGATCGGCGTCGGCGGCGGCGGCGGGAACGCCGTCAACCGCATGGTGGAAGCCGGTCTCGACGGCGTCGAGCTCGTCGCGGCCAACACGGACGCGCAGGCGCTGGCGCAGAACGCGGCGCCGCTCAAGCTGCAGATCGGCGCGAAGCTCACGAAGGGGCTCGGAGCCGGCGCCGATCCGACCGTCGGACGTCAGGCGGCGCTGGAGGACACGTCCCAGCTCATCGACGCCCTCGACGGCGCCGACATGGTGTTCGTCACCACCGGCCTTGGCGGGGGAACCGGCACCGGCGCCGCGCCCGTCATCGCCAATCTCGCGACCGAGCTCGGCGCGCTGACGGTGGCGGTGGTGACCAAGCCGTTCGCGTTCGAAGGCAAGCGCCGGGCGGACCAGGCCGTGCGCGGGCTCGCCGAGCTGCGCAGGTGCGTGGACACCGTGGTCACGATACCGAACGATCGGCTGCTGTCGACGCTGGATCCGGCGACCAGCGTGACGCAGGCGTTCATGAAGGCCGACGACGTGCTGCGGCAGGCGATCCAGGGCATCTCCGACCTGATCCTGACCCCCGGTCTCATCAATCTCGACTTCGCCGACGTCCGCACCATCATGTCCGGCCGGGGCCTCACCATCATGGGCACGGGGGTCGGCCACGGCGAGAGCCGGGCGGTCGACGCCGTCCGGCAGGCCATCACGAGCCCCCTGCTGGAGGACGTGTCGGTCGACGGCGCCCGCGGGGTCCTCGTGAACGTGACCGGCGGCGAAGATCTCGCGATGTCCGAGGTAGGCGCCGCCGCCTCGATCATCCAGGAGGCGGTCCACAAGGACGCCAACATCGTGTTCGGGGCGGTCGTCGATCCCACCATGGACGGCGAGATCAAGATCACGGTGATCGCAACCGGTTTCGACGAGGCCGACGGCGCGCCGACGCATCCGGCGGCGACCGCCGATACGCCGGTCGATCTCGACATGTACACCGGCTGGAGCCGGGACACGGCGGCCGGGCAGACGCCGGGGTCCGCACCGCCGCACCGCACCGCCCCCGCGTCGGCCCGAGCTCCCGCGGAGGACATGCTCGACACCGCGGAGGAGGGTTCCGGCGATACGGCCGGGGAACCGTCCGGCTACACCGACCGCAAGGCCGTCTGATCCCGGGCGGTCGTGCCCGCGCCCGCGAGGCTCGCCTCGTGCTCGCTGTACGCGCGGAGGATCAGCTCCCGCAACGGGTCCGTCCGCGCCACGTCCTCCGTCGCGCGCAGCAGTACGAAGTGGCGGCGCTCCCCGTCGACGGTGTACTGCCGCGCCGGAAAGGTCACGCTTCGGCCGCGCGAGTCGTACCGGTCCCACACGGTGAACCCCACCAGCTTCAATCCGGCCAGAAGTCCGTCGGAAAAATGCAGCTCGGCATCTGCCAGCTTGCCGGCCGGCGCGCCGGCCGTGCGCGGGACGATCTTCACCTTCATGGGCGTCTCCCTCCGTCGACGGCGGAGACAAGCAAACGGTGTTCCGTAGCGGCGCGCGCGCGGGTGGCAGCCGAACCTGCTGACCTGCGGAGACTTGCGCGCCGCTGGCGGCGGGCGGTGCGGGCCGGCATCGTCGTGCGCGGCCGCGCGCGACAACCGGAGTTGACGTCAGGGGCCGAGGAGCAGCACCTGCGCCAGCGCGATGTTGCCGGAGTGGCTCATCGTGACCAGCGCGTCGCGACCGCCCAGCGCGGCGAAGCGCCGTGCGGCCTCGTCGTGCAGCCGGAGCTGCGGCGGGCCGGCGTCCCGCACGACCTCGACGCTGCGCCAGAGAACGCCGGCGGCGCGGCCGGTCCCCAGGGCCTTCATCGCCGCCTCCTTCGCGGCGAAGCGGGCGGCAAGGTGCTGCGCGGGATGCCGTCTGCGCAGGCTGTACGCCGCTTCGCCGGCGGTGAAGATGCGCTCGACGAAGCGCGGGCCGTAGCGTTCGAGCAGTTGGCCGACGCGTTCGATCGACTCGATGTCGACCCCGATCGCGATGACGCCGCGGGCTGCGCCGCCGGCCGGCTGGCGCGGGCTCCGGGCGCCGTCCATGGCCGCGTTGGCCAGCCTGTCCGCCTCGCTGTTGGCCGCGCGCGGCACGTGCTCGAACCGCACCCGGCCCAGCCGGCTCACGAGCGCTCCGGCTTCCCGGTGCAGCGGCTGCAGACGCGGGTGCCGGACCTTGAACTGGCCGCGCATCTGGCGCGTGAGCAGCTCGGAATCCGAGCGGATGACGACGTCGCGATGGCCGTGCCGGTCGAGATAGGTCAGCGCCGCCAGGAGGCCGCGGTACTCCGCGACGTTGTTGGTGGCGACGCCGATGGCGCCGTTCAGCTCCTGCAGCAGCGAGCCGTCGCCGGCCTCGATGCGGACGCCGTAGCCGGCCGGACCGGGATTGCCCCGGGCGCCGCCGTCGATGTACGCGACGACGGGCCCGCCGCTCACCCGTCCGCTCCGCGCGCGGGCGCGTCGGGGCGCATCTCGAAGTACAGGATCCGCTGGCAGCTCTCGCACTGGATCAGGCTGGCGTTCAGCCGGATGTTGTTGAAGAGCTGGGGGCGGAGCCGCACCTGACACGACGAGCAGCGTCCGTCGCGCGCCTCGACGACGGCGATGCCGTTGCGGTGGCTCGCAAGGGTCTCGAAGAGCGCGAGCAGGCGCGGCGCCAGCACGCCGACCTGCCGCTGCCGCTCGGTCTCGAGCTGCTCGACCCGCTGCGCGAGCTCGACCTGCTCGCGCTCGAGCGCCGCGCGCTCGGCCTCGATGGCGGCCCGCTGCTCCGCGAGCTGCTGCTCGGCGCGCGCCACCTCGGCCGCGCGCTCGTCGCCCTCGAGCATGCGCTCGAGAATCACGTCTTCCAGGCGCCCGACCTCGGCCTCGCCACCCGCGATCTCGACCTGCATCGCCTGGTATTCGCGGTTGGTCTTGACCTCCATGAGCTGTTCCTTGAAGCGGCTCAGCCGCGTCTGGACGAGCGCCAGCTCCTTTTCCCGCGCCTGCCGGTCGGCCTTGAGATCGTTGAACCGCTGCCGCGTCCGGACGACCTCCCCGGAGGTCTCGCCGAGCCGTGCGTCGAGCTCGGCGATATGGGACGGTAGCTCGTCGATCCGCGCGCGGGCGGCGGTCGCCGCGTTCTGAATCCGCTGGAGCGTGATCAGGTGTTCAAGGTCGGGCAGCATCCGTTCCAGCGCGGCGAGCCGATGTCACCGCCAACCAGGGCAAAAAAAAACCCGCCGGGGCGGGGCGTAGGGAGAGCGTGCTTCGCGACCCTGCAGCCGGGCGCGTTGACGCCCGGCGCGTGATGGAACGAGGTGTCCCCGGTCGGCGATGCGAGTCCATGAGCGTGTCGGAATCCCGATCGTAACATGGCCGGCGGCGCGCGGCGTGGTCGGGGCGCGCCGCGACCGGCCGCCCCCCGGGCGGCCGGCGCTGCGCGCCATGCGGGAGATGGTGGGCCCACCAGGATTCGAACCTGGGACAAGCCGGTTATGAGCCGGCGGCTCTGACCGCTGAGCTATGGGCCCGGCTGTTCAGGTGCTGCCCTCGAGGAAGGCCCGCAGCTTGCGGCTCCGCGACGGGTGCCGCAGCTTGCGCAGGGCCTTCGCTTCTATCTGACGGATCCGCTCCCGGGTCACGGCGAAGTTCTGGCCGACCTCCTCCAGCGTGTGCTCGCTGCCGTCGCCGACCCCGAAGCGCATCTTGATCACTTTCTCCTCGCGCGGTGTGAGCGTCTTGAGCACCGAATCGGTCTGCTCCTTGAGGTTCAGGTTGATCACGGCTTCGGCCGGCGAGACGACCTGGCGGTCCTCGATGAAGTCGCCGAGGTGGCTGTCCTCCTCCTCGCCGATGGGCGTCTCCAGGGAGATGGGTTCCTGCGCGATCTTCAGCACCTTGCGCACCTTGGTGACCGGAATGTCCATGCGCTGGGCGATCTCCTCGGATGTCGGCTCGCGTCCCAGCTCCTGCACCAGCGCCCGCGACGTGCGGATCAGCTTGTTGATCGTCTCGATCATGTGCACCGGGATGCGGATCGTGCGCGCCTGGTCGGCGATGGCCCGCGTGATGGCCTGCCGGATCCACCACGTGGCGTACGTCGAGAACTTGTAGCCGCGCCGGTACTCGAACTTGTCGACGGCCTTCATCAGGCCGATGTTCCCCTCCTGGATGAGGTCGAGGAACTGCAGGCCGCGGTTCGTGTACTTCTTGGCGATCGAGACGACGAGCCGCAGGTTCGCCTCCACCAGCTCCCGCTTCGCCTGCTCGGCCTGGGTCTCGCCGCGCACGATCGTCAGCAGGATGCGGTTGATGTCGTCGGGGGTCTCCTGCAGCGTTTCCGTGCGCCGCTTCAGATCGGCCCGCAGCTCCCGCAGCCGCTTCGCCAGTTGCTTGCGGTCGTCTCCGTTCAGACGGCCCCGCCTGGCCCTGGCCTTCAGTTGCCGATCGAGCAGCTCGATCTCCCGGTGCACGCGCTGCGCGCCCTCGGCCGCCTCCTTGATGAGGTCGATCAGGTGGCGCTTGACCGGCTCCGTGAACTCGATGCGTCGAATGAGCCGCGAGAGCTCCACGCCGGCCCGCAGCCGCCGCCAGCGATACAGGCGGTACTGCCGCCGGTTGCGCTTCGTGACCTCGGAGAGCTTGCTCTCGGTCTGCTGCAGCTCGCCGTGCTTGGCGTGGACCCTGTCGATCTGTCGCAGCAGTTGTTGCCCGCGGTCGGCGACGCGGGCGTCGGTCAGCTCGTCATCCTGGAAGAGCACCAGCTCACGGATGGTCCGTTCGCCGCGCCGCAACTGCTCGCCGAGCCGGATGACGACGCGCGCCGTCGTCGCGGTGCGCGAGATGGTCTTGATGACGGAGAGCTTGCCCCGCTCGATCCGCTTGGCGATGGCCACCTCTCCCTCGCGGGTCAGGAGCGGGACCGTCCCCATCTCGCGCAGATACATGCGAACCGGATCGTTCGTCTTGTCGATCGTGCTCGGCGCGAGGTCGAGCTCGACCTCCTCGCTGCCCTCCGCCCGGCGGTCGAGCAGCTTCTCCTCGCGGTACTTCTGCTCGGAGTCGACCACCTCGATGCCGGCGTTGCCCAGCGCGGCGAACAGGTCGTCGAGCTCCTCCGACGACGTCAGCTCGGCGGGGAGCATGTCGTTGACCTCGTCGTAGAGAAGGTAGCCTTTTTCCTTGCCAAGGATGATGAGTTGACGAATCTCGTCGTACTTCTCTTCGATTGACAAGAGTCTGCCTCCTGAGCGTGTCACCCTCCGAGCGCCTCCGGGCGCTGCAGCAGATCCTGCTTGCGTTGCAGCAGTGCCAGCATCTCTTCTTCCGCTCCCGCCGTGCCGGCCCGCTGGCAGCGGTCGATGGCTTCCTGCAGCGCGCCCAGCTCGCGCCTGAAGCGTCGCCGCCGCATGGTGTCCACGCAGTCGGCGACCCCGGCCGGCGCGCGCGGAGCGCGCGCGATGCGCTCCACCAGCGCCGCCTCGCCGGCGCTCACGCGTTCGAGCAGCGCCTGCGGTACGGCGTCTGCCGGCCATTCCACGAGGGTCTTCGCCACGCCGAGGATCGACTCGGTCGCCAGGCCCTCGAAGTCGGCCGGCTCGGTGTCCGCCAGCTCGCGCAGCGCCGCCGTCGTGTCACGCATCGCGGCCCAGATGAGGCCCCGCTCGGCGTGCGTCACGGCCGGCTCGATCGACTCGCTCAGCACCCCGTCGAGGGTCGTCCGCCGCTTGACGGCGAGCCGTCGCAGGTCGTTGCGGACGACGTCCTCCATGATGCCGGCCCTGTGGGCCACGCGATCGGCGAACTCGTCGCGCGCCGCGTCCTCCGTCATGCGGGCAGCCACAGCCAACATATCGGACAGGAACGCCTTGCGCTGTGCACTCCGCGACAGATCGCGCGCGCTCGCCGCCTGGTCCAGCACGTAGTCGACGTAGCGCCGCGACGTGCGCAGCCGCTCGACGTAGTACGCGCCCCCGCGCTCCCGCACGCAGGTGTCCGGGTCCTGGTCCGGCGGCAGCTCGGTCACGTTGACGTCCAGTCCCTCGCCCAGCAGCAGCTCGCCCGTCCGGGCGGATGCGTTCCGGCCGGCCGCGTCGGGGTCGAAGCTCACGATGACCTTCGACGCGAAGCGGCGCAACAGGCGCGCCTGCTGCGCGGTGACCGCCGTGCCGCAGGTGGCCACGGCCGACTGCACGCCCGCCTGCACCACCTGGGCGAAGTCGAAGTACCCTTCAACCATCACGGCGTAGCCCAAACGCCGGATCGCGGACTTGGTGAGATGTAAACCATACAACGTCCGGCTCTTCGTATACAGCGGGGTCTCCGGCGAGTTGACGTACTTCGGCTGCTGGCCGGACTCGAGCGCGCGCCCCCCGAACGCCACGACCGAGCCGCTGTCGCGGCAGATGGGAATCATCAGCCGGTTCCGGAACCGGTCCACGACCCGACCGCCGTCGCGCTCCACGACCAGACCGCCGGCCAGCAGCAGGTCCAGCGGCTGACCCGCGTCCAGGAGGTGCTGCTTCAGGGTGTCGCGGCCCGCGGGGGCATAGCCGAGTCCGAGCCGCTCGATCGTCTCCGGGCGGATGCCGCGCGCCGCGAGATGCGCGCCCGCCCGCGCGCCCGCGGGTGTCGCCAGCTGCGCGCTGAAGAAATCGGCGGCCAGGCTGTGGACCTTCAGCAGCGCCTCGCGTCTGGCGTCGGCCGCCGCGTCCCGGACCGGATCGTCCGTTTCCGGCACCTGCAGACCGAAGCGCCGGGCAAGCAGCCTGACCGCGTCCGGGAAGCCGAGCTTCTCCTGCAGCTCGACGAACTTCACCACGTCGCCGCCGACGCCGCAGCCGAAGCAGTGGAAGAAGCCCTTGTCGGGGTTCACGTTGAACGAGGGCGTCTTCTCGCTGTGGAACGGGCACAGGCCCTTGTAGGTGCTGCCGGTCTTCCGGAGCGGGACCGAGTCCTGCACCACCTGCACGATGTCGGCGTGAGCCTTGAGGTCCTCCACGAAATGCGGCGGAAAACGTCCCACGCTCAGTCCTTCAGCTCGACGACCGTAACCCCCTCGCCACCCTGCTCCCGCTGCGCCGGCGCGAAGCGCGCCACCTGCGGATGCGTCTCGAGGAGGCCCGCTATCGAGCGCCGCAGCGCCCCGGTCCCGTGCCCGTGGATGACGCGTACCTCCCGCCGTTCGTGGAGCACGGCCCGATCGAGATGCCGCTCCGTGCGCGACAGCGCCTCGTCGACCGTGCAGCCGATGACGTTGAGCTCGGGCGGCAGGTCGCTCTCGTCGGCGGCGCTCACCGTGACGCGGCCGCTCTGCGGCCGTTCGCTGGCCGGCGCGGCGCGGAGGTCGGACAGCGGCACGCGCATCCGCTTGCCGCGCACCTCCACGTCGGCCTCGGTCTCGTGCAGGGCGCGCACCTGGCCGTCGAGGCCCAGGCTCTCCACCTTCACCGTGGCGCCGACGTCGGGAACGGCCGCCGGGGGGGGCGAGCCGGCTGCCGACCCTGCGGGCCGCCGCGCCGGCGCCGGCGCGGCGGCAACCGCGTCCGCAGCCTGGTCCGCCCGGCTGGCGAGGGCGTCGAGCGCCGCGTGCGCCGTGCTGCGCAGGGCGCCCGCCTCGCCCGTGGTCAGCGGTCTCTCGCCGGCCGCGGCCCGCTCGGCGGCGGCGCGCTGCAGATCGGATGCCTGGCCGCGCAGCTCGTCGACGACGGCGTCGATTTCCTTGCGCGCCGCGCGGATCCGGTCGCCGACGCCGTCGGCCAGGCGCAGGCGCGCCCCTGCCGCGCGCGCCTCGGTCGCCTGCCGTGCGGCATCGAGATCCGCGCGCTCCGCGGCCAGGCGCTCGCGCTCCCGAGCCAGCGCCCGGCGCTCGCCCGCGAGCGAGCGGAGCTCGTCGTCCACCCTGGCCAGCCGCTCCGCCAGTTGCGCCTCGCGCGCGCTCTGGCGGTCCCGCGCGGCCTGGATGACCTCCGGCGGGACGCCCAGCCTGGCGGCGATCTCGAACGCCAGGCTGCGTCCGGGCGTCCCGTACGCGAGCTGGTAGTTCGGCGCGAAGGTGTCCGTGTCGAAGCCGAACGCGGCGCAGGCAACGCCCTCGGTGGTGGCCGCATACGCCTTGAGCAGCTCGTCGTGCGTCGTGGCCATGACCAGCGCGCCGCGCGCACGGAAGTGCTCGATGAGCGCCGCGCCCAGCGCGCCGCCCTCCACCGGGTCCGTGCCCGCGCCGACCTCGTCGAGCAGGACGAGCGCCGGCAGCTTCAGCTGCTCGTGCATCGACACGATGTTGCTGATGTGGCCGGAGAAGGTGGAGACGCTGGCCGTGATCGACTGCTCGTCGCCGATGTCCGCGAAGACCGTGCGAAACACGGTCACCCGCGACCCGGCCGCCGCCGGCACGTGCAGCCCGGCCTGCGCCATGAGGGCCAGCAGCCCCGCCGTCTTCAGCGCAACCGTCTTGCCGCCCGTGTTCGGTCCGGTGATGACGAGCACCGAGGTCGGGGGAAGCGCGCACACGTCCACCGGCGTGGGCTGCCCCGCCGCCGCGTCGCCGGTGCGCAGCCGCGCGCGCACCTCCGGAATCAGCAGCGGATGCCGTGCGTCCCGGAACTCGAGATGCAGCTCGGCGCTCAGCTCCGGCGCGACGCCGCCGACCAGGCGCGAAAACGCGGCGCGCGCCTGAATCTCGTCGATCTCGGTGGCCGCCGTGAGGGTATGCCGCAAGTCGAGGGCGCGCTTGCGCAGCGCGTTGGTCAGCTCGAGCAGGATCCGCTGCACCTCGGCCGTCTCGCGGTCGCGCAGGGCGACGATGTCGTTGTTGATCTCGACCGTGCTGAGCGGCTCGAGAAACAGGCTCGCCCCGCTGCCCGAGCTGCCGTGGACGATGCCCGGGATCGCGTCGCGGTGCTCGGCCTTGATCACCAGCACCTGCCGGCCGGCGCGTTGCGTCACGATGCGCTCCTGCAGATAGCGCGCCGTGCCCTTGCCCCGCAAGTAGGAGTCGAGCGTGGACCGCAGGCGGTTCGTCTGCCTGCGCAACTGCTCGCGGATCGTTCGCAGGGCCTCCGAGGCGTCGTCCACCACGCTGCCCGCGTCGTCGATCTTCGCGCGGACCTGCGCGATCTCGCCGGCGAACGAGCGGCACCCCTCCAGCGTGGTCCGCAGCGCCGGAAACGGCCCGCCGTCCGCGTTCTCCACCGCGCGCCGGACGGCGTCCACGGACGAGAGAAACGCGGCCAGCCCGCGCAGCTGACCGGCTTCGAGCGGGAAGCCCTCGATCGCGAGGCTCGTCAGGGCCTGCTCGAGATCCGCCGGCGCGTCGAGTCCGACGGGCCCGTTCGCATCGAGATACCGAACGCACTCGCTGGTGGCTGCCAGGGCGGCCTGCGCGCTGCGGATGTCGGTGCGCGGACGAAGCTCGGCCAGCCGGGCGGCGCCGAGCGGCGTCAGCGCGAAGCTCTGAACAACCTCGACGATCCGGTCGAACTCGAGGGACCGGAGCGAGCCGTCGTGCATGTCGGAAGGCCCCGAGACTATCACGGACGACGAACCGTGGTCCAACCGCGTCAGGGCAGATGATTGATGGCGCTGGCCAGCGCCGCCGCGCCGAAGCCGTTGTCGATGTTCACGACCGCGACGCCCGCCGCACAGCTGTTCAGCATGGCCAGCAGCGCGGTCAGGCCGCCGAAGCTGGCGCCGTATCCGACGCTCGTCGGCACCGCGATGACCGGCGCCCTGACCAGGCCCCCGATGACGCTGGGGAGCGCGCCTTCCATGCCGGCCACCGCGATGATCACCCGCGCGCTGTCGAGCCGCTCGTGCTCCGCGAGCAGCCGGTGCAGTCCGGCGACTCCCGCATCGTACAGGGCGTCCACCCGGTTGCCGAGGACCTCGGCGCTGATCCGGGCTTCCTCGGCCACCGCGACGTCGGACGTGCCGGCCGCCACGACGAGGACGACGCCCCGTCCCGTGGGGGCGGTCGCCGACCGCCGGGAAATCACGCGCGCGTCGGCGTGAAAGCGCGCGCTCGGCACGACGCGCGCGACGGCCTCGTAGGCCGCTTCGTCGGTCCGCGTCACGAGCAGCGTGTCCCCGGCGGCGACGAGCCGCTCGGCAATCGCCGCGACCTGCGCCGGCGTCTTGCCCGCGCCGAAGATGACCTCGGGGAATCCCTGCCGCATGGCGCGGTGGTGATCGACGCGGGCGAAGCCGAGGTCCTCGAACGGCATGCGCCGCAGCATCCCGGTCAGGCGCTCGGCCGCCCGGGCCGCGCTGGTCGCGCCCTGCTCGACCTCGTCGAGGATGCCGCGCAGCTCGTCGGGAGTCATGCCGGCTGGGCGCCGCTGGCAGCGGCGTGCGAATTGACTTGCGGGGGTCCGGCCTGTACGTTCATGGCGAGCGTGCCCGGCACCGACACGGCCGTCATGCCCCTACCCGCATCGCTTCTGGTAGGGCTGTATTTCGTTCTTCTCGTCTGCCTGAGCGTCTACGGCGTGCATCGCGCCTACCTGCTCTACCTTTATACAAGATATCGGCCGCGCCGGCCCGCGGCGCCGGTCGACGGCGACGGCGACGACGACGACCACGACATCCCGTTCGTCACGGTGCAGCTTCCCGTCTACAACGAGCAGTACGTGGTCGAGCGTCTCATCGACGCGGCGGCGCGTCTGGACCATCCCCCGCAGCGCCTGGAGATCCAGGTTCTGGACGACTCGACCGACGAGACGCAGCGGATAGCGGCCGCGGCCGTGGCCCGCTGGTCCGCGCGCGGCGTCGCCATCCGCCGGCTGCACCGGGCCGAGAGGACCGGGTACAAGGCCGGCGCGCTGGCGGCCGGGCTGCGGGCCGCGCGCGGCGACGCGATCGCCATCTTCGACGCCGACTTCATCCCGCCGCGCGATTTCCTGCGGCGCGCGCTGCCGGCGCTCCGCGCGCGGGGCGTCGGCCTGGTGCAGGCCCGCTGGGGGCACGTGAACCGGGACTGCTCGTGGCTCACGCGCGTGCAGGCCCTGCTGCTGGACGCGCACTTCGTCCTCGAGCACGGAGCCCGCAACCGCGGGGGGTGCTTCTTCAACTTCAACGGGACGGCCGGCGTCTGGCGGCGGGCGGCCATCGAAGACGCGGGCGGCTGGCAGCCCGACACGCTGACCGAGGACCTCGACCTGAGCTATCGCGCCCAGTTGGCCGGGTGGCGGTTCGTGTTCCTGCCGGACCTGGTCGCGCCCGCCGAGTTGCCGGTGGAGATGAACGCCTTCAAGACGCAGCAGCACCGCTGGGCGATGGGGTCGATCCAGACCTGCCTGAAGGTGCTGCCCCCGCTGCTGCGGGCCGGCTTGCCGCTGCGCCTCAAGCTGGAGGCGTTCTTTCACCTCACGGCCAACTTCAACTACCCGCTCCTGCTGCTGGCGTCCGTGCTGATGGTGCCCGCGCTCTTCGTGCGGGCGCTGGCCGGATCGCAGACGCTGCTGCTCGTCGACGTCCCGCTGTTCTGCGCGGCGGCGTTGTCGATGGTCAACTTCTACGCCGTCAGCCAGCGTGCCGTGCGGCGCGACTGGCTGTCGCAGCTGCGCTACGTGCCGCTCGCGATTGCCGTCGGGGTCGGCCTCTCGGTCAACAACACGCGCGCCGTCCTCGGCGCGCTGCGCCGGGCCCGCCCGCGCTTCGTGCGCACGCCCAAGTACGGCGTCGTCGGCAGCCGCGACGAGTGGCGGACGAAGCGCTACCGGCAGGCCGTCGCGGGCCAGCCGTGCGTGGAGCTGGCGCTCGGGATCTACTTCACGCTGGCCGTGCTCGGCGCGGCGTCGAGCGGCCTGCTCGCGGCCGTGCCGCTGCTCTGCGTCTTCCAGTTCGGGTTCCTGTACATGGGGCTCGTCTCGCTCCTGCAGCAGCCGCGGCCCGGTCGGGCCGGCGTCTCGGGAGCGCGGCCGGCCATAGCCGGCGACGCAAGTTGATCGGCCGGGCCGACGACCGGGCAGGGGCGCGCTCTTCGGCGCAGAGCGCCTGTCGGCGCCGGTCAGGCCACGTCCTGCAGCCGGTTTGCGAGGTCAGGTCCGGCCGTGGCCGGGGGCAGGGGCTTCCCGTCGGCGCGATAGAGGTCGATGGTTTCGTCCACAATCACGCAGAGCTGCGCGAAGACCTCGCGTTCGTCGGCCCCGTGGCAGCCGCCGAGCAGCAGCCCCGGGCAGCTTCCCACGTAGCAGCCGTCTTCTTCCGACCAGGCGATGATCTTCGCGTAGCGCGCGCTATCCTTCACCGCGCAACTCCTCGATGGCTCGACGGACGGCCCTGATTTGGTACCGGCGTGCGTCAGCGCCAAGCCGTCCGGCTATCGTAACCGGTTTGACCGCGTCCGGATGCACGAAGTTGCGGTGGTCGCCTTTCCCGCCACGGTTCACGAAGCCGGCGCGTTCCAGATCGGCGATCAGCTCTCGAACCTTCGGCGGCATGCGGATCTTGCGGATCACCGGGCAGTTGCCAGCGACGCCGCCAGGCGCGGCACGTCGGCTACGGGGAGGACCTCGATTCTGTCGTCGAGATCGTAGGCTTCAGCGCCGGGGTAGACGATCCACAGGCGGTCGAGCGCGAGATCGGCGAGCGCCACGCGCATCGACCTCGTCGTCGCGGGCGCGTCGGCGAGCTTGCATTCGAAGCCGTAGCGTCTTCCCGCCAGCGTCACCAGCAGATCGAGCTCCGCGCCGGCGTGCGTCGCCCAGAAATAGGCGTTGTCGGTCCCGAACGCCGCCAGCAGCTGCTCGATCGCGAATCCCTCGAACGACGCGCCGACCTTCGGATGGCCGGCCACTTCGTCTTCCCGGGCCAGCCCCAGCAGGGTGTGCAGGACGCCGGAGTCCCGCACGTAGAGCTTGGGCGACCTGACCTGCCGCTTCTTCAGGTTCTCGAACCAGGGCGGCAGGACGCGCACCATGAACGCGCCGGCCAGGATGTCGAGGTAGCGCCGGGCCGTGGCCTCGCTGGCGCCCAGCGCGCGCGCGAACTCCGCGGCGTTCCAGGTCTGGCCGTGGTAGTGGGCGATCATCGTCCAGAACCGGCGCAGCGTCTCCGCCGGGATGGTGATTCCCAGTTGCGGAATGTCGCGCTCGAGGAACGTGCGAACGAAGCTCTCGCGCCACAGCGCGGACTTCCTCGTGTCCCGCGCGAGATAGGAGCGGGGAAAGCCGCCGCGGAGCCAGAGCGCGCGCCAGCTCTCGATGCCTACCTCGAGCAGATCGAAGCCGGCAAGATCGACGAGACCCACGCGGCCGGCGAGCGACTCCGACACTCCGGCGATCAACGTCGGCGATGCGCTGCCGAGCAGGAGGAACCGCGCGGGGTTGTCCGGACGATCGGCGAGGACGCGCACGGTTTCCGGCAGTGCCGGTGACCGTTGCACCTCGTCGATGACGATCAGCCCCGCGAGACGTCGCAGCGTCTGCTCCGGCGCGGCGAGCCGGCGCCGGTCCACCGCTGCTTCCAGGTCGAACCAGGCGCTCGGCGACGAGTCCGCCGCGATCAGGCGTGCGAGCGTCGTCTTCCCGCACTGGCGCGGCCCGGTCAGGGCGACGGCCGGGTGGACGGAGAATGCGTCGTGGACACGTGCGACCGGTCCGGGGCGGGCGACCAGCACGGGGCACATTATCCTTGAAAATCGTTGATCTCATACTTGGTTTTCAATAATCTCTTTCGGCCTGGTTGCCCGCCTTACGGGGCGGATAGTAGGCTCTGACCGGATGACTGCGCCAGCCGCGCCGCCGAAGGCCGGGCTCGAGGGCGTCGTCGCGACCTCGTCGGCGATCTGCCATCTCGACGGGGCGCACGGCGTGCTCGCGTACTGCGGGCACGACATTCACGATCTCGCCGAGCACGCCACGTTCGAGGAGGTGTGCCACCTGCTCTGGCACCGGCGCCTGCCGACGCGGGCCGAGCTGGGGGACCTGCAGTCGCAGCTCGCGAGCGCGCGGCCGCTGTCCGAGCCGCTGCGGCGGCTGATCCGGTCGCTGCCGCCGGGCAACACCATGGATGCCCTGCGGACGCTGACCTCGGCACTGGCCCACTTCGACCCGCAGGCCGGCGACTCCTCGCCCGCCGCGCGCTATCGCCAGGCGGTGCGCCTGACGGCGCAACTGGGCAGCGTCGTGGCGGCCTGCGGCCGCGTCGCCGCGGGCCGCAGGCCGATCGACCCGGATCCCGCCCTCGGCCACGCCGCCAACTTCCTGCTCATGCTCGGGGGCGAGCGCCCGAGCGCAACGGCGACGCGCGCGTTCGACGTGGCGCTCATCCTGCACGCCGACCACGAGCTGAACGCGTCGACGTTTGCCGCCCGCGTGACGGCCGCCACGCTGAGCGACGTCCACTCGGCCGTGGTCGCCGGCATCGGCGCGCTCAAGGGGCCGTTGCACGGCGGCGCCAACGCCGCGGTCATGAAGCTGCTGACGGAGATCGGCGAGGATGCCGACGACGAGCGCGTGGAGCGCATCATCCGGGACATGCTGGCGCGCAAGGTCAAGGTGCCCGGCTTCGGGCACCGGGTGTACCGGACCGAGGATCCGCGCGCGACGCACCTCCGGCGCATGTCCCGCGAGCTGGGCGAGCGCGCCGGAAGGACGCGCCTGTACGAGATGTCGCGGCGCATCGAGGCCGTGATGAAGGAGGCGACGGAGATCGACGCGAACGTCGACTTCTACTCGGCGTCGACGTACGCGCTGCTCGGGATCCCGGTCGATCTGTTCACGCCGATCTTCGCCGTCAGCCGCGTGGCGGGCTGGACGGCGCACGTCCTTGAGCAGTACGCCAACAACCGTCTCATCCGGCCCCGCGCCGAGTACGTCGGGCCGGCGCACCCGCGGCCGTTCACGCCGCTGGACGACCGAGGCCGATGACGGCGACGCCGGAGCGCGCGGTGGGCGCCGGCCGGCCGCCGCGGCGCGGCCCCCTGCCCGCGGCGGCCCGCCGCGACGTCGGCCGCGCGATCCGGCTGCACACCGACGGGCAGCTCGAGGCCGCCGTCGACGCCTACCGGGCCATCCTCGAGCGGCATCCCGGGGCCGGCGCCTGCTGGTCCAACCTGGGCGTGGCGCTGCGGAAGCTGGGCCGCCGGGACGAGGCCCTGGCGGTGCTGCGCGAGGGGGCGCGCGTCTGCCCGGAGCTCGTCGATTTCAACTACAACCTCGGCAACGCGCTCTCCGACGCCGGGGACGCGGAGGGCGCCCTCGCACGCTACCGCGCGGCCTTCGCCCGCGAGCCGGGCCATCTGCCCGCGGCGATTGCCTGCGGCGCCGCGCTCCTCGGGCTGGCGCGTTGCGAGGAGGCGATCGATCACTATCGGGCGGCGCTCGACCGGCATCCCGACAACGCCAGGCTGTACCACGCGCTGGGCCGGGCGCTCTGGAAGCTGCGGCAGGCGCGGGCCGCCGCGGCGGCCTACCGGCGCGCCATCGCGCTGGGACCCGCGCCGGCCGTCTACCGCATCGATCTGCACCACGCCCTGTCCGCGCTGGGGGAGTACGCGGAGGACGAGCGGCAGTTGCGCGCCGCGGCGGCGGAGGAGCGGCGCTCGCCGGCGGTGCTGGCGGCCCTGGGCCAGAGCCTCGTCGACCAGGGCCGCCTCGCGGCCGGCCTCGAATGCTGCGACGCGGCCCTGGCGGCGGACCCGGACCATCTCGATGCGCGGCTCGGGCGCGCGCGCGCCAACTTCCTGGCGGGCCGCTACGCCGCGGCCTGGCCGGACTTCAGGTGGCGGCGCCGGCACCCGACGTGGCGCGCGATGGGTGTCGAGGGCCGGGAGTGGGAGGGCCAGGATCTCGCCGGGCAGTCGATCCTGCTCAGGGCCTGGGCGACGTGCTCCAGTTCGCGCGGTTCGCGCCGCTGGTCGCCGCGCGCGGCGCGGAGGTGTCGCTCTACTGCCCGCCGCGCCTGGTGCGCCTGCTGCGGCGGCTGCCCGGCGTCCAGCGGGTGCTGCCGGGCGACCGCCCCTGGCCGCCGACCGACTGGGTCTGCTCACTGCTGGACGTGCCCGGCGTCCTCGGCACGGACCTCGACTCGCTGCCGGACGCCTGTCCCTACCTGCCCGCCGGCAAGCGGCCGCGGCCGCTGCTGCCGCCCGCGAGGGGGCTGCGGATCGCCATCGTCTGGGGCGGGAATCCGGCCCACGCGCGGGACAGCGAGCGCTCCTGCCGGCTCGCGGACTTCGCGCCGCTGATCGAGCTGCCCGGCACCGAGTTCCTCAGCTTCCAGGTGGGGCCGCGTGCCCGGGAGCTGCGCGCGGGCTGGCGCGGGCTCGTCGGCGCCGCCGGGAACGAGCTGACCGCGTTCGAGGCGACCGCGGACGCGCTCATGGAGGTGGACCTCGTCATCACGGTGGACACGGCGCTCGCCCACCTGGCCGGCGCCCTCGGCCGGCCCGTCTGGACGCTGCTGGCGTTCGCCCCCGACTGGCGCTGGCTGCTCGGGCGCCCGGACACGCCCTGGTACCCGACGATGCGCCTGTTCCGGCAGCCGCAGCCCAACGATTGGGCGGGGGCCTTCCGCGCCGTCCGCGCGGAGCTTGCCGCCCGGCTGGCGCAGCCGCATAATTGACCCGCCGCCCGGTCGTCCCGATGCATCACCTTCAGATCCGCAACTTCTCCATCGTCGCCCACATCGACCACGGCAAGTCGACGCTCGCCGACCGCTTTCTCGAGCTCACCGGCGCCCTGCGGCCGCGGGAGATGGAGGCGCAGGTCCTCGACAGCATGGACCTGGAGCGCGAGCGCGGCATCACGATCAAGGCCCACGCCGTGCGGCTGGACTACGAGGCGGATGACGGCCGGCGCTACGTGCTGAACCTCATCGACACCCCGGGGCACGTCGACTTCTCCTACGAGGTGACGCGCTCGCTCGCGGCCTGCGAGGGCGCGCTGCTGCTGGTCGACGCCTCGCAGGGGGTCGAGGCGCAGACGGTCGCCAACGCCTACCTCGCCGTCGACAACGACCTCGAGATCATCCCGGTCATCAACAAGATCGATCTGCCCGGCGCGCAGGCGGACGAGACGGCGCGGCAGGTCGAGGACCTGGTGGGGCTCGACGCCGCCGCGTCGATCCGCGCCAGCGCGAAGGCGGGCACCGGCGTCCGCGAGATCCTGGAGGCGGTCGTCGCGCGCGTGCCGCCCCCTACCGGCGCGCCCGACGCCCCGCTGAAGGCGCTGATCTTCGACTCCTGGTACGACGCCTACCGGGGGGTCGTGATTCTCATCCGGGTGCTCGACGGCGCGATCCGGCCGCGGATGAAGGTGCGGCTGATGGCCCAGGGCCGCGAGTGCGAGATCGAGCAGGTCGGCGTCTTCTCGCCGAAGCCGGTCGAGACCGACGCGCTCGGCGTCGGCGAGGTGGGGTTCGTCATCGCCGGCATCAAGCGCGTCGGCGATGCCCAGATCGGCGATACCCTGACGGACGCCGCCCGCCCGACCGCCAGCCCGTTCCCGGGCTTCCGCGAGCTGAAGCCGATGGTCTTCGCCGGGCTCTATCCGGTGGAGGGCCACCAGTATCCGGAGCTCCGCGAGGCGCTCGACAGGCTGCGGCTCAACGATTCGTCGTTCGTCTTCGAGCCGGAGACGTCCGCGGCGCTGGGGTTCGGATTCCGCTGCGGCTTCCTCGGGCTGCTGCACATGGAGATCGTCCAGGAGCGTCTCGAGCGGGAGTTCGACATGGACCTCGTGACGACGGCGCCCGGCGTGCTGTACCGGGTGACGACCACGGACGGCGAGGTGCTGGAGATAGACAGCCCGGCGAAGCTGCCGGACCCCGGTCGGATCGAGCGGCTCGAGGAGCCGATCATCGCGGCGATGATTCTCGCGCCGGCCGACTGCGTGGGCGCGATCCTGCAGCTCTGCCAGGAGAAGCGGGGCGTGCAGACGAATCTCGAGTACCACGCGTCGAACCGGGTCATGATTTCGTACGACCTGCCCTTCAACGAGGTGGTGCTCGACTTCTACGACCGTCTGAAGACCGTCTCCCGCGGCTACGCGTCGCTCGACTATCATGTGAGCGGATTCCGGGAAGCGCCGCTCGTGCGGCTGGATCTGCTCGTCAACGCCGAGCCGGTCGATGCGCTGTCGGTCATCGTGCACCGCGACATGGCCTACACGCGGGGGCGGGCGCTGGCGACGAAGATGCGCGAGCTCATTCCGCGGCAGATGTTCGAGGTGGCCATCCAGGCGGCGGTCGGCACGCGGATCATCGCGCGCGAGACGGTGCGGTCCCTGCGCAAGAACGTCCTCGCCAAGTGCTATGGTGGTGACATCACCCGCAAGCGCAAGCTGCTCGAGAAGCAGAAGGAGGGCAAGCGCCGCATGAAGCGCGTCGGGCGCGTGGAGATTCCGCAGGAGGCGTTTCTCGCGGTGCTCAGGATTGGCGCCGACTCATGACAGCAACCTTTCGGAAATCGACGGCGCGCGAGTACTTCGAATCGATCGTCATCGCCGTGATCCTGGCGCTCTTCATCCGCACGTGGGTCGTGCAGGCCTTCAAGATTCCGACCGGGTCCATGGAGCACAACCTGCTGATCGGCGATCACCTGCTGGTCAACAAGTTCGTCTTCGCGCCGACCGCCGGCGCCGCGGAGCGGTGGGTGCTGCCGAGCGGCGCGGTCGAGCGCGGCGACGTGGCGGTGTTCAAGTTTCCCGAGGAGCCGGAGCGGGACTTCATCAAGCGGGTCGTCGGCCTGCCGGGCGAGACCCTCGAGCTGCGCCGGAAGCGCGTCTACATCGACGGCGAGCCGCTCGACGAGCCGTACCTGGCGGGTCGGCAGCCGGTGCTGCGGCCGGGGGCCGTTGCCGTCGAGCGCCGCGACACGTTCGGGCCGGTGACGATTCCGGACGGGCACTACTTCATGATGGGAGACAACCGCGACAACTCGCAGGACAGCCGCTACTGGGGCCCGCTGCCGCATGCCTACCTGAAGGGCCGGGCCATGGTGGTGTACTGGTCGTACGACGCGGCCCAGCCGGTCCTGCGGGAGCCGGGCCCCGCTGCCGGCCTCAGACGTCTCTCGTCCGTGGTGACGAGCTTCTTCACTCGCACCCGGTGGGACCGGATGTTCCGGCTCATCGACTGATTCTCCGGCCCCCGCGGACACAAGGAGCCGCCATGCACAAGCCGACCGTCCGCCTCGTTCTCTGCATCGTTCTCCTGCTCCCGCTGCCCGCCGGGGCCGCGGAGCACCCGCTCGACCCGCTGAGCTACCAGGAGATGTGGCGCGCGCTGGAGCTGCTGCGGGATGCCGGGCACATGGACCGGAACACCCGCTTCTCGGAGCTGACGCTCCGGGAGCCGGCCAAGCGCGACGTCCTGGCGTGGCGTCCCGGCGCCGAGCTGCCGCGCGCGGCCTACGCCGTGGTGCGCCGGGGGCACGAGACCTACGAGGCGACCATCGATCTCGCCGCCGGGCGCGTGGCGTCCTTCGAGCCGCTGACCGGTGCGCAGCCGAGCTGGGTCGGCGAGGAGTTCAACGCGCTGGTCGACAAGGTGCTCGAGCATCCGGACTTCATCGCCGGCCTCGCGGCGCGCGGCATCACCGACTTCACGTTTCTCGACTGCCGCACGGGGCCGCCGGGCTACTTCGGGACGGCGGAGGAGCGCGGGCGCCGCATCGGGAACGTGAGATGCTCGGAGTCCCGCGACGTCCGCAACTCGTGGACCCGCACCGTGGAAGGCCTGAGCGCCGTGGTCGATCTCGTCGCGGGGGAGGTGCTGCGCGTGGTCGACGACGGCCCGGTGCCCATCACCGGCACCGTCGCCGACTTCGATCGCACGACGCTCGACGCCCCGCGCGAGGTCCCCGGTCCGCTCGACACGCGCCAGCCGCTCGGCCCCGGCTTCGAGCTCGACGGCTATCAGGTGCGCTGGCAGAACTGGCGCTTCCACCTGCGGCCCGACCAGCGGGTCGGCCTGGTGCTGTCGCTGGTGCGCTACCAGCCGGCCTCGGGGGCGGCCGCCCGCTCGGTGCTGTACCAGGGCTACCTGTCCGAGATCTTCGTGCCGTACATGGATCCCTCGTTCGCCTGGTACCGCCGCAACTTCATCGACATCGGCGAGTTCGTGGCCGGCGGGTTGGCCAAGCCGCTGCTGCGGGGGCGCGACTGTCCCGACCACGCGGTCTACGTGGACACGCTGGTCAGCGGCGGCAACGGCCGTCCGCGCACCGTGCAGGACACGATCTGCCTGTACGAACGGGAGACCGGCGACCCCGTCTGGCGGCACTACGCCGACGAGCAGCCCGACAGCCGGCGCGGCCGCGATCTGGTCGTGCGCACCGGCGCCGTGGTCGGCAACTACGACTACCTGCTCGACTGGATCTTCCGCCAGGACGGCTCCATCGAGGCCCGGGTCGGCGCCACCGGCATCCTGGAGGTGAAGGCGGCCTACGCCGCGTCCGCGACGGAGTCGGCCGCGGCGGCCCGCGCGACCGACGCGGACGGCGCCGAGGCGCCCGCGGCGCCGGACCGCGAGGACGCGTACGGCCGCTTCGTGGATCGCAACATCGTGGCCGTGAACCACGACCACTACTTCAGCTACCGCCTGGATCTGGACATCGACGGCACCGGCAACCGGTTCGTCACCGACCGCCTGGTGACGCGGCGGCTGCCGCCGGACCATCCGCGGCGCAGCCTGTGGGTGCAGGAGCAACAGACCGCGGCGAGCGAGCACGACGCGCGGCTCGACATCGACCTGCAGCGCCCGGCGCTGTGGCGGGTGCTCAGCACCGACCGGGTCAACGCCGCGGGCTACCCCACCAGCTTCCAGGTGCTGCCGGGACGGAACGCGAACACGCTGCTGTCGGCCGACGACTATCCGCGGCGGCGGGCCGGCTTCATCGATCACCACCTGTGGGTGACGCCGTACCGCATCGAGGAGCGCTACGCGGCCGGCGACCACCCGACCCTCAGCGAGCCCGGCCTGGGCCTGCCGGACTGGACGGCCGCGGATCGGCCCGTGCTCGACACGGACATCGTCCTCTGGCACACGGTCGGTATGCACCATCTGCCGCGCGCCGAGGACTGGCCGGTGATGCCGACCATGTGGCACGGCTTCGAGCTGCGGCCGTTCGACTTCTTCGACCGCAACCCGGCGCTCGACGTGCCGTAGCTCAGACGTCTGGAGGGGCTTTCAGACGGAGCTGCGCCCCAAGCCCCCGGCGCCGGCTTGCGGGGACAAAACACGGTCCGGTGATCGAACGCACTTCGCCTGTCCGAGCAAAACCCGCGCGAAGCACATCCTCGACATCGACGGCATCGCCGTCGGCGCCCTCATCGGACGGCTGCACGACGCAGCAGCCTGCGTCGATGGGAACGCTTGACCCGCACCGGCGACGAGGAGAGCACACGAGGCGTCCCGGGACCCGGGAGGACGAGCATGCCAGAGCGACATGTCTCCATTGGGGAGCTGGAGGCAAATCCAAGCGGGTGCATCGAAGAGGTGCGGAACGGCATGACGCTGGTCGTCACCGACGGAGGAGATCGCGTGGCACGCGTCATCCCGGAGGTCGACGGGGTCAGGCGGATACAGGCGGCTCTTGACGCCGCGGGAATCGCCTGGAGCGGCCGGCGGCCGAAGAAACGCAAGCCATCCGTGCGCCTTCGGGGTGCCGGAAGCATCAGCGACATCGTGCGGGAGAACCGCCGCTGATGGTGCTGTATCTGGACACGAGCGCGCTGGTCAAGCGTCACGGCCCTGATTACGCGGACCGAGGTAGCGGCGGCGCTGAGCAGAGCGCAACGCGAAACGCGAATCGAGGCCGACGAGGCCCGACGAGCCGAGCTGGAGTTCCTCGAGGACTGGGCGGACTTTGGCAAGGTCCCGGTCACGGAAGAGCTCGCCGGGAGCGCCGCCCAGCTCTCGTGGACCCGTGAACTTCGAGCGTACGATGCTGTGCAACTCGCCGCGGCGCTGCAGTGCCAGCCCATCCTCGCGAGATACGGCCAGGATACGGTGTTCGCGTGCTTCGACAAGGAACTACGCAAAGCAGCGAGAGCAGAAGACCTGGAGACTTGGCCGGTTGATCGGCCAGACGACAGCCGGAGCGAATGATGGTGCCCCGCCGGCCGACGAACAGCCGTTGCCATGGGCGTCGCCCGCGTCATCTACGCGCGGTCGAAACTGACCACCGCCCGCGCGCTGACCGCCGAGAGTGTTGTATCGACCTTGGCCGAACTACTCGTGCTGGGCGACGTCGATCAGCATGGGCTCTACGCGGCAATGGGCTTGCTGGTCGAGCGACAACCCGACATCGTGCAGCGGCTCGCCATGCGGCGTGCGCCAGCGGCGCGGCCGAGAACGCGATCGATGCCCTGATCTGGGGCGAGGGTGCGGGGCGCTGGGCGGCACGGACCGCGTGGGACTGCCGCCGCGGGGGCAGGACCGGCGCGGCGGGCCGCTCGATAGGGTCTTCGGGCGATAACAACCGGGGGGGAGTACCGACCCATGCGCAGGATCCTGATCGCGCTGGCGCTGGCAATGGCCAGCACGGAGGCCGCAACACAGACGACCGAGGGAGCGGAGGAACGGACCGAGCAACGCACGTTGACCGAACGCGTCAGCGAGTGGGTGCAGCGCACCATCGGGTGGGCACCGACGGGACAGGTTCGAGAACTCCAGGCCGAGCTCGAACAACTGACGACCGCACTCGACCAGCGGGAAGATGCTGTCCGGAGAAACGAGGAGGCGGTTCGCCAGCAAGCCGCGAGAAACCGCAGGCGCGGGGCGGAGCTGCGGAATCAGGCTGCTGCACTGGAACAACTCGATGACCGACGCCGCCAACTCGCGCCCGAGCCGATAGAGCGCGACGCGGCCCGCACCGTTCTCGAACCGCGAGACCGTCGGCTGCGACGCCAGCCGACCGCCGGCCACCGGGTCGCGCCCGAGCAGCAACTTGTGGATCGGATCATCGGCGAGCTGGTCCGAATCGTTGCCGTCGGGATGGCCGCAGGCGATGCCGAACACCCGCTGGCCCACCAGGTCCTCGAGCGTGTGCCGGACCTTCTCCGGTGCCCGGCGGTCAATCAGACACCGGCCGAATGCCTTGACCAACCCGTAGACGCGCTCGGCGGCCTTGAGCAGCACGGCGCCGCCATCCGAGCTCGACTGCTCGCGGTCGAACGTGGCCACGAGCGGCTTGTCGAACAGATCGGGGAACAGAACAGACTGTGCTATCGTGGGGTCCGTCACGCAAGAGCCTCCGTCGTGCCGAAAACATCTGTCGTCAACAGCTCGCCTCGTCCACTCCGAGCGCGTCGGAAACACCGTCCGGCAGCGCACGCTGCTCAATCTCGGGCGCCACTTCGACATCCCCCGCGAGCAGTGGCCGCTGCTGTGCACCCGCATCGACGATATCCTGGCCGGCCAACCGCCGCTGGTGGCCGATTTCCCGCCCGCCGTCGAGCATGAGGCGCAGCGGATCGCCGCGCAGTTGGTTGCCCGCGCCGCACCGAGGGACGAGACGGCCGCCGGACCGGCGGCCGTGCAACGGGTCGATGTCGACTCGCTGCGCCTGGCCCGTCCCCGTAGCGTCGGGGTGGAGCAGGTCGGCCTGTGGGCGCTGGAGCAATTGGAGCTGCCGGCCCTGCTGGCCGAGTTGGGCGTCAACGGCGCGTTGCGTGCGGCGGCGGCCGGGGCCCTCGTCGGGCGCCTGGCCCAGCCGGCATCGGAGCGCGCGACGCACCGCTGGCTGCAAGCGCGCAGCGGTCTGGGCGAGCTGCTCGGCGTCGACTTCGAGACCGTCAGCGCGATGCAGCTCTACCGCGCCTCGGACGCGTTGGTGAAGCATCGCGAGGCGATCGAGGCGCACCTGTTCGACCGCGCCCTCGGGCTGTTCGACCTGCAGCCGACCGTGACCCTCTACGACCTGACCAACACCTATTTCGAAGGCGAGGCGAGCGAGCAGCCCCAGGCCAAGCGCGGGCACTCGAAGGAGAAACGCAGCGACTGCCCGCTGTTGACCCTGGGGCTGATGCTCGACGCCAGCGGCTTCGTCCGCCGCTCGCAACTGTTCGCCGGCAACGTCCGCGAGCACCGCACCCTGGCCGGCATGCTCGAGGCGCTGCGGGCGCCGGCCGGCGCCCTGGTGGTGATGGACCGCGGCGTCGCCACCGACGCCTGCATCACCTGGCTGCGCGAGCACGGCTACCGCCATCGACTGTCGCGCGGCTGAACCAACGGCGCCGAACGGCCGAACAGGGCCTCCGGGCGATGCGGGCCGAGTGGGACGAGGCTCACGCCAAACTCCGGAAGAAGGCAAGCGCGCTGACGGCAGCGAAGCGGAAGAACAACGTTCTGCGCAACGCGCTCGACGGGGCGGAAGCCAGGTGCCGGGACGCAATGGCGGCCGCGGAAGAGACGACCCGGATGAACACAGGGCTGCGGCAGGCCCTGGACGGCATGGAAACTAGGTTCCGTGAGGCGGAGAGCACCATCCGCCTCCTGAACGCGGCGAACAACCGGCTAAAGGTCGAGATCGAGGACGCGCAACGAAATGGCGGCGGCCCGGGGACGCAGGAAGGGACGGCACGGGAGTTCCTCGGCGTACCGGCCGGCGCCAGCAGGAACGACATCAGGGCCGCCTGGAAGCGGGTAGCGCGCACGGTGCACCCGGACCATTGCGGGGGGCCGGAAGCCAAGCGGCTGATGCAGCTGGCGAACGACGCGCTCGCGTGGCTCGGGGCAGCGTAGCGGGGGCGGCGGCGCCAGGGAGGACTGACATGCGAACGATCTTGATCGCGCTGATGCTGACGGTGGTCACCGCGGCGGCCGGGCAAGAGGTGCCCGAGACCGCCGCCGAACACGGGCTCCGTGCGTCCTTCAATTTCCCGGGTTGCCCCAACCCTATCGGACAGGAGGGACAGCCCGGAGCTCATTCCCTGGAGCGGATTTCCGCTACCTTCAGTGGCATGGGACGCTGAACGAACAGACGGGGCGCGTGTCCCTCGAGTGGAACCCCGACGGCGATCCGAGCGGCGCGGCGGGCCGCCGGGTCCGGACCGCGGGGAAGGGGAGGTAGACAATGCGAGAAGAGCGCACCGTAGCAGTGAATTGGGTCTTTGTCGGATTGGCGGCGGCAGTGCTGGCCGCCGGCTGGCTCATAGGCAGCGGCGAAACGGTTTCCGCTCAGGACGAAGAGTGCATGTACAGCTTGTTCGGCGACCGCTACATGAGCACGCGTACAATCGACAGGCCGGACGTGTTCCTGCTGGACGAGTGCTCAGGCGCGACTTGGTGGTTCAACCGAGACCGTGGGGAGTGGATACCCCTCGCTCGGTAGAGACCTCGGGCACCCAGATGGGCGAGGTTCCTCGGACGGGCGACCCGTCGAGGACCCCCGCCGAGTGGCCGATCGGCCGCATACTCATGCACGATCGGCGGGACGAGACCGGGTTATCCTGGAAAATTCATGAGGCGCCCGGCCTGAGTAGAGACACAAAAGCCTCCGTGTGCTAAAACGCTGTTGACGACAGATGTTTTCGGCACGACGGAGGCTCTTGCGTGACGGACCCCACGATAGCACAGTCTGTTCTGTTCCCCGATCTGTTCGACAAGCCGCTCGTGGCCACGTTCGACCGCGAGCAGTCGAGCTCGGATGGCGGCGCCGTGCTGCTCAAGGCCGCCGAGCGCGTCTACGGGTTGGTCAAGGCATTCGGCCGGTGTCTGATTGACCGCCGGGCACCGGAGAAGGTCCGGCACACGCTCGAGGACCTGGTGGGCCAGCGGGTGTTCGGCATCGCCTGCGGCCATCCCGCCGGCAACGATTCGGACCAGCTCGCCGATGATCCGATCCACAAGTTGCTGCTCGGGCGCGACCCGGTGGCGGGCGGTCGGCTGGCGTCGCAGCCGACGGTCTCGCGGTTCGAGAACGGTGCGGGCCGCGTCGCGCTCTATCGGCTCGGGCGCGAGTTGGCGGCGTCGGTCATCGAGCGGCATCGCCGCCGGCTGCGCGGGCGGGTGCGACGCATCACGATCGACCTCGACCCGACCGACGACCCGACGCATGGCGCGCAGCAGCTGACCATGTTCAACAGCTACTACGACAGCTGGTGCTACCTGCCATTGCTGGCCTTTGTGAGCTTCGACCGTGAGGCGGAGCAGTATCTGTGCGCGGCCGTGCTGCGGCCCGGCACGGCGCAGGCGTCCGACGGCACGCTGGGCGTGCTGTGTCGGCTGCTCGCGCTGCTGCGGTCCGCGTTTCCCGAGGCGCGCTTTCTCGTCCGGCTCGACGGCGGCTTCGCCACGCCAGAGATCTTCGACTTCCTCGATGCCGAACCGCGGCTCGACTACGTCGTGGCGATGGCCAGGAACGCCGTGCTGTTGCGGGCTGCCGAGCACGTCATGGTGGCGGCCCGCACCGAGAACATGCTGCGCGAGAAGACGGCGCACTTCTACCTCGACACCCGCTATCGCGCGGGCACGTGGGCTCGTGAGCGCCGCGTGGTGATCAAGGCCGAAGTCGTGCAGCTCACCGGCCGGCAGCCGCGGGACAACCCGCGCTTCGTCGTGACCAATCTGCGCCAGACGCCGCGCTTCATCTACGAGAAGGTCTACTGCGGGCGCGGCGACATCGAGAACCGCATCAAGGAACTGCTCGACGGCTTGCAGATCGACCGCACGAGCTGCACCAAGTTCTGGGCAAACCAGCTGCGGGTCCTGCTGACGGCCGCCGCCTACGTGCTCATGCAGGAACTGCGGCTGAGGGCCGCCCGCACCGCCTGCGCCCGCACCCAGGTGACTTGGCTGCGCGACCGGTTGCTCAAGGTCAGCGTCCACGTCGTCCGCTCCGTCCGCCGGCTCGTCCTGCACCTGCCGCGAGCGACCCCATACCGCGACGTCTGGCGGCACCTCGCCCTCGCGCTCGGGGCGCGCGCCGGATAGCGCGCCGTCGCCACGGCAACCTCCGCGCCCCGGATGCTCGCCAGCGCCCCTGCGCCCGACCTGTCGGCGCTTGCCACCTCATGCGTGCCGTCACCTCGCCCCGGCCACTGCACCACGCTGCCACCTACCACGCGCCGCGTCCGAAAACGTCCTTCGCGCGACGATCAGGCCCTGCCTGGGACCGATTCGATAACCTCACGAATTTTCCGGGTTAACGTAGCGCCCGTTATTGGAAGTTGGCCCCATAGCAGTTCACCCAACCGCTGCAACGGCCAGCCGCCGGGGCAGAGGTGGGGCGGGCGGCATGACGCCGTACACCCAGGAATGCAGTTCGCCGCAGCTCTCGCAGAACGCCGAACCGAGCGCGGTAGTCAGAAGAGCACCGTTCTGCGGCACCTCCGGCATCGGGCGCGTTGGGTAGTCAGTCTTGATCAGCTGGCCCTGGCAGTTGGGAGCATGGCAGGTCAACTCGCTGTCACGGCGCGGTGCGTAGACATGGTGCATAGCCAATATTTTAGCCGATACAACCGCCCCCTCGGCCAGCCCATGTTTAACAAGATCGGCGGTCATTTTGCCGATTCGGGCAGCATTTCGAGAGTTTCGTCTCTGTAAGTTATTGATTCTAAATGATCGGCGTTTGGCTGAGCTCAATGTAGTGCCATAATCGCATGGTCTGGGTTGCGCTGTGGCGGGTCCACCCGCTATCGTGGCCCGTATGTTCGTGCGGCGCACCCAAACCCGGCGAACCGAAGACCGACAGCCTTACTTCTCCCATCGCCTCGTCCACTCCGAGCGCGTCGGAAACACCGTCCGGCAGCGCACGCTGCTCAATCTCGGGCGCCACTTCGACATCCCCCGCGAGCAGTGGCCGCTGCTGTGCACCCGCATCGACGATATCCTGGCCGGCCAACCGCCGCTGGTGGCCGATTTCCCGCCCGCCGTCGAGCATGAGGCGCAGCGGATCGCCGCGCAGTTGGTTGCCCGCGCCGCACCGAGGGACGAGACGGCCGCCGGACCGGCGGCCGTGCAACGGGTCGATGTCGACTCGCTGCGCCTGGCCCGTCCCCGTAGCGTCGGGGTGGAGCAGGTCGGCCTGTGGGCGCTGGAGCAATTGGAGCTGCCGGCCCTGCTGGCCGAGTTGGGCGTCAACGGCGCGTTGCGTGCGGCGGCGGCCGGGGCCCTCGTCGGGCGCCTGGCCCAGCCGGCATCGGAGCGCGCGACGCACCGCTGGCTGCAAGCGCGCAGCGGTCTGGGCGAGCTGCTCGGCGTCGACTTCGAGACCGTCAGCGCGATGCAGCTCTACCGCGCCTCGGACGCGTTGGTGAAGCATCGCGAGGCGATCGAGGCGCACCTGTTCGACCGCGCCCTCGGGCTGTTCGACCTGCAGCCGACCGTGACCCTCTACGACCTGACCAACACCTATTTCGAAGGCGAGGCGAGCGAGCAGCCCCAGGCCAAGCGCGGGCACTCGAAGGAGAAACGCAGCGACTGCCCGCTGTTGACCCTGGGGCTGATGCTCGACGCCAGCGGCTTCGTCCGCCGCTCGCAACTGTTCGCCGGCAACGTCCGCGAGCACCGCACCCTGGCCGGCATGCTCGAGGCGCTGCGGGCGCCGGCCGGCGCCCTGGTGGTGATGGACCGCGGCGTCGCCACCGACGCCTGCATCACCTGGCTGCGCGAGCACGGCTACCGCTATCTGGTCGTCAGCCGCGAACGCCACCGGCAATTCGATGCCGAGGCCGCCGTGTCGGTCCGCACGCAGTCGAACCAGACCGTGCACCTGCACAAGGTCGTCTCCACCGACCCCGACGAGGTGCGCTTGTACTGCTACTCGGAGGAGCGAGCACAGAAGGAACGAGCCATCGTCGAGCGCGTCGCCACCCGCTTCGAGGCCGCGCTCACCAAGCTCAACGACGGGCTGGCGCGCCCCCGCGCCCACAAGCGCCTCGCCCAGGTCTGGCAGCGCATCGGGCGCTTGAAGGCGCGCCACACCCGCGCCGCCAAGCACTACCAGATCGACGTCACCGCCGACGAGACCGGCAACCAGGCCGTCGCCGTCACCTGGACCCGACGCCCGCAGGACGGCTCGATGGCCACCCATCCCGGCGTCTACTGCCTGCGCAGCAGCGAGACCGACTGGGACGAAGACGCCTTGTGGCGAACCTACACCACGCTCACCGACGTCGAAGCCGTCTTCCGCTCGCTCAAGTCCGAGCTCGGACTGCGCCCCATCTACCACCACAAGCCGCGGCGGGCCGACGGCCACCTGCTGCTCACTGTTATCGCCTACCAGCTCGTGCAGGTCATCCGCACCCGCCTGCGCGCGCACGGCGAGCACGCCAGCTGGTCCACCCTGCGCCGCATCCTCGAAGGCCAGCAGCGCGTCACCGCCACCTTCCGGCGCCCGGACGGGCGCACCCTGCACGTGCGCACGGCCACGCAAGCCGAACCCGAACAGCGGGCCATCTACGATGCGCTCGGCGTCGACCCGCAGCCGGGCGGCGTCCGCAAGACGATCATCTGACCGCCCTCCTTCCCCCGGTTGACGCGCATTTGTAGTGCCACTTGCGCCGTTCGGTCGGCGTAAGCTGCTGATTCTAAAATGCCTTGGCTGTACCGTTGTTAAACATGGGCCAGGGTAACACGAAGCCCTGCAAGCGATGACAGACACAACGACCCTGGACGCGATGTACCGCGCCCAGCTCGAAGCTGAGGAGGCGCAGGACCTGATCGCCTGGCGGGGGCCACCTGGCGGACTGCGCGGCGGACGTAGTGGGTCACCGGCAGCGGCAGGCCATGCTGACCTGGATGAAGAGCCACGCCGAGGGCCGTCTCGGCGGCGGCCAAGCCAAGTGGACCTGGGGGTCGGTGTCGTTCTGTCGGACACCGACGGCGTGCAGCGCGACCTGCTGTTTATCTCCCGAGCGCGGGCCGCCGTCGAGGAGCATGGCCCCCGTGCGGCGGTCCCGACGCATGCACTTGAACAGAATCAACAACGCCTACGTGTGGGATAAGACGGTGTGGTGATTCAGAGGGGGAGCCACAACCAGATTGTTATCAGTAGTTTACATTTCCTGGCCCGCAGATGCGGGGACCCCACAGCCCCCCGCCGCTCCCGCCGGGGCGCGCTGCGCGCGCCTTCAGCGGGTTGCGGGCGGGGGCTGTTGCGCGGTGCGGCGGCCGAAGATGGCCGTGCCCACGCGCACGATCGTGGCGCCTTCCTCGACGGCGACCTCGAAGTCGTTGCTCATGCCCATCGACAGCTCGCCGAGCCGCTGCGGCGGCACCCCGCCGTCGGCGAGCTGGTCGCGCAGCTCCCGGAGCCGGCGGAAGTACGGCCGCGTGCGTTCCGGGTCCGCCGACCAGGGAGGCAGCAGCATGAGCCCCCGCACGTTGACCGCCCGGCACGCCGCGGCGGCCGCCAGGACCTGGCGCACGACGTCGACCGGCGCACCCGACTTGGCCTGCTCGCCGGCCAGATCGACCTGCACCAGC
The DNA here is from genome assembly GCA_965214845.1 of Vicinamibacterales bacterium. Lineage (GTDB taxonomy): Bacteria > Acidobacteriota > Vicinamibacteria > Vicinamibacterales > UBA8438 > JAAXGX01. The sequence continues at coordinate 7,015,279 of CBDCCO010000007.1, forward strand.
GCCTCGGCCGTCGTGCCCTCCTCGCAGGCCGTGCGCTCGAGGCGCTGCAGCAGCCCGACGCTGTCCACCGCCTGGATCCAGGCCATGGCGACGACCGCGCGGCGCGCCTTGTTCGACTGCAGGTGCCCGATGAGGTGCCAGGTGATGGAGCCGAGGTCGGCCGTTTGCGCGACCTTGGCCAGGGCTTCCTGCACGCGGTTCTCGCCGAGGTCGGTCAGGCCGGCGGCGACCGCCGCCCGGACGTGGGTGACGGGGAACGTCTTGGAGACGCCCACGAGGCGCACCGCGCCCCGGTCGCGTCCGGCGCGGTCGCAGGCGCCCGCAATCCGTTCGCGGACGGCGCGCACGTTGCGCGCGATCGTCGCGGCGAGGTCGGCTGGCGGCATGGCTGCTACCGCTGCAGGCGGGCGAGCTCCTCGCGCGCGCTGGCGGCGTGCTCGCCGCCGCCGTCCAGCCGGAGGTAGCGCCGCAGCGCGCGCGCCGCGCGGTCGGGATCGTTCGAGCGCAACAGGCTGACGGCCAGCCAGTAGTGGGTGGCGGGGAAGCTGGAGTCCTGCCTCAGCAGACGCTCGAAGGTGGCCCGTGCGCCGGCCACCTCGCCCGCGTCGAGTCTGGCGATGCCCTGCTCGAGCTCTTCCTGCAGCCGCTGCCGGCGCTCCGCGAGCTGGGCGACCGCGAGCCGGGTGGCCTCTTCGCGCGCCGCCGCCGCGTCGGCCGCCCTGCCCTGGCGCGTGTAGATGCTGGCGAGTCCGTAGTGGGCGGCCGCATAGTCCGGCGCGATCCGCAGCACCTGCCGGAAGGCGTCCTCGGCGTCCGCGAACCGTTCCAGCTCGGTGTAGGCGACCGCGAGGTTGTAGCTGCACTCCGTGCAGTCCGGCCGCCGCTCGAGCGCGCGGGCGAACTCGGCGACCGCCGCGGCGTAGTCGGCCGCGCGGTTCGCGGCCAGGCCGGCGGCGAACGCCCGCGACGCGGCCTCGCGGTCGCCGAGCTCCGCGATCCACGCCGCGTTGCGCCGCCCCGCGGCCAGCTCCATGTTGACCTCGACCGTGCGGCCGGCGCGGACCCGAATCCTGAACATGTCGCTGTTCAGGTCGTCCCTGCCGGCGGTCACGGTATAGAGCCCCGCCGCGACGTCGCTCCCGGCGTAGGTGCCGTCCGCCGTGGTCTCCAGCGTGCGGCCGTCGCCCCCGCCGCCGAAGCGGCGCACGACGACCTCCGCGCCGGCGACCGGGCGCCCGTCCCGATCGAGCACCCGGCCCCGGATGGTGCCCGCCTCCTGCGTCGCCCCGGCCGCACCGAGGAGGCACCAGAGCGCCAGCACGCGGAACGCGCCGCTCGAGGGCGTGCGGGAACGGACCGGGTTGCCCGGCGGCATGCTCCCGCCAGTCTACACCCCGTCGAGAAACCGCCGCACCTCGTCGAGCTCGTGCGTGCGCCGCGCCGGCGGCAGGCTGGCCAGGAACCGGCGCCCGTAGCCTCTGGTGCGGACCCGGGCATCGAACAGCGCCAGCACGCCGCGGTCGTTGCGGTGCCGGATCAGGCGGCCGAGGCCCTGCAGCAGCGTCAGGATGGCGAGGGGCACCTGGTAGTCGGCGAAGGGGTTGCCGCCGCGGGCCTCGACGGCCTCCATCCGCGCCGCCGTGATCGGATCGGAAGGGGGTGCGAACGGCAGCTTGTCGATGACCACGCAGCTCAGCGCCTCGCCGGCCACGTCGACGCCCTGCCAGAAGCTGGAGGTCGCCAGCAGCACCGCGTGCGGCGTCGACCGGAACTCCCGCAGCAGCACCGTGCGGGGGGCCGAGCCCTGGGCCAGCAGGGGGTAGGGCAGGGTTTCCGCCAGCCGCTCGCGGACGGCGCGCAGGTTGGCGTAGCCGGTGAACAGGACGAACGCGCGGCCCTCCGTGACGCGCAGCAGGTCGTCGAGCTCCCGCGCGACGGCCGCGGTGAACCCGCCGCTGCGGGGATCCGGCAGCCCGCGGGGCAGGAACAGCACGGCCTGCCGCTCGAAGTCGAACTCCGAGGGCAGCCGGAGCTCCTGCGCCCCGCGGATGCCGAGCCGTCCCCGCAGGTAGTCGAACGTGTCGTCCACCGTCATCGTGGCCGAGGTCAGGATCGTCCCGGCCGCGCGCCCGAGTATGTGCTCGCTGACGACCCCGGACACGTCGATGGGGGCCGCCCGCAGGAACACGCCCCGCTCGCGGCGCTCGAGAAAGTAGACGAACTCGTCATCGCCGGCGGCGAGCAGGAACCGCAGTTGATCGCGCAGCTCGCGCGCGCGCCGGGCCAGCGCCAGCAGATCCTCCGAGGCGTCCCTGATCGCTCCGCAGCTCGTCTCGAGCTCCCCGAGGCTCTGCGCCAGGCTGGCGGCCGGGTCGGCCGCCGGCTCGAGCAGCTCGCCCGTTACCCGGATCCGGTCGCCTGGGAGCGCCATCTGCTGCAGCGCGGCGACGAACATCCGCGCCCGCTCGCGCGTCAGCTCCAGGCAGCGGCGCAGGTCCTCGGCGTCGTCCGGCGCGGGCGCCTGGTCCGTGTCCAGCAGCCGCTGTCCGTCCCGCACCAGCTCATCGAGCCGGTAATTGCTGACCGCCACGCCGAAGTACTGGGTGGCCACGTCCTCGAGCTGATGCGCCTCGTCGATCACGGTGTAGTCGCACGAGGGGATGACCTCGCCGTACGCGCTCTGGCGCACCGCGGCGTCGGCGCACAGCAGGTGGTGATTCACGATGACCAGATCGGATTCGCGCGCCTGGCGCCGCATGCGCGTGACGAAGCAGTCGTCGTGGCGCGGACACTCCTGGCCGAGGCAGGTCTCCGACCTGGCGGAGATCTCCTGCCACAAGGCGAAGTCGTCCGGCAGGTCCTCGACCTCGGCGCGGTCGCCGGTCTCCGTCTGCCCGGCCCATTCCTGCAGGGTGTCGACGTACGCCCAGTCGGCCGCCGGCAGCGGCTCGCCGCTCTCCCGCAGCGTGTCGAACCGCTGCAGGCACAGGTAGTTGCCGCGCCCCTTCATGTAGGTGGCCGTGAACGGGACGTCGAGGGCGCTGCGGAGCGCCGGGAGGTCCTTGTGAAAGATCTGGTCCTGCAGGTTCTTCGTGCCGGTCGACACCAGGACGCGCCGGCCGGCGAGGATGGCGGGCACGAGGTAGGCGAGCGTCTTGCCGGTGCCGGTGCCGGCCTCGACGAGCAGCACGCCGCCGCCGGCGAATATCTCGCCCGCGGCGGCCGCCATCTCGCGTTGGCCCGGGCGGGGCTCGAACGCCGGCAGCGCCCGCGCGAGGGGGCCGTTGTCGTCGAACGCCGCGGCCACGAGCGCGCCGAGCGCGTCCGGGTCCGGGCTCAGCTCGCCGCCGGCTCGGGATACAGGGGGAACCTCCGGCACAGGGCCTCGACCTCGGCGCGCACGCTGCCCGCGACGGCGTCGTCCTCCGGCGCGGCCAGCACGCGGCAGATGAGCTCGCCGATCGCGTCCATCTCGGCCTCGGCCATGCCGCGGGTCGTCAGCGCGGGCGTTCCCAGGCGGATCCCGCTCGCCACCATGGGCGGATTCTCGTCGAACGGGATCGTGTTCTTGTTGACGGTGATCCCGGCGCGCCCCAGCGCCGCCTCGGCCAGCTTCCCGGTCAGCCCCCGCGAGACCACGTCGACCAGCACGAGGTGATTGTCGGTCCCGCCGCTCACCAGCCGGAAGCCGCCGGCCGCCAGGGCCGCCGCCAGGCGTGCGGCGTTGGCCACGACCTGCCGCTGGTAGGCCGCGAACGCCGGCTCGGACGCCTCCTTGAGGCAGACGGCCTTGGCCGCGATGATGTGCATCAGCGGCCCGCCCTGCACGCCCGGGAACAGCGCCCGGTTCACGCCCTTGGCGTGGTCCCGGCGGCAGAGCACCAGGCCGCCGCGCGGTCCCCGCAGCGTCTTGTGCGTGGTCGTGGTGACGATGTCCGAGTGCGGGACCGGACTGGGATGCGCGCCCGTCGCGACCAGCCCCGCGATGTGCGCCATGTCGGTCACCAGCGCGGCGCCGACCTCGTCGGCCGTCGCCCGGATGCGCGCGAAGTCGATGATCCGCGGGTAGGCGCTCGCGCCCACCATGATCATCTGCGGCCGGTGCTCGCGCGCCAGCCCCGCCAGCCGCTCGTAGTCGATCCGCTCGTTGTCCCGCCGCACGCCGTACGGCACGATGTCGTAGAGCTGTCCCGAGAAGTTCAGCGGGTGGCCGTGCGTCAGATGGCCGCCGTGCGCCAGGTCCATGCCCAGCACGGTGTCGCCCGGTTTCAGCAGGGCGAAGTACGCCGCCATGTTCGCCTGGGCGCCCGAGTGCGGCTGGACGTTGGCGTGCTCGGCGCCGAACAGGATCCTGGCGCGATCGATCGCCAGCGACTCCGCGACGTCCACGAACTCGCAGCCGCCGTAGTAGCGGCGTCCCGGGTAGCCTTCCGCGTACTTGTTGGTGAGGACCGAGCCCATCGCCTCGAGCACGGCGGCGCTGGCGAAGTTCTCCGAGGCGATCAGCTCGAGGCCCGTGTTCTGGCGGTTGATCTCGGCGCGCAGCACCTGCGCGATGTCGGCGTCGACCTCGGCGACCGCGCGCTGGCGGGCGGCCGCCGCGATGTCCAGCGTCCTCGTCATCGGACTCCTTCGGGATGGTGGGCCGGATCGGTCTCCGCGGCGGCGATCTTGTCGACCCGCCGCCGGTGGCGCCCGCCTTCGAACGGCGTGCTCAGAAAGGCGTCGACGATGCGCAGCGCGTCGTCGACCGCCAGCGTCCGGGCGCCCAGCGCCAGCACGTTGGCGTCGTTGTGCCGGCGCGCCAGCTCGGCGGCTGCCGGCGTCGTCACCGGCGCCGCCCGGATGCCCCGGACCTTGTTCGCGGCAATCGCCATCCCGATCCCGCTGCCGCAGATCAGGATGCCGCGGTCGCACGCGCCGGCCGCCACGCGGCGCGCCGCGCGCAGCGCGTAGTCGGGATAGTCGACCGGCTCGTCGCTGTCCGGCCCGAGATCCTCGCAGGCGAGGCGGCGCTCGGCGAGCAGTTGCCGGACGCGCGCCTTCAGGCCGAAGCCCGCGTGGTCGGCGCCCAGTGCGATGCGCATGTAGAAATTCTACCGGAAGCGCCGCGGCCGGGGCGCGCCCCGCCGCGGCCGGGACGGAGGCGGGCCGCATGCTATATTTGTGCGCATTCTCCCATCGAGAAGGAGCGACTCATGGCGAGTCCCGCCGCTTTCACACCCTCCGTCGAATCGCGTTTCGCCGCGGCCTTTCCGGGCTCGCGCAAGGTCCACGTGGAGGGCGGCCGCGTCCGTGTCCCGATGCGCGAGATAGCGCTGTCCGGGGGCGAGCCGCCGCTGCGCGTCTACGACACGAGCGGCCCCCACGACGCCGACGTCCGGACCGGCCTGCCGCCGCTCCGCGGCCCGTGGATCGCGGCCCGCGGCGACACGGCCGCCGCCGCCCGCCCGGTGACGCAGCTGCACTACGCGCGCAAGGGCGAGGTGACGCCCGAGATGGAGTTCGTCGCCCTGCGCGAGGGGTTCGATCCGGAGTTCGTGCGCGCCGAGGTGGCGCGCGGACGGGCCATCATTCCGGCCAACGTCAACCACCCGGAGCTCGAGCCGATGGCCATCGGCCGCAACTTCCTGGTCAAGATCAACGCCAACATCGGCAACTCCGCCGTCAGCTCGTCCATCGACGAGGAGGTCGAGAAGCTGCGCTGGGCGACGCTGTGGGGCGCCGACACCATCATGGACCTGTCGACCGGCCCGGACATCCACGAGACGCGCGAGTGGATACTCCGCAACGCGCCCGTGCCGGTCGGGACCGTGCCCATCTACCAGGCGCTCGAGAAGGTGGGCGGGCGGCCCGAGGACCTGACCTGGGAGGTCTACCGGGACACGCTGATCGAGCAGGCGGAGCAGGGCGTCGACTACTTCACCGTGCACGCGGGTGTGCTGCTGCGCTACGTGCCGCTGACCGCGAAGCGCGTGACCGGCATCGTCTCGCGCGGCGGCTCGATCCACGCCAAGTGGTGTCTGGCGCACCACCAGGAGAACTTCGCCTACACCCACTTCCGCGAGATCTGCGAGATCATGCAGCGCTACGACGTCTCGTTCTCGCTGGGCGACGGGCTGCGCCCGGGATCGATAGCCGACGCCAACGACGAGGCGCAGTTCGCCGAGCTCCGCACGCAGGGCGAGCTGACGCGCATCGCCTGGGCGCACGACGTGCAGGTGATGAACGAAGGTCCCGGGCACGTCCCCATGCATCTCATCAAGGAGAACATGGAGAAGCAGCTCGAGTGGTGCGAGGAGGCCCCGTTCTACACGCTGGGACCGCTGACCACCGACGTCGCGCCGGGCTACGACCACATCACGTCGGCCATCGGCGCGGCCATGATCGGCTGGTACGGCACGGCCATGCTGTGCTACGTCACCCCGAAGGAGCATCTCGGGCTCCCCGATCGCGAGGACGTCAAGGCCGGCGTCATCGCCTACAAGATCGCGGCCCACGCGGCGGACCTCGCCAAGGGGCATCCGCGCGCGCAGGCCCGGGACGACGCGCTCTCGAAGGCGCGCTTCGAGTTCCGCTGGGAGGACCAGTTCAACCTGTCCCTCGATCCGGTCACCGCGCGTGCCTACCACGACCAGACGCTGCCGGCGGAGGGCGCCAAGGTCGCCCACTTCTGCTCGATGTGCGGCCCCAAGTTCTGCAGCATGGAGCTGACGCAGCAGCTCCGGGACTACGCGGCCGAGCGCGGGCTGAGCACGGAGGCCGCGGTCGAGGCCGGCCTGGACGAGAAGTCGGCCGAGTTCAGGACGCGCCCCGACCTCTACGTGACCCGCGACTGATGCCGCAAAGGCGCGTACAGCGCGCCTCGGCGGGAGCGGCGCGGGGCTGTGGGGTCCCCGCAAGCGGCCGCCGGGGGTCCGGGGCGCAGCCCCGTCTGATTGAAGCCCGGCGCGGGGCTATGGGGTTCCCGCAAGCGGCCGCCAGGGGTTCGGGGCGCAGCCCCGTCTGACTGAAGCTACGGCGCGGGCACGATCTGGATGATGGTGCGGTAGCGCTCCGGGCCGGCGGCGCCCGCGTGCAGGTAGCCTTCGGACCCGTTCCAGGTATAGTCCTTGATCGTCACCCCGGGCGGGAACGCCATGGTCGACTCGCGGAAGCGGCCCACCTCGAAGATGTGGGTGGCCGGCTCGTCGAAGACGCGGTCCCCGCGCTCGTCCAGCAGGAGCCGGTAGTAGTTGACCATGTCGGCGAAGCTGGAGTCGGTGCCGAACAGGAAGTAGCGCTGGCCCCGGCCGGCGTCGTACGACGTCAGGAAGCGCGCGGTCGGGTAGACGGGAAAACCGAGCGTCGCCTCGGTCGGCGCGTCGCCTTCCCCGCCCGGCGCCGCGGCCCCGGGCGGGGAAGGCTGGCCCGTCCGTTGCGCGTGGACCGCCGCCGTCAGGAGCAGGACGGAGACCAGCGTCAGGGTGACGGTCCGCGAGGCTCCGGACACGGGTGCAATTATGCGCAGGCGACCATTCTCGTGCAAGCCGTCCGGCGCCCGGCGCCGCGGGAGCAGGCCGGATGTCCGCTGACGACCTGGCGCGGCTGCTGGCGTTCTGCACCGCGCGCCGCGAGTGGCTGCTCGAGACCACGACGGCGCTGGCCGGTCTCGAGTCGCCCACGCCCGACAAGGCCGCCGTGGACCGCTGCGGCCGGGAGCTCGCACGCCGCCTGGGGGCGCTGGGCGCCGCCGTCGACAGCGTGGAGTCGACCGCGACCGGCAACCATCTGCGCGCCGCGTTCGGCGCCGGGGACGGCCAGCTGCTGCTGCTCGGACACTTCGATACCGTGTGGCCTGTCGGCCAGGTCGAGCGCATGCCCGTGCGCCGGGACGGCGGGCGGCTGTACGGGCCCGGCGTCTTCGACATGAAGGCGGGCATCGCCATCGGCATGCTGGCGGCCTCCGCCGCGGGCGAGCTCGGCTACCGGCTCCGCCGCCGAGTGGTCATGCTGCTGACGGCGGACGAGGAGCGCGGCAGCGGCGCCTCCCGGGAGCTCGTCGAGGCGGAGGCCCGCCGCTCGGCGGCCGTCCTGGTCCTGGAGCCGTCGCTGCCGGGCGGCCGCGTCAAGACGCAGCGCAAGGGCGCCGGCGAGTTCGAGCTGACCATCGGCGGCATCGCCGCGCACGCCGGCCTCGAGCCGGAGAAGGGCGCGAGCGCCATCTCGGAGCTCGCCGCCCAGATCGCCGCGCTCGACCGGCTCGCCGATCCGCCCCGGGGCGTCACGGTCAACGTCGGCCTGGTGGACGGCGGCAGCCGGCCCAACGTCGTGGCGGAGCGTGCGCGCGCCGTCGTCGACGTCCGGGTCGCGGCGGCCGCCGACGCGGAGCGCATGCACGCAGCGATCCACGCGCTGCAGCCCGGCTCGCGCGGTACCTCCGTGACCGTCCGCGGCGGCTTCTCGCGTCTGCCCCTGGAGCGGACGGCGGCGGTGGCCCGGCTCTACGAGCTGGCGCGCGAGGTGGCGCGCGGACTGGGGCGCGATCTCGGCGAGGGGGCGGCCGGCGGCGGCTCGGACGGCAACTTCACCGCGGCGCTCGGCGTGCCCACGCTCGACGGCCTCGGCGCGGTGGGCGACGGCGCGCATGCGCTGCACGAGCACGTCGACGTCGACGCGCTCCCGTGGCGCGCCGCGCTCGTCGCCGGTCTGATACGCCGCCTCGACGCGGCGTAGCCACGGGCTGCTAGACTGAAAGGTGAAGCGGGCGGACGAGACACATGGGAAACACCTTCAAGACGGCGTTGCTGCTGACCCTCCTCAGCGGGCTGCTGCTGCTCATCGGGGAGCTGCTGGGCGGACGGAGCGGCCTGCTGATCGCGTTCGTGTTCGCGATCGTGATGAACTTCGGCTCGTACTGGTTCTCGGACAAGGTCGTCCTGCGGATGTACAAGGCGGGCGAGGTCGGTCCCGAGCACCGCCTGCACCGGATGACGGCGCGGCTGGCGCAGCAGGCCGGGCTCCCGACGCCGCGCGTCTACGTCATTCCCGACGCCTCGCCCAACGCGTTCGCGACCGGGCGCAACCCGAGCCACGCCGCGGTCGCGGCCACCGAGGGCATCCTGCGGCTGCTCGACGAGCGCGAGCTCGAGGGCGTGATTGCCCACGAGCTGGCGCACATCAAGCACCGCGACATCCTGATCGGCTCGATCGCCGCGACCGCGGCCGCGACCATCATGATGGTCGCCAGCATGGCCCGCTGGGCCTTCATCTTCGGCGGCATCGGCGGCCGGGACGAGCGCGGCGACTCCAATCCGCTCGCCATGCTGGCGATGGCAATCCTGGCGCCGCTGGCCGCGACGATGATCCAGATGGCCATCTCCCGCTCGCGCGAGTTCGCCGCGGACCGCGCCGCGGCGCAGATCGTCGGCACGCCGTACGGGCTGGCCGACGCCCTGCGCAAGATCGACGCCGGCGCGCGCCGCGTGCCGCTCGACGCCAATCCGGCCACGGCCCACATGTTCATCATGAAGCCGTTCGCCGGCCGCGGGATGGCCGCGCTCTTCAGCACCCATCCGCCCACCGAGCAGCGGATCGCGAAGCTCCTGCAGCCGGCGTAGGAGCTTCAATCAGACGGGGCTGCGCCCCGAGCCCCCGGCGTCCGCTTGCGGGAGCCCCTGCGCCCCGCGCCGCTCCCGCCGAGGCGCGCTGTGCGCAGCTTCCATCAGACGGGGCTGCGCCCCGAGCCCCCGGCGTCCGCTTGCGGGGGCCCCTGCGCCCCGCGCCGCTCCCGCCGAGGCGCGCTGTGCGCGCCTTGCGGAGTCTGCACGGGGCTACGGAGCAGACTCCTGGAGTTGCTGCTGGTGCCACGCAGGGCGCTCGGGCACCGCGACGGCCGGCGTCTCCGGGGGGCGCGGGCGCATGGAGCGGGACGGCAGCGCGTAGCGTGCGCGCAGCGTTCCCAGCACGGCGTTCACCTGCTCGGTGTAGCGGGCGGCCGGGTACTTGCCGGCGTAGAGCCGGTCGTAGCCTGCCACCAGCGCGGGATACTCGCGGGCGAGGAACTCGAGGAAATGGGCGCGGGCGCCGCCTTCGAGGTGCAGCAGGCCGGCTCCGACGAACCGCGCGCCGTGGTCCGCGATGGCGCGGACCGTCGCTTCCAGGCCGGAGCGCGCGGAGCTGACGCCGGGCACGATGGGGGCCATCAGCACGCCCGCGTCGACGCCCGCGTCAGTCAGCGCGCGCACGGCGCGCAGCCTCTGGAGCGGATGCGCGGTGCCGGGCTCCAGCCGTCGCCAGGCGTCCTCGTCCACGGTGGGCACGCTGACGTTCACGGTGCAGGAGGTGGCGCGGGAGAGCGCGCCGAGCACGTCGATGTCGCGCACCACCAGCGGGCCCTTGGTGACCAGGGCGAGCGGCGTCGGGTGGTCCGCGAGCGCCTCGAGAGCGCGCCGCGTGAGCCGGTAGCGGCCCTCTATCGGCTGGTACGGATCGGTCGCCGTGCCAAAGGCCACGAGCTCGCCGCCGTGCGACGCCCTTCGCAGCTCCCGCCTCAGGACCTCGGGGAAGTTGACCTTGACCAGAATGACGGACGAGAACTCGTCGCCGGGACCCATCTCGAGCTGGGCCTGATAGCGCCGGGCGAAGCAGTAGTGGCAGCCGTGCGTGCAGCCGCGGTACGGATTGAGCGTCCACTTGAAGGGCATGCCGCGCACGCGGTTGAGCGCCGTGCGGCAGACGATCTCCTGATAGGTGGCGTCGTCCCCCCGGCGCACGGCGTCCGGCAGCCCGGAGGCCCCGTGCCGCTGCCAGAGCCTGGCGACGTCCCGGGTCGTCGGCAGGCCGCGCGCGCCGAGCAGGTCGTGCGAGATCGCTGAGGACATGATATTCGCCTTGTGTTCGCCCTCCGTGCGCCCATGATGCGCCGCGTGCGGGGCGCCTGTCAAGCCGGCGAGCGGACGACTCCACCGGATCGCCGCCCGGCTACAGGACGTTCCCGTACTGCTGCGCGTAGTACGCGCGGAAGGCCGGATCGGTCTCCTTGATGGGACGCCACCACCACTCGTTGTCGCGGTACCACTCGACGACCGCCCGCAGCCCGGCGCCGAGCTCGATCCGCGGAGTCCAGCCCAGGGCCCGCAGCTTGGCGGTGTCGAGACGGTACCGCCGGTCGTGCCCGGGGCGGTCCGGCACGTGCCGGACGAGCGACGCGGGCCGCTCGAGGAGGTCCAGGATCAGGTGCGTGAGCGCGACGTTCTCCAGTTCGCCGCCGCCGCCGACGTTGTAGGCCTCGCCGGGCCGGCCGCGCTCGATGAGGAGGTCGAGGGCGCGGCAGTGGTCGGTGACGTGCAGCCAGTCGCGGCGCTGGCGGCCGTCGCCGTAGAGCGGCAGCGGCAGGTTGTCGAGGGCGTTCGTGACGAACAGCGGAATCATCTTCTCGGGGAACTGGCGCGGGCCGTAGTTGTTCGAGGCGCGCGCAATCACGACCGGCACGCCGTGCGTGGCCCAGTAGCTGTAGGCCAGCCGGTCCGCGCCGGCCTTGCTCGCGGCGTACGGGTTGCGCGGGCGCAGCTCGTCGGTCTCGGTCGAGGCGCCGGCGGCCACGCTGCCGTACACCTCGTCGGTCGAGATCTGCAGGAAGCAGCGCAGTCCCGGCGCCTCGCGCGCCGCGGCGAGCAGCACGAACGTGCCGTACACGTCCGTCCGAATGAACGCCCCGGCGTCCTGGATCGCGCGGTCGACGTGCGTCTCCGCGGCGAAGTGCACGACGACTTCGGCTGCCGCCACGAGCGGCCCGGCAACCGCCGCGTCGGCGATGTCGCCGCGCACGAAGCGATGGCGCGGGTGGTCCATGACCTCGCGCAGGTTCTCGGGGCGGCCGGCGTAGGTGAGCTTGTCGAGCGTGGTGATCCGCCAGTCGGGGTGCGCCGCCAGCGCGAGCTCGACGAAGTTGCTGCCGATGAAGCCGGCCCCGCCCGTGACGAGGACCTCAACCATCCTTGCGGCTCCAGTCGTACGGCAGCGTGCCGTGCGGCGCGAGGCGGTACTCGTCCGGATCGTCGTAGCGATACACCTCCGTCGGCACGTTGGCGACGATCGCGACCTCGCCGCCGATGCACTTCCAGCCGTGATAGACCAGATTGGGCACCTGCACGAGCAGCGGGTTGCGCGTGCCCACGAAGAACTCGTTCACGGCGCCCGCGGTGGGCGAGCCCTCGCGCGTATCGACGAGCACGAGCTTCACCATGCCGCTCACGCAGGCGAAGTTGTCGACCTGCCGCTTGTGGTAGTGCCAGGCCTTGACCACGCCGGGGTAGGTTGCCGACACGTACACCTGCCCGAACCTGTCGAAGAACTCCGCGTCGTCGGCCCGCAGGATCTCCATCAGCCAGCCGCGCTCGTCCGGTATGAGCCGCAGCCGTTTCGTCTTCACCCCGGCAATCAGGGGCGCCTTGCCGCCGGCCGCCGCGAAGCGCGCCGGGTTGCCGCTCGATCCGCTCTCTACCATCGCATGCCCACCTCGGAATTGTCGCCCAGCATGAATCGGTACGCCGACGGCTTGGCCGGCTGCCGGGAGATCCGCACGTTCCTGCCGATCAGGCTGTCGACGATGCGGTTGGCCAGATCGGCAATCTCGGCGCCCTCGAGCACGATGCTGTGCTCGATCTCCGAGCCCCGCAGGAGCACGTCGTTCATCATCGCGGTGTACGGGCCGACGTACGCCTGCTCGATGCGGGTCCCCGCGCCGATGATGGCCGGCCCGCGCACGACCGACTGCCGGATGCAGGCGCCGCGCGCCACGACGACGCCGCCCTCGATGCGGCTCTCCGCGTCGACGTCGCCCTCGACGCACCGGCCGCGGGTGGCCAGGATGAGGCGGTTGGCCTCGAGCAGGTCCTCGAGCCGGCCGGTGTCCTTCCACCACCCGTCGACGACGTGCGGGCGGACGGTCTGCCCGTGGTCGATCAGGTCCTGGATGGCGTCGGTGATCTCCAGCTCGTCCCTGAAGCTCGGCCTGATCCGCTTGACCGCCTCGAATATCCGGGGCCCGAACAGGTACACGCCCACGAGGGCGAGATCGCTGCGCGGCTCGCGCGGCTTCTCGACCAGCCTCACCACGGTGTCGCCGTCCAGCTCGGCCACCCCGAAGCGCTCGGGGTTGGGGACGCGCGCCAGCAGGATCTGGGCGGCGGGCGCGGTCGTCAGGAACTCGTCCACGAACGGCGCGATCCCGCGCGCGAGCAGGTTGTCCCCGAGATACATGACGAACGGCTCCTGCTGCAGGAACGGCTCGCTGATCAGCACCGCGTGCGCCAGACCCCGCGGCGCGTCCTGCTCGATGTAGGTGACGGCGACCCCCCAGGCCGAGCCGTCGCCGACCGCGGCCTGGATCTCGGGCCGGGTGTCGCCGACCACGATCCCGATATCGCGAATGCCGGCGGCGGCCAGGGCCTCGATGCCGTAGAAGAGAACCGGCTTGTTGGCGACCGGGACGAGCTGCTTGGCGCGCGTGTAGGTCAGCGGGCGCAGGCGCGTGCCCCGCCCGCCGCTCAGGATGAGTCCCTTCATTGCACTCCCTGGCCCAGGCCGAACGCGCCCAGGACGTTGGCGAACGTGCCCAGCCCGGCGAGCGTGAACGACAGGCTCAGGCGCACGTCGCGCGGTACGCGGGCGCCGAGCCCCGCGAAGTTGAAGGTCTGCAGCTCGCCGCTGATGCCGCAGCACTGCGCGTTGTAGTAGACCAGAACCCGCTGCTGCAGGTAGCGGCCGCGCTCCACGTCGTAGTGAAAGGAGTAGGCGCCGCCCAGCGTGTTGTCGCGCGTCCGCAGGCTGGTGAACGCGTTGAGGTAGTGGTCGAGCCGGCGCGGGTCCGTGAAGCCGCTGAGGCCGTCCACGAACCGCCGCTGGCTCCAGCCCGCGGTCGTCTGCAGCCAGCCGCCCAGCCCGATCGTGCCTTCGGCGCTCACGGCCCTGAGCGCCATGAACTGCGTATCGTACTCCGCCCGCAGCGATCCGGAGAGGCGCCGGGTCAGCTCCGTGCGCACGTCCAGCTTGACCGGCGACAGGTGGCTGGGCGGCGTGTCGCTGAAGCTGGTCTGGAACCTGGGGTCGAACTGCGCGGCGTTGGCGTCCGAGTAGTAGGCCTGGGACACGATGACGCTGAGGATCTCCCGCGCGATGGAGTCCTGGTCGCCTTCGGCGCGCCGGGCGTACAGCCGGTTGTTGACCCCGTAGCGGATCTGGGTGACGTTGCCCGGGATGGCGTCCAGCGCCTCGAGCTGCACGATGCGGTCGAAGTCGTCCACCGCGGTCGTCCGCTGCAGGATGACCCACGGCTCGATCAGGTGCTTCATCCGCTCGGCGTACCCGCTGTCGGGCGTGTCCCACACCTTGACGAGGCTCGGGCCCGTGATCTGCGACCGCAGGTCGAAGAACGCGCGCCCGATGCCTTCGTCGATCTGCGCGGCGAATCCTCGCGAGGCGCCCGCGCCGGCGTCGAGGCGGCGGGTCCAGTACGTGCCGCGCCAGGACACGGACGAGTCGATGCTCAGGAAGGGCCAGCGCGTGAACGGTATCTGGAGGACCGGATTGACGTCGAAACGGTCGAGCCCCGAGTCGAGCGAGATGTCGGTCAGTCCCGGCACGACCCTGTCGGTGAACGGGTCGAGATCGAGATCGACCGTGGAGCTGCGCAGCAGGTGCGCGTACTCGGACTGGAACGAGAAGTAGAGCGGGGTCGAGAGCACCTGGCGCTGGCTCTGATCGAAGGTCACGCGCGGACCGGCGCCCCAGAGCGTCGACTCGCGGGCGCCGAAGAACGTCTCGTTCATCTCCAACGTGCCGCTGAGCTGGTACAGGCCCCACGCGCCGGCGATGTTGGCGCTCATGCTGCGCTGCCGGCTCGACGCTTCGAAGATGTTGGTCTGGTAGAGCTGCTGCACCGTCACGTCGGAGAAGTAGTCGATCTGGCCCCGGACGGACAGGTTGCGCGCGATGCGCTGGCGGGCGTTCCCGCGCAGCTCGTAGCTCCGGCGCGAGGGAAACTCCCGCTCCACGCCGCCCACGGCCAGGCTCGTCTCGCGCTCGCTGAGAAAGTAGGCCCGCAGGCGGCCCTGGGAGCCGCCGCCGCGCGTGTAGCGGTACTCCGCGCCGCGCCCCTGGCCGGAGCGCGGAAACCAGTCGTGGTAGATGGTGGCGTCCTGGCTGCGGCCCGCGGCCCAGAAGAACGCGTTGCTCAGGCTCTGCCCGCGAAACGTCGAGGCGCCGTAGGTCGGCATCAGGAAGCCGGTCGCGCGGTCCTCCTCCGGGATCGGGTAGTACATGAACGGCAGGTACAGGACCGGCACGCCCTTGACCTCGAGGACCGAGTTGCGGAGCAGCGCGTGCGAGTCGAGGTCGAGCGTGAGCGTCGAGGCAGTCATCTGCCAGCGCGGCGTCGGCTGGACGCAGCTCGTGAACCCGCCCCGGGTCAGCCGATAGCTGCGCGCTCCGAGCTTCTCGATCACCTCGCCGTAGAAGAGCATGTCCGGCTCCTGCGTGCCGAACATGCTGCGCTCGACGAGCTCCTCGCCCAGGGTCACCGAGCCGGACGCGTCGTAGAACGTCGCCGTGCGGTCCTGCGTGTTGAACTCCGCGCGGTCGCCCGCCACGCGCGCGCCGTCGCTGCCCGCGTACACCACGTTGCCGACCGCGACCAGCCGCGATTCGTCGACGTACACGTCGACCTGATCGGCGAAGAACCGGTAGTCGTCCTCCGTGATCTCCACCTCGCCGGTCAGGCGCACGTGGTTGTCGCCGAGCTGCTCGATGCGGAATTGCCGGGAGTTGAAGGGCAGGGCCGGAAGCAACTGGGCCTGCACATCTCCGGGCGCGCAGGCGAGCCACAGGCAGACGATGCAGGCAAGGCGGATCATCCGGACCGGACGCTCGAAGAATATCATTCGTCTTTCCGCGCCCGCAACGCCGGCTCGGCCAGCAGCTCGCCGACCAGGTAGGTGGACCCGACCGCCCCGATGACGTCGCTGCGACGCCAGGCCGCTGCGAGCGCCGCGCGCAGCGAAGGCGCCGCGATCACGCGCAGGTCCGGACGCGCCGCCCGAATCCTGGCAGCCGCCGCGTCCGGCGGCAGCGCGCGCCGGCTGGCCAGCGGCGGGCAGATCGCGGCCGTCACCGCCGCCCCGAGCGCGCGCGCCATGCCGCCGACGTCCTTGTCGCCGAGCGCGCCGAACAGCAGCGGCAGGCCCTGCGGCCACACCTCCCCGACGTAGGCCGCGAACGCGGACGCGGAGGCGACGTTGTGGGCGGCGTCGAGCACGATGAGCCGGCGCCCGCCGGCGCGGACCACCTCCAGCCGCCCCGGCCAGCGGGCGCCCGCCAACCCGTCGCGGACGGCGGCGCGGGAGACGCGCAGCCCGTAGCCGTGCAGCTCCTCGAGCAGCCGCGCCGCGACCGCCGCGTTGCCCGCCTGATGGCGGCCGCGCAGCCCCAGCCGCAGCGGCCCGTAGCGGCGCCGGGGCGTGGTCATGGTCAGCTCCGTCCGCCCGTCGCGCAGCGCGACGCGGGATCTGACGTCGCGCGGCGGCTCGACGAGCCGGCAGCCCCGCTCGCGGCAGGCGCGCCGGAACACCTCCACCGCCTGCGGCTTCGTCTCGCCGACCACGACCAGCGCGCCGGGCTTGATGACCCCGGCCTTCTCGCGCGCGATGGCCGTCAGCGTGGGGCCCAGGAACTGCTGGTGGTCGAGGTCGATGGACGGTATCGCCACCGCGATCGGCGAGACGACGTTCGTGGCGTCGAAGCGTCCGCCCATCCCGACCTCGAGCACCGCCACGGCGACCCCGCGCCGGCGGAACAGCGACAGGGCGACGGCGGTGGTCGCCTCGAAGAACGTCGGCGGCGCCGCCAGCCGACCGGCGTCGAGCAGCCGCGCGGCCACGGCCTGCAGCCGGGCGGCTTCCGCCGCGAGGCTCTCGCGGTCGACCGGCCGGCCGGCCACGGCGAAACGCTCCTCGAGCGCGACGAGGTGCGGGGAGGTGAAGCGTCCCGTCGCGTAGCCCGCCGCCCGCAGGGCCCCGTCGAGCATGGCGGCCACCGAGCCCTTGCCGTTGGTGCCGGCGACGATGATCGAGCGGAAGGACCGGTCCGGATAGCCCAGGGCCGCGCGCAGGGTCCGGATGTTGTCGAGGCCGAGCTTGATGCCGAACTGCTCGAGGCTGAACAGGTAGTCGATCGAGCCGTGGCGGGCACTCGTCATGGCGCGCGTTGGCGCGGCGGCTCCGGTGCGGCGGCGCTTCAGGGCGACGTGCGCCCGGTCCGCGGCACGTAGTAGCGCGTGCCGCGGCCCATGTCCCGGAACTGCCTGACGAGGTCGTCCATGGCGGCCGCGTCCCAGTCGAACGCGAGCTGCGACGTCTCCACCACGAGCAGCGGCGTGTCCCCGTAGTGGAAGAAGAAGTGGTTGTACGCGTCGTTGAGCTCGCCGAGATACTCGTCGTCCGGCAACGGAGCGGTCGCGTCCCGCTGGCGCCGGCGTCGGGCGCGCTGGCGCAGAACGTCGGAAGGCGCCTGGAGATAGACGACGAGGTCGGGGGCGACGACGTCCGCCGCCAGCAGGTCGTAGAGCCGCTGGTAGATGAAGAGCTCGTTGTCGTCCAGGTTGAGATAGGCGTAGATCTTGTCCTTGTCGAACAGGTAGTCCGAGATCGTGACCTGGTTGAACAGATCGGTCTGGCGCAGCTCCGATTGCTGCCGGTGGCGGGCGAGCAGCGAGAAGAGCTGAGCCTGGAACGCGGCTCCCGGCCGGCCGCTGTACAGGTCCGCGATGAAGGGATTGTCCGCCTCGTCGAGGATCGTCGCGGCGTCGAGCCTGAGCCCCAGATGCCGGGCGAGAGTGGTCTTGCCCACGCCGATGGGCCCCTCTATCGCCAGGTAGCGGAAGTCCAAGATGGAGCGGAGTATAGCAGTCCCCCGGCGCGTGCTACCATGGCGCGTGGTTCGTCGTCTGGCGGCGATTCGTGCGGCGATCGGGCTGTCTCCGCGGGTCCGGTGGACGGGGCTCGTCGCCCTCCCGCTCGTGCTCGGGACGGTGCTTGCCGGATGCGGCGGCGGGCCGCGCGTCGCGCCGGTTCAGCCGCCGACGCTCACCGACAAGCTGGCGTGGATCCTGCGCCTCGAGGACCAGCGCCTGCTGCGTGATCCGCCGCCGCCGGTCGACGCCGCGGCGGAGCCGGCCCCGGCCGCCGCCGCTCCCCCCCGCCCGGCGCGGCCCGATCTCGTCGAGCTGCTGGCGGACGCCGCGCCCCGCGTGCGCCGGCGGGCGGCGCTGGCCATCGGTCGCGTCGGGCGCCCGGAAGGGATCGCCCCGCTGGTCGCGAGCCTCGGCGACGTCGAGGCCGAGGTGCGCCAGATGTCGGCGTTCGCCCTCGGGCTGCTCGGGGACGAGTCGGCTACCGAGCCGCTGCTGCTCGCGCTCGACGATCCGTCGCCGCTCGTGCAGGGCCGGGCGGCGGAGGCGCTGGGGCGCATTGGCGCGGCCGGCGCCGCCGAGGCGATCGGCGGGCTGGTCGAGGGCTACGTCGCCACGGCGTTCGAGCTGGATCCGGAGGACCTCTCGCATCCCCTGGCGCCCGAGGTGGAGGCTTTCCGTCTCGGGCTCTACGCGCTGGCCGACCTGCGCGCGTTCGAGCCGCTGGCCGCCGCGGTGCTGCAGCCCGACGGCCAGCCCGTACTCTGGTGGTGGCCCGTCGCGTACGCCCTGGCGCGGGTGGAGGATCCGCGCGCGGTCGACGCGCTGGCCACCCTGGCCGGCGTGCAGGGCCGCATCGGCGTCGCGCTGGCGGCCGAGGGCCTGGGTGCGCTCGGCAGCCCCGCGGCGGTCGAGCCGCTCAGCGGCCTGCTCGACCCGCGCCGGCGCGGCACTCAGGTGCTGGGGTCGGCGTTGCGGGCGCTGGGCCGCTACGAGAGCGGCCCGGCGACCGACGCGCTGCGGCGCTTCGCGGTGACCCGGGGCCTCGACCCGGTGCTGCGGCGCGACGCGCTCGATACGCTGCGCGGGCGTCCCGTCGTCGTCGACGTGGCCGTCGAGCTGCTGACCGACGGTTGGCCGCCGCTGCGCGCCGCCGCCTTGCGCGCGCTGGCGGCGGCCGACGCGGAGCTGTTCCTGCTCGTGCTGTCCGGATTGGGCCCTGACCCCGACTGGCGCGTGCGCGCCGCGCTGGCCGACGCCCTGGCGCACGCCGCGCCGAGCGTGGCGCTGCCGCGCCTCGAGGAGCTGCTGGCCGACGCCGATCAGCGCGTCCTGCCCAGCGTGCTGGCGGCGCTGGTCGAGCTGGACGCGCCCGACCTCGGCGCGCTCCTCGCCGACCACCTCGCCAGCGACGACGTCGTCGTCCGCAAGACCGCCGCGCGCCTGCTGGGCGAGGTCAGGCCGCCCGGCGCGGCCGAGCAGCTCCGCGCGGCCTATCTCGCGGCGCGCGACGATCCGCCGTACCTGGCGCGCGCGGCGATCATCGACGCGCTGGCCGAGCTGGGCGGACCGGTCGCCCGCGAGGTCCTGACGGAGGGGCTTGCCGACCGCGACTGGGCCGTGCGGGTCCGGGCGGCGCGGTGGCTGGATCGGATGGCGCCTGGCGAGGACCACGACGCGCGCATCCGGCCGGCGCCGGGTCGCGGCACGGACTACGCGGCGCCGCACCTCGTCGAGCCCCAGGTCTCGCCGCACGTGTACATCGAGACCGAGCGGGGCACCATCCAGATCGAGCTCGCGGTTCTCGACGCGCCGCTCACGGCGGACAACTTCGTCAGGCTCGCGCGCAGGGGCTTCTACGACGGGCTGACGTTCCACCGCGTGGTGACCAACTACGTCGTCCAGGGCGGCGACCCGCGGGGCGACAGCGAGGGCGGCCCCGGCTACACGCTGCGGGACGAGATCAACCAGCTCCCGTTCCTGCGCGGTACGGTGGGGATGGCCCTCGACTGGCAGGATACCGGCGGCAGCCAGTTCTTCATCACGCGCTCGCCGCAGCCTCAGCTCGACGGGCGGTATACGGCGTTCGGCCGCGTGATCGAGGGCCTGGACGTGGTCGACGCGCTCCGGCCGGGCGATTCGATCGAGCGGGTGCGCGTCTGGGACGGCAGCGAGCCGTAGGGTACGGGAGCCCCCGCCCCCGCCGTCAGTCCAGGCTGGTGCGCAGGCGCTGCTTCTGCGCGTGCCGCTCCAGCGCCAGCTCGACCAGCCGCTCCAGCAGCCGCGGATAGTCCAGTCCCGAGGCCTGCCAGAGCTTGGCGTACATGCTGATGGTGGTGAAGCCGGGAATGGTGTTCACCTCGTTCAGATAGAGGCTTCCCGTCCCGCGCGCCACGAGAAAGTCGACGCGCGCCAGCCCGGCCCCGTCAAGGGCGCGAAACGCCTCGCCGGCCAGCGCGCGCACGTCGCGGGCCTGCCCGGCCGGCAGATCCGCGGGGATGACGTACGTGGAGCGATCGTCCACGTACTTCGATTCGTAGTCGTAGAACTCGCCGGCGGGCAGGATCTCCCCCGCGACCGACACCTCCGGCGCATCGTTGCCGAGCACGGCGCATTCGATCTCGCGCGCGTCCGGGACGGCTTCCTCGACGACGATCTTGCGGTCGAACTCGCGCGCCCTGCCGATGGCGCGCCGCAGCGCCGGGCGGGTGCCGGCCTTCGAGACGCCGACGCTCGACCCGAGGTTGGCCGGCTTGACGAACAGCGGCCATGCCAGGCGGCCGGCGACGTCGTCGAGCACCGCCGCGGCGTCGGCGTCCCAGCGCCGCGCGGGGACGACCACGTGCCGCACGATGGGCAGGCCGGCGGCCGCGAACAGCGTCTTCGCGACGGCCTTGTCCATGGCCACGGCCGACCCGAGCACGCCCGCCCCGACATAGGGCACGTTGGCGAGCTCGAGCAGGCCCTGCAGCGTGCCGTCCTCGCCGTACGGACCGTGAACGACCGGGAAAACGACGTCCAGGGCATGCAGGGCGACATCCGTGCGGACGCTGCCGGCGGCCTGCCCGACGCCCGGCCGCAGGGTCAGCAGCGGCGCCGGCGAGGGCTGCGCGCGAAGGAGCGCGTCGCGCCGGTCGGCCCCGGGCGCGCCGCCGCGGTCCGCCCGCGCGGTGGCAATCGTCTCCGCCACCGGCCGCGGCGCGGGAGGCTCGCCGGCGAGCGACCAGCCGCCGTCGCGGCCGATGTGGATGGGGACCGGCTCGTACCGCGCGGGGTCGAGGTGCGCGATGACGGCCGCGGCCGACGCCAGCGACACCTCGTGCTCGCTCGACCGCCCGCCGTAGACCACGCCGACCCGTACGCGCTTCACTGGGAACTCTCCGGCATGGCGCGGGAGCCGGCTAGTATAGCGCAATGCCTGATGCGCTCGAGTTTCGCGTGAGCCACACCGACGGGCTCGCGCGCCGCGGCGAGCTCACGACGCCGCACGGCGTGGTGCAGACGCCCGCCTTCATGCCGGTCGGCACCGGCGGCGCGGTCAAGGCCGTCACCCACCGCGACCTCCTCGACCTGGGGGCGGAGATCATCCTCGCCAACACCTACCACCTGTTCCTGCGGCCGGGCGACGCGCTGATCGCCGACGCCGGCGGCCTGCATCGCTTCGCCGGCTGGTCGGGACCGCTGCTGACCGACAGCGGCGGCTACCAGGTGTTCAGCCTGGGGCGGCGCCGCACGATCAGCGAGGAGGGCGCCTGCTTCCGGTCCCACGTGGACGGGGCCAGGCACCTGCTGACCCCCGAGCGGGCCACGGAGATTCAGGCCCGCCTGGGAGCCGACATCGCCATGGCCTTCGACGAGTGCACCCCGTATCCGGTGACCTGGGACGAGGCCAGGCGTTCGATGGAGCTGACGGCGCGCTGGGGGCGCCGCTCGCGCGAGCGGTTCCTCCACTTGCAGGCGGGCGGCGACGGCGGCCTGACGAACCGCGGGCAGGCGCAGTTCGGCATCGTCCAGGGCGGCGTGTTTCCGGATCTGCGGGAGCGGCACGTCCGCGAGACGCTGTCCATCGGGTTCGACGGCTACGCCATCGGCGGACTGAGCGTGGGGGAGCCGACCGCCGTGATGTACGACGTGGCGGGCGGCACGGCGCGGCTGCTGCCGGCCGATCGCCCGCGCTATCTCATGGGCGTGGGCCTGCCCGACGACCTGGTGGAGATGGTCGGCCGCGGAATCGACCTGTTCGACTGCGTCGTGCCGACGCGCAATGCCCGCAACGGCCAGCTGCTCACGCGCAGCGGGCGCCTCAACATCCGCGGCGCGCGCTACGCCGCCGACGAGCGGCCGCCCGATCCGGAGTGCGGCTGCTACACCTGCCGCCACTTCTCGCGGGCCTACCTGCGGCACTTGCACCTGGCGAACGAGATCAACGCGGCCACCCTCAACACGCTGCACAACCTGCACTTCTACCTCGACACCATGCGGCGGCTCGGTGAGGCTATAATGTTCGGCACGTTCGAAACGTTCAGACAGGGTTTCCGCCAGACATTCTCCCGCCGGCCGCGGTCCGGCGGCGGTGGGACCGCACGATCTCAATGACCATCGATCGCTTCACGGCCATCCTCGCGATGGCGCAGCCCGCGGGGCAGTCGCCGCCGCTGCTGGTCCAGTTCCTGCCGTTCGCGCTGATACTCGCCATCTTCTACTTCATCATCCTGCTGCCGATGCGGCGCCGCCAGCGGAAGGTGCAGAGCTTCCAGGCGAACCTGAAGGTGGGGGACCGGATCGTGACGACGAGCGGCATCTACGGGGTCGTCTCGAAGATGGGGGAGCGCTCGGTCCACGTCCAGGTCGCGGACAAGGTGCGGATCGAGATCTCGCGGGCGGCCATCGGCGGGTACCAGGGCCAGGAGCCGGTGGTGCCGGAATCCGGCGGAGCGTAGCAGTCCGCGCCGCCCCGGCGCGGGCGGACTGCCGTCCGGGCGCGGCGGGGCCTCGGCCCCGACTGACGAGGTGTTGCCCATGAAGCAGAACGTGCAGTGGAAGGTGGTTGCCGTCGTCGTCGTGGCCGCGCTGTCCGCGCTGGCCATCTATCCGCCCGAGGAGCGCATCCGCCTGGGTCTCGACCTCGAAGGCGGCGTGCACATGGTGCTGCGGGTGCAGACGGATGACGCGCTGCGCGTGGAGTCGGAGACCGCGGCCGAGCAGCTCGGCGAGCAGCTCGAGCTGCAGGGCATCGCGGCCGGCTCGGTGGTGGCCGCCGAGCCCACGACGATCCGCGTGGAAGGGGTGCCGCCCGAGCGGGACGCCGAGTTCCGCGACATCGCGGAGGATCAGCTCGCGGCGTCGTACGACCGCGAGGTGGGCGTCAGCGGCACGTACACGTACAGGATGCGCGCGCCGGTCGAGAGCACCCTCCGCGACGAGGCGGTCCGGCAGGCGCTGCAGACGATCGAGCGGCGCGTCAACGAGCTCGGCGTGGCGGAGCCCATCGTGGCCCCGTACAGCGTGGGCGGGTATCAGATCCTGGTCCAGTTGCCGGGGGTGTCCGACGTGGCGCGCGCGAAGGAGATCATCCGCAACACCGCGCTGCTCGAGCTCAAGATCGTCGAGGACGGTCCGGCGATGTCCCGGGAGGCGCTGCTCGAGACGCGGAACGGCGTGGTCCCGCCGGAGATGGAGGTCGTCTCCGGCGTCTCGGACGTGCTCGATGCCGGCGGGCCGGCGGGCGCGGTCTACTACCTCGTGCGGCGCGTGGCCGCGGTCACGGGGCGGGACCTGCGCAACGCGCGGCCGGCGCTGGACGAGTTCAACCAGCCGGCCGTCAGCTTCTCGTTCAACAGCGAGGGCGCGCGCAAGTTCGGCGACGTGACCGGGCAGAACATCGGGCGCAACCTCGCGATCATTCTCGACGGGCGGGTCCAGACCGCGCCGCAGATTCAGAGCCGGATCAACGCCGACGGGCGCATCACGGGCAGCTTCAGCCAGGAGGAGGCGGCGGACCTGTCGCTGGTGCTGCGCTCCGGCGCGCTGCCCGCGTCGCTCACCTACCTGGAGGAGCGGACGGTGGGCCCGACCCTCGGCGCCGACTCGATTCGGGCGGGCGTCGCCGCGTCGGTGGCCGGTCTGCTCGCCGTGGCCGTGTTCATGCTCTTCTACTACCGGCTGGCCGGGATCAACGCCATCGTCGCCGTGGCCATGAACCTGCTGATACTGATGGGGTTCATGGCCTACATCGGCGCCGTGCTCACGCTGCCCGGCATCGCGGGCCTCATCCTGACCATCGGCATCGGCGTCGACTCCAACGTCCTGATCTTCGAGCGCATCAAGGAGGAGCTGCGCTCCGAGAAGGGGGTCAGGGCGGCGGTCGCGGCCGGGTTCGACCGCGTCCTGCTCACGATTCTGGACACGCACGTCGCGTCGCTCATCGCGGCGGCGTTCCTGTTCCAGTTCGGGTCCGGTCCGATCCGGGGCTTCGCGACCACGCTCGCCATCGGTCTCATCTCTAACGTCTTCACCGCGATGTTCGTGTCGCGCACCATGTTCGAGGTGTTCCTCGGGCGCCGGCGGGCAGTCACGCTGAGCATCTGAACCTCGGAGCGGGCAGGAAAAGGGGATAGCACGGGTGCAGCTGTTTCGCAAGGAACCGAGCTTCGATTTCATCGCCTGGCGCTGGCAGGCCCTCGCGCTCTCGCTGCTCGTCATCGCCGCCGGCGTGGTCCTGCTGGTGGTCCGCGGGGGGCTCCCGCTCGGCATCGACTTTTCGGGCGGCACGCTGATCGTGATCGAGTTCGAGGAGCCGATCACCGAGGACGCCGTGCGCGATGCGCTCGCGTCCGTCGAGGGCGAGAAGGTCGTGCAGCAGTACGGCGCAGCGGACGCGGGCCAGATCATGGTGCGCCTGCCGCAGTCGGGGCCCGAGGTGGGAACGAGTCTCGAGGAGGGCGCCGAGGCGGTGCGGCAGGCCCTTCTGGAGAGCGCCGTCGGCGGCTTCGAGGTCGTCGGTCAGGAGCTGGTCGGTCCCGTGATCGGCCAGGAGCTGCGCCAGCGCGGGATCCAGGCGTTCGTGTTCGCCATGGCCGGCATCCTGGTGTACATCGGCCTGCGGTTCCGATTCAGCTTCGGGGTCGGCGCCATCGTCGCCGTGGCGCACGACATCATGATCACCGTGTCGCTGCTCATGTTCTTCGGCTACGAGCTGTCGCTGAACGTGGTGGCGGCGATGCTGACCATCACCGGGTATTCGGTGAACGACTCGATCGTCGTGTTCGACCGCGTGCGCGAGAACCTGCGCGTCATGCGGCGGGACCAGTTCGACCACCTGGTGAACCGCAGCATCAACCAGACGCTGGCCCGGACGCTCATCACGTCCGGCACGACCGGGTTCGCCGTGCTGGCGCTGTACGTCTTCGGCGGGGAGGTGCTGCGGGGCTTCGCCTTCACGATGCTCGTCGGCGTCTTCAGCGGCACGTACTCGACCATCTTCATCGCGGCGTCGATCGCGATCCTGATCACCCAGCGCCGCGCGGCGCAGCGCTACCCGCACCCGGCGGCGGCCGCCCCGGCGCCGCCGCGGCAGCGCCCGAAGCGCCAGGGACGCCGGGAGCGCGCCTCCTGACCGACTTGCGTTGACCGCGCTGCAGGCCGCGCTGCTGGGAGTCGTCCAGGGGCTCACCGAGTTCCTGCCGATCTCGAGCTCGGCCCATCTGATTCTGGCGCGCGCCTTCTTCGGGTGGGAGATCGAGCCGCGCTTCGCCGTGGCGTTCGATGTGGCCTGCCACGTCGGCACGCTGCTGGCGGTGCTCGTCTACTTCCGCCGCGAGGTGACGGGGTTGGCCGCGACCGCGGCGGCTCCGCGCGCGTGGCGCGGCCCGGGCGGCGACGCCGTCGTGCTGCGGGCGATCGTCATCGGCACCGCGCCGGTGGCGGTCGTCGGGCTGGCGGCGGCCGACGTCATCACCGGGTCGCTGCGCACCGCCGGCGTCGCCGGCGTCACCCTGGCCGCGGGCGCCGTCGTGATGCTCGCCGCCGAGCGGCTGCGGACCCGCACCCGCCGCGAGACCTCGCTGGGTCCGTGGGAGGCGCTGGGACTCGGCGTCGCGCAGGCGTCGGCGCTGGTGCCGGGCGTCTCGCGGTCCGGCGCGGTGCTGACCGTGGCCATGCTCCTCGGCCTGCGCCGCGAGCGCGCCGCCCGGTTCGCCTTCCTGCTCGGGATTCCCGCGATCATGGCCGCGGGCGCCAGGGCGACGCTCGAGCTCGTGACGGAGGGAATCCCGCCCGGCGGCATCGTCCTGATGGGGATCGGGGGCGTCTCGTCCGCGATCGTGGGCTATCTCACGATAAGCTACTTCATTCAGTCCGTCTCGCGGCGGTCGCTGGATCCGTACGCCATCTACCGGCTCGCGCTGGCGGGCGCGGTCTTCTTGTGGGCGGCCGGGTCTTGAGGCGCTCGCCAGGAGGAACCGATGCAGTGGCTTCGTCGCAGCCTGATTGCCGGTTTTGTCGTCACGGTGCCGCTGATCATCACAGTGGCGGCGTTCGTGTGGCTCTTCCAGTTCATCGACGGCGTCATGAGCCCCGCCTACGCCCGCTGGATCGGCCGCGAGATACCGGGGCTGGGGCTCGCGACGCTGCTGGTGTCCGTGCTGTTCGTCGGGGTGTTCGCCACCAACGTGCTGGGCAGCCGCCTGCTCACGCGGGGCGAGGCGTACCTCATGCGGCTGCCGGTCTTCCGAGCGGTCTACGTGCCGGTCAAGCAGCTGGTGGCCGCCTTCTCGCCCGACAGCCGGATGGGCTTCAAGCAGGTCGTGCTCGTCGACGACCCGCGGCGCGGCCTCGTGCTCGGCTTCCTCACCAAGCAGTTCGCCCTCGATCGCGGCAACGGCGACGAGGACCTGGTGGCGGTGTACGTGCCGACGAACCACATCTATTTCGGCGACATCCATGTCTACGAGTCGTCCGTGGTGTCCTATCCCGACCTGAGCGTCCAGGAGGGGGTGCAGATCTTCCTGACGGGCGGCATGGCGCTGTCCGCGCAGCTCCGCATCGATCGCGGGGGGGCGGCCGGCGCCGCTCCCCCCGCGTCTTGACAGCGGAAATGCGGGTTGGTACGCTCTCCCGTTTCGTCATGGTCCGTGAATCGGCAGGAGTTTGAATGGAACAGCAGCTCTACTTCCTGTTGGGCTGGGGGGCGCCGGTCGTCGCCGCGCTCTTCGCCTACTTCCTGATACGCGGCATCGGCGGCCGGGATCCCGGCACGGACAAGATGCAGCGGATTGCCGTGCTCATCCGGGCGGGGGCCATGGCCTTCCTGCGGACGGAGTACACCGTCCTGGCGGGCTTCGTCGCCATCATGTTCGTGATCCTGGTGGCGTTCCTGCCCGGGGATTCGTGGCTGACCGGCATCGCCTTCCTGGTCGGCGCCCTGCTGTCGGCGGGCGCCGGGTGGATCGGCATGCGGACGGCGACGAGCGCCGCCGTGCGGACGACGCACGCCGCCACCACCAGCCTCTCGAGCGCGCTGCGCGTGGCCTTCTCGAGCGGCGCGGTGATGGGCCTGACCGTGGTCGCGCTCGGCACGCTCGGCATCGCCACGCTCTACTATGCGTACGGCGGGTTGCGGGGAGCCGGCGCGAGCGCCGTCGAGTCGCTGTTCGGGTTCTCGCTCGGCGCCTCGTCGATCGCGCTGTTCGCCCGTGTCGGCGGCGGCATCTACACCAAGGCCGCCGACGTGGCCGGCGACCTGTCCGGCAAGGTCGAGGCCGGCATCCCGGAGGACGATCCCCGGAACCCGGCCACCATCGCCGACAACGTCGGGGACAACGTCGGGGACGTCGCGGGCATGGGCGCCGACCTGTTCGAGTCGTACGTCGGCAGCATCATTTCCTCGATCGCGCTCGCCTGGGCGCTGGGCGCTGCCTCGGCGACCGCGCTGTGGGGCGTCGACGAGGCCGCGTTCGAGGCGCTCCAGTCGCGGCTGGTCATCTTTCCGATCCTGCTGGCCGGCATCGGCATCGTCTCGTCCATCCTGGGCACGTTCGTCGTCAACACCGACGACGAGACCAAGATAGGCAGCGCACTGCACCGCGGGCTGCTGGTGGCCTCGGCGCTCGTCTTCGCGGGCGCCGGCGCCCTCGTCGCGCTCCTCGACATCCCCGCGGCCATTCTCTGGTGCGTGGTCGCCGGCGTCGCGGCCGGCGTGCTGATCGGCCAGATCACCGAGTACTACACCGGCAAGGACAAGCCGCCCGCCCACCACATCGCGCAGCAGTCGGAGACGGGTCCGGCCACGAACATCATCGCCGGCCTCGGCGTCGGGATGATGTCGTGCGCGCTGCCGATCGTCGTCATCTGCCTCGCTATCTACTTCAGCTACTCCCAGGCCGAGCTCTACGGCATCGCCATCGCCGCGGTGGGGATGCTCTCGACGCTCGGCATCAGCCTCGGCGTCGATGCCTACGGGCCGGTCGCCGACAACGCGGGCGGGATAGCGGAGATGAGCGGGTGCGACGCGTTCGTCCGCGAGCGGACCGACGCGCTCGATGCGGTCGGCAACACGACGGCGGCCATGGGCAAGGGCTTCGCCATCGGGTCGGCGGCGCTGACGGCGCTCGCCCTCTTCAGCACGTTCCGCGCGACCGCCGGCGCGGCGATCGCCGCGGCGGGCGGACCCGCCGCGTTCGAGCCGCGCCTGCTCGACCTCGCGCTCGACAACCCGAACGTGCTGCTCGGACTGCTGCTCGGCGGTATGCTGCCCTTCCTGTTCTCGGCGCTCACCATGAACGCCGTCGGCCGCTCGGCGAACGACATGATCGAGGAGGTGCGCCGGCAGTTCAGGGAAATCGACGGACTGCTGGCGGGCGACGCCGAGCCCGACTCGGCGCGCTGCGTGGAGATCTCGACCCGCTCGGCCATCCGCGAGATGGTCGTGCCGGGGCTGATCGCGGTGCTGGCGCCCGTCGCCGCGGGATTCCTGCTGGGCATCTCGGGGCTGGGCGGGCTGCTGGCCGGCGCCCTCGTCACCGGCGTCCTGATGGCGCTGATGATGGCCAACGCCGGCGGCGTGTGGGACAACGCGAAGAAGTACATTGAGGAGGGGCACCACGGCGGCAAGGGCTCGGAGCCGCACAAGGCCGCGGTCATCGGCGACACGGTCGGCGACCCGTTCAAGGACACCTCGGGGCCCAGCCTGAACATCCTGATCAAGCTGATGAGCGTCGTCGCCGTGATCTTCGCGCCGCTCGTGGTGGCCTGGATGTCGTGACGGGCGGCAAGGTGCAACCTGCTGATTACAGGTATGTTCGCGAAAATCGACCGATGCCGCGCGGTCCGGGGTGGAGGCGGCGGTACTTCGTTGACAGTCGTTTGAACCCGTGCTTATAATCGACGCTCTTTAGAGGCAGCACCCACGCGTCGCGCAGGGTGAGGAGGGTATCGGTGGCAGCCGGTCAAATGTTTGGTGAGATCGCAAATCCCTCGATCAGAGTGGGGTCGCGGAAGTGGTATACCGTGCCCCTGTCGATCGTGGCGCACGTGGTGACCATCGCTGCTGTCGTCATCGTTCCGCTGATGGCAGTCGATGCGTTGCCGACGCCCGCGACGATGATGGCGTTCGTGGCCGCGCCGCCGCCGCCGCCACCACCGCCGCCGCCGCCGCCGCCGCCCACGCCGGCGGCGGCCGAGCCGCCGCCGGTCGTCGACGTCAACCCTGACGCCGCGCCCGTCGTCGCTCCCGACAGCATCGTCGAGGAGTCCGGATTCAACATCGACAACGTCGGCGGTGTCGAGGGCGGCATCGCCGGCGGTGTCGTCGGCGGCATCGTCGGGGGCCTGCCGGAGGCGCCGCCGCCGCCGCCGCCGCCGCCCGAGCCGGTGCGCGTGGGCGGGAACATCTCCCCGCCGACGAAGACCAAGGACGTGCCGCCGGTCTATCCCCCCGTTGCCCAGTCGGCCCGCGTGCAGGGCATCGTCATCCTTGAGGCGGTCATCGGCCCGAGCGGCCGGGTCACCGAGGTGAAGGTGCTGCGTTCGGTGCCGCTGCTCGACGAGGCGGCCATCAACGCGGTGAGGCAGTGGGAATACACGCCGACGCTGTTGAACGGCTTGCCCGTGCCCGTCATCATGACGGTGACGGTGAACTTCACGTTGCAATAGGTTGGGCGCCGGAACCGCGCTCGTTCCGGCGTTGCACTTCGCCCCGAAGGCTGGTGTCCGAGGAGGATTCAGATGGATTTGCTTGAGATGTGGGAACAGATGAGTCTGCTGGTCAAGTTGCTGATGGGCGTGCTCGCGCTGATGTCGATGATCTCTGTCGGCGTTTTCTTCGAGCGGATCTTCACGTTCTTCCAGGCCCAGAAGCAGTCCAAGGCCTTCGCGCCGCAGGTGGCGAAGCACCTCAAGGACAGCAAGCTGAAGGAAGGCATCGCCGTCTCGCAGTCGAAGAACTTCAAGTACAGCCACTTGGCCAAGGTGGTCCTGGCGGGCCTGCAGGAGTACCAGTTCCAGCAGGACACGGGCGTGCAGCTCGACAAGGACGACGTCGTCGACAGCGTCCGCCGCGCCATTCAGCGCGCGTCCGCGCTGACCGCCGCCGACCTCAAGAAGGGGCTGGGATTCCTGGCGACCATCGGCTCGACCGCCGTGTTCGTCGGCCTGCTGGCGACCACGATCGGCGTCATCAACGCCTTCCAGGGCATCGCGCAGACAGGGTCGGGCGGACTCGGCGCGGTTTCGGGCGGCATCTCGGAGGCACTCGTCGGCACGGCCATCGGCCTGTTCGTGGCCATCCCGGCGGTGTGGTTCTACAACTACCTCACCGGGCGCATCGAGTACTTCAACGTCGAGATGGACAACTCGTCGTCCGAGCTCGTGGACTACTTCATCAAGAAGTCGTAACTCCAAGGCAGTCTGCCGGAGGGGGATTCACCCATGGGAATGGATGTTGGCGGGGAAGCGGGAGGACTTAACTCGCAGATCAACGTGACGCCGCTGGCCGACGTGATGTTGGTGTTGCTGATCATCGTCATGCTGATTGCGCCCCTGTTGCAAGCGGGCGTCGCCGTGACGCTCCCGGAGGCGGCCAACACGGTGGAAAAGCCGGACAACGACGCCAACACGGTGCTGCACGTGGACGCGGCCGGGCGGTTCTACGTGGACAACCAGATGACGGAGGAGAGCCAGTTGCTCGCCACCGTGCAGCGCGCGCTCGACCGCAAGCTGGAGCGGATCGTGCTGATCAAGGCCGACCAGGGCGCCCGCTACGCCGAGGTCATGGACGTGCTCGACCGGTTGCAGCGGGCCGGCATTGAGGACATCGGGCTCGTGACCGAGCGGCGGCTGCGGGGAGCCGCGGGAGGCTAGCCGATGGCACACAAGCATCACGGCGCCGAAACCGTCGTTCAGGTCACGAAGGCCGAGGCGAATTCCGAGATCAACATCACGCCGTTCATCGACGTGCTGCTGGTGCTGATCGTCATCTTCCTGGCCGCCCTGCCGTTGAACCAGCGGGGGCTCGACATCAACCTGCCGCTCGAGACGCAGGGCTCCCAGCAGGCCGCGACCGACAGCAGCCAGATCGTGCTGGAGTACACGGCCGACCGGCGGATCTCGATCAACAACCAGGACGTCGCCCTGCCGGTGCTCCAGACCAGGCTGCGCGAGATCTTCGAGACGCGGCGTGACAAGACGATGTTCATCGCCGGCGCCGGCACCCTCACCTACGGCGAGATCATCGACGTGATCGATGCCGCGAAGGGGGCCGGGGTGGACAAGGTCGGGATCGTCACCGAGGGGATGCGCCGGGCCGCGGGCGCGGCGCCGGTCGGCTAGCGAGCCGAAGCCTCGTTCGGATTCCCCCCGCCTGGGGGCAAGCGGAAATGGCCGGGCGCTCGTCGCGTCCGGCCATTCTCGTGTACGGTGACCGGCTGCGACATCCTCCGCCGCCTCGTCCTGGCCGATCCAGCGGGCGATGAAACGGCTCATTGGGCCGCCGTGGGCCGCCGCCGCGATTGTCAGGAACCGACCGGATCGGCCCTGCGTCGTCTTGCGGGGTTGGGCCGCGGTGGCGGATCGTGCCGAGCAAGGCGGATTCAGGGCGACCGCCATGCCGAGGTGATGGACGTGCTGGACCCTGTTGCAGCGGGGGGGCGAGGTGCCAGGCGTCGGCGGAGCAGGCTGCCGGCCGGCGCCGACGGACGAGCCAAAGCGGGGGGACGCGCCGCATGCCGCCTGCGGCGCCGGGAGGCGGATGGCGACGGCCCGCCGGTGCGGCGGGCCGTCGCCGGGTAGGCGGAGATCTCAGTTGGCGGCCGGCGCGGCCGTGCCGGACTGCTGCTCCTCCTGCAACTGCTCGGCGCGGTCACGCAGCTCGTCCGCTTCCGCGATGAGGCTGTCCACCTCGTCCCGGTCGTCCGTCTCGTTGGCCTTCATGCGGAGCAGAATGTTCTTGTAGACCAGCGCGTCGACGTAGCGGTCGTTGAGGCCGATCGCGGTGTCCGCCGCCGTGAGCCCGGCCTCGATGTACTCGACCTTCTGGTCCTGCGTGATCCGGAAGTCCCGGAACGCCTTCTCCCAGTAGAACGTCGAGATCGTGTAGAAGGCTTCGGGATTGTCGGGCTCGATGTCGGCCCGCTGCTCCAGCGCGTCGATGGTCAGCTCGAACTCGCCCGCGCGATTGTAGAACCCGGCGAGCTGCAGATAGACGATGGGATCGTCCGGATGCAGGTTCCTGACCTCCAGCATGACCGCTTCGGCGTCCTCGTACAGCCCGGACTGCTCGTAGAGGTTGGCCAGGGCGAAATAGTTGTCCGGGTTCTCCGGGTCGTTCAGGATCATCTGACGCAACACCGGCTCCGACCGGGCCGGATCGTTCGCCTTGTCGGGCCCGAACGCCGCGACGAGATACTGCATCGAGAGGCGCCTCAGATCCGGATCGGCGATCCGCTCCGAGGCCAGGGTGTAGTACCGGACGGCGTCTTCCAGGAAGGCGTCGTTCTCGGGCTCGCCCGCGCGCACGGGCTTGTACAGGTTGTCGTAGGAGTTGGCCACGTAGAAGTACGTGGCGGTCAACTGCTCGTTCAGCAGCGGATCGCCCTCGCCCACCTCGTCGAGGATGGCCAGGATCTCCTCGTAGTGGTCCACGGCGCGCTCGTAGTCGCCGCGGCCGTACGCCAGGTTCGCTTCCTTGAACGTCCGCATGGCGCCGACCTGGTCCAGATAGCTGCACGAGGCCAACGGGACCATCAGTGCGGCCGCCACGACGACTCTTGTCAGGCTGCGTCCGATATTCATCCTGCTTCCCCCTTCGCCCCCGATCCGCGGCCGGCCGGCACGGCGCGGCAGGTCGCCGCGTGCCTCCGGCCCGGGCCCGCGCCCTGGATCGGGGTCGCTGACCGAGAAGAGACACCGCCCCCAAGGCGGTGGAAAACCGGGTCAGTATAGTGAAGCCAAAAACGGGAAGTCAAGACTTCCCGTGCCCTTCCTTGACCGTCCCAGGCGCCAACCATATGATGGGCACGATCTGCTCTGAATCCCCGCATCTTGTTGTTCAGCATAAGGTTGCAATGACCAGCTTCGAAGACCTGACGGCGCGGGCGCGGGCCATCAACCCCGACGCCGACACCGACCTCCTGCGCCGCGCCTACGAGTTCTCGGCGGCGGAGCACGCGGGTCAGGTGCGGCGTTCGGGCGAGGCGTACATCACCCATCCGCTGGAGGTGGCGGCGCTCGTCACGGAGATGAAGCTGGACGACGTCGCCATCGCGGCCGGGCTGCTGCACGACGTGGTCGAGGACACGCTGACGACCATCGAGCGGGTGAGCGAGCTGTTCGGTCCGGAGGTGGCGCATGTCGTCGAGGGCGTGACGAAGATCAGCACCATCCCGTTCTCGTCGAGCGAGGAGCGACAGGCCGAGAACTTCCGCAAGATGCTGCTCGCCATGGTGAACGACGCGCGCGTCATCCTGGTCAAGCTCGCGGACCGGCTGCACAACATGCGCACGCTCGATTCGCTCGGCGAGGAGCGGCGGATCAAGATCTCGCAGGAGACGCTGGACATCTATGCCCCCATCGCGCACCGGTTGGGGATGAGCAAGATCAAGAACGAGCTGGAGGAGCTGGCCTTCCGCCAGCTCGAGCCGGAGGCGTACGAGAGCCTGCGCAGGTCGGTCGAGAGGCGGCGCGAGGACACCGAGCAGACGATGTCCGCCCTGAAGGGCACGCTCGTCGAGCGGCTGCGCGAGGCCGAGGTGCCCATCGTCGCGGTCGAGGGCCGCATGAAGCGTCTCTTCAGCATTCGCCAGAAAATCAAGCGGCAGCAGATCGACCTCGAGGAGGTGTACGACCTGGTCGCCCTGCGCGTGATCACCCCCTCGGTGCGCGACTGCTATGCGGCGCTCGGCATCATCCATCAGACCTGGGCGCCCGTGCCGGGCCGCTTCAAGGATTTCGTCGCCATGCCCCGGCCCAACGCCTACCAGTCGCTGCATACCGCGGTCGTCAGCGACCGCGGATTTCCGTTCGAGGTGCAGATCCGATCGGAGCGGATGCACCGCGTGGCCGAGGACGGGATCGCCGCCCACTGGAAGTACAAGGAAGGCCGGATCGGCGCGAACACCGACGAGCGGTACTTCGCCTGGCTGCGGCAACTGCTGGAGTGGCAGCAGGAGGTCCGCGATCCGCGGGAGTTCATCCACAGCCTCAAGATCGACCTGTATCCCGAGGAGGTCTACACCTTCACGCCGCGGGGCGAGGTGAAGGCGCTGCCGCGGGGCGCCACGCCGATCGACTTCGCGTACTCCATCCACACCGACGTGGGCCATACCTGCGTGGGGGCGCGCATCAACGGCCGCATGGTGCCGCTCCGGACCCAGTTGCAGAGCGGGGACATCGTCGAGATCGTGACGGCCGGCGCGCACAAGCCGAGCCGGGACTGGCTGAACTTCGTCGTCACCACGCGCGCGCGCAACAAGATCAAGCACTTCATCACCGCGGAGGAGAAGGTGCGCGCCGTGGAGCTCGGCCGCCGGCTGCTCGAGAAGGAGGCGCGGCGCTTCGACCTCAGTCCGAAGCTGGTGCTCGACGCCGAGCAGCTCGACCGCATCGCCAGCGACTTCGCCTCGAAGAAGGCCGACGACCTGCTCGCCGCCGTCGGCTACGGCAGGGTGTCGCTGCACCGGGTGCTCGAGCGTCTCGTCCCCCGGGAGCGGCTGCGGCAGCGCAGCGGCCCGACCGCCATCGCGTCGGTCGTCCGCCGCGTGTTCAGGTCGCGCGAGCAGAAGCTCAAGATCAAGGGGTTCGACGACTTCATGGCCTTCCGCGCGCGCTGCTGCACGCCGATCCGGGGCGAGAAGATCGTCGGCTACGTGACGCGGGGCAAGGGCGTCTCGGTCCACTCCGTGACGTGCCCCAACGTGCTGAACCTGCTCTACGACCCCGAGCGGCGCATCGAGGTCGTGTGGGACAAGGCCGACGAGACCAGCGCGTTCACCGTGGCTCTGACCATTCAGGTGGAGGATCGCCGCGGCATTCTGGCCGACGTGACCTCCTCCATCGCGGGCGTGAACATCAGCATGAAGAAGGTCGAAGCCTCCGCGAACGACAACCACCACGGCCAGATCAGCGTCACCCTGGACATCGCCGACCTGAAGCACCTGCAGCGGGTAATCAAGGTCGTCCGGGCCGTGCCGGGCGTGGTCGACGTCGAGCGGGTGCTGCGGTAGGGCGCGCACAGCGCGCCCCGGCGGGAGTGGCGCGGGGCGACGGGGTCCCCGCAAGCGGACGCCGGGGGTTCGGGGCGCAGCCCCGTCTGCTCAAAGCTCAGGCGGCCTTGGTGATGCGGTTCGAGCGGATGCAGCGGGTGCAGACGCGGAGCCGCTTGACGGCGCCGTTGACGACGGCGCGCACCGTCTGGATGTTGGCTTCGAAACGCCGGCGCGTCACGTTGTGCGCGTGACTCACGTTCCGGCCGCCCACGGGTCCCTTACCGCATATCTCGCAACGTCGCGCCATCTGCACCTGCCTTGAACAGGGCAGTATAGCACCACCGCAGCACTCCCCGCCGGTCCCCGGCCGTCCGGGACGCGCAGATTCCTGGGCGGTCGGCGCTGTTTTGCACGATAATAGGCATTCGTGTGCAGCGCCGTGCAGGCTCGCCGCTGGCCATTCCGAACCCATCAACCGAGTTGCCCGCCGCGTCCGTCCGTCCGAGCGTCCGCTTCAGACGCGCCTCCGGACAGGAAGAGACACTGACCGGTCACTCCCGCCTCCGGCATGCCGCTGTCTCCGCGTTCACGCTGTTCCTGCTGCTGTCGATCGTCGTGGCCGCGCCGGTCCACGCCCAGGAGGAGAACGAGGCCCCGATCTTCTCCTGGGACGGGACGGTGCAGGTGTCGACGACGACGCTGGAGATCCCGGAGGGCGGATCCGCCAGCTACGACCTGCGGCTCACGAAACAGCCGACCAGCTCGAGGACGTGCGGGGACAACCAGGAGTGCGGATGGTGGGTGCTGCTGCGCGTCGACGACACGGACGACACGGACGACGCAGTCTCCTGGTCACCCTCCGTCGGATGGGAATTCAAGCCGCGGGACAGCCCAGGTCCGACGCAGTGGCGCGGAATCAGCATCACTGCCCGCGAGGACGACGACACCGAGGACGAGGTCATCACCTTCCGCCACGAGGTCTGGGACGAGAACAGCGAGTGCCCCGACTACCTGCACCCGGACAGCCTGCCCGTCGTGACGGTGAGGATCATCGACAACGACGTCCCGGGCAGGCAGCCCGGACTGTCGATCGCGGACACCTCGGTCGTGGAAGGGGACAGCGCGCAGTTCAACGTGAGCCTGACGTCGGAGAGCACCCAGCCCGTGACGGTGAGCTGGGCGACGGCGGAGGGGACGGCGAAGGCGGGCACCGACTACGAGACGAGGACGGGAACGCTGACGTTCCAGGCTGGGCAGACGGGCCAGAGCCTCTCGGTGCCGACCGTGGAGGACGACTTCCACGAGCCGGCCGAACGCTTCCGGGTGACCCTGAGCGGTGCGTCGGGGGCCACGCTGGCCGACGCTACCGGGGAAGCGACGATCACGGACGACGACCTGCCCGAGCTGTCCGTCGGGCAACGCGCCGCCGGTGACCGAGGGGGGCACGGCCCGGTTCGTGGTGACGCTGACGCCGCGCAGCGACCGGACGGTCACGGTGGAGTACGAGACGCGGGGCGGGACGGCCACAGAAGATTCGGACTACCCGAGGAAGGCGGGGACGCTGACGTTCCCGGCCGGAGGCACGACGGAAACGATCTCGGTGCCGACCACCGACGACGAGACGGGGGGGGAGTCGGAGCTGGCCATCGCCGACGCGGCGGTCGACGAGGGCGACCGGGCCGGGTTCGTGGTGAGCCTGAGCGAGGCCGCCGACGAGGCGGTGACGGTCGTCTACGCGACGCTGGACGGCACGGCGGCGGCCGGCGCGGACTACACGACCACCTCCGGGACGCTGCGCTTCGAGCCGGGCGAGACGGTGCGGACTATTGCCGTGCCGACCATCGACGACGACACGGCGGAGGCGACCGAGGAATTCACGGTGGAGCTGAGCGCGCCGTCGGGGGCGACGCTGGCGGACGGGACGGCGACGGGGACGATCACCGACGACGACGAGGCCCCTGCGCTGTCGATCGACGCCGCGGCGGCGGTGAGCGAAGGCGACACGGCGGCGTTCACGGTGCGGCTGAGCGCGGCCAGCGGCGTCGCGGTGGAGGCGTCGTACGCCACGGCGGACGGCACGGCGGCGGCGGGCTCGGACTACACGGCCGCCTCGGGGACGCTGCGCTTCGAGCCGGGGGAGACGGCGAAGACGGTCACCGTGACGACGCGGGACGACGCCGAGCCGGAGTCGGAGGAGACGTTCACGGTGGAGCTGAGCGCGCCGTCGGGGGCGACGCTGGCGGACGGGACGGCGACGGGGACGATCACCGACGACGACGAGGCCCCTGCGCTGTCGATCGACGCCGCGGCGGCGGTGAACGAAGGCGAGCCGGCGGCGTTCACCGTGCGGCTGAGCGTGCCGGGAACGGCGGAGGTCACGGTGTCGTACCACACGGTGGACGGGACGGCGCAAGCGGGGCTCGACTACGTGGCCGCGGACGGGACGCTGCGCTTTGGACCGGGCGAGACGACGCGCGCGGTTGCGGTGACGACGCTGGCCGACGAGCAGATCGAGGGCGCCGAGGAGTTCACGGTGGAGCTGAGCGCGCCGTCGGGCGCCACCATCGCGGACGGCGCGGCGACGGGCACCATCACCGACGACGCGGCGCGGCGCATCGGGCTGGTCAACCAGGTCGTGCTGCCGGAGGTGGGCCGCGCGCTGGCCTTCAGCGCGGTGAAGTGCCGCATCGACCAGGTGCTCGCGGGCACCGCGCCCGCGAGCGGGTCCCTGGTGCCGACGCCCCGCCTGTCGCTCTCTCCGGAGCAGCGCTTGGGCCGCCGGTGGGAGGATGGGGCGGGCGCGCGCCAGCCGACTCTGGAGCAGGCGTTCGACGACTCCCTGTTCCTGATGCAGTCGCAGGAGCAGGAGGGGGAGGACGGCGGCGGGCGTTTCGCGGCGTGGGGGTGCGCCGACTACCAGAACCTGGGCGGCGGCGGCCCCGGGAGCGTCAACTGGGACGGCGACGTATCGAGCTGGCACGTGGGCGCCGACGCGCGGGTCGCCCCCGGCCTGCTGGCCGGCGTGTCGGTGTCCCGGTCGCGGGGCGCGTTCGACTACCGGGGCGCCGGCCGGAGCGGAGACGCCGGCGGCGGCGCCTACGAGCTGGGGCTGACCAGCATCCACCCCTACCTGGCCTGGTCGGTGTTGTCCGACCTGGACGTGTGGGGCACGGCCGGCCACGCCTGGGGGCGTCTGCAGATCGTGGACGAGCGGGCGGGAGCGTTCCTCACGAGCCCGGCCACGCTGGACTCCGGCATGCTGGGCGTGAGCGGCCGCCTGCTGACGCGCGGCGCCACGACGTGGAGGCTGAGAGGCGAATGGGCGCTGGCGCAGATGGACGTTGCCCGCGCCGGCACGGCGTTCGAGGCGGCGACGGTGAGCATGCGGCGGCTGCGGCTGGGCACCGAGGTCAGCCACGAGCGCGTGTACGCTTCCGGCGTGTCGCTGACCCCGTGGGGCGAGCTGGGCCTGCGCCACGACGGCGGCGACGGGGAGACCGGGGCCGGGCTGGAGCTGGGCGGCGGCCTGCGCTACCTCGATCGCGAGGCGGGCCTGACGGTGGAGGGGCACGGCCGCTGGCTGACCGTGCACCGGGGCACGCTGCGCGAGTGGGGCTTCGGCGCGCTGGTCCGCTTCGCGCCCGGGACCGGCGGCCGCGGCCCGTCGCTGAGCCTGATGCCGTCCTGGGGCGAGACCGCCAGCGGCGTGCGGCGCCTGTGGGACCGCGGCGCCACCGCCCCGCTCCTCTACGCTGCGCCGGGCGCGCGCCTGGAGGCGCAGTTCGGCTACGGCTTCACGCCGTTCGGGGGCGCGGGCGTGCTCACGCCCTACGGCGGCGTGAGCGTGGCGCGCGAGGTGGCGCGGGGCTACCGGCTGGGCGGCCGCCTCGCCGTGGGGCGGGCGGCGACCGTGAGCCTGGAGGCGGAGCGCCGGGAGCGCGTGGCCGCCGCGCGGGTCCACGCGCTCATGCTGCTCGGCACCGTACAGTTCTAGACGCCCGCCGCGCGCGGCGGGTTACGATCCCACGGAGATGCCCGCAACCTTCTCGACGTTCGCCACGACCGTGCAGGGCGAGACGGCGTTCACCGTGCTCGCGGCGGCCAGGCGCCTGATCGCGGCCGGCAAGGACGTCATCGAGCTCGAGATTGGCGACAGCCCGTTTCCGACGTCCCCGGCGGCGCTGGCCGCCGGGGTTCAGGCGATAGGCGCGGGCCATACGCACTACGGGCCGTCGCTCGGGCTGCCCGACTTCCGGGCGGCCGCGGCGCGGTACGTCGCGCGGCAGTACGGCCTGCCGGTGACCGCCGACCACGTCGTCGTCGGGCCCGGCGCCAAGATCTTCGAGCAGCTCTTCTGCGAGGCGTTCGTCAATCCCGGCGACGGGGTGCTCGTCTTCAGCCCGCACTTCCCGACCTATCCGGCGAACATCCAGCGGCGCGGCGCGCGCATGGTGCTGTCGCGGCTGCGCGCGGCGCACGACTTCCGGCCCGACCTCGCGGACGTGGAGCGCTTCCTGGCCGCGGACCCGAGCCCGAAGGCCATCTTTCTCAACAGTCCCCACAATCCGACCGGCGGCGTCGCCACCCTCGACGACCTCGAGGGGCTCGCCGGGTTGCTTCGCGGCCGCGACGTCGCGGTCTTCAGCGACGAGCCGTACGACGCCATGGTGTGGCGGGGCCGTCACCGGACCCTGCTGAGCCAGCCGGGGATGCTCGCGCAGTGCGTTGCGGCCTACACCTTCAGCAAGTCGTTCAGCATGAGCGGCTGGCGGCTCGGGTTCGCGGTCGGCAGCCCCGCGGCGATCGAGGTGCTCGGCACGCTCACCAACACGGCGCTGTCGTGCGTGCCGCCGTTCACCCAGTTGGCCGGCATGGCGGCGCTGGCCGACGACGGGCCGGTGCGGGACGAGCGCATGGCCGACTTCCGCCGCAAGGTGGAGCGTCTGGTCGCGGGCCTCAACGCCATCGACGGGGTGTCGTGCCTGATGCCCGGCGGGACGTTCTACGTGTTCCCTTCGGTGGCGCCGATCTGCAACCGCTACGGCATCACGTCGCACGGCCTGGCGCTGTACCTGCTCGAGGCGGCGGACGACCGGCGCGGCGTGGCCTGCCTCGGCGGCGAGTGCTTCGGCGCGGCCGGCGGGGGGTTCCTGCGACTGAGCTGCGCGGAGCCCGACGAGCGGCTGTCCGAGGCGGTCGCGTTCATCGCCGAGGCCGTCGCCCGCCGCGACCGCGCTGCGGCCTACCTGGAAGCCCACCCCGAGTACCGCCTGCGGAAGCCGTACGAAGACGACCAGTAGCGGTCAACCCGGCACGATCAACCCGGAGCCGCCCGTCCCGGCCGGGTCGTCCGCCGCGGGGTCGGGCGGCTGCCCGTCGGCGGGATGCAGCCGTTTCAGCAGGTCGAGGTACGCCGCGTCGCCGCCGGGCAGGGCCGCGCGCGCGTCGCGCGCCCCCTGCTCGATGCGCCGCAGCGCACCGGCGACGTCCGCGTCGCCGATCCGCATGCCCTTCTCCCGCAGCGTCTCGATCAGCGTCCGGATTGCCGCACTCAGGCGCTCGGCGCTGGCGACGCCCGCCGCGTGCTCGTAGATGATGCCGCGGCTGGCCGTCTCGTAGGTCTCGGCGAGAGCCCGGACCGCGTGCTCGACGTCGATGTCGCGCAGGCCCGGCGTCGCTTCGCGGTCGCGCAGCAGCAGCTCCTGGATCAGCAGCACGAGCTCCTGCTGGCGGCCGGTCAGCTCGTGGAGCAGCGGCAGCACGAACAGCATGTCGCGCTCCTGCCGGCGCTGGACCACGGCGGGCGGGTGGGCCTGCGACGAGACCAGGTAGCGGCAGTCGCGGGGACAGTCGATTTCCGCCAGCCGCTTCGTTCCGCAACAGACGGCGCAGATGCGGTGGCCCAGGGCGGGACACGCGCGGCCGGCCCGGCGCCGCCGGCACAGTGGACACCTCTCGCTCATGGCACCGCCCATCAGTTTACAGTTTCCACTTTTTCTGGCAGTCGGTGTCCGCGGACGTGGACAGCGCCGAGAAAAGGCGAAACCCGCCGCGAGGTTCCTTCGTCTAACATTGCAGGGAGTCACGGAATGCAAGGACGTCGCCGCAGAGACGGCCGTACAAGACGAGCTTGATGCAGGCGCGACAGCTGCCGGACCGGGACAGCGGCGGGCCCTGACGAAGGACGATCGTTCCCCCTCTCGCACCCCCCCCGCTCTTCCAGTTGCTCGGTTTCAGTGCACGGCGATGGTCGGTTTGAAGGTGGAATCCGGTCGCTGAAGGGCAGGCATCGGTTTTGCATGTCTCCGGCATACGTGTTGCGGAGCGGCCGGACGGATGGAAGCCAATGACGGAAGGAGCCGTCATCATGAGAGCCAAGGCGAACAGCGCGATGCGGCAGGATCGTTACCAGGAGCTCAAGGGATTGCTCGAGGAGCGCCGGCTCGAGATCATCGAGGAGCTGCAGCACAAGATGCGCGACGTGCGCAACGAGCATGCCGCGGCCTCGTTGCAGAACGTGCGCGACGAGGCGGAGACCTCCGAGGCGGAGATTCAGGACGACATCGAGCTCGCGTTGCTGCAGATGAAGGCAGAGACGCTGGAGAAGGTGGGCACGGCGCTGAATCACCTCGACGAGGGTCGCTACGGCTACTGCTACGAGTGCGGCGAGGAGATTCCCGAGCGTCGGCTCCGGGCGCTGCCGTTCGCGGTGCGCTGCACGAGCTGCGAGGAGGTCCGCGAGATCGCGCGCCAGCGCGAGCGCATGCTGGCGGGGCGGCGGACGGTGCCGTCGCTGTTCGCGGACGTCGTCGGTTGATTGGACGCGGGCCGGCCGGGCGTGTTTCACTGGTAGCGTGAGCGACGAGCCTGAGCACCCGGCGGAAGGCGAGGGGCCGGCCGGCGCCGACCGGCCGGCCTCCGTGCCGTCGCGGCTGGCGATTCTCCCGTTGCGCGACACGGTCCTGTTTCCCAACTCGTTCATGCCGCTGGCCGTTGCCCGCGAGAGCTCGATCAAGCTCATCGACCAGGCGCTGGCCGGCGACAAGCTGGTGGGCGTGTTCACCCAGCGCGACGCGGCGCTGGACGCCCCCGCACAGGCGGATCTGTTTCCGGTCGGCACGCTGACCCACATCCACAAGATGTTCAAGCTGGCCGACGGCAGCCTGCGCCTGATCGTGCAGGGCCTGACCCGCGTCCGCCTCGATGCCGTCGTCTCCTCCGATCCGTTCGTCACGGCCGAGGTGAGTCCCGCCGAGGAGGCGGCCCGCGAGGCGGATCGTCTCGAGATCGA
Source organism: Vicinamibacterales bacterium (assembly GCA_965214845.1). Taxonomy (GTDB): domain Bacteria; phylum Acidobacteriota; class Vicinamibacteria; order Vicinamibacterales; family UBA8438; genus JAAXGX01. The sequence continues at coordinate 7,058,210 of CBDCCO010000007.1, forward strand.
CGCGCTGCAGCGGAACATCAAGAACAACTTCCAGCAGGTCGTCTCGCTGTCGCCGCTGCTGTCCGACGATCTGCAGTCGCTCGCCGCCAACGTCGCGGAGCCCGGCAAGCTCGCCGACTTCATCGCGTCGAGCCTCACCACGCTGCCCACGACCGCCAAGCAGCAGGTGCTCGAGACGCTCGACGTCCGGTCCCGGATGGACGATCTCAACCGCCTGCTGATCAAGGAGCTCGAGGTGCTCGAGCTCGGGTCGAAGATTCAATCGCAGGTGCAGTCGGAGGTCGGCAAGAACCAGCGCGAGTATCTGCTGCGGGAGCAGCTCAAGGCCATCCAGAAGGAGCTCGGCGAGGGCGACGATCAGACCAAGGAGATCGCGGAGCTGCGCGAGAAGATCGACGCGGCCGGCATGCCCGAGGCGGTCAGGAAGGAGGCGTTGCGGGAGCTCGACCGCCTGTCGAAGATGCCGGCGGCGGCCGCGGAGTACACGGTGTCCCGCACCTACCTGGACTGGATGGTCGCCCTGCCCTGGGACGCGCGCACGCCGGAGGTCATCGACCTGGAGCGCACGAAGGGGGTCCTCGACGCCGATCACTCCGATCTGGTCAAGGCCAAGGACCGCATTCTCGAGTACCTCGCGGTGCGCAAGCTCAATCCCGAGGTCAAGGGGCCCATCCTCTGCTTCGTGGGGCCGCCCGGCGTCGGCAAGACGTCGCTGGCGAAGTCGGTCGCGGTGTCGCTGGACCGCAAGTTCGTCCGCGTCTCGCTGGGCGGCATGCGCGACGAGGCCGAGATTCGAGGGCACCGCCGCACGTACATCGGCGCGCTGCCCGGCCAGGTCATCCAGGGCCTGCGCAGGGCGGAGTCCAGGAACCCGGTGTTCATCCTCGACGAGATCGACAAGCTCGGCATGGACTTCCGCGGCGATCCGGCCTCGGCCCTGCTCGAGGTGCTCGATCCGGAGCAGAACAACACGTTCCGGGACCACTACCTCGACGTGCCCTTCGACCTGTCGGAGGTGCTCTTCATCACGACGGCCAACGTGCTCGATCCGATTCCGCCGGCCCTGCGCGACCGCATGGAGGTGCTCGAGCTGCCCGGCTACACGGACGACGAGAAGCTCGTGATTGCCGTCGAGCATCTGGTCGGGCGGCAGGTGCCGAACCACGGTTTGACCGCCGAGCAGCTCTCGTTCACGCGGCCGGCGCTGCGGGCCATCATTCGCGGCTACACGCGGGAGGCGGGCGTCCGGAACCTCGAGCGCGAGATCGGCGCCATCTGCCGCAAGGTGGCCCGCCGCCGGGCCGAGGGCGACACCGCGCCGGTCGAGGTCACCCCCGAGACCGTCACGGCCATGCTGGGCGCCCCGAAGCACCTCGACGAGGAGGTCGCGGAGCGCACGAAGAACCCCGGCGTGGCCCTGGGGCTCGCGTGGACGCCGGTCGGGGGCGACGTGCTCTTCGTGGAGGCGCGCCGCATGGCGGGCAGCGGCTCGCTGACGCTCACCGGTCACCTGGGCGACGTGATGAAGGAGTCCGCCCGCGCCGCGCTCTCGTGGTTCCGCGCGCACGCGTCGCGCTACGGTGTCGATCCGGCCTTCTACAAGGACGCGGAGGTCCACCTCCACGTGCCCTCGGGCGCGATACCCAAGGACGGTCCGTCCGCCGGCGTCACGATGGTGACCGCCCTGGTGTCGGAGCTGACCGGCCGGCCGGCGCGCGGCGACATGGCGCTGACCGGCGAGATCACGCTGTCGGGGCACGTCCTGCCGGTGGGCGGCATCAAGGAGAAGGTGCTGGCGGCGCGCCGGCTCGGGGTGTTCGAGGTCGTCCTGCCCCGGCAGAACGAGAAGGACGTGAACGAGGATCTGAGCGAGGATCTCCGCCAGGAGATCGCCGTGCACTACGTCTCGGCCATCGACGAGGTGCTCGAGCTCGCGCTGCTTCCCGCCCAGGGCGCCAAGCCGCCGGCCCGCGCCGCGGCGGACGACGCGCCCGTGCACGGGACCGTGCAGTAGCTTCCTTCAGACGGGGCTGCGCGCCCCGGCTCCTACACGAGCGAGAGTCCCACGACGGTTTTCATGTCGGCGACGTCGGCGGCCCGCGCCAGTTGCCGGGCGGCCTCGAGCGTGAATACCCGCGGCTCGAGCACCTCGTCCTCGTCGCGCGCGGCCGGCGTCGTCAGGGTACTCAGCTCGGTCAGGCGGAAGAACACCATCAGCTCGTCGCAGTAGCCGGGTGTCGGGTAGCAGGCGCCGACGCGCTCGATGCGGCCCGGGTCGCGGCCGGTCTCCTCCCGGCACTCGCGGCGCGCGGCGGTCTCGACGTCCTCGTGCGGCTCGAGGGTGCCGGCCGGCAGCTCCCAGATCCAGCGGTCGATGCAGTAGCGGTACTGCCGGACCAGCACGACGTGCCCGGGGTCGGGCATCGGCACGAGGATGACCGACGGCCGGTGCCGGACCACGTCCAGCGTGGTCTCCTTGCCGTTGGGCAGCCGCACCCGGTCGCGGACGATGGTGAACACGCGGCCGGCGTGCACCGTGCGGCTGTCGATCGCGGTCGCTGAACGCTCTTCCATTCCACCTCCAGATGGGGCCTTGCCCCAAGCCCCCGGCGTCGGCTTTCATCAGATGGGGCTTTGCCCCAAGCCCCCGGCGTCCGCTTGCGGGGGCCCCTTCGCCCCGCGCCGCTCCCGCCGAGCCGCGCCGTGCGCGGCTTTCATCAGATGGGGCTTTGCCCCAAGCCCCCGGCGTCCGCTTGCGGGGACCCCTTTGCCCCGCGCCGCTCCCGCCGAGGCGCGCTGTGCGCGCCTTCACTCAGTGCCTCCCGGGGGTTTCCGTCTGCGGGCGGAGCCGGGCGACGATGGTCTGCAGATCGGGCGGCAGGTCGCTGTGGACGGTCACCCGCCGGCCGTCGCGCGGGTGGCTGAAGACCAGCCGGGCGGCGTGCAGGAAGGGCCGCTCGAGCGCGCGCACCGCGCGCAGGTGCGGCGGCACGTGACGCCGCCTCCCGCCGTAGTCGGCGTCGCCGATCACCGGATGCCCGATGGCGCTCAGGTGCACGCGGATCTGGTGCGTGCGGCCGGTGGCAATCGTGACCTGCAGCAGCGAGGCGCCGCGCAGGTGCTCGGCCTTCACGACGCGCGTCACGGCCTCCCGCGCCCGCCGCGAGCGCGTCGAGATCTTCTTGCGCTGGTCGGGGTCGCGGCCGATCGGCAGGTCGATCCGCCGCCCGGCCTGCACCAGCCCCCACACCAGTGCGACGTAGGTCTTCTCCACCTCGCGCTCCCGGAACTGGCGCGCGAGCTCGGCGTGCGCCCGGTCGTGCTTGGCCACCAGCATCAGCCCGGAAGTGCCGCGATCGAGGCGATGCACGATGCCGGGACGCAGCGTCCCGCCGATGCCGCTGAGGTCGGTGACGTGGTGCAGCAGGGCGTTGACGAGCGTGCCCTCCGCGTGCCCCGCGGCCGGGTGCACGACCATCCCCGCGGGCTTCTCCACGACGACGAGGTCGGCGTCGTCGTACACGATATCGAGCGGGACGGCCTCCGGCCTGGGGACCGCCGGCCGGGGCGGCGGAATCTCGAGCGTGACGATGTCGCCCGGCCGCACGGCGCTGCTGGCCCGCGCCGACTTCGGGCCGATGCGGGCGCGGCCCTCCTTGATCAGGCGCTGCAGTTGCGAGCGGGTCCGGCCGGCGAGGCGCGCCGCCAGCAACTGGTCGAGCCGCCGTGCCGCGTCGTCGGCCGTGACCTCGATGCGGACCAGCGCCGGCTCGGCGGCGGACGGCGGGACCACGGGCTACGCGGCCCGCGCGCGCGCCTGCTCGCGGGTCGGTTCGGGGTTCCACGACCCGCGCAGCCTGAGCAGCATGACGATGCTGACGGGCACCAACAGGAGCGAGACGAACTGCGAGGTCGACAGCACGTCGAGGACCATGCCGCGCGGATCGCCGCGGAAGTACTCGATGCCGAACCGGGCGCAGGGATACAGCAGGAGATAGGTCCAGAACGTGCGGCCCGGAAACGACGCCCCCCGGCGCTCCATGAGCAGCAGCAGGCCCAGGATGCCCAGCGCCGCTCCGGACTCGTAGAGCTGCGTCGGATGCAGGCTGACGTCGAGCGGCGTGCCGACGTTCGCGGCTGCCAGCGGGTTGGTGAAGGTGACTCCCCACGGCAGCTCGGTCGGCCGGCCGTAGCAGCAGCCGGCCAGCAGGCAGCCGAGCCGGCCCACCGCCTGGCCCAGCGCGATGCCGGGCGCGAACGCGTCGCAGGTCGTCCAGATGGGCAGCCGGTGCCGGCGGATGTGCCAGAACGCGACGCCGACCGCCAGCAGCAGGCCGCCGTAGAAGACGCCGCCGGAGCGCAGCACGGTCCAGATCTCCGCGGGGTCGCGCCGGAAGTGGTCGAACTCGACGACGACCAGCAGCAGCTTCGCGCCGACCAGCGCGCTGATGATGATGTAGATGCCGAGGTCGGTGACGCGGTTGCCGTCGAGTCCCCGCGCCCGCGCCCGCACGGCCGCGAACCAGAGGCCGACGAGGTAGGCGGCCGCCAGCAGGACGCCGTAGGTGTAGATCGAGACGGGGCCGAGCTCAAGCAGACGTGGGTACATGCCGGTTCAGGATCGCCGTGTCGAGAATCAGGAGGCAGGCGCCGACCGTGATCGCCGCGTCGGCCACGTTGAACGCCCAGAAGTGCCAGTCGCTCCAGTACACGTCCACGAAGTCGACGACGTAGCCCGCCGTGACGCGGTCGATGAGGTTGCCGGTCGCGCCGCCGAACACCAGCGCCAGGCCGAGCCGCGCCAGGGGCTCGGTGGGGCTCGTGCGCACGGCGAAGACCCCGATGGCCACGAGCGCGGCGAGCGCGATCGCCGTCATGAGCAGCGGCTTGAACGGAATGTCCACCGCGTTCAGCAGCCCGAACGCGGCGCCGGTGTTGCGGACGTGGGTGAAGTCGAGCAGTTGCGGCACGATGCTCACGCTCTCGTACAGCGGCAGCCAGGCCCGCACCAGCGCCTTCGTCGTCTGGTCGAGCGCCACCACGGTCGCCGCCACGGCCACGAGGACCCGGGTCGACAGCCAGGCCGCGCGGGCCGGCGCCGTCGGCGCGACCGCGTCATCCGGCACTGACGTGCTCCAGCAACGCGTCCGCGCAACGCTCGCACACGCCCGCGGAACCGGCCTCCGACGCGAGCCGCCGGACGTAGCGCCAACAGCGGGGGCACTTCTCGCCCGCGGCCGGCGCGACCTCGACGAGCGCGGCGCCGCCCGGCTCCGTCCAGCGCCCGGCCTCCGCCTCGCCGTCGAGCGGCACGTTCGCGTCGCTTTCCACCGCGGCCTCCGAGGTGATGAACAGCGTGGGCAGCAGGTCCTCGCGGGCCGCGAGCAGCTCGGCGGTCGTGCCGCGGCAGCGCAGCGTCACGCGGGCCTCCAGCGAGGTGCCGACCACCTTCTGCCGGCGCAGCCGCTCGATCTCGGCGTTCACCGTGTCGCGGACACCCAGGAGCCGCTTCCAGCGCTGCTGCAGGCCGCGGTCGACGAGCGCCTCCCAGTCCGCCGGCAAGTCGGCCAGGTGCACGCTCTCGGCCCGCTGGCCCGGCAGGTGCCGCCACAGCTCGTCGGCCGTCACCGGCAGCAGGGGCGCGAGCAGGCGCGCCAGACCGTCGGCCATGGTGTACATGGCGGTCTGCACGGAACGCCGCGCCGCGGAGCGTGCGCCGAGGGTGTAGAGCGCGTCCTTCGAGACGTCGATGTAGAACGCGCTCAGGTCCACCGTGAGCAGCCGGGCGATCGTGTGCGAGATCGCCTGGAACTCGTAGCGCTCGTAGGCGTGCAGCGTCTTCGAGACGGCGTCCGCGTAGCACGCGAGCACGTAGCGGTCCAGCTCCGCCATCCGGTCGGGCGGCACGCGGTCGGTGGCCGGGTCGAAGTCGTAGAGGTTCGCCGCCAGGATGCGCAGCGTGTTCCGGATCTTGCGGTAGGCCTCCACGACGCGGGCCAGGATCTCGGTCCCGATGCGCATCTCCTCGCGGTAGTCGACCATGGCGACCCACAGGCGGAACACCTCGGCGCCGTGCCGCTCGAGGACGGTCTGCAGCTCGACCACGTTGCCGCGCGACTTCGACATCTTGCGCCCGTGCTCGTCGACGACGAAGCCGTTGGTGACGACCTGCCGGAAGGGCGCCGCGCCGCGGGTCCCGAGGGCCACGAGCAGCGAGCTGTGGAACCAGCCGCGGTACTGATCCGAGCCTTCGAGGTACAGCGCCAGCGGCCAGCCCAGCTCGGGGTGGTCGATCTGCACGGCCTCGTGGCTCGATCCCGAATCGAACCAGACGTCGAGGATGTCCTGCTCGCGCCGGAAGTCGCTGCCGCCGCACGACTCGCACGCGACGCCGGGCGGCACGAAGTCCGCCAGCTCGCGCTCGTACCACGCGTCGGCCCCGTGCTGCTCGAACACGACGGCCGCGCGCTCGACGACCGCGGCGCGCAGCGTCGCCTCGCCGCACGCCGTGCACTGCAGCGCCGGGATGGGCACGCCCCAGGAGCGCTGGCGCGAGATGCACCAGTCGGGCCGCGTCGCCAGCATGCCGCGGATGCGCTCCTCGCCCCAGGCCGGAAACCACTCGACCCCGGCGACGGCCTCGAGCGCGCGCTCCCGCAGCGAGCCGGCGTCCATCCGGATGAACCACTGGGCCGTCGCGAGAAAGATGACCGGCTCGTGGCAGCGCCAGCAGTGCGGGTAGGCGTGCTCCACGTCGGCGCGATGCCACAGCCGCCCGCGCGCCGCGAGCGCCTCCTCGACCCGCGGGTTGGCGTCGAAGACGCGCAGGCCGCCGAACAGCTCGACGTCCGACGTGAAGTGTCCGGCGGGTCCCACCGGCGCGTACACGTCCAGCCCGTAGCGCATGCCGGTCAGGAAGTCGTCCGCGCCGTGGCCGGGCGCCGTATGCACCGCGCCCGTGCCCTGCTCCAGCGTCACGTAGTCCGCCAGCACCGCCACGGACTCCCGGTCGTAGAGCGGGTGGCGAAACCGCAGGCCCTCCAGGTCGCGGCCCCTGAACCGGGCCAGGGGGGCGCCGAGCGCCCGGCCGGTCGTCTGTCCGACCTCGGCGGCCAGCGGCTCGGCCACGATGACCGCGCCCGCGTCGGTCGCGTAGGCGGCGTAGTCCAAATCGGGGTGGAAGGCCACCGCGAGGTTGGACGGAATGGTCCAGGGCGTCGTCGTCCAGATCAGCACGGACGGGGTCCGGTCGGCCAGCGCCGGCACGCGCTCGGCCAGCGACCGGGCGCTGGCGCCGTCCAGCGGAAACTCGACGTGGATCGAGGGCGACGTGTGGGGCTCGTACTCCACCTCGGCCTCGGCGAGCGCCGTCCGGCAGTCGATGCACCAGTGCACGGGCTTCTTGCCCTTGTAGACCGCGCCCTGCTCGACGAACGCTCCCAGCGCGCGCACGATGGCGGCCTGGTAGCGGTAGTCCATGGTGAGGTACGGCGTGTCCCACGAGCCCAGGATGCCCAGCCGCTTGAAGTCGTCCCGCATCAGGCCGACGTACTTCTCCGCGTAGGCGCGGCACGCCCGCCGGATGTCGGCGACGCTCATCTCGCGCTTGCGGCGGCCCAGCTCGCGGTCCACCTTGAGCTCGATCGGCAGCCCGTGGCAGTCGAAGCCCGGCACGTAGGGCGCGTCGAAGCCGGCCATGGTCCGGGACTTGACCACGAAGTCCTTGAGCACCTTGTTGAGCGCCGTGCCGGTGTGGACGCGCCCGTTGGCGTACGGCGGCCCGTCGTGCAGCACGAAGCGCGGCGCGCCGGCCCGGTGCGCCCGAATGCGCTCGTACAGGCCGAGCTCCTCCCAGCGCGCCATGGCGCGCGGCTCGGCCGCCCGCAGGTTGGCCTTCATCGGAAAGCCGGTCCGGGGCAGGTTCAGGGTGTCTTTCCAGGCGGACATGCCGATCGGTCCATTGTAGTGCAAAGCGTCCCGGCCACGGCCCGGCCGCCCCGGTCGGCGGGGCTTGTATAATCGCCAGCGCACCGCCTGCGGGCCCGGTCGGACGCGGCGGCCGCGGGCGGATTGCCAGTGACCACCACCGCCGTCTTCTTCGACGTCGACTACACCCTGATCCATCCCGGGCCGACGTTCGACGGCGAGGGCTACCGGCGGTTCGCGGCCAGGCACGGGTTCGCGGTCGACCCCGACCGGTTCGCTGCCGCGGTCGCCGCCGCGTCCGGCACGCTGACGCCGGCGCAGGACGGCGTCTACCGCGCGGCGCTGTTCATCACCTACGCCCGCCGCGTGCTCGAGGAGATGGGGGGCAGCGGCCCCGGCGTCGCCGCCTGCGCCCGCGAGGTCCACGACGAGTGGGCCAGGTGCCGGCACTTCGCCCTGTACGACGACGTGCGCCCGGCGGTGCGCGCGCTGCACGCCGCGGGGGTCCGCATCGGGCTCATCTCGAACACGCACCGCTGCCTCGCCTCGTTCCAGCGGCACTTCGACCTGCAGCCCTACATCAGCGCCGCCGTCTCGTCATCCGACCACGGCTACATGAAGCCCCACCCCAGCATCTTCCGCGAGGCGCTGCAGCTCGTGGGCGCGGCCGCGTCCGAGTCGGTCATGGTCGGCGACAGCATCGTCCATGACATCGAGGGCGCCCGCCGCGTCGGGATGCGGGGCGTGCTCCTCTCGCGGCCTGCCGCCGCGGCGCGGGGCAGCGTGCCCGAGGGCGTTCCCGTGATTCGCTCGCTCGCGGAGCTCCCGCGCCTGCTGCCGGCCCTGGCGGCCACGGGCTCCTAGCCGGGCGGCCAGGCCAGCTTCCGGCCGCCGAGCAGGTGCAGGTGGATGTGGTACACCGACTGCCCGGCGTCGGCGTTGCAGTTGAAGACGGTCCGGTAGCCGGCCTCGGCGAAGCCCCGGTCGCGGGCGACGAGCGCGGCGCGGCGGACCATCCGGCCGACGAGGTCGTGGTCGTCCGCCGTCAGGTCGTTCAGCGTCGCGATGTGGCGGCGGGGGACGATCAGGACGTGCGTCGGCGCGCCCGGTTTGATGTCCTCGAAGGCGACGAGGTCGTCGTCCTCGTGGACCAGCGTGGCGGGGATGTCGCGAGCGATGATCTTGCAGAAGAGACAGTCGGCCATTGGTTCAGGGGTTCAGGTGCGTGCGCCGCGGCGTCGCGCGACGAGGGCACGGGCGATGCCCTGGAGGTCGCGGCGGAACCTGACGAGGGCGAGCTGCGGCCGGGCCGCGACCGCGGCGCGTGCCGCCGGAGCCTGGTGGCTGCCGAGCTCGAGCACGAGATGGCCGCCGGGGGCCAGTCGGTGGTCCGCGGCGTCCAGCAGCCGCCGTACGACGTCCAGACCGTCGGGTCCGCCGGCCAGCGCCAGGCGGGGCTCGAAGTCGCGCACCTCCGGCGGCAGGCCGGCGATGTCGTCGTCCGCCACGTAGGGCGGATTGGCGACGATCACGTCCGGCGCGGCGGAGACGCCGTCCAGACACGACGTGCGGACCCAGGCAATCCGCGCGTCCACGCCGTGGGCGGCCGCGTTGCGGCGCGCCACGGCCAGCGCGGCGGCGGAGACGTCGGTGGCGATGATGCGCGCCCCCGGCAGCTCGGTGGCCAGCGCAATCGCCACGCAGCCGGACCCGGTGCCGACGTCGGCGAGCAGGCGCGCGCGGCGCGGGCCGCGCGCCAGGCGCAGCGCTTCCTCGACCAGCAGCTCGGTCTCGGGACGCGGCGTGAGCACGCCGGGCCCCACCTCGAGCTCCAGGCCCCAGAACTCGCGCCGGCCGACGATGGCGGCCACCGGCTCGCGGCCGGCGCGCCGGTCGAGGGCGGCGTCGTAGGCCGCCCCGAAGCCGCGCGGCGCCGCGTCCCGCCGGTTGCACAGGTACGCCGCCCGGTCCCAGCCCAGGACGTGGCGTGCCAGCACCTCGGCGTCGAGCGCCGCCACGTCCGACGGCAGTCCCGCGGCGACCAGCCGCGACGTGGCGGCCCCGACCCGCTCGACGACGGTCACGACGCCGCGACCTCGGCCTTGAGCTGCTCCGCCTGGTAGTGCGTCACGAGCGCGCCGATCATCTCGTCGAGGTCACCGTTCAGCATCTCCGTCAGCCGGTGGAAGGTGCTGCCGATGCGGTGGTCCGTGATCCGGTTCTGCGGAAAGTTGTAGGTGCGGATCTTCTCCGAGCGCTCGCCGCTGCCGACCTGGCTGCGCCGGTCCTGGGCGATCTCCTGCTGCTGCTGCGCGAGCTCCAGCTCGTAGAGCCGCGAGCGCAGGACCTTCATGGCCTTCGCCTTGTTCTTGATCTGCGACTTCTCGTCCTGCTGCGACACGACCAGCCCGGTCGGCAGGTGGGTGATGCGCACCGCGGAGTACGTCGTGTTCACGCTCTGGCCGCCGGGCCCGCTCGAGCAGAAGGTGTCGATCCGGAGGTCCTTGGCCTCGATCCGGACGTCGACCTCCTCGGCCTCGGGCAGCACGGCCACCGTCGCGGTCGACGTGTGGATGCGGCCGCTCGCCTCCGTCGCCGGCACCCGCTGCACCCGGTGCACGCCGCTCTCGTACTTCAGCCGGCTGTACACCCGGCGGCCCTCGATGAGGGCGACAATCTCCTTCACGGCGCCGACGCCGGTCTCGTTGAGCGACAGCACCTCGACCCGCCAGCCCTGGCTCTCGGCGAAACGCGAGTACATCCGGAACAGGTCCCCGGCGAACAGCCCTGCCTCGTCGCCGCCGGTGCCGGCGCGGATCTCGAGCACGACGTTGCGCTCGTCGTTGGGGTCCTTCGGCAGCAGCAGCACCCTGATCTCGGCGAGCAGCGCCTCGCGGCGGTCGTCCAGCTCGCGCAGCTCCTGCTCGGCCATGGCCTGCATCTCCGGGTCGTCGTCGCCGCCGGCGAGCTCGCGCGCCTGCCCGATCTCCTTCTCCACCGTCTTGTAGTCGCGGAATCTGTCGACGAGCGGCTGTATCTCGGCGAGCGCCTTGGTGTGGGCGCGGTACTCGGCCGGATCCGCCTGCACCGCGGCATCGCTGACGAGCCCCATCAGCGTCTGGTAGCGCTGCTCGACCCTCTCGAGCTTGTCTTGCATCGGTACGTCCTGAACGTGCCGGCCGCGCGCGGCCGGACCCCGCCGCCCGTCAGCCGCCCGACACGGGCGGCAGGAACGCCACCTCGTCGCCGTCGGCCAGGCGGCGGTTCATCTTCGCGTACTCGGCGTTGACCGCGGCCGACACGGCGTCGCGGTAGGTGTCGAGCTCCGCGTACTCGCTGGCCAGCAGGTTCCACAGGACGCGCGCCGTCGCGCCGTCGGGCAACTCGCGCGTGAGCTCGCCGGCGCCCGTGATGTCGCGCAGCCGGGCGAACAGGCGCACGGTCACGCGCATGCCCGTCGATACGCGTCCTCGCGCGCCGCGCTGTCCTCGGGGTCGGCCAGCGCCCCTTCGATCCAGACGTGTCCGCCCTCAAAGAACTCGTGCTTCCAGATCGGCGCGATCTGCTTGACGCGCTCGATGGCATAGCGGCAGGCGGAGAACGCCTCGGCGCGATGCGGCGAGGCGGCGGCAATCGCCACGCTCGCCTCGCCGACCTCCAGCGCGCCGAGCCGATGGTGGACGGCCAGCCGCACCGCCGGCCAGCGCTCGAGCGCCTCGGCCGCAATCCGCTCGAAGGCCTTGACGGCCAGCGGCTCGTAGGATTCGTACTCGAGCCGCAGGACGCGCTTGCCCAGGTTCTCGCGGCGGACCAGGCCCAGGAACGACGTGACCGCCCCGGCCGTCGCCGGCGGTGCGCCGCCGCCCTCGCCCACCGCGCGCACGACGTCGTCGAGGCGCAACGGACGACTGGTCACGACGAACCGGGAAACGGACATTTTCGGAGTATAGCAGGGGTCATTCCCGCCAGAAATGGTCGAGCGGACCCGGGCCGCGGCCGAGCGGCAGGGCATGTCGGAGCGCCTGCTCCACGTAGTGCTTCGCCGCCCGCGCGGCGGCGGGCAGCGGACGTCCGAGCGCGAGCCCGGCGGCCAGCGCGGCGCCGAACGTGCACCCCGTGCCGTGGCCGTGGCGGGTCGCCAGGCGCGGGCCGCGCAGCTCGAGCAGAGCGCGGCCGTCGAACAGGATGTCGACGGCGTCGGCGCCGGGCAGGTGCCCGCCCTTGACGATGACGGCCGCCGCACCCAGGTCGTGGAGCCGGCGCGCGGCGTCCCGCGCCGCGGCCAGCGAGGCGATCGGCCGGCCGGTCAGCAGCTCGGCCTCGGCCCGGTTGGGCGTTACCACGCGGGCGCGCCGCAGCAGCTCGGCCCTGACCGTCGCGACCGCGTCGGCCGCGAGCAGCCGCTCGCCGCTCGTGGCCGCCAGCACCGGGTCGACAACGAGGTTGGGCAGCCGCAGCTCGTCGACGCAGGCCGCGACGGCCTCGACCGTCGCGGCGTCGACGAGCATGCCCGTCTTGACCGCCCGCACGCCGAAGTCGGACGCCACGGCCCTGATCTGGGCGGCGACGACGTCAGCCGGCACGGCATGCAGCGCCTGCACGCCGAGACTGTTCTGCGCGGTGACGGCGGTCACGGCGGTGAGACCGAACACGCGGTGGGCCGCGAACGTCTTCAGATCGGCCTGGATGCCGGCGCCGCCGCCGGAGTCGCTCCCGGCGATGGTCAGGGCAGTGGTCATCCGCCGCCGGCCGGCGCGAAGACGAGCAGGTACTGGTAGCGCAGGAATCGCTCGTGGGCGAGCAGGCGCAGCCCCGCCCGCGCGGCGCTCCCGATGACGAGCCGGGGCTCGATCCGCTCCTCCGGCGGCGGCCCCGGCCCGCCGCCGTCGAGCGTGAAGTCGACGATGCCGAGCCGTCCGTCCGGCTTGAGCGAGGCCACGACGTTGCCCAGCAGGGTGACGGGATCGGCGATCTCCGGATACGTGCCGACGATGAGCACGGCATCGAGGGCGGCCGGCAGCCTGGGGTCGCTGGCCGTGCCGAGGATGGTGCGCACGTTGGCGAGGCCCTCGCGGCCGACCCGGCGGGAGATCGACTCGATCATGCGGGGCTGGATGTCCTGGGCGTAGACCAGCCCGCCGGGCCCGACGCGGCGGGCCAGCCGCACCGTGAACCAGCCGCCGCCCGCGCCGAGGTCGGCCACGCGGGCGCCGCCCGTGATGCCGAGCGCGTCCATGACCTCGTTCGGCATCTGCCAGGCGTCGCGGTCGGGGCCTTCCAGGATGCCGAGATCCTCGGGCGGGAAGAGCCTGCTGTGCGGCACGCGGTCCTGCGCGCCCGCCGGGACGATCAGCAGCGCCGCCAGGGCGAGACCAACACCTAGTCGCATGGGTCGGGATTGTATTTCTCGACCTCGCGCATCGGCGGCCGCGCGTACCCGCGCTCCACCGCGCCCGCGTCGAGGTCGCTCGACGCCAGATCCTCCACTGCCAGCAGCTCGAACGGCGTGGGGGCCGCCACGGTCAGGCTCTTGAGGTAGCCGCCGCAGGCGCGGCACAGCTCGAGGCGCCGCAGCGCCTGCTCGGCCTCGGTGAGCGCCGCCGCCAGCAGCGAGGTCCCGTCCTCGGCGCAGTAGATGCACCGCCGGGTGGGCGGCCGCCACGCGGCGCCGCAGAACGAGCAGCGCAGGCTCCGGGCGTCGTCCAGCACCTCGGACAACGCCGGCCAGGAGCCGCACGCGGGGCAGGAGCCCTCGTCCCAGGCGTCCAGCGCGGCGCGCAGCGCCGGGTCGCCGGCCGCCGCGCCGGTCAGGCAGCGGGACTGCAGCCGGTGCGCGAGCGGCGCCACGGCCAGCTCCGCGACCAGCCAGAGCAGGTCGGGCGCGACGCCGACGTGGTGGGCCTTCGCCCGGATGGCGTGCTGCCGGCGCAGCAGCGAGGCGGCGAGCAGCGAGCCGAGGTCGATCTCGCGCCGCTCGAGCGTGCTCCGCAGGCGCCCCGCGGGCCCGGCGGCCCCGCCCCGGGCGAAGTCGTCGCAGAAGGCCAGCACGAACGATTCGAAGCGGTCCGGGTCCAGCTCGACGGCGCTGTCCGCCAGCACGGGGCGCTTCGCGTCCAGTCTCGAAACGGCCTCGGCAGGCGCCAGCGCCGGCGGCGGCTGCTGCTCGTCGAGCATCGCGCCCAGCTCCAGGCTGCGCTCGACCAGCCGGCGCTGCAGGTCGATGGCCGCGGCGAGGTCGGGCCGCGCGCTCGCGAGCGAGGCCCACCGCCGGCGGGCCGTCTCCAGCAACCGGTCGGCGTGCACCCGCATAGGGTAGCAAAGTGCGCGGGACGCCCGGCACGTGCGGCAGGGGCGCCCGGTCCGCTATAATGGCGCCATGGTAGTGGAAGGCATGAGTGCGGTGGAGACGAGTGGAGCGACCGTTCCTGTCAGCGTCACCGAGGCTGCCGCGACCAAGATCGCGCAGTTGCTGGTTGAGGAAGAGAAGCGCGAGGCGGGCCTGCGGGTGTTCGTTCAGGGCGGGGGCTGCTCCGGGTTCCAGTACGGGCTGATGATCGAGGACGGGGCGGGGGATCCGGACGCCGATCGCATTTTTCAGTCGAACGGCGTCACGCTCTTCGTCGACCCCATCAGCATTCGGTACCTGACTGGCGCTGAAGTGGACTTCGTCGACAATCTGATGGGCGGCGGCTTCACGATCAAGAACCCGAACGCCAAGTCGACCTGCGGCTGCGGCCAGTCGTTCGGCGCCTAGCGCCGCCCGGCGCCAGCCAGCCGTCCCGCCGTCGGCCGAGACGCCGCAGCGCATCGAATCAACGGGGAGATGGAGCCGCAGTCAGCCTACGTCGAGCGTCTGCGTCCGCCGGGCGGACGCCGATCCAGCAAGCGCGAGCTGATCGTCAACGTCTTCCTGCGCCAGCAGGGCCATCTGAGCGCCGACGACCTGGTGGCCCTGATGCGATCCGAGGACCAGCGGATCAGCCGGGCGACCGTCTACCGGACGCTGCGCTGGATGGTCGAGGCCGGCATCGCCCGCAAGGTCGATTTCGGCGAGGGCCGCTTCCGTTTCGAGCACTCGTACCGCCACCCGCGCCACTTTCACCTCATCTGCAAGTCCTGCAACCGGTCGTACGAGTTCCTCAGCTCCGACATCGAGAGCCTGCTGGAGGAGGTCGCCGAGGCGCGCCGGTTCACCGCCGGGCGGAGCGTCGTCCAGATCTACGGCACGTGCGAGGAGTGCCGGACGGGGCGCCTGCCCGCGGACGGCATGGCCTCGACCGAGCTGCTGTTCGCCCGGGACGCCCTGCGCATCGCCATCGCCACCGAGCGCAGCGGGCTGGAGTTCTACTCGCGGGCGGCGCGCCTGACCAAGGACGCCCGCGGACGGCGCGTCTTCGAACGCCTGGCCGAAGAGGAGCAGGAGCACCTGGCCAAGCTCGAGGCCCGCTACCAGGAGCTCCTGGCCCAGGATCCCGATCTCGAGTCGCGGCCCACCTTCCTGTTCTTCAAGGGGGCTGCCAACGGTCTGTTCGCGGCCGGCGCCGACGAGCTGGCCAAGGGCGTGGACGACCGGCAGGCTCTCAAGATCGGGATTCGCTGCGAACGCGGGTCGCATCGTTTCTTCAAGCGCTACGGCGAGCGGTTCGAGGATTCCGAGGGCAAGCAGATCTTCCTGGAGTTCGCCGACGAGGAACGCGAGCACCTCGACCTGCTCATCCGCGAGTACCGGTCGCTGGTGCGCCGCAGCGCCGCGGCCGGCGCGCGGCGCCGCACGACCGGGCGCCCGCGCAGCGCCAACGCATAGGGTGCGTGGCAAGTGTCCGCCGCGCTAATCACCGCCGCGTTCGTGGGGATCGCCGCGCTCGGGTACGCGACGGTGCTCGGCTTCACCGCGCTCGGTCCCGCCGAGGTCCTGCGGCACACGTCGCTCGGCATCTTCGCCACCCTGGTCACGCTCCTGGCGCACTCGATGACGATGTTCTACCTGATCGGCAAGGGCAGGGCCGTGCGCGAGGCGGTCCAGGAGGGGCAGCTCTCCGTGGAGCTGTACCGCGCCGTGGCTCGCGTGCGCCGCCCGGTGTTCTCGATGGCCACGATCGCGATGGGACTCACGATGGCCACCGCCATCGTGGGCGGCGGCGTCGACACGGACACGGTGCCGGCCGTGGTCCACTCGGTCCTCGCGCTGGCGGCCGTCGCCGCCAACCTCGCGGCGCTGCGCACCGAGATCATCGCCATGCTGTCGAGCGCACGCATCGTCGCCGAGGTCGACCGGCTCCTCGAGGACCGCTAGTGGACGCGTGCGCAGGCCGGCCGGCGCGGCTCATCCTGTTCGACATCGACGGCACCCTGCTGCTCTCGGGCGGCGCCGGCAAGCGCGCCCTGAACCGGGCGTTCCAGGAGCTGTTCGGCGTGGCCGGCGGCTTCGACGGGATTCCGGTCGCGGGTCGCACCGACCCGCTGATCTTCGACGACGCGCTGGAGCGCGCCGGCGTCACGGCCGGACCGGCCGTGCGCCAGCGCTTCCATGCACGCTACTGCGAGCTGCTGCAGGGGGAGATCCTCGGCCCCGGCCCACGCAAGGGCCTGATGCCGGGCGTCCGGACGCTGCTGGCCCGGCTGGGCGCGCGCACCGACGTGGCCAGCGCGCTGCTGACCGGCAACGTCGCCCGCGCGGCGCGGATCAAGCTGGAGCACTTCGACCTCTGGAGCCACTTCGCGTGCGGCGCCTACGGCGACGACGCGCCGAGCCGGGACGAGCTGGTGCCGATTGCGGTCGACCGGGCCCGGCGGCAGGGCATCGAGGTGCCGTCGGCCGCGCAGGTCGTGGTCGTCGGCGACACGCCGCTCGACATCCGCTGCGCGCAGCGGTCGGGCGCAAGGTCCGTGGCGGTGGCCACCGGCCCGTTCGACGAGGCCGCGCTCAGACGGCACGGCGCGGACAGCGTGCTGCCCGATCTCGCAGACACCCGCGCGTTCATCGACCTCCTTCAAGGCGCGCACAGCGCGCCTCGGCGGGAGCGGCGCGGGGCAATGGGGTCCCCGCAAGCGGACGCCGGGGGCTTGGGGCGCAGCCCCATCTGATAGCAGGAGGATTGGCATCGTGGATCGATTCAGGGCGTATCGGGTATTCCAGGACGGAGACACGGTCGGGGGCCGCCTCGTCGAGGCCGGTCTGCAGGACCTCGCCGACGGGGACGTGGTCGTGCGGGTGGCGTACTCGGGCGTGAACTACAAGGACGCCCTGGCCGCCACCGGCGCGGGCAAGATCATGCGCCAGTTCCCGCTCGTCGGCGGCGTCGATCTGGCCGGCGTCGTCGAGACGAGCGATGATCCGCGCTTCACGCCCGGCGACGAGATCCTCGCCACCGGCTTCGGGTTGGGCGAGAGCCATGACGGCGGGTTCGCCGAGTACGCCCGCGTGCCGGCCGACTGGGTCGTGCGCCTGCCGCGCGGACTCGACCTGCGCGAGGCAATGGTCATCGGGACGGCCGGGTTCACCGCCGCCCTGAGCGTCGTGGAGATGGAGCGGAACGGGTTGACTCCCGAGAGCGGCCCCGTCATCGTGACCGGTGCGACCGGCGGCGTGGGCAGCCTGGCGGTGCAGTGTCTCGCCGCCGCCGGCTACCGGGTCACGGCGTCGACCCGCAAGGCGGACGCGCACGAGTTCCTGCGGTCGCTGGGAGCCGCCGACGTCATCTCCGCCGAGGTCCCGGCCGCGGCCGCGGCGCGCCCGCTCGAGAAGGCCGCGTGGGCCGGGGCCGTCGACCCGGTCGGCGGCGACACGCTGGGCTGGCTGACGCGGACGATGCGGCGCCGCGGCTGCATCGCCAGCTCGGGACTGACGGGGGGCATCAAGCTGCACACGACGGTCATGCCGTTCATCCTGCGGGGGGTCAAGCTCCTCGGCATCGATTCCTCGATGTGCCCGCTGGACCTGCGCCTGGAAGCGTGGCGCCGTCTGGCGGCGGACATGAAGCCGGCGCACCTCGCCGCCATGACGCACGCGATAACGCTGGACGAGCTGCCGGCCGCGTTCGACACGCTACTGCGCGGCGCTGCGCGCGGCCGCTACGTCGTCGAGATCGGCGCGTAGCCGCTACCGGCGTCCGCTTGCGAGGACCCCATGAGCCCCGCGCCGCTCCCGCCGAGGCGCCCTGGCGGAAGCGCCTGGGAGTCGAACCCAGCCCCCCCGCGTTGGCGGGGAGCGACCGATTTTGAAGACCGGGAGGGCCACCGGGCCCCGTTCGCTTCCAGACGAGAGAAGCTAGCGCAAACCAGGACAAACGAAGGATGGGAAGGGCGGCTGCTCGAGTGCCCGCCGCCGGAGGACGAGACGCCGGGCTAGCTTTCGATGAGACGAACGTCGCCCGCGCGGGGTCCCTTCTGCGATTCCTCCGGCGTGAAGTCCACCCGCTGCCCCTCACGCAGGAGCTCGAACACGGCGCCCCGAACCGCACTACGGTGGAAAAAGTGCTCGATTCCGCCCTCGTCGCGAATGAAACCGAACCCCTTGTCAATCAAAAGACGCGCGATCGTGCCGGTTGGCATACCGTCCCTCCGAAGGCCTGTGACTCGCCGCACACGCTCAAGGCCACGGTGCCGCGAGCTGTCAGCGCACTCGCCAAGCGGCGAAGGTGGCCAGTCTAGTGAGGTCCAGGAGAGAAGTCAAGCGTGTAATCTGCAGTCGTCAGGCGGGCGGCGCGGCCGGCTTCGGCGGCTTGGGAGGCGGGTAGGTCGTCCAGAAATGACGTCCGCACGCCGGGCACTCCCAGAACTGCTGGGGAGGCCACGGCACCCCGGGGCCCGGATCCTTCAGCTCCATCTGTGCGCCGCACCGCTGGCAGCGAATCTGAATCGCGACATCACTCATGGGCGGGATTCTATCATTGTGGAAACGCAACGAGACGGGTGCATGGGGAGGCTCGTTCCGGGCATCGTGCTGGCGGCCGGCCGGTCGCGCCGCATGGGCCGCACGAAGGCGCTGCTGCCGATCGGCGCGCGCGGCGAGACGTTCGTCAGCCGCATCGTGCGCACCCTGCGGGAGGGCGGCGTCGACGACGTCGTCGTCGTCGTCGGCGGCGAGGAATCGCCGGTTGCAAGGGCCCTCCTGCGAGAGAAGCTGCCGCACCGCGTCGCCGTCAACCCGTCCCCGGACCAGGGCCAGTTGTCGTCGGTCAAGGCTGGTCTGCGGGCGATAGACCACCCGGCGGTCGGCGGCATGCTGGTGACGCTCGTCGACGTGCCGCTGGTGTCCGCGGGCACGGTGCGGGCGTTGCTGGCCGCCCACGCGTCCACGCGGGCCCCCGTCGTGCGTCCCGTCCGCGACGGGCGCCACGGGCATCCGGTCGTCTTCGACCGGTCGATCTTCGACGAGCTCCGGCGCACCGCGGTCAGCGCCAAGGAGGTGGTGAAGGCGTACCTCCGCGCATCGCTCGACGTCCCGATCGCGGAGGACGGACCCTTCCGCGACATCGACACCCCCGCGGACTATGAGGAAGTGTTCGGCCGGCCGCCGCCGGACGTCGCGGACGCCGCCGGGGCGGGCCGTTGATCGCCCACCGCGTACGGCATAGAATGATTTCAGACACGCCGTGGGCCAGTGGCGCAGTTGGGAGCGCGCGTGAATGGCATTCACGAGGTCACGGGTTCGACCCCCGTCTGGTCCACCACTTCACCCGGCGTGCTCGGCGATGTCCTTCTGAATCGGCACCGACCCGTTCGACCCCCGCGGTTGCAGCTCCCGATGTGCTGGATGCGATGCTCCCTTCAGGGAGGAGGACTCGTGGATCAAGCGCCCGGTTCGATGTCGGCGGCTCCGGTGGTGCAGGGGATGCTGTGCGTGCTCCTGGTTGCGGCGGCGGTGCTGCCGCCGGCTGCCGCGGCGCAGGAGGAGGTGCAGCACGGCGTGTCGCCGCTCGTGCTGCAGTGGGAGACGGCCGACTGGGGGCCGCCGTCCGACCGGCCGGGCTTTCCGGCCGGCCTGCGCAACGCGCCGATTGCCACGGACCCCGCCACGGGCGGTCCGACCTACCTCGCGCGGTTTCCGGCCGGCTCGGCGTTCGCCCTGCACTGGCACACCCACACCGAGACGGTCGTGGTGCTCGAGGGCGCGGTGGACATCGTCATGGACGGCACGCGCTACACGGCCGCCGCGGGCAGCTACGTCATCATCCCGGGCAAGGTGCACCACGCCTGGCACACGCACGCGGACGCCGACGCGGTGCTGCTCGCGCGCCGGGACGGCCCGGCCGACTTTCACTTCGTCGAGCCGTAGCGGCGCGGCGCGCGCTCAGTACTCCTGGAACATGCGCTGGATCTCGGCCTGTTCGCGCGTGAGCGTGAGCGCGAGCATCAGCAGGACGCGCGCCTTGACGGGCGACAGGTCCTCGCCCATGACCCGCCGGGGCGGAGTAGGCAGGCGCCGCTTGCGCGGCCCCCTGCCGGGCCGCGGGACGACCCGGCCGCCGCCCGTGCGGCTGGCGACCACGACCGTGACGCCGCGCCGCAGCACGAGCTGCGTCGCCTCCAGTTGCGACGGGCTCATCGAGCCGGCGCCGCTGGCGGCCACGACCACGCCCGCCGCTCCGCGGGCGGCCGCCGCCACTATCAGGTCGCCCGGCGCCCCCTGGTAGGCGAGCAGGACGTCGACGCGCGGGAGCCTGTCGATGGCCGCGACGTCGAACTCGCTCCGCCACGTGTGGCGGCGGTCGGTCCGCCCGTAGTAGACGACCCGATCGTGGCCGACCACGCCGAGGCGCCCGTACTCGCGGCTCCCGAACGCGTCCAGTCCCTGGGCGTTCGCCTTCGTGACGTCGCGCGCCGAGTGGATCTCCGCGTTGAGCACGACCAGCACCCCGCGTCCCACCGACGCGGGCGCCGCGGCCACGCGGAACGCGTGCAGCAGGTTGGCCGCGCCATCGTAGCCGAGCGTGCCGGGCGGGCGCATCGCGCCGACGACGACGACGGGTCGCGTGTGACGCACCGTCAGGTGCAGGAAGTACGCCACCTCCTCCAGCGTGTCGGTGCCGCTGGTCACCACGATGCCGGCCAACGCGGGTCGCTCGTCGAGCAGCCGATTGACGCGCCGCGCCAGCGCCAGCCAGGCGGTCACGGTCAGCTCGCTGCTGGGGAGGTTGGAGAACTGCTCGGTTTCGGCCCGCACGTGCCTGTCGAGCGCCGGCACGAGCGCCACGAGCTCCGCGGCGGTCAGGCGGCCGCCCGGGCGGCTCGATATCGTGCCGCCCGTCGCGATGAGCCGCACCGCCGGCAGCTCGACGGGCTGGGCCGCCTCGACCGCCAGCGGCAGCAGCACGAGGCAGAGCGGCAGTGCGATCCGCGGCGTTCGCATGGCGCGCAACCCGGAAGGGCCAGCCTACTATACCGAATCGCCCGTGGCGCGATGCGCGCGCGTCAGCCAGTCCACCAACTGCCGCGCCGCCTCGTCGGGCGTGCGGCCGTAGAAGGGCATGAGCGCCGTCGGTCCGCCGCTCACGCGCACGAGATAGGCGCGCCAGCGGTCGGGCCGGAGGGCCAGCACCTCGATCTCGTAGCCTTGACCGTTGATGGTCTCTGCGAAGCGGTGTGTGGTCACGGGGTCGTGCGGCGTCCTGGACAGGGTCTTGCGGTCCGCTCGATAACCAGGAGATTCTAGTGGCCTGAGGTCGCCCGTCAAGCGAAGCAAGGCGCGAAGATCGCGTCAACAGCAGGCGCCGCCGCCGATCGCGCCTGGAACCGGCGCCAGGATGTTTCCGGTGCACAGTCCCGCACAAGGACATGCACAGTTTTTCAACAGCTTTTACACACGCGATCACAGCCCGTCGCACGCGCCTGCTCCGCACAGCCGGTCTGCAGGGGTTTCAGGAGGCGATCGCCGCCCTGACCCGCACGCGCGATCCGTGGCGGGCCCGGAATACGGTGGTCCTGGTGCCGACGCGGGCGGCGGCCCTCCAGTTGCGGCGAACGCTGGAGGAGCTGACCCTGCTCCGCGAGCCGTGCGCACCGGTGCTGGTGTTCCCGGAGGTGCTCTCGCGGGCCGACTGGTACGCGGCGCTGGCCGAGCGGCTCGCCCGCCCGCCCGCCCTGCTCTCGACGATCGAGCGCTACGTCTGCATGCTGGCGGCGGCCCGCGAGGCGCGTGCGGCCGGCGCCGAGCCGCCGTTCGAGCTGCGGCCGGGTCTCGTGCCGGCCATCGTGAGCTTCTACGACGAGCTGCTGCGCCAGGAGGGCACCGTCGACAGCTTCGAGCGCCTGGTCGTCGCCGACCTCGAGCCCAGCGCCGAGCTCGACCGGGGGGCGCGCCGGCTGCTGCGGCAGACGCGCTTTCTGGCCGCCGCGTTCCGGGCGTTTCAGCGGCGCGCGGCCCGGACGGGTCGGCTCGACGAGCACGGCCTGCGCCGCCGCGCCGTCGACGAGGGTCTCGCCCGGCCGCTGGTTCATGTCGTCGCCGCCGTCGCCGACCACGCGGCCGACCCGGACGGACTGTGGCCGGCCGACTTCGACCTGCTGGCGCGTCTCCCGGCGCTGGAGCGAATCGACGTGGTGGCCACGGAGGCGGTGCTGGCCGCCGGCTTCCACGAGCGCGTGACGGGGCTCCTGCCGGGCATCGACGAGCAGCGGTTCGAGAGCGCCCCCGCGCAGGCGCCGGTGCTGGTCGCCCCCGCCGACGCCGACGAATCGCACTTCGTCTGGCGCGACCGGGAGGAGGAGCTGCTCGGGGCCGTGCGCGGCCTGAAGTCGCGGAGCGGCCGGACGGGCGACGTCGGGTCGGATGGCGGCACGGTCGACGGCGCCGAGGCGGTCGTGTTCCAGCGGCCCCTGCCGTACCTCTACCTGGCGCGCCAGTCGTTCGCCCAGGCCGGCGTTCCGTTCGAGACGCACGATGCGCTGCCGCTGGCCGCCGAGCCGTACGCGGCGGCGCTCGATCTCGTCGTCGAGTTCGTGACGTCGGACTACGGCCGGCCGGCCACCGTCGAGCTGCTGCGCTCGCCGCACTTCGCGTTCGAGGACGGCGGCCGCGCGCTCGGCGCCGGCGCGGTCGACGCGCTGGACCGCGCCCTGCACGAGGCCCGTTACGCTGGCGGGCGGACCGCGCTGGAGCGGCTGGCCGCAGCGGGGGCCGGCGCGGACAGCGACGGCGACCCGGGCTCCGGCGACGCGGGACCGGGCGCGCGGCACGCCGCCGCCGTGCGGGTGGCGGCGCGGCTCGCGGCGGAGCTGCGGCTGCTCGAGCAGCCCGCCCCGCCCGCCGCGCAGCTCGGGGTCGTTGCGTCGTTCCTGCGGCGCCACCGCTCGCGCGCCGCGACGCCCGCCGCGGCGGGCGAGCGCGAGTCGCGGGCCAGGGCGGCGATCAGCAGCGGGCTGGCTGCCCTGGAACGCGCCTACCGCGCCATCGACGACACGCCGACCGCCTTTCCCGAGCTGATGCAATCGGTGCGGCGCTGGATCGAGACGCAGACCTTCACCCCGGCCGCGGGCACGGGCGGCGTGCAACTGCTCGACGCCCGCGTCGCTCCCTACGGACGCTGCCGGGAGCTCTTCCTCGTCGGCCTGGTGGACGGCGAGTGGCCCGCGCGGCCGGCGCGGTCCGTCTTCTATCCGGCGGCGGTGCTCGCGGGCCTCGGCTGGTGGGCCGAGCGCGACCGCTTCCGCGCCGCGCGCGCGCGCTTCACCGACCTCGTGCGCCTGGCGCGCGAGCGCGTGACCCTGTCGGCGTTCGCGCTCGAGGACGATGCCGTGGTCACGCCGTCGGTGCTCCTCGAGCAGCTCGCGGGCCTGGAGCTGGTCACGCAGCGGGAGCCGGCGCCGCGCCAACCCTGCGTCACGCCGGAGGAGGCGCTGCTCCATGCCGCCGTCGTGCCCGCCGATCTGCCCGATCCGGCCGGACCGTGGATCGCCCTGCGGCGGCGGCGGCCGGCGCGCGACGATCGCTTTCGCGGCCTGGCCGGAGCGAGCCGCGGCGGGACGTACGCCGTCAGCGCCCTCGAGCGCTACCTCGCCTGTCCGTTCCGCTACTTCGCCCGTCACGAGCTCGAGCTGGAGGAGGAGGCGATCGACGAGCCGGTGCTCGCGCCCCGGCAGCGCGGCCGCTTTCTGCACCGCGTGCTGGAGCGCTTCTACGCGGGCTGGCAGGCCGCCGGCCTGGGGGCGGTGACGGCGGCCAATCTGGACCAGGCGCTCGACCGCTTCCGCGCGCTCGTCGAGGCGGCGCTGGGCGAGCTGCCGCCGGTCGACCGCGCCGTCGCCCGCGCCTGGCTGAACGGGTCGGCCGCGGCGCCCGGCCTGGCGGAGCAACTGTTCCAGCTCGAGCTGAGCCGGCCGGCGGACATCGTGGAGCGTCTCGTCGAGGTGCGCCTCGAGCGCGCCTATCCCGTGGACGATCCCGGGGATGAGCAGGGTTCCCGCCGGACCGTGCGGGTCCGGGGCACGGCGGACCGCATCGACCTGCTGGCGGACGGCACGTTCCGCATCGTCGACTACAAGACGGACCGGGCGCCGCGCCGCGACCGGGCGCTGCAGCTCCCGGTCTACGCCCGCTGCGCCGAGCAGCGGCTCGACGGCCACCGCCGCCGCACCTGGCGTCCCGCGGACGCGGCCTACGTGGCGTTCGGCGAGCCGCGCCTGCACGTGCCGCTGGCGCGGGGCGACCTCGACCGGGCGCTGTCCGAGGGCGAGGCCCGCGCCGCCGGCGCGCTGGAGCTGATCCGGCGCGGCGCGTATCCCGCCCGGCCGGCGGAGCGGCAGCTCTGCAGCCACTGCCCGTACCCCACGGTCTGCCGCAAGGACTACGTCGACGAATGACGGACGCACCCGCCGACAGCGCCGCGCGCGAGTTCGCCACCGACCCGGCCCACAACGTGGTCCTCGAGGCCTCGGCCGGCACCGGCAAGACGTCGGTCCTGGTCGAGCGCTACCTGCGGCTGCTGCGCGCCGGCATCGCGCCGGCCAACATCCTGGCGATCACGTTCACCCGGCAGGCGGCGGCCGAGATGCGTGCCCGGATCATCGACGCGCTGCGGAGCGACGCCGCCGAGTCGCCAGCGGGTCGCGCGCGCTGGGGCGAGCTGCGGGAGCGGCTGGGCGAGGTCGCGGTCAGCACCGTCGACGCCTTCTGCCTGGCGTTGCTCAGGGAGTTTCCGCTGGAGGCCGACCTCGACCCCGGCTTCGGGATCGCCGACGAGACCGAGGTCCCGCGCCTCGCCGACGAGGCGGTCGACCGCACCCTGGTCGTCGCCGCGCGCCTGGCCGGGCGCGACGCCGCCGTCGCCATGCTGCTCGCCCGGCTCGGGCCGCGGCGCACCCGCGGCGCGCTGCGCAGCCTGCTCGAGCGCCGGCTGGTCGTGCCCGGCGCCCTGCAACGATTCCTCGCCGGGACGCCGTCCGATCTCACGGGCGAGGGCGCCTGCCGGGCCGCGGTGGGCCGCCTCGCCGACCGCTTGGCCGGTCTGCGCCGGGAGGTCGAGCTGCTGGTCGCCGCCGGCGAGGCCGAGGATGCCCGCGCCGCGGTGCTGGCCCGGGACCTGCGCCGGCTGCCGGACCTGGCGCGGGCCGACGCGCCGGCCATCCGGGCCTGGCTCGAGCGCTTGCGGGACGCCTTCCTGACCCGGCAGGGCGAGGCGCGCAAGTCCTTCCCGCTGGACACGCGGGCCGCCGCCGTGAAGCGCCGCTACCGGCAGGCCGCCGCGGCCCTGGCGCCGGCGGTGCGCGACGTGCTGCGAGCCTTCGAGCGGGACGTCAACGTCGTGCTCGCCCGCGCCGTGCGCGTGCTGTTCGGCGTGGTGGTGACGGAGTACCGGCGCGCGCTGCGCTCGCGCGCGCTGCTCGACTTCTCCGACGTGCTGCAGCGGGCGGTCGATCTCCTGCAGCAGATGGACGAGTTCGCCCGCTCCCGGTACCGCCTCGAGTCGCGCTACCACCACGTCCTGGTCGACGAGTTCCAGGACACGAGCCGCAGCCAGTGGGAGCTGGTGTCGCTGCTGGTCCAGTCGTGGGGCGAGGGCAGCGGCCTGGTGGCGGAGGCGCCCCTGCCGCCGACCATCTTCGTCGTCGGCGACCACAAGCAGTCCATCTACCGCTTCCGGGATGCCGACGTCGCGACGTTCCGCGAGGCGACGGACGAGATAGCCGGCCTGCGCGCCGGCGGCGACGTGCGCCGCTCCATCAGCCACAGCTTCCGCGCGGTGCCCGAGCTGCTCGGGTTCGTCAACGACCTGTTCGCCGCGATCGGCAGCGGCGCGCCCGGCCGCGACCGGTTCCGGTTCGAGGCTCGGGATCGCTTTCCCGTCGCGCGGCCCGGGCGGGACGCGGCCGCGGGCGACGCGCTCGGCGTCATCGCCGGGCCGCATCTCGAGGCGTGCGCGGAGGCGGTCGCCGCCGAGATCGCGGCGCTGCTCGGCGACGGTCGGGTGCGCCGCAAGGGCGGCGCCGGCGCCCGCGCCGTCAGGGCGCAGGACGTGGCCATCCTGTTCCGCACGCGCGAGAGCCACCGCGAGTTCGAGGGCGCGCTCGCGCGCCGGCGCATCCCGACGCACGTCTACAAGGGGATGGGCTTCTTCGACGCCGACGAGATCAAGGACGTGCGCGCGCTCGTCAGGTTTCTCGCGCATCCGTCGTCCGAGCTGCGCGCGGCCGCGCTGCTGCGCTCGCGCCTCGTGGGGGTCTCGGACCCCGGCCTGCTGGCGCTCGCGGGCGGGCTGGCGCCGGCCCTCGCCGGCGTCGAGCTGCCCGCCGCGGCGGCCGCGCTCGGCGACGACGACCGGCGCGCGCTCGCCATGGCCCGCCGCGGCGTGCGCGAGTGGACCGGGCTCGTCGATCGACTGCCCCCCGCCGAGGTGCTCGATCGCGTGCTGTGCGATGCGGCCTACGCGTTCGAGCTGCGCGGCCCGCAGGCCGCGCAGGCGCAGGCGAACCTGGGCAAGATGCGCGCCCTCGTGCGGCGCATCCAGAACCGCGGGTACGCGACCATGGCGCGCGTCGCGCAGCAGATCGATCGACTCTCGGCCGGCATGGCCAACGCGGTCGTCGAGGCGGTCGACGCCGTCGCGTTGATGACCGTGCACGCGGCCAAGGGGCTCGAGTTCCCCATCGTGTTCCTGGTCGACCTCGGCCGCGGCACCCGCACCCATCAGCCGCCCGTGCGGGTCGTGCCGGACCGCGGCGACGGCCGGCCCGCGGTGGCCGTCTGGCCGTATCGGGACGAGGCCGCCGAGGCGGAGCGCGAGCGCGACATCGAGGAGACCAAGCGGCTGCTCTACGTCGCGGCGACGCGGCCCCGCGACCGCCTGTACCTGTCCCTGGTGGTCGAGGACGGCGCCGCGAAGTGCAGCCAGGGCAGCTTCGGCAGCGTGCTGCCGGTGTCCTTCCAGGCGCTCTTCGGCCAGGCCGCGGCGGCACCGGCCGGCCAGCGCGTGGCGTGGCCGGGGCAGAGCGGGGTGCGGCACGGCCTGCGGGTGTGCGGGCCGGCGTCCGCGGCGCCGCGGCACCCGGACGCGGAGCCGGCAGGCGGCGGCGGGGCACGGCCCGTCCTGCTGGCGCCGCTGGCGTCGCGGCCGCTGGTCGAGCGGCTGCCCGTGACCGGGCCGGCGTCGAGCGCCGCCGACGGCGCGCAGAGCCCGGAGGCGGCGGGAAGCCGCCGGATCGGCCGGCTCTGCCACCTGCTGCTGCGGCGGTACGAGGGCGCGCCGGTCCCGCCGGCGGCGCTCGAGCGCGCGAGCCGCGAGCTGGCGGACGCGCTCGAGCCCGCGGAGGGGGCGGGGAACGAGCCCGCGGAGGCGGCCCGCCGCTACGCGCGGTTCGCCGCCGACGGTGGGAACGTTGCGCTCCTCGGCCGCGAGCGGCTGTGGGAGGTGCCGTTCGCGCTGCGCGCTGCGGCCGCGCCGCCGCGGGACGGCGGGCCGGCGGTCGTGCGGCGCGGCACGATCGACTGCCTCGTGCGCGACGCGGACGGCCGCATCACCGTGCTCGAGTTCAAGACGGGACGCCCGCGCGCCGAGCACGCGCGGCAGCTCGACACCTACGTCGCCGCCGCGCGGGCCATGTTCCCCGCGGCCGCGGTCGACGGGCGGCTCGTTTATATTTAGACGGGGCTGCGCCCCGAACCCCCGGCGTCCGCTTGCGGGGACCCCTTCGCCCCGCGCCGCTCCCGCCGAGGCGCGCCGTGCGCGCCTTGAGGCTACGCGCGGTTGCTCTCGGGGTCCGTGGTCCTGCGCCGTTCTACGGCGCGGACTCCTGGCGGCGCAGCAGGCGCGGGTCGTCGTCGAGGCGCTCCGCCCAGCGGCGGGCGTTCGCTTCGGCTTCGTCCTGCGTCTGGCCGACCAGGATGGCGAAGCCCGCGGGCTGCGTGTCGTCGCCGGCGGTCAACCAGGCTACCCAGTGGCCGCCGCTCGGCTTGCTGTGCACCTGGTACGGCGCGTCGGATGTGCTCATGTGAGGTCGCGCCTATCCTATATCACAGGGCGCATCCGGCGCCACGTCCGGCGCTGCGCGGTCCGTATCCCGCCGCCTTGACAACCACCAGGGCTGACCCTATGGTAGCTTCCATGCCTGTCCGGCGCGCGATTCTCGAGCGTGAACGGCGCGATGTCGGCGATTGGCTGGCGGACGAAATCGTGGTCGATTTTCCCTCGATGACCGGTGTCGTCGACCGCATGTTCCGCTCGTTCTGCGGCGGGCACGAAGACTGCCGGGCCACCCACCGGGCCGAGGTCGAGCTGACGCCGAAGGAAGCCGGCGAGGGCATTCGCGTGCCCTTCGACCTGCCCGTGCGACTGACGTGCCCCGTGTGCGGGGGGCGCGGCGAGGTGTGGAGCGAAGCCTGCGGCATCTGCGCCGGCACGGGCGGCGAGCTGCTCTCCCATCAGCTCGATCTGCGGGTGCCTCCCGGCGTGCACCACGGGACGTGCCTGCGCTATTGCGTGAGCCCGCCGTTCGCGCCCGAGACGCACGTCGAGGTGCGCATCGCCATTCCGTGACGAAGCCTGTGCCTGCCATCACCGAGTCGGCCGTTCTGGACGCCCTGAAGGTCGTGACCGATCCCGACCTGGGCCGGGACATCGTCAGTCTCGGTTTCGTCAAGAATCTGGGAATCGCCGGCGGGGCCGTCTCGTTCGCCATCGAGCTGACGACGCCCGCCTGCCCGGTCAAGGACCAGATGCGGGACGAGGCCCGGGCCGCCGTGGCCGCGCTGCCGGGGGTGACCGGCGTCGACGTGGAGATGACCGCCAGCGTCCGCTCGGCCGTGGCGCCGGGCGGCGAGCGCGCGCCGATTCCGGGCATCAGGAACGTCATCGCCGTCGGCGCGGGCAAGGGCGGCGTCGGCAAGACGACCGTCGCGGTCAACGTCGCCGTGGCGCTGGCCCGCTACGGGGGGCGCGTCGGCATGATCGACGGCGACGTGTACGGCCCGAACCTCCCGATCATGCTCGGCATCGACGCGCAGCTCTCGTCGGAGGGCCGCAAGATCGTGCCGGCCGAGAAGCACGGGATACGCGTCGTGTCGATGGGTTTCCTCGCCGACGGGGACGCCCCCATCATCTGGCGCGGCCCGATGCTGCACGGCGTGGTGCGGCAGTTCTTCCAGGACGTCCGCTGGGGGGAGCTCGACTACCTGGTCGTCGACATGCCGCCCGGGACGGGCGACGTGGCCCTGAGCCTCACGCAGACCGTGCCGGTGTCGGGCGCGATCGTCGTGACCACCCCGCAGACGGTCTCGCTGGCCGACAGCCGGCGCGCCGTCGCGATGTACAGGAAGCTCGACGTCCCCACGCTCGGCCTGATCGAGAACATGTCGTACTTCGCCTGCCCCGGCTGCGGCCACGAGAGCGACATCTTCGGGCGGGGCGGGGGCAAAGCGGTGGCCGAGGAGCTCGGCGTGCCGTTCCTGGGACAGATTCCGCTCTACGAGCCGATCCGCGTCGGCAGCGACCGCGGCACGCCGATCGTGACGACGGAGCCCGACTCCCCGGCCGCGCGCGCCTTCGTGCAGGTGGCCGAGCGCGCCGCCGCGCAGGTCTCGATCGCCAGCTACGAAAGCGCCGCCCCCGCCAGTTGACCCAAGGCGCGCACAGCGCGCCTCGGCGGGAGCGGCGCGGGGCAGTGGGGTCCTGGCAAGCGGACGCCGGGGGCTTGGGGCGCAGCCCCATCTGGAGGAGGTGGCGCACAGCGCGCCTCGGCGGGAGCGGCGCGGGGCAGTGGGGTCCTGGCAAGCGGACGCCGGGGGCTTGGGGCGCAGCCCCATCTGGAGGAGGTGGCGCACAGCGCGCCTCGGCGGGAGCGGCGCGGGGCAGTGGGGTCCTGGCAAGCGGACGCCGGGGGCTTGGGGCGCAGCCCCATCTGGAGGAGGCCGTGCACAGCGCGCCTCGGCGGGAGCGGCGCGGGGCGCGGCCCCGTCTGATTGAAGCTCAGCGCCGCTCCGCCTCTCCCGTCATCGGCACGAAGCGCACCGGCAGCGTCGTGTCGGACACGGGGCCGTCCTCGGTCATCGTCACGACCCGCATCTCCTGCGCGTGGCGCCCCACCGGAATGACCAGCCGCGCGCCGACGGCGAGCTGCTCCACCAGCGCGGGCGGCACGTGGTCGGGCGCCGCCGTGACCATGATGCCGTCGAACGGCGCGGCCTCCGGCCATCCGCGGTAGCCGTCGCCCAGCCGCAGGTGGACGTTGTCGTAGCCCAGCTCCGCCAGCAGTTGCGCCGAGCGCTCGGCCAGCTCGGGCACGATCTCGATGCTGTACACCTCCCGGGCGACCTCCGCAAGCACCGCGGCCTGGTAGCCGGAGCCGGTGCCGATCTCGAGCACGGTCGCGTCGGGCGGCAAGTCGAGCGCCTCGGTCATGTAGGCGACGATGTACGGCTGCGAGATCGTCTGCGAGGAGCCGATCGGCAGCGGCGTGTCGGCGTACGCCTGCTCCTGGAGCTGCGGCGGCACGAAGCGGTGGCGCGGCACCGCGGCCAGGGCCTCGAGCACGCGCGGATCGCGCACCCCGCGGCCGCGGATCTGGCGGTCCACCATGTGCTGCCGCTCGGCCGACCGCGCGGTGTCCTGCGCCGCCGCCGCCGTGCCGGGGCCCAGGCGCCCGGCCGCGGGATCGCCGGCGCAGGCGGCGAGCAGGCCCAGGACTGCCAGCGCCGTCAGCGCCGTCAGCGCCGGGAGCGGCGAGCGGACCGCCCGGCGCCGCCCGGGCGCGTCCCGCGCGGCGTCCCGCTGGCTGCGTCCGGCGCTGCGCTCCGCCCGGGGAATGCGCTGGGTCCACATGGCTTGCCTCCTGTTATGCTGATGCCTGTTATGCTGATGCCTGCTCCGGGGGTTCCGTCCCAGAATGTTCTTCCTGCTCGTCGCCGCGGGCTTCGGGTTGCTGTCACTGGCGCACGTCGCGCCCTTCCCGTTCATGCTGGACGCCGTGGCGCCCGCCGACGCGCTGTGGAGCATGCCCCCGAGCCGCGGCGCCCCGACCGTCTATCTTACGTTCGATGACGGCCCGAACCCGACCGCAACGCCGGATCTGCTCGACGTCCTGCGCCGGGAGCAGGCGGCGGCGACGTTCTTCGTGATCGACCGCCACCTCGACGAGGGAACGGCGCCGCTCGTGCGCCGCATGTTCGACGAGGGCCACGCGGTGGGTCTGCACACGCACACCCGGCGGCCGATGGTGATGCCGCCCGACGAGGTCGCCGGGATGCTGACCGCCGCCGCCGAGCGCATCGAGCGCCTGGCCGGCCGGCGCCCGTGCCGCGCGTTCCGGCCCCACGGCGGCGCGCGCAGCGGGAGCATGTACGAAGGGCTGGCGCGGATCGATCACGTGCTCGTCGGGTGGGGCTGGGGCCTGTGGGACTTCAACTGGTACCGCCGCCCGGACGCGGCGGCGCTGGCCGAGCGGCTGGCCGGGCGGGTTTCCGACGGCGACATCATCGTGATGCACGACGGGCACCACGAGAATCCGCGGGCCGACCGCCGCTACGCCGTCGAGGCGGCCGCGCTGCTGGTGCCGGCGCTGCGCGCGCGCGGTTTCCGGTTCGGGACCGTCTGCCCGTGAGCGGCCCCGTCGTCGGTCCACTCCGGCCGCGTGGGGCTCACTACTCGTTGCCGGCCGTGCATCGAGAAAAGGCGGCGAGGACCGTACGGGCGACAGTCATCGTCAGCCTGGTGGGCGACGTGCGCGCGGACGTCCGCCGCATGGATGACCGGCTCTGCGCCGTCGAAGTCGGCTTCGGCAAAGTCGACCAGCGCCTCGCCACTCTCGAACGGCTCCACCTGCCGACGCCTGCTGCGCCCGACCCGGCGAACTGAAACCCCGCGCCGGTCCGCCACCCACGGCGAGCTCGCGTTCACCTCCGTGACGGCCGGGTCGATGCGAGCCTGGACGAGTTGAGGCCGCTCGCGCGTCGATCGACCGCAGGTACGGCGCGCCCGAGCGGAGAACGCGGCGCGTGTGTCAGCCAACGCTTCCGCCGTTGCCGATTGCCGGCGTCAGGCCGGCGTCAGGCCGGCGCCTCCTGCGCGAGCTGCTGCGCGGCTATTGCGGCGCCCAGCAGCGCACCGTGCGGCTCGAGAATGACGGCAATCGGCATGGCGTCGACCAGCGCTTCCATCGGCGCCTTCGAGCGGAACGCGTCGAGAAAGGTCGGCGTCCGCAGGGCGGGGAGAATCTTGGGCGGGATGCCGCCGCCCAGGTACACGCCGGCGGTCGCGACCGAGCGCAGGCCGAGGTTGCCGGCTTCGGCGCCGAGCGCACCGACGAACAGGTCGAGCGTTTCCGCGCAGCCCGGGCAGTGCCGCCCGAGTCCGGCCCGGGAGATCAGCGCCGGCTGGTCGGCCGCCGGCGCGTCCGGGGGCACCGCGCCGCAGACCGCGTCGCCGTGCACGAAGCGATGGATGTTGACGAGCCCGGGACCCGAGATGACGTGCTCGTACGATGCGCGGCCGAAGCGTGCCGTCAGGGCGCGCGCCAGCTCGGCTTCGCGGTCGCTGCGTGCCGCGAAGTCCGCGTGGCCGGCCTCGGACGGCGCGGGCGCGAAGCGGCCGCCGACGCGGTGCAGCAGCGTCTCGCCGAGGCCCGTCCCGGGCGCGATGAGGGCGGCGTTGCCGTCGGCCTCCGGCTCGCCCGGCCGGATGACCGCGAGCTGGTCGCCCGCCAGGGCCGGCACCGCGTGCGCGAGCGCGGCCAGGTCGTTCAACAGCGCGACGCGTGCGATCGCGAGCTCCGCACCAACGCGCCGGGCGTCGACGCGCCACGGGACGTTCGTCAGCTGGCAGACCTGACCGCGCACCGGGCCGGCGACGCCGAAGCAGGCCGCCTCCAGCGGTCCGCGCCAGCCGACGCCGCCCAGGAACGCCGTGACGAGCTCGGCCAGCCCGCCGAACTCGAGCGTCGGGAAGCGCCGCACCGCCTGCGGCCGCGGCGCCGGCGTCCCGCCGGCATAGAGCCCGAGCAGCGTCTTCGTGCCCCCGACGTCACCTGCGAGCAGCATCCTGGTCCGTGCGCCGCGCCCCGCGGCAGCTTGACATTATTATCATTCTCATTCATCTTTCCAGCGCGCGACGGGCGCAATCTCGCAAGATGACGCGGTCCTCCGAGCCGCAGGAAGACTCCCCCCAGGGCACCGAGTTCGCCGGCCATGTCGTCGTGTTCACCGGCAGGCTGTCGTCGATCGGCCGGCGCGAGGCGGGCGAGCTCGTCGAGCGTCTCGGCGGCACGGTGGCGGCCGCGGTGACCGCGCGCACCACCATGCTCGTCGTCGGGTCGGAAGGCGAATCCGCGCCCGGGAAGACCGGCAAGCTGAAGCGCGCCGAAGCGGTGAACGCCAAGTCGCCCGGCTGCGTCCGCATCCTCGGCGAGGACGAGTTCTGCCGGCTCGGCGGCCTGCGGACGGCCGCGGCGCTCGAGGCGCGGTACCACGGCCTCCGGCGCGTGCGCGACCTGTACCCGCTGGTCCACGACGCGCGGCTGCGCTACCTGCTCACGTGGGGCCTGGTGCGTCCGGCCGCGCGCACGAACGTCGACACGTACTACACGCTGGCGGACATGGCCGTGATCAAGCAGGTCAACGACGGCCTGCGGCAGGGGCTCTCGTTCCGGGGCATCGTGCGGCGGCAGCTCGCGGCGCGCGCCGGCCAGCTCACGCTCAACTTCAACGCGCGGGGCGACGCGCGGCCGGCCAAGGTCGTGGCCCTGCGCCGGCGGGCGTCGCGCAAGTTCGCGCCGCGCGACGATCAGCCCCCCTGGACCGACAGCGACAACCCCCAGTCCGCCCTCGCGGCGCGCTTCTTCCTCGAGGGGGCCGAGCTCGACGAGGGGACCGAGGCCGACCGCGAGCAGGCCCGGGCGGCGTACCGCAAGGCGCTGCTGCTCGATCCCACGCTCGTGCCCGCCATCGTCAACCTGGCCAACATCCACTACGCGCACGACGAGCTGGTCGAGGCGCAGGCGCTGTACGCCTGGGCGTTGAGCCTCGATGCGGACTGCTTCGAGGCGCGCTTCAACTTGGGCAACATCCACCACGACCTGGGACGCTACGAGGAGGCGGTGGGCTCCTACACGGATGCGCTGGGCCTGAACCCGGGCTACGCGGACGCGCACTTCTACCTCGCCGTGACCCTCGAGAAGATGGGCCGGTCGGGGGAGTCCAAGACGCATTGGCGGGCCTACCAGCAACTGGCGCCCGACGGCGAGTGGGCGGACCTCGCGAAGCAGTTCAGCGAGTAGCGGCGGCGAGAGCGCGCGTCCTCAGTAGTCGTCCAGCAGATAGTCGGAGCGCTTCTTGACGCTGCGGCGCGCCTTGAAGTGGTCGCACTCGGGGCACCACGCCTCCGGGCTGAAGCCGTTCACGCCGGCGTACGGCAGCACGTCGCGGTGCGAGCAGTAGGGCGAGCCGCCGTTGTCCTGCGTGGCGTGCCAGCGGCACGACGTGAAGCGGACCAGGACGGCGTCCGCACCGGCCTCCGGCTCGCCCGCCGGCGGCGGACCCGATTCGTCTAGCATGCCGCTGCCTACCTCGCGCGGAAGGTGATGATGCCGCGGGTCGGGTCGTAGGGCGAGACGCCGACGGTCACGCGGTCGCCCGGAACGACCTTGATCCGGAAGCGCCGCATGCGGCCGCTCAACTGGGCGAGCACCTCGTGGCCGGGGTCGCACTGGACACGGTACAGTCCGCCGCTGTGCACGGCCGTGACCGTACCCTGGACATCGATGAGATCATCTTTCGCCACCCTGGCTCCCAGCCGGTGATTATAGCAGGGTTGGCTCCGGCGCCAGGAGTCCGCCCCGTACAACAGCGCGGACTCCGCAAGGCGCGCACGGCGCGCCTCGGCGGGAGCGGCGCGGGGCGAAGGGGTCCCCGCAGCGGACGCCGGGGGTTCGGGGCGCAGCCCCGTCTGAAGCTAGATGGTCCTGACCGCGTCTTCCACGCGCCGCGCCAGCTCGCGGTACGAGCCGCGGCCCGGCGCGAGGGGCGGTCCGAACGCGACCCGCACGCGGCCGGGCACCGCCATGCGCCAGGACTTGTGGAGCACGCGGTCGAGCCCCTCGAGCCGGACCGGGACGATCGGGACCTGCAGGCGGGCGGCGAGCATGCCGACGCCGGGCTGGAACGGGCCGATCTCGCCCGCGTCCGTGCGGCGCCCCTCGGGGAAGATCAGCACGGAGGTGCCTGCGCCCAGCAGCTCGCCGAGATAGCGGATGGCGTCGCGCGCGCCGGCCTCGCGCTGGGGCAGCGGGAACACGTTGAACAGCAGGCAGGCCAGGTAGTAGTTGAGGCTGTTGGTGAGCCGCCGCCGCAGCGGGTGCCGGCCCACGCCGAAGTGCGCGGCGAAGAACTCCTTGCCGGCCGCGGTCGCCACCCGATAGCGCCGGCGCGGCGGCAGCGCCGCCAGAATGACCGGCGCGTCGAGGTGGCTCTGGTGGTTGGCCGCGTAGACGACCGGCCCCGGCGCCGCGTCCAGATGGTGCCGGCCCTCGACGCTGAGCCAGGCGAACGCCCGCGTCAGCGGCAGCAGCCACAACCCCAGGTTGACCCGCCGGGTCAGCCGCGCGGGCCCGCTCGCGGCCCAGGTGGGGAAGTCGAACGCCGCCGCGGCGGCCGGGGCCGGCTGTGCGGCGGCGGCGTCCGGGAGGGCCGTCTCGGCGACCAGCGCGCGCAGATCCCCGACAGTGGCCGCAGCGGCGAACACGGCCTCGTCGACCGTGCGGTCGAACGCCTGCTCGAGCGCCATCAGCAGCTCGATGCGCTCGATGGAGCTGAGGCCGAGCTCGGCCAGGCTCGTCGCGTCGGTGACCGCGCGATCGGGCGCAAAGCGCTGCACGACGGCGGCAACCGTCCCGCCGCCGCCGGCCGCGGCGGCGGGCTGGCCGGCACGCCCGCCGCTCTCGACCCAGCGCTTCAGCTCCCGCCGCTTCAGCTTGCGCGTGCCCTCGGTGCGCGGCAGGGCCTCGTCCGGCCAGATCGACCGCCCGCGGATCTGCTGGTGGTCCTCGAGGCGCCGGTTGGCCTCCCGCAGCACCGCGGACGGCTCGGCGCCGGCTTCCAGCACCAGCACCGCGTGCACGTGCTCGCGGCCCTCCTGCGCGATGCCGACCACGCCGGACTCCCGCACGCCGGGCACGGCGCCCAGCACCTGCTCGACGTCCTGCGGAAACACGTTCAGGCCCTCGGGGGTGACGATCACCTCCTTCTTGCGGCCCCTGACGGTCAGGTTCCCGGCCGCGTCCCAGGCGCCGATGTCGCCGGTCCGGAACCAGCCGTCGTCGAAGGCCGCGGCGGTCTCGCCCGCGGCGTTGTAGTAGCCGGCAGTCACGTTGTTCCCGCGCACCAGGATCTCGCCGTCGGGGCCGAGCTTCACGTCGACGCCCCCGATCGGCCGGCCGACCGTGCCGCGCCGCGTGCGGAACGGGTGGTTGAGGGTGACGATGGGCGCCGTCTCCGTGAGCCCGTAGCCCTGGACGACGAGAAAGCCCAGCCGCGACCAGAACGCCTCGAGCTCGGGATCGAGGGGCGCGGCGCCGACGACGAAGGCCCAGAACTTGAAGCCGAACAGCCGGTGGATGCGCCGGTAGCGCCACCAGCGCCGGGCCACGTTGAGCGGCGGATGCTCCCGGGCGGCTTCCGGGGCGAGGCGCAGGACGTGGTCGCGCAGCACCTCCAGGATCTTGGGCACGCACACCACGACCGACACGCGCCGCTGGTGGATCTGGCGCACGATGTCGGCCGGGTTGTAGCCGCGCATGAAGACCGTGATCCCCGACAGCAGCGGCGGGATGAAGGTGGCCATGGCCTGGCCGAACATGTGGCTGAGCGGCAGCAGGTTGAGGAACCGCAACGGGGCGAACGGACGCGCGTAGCGGCGGTACCTGAGCACCTCGTTCTCGACGGGGACCACGTTCGCGAGGATGTTGCGGTGCGTCAGCCGCACCCCCTTGGGGTCGGCGGTGGCGCCCGACGTGAAGATGATCTCGGCCAGATCGTCGGGCGCGCCGCGGTCCCCGCGCACGTCCGCCTCGCCGCCGCCGCCGTCCTCCCGGCGCGCCGGGAGGAGCTGCCGCAGCGGCCAGCGCTCGACGCGGTCCCCGCCCGGCGCGGCCTCCAGGCCCTCGCCGACCAGCACGGCGCGCGCGTCGACAATCGCCGCGACGCGCGAGACGAGGTCCCCGGAGGCGCGAAAGTCCACCGGCACGAGCACGGTCCGCGCGAGCAGGCAGCCCCACATCGCGGCGATCCACTCCGGGCAGTTCTCGCCCCAGATCACGACCCGCTCGCCCGGCCCGATGTTCGCGCGCGCCAGACGGCGGGCGAAGGCGAGCGCGGCGCGGCGGACCTCGTCGTACGTGTAGCGGTACGCGCGGTAGCCGTCGTCGTGGACGACGAAGTCCGCCGCGGACCGGATACGGTCGTCGAAATAATCGAGCAACGTATCCCGCCTCATGAGAGCATTATGGTCGAAGCGGGCGGGCCGCCGCGCCGCCGCCCGGCTACCTGAACGACGCCCCGACGCTCAGCACCATGAGCGTCGTGCGCGGCGATCCGGGTTCGGTAGCGGTCGGCTCCAGCGGGCTGACGGAGTGCAAGCGCAGGTCGAGCGAGAAGGCGAGGCGCCGCTTGACGAACCAGCGCGCCCCGGCGCCGTAGTTCAGGGTGCGGGCGAACCGCTGGTCCGGCTGCTCGCCGGCGCGGGAGAGCAGCGCCAGCCGCGACATCCCGATCCCGCCGCTCAGGTAGCTCCAGCCGTTGCGGCCGCCGAAGTTGAGCGAGAGTTGCGGCGACACGGCCCGGAACGTCTTGCGCAGCGTGGGGCCGTCCGGGTCGACGTCGTCCGGGCGCGCGCCGCGGTCGCCGAACGAGGCGTGGTAGGCGGCGCCCAGGCCGAGGGTGACGAAGCGCCAGCGGAGCGGGTAGACGTGCGCGCCCGCGTCGACGCCAATCCCCATCGACGGCGTCGCGTGCGGCCGGAAGCCGCGGGAGCGAGCCAGGTCCGGCTGCTGGCCGAAGCGCACGAATGAGCCGCGCAGATCGGCGACGAACAGCCCGATGGGCTCGTCGTCCTGCGCGCCGGCGGGCGGCGCCGCTCCCAGCAGCATGGCCGCTGCCGCCAGCAGCACCCGCAGCATGGTTGCCAGTATAGAAGGTCCGTGACAGTCATCTCAGGCGCCGACATCGACGCGGCGGCCGCGCGCATCCGCGGCGCGGTCGTCCGCACGCCCCTCCTCGACGTCTCGCGGGCCGCGGGCCGGCCGCTGCGGCTCAAGTGCGAGAACCTGCAGGTCGCCGGCTCCTTCAAGCTGCGCGGCGCGTTCAACATGATCGCCGGCCTGCCGCCGGCCGAGCGCCGGCGGGGGGTGATCACGTACTCCTCCGGGAACCACGCGCAGGCGGTTGCCTGCGCCGCGCGCGCCCTGGGCATCGCGGCCGTCGTGGTCATGCCGCGGACGGCACCGGCGGTCAAGGTGGCCGGCGCCCGGGGGTACGGCGCCGAGGTGCTGTTCGAGGGCACCACGTTGGTCGAGCGCAGGACGCGTGCCGAGCGCGAGGCGCAGGGGCGCGGGCTGGTGATGATTCCGCCCTTCGATCACCCCGCGATAATCGCCGGGCAGGCGACCGTCGGCCGCGAGATCGTCGAGGACGCCCGGCAGGTGGCCCGGGTGTACGTGCCGGTCGGCGGCGGCGGGCTGCTGGCGGGGGTGGCGACCGCCGTCAAGCAGGCGCACCCGGCGGCGCGGGTCATCGGGGTGGAGCCGGTCGGCGCGGCCTGCCTGGCGGCGTCGCTGGCGGCCGGCCGGCCGGTGACGCTCGAGCGCACCGCCAGCGTGGCCGACGGCCTGCTGCCGGTGCGGCCCGGCGACCTGACGTTCGCCGCGGCCCAAGCGCTCGTGGACGACGTGGTCCAGGTGCAGGACGAGGCGATCGAGCGGGCCGTGCCCTGGCTGTGCCGCCACGCCAAGCTGGTCGCGGAGCCGAGCGGCGCCGCCGCCACCGCCGCCGCCCTGGCGGCGGAGCCCGCGCCGGACGCCGGCGTCAGCGTCGCCGTCGTCAGCGGCGGCAACGTCGCGCCGGCGGCCCTGGCCGACCTGCTGCGCGCGCCGGCCGGCGACGATCCACTCCCTTGATCGAGGATCCGTCGCGCACTGGTCCATTGCCCGTCCCGGATATTCCTTTCGCGCATCCACCGGGGGGGGCACCGTCTCGCTCGCCCGGAGGATAGGGTCGTCGGAATCCGGTCCGGACCAGCCCCACGGCGCGGCGTCGTACAATGCGCCGGTCTGGTGTTGGCCCGCTCGTCGTCGGAGCGTGAGGTGACAGAAGAGGTGATTCGTCGATGTTGACCGGCCTGAGACTGCAGGGATTCAAGTCCTGGAGCGAGACGGGCGATATTGCCCTCAAGCCGATCACAGGTTTCTTCGGCCCGAACAGCTCCGGCAAGACCAGCCTGATCCAGGCGCTCCTGCTTCTGAAGCAGACCGCGGACTCCTCCGACCGGCGGCTTGCCTTTCATTTCGGCAGCGACAGCACACCGGCGGATCTGGGTGATTTTCGCAGCATCATTCACGAGCACAGCGAGCAGACCGTGCTTGCCCTGTCGCTGGACTGGAGGCACCCGAAGGCGTTCAGTCCGGGTGAGTCACGATTCCGCTGCCGGCGCGCTCCCCGCGCCTTCCGGGTCCTGCGGGCCGTCCTCGCCGCGGGTTCCCTCCGCCTCCAGCAGCGCGCGCGCCGCGGCCTGCGCCTCGGCCAGGGTGGTGATCTCGCCGTCGAGCTGCCGCTCGTAGACCTGCGCCAGGATGCGCCCGATGCGCGGGCCGGGAGCGAGGCCGAGCGCCAGCAGGTGGCGCCCCAGCAGCAGCGGCGCGGGCGCCGCGTGCTCCACGCCCAGGCCGCGGGCGCGCTCCAGGAACCAGTCCATCGCGGAGCAGTCGAAGTCGCCGCTGCGGCCGCGGCAGTCGGCCTGCGCCAGCCTGGCCAGCAGCTCCAGGTCCACCTTGCGCGCGAGCCGCCGGAACGCGCCGTCGCCGACGCCGTCGCGCGCGGTGCGCCACATGCCCGGCTTGAGGTGGTGGGCCACCAGCCCGAGCACCTGCCGCCGGACGTCGTAGCCGTCGAGCGTGCGGATGCCGAGCCGGTCGAGGAACGCCGTGGCGGGCGCCACGCCCATCTCCTCGTGGTTGAGCGACCGGATGCGGCCGTCGATGTACGCGGTGGTGGCCGGCTTGCCGAAGTCGTGGCACACGGCGCCCAGCATGACCGCGACGCGCTGCGGGCGCGGCAGGTCGTCGATGCGTCCGCGCGCCTCGTCGATGACCAGCAGCGTGTGCACCCAGACGTCCCCCTCCGGATGCCACTCCGGCTCCTGCGGGCAGTCGACGAGCGCGGCCAGCTCGGGGAAGAGCTGCTCGACGACGCCCATCTCGCGCGCCAGCGCGAAGCCGGGCGACGGCCGCCGGGCCTGCAGCAGCAGCTTCTCCAGCTCGCCCCACACGCGCTCGGCGGGCAGGTCGTCGAGCGCAATCGCGCGGCAGACGGCGCGGGTGGGCGCGTCGACCTCGAAGCCCAGCCGCGCCGCGAGCTGCACCGCGCGCAGCACGCGCAGGCTGTCGTCGCCGAACGTCGCCGGATCGACCATGCGCAGGCGGCGGGCGGCGAGGTCGGCGCGTCCGCCGTGGGGGTCGAGGTGCTCGTCGCGCAGCGGGTCCCAGGCGATGGCGTTGACGGTGAAGTCGCGGCGGCGCGCCGCCTCCGCCAGCGGCAGCGCCGGGTCGCCGGTGACGGTGAACCCCCGGTGGCCGCGGCCGGCCTTCGACTCGGTGCGCGGGAGCGAGACGTCGAGCGGCCCCAGCTTGAACACCGCGAAGCTGGCGCCGACGCTGTTGACCCGACCGAACCGCGCCAGCACGGACTGCAGCGTGTCGGCGGGGAGGCCGTAGACCTCGAGGTCGACGTCGACGTCGATGTGGTTCGACTCACGGTCTCTCGGCGCCTGCCGGTTGCCCGACTCGCCGCGCAGCAGCCGGTCGCGCACCCAGCCGCCGACGATCAGCGCGCGTCCGCCCGCGTCGCGCACCGCGCGGGCCACGTCGAGGGCGAGGTCCAGCTCGTCGGGCCTTCGCTCTTCCGACATCAGATGTCGCGGGCGACCCGGAAGCCGTAGTCGGTGTAGCGGAACGCCGGATCGAGCTTGCTGCGGGCGGCGCTGCGGCTGATGGTCACCGCGTGCCGCCACGAGCCGCCCCGCGAGGCGCGCCGGCGTCCGCTCGCCGCCCCGGCCGGATTGCGCTCGGGCGAGCGGCCGTAGTAGTCGCGCGCATGCCAGTCGGCGCACCACTCGTGGATGTTGGCGGCAATGCCGCGCACCCCGAAGCCGTTCGGCGGGCCGAGGGCGACCGGCCAGGGTCCGTCGAGGGGCCCCCTGCCGCCCTGCGGGACCCAGGCCGGTAGCGCGTCGCCGCCGGGGTAGCGCTCGCCCTCGCGCCCGTCGCGCGCGGCCCGCTCCCACTCGGCCTCGGTCGGCAGCCGCAGCGGTCCGTCGCCGCCGGACGATGACGAACGCCAGAGGCAGTAGACGACCGCGTCGTTCCAGCTCACGCCCACCACGGGCAGGTCCGCGGCAGCGAAGCGCGGGTTGTGCCACTCGCGCGGCGCGCTGCGGCCGGTCGCGGCCAGGAAGTCGGCGTACTCGCCGCGCGTCACGGGGTCCACGGCCAGCTCGAAGGCGTCCACCCAGACCCGGTGCACGGGTCCCTCGTCGGCCTGCCCGTCGGCGCTGCCCATGAGGAACCACCCCGCCGGAACAGGGGCGAAGCCGGCCGTCGGTCGCGGCCCCGATCGTGCGGCGGCGCTGCGCATCCCGCGATGGTACATGAGTCCCCGTGGCGGCCGCCGGCCGCCGCTCCGGTGCCCGCCGGCCCGGTGCGGAACGGCCGCGGCAGGCTGATATGATCGAACGCTGCACCGTTACGGCGGCATGAAAGAAACCTTCAGACGATCGGTCCGGCTGGCGGCAGCCGTGCTCCTGGCCGCGGCGCTCGCGGGTTGCTCGCTGCGCTCGATGGCCGTCAACGCCGTGCTGCCGACGCTGGTCAACCCGGCCGTCTATCTCTCCGAGGAAGACCCGGAGGTCGTGCGCGCCGCCCTGCCGTTCCTGCTCAAGACGATCGAGTCGATTCTCGACGCCGACCCGGAGCGGCAGGACGTCCTGCTCTTCGCGAACACCGGCTTCCTGCTCTATGCGAACGCCTTCCTGCAGGCGGACGCGGCCATCGCCGAGTGGGACGACTACCGCCGCGCCACGGCGCTCCACGCGCGGGCGCGGCGCATGTACCTGCGGGCGCGCGACTACGGGCTGCGCAACGTGGAGCTCGACTATCCCGGCATCACCGCGCGCCTGCGCGCCGAGCCCGAGACGGCGGCGGCGGTCTTCGACGCGGAGGACGTCGAGAGCCTGTACTACCTCGGCGGCGCATGGCTGCTGGGCATCTCGCTCGGGCTCGACCGGCCGGCCCTGGTGGCTGACCTGCCGGCCGCCCGCGCCCTGCTCGACCGGGCGCTGGCGCTCGACGAGGATTTCGAGCGGGGCGCGCTGCACGCCGCGTTCATCACGCTCGAGTCGGTGGGGGAGGCCATGGGTGGGTCCTACGCGCGGGCGCGCGAGCACTTCGCGCGCGTGGTCGAGCTGTCCGACGGCCGCGACGCCGGCGCGTACGTCTCGCTGGCGGCCGGCGTGGCCGTCGCCGAGGAGAACCGCGAGGAGTTCCGCGAGCTGCTGGAGGCCGCCATCGCCATCGATCCGGACGAGGAGCCGAGCAACCGGCTGCTGAACCTCATCGCCCAGCGGCGGGCGCGGGTGCTGCTCGACCACATCGACGATCTGTTCTTCGAGCCGTTCGACGAGCTCGACGAGGACGTGGAGAACCAACCATGAAGACGCTGCGTTTCGCCGTCGCCGTCGCGTTGCTGGCGAGCCCCGCGCTGCTCGTCGCCCAGCGGGCCAACCTCCGGCTCGGCACGATCCTGCCCGCCAACTCGGTCTGGGACCGGGCGCTCAAGCAGATGGCGTCGGACTGGCAGGACGCGACCGACGGGCGCGTGCGCCTGCAGGTGCGCGGCACCACCGGCGACGAGGCGACCATCATCCGGCGCATGCGCCTGAACAATCCCCAGGTGGCCGCCCTCACGCTGCCCGGCCTGACCGAGGTCGACGAGTCGTTCAACGTCTTCGGCATCCCGTTCTTCTTCGCATCGGACGCCGAGGCGGTGCACGTGCTCGAGGCGCTCACCCCGCTGTACCGCGACAAGCTCGCCGAGCAGGGCCTCGTGCTGCTCGGCTGGGGGCACGGCGGCTGGGCGCACATCTTCTCGGCGCACCCCATACGCGGCATTCCCGACCTGCAGAAGGCGAAGCTGTACACGTCGGCCGGCGACGACGGCATGGTGCAGTGGTACAAGGAGAACGGCTTCCAGCCGGTGCCGCTCGAGCTGACCGACGTGCTGATGGGGCTGAACACCGGGCTCATCGACGCCTATCCGAGCCCGCCCTACGGCGCCCTGGTGTTCCAGTGGTACCGCCAGACGTCGCACATGCTCGACATCCCGCTCAGCCCGGTCTTCGGCGCCACCGTCATGACCGAGCGCGCCTGGGCCCGCATCGACGAGGCGGACCGCGCCGCGCTCCTCGCGGCCGCGGCCGAGATGCAGGCCTTCCTCTTCGACGAGGTGCCCCGCCAGGACGCGGAGGCGGTGGCCGAGATGCAGAAGCGGGGCCTGACGCTGTCCAGCGTCGGCGAGCCCGAGGTCGCCCTGCTGCGTGCCATCGTGGACACCCTGACCGCCACGTGGCGCGGCGACCGCGTCCCGGCGGACATCTACGACGCGGCGCTCGCCGCCCGCAGCGCGTTCCGGGCGAACTGAGGGGCCGGCCAGGGGGGCTCGCGCCTTCGGGCTGGGGCCTCAGGCGCGCCGGTAGATCCCGTTCGTGCGCGTGAGCAGGCCGCTGACGATCAGCTCGCGCCGCAGCGTGGCGAAGTCGGGATGGCGGCGCCCGATGATCTCGTTGAGCTCCTTCTCGGGGTAGTCTCGCCCCGTCTCGAAGCTCTCCACCAGCCAGCGCAGGATGACCTGCCGCTTCTTGAGGCTGGCCGGGATCTCCTTCAGCCGCTCGCCGTCCAGGAAGTTCGCGAGCACCTTCGTCTCGGCCGCGTCGGCGCCGACACCCGCCGCATCCGCCGTGAGCGAGGCGATGCGCTCGGGTGTCCGAAGCCCCGCGCGCAGCCGCGCCAGCCCCGTGGCGTCGAGCCGGTAGAAGTGCGTGGTGCCGGCCGAGCGCATGCCGACCAGCCGGGCGTCCTTCAGCTTCGCGAGGTGGTGCGAGACGGTGGACGCCTTGACTGCGAGCAACGCGGCGAGCTCGGAGACGCTGCGTTCCTGCCGGGCGACGAGCCCGAGGATGGTG
Source organism: Vicinamibacterales bacterium (assembly GCA_965214845.1). GTDB lineage: Bacteria > Acidobacteriota > Vicinamibacteria > Vicinamibacterales > UBA8438 > JAAXGX01. The sequence continues at coordinate 7,103,056 of CBDCCO010000007.1, forward strand.
AGCCGACTCTCGTCGGCCAGGGCCTTCAGTATCCCGAGCTCCGCGCCGGGGGCCGCGTCATCTGATGCATCGACATTCATCAATGTAGATGATTGTCGAAATAGCCCGCCATGGCAAGACGGGGCGCCGCGGATTGCCCTCGGTCCCGGAGCGCTGGTCACTGGTCAATGGAGGTCACGCCGGTGGAGCGGCACGGCCGGCGGCATCCCCGCGCGGCCGCCACAGCACGCCGACGGCCCAGTCGACGTCGAGGCGCTCACCCCGCCAGGCCGGCGTGGCCGTGTGCGGGCCGATGCGGATGCCCGCCCGGTCGAGCCGCGCCGTCAACGGTGCCAGCGGCTCGCCCGCCACCGCCGGCGGGAGCGGCGCCTCCGGCAGCGGTTGGCCGTCGGGCCGGACGAACCGGGCCTCGCCCGCAGGACCGAGCAGCACCCGGAACCCCTCCTCGTGCACCGCCCGGTGATGGCGGCGACAGAGCAGGACCAGGTTGCCGAGCGCCGTTTTCCCGCCATGCGCCCAGTGGTCCACATGATGAACATCGCAGCGGGTGGCCGCGCATCCGGGGAAGCGGCAGTGGCGGTCGCGCGCCGCCAGGGCCCGGCGCAGGGCCGGCGAGATGGTGCGTGTGCGGCGCCCGACGTCGAGCACCTCGCCGGCTGGTCCGTGGTGCATGGTCACCGTGGCGGCGTCGCAGGCCAGCCGCCGGGCCGTCTCCGCGGAGACATGGATGCCGCCCGCCTCGTCGAGCGCCGACTGGCCGCCGGCGGGACCGGGGCACGCGGCGCGCGGCCCGTACGTTCCTGCGGGAACCTCCTCGCCCGCCTCGCCGCCGTCCGCCAGGGTGTCGCCGTCGACGTGCACGACCACCTGGTAGCGGTCGCCGGCCGTGCCCTTGTCGAGCCCGCCGGCCAGCGCGCACTCGGCCACCCGACCCAGCGCGTCGGCCCGCCGCTGCGCGATGGTCGGGGCCATCCCGTCCGCGTCCGCAAGGTCTCCGGCCTCTGCGGGGGCCGCGGCGCTCGGTGCCGTTGCGCGCAGTTCCGCCGCCGCCGGCCCCGCGGCTCCTGCGCCCGGTGCCGCTGCGTCGGTGGCCGTTGCGCGCGGCTCCCGGCCTATCGCCGCTGCAGCCTCGACCGCGCCGGCCCCGGCATCGAGCGCCGCGTCCAGCGCGCGCCGCAGCACGGCGCCCACCTCCGGCGTCAGCCGGCCGCGGACCACGACCATCCCGTCGTCGTCCACCCAGGTGTGCAGCATCCGCGACTCGTGCCGCCGGCTGTCCTCCGCCGCCTCGGCCGCGCGGTCCACCCGCCGCCAGGTGCGGACCACCTGCTCGACGTGGGCCGCGGTCCCGGCGAGGGCGACGTCGAGCAGCGCCTGCTCGTTGTCGGGCGTGGCCACGCGGGTGACGGCGCGGACCTTCGAGTAGGAGACGGCGCCGCGCCGCATGGCGGCGCTCAGCCGCGGCAGGTCGGCCAGGGCGCGCGCCACTCGCACGTGCTCGCGGGCGGCGCCGGGCGCGAGGCCGATGCGCCAACTCAGCCAGTGGGCGCAGGAGGTGAAGCCCTCCCACCCGCCGCGCGCGTCGAACTCGCGGATGAGGACGAGCAGCTCGTAGGTGGCTGCCTGGATGTGCGCGGCCAGGTCGGCGATGCGGTCGGCGAGCGCCTCGACGTCCGGGCGCGGCTCGTCCGGGCCCGCGGGCTCCGCAGCGGGCGGCCCGGTGAGGGCGGACGCGGCCGCGGCGAGAGCCGGCGCCCCTGGCGAGATCGATTGCGGCGGCGGCGGAGCCGCAGGCGGGACCGGTGCAACGGGAACGGCGCGGGAGTCGTCGACAGGCATGTCTCCATCATAACCCCTGCTTTTTCAATGGCTTGTACGGCCTCAGGCGGGCCGATCGGGCGATTGTACGGCTTCGTTCCCTCGCCAACCGGCAACCGGCCTCCAGCGGTCGCTCAGGGCGGTACGAGGGGCATACCTGAAGCCGGTCCGCGCCCGAGCCGGATGGCCCCGAAACGGGCTGTCAACCGAAAAACGCCTGTTGGACGAAAAAGGTCGCGGTTCGATGGGCGCGGCCCGAGTCGGTCAGTCGGGCAGGTCGGCTCGGCAACTTCACTTGGCGCGCACCCGCGCAGGGCGTCGCGGCTCGAAAACTCTGCGCCCGCGCTCCCGCCCGCGCCGCCATGATCAGCTACGATCGACCGACTGCCGCACGTCCGATGCAGTTGAGCAGACCTCTCCGATGAGCCGATCTCTCCATGCCGCCGCCGCGCTCCTGCGGCGGGCGCTCGGCGGCCTGCACCGGACGGAAGAGTGGGGCGCCGGGCTGGCGCTGGCGCTGATGGCGCTGCTGCCGCTGGCCGAGATCGTCGTGCGCCCGCTGCTGACGGGCGGCATTCCGGGCTCCATTCCCTTCGTCCAGCACCTCACGCTGTGGGTCGCCTTCCTGGGGGCCGGCATCGCGGCGCGGCAGGACAAGCTGATCGCCCTCGCCGCCGCGACCTTCATTCCCGAGGGCGCGGCGCGGCGCGCCGCGCAGGCGTTCGCGGCCACGGTCGGCGCTGCCGTCACGGCGCTGCTGGCGTGGTCGGCCATCGACGTCGTGGCCATCGAGATGGAGATCGGCGGCGACATCGCGCTCGGGATTCCGTCGTGGGTGTTCCAGCTCGTGCTGCCGGTTGCCTTCGGCGTCATTGCCCTGCGTCTGGCGTGGCGCGCCGGGGGCTGGGGGGCGCGCGCGGTCGCGGCGGGCGGCCTCCTCGCGGGGGTGTGGCTGAGCGGGTCGGGCGCGGCGTGCGCCGCGGGCGAGGACGGAGCGTGCCTGCTGGCCGGCGGCGCGGGCTGGCCCTGGGTCGTGCTGGTCGTGCTGGCGGCGCTGGCCGGGGCGCCGATCTTCACGGTGCTGGCGGGCGCGGCGGTCTTCCTCTACATGGTCGACGCGTTCGATCCGGCGGCCGTGCCGCTCTACGCCTACGACCTGGCGACCGAGCCGCACCTGCCGTCGATACCGCTCTTCACGCTGACCGGCTTCATCCTGGCGCAGGGGCAGTCGTCCGAGCGCCTGCTGCGGGTGTTCCGGGGCCTGGTCGGCTGGCTGCCGGGCGGGACGGCCATCGTCTGCGCCGTCGTCTGCGCGTTCTTCACCATCTTCACCGGCGGCTCGGGCGTCACCATCCTGGCGCTCGGCGGGCTGCTCCTGCCGGCCCTGCTGAAGGACGGCTACCGCGACCGGTTCTCGGTCGGCCTGCTCACCGCGTCGGGCTCGCTGGGGCTGCTGCTGCCGCCGGCGATGCCGCTCATCCTGTACGCCATCGTCGCGCAGACCGCGCCCGAGAACCTGTTCATCGGCGGCATCCTGCCCGGCGTGCTGCTCGTCGCCCTCGTGGCGGCCTGGGGCGTGCGCGAGGGGCTGCTGACCGGCGCCGGCCGCCGCGCGTTCGACGGGGCGGAAACCCGTCGCGCGCTGTGGGCGGCGAAGTGGGAGCTGGCGCTGCCGCTGGTCGTCCTCGGCGCGCTGCTCAGCGGCCGCGCGACGCTGGTGGAGACCGCCGCGCTGTCCGCGCTGTACGCGGCCGTCGTCACGGGCGCCGTGCACCGCGACTTCCGGCTGCGCGCCGGCCTGCAGCAGGCGTTCCGGGAGTGCGTCGTGCTGATCGGCGGGGTGCTCATCATCCTGGCGGTCGCCAAGGGCTTCACCGCCTACATGGTCGACGTCGACATCCCGTTCCGGCTGCTCGAGTGGACGCAGGCGCGCATCGAGTCGCCGCTGGTGTTCCTGCTGGCGCTCAACGTGTTCCTGCTCATCGTGGGCTGCCTGATGGACATCTTCTCGGCCATCGTCGTCGTGGTGCCGCTCATCAGCGCCATCGGGGCCGCCTACGGCATCGATCCCGTCCATCTGGGCATCATCTTCATCGCGAACCTGGAGCTCGGGTACCTCACGCCGCCGGTCGGGCTCAACCTGTTCCTGGCGTCCTACCGCTTCGACCGCCCGCTGCTGCAGGTGTACCGGGCGTCCGTGCCGCTGCTGGTGATACTGGGGATCGGCGTGCTGGTGATCACCTACGTGCCCTGGCTCACGCTTGGATTGCTGGAGCTGGTCGGGCGACAATGAACCGGCTTCGCTCGTGACACGACGCCGGGCGTGCGGGACGCGCCGGGCGCGCAGGAGAGGAAGGGTTGCCCGATGTCGAACCGCCCACCCGTCCGTAGGACGTTCATCGTGCTTTCGCTGCTGCTCGCGCCGCTGCTCGCGGGCGGCACGGTCGCCCAGGAGCATCAGTCGGATGCGGGGGGAGGCGAGGTCCACCTGGCCAACGTCCGCCAGCTCACCTTCGGGGGCGAGAACGCCGAGGCCTATTTCTCGTCCGACGGCTCGCAGATCATCTTCCAGTCGACGCGCGAGGGCGTGCCCTGCGACCAGATCTTCCGCATGGACCTCGACGGCTCGAACCAGCAGATGGTGAGCACCGGCGACGGCCGCACGACCTGCGGCTACTTCTATCCGGGCGGCGACTCGATCCTCTACGCCTCGACGCACCTGGGCGGGGCCGACTGCCCGCCGCCGCCGAGCTTCCGCATGGGCTACGTCTGGGCCATCTACGACACGTTCGACATCTTCCGCGCGAGCCCGGACGGCAGCGGGCTGACGCGGCTGACGGACGAGCCCGGCTACGACGCGGAGGCCACGGTGGGGCCGGACGGCCGCATCGTCTTCACGAGCGTGCGCGACGGCGACATGGAGATCTACTCCATGAACGGCGACGGCTCGGACGTGCGCCGGCTGACGCACCGGCAGGGGCCGGACGGCGGGCCGTTCTTCTCGCCCGACGGCTCGCGGATCATCTTCCGCGGCCGGGAGATCCCCGACGGCGAGGAGTACGACGACTACAAGCGGCTGCTCGACCAGGGGCTGTGGCGCCCGGGCGGGGTGGAGGTCTTCGTCATGGACGCCGACGGGAGCAACCTGCGGCAGGTCACCGACTTCGGCGGGGCCAGCTTCGCGCCCTACTGGCATCCGGACGGCGAGCGCATCATCTTCTCGTCGAACCTGCACGACCCGCGCGGCCGCAACTTCGACCTGTTCATGGTCAACCTCGACGGCACCGGCCTCGAGCAGATCACGTTCACCGACGTGTTCGACGGGTTCCCGATGTTCTCGCCCGACGGGACGAAGCTGATCTTCGCCTCGAACCGCGACGCGGCGGCCGAGGGCGACACCAACATCTTCATCGCCGACTGGGTGGACTGACGGGCTTCAAGCGGACGGGGCTTCGCCCGCCCGCTCGCGCAGCAGGCTGCGCACGACGAAGGCGACGTTGGCCGGGCGCTCGGCCAGCCGCCGCATGAAGTACGGGAACCACTCGCGGCCGAACGGGACGTAGACGCGCACGGGGTAGCCCCGGTCGCGCAGCTCGGCCTGCAGGTCGCGGCGCACGCCGAAGAGCATCTGGAACTCGAACCGGTCGGGTCCGATGCCGCGCTCGGCGGCGAAGCGGCAGGCCGCGTCGATGGCCTGCCGGTCGTGCGTCGCGATGGCGGGCGCGTGGCCCTCGGCCAGCAGCACGGGTATCAGGCTCAGGAACGCGTTGTCGACGTCCGCCCGATCCTGGTGGGCGACCGCGGAGGGTTCCTTGTACGCGCCCTTGCAGAGGCGCACGCGGGCGCCCAGCGCCACGATCCGCCGCAGGTCCGCCGCGGTGCGGTGGAGGTAGGCCTGCAGCACGACGCCGACGTTGCGCAGGCCCTCGCTCCAGACGGCTTCGAAGATGTCGAGCGTCGCGTCGACGGTCGCCGAGCCCTCCATGTCGATGCGCACGAACCCGTCCCGCGCGGCGGCCGCGGTCAGGATGCGGCGCAGGTTGTCGGCGCACAGCGCGCGGTCGAGCTCCAGGCCGATCTGCGAGAGCTTCACCGAGATCTTGCAGGGCAGGCCGGCGGCTCCCACGCGCTCGATGATCTCCAGGTAGTCCTGCGCCGCGCCGCGCGCCACCTCCGCCGAGGCCACGTGCTCGCCCAGGTAGTTGAGCGTGTGGGTGAACCCCTGGCGGTCGAGCTCGCGCACGACGCCCAGCGCCTCGTCGAGGGTCTCGCCGCCGACGAAGCGGCGGGCGAAGCCGTCGGGACCCCGCATGCCGTAGCGCGAGGCGCCGGCCTTGAGCAGGGCGCTGCGGGCGAGTGCCAGGAAGACGGCCCGCGACAACGCGTCCCGCATCGGGGTCGGCCGCTCAGTGCGTCAGCGCGGAGCGGCCGCGATCGTGCAGCAGATGGCGGATGCCGCGGGCGTAGTAGCGGAGCACGCCGCGCTGGCGGACGCGGTAGCGGTCGGCCTGGATGACGATGATGCCGCGCATCGCCAGCGGCTCGGCCGCGGCGTCGAGCGCCTCGCGGCCGCTGCGGACGTCGAGGTTGGCGCCGGCCAGGCGCAGGATGTCCAGCATTTGATCGATGCGCTCCTCGAGCTCCCGCCGGCCCAGGCAGGGGCGCATCGCGGCGGCCACCAGCGCCGCCGGCAGCACCTTGCCGAGCCGCCCGATCTCGGACCGCAGGCGCCGGGCGAGCTGCACCATCGAGCGCCGGCAGTCTGGGTCGAAGGCGCCGAGCGGAATCGGCGCGCCGAAGGTCACGACGGCCCGGCTCTGGTACCCGACGGCGCAGCGGGCCATCTCGGCCACCTCGAGCGCGAACGGCCGCTGGCGGCGCTTGACCCGCTGGCGCGCGAGGATGACATCCTCGAGGACGAAGTCGTAGGCGACGGCGACGGGCACGACGACGGCGTCGGCGCGGCGCGCCTGCGCGGCCGCGTGCAGCAGACCGGTCTTGAACGGCTTCAGCTCCCCGCTGTAGCTGCGCCCGCCCTCCGGGTAGAGGAACAGGTCGTGGCGCCGCAGCACCTCGGAGACGTACGCCTTGAGGGTGGCCAGGTAGGCCGGATCGCGCATCTCGCGGCGGACCGGGATGGCGCCGGTCACGTGCCGGTGGAGGCAGCCGAGGGGGCCGCCGAACAGGTTGATGCCGGCGGCGATCACCGGCGGGCGCACGCGGTGGTCGTCGAGGACGATCGGCTGCACGAGATAGTCGAGATGGCTCTTGTGGTTCGAGGCGTAGATGACGCGCCGGCCGCCGGCGACCGCGGCCTGCGCGCGCTCGACGTGCTCCTGGCGGCGGTCGATCTTGCGCAGGATGGGATAGAGCGGATGCTGCAGGGCGCGGTACATCCGGTAGCGCTGGGTGGTCCGCAGCTCGTGCAGGTAGCCGTGCACGCGCTGCGCCGCCTGCCGGGCCGATTCGCCGCCGCCGCCCTGCAGGTAGCGCGAGACCTCCTGCCGTGAGAGCACCGCCGCGGTGATCTCATCCTGCCGCACGGCCGAACTATAGCACGGCGCCGCGCGGGTTCCGGACCGCCGATCCGGGGCGTTCCGCTCGCATATAATGGACTCGCTTGCCCACCCCAGCGCGACAATCCGAGGGCCCCACGCCCACGCTGCTCCCCCGCGTTGCCACGGCGCTGCTGCTGCTGTTCGTGTTCCTGATCGGCGTCAAGGGGCTGGGCTCCGGCTTCAGGCTGCTCGGCGAGGACCTCATCGGCAGCTTCTTCGCGGCCACCGAGAATCCGTTCGTCGGCCTCCTGGTCGGCCTGCTGGCCACCACGCTGGTCCAGAGCTCGTCGGTGACCACCTCGATGATCGTGGCGCTGGTGGCGGCGCCCGAGCATCCCCTGCCGCTCGCCAACGCCATCCCGATGGTGATGGGCGCCAACATCGGCACCACGGTGACCGCGACGGTCGTCTCGCTCGCCCACCTGGGACGCCGGGACGAGTTCGAGCGGGCGTTCCCGGTCGCCATCTGCCACGACACCTTCAACTACTTCAGCGTGCTCGTCCTGCTGCCCTTCGAGCTGGCGACGGGCTATCTGCGGCAGGCGGCCGTGTGGCTGGCCGGGACGCTGGGCGGCGTCGGCGGGGTCGCCTACGAGAGTCCGCTCGACGCCGCGCTGAGCGCGGGATTCGCGCCGTTCGTGGCGCTGGCCGGGGCCGTCTTCGCGGCGCCGCAGGGGCGGGCGGTGTTCCTCATCGCGGTCAGCGGGCTGTTCATCTTCTTCGCCCTGTTCCTGCTCGTGAAGGTGCTGCGGACCGCGCTCCACACGCGCGTCGAGAGCACGCTGAACGACGCCCTCGGGCGCAGCGCCGTGCTCGCGATGCTCGTCGGCGCGGCGGTGACGGTGATGGTGCAGTCGAGCTCGATCACCACGTCCGTGCTCGTGCCGCTCGGCGGCGCCGGCCTGCTGCGGCTGGAGCAGGCCTTCCCGGTCACCATCGGCGCGAACATCGGGACCACCGTCACGGCCCTGCTCGCGGCGCTGGCCGTCTCCGGGCCGCACGCCGCCGAGGGGCTCCAGATTGCCCTCGTGCACCTCCTGTTCAACCTCAGCGGGCTGGCCATCATCTATCCGGTGCGGCGCATCCGGCGGGTGCCGCTCGACGTGGCGCGCGGCATCACGCGCCTGGCGCTGCGGTCGCGCAAGCTGACGGTCGTCTGGGTGGCGCTGCTGTTCTACGGCCTGCCGAGCCTGTGCATCGCCATCGCGCGCTGGCTGCCATGAGCTGACGACATGGCGCGGACTTCCGAGGTGGTCGTCGTCGGCGCAGGCATCATCGGCTGCGCGGTGGCCTACGAGCTGGCGCGCCGCGGCGCCCGCGTGCAGGTGATCGATCGGCGCGCGGTGGGGCAGGGCGCCACCCAGGCGTCGGCCGGCGTGCTGGCGCCGTATCTCGAGGCGCACGAGCGGCCGCTGGTCGAGCTCGGCGCGCGCAGCCTGGCGCTCTACGACGAGTTCGTCGCCCGCGTCGTCGAGGATTCGGGCGCCGCGGTGCAGTACGTGCGCAGCGGCACGCTGGAGGTCGCGGACGACGCGGCGGCGTTCGCCCGGCTGCAGGCCAAGGGGCGCGCGTACGGCGCGGCCGGGGTCCCGGTCGAGGTGCTCGCCGGGGCTGCCCTGCGGGAGGCCGAGCCGCGGCTCGCGGAGCACATCGCCGGCGGCCTGCTGGTGCATCCGCACGGGTTCGTCGGCGCGACCGACCTGGCCGCCGCCCTGCAGCGCGCGGCCGCCGCCCACGGCGTGACGTTCGTCACGGCGACCGCGGTGGCGCGGGTGTCGCGGCAGGGGGGCGGCCTGAGCGTGGAGACCGGCGGCGAGGTGATCGCCTGCGAGCGCGTGGTGCTGGCGGCCGGGAGCTGGACCGGCCAGGTGGAGGTGGAGGACGGCGAGGCGATCCCGGTGCGGCCGGTCCGTGGCCAGTTGCTGCACCTCGGCTGGCCGGCGCGGGCGCTCTCGCGCGTGGTCTGGGCGGCGCACTGCTACCTGGTGCCGTGGACGGACGGCACCGTGCTGGCCGGGGCGACGATCGAGGACGTCGGCTTCGAGGAGCGGGTCACGGTGAGCGGGGTGCGGCAACTGCTGGAGACGGCGCAGGCCATCATCCCGGGGGTGGGCGAGGCGTGGTTCCGGGAGGCGCGCGTCGGCCTGCGGCCGGCCACGCCGGACGAGCTGCCGGTCGTCGGACCGTCGACCCGCCTGCCCGGGCTGGTCTACGCCACCGGCCACTACCGCAACGGCATCCTCCTCGCGCCGCTGACGGCCGCGCTGGTGGCCGACCTGGTGCTCGACGAGCGGGACGATCCCGCGCTCGGGATCATGGCGCCGTCCCGTTTCGGCGGCTCGTGACGGCCGCCTTGCTGTAGCGGAGCCGCGTGGATTATCCTCTCGGACTGTTGCGCCCGCGGGCGGGCGCGCCCTACAGAAGAGCGAATGGCTGAGTTCTCTTGCGACCTGTTGATTGTCGGCGGCGGCGGCGCCGGGCTGCGCGCGAGCATCGCCGCGGCCGAGGCCAGACCGGATCTGGACGTCGCCGTGGTGTCGAAGGTGTACCCGATGCGGAGCCACACGGTGGCGGCCGAGGGCGGCGCCGCGGCGGTCATCAAGCCGGAGGACACCACGGACGCGCACGCCTACGACACCATATCCGGGGCCGACTGGCTGTGCGATCAGGACGTCGTCGAGGCGTTCGTCGAGGAAGCGCCGCGCGAGATGGTGCAGCTCGAGCACTGGGGCTGCCCGTGGAGCCGGGATGCGGACGGCACCGTCTCGGTGCGGCCGTTCGGCGGCATGAAGGTGAAGCGGACCTGGTTCGCCGCCGACAAGACCGGCTTCCACATGCTGCACACGCTGTTCCAGACGTCGCTCAAGTACAGGAGCGTCAAGCGCTACGACGAGTGGTTCGTCACGAAGCTGCTGGTCGACGACGGGCGCTGCCTGGGCGTGGTCGCCATCGAGATCGCCACCGGCCGCATCCACAGCATCGTCGCCAGGGCCGTCATCCTGTGCACCGGCGGCTGCGGCAAGATCTTCCCGTTCACCACCAACGCGAACATCAAGAACGGCGACGGGATGGCGCTGGCCTATCGCGCGGGCGCGCCGCTCAAGGACATGGAGTTCGTCCAGTACCACCCCACGGGACTCCCGCAGACGGGCATCCTGATCACCGAGGCCGCGCGGGCCGAGGGCGGGTGGCTGGTGAACAAGGACGGCTACCGGTACCTGCAGGACTACGACCTCGGCAAGCCCGAGCCGAAGCCGGTGCTGCGGTCGATGGAGCTCGGGCCCCGCGACCGCCTGTCGCAGGCGTTCGTCAAGGAGCTCGAGCGGGGCCGCACGCTCGAGGGGCCGTACGGCGCCTACGTCAATCTCGACATCCGCCAGATCGGCGAGCAGGTCATCGACAAGCGGCTGCCGTTCGTGCGGGAGCTGTGCCTGAAGTACGCCAACATCGATCCGGTCCACGAGATGATTCCCGTGCGGCCGGTGGTCCACTACATGATGGGCGGCGTGCATACGGACATCAACGGGGCGACGCCCATCGCCGGGCTGTACGCGGCCGGTGAGGTGGCGTGCGTGAGCCTCAACGGCGCCAACCGCCTGGGCTCCAACTCGCTGACCGAGTGCCTCGTGTTCGGCGCCCGCGCGGGCCGGGTCGCCGCCGAGTACGCGGACCGGGCGGAGGCCGCCGGCGGGGCCGTGAGCGCGCAGGTGCGCGACGAGGAGCGGCGGCTGCGGGGCCTGCTCGAGTCCGACGGCACGGAACGCATCGCCAGCCTGCGGGCCGAGATGCAGACGGCCATGGAGGAGAGCGCGGGCATCTACCGCACCGGCGCCCGGCTCAAGCAGGGCACCGAGACGCTGGGCCGTCTGCGCCAGCACGCGCGCAACCTGAAGCTCGACGATCGGAGCACGACGTTCAACACCGAGCTCGTCTCGGCGCTCGAGCTCGAGTACATGCTCGACCTCGCGGAGGTCATCCTGCGCTCGGCCCTCGAGCGGACCGAATCGCGCGGCGCCCACCAGCGGAGCGACTTTCCCGAGCGGGACGACGAGCGCTACCTGGCGCATTCGCTCGCCTACCGCGAGGCGGACGGCGCGGCGCGCATCGCGTATCTGCCGGTGACCATCACGCGCTGGCCGCCGGGCGCCCGCGTCTACGGAAGGTAGCGACATGGCGGAGACAATCAAGCTGACGGTGGCGCGGTATCGGCCCGAGGAGCAGTCGGAGCCGACGTTCCAGTCGTACGAGGTCCCGTACAACAAGGACTGGGTGCTCCTCGACGCGCTGAACCACGTCAAGAACGAGATCGACGGCTCGCTGACCTTCCGCTGGTCGTGCCGGATGGGCGTCTGCGGCAGTTGCGGCATGATGGTCGACGGCGTGCCCAAGCTGACCTGCGCGGTGCCGCTGACCGACTACCGGCCGTCCGAGCCGGTGCGCATCGAGCCGCTGCAGTTCTTCCCGGTCATCCGCGACCTGGTGGTCGACATCACCAGCTTCCTGGGCAAGCTCTCGAGCGTCAAGCCGTGGATCATCCGCGACGACGTGGAGGCCACCGAGGTGGCCGAGTACCGCCAGTCGCCGGCCGAGCTCGACGCCTACAAGCAGTTCAGCATGTGCATCAACTGCATGCTGTGCTACTCCGCCTGCCCCGTGGTGGGGCTCGAGTCGGAGTTCACGGGGCCGGCCGCCATCGCGCTCGCGCAGCGCTACAACCTCGACTCGCGGGACGCGGGCGCGGCGGAGCGGCAGGACGTGCTGAACGAGCACGAGGGCATGTGGGGCTGCACCTTCGTCGGCGAGTGCACGAAGGTGTGTCCCAAGAACGTCGATCCGGCGGGGGCCATCCAGCTCTACAAGATGGCGACCGCGACGGACTGGATGAAGTCCATGCTGCTGCCGTGGGGTGCGAAGTGAGCAACCCGTCCCAGCCGCCGACCGTCGATCTCAAGCTCTACCGGCGCCCGATGGCGTTCGGGTGGTGGCTGGAGAACGGTGCGTACTTCCGCTTCATCGCGCGCGAGCTGACGTGCGTCTTCGTCGGCGCGTTCGCCCTGCTGACGCTCGACATGGTGCGGGCGCTGGGCCAAGGCCCCGAGGCGTACGCCGCGTTCGCCGCGCGGACGGGCACCACCGCGTACATCGCCTTCAGCCTAGTGGCATTCGCGGCCGTGCTCTACCACGCCGTGACCTGGTTCAGGCGGGTGCCCACGACGGTGGTCGTGCGGCTGGGCGGCGAGCGCGTCCCCGACGGCGCCATCGCCGGCGCGCACTTCGCGCTATGGGCGGTCGCGTCGCTGGTCGTCGCCTTCATCGTGCTGGGGGGCTGAGCGACAAATGGCAAGGAAGGGGATAACGCCGTTCCTGTGGTTCCTGTTCGGGGGCGGGGGGATGGTGTCGGCGCTGCTGCTGCCGGTGCACGTCCTCCTCTTCGGCCTGGCGTTCCCGCTGGGGTGGTTCGAGGCGCCCGGCTACGAGTCGCTGCACGGCCTCGTCACGCATCCCATCACGCGGCTCTATCTCTTCGTGCTGATCTTCCTGCCGCTGTTCCACGCGGCGCACCGCTTCCTGTACACGGTCTGCGACCTCTTCCAGGTGCACGGCGACCGCCGGACGCCGATCGCCGTCGTCTGCTACGGCGCCGCCCTGCTGGGCACGGTCTTCGCCGGCTACACGCTGCTGACGATCTCCTAATGTAGCCGGTAGCGGCGGCGGTGCTCCTCCCAGGCCTGCTCCTCGGCCTGCTCCTCGAGCTCCCACTGCAGCCGGCGCTCGCGGCGCCGCCGCCGGTGGCGCCAGATGGCCGCCAGCGCCAGCAGCGTGATGACGGACCACTGGACGAACGGCTGGCCGGCGAAGCTGACCCAGGACTTCCAGACGTCGTGGCGCGCCCAGAAGCCGGCCACGACCGCGTCGACCGAGGCGCCGGTGGCGGCGTAGAGCGCGATCTCGAACGGGGCGCCGCGGGCCATGACAGACAGGATGCGCGCCGGCGCGTACGGCCCGTAGCGCTCCAGCAGGTGGCGCACCAGGGCGTCGGACAGCGCGTAGGCGCGCGCCACGTCCCGCGGTCCCGCGGCGAACAGGCCCTCGAGCTGCGTCGCCGTCAGGCGCCCGCCGGCCACCAGCTCCCAGGCGAAGCGCGAGCGCGCCCCGAGACCCCAGGTCCGTTCCGCGGCGCTGGCCAGCCCCTCGTTGAACCAGCGCGGAACGCGGCGCCCGCCGGCGGCCCGCGCCGTCAGCACGTGGGCCACCTCGTGCTGCAGCACGGTCTCGAGCGACCCGTGGGGATACGACCCGATCCGCTGCGGGAACAGCACCACCAGGTCGCGCGACGCGTCGGCGAAGCCCGCGACCCAGGCCGGGGTGGCGCGCGCCAGCCCGGCCTCCTCCGGCACCAGCCGCACCCGGATGGGCGCGCCGGCGTCGGCCAGGCCGGTCAGCACCATGACGCTGGCCAGGGCCCGCGTGTCGAAGCCTCGCGCGCGCGCCGCGACGCCCGCCAGCGAGTCGGGCGCCTGCACCTCCAGGACCGGCAGCGGGCCCGCGTCGGCCGGGCCGGCGAACAGGCCGGCCGCGAGCAGCGCGAGCAGCGCGACGAGCAACCGCGCGCCGCCCGCCGCCGCCCGCCCCGTCTCGAGGCCGCGCGTCATGAGGCCGCTCCGCCGGCGCGGCCGCCCGCCAGGCGCGCCACCGTGGCCCCGAGGTGCGACTCGGGCGCGTCCCAGAACGTCTCGACGTCCGGATGCCGCTTCAGGACCGCGTGCACGGTGCGGCGCTGCACGCCGACGCCGCGGCCGTGGATGAGGCGAATCTCCGGCAGGCCGGCCTCGAGCGCCGCGCGGATGTACTCCTCCACGACCGACGCGATGTCGCGCGGCGCGAAGAAGTGCAGGTCCAGCACCCCGTCGACCGGCACTTCGTGAGGTTCTGTCATCCGCAGGCCGGCGGCCGCTCAGGACCGCGAGTACGTGGCGGTCACCTGCGTCGTCATCCCGCCGCGCACGGAGAAGTCGCCGGTCACCGTCATGCGGCGGGGACGGCAGGCGGCCACCAGCGCGTCGAGGATCTCGTTGGTGGCCCGCTCGTAGAACACCCCCCGGTTGCGGAACCCGATGAGGTACATCTTCAGCGCCTTGAGCTCGAGGCAGCGCTCGTCCGGGACGTAGGTGACGCGGATCTCGCCGAAGTCGGGAAGCCCGGTCTTCGGGCAGACCGACGTGAACTCGGGGCAGCGGATGACGATCTCGTAATCGCGCCCGGGCGCCGGGTTCTCGAACGTCTCGATGGCGGCATCCGGCATGGCGTGATTCTACGCTTCCATCAGACGGGGCTGCGCCCCGAACCCCCGGCGTCTGCTTGCGGGGGCCCCTGCGCCCCGCGCCGCTCCCGCCGGGGCGCGCTGTGCGCGCCTTGCGGCGGCATTTGACGCGCGCATAGCGCCACGTTAACATACGGCGCGTTTTCATTGACCTTTCTCGCCGCCACCACCCGGCAGCGCGGGGTTGTCCGGCGGGGCCGTGTGCGCCTACAAGACCTAGGGGGATGCCGATGGCTGAAGCCCGACGAATGGGCAAGTCCGAGCTCTTTTCGCACTTTGCCGAGCAACTGGGTATCAAGCGGGCGGATGCCCGCAGGTTCTTCGACGAGCTCCAGCAGTTGTCCGAGAGCGAGCTGAAGCGGTCCGGCGAGTTCGTCCTGCCGGGCATGGTGAAGCTCGTCGTGCAGAGCCGGCAGGCCCGGATGGGACGCAATCCCGCCACCGGCGAGGCCATCGAGATTCCCGCCAAGACGGTCGTGAAGGCCCGCATCGCCAAGCAGCTCAAAGACTCGGTGCTGCCGGACGCCTAGCAGCCCGTGGCAAAAGGCGCCGGTGCCTAGGATGATTCGCTGGCGATGGCGACGAACGTCCTGATGCCGCAGCTCGGCGAGTCGATAGCTGAAGGCACCATCGTTCGCTGGAACAAGGCGGTCGGCGACCCGGTCGACCGCGACGAGCCGCTGTTCGAGATATCGACCGACAAGGTCGACGCGGAGATCCCGTCGCCGATCGCCGGCGTCCTCACCGAGATCCGCGTGCCGGCGGGGGAGACGGTGCCGATCGACAGCGTCGTCGCCGTGATCGGCCGGTCCGCCGGCGAGTCCCGCACACCCGCCAGCTCCCCCGGCGACGCGGGCGGGGCAGCCGAGCCGGACGCACCCGCCGCGGCCGCCGGCACGGCCGCGGCCGGCGCGGCTGCCGGGCGCCCGTCGCCGGTCGCGGCGGCGCCGGACGCGGCGGCGGAGGACGGCGCCGCCCCGGCGCGGCGCGGCCTGTCGCCCCTCGTGCGCCGGCTGGCCCGCGAGCACGGCGTCGACCTGTCCGCGGTGCGGGGCACCGGCGCGGGCGGCCGCATCACCAAGGCCGACGTGCTCCAGCACGTCGAGAGCCCGCAGGCCGGCGCCCGCACGGAGCCGCTGACCACCATGCGGCGGCGCATCGCCGAGCACATGGCCGCGAGCCGCCGGACGGCGGCCCACGCGCACACCGTCTTCGACGTCGACTTCACCCGCGCGGCCCGCCTGCGCGAGCGCCGCAGGGCCGACTACGAGCAGGCCGGGGCGAAGCTGACCTACCTCGCCTTCATCGCCCGGGCCGCGCTCGATGCGCTCGCCGAGGTGCCGGTCGTCAACGCGTCGCTCGACGGCGACAGCATCGCGTACCGGGAGGACGTCGGCCTCGGCATCGCCGTGGCGCTCGACGACGGGTTGCTCGTGCCGGTCATCAAGCGCGCGCAGGGCATGAGCGTCATGGAGCTGAGCCGGGCGATCGCCGACCTCGCGGACCGGGCGCGCACGAAGCGCCTGATGCCCGGGGAGGTCGAGGGCGGGACCTTCACCATCACCAACCACGGGTCGTTCGGCTCGCTGCTGGGGATGCCGATCATCAACCAGCCGCAGCTCGCCATCCTGGGCGTGGGCGCGATCGAGAAGCGGCCGGTGGCCGTCGACGACGCGATCGCGGTGCGCCTGCGCGCCTACCTGACGCTGGGGTTCGATCACCGCATCATCGACGGCGCGGTGGCGGATCGCTTCATGGCGGCGGTCAGGCGGCACATCGAGCAGTTCGACGAGAGCCTCCTGTAGGAGTCCGCACCGTGGAACGGCGCGGACTCCTGGCGGATAGGTTGGGCGCCAAGCGGAGCCGCCAGGCGACGACTGGCGGGCGAACTGGGCCGATGACCGCGGACGGCGGGGGGCTCCCGCTCGACGTCCGGCGGCTCGGGACGGTGCCCTACCGGGAGGCGCTGGCGCTGCAGCAGCGGCTGGTCGCCGAGCGCCAGGCGGGCCGGGCGCCCGACGTCCTGCTCCTGCTGCAGCACCCCCACGTGGTCAGCCTGGGCGTGGCCGCGCGGCGCAGCCGCGCCAACATCCTCGCCTCCGCGGACGAGCTGGCGCGGCGCGGCGTCGACGTGCACGAGGCGCCGCGCGGCGGCGACGTCACCTACCACGGCCCCGGGCAGCTCGTCGGCTATCCGATTCTCGACCTGCGCCCCGACCGCTGCGACGTCCACCGCTACGTCCGCGACCTGGAGGAGGTGCTGATCCGCACCGCGGCCGCCTGCGGCGTGGCGGCCGGCCGCGTTGCCGGCCTGACCGGCGTGTGGGTGGGGGACGACAAGCTGGCGGCCATCGGCGTCCGGCTGTCGCGCTGGGTCACCAGCCACGGCTTCGCGCTGAACGTCGACACGGACCTCGACTACTTCGGCCTCATCCGTCCCTGCGGCATCCGCGGCCGCGGCGTCACCTCGCTGGCCGCGCTGACCGGCCGGCGGCTGACCGTGGCGGACGTCGAGCCGGTCCTCGCGCGGGAGTTCGCCGGCGTGTTCGACAGGACTACCGCACGGACGCCTGGTCGGCCTGGAGGGCGGTCTCGAGCTGCACCTGCTCCCGGACCGTGAGGGCGGGCTCCAGGATGCGGGCGACGCCGGCGGGGCCGAGCTCGACGGTGACGGCGGCCGTCGCCCGGCGCACGCCCAGCTCGCCGTCGAGGACCGCGAAGCAGGACAGGGCGCGCGGTCCGGCGCCGGCCGCCACCGCCTCGCAGGCGCGCGCCGTCACCGAGGCCAGCGCGTACGGTCCCGGTGGCCAGACCAGGCACGCGCGGTCGCGCAGCCGCGCGAGGCGGGGGGGCTCGAGCAGGTGGCCGAGGGGGCAGCCGCGCGCGGTCGCCGCGCTCCAGGGGACCACGAGCCGGTCGGGCGGGGCGCCCAGCACGGCCAGCGACACGTCGGCGGCCGAGCAGCGCAGCTCGAGCGCCACGATGGCGCGCAGCGCCGACTGCAGCGCCGCCGGCGCCGTCCCGAGCACCTGGCCCCGGGGCATCCCGAGCTCGGCCACCGCGCGGCCGACGAGGCCGCGGTGGCCGACGCCGGCGCAGACGCAGACCGCGTGGCGCGCGACGAGGCGCAGGCGCCGCAGCGCGGCCAGATGGGCGTCGTCTCCGCCGCCGGCATCCGCACCGTCCGCCGGTCCCGCCGGTTCCGCCGGTCCCGCCGGTCCCGCAATGACGACGACGTCCGCCCCGCCGGCCGCGTCGAGGTCGTCGTGCCCCGTGACCCGCGTGTGGAAGCCCTCGACCGGGCCCGCCTGCTGGATGTCGAGCGCCTTGCCGGCCGCCACGCCGCCGGCCGGGTCGATCAGCCGCACCGCCGCGCAGCGCCCGCGCCCGGCGAGCTTGTGAGCGATCGAGCCGCCGAGCTCGTCGGCCCCGACGACGGCGACGATAGACACTCGCGGTATTCTAGTGGACACCCCATGAGCGCTCCATCGGCCCTGGCGGGCCGCGCGGCGGTGGTCACCGGCGGGTCGCGCGGCATCGGCGCCGCCATCGCCGCCGCGCTGGTCTCGCGCGGCGCCGACGTCCTGGTCTGCGGTCGTTCGGCGGAGGCGCTGGCGCGGAGCCGCGCCGCGGCCGGGTCGGGCGCCGGCGGCGCGGCGGCGGCCGGCCGGCTCGAGAACCTGCAGGCCGACGTGCGCGACGCCGCGCAGGCGCGCGGGCTCATCGACCGCGCCGCGACGCTGTTCGGCGGCCTCGACATCCTGGTCAACAACGCCGGCGTCAGCCGCTTCGGGGAGCTGGCCGCGCAGTCCGACGACGACTGGCGCGAGATCGTCGAGACCAACCTCGGCGGGGTCTTCCACTGCTGCCGGGCCGCGATTCCGGCGCTGCGCCGCCGCGGCGGGGGCTGGATCGTCAACGTCAGCAGCCTGGCGGGCTCGCACCCGTTCGCGGGCGCGGCGGCCTACTGCGCGTCGAAGGCGGGCGTCAACGCGTTGAGCGAGGCGCTGATGCAGGAGGTGCGCCAGGAGGGGATCCGGGTCTGCTGCGTGGCGCCCGGCTCGGTCGACACGCGCTTCGCCGGCGACCCGCCGGCGGACACGAGCTGGAAGCTGACGGCCGGCGACGTGGCGCACGTCGTGGTCGACCTGCTGCACCACGATCCCCGCAGCCTGCCCAGCCGCGTCGAGATCCGGCCGGCGCGGCCCCGCAAGTAGCGCCAACCCTGTAGGAGTCTGCACCGTTCGACGGCGCAGACTCCTACGACTCGGGCTCGCGCTCCACCGCCACCGTCAGCTCGAGGCGGCCGAGGCGCAGGCGGTCCCTGTCCCGCAACGGCGACTGCGTGACGCGCTCGCCGTTCACGTATGTCCCGTTGGTGCTCCGCAGGTCCTCGACGGCCAGGCCGGCGTCGACCACGGAAAGGCGGCAGTGCATCCGCGAGAGGAGCGGGGAGTCGACCACGAAGTCGGCGCGGGGGCTGCGGCCGATGGTGCGGGAGGTGCCGGGCGGCAGCCGCATGACGACGGCCGGGTCTTTCGAGTGCAGCACCCACATGGCGAGCAGTTCCGCTAGCGCCGGTCGGCGGGCACGACGCGGCCCATCCAGTCGGCCAGGACGTCGACGACCTCCGCCGCCACCCGCCGCTCGAGCAGTTGGCTGTAGTCGTCGACGGTCGGCGTGCCGGCCGCGAGCAGGCGGTGGTCAATGCCCGGCAGCCGGGCGATCTCCACTGTGGCCTCGCGCCGCCGGCGGGCCTCGGCCAGCGCCAGCAGCCGGTCGGCGTGCCGCACCGGGATCTCCCGGTCGGCCTCGCCGTGCAGGATGAGCGCGGGCTGGCGCGTGCGGCGCACGACGTCGGCCGGGTCGAACTCCAGGAAGCTGCGGAACCAGCGCGTATCGGCGCGCTCGCGCAGGTCCTCGGGAATGTCGGCCCAGACGGCCTCGTCCCGGTCCTCGTCCAGCACGGCCGCGATGATGCGGGTCTGCAGGGCGATCTGCTCGTCGCGCTGGCCGGCGGGGGTCTGGAGCTGATCGAGCCGGTTGCGCTGGCGCTCGAGCACCAGCTCCGCGCCGGGAACGCCCGGCGCCGCCAGCAGCGCGTAGGCATCGATGCGCCGCTCGCGCGCGGCGGCGTGCAGGGCGATCCAGCTCCCTTCGCCGTGCGCGACCACGACGATGCGGTCGCGGTCGACGTCGTCGCGCCGCTCCAGGTAGCGGACCATGGTCCGCACGTCGTCGGCGTACTCCTCGACCCCGGCCGACTCCGGCCGCCCGCCGCTCTGGCCCATGCCGCGCTTGTCGTAGCGCAGCACCAGGTGGCCGGCCTCGGCCAGGCCGCCGGCCAGCTCCCCGTAGACGGGGATGCCGCCCAGGTTCTCGTCGCGGTCGACCAGGCCCGTCCCGGGCACCAGCAGCACCGCCGGCCAGCCGTCCGCGGGCGGCTGCCGGCCGGACGGCACGGTGACGCTGCCCGCCAGGCTGAAGCCGGGCGCGGGGACGCGCACGTCGGTCTCGCCGGGATTGCGCGCGCCGGTCAGGCGCGTGGACACGAGCGCGAGGTCCTGCCGCGCGACGTCGAGCTGGACGGCCGGCAGGTTCACCCGCAGCAGGCGGTCGTTCTGGTCGATCCAGATGGCGCCCTCCAGCCGCTGCTCGCCGTACTCGAACACCGTGTCGTAGATGCGCGCCGACACCTGGCCCTGCGCGGTCTGGATGACCTGGCGGCCGATGTCGCGGACGACGGCCGTCACCTCGCGGCGCGGCGCGACGTACACGGGTATCGCGGCGCCCGGCCCGCTGGCGCCCAGCCGGGCCGCCAGCGCCTCGTACGCCCCGAAGAAGAAGTCGGGCAGCGCCACGGCGTCGGCCGCCACCGGCAGCGTGCTGGTGAGCCGGTTCTCGCCCTGCTGCACGTCGTTGGTGGCCGTGCCGTCGGCGAAGCTCGCGTCGAGGCGGTACGTGGCCCCGTTGCGCACGCTGTCGATGGCCAGCCGGCGCGGCCGCCACGCCGCGTCGTACTCGGCCTCGAACGAGCGGATGTCGAGGTCGATGGGCAGGCCGATCTGCCCGATGGACTCGATGCGCCAGCCGGTCTCGGTGCGCGAGACGGCCACGCGCTCGACGCCAATCGGCGCGGAGCGGGCGAACACCGTGAAGATGGCCCCGCCCTCGGCCGGCTCGCCGCCCTGCGGCGCCTGCGCGGCGGCGGGCGCCGCCAGCGCCAGCACGATGCCGAGGACCAACGGCAGGGCCGGGCGGGCGCGGAAGTGCTGCACGACTTTCAGCATATCATTTGAGGCGCCGCCGCCCGAGGCGCCGCCGCCATGCTGCTGGAACACTACCGCGCCCTGCGCCGCGCCGCCGGCGTCGTCGAGCGCGCCGCGCGCACCTGCATCGCCGTCGGCGGCGCCGACCGCGCGGACTACCTGCAGGGCCTGCTGAGCAACGACGTGGCGGCGCTCGCGCCCGGGGCGGGCTGCTACGCCACCTACCTAACGCCGCAGGGCCGGCTCATCGCGGACATGGACGTGTTCAACCTCGGCGAGCGGCTGCTGCTGGACGTGGACGCCGGCGTCGGGCCGCTGCTGCTGGCGCGCTTCGACGAGCTCGTCTTCGCCGAGGACGTGACCCTCGCCGACTGGGGCGGGACGTGCGCCGGCTACGACGTCCACGGCCCCGCGGCCCTCGACGTCGCGGCCGCCGCGCTCGACGCGCTGGGCGTCGCCTGCGACACGCCGGCCGGCGTCCGCGGCCTCGCGCCCCACGGCTGCTGCCGGCCGGCGGCGGGCGGGACGCCGGAGGGCCCGGCGGCGGCGGACGAAGCGACGTTCGTCCTGCGGACCGACGCGCTCGGCGAGCCGGGCGTCGCCGTGGTCGTCCCGCGCGAGCGCGCGGCGGCGCTGCACGCGGCGCTGCTGGCGGCCGGCGGCGCCGACGTCGACCCCGCGGCGGCCGAGACCGTGCGCGTCGAGTCCGGGCGGCCGCGGTTTCCCGCCGACATGGACGGCGAGACCATTCCGCTGGAGGCCGGCATCGAGGAGCGCGCGATCAGCTTCGACAAGGGCTGCTACGTCGGCCAGGAGGTGATCGTCCGCATCCTGCACCGCGGCGGGGGGCGGGTGGCGCGGCGGCTGGTCGGGCTCGCGCTCGACCCCGCGGAGGGCGGCGACGGCCCCGTGGTGGTTCCCGAACCGGGCGCGGCGCTGCGGCGCGCGGGCGAGCCGGTGGGGCGCGTCACCAGCGCGGCGGCGTCGCCGGTCCTGGGGCGGGCGATCGCCCTGGGCTACCTGCCCCGCGACCTGAGCGAGGCGGGAACGCGGGTGGAGGTCGACCTGCCGGCCGGGCGGGGCACGGGCGTCGTCGCCGCGACGCCGTTCGTCGCGCCGTCGTCCGCCGCCGCCCGGCAGGCTTGAGTGACGCGGCCGCCGGGGCCGGACGCCGCCGGCGCGCCGGCCGTCACGACGCCGGTCCGGGAGCGTCCCGGTCGCAGGCCGCAATCGCCTGGCCGACCTGCTCGAAGATGCGCCGCGCGAGCTCCTGGGAGACGTGCTCGCGAATGGCGCCGCAGGCCACCACGACCGTGTCCTCCGCCGTCTCGATCGCGACGTCCCAGGCGGCGCGCTCGTGCACCTCGGGCATCGCGGCGGCCGCCGCCGGGCCGGCCGCCTCCGGTCCGCCGAAGCGGCGCGCGCGGGCCGTCGAGAGCGGCACGTCGCCGAAACGGACCTCGACCGCCCGGATGTCGCGCTTCGGGATGCGCCGCTCGTCCCAGTAGAACGCGCCGGCGTCCTCGGCGAAGAAGACGAGGCCGTCGGGCACGGGCACCTCGGCGACGATCGAGCGGCCCGCGGTGTCGAGCCGCTCGCGCCGCTGCTCGTGGCCCCGGCGGTAGCCCTGCAGCGCCGTCGCCATGCGCAGCGCGGCGAAGACGAGCACGATGACGACGGCGATCCCGATCAGATCGCGCATGCGGGGAATTATGCTATAGCGCCGGCCGCCGGCGGGACGCAGCGACATGGAATCGGTCATCGTTCACTATCAGGAGATCGCCCTCAAGGGCAGGAACCGCCCCTGGTTCGTCGAGCGCCTCGTCACGAACCTGCGGCAGGGCCTGGGCGGACTCGACATCGCGCGCGTGCGGGCCCTGATGGGGCGCATCGAGGTGGTGCTGGGCCCGGACGCTGACTGGGACGAGGTCCGCGCGCGCCTCGGCCGCGTCTTCGGCGTCGCCAACTTCGCGCGCGCCCGCCGCACCGGGCGCGACCTCGACGAGCTGGCCGCCGCCGTCCTGGCCGACCTCGACGGCCGCCCGCCGCGCAGCTTCCGCGTCACCGCGCGCCGCGCCGACAAGACCTACGCCTTCAAGTCGCCCGAGATCGAGCGCCGCGTGGGCGGGCTCATCCACGAGGCCTGCGGCTGGCCGGTCGACCTCGGCAACCCCGAACTCAACGTGCGCATCGAGATCCTGCCGCGCGAGGCCTTCTACGCCCTCGACCGGCACCCCGGACCCGGCGGCCTGCCGTCCGGCGCGAGCGGGCGCGTGCTGTGCCTGCTGTCGGGCGGCATCGACTCGCCCGTGGCCGCCTACCGCCTGATGAAGCGCGGCTGCCGCGTGCGGTTCCTGCACTTCCACAGCTACCCCATCCTGTCGCACGCGTCGCGCGACAAGGTGCGCGACATCGCCCGGCTGCTGACGCAGTACCAGCTCGCATCGCGCCTCTACATGGTGGCGTTCGGCGACATCCAGCGGCAGGTGGTGGTGTCCGCTCCGCCGCCGCTGCGCGTCGTGATCTACCGGCGGCTGATGATGCGCATCGCCGAGCGGCTGGCGCGGGCGGCGGGCGCGGGGGCGCTCGTGACCGGCGAGGCCCTCGGCCAGGTGGCGTCGCAGACGCTGGAGAACATGGCCGTCATCGACTCGGTGGTGTCGGGCCTGCCGATCCTGCGGCCGCTGGTCGGCTCGGACAAGAACGAGATCTCCGACGAGGCCACGGCGCTGGGCACGTACCCAATATCAATCATCCCCGACCAGGACTGCTGCCAGCTCTTCACGCCGCGCCATCCGGTGACCAAGGCCCGGCGCGGCGAGGTCGAGGCGGCCGAGGCGGGGCTGCCCATCGACGAGCTGGTCGCCCGCGCGCTGGAGAACGCCGAGCGCGAGGACTTCAGCTTTCCGGCAGATGCGGGTGCAGGATCCCCCTGAGGTAGTCGCGCAGCGCATCGCCCGTGCTGCGGAAGGCGAGCTCCCCCCAGGGAATGGCGTCCACCGGGAACCAGGCGGCCTCGAGCGACTCGTCGTCCGCCCGCAACTCGCCCCCCACGGCGGTCGCGGCGTAGACGACGATGATGGGCGCGCGGCCCGCGTAGGAGTAGAGGTTGATCAGGCCGTCCAGCCGGATGCGCAGGTTGGCCTCCTCCAGCGCCTCGCGGCCGGCCGCCGCCCCCAGCACCTCGCCGCGGTCCACGTAGCCCCCGGGGAAGACCCACTTGCCGTAGCCGGGCTCGATGGAGCGCCGCACGAGGGCAATCTGGCCGCCGGCGTCGCGGATGACCGTGCCGACCGCGATCTTCGGGTCGAAGTAGACGATGTGGCCGCAACCCCCGCAAACGGGCCGCTCGGGCTCGCCCGCCCTGACCACCCGCGGCTCGAGCGCGCCCCCGCACAGGGGGCAGAAGCGGTAGGGCGCGTCGTGCTGGTGGGCCGGCATCGGCAGACCGACGCTACCGTATAATCGAGGGGCATGTCTATCCTGAAGGTGGCGCGCATGGGGCACCCCGTGCTGCGCACCCCGGCGCAACCCCTGGAGCCGTCGGAGATCGACACGCCGGCCGTCCAGCGCCTCATCGACGACATGTTCGAGACGATGCAGGAATACCGCGGCATCGGCCTCGCCGCGCCGCAGGTGCACGAGAGCCTGCGCCTGTTCGTGGCCGGCGTCGACGACCCCGACTCCAGCATGCCGCCCGTGGTGCTGATCAACCCGGTGGTCGAGCCCGTCGGCGCCGCGACCGAGGAGGACTGGGAGGGCTGCCTCAGCATCCCCGACCTGCGCGGCCGCGTCCCGCGCGCGACCGACATCCGCGTGACCGCCTTCGACCGCTTCGGCATCCAGGTCTCGATGACCGCCTCGGGCTTCCCGGCGCGCGTCATCCAGCACGAGACCGACCACCTCGACGGCGTGCTCTTCCTCGACCGCATGGACTCGTTCGAGAGCCTGACCTTCCTCCAGGAGTACGGCCGCTACTGGGACAAGGAGGACGCCGCGGTGTCCGGGGCGTAACCCCATGGACTTCGACGCCGCAGCCCACCTCGCCGCCGTCGAACGCTCCACGACGCTGCTTGAGCGCGACGGCCGGCCCGCCCGCACCGTCACGCTCGCGCGCAGCTTCGCGACGACGGTGGACGACCTGTGGGACGCCGTGACGAACGCCGAGCGCATCCCGCGCTGGTTCGCGCCCGTCAGCGGCCAGCTCGAGCTGGGCGGCCGCTATCAGATCGAGGGCAACGCCGCCGGCACGGTCACCGCCTGCCGGCGGCCGTCGAGCTTCGCGCTGACCTGGGAGTTCGGCGGGCAGGTGAGCTGGGTGGAGGTGCGCCTCGCGGACGACGGCGCCGGCGGCGCGCGCCTGGCCCTCACGCACACCTCGCACCGCGCGCCGCCCTTCGACCAGTTCGGGCCGGGGGCGACCGGCGTGGGCTGGGAGATGGCGCTCGCCGGGCTCGCGCTGCACGTCGCGCGGCCGGACGAGGCCAAGCCGGACGAGGCCGCCTTCGCTGCCTCGCCGGAGGGCAGGGCGTTCATCAAGGGCAGCAGCGAGGGGTGGGAGCAGGCGGCCGTCGCGGCGGGCGAGGACCCCGACGCGGCGCGGGCCGCGGCGCGGCGCACGGCCGCGTTCTACACGGGCGAGGCGGCCGAATCGGACGAGCCGGGCTGAGCCGGCCCGAGGCGCGGGCGATCTCGGAACGAAGGAGCCGCGAATCGTGTCCACCGTCGAAGATCGCCTGGCCGCACTCGGCCTCGAGTTGCCCCCGGCAGCCAGCCCCGTCGCCAACTACGTCCCCGCCGTGCGCACCGGCAACCTGCTGTTCGTCGCCGGGCAGATACCGCGCGACGCCGACGGCCGGCTGATCACCGGCCGGGTCGGCGACACGATGGACGTCGACGCGGCCTACCAGGCGGCCCGCTCGTGCGCCCTGCAGGCGCTCGCGGCGGTGAAGGACGCCGTCGGCGACCTCGACCGGGTCACGCGGGTCGTGCGCGTCATGGGGTTGGTGAACGCCGGTCCCGACTTCGGGGAGCAGCCGGCGGTGATCAACGGGTTCTCGGACCTGATGGTGGAGGCGTTCGGGGAGGCGGGGCGGCATGCGCGGGTGGCGTACGGGGCCGGGTCGCTGCCTGGGGGGGTGCCGGTGGAGGTGGAGGCGTTGTTTGAGGTGGGGCCGGCCTGACAAGGCTGGCCGCTTCGTCCACGACAATGAGCGACGCAACGATCGCGTGGCTGCAACCGACGGGTTTCAACGGAGTTCATGTGGCCCGATAGACTACAAACTCAACTGCCACCTGAACTTTCGTGGAATGACAACCGCGTTCCTAGTTCCTGCGTCGTGCCATCGGTACCTCCTCATTGGAGTGGCGCCGAGAGGCAGGACGGCGGAACGATAACTTTCCTACACGGGATCGCAGTCGAGCGTCACCACTTGCAAGTCCGCAGGCGTCCTTGGACCACGTTTGCCACGGGGTCGTGCCTCCAATAAGCTAACGGTCGCTCCCCTCGGCGCGACCCCGCACGATACCCGATCGCCGAGTTTCTGTCGCGACAGGAGCGGGTACGCCCGCCGACGACGTTTGCCCAGAACTTGGTGCAGCTCGTGCGGTCGATCTGCAAGCCGTCGAGCAGTTCCTTGATGCGGTTCTCGATGTCGCCGCGCCCGCAGTAGACCTTCTCGTAGATGAAGCGCGGCGTCTGGCGCAGATTGGTCACGACGAAGCGCGGGTTGTCCCGCGGCTGCCGGCCGGTGAGCTGCACGACTTCGGCCTTGATCACCACGCGGCGCTCACGAGCCCACGTGCCCGCGCGATAGCGGGTGTCGAGGTAGAAGTGCGCCGTCTTCTCGCGCAGCATGTTCTCGGTGCGGGCCGCCACCATGACGTGCTCGGCAGCCCGCAACAGCACGGCGTTCCTGGCCATCGCCACGACGTAGTCGAGCCGCGGTTCGGCATCGAGGAAGTCGAAGATCTCTGGCGTGGCGAAGCCGCCGTCGAGCCGGACGAGAAAGCGCGCCTCGGGAAACGCGGACCGCAGCAGCGCGAGCAGCCGACACAGCACGCCCAGCGTGCCGTCGGACGCCTGCGCCGTGCCGGGCCGCAGCACGGCCGCGCACAGATACTGCTCCGCCTCACGGTCGAAGCTCACAAAGGCCAGCAATGGCAGGTAGCACCAGCTGTCGTAGTAGCTGTTGAACATGGTCAGCTGCTGCGCGCCATGCGTCGGGTCGTCGGTCGGGTCGAGGTCGATCGTGATGCGTCGCACCCGCCCGCGCAGCCGGCGGCGATGCCGCTCGATGACCGACGCCGCCAACTCGCGCCCGAGCCGATAGAGCGCGACGCGGCCCGCACCGTTCTCGAACCGCGAGACCGTCGGCTGCGACGCCAGCCGACCGCCCGCCACCGGGTCGCGCCCGAGCAGCAACTTGTGGATCGGATCATCGGCGAGCTGGTCCGAATCGTTGCCGGCGGGATGGCCGCAGGCGATGCCGAACACCCGCTGGCCGACCAGGTCCTCGAGCGTGTGCCGGACCTTCTCCGGTGCCCGGCGGTCAATCAGACACCGGCCGAATGCCTTGACCAACCCGTAGACGCGCTCGGCGGCCTTGAGCAGCACGGCGCCGCCATCCGAGCTCGACTGCTCGCGGTCGAACGTGGCCACGAGCGGCTTGTCGAACAGATCGGGGAACAGAACAGACTGTGCTATCGTGGGGTCCGTCACGCAAGAGCCTCCGTCGTGCCGAAAACATCTGTCGTCAACAGCGTTTTAGCACACGGAGGCTTTTGTGTCTCTACTCAGGCCGGGCGCCTCATGAATTTTCCAGGCTATGGCAGGAGAAAAAGGATAAGACGATAGTTCTGGATAATCTGTCGCGAGTATCGCATACGTTAGAGTATGTTCTATTGGCAAAGGAACATTTCGACCGTGTGGTTGTTGCCGCGTCGTCCCATGCGTTCTACGCGTATTTTAGAGACGACGACAGGCTGGCGAAATTTCGGGTCGTGGAAATCCGACCGCTGACACACGGTGCTCAGGAGCGCCTTATTCGGCGCAGGCTGAGCTTAGTAGAGCGGGACGATGCCGAGGCCTCGGACGGTAGGATTGACCAGGTTGAGAGTGAGGTCAACGCAGTTATTATCAACAACAAGATTGTGCCTCGATATCCATTCTACGTGCTGTCTATACTACAAACATACGAAGCGTTCATGCCCGGCAATATGGCCATCAGTTCCCATGGGCACTGCTATCATGTGCTGATGTCTTCGGTTAGCGGGTGATCTCCCAATAGACACGGGCCGAAAGTGGACTTGGCGTGGGGAGGTTGCAGCGCCTCGACGAGGTTGCTGGAACCGAAGTGTTCGCGCGGGTTGCCTCGTCGGTCGCGATGCCGCGGGGCACCGAACGCCACGCCGGCGCGCAGGAGCATCGGCGTCAGCTTCTCCGTGAGGTCCGGTGGCGACCGAGCGCGGTGCGGTCGTTCCTTGCTGCGGCGGGGACGCCGCGGGGACCGGTCGCACGTCGAGGTCGTATGTCGAACGTTGCCCGCCTACGCGGGCGGCGGCGGAAGACCGAGGATCTCGGGGACAACGGGCTCGACCGCGCGCAACATCGCGGCGAACAGCGGAGGCAGGTCGAGGTCGCGTTGGCGCGCGGTGCGCACGATGCTGGCCGGGACCTGCTGGGTGTCGGCGCCGTGGCGGGTGCGGTTGCCGCCACACACCTTGCGGATGACCACGGCGGGCCGGATGGCGTGTTCGGCGCGCCAGTTGGTGGCGTCGAGCGAAGGGTCCCACAAGAACAGGAACACGGCCGGAAATTCGTTGGCCAGGTGCGCCGCAAAGCGCTCGGCGTCGTCGATTGGCGGCGGGGCGTCGACCAGCCGCCGGAGCCGGGCCACAAGTCGGCCGCGGGCCGTGGCCATCCCGTGCTCGCTCAGCGCTCCGGCGTTGCAGCGGTCCCGCAGGTCGAGGCCGGCCCGCAGGACCGCCGCCACGTCGCCCGCCCAGGGACTGTCCGGATGATCCTCGCGGAGCTGCTTGCAGCGTTGGAGCAGGTGGTTCAGACACGTCTGGTGCAGGCCGTCGAAGCAGCGATACGGCGCCCATCCGTCGCGCACGAGCACGCCGACGTAGTCGGTCCCCAACACCGTGGCGGCATCGGCGAACCCACGGCCGGGGCAGATGGCGTAGACCGTCGTCTCCAGGGTGACGAACGTCCACAGCCAGTGGCGCTCGCCGCCGACGCGCCAGCCCGTCTCGTCCGGCGTGACCACGGGCGCGTTGCGGACCTGCTCGCGCAGTTCCGTATAGGCCGGCCCGGCGGCGCGGGCCGCCCGGTGCAGCACGTGGGCGAGGCCGCCCGGGGTGACCTGCAGCCCGAAGGTGGTCCGCAGCAGGTGCGCGACCTTCGCCAGCGGCACCCCCATCTCGGTGTGCAGCTCGACCACCAGCGACACGACCGCGGGACCGAGCTGCACGCCCGCCGCCCCCAGCGCGTCGGAGGTCTGCAGCTCATGCCGGCCCTGCACCCGCCGCTGACACCGCGTGCAGTGGCCGACCTCAATGGCGAAGCGCCGCACGACCGGGCGCACCACGGGCAGGTCTTCCTGATACTGCGACGCCTCGCGGGTCAGGGCGACCGCGCCGCCGCAGTCCGGACATTCCCTCGGAATCGGCGCCGCGTGGGTTTCGTCGACCTGCGCCGGGCGCGGCCGGCAGCCGTGGCGGCCATACGCCGCACCGGCTCGCCGTCCGGGACGCCTGCCGCGACCTTGCGGCCGGTCCTTGGCGAACGGCGCGGCTTGGCGGCGACCTGCCCGGCGTGCCTCGTCCAACTGCCGTTTCAGGCGCTCGTTCTCTTGCTTCAGGCGGTCATTCTCGCGTTGCAGTCGGTTGCTCTTGCGCTGCAACCGGCCCTTCTCGCGCCGCAGGTTCTCGGTGTCGCGCTCCCGCCGTGCCAACTCCCCGCGAAGCCGTTCGAGGTCGGTGGGAAGTTCCGCAGTCCGATGTGGGGGCGATTTCCCGTCGGCGGCCGTCACGCCACCGTTATGCCATAATCCGAAACATTGTACAAGTCAAAATATTGACACTCGGCCCGGAACCCGCTAACCGAAGACGTGCTGATTATCTCGTATCTCATAAGAGCTGGTATTTCACGGAGTGACGACGAGATTGATTCCTGTTTGAATTTTTCCGAGCAATTGGCGTACGACATGTATCGTGTCGGGGGTGAGGCCGGCGGCATTGGAGTGGATGCGTTCGAAGAGTTTGTTGGAGAGTACAAGAAAACGTACCTGCTTAAGGACTCAACGCTAAGTAGGTTGTGTGACCACGACTACGGTATCGTATCACGCCAACGGGGTCAGTTTTAGGAGCCCGTACATGTACTACTTCTTTTTGGCTCTCCTCAATCAGGTGTGGGTCCGGGGTGAGAGTGATCGGCGGGTTCAGCGAGCGGTGGGGTAGCTACGTGACGGACGGCGTGTCAACGCGCTACGCGCGTTCTCCGCTTCGCTGCGACCCTGGCGGGTGACACGCCGTCCGTCCCTACGCTCAGAGTGCAGTTATGGGCCTTGCGGCCCGGCCTGGACGGGGCGTCCGGGCCGTCCAAAGGGGAGATTGGGCTTGGGCTGGTCGGGCCGTGAATCGCGGCCCGCAGCTGACCGGAGCCGGCGGGTGGTCAGCCCTCGGCGAGCCGCTGGAAATCATTGAAAACGCAGGGGCGTCCTGTTCTCATTGGCATGACAAAGGAGAACCAATGAGGAGGAGGACAGCCCCATGCGTGTGACGACCCTACTACGACGATTGCTCGGTGTCACGCAGTTGTACGTCGAGCAGGTGCGTATCGGGAGCAACGGGATGTTCCGCGTATCGGCGCGGCCGTCGTGGCGGCGCTCGCGGTGCGGCGCGTGCGGCGGCCGGGCCCCACGCTACGACCGGCAACCGGCTCGGCTGTGGCGCCATGTGCCGTGGGGTCGGACGACGGTGTGGCTGCGGTATGCCCCGTGGCGGGTATCGTGTGGTCGCTGCGGGGTTCGGGTCGAGCAGGTGTCGTGGGCAGTGCACGGCAGCGCGTTCACGGCGCCGCTCGAGGAGTTGGTGGCCTATCTGGCGCAGGTGACGGACCGGACGACGGTGAGTCGTCTGGTGGGGATTTCGTGGCCGGCGGTGGGCGGCATCGTCGAGCGGGTGGTGGCTCGGCGGCTGGATTCGACGCGGCTGGCCGGGCTGCGGCGGATCGGCATTGACGAGTTCAGCTATCGGAAGCGGCACCACTATCTGACGGTCCTGGTCGACCCTGACCGCCGGCGCGTGGTCTGGGCCGGGAAGGGGCGCAGCGCCGACACGCTGGGCAGGTTCTTCGACCTGTTGGGACCGGCCGGTTGCGCCCGGATCACGCTGGTGACGGCGGACCTGGCGGCGAGCTACGGCAAGGCGGTGCGGGAACGGGTGCCGCAGGCCAGGGTCGTCTACGACCGGTTCCACGTTGAACGGCTGGCGGCCGACGCGGTCGACGCCGTCCGCCGGGCGGAGCAACACCGCCTGGGGGCGACCGCGGCCAAAGCCCTCAAGGGGACGCGCTACGCGCTGCTGAAGCATCCGGCGCGCCTCAAGCCCAGCCAAGCACAACGGCTGGCAACCCTGCGCCGCGAGAACCGCGCCCTCGACCGCGCCTACGAGTTGAACGAGTACCTGGCGACCATCCTCGAGCAGGCCAGACCCGACGAGGCCGAGGAGCTGCTCGAGCAGTGGCTGGACTGGGCGGCGCGGTCACGGCTGGCGCCGTTCGTCAAGCTCGCGCGGACCATCCGGAAGCACGCGGCGGGGATCCTCGCCTACCTCGACACCCGCATGGCCAACGGCCCCGTCGAGGGCATCAACAACAAGCTCCGCGTCATCGCACGGCGCGCCTACGGCTTCCACTCACACCGTCCGCTCATCTCGATGCTGTACCTCTGCTGCGGAGGCATCAAGCTGGAGCCACCGCTACCCACACGAATTTGAGGAGACTCGGTCTTCCCGACGCTGACGTCGACGGCGAACGGCTCGCGATGATAGCCTGGAAAATTCATGAGGCGCCCGGCCTGAGTAGAGACACAAAAGCCTCCGTGTGCTAAAACGCTGTTGACGACAGATGTTTTCGGCACGACGGAGGCTCTTGCGTGACGGACCCCACGATAGCACAGTCTGTTCTGTTCCCCGATCTGTTCGACAAGCCGCTCGTGGCCACGTTCGACCGCGAGCAGTCGAGCTCGGATGGCGGCGCCGTGCTGCTCAAGGCCGCCGAGCGCGTCTACGGGTTGGTCAAGGCATTCGGCCGGTGTCTGATTGACCGCCGGGCACCGGAGAAGGTCCGGCACACGCTCGAGGACCTGGTGGGCCAGCGGGTGTTCGGCATCGCCTGCGGCCATCCCGACGGCAACGATTCGGACCGGCTCGCCGATGATCCGATCCACAAGTTGCTGCTCGGGCGCGACCCGGTGGCGGGCGGTCGGCTGGCGTCGCAGCCGACGGTCTCGCGGTTCGAGAACGGTGCGGGCCGCGTCGCGCTCTATCGGCTCGGGCGCGAGTTGGCGGCGTCGGTCATCGAGCGGCATCGCCGCCGGCTGCGCGGGCGGGTGCGACGCATCACGATCGACCTCGACCCGACCGACGACCCGACGCATGGCGCGCAGCAGCTGACCATGTTCAACAGCTACTACGACAGCTGGTGCTACCTGCCATTGCTGGCCTTTGTGAGCTTCGACCGTGAGGCGGAGCAGTATCTGTGCGCGGCCGTGCTGCGGCCCGGCACGGCGCAGGCGTCCGACGGCACGCTGGGCGTGCTGTGTCGGCTGCTCGCGCTGCTGCGGTCCGCGTTTCCCGAGGCGCGCTTTCTCGTCCGGCTCGACGGCGGCTTCGCCACGCCAGAGATCTTCGACTTCCTCGATGCCGAACCGCGGCTCGACTACGTCGTGGCGATGGCCAGGAACGCCGTGCTGTTGCGGGCTGCCGAGCACGTCATGGTGGCGGCCCGCACCGAGAACATGCTGCGCGAGAAGACGGCGCACTTCTACCTCGACACCCGCTATCGCGCGGGCACGTGGGCTCGTGAGCGCCGCGTGGTGATCAAGGCCGAAGTCGTGCAGCTCACCGGCCGGCAGCCGCGGGACAACCCGCGCTTCGTCGTGACCAATCTGCGCCAGACGCCGCGCTTCATCTACGAGAAGGTCTACTGCGGGCGCGGCGACATCGAGAACCGCATCAAGGAACTGCTCGACGGCTTGCAGATCGACCGCACGAGCTGCACCAAGTTCTGGGCAAACCAGCTGCGGGTCCTGCTGACGGCCGCCGCCTACGTGCTCATGCAGGAACTGCGGCTGAGGGCCGCCCGCACCGCCTGCGCCCGCACCCAGGTGACTTGGCTGCGCGACCGGTTGCTCAAGGTCAGCGTCCACGTCGTCCGCTCCGTCCGCCGGCTCGTCCTGCACCTGCCGCGAGCGACCCCATACCGCGACGTCTGGCGGCACCTCGCCCTCGCGCTCGGGGCGCGCGCCGGATAGCGCGCCGTCGCCACGGCAACCTCCGCGCCCCGGATGCTCGCCAGCGCCCCTGCGCCCGACCTGTCGGCGCTTGCCACCTCATGCGTGCCGTCACCTCGCCCCGGCCACTGCACCACGCTGCCACCTACCACGCGCCGCGTCCGAAAACGTCCTTCGCGCGACGATCAGGCCCTGCCTGGGACCGATTCGATAACCTCACGAATTTTCCGGGATAGGGCTCGTCGGGGTCGTAGGACCGGCCGTAGTGCTCGACGAACTGGTTCACGAACGGATTGGGACAGGCCGTGTAGTACGGCGGATCGGACAGCCGCAGGATTTCCTCGTCTTCGCCCACGGGAAAGTCGGGCCGTCGCCGGAGTTGCGGCAGCTTCTCCTTCAAACGCCTGAGAAAGTGCTTCCGACGCGCCTCGTCCGACTCGAAGGTCATCCCGAGGCACTCTACCGGTCTCGAGTCGCGCGTCGTGGACTCGCGGAACAGCTTGGGGCCGGGGTCACTCTTCGCCACCACCTTCATCCTCCCGGCGCTTGAACACGTTGGCGGCCCCCCGGATGACATGGTCAGTGACTATGTTCCGCTCAGGCACACCACCAACATGGTCACTGACCATGATCCGCCGCCTGACCATGTTCCACTCAAGGCGCCGCACGAGACTACCACCGATTCGGCCGCTGCTCGAACCGGCGTTCGAGTAACGTAGCGATCCGCTTGGTTTCAACGCTTGGTGCACCGAGGATGGCGCGAGAAACCTGTCGCGGCTTTTCCAGAAGGACCAGCGGATTCTCGGGAAATTCCGGTGGCAGCGAGATTACGTTTCTTCGGTCGCCGGGCGATACAGAAAATCCTCTATTCCCGACATCGTAGAGCGCAACGGAATAGGCCAGAGGCTCGTGACGCGAGTAGGGATCGAGATTCGTCCACCAAGCTGCAGCAAAGGACCAAGCCCGGCTGAGCCGCGCCCGTACGGTATCTGGATCGAGAAAGTACATGTCGAGCCCATTCACGAGGTCATGGCTTCGTGACTCGGTACCCGTGACATTCTGAACCGTGACCAGGGTACCATCCGTGTGGATCTCGACGACAACGAGGTCTCGGGCGGCGCTCCAGTCGTCGAAATCGCCCTGCTCGACCCGCAGCAACGAGGTCTCTACAGAAAGTCGCTTCGATTCTTCGTAGACTAACAGCGGCAATTCGCATTCATGCGCCACGCGTTGGACCCTACGCTGGAATGTTCCTTCTCCCAGGTCCAGAAAATCGACAACTTCCTCGTCCCGCAACGTCGTCCAGACTGTCTGCAGCCAGACAACGTCCCTAGTCTCGGGTGGGCGTCGGTTCAGCGCTGCACGGATGCGAGCCTCGGCTTTCACCTGATGATCGGGCGCCTGCGCCAGCTCCGCGGCCATCACGGCATCGCGCACAAGCTCGCGCAGATCTTCCGGGTCGTCGAACATCTTCCGCCAGTGGCCATCTACGTAGTCCTGCACCTTGTCGACAAAGGCTTGCTGTCGAGTTTCTCGTGAAACACCGCGCTGGACAAACGCGAAGATACGCTTGTGATGTCGCCGTGCTTCGTCGTATTCCTCCTCGGTGGCGGCCAGCCCAGGCGGCCCGACAAACCCATAGCGTCCGCCGAGCAGGAGCACCAAGGCGTCGGCGCTGGGATTGTCCCGTTCGTTGTTGAACTTTGCGAGTGGCGGACTCCTTGTTTCCGCGCCGAGTTCGTCTATTCTACGCCGCGTCAGCAACCGCACCGTCGGGCGGGGCCAGCGCGTCCAGTGCAGCGACCAGGTGGCGTAGGTCGCGGTAACCACGCACCCGCCGGAAGCGCGGCTCCGCCTCCACCAGCGCGCTCGCCACCCAACGTTGAATCATCTGCCCGCCACGCCACCGCTTGACCCGCCGCGTGTAGTCCTCGACGCTGCCCATCAGGTTTTCGATGATGTTCGTAGAGCGCAGAGTACGTTCGAGCGCCCCCGTCAGACCAAGCCGCTGCACCGTCAGTGTCTCCTCGAGGCCCTCCCGGATGGACGCCGCCGCGCCGGGGTGGTCACGCTCCAGCGACCCCGCCAAGCGCTCCAGCACCCGCACCGCGCGGTCCGCCGAGTCCAGCTCCCAGGCGTCCCGCAACGCCTTGCCAACCGAGGCGTGCAGCCGTTCGGGCAGATGGCCCATGACGTTCCGGAGCTTGTGTACTTGACAGCGTTGCACCACGCCACGAGAGCCGAAGACATCGCTGATGGCCCGGC
Source organism: Vicinamibacterales bacterium (assembly GCA_965214845.1). Lineage (GTDB taxonomy): Bacteria > Acidobacteriota > Vicinamibacteria > Vicinamibacterales > UBA8438 > JAAXGX01. The sequence goes on from CBDCCO010000007.1 coordinate 7,138,808, forward strand.
GCAGCCCCGCCGCCCCATCGATGACGAACAGCAACGTCCGGTCCGTCGGCAGACCGCGCGTCACCAAGTCGCTCAGCAGGCCGGTGGTGACGGCCGCCGTCTCCGTGGCGCCTTCGCGAAGCCCCAGCACGTGCTTGCGGCCCTGCGTGTCGATCCCCAACGCGACCACCATGCAGTGATCCCGGAAGACCTTGCCGTCGATGCAGACCACCCGCAGGTCCAACTCGCCCAACGGCCGCTTGAGAAACGACCCCAGGCGCTTGGCCGACAGCGCCACGAACCGCCGAGACACCGCGCTACGCGACGTTCCCCGCTCCGTCACCTCGTCCGGCAACGGATCCAACGTGCCCGCATACCGCCGCGTCGACACCCCGGCCGCGACCGCCGCCAGCGTGCGCTCGTCCAGCGGGTCGGTGGCCGCCGCCCACCGGAAGCTCGGCAGCGGCAGCTCGCCGTCCGTGCTCCGCACACGGAGCCGCGGCACGGCAACTTCGCGCCCCCCGAGCGTCACCTGACTGGCCACGCTCCCGCCACGCCATGCGGGTCGCTCGACCTGATGGCGCCCCTTCGGCCCGCACAGGTCTTCTCGATCCCCCTCCATCATCGCCTCAAGGACCTGCAGCCCGGTCGTGATGCACAAGCCATGAAACGCTTCCCGGACACCGTTCAGCACACCGAGCACCGGCAGGGGCACCTGAATCGAGACCGTTCGCGAGCTGGGGGGTTGGCTGGAACGCTTCCGCCTGTCATGCTTCGCCATGGGTGGCTCTCCTCTTGTTGATTCCACCCCTGTCCTACCACAGACAGGGGCGAGGAGTCGCCACCCGCTTCACTTCAGTTCAACAGCATCCGGGACATCCCCGAAAAGTCCTCGGCGCGGACCGGTTCGCAACCGGCATCTCGGATACCGCGACTCGCGGCATCCCGGAAGCCGCCGTAGTCTTCCATGACGGAGCTGACGAAGACCCGCGGGCGAGGCTGAATCACTGGCATAGGCAGTCCGTAGTTCGCAATTACTCAATCACGATCCGCACCTTCGCCTCGTCCATTCCCTTCGCCCTGTCGTCGACGTAGCCGCCGAAGCGCTTCTTCAGCTCGGCAGGCGTTGCCGGCGATCCGCTCGGAAAAAGTGCGCGACGTAGTTCCTCGGCTGTGACGACCACCTTCGAGAGGCCGGAAAGAACCTGCGCGACCGCGTCGATGAAGTCGCGACCCTCGTCGTCGGGGAGCGTGCCGGACTCGATGAACGCCCGCACCAGCTCGCGTTGGTCGGGACCGAGCAGCTCCAACTGGTCGCGAGTGGTCGGATCCTCCAGGTTGTTCAGCAAGATACCGGTCCAGGTCGAGATCAGCGCGTCCAGCTCGCCGTCCAGCCTGGAGAGCGCGTTGCCGGCCGCAGCCTGGACAGGCTCGGCCGACGGCCGGAAGGCGCAGTGAGGACACTCGGCAGCAGCGTCCAGTTCTTGCTCGGTCAGTGCCCAACAGCTCTTGAGCGCAGCCAGACGATGCTGGAAGTCGGTCAGTTGCTGCCTTGGCATCAGCTCGATCGTCGCCAGGTTCCGCATCTGTTGCAGGCGCTCATCCTTGAGAAGCCGGCCCTTGCGAGTGTCGTCATCGACCCCGAGCCTTGCCCGCGCGTGAAGGACCAGGTACGCGTCGATGTACGCGCGCTTCAGGTCGCCGAGCTTCCTCTGTGCCTGCTGCCGGAAGCCCGTGGCCGATCGCTTCGCTGGATCGAGGAACTGCGCGACGAGGTCCTCACGCGCGTCCTTCAGCATCCGCACCCACTCGTGATCTGAAGGAAGCGCTGCCTCTGCGGCGGGGAAATACGACGCGGCGTTCGCGAAGTCCGCGGCCAGCGCGTGCATGGCTTCGACCTCCTCGAGGGCGTCCAGGTCGACTCGCTGCGCCTCTACTTTCTGCCGACCGTAGGGAAAGTTCTTGAGCGTGCCGGGCGACGTGAAGGCTTGAAGCGATTCGAGGAAGTCCTTGGCCGCGTCCAGCTTCTCGCGCAGGGCGTCGGTGGCATGCTCATCCAGGAGCTTTCGCCCCCAGAACTGAAAGCCGGCCTGGAGTTCCTGCCGGGCGATAGCCAACCGCTCGACCCGCGCATCTATGGCCTTCTGCAGCTCCTGGACCGGCTGTTCCTTGCCCTGCGCCACAAGCTGCGCCATGCCCGGTGTCAGTTCCAGCAGCTCGAAGAGCGCCGTCAGCGCGGGAATGTTCCACGACTTCGGACGCTCGACGTGCTTGAGGCCGAGGAGGTCGGTCAGCGGCGTGGCGGGAAGCGCCGCGACGTCGGTGGCGTCGAACATCCGGCCGGGAATGGCGAGCACCAGATCGCCGGAGTAGACGAGGCTCGCCAGCAGGACGACCACCCAGTGCGGCTCCAGGCGATACGTGCCCGGCGCCATGTACTCGACGTCGTGAACCGTGTGGATCAGCTCGCCCCGGTTGAGAACTTGTCCATCGCCCTTGTTGCCCAGCAGCTCGACGACATGCTTCGCGTAGCGTGAGCGACTCGCGTCGAGCCGGTCGCCGTCGAGCAGCTCCAGAGCGTCGAGGACCTTGGCTCCCTGCTGCGTCTTGCGCGGGCCGGCGATCCAGCGCAGCGCGTCCTGCACCGCCTGCGGACGACTCTCCCTGGTCCAATAGGCCGGGAACGTCGGGTACCCCGGCGCCTCGTCCTCGAAGCGCGTGGCCAGCGCCGCGGAGCCGACGGCATTCACGACGTCCAAAACGTTGACCTGCGCCCCCTCGGTCCCCAGCTTGCCCTTCATCCACCCGATGAGCGGCTTCGTCCGTCCCTGGTGCGTCACCTCGACCGCAGCGGTCATGTGCTCCCGGAGCCACCTCCCCAACTCGTGCTGGTAGCCGGACGCCTTCGTCTCGTAGACCTTCTTCGCCTGGCCGGACGCACGGGAGGCCAGATCGAGCGCCGCGGCGCATCCCTTTGAGGGCCTGATGGAAGGCGTCGTCGCGTCCCGTGAGCCGAAAGAACACCTCGTCCGCCTTCTTTTCGTCCCGGAAGCGCGGCGGGGCGTAGGGCTGGATAAAGTAGAGGTAGAAGTCGCGCGGCGGCACGGCCGTCGACCGCTCGTTCGGCGCGCCGAAGAAGAGGTAGCCCAGCCGCGAGGCGTGGCGCTCCCGCCACTCCAGCTCGTGCTCCCAAATCTTGAAGCCGGTCACGTAGGTTGCGTCTTTGCACTCCAGGACGGTCGCGAGCGCCTGATAGTAGTAGCGGTCGAGCTGCGCGTCGTCGAGCGATTCTGCACGCTTCTCGATCTGCGCGTCGTAGTCGTCCGTCTTCTGGAGGTCGAGATAGTACTGGCGGTTGTCCGCATTGGACGATATGAACTGCCCGCTCACGGTCCTGTGGATTTCGCGCAGGACGGTCTCGACCTGCGAGAGGAGGTCGTCGGCCGGCTCGCCCCCCAGCCCTTCGATGCCCGGCTGGTAGAGGCACAGCGTGTCGCGGAGCTCGTCCGGCGTGGCCCCGAGCGGCGCGTGGATGTCGTTGTGCGTGAGCCGGTGAACGGACAGTGCGTGGATGATCCTCAGCGCCATCGGGCTGTACGTCGGCCGTGTGAACGCCCGGGAGATGCGGGACTCCAGCACCTGGCTGCAGTCGATGACCGCCTTGATCTCCGGCACGGCGCGGAACGACGGGTTCTCTCGCAACGCGTCCCAGTACGCATCGTAGGCGATCAGGCCGGGACTGCCGGCCGGTGGCTCGTCGTCGATGATCCGGTTCATGGCCAGCGAGAGGGTCTTCAGCACCTCGCGCTTCTCGATCACCGCGATCCGCTCAAAGGTATCGATGAAATCGGGGTGGATCGGGAACAGCCGCACGAACTCGTCCAGCCGCTCGTTCATGTTGCCGTAGAACCGGGTGAACGGCTGGAGGTAGGCCTGGATTCGTGCCTGCTGCTCGGCCGTCTTCTTCAGGAGACGCTCGGCCACCACGTGCTTGACGTCGGTCCGCGCGATGCGGATCTGCTCGAAGCGGTCCTTCACGCGGCGCAGACTCTCGGCCACGTGGGCGAACCGGGGACTGTCGAAGATGGCCTCCTGCAGGCCGGCGACGAAGCGGAACCGTAGATCCTTGCAGACCTCGCCCACCTCGCGGAGAAAGTTCAGATCGAGCACCAGCTCCTGATCCCTGCGGCTCTTGAGGTAGTCGAGCAGCTCGTCCACCACGAACAGCAACCCCTGGTCGGGGTACCGCGCGTGGAACGCCGACATCATGTCTTCGAAGGCGCCCTTGTGATTCGGGATCGTGTCCCTGGCCGGGAAGCGGTAGTCGATACCCCACCCGACCAGCGCCTCCTCAAGCTGGGAGCAGACGAACTCGCGGAAGTCCATCGTCGTGGCGCCGAGCTCGGTGCGGGCCACCTTGAACCGGCCGGCTATGCGGCGCGCGGCGTCGGAGACGAGTGGGCTGACCGCGTCGACGAGATCGGCGCGCTCGGCGATCGCAGAGATGACCGACATCAGGTGGGACTTGCCCGTGCCGTAGTTCCCGACGACGAGGAAGCCCTTGTTGTCGGCGGCCTGGTCGATCTGGATCTGCGGGATCACCACTGCCGCGAGTCTCTCTGCCATCTCCGTGCTCACGACGTAGGTGGACACGAGCTGCCTCGCAGCCGACTCCTGGTCGGCGTCCCGAAGCTGCACCACCGTCTCGATCGGCTCGAACTGAATCAGGTCGCCGTATTTCATTCGAGTTCCAGCGCGGTGACGATACCCAATCTCATTGGTTCACGGCGCCCGGGCCAACGATCACCACGTCACCGCGGTCATCCCGGGAGTACCGCCGGAATTCCGGGTGTTCCGGCGTCGCATAGGACAGGTAGCCGTGCTCCAGCGCCCCGTTCCAGGCCGCGACGATGGTACGGTTCCGCGACACACCCTGCAACAACCGTAGCGGATCCTGCCTGAGCTGCGCGTCGAACAGGATCTCGATGTTGTCGAGCAGCACCAGCGGCTCGTCCTTGCCCACGACCTCGTTGAGGAGGTCGGGCAACCGCAGCGTCCGCTCGCGTTCGGTCAGGTCGAGCATCCGGCTTGACAGCTCCAGGTTGAGATTGATGAGGCGCGCATCCGTACGCTCCGCAACGTCCCGTAGCGCCTCGGTCTTGCCGGATCCACTCGGTGCGACCGCGAGGACGAGACGGTGATACAGCTCCTTGGCGTGGTGGATCGCCCCGAGCACCTTGTCTGCAAGCGAAGCTTCCATGGCGTGGCCAGTCAGTAGACATCGGCGGTCCACCGGCCGTCAACGCGCCTGGCCAAGAGCTGCATGTTGGAGGGAGGCTCGCTGCGCTCCCGTTCCCCAATCTAAGGATTGACGGAGGGCGCGCTCCGGGGGCACCATAAGGGGCGCGGTCACCCTGTCCGTGGAGGCTTGAAGTGCGGCACCTGGCGGCATGGTCGGCGATCTGGCTGCTGTCGTCGGCGGTCCTGGCCGCGGCCGGCTCGGTCCCGCTGATCGAGGCGGTCAAGGGCCGCGACGCCGCCGAGGTGCGCCGGCTCCTCGCCGCGGGCGCCGACGTCGCCGAGCGCTGGGGCGACGGCGCGACGGCGCTCCACTGGGCGGTCCTCCGGCAGGATGCCGAGACCACCGACGTGCTGCTCCGCGCCGGGGCCGACCCGGGCGCGGCCAACGATCACGGCGTCACGCCGCTGGCGCTGGCCTGCACGAACGGCGACGCGGCGCTGGTCCGGCGGTTGCTCGCCGCCGGCGCCGATCCCGATGCGGCGACGGCGATGGGCGAGACCGCGCTCATGACCTGCGCCCGCGGCGGCGACGCCGACGCGGTGGCGGCTTTGCTCGATCACGGCGCGACCGGCGTCAACGCCCGCGAGCGGACGCGGGAGCAGACCGCGCTGATGTGGGCTGCCGCGCACCGGCACCCCGACGTCGTGCGGGTGCTGCTCGCCCACGGCGCCGACGTGCACGCCCGCTCCATCGTCACCCATCTCCGCGTGCCGACCAACGCCTATGCGAGCCGGGTCTCCCGCAACGAGGTGGTCGACATGCCGCTGGGCGGCTTCACGCCCCTGCTGTTCGCGGCCCGCCACGGCGACGTCGAGTCCGCCCGGCTGCTGCTCGCCGCCGGCGCGGACGTGAACGACGCGGCGGCCGACGGCATCAGCGTCCTGGTGCTGGCGACGCACAGCGGGCATGCCGCCCTCGTGGACTTTCTGCTCGAGCGCGGCGCGGACGTGACGGCCGCCGAGGTGGGCTACACGGCGCTGCACGCCGCCGTGCTGCGCGGCGACCTGGGCATGATCGAGGCGCTGCTCGCCCACGGGGCCGATCCGAACGCGCGCCTGACGAAGGGCACGCGCGTGCCGCGCGATACCAACCAGTGGGTGCTGAGCGCGTATCTGGCGGGCGCCACGCCCTTCCTGCTGGCCGCCAAGTACGCCGAGCCGGAGATCATGCGGCTCCTCGTCGAGCACGGGGCCGATCCGCTGCTGCCCACGAACGACGGCACGACGCCGCTGATGGTGGCCGCGGGGCTGACCTGGGGCTGGAACATGGAGGACCGCCGCGACCGGGCGGTGCCGAACGAGGTGGTCGACGCGCTGCACGCGAACGAGGCCCGCACGCTGGACGTCGTCGAGCTGGCCTTCGAGCTGGGCGCCGGCGCGGCGCGGCGCCTCGATCGCGCGTACGTGAACGCCGCCAACGCCGCGGGGGACACGGCGCTGCACGCGGCGACGTTCAAGGGGTTCGGGGGCGTGGTCGACTTTCTCGTCGCGCGCGGCGGCGACATGCAGGCCAGGAACCGGCAGGGCCGCCTGCCCGAGCTGTGCCACGAGGGCGAGCGCGTCGTCCGCTGCGTGACCGATTTCGGAGGATGACCCGACGGTGACTCGGACCATGTCGCTGCCGCGCACAGCCGCCGCCTGGGCCGCGCTCGCGCTGCTCGGGCTCGGGGGCCCCGCACCGGCTGCCGCCCGGGCGCAGGACGCCGGCGAATCGTCGGCGCCGCACCGCGCGCTCCTCGAGCGCTACTGCTTCGCCTGCCACGACGAGCGGCTGCGCACGGCCGGCCTGGTGCTCAGCGAGCTGGATCTGGACCGCGTGGGCGACGACGCCGAGCGCTGGGAGCGGGTGGTGCGGAAGCTGCGGGCCGGGGCGATGCCGCCGGCCGGCCGGCCGCGTCCGGACGCGGCGGGGTACGCCGCCCTGACCGCGTGGCTGGAGGCGGCGCTCGACCGCGCCGCGCCGGGGCTGACGCCCGCGCCGCGCCGCTTCGCCGTCCATCGCCTCAACCGGGTCGAGTACGGCAACGCGGTGCGCGACCTGCTCGGCGTCGAGGTCGACACCGAGCTGCTGCTGCCGCCCGACGACGACGACGAAGGCTTCGACAACATCGCGGACGTGCTGTCCGTCTCGCCGACGCTGATGGAGCGCTACCTGTTCGCCGCGCGCCGCATCAGCCAGCTCGCGGTCGGCGATCCGGCCGTCGCGACGGCCGCCGAGATCTACCGCGTGCCGGAGGCGCTGGTGCAGGACGACCAGGTCAGCGAGGACCTGCCGTTCGGCTCCCGCGGCGGCGTCGCCATCCGGCACTACTTCCCGGTCGACGGGGAGTACTCGATCCGGATCCGCCTGCAGCGGAGCTTCTACGACGTCATCCGCGGCCTCGGCACCGTGGCGCACGAGCTCGACGTGCGGGTGGACGGCGCTCTGGTCAAGCGCTTCTCGGTGGGCGGCGAGCACGAGGGGCCGAAGCCGCCGGCCAGCCATACCGGCAACACGCGGGGCGATCGGGCCTGGGAGACGTACTCGCACCACGCCGACGACAACCTCGTGGCGCGCGTGCCGGTGACGGCGGGCCAGCGGGTCGTCGGCGTGTCGTTCGTGAAGCGCCCGGCCGTGGCCGAGGGCGTGCTGCAGCCGCCGCGGATGCTGGCCACCTTCGGGGCCAGCACCGACGAGATGATGGACGGCAACCCGGCCGTGCGCAGCGTCGAGATCGACGGGCCGTTCAGCGGCGCGCCGCCGCAGGGGACGGCGGCGCGGCAGCGGATCTTCACCTGCCGTCCGGCGGGCGGCGACGCGGCCGACGAGGCCCGCTGCGCCGAAAGGATCCTCGCCCGGCTGGCGCGCCGCGCCTACCGCCGTCCGGTGACGGACCGGGACGTCGAGACGCTGCTGGCGTTCTACGCCGGCGGGCGGCAGGCCGGCGGCTTCGACGGCGGCATCCAGGCCGCGCTGGAGCGGATGCTCGTCGATCCGGAGTTCCTGTTCCGCATCGAGCGCGACGCGGGCGACGCCGGGCGGGACCGCATCGGCGACGTCGAGCTGGCGTCGCGCCTCTCGTTCTTCCTGTGGAGCAGCATTCCGGACGACGAGCTGCTCGACGTCGCCGCCGCCGGCCGGCTCGGCGAGCGCACGGTCCTGGAGCGGCAGGTGCGGCGCATGCTCGCCGATTCGCGCTCGGCGGCCCTCGTGCGCAACTTCGCCGCGCAGTGGCTGCAGCTCCGCCAGTTGCGGAACGCGTCGCCCGACCCGACGATCTTTCCCGAGTTCGACGAGAACCTGCGGCGCGCCCTGCGGCGGGAGACGGAGCTCTTCCTGGAGAGCCAGCTCCGCGAGGACCGCAGCGTCGTCGACCTGCTGCGGGCGGACCATACCTTCGTCAACGAGCGCCTGGCCCGGCACTACGGCATGCCGGGCGTCTACGGCAGCCACTTCCGCCGCGTGGCGGTCGAGCACGACGGCCGCGCCGGGCTGCTGGCGCAGGGGAGCATCCTGACGCTGACCTCGTATCCGAACCGCACGTCGCCGGTGCTGCGCGGCAAGTGGGTGCTCGAGAACATCCTCAGCGCGCCGCCCCCGCCCCCGCCGCCCGACGTGCCGGCGCTGGAGGAGCGGGGGGCCGACGGGCAGCCGCGGTCGGTGCGCGAGCAGCTCCGCCTGCACCGCCAGAGCCCCGCCTGCGCCGGCTGCCACAACGCGATGGACCCCATCGGCTTCGCGCTCGAGAACTTCGACGCGATCGGCAGGTGGCGCAGCGTCGACATGACCGGCGTGCTGGAGCAGCCGCCGGCGGGCGCGCCCGAGCCGGGCGCCCGCATCGATGCGAGCGGAGCGCTGCCGGGCGGCGCCGCGTTCAGCGGCCCGGCGGGGCTGCGGGCGCTGCTGCTGGAGCGTCAGGACGAGTTCGTGGCGACGGTGGCGGAAAGGCTGCTGATGTACGCGCTGGGGCGACCGGTAGAGTATTACGATATGCCGACGGTTCGCCGCATCCTGCGCGAGACCGCAGCCGGCGGCAACCGCTGGTCGTCCCTGATCCTGGGCATCGTGGGGAGTGCGCCGTTCCAGGCGCGGAGACCGGAAGCATGATCATCACCAAGAAGGCTGTTCCCCGCCGCACGGTCCTGCGCGGCGTCGGCGCGACGCTGGCGCTGCCGCTGCTCGACGGCATGGTGCCGGCCCTGAGCGCGCTGGGCCGGACGCCCGCCCGCCCGCTGCGCCGCCTGGGCGTGGTCTACGTGCCGAACGGCATCGAGGAGGCGCAGTGGCGGCCGGCCGCGGCCGGCGCCGCGTTCGAGTTCACCCCGACGCTCAAGCCCCTCGAGCCGTTCCGGGAGCGCCTGCTGGTCGTCAGCGGACTCGAGAACACGGCCGCCCGGCCGGGGCCGGGCGAGCTCGCCGGGCAGCACTCCCGCCCCGCGGCCGCGTTCCTGACCGGCGTGCACGCCAAGCGCACGACCGGGTCGTCGCTCGAGCTCGGCGTGTCCATGGACCAGCTCGTGGCGACGTCGCTCGGCCGCGAGACCCAGCTCGCGTCCCTCGAGCTGTCGCTGGAAGGGGTCGATACGGTCAACGGCGTGAGCACGTGCGACACCGGCTACAGTTGCGCCTACCTGAACATCTCGTGGCGCAACACCACGACGCCGATGCCGCGCGAGACCAATCCGCGCGTGGTCTTCGAGCGGCTCTTCGGCGATGTCGGGAGCACCAACCCGGCCGTGCGGCTGGCCCGCATCCGCGCGCAGCGGAGCATTCTCGATTCCGTGCTGCAGAAGGTGCGCGACCTGCGGCGGGAGGTCGGCGCCGGCGACAACGTCAAGATCGGCGAGTACCTGGAGGCGGTGCGGGACGTGGAGCGCCGCATCCAGACGGCCGAGGCGCAGGCCGACCGGGAGCTGCCGGTCGTCGACTCGCCGTCGGGCATTCCGGTCTCGTTCGAAGCGCACGCGCGACTGATGTACGATCTGCAGTTGCTCGCCTTCCAGACCGACCTCACGCGGGTGTTCTCGTTCATGGTCGGCCGCGAGCAGAGCGGGATGACGTACCCGCAGATTGGCGTGCCCGATGCGCACCATCCGATCTCGCATCACCGGAACGATCCGGAGCTGCGCGCGAAGATCGCGCGGATCAACCAGTACCACGTGTCGCTGTTCGCCGAGTTCGTCGAGCGCCTGCGGTCGACGCCGGACGGCGACGGCTCGCTGCTCGACAACGTGATGATCCTGTACGGCGCGTCGCTGCGCGACGGCAACGCGCACTCGTACGACGACCTGAACCTGCTGCTGGTGGGCGGCGGCGCGGGCCGGCTCGCGGGCGGGCGGCACCTCGTCTTCCCGGCCGAGACGCCGCTGGCGAACCTGCACCTGACCCTGATGGACAAGCTGGGCGTGCCCGTCGAGCAGTTCGGCGACGGGACGGGCACCCTGGACGGGCTGTTCCTGGCGTAGAATCTGGCGCCGACGCGAATCGAATCAGCGAAGCGTGGTCGCGGCGGAGCGAGCGCACCGGTGGCGCTGCCTGCGGCGGCTCCCCGGGAGCCGTGCGCGGCGGCCGTCGCGGACCGGCCCTCCGGCGACACAGAAAGGAGAGCGAACCGTGGTCAGCAACCTGACGATGAAGTCAACTTCCTATCTCCAGTCCGTACTCGGATGCCTGCCGTTCGTCGTGGCCGCGGTTGCCGTGGCCGCGCAGCCGGCGGCCGCCCAGGAGGTCCCCGTGCCGGAGACGTTCACCGCCACGACGGTGAACATCGACCCGGCCGAGGAGGACCTCCGCTTCAGCGTCCTGCGGTGGTCCACCGAGGCCGACCGGGTGGCGGTGGTGGACGTGCTGACGAGCCCCGCGGCGGAGGCCGGGGGCACGGACGGCGAGCTCGCCGACCTGCTCGAGCTTCCCAGCCTCGGCCACCTGTGGCTCGGCAGCAGCAGCGTCGGCTACTCGCTCAAGTACGCGCGCCGCGTGCCCCTGGCGGGTGGGGGCGAGAACCTCACGTTCGTCACGGGCCGGCGCGTCGGAACCTTCGGCCGCGCGGCGTGGATGCCTGACCGCGCGCCTGCCGATGCGCCCACCCGGCCCTTCACCGTGATCGAGCTGCGCATCGACCACATGAACGAGGGCGAGGGCAAGCTGTCCGCGGCGGCGGAGATCGCCATCGACACGAACCGCAGCCTGGTGGCGCTGGATGACTACGCCGCGGCGCCGGTCGTGCTCGAGTCAGTGACGCGGCAGCCGCTGCCGTACTGGGCGCGCTGAAGGGAAACGCAAGCGGTGCCAATGCGCCGCACGCTCGCAGCGCTCGCCGTCGCCGTGCTGGCCGGGCCGGGCGCGGCGGCCGTTCGGGCCGCGCACCCTGCACGCTGCGCGCCGCCGGGCGGGCGCGGCGCGCCTTCGCCCTGCGCGCGATTGCCGATGTCGCCCCCCAGCTCCGCGCCATGCGCGGATGAAGCGAGTCTCAGTCGTCGTTCACGGCGACAGGTCTTACCGATCTGTCTGATAAATGGTAAGAAATATTGCCAGTTACGTGATGTTTCGGTAACAATGGAGTCCAGAAGGGATGCCGGATTCCCTGCGCGACATCATTCTGGACTTCCGCGAGGCAGAGTTGCCGACCGGCGTCCCTCGCCGCATGAACGTGACGCCTGTGCCGGGCAAGGCCGCCGTCTGCATCGGTCCGCGCCGCGCCGGCAAATCGACATTCCTGTTCCAGCGCGTGCGGAAGCTGCTCGACCGCGGCGTGCCGCGCGACAACATTCTCTACCTGAACTTCTTCGACGACCGCCTTCGTCATCTGCAGCGCGAGGGGCTCGGCGTCGTGGCGGACGCCTACTTCTCCCTCTGCCCGGAGAAGAAGAACACCGAGACGGTCTATTGCTTCTTCGACGAGATCCAGGTGGTTCCCGACTGGGAGCCGTTCGTCGACCGCCTGATGCGCACGGAGAAGTGCGAGGTGTACATCACGGGATCGTCGGCGCGGATGCTGTCGCGGGAGATCGCGACCCAGATGCGCGGCCGGGCGCTGTCGTGGGAGATTTTCCCCTTCTCGTTCCGGGAGTTCCTCGACTTCAGGGGCATCGACGCCGAGGGGCCGCTGTCGACGCGCCGGCGCCTGCTGGTGCGCAAGGCGTTCGAGGAGTACTGGGAGCGGGGCGGGTTCCCGGAGGTCGCGGGACTCGATCGCGCGCTGCGCATCCGGATCCACCAGGAGTACTGGGGCGCGATGCTGTTTCGCGACCTGGTGGAGCGGCACGACGTCGCGCATCCCCGTGCGGTAGCGGACCTGGCTCACCGACTGGTCGACAACGTCGCGTCGCTGTATTCCGTCAATCGGCTGACCGGCTATCTGCAGTCGCTCGGGCACCGGGCGCCCAAGTCCGCGGTCTCGGACTACGTGGGGTGGTTCGAGGATGCCTTCTTCCTGTTCACGGTGCGCGTCTTCGACGCGTCCCTGACCCGCGCCAACGCGAATCCGAAGAAGATCTACTGCGTCGACCACGCGCTCGCCAGGTCGGTCGGCTCGGGCATCCTGGTCAACGCCGGCCACCTGCTCGAGAACCTGGTGTTCATGGCGCTGCGGCGCGCCACGCCGGAGATTCGCTACGTCAAGGGTCCGCACGGACGTGAGGTGGACTTCGTGGCGCGGATGCCTGACGGCTCGCGCATGCTGGTCCAGGTCTGCGAGTCGCTGGCGGAACCGCGAACGCGCCAGCGGGAGGTGCGGGCGCTCGATCGCACGATGGCCGAGTTGGGACTGCGCGCGGGGACGATCGTGACCCGCGGAGACGAAGAGACCATTCCGGTCGACGCGGGCCGCATCGACGTGGTGCCCGCGTGGCGCTTTCTCCTCGACGTCGGGTAAGTGGTTCTACGGCTCCTCGCCGGCTTCCCGCGCCGCCCGCTCGCGGGCCCGGGCGCCGCTGAGGATGTTGGCGATGCCGTAGTTGCCCTCGTGGCAGGCGTACTCGAAGACCCAGGGCTGCGCGTCGTCGCGGGTCAGGGGCATCGCGAAGGTCCAGGGCCGCTCCCAGTTGGCGGGATTCTCGACGGTCACGCGCCAGTCGATGGTGTTCGGGCCCACCGGCGTGAAGCGCTCGATCAGGCGCAGGTTCTCGTCCGCTCCGTAGGGCGGCTCGCCGTCCGCGCCGGCGAGCTCGAGCACCTCGCGGCTGGAGAAGCCGGCCAGATACTCGGTCTTGCTCGTGAAGTTGGTCGTCTCGACGACCAGGGTGTCTCCCTCCCACCGGCCGCGCGGATCGCCGATCCACTGGCGCACGTGCGCGGGCAGGTGCGGGCGGTCGTCGAGCGGGATGATGCGCGTCTCGTGCATCCACTCGTAGAGGATCGTGACGTACCCGGGGCTCTGCACGATCTGGTAGTTGTTGTTGTACGCCCCCGGGATGTAGACGGCCGGGAGGCCGCGCGTGATGCAGCGCACCAGCGGGCTGAGGTCCTCGACCCAGCGGCCCGGCCGGGGCTCGTCGTCGCCGAGGCCGGCCCGGGCCTCGGCCCGCGCCGCCGCGCGCCGCTGGGCTTCCGGCGTCAGCGGCGGAACCCTGCCGTCCGGCGGATCCACGACGAACCACAGGCGGCTCCGCTCCGGCGCCAGGTTCTCGTACCAGTGCACCGGACCGGCGCCGGTGCCATCGCCGCCCGCGGCGTCGATCTGCGCCTCGAACGCCTGCCGCGCCGCGGGGTCGTCGATGAGCGCCTGCTGCTCCGCCAGCACCTCGGGGTTGCCCGGGTCGGTGATGCCGCGCTCCGCCAGGGCGTCCGGACGCTCGAGCGGCGTCTGGGCCTCGCGCATGTTCGTCCACAGCCCCTGCAGGTCCGGATCGCCCCACAGCGTGCGCGGCGGCGTCCAGTCGTCCGCCGCCTGCGGCGCGGCGGCCTGGGCGCGGGCCGGCTCCGCCACGAGCACGACGGCCGGCGCCGCCAGGGCAACCGCCGCCGCGACCGACGTCACGTGCGCCGACAATCGATGCCTCATGCCGTACCTCCCGCGCGCGGTCACCTGCCCGGATCGGCGCGCAGGTGTCCGTAGAGCAGCTCCTCGGAGAACTCGACGCACTTGAACTCCAGCAGTTGCGCGTGCGTCTCCTGGCGCCGGTAGAGCGGCAGGCCCAGGGTCCAGGGCCGGGTGAACACCTCGGGATCCTCGATGGTGGCCTCGTAGTCGATGCGGTCGGGGCCGGCGGGCGTGTAGCGCTCGACCACGCGCAGTGCGTTGCCGTGAAAATTGCCGGCCCGGTCGAACCATGTCTGATCGTTGAAGCTGTTGACCTCGACCACGAGCGTGTCGCCCTCCCAGCGGCCGCGGGAATGACCCATCCAGGTGTCGATAGGGTAGCTGGCCGGCACCTCGTCCAGGTGGAGGGTCCGTTGGGCGCCGGCGAACTCGTAGACGATCAGGATCTTGTTCGTGCTCTGCACGATGTGGAACGGGAACGGCATGTAGGTCGCGCGCGGCACCCCGGGCATGTAGCACCTGGCCTCGGGGTCGAGCGTCCAGCGCTGCGCGAAGTTCTCGCGCTTCCGGGCCGCGGCCCAGGGCTGGTACGGGATCGTGCCCCCGTCGACGTAGCTGAGGCCGCCGGGCTCGGCGAACAGGGCTCCGAACTGCGGCGGACCCGGGCGCGCGTGATGGGCTTCCAGATCCCAGTGCGCCGTGCCCAGGGCCTGCCAGATGCCGTTCAGGTCCGGGTTGCCGTCGACGAAGCGGGGCGCCGTATAGGCGGGCGCCTGGGCCGTGGCGCCGGCACCCGGCCCCGGCAGCCAGACGCCGGCCGCGACCGCAACCAGGACGACCGTCGCCAGCGTCGTTGCAGCCTGCAACTTCTAGTCGGCCGTGACGTTGACCGTCACCGGCTCGTTGCTGATGGAGCCCCCGTCGTGCGCCATCACGCGCAGGACGTACGTGCCCGGCGCATGGAACGTCGCGGTGACCGGGAACCGGCCGTCCGCCGGCGGCAGGGGCGGCATCCACCCCGGCGTCCAGGGTGAGTTGCCCCGGTAGTCCGGGTAGACCTTGACCTGCTCCGGCTCGAAGGCCACCTGCGCTCCGTCGCCGCGGTAGACGTACCAGGATACGCGCAGCCCCCAGGCGTTGTGCTTGACCGGCGGCCAGCGCATGGACGGCATCCGGGGCGGGATGCCGTCGTCGCTCGCGATTGCCTGCAGGGCGAGCGGCTCGCCCACGCGGACCGTCCGCTCGGCGGCGCCCTCGACCCGCACGACCGGCGCCATGTTGGCCAGCTCGGACTCCGCGACGCCGACGCCGCCGATGTCCATCATCTTCATCAGCTTGTCGACCACGTAGTCGACCCGCAGGCTGCCGTAGGCGCTGTCGGTCTTGCCGTGGGCGGTCACGTTCCACACGACTTCCCGGTCGCCGAAGTCCGCCGGCACGATCACCCGGAACACGTAGCGGTTGCGCCGGGGCTGGAACCAGGTCGGCTGCCCGCCGTCCACGTCGCCCGGCTCGACCCAGTTGTCCGGGCCGACCGGGATGTGCAGCTTCTCGTCCATGTTGCGGTTCATGTAGCCGAACCACAGGCTGAACGTCCCGTCGGGGTTCCGCTCCCAGCCCTCGAACGCAGGGGCGACGTTCTGGCCCCGCGAGTAGAGGATGGTCTGACTGCCGGCGGCCGCCAGGGCGCTCAGGCCCGCCGCCGCGACGCAGAGGACAGCCGCCGCCGCCACGATCCGCCGCCCTGCTCGATGTCCTGTCATGGCTCCGTGTCGCTCCCCGAGTGGTTCGGCGCCGCGGCTACTGCTGGTCCTGCGCCGTGGCGAAGGGCTGCGCGCCGCCGCGCGCGGCGACCTCGGCCTCGAACTGCTCCTCGGTCAGGTACACCATCCGCGGCAGGTGGAAGAACATGTCGTCGATCGAGCGGTTGCCCCAGCCCTTCCAGTTGCGCGGGTCGGAGACGCGCGAGTTGCTCGGGGAGTTGTCGAACCAGGCCAGCAGGTGCAGGACGGTGCCGGCCGGCAGCAGCGGCGCCGCCTCGTCCTCGTAGACGTAGACCTTCACCCAGTTGTGGTTGTAGCCGGCGCAGTTGAGCATCTCGCGCGCGTTGTTCGGGTAGAGCGCCTCGAGGCACATGCGCGTGCCGCTCGAGTGCAGGTGCGGCTCGAACGTCATCATGATGGCCGGCCGCGTCAGGCGGTAGAAGCCGTCGCGCAGGATGTTGCTCTCGCCCGCCGGAATGTCGAGCTCCATCTCGTAGCCGCCGGCCTGCGTGGCCGTGGTCTGCAGGTACTTCGGCTCGTAGCCCTCGGGGTGGAGCCGGAACGCGGTGTCGACGCGCGCCCGCACCTTCGTGCCGATCGAGTGCAGGTGCATGTTCGAGTACGCGAGCACCGACTCGGCGGGCAGCTTCACGCCCACGTAGTCGGGAAAGACCGTGGCGTTCTGCCCGAGCTCGTGGATGATGCCGAACAGGCCGTCCGGCGTGCCGACGCCGGCGTCGGGGTCCGGCTGGCGGTTCGGATGCCGGTCCTGCTCGCCGTTGTCCACCGCCGCCATGATGACCGCGTGGTGCACGACGAAGAGGTTCAGATCGGCCCGGCCGGCGTCGGATCCGCCACCCGCCTCGGACGTGGACGCCAGCTCGAGGCCGTCCTCGTCGAAGAGCACTTCCCTGATCTCGACCGCCTTGACCCAGCGGTCCGTGGTCAGCCCCGTCGGCACGGGCGGGTTGATCATCCCGTACCAGTCGGGGGCCACGGCCTCGACCGTCATCAGCGGCGACGAGACCACCAGGTCCGGCTCGCCGATGCTCCACTGGTCGCCGGCGGGCCACTCGCGCGGCGGCGGCATGTCGGCCGGATCGCCCCGCCGGGCGCCGCCGTCCACCCAGGCCGCAATCGTGGCGACCTCCGCGTCGCTCAGCGACGGGTCGTCCTTGAACGCCTGGATGCCGATGTTCTTGTCGATGAACCAGGGCGGCATCTCGCGCGCCGCGGTGCGGCTCCTGATGGCCCGCGCCCACGGCCGCACGTCCTCGTACGAGACCAGCGACATCGGCGCGCCGCCGCCCGGGCGGTGGCAGTTCTCGCACGAGCGCTGCAGAATCGGGGCGATGTCCCGCGTGAACGTCACCTGCTGCGACCCGACCTGCGCGCCCGCCGGCGCGGCGCCCGCCAGCATCCCGGCCAGCGCGAATCCCGTGACGACGAGCCGCATCATCCTCATCTTGCAGATTCCCCCTGCCGAACTCTACCACGCAAACCCGCGGCCGCGGCGCGTCCGGGCGGGTCGTTGACAGGCGCCGTGGAGGTGGCACGAGTCGGCGTCGTGGAACGGCGCGGACTCCGGTAGGATTGGTCGGGCGCCGGCAGGAGCCGCAGGCGACGATTGGCGGGCCGGGCTGGCGCAAGGGGAGAGGGGGGCCCGATGTCCATTCGGAACGTCGCCGCCGTGAGCCTGTTCGTCGTCCTGCCGCTGATCGCCGGCGCCCAGTCGCCGCGCGGCGCGTCCGTGCCGCGCACGCCGTGGGGGGATCCGGACCTGCGGGGACAGTGGACGAACGCCACCACGACGCCGCTGGAACGACCGGCAGACCTGCGGGACACGGCGCTCCTGACGGAGGAGGAGCGCGCGGCGCGGGATCCGGAGTACTTCGACCGCATCCGGTTCAGACACATCTACGAGGTCTACATGGAGCGCGGCGGGCTGATCCGCCAGACGTCGCTCATCGTCGACCCGCCCGACGGGCGGCTGCCGCCCCTGACGCCCCGCGCGCAGGCCCGGCACGACGCGTTCGAGGCGCGCTGGCAGGGGCTGCACGCCTCGTGGGAAGACACCAACATGTACGAGCGGTGCATCACCCGCGGCCTGCCCGGCGCCATGATTCCGGGGTTCTACAACCACAACTACCTGATTCTGCAGACCCCCGACCACGTCGTGGTGCAGGTCGAGATGATCCACGACGCGCGCGTCATCCCGCTGGACGGGCGCCCGCACGCGCCGTCACGGATCCGCCAGTGGCTGGGCGACTCGCGCGGCCGCTGGGAGGGCGACACGCTGGTCGTCGAGACGACCAACTTCACGCCCAAGGCCGAGCAGCGGGCGCACATCCTGGTCTTCACCGCGTTCTCGACCGGCCGCAACCTGCACCTGGTCGAACGCTTCACCCCGCTCGACGCCGACACGATCGACTACCGCTTCACCGTCACCGATCCGACCGTGTACACGCGCCCCTGGACCGCGGCGATTCCGATGCGGCGCACGGCGAGCCCGCTGTACGAGTACGCCTGCCACGAGGGCAACTACCCGATGGCGCTCGGCCTCAGCGGCGCGCGCGCCGAGGAGCGGGCTCGGGCTCCACGGTGACCGTCACGTCGAGCGGCGTCGTCAGGACGGAGTCGTCGGCGTAGGCGCGCAGCACGTAGGTGCCCGGGCTGTCGAACGCCGCCGTCGTGACCGTCTCGCCGCCGCGGCCGCCTTCGACCGGGATGCTCATCGGATCGAACGTCACGGTCCCCGGCCCCCGGTACTGCGTCCACGTCACCGCGAGGCCGGTCCTCGCCGCCGCGCGCGCGCTGACGACCGCCTGGTTGTTGGGGCTCGGCCTGCTCGCCCGCTGGCGCTGGAACGCCGCCAGCCGCGGGTCGGACGGCGGCTTCCGGCGCGCACGGGGTCCGGGCACGCCGTCGTCGGTGACCGCGGTGGTCAGGGTGAGGGTGTCCGGCAGCGTGACCGTCAGGTCGTGCGCGCCCGACAGCGCGACCGCCGGGTGCTGGTTGTCGTAGAGCGCGCCGGTCGGCGTGCCCATGCCCCGGTTCTTGCTGAACACCCCGACGTCCAGCTCCCAGACCGGCCACAGCGACGCGTAGGCCGTGTCGGTGCGCCCCTGGTGGGTCAGGGTCCAGACGAGGTCCTTCTCGCCCCAGTCGGCCGGCACCTGCACCTTGAAGACGAACTGCTGCCGCCGCACGTAGAAGTGCGACGGCTGGCCGCGGTCCGCGGGGCCCGGCTCGAAGAAGTTGTTCTCGCCGACCGGGATGTGCGGCGTCTCCTCGTAGTTGCGGTTCATGTAGCCGAAGACCATGTTGAAGGTCCCGTCGGCGTTCCGCTCCCAGCCCTCGAACACGGGCGCGACGTTCTGGCCCCGGTCCCAGCGCACCTGGGCGCCCGCCGGGGCGGCGGTCCCGATCGTGAGGAGCAGCGCCGTCGCGAGAGACAGCGCCGCCGCGGTCATGCCTGCTCGAGTCCTGCTCGCCATCGTGCTTCCCCCTGTCGCGGCGCTACTGATTGTTGTTCGCCGCAAGCGCCCGGCGCTCCTCGACCGCCGCGGCGAACTCGTCGTCGTCCAGCTCGTACCAGCTCGTCCAGGTGAAGCTCATGTCGTCGCTCGACCGCGATCCGTAGCCGGTCCAGTTGCGCGGATCGGGGTTCCAGCGGTTGGACCGCGAGTTGTCGTGCCAGGTGGTGGTGTGCAGGATGGTGCCCTGCGGCAGCAGCGGCTGCACGTCGTCCGCGTAGTTGTAGACGATGTGCCAGCCGAAGTCCCAGTTGGCGCAGCTCAGCGTCTCGACCAGGCCGTCGGGGTAGATCGCCGCGATGCACTGCCGCTTGCCGCGGTTGTGCAGGTGCGGCTGGAATCCCGTCAGCCGCACGTTGGCGTCGAAGCGGTGGTAGCCGTCGTGCCGCACGTTGTCCTCGCCCGGCGGGATGTCGAGGTCGTAGTTGTGGCCCAGGCCCCTCGAGAACAGCTCGTGCTGCGGCGTTTCCCCCTTGGGATAGAAGGTCAGGCCCACGCTGGTCCGGTCCGTGGTCTCGCGGCCGACCGAGGCGTAGTGCATGTTGAAGCTGATGATCGAGCCCGCCCGGATCAGCCGGCCGGTGCCGTCGGGAAACACGTCGCCGTTCTTGCCCTGCGCGTACTCGTTCAGGAAGTCGCCCTCGTCGTCGTCCTCCGACTGCAGCAGTCGGGTCACGGCGTGGTGGACCACCGGGAAGCCCTCGGCCGACGGCTTGGTCTCGACCGCCTTGATCCAGCGGTCCTCGGTCAGGCCCGAATCGGCGAAGAAGTCGCCCCACCAGTTGGGCGCCTCGGCCGCCACGACGAACGGCTCGGGCAGCGGCACGATCCAGTCCGGCTCGCCGATGTGCCACTGGTCGCGGTCGGCGAACTCGACGGGCGGCGGCATGTCGGCCGGGTTGCCGCGCAGCGCCCCGCCGTCCACCCACGCGGCGAGCGTCGCGATCTCCGCGTCGCTCAGCGACCGGTCGTACTTGAACCCCTGCACGCCGACATTCTTGTCGATGTACCAGGGCGGCATCTCGCGGACCTGGACCTTCTCCTTGATGGCGCGCGCCCAGGGGCGCGTCTCCTCGTAGGTCAGCAGCGACATGGGCGCGATGGCGCCCTCCCGGTGGCACGCCTGGCAGGCGCGCTGGAGAATCGGCGCCACGTCCCGCGTGAACGTGACGTCGGCCGACTGCGCGGCCGCCGTCCCGGACGTCAGCCCCCCGCCGACGACCGCCAGCACGACGATGCCCAGCCAGCCAAGAATCCGGCGTTCCATGAGAAACCCCCTGTCCCGAGGTAGTCCCGCGTGTTCCTGCTGCAACAATGTTCTACGCCCGCCGGCTGCTGTCAAGTGCAACCCCGCGCGCCGCGCCCCGCGCCGCGGGGATCGGATACCATGCCAGTCCGCTGACGCCCTGAAGACGTGCGCCAGGTCGCGTCCGCCGGCGGATGCGGCGGCGACGGCAGCGGAAGGAGGATGGAGAGATGCTGAACTGGCAGCGGGCGCGGGTCGTTGCCGCCGGCGCCTGCGCGCTGACGTTGCCGGCCGGTGCGGCCCTGCCCGGCGGGATGCCCGCCTCCGGAGCCGCGGCGGACCGCTTCGAGGAGGTCACCGCCGTGCTCGACAAGTACATCGCGGCGGGCGAGATCGCCGGGGCCGTGTCGCTCGTCTACCGGCACGGCGAGGTCGCGCACGTCAGCGCCCGGGGCGTGCAGGACCTGGAGACCGGGACGCCGATGGCGCGCGACACGATCTTCGGGCTGGCGTCCATGACGAAGCCGGTGACGGCGGTCGCGGTGATGATGCTGGTCGAGGAGGGCAGGCTCGAGCTCGACGAACCGGTGGACCGCTGGCTCCCGGAGCTGGCGGACCGCAAGGTGCTGGCCGATCCGAACGGGCCGCTCGACCAGGTGTACGACGCGCCGCGCGCCATCACCCCCCGCGACCTGCTGCGCTACACGATGGGCCTCGGCTTCCCGGAATGGGCGGGGATTGCCCCCGACGCGCCGCTCGCGCGGGCCTTCGCCGACATGCGGGCCGGCGGCGGGACGGCCGCCGACTACCTGCGGCGGCTCGGCGCCCTGCCGCTGGCCTACGCGCCGGGAGAGCGCTTCGTGTACCACACGCCGTCGATGGTCGCGGGCGCGCTCATCGAGCGGTCGTCCGGGATGGGGCTCGAGCAGTTCATGCAGGCCCGCATCTTCGACCCGCTCGGCATGCCGGACACGGGCTTCCGGGTCCCCGCGGCCAAGCGGCCGCGGCTGGCCAGCTACTACCGGGCCGGCGGCCGGCCGGGCACGCTCGTGCCTGTCGCGGACAACGCGACGGGCTACGCCGCGCCGCCGGCGTTTCCCTCGGCCGGGGGCGGTCTCGTCTCGACCGTGGACGACTACCTGCGGTTCGCGCGGATGTTGCTCAACCGCGGCGAGCTCGACGGGGTGCGCATCCTGTCCTCCGCGTCGGTCGACATGATGACGACCGACCAGCTGCCCGTGGAACCGGAGCGGCGGTTCTTCCTCTTCGAGGACTTCTGGCGCGGCGCGGGGTTCGGTCTGGGGCTCCAGGTCACGACGGAGCAGCGGGGCGCCGGCCCCCCTGTCGGCTCGTTCTGGTGGCACGGAGCGACGGGCGTCCAGTGGACGGCCGACCCCCGGGCAGACCTGATCTTCCTGCGCTTCATTCAGCGCAGCGGCGTTCCGCGGGAGTTCGGCGCGGAGTACATGCAGGCGCTCTACGGCGCGCTCGCGGATTGAGCGCGACGCGCGTCCGCGCAGGCGGCGCTCCGGACCCCGAGCGCCGCCTCACGCCAGCGTCAGATCGACGTACGGCGGGTCCTCCGGCCGGCACAGCTCGGCGTCGAGGGCCAGCGCGCAGCCGGGGCAGAGGTAGCGGCGCAGCACCAGGTGCTGGCCCGCCTGCTCGGCCGGGTCGAGGTGGAACTCGGAGAGCGCGGTCATGTCGTCCTCGAGCTCGCGGCATCCGAGGCGGTAGCAGCCGGCGGCCGCGGCCAGCAGGCGGCCGCAGTGGCGGCACGCCTGCGCCGGGCCGGCCGCGGTGGCGGCGAGCACCACGCCGGCGAGCAGGCCGCGCGCGCCGCCCCCGGGCTCGACGCGGCCCTCGACCGGCGCGCGCGGCGGCCGGCTCTCGGCGAGCCGCTCCGCCCGCATGGCCCGGCGGCGCTCGGCGGTGGCCTCGACGTCGACGCTGCCGGCATCGTCGAGCACGACGCCGTAGAAGCGCTCCGCCTGCGCGCGCGGCAGCCGGCCGGCGCGCAGGTCGGCCTCCAGCAGCGCCGGGGAGCGGAGCAGCGGATCGCCGAACCCGCCGCCGGGGTTGGGGATGATCTCGAAGACGTCGTCCGGCAGCAGCCGGATGTCGAGCGACTTGGGCGGCGCCATCCCGCCGCGGGGCGCCAGCTCGCGCAGCTCCGCCGGGTCCGCCGGGATGCGCCCCTCGCGCAGCCACGCCTGCACGGCGGTGTCCTGCGCGTACCAGTTGCGGCCGCCGGTGGCCGGCAGCGCGCCGTTCAGGCTCAACCCCTGGGTGACGCTCTGCAGCAGGCCGCCGTTGGACGCGAAGCCGGCCTGCGTCTTGTGGCCTATCCACGCCGCCACGATGGTCGCCCCGCCGCGCCACTGGCCGTGCGCGCCCGTCTGCGGCAGCTCGCGGCGGTAGAGGTACAGCATCGGGATCTTGCGCTCGGAGGTCTCGATGTCGGTGATCGGGACGATGACGCCGCAGATGGGGCCGGCGTGGTCCATGCCGTCGCGGTCGGTGAACGCGCCGCCGCCGCCCGCGATGCCGTCCAGCGGGCTGTCGAGGAACGGCTGGCCGTACTGGTCCAGCCCCTTGAGGCCGGCCGTGCTCAGCGTGTGGATGGCGCAGGGGGCCAGCGCGCGGCGCGACAGCTCCGGATCGCCCGCGATCATCTTGGCGCCCAGGTAGTGGGCCTGGTTCAGGACGGCCATGCTGCCGACCGACGTGCTGACCGCCGCCGGGTGCGACGCCGAGGTGATGCTGCCCTGCTCGAACTCCCAGTCGAGCTGGCGCAGCAGGCCGGCGCCGCAGAGGTACTGGTCGTAGGCCAGCAGCGGGAACAGCGCCGCCAGCACGGAGCCGCGCAGCATGCCCGGCGAGACGTTGAACGAGCCGACCGACGGCGCCGTGCCCCGGTTCGAGACCGTGAGGCGGTCGCCGCGCTTGATCAGCGAGAGGCAGATGCGGTAGAGGCCGAAGTCGCCGGTCTTCGCGCCGCACAGGTAGCGCTCGTCGCGCCACGTCGCGTCCGGCAGCCGCGCCAGGCGCCGGCCCACGGCCCGCGCCGTGTTCTCGGTCATGCGCTGCATCGCGCCCTTGACCCGCGCCGGGCCGTACTCGTCCAGGATCTGCCGCAGGCGCCGGCGCGCGAAGTTCAGCCCGGCCAACTGCGACTTGACTTCCAGCGAGATGAGGTCCGGCAGCCGCGAGCGGCGCGTCCAGGCGTCGAGGATGTCGTCGCGCAGCACGCCCTCGTCGACCAGCCGGACGGGCGGCATGAAGCTCGCCTCCTTGAAGCAGTCGTCGGTGTCGGTGACGAAGCTGCCCGGCTCCGATCCGCCCAGCTCGCGCTGGTGCACGCAGTTGTAGATCCAGGCGAAGAGCCGGCCCTCCCAGAAGACGGGCGCGAAGACGGCCGTGTCCTGCTGGTGGTTGGTGCCCACCCACGGGTCGTCCTGGATGAAGACGTCGCCCTCGCGGATGCCCGGGTTCGCCGAGCGGTGCTCCAGCGTCCACTTGATGACCGCGTCGGCGCAGCCCGCGAAGAAGATCGCGTAGGGGCCGAACACCACGCCGTCGCCCAGCTCCGTGGTGAGGCTGGCGTTGAAGTCGTGGCCCTCGATCACCACGCTCGAGCCCGAGACGCGGCGGATCGTGTCGCCGTGGTCCAGGTTCAGGTTCCACAGCTTAGAGCGGATGACCTCGTAGGTGATCGGGTCTGTCGACTCGGCGGCGGCGGTGTGAAACCGGAGCGACGGATCCACCTCGAGCTGCGCGTCCGGGATGTAGCCGTGGAGGAAGCTCTGCTGCTTGCGCAGCGCGGCGCGGGCCGGGGTCGAAGCGGTGATCGCCTGGGTCATGTCGTTGCCTCCAGGTCCAGCACCAGATGGCCGGCCGGGTGCACCGCGAGCGCCTGGCCCGGCCGCACCGCCACGGTGGTGGTGGGATACTCGACGATCGCCGGCCCGGCGACGCGCGCCCGCGCGTGCAGCTCGGGGCCGTCGTAGATCGGCGTCTCGGCCGCGGCGTCGCGCTCCTTCCAGAAGACGGAACGCGCGCCGGCCGGCGCCGGCGCGGCCCGCGCCGCGGCGGACGGCCGCCGCAGCGCGGGGATCGCGCCGGTCGCGCGCACCACGACGCGCAGCGCCGTCAGCGTCACCCCGGCGGCCGCGTAGCCCGTGCCGGGCCCGAAGCGGTCGGCGTAGGCGCCCTCGAACGCGGCGATCAGGCGCTCGGCCCAGCCGTCGTCGACGGGGCCCGCCGGCAGCGGCGTCTCCACCTCGAACACCTGCAGCGCGTACTTCAGGTCGCCGGAGCGCTCCAGCTCGAACTCGCCCGCGCCGAGTCCGAGCAGCTCGGCGTAGTCGCGGGCCTGCCGCCCGAGGTGCGCGAGCGGCGCGCGCAGCGCCTCGAGGTCGAAGGGCGTCTTGAGGAACGTCGAGGCTTCGTAGCGGCGCTGCTGGTCGAGTAGCGCGCAGCCGCAGGCCGACCAGACGGAGGCCGTCTCGCCCAGCGGGACGAGCACGCGGCGCACCCCGAGTCCGCGTGCGAACAGGCCGACGTGCGCCGCGCTGGCGCCGCCGTAGGCCCACAGCGAGAAGCGCCGCGGGTCGCGGCCCGACTGGATGGTGACGCGCCGCAGCAGATCCTCCATGCGGCGGTCGACGATCTCGACGATGCCGGCGGCGCAGCGCAGCGTGTCCAGCCCGATCTCCCGCCCGAGCGCGGCGACGGCCCGCCGCGCCGCCTCGATGTCCAGGCGCAGGCCGCCGGCCAGCGGCCGGTCGGGATTGAGCACCCCCAGCACGAGGTTCGCGTCGGTCACGGTCACCTCGGTCCCGCCGCGCCCGTAGCAGATCGGGCCGGGGTCCGCCCCCGCGCTGTGCGGGCCGACCCGCAGCACCCCGCTCTCGCGGTCGAGCCAGGCGATGCTGCCGCCCCCGGCGCCCACCGACTCGATGTCGACCTTGCGCAGGTGCGTCAGGTGGCGCTCGATGACGCTCTCGTTCCGGCGGCGCAGCACGCCCCCGGAGAATGCGCCCACGTCGAAGGTCGTGCCGCCCATGTCGGCCACGATCACGTCCGGGTCGCCCACGGCGGAGCTGGCCTTGGCGGCGCCGGCGATACCGCCCACCGGTCCGGACTGCAGCGTGCCGATCGGCAGCTCCCGCGCCGCGTCGGCCGGCAGCAGGCCGCCGTCGCACTGCGCCATCAGCAGCGGGCCCCGGTAGCCGCGCCGGCGCGCGCCGGCGGCGATGCGGTCGATGTACGCGCGCATCAGCGGGCCGATCTGCGCGTTCATCACCGTGGCGGTCGTGCGCTGGTAGGAGCTGATGCGCGGCGCCACCTCGTGGCTGCACGAGACGTACAGGTCCGGAAACCGCCGCTGCACGATCTCGCGCGTCCGGATCTCGTGCGCCGGGTTGGCGAAGCTCCACAGGAAGGCGATGGCGACCGCCTCGATCCCCTCGCCGGCGAACCGCTCGACCGTCGCCTCGAC
Organism: Vicinamibacterales bacterium; assembly: GCA_965214845.1. GTDB lineage: Bacteria > Acidobacteriota > Vicinamibacteria > Vicinamibacterales > UBA8438 > JAAXGX01. The sequence goes on from CBDCCO010000007.1 coordinate 7,165,096, forward strand.
GTCGTCCTCGCGGAGCGCGACCACCACGTCGCCGGCGTAGTCGACCCGCTCCGTGATCTCGAACACCTGCTGCCTGGGAACGATCGGCTCGGGCCGGCTGCTGAGCGACCAGTCGAGCTGCTCCTCGATCGACGCGCCGAGCGCCCGCCCCATGTCGTTCATGATGCGTATCGCGTCGGGATGGCCCCGGGTGGTGAGCAGGGCGACGCGGGCGACCCGGCCGGTCACCAGCGCGTTGGTCCCGGCCGTGGTGCCGTGCGCCAGCTTGGCGGCCGACCCCAGGACGCGCTCCGCATCCAGGCCGAGCGACCCCGCGGCGGCGTCGATCGAGGCGAAGAACCCGCTCGCCAGGTCGTCCGGCACCGTGGGCACCTTGCCCGTCGTGATCCCGCCGTCGGCATCGATGATCGCGCAGTCGGTGAAGGTGCCGCCGATGTCGACGCCGACCAGGTAGCGGCCCGGACCGTTCATGGCGGGGCATTCTCGCAGAGTGGGTCGGGGCGGTTCAACCCGGCGCCGGGTGGCGCACCGGCGGCGCCTTGGGATACAAAGGGCTTGCGATTCCCGAGGGGTGCGAGATCCGGGGTGCTCAGGAAAGGAAGCGAGGCATGCGAGCGAACGCATCGATTTGTGCGGCCGTCGTCACGGTGCTGTGGGTGGCGGGCGGGCCGCAGGCCGGCTCAGGCCGGGCGCACGAGCCGGAGCCGGTCACGCAGGCCGCCGCCGGCGCGAGCGGCGGCGTCACCGCGGAGCAGTTCGATCGCTGGATGACGGAGCTGTCGAACTGGGGGCGCTGGGGCGACGACGACGAGCTCGGCACGCTCAACCTCGTCACGCCGGCGAAGCGCGTGCAGGCCGCCGCGCTGGTGACGGAGGGCGTCACCGTGTCGCTCTCGCGCAGCCTGGCGCTCGGCGAGCGCGTCACGTTCCAGCGCGGCTTCGAGAACGAGTTCGCCCTCGGCGAGCAGGACTTCGGCGAGCGCATGGCGTGGATCGAGGAGCAGCACCGCATCGGCTATCACGCCAGCCCGCTGACGCACCTGGCCGGCCTCACGATCGCGGCCGGCGACGCCCTGTTCCTGCGGACCGCAGGCCCGGGCGGCTTCGACAGCTCGCTCATGCCGTTCCTCAGAGAGCGCGACGTGGCGCTGATCGGCGCCGACGCGGGCGTCGACGGCGGCCCGATCGAGGGGCGCGCCGCGCTGCCGATGCACGTCTTCACGCTCGTGGCGCTCGGGATGCCGCTGCTCGACGGGGTCGACCTCGACGCCCTCGCCGAGGCGGCGGCGACGGCGAATCGCTGGGAGTTTATGCTCGTCGTCACGCCGCTGCCGGTCGCCAACGGGGCCGGCTCGGCAGTCAACCCGGTGGCGGTGTTCTGACGCGCCCCGAGGTGGCCATGGCCGCGGCGCCCGTGCTATAAGCGTCAGCAGAGCCGCGACCTGCCGGTTTCACCAGCATGGCGATGGAGACCCCGACGTACGTCCGACCGTCGCGCGAGGCGGCGCTGGATCTGGTGCGGGCGCCCGATCTGCCGGGGCTCATGCAGCGCGCGGCGGCGCTGCGGGACGCCGGGTTCGGGCGCGCCGTCAGCTACTCGCGCAAGGTGTTCATCCCGCTCACGAAGCTGTGCCGGGACGTGTGCCACTACTGCACGTTCGCCCAGCCGTCGCGGCCGGGCGAGCGGGCCTACATGACGCTCGACGAGGTGGTCGACGTGGCGCGCCGCGGCGCCGCGGCGGGTTGCCGCGAGGCGCTGTTCACGCTGGGCGACAAGCCCGAGCTGCGCTACCCGCAGGCGCGCGCGGAGCTGGACGCGCTGGGGCATCCCAGCACGGTGTCGTACCTGGTGGCCGCGGCGCAGGCCGTCCTCGACGCCACCGGCCTGCTGCCGCACGCCAACCCCGGTGTCGTCACGCGCGCCGAGCTGCTCGCGCTGCGGGAGGTGTGCCCGTCGCAGGGGCTGATGCTGGAGAGCGCGTCCCGGCGCCTGCTCGAGCCCGGCCAGGCGCATCACGGCTCGCCCGACAAGGAGCCGGACGCGCGCCTGGAGACGATCCGGCTGGCCGGGGAGCTCGCGGTGCCCTTCACGTCCGGCATCCTGATTGGCATCGGGGAGACCCGGGAGGAGCGCATCGCCGCCCTGCTCGCGCTGCGGGATCTGCACGACGCGCACGGGCACCTGCAGGAGATCATCATCCAGAACTTCCGGGCCAAGCCGGGCACGCGGATGGCGCAGGCGCCGGACCCGACGCTCGCGGACCTGCAGTGGACCATCGCCTGCGCCCGGCTCATCTTCGGCCCCGGCGTGGCGATTCAGGCGCCGCCCAACCTGACGCCGGACACCTTCGGCAGCCTGATCCGGGCGGGCATCAACGACTGGGGCGGCGTCTCGCCGGTCACGCCCGACCACGTCAATCCCGAGGCCCCCTGGCCGCACCTCGACCGGCTCGCCCGCGCGACCGCTCGCGAGGGCAAGGCGCTGACCGAGCGGCTCACGGTCTATCCTGCCTACGTCGAGCGCCTCGACGCCTGGGTGGCGGAGCCGCTCCGGCCCGCGGTCCGGCAGGCGTCCGATGCGGAGGGCTTCGCGCGCGAGAGCGCGTGGTCGCCCGGCGACCGCGACGCGGTGCTGCCGGCGGCGTTGCTGCGCCGCCTCGACGACGCGGCCGCCCCGCGCCCGGCCCCGCGGGTCGAGGCGCTGTGCGCCCGGGCTTCCCGCGGCGACGCGCTCGAGGAAACGGAGATCGCCGAGCTCTTCACGGCCCGCGGCGAGGATCTGGTGGCGGTGGTGCGGGCGGCCGACGCCCTGCGGCGCGAGGTCAGCGGCGACGAGGTCACCTACGTCGTCAACCGCAACATCAACTACACCAACGTCTGCTACTTCAAGTGCCAGTTCTGCGCCTTCTCGAAGGGGAAGCTCAGCGAGAACCTGCGCGGCGCCCCGTACGACCTCGATCGGAAGGAGATCGCGCGCCGCAGCGTGGAGGCCTGGGAGCGCGGGGCCACCGAGGTGTGCATGCAGGGCGGCATCCACCCCGAGTACACCGGCGCCACGTATCTGGACATCTGCCGCACGGTGAAGGACGCCGTGCCCGGGCTCCACGTGCACGCGTTCTCGCCGCTGGAGGTCTGGCAGGGCGCCGCCACGCTGGATCTGCCGCTCGAGGCGTTCCTGGGGCGGCTGCAGGCCGCGGGGCTCGGCACGCTGCCGGGAACGGCCGCCGAGGTGCTGCACGACGAGGTGCGCCGGGAGCTGTGTCCCGACAAGCTGACGGCCGGCCAGTGGCTGGAGGTGATGGAGACGGCCCATCGCGTCGGCTTCCGGACGACCGCGACCATCATGTACGGTCACGTCGACCGCCCGCGGCACTGGGCCCGGCATCTCGCGAGCATCCGCGAGCTGCAGGCGCGCACGGGCGGCTTCACCGAGTTCGTGCCGCTCCCGTTCGTGCACATGGAGGCGCCGATCTACCTCAAGGGGCGGGCCCGCCGCGGCCCGACGTTCCGCGAGTCGCTGCTCATGCACGCGGTCGCGCGCCTGGCGCTGCACCCGCTGGTGCCCAACATCCAGGCGTCGTGGGTGAAGCTGGGGCCGCGCGGCGTGCGGGCCTGCCTGCAGGCCGGCGTGAACGACCTGGGCGGCACGCTGATGAACGAGAGCATCACGCGGGCCGCCGGCGCGAGCTTCGGCCAGGAGCTGCCGCCGGCCCGCATGGAGGCGCTCATCCGCGCCGCCGGGCGCGTCCCGAGGCAGCGCTCCACCACGTACGGGACGCCGTCCGGGCAGCAGGTGGCGCGCTCGTTCGATGCCGGGGATCTGCGTCCGATCGTGCAGACGCCGAGTCCCGCCTGGGCGCGGTCAGGCCCGCGCGAGACGCTGGTCAAGCCGGGGCTCGAGGCAGCCGCCGGAGGCGGCCCCGCGGCCGGGAACGCGACGACACGGAGGGAGGCGAACCGATGACAGACGGAGCAGCTCGAGGCCCGCAGGGGAAGCAGCTTCAACGCGCGTTGCTGAGCGCGGCGGCCGTCGTCGTGGTCTTGCTGGTAGGCGGGTTCCTGGCCTGGTCGGCCACCTGCCCCTGCGACTACACGCCGGGGGGCTGGCTGTTCGGCGACGAGCGCGAGGAGCCGGTCGGCGACTGGACGTTCGCCAACCGCGTGAGCCTGTGCCAGATTCAGGTCCGCGCCGGCCTGCTGCCGCACGCCATCAACCTGAACTGCTTCGCCACGCGCGGCGGCGACCTGTACCTGAGCTGCTCGAACTGCGACGGCAAGCGCTGGTCGGGCATCGCGGTGAACGACGGTTGGGCCCGGCTGCGGCTCGACGACACCGTGTACCCGGTCACGCTGACGCGGGTGCTCGATCCGGGCGAGCTCGACCGGGTCTGGAACGCCCGGCTCGACAAGCTGCACTCGCTCGAGGCGCCGGCCAACCCGCCCGCGCCGCTCGGCTCGCCGCGGCCGGACGGCTGGTGGTCGTTCCGCGTCGTGTCCCGCGGCTAGCGTTGGACGGGGCTGCGCCCCGAACCCCCGGCGTCCGCTCGCGGGGACCCCGTCGCCCCGCGCCACTACCGCCAAGGCGCGCGGTGCGCGCCTTGCGGAGTCTGCACCGCTCTACGGCGCAGACTCCTGGCTGACTAGCCGCCCCGGAGTGCGGATTTTGCACGAACTACGCTCGGTGCCAAGGGCGATCCAGCCGACGCAGACTCCCCGGCTGACTGCCGGAGGGGCCACCGGAGCCGTTACACGCAGAGCGGTGCTGCGCGCGGGCGCGGCTGTCGTCCTGGGCAGCTCGGCCCTCGCACGTGCGCAGGAGGACCTGCCGCGGGCCTTCGTGGGCGCCTTCACGGACGCCCTCGGCGCGGAGGTGCCCGCCTACTTCGGCGCGCGGCCGGGCGGCGCCCGGAGCCGCGGCCTGTACACCTTCACCTTCGATCCGGCGGCCGGCCGCGCCGGCGGCGTCTCGCTCGCGGCCGAGGTGAGCAACCCGTTCAATCTGACCGTGCACCCCCACCGGCGCGTGCTGTACGCGTGCCGCTGGCCCACGCAGATCGACGGGCAGAACCTCATCACCGCCTTCGCCGTCGAGGGCGCCCGGCTGCGCGAGTTGAACACCGTGCGCAGCGGAGGCGGCGGGCCGACGGTGGGCGTGGTCGACGGCACGGGCCGCAACCTGCTCACGACCAACTTCGTCACGAGCAGCATCGTGGGCTTCCGCTTGCGGCCGGACGGCTCGCTCGCGGAGCGCAGCGCGCTGATCGGCACGGCGCCCGGCGAGGCGGCCGCGGGCGGCCCGGCAGGCGAGGAGGCGCCCCGCGGCCCGCACGCCGTGGTGCTGTCGGCCACCGAGCGCTACGCCATCGCCACGGAGATCGCGGCCAACCGCTGCCGCGTGCTGCGCTTCGACGCCGAGCGGGGCACGCTGCAGACGCAGCGGCTGGCCGCCGACACCCCCGGCGCCGGACCGCGGCACCTCGTCTGGCACCCCGGCGGCCGCTACCTGTACACCGCGGGGGAGACCGGGTCGTCGATTTCCGCCTGGCGCTGGGACGAGGGGGCGGGCGAGCTCGAGGCCTTTCAGAGCGTCACCACGCTGCCGCCGGGCTTCACCGGCCGCAACATGCCGGCCGACATCGCCATGCATCCGAGCGGCGAGTTCGTCTACGTCACGAATCGCGGCGCCGGCACGCTGGCGGGCTTCCGCATCGACCCGGCCGATGGACGTCTGAGCGCCATCGCGCCGGCCGACATCGGCTCGCCCTCGTCCTGGAGCATGGTGTTCGACCCGAGCGGCGCCTGGGCCCTGGCCGCGGCGCAGATGGGCGACGAGGTGGTCGTGTACGCGGTCGACCGGGACACCGGAGAGCTGCGGCCGACCGGCCAGGCGCTCGCGGTGACGTCGCCGTCGTGCGTGCGCTGGGCCTGATGAAACATCCGGCGCGGGCGAGCCGGGATCCGCGATAAAATAGCCCAGTACCGGATGGCCGCCCGCGGGCCGCTGCCTGCCCCCGCGCGGCCGGATTGGATCGACCCGTCATGAGATTGCCCGGCGCCTTCTGGAAAGAGGTCTTGGCGAGCCTCGCGAAGGCGCGCGGCGGGCTCAGGGGCCGGCGGAGCGGAAAACAGGCCGCGCCGGACGAGGATATCCGCGACGTCTGCCGCACGCTGCTCCGGACGCGGGGCGAGGCGTCCGTCGTGGCGCTCGCGCGCCGGGCCCTGGACGCGTTCGGGCGGCTCGATGCCGACGGCCGGCGCGCGTTCTTCGAGTTCCTGGCCCACGATCTGGGGCCGGAGTCCGCCGCCCTCGAGTCGGCCATCGACGGCTACCGCGCGGCGCCCGGGCCGGAGACGGCGACGGCGCTCGCCCGCGCGGCGGATCCGCCGCGCCGCGAGCTGCTCGGCCTTTTCAACACCTCGCCGAACGGCATGTCCGATCTGCTCGCCATGCGCGAGGCCCTGCTGGACCTGCTGCCGGCGCATCCCGAGCTCAAGCCGCTCGACGACGACTTCCTCTACCTGCTGCGGGCCTGGTTCAATCGCGGGTTCCTCGAGCTGCGCCGCATCGACTGGCGCACGCCGGCCCTCGTGCTGGAGAAGATCGTGGCGTACGAGGCGGTCCACGAGATTCTCGACTGGGAAGATCTGCAGCGCCGCCTCGGGGCGGACCGGCGCTGCTTCGGCTTCTTCCATCCGTCGCTGCCGGACGAGCCGCTCATCTTCGTCGAGGTGGCCCTCTGCAAGGGTCTCGCGGGCTCGGTGCAGGATCTGATCTTCGGCGCGGTGGAGCCCGATCCCGAGGCGGATACCGCGGTCTTCTACTCCATCAGCAACTGCCAGCGCGGCCTCGTCGGCATTTCGTTCGGCAACTTCCTCATCAAGCAGGTCGTCTACGAGCTGGCGGCGGAGATGTCGGGACTGCGCACGTTCGCCACCCTGTCGCCCATCCCCGGCTTCCGCAAGTGGCTGAGCGCGGCGATGCGCGAGAATCGGCTTGCCGACGAAGGGGATCTGGGCGACGTCGAGGACCCCGGCTGGCCGGCAGACCACGGGCCTGCCGAGGATGCGGAGCCGCGCCTGCTGCGCCTCTGCGCGCGCTATCTCCTGCACGCCAAGCGCGGGCGCCTGCCGCTCGACCCGGTTGCCCGCTTTCATCTGCGCAACGGCGCGCGCCTCGAGCGGATCAACTGGATGGGGGACCCGTCTCCGTCGGGCCTGCAGCAGTCGGCCGGCATGATGGTGAACTACGTGTACGACGAGGCCGAGGTGGTCGCCAACCACGAGGCGTTCGTCAACGAGGGACGCATCGTGCATGCCCGCGCGGTCGGCGAGCTGGCCGGCAAGCCCGGCGACCAGCGGCCGGCCCGCCGCAAGTCCCGCCGCAAGGCCCGGCTGCCCCGCATCCCGGCCACGCTGCCGGCGCCGGCCGTGAGCGGGGCTCCGGCTCGCCGCTAGCCTGGCGGCAGGCTGCTGGATGCCGTTCCCCGGTTGGGTGCCGCCCTCATGAAGCTCCCGGTCATGTCGTGGTTCCAGTGGCTGGTCATCGTGCTGGCCCTCGGACTGGCCGGCGTGCTGGCCTACGTCAACCTGATCGGCAATCCGCGCGTCGTCCGCGAGCTCGCGGCGCACCCGCAGGGCGAGCGGGCCGGGGTCGTCATGCTGCTGCGGCTGCCCGGCGGCCGCGTGCTGCCGGTGAACTACCGGCGCGAGGGCAACCTGGTGTTCGCCGGCGCCGACGGCCCCTGGTGGCGCGCCCTGGGCCGGGGCAGAGCACCCGTCACCGTGACGATCCGCGGCGAGACGCTGTCGGGCCGGGCGCGGGTGGTGTTCGACGATCCCGATTACAAGCAAGAGGTGTTCGGCCGCCTGCGGCCCGACGTGCCGCGGTGGCTGCCCGCCTGGCTGGACGCGCACCTGGTGGTCATCGAGCTCGACTGAATTCAGATGGGGCTGCGCCCCAAGCCCCCGGCGTCCGCTTGCGGGGACCCCACAGCCCCGCGCCGCTCCCGCCGAGCCGCGCTGTGCGCGGCTTGGGGCCACCGCGACGGGGCTCGGGTGGCCCCTGCGGCAATCCCGCGGTCCGCGTCGGCTGGGTCGCGGGCGTGACTATGCCGCGCACGCGGCGCTTGACAATGGCGGCCGGGCGTCCAGAATGAGAGGGGTTGTCCCGGCGGCGCGGGATGCCTCCCGGACTGCGGAGGGAAGCAATCGATGACGACTCGACACTACCGGCAGGCGGCGGCTGGCGCGGTTCTGGCGCTCTGCATCGCCGGCCACGCCTCGGCGAACCCGCCGGACTGGGCGCCCGGACCGGCTTCCTGGCAGGATGATCTGACGCCGATCACGGCCGCCGACTGGAGTTACGACCGGGCCGAGCACCTGCTCGGCCGGGCGGGCTTCAGCGGCTCGCCGGAGGACATCGAGCGGCTGGCGGCGATGACGCCCGAGGAGGCGGTCCGCTCGCTCGTCTACTACGACGACATTCCCAACGACCACCTGCCGCCGTTCGAGCACTCGGGGTTCTGGGACGAGACGCTGGCGCACTTCCCGCCCAGCCGCCCGGCGGCCACCGACCTGGCGCTGGCGCGCGGCGCGAGCATGGGCGTGCGGGTCAAGCCCGAGTCCGTCAACCGCCACATGCAACCCGTCTCGGACCGCTTCTTCTACTGGCTGCGCGCGACGCAGCTCGAGACCCGCCGGATCGCCTACTGGTGGGCCGAGCGGATGCTCGATACGCACCGCCCGCTGGAAGAGAAGATGGCCCTGTTCTGGCACGGGCACTTCGCGACGGCGGAGAACAAGGTCCGCGACTACCGCAAGATGCTGCTGCAGATCGAGACCTTCGAGCGGCACGCGACGGGCAACTTCGGCGACCTGGCGATCGCGGTGGCGCAGGACCCGGCGATGCTCTACTACCTCGACGCCGGGGTGAACGTGAAGGGCGCGGCCAACGAGAACTTCGCGCGCGAGGTGATGGAGCTGTTCACGATGGGCGTGGGCAACTACTCGGAGCGGGACGTGCGCGAGGCGGCGCGGGCCTTCACCGGGTGGAACTTCGAGAACCTCGACTTCGTGGTGCACCCGGCGCTGCACGACGACGAGGAGAAGACGTTTCTGGGGCGCACGGGCAACTTCGACGGCGTGGACGTGCTCGAGATCATCCTCGAGCAGGACGTGACGGCGGAGTACATCGCGGCGAAGATCTACCGCTTCTTCGTGCGCGAGGAGGTCTCGCCCGAGCTGCAGGCGAAGCTGGGGACGGTCCTGCGGGACAACAACTACGAGCTGCGGCCGCTGCTGGCGGCGATCTTCGGCTCGCGCGACTTCTACAGCGCGGCGAGCTACGGGGCGCACATCAAGGGTCCGGTCGAGCACGTGATCACGCTGCTCAAGCACCTGGGCGCGGACGACGTGCCGGGGGTTCCGGACTTCAACCAGACGACGGTCGCGCTGGGGCAGCACCTGCTGAACCCGCCGTCGGTGGCGGGCTGGGCGCAGGGCCGCTCGTGGATCACGCCGGCGCTGATCCAGGAGCGCGGCAACGTCGCCTTCAACTTCCTGTTTCCCGACGTCATCGACTTCGACGATCCCAACTTCCTCCGCCGCAGCGGGGACGGCGTCGTGGGCGAGCGCCTGCGCAACGGCTATGCCTTCAGCTCGGCGATCGCCCTCGACGACCCGGGCCGGATGACCGCGTTCGATCTGGCCGCCACGGAGCGCGACGAGCTGTTCAACACCCGCGTCTCGGGCTACCGCGCCTGGGCGCAGGCCATGCAGAAGCTGATCCCGACCCCGCGCGGCGCCGCCCGCATCGACCTGACACGGATGGTCCTGGACGCGGGCGCGGAAACGACCGCCGAGGCGGTGGACTATCTGCTGGCGCGGTTCCTGCGGATGCCCGCCTCGGCCGACGTGCGCGAGGCGCTGGTGGAGTTCCTGGACGCCGAGCTGGGCACGCCGGACATCGCCCGCGCCCGCACGTACCTGGAGGATCCCCTGCGCATGGTGGCGCACCTCATCATGAGCACGCCGGAGTATCAGATCGACTGACGTCCGGCCCGTGCGTACCCGGGAGGCCCCGATGCAGCTCAATCGCCGCCAGTTCGTCTACGCCGCCGCCGGCGCGGCGCTGTTCGGCCGCGCGCCGCGCGCGTTCCAGGCGCCCTACGACCTGATCGTGAAGGGCGGGCGCGTCGTCGATCCGTCGCTGCGCGTCAACGCGGTCCGCGACGTCGCGATCGCCGCCGGCCGCATCGCCGCGGTCGAGAGCAACATCCCGGCCGCCGGCGCCGACGTGATCGATGCGCGCGGCCGGTTCGTCGTGCCGGGCCTGCTCGACGTCCACGCGCACTACGCCCGGGACGCGGAGGGACCGACGGTGGCGCTCGAGGACGGCGTGACCGCCTGGGTCGACGCCGGCTCGGCGGGCGCGGACGGTCTCGCCGAGCCGGTCGCCGTGGCGCGGGCGGCGCCGCAGTCGGCGCGCGTGCTGATCAACATCGGGCGCGCCGGCATCCTGCGCGACGGCGACACGATGGACCTCGACCTGGCCGACGTGGACGCCGCGCGCAGCGCGGTCGCGCGCCACCGCGACTTCGTCGTCGGGGTCAAGGCGCGGCTGTCGCGCAACGTCGCCGCCGACGACGTCGAGGTGCTGCGCCGGGCGCAGGAGGTGGCCTCGTCCTTCGATCTGCCGGTGATGATCCACATGGGCCAGACCGCCTCGCCGCTGTCCAGGCTGCTCGATCTGCTCAAGCCGGGGGACATCGTCACCCACATGTTCGCGCCGCCGCCGAACGCCATCGTCGACGACGCCGGGCGCATCCTGCCGGCCGTGCTCGGGGCCCGCCGCCGGGGCGTGTGGTTCGACGTCGCCAACGGGCGCACCGGCCACCTGCGCTGGGACACCTTCGACAGCGTCATGCGGGCCGGCTTCTGGCCCGACACGATCTCGACGGACGGCAACGCCGCGAGCCGCGGGGTGCCGGGGGTCGTCGACCTGCCCAACGTCATGTCGAAGTTCCTCGACGCCGGGATGACGCTCGATGACGTGGTCGCCTGCGTGACCGTCAACGCGGCGCGGGTCTTCCCGCACCTCAACGATCGCGGGACGCTGCACGTGGGGGCGCCGGCCGACCTCGCGCTGCTCGAGCTGCGCGTGGGCGCCTTCGACTTCGTCGACAACTACGAGAACCTGCGGGCCGGCGGCCGGCGGCTCTTCCCGCGCGGGACCGTCCTCGGCGGCCGCTGGATACCGCGCGCGTGACCGGTCAGGCGGTGGCCGGGCGCGCGCCGCAGAGGCGCGCCGAGGTCGCCAGCGAGCCGCGCGCCAGCCGGGCGGCACCCCGGTAGTAGTCGGTTTCGGCGTGCGTTTCGACGAGGGCCAGACAGGTGGGCGCCCACGCCAGCAGGTGGTCCTGCAGGAAATCCCGCTGGGTCTGCAGGCACCTCCCGAGCTGCTTGCCGTCACCCCCGCCGACCGCCTCGACCGCCCGCTCCGACAGCGTGGCGAGGAAGTCCAGCTCGAGGGCGAGATGGTCGTCCGGCTCGCGGTGGAGCGCGGGGGCCTGCACGCCGAACGCCTCGTACAGCGCCCGCACCTGCAGGGTCGATTCCTGGAAGGTGAGCTTCGTCTTGCTGCGGTGAACCGATTCCCAGGGCGGGGCCAGCATCTCGCCGGGTCCCACGAAGAGTCGATTGAAGTCCCAGGTGAGCGCGTCGAGCTGGGCCGGGTCCCAGCGGTCGCAGTACGCCGCGAGCACAGCCAGCCCCGCGGCTGTGTCCGCCTCGTCGGACGGCAGCGGCCAAGCCTCGAACAGGCGGCCTGCGGCCAGCGCGGCCAGCCACTCCGCTCGCGGCGGCGCGTGGAAGCAGCGGCCGAGGAAGTGGTAGGCGACGGCCTGCGGCTGCTGGAGCCGTTGCCAGGCTTCGCGGTCGACCGGCTCGTCGCCCGCCGGGGCCGCGGTCAAATACCGACCCTCACCTGCATGGCATAGAACAGGAAGCGGCCGCACAGCTCCGACACGAGCACCGCCGAGAACGAGACGTAGGTGAGCGCGGCGGTCAGTCGCCGGCGGGCGGAGCCGACGGCGACGGCCGCCAGGGCGGCGGCCGCCACGCCCAGCAGCGCAAGCCGCAGCAGGAAGATGCCGCCGTAGTCGCCGGTCAGGCGCTGCGCGCTGGCCGCCGCGGCAGCCGATCCGTCGGCGGCCAGCGCGGCCAGGTGGAGCGGCGGCACGACGAGCCCGGCCGCGAGCACGACGAGGCCGGCCAGCGCCAGGCCGCGCACGGTCGTCCAGGACCCGCCCCCGTGCCGGGGCGCCGGGTCGACGGCCGGCGGCAGCCCCCCGGCTGCCAGCGCGGCGGCCACGCCGAGGATGCCGAGGCTCAGCGCCGTGCCGCCGAACGCGGCCGGCGTCGCGAAGCTGTTCCACGCCGGCTGGGCCGGCAGCAGGTAGATCGCCGTCTGGCTGTAGAGAAACATCAGGCCGGCGAGCGCGGCGAGGCCGCCCAGCCAGGGCCGGGCGCGCGGGCCGCGGGCCGCCGGCCGCTCCAGCGCCGCCAGAGCGGCCAGGAGGGCCGCGAAGAGGCTGCCGAAGACGATCTCCCGGCTCAGCCAGGACGACGAGAAGTTCACGACGGCGCGCGCGGCCTGGAACGGCGTGGAGAGGTGGAAGAGCGCGGCGAACAGTCCGGCCGACAGCACGACCAGCACCGCCAGCAGCGGCACGAGCAGGGCGCCGCCGCTCGCGGCGGCGCCGCGCCGCGCCGCCAGGCGCCGCAGGACCAGCAGCGTGAGGAAGGCGCCCACCGCCGCCTGCGACAGGAGCGTGAAGACCACGAGCGACCAGTCGCGCGTCTCCATGCCGGGCGCGGTCAGGAGCGGATGAGCTTGAGCGGGATGAAGCGTATCGCCGGTTTGGTGATGTCGGCGTCGGGCAGCGGTCCGAACTGGTCCGTGGCGCCCTGCTTCGCGGCCACCTCGTCGAGCGTGCCCCACTGCAGCGCCTTGGTGGGGCAGGCCTCCGCGCAGGCGGGCCCTCCGGTGCCGGCGTCGATGCGGTGCGAGCAGAAGTTGCACTTCTCCATCTTGCCGGTCTCTGCGCTGAACTGCGGCGCGTCGTAGGGGCACGCCCAGGCGCAGAGACGGGCGCCGATGCACTTGCTCTGGTCGACGATGACGATGCCGTCGGGCCGCTTCGTGATGGCGCCGGACGGGCAGGCCTCGGCGCAGACCGGTACCTCGCAGTGGTTGCACGACATCGAGACGTGGTACATGTACGGCCCGCCGTCCTCGTCGCCCTCCACCGTGCGCACCTTGCGCCAGCGCGGACCCAGCTCCACCCCGTTCTCGACCTTGCACGCCACCTCGCACGTGCGGCAGCCGGTGCAGCGGTTGGCGTCGAAGAAGAACGCGACCTGCTGGCTCATGCGGCGTCTCCCGGCGCAACCTCCACCATCGACGAGTTCAGCGTGTGACCCAGCGAGATCGGCTCGTACTTGTCGGGGCTCAGGATGCTGGCGCTCTGCTTCTCGTCCACCGCGCCCCAGCCCGTGGTCACGCTCACCACGCCGCGCAGGATGCCGCGCGTCACCTGCGCCATGGCCTCGATCTCGCCGCGGTCGTTGAAGACGCGGGTGCGGGCCCCGTCCTCGATGCCGCGCGTCCGCGCGTCCTCGGGGTGGATCTGCAGCACCTGGCTGGCCCAGATCTCGGTCAGGAAGTCGTGGTGGTGGAAGCTCGAGTTGACGTGGTTGTGGTTCTTGCGGTTGATGAGCTGGAGCGGATAGCGCGCGGCCAGCCGCTCGTCCACCCACGGGGCCTCCACCGGGTGCCGGTACTCGAGCAGGGGCGCGAAGCCCTTGCGCTGCAGGTACAGCGAGAAGAGCTCGATGCGCCCCGACGGCGTGCCGAACTTCTTGTCGGCGAACGGAATCCACGGATCCGGCATGGGATTGACCGGGCCCTGCGCGAGCTGCTCGAGGGTCACCCCGGTCGGCTCGAGGACGTGGCGCAGGAGCTCGTCGTCGGGCTTGTCGAAGTCGTCGCCGAAGCCCAGTCGCTTGGCCAGCTCGGTCAGGATCCAGCGGTCGGAGCGCGATTCGAAGAGCGGCTCGATCGCCTGCTCCATGAGCTGGATGTAGCGGCTGCGGATGCCCGCCAGCAGGTTGCGCGTCTCGAAGAGCGTCGTCACGGGCAGGACGAAGTCCGCGTAGCGCGCCGTCGTGGTCATGAAGATGTCCTGCACGACCATGAGATCGATGTTGTCGAGCCCGGCGATGATCTTGCGCGTGTTCGGGTACTGCGTCAGCACGCCGGCGCCGGCCACGTGGATGGCCCGGATCGGGTGCGGCTTGCGCTCGACCAGGTACTCGCCGAGCTTGGTGGCCGGAATGCCGGCGATGGGCTCGTTGCGCTGGATGGGCACCGGGTAGTTGATGTCCCCGCCCTGCCGCAGATAGCCGCCGTTGTCGTTGACGCCGCCGCCGAGCACGCCGACGTTGCCGGTGAGCGAGGCCAGGTACAGGTGGCCGATCACCGTCAGCGTCCCGTTGTCGGTGCGCTGCGCGCCGGCCATGTTCTGGATGATGGCCGCCGGTTTGGTGGCCGCGAACTCCCGCGTCAAGGGGGCCACGACGCCCGCCGGGGCGCCCGTGATGCGCTCGACCACGTCGGGCGTGTAGCGCGCCGCGACGGCGCGCAGCCACTCGAAGACCGGCTGACAGCGGACGCCGTCAATCTCGTAGCTCCCGCGCAGGGCGGGCCGCACCCCCGGCGTGTCGGCCGGGACCGGGCGTCCGGCCCGCTCGTCCCAGACCACGAAGCTCCCGGGGCCGCCGTCGCCGTTCGTCAGGAGCTGCAGCTCGCGCAGATCCAGCGGCAGCGCGTTGCCGCCCGCCGGCCAGCGCTCCGCCGCTGCCGGCAGGTCGTAGCCGCGCTCGCCGTGGCGCACCAGGAACGGGGCGTTGGTGACGGTGCGCACGTAGTCGTCGTCGAACAGCTCCTCGTCGAGCAGCACCCTGACCATGCCCAGGGCGAGCGCGGCGTCCGTGCCCGGCCGGACCTGGATCCACTGATCCGAGAGGGCGGCCGTCTCGCTCAGCCGCGGATCGATCGTCACCAGCCGCGCGCCGTGCTCCTCCCGGGCCTCGAAGAGGTTCTTCATGTAGCCCTGGTTGGAGACGGCCGGGTTGTTGCCCCAGGCCAGGAAGAACCGGCTGTGGACCCACTCGTCGCGGAACTCGGACCGCCCGCCGCCGAAGACGGCGTTGTAGCCCTCGGTGACCGAGGCGCAGCAGAGCTGCGAGATGATCGGCGTCGCCCCGCCGAAGCGGTTCCAGAAGGCCGAGTAGAGCCCGCGCACGCCCGTCGAGAGCGTCGACCAGTTGCCGGTCCCCCCGAAGCTGAGGAACGCCTCGTTGCCGTCCTCCTCGAGGATCCGCCGGTAGCGCTCGGCGATCGTGTCGAGCGCCTCCTCCCACTCGACCCGCTCCCAGCGGTCCTCGCCCCGCCCGCCGGCCCGGCGCATGGGGTACTTGAGGCGGTGCGGGCTGTAGAGCTGGCGGATGCGGGAGATGCCGCGGGCGCAGGCGAGCACGTTGAAGTCGGGGTCGGCGGTCACCTTGACCAGGCGACCGTCCTCGACGTGGGCCAGGAGCGCGCAGTGCAGGCACTCCGGCGTGTTCGCCGTGCGGAAGATGCGGCTGCCGGCGGCCGCGGCCCCGGCGGTCGCGACGCCCGCGGGCGCCCCTCCGAGCGGGTAGCGGGACAGCAGCAGGCCGCCGCCGCCGAGCGCCGTGGCTCCCCCGAGCAGGGCGGTCCACTTCAGGAAGCTTCGGCGCGACGCGTCGAAGGCGTCCGGCGGATCGGCGATATCACGCTTGGGTGGCATCGGCGCGACCTCGGTACCGGGAGTATAGTGCACCGCGCCCGCGTCTACTACCCGCGCCCGGCGGAAATCCGACCTGACGCGCCGGCCGCCGGCCCGCCGAGGAACTCGTCGGCGAACTCGCCACGCGCCTGCCGAATGGCGGCGACGAGCTCGCGCTCGAAGTCGTCCCGGCTCAGCGCCTCCTCGAGCTCCAGCAGCGCGCCGTCCACGGCGATGCCGAGAGACGCGCCGACGAGCGCGCCGCCGACAACGGCTCCCACCGCGGTTCCCGCGCCCGGCAGCAGCGATCCGATCGCCGCGCCGCCCGCCACGGCGCCCGCCAGCTTGCCGGCGGCCGCCTTGAGCGGCGCCTTGGCGGCGAGCTCGAGGACCTGCTTTCCCAGCACCTTCGCGGTGACCTTCTGGACGATGACGAACGTGATGCCGCTCGCGGCGGCGGAGCCGGCCCCCGCGGCGACCCCCGCCGCCCCCAGCCGGTGCGCGGCCGGGATGACGTCCTGATGCAGCGACGGCTGGACGATGTCTGCCAGCGACGCCGTGAGCGCCACGTCGAACGCGGCGGGCTCCGGATGCACCCGGTTCCGGTCGAGTATGTCGTGCACGCTCCGTTCGTACGCCGCACGGGCCTGCTCCTCGACGGACAGCATCGTCTCGAACACGGCTTCCAGGCTCCGATACCACTTCTCCTGCTCGAACGTCCGGCGCGCCTGCTCGGTGAGGTAGTCCTCGAGGCGTCCCTGCAGCATCATGCCCACGCGGCCGTACTCGGCCGGCAGGCTGTAGTACCAGTCGAGGTACTCCCCGACGGCCTCGTCCTCGAGCCGCTCGAACGCGGCGTCCACCTCGCGCCGGAACCGTTCGGCGGCCGCACCGACCGCGCCGAGGGCCGCGGCGCGGGCGCTCGCGATCTGCGCCAGCGTCCCCGGCCGGTAGTGGGCGTCGTCGATGCGCTCGAACACCTGCCGTGCCGCCGCGGTCGTCTCGCGCTCCACGCGCGTCCGGATCCGCGCCGGATCCGGCGACCCCGCCACGTACTCGTCCAGGCGCGCCAGCAGCGGGAAGTAGACGAAGCCCACCAGGAAGGTGGCGACCGCCGCCGCCGCGAAGAGGTTCTCGAACGAGCGCGGCGCCAGGCGCGCCTGCACGAAGCCGGCCCGCGGAATCCGGAAGCAGGACAGGGCGAGACAGACGTTGTAGAAGATGGCGAGGTTGCCGGCGCCCATCGCCAGCAGCGCCCACGGCGAGTCGACGCTGCCCAGGCGGCCCAGCGCGTAGGCCTCGAGGCCGTCGAAGTACGCGCCCCAGTGCCGCGCCTCGCGCACCAGCGCGCTCCCGCTCCAGGCGGCCGCGCCGGCGCGGTGGGCCTCGATGGCCTCGTCGAGCGATGCATGCCGCGGCAGGTCGCTCCACAGCGCCAGCGCGCCGACGTACAGCAGCAGCATGAGCGCCGGGCAGGCTCGGCGCGACCACACCAACGCCTCGGTGACGGCCGCGTCCGGGCGCAACTCCTTCACGAACACGCGGTGCAGCGCCGCGAAGACGAGCGCGAACATCGGAATGGTCGCCGCCAGGACGGCCCATTCCACCGGGCCGTAGACGTGGAACCGCAGCAGCAGGACGAACGAGATCGCCAGCGCCCAGACCGTCCAGAACAGCGAGACCAGCAGCCGGCGGGACAACAGGCCGTACAGCCAGCCCTTGCTCTGGAACAGCAGCAGCCGGAACTGCCGGCGCAGCGTGCCGGTGTAGACCCCGGCCACACCAATCGGTACGCCCACCAGCAGCATGCTCGTGCCGACGGACAGGACTTCCATGGCCTGCGCCCGCGAGACGGCGTGGACCGCGGCGAGCCAGACGGAGGCTGCCGCCAGGAACGGGAGCAGCGGGCAGGGCCATGCGGGCGCGCCGGCGGGCGAGTCCGGGGCGGGCGGGCGATCCGGGGCGCCGTGCTGCGACATGGTCGGTCCTTCGTCTCCGCGAGCCGCGGAACGCCGGTCTCGCGCCAGGCCCGGGAGCCGGCCGCGCGCCGGCCGCGCCCGTGTGTTCATGATGGCCCCGGGTGCTTCCCGTGGCAAGCAGCCGAGTCCCGTGTTACGGCGCAGGCGTCCGCCAGGGCCCGGTCTGGCCGGGAGCGCCCGCGAGCAGGGCGGCGTAGCCGTCGCGGAAGCTGCGGTGCTCGAACGCGTAGCCGCTGGAGAGCACGCGCGCGTTGCGGCAGCGCTTGCCGCCGGCCGTCTCGCCAGCGCCCGCGGGGTCGGGAGCGGGCAGCCCGAGACGCCCCGCAATCCAGTGCATCACCTCGCACTGCGTGGCCGGTTCGTGGTCCGCCCCCAGGTACAGCGGCCGCGGGCTTTCGAGCCGCAGCAGGTGGCGCAGCAGGCCGGCGCAGTCGTCGCGGTGGATCCGGTTGGTGTAGACCGCGGAGCACGCCTCGCCCGCGCGCACCCGGTCGACGAGGCGCGTGCGGCCCGGACCGTAGATGCCGGCGAGGCGCACCACGACGGCTGCCGCCGCACTGCCGTGGACCACGGCCTCGCCTTCGAGCAGAATCCGCGCGTAGTCGTCGCCGCCGGTGGGGGAGTCCTCGTCCACCCACTCGCCCGCGTTCTGCGGATAGACGCGCGTGCTCGACGTGTACAGCACGCGAGCAAGCGTGCCGGTGCGCGCGGCGGCGCGCAACAGGTTGCGCGGGCCGTCGACGTAGGCGCTGCGGTAGGCGGAGGGCGAGCGCCCGTCGGCCGCGGCGACGTAGCACACGGCGTCGACGCTGTCCGGCACCGCCCGCAGGCTGTCCGGATCCTGCAGGTCCGCCGCGACCGGACGCACGCCCGCCGGCAGCAGGTGCACGCGGCGCCGCAGCCCGTACACCTCGTGCCCGTCCGCGAGCAGGCGCCGCGCCAGCTCACCGCCGACGTCGCCGCAGCCGGCGATCAGGACTCGTGACATCTGGTGGGGCGCAGCATGATATACGATGGGTTGAAGCGATGAAGCGAGACCCCGTAATGGTGGCTGGAGCGGTCGGCGGCGTCATCGCCGCGATCGCCAGCCTGTGGAACGCCTACCAGTACTCCCGACTGGCCGGCATGGTCCAGCAGATCAGCGATACGCTCCTCGCCCACATCAACACGCCCGGCCTGCATTGACGTTCCGGTCGGACGTCCTCGGTACACTAGTCCCACGAGCGCGCTCTTCCGATCTGCGCGGCGCGAGTACGCTGAGTGAGGGTGGCATCTTGAATCAGCGTCCGTTCGTGTCTGGTGGGAACAGGCCACCCGGTCAGGAGCCGTCGACCGCCGCTGTGGTGCCTGCGCCGTTCTTGCGGTATCGTGGGTCGTCATGCGCGGCCTGCTGCTCGTCGGCCTGCTACTCGCCGCCCCCGCGCCGGCGCTGGCGCAGGCGCCCGACCTGCCGCGCACGCCTTGGGGTGCGCCCGACCTGAGCGGCTACTGGGAGTACCGCAGCACGACGCCGCTGGAGCGGCCGGAAGCCCTGGCGGGCAGGGAAGTGCTCACGGCCGCCGAGGAAACCGAGTATCTGGCAGGCCGCCACGCGGCCATCCGCCGCGAGCGCGACCTGCAGCTCAACGCCGACTGGTGGCAGCCCGGCGGGCTGACCGACGGCCGGACGTCGCTGATCGTCGACCCGCCCGACGGCCGCCTGCCGCCGCGCACGCCCGCCGGCCGGGAGCGGGCGCGCACGCTCGGCATCGCCATCCGGTTGCGCTCGGCCGACGGCCCGGAGGACCGCGAGCGTTACGAGCGCTGCATCATGGGACGCACGGTCCCGCTGCTGGCGGTGTCCCCCAACCGGCTCGCGCAGATCTTCCAGACGCCCGACCACGTCGCCATCCTGCACGAGCAGAACTCCGACCTGCGCCTCATCCCGCTCGACGGCCGGCCGCGGCTCCCGGCACGCATCCGCCAGTGGCAGGGCAGCTCCCGCGGCCGCTGGGAGGGTGACACGCTCGTGGTCGAGACGGCGGGCTTCAACGGCGAGTGGACGATCCGCGGCACCGGGCCGAACGCGCGTTACGTCGAGCGCTTCCGACTCGTGTCCGCCGACGCGCTGCACTACGAGTTCACGGCGCACGACCCCGCGTCGTTCACCGGGCCCTGGACCGTGATGTTCCCGATCACGCGCGCGGCCGGCCCCGTCTACGAGAACGCCTGCCACGAGGGGAACTACAGCCTGCCGCTCATCCTGAGCGGCGCGCGCGCCGAGGAACGCCGACAGCGGTGACGACCCGCGCTCCGGGGCACATTGGAGACACGCGAAAGAGCGGACGCGATGTTGTGCGAGAGATCTTGATCCGCAGAAAACTGGCCTCTCTCACTCTCTCACATCGATCGAGCCCGGCTGTCGCGCGTCTGCAGTGAGACGGCTCGCTGGCCCTCAGGGGACATTGTGGCTGTGTGCTACGCTGCCCCACATGAAGACCGAAACGATGTGGATAATCGGTACGGGCGTGGCGTTAGCTGCCCTTCTCACGAACCAGTTTTCCACCCTGAACGGCCGCGTTAGTGACCTGCATAGTACCTTCGCGGGCCAACTGGCAACCCAGCACACCCAACTGATGGCGCTCGAGGGCTGGACTAGCCCGGAAAATTCATGACGTCGTCGAATCGGTCGCTGGCCGAGCCCTGATCGTTGAGCGAGAGAGGTCTGCGGTCGCCGCACGTGGCAGGTGGCAGCGTGGTGGAGCGGCGTGGCGTGGTTACGGGGCGTACGAGGCGCCAGACGCGGACAGCTTCGCCGACAGGGCGCCCCAGGCGCCTGTGTGGATTCCGCGAGCTGAGGGGGAAGCTGCGACGGGGCGCTACCCGGCGCGCGCCCCGAGTGCGAGGGCGATTTGGCGCCACGCGTCGAGGTCGGGCGTTGCCCGCGGCAGGTGCACAACGAGGCGCCGGACGGAGCGGACGACGTTGGCGCCGAGCTTGAGCAATCGGTCGCGCAGCCAGGTCACTTGGGTGCGGGCGCAGGCGGTGCGGGCGGCTCTCAGCCGCAGTTCCTGCATGAGCACGTAGGCGGCGGCCGTCAACAGGACCCGCAGCTGGTTTGCCCAGAACTTGGTGCAGCTCGTGCGGTCGATCTGCAAGCCGTCGAGCAGTTCCTTGATGCGGTTCTCGATGTCGCCGCGCCCGCAGTAGACCTTCTCGTAGATGAAGCGCGGCGTCTGGCGCAGATTGGTCACGACGAAGCGCGGGTTGTCCCGCGGCTGCCGGCCGGTGAGCTGCACGACTTCGGCCTTGATCACCACGCGGCGCTCACGAGCCCACGTGCCCGCGCGATAGCGGGTGTCGAGGTAGAAGTGCGCCGTCTTCTCACGCAGCATGTTCTCGGTGCGGGCCGCCACCATGACGGGCTCGGCAGCCCGCAGCAGGACGGCGTTCCTGGCCATCGCCACGACGTAGTCGAGCCGCGGCTCGGCATCGAGGAAGTCGAAGACCTCCGGGCAGGCGAAGCCCCCGTCGAGACGGACGAGAAAGCGTGCCTTGGGGAACGCGGACCGCAGCAGCGGGAGCAATCGACACAGCACGCTCAGCGTGCCGTCGGGCGCCTGGGCCTTGCCGGGTCGCAGCACCGCCGCGCACAGATACTGCTCGACCTCGCGGTCGAAGCTCACAAAGGCCAGCAATGGCAGGTAGCACCAGCTGTCGTAGTGCCCGTTGAAGAACGTCAACTGCTGCTCGCCATGCGTCGGGTCGTCGGTCGGGTCGAGGTCGATCGTGATGCGTCGCACCCGCCCGCGCAGCCGGCGACGATGCCGCTCGATGACCGACGTCGCCAGCTCGCGCCCCAGCCGATAGAGCGCGACGCGGCCCGCACCGTTCTCGAACCGCGAGACCGTCGGCTGCGACGCCAGCCGACCGCCCGCCACCGGGTCGCGCCCGAGCAGCAGCTTGTGGATCGGGTCGTCGGCGAGCCGGTCCGAATCGTTGCCGTCGGGATGACCGCAGGCGATGCCGAACACCCGCTGGCCGACCAGGTCCTCGAGCGTGTGCCGGACCTTCTCCGGTGCCCGGCGGTCGACCAGACACCGGCCGAACGCCTTGACCAGTCCGTAGACGCGCTCGGCGGCCTTGAGCAGCACGGCGCCGCCATCCGAGCTCGACTGCTCGCGGTCGAACGTGGCGACCAGCGGCTTGTCGAACAGATCGGGGAACAGAACAGACTGTGCTATCGTGGGGTCCGTCACGCAAGGGCCTCCGTTGTGGCTAAACGTTTGGTAGCACAACGTTTGTACCACACGGAAGGCCCTTGCGTCTCGTCGCCAACCCCACCTTCACGCATAATCCGGGCTAGGGAACACCTGACAGATCACTCTGGTTTCGGGTTAGACACGGATCGACAAGCCTCGGCGGTCCGCGACTTGCCCTCGGATCTGGTCCCGGACCGTCCCTTGGTAGAGCAGGGAGACTCCAGCGAGCAGACTGACCGCGGGATCATGCACTACTTCGGGCAGGGTGTGCCGCAAGACTACGTGGAAGCAGTCAAATGGTTTCGCCTCGCGGCCGATCAAGGAGACGCCACGGCACAGAACAATCTCGGCGTCATGTACGCGAACGGTCAGGGCGTGCGTCAAGACTACACAGAGGCCGCCCGGTGGTACCGCTTCGCGGCCGACCAAGGAGTCGCCACGGCGCAGAACAATCTCGGCAGTATCTACGCTACTGGGCGGGGCGTCGCCCAAGACGATAAGGAGGCTGCCCGGTGGTTCCGGCTCGCGGCCGACCAGGAACACGCGGCGGCACAGAACAACCTGGGCGTCATGTACGCAAACGGTCGCGGTTTGCAGCAGGACTACGAGGAGGCTGTCAGGTGGCACCGGCTCGCGGCAGACCAAGGAGACGCAGCGGCGCAGAATAATCTCGGCATCATGTACGCAAACGGCCGCGGCGTGCGGCAGGAATACGGCGAGGCCGTCAAGTGGTTCCAACTTGCGGCCGACCAGGGACACGCCGAGGCACAGAGCAATCTCGGCATCATGTACGCCTCCGGTCTGGGTGTACTGCAGGACCACGACGAGGCCATCAGGTGGTACCAACTCGCGGCCGACCAGGGAGACACAGCGGCACAGAATAATCTTGGCGCCATGTACGCCTCCGGTCTGGGCGTGCAGCAGGACGACGAGGAGGCCGTCAAGTGGTTCCGTCTCGCGGCGAGCCAGCGGAACGCCAACGCACAAAGCAACCTCGGCATCATGTACTCCCACGGGCGGGGCGTGCCAAGGGACTACGTCTCGGCCCACAAGTGGCTGAATCTCGCAGCTGCACAAGGCCATGAGAAGGCTCGCCAGCGACGAGACGCTCTAGCCGCAGAAATGAGTTCCGAGCAAATCCTGCAGGCACAGCGAGCCGCGCGTGACGCACTGAGCGCGGGCGACTGACTGCACCCGTCACTGCGGGCCGGCCTGAAGCTGGAGCGGAGCCGGTGCGAGCAACTCCTCGCTGGCCCGGGTGTCCTCATTAACACCGCGTTGGTCTGTTCAACGCTCGGATCAGCCTTTTTCGCGCAACATCGGTCGGGGCTCTGTTTTCGTGCCTAGTCACGCTCCAGGTGAGCAACGTCATCAGGACGGGGAGCGGCGGGCCGGACTGCCGCCGACGCCGGTCGCGGGCGGCGCCGGAGCGGGTTCGGCGCGTCAACGCTGAACGAGTGGCATCCGCCAGCGCGCCGCACGGTAGACGTGCCAGCCGGTCGGCGAGTCGTCGTCGATCACCAGCTCGAACAGGGTCTCGGCCGGCTCGTCGCGGGTCACCTCCAGGATGCGCGCCCAGCGGCGGAGCTCCGGCTTCCCCTCGGCCGTGTCGACCGTCCGCGTCCGCCCGCCGTCGGTGATCAGCACGTTGCCGGTGTCCGGCAGCCAGTCGGCATCGCTCAGGAACGACGAGTAGAAACGCTCGCCGCCGGGCTGCGGGTAGGCCCAGCGCTGCCGGACGCTCAGCGCCGCCTCGTCGACCTCGAACTCGACCGCCCGGCTGTACGAGGCCTCGGCCGCCAACGGTTTCTCGAAGGGCGTGGCGCGGTGGTTGCCGTTGTCGAACACGAGGATCGTGCCGCGGGGGGTGACCTCGACGCCGTGGCCGTGGTACGACCATTCGAGGTCGCCGCGCGGCTCCAACAGCCGTGCGCGCCACGGGTCCGACCAGCCCGCGTGCGGGGCCAGGATCCAGCGCGCCGCGCCGCTCCGGTCCACCTTGACGAGCGCATCCTGGTGCCGCGCGGAAACGACGAACGAGTCGTCGCGCGCGTCGTACGCGAGGGCGTTCGCGTGCGCCCAGTCGGCGAGCTCGGCGCCGGGACGACCGAGGGCCCCGTAGGTGTCGCCCCAGAACGACATGTTGAGCGAGCCGTAGCCGATGCGGTAGGGATCGAGGGCGTCGAGAAGCGGCCACTGCCGCATGATGGTCCCGTCCGGCGCGAACTCCACGATGACGTCGCCGACGACGTCCTGCGTCGCCCGCGGCGCCGCCGGATCCTCCTCGCTCGTGGGATAGTCCTGGTACGTGCGGGCCTCCGAGCTCAGCGCCGCCAGATTCCCCGAGGGGAGCTCCACCGTGTCGTGGTGCAGCGAGTCGGTGTCCACCAGGATGCTGTCGCCGGGCGCGCGTGCGGCGAAGGCCCGCGAGTGCCAGCGGCGCACGACGTTGCCCAGGAGGTCGATCTCGACGAGGATGCCCCAGATCCCGTCGACGTTCGCGTTGTACAGCAGGTTGCCGTTGGCGAGCGGCACGGCGTTCCCGATGGGGTGCCCCGTTCGGTAGTACCAGACGACGTCGCCCGCCGCGTCGACGGCGACCAGCAGGCCGAAGTCCGGGTCACGGTCCTCCCGGCCCCAGCGATAGACGTTGAACAGCGTCGCGCCCGGCTCCATCCGCTCGGGCCGGCTCGCGGTGACCGCGAGCGGCGGGAAGTCGTCCGGCAGGGGTTCGGTCTCGATGACCAGCGGCGCCGCCGCGGCGCGGTTGCCCGCCGCGTCGGTAACGGTGAACGTGACGGCGTGCGTCCGTCCGGGCCGCAGGCCGGTGAGGGAGACGACGTGCGCGGTTCGATAGCCGCCGTCGAGCTCATGCCGCTCGCGGCGCCCGCCGGCCGCGATCTCGATCGCCAGGCGCGCCGGCTCGTCCGTGGCAATCGAGACCCGCGCGCCGAGCGGCGCCTCGGCGCGGGGCGGCTCGACGATCTCGACCCGCTCGATCCCCGGCGGGCGCCGATCGGGCTGCGCCCCCGCGACCGCGGCGAGCGCAGCGAACCCGATCGCCAGCCCGGCGCAGCCGGCGGCGACGCGCGGCCCGGCGTCTCGTCGCGTGTCCCGCGGCATTCGCACCCGTCGTCTCCGAACCGAATCGTATACCCCGACTCCAACGCAGGTCCACCGGCTACAAGGCGCGCACAGCGCGCCTCGGCGGGAGCGGCGCGGGGCGAAGGGGTCCCCGCGAGCGGACGCCGGGGGCTTGGGGCGCAGCCCCATCGGGAGGATGCCGCGCACAGCGCGCCTCGGTGGGAGCGGCGCGGGGCGAAGGGGTCCCCGCGAGCGGACGCCGGGGGCTTGGGGCGCAGCCCCATCGGGAGGATGCCGCGCACAGCGCGCCTCGGTGGGAGCGGCGCGGGGCGAAGGGGTCCCCGCGAGCCGACGCCGGGGGCTTGGGGCGCAGCCCCGTCTGATGAAGCTATCGGCGCCGTACCCGGCGGGCCGCGGTGGCGCGGTCGACGATGGAGACGAGCGTCGACGCCACCAGCGCGTAGCCGGTGGCGCGGGCGAGCGGCTCCAGCGCCGCGGCCTGGCCCGGAATCACCTCGATACGCGCGGCCGCGAGCACCACCAGCGGGACGAAGTAGCCGATGCCGTTCCAGCGCCCGATGGTGCTCATGCGCAGCCGTTTCTCGCGGTGCAGCCAGTACGAGTCGGCCGCGTACTGGCCGAAGGCAACCGCGACCAGCACGGGCAGCACCGGGGGGACGCCGCCCGCGAGCGCGGCGCCCGTCAGTCCCGCGGTCACGAACACGCAGTCCGTGGCGTGATCGAACAGTTGGCCGGCCGCGGAGGCCGTGCCCCGCCGGCGCGCGACGACGCCGTCGAAGTAGTCGCTGGCGATGGCCGCCGCCAGCAGCACGGCGACCAGGCCTGCCGCCAGGCGGTCGGGCCGGGCGAAGGCGACCGCGAGCGGCAGCGCCAGCCCGAGCCTGATGCCCGTGAGCAGGTGGGCCATGACCGTCGGCGGCGGCTACCCGAACAGCTCGCGCTGCGCCCGCGGCCAGAACGCCACGCCGATGAGCGCGTTGAACAGGATGAAGAAGTTGTGCTGCACGAAGCCGAACGCCGCCATCTGACCCTCGTTCTCGGGAAACAGGATGACCCAGAACGTGATGGCCGCCGCGCGCATGGGCGTCGGCACGGCCGCGGCGAAGAAGATGACCGGCAGGTAGCCGAGCAGCGCCAGGAAGGACGCCTCGACGCCGAACAGGTTGAGCGCGGTCGTGTAGACGGCCACGGCGGCCAGCAGCGCGGGCGAGCGCAGCACGAGGAACAGCGCGTAGTGCCTGAGGTCGGCGCGGCGGAACGCATGGAAGATCCGCCGCTCGCGCAGGCTGTTGCCCGGCAGGATCGCGCCGCGGAAGTAGAGCACCCAGAGGGCGAGGACCGGCACCGCGCCCGCGGCGAGCCAGGGCAGGAGCCCGAACGCCGGGGGCAGCGAGGGGCCGCTGAAGGCGTAGCCCACCGTCGCCCAGAACAGCAGGTAGAACACCTCGCAGAACATCACGAACAGCATCACCGAGCCGACCTCCCAGCCCGGGACGCGGTCGCGCCGGTGCAGGTAGTAGGCCATCGCGCCCTTGCCGATCTGCTCGTTGAAGATCGAGATGATGTAGGCGCTGGCGCGGATGGGCAGGATGTCGCGGTAGCGGATCGGGGTGATGAACCAGTTGAGCGCCCGCGACACCACCAGGGTGTCGATGCAGAAGTAGAGGCCCGAGTAGGCGACCATCAGGACGACCCAGGACAGCCAGTCGACGTTGGCGAAGACGCCCGTCATGTAGTCGACGAGCGACAGGCCTGCCCGCGCCGCGGCGCCGTCGAGGCGGTAGTACAGATAGGCGAAGCAGGCTGCGCCGAGGGCCAGGAAGCCGGCGCGGCCGGCCCGGCTGGATGCCGGACGGACGCCGGCGGACGGCTCGTCGGAAACGGGGGGCTCGGTCGGTGGCACGGTCATGGTCCTCCCGCGGACTGGCGCAGCCTGGCCAGCGTGTCGGACAACGGGGTCAGGTCGATGCCCAGATCGGCGTCGGCGTTGCGCGGCACCGCCTCGTCGGAAGTGATGACGTCGATCACCGCCGGCGTCAGGCCGCCGGTGCGAATCAGGCCCGCGAGACGCGCCCCGAGTCGCGCGAGCCAGACGGGCGTGGAGCGGATCGCGAGGTCGCGGTCCAGGAGGCGTGCCGTCCGCTGCAACAGCTCGCGCTGCGTGAGCAGGGTCGGTCCGACCAGCTCGTACGTCCGCGCGCCGGCGGACGGCTCCCGGCAGCAGCGCGCGACGGCCGCGCACAGGTCGTCGACGTCGAGCGGGCGCAGCCGGTGCGCCCCGCCGCCCAGCAGGCGGACCGCCGGGCGGGACGCGTCGCGCAGCAGGGCGCGCCCGCCGGCCGTGTCGGGTCCCAGGAGCAGCGG
This sequence comes from Vicinamibacterales bacterium, assembly GCA_965214845.1. Taxonomy (GTDB): domain Bacteria; phylum Acidobacteriota; class Vicinamibacteria; order Vicinamibacterales; family UBA8438; genus JAAXGX01. Next base: position 7,192,657 of record CBDCCO010000007.1, read on the forward strand.
GGTGCGGATGATCGTCGCCGCGACCCCGGCGCCGGCCACGAGGCGTTCCGCCTCGCCCTTGGAACGGAAGTAGCCGTTCGGCGAGTCCGGATTGGCCCCCAGCGAGCTGATGAACACGATGTGGCGCACCCCGGCGGCCCGGGCGGCCTCGACCAGCACCCGCGTCGTGTCGACATTGGCGCGCCGATAGTCGGACGCCCGCGTCTCGAACAGGACGCCGGCCAGGTGCACGACGCAGTCGACGCCGCCCAGCGCCGCGCGCAGGCGGTCGGGCTGGTCGTAGCCGATCACCGCGGCCGCGATGCGCGGCGAACGCGGCAGGCTGGCCACCGCCCCTTCGCGTCGCACCACGGCGACGACGCGCAACTCATCCTCGCCGGCGAGCCGCGCCAGCAGCGCCCTGCCGACGGCGCTGTTGGCGCCGGTGACCGCTACCTGCCCGCTATCCACGTACGCCACTCATGTCCCACGCGCCGACCGCCCGCGATGCGACACCGCCCAGGCTCCCAGCCCGCCAATCGCCGCCTGACGGCTCAGCTTGGCGCCCAACCAACCTGCAGGAGTCCACGCCGTTCACGGCGCAGACTCCCGGCCCCTGCAAGGCGCGCACGGCGCGCCTCGGCGGGAGCGGCGCGGGGCGCAGGGGCCCCCGCAAGCGGACGCCGGGGGCTTGGGGCGCAGCCCCATCTGAAGTTAGTGCGCCAGCGGGTCCGGCCGCACCTGGAACCGGAAGACCGGCGCGACGTTGACCGTGCCGCCCTCCGCGTGGAACGGGGCCCGGCTGCCGGAGGTGGTCCAGACGGCGCGCCCCTTCCAGCCGGCGTCGGGATCGTCGATGCGCCCGTCGAGCCCCTTGCCGTAGAAGCTCCCCAGCGGGTACGGCACGCGGAAGGTGCGGAACTCGCCGTCCACCAGCGCGAGCACGCCCTCGGACAGGTTGCCGGTCACGAGCTGGATGTTCTCGCCGACCCCGAGCAGGTTGAAGCGGTCGGTGAAGTTGTAGTAGGCGGAGTCGGCGCTGGCCGAGTCGACCGCCCCCTTGTAGTTGGGCCCCGGGAACGGATGGAGCGTCCAGCCTTCGTCGCAGTGCCGGCCGGTGGCGCTCGGCCCGTTCAGCGGGCCCTCGCACCGGCCGCGGTCGAAGCTGGCCAGGTGGCCGCTCGACAGCACCGTCCACACGACCCCGTCGCTGTCGACGTCCATGCCCCGCGGCGAGTAGCCCTGGACGGGGGCGTCCGGATCGTTCCACGGCACCTCGTAGTACTCCGACAGGGCCGTGTGCACCGGGTCGTCGCCCGGAACCACCCGCACGATGCCCCCGGGCATGCCCCGCGTCGAGCCCCAGATCGAGCCGTCGAGCGGACTCGGCGCCACCCCGTAGAAGCCGCGCTCGATGCGCATGTCGCGGGTCGGATCCAGCGGCTCGCCCGGCTCGACGTACGCGTCCCGCCGGCCGTTGCCGTTGGTGTCGAGCACCTGCACCGTCCAGCCCTGCGCCAGGGCCTCGTCACCGGTCTCGTCGAACACCTTCGTGTCGAACCAGGCCACCACCGGGCCGCTGCCGCAGAACCACAGCTTGTCGTCTTCCGCGAAGTTCAGGTGGTGCGTCCCGAAGCAGGTGTTGACGGTCGTGATCTCCCCGGTCTCCGGGTCCCACATCTGGACCTGGCGGTTGCTGCGCTCGATGGGGAACGCCTGCGCGGCCGGGTGGTCGGACCCCGGCTGGCAGAAGGCCGGCGCCTCGGCGGGGCGCACCCGCGCCGCAATCCACACCCGCGCGCGGCTGTCCATGGCGAAGCTGTGGGCGTTGCTCTGGCTGTCCCAGATGACCTCCTCGCCCCAGTACGGCGACGGCATCAGGGGCGGCGTCGACGCCGTCGTGGGCGTGTTCGGGTCGCGGACCTGCAGGTCCACCCGCGCCGCCGTGTGCGTCAGCGGGTCCAGCGTCGGCATGTAGTCCGTGCTGTTCTCCGCGGCCCCGTAGACCGGGCCGTTGGCGTTGACCGTCGGATTGCGCTTGTCGGCCGAGATCAGGTCGTGCATGTACGCGCGCGGGTCGGCCCAGTCCCACAGGCTGACGACCACGTTGCGCTCGACGCCCCGCGGCCGGGGCGGCGCGGTCTCGGGATGCTCGCCCGCCTCGATGCGGTCGGTCCAGTCGGCGTACATCGCCAGCGCCGCCCGGCGCCCGACCTGGTTGAGCCGCGTGTCCATGTTCACCCCGGCCTGGCCGGACTTGATGCGCCGGTCCCAGGCGGCGACGTGCGAGTCGAAATCGCCGAAGGCGTCGGGGATCTCCCGCGTGGCCTTGTTGCCCAGCGCGTGGCAGCCGATGCAGCCGTCCGTGCTGACCACCCCGCTGATCCAGGCGCCCTGGCTGTCGATGGCCGGGGAGATGCCGTTGCCCTGCGGGCCCGTGCCGGGAAACTCGTCCGGCGCCGGCAGCTCCAGCAGCGAGAACCAGTACTGCGCCGGGTAGTACTCCGCGGCGGCCCGCCCATCGGGCGCCGGCACGGCCGTCAGGTCGAGCGTCGCGCCGGGCTCGGCGCGCACCTTGTCGGAGTCGACCAGCCCGTAGCCGCGCACCCACACGTCGTAGGCCGCCGCCGGCAGGTCGGGTACGAGAAAGCGTCCGTCGTCGTCGGTCACGACGATCTTGATGTGCCGCGTGGGCAGCTCGCGGGTCTCGGCGATCACCCACACGCCCGCTTCCGGGCCGTCGGGGCCGGTGACCACGCCGGCGATGTCGTCGCCGTCCATCGGGATGGCCGCGCCCGGTGACTGGCCGGCCTGCAGCGCGGCAACCGTGGCCGCCGCGACCAGGGCGCCGGCGAGGACGATGCTGCCTGCCGGGAGTGCTTTCCGTGCCATGCTGGACCTCCTTGAGCACGCCGCCTCGAGCGTCGCGTCGACCTGCGTCGCGGGCGCCGTGCGCGCGGCGCGGCCCGCGGGCCGCGCCCGGTGACGCCATCATACCGCCAAGCGCCGGCCGGGTTCGATGGTTCGGGCGGCCTGCGGTATGATGGCGGTTGCTCGCGGCGGCGCCGCGGCGTGCCGCGCGCCCGGAGCAGGATGCGCGCCCAGGAGGAGCAGATGATCAGCAGAGCTCTCGTCGTCGTCGTCGTACCGCTTACCTTCGTGCTCGTCGTGCTCGCGGCCGGCGCGAGCCCGGCCGACGCGCAGACGACGTTCGACCCGCCGCGGCTGCCCGACGGCAGGCCTGACCTGCAGGGCGTGTGGGACTTCCGGACGCTGACGCCGCTCCAGAGGCCCGCGGACCTGGGCGACAGGGCCGTGCTGACCGACGAGGAGGTCAGTGAGCTCGAATCGCAGGCGGCGGCGCGCGACGCGGCGGCGAACGCGCCGACCGAGCGCGGGGACGAGATCCTGCCGGTCGGCGGCGACGTGGGCGCGTACAACGCGTTCTGGGTCGATCAGGGCGCCGGGGTGAGCGCGGGCCAGCGGACATCGCTGATCGTGGATCCCCCCAACGGACGCCTGCCCGCGCTGCAGCCCGGGGTCGAGATGCAGCAGCTCTCGCTGGCCGAGGACGTGGGCGGCACCCTGCCGGTCCGCGTGCGCGCCGCCGGCATCGGCACCGCCAGCCACGAGGACCGCGGGCTGGCCGAGCGCTGCCTGCTCGGCTTCAACTCGGGTCCGCCGATCGTGCCCGTGGGCTACAACCAGAACATCCAGCTCTTCCAGACGTCCGACTACGTCGTGATCTTCCACGAGATGGTGCACGACGCCCGCATCGTGCCGCTCGACGGGCGCGACCACCTGCCGGCGAGCATCCGCCAGTGGATGGGCGACTCGCGCGGCTACTGGGACGGCGACACGCTGGTGATCGAGTCGACCAACTTCACGGCCAAGACCGCGAGCTTCAACCCGTCGATCGCGCAGGCGGCCGGTGACGGCATCCACCTGCACCTGACGGAGCGTTTCAGCCTGGCGGCTGAGGACACGCTGCTCTACGAGTACACCGTGAACGACCCGACGACCTTCACGCGGCCGTTCACCGCGGAGCTGCCGATGCAGCGCGGCGACCTGGTGTTCGAGTACGCCTGCCACGAGGGCAACTACGGCCTCTACAACATGCTCGCGGGCGCGCGGGCCCAGGAGGCGGAGGCGCAGCAGCAGCAGTAGCGGCGCCTGCGGACCAGCCCGACCATGCAGGCCGCTTCGCGCGCGCTGATCGTCGTCGCCTGCCTGCTGCTGATCCCGGTGGCGGCCGTCCTCACGGCCGCCGCCAAGCAGCGCTTCGCCGACGGCCCGAACCGGCTGTTCGCGGGCGGCCCCCTGGTGGCCGGCGAGCTGCACGCCGGCCCGGAGCCGGACTGGGGCTTCGTTCGGGACATCGAGACCATCGAGCTGCAGCTCCTCGACCCGCCCACCTCCCGCCGCATCTGGGCCGCCGAGCACGACGGCAGGCTCTACGTCTGGTCCGGCTACATGGGCACCGCGGTCGGGCGGCTGTGGAAGCGCTGGCCGGCCCAGGCGGAGCGGGACGGCCGCGCCGTGCTCCGCATCGACGGCAAGCGCTACGAGCGGCGGCTCGTGCGCATCGAGTCGGGTGCGATTCTCGACGGCATCGGCCGCGCCATCGCGGACAAGTACCCGTCGCGGGTCACCCGCGCGGCGGTGGAAGCCGGCGACGCCTGGATGTTCGAGGCCGCCCCGCGGTAGGGCGGGGACCCCTTCGCCCCGCGCCGCTCCCGCCGAGGCGCGCTGTGCGCAGCTTCACGCAGATGGGGCTGCGCCCCAAACCCCCGGCGTTCGCTTGCGGGGACCCCTTCGCCCCGCGCCGCTCCCGCCGAGGCGCGCTGTGCGCGCCTTGCGGCGTCCGCCTACTGCTCGGCTGCGCCGGCGGCCGCCGCCTTGAGCTCCTCGGGTGAGACGTCGCGGATGTGCTGCGAGAAGATCCAGTGGTGGCCCTCGGGGTCGACGGTGCGGTAGTTGCGGTCGCCGTAGAACTGATCGGCGATCTCCTCGGCGATTTCGGCGCCGGCCGCCCTGGCGTGCTCGTAGTGGGCGTCGACATCGTCGACGTAGATCATGACCTGACCGTGCACAGCCTTGAGGTCCCTGGGGCTCGCGTGGCCCATCTCGGCGAAGGCGGTGGCGAGGAACACGACGTTGTCGCCGAGATGGAGCTCGGCGTGCCCCAGCACGCCATCGCCCATCTCCATCTGCACGCCCGCCTCGAAGCCGTAGGCCCTGCAGAGGAACTCGACCGCGGCGGGAGCGTCCGCGTAGGCCAGGTACGGGATGATGCGCTGGTTGCCGGCGGGTGGGTTGTCGACCATGACTCGCTCCTCTGCGGACGCGCTGCCGAAGCCTCGAGCAGCCGGTACACGAATAGCAGGACATTTTTTCGAGCGGGTGTCAAGGCGCCGAGACAACCCCGCGCCCGGCGATTAGAATCGGGTTTGCGGGCAGCTCGACGCGCATCGAATTCGCCCGGGTCGGGAGGTTGGCGTTGACGGGACTGACAACGACTCGCACGCGCTCGCGGCAGCGGTCGACCCGGGCACTCGCGGCGGCGATTGGGGTGATCGCGCTGCTCGTCGTCACGCAGCCTGCCGCCGGCCAGTCCGACCGGTTCCGCCTCGAGGAAGCGACCATCGAGGGCATCCACGAGGCCATCCGCGACCGCCAGCTCAGTTGCCGGGGGCTGGTGCAGGCCTACGTCGACCGCGCCCGCGCCTACAACGGCGCCTGCACGCGGCTGGTCACGCGCGACGGGGCGCCCGTCCCGCCGGCGAGCGGGCCGGTGCGCGCCGGCGCGGCGGTCCGCTTTCCAACGGCCACCGTGCCGGTCTCCAGCGTGCTGCCGGACGTCGACCGCTACGCCGGCATCCCCCTGGACCTGGGGCGGATGGAGCCCACCCGCTCCGACCCGGCTGTGCAGGCGCAGTTCGGCATGGTGGCCGGCGTCCCGGATGCCGGTCAGGTCAACGCCCTCAGCACGCTCAACCTGCGCGGCGAGCGCTCGGTGACCTGCCGGGGCGGCTGCGACGCGCATCCGTCGACGGGCGAGCTGCCGGCGGACTGTCCCGCGGCCTGCGAGGCGTTCCGGCGGCTCCCGGACGCGCTCGAGCGGGCGGCGGAGCTGGACGCGCGGTACGGCGCCGATCCCGATCTCGCCCGGCTGCCGATGTACTGCATCCCGCTGGCCTTCAAGGACGTCTACGACACGGCGGACATGCGGACCACGACGGCGGCGGACATCGACTTCGCCATGGATGCGCCGCCCGCCGACGCCACCATCGTCGACCGGCTGCGGACGAAGGGCGCCATCATCTACGCCAAGGCCAACGCCACGGAGTTCAACGGCGGCATCGGGGACCCCGGCGGGCCGGCCGTCCCGAGCGCCCGCTACCTCGGCTACGCGGAGCGGAGCACGTGGGGCGGTCAGGCCTGCAACCCCTACGACACCGAGCGCTCGCCGCGGGGCTCGAGCTCCGGTTCCGGCGTCGCGGTCGCTGCGAACCTCGTCTCCTGCGCCTTCTGCGAGCAGACGGGAGGATCGTGCAAGGGGCCGGCGTCGCGCAACGGCGTGGTCAGCCTGCTGACGACCAGGGGGCTGATCCCGTACGGGGGAGCCGTCGGATCGAATCCGCTGGTCGACCGCGCGGGCATCAACTGCCGCACGGTCAAGGATGCGGCCCTCGTGCTGGACGCCCTCGCCGACCCGCAGCTCGGCCGCTTCGATCCGCGGGACATCTACACGGCGGTGCCCGACGCGCTGGTATCCGCGGAGCCCTACGCCGGCTTCGTCGTCGAGGACGCGCCGGGCGACGGGGTCGGGCGGCCGCTGGCGGGCATGCGCATCGGCATCGTCCGCGAGTACATGGTCAAGCACACGCTGAACGACGCGGCCATCAGCGAGCGCATCGACGCCGAGATCAAGACCGTTCTCCGGGACCGGCTCGGGGCGAGCCTGGTCGAGTCGGTCGATCCGCTCCATCCGGGCGACCCTGACGTGCCCGACATGACGTACACGTTCCGGGACGCGCTGGCCGAGGTCCTGCCGATCCACATGCCGGAGTACTTCTCCGGCACGACCGCCGCCGGCGGCCTGGAGTTCGCCGTGCCGGGCCACGACGTGACGTCGAAGCGCTATCTGGTGCAGCTCGCGGAGGGCAACGCGCCGCTCTCGCCCAGGCTGAATCTGCGCCGCGTGACGCTCTCGCCCCCGACGCGCAGCTTCGCCTTCCACATCGATCAGTACCTGGCCCGGCGGGGCGACGCGCGCGTCGCCGACATGGCGAGCCTGGACGCCGGAACCAAGTACTTCTCCGCCGCGGCCGAGGCGGGATCGGCGAACTGGGCCGTGCTGGACGACGTTCGCTCCGCGGGCAACACCGAGCGGATGCAGATGCGCGCGGTGCTGCAACTGGTGCTCGAGAAGGTGATGCGGGCGAACCGGCTGGACGTGCTGGTGAATCCCGAGAACACGCTGCCCCATCAGAAGGTCGGCGGACCCAGCGAGCCCACCGTCAACGGCCGCAGCGCGGCGGGGGCCACCCAGGCCGTCACGGCGCTCATCGGCGTGCCCGAGATCGTCGTCCCGGCCGGGTTCAACGCGGTCGTCTACGAGCCCAGGTTCGTCCTGAACGCGGCCGGGAACCGCTACGACGCCGCCCCCGGCTACGAGCGGTCGCTGCTGGCCACGCCGCTGCCGATCAGCCTGATGTTCTGGGCCGGCCCCGGCGACGAGGCCGCGGTGCTGAAGGCGGCGTCCGCCTACGAGGCCGCCACCCGGCACCGCGTGCCGCCGCCCGCCTTCGGCCCGCTGCCAAACGAACCGTAGCCCCGCGGACCTGACGCGGCAGTGTCCTTCCATCCGGTCCGGCTGGCCCTGTGCGTCGCGTTGGCCGCGTCGGGTCTCACGGCCGTCCCCGGCCGCGCGCAGCCGCCGGGGCCGGCCGGGCAGTCGCGTCCCGCGGCGGAGGCCGCCGCGCCGGGGCGCCCGGTCGCGCGCGCCCAGCGCGTCGAGCGCGGACCGGCGATCGACGGGGAGGTGCTCGGCGAGGCGGTCTGGACGGCCGCGCGTCCCGCGACGGGCTTTCGCCAGAACACCCCGGACGAGGGCGAGCCGGCGTCGGAGCGCACCGAGGTGCGCATCGTCTACACGGACGACGCGCTCTACTTCGGCGTGATCTGCTACGTCCGGGACCCCGCGACGATCATCGTCTCGGACGCGCGCCGCGACTCGTCGCTGGCCGACACCGACAGCTTCCGGATCGTGCTCGATACCTATCGGGACTGGCAGAACGGCTTCGTGTTCGGGACCAACCCCGCCGGCCTGGAGTACGACGGGCAGCTCACCAACGAAGGGGAGGGCAGCGGCGGCATCGGCGGCGGCCTGGTGCAGCGCTCCGAGAGCCAGCAGCAGCGCGGCTCGGGCGGCGGATTCAACCTCAACTGGGACGGCGTCTGGCAGGTGGCCGCGCAGGTGACGGACAGCGGCTGGAGCGCCGAGTTCGCGATACCGTTCCGGACGCTGCGCTACGCGGCGGGCGCGGTGCAGACGTGGGGCCTCAACTTCCAGCGCAACATCCGGCATCGGAACGAGGAGTCGTACTGGGCGCCGCTGCCGCGCCAGTTCAACCTGAACCGGCTGTCGCTGGCGGGCGAGCTGCGGGAGCTGGCGGCGCCCCCGCCGCGCAACCTTCAGCTGAACCCGTACGGGCTGGGCCAGGCGCTGCGGCGCGATGCGGACCGCCGCGCCACGCTGCTCGGGGACGTGGGCGCCGACCTGAAGTACAGCGTCACCCCGGCCCTCACGCTCGACCTGACCTACAACACCGACTTCGCGCAGGTCGAGGTGGACGAGCAGCAGATAAACCTCGACCGCTTCAACCTGTTCTTCCCCGAGAAGCGCCCGTTCTTCCTGGAGAACGCCGGGCTGTTCTCGGTGGGGCAGCCGGGCGAGCTCGAGCTGTTCTTCAGCCGCCGCATCGGGATCGGCGCCGACGGGTCGCGGATCCCGATCCGGGGCGGGGGGCGGCTGACCGGCCGGGTCGGGGCCGGCACCCACATCGGCGTGCTGAGCATGCGCACCGCGCCGGTCGCCGCGAGCGGGACGCCGTCGAACAACTACACGGTGGCCCGCGTCCGGCAGGACCTGCCGAACCGCTCGAACCTGGGGACGATGGTGGTCGAGCGCCGCGCCGGCGGTAAATTCGCCCGCGCCGACGACGTCAACCGGACCTACGCCGCGGACGGGCGCTGGGGCATCGGGGAGGCTGTGACGATGTCGGGGTTCGCGGCCGCGACCGAGACGCCCGGGGTGGGCGGGGGCACCCACGCGTACAACCTCGCCGCCAGCTACGAGTCCGAGCGCTACCGCTACGGCGGCGGATTCACCGAGGTCGCCCCGGGGTTCAACCCCGAGGCTGGCTTCTACGCCCGGCGGGGCTACCGCCGGGTCGACGGCGCCTTCCGCACGGCGTTCCGTCCCGACAACGCGATCGGCTTCCACGAGTGGACCCCGCACGCCGCCTTCTTCGTCATCCGCGACTTCGACAGCGGCCGGACCGAGTCGGAGTGGATTCACCTGGACAACACGATGGAGTGGCGCAACGGGTTCTGGGCGAGCACCGCGCTGAACCTGACGACCGAAGGGGTGCTCGAGCCGTTCGAGATCTTCCCCGGGGTGGTCGTCCCGGCCGCGCGCTACGACCATGCCGAGGCCCAGTTGCGGTTCCGGACCGACGAGGGCGCGCCCCTCAGCTTCCAGTTCTTCTCGGTGCTCGGCGGGCTGTTCGGCGGGCGGCGGACGACGCTGAGCCCGCGGCTGAGCCTGCGCATCGGCGAGCGGTTCAACACGCAGGCGGCCTGGGAGCGCAACGACCTCGCGCTGCCCGGCGGCGCGTTCGCGACGAACCTGGCGCGGCTGCGGCTCAGCTACTCGTTCACGACGCGCGTGTTCGTGCAGGCGCTGGTGCAGTACAACGACCGCGCGCGGCTCTGGTCCTCCAACGTGCGCTTCGCCGTGCTGTCGGACGCCAACACCGGGCTCTTCATCGTGTACGACGACATCGAGGGCTTCGATCGGTTCCGGCCGGCGGGCGCCGGACGCAGCCTGACGGTGAAGTACAGCCACCTGCTCGAGCTGCTGAACTGAGTCCGCCCGGCGCGGCCGGTTGGTCCCGCGGGCGAGGAGCAGGGTCGCGCCGCCGCCGCGTTGGTGGTATAACGGCGGGACGGACGGCCACGCGGCAACTGGCGCCGTCCGACGGAACCGAGGGGTGCGCATCATGGCGAAGGGAACTCGCGTCGGCAGCGGCGGATGGCATGGGCGGGGAACGGGTCTTGCGGCACGGGTGGCCAGGGTGGCGGCCGCCGGACTGATCGCGGCGGGCGGCCTGAGCGCCGGACCGGGCGTCGCCGTCGCGGCGGCGCAGGCCGACGGGGCCTTCACCACGGATCAGGCGTCCAGCGGCTGGTCGGTCTACGGCGTCCAGTGCGGCGACTGTCATGGGCCCAACCTGGAGGGGATGGTGCACGCGCCGCCGCTGTCGGGCTTGGAGTTCCTGAACAGTTGGGCGGGAGAGACGACCGACGGGCTGTTCGCCTACCTGCGCGACGAGATGCCCCCGGGGCAGGCCGGCGCGCTCAGCGATCAGGCCTACATCGACCTGGTGGCGTACCTGCTCGAGGCCAACGGCGCCGTGCCGGGCGAGCGGACGCTGATGGTCGGCGAGGGGGTGCCGATCGGCGACGCGGCGGACGTCGAGGAGGCCCGCCGCGCGGCCGGGGCGGGCGAGCGGGTGCGGCGGCGCTCGTCGCGGTTCATCAACCAGGTGGTGCCGCACGAGCTGAGTCCGGTGACCGACGCGATGCTCGCGGACCCGCCGCCGGGCGACTGGCTGAGCTGGCGCCGGACGCGCAACAGCCACGGCTACAGCACGCTCGAGCAGGTGACGCGCGACAACGTCGCCGACCTGCAGCTCGAATGGTCGCTCTCCGTCCGGCCGGGCAATCACCAGACGACCCCGCTGGTGCACGAGGGCATCATGTTCCTCGCCCAGCCGGGGAACGTCGTGCAGGCCATCGACGCGGCGACCGGCGACGTGATCTGGGTGTACCGCCACCGGCTGCCGCAGGACGCGCGCGCCGGCGCCACCCGCACGCTGGCGCTCTACGGCGACAAGCTGTTCCTGGCGACCGCCGACGCCCACCTCGTCGCGCTCGACGCGCGGACCGGCGAGGAGGTGTGGAAGACGGTCAAGACCGACTACACGCAGGGCTTCCGGCAGAATGCGGGCCCGGTCATCGCCAACGGCGTCCTCATCACCGGCACCAACGGCTGCGACCGCTACACGGAGCAGACCTGCTTCATCACCGGCCACGATCCCGACACGGGCGAGGAGCTGTGGCGCACGTCCACGATCGCGCTGCCCGGGGATCCGAACGACGCGTCGTGGGGCGACACGCCGCCCTATCTGCGGGCGGGCGGCGACGCCTGGATCCCGGGCAGCTACGACCCCGAGCTCGGCCTCTTCTACATCGGCACGGCGCAGGCGAAGCCCTGGGTGGCCTCGAGCCGCGGCATGACCACGCGGCAGGACGCGCTCTACACCAACTCGACGCTGGCGCTGGACCCGAGCACCGGGCAGGTGCGCTGGTACTTCCAGCACGCGCCGGGCGAGACGCTCGACCTCGACATCGTCTACGAGCGGGTGCTCGTCGACGCCGACGGCGAGCAGTGGGTGTTCACCATCGGCAAGGACGGCATCCTCTGGAAGCTCGACCGGCGCACCGGGGCGTTCGTCGACCTGCACGAGACGGTCCACCAGGACATCTTCGAGATCGACCGCACCAGCGGCGAGGTGACCTACCGCGAGGACCTGCAGAACATCGCGGTCAACGAGCGGGTGTTCGCCTGTCCGAGCCTGCTGGGCGGCCACAACTGGCAGGCCTCGGCCTACCATCCGGGCGCCCACGCGCTGGTCATCCCGCTGCACCAGGCCTGCATGCACCTGACCGGGCGCGAGGTGGAGTTCATCGAGGGCGGCGGCGGGACGGCCGGCCGCTACGAGCTGCTGGAGATGCCGGGCAGCAACGGCAACGTCGGGAAGCTGGCCGCGTACGACGTCCGGACGATGAAGGAGCTGTGGAGCCACGAGCAGCGCGCCGCCTTCCTGACGTCCACGCTCACCACGGCGGGCGGCCTCGTCTTCGCGGGCGACGGCGCCCGCTACTACCGGGCGTTCGACATCGAGACGGGGGAGGTGCTCTGGGAGACCCGCCTGAGCGCCGCGGCGCACGGCTACCCGATCACCTACGAGGCGGGCGGGCGGCAGTTCATCGCCGTGCCGGCCTCGCTGGGCGGCGCGTTCCGGAGCCTCACCGCGCAGCTCAGCCCGGAGATCTACCAGCCGGAGGGCGGGAACGCGCTCTACGTCTTCGCGTTGCCGGAGCGTTGATGGCGTTCCGCAGGCAACGCTGTTCCTCGTAGATTTGCCAACACCTTCAGACCACGGAGCAGGACTCATGCGCGTTAATCTCGGAACACTCGCCTCGGTGCTCGTGATTCTCGGTGCAGCGGCCGCCGCTGGCGCCCAGGGCGGCGACATTCTGCCGCCGGTACCGACGCCGACAGACATCAAGCCGGGCAGCATCACCTGCGACGAGTGCCCGTATCCGGCCCCGAGCAGGTATCTCGACATCGATGTCTACAGCCAGGACGTGCGCATCTCCTACATGGACATCGCGCCGACCGGCGCGGCCAACGGCCACGTCGTCCTGCTGATGCACGGCAACAACTTCGGCGGCTTCTACTTCGGCGACATCATCGATGGGCTGACCGACGCCGGCTTTCGCGTCATCGTCCCGGACCAGATCGGGTACGGCAAGTCGTCGAAGCCGATCGCGCCCTACTACTTCAACACGCAGGCGCGCAACACGCAGCTCGTCCTCGAGCACGAGGGGATCGACAAGGTCATGGCGGTCGGCCACTCGATGGGCGGCATGCTCGCCACGCGGTTCACCACGCAATATCCCGACTCGGTCGAGCGGCTGGTCATCTACAACCCCATCGGCCTCTCCGACAACCGGTTCAACCGCCCGATGACGCCGGTCGATCAGATCTACGAGCGGATCCTCCGGACCGACTACCAGAGCACCCGCCGGAGCCTCAGCCGCTACGTCGGGCACGACCCGTCGGTCTGGAACGACAAGTTCGAGCTCTACACCCGCATCCGCTCGTCGTGGACCCTCAGCTCCGACTTTCCGCGCCTCGCCATGGTGCAGGCGATCATCAGTCAGATGCTCTACCAGGACCCGGTCGTCTACGACTGGCCGCACATCCACGTGCCGACGCTCGCCTTCGGGGGCGCGGAGGATCTGCTGCTCGGTCCGGCGGAGGTCTTCCAGGAGCGAATGCAGGTGCTGGCCGACACCGTGCCGAACGGAAACGGTCGCGTGCTGCTCTTTCCCGGGCTGGGTCATGTGCCGCACCTGGAGCGGCCCGACATCATCGTGCCCGCGCTCGTCGAGTACCTGCTGGAAGGCGTCGAGTAGCGCTACCAGGTGAAGGTGAAGAGTCTGACCGTGCGCCGGCCGGGGTCGGGTCGGCTCGGGTCCGGGGCCTTGTACCGCTCGGGCACGGCGGACCAGCCGCGGTAGATGCTGCCGCCGAAGTAGAAGCGCCGGGCCGCGTCGGGCTCGGCCGCCGGCGAGCCCGGGGCGAAGAGCATGTAGGACTGCTGCGGCGGGTGCGGGCCCGCCTGCTCGCCGCGAGGCACGTACTCCCGCCGGCCGTCGCCGTCGACGTCCGCCTGAATCCAGTCGAGATGGAGCAGGCGATGGTAGCTGCCGTCGGCGATCATGCCGCGCAGCTCGGCGTTGAACCGCAGGATGATGGACTCGGCGGCCGGATGCGAGCGGACGGCGAAGTGCAGCGAGCGCGTGAGCAGCGGCGTCGAGCCGAACGCCAGCCGCGTGCGGGCCTCCTCGCTGTGGTGGCGGACGAGGTACTGCACGACCAGGTCGTCCATCAGCGTGTAGTCCACCGCGCCGTCCAGGAGTCTGGCGAGGCTGTCCTCCTTGCTGCCCGCGCCCACGAAGACCGGCCCGTCGGTCGTCTCGACAGCCGCGCCGTAGGCGTACCCCGCGACCAGGGCGATCCGCCTGCCGGCGAGGTCGGCCAGCGAGCTCGCGGACACGTCGCTGCCGCGCCGCCCGACGAGGATCAGCCGGTTCTCGAGATAGGGCTCCGAGTAGACCAGCGCGCGTTCGCGCTCCGCGTCCCGCCACAGGGCCGCGCTGCCGTCGAACTCGCCGCCGAGCAGCGCGGGCGTCAGCCGCGCCTCGTCCACGATGACCGTCTCGGCGTGGACGCCCATGCGTTCGAGCGCCGCGCCGACCAGGTCGAGGGCGAACCGCGGTTGTCCGGGCGCGTTGGTGAACGGCGACCACGCCGTGGAGACGAGCTGCAGCGGCGCGTCCTGCGCTGCGACCGCCAGCGGCATGGCGACGGCGGGGAGCAGCAGCGCCGCGGCTGCCCACCCGCTCCAACGAGGAAGCCGCGCCCGGCGCGTCTGTCGTGAAGGCATAGGTAGATCCTACCGCCAGGAGTCTGCGGCGCGGGGCGAAGGGGTCCCCGCAAGCGGACGTGGCGGCTGGTCGGAGTACACTGCCGCGCAAGAAACGGTGGCCGGCCCATGACGGCGGAGAGGAACGACGTGGCGGCGCGCGAATTCGGGGGGACGCTCGGCACGAGCGTCATCATGACCCTGTCGCCCGCGCTGGCGCTCTATCTGTGGCTGGCCTGGCGCTTCCACGACGGCGCGGTCTTCCTGCCCGCGGAGCTGGCCGACGCGGGCCCCTTCCTTGCGCGAGCCTGGGAACAGATCGTCGCCCATGCCACGCCGTCGTGGCGGACGTTCGCGATCTACTGGACGTTCCTGGTCGTGGAAGGATTGCTGGCGGCCTTGCTCCCCGGCCTGGAGGTCAAGGGGCTGCCGATCCCGTCGCGCGGCGGGCAGCGGCTCGTCTACCGGTGCAACGGCATCACCGCGTGGTGGCTGACGCTGGGCGGCGTGGCCGCCTTGCACTTCAGCGGTGTATTCCCGTTGCAGACCGTCTACGAGCAGTTCGGCGCGTTCATGGTCGCGGCGATGATCACCGCCAACACCGTCGCGCTCGTCGCATACGTTGGCGCCAGGGTCACGGGCAACGCCGAGCGGATGTCGGGCGCTGTCGTCTACGACTTCTTCATGGGGGCCTGGCTCAACCCCCGCATCGGGGCGCTCGACCTGAAGATGTGGGCGGAGGTTCGCGTGTCGTGGCTCACGCTCTTTCTGCTGACCGCGAGCGGGGCTGCGCACCAGCACGCCACGCATGGCACGCTGAGCAGTCCGATGATCTTCATGGTGGTCGCCCACTTCCTGTACGCCAACGCCTGCATGAAGGGCGAGGAGTGCATCCCGACGACCTGGGACGTCTTCCACGAAAAATGGGGCTGGCTGCTGATCTTCTGGAACCTCGCGGGCGTGCCCTTTGTCTATTGCTTCAGCTCGATGTACATCGCCTCCCGGGCGCCCTTCGAGCCCGCGCTGCCCTACACGATGTTCTGCTTCGTCCTGCTGGTCGGCGCCTACTACGTATGGGACACGGCGAACAGCCAGCGGAATCGGTTCCGGATGCAGCTCAACGGGTCGTACGTGCCACGGAGGACGTTCCCGCAGTTGCCGTGGGGCACGCTCGAGAATCCGCGCCACCTGCGCACCGCGGCGGGCTCGAGGCTGCTCGTCGACGGCTGGTGGCGCTACGCGCGGAAGCCCCATTACACCGCGGACACGCTCATGGCGCTGTCGTGGGGCCTGATCTGCGGCTTCGATCACTTCCTGCCGTACTTCTACGTGGTGTTCTTCGCGGTCATGATTCTGCACCGCGCGCAGCGCGACGTCGCGCGCTGCAGGAAGAAGTACGGAGGCGACTGGGATCGCTATCGCGAAGAGGTGCCGTACCTGCTCGTTCCGAAGCTGTTCTGAGCCGTTTGCCGGGGGCGGCCGTCCTGGCCGCGCCGCGCCCGGTATCAGTCGATCAGGGCGTCGTAGACCGCCTCGGTGAAGTTCTCCCGGAACCCGTTCCCGTGCGCCGGCGACGCGGCGGCCATGACGACGGTCACCATGTCCTCCACCGGGTCGATGAAGAACCGCGTGCCTGAGGAGCCATCCCACCAGAAGGTACCTTCGCGAACCGGGTGGGGGGAGGCGGCGGCGTCCGTCACGACGCAGAACCCGAGGGTCCATCCGCGGCCCGGCTGCGGCGCGCCGAAGCCGATCGGCAGGAGGGCGTCGGGGACGCGGTTGACGGTCATCAGCGCGACGGTATCGGGCTTGAGGACACGCACGCCGTCGAGCTCGCCCCCGTTGAGGAACATCTGGGCGAAGCGGAGGTAGTCGCGGACCGTGGAGACCAGGCCGACGCCGCCCTCGATCAGGAGCGGCTGCTCGGTGAACGGCACGACCTCGATGGCGTACGGCCGCAGCTCGCCGTCGGGTCCGGGACGGTAGGCGGGTCCGAAGCGGTCGGCTCGCGACGAATCGACCCGAAACACGGTATCGGTCATCCCGAGCGGCTCGAAGACCCGCTCCCGGAGGAATTCGTCGAACGGCATGCCGGACCAGATCTCGATGAGCCGGCCGAGGATGGTGGTGGAGACGCCGTAGCGCCAGCGCGTCCCCGGGTCCTCGAAGAGCGGCACGCGGGCGGCGTTGCTCACCATTCGGGGCAGCGCGATCGACCGCAGTCGGACCTGCTCGGCGCGGTAGACGGGCGAGCCCCGGCCGCCGAGTCCGGAGGTGTGCAGCAGGAGGTGCTCGACGGTCATCTCGGTGCGCCGCGGCCGGGTCGCCGCCAGGTCGGGGTTGGCCGCATCGACGAAGACGCGCTGGTCCGCGAACTCGGGCAGATAGCGGGAGACGGGATCGTCGAGCTCGAAGCGGTCTTCCTCCCAGAGGATCATCGTGGCGAGGCTGGTGATCGGGCGCGTCATCGAGTAGAGGCGGAAGAGCGCGTCGTCGCGCATCGCCAGACCGCGCTCGCGGTCCAGCTCGCCGAGGGCTTCGAGGTACGCGAGCCGGCCGTGCCGTGCGACGGCGGCGACGACGCCGGCGATGTCTCCGGCGTCTACATGAGACTGCAGCCGGCGAGTGGCTTCGTCCAGCCGCTCCGACGAGAGCCCGACCGATTCCGGCGTTGCCGCCGGCAGCTCCTGCGCCCGTTCGGGGCGGCTGCCGGCGGCGAGGCCGATGGCGAGAAGAGCGACGACGAGCCTGCACGTCATGAGGATGCTCCTTGTGCGGCCGATCGATGCGGGATTCCCGACGAGCGGAGCGGCGCCCGCCCCGGGCGGGCAGGGTGGATTCCGGCTACGAGAACATGAGCCAGAGGCGTCGCACGAACTGCTGATAGACGGACCGACGGTCGTCGGCACGCACGGCGTCGGCCGCCCGTCGGACCGGGGCGGAGGGGTGCTGGCGAAGCGGCGCGGCCGAGAGCCGCAGCCGCGGGTGGGCATTACGGGCGACGGTCCTCCCGGTCGCGTGTCGTCGTGTCGGCATGGTTGGTTTTCCTCCTCTGCGATAATGGCAGGACCGATCGTGGCCTGCCCAACCAACCATTCTAGCAGGTCGCGCGGCAGGCTCCGCCCGGGCGCGCCGGGACGCCCGCGGAGTCGTTCTTGACACCGGTAGGAGAATTCGCTCGGCGGGTCGGCGGCGAACCGTTGAGACAGGAGGGGCTGGAATGAGACGGTTGTGCATGACGTTGGTCGTCGCTCTGACCGCGACGTGGGTGGTCGGCGCGCAGGCGCAGGACGAACGCGCGCGGGGACGAGACGGTATCCAGTGGGGCTTGCCGCGGGGGTACATCCCGGGGGGCGACTGGAAGGTCCAGATTCCGTTCCAGATTTTCGACAATGTCTACTTCGTCGGGAACGAGGCCGTCAGCTCCTACCTGATCACGACGTCCGACGGGCTCGTGCTCGTCGATGCGACGAATGCCATCATGGTCAATCGGACGCTCGACAACGTGCGCCAGCTCGGGTTCGATCCGCTGGACATCAAGTACGTGTTCGTCACGGAAGCGCACGAGATCCACTATGGCGGGGCGGCCCAGATCAAGGCCGCGACGGGCGCGACGATCTGCCTGTCGCCGGCGGACTGGGATTTCCTCGAGCTGGCGGTGGAACGCGCCGATTGGGTCGAGTACGACTGGACGACGCAGGTGGCGCCGCCCCGGGACCACGAGATCCGGGACGGGGAGGTCATCACCGTGGGCGACGCGCAGTTCACGTTGTACACCACGCCGGGCCACACCCCGGGCACGAGCTCGTTCGAGTACGTCGCCCACGACGGCGACCGGCGCTATCGTGTGCTGACGCCCGGCGGCACCGGTCTCAGCATGGGCACGGACTGGACCGACGAGTGGATCGAGGGCCGCGAGCGCCTCAAGGCGGCGGGTCCCTGGGACGTCATCCTCGGCAACCACCCGAACAACACGCCCGGCAACCTGTTCAAGCTCATGGTCGAGGGGGCTGACCGGGCGCCGGGCGATCCGCATCCCGTCGTGCAGGGGCCGGCCGCGATCGACGACTGGTTCGACACGCTTCTGGAGGTCGCCTGGCAGAAGGCCGAGGCGCCTCCTCACGGGCATCTCCGACGACCGGGCGTCATCACGAACCAGGTGCTGCCGTACCTGATTTCACCGCGGTGATCCGCGCACCGAGGTGATCCGCGCTCGCGGCCGCTGCTGTTCCGAACCGGTGCGCGCACGGGTACCGACGTCCGGGTTAAGATCCGCCGACCGGCGCGGCCGCGGGTGCTGACCGCGGCCGCGCCGGTCGACTTCCCCCGGGGAATCGAGTGTGACGAACCCGCCCTACGTGCGTCTCGCCGTCGCCCTGCCCGTCGTGCTCTTCGTGTGGTTCTGCACGATGATTCCGGCCGTCTCCGGCGGCCAGGTCCTCGTCTGGGAAATGGCGTGGCTGCCGCAGCAGGGCATCGACCTCGACTTCGTGGTCGACGGCCTGAGCCTGCTGTTCGCCCTCCT
Source organism: Vicinamibacterales bacterium (assembly GCA_965214845.1). Lineage (GTDB taxonomy): Bacteria > Acidobacteriota > Vicinamibacteria > Vicinamibacterales > UBA8438 > JAAXGX01. The sequence continues at coordinate 7,211,731 of CBDCCO010000007.1, forward strand.
GATCACGGGCATCGGCGCGTTCATCTTCCTGTTCGCCGGCGAGTACATGGAGGGCTATCGGCAGCGCGGCCGGTTCACGCTGTTTCTCGTCAGCTTCATGCTGGCGATGCTCGGCCTGGTGCTGGCCGACAACCTCGTCGCGCTCTTCGTCTTCTGGGAACTCACCACGATCACGTCGTTCCTGCTCATCGGCTACTCGCACGAGAGCGCCGCCGCCAGGCGCTCCGCTCTGCAAGGCCTGCTCGTGACCGGCGCGGGGGGGCTGGCGATGCTGGCCGGCTTCGTCGTCCTGGGCCAGGCCGTCGGCACGTTCAGCCTGCGCGAGATGCTGGCCGAGCAGCACGCCTTCGCCGCTCACCCGCGGTACACGGCGGTCGTCGTCCTGGTGCTGCTCGGCGCCTTCACCAAGTCGGCGCAGTTCCCGTTCCACTTCTGGCTGCCGAACGCGATGGCGGCGCCGACGCCGGTCTCGGCCTACCTGCACTCGGCGACGATGGTCAAGGCCGGGGTGTTCCTGCTGGCGCGCCTGACGCCGCTCCTGGGCGGGACCGCGCTCTGGATGGAGACGCTGACCGTCGTGGGAGCGGTGACGGCGGTGTACTCGGCGTTCGTGTCGCTGGGCAAGTCCGACCTGAAGCAGGTGCTGGCATACACGACGGTCATGGCGCTCGGCGTGTGCGTCATGTTCCTCGGATCGCCGCCTGTCGCGGGGCAGGGCGGGCTGTCGCGGGGCGTCCTGGCCGCACTCGCCTTCCTGGTGGCGCACGCGCTCTACAAGGCGGCCCTGTTCATGGTCGCCGGGACCATCGAGAAGGCGACCGGCACCCGCGACCTGACGCAGCTCGGGGGGCTGCGGAAGGCCATGCCCGTCACGTTCGCGGCCGCGGTGGCCGCCTCCGTCTCGATGGCCGGCGTGCCGTTCTCGGTCGGGTTCATCGGCAAGGAGCTCCTGTACACCGTCGGCTTCGCGGCCGACACCGCCGCCTGGCTGCCGTGGGCGACGTTCCTCGCCGCCGCGCCGATCGCGACCATCGCGATGGTGCTGGCGATCAAGCCGTTCTGCGGCCCCCGCCCCGACTACCGCAAGCCGGGGCGGGAAGGCCATTGGGCGCTCTGGTGCGGGCCGGTCGTGCTGGGCGCGGTCGGCGTCTACTGGGGGCTGGCCCCGGCGTTCCCGTTCACGCGCCTGCTCGTGCCCGCGGAAACGGCCGTGATGGGGTATGCCCTGGAGACCGGGCACGCGCCCTGGCACAGCACGGGCGGGGCCTTCGTGCTGACGCTCGCGACCCTGGCCGCGGCGGTGCTGGGATTCTGGCAGCGGGCAGCGGTCGCGGCGGCGCTCGCGGCCCTGAGGAGGCGGGTCCCGCTCAGCGGCGACCGTGCATACGATGCGGCCATGGACGGGATCGCCGCCGTCGCGGTCTGGCAGACCCGTCGACTGCAGTCCGGCGTCCAGCGGCACTACCTGCTGATCGTGTTCGCCACGCTCGGACTGAGCCTGGCCGCGACGTTCTGGATCAAGGACGTGGTCCCCGGGCCGCTGCGGTTGGCGGAAGCCGGGTTTCTCGACTGGTCGCTCGCCGCCCTGGTCGCCGCGGCGTCGATCGTGATCATCCGCTCCAGATCCCGTCTGCTCGGGATCTGCGCGCTCGGCGTGGTGGGCACCAGCACGGCGCTCATCTTCCTCGTCTACGGGGCCCCGGACGTCGCGATGACGCAGTTGACCGTCGAGACGCTCGTCACGGTCATCGTCGCGATAGTCCTGCTCAAGCTGCCGGACTTCCGGAACGAAGTGCTGCCCTCGGGACCCAAGCGCCTGCGCAACGGCATCGTCGCGGTCACGGTCGGCGTCGTCGTCACCCTGCTCATGCTCGCCGTGACGGCGTCGCCTCCCCAACCGGATCTCCAGGCGTATTTCGAGCGCACCGCCGTGCCCGGCGGTCAGGGCCGGAACATCGTCAACGTGATACTGGTCGATTTCCGCGCGCTCGACACCATGGGGGAGATCACGGTGCTCGCGATCGCGGGCGCGGCGGTCTTCGCCCTGCTGTTGCCGGGACCCCGGCGGCGGCAGGACGCGCCCCTTCCGGGCCCGGGGGGAGCGGTGGCGCGCGCCCAGGCGTGGCACGGCAGCGTCATGAACACCATGATCCTGCGGGAAACCACGCGCCGGCTGGTGCCGTTGATTCTCGTGTTCTCCGTGTTCCTGCTGCTGCGGGGCCACGAGCAGCCCGGCGGCGGCTTCGTCGGCGGGCTGGTCGCGTCCATCGCGTTCAGCCTGTACGCGTTCGTCTTCGGCCCGCAGGCGGCGCGCGGGATACTGCGCGCAGACCCCCGCGCGGTCGGCGCCGTCGGTCTGGCCGTGGCGATCGCGTCAGGCTTCGTCGGCTCGATCCGGGATGCCTCCCCGTTCCTGACCGGCCAGTGGGGAACGCTGGCGGGGCTGAAGATCGGCACGCCGGTGATGTTCGACGTCGGCGTCTACCTCGTCGTCATCGGCGTCGTGCTGAACTTCGTCATCGGCATCAAGGAACAGTAGCCGGCAGGGCAGTCACTGATGGAATCAATCATCGCGGTGCTGGTCGGCGTGCTGATGGCGGCAACCGTCTACCTGATGCTCAGCCGCAACTTCGTGCGCTTCATCTTCGGGCTGGCGCTGCTCTCCCACGCCGCCAACCTGGTGCTCTTCGCCAGCGGGGGCATGACGCGCGCCCGGCCGCCGCTGATCGCGGCGGGCGAGTCCCAGCCGCTCCCCGGCGTCGCGAACGCCGTGCCGCAGGCGCTGATGCTGACCGCGATCGTGATCTCCTTCAGCCTGCTCACGTTCGCGCTGGTGCTGGCCTTCCGGGCCTATCAGGAGCTGGACACCGTGGACACCGACCGCATGCGGGCCGCGGAACCCTCGCCGGCAGGCCCGGGGGTGGATGCGGGGCCGGGGGCGGGCGATTGAACTGGCTGCTGGTCTGTCCCATCGTGATTCCGCTGGCCGCGGCCGTCATCGGCTTTGCGGGCCGCGGCAGCGAGAGGACGCAACGCGCGGTGAGCCTGAGCGGCGCCCTCGGCCTGGCGGCGGCGGCCGCGGGCCTGCTGTCGACCGTGTGGCGCGAGGGCATCACGGCGGTCCAGATCGGCCAGTGGCCGGCGCCCTACGGCATCACGCTGGTGGCGGATCACCTGAGCGCGGCGATGGTCGCGGTCTCGGCCCTGATCGGGCTGGCTACCGTGATCTACGCCTTCGGAGAGACACGGGACGGCCAGCTTTCCCGGGCCCTGCATCCGTTGCTGCACGCCCTGCTGGCGGGCGTGTGCGGCGCGTTCCTGGCGGGCGACGTCTTCAACCTCTACGTCTGGTTCGAGGTCATGCTGATCGCCTCGCTGGCCCTGCTGGTGCTGGGCGGCAGGCCCGCGCAACTGGACGGGGCCGTGCGCTACGCCGCCCTCAGCCTGATCGCGACGACGCTGCTGCTGAGCGGCATCGGCCTGCTGTACGGATTGACGGGCACGCTCAACATGGCGGACCTGCACCTGCGGGTGCAGGAAGTCGAAGACCAGGGGCTGCTCACCCTGGTCGCCATGGTGTTCATCATCGCCTTCGGCCTGAAGTCGGCGGTGTTCCCGCTCTTCTTCTGGCTCCCGGCCAGCTACCACACGCCGCAGACCGCGGTTTCGGCGGTTTTCTCCGGCCTGCTGACGAAGGTCGGCGTCTATGCGCTGATACGTTTCTTCACGCTGATCTTCCGGCACGACGTCGGCTACACGCACGAGCTGCTGCTGTGGGTGGCGGGCCTGACGATGGTCACCGGCGTGCTCGGCGCCGCCTCGCGGAACGAGCTGAGGCGCATCCTCTCGTTCCACATCATCAGCCAGATCGGCTACATGATCCTGGGCCTCGCGCTGTTCACGACGCTCGGGCTGCTGGGCTCGATCTTCTACGTCATCCACCACATCATCGTGAAGGCGAACCTCTTCTTCGTATCCGGCGCCGTCGAGCGGCTGGCCGGCTCGACCGACCTCGCAAGGCTCGGCGGGCTCTACCGCGACCGGCCGCTGCTCGCGGCGCTGTTCTTCGTGCCGGCGTTCTCGCTGGCCGGCTTCCCGCCGCTGTCCGGCTTCTGGGCGAAGCTGCTGCTCATCAAGGCCTCGATCGAGCGCGACGAGTTCGTCATGGCGGGCGTCGCGTTGACGGTGGGTCTGCTGACCGTCTATTCGATGACCAAGATCTGGCTGAACGCCTTCTGGAAGGCCCGCCCGGCCGACGCCGGGCCGCCGCCCGCGCTCGCGCCGCAGCGGCGCCGGCTGCTGCTGGCTCCCATCGCGGCGCTGGCGCTCATCACGCTGGCGATCGGTCTCTACGCCCGGCCGCTCTACGTGCTGGCGGAGCGCGCCGCCGCCGAGCTGATGGCTCCTTCGAACTACGTCGAGGCCGTGCTCGGCCGGGGCAGCCAATGAGACTCTTCCAGATCAACCTGCTGCTCGCCGGCGGCTGGTGCGCGCTGGTCGGGACCTTCGACCTGGGGACCTTCGTCCAGGGCTTCCTGCTGGCGTTCGCGGCCTTGTGCCTGTCGAGCCCCATGCTCGGGCGGACCGCCTACTTCAGGCGGGTGCTGCTGGCGGCCCGTCTGGGCGCCTACTTCCTGTACGAGCTCGCCGTCTCGAGCCTCCAGGTCGCCTGGGAGGTGATCACGCCCGGACAGCGGTCGCGCCCGGCCATCGTGGCCGTGCCGCTGGACATCAAGGACCCGCTGCAGATCACGGTGCTGGCGAATCTCATCTCGTTGACGCCCGGCACGCTGAGCCTCGACGTCAGCCCGGACGGGAAGATGCTGTACGTGCACGACATGTTCGTGGACGATCCCGACGAGACACGCAGGAATATCAAGACGGGCTTCGAGCGCCTGGTCCGGGAGGCCATGCAGTGATCGTCGCGTGGGCGGTGAACGTCACCATGGCCCTGACCGTGCTGGGACTGGTCTTCGCGTTCGTGCGCCTGATAAAGGGGCCCAGCCTGCCGGATCGCGTCGTGGCGGTCGACCTCATCACCGTGCTGGCAGTCGCCATCGTCGGCCTCCTGGCCATCACGCACACCGAGCCCGATTTTCTCGACATCGCCGTGGCGCTGGCGCTGGTGGCCTTTCTGGCGACGGTCGCCTTCGCCTGGTACGCCGAGCGCAAGACCGCGCTGCTCAATCGCGACGGAGGGGCCGCCGAAGGGGTGGAGGAAACCGATGGCGGGTGACGTTCCGTGGTCGGACCTGGTCGTCGCCGCGTGCCTGCTGGCCGGCGGCTTCTTCCTGTTCGTCGCCGGACTCGGCATCTTCCGCCTGCCGGACGTGCTCATTCGCATGCACGCCTCCACGAAGGCGGGCACGCTGGGCGTCGGCCTGGTGTTCGGCGCGGCAGCCCTGTACTTCCGGACGACGGCCGAGATCGCCATCGCCGCCCTGACGGTCATCTTCCTGCTGGCCACGGCGCCGGTCGCCGCCCACGCGATCGCGCGCGCGGCGTACCGCATGAACGTCCCGCTGTCGGACAGGACGCATGTCGACGAGTGGCAGGGGAAGTACGGCAGGGCCGGAAAGGGCCCGGCCGACGGCGCCGGCACGCCGTAGGATTGTTTTCGAGGCGTGTCCGTTGGCCGCGCGGAACCTCCGCCAGTCACGCGCTCCGCGGCCGCCGCGCCTGCGCACTGGCATGTCGATGGATCAGCCCGGCGGAACGGCGGCTCGCACGAGGCGGACGGCAAGGCTCGCCGGCGCGCTCATGTGGTGCGGCGGGGTGCTGTGGGGGGCGGCCCCGCTGGCGGCCGCGCCGCAGGAGCCCGCGGGCGCGGAGCCGCAGCAGGTCGCACCTCCGCCGGCGGGATTGCGGCCCGCGGGCCCCGTGATCGACGGTCCGCCCGCCCCGCTGCCGCCGGCCACGATCACCCGCGACGCCAGGGGCGGGGCGACCGTCCGCGCCGTCCGCCTCGCTGAGCCCCTGCGGCTCGACGGCGTCCTCGACGAGCCGATCTACGCCCGCGTGGAGCCGTTCGGCGGCTTCATCCAGCAGGCCCCCGACGAGGGCGCCCCGGCCACGGAGGCGACCGACAACTGGATCTTCTTCGACGACGAGGCGATCTACGTGGGGGCCCGCGTCCACGAGTCGGTGCCCGAGTCGGAGTGGGTCGCCAACGAGATGCAGCGCGACTCGTTCCAGCTCATCAACAACGACGGCTACATTGTCGTGCTCGACACCTTCTACGACCGCCGCAACGGGTTCGCCTTCCGGGTCAATCCCATCGGCGGCTTCAGCGACCGGCAGGTCACCGACGAGGGCAACCCGAATCCCGACTGGAACCCCGTCTGGGACGTGCGCACCGGCCGCTTCGACGGCGGCTGGACCGTCGAGATGGAGATTCCGTTCCAGTCGCTCCGCTTCCGGCCCGGCGCCGACCAGGTCTGGGGCATCCAGTTGGGCCGGGACATCCGCTCGAACTTCGAGGAGGCGTATCTGACGGCCGTGCCGATCTCGGCCGGTCCGGGGCAGTTCCGGCTGTCGGCCGCCGGCAGCCTGGTGGGCCTGGAGGTGCCGGCGGACAGCCGCACGTTCGAGATCAAGCCCTACGCGATCGGCTCGCTCAACACGGACCGGACGGTCGCGCCGCCGATCTCGAACGACGGCGCCGGGAGCGGCGGCGTCGACGTCAAGTACGGCCTCACGGAGAACCTGACGGCGGACTTCACCTACAACACCGACTTCGCGCAGGTGGAGGTGGACGAGCAGCAGATCAACCTGACGAGGTTCAGCCTGTTCTTCCCCGAGAAGCGCGAGTTCTTCCTCGAGAGCCAGGGCATCTTCGACTTCGGGCGGGTGGCCGGCTTCGGCGACTTCGGCGGATCCACGCGGGGCATCCTCAACGCGCCGGCCGGCGTATTCCCGCCCGGCGACGCGCCGACGCTCTTCTTCAGCCGGCGCATCGGTCTGGACGAGGGCGGGCGGACGGTGCCCATCGTGGGCGGCGGACGCCTGACCGGCAAGGTGGGCGACTTCAGCGTCGGGGCCATCAACATCCAGACCGGCGACGCGCAAGCCGCCGCCGCCCTGCCGACCAACTTCAGCGTGCTGCGCGTCAAGCGCGACATCCTGCGCCGGAGCCGCGTCGGCGCCATCTTCACCAACCGCTCGGTCTCGTTGCGGGGCGACGGCGCGAACCGGGCGTACGGCCTCGACGGGGCGTTCTCGTTCTACGACAACGTGAACCTGTACGGCTACTACGCGCGCACGAACACCCCGGGCCTGCAGGGCAGGAACGAGAGCTACCGGGCGGCATTCTCCTACGAGGCCGACCTCTACGGACTGCTCGTCGATCACCTGCAGGTCGGCCGCAACTTCAACCCGGAGATCGGCTTCATGCGCCGCGAGGACTTCCGGCGCAGCTATGTGTACGCGCAGTTCAGCCCGCGGCCGGACGGCATCGAGGCGGTGCGCCAGTTCACCTGGGGCGCGAGCGTCGACTACATCGAGAACGGCGCGGGGCAGCTCGAGACCCGCATCCTGTCGGGCCGCTTCGAGACCAGCTTCGAGAACAGCGACAACCTGAGCGCGGACGTCCAGCAGGACTACGAGCTCCTGGCCCGGCCCTTCGCGATAACCGACGCGGTGACCATCCCTGTCGGCGGCTACGAGTTCACGGACTTCCAGGTGGCCTACGAGCTGGGACCGCACCGCCGGGTGGCGGGCAGCCTCTCGCTGCAGCACGGCCAGTTCTTCGGCGGCGACATCACCGCGGTCGGCTACTCGCGGGGCCGCATCGAGGTCTCGCGGCAGCTCGCGGTCGAGCCCAGCATCTCGTGGAACCGCATCACGCTGCCGCAAGGCGGCTTCACCGCCCGGGTGGCCGCGACGCGGCTCACCTACACCTTCACGCCCCGCATGTTCGCCAGCGCGCTGCTGCAGCACAACTCGACCAACAACGTGCTGAGCACGAACGTGCGCCTGCGCTGGGAGTATCAGCCGGGGAGCGAGCTGTTCGTGGTGTACAACGATCAGCGGGACACCTGGATGAACCGCGGCTTTCCGATGCTGGAGAACCGCGCCTACGTCGTGAAGCTCACCCGCCAGTTCCGCTTCTGAGACTACGGATCCACGTGCACCTCGGCGAGCGCGATCCCCCGCTCGCCGGCGACCGCGTACAGCAGGTAGACGCGGCCGTCCTCCTCGAAGATCGCCGGGTCGCGCAACTGGTTGACCGGGACGTTGACGGCGCCGCCGCGGGACGGCTCCAGCGGCAGGTCCGCGCCCTCCCAGGGCCGCTCCGGGCGCAGCACCTCCAGCCGCCCGGTCGCCTGCCAGTCGCGCCAGTCGCCCGCGAGGTCGATGCTGGCCAGCCAGACCCGCTCGGGTGCGTCGCCGCGCTCGGTCCAGAACACGAACAGCCGGTCGCCGCGCTGCAGCAGGGCCGCATGCCGCATGTCCGGGTTGAAGAGGCTCGGTCCTTCCTCGAAGCCGGTCAGACCGTCGCGCGAGCGGTACATCACGCCCGGCATGGCCAGCGCGTACCAGTAGCCGTCGTGCCGGAACGCGCGGAAGTACGGCCGGCCCAGGATTTCCGGGCGTCCCTCGAAGTGCAGTCCGTCCCGCGAGACCGCGGCGCGGGTCACCTGCGGCCCGCGTTCCCGCCCGTGGACGTACATCACGATTTCCCGCCGCTCGGCGATGACGTGCACGTCGGGCGAGGCGACGTGGGCGTACGCCCCCGCCGGGTTCGGCGAGTCGGCGCCGCACGGCGGGCAGGTGGCGGGGAAGTGCGACTGCTCTATCCGCAGCGTCCCCGGCTCGTGCATCGTCCACGGCCCGGCCAGATCGTCCGCGTAGGCGAGGCGGATGTAGAGGCCGCGGTGATCGGCGAAGTAGAGGTAGTAGCGGCCGAGAGGATTCTCCACCCAGTCCGGCACGCGGATGAGCGACGGCCCGGCGATGTTGCTGCCCATCCGGCCGTCCATGTCGGGGGTGATGATGGGGCCGTCGAGCAGGCGCTCGATGCGGATGCTCCGCGCGGCGGCCGGGGGCGCGACGTCCGGACGCGGATCGGCCACGAACCCGTCCCGGTTCGGCATCTCGATGCGCGGCAGCGCCGCGGCGTCGATGCGGTCGTCCTCGCCGACGAGATCGTTGAGGAAGAGCACGTAGGCAACCGCGGCGTAGACTTCGTCGGTCGTCAGCGATCCGGGCTGGTTGAACGGCATGGCGCGGTAGATGTAGTCCCACAGCGTCGTGGCCGCCGGCCAGTAGCTGCCCACCGTCTTGCGCGCCTGGTCGGTCGCCAGCGAGCCCCGTCCCCCGGCCAGCCGGTCGTCCGGCCCCTCGCGGCCGGTCGGGCCGTGACACGCGGCGCAACGGCGGTCGTACAGCGCCCGCCCCGCGGCGGCGGTGGCGCCGCCGGGCGGCAGCTCCGCGCCCTCCGGTCCCACGATCGCTCCCCAGCCCGCGATGTCCGCGGCCGTCGCCGGGCGGCCGAGCCCGAGCGTCTGCGCCCCGGCCGCGCCGGCGCACAGCATCGCGCACAGGAACACCGCGGCGCGCGTCGGCTCGAAGATCCAGTACGCCGCCGGCCGCCGGCTGCTGCGGAAAGAATGCTCTCTCATCACACCGGGATCATAAATTACTCACCCCGAACAGGCTGTAGACTGGGTGGCGCGGCCGTCTCCGTGGACGGCCGGTGGTCGTGCCTGCGTTCGTCGCGGAGAGCACCGTGACGGGACGGACTGGGGGTGACATGAGGGACCGGGAGCGGGCGAGCGTGCGGTGGGGGGCGGTCGTCGCGCTCTGCGTCAGCGCCCTCTGGCAGGGGCTCGGCGCGGCGCAACCGCCGGCGGAAGAGGGGGACGCCGCGCTGCGGACGCCGTGGGGCGAGCCGGATCTGCAAGGCATCTGGACCGACCCGACGGCGACGCCGCTCGAGCGGCCGGCGCAGTTCGCCGGCCAGGAGCGCTTCACCGACGAGCAACGCACGGCCCTGGATGCGCAACGCGCGGCGCTGCGCCGCTTCGACACCCGGTCGGAGGCAGGCACGCCGCTGGACGTCGCCGGCGCCTACAACGCCGTCTACCAGACGGTGAAGCGGACCGGGCAGCGCACGTCGCTCATCGTGGATCCGCCCGACGGACGGGTGCCGCCGTTGACCCCGGCGGGGCGCCGGCGCGTGGAGGCCGATCGCCGGGGCCGGACCTCGTTCGAGGAGCTGGCGGGCGACTACGGCACCGAGCGGATGAACCGCGCCGACGGGCCCGAGGACCGCGGCCTCGCCGAGCGCTGTCTGGGCAACCGACTGCCGGCGCTCGGCGGCTACTCGCGGATCGTCCAGTCGCCGGGCTACGTCGCCATCTACTACGAGGCCGGCCAGGGCGGCGGCGGCAACCGCATCATCCCCGTCGACGGGAGCGCGCATCTCCCCGCCCGCGTGCGTCTGTGGTACGGCGATGCCCGGGGCCGCTGGGAGGGCGCGACGCTCGTGGTGGACACCCGTCGCTTCACCCGCAAGACGAACTACCGGGGGGCCCGCGAGGAGCTGCATCTGATCGAGCGGTTCACCCGGGTGGACGACCGGACGTTGCGCTACGAGGTCACCATCGACGACCCCACGACGTTCACGCGGCCCTGGACCGTCCTCGTGGAGCTCGAGCGGCAGGACGACCGCCCCAACCGGATCTTCGAATCCACCTGTCACGAGGGGAACTTCGGCATGACCGGCATTCTCGCGAACACCCGCGCCGCCGAGCGGGCGTTCGCCGAGGGGCGCGGTCCGGACCCGGCCACGACCGGCCTCGCCCTGCGCGCGGCCGACGGGACCGACGATCGCGACGATCCCCTGCGGGGACGGCGGCCGGGCCTCGTCGAGGAGACGCCCCCCGCGCCGCGCTGAGGCCGGGCGGGGAACGCGCCGTGAGCGGCGGGGGAGACAAGATGATGCGCGCTCGTTCGACATGCGTGCTGGGCGGTCTGGTCGCGGCGATCGGGCTCGCCGCGCTCACGCTGACCACCACGCACACCAGCGGTCAGACGCCCGCGCCGCCAGGGGTGCCGCGGACGGTGGACGGCTAGCCGGATTTCAGCGGGATCTGGCAGGCGAACAACACCGCGAACTGGGACCTGCAGACGCACGTCGCGCGCCCCATGGTGGGCCAGCCCGGCGTCTACCCCGACATCCCCGTGCCGGCTGCCCCGGTGCTCGCCCTCGGCTCGATCGGCTGGGCGCCCGGCGGCCTCGGCGTGGTCGTGGGCGACGAGATCCCGTATCGACCGTGGGCGGCGGAGCGGAAGCGGGAGAACGCCGCGCACTGGCTGGATCGCGACCCGGAGATCTTCTGCTACCTGCCGGGCGTGCCGCGCGCCATGTACCTCCCCTACCCGTTCCAGATCTTCCAGGGCACGAACAAGGTCATGATGATCTTCGAGTTCGCCAACGCCCAGCGCATCATCCACCTCGACGAGGTCGAGCCCTATCCCAACGAGGCCTGGATGGGCCACTCGCTGGCGCACTGGGAGGGCGACACCCTCGTGGTCGACTCGACGAGCTTCACGCCCTACACCTGGTTCGACCGGGCGGGCAACTTCCATAGCGACGCCCTCCGCGTGGTGGAGCGATTCAGCTATCTCACGCCGGACGCCATCCAGTACGAAGCCGCCATCGAGGACGAGCAGGTGTTCACGCGTCCCTGGACGATCCGCATGCCGCTGTATCGACGGCTGGAGCAGCGCGCGCAGCTCCTCGATTTCCGCTGCGTCGAGATGGTCGAGGAGACCCTCTACGGGCACCTGCGCAAGGAGCCGCTGGTCACGACGTGGGAGGGGACACCATGCGGGTGGACATCACGCGCCGCTTCGAGATCGGCGACGAGCAGGTGTACGAGCGTCACCTCTCGGGCAACCCGCCGGACCCGCGGTGAACACAGGAGGGATCTCCATGCACGGACCAACGCGCCGCCTCCGCGCCGTGACCGGCGCGCTCGCCCTGCTCGTGGGGAGCCTCGCCGGCCCGCCGGGCCGGGCCCATCATGCGTTCTCGGCCGAGTTCGACGCCAACCAGCCGGTCCGCTTCGACAAGGCGACCGTCACCAGGATGGCGTGGACGAATCCCCACGTCTGGATCTACATCGACGTGGAGCACCCGGACGGCACGGTCGAGCCGTGGGCGATCGAGGCGGGGATCCCGAACGTGCTCTTCCGGCGGGGGTTCACGAGGGCCTCTCTGCTCCCGGGCACCGAGATCGTCGTCGACGGGTATCGGGCCAAGGACGGCACGCGTCGCGCGAACGGCCGGGACGTCACGTTGCCCGACGGGCGCACGCTGTTTCTCGGGTCGCCGGGCACCGGCGCCCCGGACGAGCTGCGCTCGAGTGGCCGCTGACGACCGCGACGACGACGGGGAGGACGGCCGATGCCACACCACACGCGACGCGGGTTCCTGAGGCTCGGGGCGGCGCTCGGCTCCCTGTTCGCGGCCGGTCGAACGGCCTTCCTCCGGGGGCAGGAGCGGGTGACCCCCCGCACGCTGGGCGGCGGCGTACGGGCCTACGGCGCGCGCGCGCGCTTCGAAACCGCCACCCGCCTCCTGCGGGCGTCGCGGTATCCGCAGGCCTCGAGCAGCCGCACGCCGCTGCAGGACCTGAGGGGCGTCATCACCCCGTCGGCGCTGCACTTCGAGCGGCATCACGCCGGGGTGCCGGAGATCGATCCGGCCACCCACCGGCTGCTGATCGACGGCCTCGTCGACCACCCGCTGGTGTTCACCATGGACGATCTGCGCCGCCTGCGGTCGGTCTCGCGCATCTGCTTCCTCGAGTGTTCGGGGAACAGCGGCGCTCTCTGGCGGGCGGCGACCGGCACCACGCCGCAGAGCGCCCATGGCTTGACCAGTTGCAGCGAGTGGATCGGCGTCCCGCTGTCGCGTCTGCTGCAGGAGGTCGGCGTGCGGCCGGAGGCCGGCTGGCTCGTGGCGGAAGGGGCGGATGCCGCCCGCATGACGCGCAGCGTCCCGCTCGACAAGGCGCTCGACGACACGCTGGTGGCCTTTGGCCAGAACGGCGAGGCGCTGCGGCCCGAGCAGGGCTATCCGCTGCGGCTGTTCGTGCCCGGGTGGGAGGGGAACATCAGCGTCAAGTGGCTGCGTCGCATCCGGCTGGCCGACCGGCCGTACATGACGCGGGAAGAGACCTCGAAGTACACCGACCTGCTGCCGGACGGACGAGCGCGCCAGTTCACCTTCATGATGGAGGCGAAGTCGGTGATCACCCACCCGGCGGGCGGCCAACGGCTCGCCGACCGCGGCTATCGGCAGATTCGGGGCATCGCCTGGTCGGGCCGCGGGCGGGTCGAGCGGGTGGACGTCTCCACCGACGGGGGGCGCTCGTGGCGCGCGGCCGTGCTGCAGGAACCGGTGCTGCCGCTCGCGCACACGCGCTTCCGGCTCGACTGGACGTGGAGCGGGGACGAGGCGGTCCTCCAGTCACGCTGCGTCGACGAGACCGGCTACGTGCAACCGACGCGTGACGCGCTGATCGCCGCCCGCGGCGTGCGGTCGGTGTATCACAACAACGCCGTCCAGAGCTGGCGGATCGCCCGGGACGGCACCGTCGAGAACGTCTATCTGTAGCCTGCCCGGGTGGTGGTGGAGGCGGCGGGAGTCGAACCCGCGTCCGAAAGTATGTCTCCGCGGAACTCTACATGCTTGTCCGCCCTTGAATGTCTCGCTCCCGGTGTCAAAGGACGGCGGAAACCGCCGGAAGCCAGCGCCGAAAAGTCTCGCCGGCGCGTGTCGGCGCCACGCGCGACGGCCAGCCCACTAAATGACGTTCAGCCCCGACCCGTGGGCGAGGACGAGGTGAACGCGCCGCTTGATTAAGCAGCGAGTGGAAGCTGCGTGTCCGCAGTTACTGTGTTTTCCATCGGATTAGCGAGTCGATGGTGCTCGGCATGCATTCCGCGATTCCATTACCCCCGTCGAAGCCGTGTCGCCCCCATGGCGGCCGGGCGTGAACCGCTGCTCCCATTCTAGCAGCTCGGGGCGGCGGCCGGGCGGTATAATCGGCGCCGGCTCGCGGGCGTCGGGCGGCGCCGGCGGCGACTGCCATGGAAAGGGATGGGCGCGAACAGCGGCATCTTCATCCGCACCCCGGCGGAGGGCGCGATCAACCAGGGCAACTCGTTCGAGGTGAACATCTACGACCCGCACGCGTCCTGGCCGACGGGCAGCATCAACGAGATCGCGAAGATCCAGACGATGCCCGACACGACGGGGCGCTGGAACACGTTCGAGATCACGGCCGAAGGCGATCACCTGGTGGTGAAGCTGAACGGCGAGACGACGGTCGACGCGCATTCGGATCGCCATGCGCACGGCCCCATCGCGCTGCAGTACAACGCGGCGGGGCAGGTACGGTTCCGCAACGTCAAGATCCGCACGCTCGACTAGAAGCCCCGCGGCGAATGCACCGGGTGCCCCTGTCGCGGGCTCCGAGGCGGAGCCCTGGCGCGGCCGTGAACGCAGATGGCGGACGATCTCCCCGCGCTGGACGTTCGCGACGGCGAGGAATGGCGGGCGTGGCTCGCGGCGCACCATGCGGTCAGCCCGGGAATCTGGCTGGTCTTCCACAAGCGTCACACGGGTCGGGAGTCCGTTTCCTACGACGCGGCCGTGTGCCAGGCGCTCTGCTTCGGCTGGATCGACAGTCTGGTCAAGCGGCTCGACGACGACCGCTACGTCCGCAAGTTCACGCCGCGCAAGCCGCGCAGCAACTGGTCGGCCACCAACCGCAGGCGCTGGCTCGGGCTCAGGCGGGAGGGCCTGCTGGCCGCCGCCGGAGTGGCCACGGCGCCGGCCGACCTGATGCCAGCGCCGATAGTACCGGAGCTGCCGGAATACATCGCCGCGGCGTTCCGGGCCGAGGCGCAGGCGTGGCGGTTCTTTCGATCCCTCGCCCCGACGCACCGGCGTCGGTTCGTGACCTGGATCCACACCGCCAAGCGGCAGGCGACACGACGGCGACGCATCCGCGAATCGATTGCCCTGCTCGCCGCGGGCCAGAAGCTGGGCTTGAAGTAGCCGCGGAGCTCTACGCGGTCGCCGGATGCACCGTCCGCCCGCCGACCACCGTGCGCACGACGCCGATGTTCTTGATGTCGTCGGGGTCCGCGTCGTGCGGGTCGCGCTCCAGGATGACGAAGTCGGCGAGCTTGCCGGCCGCGATCGAACCCTTGTCGCGTTCCTCGTAGGACGCCCGCGCGCCGTGCAGGGTGCCGATGCGCAGCGCCTCGTCCACGGTCACGCGCTGGCCGGCGCCCCACACCCGGCCGTCGAAGTCGCGGCGGGTCACCATGCTCTGCAGCGCCATGAGCGGCTCGAACGGACCGGGCGTGTAGTCGGACGCCCCCGGCACGGGGATGCCGAAGTCGAGGAACGAGCGGTGCGCGAACATCCACTCCATCTTCGCGGCGCCGTACTCCCGCCACTTCTCGCCGTGGAAGTGGACGTAGGTCCAGAACGGCGTCGGGATGGAGCCGGTGTCCCGGATGCGCCGCAGCAGGTCGGGGTTGACGAGCGAGCAGTGCTCGATGCGGTGCCGCCGGTCGGGATGCGGCCAGCGCGCGAGGACCCGCTCGTAGGCGTTCAGCACCATGTCGATGGTGACGTCGCCGTTGGCGTGAATGCCGACCTGCCAGTTGTGGCGGTGCGCCTCCTCGACGACCTCGTGGATCTGGTCCTGGGACATGGTCAGGATGCCGTAGTCGTCGGGCCGGCCCTCGAACGGCGTGCTCATGCGCATCGTGCGCTCGGAGGCCGACCCGTCGGCGCTGTACTTCACGCCGCCGATGCGCACCCACTCGTCGCCGAAGCCGGTGTGGACGCCGGCGTTGCGCAGGTGCTCGTAGGGCCCGCGGACCATGGCGTAGACGCGGTGGCGCAGCTCGCCCGCCTCGCGGGCGTCCTGATAGGCGAGCAGCCGGCCGCGGCTCGCGCCGGCGTCGTGCACGGTGGTGAGGCCGGCGGCGGTCATCAGCCGCGAGATGTGCGCCATGCCCTCGCGGGCGCGGGCGCGCTGCTCCTCCGCGGTGAGATCCTCGCGCTCGCCGACGTCGTCGAAGACGTCCCGGGCGTGCTCTGCCACCATGCCCGCGAGGCCGCCGTCGGCGTCGCGCGCGAACCGCCCGTCGGGCGGGTCCGGGGTGTCGCGGGTGATGCCGGCCAGCGCGAACGCGGTGCTGTTGAACCAGTTGGTGTGCCCGCCGCGGTGCGCCACGTTGACGGGGTGGTCGGGCACTGCCGCGTCGAGGTGCGTCCGGTGCAGGGGGCCGTCCACGACCTTCGTGTCGTCGAACATGAAGCCCCGCACCCAGCGGCCGGGCGGGGTGTCGAGCGCCTTGCGCCGCAGGGCGGCCTGGATCTCGGCCACCGTGCGCAGGTTCGTGTTCACGCCGTAGAGCTCGTTCACGCCGCCGGGGTGGGCGTGGGCGTCGATGAAGCCCGGCGTGAGGGTCATCCCCGCGGCGTCGATCACCTCGGTTGCCGGGCCGATGAGATTGCGGACGTCGGCGGTGCTGCCCACGGCGAGGAAGCGGCCGCCACGGACCGCGAACGCCTCGGCGCGGGGCGACGCGTCGTCGACGGTATAGACGCGGGCGTTGACGACCGCCAGGTCCGGCCGGCCGGCCTCGCCGGCGGGCTCCTGCGCCGCCGCGGCCGGCTGCCTGGCCAGGCCGGCCCCGCCGGCCAGCACGGCGCCGAGGCCGAGAAACTCCTTGCGCGTGTAGGTTGCCATCGGCTCTCCCCCCGGCAGCCCGCGGCGCGAGGCGCCGCGCCCGCCCTGCGGTATTCTAGGAGACTCCGCTCCCCGCGGGAGCGCCAGGCACCGGAACAGGAGCCGACATGCCGACGTTCACCATCGCCCTTGCGGCAGCCCTGACACTCTTCCCGCTCGCCGGGCTCGCCCAGGATCTCGCGACCGACGTGCTCAAGGCCGACATCGAGGCCGTCCTCAGCAGCCCCGAGGGCGGCATCGACCGGCAGATCCGGGTGGTCGACATCGGGAAGCTGAACGTCGCGGTCGGCGTGCTGCACCGCGGGCCGACAGGCGCCAGCGCGGGTCCGACGCCGGCGATCGAGCACAGCCAGGTCACCGAGGTGTACTACGTGGTGTCGGGCTCGGGGACGCTCGTCACCGGGACGGCGGTCGTCGATCGGCAGCCGATCGCGCCCGAGGCGGAGGTCGTCCGGGTCGCGGTCGGTCCCAGCAGCCGCGCCGCGTTCGAGGACGACGGGAACCAGGTGCGCACCATTTCCGCGGGCGACGTGGTGGTGATCCCCGCGGGCGTGTTCCACGGCTGGCGGGACATCGCCGACCACGTGACGTATCTGAGCATCCGCCCCGACCCCGACCGGGTCCTGCCGGCCGGCTATCTCAATCCGGCGGTGCAGCGCCAGGAGTGACTAAAGGAAGAGGACTTGCGCCCCCGGCGCGCGTGTGCCAACATTCGGCGGGCGAAATCTGACCTGAAGACGGAGCAACGAGGAGAGTCCATGAGAAGGCTGCTACGGAACCGCAAGCTGTGGATGGGTGTTGCCGGCGTCGTGCTGTTCGTGGCGCTGGCGCTCGGCCAGTCGGCGCTGGAGAAGTCGGCGGTCGCGCAGACCGAGGGGTTGACCTGGGGGCCCATTTTCGAGGTCGACCCGCTGTGGCCCAAGCCGCTGCCCAACAACTGGGTGATCGGGGCGGCCATCGGGGTGTCGGTCGACGAGTGGGACCACGTGTGGATCGTGCACCGCGAGGCGACGCTCAACGCCGGCGAGATCGAGGCCGCGGCCGACCCGCCGGTGGCGGTCGACTGCTGCGTGCCCGCGCCGCCGGTGCTCGAGTTCGACACGGCGGGCAACGTCAAGCGGCACTGGGGCGGCCCGGGCGAGGGCTTCGAGTGGCCGCGCTCCAACCACGGCGTCACGGTCGACTACAAGGGCAACGTGTGGATCGGCGGCAACGACCGCGAGGACGCCCACATCCTGAAGTTCACGCGCAACGGCGACTTCCTGCTGCAGGTCGGCCGGGCCGGCCAGAGCATGGGCAGCAACGACATGGCGAACTTCAGCCGCGTGGCCGAGATCTCGGTCGACCCGCTGGCCAACGAGGCGTACGTCTCGGACGGCTACGGCAACAAGCGCGTGGTGGTGATCGACGCGGACACGGGCGAGTTCAAGCGCTACTGGGGCGCCTACGGCAACGTGCCTGACGACGCGGACCTCGGGCGCTACGACCCGCGCGCGGCGCCGGCCCAGCAGTTCCGCACGCCGGTGCACTGCGCCGAGATGTCGCACGACCGGCTGCTCTACGTCTGCGACCGGGTGAACGACCGCATCCAGGTCTTCAATCCCGACGGCACCTTCGTGAAGGAGATGTTCATCGAGAAGGAGACGCTGGGCGCCGGCTCGGTGTGGGACATCGCGTTCTCGCACGACGGCGAGCAGAAGTACCTGTACGTCGCCGACGGCGTGAACGAGAAGGTCTACATCGTGGACCGCAAGTCGCTGACGCTGGTCTCGAGCTTCGGCAACGGCGGCCGGCAGCCGGGGCAGTTCTACGGGACGCACAACGTCGCGGTCGACTCGCACGGCAACGTCTACACGACCGAGACGTTCGAGGGCAAGCGGCTGCAGAAGTTCGTCTACAAGGGCGAGGGCCCGATCCGGACGCCGCACCAGGGCGTGCTCTGGCCGGGCGCCGACTGAGCTCCGCCTTCCTCTCACATCCCGCGCGGGTGCGCGGCAGGGCCACCTGGCCGCGCACCCGCTGCCTTCGTTTCAGATCCCGCCTCGGGACCCCGCCGGACGGCTCGCCGTCGCGCGTGGTCCGTCAGCCAGGAATCCTCCGGCCGGCGTTCACGCGCCAGGGAAGGTGAGTCCTCCTGTGGGGGGGCTGCGAGGATGGCCGAATCCCCGGCAGAAGGGGAATCGGGCGGCGTAGTCCGTGATACATTCGGAAGTCCAGGAAGAGCCGCGATGCTGTCTGTTCTGTTCGGCTCGTCCCCGGAGACTATCTGGGCGCTCGTCGGTATCGGCGTTGCAGCGCCCTGGCTCGTCAGCACGAGCTGGAGTTACAGGATCGCCGTCCTCTGCGTCGTGGTGATCGCCAACGTGGTGATCGGCCGGGGTGGGCCATGAGCACGTACCGCGCCGCGGCTTCTGTGCTTCTCTGGCTGTCCGCTTTCGCCGCGTCGGCGGACGCGCAGGTGCTGTGCCGCCCCGGATCGCCGCGCCCTGCACCCTACGTGAACGAGTCGCTGGAGTGCAGGACGCTGCCGGGGACCTTGCTGGCTCCGCAGCCAAAGCCGCCAGAGCCACCGCCGCGCCCCGCCATATCCCGGGAATTGATCCGCGCATTGCCGTGGGCGCTGGAATCGACCCCGCTGCCGGTACGGAGCTTGATCTTGCCGGGCGGGGAACCGTAGAGGGCGAGCGGTGCCGTTCCAGAACCGACAACTGAGGATCTACAGCGCGCCGGTGCTGGCCCAGGTCACGCAGATGAGGCACCTCCTGGAGATGCGCGGCATCGAGTGCAGAATCCAGGGCGAGCACCGTGCGGGCCTGGGCGCCCAGATCGGGCCGGCCGAGGCCTGGCCCGAGCTGTGGGTAATCGATCCGGCGCATGTCGAAGAGGCGCGGCGCGTGGTGGACGAGACGCTCCAGCCGTCGGCGTCGGCGGAGCCGGATTGGACGTGCCCGCGCTGCTCGGAAGTCAACGAGGGTCAGTTCGGCGCGTGCTGGAACTGCGGAACCGGCGTTCCCACGGACTCGAACGCCTGAGGGCGAGACTCGCCGGCGGCATCGACCAGTCGAACCATGCTGCCTGCCTGGCTTGCAACCATGCCGCTTTCGGACGCTTACCACTCTCCGAGCGGGTCCAGGACGCTCAGGAACGGAAACCGACGGAAGTCCTCTACCCAGCCCGATGGCGGCGAGGGACCAGCACGACGGTTTTTGAAACATCGTCTACCTGTCGCCAACATTCCAAGACCTATTGCCCACATATCATGATTTGGCGGTCATAATCGGTTCGTAACCCTGCGACCGCTCCACTTCCCCTCCCGTCTGGCTTGCGCGTCGCATGTGCGTCGCGTCGAGGTGCTGGAGTGTCTTCGAGCACGGAGGCTTCGTGTCTCCGCAACTCAGGGCCGTCGTGCGCAAGCCCAAGCCAAGCCGAGGTGCAATAGATGGCGGTTTTCAACGGCGACGGGACCAACAACCAATACTTCGGCACGCCGGACGCGGACGAGATTTTCGGGCACGGCGGACAAGACCAGTTGCGGGGCGGCGCCGGCGACGACTACCTGAGCGGGGGCACCGGTCCGGATTCCCTCTATGGCGATCGGGGTGACGACCGCATCTTCGGCGACGACGGCGACGACCTCGTGCGGGGCGGGCGCGGCACGGACGCGATCCTGGGCGGCGCCGGGGTCGACGTGCTGTTCGGCGACCGGGACGACGACGTCCTGGTCGGAAACGAGGGCGACGACGTACTGTTCGGCGGGCCGGGGAGACGACGGGTTGGACGGCGGTCCCGGCGCCGACTTTCTCATCGGCGGGGACGGCACGGACTTCGTCGCCTACAGCGACTCGCCCGGCGGCGTGACCATCGCGCTGAACGACAGCCTGATCACCCGCGGGCGAGGAGGGCATGCCGAGGGCGACATCCTGATAGGCATCGAGGCGATCGACGGCTCACCGCACGACGACCGGATCGATGCCGCGGGCAACGGGCGTCGCGACTTTCTGGGCGGCGGCGGTGGCAACGACACCTTGCGCGGCGGGTCCGGCCACGACGACTACCTGAACGGCGGGGTTGGAGACGACCGTCTGGTGGCATTCACGCACGGCGGGACCATGGAGGGCGGTCCGGGCGACGACATCTTCCAGTACGCGGGTGACGAGTTCACCGGCGGGGAGATCAAGGACTTCACGAAGGGCGAGGACAGGATTCAGTTGACGGACCTGAACGTCAACGCGGCGCGGCTCGAGCGGCTGCTGCGCGACAGCTCGGGGAACGAGCTCGAGCTCAGCCGGCTCGGCGCCGGATTCGAGGATCTCGGGTCCATCACGCTCAACGTGGACGTCTCGACGCTGGACACATCCGATTTCATCCTCTCGTAGCCCGTCCCCGCGCAACGGGGGCTCATCGCGCCTGGTTCGCGCCTGTGCCGCCGTCACTCGCAACGGTGGCCAACTGAAGCTGATGGGCGTGGCCAAGCGGATAAAGGATGTGCCGGCCCTTACCAAGCTGCTGACCGCGTTCGAGATCTTCGAGACCGAGCGGGAAGCGCTCGACAGCTTCTCGTCGTGACCCCGGCCGTCGGCCTGGCCTCCTCGCTTGTCGTCCCCGACTGAGGGTCCGTGCGGGCGGACGCAAGGACCCAGCGCACCGCCGCCCGCGTGTCCTCGAGAATGAGGTACCACGTGGGGACGAGGACCAGCGTGATGAAGGTCGCGAACAGGACACCAAACGCCAGCGAAACTGCCATGGGGACCAGGAACGCCGAACACCAGCCCCACGAACGTCGTGACGGACGTCAGGAGGATCGGTCTGAAGCGCGAGACGCCCGCCTCACGCACGGCCGTCGGGATATCGACATGCTCCCGGCGCTTGCGATTGATGAAGTCGACCATGACCAGGCTGTCGTTGACGACCACACCGGAGAGGGCGACCAGACCCAGCATCGAAAACATGGTCACGTCCAGATCCAGCACGACGTGCCCCCAGATCGCCCCCGCCAGCCCGAACGGGATCGCGCTCATGATGATCAGCGGCTGCATGTACGACTTGAGCGGGATCGCCGGCAGGGCGAAGATGCCGAACAAGGCGATCGAAAACCCGATCGAAAACCCGATCGAAAACCCGATCTGCAGGCCCCCAATCGCCTCGGACTGGGTCGCCTGCAGGCCTTCGATCACGTGTATCGACCCAGCCTGGAGCTGGGCAGGAGCGGCGTGAAGGCGGCAACGGTTGTCAGCACGGCGAAGACGACGGGCTTCGAGATCTGCTGTGCGCCTTCGATCGCCCCGCGCAGGCCCTTGCCATGCGTTTCCTGGTGCGAGTGGATGTTTTCACCGATGATGATTGCGTCGTCGACGAGAATCCCGAGCACCAGGATGAACGCGAACGTCGAGACGTCGTTCATCGTCACGTCGAGCGACGGCATGAGCATGACAGCGCCAAGGAACGAGACCGGAACGCCCAGGCTGATCCACAGCGCCAGCCGCAGCTCGAGAAACAACGCCAGCATCAGGAGCACGAGCGCGAATCCGGCGAGGCCGCTCCAGCCCATCAGCGAGAGCCGGTTCTGGATGAACACCGCTCGGGCCGAGACAGCAGTACCAGGCGCTCGTGCTCCTCCCCCAGATAGGCCTGGCCGATCGTGCGGAGCAGGACCTCGCCGCTGTCGCTTCGGACCGACCCGCCGGGGAGGTCGAGCGACGATTCGCGCACGGCAGCCGCGACGTCATCGAAGGTCAATCCGTGACGCCGGAGCGCGAGCTCGGACACCTCGATGGACATCTCGTAGGGGGGTGCGCTGACCAGGTCGACCTGGGAGATTCCGAGGACGGCGGAGAGCTCGTTGCGAACCCGCTCGGCGATCACGCCGGCGCAGACGATGAACGTCATCAGAAGATTGGCGGCCACCGAATTCCGCGCGAACCAGCTGATCATCCCGTTCATGCGTCCCTTTCGTCCATTGATGGACAGTGCATGTATGAACTACAAGTCAAGAACACAAGCTCACCCCACGCGCGCTGCAACCTTGTCCAGCAGCGCCTCAAGCTGCCGTGCCTCGCCCTCGCCGAGGGCTCCGAATATTTCGCGCTCGGTACGCTCGAGAAGCGGGAGCCCCTCGTTGCACGCCCGTCGACCGGCCGTGGTGAGGACGGCGAGGCGCGAGCGCCGATCGTTGGGGTCCGCCGCCCGGTTGATGAAACCGTCCGCTTCCAGGCGGTCGGCCAGTTGGGTGATGTTCGACCTGGCGCACCCCAGGCGCTCCGCCAGCTGCCCGAGGGGCAACGATTCCCCCGCGTCCCTGAGAACGCTGAGCGCGACCAGCTTCGCCACCGAGAGGCCCAGGTCGCTGAGCGTCGAGTCCGCATGGATCTGGGCGGCGTAGATCATGCGCATGAGCGAGAAAAGCCGGCTCGCCTGAGCGGCCGCCGGATCGTTCATGCATGAATCATCTGTGAACGGATGCCATTAGTCAAACCGCACCTGCCCGCGATGTATCCTTGGGTCCCGAGCCTCATGCGGGACCCCGATGCCGGTGAGCTGATTGCCCGCGCGAGCCGCGACGGGCGGGCGCTCGCGGAGTTGATGCCGCTCGTCTACGACGAGCTGCGCCGACTCGCGCGCGGCTATCTCGGCCGCGAGCGGCCGGGCCGCACGCTGCAGCCCACGGCGCTCGTCAACGAAGCCTACCTGCGCCTCCTCAAGGACAGGAAGCAGGACTGGCGGACGCGCGCGCACGTCGTGGGCATCGCGGCGGCCGCGATGCGGCAGATCCTGATCGAGGCCGCCCGCGCGCGCGACGCGCGGAAGCGCGGCGGCGGCGTCGCGCGCGTCACGCTCGACGAGGGCGTCGTCGGCGACGACGCGCAGACGGTCGACGTGCTGGAGGTGGACCGGGCGCTGACCAGGCTGGCCCGCATCGACGCCGGGCAGGCCAGGCTCGTCGAGCTGCGGTTCTTCGGCGGGTTGACCATCGACGAGTCGGCGGAGGCGCTGGGCATCTCGCCCGCGACCGTCAAGCGCCACTGGGCCGTGGCCCGCGCGTGGCTCCGGCGCGAGATGACCGGGGGCGAGGCGGGTGGAGGCTGACCGCTGGCGGCGGCTCAACGAGCTGTTCCATGCGACCCTGGCGCGCGAGGCGGCCCGGCGGGACGAATTCCTCGACGCCGCCTGCCCGGACGACACGGCGCTCCGCGACGAGGTGCGGTCGCTGCTGCGCGCCCATGCCGCCGCGAGCGTCCTCGACCGGCCGGCCGTGGCGGCCGACCCCGGTCTGCTGCCGAGCGCGGCCGACGATCCGCTGATCGGGGAGCGGCTCGGCCCGTACGAGGTCGCGAGCCTGCTCGGTCGGGGCGGCATGGGCATCGTCTACCTGGCGCTGGACACCCGGCTGCAGCGCCCGGTGGCCATCAAGGCGCTGCCGCCCGCGTTCAACCAGGACACCCGGCTCCGGGCGCGCCTGCGCCGCGAGGCGCGCGCGGCCGGCGCGCTCTCGCATCCCGGCATTGCGACGGTGTTCGCGCTCGAGGAATTCGACCAGCGCCTGTACCTCGTGTGCGAGTACGTGGCAGGTCGCACGCTCCGCGCCCTGATGCAGGTGCGCGCGGGCGTGATCTCCATCGCGGAGGTGCTCTCGATCGCCGTCGACATCGCCCGTGCGCTGGGCGCCGCGCACGCGCACGGCGTCATTCACCGCGACCTCAAGCCGGAGAACGTGATGCAGGCGGCCGGCGGCGGCATCAAGGTCGTCGATTTCGGGCTGGCGCGGTTCGAGCAGGGCGACCGGCCCGTCTCCGGCGAGCGTCTGACCCGGCCCGGCGGCCTGCCCGGGACGCCCGGCTACATGGCCCCGGAGGTCCTGCGCGGCGACCCGGCCGACGCGCGGGCCGATCAGTTCTCGTTCGGCGTGCTCCTCTACGAGCTGGTGACCGGACGGCATCCGTTCCGGGGCGCGGACGACACGGCGACCGTCACGCGCATCATCGAGACCGAGCCGCCCGCCATCGAGCCGTCCCGCCCGGACTGCCCGCCGGCCCTCGCCCGCATCGTCATGACGTGTCTGGCGCGGGAGCCGCGCAACCGGTATCCCGCCACCGATACCCTGGCGGCGGATCTCGAGGCGGCCCGCGCCGCCGGCCTGTCGCCCGGCGCGCCGGGCGCCGTCCGCGAGCCCGCGAGCCGCCGGGAGAGCCGGCCGCCGGCGGCGCCGCTCTGGTGGTGGCAGTTCCATCAGGTGGCCGTCAGCGTCCTGTACGGCCTGACGCTGTACCCGCTGTGGCAGGCGCGCGGGTCGATACCCGGCGGCTGGGGGCTGGCGACGTTCGTCACCGCCGTCGGCATCGTGGGCGTGGCCGCCAACCTGCGGCTGCACCTGTGGTTCACGTCGCGGGTGTACCCGGCCGAGCTCGCCGAGCAACGCCGCCGGTCGTCCGCGTGGATGCGTCTCGCGGACGCGGCGTTCGCCGGCCTGCTGCTCGTCGTCGGCGCGGCGCTCGCCTCCGGTCACGGGCTGTGGGCGGCGTTCTTCATCACGATGGCGATCTCGAGCGCCGCGATCGCGCGCGTGATGGAGCCGGCCACGACGCGTGCCGCGTTCCGGTAGCGTCTCAGTTGCCTCGGCTACTGCGTGGGGGGCTCGCGGTCGGCCAGCAGGATGTTGTCGATGCGGCTGTTCAGAGCGCGGATGTCGTTGCGGAGCTCACCGATCTCGTGCTCGACAGCGTCGATCCGTTGCTCGACAGCAGCCAGGTCGTCCCCGGTCGCGAAGCCGCCGAAGGACACCACGGCGAGGGTCAGCGCGGCAGACGCGGCGGCGATCCACGACGGGATGTTCCGGCGGTCCATGCCCCGAATGTATCGCAGACCAACGGCGCTTCCGCCGCCCGGGCCGTCCATGCCGAAGGGACCCCACGGCGAGTGGCGCCCGCAGGAGCGGCGCGAGATCCTCACTCCCGGTCGGCCGGCCGGCCCGGGTCGAGCTTCACCTGCATCGACCGCAGCATGTCCGCGAGCGCGGCGCGCGCTTCGCGCGTCACGAGGGGCGCGACCATCCAGCGCATCAGCAGCGGTATGGACCGGCTCAGCGTGACGACCTCGCATTCCATCAGCACGCCGCCGGCGACCTCCTCGTAGCGCCAGTACACGTTCAGGCGCCACAGGAAGCCGCGGTCGTTGCCGACGGGCTTCTCGCGCTCTGCCGGCGACCCGAAATCCGCCAGCTCGGCAATCCGCGTCGACTCGCTCCGGCTCCAGGCCCGCCCGCCGCCCGGGCGCACGTACTCCGCCACATGCTCGGTGTGGTAGTGCATCGTGACGATGGCCTTCCGGCTCAGCCTGAGGAACGTCCCCAGCCTGTCGCCGTCCCGCCAGAGGACGCGCGACTCGAGGACGTCGTTCTGCAGCTCGTGCGGCGGAATCGCGTACTGCAGACCGTCGACCACGTGGTCCACGTCGGCGTTCGGAATCAGGACGGCGCCGAGCCAGTGGTGGATGCTGCCCTGCGGCACCTCGATCGATTCGCCGTCGTCAGCGCGGGTCTCCGTGCGCCAGATGACCGGCTGGCCGGCCAGCGCCTCCCGGCGCATGGGCTCCCCATCGGCGTGGAAGTCCAGCACGAGGAACCGCCCGCCGTCGCCGATCTCGCGGGCCATGCGCCGCTCGGTGGCCTCGACGTACTGTTGCCAGGCCGCGAGCGTCTGCTCCTTCAGCTCCGCCGCGTGCAGGACTGCGGCGGCAGCGACGGCGAGGCCGAGAACCAGCGCCGGGTGCAGCATCGGCCGCTCGGCGGCGGGGCGTTGCGGGCAAGCCTTCATCGTCCGGTTCTCCTTCCAGCGTGCGCTCCCGCGAGCGCCGGGGCGGGACGATCGTTCCGTGCACGGAACACGAGGCGGTCGTTCGCGAGGAAGCCCACGAGGGAGCACGACGCGATCGCCGCCAGGTTCGCGAGCAGGTAGTGGATGCCGAGCAGGGTCACGTACAACGCGGTGAGCACGACATTCGCGGTTATCGACACGGCGCCCGCCACGGTGTTGAACTGCAGCAGCCGCATCCACCGCCCGCGGCGGCCGCCGCCGCGGTCCCGCCACGTCCAGCGCTCGTGCCAGGCGAAGTTGTGGAGAATGGCGGCCTCGACCGCCAGCGCGGTGGCCACCCGGTAGTCGAGCCGCAGCAGCTCCGTGCCCGCGGCCAGCGCGACGAGTTGCACCGCGACGCCGGCGAGCCCGACCGTGTTGAAGACGAGCCAGCGCCGCAGGCTGCCTGGTGTCCGCACGGGTCACCTCGCAATCGGCTCGGCGCGGTAGAGCGCGCGCCCGTTGCGGGCCACCGATAGCGCCAGCGCGCCCAGCATGCCGGCCGCGGCCGCCAGGCCGCCGACGTCGAACAGCAGCCACGAGCGGCCGAACAGCTCCACCACCGGATTGCGGGCGTGCAGGCAGAGGGTGCCGACGGCGAGCAGGATCCTGAGCTCCGTCGGCCCGATCCTGAGAATCGACACGCGGAAGACGCCGCAGGCGTGCGTGGCGAGAAACGTCTCCGCCGAGATCATCAGGTAGGCGGCCAGCAGCAGCAGCGCCACGGTCGGCGTCATGTAGGGCGACAGCGCGAGCCCGGCGCAGAGCAGCAGCGCGCTCGTGATGTCGACCACGTGATCCACGTAGAACCCGTAGCGTGGACGCTGCTGGTTCCGGACGCGTGCGATGGTGCCGTCGAGGCTGTCGCCGAACCAGTGCAGCGCCAGTCCCGCGACGGCCGCCAGGAGCGCGGCGTCGCACCAGTTGGACGCCCAGTACGCGGCCCCGACCCCGACCATGCCGAGCAGTCCCAGGATGGTGAGATGGTCCGCGTTGATCCGGGCCGGCAGCCGCTCGGCCATCCAGATCAACGCCCGCTTCTCGACCTGCGCGAGGATGCTCCCATGCTCCCGCACGTGGCGGGCTGTCGCCGTGGCTTCCATTTTCGTCCTCCCCGGGGTGGCAGGATGCCCCCCGGGAGGAGTGCGCAAGCCGGCAGGGAATCGGCTCACTTGCGCGCTGGCGCGCCGCCCGGATTCCTCGTCAGCCGCGGCATGGCGCGCGTCGGGTGGGCACGCTCGCGGGCCGCTGAGCCGCTCCACGCCTGCTTCGCGCATTCCCTGTCAGGAGGTGCCCGGATGCATCGAATGACAGCGGCGTTCGCACTGGCGGTCGTGACGGCGTTCCCGGTCGGCGCGCAGGAGCCGGCCCGCGAAGGACAGACTGCTCCGCAGCCGACCCGCGCGAGGTTCGAGCTGCTGGCCGGCGCCATCCCCGTCGGCTGCGGTGCGGGCTGCGGCGTGCTGCCGGTCTTCGACGTGGGGGCGACGGCCTGGCTGGTCGAGCGCATCGGAGTCTCCGCCAGGGTGCGCGGCGGCGTGCGCACGTGGCAGGACAAGTGGCTGGAGCCCTCGATCCGGATCCGCGGATTCATCGGAGACCGCGGCAACAGGGAGGTCGACTTCGGTGTCGGCCGGGGGTTCTTCCGCGACAGCTACTACCACCACTCGTACAAAGTGGAGACGCTGGTCGGGTTCAGGCCGCACGAACGTATCGGGTTCAAGGTCGGCGGCGAGTTGCACGTCTTCCACCAGAACAACAGGCACCCGGACGGGAGCCGGGGCCTGGATGCCGGGTTGCTGTTCACGTTCCTGGTCGTCGTGCGGCCCTGACGGGTTCAGAGCGTTCCTCGAGGACGTGTCGAACGAAGTCCGCGGCGCGCGCGATGCGCCGGGCGATCAGTCGTCGGCCTCCTCGGTGCGGGCCTGAAGCGCGTCGATGACCGGTGCCCGCAGCTCGCGGATATCGGCCTGCCCTTGTCGGGATGGCGTCCCCGGCGCCTGGTTCTTCAGCGTCTCGGACTCACTCAGGGAAGCGCGAACACGAAGATGCTGTTGCCCGTCGGCGGGTGGCGCTTCTCGGGCGTCAGGTCGCGCGGCACCAGGTTGTTCCAGCTCGCGCCGCCGGTGCCGACCGGCACGGCCAGGTACTGCTTGCCGTCGGCCGCGTAGGAGATGGGGAAGCCCTGCACCGAGGTGGGCAGCCGCGTCTGCCAGAGGATGTCCCCGTTGCGGGCGTCGTGGACGTAGAGGTGACGGTCCCAGTCGCCGGCCACGGCGAGGCCGCCGTCGGTCGTCAGGGCCGCCGTGTTGATCGGCGTCCGGGTGCGGTGCCGCCACAGGACCTCGCCGGTGCGCAGGCTCATCGCCACGAGCTCGCCGATGTGCTCCGGGCTGCGTGGATGGAAGTGGTTGGTCCGGCGCACGGGCCCGACCCCGCCGCCGCCTTCGCGCCTCTCGACCGGTCCGAAGACGCCGGTCTCGCAGTTGAGGGTCAGCGGGATGTAGAACGCCTCGGTGACGGGGCTGTACGACATGGCGCGCCAGCTCTTGAAGCCCGAGGTGCTGGGGCACCAGTAGATCTCCTCGCCGATGTCCTGGATCATGCCGTCGCGGTAGACGGCCTCGCCGGTCACGGGGTCGATGTCGACGAGCGTCTGGTAGCCGAGATCGTGCGCGGCGCGGAACTCGCCGGTCTCGCGGTCGAGCTCCCACAGCACGGCGATCTTGCCCATGGTGAACACCGACTGCCGGTCGTCGTAGTCGACCAGGACGCGCTCGAACACCTCGTCCATGTCGTGCGACTCGCCCGGCAGGTGCTGGAAGTACCACTTCAGCTCGCCGGTCAGCGGATCGAGGGCCAGCGTCGAGTTGGTGTACAGGGCCGAGCCGTCGGTGCCGCGCACGGCGCGCGCCCAGGGCTTGGCCTGCGCGGTGCCGAAGAAGAGCGTCTGCGCGCGCGGGTCGTAGCTGCCCGGGATCCAGGCGTCGGAGCCGGCGCGGAACATCACCGGCAGGTCGCCCCAGGAGTCGCCGCCGCGCTCGCCCGGCCGCGCCACGGTCGAGGTGCGCCACAGCTCGCGGCCGGTGTCGGCGTCGAGCGCCACGATGTAGCAGGTGTCGTCCCGATAGCGCTCGCAGCCGGTGAGGCCGGAGACCACCCTGCCGTCGGCGATGATCGACCCGCTCGTGTACTCGTAGCCCGCCGCGCCCCCGACGTCGGCATCCCAGACCTCGTCGCCGGTGCGCGCGTCGAGGGCCACCACGTGCCCGTCGGAGGTGTTCAGGTAGATCTTGTCCTGGTAGATGGCGAGGTTGCGGTGCTGCAGGTTCGGCGGCGGCGCGCCCGTGTCGGTCGGCGTGCGCGGGCGCCGGTACTCCCACAGCAGCTCGCCGCTGCGGGCGTCGAGGGCCTGCACCCGCTCGCCCGGGTTCGCGATGTACATGATGCCGTCGTAGACCAGCGGCGTCGTCTGCTGCGAGCCTTCGGCCAGCGCCCAGCTCCAGACCAGGCGCAGCTCGTGCGCGTTGTCCGGCGTGATCTCGTCGAGCGGGCTGTGGCCCCAGGCGTCGAGGGTGCGCCGCCAGTGCAGCCAGTCCGCCGGATCGGGATCCTGCAGGACGGCGTCGGTGATCGGGACGAAGCTGTCGAAGGCCTGCGCCTGGGCCCGCGCCGGCTCGGGCGCGCCGCACGCGATGACGGCGGCGGCCGCCAGGAGCACCGCCCGCCGGACGCGGCGGAACGGGTGTGACGGCGTCGATACGGCGGGCGGCTGCGGGCTTGTCATCGTCGGTCCTCCGTCGCTGGTAGCGGAACGCGGCACACTATACCACTAGGGTCTTGCGCCGCCGGCCGGCCCGGCAGCCGGCCGCCGCGCGCGTCGCACGGCGGGGGGGCAGGCCGGGGCGGCGCCGGGCGCGGACGTGCGGAGGTGAAATGTGCCCGGATCACCCGGTTGACGTATTCTGATAGGCCGCGTGCCAATGTCGTCCATTCTCGCGTCCGCCGGTTCCGGCCGGGCCGTGCGCGCCGCGCCGCTCGGGTTCGCGGCCTGCGCGGTCGCCGCCGTGCTGGGCGGGTCGACGGCCGTGCGCGCCCAGCCGCCGCAGGCCGGGCTGGGGCCGATCGGCGCGCGGAGCGCGGCGGCTGTCGAGGCGCCCGTCGCGCCGCTCCTCGACGGCGTGGTGCTGGGCGATCCGGCCTGGGACGGCGCCCCGGCCGCCACGGGGTTCGTGCAGACGCAGCCCGACGAGGGGCGGCCGGCGTCGGAGCGCACCGAGGTCCGCATCGTCTTCACGGGCGACATGCTCTACTTCGGCGTCGTGTGCTACGACCGCGAGCCGGCGTCGATCATCGTCACCGACAGCCGTCGCGACTCGTCGCTGGCCGACAGCGACAGCTTCCAGCTCATTCTCGACACGTTTCTCGATCGGCAGAACGGGTTCGTCTTCGGCACGAGCCCGTCGGGGCAGGAGTACGACGGGCAGCTCGTCAACGAGGGCGCGGGCGGCAGCGGCATGGGCCGCGGCGGGCAGACCGAGGGGGCCGGGGGCGGCTTCAACCTGAACTGGGACGGCGTCTGGCAGGTGCGCACGACCATCTCCGAGGTCGGCTGGAGCGCGGAGTTCGCCATTCCGTTCCGCACGCTCCGCTTCCCGGCCGGGCGCGAGCAGCGCTGGGGCGTCAACTTCCAGCGCAACATCCGGCGGCGCAACGAGTCGGCGTACTGGGCGCCGCTGCCGCGCCAGTTCGACCTGTTCCGGGTGTCGCTGGCGGGGCAGTTGACGGACGTCAGGGCGCCCGAGGGGCTCTGGCGCACGCTGCAGCTCACCCCGTACGTCATCGGCGAGGCGGTCGGCCGCGCCGACCGGCCGGCGGCCGGCGTCAAGGCGTTCGGCGACTTCGGCGGCGACCTGAAGTACGGCGTCACGTCCGGGCTGGCCCTCGATCTGACCTACAACACCGACTTCGCGCAGGTCGAGGTGGACGAGCAGCAGATCAACCTCGACCGCTTCAATCTCTTCTTTCCCGAAAAGCGTCCCTTCTTCCTGGAGAACGCCGGCGCCTTCACGGTGAGCAACAGCGGCGGCGCGGTGTTCAACGATCCGGGCCAGACGGAGCTCTTCTTCAGCCGGCGCATCGGGATCGACGCGGCCGGGCAGGCCATTCCCATCCTGGCGGGCGCACGGCTCTCGGGGCGGGTCTCCGAGAACGTCACCGTCGGCTTCCTGAACATGCAGACCGAAGCCGTCGGCGGAGCGGCGCCGGCCAACAACTTCACCGTGGCGCGGCTGCGGCGCGACCTGCCGAACCGCTCCAGCGTCGGCGGCCTGCTCGTCAGCCGGCAGGCGACCGGCGAGCGGGCCGCCGCCGACGACCTCAACCGGACCTACGCCTTCGACGGCCGCTGGGGCTTCGGGCAGAACGGGCTGGTCTCCGGGTTCGCGTCGCGGACCGAGACGCCGGGCCTCGCCGGCCGGGACCACGCGTTCGACGTGGCGGTGGACTACAACACCGAGGCCTGGCGCCTGCGCGGCAGCATCATGGAGGTGGGCGAGCACTTCAATCCGGAGGTGGGCTTCGTGCGGCGCACCGGGTTCCGCAAGATCGACGCCGGCGTCTTCAACACGTCGCGGCCGCCGGACAACTTCCTGCGGATCCAGGAGGTCCAGCCGCACGTCACGTTCAACCGGTTCTGGAACATCGACAGCGGGTTCGTCGAGACGTCGCTGCTGCACATGGACAACTTCTGGGAGTTCGAGGACAGCTCGACCGCCATCACGGCCTGGAACATCCGCAAGGAGGGCGTCACCCGCGCGTTCACGATCTCGGGCGTGCCGGTGCCGCCCGGATCCTACGACTGGCACGAGCTCAGCCTGAACTACAACTCGGACCGGTCGGCCCCGGTCGGCTACGGGTTCCGGTTCCAGCAGAGCGGCTTCTTCGGCGGCAGCCTGCAGGTGGCGGGTCCGTCGGCCCATTTCCGGCGCGGCGAGGCGCTGAACGTGGAGCTGCGCTGGACCCGCAACGACATCGACCTGCCGGCCGGCCACGTCGTCACGAACCTGGCCTCGAGCCGCATCGCCTACAACTTCTCGCCGCGCGTGTTCGCCCAGGGGCTGCTGCAGTACAACGACAGCGCCGATCTCTGGTCGGTTAACCTGCGTTTCGGCTGGCTGCAGGACGCCAACACCGGCCTGTTCATCGTCTACAACCAGACCGACGGCCTCGCCGACTACATCCCGGTCGGCAGCGGCCGCAGCGTGATCCTGAAGTACACCCACCTGTTCGATCTGCTGCGGTAGGGAGGCCGGCAGGCCCTGTGCCGCGGACTGCTATACTCGGCATTCCCGATCGGCGGCCGGGAGCGC
This sequence comes from Vicinamibacterales bacterium, assembly GCA_965214845.1. GTDB lineage: Bacteria > Acidobacteriota > Vicinamibacteria > Vicinamibacterales > UBA8438 > JAAXGX01. Next base: position 7,244,740 of record CBDCCO010000007.1, read on the forward strand.
GCCGCCGCGCCAAGGGGGCAACGATGAAGGCATGTGGATGGGGCGCGTTGTTCGTGGCCGCGACGGTGCTGCTGGCTGCCGCGCAGCCGGCAGCCGCGCAGTCCTCGTGGGCCAGCGCAGGCCCGGTCGTGCACGGGCACCATCATCTGAACGTCACCGACCGCGCGGCCCACGAGCGGTTCTGGCACGACACGCTGGGCGGCGTCCCGACGCCGTGGCGCGACGTCCACGTCTTCAAGTTCCCCGACGCGCTGGTCTTCCTGACGGACCGCGAGCCGACGGGCGGCACCATCGGCTCGGCGCTGAACCACATCGGCATGTGGGTGCCGGACACGCGCGCCATGCTCGACAAGGTGGAGGCGGCCGGCTACCCGGTCATCACCGCCCGGGAGCGGCCTAACGCCGACGTGCAGGACGGCATGATCTGCTCCGAGAACACGTGCATCGCGTACGTCCTGGCGCCGGACGACGTCAAGGTGGAGCTGGTCGAGAACCGCGGCCAGAGCGAGCCGATCCGCAACCACCACCTCCACTTCTTCACCAGCGACGTCGATGCGATGCGCGACTGGTACGTGCAGACCTTCGGCGCGGTGCCCGGCATGAACGGGCGCTTCAAGGTGGCCGACCTGCCGGGCGTCAACATCCGTTTCTCGGAGGCGGACGGCGAGGTGGCCCCCATCCGCGGCCGGAGCTACGACCACATCGGCTTCGAGGTGGAGGGCCTCGAGGCGTTCTGCGAGCGGCTCGAGGCGCAGGGCATCACGCTCGATCGGCCCTATACGCGCATCGACGAGCTGAACATCGCCATCGCTTTCCTTACCGATCCGTGGGGCATCAACATCGAGCTGACGGAAGGCCTGGACAACTACTAGCAGCAGGACCGGCGCACGGCGCCGATCGACTCAGGGGGAAAGCGATGGGATGCACCAGAGCAATCGTCGCCGGCGTCGCGTTGCTGAGCCTGGCGGCCGTACCCGCGGCGGCCCAGCGGCCTATCCCCAACGTCAACGACGGCAACGCCCTGGCCCGCGAGTGCGGCGCGGCGCTCAATCAGGCCGACGGCGGCCCCGTCGACCCGGACCGCGACGAGATGGAGCGCGGCAGCGACATGGGCCAGTGCCTGGGCCTGGTCACCGCCGTCTGGCACACTCACATGATCATGGTGGACGACTTCGGCGGCCGCGAGGCGTTCTGCGCCACCGAAACGATCAGCGCCGGCGGGATGGCGCTGATAGTCGATGCCTATCTCAAGGACAACCCGGCCGAGCTGACCATGTGGGATACGGTGCTGATCCTCCGCGCCTTCGTCGACGCGTTTCCGTGCCGCTAAAGCCAGACTTCGCCGCGGACCTCAACTGGCCGGAATCCGCAGGCGCTGGCCGACGCGGATGACTGTGCGGCGGCCCATGTCGTTGGCCGCCTGGATGGCGCGGATGGTCGTCCCGTAGCGCTGCGCCAGCCTGCCCAGCGTATCGCCGCGCCGGACCCGATGCGTGACGTGCGTGGCGGCGGCCGGCGCGGGCGCTGGGGCGGGCGCGGCCTGCGCCGCCTGCCCGCCGCCCCGCTGGGCGCGGACCCTCAGCACCGTGCCGGGCTCGAGCCGCTCGTCCTCGAACAGTCCGTTGTCGCGGATGATGCGCCAGGGTGTCGAGCGGTAGGCCGCGGCGACCGCCGCGAGGTCCTCGCCCGGCTCGACCCGGTGCTCGTCGTGCCGGCCCTGCCAGCCCAGCGGCACCCGCAGGAGCTGCCCGGCCGGGAGCGTCTGCAGGCGCCACAGCTCGTTGGCCGCCCGGAACTCGTCGAGCTCGACGTCCAGGATGAAGGCGAGGTGCAGGTAGTTGTCGCCGTGCCGGCTGCGGTACGTCAGCTCGTCGCCGGTCCGCGCGAGCAGGTCGGCCCGCGGCAACCGCGGATAGGCCATGAGCTGTCCCGCCCGCAGGGGCCGCGTGGTCAGAAACGGGTTGTGCATCCGCAACTGCAGCAGCGGGATGCCGACGCGCTGCGAGATGGCCCACCAGGTGTCGCCCTCGCGCACCGACTCCAGGTCGATCTGCTCGGCATGGTGCCGGATCGAGGGCTCGTAGAGCTTCAGCACGTTCCGGAAGTAGCCCACGGCAAGGACATACTGCAAGGTCTCGAGCGGCGGCCGCCCGCGGCGCACGCGGCCCGGACCGGCGTTGTAGGCGGCCAGCGCGTAGTCCTCGCGCCCGAACTGCTCGGTCATCTCGGACAGGTACTTGATGCCGGCCTCGATGTTGGTTTCGACGCGCAACGAGCGGAAGGTTGCCGGCATGACCTGGAAGTAGCCCCGGGCGCCGGCGCCCGAGCGCAGATTGGGATTGCCGCCCGACTCGTGCAGACAGACCGCCCGGGCCAGGTCGAGGGACACGTCGTACTGGTCGGCGAACCTCCGAATCTCGCCCTCGATCTCCAGCATCTTCCGGAACATGCCCAGCAGTGCCGGAGAGAAGTCGGTGAGCGGCAGGATGCCTTCCGTGTCGGTCTGAACTGACAATGCGCCGGCGTTCGCCGGCGGCGGCATGATAAGCAAGGCAAGGGCGATGATGAGGAAGCAACGCAACATGCAACTACTCCTCCTGTATTATCGTTCGCACTTTGATGCACATTATGGCGCATGTTTTCCTGAATTACCAATCCGCGCGGCCATCGCTTCCTTGTCGATGGTAATGCGGCCGCGGCGGCGTGCGGGACATCCCGCTCGACGCGGCGGCAGTTCCGGGGACCAGGCGCGACCGCCGGCCGTGGCGCGTCAGCCTGACGCGGGCGGGGAGCCGCCGGCGAACCCGGGGGAGACCGGCGAGCGGTCGTCGAGCCGCTCGCCCACCAGCACGATCCGCGGCGAGCGGGCGCGCACCACGACGGCGTGCTTGTGGAAGGCGCCGTCGTCCGTGCGTTCCGCCGCCGGACAGGCCGCCCGCGCCGCGTCCTCGCCGCGCCGTGCCAGCTCCTCCGCCAGCCGCAGGCCGGCGGGGGAGGGCGCCGTCCGGCTCGCGGGCGGCGCGGCGTAGGCGGTCTCGCCGGCCGGCGACAGGACGCGGATCTCGCCCCCCGCCGGCGCGCTCACGCTGCGCGCCAGCGCGCCGTCGATCGCCTCCGCCGGCCAGCCCGCCTCCTCGGCCGCGGCGACGAAGTGGTCGACGAGCGTGGCCTGCGCGATCATCTGGTGGCCGAGGATCTCCTCGAGCACGACGCCGATTTCGGCGAGCCGGCTGGTGAAGGCATTGCGGAGCAGCTCGGGCTCACCGAAGGCCGCCATCACCGCGGTCATGACGGGCGAGGCATAGGCGTTGCTCGCGGTCGCCTGCTCCTCGAAGGCGAGCGCGCTGCCGACCTGCACGATGCGGCGGCGGTCGACACCGTTGACGCCGACGTACTTGTAGATCTCGCGATCGATCTCCCGCACCTGCGCCCGCTGGGCGACGACGTCGTCGGCGTCCGGGTCGCACGCCAGCAGCCTGTGGAACGCGGAGGCCTGCGGCTGCACCGCGGGATCGGGGTCGAAGCGGAAGGGCACCGGCGCGCCGCTCTCGTCCCGCACGTTGGTGATGCAGGCCAAGCCCTGCCCGTCGGTGATCCAGACCTCGTCGAGCGCGGTGCGTGCCGCGACGGCGTCGAGGGTGGCCGTGACGCGCGCGGCAGCGTGCCCGGACGCCTCGGCCGCGGCCACCAAGTGCGCGACGACGCGCGCCTGGACCGCCATCTGGCGGTCGAGCATCGCATCGAGCCCGCGCGCAATGTCGGCCAGCGAGATGTCGCCCATCGCGGGGTGCGTGCGGCCGCCGGACAGCTTCCCGGCAACCTCCCGGGCGCGGCGCACCCGGGACCGTGCGTCAGCCGCAACTATACCCCACCGCACCGGGCGTCTCCTGCCGCCGCGCGCAAGCCGCGCACGGCGCGGCTCGGCGGGAGCGGCGCGGGGCGCAGGGCCCCCGCAAGCCGACGCCGGGGGCTCGGAGCGCAGCCCGGTCTGACGAATGAGGCGCCGGCGAGCCGGCGCAAGCCGCGCACGGCGCGGCTCGGCGGGAGCGGCGCGGGGCGCAGGGGCCCCGCAAGCGGACGCCGGGGGTCCGGGGCGCAGCCCCGTCTGATCAAAAGTGCTCGAAGCCGTCCGGGAGCGGCTCTTCCCGGCCGTCCCGGTGGAGCCGGATCTCCGGCTCGCGGGTGATGACGCCGACGGGCGTGAGCGGCAGGTCGCCGACCAGCCGCCGCACGTGCCGCAGGCGGCCGCGGAACGCCGGCGGCGCGGTGAAGGCAAGCTCGTAGTCCTCGCCGGACTGCAAGGCCGCAGCCACCGGATCGCGGCCGTCCGCGTCGAGCCAGGCTCGCGCCTCCGGATGGATCGGCAGCGCATCGGCCTCGATCCGCGCGCCGGCGCCGCTGGCCGCGGCGATCTGCCGCACCGCGTCGGCAAGTCCGTCGCTCAGGTCGATGCACGCGTCGGCCGCGCGGTTGCGGCCGAGCGCCACGCCGAGCCGGACGCGGGGCTCGGGGCGCCGATAGCGCAGCCGGCAGTCGTCCGGCTCGCGCGCAGCGCGGTGCGCTCCGGCGCGCAGCGAGGCGAGCCCGACCGCGGCCCCCCCGATGCGGCCGCTCACGTACACGATGTCGCCCGGCCGCGCGCCGCCGCGCGTCAGGACGCGCCGCCGCGCGACGGCGCCGATGGCGGTCATGCCGATGACGAGCGGGCCGGGAGACGCGGCGATGTTGCCGCCGATCAGCGCGGTGCGGTGACGGGCGGCCAGCGCGAGCAGCGACTGCAGCATGGCGTCGACGTCGCACACGGGGCAGGCGGCCGGGAGCGCGAGCGAGAGCAGCGCATGGCATGGCATCGCGCCCATGGCGGCGAGATCGCTCAGGTTGACGGCCAGCGCCTTGTGGCCGGCGTCGGCGGGCGAGCAGAAGGTCCGGTCGAAGTGGATGCCCTCGACCAGCGCATCCGTCGTGGCGACGGTCAGCCTGCCGCGCTCCGGCTCGACGACCGCGGCGTCGTCCCCGATGCCGACCACGACCGCGGCCGGGGCCGGCGGCAGGGCTGCCTCGATGCGGGCGATCAGGGCACGTTCACCGAGGTCGGCAACCGTCTGGCGGGCACCCAACCAACACTCCTAGCGGGCGTAGTCTATGGCGCGCGTCTCGCGGATGACCGTGACCTTGATCTGACCCGGGTACTCCAGCTCGTTCTCGACCCGCTTCGCGATGTCCTTCGACAGCCAGACCGCTTCCTCGTCCGAGATCTCGTCGCTCTCGACCATGATGCGGATCTCGCGGCCGGCCTGGAGCGCGAACGCCTTGCTGACGCCCTTGAACGAGTCCGCGATGCCTTCGAGCTGCTCGAGGCGCTTGATGTACGACTCGAGGATGTCCCGGCGCGCCCCGGGCCGCGCAGCCGAGATCGCGTCCGCGGCCTGCACGATCATCGCCTCCAGGGACGGCCAGTCGATGTCCATGTGATGGGCCGCCATGGCGTCGACCACCGCCGTGCTCTCGCCGTGCTGCCTGAGGAACTCGATGCCGATCTGCAGGTGCGTGCCCTCGAGCTCGCGATCCATCGCCTTGCCGATGTCGTGCAGGAACGCGGCCCGGATCGAGACATGCGCGTCGAGGCCCACCTCGCGGGCCATCACGCCGGCCAGGTACGCGACCTCCTTGGAGTGCGCCAGCATGTTCTGGCCGTAGCTGGTGCGGTACTTGAGGCGCCCCATCATCCGGTAGATTTCCGGATGCATGTCGTGCAGCCCGAGCTCGAACCCCGCCGCCTCGCCCTCCTTCTGCGTCGCCTCGTCGACCTCGCCCCTGACCTTCTCGACGACCTCCTCGATACGCGCCGGGTGGATGCGGCCGTCGGCAACCAGCTGCTCGATGGCCTGCTTGGCGATCGCCCGCCGGTAGGAATCGAAGCTGGAGAGGATGATCGCGCCGGGCGTGTCGTCGACGATCAGCTCGACACCCGTCGCCGTCTCGAGGGCGCGGATGTTCCGTCCCTCGCGTCCGATGATGCGTCCCTTGAGATCGTCGCTCGGCAGGTCGACGACCGAGACGGTCGTCTCGATGGTCTGCTCCGCGGCGCTGCGCTGGATCGCCTGGGTGATGATGTGCCTCGCCTTCTTCTCGGCGGTCTCGCGCGCCTCGTGCTCGAGACGCTTGACCAGGTTCGCCGCGTCGCGCCGCGCGTCGGACTCGATCTGTCGTATCAGGACGTCCTTCGCCTCGTCGGCGGTCATGCCGGACACGCGCTGCAGCTCGCGCTGGTGATCGGCTGCCAGTTGTTCGCAGCGCTCGACCTGGGCGGCGACCTCCTGCTCCTGTTGCCGGATGGTCTCTTCCCGCGCGCCGAGCTCGTGCTCGCGCTTGTCGACCTCGGCGGTGCGGTCGGCGAGCGCGCGGGTCTGGCCGGCGACGGTGTTCTCGAGGCTGGCGACCTCGTCCTCCCGCTTCCGCGCCTGCTGCTCGGCGTCGCGCAGGAGCCCGTGCGCCTCCTCCTTGGCGGTGAGGACGAGCTCCTTCTGCTGCGCTTCGGAGTCGCGCTGCGCATCGCCCAGGATGCGCGCGGCGTCTTGCCGGGCGCGGCCGACGGTTTCGGCGGCTATTCGCTTGCGGGTCGCGATCCAGACGAAGAAGACCGCGCCGCCCGTCAGGAGGGCGAGGACGACGGGAGCGACGATTGACAGGAACTGGCCCATGCGCGTCGTCCGGACGGACTCACGGCCAGTCCCGCTCCAGGCGCACGACACCGTGGCCGGGCATCAGCCACTGCTCGACAGCGCCTGCCGCGGATATTGAAGAGCCCCGCGTTGCCGTGTGGGGGGGTCGTATGAACCTGCCTGGGCAGGGTGGAGCTGCTACGGAACCGTTGCTTCAGGCTTCCTCACTCGAAGGCGTGCACACCGCACGGCATCGCAGCTCTCTTGGACGCAACGTTGGCTCAAACGAGCCCCCGGACCATCACGCACAAAGCAGGGTAATCCAAATTCAATGGCCGGCGGCATCCGCCGCCGGCACCGTACTCGCCATTGTCCGTCTGCCGTCCATCTTAGAACGAACACCGGCGGGTGGCAAGGCTAAGAGGACTGCTCGAGAGCGTCGTCGACCAGCTGCTCGAGCTCGAGCGCCAGCCGCTGCGCGTCCATCTCCCTGTCCTCCTGGGCCGCCAGCGTCTTGAAATGCTCGTCCGCGATGTTCAGCGCGGCCAGCACAGCGACGCGCACGGAATCGCCGCCGTGGACCTGCTCGGCGGCCGCCTGCATCTTGCGGTCGAGATACCGCGCGAGCTTCAGGACGTAGACCTGGTCCAGCTGGCTCCGGACGGGGTACTGCTGGCCGAAGATCTCCACGTTCACCACGCCGGTCGGCGTATCGTCCACGAGTCGGATTCCTGACGTTGGCCCGACGCCGCCGAACGCTGGTCGGCTGCTGCGCCCCGCGAGGCGCCGTGCGCGCCGGATGCCGCGGAGTCCTGCCGCGGGCTGCTAGATGTCGATCGCTTCGAGCTGCTCGAGCAGCTCCTGGACACGGGAGCGAACCTGCTCCCGCTCGTCCAGCACCGTCGCGAGCTCGGCGGAGGTCGCCTCGGCGGAGGTCAACCGCGCGCGCAGCTCCTCGTTCTCGAGACGCAACTGCTCGTTGTCCTCGCCCGCCTGGGCGAGCTCGGCCCGGTTCTGCTCGGTCAGGGCGATGAGCCCCTTCACCTTGCCGACCAGGCGCTCGATCTGGTCGACCTGATCGCCGCCGAGCGCAGGACCCGCGTCCGGCGCCGCGATCCCCGGCGACTCGTCCAGCTCTTCCTCCAGCACCTGCTCTTCGACGACCTGCTCCTCTGGCATCGCTCCAACTCCCTTGATGTCTAGCTTCAGATGGGGCTGCGCCCCAAGCCCCCGGCGTTCGCTTGCGGGGACCCCTGCGCCCCGCGCCGCTCCCGCCAAGGCGAGCTGTGCACGCCTTGCGCGCCTAGCGGAGTTGCGCATCGTGCTCCGCCGTCAAACGCGCGACGATGACGCGCATCGCCTGCTCTACCTCGGTGTCCGTCAACGTTCGATCGGGTGCTCGAAATGTCAGGCGGAAGGCCAGGCTGACGCGGCCCTGCGGAACGCCCTCGCCGGCGTACCGGTCGAACTCGCGCACCTGCCGCAGCGCCTCGGGCGCCGCTGAACGAATCGTGCCACGAACCGTGGCTGCGGGCAAGGCGGCATCGACCGTGACCGCCAGGTCGCGGACGATGGAGGGGTAGCGCGGGAGCGGGGCCGCGGCCATCCGGCTGCGGTCGGTCGCCGCGCGGGCCAGCAGGTCGAGGTCCAGCTCCGCCACGTAGACGGCTTCGTCGCCCGCGGGCAGCCCGCGGGCGGCCGCGATCTCGGGTGCGAGCTGGCCGGCGTAGCCGAGCGTCAAGGCGGTTGCCGTGTCCGGCGCAGCGGCCCTGACCACGGCCGTGCGGCCCGCGACGAGCGGGCCGGGCGGCGGCGTGGCGGGCGCTTCGAATGCCGCCGTTACGCCCATTGCAGCGCACGCGCGGCCGACGATGCCCGTGACGTCGAAGACGTCGATTGGGGGCGCCTGCCCGCGCCAGCGCGCGCTGTCGCTCCAGTGTTCGGGACCGCTCGCGCCCGTGAGCACGACGGCGAATCCGGGGGTCTCGCCCCGGGCGGCGGTGAAGCGGTGGCCGATCTCGAACAGGCGAATGTCGCGGTGCTCGCGCCGGCGATTGTAGATGAGCGCATCGACCAGACCCGGGATCAGCGCGGGCCGGAGCACGGCCGAGGTCTCGGCCAGCGGGTTGGCGATGCGGACGAGATCGTCGGCGCCGTCGAGGAACGGCGCCGCGGCGGCCTCCTCGATGAACCCGTAGGTGATCGCCTCGCTGCAGCCGCTCGCGGTGAGCACGCGCCGCAGCAGCCGCCGCCGGCCGAGTGCGCCGCTCGGCGCCGCGGGCGGACGGACCGCCGCGGGGAACGTTGCGGGCAGGCGGTCGTAGCCGTGGTGCCGCGCCACCTCCTCGATGAGGTCGATCTCGCGGCCGACGTCGACCCGGTGCGCCGGCACGGTGACCCGCCACGCGCGGCCGCCGTTCCCCGCCGGCAGCGGGTCGGCGTCGAAGCCCAGCCGCTCGAGCGTGGCCGACACGAACCCGGCCTCGACGTCGACGCCGAGCACCTGCCCGATGCGGGCGTGGCGCAGCGTCACGGTCGCTGCCGTCCGCGGGGCGGGGTAGCGGTCGACGATGGCGCCGCGCGGCGTGCCGGCGCCGATGTCGCGCAGCAGCGCCTGCACGCGCCGCAGCGCCCGCACCGGCGCCTCGACGTCGGCGCCGCGCTCGAACCGGTAGGAGGCGTCGGTCGACAGCGCCAGCCGCTTGCTCGTGCGGCGCACCGAGAGCGGATCGAACCAGGCGCTCTCGAGGGCCACACGCTGCGTCGCGCCGGTCACCTCCGAGTCGGCGCCGCCCATCACGCCGGCCACGGCCTGCGCGCGCCGGGCGTCGGCGATGACGAGCGTGCCGGCGGGCAGCGTGCGCTCGACGCCGTCCAGCGTGCGCACCGTCTCACCCGGCCGGGCCAGCCGCACGCGCAGCTCGTCGCCCGCGAGCCGGTCGAGGTCGAAGGCGTGCAGCGGGTGGCCGAGCTCGAGCATCACGTAGTTCGTCACGTCGACGATGTTGTTGATCGGACGCACGCCGGCGGCCTCGAGCCTGGCGGCCAGCCAGCCGGGCGACGCGGTCACGGACACGTCGGCGACGGCGGCGGCGTAACGCGGGCACAGGTCGCGCGCATCGTCCTCGATGGTGACCGGCAACGGCTCGTCGCCCGCGACCCCGTCGGCCAGCGCCGGCGAGGTCAGGGGGCGGCCGTAGATCGTCGCCACCTCCCGGGCTATCCCGAGCACGCTCAGGCAGTCCGGGCGGTTGGTCGTGATCTCGAGGTCGAGCACGGCGTCCGCCGCCGCGGCCGGCCGCTCCGGCACGGCCGGCGCCGGATCGATCGCCGACACCTCGAACCCGTGCCGGGTGAGCGCATCGGCGAGCTCCTCGACGCCCGCCTCCACGGGCACCAGCTCGCGCAGCCACGAGACGAGGATTCTCACAGGGGGAACTGCTCCAGCAGCCGCAGATCGTTGTCGTAGAACGCCCGGATGTCCTCGACGCGGTACTTCAGGATCGCGATGCGGTCGATGCCCACGCCGAACGCCCAGCCGGTCAGCCGCTCGGGGTCGTAGCCGACGGCTTCGAGCACGGCCGGATGCACCATGCCGCTGCCCAGAATCTCCAGCCAGCCGGTCCGCTTGCAGACCGCGCAGCCGGCGGCGCGGCAGAAGACGCAACTGATGAACACCTCCGCGCTCGGCTCCGTGTACGGAAAGAAGCTCGGGCGGAACATGACCCGCGTGTCGGGCTCGAAGAGCTGGCGCAGGAAGCACTCGAGCGTGCCCTTCAGATCGGCCATCGTCACGTTCTCGCCGACCAGCAGCCCCTCGACCTGCTGGAACATCGGCGAGTGGGTCAGGTCGGGGGTGTCGCGCCGGTAGACGAGGCCGGGGGCGATGATCCGCACGGGCGGCTCGTGCGTCTCCATGTAGCGGATCTGCATGCCCGAGGTGTGCGTGCGCAGCAGGGTGCCGGGCGGGCCGGCCGGCGTCCGCAGCGGCGACTCGAGGTACAGGGTGTCCTGCATGTCGCGCGCCGGATGCTCCGGCGGCATGTTGAGCGCTTCGAAGTTGTGGTAGTCGTCCTCGACCTCCGGGCCCTCGACGATCTCGAAGCCGAGCCCGGTGAAGATGGCCTCGATGTCCTCGCGGACGACGGTCAGCGGGTGGCGGTTGCCGATGCGGACGTCGCGCCCGGGGAGCGTGACGTCGAGCGGCTCGCCGCGCCCGGCCGCATCGCTGGCGCGCGCGGACCCGCCGGGCTGCCGCCGGCCGGTCGGCGCCGCCGCCGCCGCGGACCCGCTCCGCTCGGCCAGCGCCCGCTCGATCTCCCGCTTGAGCGCGTTGGCCTGCTGTCCGAGGTCGCGGCGCGCCGCGGGCGGCGCCTGGGCCACCGACTTGAGCAGCGCCGTGACGGCGCCGCGCTTGCGGCCCAGGTACCGATTCCGAACCTCCTGGATCTGTTCGAGGGAGGCCGCCTGCCCGAGCTCGGCCAGGAACGCGGCCCGCACCTCGCCGACGGCGGGCGCCTCGGGCACCAGGGCTTCTAGCCCGCGGGGGAGGCCGCCGCGGCGCGTGCGTCGCGGGCGCGCCCCGCCAGGTGCGTGAAGGCTTCGGGGTCGCGCACGGCCAGGTCGGCCAGGGTCTTCCGGTCGAGGATGACGCCGGCGAGCTTCAGGCCGTTCATGAACTGGCTGTAGCTCAGCTCGTGCAGGCGCGCGGCGGCGTTGATCCGGATCACCCAGAGGCGGCGGAAATCACGCTTCTTGCGGCGGCGGCCGACGAAGGCGTAGCCCAGCGACGTGTCGACCGCTTCCTTGGCGGCACGGTACAGCTTGCTCTTGGTCTGATAGAAGCCCTTGGCTCTGGCCAGCAGGCGCCGCCGCTTGTTGCGCCGGAGGCTTCCGCGTTTCACTCGGGGCATGTCTCGCTTTTCCTTGCCGGACCGGGTCCGGCCTCACTTGTACGGAATCATCCGCTTCAGCCGCGGCGTGTCCGCGTCGGCCACCATCGTCGTGCCGCGCAGGCCGCGCCGCCGCTTGGCGGTCTTGCTCGTCAGGATGTGCTGCTTGAACGCCTTGCTGCGCCGGAGCTTGCCGGTTCCGGTCGCGCCGAACCGCTTCGCGGCTCCCCGGTGCGTCTTCAATTTCGGCATCTCGGTACCTGCTAGTGCCGCTTCCGCTGGACGGTCTTGCTGGCCAGAATGGTGTGCATCTGGTTGCCTTCCATGCGCGGCATGGTCTCCTGGGTGGCCACCTCCACCAGCTCTTCGACGAGCCGGTCGAGAATGTGCCGTCCGAACTCCGGATGGGCCATTTCCCGGCCGCGAAAGAAGATGGTCGCCTTGACCTTGTCGCCGTGGGCGAGGAAGCGCTCCACGTGCTTCTTCTTGAACTGGTAGTCGTGCTCGTCGACCTTCGGCCGGAACTTGATCTCCTTGATCTCGATCGTCTTCTGGTGCTTCTTCGCCTGCCGGGTCCGCTTCTGCTCCTGATACTGGTAGCGGCCGTAGTCGGTGATGCGGCAGACGGGCGGCTGGGCCGTGGGCGAGACCTCCACGAGGTCGAGCCCCTTGCTGCGGGCAATCGCCAGGGCCTGCTGCGGGGCCATCACGCCGAGCTGCTCGCCCGCGTCGTCAATCACCCGGATCTCTCTCACGCGAATGCGTTCGTTGATGCGCGTGCGGTTCGCACGAAAGTCCCGGCGCGGTCCTCTTCCGAAAGCTATAGCGGGGCTCCCTTCTGGTTGATTCTACTCCGGCGCCGGGCGCTTTCGCCGCACTTCCTCGAGCGCCGCGCGGGCGAACGCGGAGACGTCCTGCGCGCCCTGGTCGCCGCTGCCGCGAGCCCTCACCGCCACGGTGCCGTCGGCCACCTCGCGGTCCCCGACGACCAGCATGTAGGGCACCTTCTGCAGTTGCGCCTCGCGAATCTTATACCCGATCTTCTCCTGGCGGGCGTCGAGCTCGACCCGCAGGCCGACCTCGGTCAGTTGCCGCTGCACCGCGGCCGCCTGCTCGGCATGGCGATCCGCAATCGGGATCACCGTGGCCTGGACCGGCGCGAGCCACAGCGGAAACGCCCCGGCATAGTGCTCGATCAGCAACGCGATGAAGCGCTCGAAGCTGCCGTAGATGGCGCGGTGAATCAGGACGGGCATGTGCTCGGCGTTGTCCGCGCCGACGTACTTCAGGCCGAACCGCTGCGGCATCTGGTAGTCGAGCTGGATCGTGGCGCACTGCCAGCGCCGCCCCAGCGCATCGGTGACGTGCACGTCGATCTTCGGCCCGTAGAAGCTCCCGTCGCCTTCGGACACGGCATACGGCGCGCCGGTCGCCTCGATCGCTCCCTTGAGCTGCGACTCCGCATGATCCCAGGTCTCGACGCTGCCCAGATGGTCGTCCGGACGCGTCGACAGCTCGATGCCGTAGTCGAGCCCGAAATCGCGGTAGACCCGATCGACGAGCCGCAGCAGGCGCTCGACCTCGGCGCCGATCTGATCCTCGGTGATGAAGCAGTGCGCGTCGTCCTGCGAGAACTGGCGCACGCGCGTCAGGCCCGACAGCACGCCCGAGGCCTCGTTGCGGTGCAGCACGCCCTGATCGGCGTAGCGCAGCGGCAGGTCGCGGTAGCTCCGCACCTCGCTCGCGAAGAGGAGCATGTGGCCGGGGCAGTTCATGGCCTTGAGGCCGGACGGCTCGCCGTCCGAGTCGACCAGGAACATGTTCTCGCGGTAGTGCTCCCAGTGGCCCGAGGTCTCCCAGAGCGTCTTGTTGAAGACGAGCGGCGTGCGGACCTCCTGGTAGCCCTCGCCCGCGATCGCGTCGCGCATGTAGTCGGCCAGCAGGCGGTAGAGCGTGGCGCCCTTCGCCTGCCAGAACGGCGCGCCCGGGGCGACGGGGTGGAACATGAACAGGCCCAGCTCCCGGCCGAGCTTGCGGTGGTCCCGCTTCCTGGCTTCCGCGAGCTTCGTCAGGTGCGCGCTGAGCTCGGACGCCTTGAAGAAGGCCGTGCCGTAGATGCGCTGCATCGGCTGGTTGCGCGCATCGCCCTTCCAGTACGCGTTCGAGCTGCTGAGCACCTTGAACGCCTTGAGCCGGCCCGTGGACGGCACGTGCGGCCCGGTGCAGAAGTCGATGAAGGCGTCCTCGATGGTGTAGCACGAGACGACCGGGCCGCCCTTCTCCTCGATGAGCTGGACCTTGAGCGGCTCGCCCCGGTCGCGGAAGTACGCCTTGGCGTCCTCCTTGGGCATCATCTTGCGCTCGTAGCGCAGATTCTGCGCGGCGATCTCGGCCATCTTCCGCTCGATGGCCTCGAGATCCTCCGGAACGAACGGGCGATCGACGACGAAGTCGTAGAAGAACCCGTCGTCGATCGGCGGCCCGATGCCGCACTGGGCCTCCGGAAAGAGCGCCGTCACGGCCGCGGCGAGCAGATGCGCCGTGCTGTGGCGGTAGAGCTCGAGCGCCTCGGCCGCGGCGGGGGTCACGAAGCGCACCGTCGCGTCGTCCTCGAGGCTGTGCGACAGGTCGACCATGCGCCCGTCGACGACCGCGGCCAGGGCCTGCTTCCCGAGGCGCGGCGAGATGCCGGCCGCCACGGAGGAGACGACCGTGCCGGCCGGCACGTGTCGCGTGGACCCATCCGGCAACGTAACGGTAACTTGGCTCATGCGGTGGTTCGGATTGAGGCAGGCGTGGTAGGCACGGGCGGACTTGAACCGCCGACCTCCTGCATGTCAAGCAGGCGCTCTAACCAACTGAGCTACGCGCCTATTCTTTAGAATCAACAATTTGCAGCGATGCATCGGCTTCTGCCAGCCGCGTCTGCCAGCCGAATCGCCGCGAAGTGCTACACGCCGTGTCCACTGGGGCGTGCCTTGCCACGGCCCGGCCTCCCCGGCTCGTCGTCGCGTAGTCATCTGATCCGGCCCATATTCACCCATAGCGGCGAGCGGCGTCAACTGGCGCGGCGAGGAACCTCGTGCGCGGTGCCGGCCGCCTCGTCCGACGCACCTGGACGGTCCACGGCCCGCAGCTTGCGGATGGCGTCTCGCTGCTTGGCGAGCGTCGGGGCGGCGTAGATCCTCGTCGTCGTCGGGTCGGTGTGTCCGTACAGGTCCTGGATGTCGGCGAGGTCGGCCCCGGCATGCCGCAGCCACGTCGCGAACGAGTGCCGAATCTGATACACGGTGAACGGTTCGAGATTCGCCTTCTGCGCGGCCGTGCGGATGGCCTTGTTCGCACTCGGGCAGGACCACGGACCGAATGCGTCAGCGGCGATGAACGCGTGAGCGGCTGACACGGCTTCGTCAACCAGCGGTACGGCGGCCTGCCGCCCTCCCTTCCCGCGCGGCACGTCAACGTACGGGATCGGCTCGTCGAGATGGAAGTCGGTTCGGGTCAAGCGCCCCATCTGCGAGGGCCGCATGCCGGTCCAGTGCATCATCTGGAGCCGCGCCGCCGTCTTGGACCCGGGCGTCAGGTGCGCGAGGACAGCATCGAGGTGGTTACGGCGCACCCAACGGGGCTTCGGCGGCGCGGGCGGGAATCGCACGAGATCAATCAGGTCAACCGCGGCGCGCCGACCGTAGAGCAGCCGCACCAGATGGATGAGCGCGTGCCGCCGGTGGTTGCAGCTCGATGCGGCGTGCGTCCGCCGCCATTCGTGCATCTGGGCGTTCAGGGCAGCAACATGCGACGGTAGCGCGAGCGTCCGCAGGTGGCCGAACCGAGGAAGCCACATGGAAAGATCGCGCCGCCGGTCGTCGAAGGTGGCGAGCAGCGTGCTCTTGACTTGATCGAGATAGCGTCCGGCGTCGTGAGCCAGCGTATGGCGCTCACCGGCCGGCAGTGTCCGCAGGCTCGCCCGCAGTTCGTCCCGGCGCGCCCGGACGGTCTTGAGCGGCGTGCCGGGCGGAAAGCGGAGTTCGCGCTGGATGCCGTTGACCTTGACGGTGGCGGCGAGTCCGTGCCGGTCCTTGTAGACGCCCTCGGCGACGCGGACGCGGCGGCGCGCCGGCTGACTGCCGGCCTTGGCCTTCGGTTTCCGTGACGTGGCGCTCTGAGCCGTGCGCCGTTTCGGTCGCGGAGCGGGGGCCGCGGTCTCCTCGGTGGCGACGGGCTCGTCGTCGTTGCGTGGGGTCGGGCTCATCGGGGTTCTCCTAGACGAAGGTGCGCCCGGTCCACTTGACCTCTCCGATCATGGGCGCATCAAGCGGCCAGGGCCGTGTGGGCCATGTCTGCTTGTCGGGGTTGTCGCTGACGAGCTGCCAGGCGCCGGCGGCGTCCTTGCCGGCGCGCTTGACGATCAGGCCGTCCTCGGTCCGGACGACGTAGATGCGGCCGTCGCGGCGCCGCTGGCGGGCGAGGTTGACGAGGATGGAGGCGCCGTCGACGAGCGTGGGCGCCATCGACTCGCCCATGACCTGCAGGACGCGGCACTGGCGCGCGTCGAGGCCGTGTTTCCGGAGCCAGTCGCGCCGGAACTTGAGCCCGCCGGTGATGCGTTCGTCGTCGACGACGGCCCCGCTGCCGGCGGCGGGTGTGATCGGAGAGACGCCGATGAAGTCGCCGTCGTCGGTGATGCCGGCCTGGGCCTGCTGGTCTTCGAGATCCCGGACGCGGGCGGTGGCGGCGGTCAGGTCGCGGGCGAGCTGGTGCGAGGGCGTCTGCTCGTCGGTGAGGCCGATCAGGTAGTCGATCGAGACGCCGAGCGTCTGGGCGGCCAGCGAGAGCCTGGGGTTGGTGAGGCCGCAGCGGCCCTGCTCGACCTGGGAGATCAGGTGCGAGGAGTTGCCGAGGCGGTTCGCCAGCTGTCCCTGCGACAGCCCCCGGTCGGTGCGGACCTGCCGGAGGCGCTTGGCGAGCAAGGTCATGGGGACATGATAGCAACAATTTATTGCATCGGGAAATTATCTCCACAGCGTACTTGAAGGTGCCTCCGAGCCCGTTTCACGGGGCCGAAACGGTGCCGGCGCCGCGCCGGCGGCGTGACGGGTTCTGACGTGTTCTGCTCGAAGGCCGCCGATGGTGACCGGTGTGGGAGCTGTGGAGCCCGCCGGCGGGCGGGATCCAAGGGGCTCGTGGGCGGCCCGTCGGCCCGTCCACAGGCCCGTCAGCTTCCACGCCGAGGGGCTTGCGCTCCCGCGAAGGGCGCCGCACCGCCCGCCGCGACTGCTGCCGTGACCGCCCGGCCCCGCGGGTCGAAACCGTCGCCGCGGGCGCGCCGCACTTTCGGCTTGATGACGTATATAATCTACGCATAAGCTCGGAAGCGATGGTGCCTCCGGCGATGCGGGCGATCCGTGGCCGCCTGGCCGCACTCGGTCTGACGCAATACGACCTCGCCGCGGCGCTCCGCATGGGGAGGAGCGGGCTGAACGCCATCCTCAACGGCCGCCAGCCGGCCCCGGAGGGGTTCGAGGCGCGGGCGACGGCGGCGCTCGGCCGGCTGGAGCGCATCGAGCTGGCCGCGGCCGAGGCGCGGACGACGGCAATCGAGGAGATGGGCGGCGGCGAGTGCAACGCGGCGGGCGACGAGGCCATCGACGTCGAGTCGCTGCCGGAGGTGCTGTTCCTGGATGACATGGCGGCGCTGCTGCGCTGCTCGCGGTCGACGCTGGAGCGCCGGGTGCGTGCGGGGACCTTCCCGCTGGCGCCGGTCCCGGGTATCGACAAGCGGCTGCGCTGGAGCAAGGCGGCGACGCTGCACTGGCTCGCCGTGGGCGGCCTGCGCGGCGGGCTGGCGAAGCGGAGGAGGAGGCGAACGGCATGAGGGACGCGACTGTCGGCGGAGGGCGGGCGGGGCCGGCGCCGGCCATCGTGCGGCGCGCGGCGAAGCGCGCCGACACGGCGTGGCGGGAGGTGGTCGACCCGGGCACGGGCGGCGCGTTGTTCATCTGCCCGGGATGCTGGCCGGAGGCGGGCGAGCACTGGCGGGCGCGGCCGAACGCGAGGGTCCGGTTGCTCGGCGCGCGGCCGGAGTGGGCGCAGTGCGCCGTGTGCGACCCGGACAGGATGTGCTGACGGCGGCGCGAGCGCGGGGGTCCGGGTCTCAGGATGGCGAGCGAGCACGGATGGGGCGGGGAACGTCGATGGACATTGCCGAGCGCGTCGGCAGGGACGGACAGCCAGCCATGCCGGCGCAGCGAGTGCTGAACGCGCGCCTGGGCCACTCGGCGAAGGTGTCGAGGCTGTCGGACCTGGCGTTCCGGGTCTGGACGACCTACGTGCTGGGGGCGGACGACTTCGGGGTGATGCGGGCCGACGGCGTGGCGTTCCAGGCGGCGCACGACGCGCTGCGCGAGCGTGCGGCCGAGGCGGTCGCGGCGAGCATCGAGCGGCTCGTCGAGGTGGGTCTGGTGTCGGCGTTCGAGCACGAAGGCGTGCGGTTTCTGTACCAGGCGGACTGGCAGGACTGCCAGCGGGTGCGGTTTCCGGGCCGCACGCCGCATCCGCTGCCGGCCGAGGCGATGGTGAGCGACAGGACGCTGCACCTGTGGTCAGCGCATCCGGGCGGCTCGCGGCTGCGGGCGCTGCCGAGGGCAGCCTCTGGCGCTTCCGCACCACTTCGAAAGTTCTCCCGAAGTAGTTCCGCACTACTTCGGAACCACTTCCGCACTACTTCGGAAGCAGTTCCGCACCACTTCCGCACTACTTCGGAAGTGGTTCCGCACCAGCAATTCCGGGGCGATCCGGCATCCGGAGATGTCCAGGGCGGTCCAGGGAAGCACTTCGGCACTACTTCGGAAGCCCGCGCGCGCGGTACGGATCTCAGATCTTCAAGAAGTACTAAACCCAGTACCAACCGCGAAATAGGGGGAGGGGGTCCGGGGGAGGGGGCGGCCGGCCATCCGCCGGCGGAGGCGGCATCGCGGGCGGCGGCGTTCGTCGAGCGGTACCGGTCGGCGCTGTATCCGCGGCACCGCGGGGTGGCGTATGCGCCGACGCGTGCGGTCGAGGCGTCGGACGCGGATGCAGCCGAGCGGCTGTGCGCGACGTACGGCGACGAGGAGCTGGACCGGCTTGCGGAGCGGTTCCTGACGGCCGAGGGCGACCGGTTCCTGGACGGGCGGACGCGGACGCTGTCGATGCTGCTGTCGCGGGGGCCGGCGCTGGCCGAGCAGCTCCGAGGCCCAAGCGCCGGCCGGCGTGACGGGGCGGCGCGGTCGACGGAGCCGCGCGAGGCGTACGACGCGGTCATCAAGCGGGCGAAGCGATGACGACGGCATGCGAGCGGTGCGCGGGGACGCCGGGCTGGGAGCCGGTCGAGGTGGAGGGCGCCACGCGGCTGCGGCGGTGCGCGTGCTGGACGGCGGCGCACGCGTCGGCGCCGTCGGTGCCGCGCGAGTTCCGGGAGGCGCGGTGGGCGACGTGGCGGCGGACGGCGGAGAACGGGCACGCGCTGGCGGCGGCGCGAGCGTTCCTGCGCGGCGGCGAGGACGGCCGGGACCTGCTGCTGTGCGGCCCGGTGGGGACGGGCAAGACGCGGCTGGCATGCACGCTGCTCAACGAGTCGTGGCGGTCGGGGGAGCGGTCGATGGCGTTCGCGCGGGTGCCGCTGCTGCTCTACCGGCTCCGGCCGCAGGCGGCTTTGGAGACTTCGGAGACGTTCGACCGGCTGGCCGCGGCGACGCTGTTGGTGCTCGACGACCTGGGGTCGGAGCGGGACGCGGCGACCGACTACACGCGGCGGACGCTCTTGATGCTCTACGAGGCGCGGCACGACGCGGGGCGGCGGACGGTGTGGACCTCGAACAAGCGGCCGAGCGAGATCGCGGTGTTCATGGGGGACGACCGGCTGTCGAGCCGGATCGTGGGCCGCTCGGAGGTGGTCGGACTGGAAGGGCGGGACTGGCGGCTGGCGGTGCGGGATGCGTCGGCGCCGGACCGGCGCGCGGGCATTGGGCCGGCGCGGCCCGGCGCGCAGGTGGAGGGGCTCAGCCGATGACCCGCATGCCCGACCGGGATCCGGCGCAGCGGGGCGAGGGGCGCGACTGGCTGCCGGAGGGGCGCGCGCGGAGCGGGCACCGCCGCGAGTACGACGCGGAGAAGCCGCGCCGCTCGTTCGACGAGCGTCTCGACGGTCTGGTGCGCGACGTGGGGGCGTTCCGGGCGGTGGCGCTGCGGGACCTGGTCGAGCGGCAGTTCGACGGGCACCCGTTCGCGGCGCGGCGGGGACTGGCGCGGGCCGAGCGGCGCGGGTGGGTCGAGCAGCGGACGGCGCGTGGGCCGAAGGGCGGGAAGTTCACGGTCGTGGTGGCGACGCCGGCCGGGGCGGCGCGCGCCGAGGCGCTGTGGCGCAAGGCTGGCCGGCCGAAGCAGCGGGCGCTGTCCGGCGCAGTGCGGCCGGCGGAGCTGGCCCACGACGTAGCGGTCTACCGGGCGGCTTGCGCCGCGCAGGCGCGGATCGAGGCGGCGGGCGGGCGCGTCGTGCGTGTCCGGATCGACGCGGAGCTGAAGGGGCTCCTGGCGTCCCGAAGCGAGCAGGCGCGGCGTGCCGCGAGCCGCGAGGCGGCCGACGAGGCGCGGCGGCAGGCCGCGGACGCCCTCGGGCTGCCTGTCGAGGACGGCAAGGTGCTCGTGCCGGACGCGCAGGTCGAGTACGTCGACGCGGCGGGCCGCACGGGGCGCTGCAACGTCGAGGTCGCCTCGGGGCACTACCGCGGGAGGTCGATCCGGGCGAAGGCGCGAGCGGGCTTCGCGATGTACGCGTCGTCGCCTGGGGCCGCCGCGGCGGTGCGGCGGGCGCTGGGCGGCGGGAGCAAGGGTGGCCGGGGCGGCGGCCTGCCGCGCCGCGAGCAGGAGGTGATCGAGCTGTGAAGCCGTGGAAGGCGAGCGTGGGACTGACAGTCTCGGCGGGCACGCTGGGCGCGTGGGTGCTGGCGGCGGAGCTGACGTACCTGCAGCCGTTCGGGCGGCTGATCCTCACCGACTACGGCTGGTACGTCGCCGCCTACGGCGCGATGGCCCTGGCGACGCTGGCGGCCGGCTTCTACCTGGCGGCGCGAGCGGTCGGGCTGGGCGCGGTGGGCCGCAAGGTGGACGTGACCGAGCAGGCGATCCGGCGCGGCGAGGGACAGGACCCGGCGCTGGGCGAGGCGCTCGCCCGCCACGATGCGGGGGACTACGAATGAGCGAAGCGGCCGAGTGCGGGTGTGTCGCGGTATGGGCGGCCGGGTTGTGCGCGGTCGCCTTCGGCGGCGCCTTGCTGGCGGCATTCCCGCGCAACCGCGAGGGCGTGGGCGCCGGCCTGGCCGGCGGGATCGCGTTGGGGATGTTCGCGGCGTTGGCCTGGCACGTGTCGGCCGCGTGCGCGGGCTGCTGACAAGGAGGAAGTCGATGCGGAAGCGGCAGTGGTTTCGGTTCGGAGCGTCGGCGGCGCTGGTCGCGCTCGCGCAAGAACAGTTGGCGGCGCAGGGCGTCTCGCCGTGGGTGACCGCGGTGAACAACCTCCAGACGGCGTTCACCGGGCCGATCGCGCGCGGTCTGGCTCTGGTGGCGATCGTCGTCGGCGGATTGATGTTCGCGTTTCAGGAAGGCGGCAGCAAGCAGGCGCTGGCCGGGATCATCTTCGGCCTGGGCATGGCGCTGGGCGCGGCCAACTTCATCGCCTGGATGTTCTAGATGCGCGGACGAAGGCAGTGGCACGGCTACGCGATCCTGAGCCAGCCCTTGACGGTGCTCGGCGTGGAGCGGCGGTTCTTCCTGCTGGCCGCGACGCTGGCCGCGGCCATCTGGAACGCCGTCAACAGCCTGGCGGCGGGCGGATTGGTGTTCGGTGTGCTTTACGGGGCTGGCTGGCTCGCGTGGCGGCACGACCAGAACCTGGTCGGCGTGGTCCGTGCGGCCATCCGCTACCGCAGCCGGTACGACGCCGGGCTGCTGGAGGACCGCTCGCCGTACGTCGTCATCGAGCGGGGTGAAGGGTGACGGGAGACGCGGGCGCGCTGGCGCACGAGCTGCCGTACTGGGGCTGGGTCGACGAGCGGACGTGCCTGACGCGGGCCGGCGAGCTGGTGACGGTGGGCGCGCTGACGCCGGTGGTCACGGATGGCCGGACGGCCGAGGACCTCGACGCGGTCGCGGGACGCTGGCAGCGGATGCTCTCCGGGCTGCCGCCCGAGATGCGGGTGTCGTGGATCGTCGAGCGGCGGCCGGCGGCGTTCGACGAACGTCCTCCGGTTTCGGACATCGCGGGGCTGGCGCAGCGCAAGCGGCAGGCGTTCCTCGCCGGCCGCGTCCAGGACCTCGACGTGCACATGGTCTGGAGCTTCGATCCGGGCATGCGGCGGACGGCCGGGACTCGGGGACGCGGCTGGTGGCGGACGTATCTCGCCGCGTGGCTGCGGCGGCGCCGGGCGCCGCACGAGTCGGTCTACCTCGCGGCGGATCTGGCGCGGGCGGTCAAGACCGAGGCGGCGCTGGTCGCTGCGTCCGCCGCCCGCGTGGTGGACGTGACGCCGATCGAGGTCCTTACCCCGGAAAATTCGTGAGGGGTCTGTCTCAGGTAGAGACACAAGAGCCTCCGTGTGCTAAAACGCTGTTAACCACAGGCATTTTCGGCACGACGGAGGCTCTTGCGTGACGGACCCCACGATAGCACAGTCTGTTCTGTTCCCCGATCTGTTCGACAAGCCGCTCGTGGCCACGTTCGACCGCGAGCAGTCGAGCTCGGATGGCGGCGCCGTGCTGCTCAAGGCCGCCGAGCGCGTCTACGGGTTGGTCAAGGCATTCGGTCGGTGTCTGATTGACCGCCGGGCACCGGAGAAGGTCCGGCACACGCTCGAGGACCTGGTGGGCCAGCGGGTGTTCGGCATCGCCTGCGGCCATCCCGACGGCAACGATTCGGACCGGCTCGCCGATGATCCGATCCACAAGTTGCTGCTCGGGCGCGACCCGGTGGCGGGCGGTCGGCTGGCGTCGCAGCCGACGGTTTCGCGGTTCGAGAACGGTGCGGGCCGCGTCGCGCTCTATCGGCTCGGGCGCGAGTTGGCGGCGTCGGTCATCGAGCGGCATCGCCGCCGACTGCGCGGGCGGGTGCGACGCATCACGATCGACCTCGACCCGACCGACGACCCGACGCATGGCGCGCAGCAGCTGACCATGTTCAACAGCTACTACGACAGCTGGTGCTACCTGCCATTGCTGGCCTTTGTGAGCTTCGACCGTGAGGCGGAGCAGTATCTGTGCGCGGCCGTGCTGCGGCCCGGCACGGCGCAGGCGTCCGACGGCACGCTGGGCGTGCTGTGTCGGCTGCTCGCGCTGCTGCGGTCCGCGTTTCCCGAGGCGCGCTTTCTCGTCCGGCTCGACGGCGGCTTCGCCACGCCAGAGATCTTCGACTTCCTCGATGCCGAACCGCGGCTCGACTACGTCGTGGCGATGGCCAGGAACGCTGTGCTGTTGCGGGCTGCCGAGCACGTCATGGTGGCGGCCCGCACCGAGAACATGCTGCGCGAGAAGACGGCGCACTTCTACCTCGACACCCGCTATCGCGCGGGCACGTGGGCTCGTGAGCGCCGCGTGGTGATCAAGGCCGAAGTCGTGCAGCTCACCGGCCGGCAGCCGCGGGACAACCCGCGCTTCGTCGTGACCAATCTGCGCCAGACGCCGCGCTTCATCTACGAGAAGGTCTACTGCGGGCGCGGCGACATCGAGAACCGCATCAAGGAACTGCTCGACGGCTTGCAGATCGACCGCACGAGCTGCACCAAGTTCTGGGCAAACCAGCTGCGGGTCCTGCTGACGGCCGCCGCCTACGTGCTCATGCAGGAACTGCGGCTGAGGGCCGCCCGCACCGCCTGCGCCCGCACCCAGGTGACTTGGCTGCGCGACCGGTTGCTCAAGGTCAGCGTCCACGTCGTCCGCTCCGTCCGCCGGCTCGTCCTGCACCTGCCGCGAGCGACCCCATACCGCGACGTCTGGCGGCACCTCGCCCTCGCGCTCGGGGCGCGCGCCGGATAGCGCGCCGTCGCGCCGCCAACCTCAACCCCCGCATTGCACGCCAGCGCCCCGTCGCCGAAGCTGTCGGCGCGTGGTGCCTCGTGCGCGCCGTCACCCCGCCACGACCGCTTCACCACGCTGCCACCTGCCACACGCCAGGTCCGACGACTGCATTCGCCTAACGATTGCGCCCCGACCGTGACCGATTCGACAACCTCAGGAATAATGCGGGTTACGGCCGAGAGGGCGGCGGCGGTGCTCTACCGGCTGGTCAACGGCGGCCTCGGCGGCTGGACGGTGGGGATGCGGACGGACGCCGGGGTCAACTGGCGGCTCGCGGGCGAGGACGTGGCGGCCGACCGGCACGTGCTGCACGTCGGCCGCGAGCAGGTCGGCCTCTGGTCGTGCGTGGCGCCGCCGGCAACCGTGACGGCCAACGCGCTCGAGGAGCTGTACGCGCTCTCGGTCCCGATGACGGCGGTTGTCGAGTGGCGGCCGTGGTCGCGCGAGGCGGCGCGGCGGAAGCTGCGCTCGGCCCAGCGGCACTACTTCTCGAAGCGCTACTCGATGGCCGCCCACATGCAGGAGAAGGAAGGGACGGCCGCCGCGCTCGAGGACGCCGCCGCGAGCATCGAGGCGCGGCGGGCCGGCGACGCGCTGGTCGAGCTGGAGACGGAGGTGGTCTCGTACGGCGATGTGGCGCTGTCGGTCGCCGTGCGCGGCTCGGCGGAGCAACTGGAGCAGTGGGGCGCAGATATCCAGCGCGTCTTCGGGGGCCTCGACGCGAAGGCGGCGCGGGAGTCCTACGGGCAGCTCGCGGTGTGGTTCGGCCGGCTGCCGGGACAGCCGGCGTCGCGGCAGCCGCGGCGGGTGTTCGTCTCGGCGGGGGTGGCGGCCTGCGTGGCGCCGCTGTTCGGCCCGCCGCGAGGGGACCGCCGCTGCGCGCACCTCGACGCGCCGGCCCTGACCGTGTTCGAGACGCCGGCCGGCACGCCCTACCACTACGACCTGTTCGGGGGGCGCGACGTCGGCCACACCTTGATGCTCGGGGCGACCGGGGCCGGCAAGAGCTTCACGCTCAACTTCCTGCTGGTGCAGGCGCTCCAGTACGACCCGCGCGTCCTGATCCTCGACCTCGGCGGTTCCTACCGCGCGCTGACCCAGTTTCTTGGCGGGGGCTACCTGGAGGTCTCGCCCGAGAAGGACGCGATTCCCATGCGGCCGTTCAGCCTGGAGCCGACCGAGCGGACCGTCCAGTTCCTTTCAGCCTGGGTGCTGCGCCTGCTGCGGATCGGCGGCTGGGAGGAGTCGAGCGGCGACCTCTCCGAGGTCCGGGCGCGCATCGAGGACCTGTATGCGCTGGCCCCGGCGCGGCGGTCGCTGGGGAACCTCGTGCGGTCGCTGCCTGCGCCGATGTGGCCGGCGCTCTCTCGCTGGCACGGCTCGGGCGCCTGGGGCCGCTGGTTCGACAACCCGCCGGCCGAGGATGCGGACCTGACGCTGGCCGACTGGCAGGTGATCGACCTGGCCGGGGCGGTCGAGCACGAGGACTGGTGCGAGGCGGCGCTGCTCTACCTGCTCGAAAGGCTGCGGACCGAGATCGAATCGCCGGTAGAGACGACGCGCCTCAAGCTGATGGTGGTCGACGAGGCGTGGCGCTACCTGCGGGACCCGGTCGTCCTGGGCCGGCTGACCGAGGCGGCCCGCACGTGGCGCAAGCGAAACGCCGCGCTGATTCTCGCCACGCAGTCGGTCACGGACATCACGGAGACGGCCGGGGCAGCGGCTCTGCTGGAGTCGATGCCGACGCGGCTGTTCCTCGCTAACCCGGATTTCCCCGACGCCGGGCAGGCCACGTTCCAACTCAACGACGACGAGCTGCGCACGGTGCGCGAGCTGGAACCGAAGCGCGAGCTGTACCTGCGGCGGCCGGCGACGGCGGCCGTCCTGCGGCTGGCGGTCGACCCGGAGAGCTACTGGCTCTACACGTCGTCGGCCGGCGAGGCGCAACGGCGTGCCGAGATGGTGGCGCGCTACGGGGTGGAGGGCGCGATCGTGCGCCTGGCCGCTGGACTCGATCACAAGCGGGCGGCAGTGCTCGGCTGATGCGAGGAGGAACGATGACACGGAGGTTGATAGGGCTGGCGTGCTGCGGCGTGCTGGCGGCGATGCCGGCCGCCGCGCAGGGGATTCGGACCGTGTCGGACGGGGCCGGGGAGGCTGCGATCCCGGTCACGGCGCAGGTGCGGCACACCACGACCGTCGTGCTGCCGCGCGATGAGATCGTCGTCGACGTCGTGGCCGGCGACGCCGACTACTGGGACGTGTCGGCGGCGGGCAACGTGGCGTACGTCAAGCCGCTCGAAGCGGGCGTTGCGTCGAACGTGACGCTCGTGGCCGAGAGCGGCCGGGTGTGGGCTCTGCTGGTGGCCGAGTCGTCCGGCGAGGAGCCGGACCTGGTGGTCTACGTCACCAGATCGGAGCGCCCGTCGCCCGCCGATCTGCCGCGGCATGCGCCGGCCTTCGTGGCGGGCGCCGAGCTGGCCGCGCACCGGGCCGAAGAGGCGGCGGCGCAGGCCGAGCTGCAAGCGATCGACGAGGCGGCTGCCGAGGAAGTGGCGAAGGTGTGGGCCGAGCACGACGCGGCGTGGTCGCGGTGGCGCGACGAGTACCCGCGCCGGCTGCGGTTCCCCTACCGGCTCGACGAGGCGGCTTTCGGCCCGCCGTTCGAGGTCGAGGCGCTGTGGCACGACGGGCGGTTCACGTACTTGAGGTCGCGGGCCGAGGAGTCCCCGGCGCTCTACGAGCTGCAAGAGGCCGACCGGCGCTTCGGGCGCCGCGGCCTTGAGCCGAGCCTCATGTCGTACGAGGTGTTCGACGACGGGCTGTACGTCGCGGACCACGTGCTCGGGCCGGGCCGGCTGCGGATCGGCGATTCGGAGACCGAGTGGACGCTCGACCGGCCGAAGCGGACGTGGACGTGGAAGACCCGCGCCGTAGTGGGCGGCATGTTCGCCACAGTCGCCGTGGTGCTGGTGCAGGGGATGGCTCGATGAGGGCCTGGGTCCTGACGCTTGGGTGCGCCCTGCTGGCCGCGCCGGCGGCGGCGCAGGGGCTGCGGGCCACGGCCGCGCCAGTGGATTCGCCTCTCACGGTGACGGCGCGGGTGCGGCACGTCACGACCGTCGTGTTGCCGGAGGCGGCCAAGATCGTCGACGTCGTCATGGGCGACGCCGAACGTTGGGACATCTCGGCCGCCGCACACCTGGCGTTCGTCCGGCCGCTGGTAGAGGGCGCCCGCTCGAACGTGGTGCTTCTGACGGCGGGCGGCGACATCGTGCCGCTGCTGCTGGTCGAGCGGGACGATGCGCCGGTCGATGCCGTTGTGCGGCTCGCGGCCGGCGCGACGGACGGCGAGGACGCCGCACCCGTGCTGGCCGCGGCCGAGACGGTCTCGTCGGCAGCCGCGAGGGCGGCCGAGGCGTGGGCGTCGGTCGAGGCGGCACAGGCGCAGGCGGCCGAGCGGGTCGGGGTGGCCCGGACCGCCGCGCGAGACAGGCTCGATGCCGGTCGCGAGTCGTATCCCCGCCAGTTGCAGTTCGACTACCGCCTGCCGGTTGGGGCTACCGGCTACCCGTGGCTCGTCGAGGGGATGTGGCACGACGGCCGGCGGACGTACCTGCGGACGCGGGCGATCTCGGCCGTGCTGTATGAGCGGGTCGATGGCGAGTTGGAGCGGGTGAGTGTCTCGGCCGTGCTCGACGACGTGCTGCACGTCGCGCCGCGGGTGCTCGGGGCCGGCGCCCTGGAGGTCGGCGGCCGGCGGCTGGCGTGGACGGCTTCGCCGAGGAAGGCGGGTCCGTGATGGCGAAGTGGAGGCAACTGCTCCAGCCCCCGGCCGGGGCGCTGCCGGGCAACTTGGTCACCAAGGCGGGCATCGGTGTCATCGCGGTGCTGCTGGTCGGCCTCGTGCTGAGCCAGTCGGGCGGAGATCCGGAGGCAGAGGACGCCGCCATCGACGGTGAACCGGGCGTCTCGGGGCGGGGCGTGGTCGGACAGATCAGCTCCCGCCTGACGCAGCTCGCCGAACAGCGTCAGATGGAAGAGGACGACCGCAATCGGCGCGCGGCCGCTGCGGCCGGTCCGACGGGCGGATTCCCGCCCACGCTGCCTGCCTCGGGGCTTCCGACTACGGATTCGGGACCGGACGATGTGCCGCTGCCACCCACGGCCGGGGAGGTCGAGTTGCGGGAACGGCTGCGGCTGGAGGCGGTCGAGCGCCGCGCCCGGTCGCTGCGCGCGCCGAGCGTGGTGCAGACCCTCCGCAGCCCCGAGGCTCGCCCAGCCGGCTGCCGAGCCGGGCGCTGCCGGCAACCCTCGGCCGCCTGAGCGAACGGCGGCTGCCGGCGAGGCCGCGAGCGTGCCGGCGCCGCCCGATCCGGCCGCCATCGCCGCCCCGCATGGAGGACGCGAAACGCGGCATTGCTGGCGGGGCTCGCGGGCGATGGTGCGGCGGGTTCCGCGCCCCCGGCGCGGACGGTGCCCGGGCGTGACGGGGCCACCGATTCGACCCCACAGCCGATCCGGTCGTCGTGAGAACGCCGGCCGATCCGGCCGGCTGGGAGCGCGTCTACGAGGGGTCGCTGCTGAGCGCCGTGCTGGTCACGCAGCTCGACGGCGACTTCACCGGCCCGGTCTTCGCGCAGGTCGCGATCCCGTTCTACTCGGCCGACCGGCAGCGGATCCTCGTGCCGCGCGGGGCGCGGCTGCTCGGCTCCGCGCAGGCCGTCGAGCAACAGGACCAGGGACGGCTGGCGGTCGGCTTCCATCGCCTCGTGTGGCCCGACGGCCGCTGGGTCGACCTCGCCTTCCACGGCCTGAACGCCATCGGCGAGAGCGCCCTGGCCCGACCAGGGTGGACCGGCACTACACGTCGATGTTCGCGGCGGCCGGCGCCGTGGGCGTCCTCGCCGGGCTGACCCTGCAAGGCTCCGACCCGTACGCTGGCGGCGGGGCCGGCTTCCGCGCCGCGGCCGGGCAGGGCCTCGGTCAGTCGGCGACGCAGATCCTCTCGCGGTTCCTCAACCGCCTGCCCACGGTCACCATCCGTGTCGGTCACCGGCTGCGCGTGTGGGTGACCTCGGACTTCCTCGTACCGCGGCCCGAGCCGCACCCGGAAAGGATGTATCGGCAATGACGAAGAACAGATGGCGCTGGCTGGTTGCCGGACTGGTGGTAGCGGCGGCCGTGGGGACATGGTCGAGCCGCCGTGCTCAGGCGTGCCTGTTCGGCTCGTGCGACACGATCATCATCGCCAACCAGATCACGCAGATTCGCCCCACATGGTGACCCAGATCGGAAGGATGGTCGAGCAGCTCCAGTCACTCGACGGGGTGCTGGACGTCACCACCGAGCTGGTCACGTCGAACGACATCGGGATGGGCAACATCGGGCGCCTCCGCGAGCTGACCGACGCCGGCTGGGTCGATAGGCCGGCACGGGATCGGGCTGGCGACGAGCACGAGTGCGGGCGGGATCGGGGCCTTCTCGCAGCGGATTCCGGGCCTCACGGACGAGGCCGGCTGGCTCCAGGTGCTCGCCGTGCCCGGAGACCACGCTTCTGGCGACCCGGCCGGCGACCGAGGTGCTGGCCGCCCTGCCGGGCGCGTTCGACGCGTGGACGGTGCCGGCCGAGGCGGCCGGCGTGCTTACCGCCCTGGAGGCGATGGGGTAGCGGCGGGCGCAGCTACAGGGGCGTCTGGGACGACCTGGAGGCGCTGGCCCCGGCGGTGCTGACCGAAGCCCAAGTTGCGTGCGGCGGTCGACAACCCGGCCCGTACAGACGCGGCTCGTCGAGGCGCACGAGCGGGCGCAGGCCGTCTCGTCGGCAGACCTGGTGCATGCGCACGCCGAGGCCGAAGCGGCGTCGCTGCTGGCGCGGCAGGTGGGTGAGGCGTCGGCGGCGCTCGCCGACCTCAGAAACGACGACCTGATGCGCACGCAGCGCGTCGGGCAGGCGCAACTGGCCGCTGCCGTCACCGGAACCGAGATCGCGTTGGCGCAGGCGCAGCTCGCCGCCTACGAGGCGGCGCGCGAAGCCCGGGCGCGCTACGAGGCGGAACGGGCGCGGCGCGAGGCGCTGGCCCGTTGGCAGGCCGACGCGCTGCGGGCGCGGGCCGGGCAGGCAGCTTTCGCCGCCGATCTGACTGCGGTTCGCCGGCCCGCTGGCCGACAGCCACCGCCGCGTCCCGTCGCCGTCGGACTGGTAGTCCGCGGCGGGCAGTCCAGCGATCACGGTAAGGAGGACGGTAAGAGATGTCGCTTCAAGACCTGATCCTGATGCTCCAGCAGGCCGGGATCCTGGTCGATCAGCTCATGGCCTCGGTCGCGCCCGCCGTGGCCGGCGCGGGGATGCAGCTCTGCAGGGTCCTGGCCCTGATCGTCGTCGTGTGGACCGGGGCGCAGATGGCGCTCTCCGGAGGCGGCGTCAACATGGCCGCCGTCGTGCGCATGGTCATCGGCCTGTCCGATCCCGCTCGGGATGCTCCAGTTCTACACGGCTCCGTTGCCGGGCGCCGGCCGCAGCGTCCCGGACCTGATCACGGGGATGGGGCGAGTGGCTCCAGACGATGATCGTCGCCGACGCCGGCAGCGCCATGCTGGAGCAGCTCGGCCTCGCGCTCGCCGCCTGGCGGGAGCAGTTCGGCGGCCGGGGGATCTTCGGGCGGGATGGCCACGTTCGGCTGGAACGTGGTCACGGACCTGCCGGGCGTTCTCGACGCGGCGTTCGACCTGCTGGTGACGGTGGCCCTGATGATGGGCCTCGCCATCGGCCTGATCGTCGTCTTCGCCCTCGGGCAGGCGCAGGTGATGTGGGCGCAGATGGCCCTGTCGATCGCGCTCCTGCTCGGCCCGGTGTTCATCCCGTGGATGGTGATCCCGCAGCTCTCGTTCCTCTTCTGGGGCTGGCTCCGGACGGTGCTCGTCTACTCGCTCTACGGCGCGGTGGCGGGGGCGGTCTTCCGAGTCGTGACCGAGCTGGGGGTGTTCGTCGTCCAGGGCTGGACGGGCGACATCGCGGCCGATGTGGAGTGGGCGGGGCCGACCGGGATCATGACGGCTTGGCGGCGGTCGATGGTGACGATCCCCTACATCGTGGCGGCGGGCCTGGCCACGCTCAAGGTCGGCGAGCTGACGCAGATGCTGCTCTCGGGCTCGGGCAACGTCGGCTCCGGGGCGTCGGGCCGCGCGGTGCAGACGGCGACGGTGGCGCGGGTGGCGGTGACGGGAGGGTTGTGATGGCGGCGCGGGAGTTCGCGGAGATCTGGGGGGAGCAGATGCACGCGGCGCGGCATCTGCGGGTCGTGACCGGGGCGCTGTCACTTGTGATCCTCGTGCTGGCCGTCGCGCTGGTGCGCCTCGCGTGGGCGCCGCAGCCCAAGCCGCTGGTGGTGCGCGTCGACGAGGTGGGCCGCGCCGAAGCCGTCGCCTACGAGGCGATGGAGGCGCAGGCCGACCCGCTGGACCCGACCACGGGGTTCTTCCTGCACCGGTTCGTCGTCGACCACTACTCACGGCGGCAGGGCACGGTGCGGGGAGTACTGGGAGCGGTCGCTGTGGTTCCTGACGCCGGAGGTGGCCAACGCCGCCTACGCCGAGCAGGCCGAAGATGTCGCGGTGACCGCGGTCGGGCTGCGCGACGAGGAGCTGCACGTCGACCGCGTGGCCGTACGGATCCTCCCGCAGCCTTCGGAGCCGCACAGCGCGGCGGCGACCTTCGACCCTGGTGCGTATGCGCAGCGGCGAGGAGCTGGCGCGCGAGTCCTGGTCGGTCTCGATGCGCTTCTCGTTCCTGCCGGAGATCCCCGCGGAGCTGGTCGTCCGCAACCCGATGGGATCGTGATCTCGTTCCTCCAGGGCGACCGCATCGTCACGAGCGGAGGCGACAGATGATCCCGCACCTGGGTGGCCGCGCGGCGGCGCTTGCCGAGTTCGGTTGGACCGGCCGCGACGCCGAGTGGCTCGCCTTGGTGTGCCTGCACAGCGGCGCGTTCCTCCGAAGGCAGTAACTGGCCTTCATCGGCCAACAGCACCGGGAGCTGGCCCGCCGCTTCATTGAGCGGTGCGGTAAGGCGGCGGTCGAGGAGCCCTGGAACGGGTCTGGATTGCGGCTGTGCCGGATCGCCTCCCGGTCGCTCTACCACGCGCTGGGGGCCGAGCACGTCCGGCACCGGCGCGAGGCGACGCCGGGAGGTGACGCTGCGCCGGCTGCTGTCGCTCGACTGCGTGCTCGACCACCTGGACCTGCCGTGGCTGCCGACCGAGCGGGAGAAGGTGGTGGGGCTGACGGCCGCGGGCGTCCCGCAGCACGTGTTGACGGGCCGGCTGTATCAGGGGGCGGGCAAGGCGACGCGCCGGCACTTCGTCCACAAGCTGCCGCTGGCGCTCGATGCCGAGCGCGCGACGTTCGTCTTCGCGCAGGCGGAGGACGAGACGCCGAGCGGGCTCTCGACGTGGGGCGGGCAGCACGCCGCGCTGTGGGCGGCGCTGCGTGCGGCCGGCCACGCCGTCGAGGTCGTCGTCGTGGGCCGCGACCCGGTGCGTCTGGACGCGGCGGAACGGGTGCTCGAAGGCTGGACGCGCGCGCCGCGCGCCGCCGGCGACGTGCCGGAGTCGGCAGCCGAGATCGCCTCGATCCGCAAGGCGGTCGCCGCTCTCGACCTGGATGCCCTGGAGGCCTGGGGCGGCCTCAACGACGCCATCGCCCGCTGCGCGGCGCTGGAGGAGGCGTCGGAGCGGTCGCGCCCGCAGGGGCCGGCGATCACGGCCGGCCGGACGTGGCGCTCGCGGAGGGTGCCGGAGTGAACCGGCTCCTGGTGGCGCTGACCGTCCTTGCCTGCGTCTGGCTCTGGCGGCCGTTCCCGCCGTTCGGGGCCGACCCCGGTCGCCGACCTGATCGCCGTCCGGTCGCCCGGCCTGCACGGTCTGATCAGCGCGTGGCACTACCTCGGCCCAGCCGTGGCCGCCGTCATCGCGTGGTCCGTCGCCCGTCGCGGCCGGCCGCGTCTGGTTCGTGGGCTGGCCCCGCGGCCGGGTCCGCGGCAAGCTCCCGGCGTGGCCGGTCGATCGGCCGACCCCGCCCCCGCCATCGTCGTCGGCGAGATGCACCATCCCGTCGCCGTCCGGGAGGTCGCGAGCCCGCAGTGGCTCGTGGTCCCCGAGCTGGGCCTGTACACCGGCACCCTCATCTGTGGCGCGATCGGCTCGGGCAAGACCTCGGCCTGCATGCGCCCGTTCGCCCGCCAACTCTTCGGCTGGCAGGCCGGCGATCCGGAGCGGCGCATCGCGGGTCTCGTGCTCGAAGTCAAGGGCGACTTCTGCCATCAAGTGCGCGGCATCCTCGAGGACGCCGGCCGCGGCGGGGACTACATCGAGCTGGGCATCGGCGGGCGCTGGCAGTGGAACCCGCTGGGCGACGACGAGCTCGACTCCTACTCGCTCGCCTACACCATCGCCAGCCTCATCAACCAGCTCTTCGGGCGCTCTAAAGAGCCGTTCTGGCAGCAGGCGTACGTGAACCTGGTGCGCTGGATCATCGAGCTGCACCGGATGTCGCCGCGGCCGTGGGTGACGCTGCGCGACGTGTACCGCGGGACGCTCGACGCGGAGCTGGTTCAAGCGCAGGATCGCGGAGGTCGAAGCGGCGATCGCCGGCCCGTCTGCGATCCGGGTCCGGACCGCGGAGCTGTCCGGGCGGATGGGCGCGGCGAAGGGCTGGGCATGGGAGCCGGCAAGGCGACGGGGTGGTCCGGGCGAAGGACGACCCGAAGCTGCGCGAGCAACTCAAGGCGTCCGGGATCGCGTTCGACGTCGTCCGGCTGGGCGCCGCCGATCCGGAGCGCCGCGAGCGGCTCCGCCGCGGTTGAAGCGTTGGCACGAGCAGGACTGGCAGGCGCTCGACCAGAAGCTTGCGCTCCAGCATCATCGAGGGCCTCAGCGTCTTCCTCTCGGTCTTCGACCTGCCGGAAGTGGCGCGCGGTCTTCTGTCCGCCGGCACCGCCGGCCCCGCCGCCGCCGCCCGACGAGGCGCCCGCCGAGTCCGCCGTCGATGTCGTCCGGCCGCTGCCGCCGCTTGACGAGGTGATCGACTCGGGCAAGGTGCTGTGCCTGAAACATGCCGGCCGGGACCAACCCGGCGCTCTCGCGCGCCGTGGGCGTACTCCTCAAGCAGGCGTGGCTCCAGACGCTGTTGCGCAGGCCGGCCGAGATGCAGCGCGACCCGGAGCGCGTCTTCCGGCCGGCCGTCTTCCTCTGCGACGAGTACCAGACGTTCGCCACGGTCGGCGAGGACGACCCGGCCGGCGACGAGAAGGCGTTCGCCCTGACGCGGCAGTCGCGGCTGATCCCCATCGTCGCCACGCAGTCGATTCGCGTCGCTCCGGGCGGTCCTCGGCCAGTCGGAGGCGTGGCGGGCGCTGCTCCAGACGCTGCGCACGCGCGTCTTCCTCTCGCTGGCCGACGACTCTTCGGTGCAGATCGCCAGCACCCTGTGCGGGCAGGTGGCGAAGATGAAGGCGTCCTACAGCGTCTCGGAGCAGACCAGCCGCGCCACCGCGTCGCTGCTCTCCGGGTCGCCCGGCGGCGGCGCCGGCAGCCTCAGCGCCAGCAAGTCGTTCAGCGAACGGCGCGAGCCACTGTTCCATCCGCGCGACTTCGCCCTGCTCGGCAACTGCCAGGCCATCGTCCTGCCCTACGACGGCAAGCGGGCGCACGACGCGAGGCGCTGCTATCTGAAGCCGGACTTCCTCCCGCGCGAGCGCCCCTACTGGCGCGCCCGCGAGGCCGGAGAGCTGTAGATGGAGCTGGCGATCGTCGACCTCAAGCCGTTCCTGCGGGGCTTGAAGCCGCTCTGGACGACGTGGCGGTCTCGGAGGTGATGATCAACGCGCCGGGGACGGTCTTCGTCGAACGGTCGGGCCGTATGGCGGCGCTCGACGCGCCGGCGTTGACCGCCGACGCGGTGGCCCGCGCCGCCGTGCAGATCGCCCGCCCGCTGGGCAAGGATCCGCACACGGAGCCGATCATCGACGCCCGGCTGGCCGACGGCTCACGCGTCGCCATCTGCGGCCCGCCTGCGGCACCGACCGCCGCAATCACCATCCGCCGCTTCGGCGGACGGGCCTTCACCGTCAAGGAGCTGACCACGAGCGGATCGCTTCCCGCCTCCGTGGTCGACGAAGGCCGCGGCCGTGCTCGGCCGCGAGCGCAACCTGCTGATCTCGGGCCGGCACCGGCTCGGGCAAGACGACGCTGCTGAACGCGCTGGTCTCGCTGCTGCCGGCCGACGGCCCGCGTCATCTCCATCGAGGACACGCTGGAGCTGCGGCTGCGCCGCGCCAATTGCTTGCGGTTCGAGGCGCGCGGCCTTGGCGGTCGCGGCGTCACGATCCGGGATCTCGTGCGGCACGCGCTGCGCCACCGGCCGGATCACATCGTCGTCGGCGAAGTGCGCGGGGCCGAGGCGGCCGACCTGGTCCAGGCGCTCAAACACCGGGCACGGCGGCAGTCTGGCCAACGGTGCACGCGAACAACGCCGAGGCGGCCCTGTCGCGTCTTGCGACTTGCGCCATGCAGGCATCCGACGCCCTGCCGTGGACGGTTGGTCTGCCGCGGAGTGGTCGACGGCATCGAGGCCGTCATTCATCAGACCAGGACAACCGAAGGGTTGCGGCGCGTCGAGCAGATGGTCCGCGTCCTGGACTACGACGCAACCGAGAACCGCTGGGTCGGTCGAAACCGGTCTGGCCGCCGCCGACAGCGCGATCGGAGAGCGCTGGAGCAGGGCCGTCGACGTCGAAGCGGTCATCGCGATCCGCGTCGAAGCGGAGACGCGGGCAGAGGCGTACGAGATGAGTCGTCGGCCAGCTTCAGCGACTGCTGAAAGGGATCCGGCGGCCGGCTTGGTTCTCCGGACGCTCGCGGACCATCGCCCGTTCGAGCTGATCGCCTGTTGCACCGCGTGCGACCGGTACGTCGTGTTGGAGCACGCGGAGTTGGGCCGCTCGGTTCGGATGGGACGCGCCGCCTCGATGTGTTGCGCCGCCAAATGACGTGCCGGCGTTGCGGCGCGCGGACGAGCAGCGTGCTGATCAGTCAGGGGCGGAGACAGGACGCGGGCGGGATGGAGCCGCCGGCAGACAAGGAGGTGCACGGATGACGAAGCGTGAAGGCAGGGACACGGAGGAGTTCGCCCCGGTTCGGGGTGGAGGAACCGGGAGCAGTTCGACGAGGCGGTCGAGGAGCTGTTCCGGAACGGTCGCCCCATCGAGGCGCCGTCCGCTGGAGGATCTGGCCCGCTGGGACATTCGACCTCGAAAGACGAAGAGG